>JAIUNZ010000001.1 GCA_020161455.1 Bacteroidota bacterium
GCCAATATCGAAGGTGATTTTACTCACTTTGGTATTTCTGTAACTATCGACCCAGAAACAGGCAGAAAATTTTACACCAACATGTTTATAAAAAAATAGTTTGATTATTGTTTTGTTTGATTTTGACAGATCTTTAGAAACCCATTCCTCGTGAGTGGGTTTTTATTTGATTAAAATCCGAGTCTAGATTTTAACTTCAAAAAAAGCAATGCCATAGAATAGGCATCGTCTAAAGCAAAATTTTTCTCGGAAACGGGAATTTTGTATGTTTTTACTAAATCGTCTAACGAATAAGGTTTATTGATTTCTTCATAAAGCTTTTGGTGCATAATTTCAATATCTAATGCTTCGTTTTTAATTTTGCCACAATCTATTCTATCTAAAGCCTCGTTAATCATTTCAATATCAAAATGAATTCTATGTCCAACCAATGTTGCATTGCCAATATAATTTATCAATTCTTCTATACCTGTTGGTTCTGCAAATTTCGGCAAACTACTTTCGATGATAAACTCGTTTGATAATCCATTGTCATGTAAGTATTTGTATTGTAAAATAACCAATTCCAAAGCATCATTTACTTTAATAATATCATTTTCAATACCAATAGCACCAAAAGATAATATAACATCTTTTTTGGGATTCAAACCACTAGTTTCTGTATTCAGAATAACATATCTTTTTGTTTTTGTTTTCGATTCAAATTTTTCAAGATAGTTTTTCCAAAATTCAGGATGTTCTTTATTAATATTTTTTATCCAATCAAACATTAGGAAAACTGAGTTAGTTGAAATTTATCTTTTATTAAATCTTCCAATTCTTTCATTGGCAGTAAAGCATTTTTTAATTTTTCTTTATCAATTTTGGTGAGTTCTTCCAAATTAATAAATTCACCCGAAGTGTCATTCTTTAAACCTTCTAATGTTCTAAAATTTGTTAAAATTAAAAAAGATTCGGCGCAATTTAAATAGATTTCAGCAAATTTCGGATCAACAATAGCTAATTGTTTAAAACGCAAGTATGTATTATTTACACCTTTTAACTGCATACTTAAAGCAAATAATCGAGCACCATCAACTAATGGCATTATGGCTTTGTTTTTTATGTCAAATTTACCTTTATGTTGACCTTCTTCTTCGACATTAAATTTTTTGAAAAAAGTTAATGATGGCTCTTTGTGCAGCGCATTATTTCCCAAATAATCAAAAAACAAAGTATTGTTTTTAGAATTACTAATAATTGTTTCCACTATAGTATCTTCTATTTTGTTTTCACCAATAACCATTTCAATATCAAAAAATATGCTTCCAATTTCATTTGATTTTTCTCCTGGTGTTTTCATCCAATTGTCATATTGTTTAATCCATTCTGTCAACGATTTACACCAAATAAGATTACTTGCCATGTGATTATTTGGGCAATAATAAAAACCTGTTTTTTCTAAAATTGTTGTGGCTCTTTTTGCTAGTTTTACAAAATAATCTTTAACATCACGGTACTTTTCTTGCGCAACATCTTCAAAAACTAAAATGCTATCTTGATCGGTTAATAGCAGTTGTTCTTTACGAGCTTGACTACCAATACTAATCCAACAAAATCTAGCTGGAGGTGATCCTAAATCGAGAATGGCGATTTCGATTGCACGTTTAATAATAGCAAAATTTATTTCGCCTGTAATGTTAAATATATGAGGAATTGGGATATTCTTTGAGATAGAGGATTGCACCAATTCGGTCAATTTTTCTCTAACTTGCTTTAATTCTTTAGGAGTTAATGCTTTTTTAATTTGTTTTATTAACACGCCTGGATTATTTGATTGTGCTACCACAATGTCATGTTCGGAGATGATTCCTGAAATTGATGATTTATCAGAGCCGTCTTTAGTCACACAAAGATGACTAACATTGTATTTTAGAAGCAAAAGTTGTGCTTCGGCTACAGAAATGTTTTCTGGAACAGTAAATACTGGAGAAGACATGATTTTGTATATTTCAGAATTTAGTGGAAATCTACCATTTGCAATTTTACTTCTAAAGTCAGTATCTGTAGCAATTCCAATAGGAAAGTGGTTATCGTCAACTATTATTGCACTGTCAATCAAATTATCAGACATAAGTTGAGCAACATCTTTAGCGAGTTGTTTTTGGCTGATTTTTAATGGAGTTTTATTATAACTTAATGATTGAAAGTATTGAATTTCTCCCGTTTTGTTACTATAAATACCATCCGATGCTGTTGTTCCATTTTCTTGATCAAGTGAACTTCGTGTATTTGTGGCAAAATTTTCTAAAAGAAAATCAAGAATACTCGAATTTTGAGAAACAAAAGGTTTGAATATAGCAATAGGTATTGCATAAACAATTGAATCCTCTCTAGATTTTGCTGTCATCATATAATTGTTTTTGGCAAAAAACGGCCTTAGTCCAAAAACATCACCGGCGTAGCATTTGTTTAAAATAATCTCTTCACCATCAGCAATAAAGGTTAAATTTATTACTCCAGAAGCAACAACATAAAACGTGTCATGCAAAGCATCTTCCATTTGAAATAAAGTTTTATTTTTTTCAAGATTTATAATGCCAATATTTGAAGCAATTGAATTTAATTCATCACTAGTTAAATATGTAAAAGGTTCGTGTTCTTTTAAAAAGTGAGCAATATTTGAAATAATTGTATTCATTTGTATCTAACAGGTTATTGTACAAATTTAAGAATAGATATAGACATTGAGGTTAATAAAACGCAAGTTTTTAAATATCTTATAAACAAATATTAGAGGTAGAAAGTAAAAAATTCTATTTTACATAATATAAATTATAGTTCAATAAAATTATAAATCTAACAAATCATTTTTGATAAAATATAATTAAAAAATGAATAGATATTAGTTTAAAATTGGAAGTAAATCTATTCACTTTAGTTTTTAAAATGTAAAATTAAAATAAAATAATACTAAAAAACTTAAAAAAGAATGAGTTATAAACAATTGTTTTACAGTTTGTTAATATCTTTTTTTTATAAAAAATCTCTTTTTTCACATAAAACACCATGTTTTATAAGGTAATTTTCTTAATAATTATTTGATTTTATGCATTTCATCGAAAAATAATGCATTTTTTTTCATTTAATCGATAAAATATACACTTAATCTATATAGATTTGTAACGAACAGTTTTTGAATTCCCCCAAACTCAAAAATTGATTAGTAATAATAAATTAAAACTTAACCTATTAGTGATTATGAAAAAATTATTTATTCAAATGTTATTCTTATTATTTACTTTAATAGGATACACACAGACAACTACTGTTAATTATTCAGTATCGACTGAAAATTTTTCAAACCCTGAAAGAGGTTTTTATCATCATAAGGAAACATCTTCTTCTAATTATTCCAATTTGACTCAAACTACTTTGTCGAATTATAGAAATAACGAAAAAATTACTTTGATTCTACGATTATTCTATTTAGAGGATTTTTTAAATGCACCAATATCACAAACATATTTAAATAATATTCAGAATGATTTAAATAAAATTAGAAATGCTGGTATCAAGTGTATTGTTCGTTTTGCCTATTCAAGTGAAACTAATGCTGGACAAAGAGATGCTAGCAAGAGTCAGATATTAGCACATATTCAACAGTTATCAGATATTTTGAGAAACAATGGAGATGTGATTGCAACTGTACAAGCCGGATTTATAGGTACATGGGGTGAATGGTATTATAGTGATCATTTTGGTGGATCAAACCCAACCAATGCAGATTATACAAATCGTAAAGAGATATTAGAAGCTATTTTAAATGCTATTCCTGCTGATCGTACAGTTCAAATTAGAACACCTCGTTATAAACAAAAAATGTACAATACAACTACTCCAATTAATCAAACGCAAGTTGAAAATAGATTAGATATTGGAAGAGTTGGACACCACAATGATTGTTTTTTATCAGATAGCTCAGATGTGGGTACATATATTAACACAAACACCGAATATCCCTACTTGTCCCAAGAAACGAGCTACTTACCAATGGGTGGAGAAACTTGTGATTTCGATCCAAATCGCTCAAATTGTAATGTTGGTACTTCTGAAATGGCTCTTTTTCACTGGTCTTATATGAACATGGATTATTATCCAGAAGTTATTGATGAGTTTACGGAAAGTAATTGTTTGAACGATATTAAAAAGAGATTAGGTTATCGTTTTGAGTTTACAAATAATACTTTTCCAAATTCGGCTACAGGTGGTGGTATTATGCCAATTACAATACGATTAAAAAATACTGGTTTTGCATCGTTATACAATCCAAGAACAGCATATATCATATTAAAAAATACGGTTTCTGGACAACAATATTCGCTGCCATTGACATCAAAACCTCAATTTTGGACTGGCGCAAACGTAATTACCATCAACGAAAATTTAGTTTTACCAACAACAATTGCTCCAGGAAGTTATAAAATGTATTTAAATTTACCTGATAAATCGGCTACTCTTAGTACTCGTCCAGAATACTCAATTCGTTTTGCAAATCAAGACACTTGGGAAGCATCAACAGGATATAATGACTTAAAGTTCACTATAAATATTGGACAAGCATTGGCTATTGCTGATAATGTTATAATTGATCCTGTAATTTATCCAATACCTGCAAACCAAGAATTGGTCATTGAATTAGAAAACATTACAGATTACAAAGCAACATTGTTTAATACTCTTGGACAAAACTTTGGTGTAATTTCAAATCAAATTGATAATAATAAGTTAGCGTTAAATACCGAAAGTTTGTCTGATGGCGTCTATCTATTAAAATTAGAGAATGGAACAATTAACACCACAAAAAGAATTATTATTAAACATTAATTTCTATTTCTGATTTCTAAAATAAAAAAAGGAGCAAATTTGCTCCTTTTTTTATTTCTTATTTCGTTTTTTTAGCGAATGTTTTATACCTACTTGAATTGCATTAGAATAATATAATGATTGAACAAAGAGTTCAAAGTTTACATTAATTTCAGTATAGTCGAAGAGTAAATAATTGGCGACACCATTAAATCGTTGAAAATTATCACTAAAATCGTCTTTAAAATAAGAGCCTTCTACTCTTAAATTAAAATTATTAGACTCCTTCCCTATTTTAAATCCTAAACCACCACCATAATAAAAACGGTTGTCAATCATCCAATATGGATACCCTGTTCTTAGTAATTCTCTAAAATCTCCTTTTATTGAGCCTTGAGAATAAGAAGATTCTACAAATGGTAATATTTTAAAATTTTGATCTTTACCTTCATCATAAAATAGCTTAACAGTACCCGAACCCTCATAGGTTTCTTTGGTAAAATATTGTGTTTCTTTAGTTTTACTACTATTATAAAAATTTCCTTCCAATGAAATAGTAGCGTTTAAATATTTTAAAAAGAAAATATCTTGATAATAATTCATTTGAAATCTATAAATATTTTTACTATAAGCTGCTCCAGATTCTGCAGGTGCTATTTTTAACTCTAAAGATTTGTAGTTTTTTAATTTATTTAGAATAGCTCCAGCTTTAAAATGAAAAAATAATGAACTTTGATTGCTATACTCAATTCTTGAGCCTGACCAATAATTAATTTTATTTTCTTTTACCGCTCTAGTAAATCGATATTCAATACCAACAATATCTTGGGTTATATTATCATTAACATCACTAATATCAAAATCTAATTTATACATTCTACTAAAAGTACCACCTATAGAATGCAAATTCATTTTTTTGTCATATACATTATAACTTACTACATTCTTTACAGATGAATTTTTTTCTTGATTTGTTTCTAAGCCCGAAACTAAATTTAAATAATTTCCAAATTCTTTACGTTGATTTTTTAGTAATCTTTCTAAAGTTTCTGGATAGAAAAGTGCTTTGTGATTTTTAATTAAATCATCTATTAATTCTCTATTTTCATATTCAACATCTTTATTTAGCATTGCCCGTAAAACTTCTTTTTCTTCGAAATCATTAGGCAAATCATCTGCAATTACCCACGAGTTTTTAAACTTGCCCATTTCATGATAGGTTGAGCTCATCAGTGCATTTACTTTATTATCATTTGGATTCGTAGTAATATATTTTGTGTATTCTAATACTAATGTTTCGTAATCTTTAGCTTCAATATACCAAGTCATTTTTGTATAAAAATCAATTTCATTTGCAAAAACAGACCATTCTATTGCTTTTTTGAAGTCATTATTATCAGCATATAACCAAGTTATCGCTGTTGCTATATTTTCATACTCAGATGAAGGTTCAATATTTTCTAATAAGAGTAAAGCATTGTTTGGTTCATAGTTTAATAAATAGTCCAAATATAAAATCTTAGCTTCTTTAGAGTTATCAATTTTTAATAGATAATCTAATGCTTGCTTGATGTACTCTTTGTATTCGGGAGAATTATAACTTGCAATGTAATCTACTAAAACTGATTTATTAGTTGGATCCGCTTGAAACTGCATTCGCAACCATTTTTCTCGCTCAGTTTCGGAACGATAATCAACAATTCTATTCAATTCTGCCGAATACATGATGTTATTCTTTGATGAATATTTTTTTATATGTTCAACAAGCATATCCCAAACTTCATTTCCTCTTTCTTCCCATGTTAAAAAAGTGGTATATTTATTCCAAGTTGTTTTATCAATTTCTGGCGTAGAAATCATTTTTAACCGTAATGCCTCAACTTCTTTTCTATGAGCTTCCTCTGAGGTGTCAACATAAATTTCTTCTTTTTGAAAGTCAATTACACGCTGTAAATAAGCTTTGTATTCATTTTTTACCGATTGTTCAACAAGATATAAACTTGCTAATGCATCAGCAGATTTATAGCCTAAATCAATTGAGTTTATTCTTGGCTCGTCAGTATAAACTGAGTACAAATAACCTTCAAGGAAAGGTGTTTTTTTGTAAACTGCGTTATCACTTTTCAACTGATTTTCAATCCTTTTTTGATTTTCATAACTTCCATATAAAAACCAGTATTGTTTTTGAGTAAGTGACTCATCATTTTTAGTTTCTTCTACTGAATAAATCCCATTATTAGACTTGTGAATAAACTTTGAAGCACGCCAATCATTTACTAAATAACCTCCGTCTGCTGCTTTAACAAATCGCATTTGTGGATATCGCAATTTCATTTCTGCAATTAAGTTTTTAAACAAAGGAAACATGGCTCTTTTTGAACCTGGCGTTGTATGCCAACCTAGTCCATCACTATTTCTCAAACCATAGTTTCCTTGACTTTTATTATTAGCATTCGGAATTTGAAAAATATCATCAGGATGAACGAAGTGTGACCAAATTCCAGTAATCAAATAAGTAGAATTTAACGAATAATCATCTTTTTCTTTTAAATAAAAACCACTTGAAGTTCTTGGAAAATCAAAAAGGTTTGGTTCTAAAGGTTCAAAATCAAATTCTCTATTTCCACCTTCTTGAAATTCACCTGTATAGGTACTACACATAAACTTAACAGAAGGCATACCTTTACTTAATTGTATTAAACCAAATTTATCTATATCATTGGATGGCGGAACGTATGTAACTGGTAAATTTCCATAACCATTGATTTTCCATTTTTTTTCAGCCGAATTTAAAGCTAATCTTGTAAACTCTGCATTTTTCCATTCATTTTGAAGTAATGAAACGTGATTATAACCATGGAAACCAAGTTCGTGACCTTTGTTTAGTACATCTTTTGCCAACCAATCGCTTACAATTTCAGTTCTTTTATTTATTGTAGCTTTATAACTATCCCATTGACTAAACAAAAATGGCGGTTGAATATTATTATTATAATCGAATGCTGTTAGTGCAGTATATTTTAAATCATATTCATCTGCAAGTTTGAGCATGTCTGGCCACCATGTTTTTTGTACATATTGAGCAATGTTTTGATTAAATTCAGATTTAACAGGTTCTTCATATATATCATAAACAGGAGAAGGAAAATCATCTAAATGAATGACCGAAACATTTGCTATTGGATAAGGAACACCTTCTAAACCCTTTAGGATAGCAGAAAAAGCTAATCCTCGATCCATTTTTTCAAGAGATGTTGAAAGGTTGTAAAAAATAACTTTTCCGTTTCCTATATTGTTTTCAGTAATTAAAGGATATGTATCATTATTTGCTGCAGTCGATAAAACTTTTATGTTTTGTTTAAAATTACTTCGTTTATAACCATAAAAAATAAGGTCTCTCTCAAATTTTTTATTGGCATAATTGGGTAAAACAGGAATTTTAAAATTATAGCCTGATGATGTAATATCTATTTCTAAATGCGATTCAGGATTTAGTCCGATTAGAAAATTAAACCTCTTATCCTCGCTATTGAAAGGTAAAAATAACGTTCCTCCTTTAGCAACAAACATAGTAATAGCATCAATAGTTGATGAATTTATGCTTTTGGTATCAAAGAGACACAATACCCTTGTTGTTTCTGAAATTTGGGGTGATAAATTCCATTGTTTCAATGGAATACTTTTCAAGGAAATTTTAGTGTACTCGCAAGTTTTTTTGAGATTATTATAAGCCTTTGAACATTCAACATTATTATTATCAAGGACAAATTGAATTAATGTTGGATTGTTTGGTCCTATATTAGTGTATCGTCTTAAAACTCTTCCATCTTCATCTGAGTTAAAAAAATTGAATTCACCTGAATTGCTTAAATTTTCAAGTTTTCCACAACTTGTTGCAATTAGCAAAAAGACAATAAAAAGTATTGATTTATTTAGATTTATTTTACTAGTAATCATAATTTAAAAATAAGGTTTTTTACTCTAGCTTCATTTGGTTCATTTATAATTTCATATACATCAAAAATTTCATTTGAATAAATAATATCAATTTTTCTGCCTCTACTCTTCAAAACGTCTAATTGCAATTTTAATTTTGATGACAATTTATAACTTTCTGCTAGTGAACTTAATTTGGTTGCTTTCTTTTTATAAAGAAAAACAATTACACTTTTTGGCAAAACAATTTCCGAATGATTTTTTAGATATTTAATTTTTTTGCGATATTTAAAATATTGATAATCTTTATCCAGATAATTGTTTAAAAAATCTTCGTAATTGACAAAAAAGTGTTGATTAGTACTAATAGAATGTGTTGAATAATCATTAACTACTGAATATGAAAACGGAAAGAATTCGCTAGTAATATTTTCATAAGCATCTAATATTTTTCTTGCTGTTGTGTCTGATTTTTTTAATTTATTGAATTCTGGAGATTGAAAATGAAAAGCGGCAAAACATATTGCTACAATTAAAACACCAGCAAAATAGGGTGTTAAAAACTGGATTTTTTTAAAGATTGGATTGAGTATTCGCAATAATAATCCAATTGCTATTCCTATGAAAATAGGGATATAAATAGCTATTGCTTGTTTTAGTGTAGCATTATCTATCCATTCGTTTTTTACATTACTTAATAGAATTAAAAATATAAATAGAATTAAAAAACTAAATGCTTCATGCCAATTTTCTTTAAATCCATAGGTCAGTACTAATAGAATTAAAATTATTGCTAACGAAGCAACTATATAATAACTCATTAAAACATTATAAGGCAAAATTAAATGTGGAAAATAGGTGTAAGAACTTGCAGCAATTAAACTTGAATTTAAAAAGACATCGAAATCATATCCAATTAAATAACAAGATGTTCCATAAATTATCGCTAATAAGACTATTGAGATTACAAATGCTTTTAGGGCTATTAATTTATGAGCTATAAATTCTTTTTTAGAAAAGATAAATCCTATGATTACAAAAGGCAATACCATTAATAATAATGTAAACATATCAACCAATCCAATGGCTACGAAAGCAAAAACGAAATTATAGAAGTAATTTTTTTTGTTAAACTTTAGCAAAGTTGGGTTTAAATAAAATACCATTCCAGGAATTGCTAATGACAATGCCAAAAACATTGGTTTATGTTGTAGAATATAAAAGATATTTATTGGCGATAAAACATAACATAGTGCAAAAAACAAACAAGCCACTATTGGGGCAATTATTTTTGATGTGGTAATCTTGCTAATAGTCCAAAATAGTAATACTCCAATTAATACTGATTCAATAATTCCCATAGATTCTAAAGCAATCTCGGGCGAAATACTAGAAATTTTACTATAGAAATTGATCATTGCCAATTCTCCAACAGGCGAAACTCCATTAAGAAACCAGTTTTGCTTATTAAATTCAACAACTTGTTCTAATTCTAATATCCAAAGATTGGATAATGCATAAACGTCATATTTTGTGAAATAGTATCGGCTAAAGAAAGTAACAAATCCAAGAATGAATAATAACACCATTAACCAAAGGCGTTGTTTTCTAACACTTTTATCTGTTTTTGTAGTTAAATAATAGGACCAATCTTTTTTTAGTTCTATATTTTTAATTAGCTCAAAGGTTTTTTTTCTAACTTTTTTTGAACTAAATGTTAAAGCTTTTTTAAGTTTTTTCATTCCAATATAGTCAATGACTATTATAAAAAAGAAAATAATTAAAGTATTGAATAAATTATATATTCTTAGTTGCACCAAAGTGAAAAGTAAAATCACTAAAATACTTCCGTATTTAAACCATTGATTGGCTATAAAATCAAAGATATTTTCAGGTTTACGATAATTTACGAATTTTCGGTTCAAGTAAAACAATACCAAAACCAATAGACATAGTCTAACAAAACCTAATGCTATGGTTACCGAATATATCATTTTTTAGAATTATAATTTGGTATCGTTTGTAAATTAATTTTTCCAACAAAATAGTGAAAATCATAATTTAGTAATCGTGTTGCTATTTTATCAAACAAGACTTTATCATCAGCATATTCAACCAAAATAAATGTAGTTTTGTATTTTGAAACAGCTTCGTTGATTGTTGCAATTCTAGAATTAAAATCATTTTCAGCTCTTAATTTATATTTTTTTGTTCTAAACGAATAATCACTAGCCACAGATTCAACCACAACTCCATTTATATATTTATTGGTTTCGGCCAAAAAATCTAATCCTGCATTTTGTATAAATATTTTTCCTTTAAATTTTTCTGATAAAAACTTTATAAATTGAACTAATTCATTTCCATCCTCTTTTTGTGGACCAAATTTTGAAAAATTATCCATATTATCTAAAAACATTCCGTCAAAACCTTTATCAATAGCTTCTTGAATAGCAGAAATCAATACTTTTTTTGTTTTTTCAGATTTTAAATCTAAATAATAACTGTCCCAATTTTTGTTTTTTCCTAAAGTCAACCCTTTTAATTCATTGAAATGCTTGGAAGTTTTGTTTATTTCACCCAAACTTACATAGGCAACAACTGTTTTGTTTACTTTTTTTATTTGCTTTATTTCCGAAGCTGTAAACTGTGCTGATTCAAGAATTACATGACTATAATTCTTAATCTGACTGGCTTTCACTTTACCATAGCAAAACAAAACTGTATTTTTATTGTGATGAGTACCTATCATATTTGAAATTAATACAAAAGAGAAAAGCAATAAATATAACTTAATATGCTGCATAGTAATAGTAATCTAAATTTCTAAAAAACTTTTTACTTGCTCTAAATGTAAATAGCATAAAGAATATTGATGAAAACAACATTCCTACAACACTATACTCGTAAGCTACAAATCTACTCAATATAAATCCAATAGCTAAATTAATAATACAAGCTATAACTAATCCTTTAACAGGTTTATTTGGTCTTCCAAGCGTAAACATATACAACGAGTTTAACATTCCCCATGCTAGGAAAAAATACCCAAACCCTGCTATCACACAAACAATAATACTCTTTGAATCTAAAATTTGATTAAATTGTCCTCTATATCCCCAAGGTGCATAAATTATAAAATAGATTAATATAGATATTAGAACAAAAGTCATAAAAAGCATCATTATATTGTACCAATACATTTTTAAAAATTGTTTATTAAACTTTTCTATTGATGAATTGGAAATGATTTTTTGACCAATGTCTAAGAATTTTGAAAAAGAAACGATGCTATATTCCAAAACTCCTGTCATCAGAAGAAAAACTAATATTGCTAAATCCATTCCTAGTTCATAATCTTTTTCAAAATAAATAATAAGCGGTAATTTCCCCGATGAATCAGCTGTCCAAGCAAGAATTCTATCAATGAAGATAAATAGATATACCGACATTCCGTAAATGAAATACTTGTAATTTTGATACAATAAAATTGGTGTTTTGAATCTAATATTAGTATTGTTTTGTTTTTTACCAATTTTATATTTAAAATAAATTACTAAGAAAAGCATTGCTATTATAATTGCGCTAAAAATTCCAATCCAATGCGTAATATATGTAAGCAATATCGATTTTTCTTTAAGGCAAACTGAAATCGTTGTTCCAACAAGAATTGCAACAGAAATAACCCATCGCTGTTTGATTGTGTGCAAAGGTGCTAAAACTAAAAGCAACAATCCAATTAAAAAAGCATATATAAAAATGACAAATAGTAATAGAAATGGAAATAAATGAAGTATAAAATTCAGAAAAGTTAATATCATAATAATTATAAAAAGAATTTGTGTTCCTTTTTTAATTAAGTAAAAGACGGTAGTTTTTACCATTTGAATATCATCATAATTCCAATAAAATGTTGCTTGTCTCCCAATTACCTGAACAAAGCCTCCAGTGATGATTAGCCCCAACATAACCCCTAAAACAACTGCTGTTGATTGAATTTCATTAAAACCAATGTAAGTCCATAATGAATAACCAAACAAAATAATTGCTGCAATTTGTAAAAAAACTGGAAGTAAATGCAGAATTCCTAATGGATAGTGTTTTGCAAAAAGTTTTGCTTTGACATGAAGATAGTCAGAAACTTGTATAGTCTTATTGAGTTGATTATCTTCTAATTCTTTAGTGTTTTTTAAATCATGATAATCTGGAAGAGCATTGATTTCTTTAAAAATATATTCTGCTAAACTTTTTATAGACTCAAATCCATAATCGGTTGGAACGTCAATATCTCTTATACCCAAAGACTCTATAGTTGCCATCACCACTCTGGTGCTAACGGGTTTACCAATTTTTTCTTTGATGCTTTGCACCAAAAGGTCTATATTTTCGAAATGATTTTTCATTGTAGGTTAGGGCAAATAATGAAAACTCTTTTAAAAAAAAGTATTAAGAAGCTTCTTGTGCTTCTTGAGCATCCATTTGAATAAATATTGGGTGAGCTGATAATTGTTCTTTTTCAGCTATTATTCTATCATAAGCATATTCATATCCTTTGATAAACTTATCGATTGTAAAATTGTTGATTACTTTTTCACGAGCATTTCTACCCATTTTCATTCTTAACTCATCATTTTGAAGTAATTCTACCACTCTACTGGCTATTTCTTCAAAATCTTTAGGTTTACAAATAAAACCTGTTGAAGAGTCTAATGCTTCGGAAACACCTCCAACATCAGTAGCAACAACTGGAATTCCACAACTCATAGATTCGATAACTGTGTATGGAAATCCTTCTGAAATAGAAGTTAGTATTGAAATATCGCCTTCACAGAATAACTCGTGAGGCTTTGAATGATAACCTGCTAATTTAAAATTAGCAGTAATTCCTAACTCTTCTATTAATCTATTGCATTCTTTAGTATATTCTGGCACTGCATCATTATCACCATAAACCAAATACTGAACATTTGGAATTGTTTTTTTAACTACAGCACAAGAACGAATCATTGTTAAAATGTCTTTTAACTCAAAAATTCTTGCAGCAGCAACTACAGTCGGAATGTTTTTAGTTACTTCTGGTTTTGGTTTTGGAACAAATAATTTATGATCAACTCCATTATAAATTACTTCTAATTTATCCGGGTTTGCGCCATACATTCGCTCCCATGTCATGTTGAATTTATTTACTGAAATAATTGCGTCTGCTTTGTAATATACTAATTCGGTTATACTCTCTGAGAAACGAATTAATAATTTCTTCAAGAAAAATGAATACTCAGAAGTATTAATAGCAATTAATCGTTCTCTAATAAAAACTCCATGCTCAGTAGCAATTATTGGCGTATCATATTTATATTTTAAAACCAATGCTGGAATTACTGGAAAACCTGAAATGGTTAAATGCGAAATATCAGCCTTTGGAACATCAATAGAAAGTGGTATTAAAAAGCGGTAAATCCATCTCATACCAAGTGTTAAATCAAATAGAGTAGCATTTTCTTTATCGTTGGAAATGATTTCGTTTACTAGATTACAAAATGATTTCCAAACACAATCATGCAACATTGTTTTTTTGTAATCATGAGTTTGAAAATATTTCCACATTGCATAAATAATCGAATCGAAATCTTCAACCGAACGAGTGTCAGAGTAAATACTTTTGATTAATTTAACAAAAATTGGTAAGAATATTGCTTGAATGTCTTTTTCATCAGAGCGTTCTTTATCTTTTACAATTTTGTGATATTTTTTACCGTAGTCAATCATTTCCTGTGGCTCAAGTGGAGACCAAAGAGGAACTTGAATAACATTTTTAACATTTTCGCCTAAAGTATATTTTGGCTTAATTTCAAAATTGGCATTAATTGAATACAAATTAAAGTTTGCATTCTTTACCTCATTACACAACATATGTGACCAAGTGGAAACTCCTCCTCCATTGTATGGATAAGTTCCTTCTAAAATCAATAATACATCGTGTTTTTTTGCCATCTTAAAATTTGATTATTATTGTAAAATTTAGCTGAATTATTACATCAATTAATTTTAACAAATAATTATGGTACAAATTTATTTTATATTAGAAACTTATCAATATTTCTGACAATAAATCAGTTAAACATAGAAATTTTATCGACGAACTGCACAAACATGGATTTAATATCGACGTAGTGCATGTCAAATTAATTACAGAAGTGAAATTTGAAATAAAAAAGGTGCTTTTTTGAGTAAATCTAAACTTTTAAAGAATTGAATTTCTATAAATTTTACCAATTTCTGATGATAGTTTTTGTTTATAATCATCAATCAGCCATTCACGATAATTTTTACTTGTTTTCCCTAAACAATTAACAAATTTTTTAACCCTACTTTCAATATCGTCATTTAACAATTTGGAAAGTGAACGAGCTTCATAAAGTTCAGTCGAATTTTCAACACACATGGTAGCATGTTGTTTTATAGATTTTTCTATAACAATTTTAGAACGTTGATTTAATGCTAAATTCTTTTTAAATTCTTCTTCAACATCAAAAGTAATATCTGTTGATTTTTTGAATTTTTTTCGAATAACTTCGGGCATTTCATAATTGAAATTTCGTTCAATTTCGGCATCTTCTCTAAGATTTTCAAGAAAATATTCTGGATATTTAAAAATATATTGCCAATCAACAGGTTCGTTCCACAAACCAAATCGTAATGCATTGTTTCCTAAATCAATAACATTGAATTCGTCTTTATTTTCTAATTTTCTTGAGCCTCTACCAATCATTTGATAATAAAGTGTTAATGATTTTGTAGCTCTGTTTAGAATTATGGTTTCAACTGTTGGTTCGTCAAACCCTGTAGTTAAAATTCCTACTGATGTTAAAATTGCATCTGGTGTATGTTTAAACCATTTTAAAATTTCTTTGCGAGCGTCATTTGAAGTTGTATTGTCTAAGTGTTTTATAGGGTAACCTGCTTCTTTAAAGGTTTCATAAACATATAGCGATGTATTTATTCCATTATTAAAAATCAATGTTTTTTTTCCTAATGATTTTTCAATATAGGCATGCAAAAGTTTGTCTTGCATCACCATATTCATGTACAAGTCATCGGAAGATTTTACTGTATAATCACCATTAATACCAACTTTTAACGACGTTAAACCAACATCATAACTATACGTAATTGCTTTGGCTAAAAAACCTTTATCAATTAACGATTGTATTGTATCACCAATTATTAATTCGTTATAATTTTGATACATTGGCAGCTTAATGTTTGAGCTTAAAGGCGTGGCTGTAACACCAAGAATAAATGATTTTTTAAATTGGCTAAATAATTTTCTAAAAGAATTATAATGAGCTTCATCAATAATTACTAAACCAACATTATCAATTAATAATTTTTCATCTTTTAGTCTGTTTTTTAATGTTTCTACCATTGCTACAAAACAGGAATACTCATGCTGATCAGGTAATTCTTTAATATTACTATTGATTATTTTATTTTTAACATCAAAACTTGTTAGCATTTTTGAAGTTTGCTTACAAAGTTCTATTCGATGTGTTAAGACAACAACTTTTTTATTGTATTTAGCAATATATTGTCTAACAATTTCCGAAAAAATAACAGTTTTTCCGCCACCAGTTGGCAATTGATACAATAAGTGATAATTGCTTGGAGCAGAATCAAGCTTGTCAAAAATCTTTTTTATATCAATTTCTTGATAGTTATAAAGTTCTTTTTTATCTTCTAAATCGGAAAAAGTATCTTTTTTAGACATATCGTTTTTGCTAATTTGCAAAAATACACTTAAAAAAAGGTTATTAAAAATTTAAGAGGATTATTTACAAAAATTTAATCTTCTAACTTTTCAACTAAGATAGAAAAGGCAATACTGTTCATCCACTTTTGATTAGAAGCCTCATTTTCAATAGATTTTATTCTGGATTGAAATTCATGAAAAATTCCATTTTCTACCACAAAATCAGCAACTTGTTTAAATAAATTATACATCGATTTATAGAATGCTTCTTGTTTTATAGTCTTTTCGGCTGTAAATGATTGCACTAATTCTAATGTAAACAACATAATATCTGCAATTACAAATGAATCGACTCCTAATTCAATAAAATGTTTAATATATTTTTGGGCTACAGACCGACGCATTTTGGGCTTTTTGTTATTAATTGGAAAAAACTCATTCGAAATTTTTAGTTTTGCTTCTTTACTGAGTTTCTCTTCATCTGGATTAAAAACAAAATCATAATAGGTTTTTACATTTCCAAACTTTTCATAAAGAGTCATTACTTGTTCTTGAAGCTGTTTTTTGGTAAGTTCAGATAAATATATTTTTAAATCACGTTTGCTCATAGATGTTATAAATATGCCAAAAATAAGATGTTTTGTCTTCTATTCTATTGTTATTCTTTAATTTTGCAATCAAATTTTTAAAACCATGACAAATCTTTTCAAATTTATTGCCATTTCCGAAGGAATATCTTATTTGGTTCTTTTTTCAAACATGTTGATTATCAAAAAAATTAATCCCGAATTGTACAAGATATTGCTTTTCCCAATTGGCATGGCACATGGTGTTTTATTTATTGGATACGTGATTTTAGCCTTTATCATTACCAAAAGGCAAAATTGGAATTTGAAAGAGTTGGCCATCGTTCAATTGGCTTCTTTAATTCCTTTTGGCACCTTTTATATTGAAAAAAAATATATAAGAAATGTATAATTGGATAGAAAAATTATTTGGTATAATTCCTCATGTTTTAATTAAAAACAACGTTAAAGACACCTTAACTGTTTATTTGAGTCTTTTAATTAATCTATTGATTTTATGTATTATATCTTTTTTAATATTTTTTGTTTGCAGAAAAATATTAATTGGCATAATGACTGTCTTGGCCAGTAAAACAAAAACAAAATTTGATGATTTTTTAATAGCCAATAAAACGGCAAAATATGTTGCTTATCTAACACCCTTTTTATTCATTTATAAATCTGTTCCAGTAATTTTAGATAATTTTGTTTACTGGGAAAACTTTTTTAATAAAGCTGTTAGAATATACATTATTATTCTTTCACTTTGGATTGTTAGAAGTATCCTAAAAGCTTTGCGGGATTATTTAAAGCAAAAACCAAAATTCAGCGACAAACCTATTGATAGCTACATCCAAGTGATTATGATCATCCTTTGGATGTTTGGAATTGTTGTTATTATTTTTAAAATATTTGACATTGGAAAAGCTACTCTTTTTGGAACACTTGGAGCGGTTTCGGCAGTAATTTTATTAATATTTAGAGATATTATTTTAGGATTTGTTGCTAGTGTTCAAGTTTCTTTAAACGATATGGTTCGTATTGGCGATTGGATAACTTTTGACAAATTTGGAGCTGATGGTGATGTTATTGAAATAAATTTAGCCACTGTAAAAGTTAGAAATTTTGACAATACAACAACCACAATTCCTACTTATAGTTTAATCTCTGATTCATTTAGAAATTGGCGAGGAATGCTTGACTCAGATGGTCGGAGAATAAAACGATATATATTGATTAAGGCTAAATCTATTCGCTTTTTAAAAGAAGATGAACTTGAAACCTTGAAAAGTATTCAATTAATTTCAAGTTATATAGACAACCGGCAACTCGAAATTAATAAATACAATACTCAAAACAATATTGATAAATCATTGATTATTAATGGAAGAAACATGACTAATTTTGGTTTGTATAGAAAATACATTACAACTTATCTGCAAAATCATCCAGGTTTGAATAAAGAAATGCTGCTAATGTGTCGTCAATTGCAACCAACATCCCAAGGAATTCCTTTAGAGATTTATACATTTTCCAACGATAAACGATGGGAAAATTATGAACACATTATGGCAGATGTTTTTGATCATATTATTGCCGCTACACCATTTTTTGATTTAGAAATATTTGAATTGCCTTCGGATGGAAACCAAATTTATAATCCTGATTAATCATTAATTCTATCATTAATATACTCAATTTTTGTTTTTCCGTGAACAATTGGTTTTCCATCATCGCCCAATCCTACCATAGTAATAGAATCAATTGTAATAATAATTTCACGAGTCATCATATTTCGCACCTGACACATTAGTGTTATTGATGTTGTGCCAAAACGAACCACATCAATTCCTATTTCAACAATATCACCTTGACGTGCAGAACTCCTGAAATTAATTTCGGTCATGTGTTTTGTAACAACTTTATTATTTTGCAATTGAACAACAGAATACAATGCCAATTCTTCATCAATCCAAGCTAACAATCTACCACCAAACAAAGTACTATTTGGATTTAAATCTTCGGGTTTTACCCATTTTCTAGTATGAAATCTCATTTTATAATTATTTAAATTCAACTTTATAAAGCCGAAAATTTTGAAAATTAATCCAAAAATACTCATATTGAAGCAAAAAAGATTGTATTTTAAATGTAATACTATATATTTGTAAAGTTTTAACATTTATTTAAATATTCAAATTTCGGTCATGAAGAAAAACCTATTAGGATTAACTGTTTTTTTATTAACAACTCTTGTTTCTTTTGGACAAGAAACTAAAACAACAACAAAGGATAAAGAACTTATTGAGGTTGAGCCAGATCAAGAAATCATATATGATACCTATAATAGATGGTCAATTGAAGCAACCGTTGGTCAAGCCAAAGGGATAAAGCCATTTGAAACTGGATACTATTCTAGTGATCCTTCCAAATTGTTTGGTGGAATTCAAGCAAATTCTTTTGGTCTAGGTGGTAGATATATGCTTAGCCCAAAATTTGGTTTTAAACTTAGTTTCAATTATGATAAATTTACAAACCAAAAAGGAAGTGGTAGTTTAGACTTTGAAACTACAGAAATTCGCGGAAATTTTGAAGGAGTTATTAACGCTATTCGTCTTTTTAATATAGAAGAATCTGCCGGACGTTTTGGATTATTACTCCATGGAGGTATTCAAGTTTCTAGAATGAAATCAAATGTTTATGATTTGAATGAATTAAACGGTGGATTGATAGTTGGTTTTTCGCCACAATTTAGAATTTTAAAAAATTTATCTCTTACCTCTGACGTAAGTATTCTTAATAACTTTAGACAACATTTTAATTGGAATGGAACAAATTCAGATCCTGCAAACAACCTTTCAGGACAAATGGTTTCATTTAGTTTAGGTCTTTCTTATTCTTTTGGAAAAGATAAAATCCATGGCGATTGGGCTATTATTGAAGATAAGAGAACTAAAGAAATGAAAGAATTGGAAGGAAGAATTGGTGATATTGAAACATTAATGAATGATACCGATAAAGACGGAGTACCTGATTATTTGGATGTTGAAAACAATTCGCTTGCAGGTGTAGCTGTTGATACTAAAGGTAGAATGATTGATAAAAATAACAATGGTGTTCCTGATGAATTAGAGAAATATATTGATAACTCTATCAACAACAACAATACTACTGTTGCCAACAATGTTAGCGATGGAATGGTATTGAAATTAATAAATGATGGATATATTGCAGCTTATTTTGATAATGATAAACGTTTCCCTAATACGGGTTCTACTGATAATTTAGGATTTATATTAAATTACTTGAAAACTAACGCAGGTAAGAACGTAGAAATCACTGGTTATGCAGATGAAATTGGTAAAACCGAGTACAATCAAAAACTTTCTAGCGATAGAGCTCAAAATGTTAAAAACATCTTAGTTAAAGCTGGAATAGACGCTTCAAGATTAATTATCAAAGCAAATGGAGTTGACGATTCTGTAGATAAAACTTCTGAGTACGCTAGACGTTTAGTTAGAAAAGTAGTATTTAAAGTAACAAACTAATATTAACAATTAGGTATTAATAACTTAAGAAATCCTCTGTGTTGAACAGAGGATTTTTTTTTACCTTTAAAAGAAAAACAATCATGGAAAATAGAGACTCAAATATACTTTTGTTAAGAGGCGAAGTTATTGGATCAATTAGTGAAACTACTTCAACTGATGAAATTTTTCAAAACAGAACTTTAAGGCCAATTTTTAAAACTCAAAACGACCTGTTCGTTGCTGTTTTTAATAATTATGCCGTAAAACAAAAAAATGTTTTTTTTAATTTATCTCCTGAGAAAAAAATGACTTATATTGAAAATGTTATTCAACGCGATATTAAATTTAGAAACTCTCTAAAAGGAATAGTCATAGGTTTATTTACTATTGAAGAATATAACGAATATATTCAAAACTCATCTAATTTAAATAAACGCATGATGAACATGCTGATAGAACGTTTAAAAAGCCAAGTTTTACTTCTTGAAAGTAAAGATTATGATTCTAGAGCAACAGTTTAAAGGCTTTTAAAACTTTATTGCTATAATTTGATTCGTTTTATTTATTGTGGATAACTAAAAATCTAACCCTAATTTTCCTCTTTTTTCATAAAATCTTCAATAATAATTGTTGTTATTAAAAACTCTAGGAATTTCTATTGTTTGTGAGATAGAGCTTTTTTAGAAAAGGTAGAATCGCTGCCAACAACTTTGCCATAAAATTGCATCTGGAATATTCACAATTTATGCTTGACTAGTAATTCCAGCAAAATAAAAACCAAAAAGATGTACAGTTTTTTTCTTAAAAAATGTTTTGATATTCAAATATATATTAAAAAGCGATACCTTACATTTTCTTAAAAATAGTGTTTTTACACTATAAAAAACCATCCTTTACCAATACTTAACCAACAATCAAACACAACAATTAGATAAAATTTAACGTATATAGTATGCGTGCATAATAAATTTTCACTATCTTTGAATTCGTTATCAAAAATCAATGAAAGAAAAAACAATCGACTACATACTTCGCGCCACATGGCAAGCAGTAGCTAGAATGTATAACGAAGAAGCCTCAAAGTTTGAAGGTTCAATGGCAATCGGCTTTGCGCTTCTGAGCATCGACAAAGAACTAGGAACACCATCGAGTGCTATAAGTAACCGAATGGGTATGGAACCAACTTCTTTAACAAGAACACTAAAGACATTAGAAGAAAAAGGACTAATCACCCGAAAGAAGAACCCCGAAGACGGTCGTGGTGTATTGGTTTACCTGACTCCATTAGGAAAACAGATGAGAGAGCAAAGTAAAATAACGGTTTTAAAATTCAATGAAGCAATTAAGGACAAGATTTCAGAAGAAAAACTAAACCACTTCATAGAAGTAGCAGAAATAATAAACGAACTTATCACAGAAAAGAAGATATTTTAAATACTAAAAATATAAACATGAAAAGAGTACTAAAAAAAGTGGCAGTAATAGGTTCTGGAATAATGGGTTCTGGCATTGCCTGCCATTTTGCTAACATCGGATTAGAAGTATTGCTTTTGGATATTATTCCAAATGCCTTAACCGAAACCGAAGAAAAGAAAGGATTAACGTTAGAGAGCAAAGCTGTTCGCAACCGTTTAGTAAACGACCATTTAGCGAATGCTCTAAAATCAAATCCTTCACCAATATACAGCAAGAAGTTTGCCAACCGAATAACAACAGGGAACACAACAGATGATATGACGAAAATCGTCAACTACGATTGGATTATAGAAGTAGTGGTAGAACGTTTAGACATCAAAAAACTGGTATTCGAACAAATAGATAAATATAGAAAACCCGGAACTTTAGTTACTTCAAACACATCTGGTATTCCAATTCATTTTATGAGTGAAGGTCGTAGCGATGACTTCCAACAGCATTTCTGTGGTACGCACTTCTTCAATCCTGCGCGTTATTTAAAGTTGTTTGAAATCATTCCAGGACCAAAAACATCACAAGAAGTTCTTGATTTCTTGTTTGATTATGGTAGTAAGTTTTTAGGCAAAACATCCGTTATCGCAAAAGATACTCCTGCTTTTATTGGAAACCGTATTGGTATTTTCGGTATTCAAAGCCTTTTCCATTTAGTGAAAGAAATGGATTTAACGGTTGAAGAAGTAGATAAATTAACTGGTCCGGTTATTGGTCGTCCAAAGTCAGCTACTTTTAGAACGGTTGATGTGGTTGGATTGGATACTTTAGTTCATGTTGCCAATGGTATTTATGACAACTGTCTAAATGATGAAGCACATGAATTGTTTAAACTTCCTGACTTCATCAATAAGATGATGGAAAACAAATGGCTAGGAAGTAAAACGGGACAAGGTTTCTATAAAAAAGTAGGGAAAGAAATCTTAACCCTAGACTTAAACACCTTAGAATACAGAGCAAATAAAAGAGCATCCTTTGCCACACTCGAATTAACTAAAACTATTGACAAACCTATTGACCGATTCAAGGTATTAGTGAAAGGAAAAGACAAAGCTGGAGAATTTTACAGAAAGAACTTCGCTGCAATGTTTGCCTACGTTTCCAATCGTGTTCCTGAAATAACCGATGACTTCTACAAGATAGATGATGCTATGAAGGCTGGTTTCGGTTGGGAGAACGGTCCGTTCGAAATTTGGGATGCCATTGGTGTTCAAAAAGGAATAGAATTAATGGATGCCGAAGGACTAAAACCTGCCGCTTGGATTGGAGATATGATCGCTTCAGGTAACACTTCGTTCTATACTGTAAAAGAAGGGAATACCTACTTCTACTCTATCGCTACAAAAACACAAGTTAAAGTACCAGGACAAGACAGTTTCATTATATTAAACAACATCCGCGAGAGTCAAAAAGTATGGAGCAACAGCGGCGTAGTAATAGAGCATTTAGGCGATGGTATCCTTAACCTAGAATTTCAATCCAAGATGAACACCATTGGTGGCGATGTCTTAGCAGGAATCAACAAAGCCATCGACCTTGCCGAAAAAGAATACAGCGGATTAGTCATCGGTAACCAAGCTGCTAATTTCTCGGTTGGAGCCAATATCGGAATGATATTCATGATGGCAGTAGAGCAAGAATACGATGAATTGAATATGGCAATCAAAATGTTCCAAGACACCATGATGCGAGTACGCTACTCTTCAATTCCAGTAGTTGTTGCACCTCATGGAATGACACTTGGTGGTGGTTGTGAAATGACATTACATGCAGACAAAGTTATTGCTGCTGCCGAAAGTTATATTGGTCTTGTTGAATTTGGAGTTGGAGTAATTCCTGGCGGTGGTGGTTCTAAAGAAATGGCGCTTCGTGCTTCCGATTTATTCCGCAAGAACGACGTCGAATTAAACGTTCTTCAAGAGTATTTCTTAACCGTAGCTATGGCAAAAGTTTCTACTTCAGCTTATGAAGCTTATGATTTAGGCATACTTCAACATGGAAAAGACATCGTAGTAGTCAATAAAGACAGACAACTTGCCGAAGCTAAGAAACATGCTTTACTAATGGCTGAAGCTGGTTACACACAACCTATCAAGAGAACTGACGTTAAGGTTTTAGGAAAACAAGCATTGGGAATGTTCTTAGTAGGAACCGACCAAATGGAAGCTGGAAAATACATCTCCGAACATGATAAGAAGATTGCCAACAAACTAGCCTATGTCATGGCAGGTGGTGATTTATCAGAACCAACACTAGTAAGCGAACAATACTTATTAGACCTTGAAAGAGAAGCGTTTTTAAGCTTGTGTACCGAAAGAAAAACATTGGAACGCATCCAATTTATGTTAACGAAAGGGAAGCCTTTGAGAAATTAGTATTAAGACTGAAGTATTAAGTATTAAGATTTGAGTATTAAGAATTAAGATATAAAAAAGAGTATGCATAATTTTGAAAAATTAAAGATATGGCAGAAAGCAATGGATATTGCAGTTAATGTTTATACTATTTCGCTTTTATTACCTAATGACGAAAAATTCAATTTAATACATCAAATAAAAAAATGTGCAGTGTCTATTCCTTCCAATATTGCAGAAGGTTCTGGACGAAATCACAATAAAGAATTCATCCAATTTTTAGGAATAGCAAACGGTTCTACATTTGAATTAATAACACAATTAATACTAGCAAAAAGATTAAATCTAGTAACGGAAGATAGTGTACAACCGATAATAAACCAATTAGTAGAAGTTTCAAATATGAATTTCTCGTTTCAAAAAACATTAAAAACAAATTAATATTAATAAAAAGTCTTATTACTTAATACTCTAATCTTGATGCAAAAAGTTAAAGTCTTAATTCTTAATACTCAAATCTTAATACCATAAAAATTTATGAAAACAGCATATATAGTAAAAGCATACAGAACAGCCGTAGGTAAAGCTCCAAAAGGGGTATTCCGTTTTAAACGACCAGATGAATTAGCCGCAGAAACCATTCAACACCTGATGAATGAACTACCTGATTTCGACAAAACACGTATTGACGATGTTATGGTAGGAAATGCAATGCCTGAGGCTGAACAAGGTTTAAACATGGGAAGATTAATCTCTTTAATGAGTTTAAAAGTGACTGATGTACCAGGTGTAACGGTTAACAGATACTGCGCCTCTGGTCTAGAAACCATTGGTATGGCAACAGCTAAAATCCAAAGTGGTATGGCAAATTGCATCATTGCGGGTGGTGCCGAAAGTATGTCGTTCATTCCAATGGGCGGATACAAACCAACGCCTGACTATGCCGTAGCAAAAGAAGGAAATGAAGACTATTATTGGGGAATGGGTTTAACGGCTGAAGCAGTCGCAAATCAATACAATGTTTCCCGTGAAGACCAAGATGAGTTTGCGTTTCATTCACATCAAAAAGCATTGAAAGCACAAGCAGAAGGTAAATTTGACAAACAAATTGTTCCCATTACGGTAGAACAAACTTTCATCAACGAAAGTGGTAAAAAAGAAACAAAATCCTATACGGTAACTAAAGATGAAGGCCCAAGAGCAGGAACTTCTATTGAAGCTTTGGCAGGTTTAAGACCAGTATTTGCCGCTAATGGTAGTGTAACCGCTGGAAACTCCTCTCAAATGAGTGATGGAGCGGCTTTTGTAATGATTATGAGTGAAGAAATGGTAAAGGAGTTAAACTTAACGCCTATTGCTCGCTTAGTAAATTTTGCATCAGCTGGTGTTGAACCTCGTATTATGGGAATTGGTCCTGTAAAAGCTATTCCAAAAGCCTTAAAACAAGCAGGAATGAGTATAAAAGACATTGAACTAATTGAGTTAAACGAAGCCTTTGCATCACAATCATTAGCTGTAATTAGAGCTTTAAACCTAAATCCCGAAATCATTAACGTAAATGGTGGTGCAATCGCATTAGGTCATCCATTAGGTTGCACAGGAGCCAAACTATCAGTGCAATTATTTGACGAAATGAAACGCAGAGGAAACAAATATGGAATGGTAACCATGTGCGTAGGAACAGGTCAAGGTGCCGCTGGTATTTATGAATTACTATAATTAATAATAAAACTATAAAAATGGAAGATATAACAAGAGGTGGTCAGTTTTTGGTAAAAGAAACCAAGTGTGAAAATGTCTTTACACCTGAAGACTTTAGCGAAGAGCAAATCATGATGCGTGAAAGCGTTAAGGAATTTGTGGATAAGGAAATTTGGCCTAATAAAAATCGTTTTGAGGCAAAAGACTATGCTTTTACTGAAGAAGTAATGAAAAAAGCGGGCGAAATGGGCTTTTTAAGCGTTTCTGTTCCTGAAGCTTATGGCGGAATGGGAATGGGATTTGTGGATACTTGTTTAGTTTGTGATTATATTTCTGGTGCAACAGGCTCTTTTTCAACTGCTTTTGGTGCGCATACTGGAATTGGAACAATGCCAATTACATTGTATGGAACCGAAGAACAAAAACAAAAATACGTTCCAAAATTAGCTTCTGGCGAATGGTTTGGAGCTTATTGTTTAACAGAACCTGGCGCAGGAAGTGATGCCAATTCTGGAAAAACTAAAGCTGTTCTTTCAGATGATGGCAAACATTACAATATTACTGGAGGAAAAATGTGGATTTCTAATGCAGGTTTTTGTTCTTTATTTATAGTTTTTGCTCGTATTGAAGATGATAAAAATATTACTGGTTTCATTATAGAAAACGATCCATCAAACGGAATTACACTTGGTGAAGAAGAACACAAATTGGGAATTAGAGCTTCCTCTACCCGACAAGTTTTCTTTGCTAACACAAAAGTACCAGTTGAAAATATGTTGGCTGGACGTGGCGAAGGTTTTAAAATAGCTATGAATGCCTTAAATGTTGGTCGTATCAAATTGGCAGCCGCATGTTTGGACGCTCAACGTCGTGTTACTTCAAATGCGGTTAATTATGCCAATGAAAGAATTCAATTTAATGTGCCTATTTCAAGTTTTGGTGCTATTCGTTATAAATTGGCCGAGATGGCTACTTCTGCTTATGCTGGAGAGAGTGCTACCTATCGTGCTGCAAAAGACATTGAAAATAGAATTAAGCTTCGTGAAGCAGAAGGCACATCGCATCAAGAAGCGGAATTAAAAGGTGTAGAAGAATTTGCCATCGAATGTTCTATCTTAAAAGTTGCTGTTTCTGAAGATGTGCAAAACTGTGCAGACGAAGGAATTCAAATCTATGGTGGAATGGGATTCTCAGAAGACACACCAATGGAAAGTGCTTGGAGAGATGCGCGTATTGCAAGAATTTATGAAGGTACAAATGAAATTAACAGAATGCTATCCGTTGGAATGTTAATCAAAAAAGCTATGAAAGGTCACGTTGACTTACTTGGTCCTGCTTCAAAAGTACAAGAAGAATTGATGGGAATTCCATCGTTTGACACGCCTGATTATTCTGAATTATTCACAGAAGAAAAAGAATTAATTAGCAAATTGAAAAAAGCATTCCTAATGGTTGCTGGTGGTGCCGTTCAAAAATATGGAATGGATTTAGATGAACACCAACAATTATTAATGGCTTCAGCTGATATATTGATTGAAATTTACATGGCTGAAAGTACTATTCTAAGAACAGAAAAATTAGCCAAAAAAGAAGGCGAAGCTAAAGTTCAGGAACAAATTGCCATGGCAAAACTATACTTATACAAAGCCGTTGATATAATTGCTCAAAAAGGAAAAGAAAGCATCATTTCTTTTGCCGAAGGCGATGAACAACGCATGATGTTAATGGGTTTACGCCGATTTACAAAATATACTAATATGCCAAACATTGTTGCTTTAAGAGAGACAATCACAGCAAAATTAGTTGCAGAAAATAGTTATTGCTTTTAAGCATTGTCTATAATTTTAAGTTAAGTTAATTGTTTGAAACCACTTGAATGTCATATTCAGGTGGTTTTTTTATTATTTATAGATAATTTATTTTAGATTTGAAATCAATAAGTAATTTATAAACATGCTTTTACTTTTAGTTTCTCAATTTGCATTGTTTTTCCTTTTAATTGGATGGGGAAATTTATTTGAAAAACTCCTACCCAACTTGTGGAATGGACTATCAACAAAGCTTGTAACAGGCATTATATCTATAAGTTTATGCTCTTCAATTATTGGTTTTTTTCTACCGTTGAATGTATATTATGAGATAGGAATAATTCTGATAGGTATAATTGGATTAGTCAAAAATCATAGAACAATTTCATCCGATTTAAAATATCTGAAAGACAAAACATTTCTGTTTTTTGCTTTCATTGTTATTGGAATTAGCACTTTTGCTCCTTTTATAAACGATCATTTTGGTTATTATGTTTCCACTATTAAATGGCTGAATGAGTTTGGATTAGTGAAAGGAATTTCAAATATTAGTTTAGTATTGGGGCAACAATCTACATGGCATGTTTTTCAAGCGAGTATTGATACTCTTGTTGATCCATTTATGAGAGTAAATGCTACACTGCTACTTATTTTTATTCTGTACAGCATTGAAAACAAACGAAAAGAATTACTCATTCTAACACCTTTATTTCTTTTATTCGTTCATTCTCCTTCACACGACTTAATAATTTACATAATATCACTAATAATCACCTTAGAACTTTTAAAAGCCAATCCAAATTATGCTTCTTTATGGCTAGTTAGTTTATTTTTAATGACCATAAAACCAATCATTTTTTGGTTACCACTACTGATTTTTATACTTTCATTAAAAACAAACATCAAGACTTTATTTAAGTTTAAAAACATAGTCTTTTCTCTTTTTATTGTTCTTCCTTTTTTTGCAAAACAGTTATGGTGTTTTGGCGATATTTTATTTCCACTGCAAACAAATTTATTCGATTTAGATTGGAAACCAAACACATTGCTTCTTGAATTATCCAATAAAAATGCACTTTTAAAAACATACGATTTTCAATATACCATCAAAGAAATAACATCATGGAATGCTTTAGATAAAATATTTAAATGGTTTACTTTAAGTGGATTTAAACCCATAATACATATTTTAATTGTTATTTCAATTTTAGTTTTTGGTTTGTATTCTTTTCTTAAAAAAAAGAAAACCTATATTCTTTTATGGTTGTGCATCGTTATAAAAACAATTGTAATTTTTCAATTTTCAGGACAATATCGTTTTATGTTAGATGGCGTTTTAGTGCTGTCTATTTTACTAATCATTTCGCTTCAAATTCCTTCTAAGTATTATTTGTGGATTTCTTATTTTGGATGCTTTATAGTGTTTTCAATTTTCTTATTCCCTTCTATAATAAAACAAAACATTAGCTCTTTTTATGTGGGGCAACTTATGGGTAACCCTGAATTAAAACAGGTTTATGAACCACTGAATTATAGTATAGCTGATTATTCTAAAAACAAAATCACCAACTTTGAGTTTTATACTCCAAACAACTATCATTTAATGTTAGACGTACCCATTCCATGTCTTATTCCAATTGCTTTAGATGAATTTAGATATGTTAATGATTTTCCAGTTGCTTATGATAAAGACAATCTTCAAAAAGGGTTTTATCACAAAACATTAACGCTAAAACAAAAAGAAAAATTGATTAATCTTTTAAAAAACTATACCGTTTATTATCCTTTAGATTAACATTTCTTTTTAATTTATAAGGAGATATTTTTGTAAATTTGAAAAAATCTATATCATGAAAAAAATAGTTTTAGCATTAATTATTGCATCTGGAATAATAGTAGCTTGTAAATCAACTACAAATACAAGCGATAAAGAATTAACCATTACCTTGGAGCCTAAAAGTGGAAGTTCTGTAAATGGAACGGCAACTTTTACCGAAAAAAATGGAGAAGTAACTTTGTTGGCCAAGCTAACAGGACTAACACCTGGCGTACACGCCATTCACATACATGAAAAAGCAGATTGCTCTGCCGCAGATGGTACTTCTACTGGTGGACACTGGAACCCAACGTTTAAAAAACACGGAAAATTTGGCATTGGCGAATACCATCGTGGTGATATTGGTAATTTTACAGCCGATGTAGATGGAAATGCAACCGTATTTTTTAAAACCAACGAATGGGCAATTGGCGGAACCGATGAAACCAAAAACATTCTTGGCAAAGGTTTAATTGTTCACAAAGACCCAGATGACTTTACTTCGCAACCAACAGGGAATGCTGGTGCAAGAGTAGCTTGTTCGGGAATTATCAAATAAACGTTAAAGAAAAACGTTTTTTAAACTTCATAGTTTAAACACCACAAAAAACACAACAACAAAAGTAAAAAAAAAGGTCTAAAAACGCATTTTGTTTTTAGGCCTTTCCGCTTGTCTATTTCTGCATTTATTAATAGCCTACAATGATGCTAACCTGATTACTCCACACTCCTATTCTAGTATCTTTATACAAATACATCGCTTTGTATTCCCAAAAAGCACTTCCTATTTGCCAAAAATTGAAGAAACTTTTAAAAAAAATACGCTTAAAGTTTGGGATATAAGATTTCCAAAATTAATTGATGAAATACCTATAAGTATCGTATTTACCAATTAAAGTAATGGATTATGCATATAAATTGAAGAAAACAACATAAAAGGTTGGGCAAAGGGAAAACTAGAAAACTCAGAATTTATTGCGTGAAATTCCAGTGATGTGTTGCATGGTTAAAAACACAGAAAACTGTTTTTTCGTACAAGTATTTTAGTATATTTGTTTACTGTGAAGAGAAAGTTTTTTCACAGTCTGACGTTGTGCAACATATTTTAAACCTGTTGAAATGAGATTATTTACAATATCTATACTTTTGTTTATGAATTTAATTTTTGCCCAAAGTTTTGAAGGAAAATGGATTATGACCGCAAATGGAAATACATATATGATTCCAAAAATAAATCTGTTTGAGTTTAAAAACGAAAAACTAATCACATCTGATTCTGAAAAAGTTTTACAGACTAACAATTATAAAATTGTTGGAAATGAAATCCTTGTAGAGAATAATTCATTTGGGCATTTTAGAATTGTAAATGAAAATAGATTTACACTTTACAAGAATGATGAAAAAGATTCGAAAAGAAATTTAGAATTAGATTTTGTGAGATTAGAAACTACCAAAACTGACTTAACAGAAAGTGAAATTGAAAAACTAACTTTTGAAAACAAAGAATTAGATATTCTTATAGGTTTTAATATCGAATTGCAAAAACCATTTCTATTAGAACTAATGAAAGACAAAGCGACAAAAAAAATGACGTTGAAAAAAATCGATTCAACATTGTTTATTTGTATTTATGAAGCTGGCGAGTTAGATTCTATAATTCCAATAAAAGAAGTCAATAGAGAGTTTATAGAAATTTATGGTTTCTCAAGAAAAGAACCGTATTCTCTAAAAATAAACAAAACATAAAAATCCGTCGCATAATAGCAGTAGCCGTTGCGCAACCTTCCCTAAAAAATAATTTTTCGGAATAAATAAAAATAACCTCGTTTAGTGTATTCTAAGCGAGGTTTATTTTTAAATAATTATAATGATTTCAAAAAAATAATTGGAACTGTGCAAGAAATAAATTTTATATTCGTCTAATCATATACAATTAATAGATACATAATTTAAACATGAAAAAAATTACATTACTCCTACTGTTGCTTAGTTCTTACATTTCATTGGGACAAGATTTTTATGATTTAAACACCATTCAAGAAATCAGAATAACTTTTTCACAAACCAATTGGGATGCTGTTTTAGATGCTGCAGAAGCTTCGGATGCTTACACTTCTGCAACATCCATTTCCATAAACGGAGCGATGTATAATAATGTTGGGGTGAAATACAAAGGAAATAGTTCTTATAACGCTAATCAAGTTAAAAATCCTTTGCATATAGAATTGGATACTTATATTGACCAAAATTATTTGGGATATACCGACATAAAATTAAGTAATGTCTTTGTTGATCCTACATTTGTTAGGGAAACATTGGGCTATAAGATATTAGGAAATTATATGGATGTGCCAAAAGCTAACTATGCAAAAGTATATATTAACGAAGCTTACATTGGTTTATATACTAATGTGGAATCCATTTCTAAAAAGTTTGTAGATAGTAGATTTGGTTCAAAAACGAATGCTTTTTTTGATTGTAGTCCGCCTGCTGGAGCTGGACCTCAAACAACTAATCTGCCTAATTTAGCGTATTTAGGAACAAGTAGTTCAAGTTATACTTCCGCTTATGATATGAAATCAGATACGGGTTGGGATGACTTAATTGCTTTAACTAGCACTCTATCTTCTACAAACTCTACAAATACAGCTACTATTGAAGCCGTTTTAGATGTTGACAGAGCCTTGTGGATGTTAGCCTTTGATAATGTTTTTGTAAACCTAGACAGCTATATTGGTCAATTTAAACAAAACTATTATTTGTATAAATCAGACAATGGTCAGTTTATGCCAATTGTATGGGATTTGAATATGTGTTTTGGTGTTTTTGGTATGACGGGTTCTGGTGGAAACTTAACTACTGCCACCAAAAAAACGTTATCACATACTTTGCACTCAAATGAATCTGCTTGGCCTTTAGTTCAAAAATTATTAGCAGTTCCGTCCTATAAGAAAAAATATATTGCTCATTATAAAACAATTTTATCCGAAGTAGTTTCTGCTAGTGGTAGTAATTACTTTTTAACCGATGCTCAAGCGATGCAAACTTTAATAAGTAATGCTGTGGCTACCGACGTTAATAAATTTAGCTATCAAACAACGGCTAATTTTACAAATAACCTAAATTCAACTGATGTTAATGTATCCAATAATACTGCTCCAGGAATAACTGGACTTATGTCGGCTAGAAATACTTATTTATCTGCATTGCCCGATTTTACAAATACGCAGCCAACTATATCAAATATTGTTTTATCTAATGTTGCTCCACTAATTGGAACATCAGTAAATGTTACTGCAAACGTTTCAAATACTAACTATGTTTACTTAGGATACAGAACTACTAAATTTGAAAAATTTACTAAAGTTCAAATGTATGATGACGGTGCTCACAATGATGGCGCAGCAAGCGATGGCGTTTATGGAGCTAGTATGCCAATTACAACTATCGCTACTCAATATTATTTTTATGCTGAAAATACAAATGTAGGAATATTTTCTCCTGCTAGAGCAGAATATGAGTTTTATAATGTAACAGGAACTTACCCAACTTTGGCTCCTGGAACACTTGTAATAAATGAGTTAATGGCTCAAAACACAAGTACAGTAACCGACCCAAATGGGGATTATAGTGATTGGTTTGAATTATACAATAATAGTAACGAAACTATTAGCTTAGATAACTTGTATGCATCAGATAATTTAACAACACCAACTAAATGGGCTTTCCCTTCAGGAATTACGATGGCACCAAATAGTTATTTAATTGTTTGGGCTGATCAAAATTTAACTCAAGATGGAATACATGCCGATTTTAAATTTTCAGCTGCTGGTGAAAGTTGTATTCTGTCTTATCCTAATGGTGTTATTGTTGATCAAGTTACTTTTGGTCCACAAGTTGCTAATATGGGATATGCTAGAAATCCGAATGGAACCGGAAGTTTTGTCATTCAAGCACCAACATTTAATGCAAACAATCAAGGTTTGGGAATCGATCCTTTTCCTTTTGAAAAGAATTTAAAATTCTACCCAAATCCAACCTCTAACACTTTGAATTTAGTAAATGATTATGCAACTATTGAAAATGTTCAAATAGTAAATCTTCAAGGGCAAATTCTTTTTCAAAATAAATATAGCAATCAAAATAATGTAACATTGGATTTCTCTAATTTTCCAAATGGAATCTATTTAGTGACTATAAATAATCAATCCAATATAAAAATCATTAAAAATTAATGTTATGAAAAAGATATTTTTTTTGCTAATTGCAATATTTTCTATTGCTATTAATGCTCAAACCAATCCTGCAATAACTAAATTTCTACAAAACACAACTGGGATTACAGGTCGTCATTATGTAACGGGCAATTCAACACCAATAGTTGATGCTGTTCAAGCTAATGTCCAATCGGTTTATTATAATGCAACGTATTCATATGTTTCCGCAACTGGAATTCCTGCTTATATCACTGGTCCATTTCAGGATGGAAATCCATCTTTGGCTACAGCGCAAAACAAAATCTTTAGAATTCCATTAAATCCTACGCAAGGTTCGGGTACAACGGCTACTACTGGCGGAAATATTGGCGTTTTTATAAATGGTGTTGCCTTATTTGATTATCGCGATGGCGTAGCTTGGAACAACACTACTCAAAGCCTTTGTGGTGGTCCAGGAAACTCACCTTGTCCTGGTGGACCAACGGCAACTCAAGCTTGGAATAGAGATGCTATTCCTGCAGAAAGAGCTGGTTTTGATTGTTCCAAAGCACATCCTGCTATGGGAAACTATCACCATCATCAAAATCCTTCTGCTTTTAATTTAGATTTACTAGTCACTTCAACAATATGTGATGCTTATCCTTCAGATGGTTTATATGTTATCAATACAAACGAACATTCTCCTCTATTGGGCTTTGCCTATGACGGTTTTCCTATCTATGGTGCTTATGCCTATGCAAATACAAATGGAACTGGAGCTATTACTAGAATGAAATCGAGTTATCAATTAAAAGACCAAACTACTAGAAGTAATGGTCCTGCTGTAAATCAAGCGTTGGGAGCACAAACTTTTTTTAATGGTTATTTCAGAGAAGATTATGAGTATGTTGCTCATAATGATGATGCTTCTTATTTAGACCAACACAACGGTCGTTTTTGTGTAACTCCCGAATATCCAGAAGGTATTTATTGCTATTTTGCAACAGTTGATGCGAACCACAAATCAGCTTATCCCTATGTTGTTGGACCTACTTTTTATGGAAATATAACAGTTACTACTGTTACAACAATTCCTGATGGTGCTACTCAATATACACAACCATTGGACAACGCTAGTTTTGGAGACAACAACTTTAAAGTGATTGTTGCTCCAAATCCTGCCCAAGACTTTATCGCCATTCAAACCAATACTGCCGAAAATGATATGACAGTTGATGTAATAGATGCATTGGGTAAAATTGTAAAGACTACCAAAATTATTCAAGGAAGTACTTTAAGTATTATTGAAACGGATAGTTTGTACAATGGTACTTATATTGTTAGGATTTCGGATGGTTCTAAAAGTAAAACAACTAAACTTATTATTGCTAAATAGATTCTTTAAACAAAAAAGTTCCAATGGCTTGGAACTTTTTTTTTATTAATACTTTTCTTTTTGAAATCCCCAGTCGCGGAGCACCGATTTATAAGTGTCCGGATAGTTTGCTCTTATGACAAATATAATGGCATTCAACGCCTTTTTAATTCGGTCTTTCAACACATTTTTATCGCCCACTTTTACCGAAACTTGTCCATCGGTAGCATTAGCATCGGTTAACAATAATGCATATTTATTTCTAATTTCCGTCCAAAAGGCTAGTCCGTATTCTTTATCCTGAAAATCATGTGCAGTAATGGCAGTTATCATTAAATCTAAGGCGGACAAACGGTTGTTTTGGTCTGTTGGGATGATGTATTTGTTCTTTTTATGCACAATTCCAAACTGAGGAAAATAGCTTGGCGCATTCTCTTTCTTGTATTTATCTACAATATACCCTTTTATATAGCTGATATGGTCATCGATAAGGTCATCCATGATGTTTATCTTTTTAGTAATCTCTGGTCGGCTAGAACCTACTTGTTGTCGCGCTGCCAGTATGTTATTGTATGCCGAAACATCTTCAAGCATAGCATCCCGATTGAGCCACAACAGCGTTAACCAATTATTATCTCCCCATTTGGTTACCACATTTTTAGCTACTTCTCCAAAATCAATATCCGATTTTGGTACATTACTTTTTACGTGTACTTTGATAATGTTTTCTAATCCAATTGGATTGTTTTTTTGTACAACTTGATTGTTTTCGTGTACTTCTTGATTGCTTTCCATCTTATAATGATTTAGTTGATTACAGCTAATTATGTGGTTTGTAATAGTAAGGTAAATCTAATAAAAAAATATAATCAACAGAATATGCTTTAAGTTTTATTTAACACTAATCAATTGACAAACTGTTTGTTAAAGTGTTTATATCAATAATCAATATACTTGAGCAGTTTCTTGAATAAAGTTATTATTTATTGTAAAGACATATACATAAAAAAACAGTAGCAAGCTTATCTTTTTTATGATTTAAGTCTATTACTACTTGAATACTATGTAAATTATTATTTATACCATCAGTTTATATCAGTAAACTATTTGAAGTAATAAATTTTAAAACTAATAACTACAGTAGTATGCCTTAAGAAAATAAAATCCATAGCACTATACTACCGCAACTGCCTCGGGAAAGTAAAAACCATAACACCTTACTGTAGTATAGTGCCTTGGAAAAGTGAAATCTATAGCACACTACTACCGCAGCTGCCTCGGGAAAGTGAAAACCATAGCACTCTACTGTAGTATAGTGCCTTGGGATTATGAATTCCATAGCACCCTACTGCATATTTTTGATAATTCCATAAAAAAAAGCTCTAATTACTTAGAGCTTTTACATATAATTCAAAGAAATCAGGTTTACCCTAAAACTTCTTTTACTTTCTTACCTATTTCTGCAGGAGAATCTACTACGTGGATACCGTTTTCTCTCATGATGCGTTTTTTAGCTTCGGCAGTATCATCTGCTCCGCCAACAATTGCACCGGCATGTCCCATTGTTCTTCCTTTTGGAGCTGTTTCTCCGGCAATAAATCCTACTACTGGTTTGCGGTTTCCATCGGCTTTTACCCAATGAGCAGCATCGGCTTCTAGTTGTCCACCTATTTCACCAATCATAACGATACAATGTGTTTCTGGGTCGTTCATCAATAGCTCTACGGCATCTTTTGTGGTTGTCCCAATGATTGGGTCGCCACCAATTCCGATAGCGGTTGTGATTCCTAATCCTTGTTTTACTACTTGGTCTGCCGCTTCATAGGTTAATGTTCCCGATTTGGACACGATACCTACGTTTCCTTTTTTGAAAACAAAACCTGGCATGATACCAACTTTAGCTTCTCCTGGCGTAATCACTCCTGGACAGTTAGGGCCTATTAGACGACAATCTCTGTTTTTAATATATGCATTGGCTTTAATCATGTCTGCCACAGGAATTCCTTCGGTGATGGTGATGATTACTTTGATACCAGCATCAGCAGCTTCCATAATGGCATCGGCAGCAAAAGCAGGTGGCACAAAAATAATGGTAGTATCGGCACCCGCTTGTTCAACAGCATCTTTTACTGTGTTGAAAACGGGACGGTCTAAATGAGTAGTTCCACCTTTTCCTGGAGTAACTCCACCTACAACATTGGTTCCGTACTCAATCATTTGAGATGCGTGGAAGGTTCCTTCGCTTCCAGTAAATCCTTGTACAATTATTTTTGAATCTTTATTGACTAAAACGCTCATAGTGTATATTTATTTGTGTGTTTATTTATTGGTGTTGCAAAAGTAAAAAATAGTAATTAGTTATTAGTACTTAGGCTTTAGTTTTTTCTTTTTTAAAGCTGACTTATTTGATAACCTCGGAATAATTTGTCGTCTTTGAGTTCCCAAATGACGATAAAATGGGCTAAGAGCATTTCTTCACGTGGGTTTTCGATGGTTTTTACATATTGTGTATAGCGCACGGTAACAGTATCGCCTTTGGCAACCAGGTGCGAAATATTATTTTTAGAACGCACGTAGGCTTTGTTTAATTCTTTGCTTAAATCAAGAATCATCGGCTTGTTTAGTTGTAAAAATCCTTTGGTAGAATGCCATTCTAAAAGAACATCATCATGTAACAAAACGTCAAGAGCATCGGTATCTAGGACTACATCTGATTTATAGAAATTGGCAACAATGTCTTTGGCTTTCATAGTTATTTTAATTTTTCTAAGATTTCAGGAATACGTTTTACGTTGGCCAATTGTTTTAGCTTTTCGCGAGATTCTTCTATTGGTGTGCCAAAATAACTTTTTCCTCCTTCTACGGATTTAGTAACACCTGTTTGCCCCATTATTACGGCTTTAGTTCCAATAGTGATGCCACTCGTGGTACCTACTTGTCCCCAAAGCGTTACTTCATCTTCTATAATCACGCAACCAGCAATACCGGTTTGTGAAGCAATCAGGCATTTTTTGCCAATATAGGTATCGTGACCAACATGTACTTGGTTGTCTAATTTTGTTCCAGCACCAATGGTAGTATCGCCTGTAACACCTTTATCGATGGTACATAAAGCACCTATTCCAACATTGTCTTCAATGACAACTCTTCCGCAAGAAAGCAGTTGATCAAAGCCTTCGGGACGTTTTTTATAATAGAAAGCATCTCCTCCTAGTACTGTTCCAGAATGGATGATGACGTTATCGCCAATGACTGTGTTATCATAGGCAATGACGTTGGCATGTAGCAAACAGTTTTTGCCTATGGTAACATTATTTCCAATAAAACAATTGGGTTGAATGACCGTGTTTTCGCCAATGGTAGCCGATGGAGCAATGCTCACATTAGCTGCTACAAATGGACGAAAATGTTTGGTTAATATATTGAAGTCTCTAAATGGATCGTCACTAATTAACAATGCTTTGCCTTCTGGACATTCTACTTCTTTATTAATTAAAATAATAGTAGCCGCAGATTGTAATGCTTTGTCGTAATACTTAGGATGATCAACAAACACTATATCGCCAGAGGTAACGACATGAATCTCGTTCATACCGTGCACCGGAAAATCATCTGCACCAACATAAGTGGTGTTAATAATGGCTGCGATTTCTTTTAGGGAATGTATTTTAGGAAACTTCATTTATTTGATTTGAAAATTTGAAAATTTGGAAATTTGAAAGTGAGTGAAAAATAATTTTCAAATCTTCAAATTACCACATTTTCAAATTAATTACTCTTTTACTCTTTCCATATAGTTTCCAGAAGCTGTATCAATTTTGATTTTGTCTCCTTCGTTGATAAATAGAGGAACATTTACGGTTGCGCCTGTTTCTACTGTTGCTGGTTTAGTAGCATTGGTAGCAGTATTTCCTTTTAAACCTGGTTCAGTATAGGTTACTTCAAGAATAACAGAAGCAGGCATGTCGATAGAAAGCGGTAAATCGGTTTCGGTATTGATTTGTAGCATTACGTTAGTTCCTTCTTTTAATAAGTCTGGAGCATCAAGTACATCTCTTAGAAGCGTGATTTGTTCGTAGTTATCTACATTCATGAAATGAAAAGTGTCGCCTTCAGCATACAAGAATTGATAGGTTTGCGTTTCTACACGAACGACGTCTATTTTGTGTCCTGCAGAGAAAGTATTGTCTAAAACTTTTCCGTTGGAAACAGATCTGAGTTTGGTTCTCACGAATGCTGGACCTTTTCCGGGTTTTACGTGAAGAAATTCAATAATTTTATAAATATCGTGGTTAAACTTGATGCATAATCCGTTTCTAATATCTGATGTAGATGCCATATTGTTGTTTATTTGGTTATTCGTTTATTTGTTACTTATACTCCTGTGTATCCTTTCATGATACCTCTTGATGAGTTTCTGATGAAGTCGAGAATTTCATCACGTTCAGGTGTTGCTTCCATTTCGCCTTCAATCTTAGCTAAAGCTTGTGTTGTATTATAATTTTTTTGATACAATATTCTATAAATCTCTTGAATTTCTCTAATTTTTTCTGATGTAAATCCTCTTCTTCTAAGACCTACTGAGTTGATTCCAACATAGGAAAGTGGTTCTTTTGCTGCTTTTGTAAACGGAGGAACGTCTTTTCTTAATAATGAACCACCCGAAATCATGGCGTGGTCACCAATACTAATAAATTGGTGTACTGCCGACAAACCGCCAATAATAGCATAGTTTCCAATGGTTACATGTCCGCCAAGAAGAACGCCATTTACAATAATAACATTATTGCCAACATGACAATCATGAGCAATATGTGCCGTTGCCATGATTAAACAATCATTACCTATTTTAGTTTGTCCAGAAGCTATAGTTCCTCTATTGATAGTAACACACTCTCTAATGGTGCAATTATCGCCAATGATTGCTAATGAATCTTCGCCACCAAACTTTAAATCTTGAGGTACTGCCGAGATAACAGCACCAGGAAAAATGTTGCAATTTTTACCGATTCTAGCTCCTTCCATTATGGTAACATTTGAACCTATCCAAGTTCCTTCGCCAATAATGACATTGTTATGAATGGTAGTAAAAGGATCAATCACTACATTTCGTGCAATTTTTGCTCCTGGATGAACGTATGCTAAAGGTTGATTCATATGTATTAGGTTTTAGGTTGTGGGCTGTAGGTTGTAGTTTTAGTTACCGCCTATAACCTACCCTCCTTTTTTATTATTGTTTTTTGGCAATTTGCGCCATTAATTCAGCTTCTGCTACTAACTTTCCATTTGCATAAGCATTGGCTTGCATGTGACAAATTCCTCTGCGAATTGGGGAAATTAAATCGCATTTAAATGTTAAAGTATCTCCTGGCAATACCTTGTGTTTGAATTTTACATTATCAATTTTCATAAAATAGGTCAAGTAATTTTCAGGATCAGGCACTGAACTTAGAATTAAAATTCCACCGGTTTGAGCCATAGCCTCCACTATAATAACACCTGGCATTACTGGAGCACCTGGAAAATGTCCAACGAAAAAGCTTTCATTCATTGTAACATTTTTTAATCCCACTACATGACTATCAGACATTTCTATAATTCTATCAATAAATAAAAATGGTGGTCTGTGTGGTAGGATACTCATAATTTGATGAATATCCATTAAAGGTGTTAAATTTAAATCATAAACTGGAATCTGATTTTTTTGTTCTAATTTGATGATTTTGGCTAATTTTTTTGCAAATTGAGTATTTACAAAATGACCTGGTTTATTTGCTATTACTTTTCCTTTAATTTTAATTCCAACTAGAGCCAAATCACCAATTACATCTAACAATTTGTGTCTTGCAGCTTCGTTTGGATAGTGCAAAGTAAGATTATCAAGAATACCATTAGGTTTCACGGATATTTTTTCTTTACCAAAAGCTACTTTTAAATTTTCCATTGTTTTTGGAGAAATCTCTTTATCAACATACACAATAGCATTATTTAAATCGCCACCTTTTATTAATCCGTTGTCCAAAAGCTGCTCTAATTCATGTAAAAAACTAAAAGTTCTGGAATCTGCAATTTCATTTTTGAATTCTGAAATACTTTTCATAGTTGCATTTTGAGTTCCTAAAACTTTAGTTCCAAAATCAACCATGGCAGTTACTTGATAATCATCGGCTGGCATAAGAATAATTTCGCTTCCAGTAGCTTCATCAGTAAATGAGATGATGTCCTTGACAACGTAATAAATACGTTCAGCATCTTGTTCTTCTATTTCTGCTTTTTCAATTGCTTCTACAAAAAATTTAGAAGAACCATCCATAATTGGCGGTTCAGATTCATTCAATTCGATAATAACATTATCAACATCACAACCTACTAAAGCTGCTAATACATGCTCTGAGGTTTGAATTTTTACACCAAGTTTTTCTAAATTAGTACCACGCTGTGTGTTGACCACATAATTAGCATCAGCTTCAATTACCGGACTTCCTTCTAAATCAACACGTACGAATGTAAAACCATTGTTTACTGGTGCAGGTTTGAAAGTCATGGTAACTTCTTTACCTGTGTGAAGCCCAACTCCTGTTAGGGAAATTTCGTTTTTGATGGTCTTTTGTTTAACCATTGGATATTCAGTTTTAATTTATTTTTTTCTTTAATTCTTCTACTTCAGCAACAATTTTAGGTAAATTTCTAAAATGTACATACGATTTATTCCAATCGCCATAATTGAACGACGGAGAACCTTGAAGCGTTTCACCTTCTCTAATGTTCTTTCCGATTCCAGACTGTGCTTGAATGCGAACATTGTCGCCAATGATTAAATGACCCGCAAAACCAACTTGTCCTCCAATCATACAGTTTTTACCAATTTTGGTCGAACCAGCAATTCCTGTTTGAGCTGCTATCACAGTATTTTCACCTATTTCAACATTGTGAGCAATTTGAATTTGATTGTCTAGCTTTACTCCTTTTCTAATAATCGTTGAGCCTATTGTAGCTCTATCAATTGTAGTGCATGAACCAATATCTATGTTGTCTTCTAAAATTACATTACCAATTTGTGGAATTTTAGTAAAACTTCCATCTGGATTTGGAGCAAAACCAAACCCATCAGAACCAATTATTGAACCAGAATGAATGTTGCAATTATTTCCTATGATAGTTTCTGAATAAATTTTAACACCAGCAAAGAAAACACAATCATCACCAATAACGACATTATCGCCAATAAAACAATTGGGATATATTTTTACATTAGCTCCAATTTTAACGTTTTTACCAATATAACTAAAACTTCCTAAATATAAATTATCGCCATAAGTAACGTTTTCTGAAATAACAGAAGGTTGTTCTATGCCTGATTTCATCAATTTAACTTGATTATAGTATTCTAATAATTTAGAAAAAGATTTATAAGCATCTTCTACTTTAATTAAAGTTGTAGATATTTCATTTTCAGGAACAAAAGAGTGATTAACTATAGTTATTGTTGCTTTTGTAGTATATATATAATTGGCATATTTTGGATTTGATAAAAAAGTTAAAGAACCTTCAACGCCTTCTTCAATTTTAGACAAAGTAGCTACTTCAGCATTTGGATTCCCAACTACTTCTCCTTCAAGTATGCCTGCAATTTGTTCTGCTGTAAACTTCATCTTATAGTAATTTTTCTATTCGACATGAAATTATACTGGTTTGCAAACAGTCTTTTAAAAACACCGAGAAATTTGTAAAATTTGTATTCATTGGCACAAAAATATAAAAAAATAATTTTAATATTAGTTTTCTAGGAGTTGTTTTGGATAACATATAAAATACTTAGTAACTGGTTTTGACAAAGCCTTTAGATTTAGTTGGTCAGAAGCTTCAACAACATCTTCAATTGTTTGGTCTTTTTTCAATATCCTGATAGGCTCAGCTGCCTTGTCATAGGCTTGGTTTTTTATTTTTCCTTTGAACACAAAATAATCTACTTCGTTTTTAGAAATTAAATTGTTTTCAAGAAGTTTAACGGTCAGTTTTTCTAATTCTTCTTTAGGAAATTTTTCTGAACTTACTTTAATTTTCAATAAATCGCGATTGATAATCATTTTACTCAAACTGCTTAAAATAAAATCATCGTGGAACTGCCATTTCTTTAGTGCAGAAATAATATCAAAATCATCCAATTGCGAAAATGTATTTAGTGTGTCATCATTAAATTCATTTGAAGTAATTTTATTTTCCATGAAATAATGGAAAGGTTTACTACAATCAACTTCTACTCCTTTATGCAAAAGTTCTTTAGCTCTTTTTAATGTTTTGGTTAAGATTAACTCAGCTACTAAGCTTGTTTTGTGCAAATAAGCCTGCCAATACATCAATCGCCTAGATGTTAAGAATTTTTCAATAGAATAGATTCCTTTTTCCTCCATGACTAACACATCGTCAACAACATTCATCATTTGAATCAATCTATCGGAATTGATATTTCCTTCAGCAACACCCGAATAAAAACTATCTCGCTTCAAATAGTCCATTCTATCCATATCCAATTGACTAGAAATCAATTGCAACATGAATTTTCTATGGTATTCACCTTTGAATATTTTTATGGCTAACGTTAACTTTCCTTCAAATTCTTGATTTAATTTATCCATAAAAAACATAGAAATCTCTTCGTGATGAACTTCTACAATACTATGTTCCATGGCATGAGAAAATGGCCCATGACCAATATCGTGCAATAAAATTGCAATTAACAAAGCATTTTCTTCATCTTTAGAAATAGACACTTCCTTAAAACGAAGTACTTCAATTGCTTTCTGCATCATGTGCATAGCGCCCAATGCGTGATGAAAACGGGTATGATGTGCACCAGGATAGACTAAATACGACAATCCCATTTGAGAAATACGTCGAAGTCGTTGAAAGTAAGAATGCTGTATTAAATCGTATATCAATGAATTTGGAATGGTAATAAAACCATAAATCGGATCATTGACAATTTTTCGTTTATTTGTTTGGTTCACTCTAAATTTATGTTTAAGGTCAAAAATATTAGACTAATTCCTTGAAGAATTGTAACAATATTTTATCATTCTCTTTGGTTGGTGTAAATACTTCTAATAATGTTGGTACTTCATCATTTGCAAACAAATCTACTAACCCTTGATTTAGAGAAGTTTCATCGCTTGCCATTAAATAATTAAAACGGTACATTTTAGCTATATGTTCGGCGGTTAAACAATGAGATGTTTCGAAAAAAGTATTGAAGGTTTTATTTTCTTTGTGACCTGGAAGGATTCTAAAAATACCACCACCACCATTATTAATCACAATAATTTTAAAATTTTTAGGAATATAATTGTTCCAAAGCGCATTGCTGTCATAAAAGAAACTTATGTCGCCAGTAATGAAAACAGTTTGTTTTTTATTGGCAATTGCAGCACCTATTGCTGTTGAAGTACTTCCATCTATTCCGCTAGTGCCACGATTACAAAAAATATCGATGCTTTTATCAACATCAAACAATTGCACATATCGAATAGCCGAACTATTTCCTACTTGAAGTTGCGTGTGTTTTGGAATTGATTTTACTATTGTGCTGAAAGCTGTTAAATCGCTAAAAGGTGCTTTATTCAGATAGATTTCACGTTTGACTTTTCGAGTTTTATTGATTTTTGCAAAGTAGCTTTTATAATCACTATCTATTGTTTTTACATAGGGCAAAAACTGAGAGAAAAATTGATTTGGCGTTACATTGAAATGATGCGTTAAAATTCCGAAAGTATCATAAGCTCTTAATTCATCAAGATGCCAATGATGTCTTGGTTTATAGTTTCTAACGAATGTTTTGATACGCTTGGAAACTATCATTCCGCCAAAAGTGATTAAAATTCTGGGTTGTAATTTTTTAAATCTACTTTGGGTAAATGGTGTTATTAAGCTATCAATATTGTTTATAAAACTTGGATGATGCAAATTTGAGTTGGCTTCAGTTAGCACAACAACCGATGGAAATGACGCTAACTTTTCAATCCATTTGTGTTCTATCGCATCTGGAGCTAATTCTCCAACAATGACTAATATTTTTTTACTGTGATTCCATAAAGTTGAAAACGTGATAATATCATCAACTCCAACCATTCTATACACTTTGAATAAACTGGTGATATTAAAATCGACCGTTAATTTGTTTACCGTTTCATATAATGGTTCCTCAAATGGAACGTTGATGTGCACTGGTCCTTTTCGGGCAATTGCAACATTTATTGCTTCATTTACAAACACATCGTTTTCTTCTGAAGCGTCTTCGGTTAAGTTAGCATTATAAAGCGAATGATTGGCATAAATATTTTCTTGGCGGATGGTTTGTCCGTCGCCTATGTCGATTTTGTCTTTTGGTCTATCGGCAGAAATAACAATAAATGGAATTTGACTGTAAAAAGCTTCTGCAAGTGCTGGATGATAATTTAATAGTGCAGAACCCGAAGTACAAACAACTGCAACAGGTTTCTTTGTTTGTTGTGCAATTCCCAATGCAAAAAAACCAGCACAACGTTCATCAGCAATACTGTAACAATTAAATTTCGAGTTATTAGTAAACCCAATGGTTAATGGCGCATTTCTTGAACCTGGCGAAATAATAATATCATGTACTCCTTTTGCGGCACAAATTTCAATGATACTTTGTGCTAAGGGAATTTTGGGATAAATCATTTTTTAATGTTAATATACAAATGTACGAACTTTTAATAATTTTAACCAGATGTCGATAGTTTTCTTATTTTTGATTTTTATTATCCTTATGAAAATCCAAATTCGAACTTATATCCCTAGCGATCTTGAAGAAATAGTAGCTATAATCAACTATAACATTATTTATTCAACAGTTTTGTATGATTATAACACTAGAAGTATTGAACAGCAGAGAATTATTTTTGAAGACAAATTGAATAAAAACTTCCCAATTATTGTTGCAATTGTTGACAATAAGATTGTAGGTTTTGGTTATTACAGCGAATTCCGATTTCGCGAAGCCTACAAATTTACGGTTGAACATTCGGTTTATGTTTCCAATTACCATCATGGAAAAGGTATTGGTAAACTTTTACTAAAAAAACTTATCGAATTGGCAAAAGCGCAAAAACTACACACCATAATTGGCGTAATTGATTCTGAAAATGTGAATAGCATTCGTTTTCACGAACAATTTGGCTTTGAAAAGGTTGGTTTCATCAAAGAAAGCGGTTATAAGTTTGACCGATGGTTGCATTCGGTAATTATGCAGTTATTATTGGAATAAAAAATCCCAAGAAGAACTTGGGATTTCTAATCTTATCGTAAGCTTTTCAGACTTTGCTCTATTGTGGCAATTTTTGACAAAGCATCGGCTTCTTTCTTTCTTTCATTATCAATGACTTGTGGTGGTGCGCCAGAAACAAACTTTTCATTAGAAAGTTTACCTTGAACGCTTCGCAAAAACCCTTGAGTGTATTTTAATTCTTCCTTTAGTTTTTCAATTTCGGCAGCTACATCAATAGTACCTGAAACAGGAATAAAATATTCGTTTGCTTTTACTCTAAACGTTAATGCGCCTTCAATTGCTTCACTTATGTATTCTAAAACAACCACATTTCCAAGTTTCAAAATAATGCTATCAAAGTGAGTTGAACTATTTTCATTATTGATTACCATTACATCAATGGTATCTTTGAATGAAATGTTTTTCTCTTTTCTGATGGTTCTTATTCCTGCAATAACTTCAGACGCAAATTCAAAATCAGCAATTAACTTTTCGTCAAATGATGTCATTACTGGATATTCTGCAACTATTAAGGCTTGCTTTGGAGTTCTTTCGGCTATGTATTGCCAAATTTCTTCCGTTAAGAATGGCATGAATGGATGTAGCAATTTCAAATTAGCTTCGAGCATTTCAATTGCTTTATCAAAAGTCGCTTTATCAATTGGTTGTTGATAAGCAGGTTTTATCATTTCTAAAAACCATGAACAAAAATCATCCCAAACCAATTTGTAAATTGACATTAAAGCATCAGATAATCTGTATTTTTCAAAATGGTCTTCAATTTCAAGAAGTGTTTTTTGAAGTTTGGCTTCATACCATTCGATAGCAACTTTTGAGCTTTCTGGCTGTACTATTTCGGCAACTTCCCAGCCTTTGATTAATCGGAAAGCATTCCAAATTTTATTGGCAAAAGATTTACCGTTGTTACACAATTCTTCATCAAACATGATGTCGTTTCCTGCCGAAGCACTCAACAACAATCCAACACGAACACCATCAGCACCAAATTTTTCAATTAATTGCAACGGTTCTGGTGAATTTCCTAATGATTTAGACATTTTTCGACGTTGTTTGTCACGAACTAAACCCGTTAGATATACATTATTAAAAGGTTTTTTACCAGTATATTCATATCCAGCAAAAATCATTCGAGCAACCCAAAAGAATAAAATATCTGGACCAGTTACTAAGTCATTTGTTGGATAATAGTATTTAAAATCTTCATTTTCAGGATCAAGAATTCCTCCGAAAACAGCTATTGGCCACAACCATGAAGAGAACCAAGTGTCTAATGCATCTGCATCTTGACGTAAGTCGGAAGCTTGAAGTTGATAGTTAGAAGTTTTCTCTTGAGCTAATTTTAATGCTTCTTCTATAGTTTCAGCAACAACAAAATCTTCTTTTCCATCACCAAAGAAATAGGCAGGAATTTGTTGTCCCCACCAAAGTTGGCGTGAAATGTTCCAATCTCGAATATTTTCTAACCAATGGCGGTAGGTATTGTTATAACGATTTGGATATAATTTTATTTCTTCTGTTTCAAGTACGGCTTTCAATGCAGGTTTTGCTAAAGTATCCATTTTTAAAAACCATTGATCGGATAATCTTGGTTCTATTACCGCTTTGGTTCTTTCGGATGTTCCTACTTTGTTGATGTGATTTTCAACTTTTGCTAAAGCACCAAGGGCTTCTAATTCTTTGGCAGCTTCATCACGAACCACAAAACGGTCTTTACCTTGATAGTGTAATCCATACGAATTCAAAGAAGCATCTTCATTAAAGATGCCAATGATTTCTAGGTTATGTTTGTTTCCAAGTTCTTTATCGTTAACATCGTGTGCTGGTGTAACTTTAAGACAGCCTGTTCCAAATTCAACATCAACATAGTCATCTTCAATAATCGGAACTACTCTACCACAAATTGGAACAATCGCTTTTTTACCTTTTAAATGGGTAAAACGCTCATCATTTGGGTTAATACAAATAGCCGAATCACCAAATATTGTTTCAGGTCGGGTGGTTGCAACAGTTAGAAACTCTTCACTACCTTCAATTTGATACTTGATATAATATAATTTCCCTTGGCGTTCTTCAAAGATTACTTCTTCATCCGAAAGTGTCGTTTTAGCTTCTGGATCCCAATTTACCATACGGTAACCACGATAAATCACCCCTTTCTTGTATAAATCAACGAAAGATTTAATTACAGAAGCTGACATGTCTTCATCCATAGTGAACTTGGTTCTGCTCCAATCGCAAGAGCAACCTAATTGTTTTAATTGTTCTAGTATTGTTCCACCATATTTATCAGTCCAATCGTAAGCGTGTTTTAAAAACTCTTCACGTGTTAAATCGGACTTGTTAATGCCTTCTGATTTTAGTTTAGCCACTACTTTAGCTTCTGTGGCAATAGATGCATGGTCAGTTCCTGGAACCCAACAGGCATTGAATCCTTTTAATCTCGCACGACGAATTAATACATCTTGAATGGTATTGTTCAACATGTGTCCCATATGCAATACTCCTGTCACATTTGGTGGAGGAATAACTATGGTATAAGGTGTTCTATGATCTGGTTTAGAAGAGAAATAATCGTTCTCCATCCAGTAGTTGTACCACTTTTGTTCGGCTTCTTTTGCGTTGAATTGAGCTGGAATTGACATTTTAGATTTTAGATTTTAGATTTCTGATTTCAGAACACAGATTACTATTGGCATTTAAATGTTTATTGTAATTGTATTGTCATTGAAAACTTTCTGGTATGCTTTTTGTAATTTAAGATGCAAAAGTAATTAATAAAGACTTTAGAAAAAATTAAGAGTTAATTTTTTGCTTATTAATTTAAAGAAAGTAATTTTACGATATTAAAAAACCCAAATTATGAAAAAATTTATACTTACCATTTTGATTCTTATCAGTGGTTTTGTTTTTGCACAAACTGGTCCGAAGATTGAGTTTATGTTAAAAGACAATACGCTAGATTATGGAACTGTTAATAAAGAAGACGACACTGGAGTACGATTTTTTGAATTCACTAATACTGGTGATGCACCTTTGAAAATATTAGAAGCCAAAAGTACCTGCGGCTGTACGGTACCAAGTTTCTCTAAAGAAGAAATAGCTCCAGGAGGTACTGGTAAAATTGAGGTAAAATACAACATGAATCTTGGTCCTATTAGAAAAACAATTACCATTGAAACCAATGCAGTAAATTATGACGAAGGTCGTGTTCCTCTGAAAATTAAAGGTGATGTTATTACTAAACCTGTTGTGAATCTATTGGAGAAGAAGAGTACCAGTCCTATGATGCAATAAACAAAATATCCATAAAAACTAAATGCCCCAAAAAGTTAAAAACTATTTTGGGGCATTTTTAGTATATTATATTACTGTGATTTAATTATACATGAAACGCTCTATTGTCCGTTGCTGCTAAGGCAGCTTCTTTAATTGCTTCTGCAAAAGTTGGGTGAGCATGCGACATTCTTGAAATATCCTCAGCACTTGCTCTAAACTCCATTGCTGTTACAGCTTCAGCTATTAAATCGGCACAACGCGCACCTATCATGTGAACACCTAGAACTTCGTCTGTTTTGGCATCGGCTAGTATTTTTACAAAACCGTCCAAATCGCCACCAGCACGAGCTCTTCCTAATGCTTTGAAAGGGAAACTTCCTGCTTTGTATGCAACTCCTGCTTCTTTTAGTTGCTCTTCAGTTTTACCAACAGCAGCAACTTCTGGCCAAGTATATACAACACCTGGTATTAGATTATAATCAATATGTGGTTTTTGACCCGCTAGTATTTCCGCTACCATCACGCCTTCTTCTTCGGCTTTGTGGGCTAACATTGCACCACGAACTACGTCTCCTATTGCGTAAATGTTTGGAATATTTGTTTGAAGATGATTGTTTACTTCTACCATTCCACGGTCTGTTATCTTAACGCCAGCTTTGTCAGCACTTAAACCGTCAGTATATGGACGGCGACCTACCGATACTAAAGCGTAATCACCTTCAAGGGTAATTGTTTCACCTTTTGTATTTTCGGCCTTTACAGTAACTACTTTGTCTTTTCTATCTACTGATTGTACTTTGTGAGAAACATAGAATTTCATGCCTTGTTTCTTAAGCACTTTAGTCAATTCTTTGGATAGTGAACTGTCCATTCCTGGTATGATTCTGTCCATATATTCAACTACGGATACTTGTGCGCCTAAACGAAGATACACTTGTCCTAGTTCAATTCCGATAACACCTCCACCAATGATAACTAAATGTTTTGGAACTTCAGGCAATTTCAATGCCTCTGTAGAAGTAATCATTCTTTCTTTGTCTAATTTAATAAAAGGTAAATTAGATGGTTTTGAACCTGTAGCTATAATGATATTTTTACCTTCAATTGTTTCTGATGACCCGTCGGCTTTAGTCACTTTTACATGGGTAGCGTCTTCAAACGAACCAAGACCTTCAAATACGGTAACTTTATTTTTATCCATCAAGAATTTTACACCGCCCGATGTTTGGTCAACTACCGCTTGTTTGCGCGCAACCATTTTTTCTAAATTCACTTTTACTTCACCAGTTACTTCAATTCCGTGGTCGGTAAAGTGTTGTAATTCTTCATAATGATGTGAAGAAGCAAGCATTGCTTTAGAAGGAATACAACCAACATTTAGACAGGTTCCGCCTAGAGTGCTATATTTTTCAATGATTGCAGTTTTAAAACCTAATTGGGCACAACGAATAGCTGAAACATATCCGCCAGGACCTGAACCTATAATGACAACGTCAAATGAACTCATAGTGTGTGTGTTTGTGTTTTTATTTTTCGAGTCACAAATTTACAAATTAAAATGATTTGACACTATTTATTTATAAGCTAAATGCCAGTGTTTTTTTAACTTCTCCAATCATGAAAGTACTGTGTGTACTTCCTATGTGTTGAAGCGTTGTTAATTTGGTAACCATAAATTCTCGATAGGCTTCCATATCTTTAACATATATCTTTAGAATATAGTCATAATCGCCACTAACGTGAAAGCATTCAAGCACTTCTTCTAGTCTTATCACTTCTTGTTCAAACTTGGTTAAGAACTCTTTAGTATGCTGCACTAGCTTGATATGACAAAAAACCATAAAGCTTTTATCTATTTTAGTTCTGTCTAATAGCGCAATATATTTGGCAATTATACCTTCTCTTTCTAGCTTTTTTATCCGTTCGTAAACTGCGGTTACGGATAAATTGAGCTTTAATGATAACTCTTTAGTGGTCTTTTTAGAGTCTTGTTGCAGCAAGGTCAAAAGTTTTTTGTCTATAGTGTCCATACGAATTGATTATAGGTTTGATGTTTCTACTTTTCTTTAAAAAGGATAAAAATCGTATTTAAATAGAATATAAATCTACAATTAACAACATTAATAGACTAATAATCTAAATTTTTTCAAATGTATTGAAAAATAAATTAATAATATTCAATTTTGAATAACATTAAAAACATAAACCACACAAATTATGAGTACTTTTAATCCCGCTGATAAAATACAAGACCTTCAATACTTTGGAGAGTTTGGAGGCGTTAATCCTTCTATATCGGATAGTTCAACTTATACGTTTCTTTCCGCAAAAACTATGTTTGACACTTTTGAAGGCAATGCAGAAGGTTGTTATTTATATTCGCGCCATTCATCACCATCAAATTTATATTTAGGACAAGCACTTGCCGCTATGGAAGGCACCGAAGCTGCTAATGTTGCCGCATCGGGAATGGGTGCTATTACACCTGTATTGATGCAATTGTGTAGTGCTGGCGATGAAATCGTATCGAGTAGAACGATTTATGGCGGTACTTATGCCTTTATGAAAAACATGATGCCACGATGGAACATCAAAACCAATTTTGTAGATATTACTAAATTAGACGTGGTGGAAGCTGCGATTACTCCAAACACAAAGGTTTTATACTGTGAAACAGTTAGTAATCCATTACTGGAAGTTGCCGATATTGAAAGTCTCTCTAAAATAGCCAAAAAGCACAATATTGCGCTAGTGGTTGATAATACCTTCTCGCCTCTTTCAGTTTCTCCAATAAAACTAGGTGCCGATGTAGTGATACACAGTTTGACTAAGTTTATCAATGGTAGTAGCGACACAGTTGGTGGTGTTATTTGTGCTACACAAGCGTTTATCGATGATTTAAAAAATGTAAATAGTGGCGCAAGTATGTTGCTAGGACCAACAATGGATAGTTTCCGTTCGGCAAGCATCTTAAAGAACCTTCGCACCTTGCACATCCGCATGAAACAACACAGTCATAATGCGATGCATTTGGCACAAGCGTTTGAAAAAGAGGGTTTGAAAGTAGTATATCCTGGATTAGAAAGCCACCCAAGTCATGCTATTTATTCGTCAATGATTAATCACGAATATGGTTTTGGAGGCATGATGACCATTGATGTTGGCTCGTTAGAAAAAGCTAATTCATTGATGGAATTGATGCAGAACCGAAATTTAGGTTATCTTGCGGTTAGTTTAGGGTTTTATAAAACCCTATTTTCTGCACCTGGAACCTCAACATCCTCAGAGATTCCGATTGAAGAACAAAAAGAAATGGGCTTAACAGATGGGTTAATTCGTTTTTCAATAGGCTTGGATAATGACATCGAACGCACGTATCAAGTTATGAAACAGTGCATGATGGAATTGAATATTTTATAATTTTTTTTTTAGTTTTTTTGAAATCCGTAAGTTAATCGACAATTTACGGATTTTTTATTCCAAATTATCCCAACCCGAAGTTTCCCCTTGTTTCATTTGAAGAATAGAAAACAAAAGCATCACCCCAACCATTCCTAATGCTGAGGAAACAAAATCCATACCCATATTAAGATTGGTAATAAACATTAAAAAACCCGAAAGTGCAAAACCATAGAAAGCCCACTTCTTCCAATACCAAAGACCAATTGCAAACGACAAATTAATAAATCCTAAAATACCCAATAACACCATCTGCTCTTTGGTCATGATGATGCCTTCTTTGGCTAATACATTTGGCTCAAGAATAAGATATGCAAAAGAACCTAATGCATTTCCAATTATCATCATGATTAACCAAGCCGTAAGACAGCCGTGTCTTTTCTTTTGTGCTGTATCGTCGCTCATAGGGGTTTTGTTTGTCGCAAGCAAAATTACATTTTTTATTTCATTTGCTAAAAAAATTAAAAATTCAGTTAATAAAATATAATAGTAAAAAACAGGAGGCAATAAGTTGGAGTTTTTTTATCAAGGTATCAATCTTCCAGCGTCTATAGACTATGAACCAGGCAGTCATGGTTATATTGCGTTTAAAATAAAGCCAAAAAACACGGTAGTTTTAAACGATGTAATCGAGAATACTGCCAACGTCTATTTTGATTACAACTACCCAATAATCACTAATACTGTCAGCACAACGGTTACCGCGTTAAAGAACATTAGCTTCGAAAACGCTTCGTTTGGCTTATATCCTAACCCTGCTAAAAATCTATTGAACATAAATATTTCTGATGCAACAGCCTTAAAAACCATTTCAGTTTATAACTTGGTTGGTCAAAAAATACTATCGTTTAAAGTCGCCAATTCAATTGATGTGAGCGTATTGCCACAAGGAAGTTACTTGCTTACTTTAGAAACTATTAATGGAAAAGCGACGCAAAGATTTATTAAATTATAATCCAAGATACGCTTTTGAGTGTTGGTTTACAACACCTTTTTTAATTGAAATTTGATTTTCATTTCAATTCCGTTGCGCTCAACTTTCATTTGAATAGTTCGTCCTTCTCCCGATTTGAGGAGTTCGTGTATTTTTTGGATTGATAGTCGGTCTGCATTCTTATTATTGATACTGATTATTTTATCACCTCTTTTTAACCCTGCAATTTCAGCTTCCGAATTAGGTCTAACACTTAATATCTTGAAAACCGGCACTAAACTAAAACGCGTTTTTAGACTATTTTGGTAATTTTCGTTTATGGTACCATAATCTGAAGCTCTTGTGTTAGTGTAAATTGTTATTCCATCTTTAGCGGAAGAATATTCTTCTTTTATCCATTGTAGTCCTGTATGCTCTACCTCTATTCCACTCATATTAAAATTAAATGGATCATCAACAGTAACATTGGGTTTGGTGTACATAACATTATTAGGATAATCAAAAAAAAGAGTAAATCTAGAAAGTATTTCTCCACCAATTGAACCAACTCTATGATCAACTAAATTGACGCTTTTTGTAGATATTGAATCAGGAAAATTAGTTATTACTTCTTTAAATTGATGACCACCAAATTCGATTTGTTCAATGCGGCTTCTTTTTCCAAACACATCACCATTGAAACCTCTTCCTAAAAAATCTTCTAAATAATGATCAGACATTGGAATGAGAACTTTATCTTTATTAAAAACCCACACTGATTCACTATTACCGCTATCAATCAATAGCTTAGAGTACTTTTTAACACCCTTGTTTGTAATGGTTTCAAAAACATAAGGTTTGTTAAAATCAATAATGAGAGAATCTTTTTTATAGGTGTTTAAAAGTTGACGGTAAACTTTGTGTCCTTTTTTATAAACATATATTTTGCGCTTACTATAATCAATTTTTACTAAATTATTCTTAAAAAAATGATAACCCAAAATACCGTTAACCGGAATACCAACTTGAGAAGAGAAGTTAAATTCTTGGTCGAGAACTATGTATAAGGAATGATTACTATCAACAAATTGTTTGATGTTAATCTCATTTTTGGAAGACTTATAACCATTAATTGCGTCGCTATTACCAAGCCCTTTTAACTTGATAACTTCAACATTATTTAAAGTTAATTCACTATTATCGTTTACACTAAAGAGAATGGTTTCTTCAACACCTGTATCAAGCAAAAAAGTCAATTCTTCACCATTTAATTTAATTGGAATAAAAACTAGGTTGTTGATTAACTTAAAAGGAATAACTACTTTGTTTCTATTCTTTTTAATTTCAAAACCCGATTGAGCATAGTTCGTAAAAGCAATTAGAAAGGCGAATATAAATAATAGTCTTTTGAGCATTAAATTAATTTTTTATAAAATTAATAATAATTCTATAACAATTAGATTTATTAACATCGTTTAAAGGTAGTATTTGATTTTTTTAAACGCTAAAAAAAGTGCAAATTTGCAGAATCAAATTTTTGAAATCATGCCAAGAATATCTAAAAAAGGGCAATGGATGCCTGAATCACCAATTAGAAAGTTAGTTCCTTATGCCGAAATGGCAAAAAAGAAAGGACATAAAGTATATCATTTAAATATTGGACAACCCGACATCAAAACGCCAAAATGCGCTATAGATGCGGTAAAAAATACTGATATTACAGTGTTAGAATACAGTCATTCTGCAGGGTTCGAAAGTTATAGAAAAAAACTTTCTGCATATTATCAAACCCATGGACTACCCGTTGAAACAGAAGATATCATCATTACAACTGGTGGCTCCGAAGCTCTGATGTTTGCAATAGGAAGCACTATGGATCATGGAGAAGAAATTATCATTCCTGAACCATTCTATGCCAACTATAATGGTTTTGCTACAGCTTCAGGAGTAACCGTTGTTCCTGTAACTACTAACTTGGAAAATAACTTTGAGCTGCCGCCTATATCGGAATTTGAAGTTTTAATTACTCCAAAAACTAAAGCAATATTAATTTGTAACCCAGGAAATCCAACGGGAAGATTATATACTTATGAAGAAATTGTGCTTTTGGCAGAGATTGTTAAAAAGCATGATTTGTTCTTGATTGCTGATGAAGTTTACAGAGAATTTGTGTATGATGTTAATGAGAAACATTTTTCGGTTTTAAATATTGAAGGCATTGAACAAAATGCCATCATGATTGATTCGGTTTCAAAACGTTTTAGTATGTGTGGTGCACGTATTGGATGTATTGTTTCAAAAAACAAAGAGGTAATGGAAGCTGCCATGAAGTTTGCACAAGCAAGGCTTTCTCCTCCAACATTTGCTCAAATTGCCAGTGAAGCTGCTTTAGAAACTCCTCAAAGTTATTTTGATGAAGTGACTATTGAATATAAAAGCCGCAGAGATACTTTGGTAAGAGAATTAAATAAAATTGAAGGAATTGAAGTAGGTGTTCCGAGTGGTGCTTTTTATTGTATAGCACGATTGCCAGTAGAAAATGCTGACGATTTTGCTCGTTGGTTGTTGGAATCTTATGACAGCAATGGCGAAACAGTAATGATTGCTCCGGCTGAAGGTTTTTATTCTACTCAAGGATTAGGATTGGACGAAGTGCGCATTGCTTATGTTCTTAAGAATGAAGATTTAATTCGCTCAGTAGAGATATTGAAAGAAGCATTGAAAGTATATAAAGCAAGGTAATTTCTACTTAAAAACATTAAGAAACCTTCTCAAATGAGAAGGTTTTTTGTTTCTAAGACAAATAAAAATCATTGGGTTACCCTACATAAATAGAGATTGTATAAAGTTCAATTTTCGTCCGCAAAAAGTGTGCAAAATTGTTCAGTTATTTCCGACAGATGTATAAAATTAATTTCAATACATCATCACCAAAAACAACAAAACCCCACTATTAGTGAGGCTTTAAACTTGTGATCTCAGAAGGATTCGAACCTTCGACCTACTGCTTAGAAGGCAGTTGCTCTATCCAGCTGAGCTATGAGACCATTTTTTTTGTCGGGGTGGCAGGATTCGAACCTGCGACCTCCTGCTCCCAAAGCAGGCGCGATAACCGGGCTACGCTACACCCCGTGTATTTATTATTAGGTTACACTTCCTAAAAAGCGGAGAGACAGGGACTCGAACCCTGGCGACAGTTACCCGTCGACAGATTAGCAATCTGCTCCATTACCGCTCTGGCACCTCTCCTATATTTTCAATCTTTGATAAGAACTTTTTTTCTTAAAGCGGTTGCAAATGTACTTTATCATTCTATAATTTACAACTATTTCATTTCTTTTTTTGCAGTTAATTTTAATTTTATATTGAATGTTTTAAAATTCAATGAAATAGAATAGTATTTGATTTTTTTATCCGCTTAAAAAAGATATTAATTTGCCTAACAATTCCATATATTGCAATAAAAGATTAGTTTTGCAGTACAATAAAACTAAACTATACCATGAATAAAAAAGTTGTAATCGTATCGGCTGTAAGAACTCCAATTGGAAGTTTTATGGGTTCTTTGTCTTCTATTTCTGCTACTCAATTAGGAGCTATTGCAATAAAAGGAGCCTTAAATAAAATAAATCTTGATCCTAAATTGGTTGATGAAGTGTTAATGGGTAATGTAGTTCAAGCAGGTGTTGGACAAGCACCAGCAACGCAAGCATCCATTCTCTCAGGAATCCCTAGCTCAGTTCCTTCAACAACAATAAATAAAGTATGTGCTTCTGGAATGAAAGCTGTAATACAAGGTGCTCAAGCTATCATGACAGGTGACGCCGAAATTGTTGTCGCTGGTGGGATGGAAAACATGAGTTTGATTCCACATTATGTCCATTTAAGAAATGGTGTGAAGTTTGGTCCAACTTCCTTAGTCGATGGTATGCAAAAAGATGGATTAACAGATGCTTACGACAATAACGCCATGGGTGTTTGTGCCGATTTATGTGCATCCGAATACAATATTTCTCGTGAAGAGCAAGATGCTTATGCCATTCAATCCTACGAACGTTCTGCAAAAGCTTGGGATGAAGGAAAATTTGACAAAGAAGTTGTTCCAGTAGAGATTCCGCAACGTCGTGGAGATGCTATTATTTTTTCTAAAGATGAAGAATATAGTAATGTAAAGTTGGACAAAATACCTACTTTGAATGCTGTTTTTACTAAAGATGGGACAGTTACAGCTGCCAATGCTTCTACTATTAATGATGGTGCTGCTGCTTTAGTATTGATGAGCGAAGAAAAAGCAAAAACTTTAGGATTAAAACCTTTGGCATATATAAAATCATATGCAGATGCAGCACAAGAACCGAAATGGTTTACCACAGCACCTGCAAAAGCATTACCAAAAGCGTTAGACAAAGCTGGTATTTCACTTTCTGATGTAGATTTCTTTGAGTTTAATGAAGCTTTTGCTGTTGTTGGTTTAGCAAATGCTAAAATTTTAGGTTTAGACAATGCTAAAGTCAATGTAAATGGTGGTGCAATTTCTCTTGGTCATCCCCTAGGTTGTTCTGGAGCTAGAATTATTGTTACATTATTAAATGTGCTAGAACAAAACAACGCAAAAATTGGAGCAGCAGCAATCTGTAACGGTGGTGGAGGTGCTTCTGCAATAGTCATTGAAAGAGCTTAAAAAATTATAAGTTATGCGTTATAAATTTTTAAGTTTATGATACTTTGCAATTTTTAACTCATAATTCAAAACTCATAATTCTATTAAATGTTTGCCATTTGTAATTTAGCGATTATTCCTTTACGTGCTGAACCTAGTGATAGAAGCGAAATCGTTTCTCAAATTTTGTTTGGAGAACATTTTGAAATTTTAGAACAGCAAAAACAATGGTCTAAAATCAAATTGCATTTTGACAACTACGAAGGCTGGGTAGATAGCAAACAATACCAATTCATTTCGGAAAAGAATTATAAGAAACTTTCTAACGATGGTATTATTCTAAATTCAGATTTAGTGGAATATGTAACCAGTGCTAACAATGTACTTGTTCCTATTACTTTAGGAGCATCATTATCGTTTTTAAATCATGATGATATAAATGTTAACCAATTTGAATTTGAAGGATTACGCGTTAGTGGAATAAAACCAAAAAAGGAAATTGTAAAAACTTCTTTTATGTATTTGAATGCACCTTATCTTTGGGGCGGAAAAACACCATTTGGAATTGATTGTTCTGGGTTTACACAAATGGTTTATAAATTGAACGGCTATATTTTACTTCGAGATGCTTCGCAACAAGCCTCACAAGGTGAAGCTTTGAGTTTTATTGAAGAAAGTGAGCCTGGTGATTTAGCTTTTTTTGACAATGAAGATGGCAACATCATCCATGTAGGCATCATAATGGAAGACAATTATATAATTCACGCAAGCGGAAAAGTACGCATAGACCGATTAGACCACCTTGGCATCTACAACGCTGAACAAAACAGACACACGCATAGATTGAGAGTAATTAAAAAGATAGTATAATTTCCAATATAAAACCAAAAAGTAAAACCCTCATCAATCGATAAGGGTTTTTGTATTGTAGATAGAAAACTACTCTAAAGACAAAGTGATTTGTCCATCGTCGTCTAGCTCTGTTTGAATATCGTCGGAAACATTGTTTTCACCAGAAACTTCCATTTCTTCGGGTGCTTCTTCTTCGGGTTCTTCATAGAGTAACGGCTCCAAAAGGTTGACTTGTTTTAGTTTCTCGGTAGTCAATTGGTTTCCTAATGCTTTAATTCCTTTGACCGCGATGAATTCTTCTATATTAATGCTTTGATTTTCTTTTTGAATGCCTTTTACTTTGGCAAAAACAAGTTCAGCCATTGGAAGCCAATCGGTAGAAACAATTTCTAGTTGCGATTTATCATGTTCGGATATGAAGATTTCTTCTTTGTTTTCGTTTTCAACCAAGAAGCGTTTTACATAGTAGCGTTCTTTTTCGCCATCAAAATATATGCAGGAAATAGGTTTCTTAGGGTTCCATTTTTCCAATACAATCATGTCTTCTTCAAAATGGGTTGTCAACTCGGGAATGATGGTTTTTAGTTTTCCCGATTGGTTGATGATTAGCAGTCGGTCATTTGGTCTGAATTCGCCCAACAACTCTCCTCTTCCATCTACATTTAATCGTTGCACGGTATCGTCGAACCATACTTTTCGTGGGCGCAAAGTTGAAATTCCTTTTTCTTTAAGTTCTATTTTTTTAATTGGATATTTGGAAACAGTATTTCCTCGGGAAGCACGTCCTTTGATAGCAATATCGGCAAAATCAACATCCCATTTTAATTTCTTAATGTTGCCGACTTGTCGTAATAATATGGTAACGGTTTCGGCTTCTCCATTTGGATTGAACGAAAAATACAATACTTGCGAACCTGGTTTTTCTTGGGTTAAATCGTAAAACTTATCACGCGTTACACCCGATACATTAAATCGTTTGATGAATGTAGAGCCATTTTTACCATCGCGATAAATCATGTTATAAATGGTTCGTTTGTCGTTTTTATCAAAAACAGCAATGTGTATAATGTCTTTGCCCACAAATTTTTTGTCGTCCACTTTGGCTACCATCATTTTTCCGTCGCGAAGGAAGACAATTACGTCGTCTATGTCCGAACAATCGGCAACGTATTCGTCTTTCTTTAACCCTGTTCCGAAGAAACCTTCTTCCCTATTTACGTATAGTTTTGTATTTCTTAAAACAACTTTTGTCGCTTCAATAGTATCAAAGCTTCGCAATTCTGTTTGACGTTCTCTACCTTTTCCGTATTTGTCTTTTAATTTTTGGAAAAAGTCTATTGCAAAGTCGATAATATGGTCTAAATGATATTTTACTTGTTCCATTTCAGCTTCCAACTTGGCAATAGCATCATCTGCCTTATCCGAATCGAAGCGAGTGATACGTATCATTGGGATTTGTGTCAATTTCTGTAAATCTTCATCATTAATTTCACGAACAAATGATTTAAGAAATGGTTTAAATCGATCGTACATATAAACATAAAGTGATTCTCTATCGGAATACAATTTGAAGTCGATGTACATTTCTTCTCGAATGAAGATTTTCTCCAATGTAGAAAAATGCCACTTGTTTTCTAACTCGTCCAATTGAATTTCCAACTCACGTTTAAGTAAATCAACTGTTCGGTTAGTTGATATTATCAACATATCGGTAACTCCGATAAACAACGGTTTATGGTTTTCAATGACACAGCCCAATGGTGCAACTGATGTTTCGCAAGCTGTAAAGGCATACAAAGCGTCAATCGTTTTATCTGGAGAAACACCTGGCGGAAGGTGAATTAGAATTTCAACTTCGGCAGCTGTATTGTCTTCAATCTTTTTGATTTTTATTTTCCCTTTATCATTGGCTTTCAAAATACTATCTATCAAAGTAGAAGTATTGGTTGAAAAAGGAATTTGGGTGATGACCAAAGATTGTTTGTCTAATTGTGCAATTTTTGCCCGCACGCGAACTCTTCCACCACGCATTCCATCGTTGTAGTTGGAAACATCGGCAATTCCCGCGGTTGGAAAATCAGGAAATAAGGTAAACGATTTTCCTTTCAACACTTTAATGGAGCAATCGATTAGTTCATTGAAATTGTGCGGTAATATTTTGGTAGATAAACCAACAGCAATACCTTCGGCACCTTGCGCCAACAATAGCGGAAACTTAACCGGAAGATTTATTGGTTCGGCACGACGACCATCGTAGGACATTCCCCATTCGGTGATTTTTGGTGAATACAACACATCATGACCAAATTTGGAAATACGCGCTTCTATGTAACGAGAAGCTGCAGCGCTATCGCCCGTGAGGATGTTTCCCCAGTTTCCTTGCATGTCGATAATCAAATCTTTTTGACCAATTTGAACCATCGCATCGCCAATACTCGCATCACCGTGTGGATGGTACTGCATGGTATGCCCAACGATATTGGCTACTTTGTTGTATCGACCATCATCAAGTTCTTTCATCGAGTGCATGATTCGACGTTGTACTGGTTTGAAGCCGTCTTCAATAGCAGGAACAGCACGTTCTAGAATTACATAGGAGGCATAGTCCAAAAACCAATCTTTGTACATTCCTGTAACTTTGGTAATGGTTTCTTCTGGGTTTTCATCTACTTCATAGAAATGATGTCCTGATGTTTTTATTTCATCAAAACCATGGCTTTCTTGTTCTTGATTTTCCTCTTCTGGGTTTATGTTGTCTTCTTCTTCGTCTTTCATTTATGCTGAATAATTACTGCGTCAGTCGCTACATTCGTGTCATTGTTTTTTTAATCTAATTTTTCTCCACAACATCCAATTCTACCTTCAAGTTATTGATTATAAACTCTTGTCTATCTGGAGTGTTTTTGCCCATGTAGAATTCTAAAAGCGTTTCAATAGAAGTAGCTTTATCTAGCATCACAGGATCCAAACGGATGCTTTCGCCAATGAAGTGTTTAAACTCATCTGGAGAAATTTCACCCAATCCTTTAAATCGGGTAATTTCGGGTTTTGGTTTTAGTTTTTCTATGGCATCAACACGTTCTGGTTCGCTATAACAATATATGGTTTCTTTTTTATTTCTAACACGGAATAATGGCGTTTGCAAAATATATAAATGACCGTCCTTGATTAATTCAGGGAAGAATTGTAGAAAGAACGTAATTAATAACAAGCGGATGTGCATTCCATCGACATCGGCATCGGTTGCAATTACGATATTATTATACCGCAAATCGCCCATGTCTTCCTCGATGTTTAGTGCTGCTTGAAGCAAATTGAACTCTTCGTTTTCATATACAATCTTCTTCGACATTCCATAGGAATTCAAAGGTTTACCACGCAAACTGAAAACAGCTTGTGTATTCACATCACGACTTTTAGTGATTGAACCCGATGCAGAATCACCCTCGGTAATGAACAAGGTGCTTTCTAAACTTCTTGGGTTTTTGGCATCGGTTAAATGCACTCTGCAATCACGGAGTTTCTTGTTGTGCAGATTGGCTTTTTTAGCTCTGTCTTTGGCTAGTTTTCGAATTCCAGAAAGTTCTTTACGTTCGCGTTCTGCTTGAAGAATCTTGCGCAATAACAAATCGGCAACTTCTGGGTTTTTATGTAAAAAGTTATCGAGCTTGGTTTTGATAAAATCGTTTACAAAGGTTCGCACGGTTGGACCTTTTGGACCAATATCGGTTGAACCCAATTTAGTTTTGGTTTGACTCTCAAAAACAGGTTCTTCTACTTTTATTGAAATTGCAGAAACTATTGATTTTCTGATGTCTGATGCTTCAAAAGGTTTGTTATAAAATTCTTTAATCGTTTTTACAATTGCTTCACGAAATGCTCCTAAATGTGTTCCACCTTGCGTAGTGTTTTGACCGTTTACAAATGAATGGTATTCTTCAGAATATTGTGATTTGCTGTGTGTAATGGCGATTTCAATATCTTCACCTTCTAAGTGAACGATTGGATATACTTTATCTTCTTCTGCAATATTTTCATCTAGTAAATCGCGTAAACCATTTTCGGAAATGTATTTTTCACCATTGTAATAAATTGTTAATCCACGATTTAGATAGCAATAGTTTTTGAGCATCTTGATGATGTACTCGTTTCGGTATTTGTAGTTTTTGAAAATAATTTCATCGGCAATGAAAGATACTTTGGTTCCTTTGCGTTTTGTGCTTTCTTGAACGTCTTCTTCTAGTGTTAAATTACCTGCCGAAAACTCAGCCGCTTTAATTTGATTGTCGCGAACGGATTCTACACGAAAGAAATTGGACAATGCGTTTACGGCTTTGGTACCAACACCATTTAAACCAACGGATTTCTTAAAGGCTTTTGAATCGTACTTTCCACCGGTATTCATTTTGGAAACTACATCTACTACTTTTCCTAATGGAATACCACGACCGTAATCGCGTACTGAAACCATTTTGTCTTTGATGGAAACTTCAATGACTTTACCAGCGCCCATAACGAATTCATCAATACAGTTATCGATAACTTCTTTTAATAATATATAAATTCCATCATCGGGAGAAGAACCATCGCCTAGCTTTCCGATGTACATTCCTGGACGCATTCGGATGTGTTCTTTCCAATCGAGTGAGCGAATATTATCTTCGTCGTATTTAGTTTCGTCAGCCATTTTAAAATTTAGTGAATGTGTGCTAATATAGTGATTGCCGATAGATTTTTAAAATGGATTTTGTAGAAGTTATTAAGAATGATATTGACAATGTTTTAAAGAAAACAAAACAAAAAAACTAGAAAATAGATTATAGCTTTTAACTTTTACCTCGCGCTCTAACACTCTTTACTCGGGGTTCAACACTCTTCACTCGTGCTCCAACACTCTTCACTCGTAGTCCAACACTTTGTACTCACGGTGTAACACTCTTCACTCGTGCTCCAACCCTCAGACTGGATACTTCAACACTCAGTACTCGAGGTTCAACACTCTATACTCATGGTTTAACACGCAATTATTATTTGTTTTTTTGTGTTTGAATTGATTTATTGAACGAAATGGTATTGAATATATAAAAAAACCGCAAAAGAGATTTTGCGGTTTATTATTTATTTTATTTTCTTATCGATTACACATTAAAACGGAAATGCATCACATCGCCATCTTTTACGATGTATTCTTTTCCTTCTACTCTAAGTTTTCCTGCTTCTTTTACTTTGGCTTCTGAACCGTAATTGGAATAATCTTCAAAAGCGATTACTTCGGCACGGATGAATCCTTTTTCGAAATCGGTATGAATTACTCCGGCTGCTTTTGGTGCTGTATCGCCAATGTTTATTGTCCAAGCACGAACTTCTTTTACACCTGCTGTGAAATAGGTTTGTAGTTTTAATAATTTATAAGCTGCACGAATTAGTACTGCTGAACCTGGCTCTGTCAATCCCATATCTTCAAGGAATACTTGTCGTTCTTCGTAGCTTTCTAATTCTGTAATATCTGCTTCTGCTCCTACTGAAAGAATGATCACTTCGGCTTCTTCGTCTTTTACTAATTCGCGAACTTGGTCAACATATTTGTTTCCATTAACTGCTGCACTTTCGTCAACATTACAAACATAAAGCACAGGTTTGTTTGTAATTAATTGAAAATCTTCCATCAAAGATTCTTCGTCTTGGTTTTGAGGAATAACGGTTCTGGCTGATTTTGCTTGAAGTAATGCTTCACGAATTCTATTAAGCAATGCTTGTTCTACTTGTGCTTCTTTATTACCTGTTTTTGCGGCGCGATTTACTTTTTCTAAACGTTTTTCGACGGTTTCTAGGTCTTTTAATTGCAATTCGATGTCTATGGTTTCTTTGTCTCGAATTGGGTTTACATTTCCGTCAACGTGAACAATATTGTCGTTATCAAAACAACGTAAAACGTGAATGATTGCATTACATTCTCTAATATTTGCTAAGAATTGATTTCCTAAACCTTCGCCTTTACTTGCTCCTTTTACTAATCCTGCGATGTCAACAATATCAACGGTTGCCATTTGAACCCGCTCTGGTTTTACTAATTCTTCCAATCGATTTATTCTTGGATCAGGAACATTTACTACTCCAATATTTGGTTCGATGGTACAAAATGGAAAGTTGGCACTTTGTGCTTTTGCGTTTGACAAACAATTAAATAAAGTTGATTTTCCAACATTTGGTAATCCTACAATTCCTGCTTTCATATTGTTTTAAATTGGTAATAGGGAACGCAAAAGCGTTTCATTATAAGTTTTGATTTAAAAAAGTGTGCAAATATAGTCTAATTAATGAATTTCTTCAATAGTATTTATTATTTGCTGTTCGTCTTCGGTAGCAGTTAAACCAGATTCATTCCAATAATCTGTCAGGATTACATTTTTCTTGTTATGTAGTGTTTTGTCTTTAAAGACTTCTTCTTCTTTGAATTTATAATAACTGGTGCTGAAATTTTTGGTTAAAAAGTAATTTCGCACTTCAATATCTTTTTTAGCGTTTTTTTCGTTTTTTTCAAAACCAATTTCTTCTTTGGAACCAATTAAATAGTAGTTATTATTTTGAAGTTTATAAATGGTTTTAAACATTGATTTATATATGTTTTTGGAGCCCAAACTTGTTTTCTCTTTTATTTTTGATAAAACCAATGGCGACACTATTGAACTGACTTCTATAATTAGTTTTTTATCAGGATCATAAATGATGGTAAAATCATCTAATAATCCTGATGCATTTTCATTTGGAACAGCTGAAATCACATTGTAGTCTTTGTTTTTTGAGAACACTTTAATTACAAAATCGTATTCTTTTTTTGCCACTGCATCAAGCAATGGGTTGAGATATTTGAAATTATAATAGTTTTCCATAATATCATTTAAGTTGTAACCCAACAAATCGTCTTTTACAAAATCGTTGGTCAAGTTTATAGAGCGGTTTTGTTCTACAAGGATTATGGCATCTGTTTTTCGTGATTTATTGAGTAATTGAATATTCATCAAACCATCATTAAAATAAGAGTATTTGCCATTGAGTTTGAAAAATTCTCTACAATAAACTTTTAATCTTCCTGGAACCGTTAAGCGTTTTTTGGAGTTTTCTATTAATGATGCTAAAATCTTTTGAGGATGTTTTTTTGTAATCACAATGTCTTCCAACTCATTGACATTGCTGGTTAGATAAATCGTATTAACTGTTTCTTTTAAAGTATTCGATCGGAGATTTATGGGTAAATAAGAAGAATGTTTTATTTGAATATTGGTGCTTCCTGTTAACTCAAAAGTTACAATTCCATTGGCGTTACTGAGTAAATTTTGTTTGGTTTTTAAAAGAGTAACCGTAACATCTTCAATAGGTGCATCGGTATCTTTATCTTTTAGTATAATGGTTTTGGATTCAGTTTGTGAAAACAATTGAATACTATAGAAAAACAAAATCGCCAATAAACCTTTTACAGACATTTTACTTGATTTTTAACAAAACTAATAAACATTCTCAATCAAATAGAAAATTATACTATGAATTATCAAAAGGATTATTAACATTTGAGTAAAAGTGATAATCTTGTAAACATTCAATAAAAACTTGTAAAACATGTAGATGTCATTCATCTTAAATTTGTAGTATAACAATTAAAACAAATTATCATGAAAAATTTAATATCAATTGCATTTTTGCTGCTTGTAACATTTAGTCTTCAAGCGCAAAACAAAAACGTTATAAAAGAGACTGAAACTAAAACTACTACCGTGAAAAATTCGGAAGGTGAAAAGAAAATCGTTACTACTAATGAAACGGAAGAAGTTCAAAACATTCAACTTGAAGAAGCCAAACCCAACACTTTGAACATTCCGATGAAAGAAAGCCCAGTAATGGTTACTAAAACAACGGAGTTAAGTGTTGACGGGAAAACAAAATATGTTGATGTAGATCATTCTGCTTATTATATGAATAATGGTACTAAATACCAATTTAAAACTGATGATTACGGTTATTCGATAATCAATAATAATTCTAAAAAGAATTCGTATTTACGAAAAACATCAAACAACAATTATCTTTTTGTAAATGATGGCAAAGTATCCTCAGCCTATTTTGATGCTGATGGAAATTTAATTATTGATACTTATAATGAGAAAACAGATAGAATTACTACCGAAAAATTCATGGTAGCTAAGTAATAAATAACACTCTAGCCTTAAAAACGAAAAATCCGAAAGATAACTTTCGGATTTTTTATTACTCGTTATGTAAAAAGGCTTGCCTATTTAAAAGTGTTTCTTCACTTTCTACATGATTATCATCAGGAATACAACAATCAACAGGACAAACAGCAGCACATTGTGGTTCTTCATGAAAACCTTTGCATTCAGTACACTTTCCTGGAACAATATAATATATATCATCAGAAATTGGAGTTTGAGCAATATCCGCATCAACTTCGGTTCCATCTGGAAGAATAACTTTTCCTTTTAACTGTGTTCCATCTTTATAGCGCCAATCGTCTGCGCCTTCATATATTGCTGTATTTGGACATTCTGGTTCACAAGCACCACAATTTATACAGTCATCGGTTATTATAATTGCCATAATTTTATATTAGAAATTGGAAGTCAGAAGTTGGAAGTATTTTTGAAAAACAAAACCAACTAATCTAACTATATTACTTATTTTTGTGCAAAATTACAATCAAAACCATTCATAAACAAGAAACAAATGTTACAATTGGATAAAAAAGAATGTTTTATTGCTTTAGGAAAATTTCTAAGCCAATTTTCAATGGATGCTAATTCAAAAAATGAAACAGTACTTTATAACGATTTGTTTTACGATGATTTTATTGATTTAATTCATTTATCCCAATCGCATAATGGTTGGTTTACACCAGAACAAGTTTATTTTGCTCTAAATTCTTGGGCAGAAGCTTTAACTGATAAAAATTTATCGCTTTGGTTGTCTAAATATTCCTTTGACTGCGCTCAGGATGACAAAAAGAAAGTAAAAACAGTTGGATTAATCTTGGCAGGAAATATTCCTTTGGTTGGTTTTCATGATTTTCTTTCTGTATTGATTTCGGGACATAACGTCTTGGTAAAAACTTCGTCTAATGACCAACATTTAATCAAGTTTTTAGCAAAATACCTAATTGCTGTAAATCCTGAAATAAAAAATTCAATCACTTTTACAGACGGGAAACTTGAAAACTTTGATGCCATTATCGCTACTGGAAGTAACAATACTGCACGTTATTTTGAGTTTTACTTTAAAGACAAACCAAGTATCATTCGTAAAAACAGAAATTCAATTGCAGTTTTAGACGGAAATGAAACGCATGAAGATTTAGTTAATTTAGGTGAAGACATTTTTAGGTATTTTGGCTTAGGTTGTCGCAATGTTTCTAAATTATTTGTGCCAAAAGGTTATGATTTTAAAAACTTTTTTGAAGCTATTTATAAATATAAAGATGTAATTTTCTATGAGAAATATTCTAATAATTACGACTACAATAAAGCCGTTTTTTTGATGAGTAATTTTAAATTATTGGATAATGAGTTTCTAACTTTAAAAGAAGATCCTAGTTATGCTTCACCAATTTCTTCGGTGTTTTATGAAAATTATGAAGATTTAGAAACTTTAAAAAGTCGTTTAGAGCTTGAAAAAGAGCAAATTCAGTGTATAGTTTCTAATGATTTAATTCCAAAATCCATCGCTTTTGGACAAACTCAAAAACCACAACTTTGGGATTATGCTGATAGTGTTGATACTTTGGAGTTTTTAATAAATCTTTAAATTTCTTTTTCAACTACAACGTTTTTGTTCATAACCTTTAACAATTAGTTGTCTTTCCAATTGTTAATTTCTATTGCTATTTCCGAAATTTGCAACTTAATTTTTTGGAATCAACATGAAAAAACATAATTATAGCGCAGGACCATGTATTTTACCTCAAGAAGTATTTGAAAAATCAGCCGAAGCAATTTTAAATTTTAATAATTCTAATTTATCCATCCTCGAAATATCGCACAGAAGTAAAGACTTTGTAGCGGTAATGGATGAGGCAAGAGCATTAGTTTTGGAACTTTTAGGATTGGAAGGAAAGGGTTATCAAGCATTGTTTCTTCAAGGTGGCGCTAGTATGGAGTTTTTAATGGTTCCGTATAATTTGATGAATGTTGATGGAAAAGCGGCATATTTAGATACTGGAACTTGGGCAAGCAATGCTATCAAAGAAGCCAAACTTTTTGGAGGAACAGAAATTGTAGCATCGTCTAAAGAAGCTAATTATAATTTTATTCCAAAGGAATATGCTATTGCAAATGATGCTTCTTATTTTCATTGCACAAGTAACAATACAATTTTTGGAACACAAATGAAATCATTTCCACAAACCAATGTTCCTTTAGTTTGTGATATGAGTTCGGATATTTTCTCCAGAACATTAGATTTTTCAAAATTTGATTTGATTTATGCTGGAGCACAAAAAAATATGGGACCAGCTGGAACAACACTTGTAGTTGTAAAAGAAGCTATTCTTGGTAAATCAGGCAGAACTATTCCAAGTATTCTAGATTATGAAAAACACATTAAAGCAGAAAGTATGTTTAACACACCTGCTGTTTTTCCAGTGTACGCTTCACTCCTAACTTTACAATGGTTAAAAAAACTTGGTGGAATTGCAGCTATTGAAAAAATAAACGAAGCCAAAGCAAATTTACTTTACAACGAGATAGATAGAAATCCATTGTTTAAAGGTGCAGCAAATAAAGAAGATAGAAGCATTATGAATGCCACGTTTCTTTTAGAAAATGAAGCACACCAAGAAACATTTGATAAAATGTGTAAAGATGCTGGAATTTCTGGAATTAATGGTCATCGTTCCGTTGGTGGTTATCGTGCTTCGATGTATAATGCTTTACCAATTGAAAGTGTACAAGTGCTGGTAGCCGTTATGCAAGAATTAGAAAGAAATGTTTAATAAAAGTAGAAGAAAAAATAATTACAGCATCGAGAGATGTTGACATAAATTCAACATAGAATGAAAATATTAGCAAACGACGGAATTTCAAAAAGTGGTATTAAAGCCTTAGAAAAAGGCGGTTTTGAAGTAATCACTACAAAAGTAGCGCAAGAACAAGTTGCCAATTATATTAATTCAAATAATGTATCGGTTATAATAGTTCGCAGTGCTACCAAAGTACGGCAAGATATTATTGACAATTGTCCGAGTTTAAAAATAATTGGTCGCGGTGGTGTTGGAATGGACAATATTGATGTAGAATATGCTCGCAGCAAAGGAATTCATGTCATTAACACACCAGCTTCTTCATCAGAAAGTGTTGCCGAATTGGTTTTTGCACATTTATTTACTGGCGTTCGTTTTCTTCATGATGCCAACAGAAATATGCCATTAGAAGGCGATAGCAATTTTGATGGTTTAAAAAAAGCCTATGCCAATGGTATTGAACTTAGAGGAAAAACATTAGGGATTATTGGTTTTGGAAAAATTGGTCAAGCGGTTGCCAAAATGGCTGTTGGATTGGGAATGAAAGTGATTGCTTCTGATAAATTTGTTGGTAAAGCAGATGTTAGAGTTGATTTCTATAACGGGCAATTCATCAATGTAGAGATTGAAACCGAACCACTAGAGGATTTATTAAGACACTCTGATTTTATCACACTTCACGTTCCTGCACAAGACACCTATGTTATTGACAAAGATGAATTGGCTATTATGAAAGATAATGTCGGCATCATCAACTGTGCTCGTGGTGGTGTTTTAAATGAAGTTGCTTTAATTGAAGCCTTAGAAAATAATAAAGTTCTATTTGCAGGATTAGATGTTTTTGAAAAAGAACCAAGTCCAGAAATTCAAATATTAATGCATCCTAGAATATCATTGACACCGCATATTGGTGCCGCAACTTTAGAAGCACAGGATAGAATTGGAACCGAGTTAGCAGAGCAAATTATTAGTATCCTCAAAACAGAGAAAGTATAACTATAAACGAATTAACAAAGATAACTCCAAAAAAGTTATCTTTTTTTTTGTACATTTAAGGTCAATTAAAAATTTTAATATCATGTTTGAACAATTATCAGAATTAGTAAATCAATTTGGAAATGATGCAGTAGTAAATAACAATGCTGTTCCAAACGAACAAAACCAAGCCGTTTTAAGTGAAGCTAATTCTTCTATTATGGATGGTTTAAAAGGAATGGTTGCTAACGGAAACGTTTCGGATTTAGTAGGTTTGTTTCAAGGAAATACCGCTATTGATAGTTCGAATCCTGTGGTACAGCAATTGACACAAAAATTTTCAGGAAATTTAGGTCAAAAATTTGGACTATCTAACGAAGCTTCTTCTGGAGTGGCAGCTAGTTTAATTCCAAAAGTTTTAGGCTCATTGATTGGAAATGCGAAAGACCCAAATCATAAGGGTTTTGAAGTATCGGATATTATAAACGCAATTTCTAATGGACAAGGAAACTCAGGTTTGATGGATGCTATTTCTAATTATGGCGGACAACTTGGTTTAGACCAAAATGGTGATGGAAAAGTTGGTATGGATGATGCAATTGCCGCAGTTTCTAATAAATCTGGTGGTTTAGGCGGAATGTTAGGCAAACTTTTCGGGAAGTAAAAAATATAATTTTCATAAAAGCCATGTGAAAACATGGTTTTTTTTTTAACACATTCCTAATAGAAAACAACTCACTAAATTAGTAACTTTAGTAAAAATTTTGAAATGAAAAATCTAATTCCTTTTATAGTCATCATTGCTATAGTAATTGGTTGCAACAGTTCAAAATCAGGATTTAATGCTACTGATTCTTTGGTTGCAAACGATACTATTAAAATTGAAAATGACAGTTTAGAATACCAAGTCATTATTATTGATACTGGGTTTAATTCTTGGTTAGTTTCAACAGCAAAACCTCGTGGCTATTATTCTGAAAGATATTTAGAAGATAGAAATTACATTTATGTTCAAGAATGGAACAATAGAGTAAATCAATCGTCGCGATATGGAATAGATTTATACGAAATGCGTATTGATTATGACAGAAATATTCATTATGGTTATGAAGTAAATTATTTAATATACAACTATATGATTTATTTTCAAATTAAGAACAATCAACGTTTGTCGGGCTTTGTTCCAAGACCATAAAAAAGTATATTTGCAATAAAAAAAGAATGGCTTCTTTCAAAGAACGTTGGAACATTACATCAAACACACAAATGGTGGTTATACTTGTTGTATTTGCCATTACTGGTTCTAGTTCGGCACTACTTTCAAAACCCATTTTGGCAGTATTTGGAATTATTAAAGGAGATGTTTCCAATTGGATATATTATCCTTTATATATTCTTTTAATTTTCCCAGTTTATCAAGTATTGTTAATCAGTTTTGGCTTTCTCTTCGGACAGTTTAAATTCTTTTGGGCTTTTGAGAAAAAAATGCTCAAAAGTCTTGGGTTTGGATTTTTTTTTAAAAAAGAAAATCTCGAATAATGCAACTTGATAAACTTAGCAAATTAACCAATTCAAAAATTAAAACCTTAGTTTTGTTTTTGTTTACCCACTAAATTAAAAAAATCGTTTCTATTTTCTTTTTCGTTAAAAATTCCACCATACTGTATGGTTGAGGTAAAACTACTTTCATCTTGAATTCCTCTACTCGACACACAAAGATGTTTTGCTTCCATAACTACAATTACATCATCAGTGTCTAAAACAGTTTTCAATTCATTAAAAATTTGCATAATCAATCGTTCTTGCACTTGTGGTCTTCTAGAGTAATAATCCACTATTCTATTCAATTTTGAAAGACCAATTACTTTTCCACTAGACACATATCCAATATGAGCTTTTCCAATAATTGGAAGAAAATGATGTTCACAAGTTGAATTAAAACTAATAGCTGCTTCAACCAACATTTTATGATAGTGGTAAGAATTTTCAAAAACCGAAATTTTTGGTTTATTTTCTGGATTTAATCCGGAGAAAATCTCTTTAATAAACATTTTAGCAACTCGATGTGGAGTTCCTTTTAAACTATCATCAGTCATGTCTAAGCCCATTACTTCCATAATAGCATGAAAATGATCTTCAATAACCATCATTTTTTCATTATCGTTTTTGTGAAATGCATCAGCTCTCAATGGTGTATTTGCTGAAGTCATATGATGATTGTCGCCCATCAATTCGATTAATTCCTTTTCAATAGTAGTATTCATAGAAGTTTATTTTTGTTTAACAAATTTATAAAATAATTAAACAATAAATTTTATTTAACTTAAATTTATAATTTATTCAATCATAAAAAAAACTTATAGTTAGTTTTAAAAACAAAATACTTTGTTACTTTGTAAAAAAAATAGAGAATGATAACTGCCAATAATATATTTAAAAATTACGATGCACTTCAAGTTTTAAAAGGAGTAACACTACATATCGAAAAGGGAGAAATCGTTTCGATTGTTGGTGCTAGTGGCGCAGGAAAAACTACTTTACTACAAATTATTGGAACTTTAGACCATCCTAACACAAACAAAGAAACTACTCTAGAGATAAACGGTAAAAACATTCTAAAAATGGATGATGCGACATTGTCTAAATTTAGAAACGAACATTTAGGGTTTATATTTCAGTTTCACCAATTACTTCCTGAATTTACTGCTTTAGAAAATGTTTGCATTCCAGCTTACATTGCCAAAAAGGAAAAAACACCAACAGAAGCTGAAGCCAAAAGACTCTTAGATTATCTAGGTTTATCGCACAGGATACATCACAAACCAAATGAACTCTCGGGTGGAGAACAACAACGTGTTGCTGTTGCCAGAGCTTTAATCAACAAACCAGCCGTAATCTTTGCTGATGAACCTTCGGGAAACTTAGACTCTACATCAGCTGAAAATTTACACGAATTATTCTTTAAACTTCGTGACGAATTTGGACAAACATTCGTAATTGTTACCCATAATGAGGCTTTAGCAAACATGGCAGACCGAAAATTAACAATGGTTGATGGTAATATTGATACTAATGTAGATTGGATTGACTGGAAAGCCATTAACAATATTGAAACAAACTAAAGATGCTAGACGGAAAAGTGTTAAAAGAGTTTTTAGATGAAAAAGTTGTTCAATATAACAACAGGTCTTTTATTGATACTGATCCAATTCAGATTCCTCATCAGTTTAGTGTAAAAGAAGATATTGAAATAGCTGGTTTTCTTGTAGCTACTTTAGCTTGGGGACAACGAAAAACTATCATCAATAAAGGAAAAAAATTGATGGAATTAATGGGCAATTCGCCATATGATTTTATTCTCAATCATTCAGAAAGTGATATCGAAAAGCTAAGCGACTTCACACACAGAACATTTAATGGTATTGATTGTCAGTTTTATATCAAATCGCTTCATAATATTTATACAAACCATAGCGGATTGGAAACTATTTTCACCTTAAATCAAGGTAATACTCAAATGCACGAAAGCATAGTCAACTTTCGAACTATTTTTTTTGAAATTGAGCATTGGATAAGAACTCGAAAACACCTTGCCGATCCTTCAACTGGAGCAGCAGCAAAAAGAATGCACATGTTTCTTCGTTGGATGGTGCGTCATGATAAAAATGGTGTTGATTTTGGACTGTGGAAAAACATACCAATGTCAAAACTATCCTGCCCACTTGATGTGCATACTGGAAATGTAGCTAGAAGCTTAGGACTAATCGACAGAAGACAAGACGATATTAAAACAGTAAACCTGCTTGATAAAAAACTAAGAGAATTCGATTCAGATGATCCTGTTAAGTATGACTTTGCACTATTCGGATTAGGTGTACACGAAGAATTTAGACTGTAATTAGTTAAAAAAAAGAGTTCTGCAAATTGAAAAGGTACTACTTAATAGTTTTTAAGATTGTAGAAACAAAATACAACTCATTAGTATTCAATAGTTAAAGAATCATATTGTTTCAAATATTTTGAAATAATTGACACAATAAAAATTTACCCTTATTCTACCCTATTCTATCTATTTTATATAAATTTGCACTCTTTAACTAATTGTCTTTCATGGGTTCCTTCAAACATCTTAACTTGCATTCCAAGCTTTCTACAGCTGGTTTATTAATCACATTAGGAATCATTTATGGCGATATTGGTACATCTCCATTGTATGTAATGAAAGCTATTTTAGGCGACTATCCAATCTCTAGAGATATTGTACTTGGCGGAATATCTTGCATATTTTGGACACTAACCCTTCAAACCACTCTAAAATACGTTATCATCACACTAAGTGCTGACAATCATGGTGAAGGTGGAATTTTTGCTCTTTTTGCTCTAGTAAAAAAAATGAAGATAAAATGGCTTATTGTACCTGCCATCATTGGTGGTAGTGCCTTGCTTGCCGATGGTATCATCACGCCACCCATTTCGGTTTCTTCGGCAGTTGAAGGTTTGCGCCTTTTTTATCCAGAAATAAACACTATACCTATAGTAATTACTATTCTAATCATTCTGTTTACTATTCAACAATTTGGCACTAAGATAGTGGGCAAGTTTTTTGCTCCTATGATGCTTGTTTGGTTTACCATGTTGGGTGTTTTGGGCATCCTTCAAGTGGTGCAAGATGTGTCTGTATTAAATGCTGTCAATCCTTATTATGCCTACGAATTGTTAACTTTGCATCCAGAGGGCTTTTTTGTTTTGGGTGCGGTTTTCCTATGTACAACGGGTGCTGAGGCTTTATATTCAGACATGGGACATTGTGGTAGAAAAAACATTCGTATCAGTTGGATATTTGTAAAGACAATGCTTCTTTTAAATTATTTTGGTCAAGGTGCTTTTCTAATCAACCATGAAGGGAAAACTTTAACAGAATTGGGTGGCAATGCTGGCAATCCGTTTTATCTAATCATGGCAAATTGGTTTCAACCTGCAGGAATTATCATTGCTACAATGGCAGCAGTAATTGCATCACAAGCTTTAATTAGTGGTTCTTTTACATTAATAAATGAAGCAATGCGTTTGAATTTTTGGCCAAAAGTAAAAATAAAATACCCAACTGAAGTTAAAGGACAGCTTTACATACCTTCTATCAACTGGCTGTTACTCTTGGGTTGTATTTGTATTGTTCTTTACTTCAAAGAGTCAAGTAATATGGAACATGCATATGGTCTTGCTATTGTGCTATGCATGATTATGACAACATTCTTACTTAATTTTTATTTAATCATGAAACGTGTAAAGCTTTATTTCATCGTTCCATTGATTAGTCTTTACTTGGTTATTGAATTTAGCTTTCTATATGCCAACATTACAAAGTTTCTACACGGCGGATTTGTAACATTAATAATCGCTTTTGCATTAATTGGCATTATGGCTACTTGGTATCTTGCCAAACAAATAAGTAAAAACTATACAAACTTTGTTAAAATAGAGGATTACAAAAAGGTCTTGGCAGAACTAAGTGTCGATTTATCCATTCCAAAATATGCAACCCATTTGGTCTATATGACTAATGCGCAACGCTCGGACGAAATTGAAGAAAAAGTAATGTATTCTATTCTTCAAAAAAGACCAAAACGTGCTGATATATATTGGTTTGTACATGTAAACATTTTGAACGAACCTTATCGAAAGGAATACAAAGTAACCGAAATCTTTTCGGAAGACCTTTATAGAGTTGACTTTTACCTTGGTTTTAGAGAAGCTACCAAGATAAATTTAATGTTTAAAGAAGTAATTAAAGAAATGGTAGCCAGAGGCGAAATGGACATTTCAAGTAGATACGAATCTCTAAACAAAAACAACATTATTGGTGACTTTAAATTTGTACTTTCCGAAAAATTCTTATCCAACGATAGCCACCTAACTTTCTTTGAAAAAATAGTAATGAACACCTATTTTATCTTAAAAAAACTAAGTTTATCAGAACAAAAAGGATTTGGGTTGGATAGCAGCTCAGTCAAAGTAGAAAAATTCCCAATGGTTTTGCATGCTCCAGAAAACATAGAGATGATTAGAATAGATTAATTCTTCCTTTATTAATTGCTCTTAATACATATTTTAACACTATCAAAGTAGGATTAGCAAATAAAAAAGAAATATCTTTGTCCGCTTATTTTTAATACCCATGCGATTACATAGAAACTTAGTTTACACCACCATTGATTCCTTAAATGCCATCTTTAACGAAGGTGAATATGCTGATAAAGTAGTTGCTCGTGCTTTGAAGAAAGACAAACGTTGGGGAAGCTCGGACAGAAAGTTTGTTGCAGAAACTATCTATGAGATAGTACGTTGGAAAAGACTTTATGCCGAAATAGCTGAAGTAAAAGAGCCTTTTACTAGAGAAGATTTGTGGCGATTGTTTGCTGTTTGGGCAGTACTTCGTGGATACCCTATTCCAGACTGGAGACAACTGGAAGGCACACCACAAAGAAAAATTAAAGGTCGCTTTGACGAACTATCCAAAATTAGAAAATATAGAGAATCTATACCCGATTGGATGGATGAATTGGGTGTAAAAGAGCTTGGAGAAGAGCAATGGACTAAAGAATTGGCAGCACAAAACCAACAAGCCAAAGTAATCTTGAGAGTAAACACACTCAAAACCAATAGAGAACAACTCCGTGCCATCCTAATGGATTTGAATATTGACACAGAGTATCTAAAAAATCAACCCGATACTTTAGTTTTAAAAGAACGCGCCAATGTATTCTTGACCGATGCCTTCAAGCAAGGTTTCTTTGAAGTACAGGATGCTTCATCTCAACTAGTAGCACCATTCTTGGGTGTTGAACCTGGTATGCGTGTTGTAGATACTTGTGCTGGTGCTGGTGGAAAAACGTTGCACATAGCCTCTTTAATGGAGAACAAAGGACAACTTATTGCTATGGATTTATATGAAAGTAAACTTAAGCAATTAAAAATTAGGGCTAAAAGAAACGGAGCTTTCAATATAGAATACCGAATCATAGACAGCACCAAAGTTATCAAAAAGCTATATGAAAAAGCGGATAGAGTACTGATCGACGCACCATGCAGCGGATTAGGTGTGCTCAAAAGAAATCCTGACAGCAAATGGAAATTGCAGCCGGAATTTATAGACAACATCAAGAAAGTACAAGCCGAAGTCTTAGAAAGCTATTCAAGAATTGTAAAACCAGGCGGTCAATTGGTGTATGCTACTTGCTCCATCCTGCCTTCTGAAAACGATGAACAAATTAAGCGTTTTTTAACCACAGAAAACGGAAAAGAATTTACCTTTGTAAAAGATGTAAAAATATTAGCCTCAGAATCGGGTTTTGATGGATTCTATATGGCATTACTTCAAAAAAACAATTAACCATGAAAAAGAATTTTACCACACTATTATTGTTATTAGTTTCTATTTGTTTTGCGCAAATCCCAAATGGATATTACAACTCAGCAACAGGAACAGGTTATATACTTAAAACACAATTGCACAACATTATCAAAAATCACAATGATAGAGGTTATTCTGGTTTGTATGTGACTTATACAACTTCAGATAAAGATTTCTATTATGAAAACGATGGTACAATGTTAGATATGTACACCGAAAACCCAACGGGTGCCGAATGTGAGTTTACCTATGGTATCAACCAAGATGATGGTACTCTAGGGAATGCAGAATGCGAACGTTACAACAGAGAACATCTTATTCCACAATCAGTTTTTGGAAGTGGTGTTACACCAATGTATTCTGATGCCCACTTTGTAGTACCATCGGATAAATATGTAAATGCACAACGTGGAGATTTACCGTTTAGTAGAGTAAATGCTGTTACCAATACTTATTCTAATGGATCAAAAAAAGGAAACAACTTAAACTCAGGATATTCAAACGGATACAACGGAACAGTATTTGAACCTATTAATGAATTTAAAGGCGACATCGCTAGAATGCTTTTGTATTTTGCTACAAGATATGAAGACCAAGTAGCCAATTGGAACTTTGCTATGTTTAACAATACTAGCAATCAAGTGTTTACTAATCAAGCTATAAATGTATTATTAACATGGAGCAACGACGATCCTGTGAGTCAAAGAGAAATTGACCGAAACAATGCTATTTATGCTAGACAAAACAATCGTAACCCTTATATTGACCATCCAGAATATGCCATGCAAATTTGGGGTAGTCTTTTAAATACAGACCAATATTTACTTGAACCTACAGTAACTATTTCTCCAAATCCTTCTAATGATGGTAGATTCACAATAACTACGGGTTCTTTTGCTATAGATGCGATTTCTGTTTTAAATGTGAATGGACAAGTAATCCAATATTTCAAAAACCCAGCTGTTTTTGATAATCAATATGAAGTTTCAAACCTTAGCAAAGGCTTCTATTTCATCACTATTGACTCTAATAATCAAAGAATAACCAAAAAAGTAATTGTAAATTAATTGTTTTTTTTAAATACTACATTAAAACTCAGTAGTAATACTGGGTTTTTTTTATGCTATAGAAATTCGGACACAAAAGTTCATATTCCTTTTAAATTCTTTGTAGATTGATAGTTGTTTACTATCTTTCGCCCTATTAATGTATAATTTAAAACATTTTAAAAATGTTAGAAGAACAGAATGATAACCTGCCTAAAGCAGATGGAAACCTAATCGATGAACCAACTCAATCGGTTCAAGAAGAAAACAACGATGCCGAAATAATAACAATAGTTGAAGCCACTTCGGAAGAAGTTGTAGCGGATGAAATTGAAACTCAAGAAGTACTATTAGAAGAAACAACACTAGATACTGCTTCTGAAGAAATTATTACCGAATCGCAACCAAATGAAGTTAACGAAAACGTTATTGAACTTACAGACGAACAACTGGAAGATGATACTTTTGTAGTAGAAACAAAGATCAAATCTGCAGTTGAAACTATTGAAGACAGCAATGCCGAAGAAAGTGAAGACGAAACTATAAAAGAACGTCATGCTATCCCGATGTTGGATTATGACACGATGTCGTTGCAACAATTGGTGGAAGAACTTGAAAAACTTGTTGCCGTAGAAAAAGTAATGTCGGTTAAAGACCATGTTGAAGAACTTAAGAAAGCCTTCTTATCCGAGTACCACCATTTCATCGAAGAGAAAAAAGAAGAGTTTCTTGCTGAAAACCCAGAAACTACCGAAGATTTCCATTATCATTTACCTTTAAAATCAACCTTTGACCACTTATATTCTCAATATAGAGATAAGAAAAACAATCATTTTCAATCGCTTCAAAACAACTTAAAAGCAAATTTAAATACAAGATTGGCTATAGTTGAAGAATTAAAAGAATTAATCAACAGCACCGAAACTATGTCAACGATGTTAAAGCAATTTAACGACATTAGAGATCGATGGAAAGTAGCAGGTCCAATTCCGAAAGATAAATACAATCATGTTTGGAATAATTATCATTTTCATTTAGAGAATTTTTATGATATTCTGCACCTAGATAGAGAAATTAGAGATTTAGACTTTAAGCATAATCTAGAACAAAAGCAAAAAATTATTGCTCGCGTTGAAGAATTATTACAAGAAGAAGATATTCACAGCGCATTTAGAGAATTACAAGATTTACACAGAATTTGGAAAGAAGAAATTGGTCCAGTTTCAAGAGACGTAAGAGAAGATATTTGGAATCAGTTTAGTGATTTAACCAAGCAAATGCATGACAAACGTGAGAGTTTTTATGCTAGTTTTAGAGAAGTTGAAGAAGCAAATCTAGCCATCAAAAAAGAGATTATCTCTCAATTGGAAGTGTTAGCTGCTGAGAAAGTAACTACTCACAATGCTTGGCAAGAACAAATCCATAAAGTGGAAGCATTGCGCAATCAATTCTTTGCCGCTGGAAAAGTACCAAGTGACGTAAATGAAGCTACATGGTTTGCTTTTAAAACGGCCGTTAGAAATTTCAACAAACTAAAAAATTCTTTTTATAAAGATTTAAAACAAGATCAAAACGAAAATTTAGCTAAGAAACAAGCCTTAGTGGACAAAGCAAGAGCATTAAAAGACAATACTGATTTTGAAGCTACCACTCCATTGATGAAACAAATTCAAGAAGAATGGAAGTCTGTTGGACATGTTCCCAGAAAATTATCAGACAAACTTTGGAAAGAATTTAGAGCGGCTTGCAATGCTTATTTCGAAAATTTAAAATCACAACGAAAAGAACTTGATTCTGAAGAAATTGAAGCTTTTGAAAAGAAAAAAGAATATTTAGAAACGATTAAATCTTTTGAATTGGTTGGAGAACATAAAATCGATTTAGACGCTATAAAAGCGCATATTGAAACATGGAAAAGCTTTGGAAAAGTTCCTTTTTCAAGACGCTATATTGAAGGAAAGTTTAATAAAATATTAGACGTTTTATTTGAAAAATTAAGTTCAAGTAAAAAAGATAACGATATTGCACGCTATTCTAACAAACTAGATCATCTGGCTAGTCTTGATTCTAGAAAAATTGATGGCGAAAAAATATTCATCATGCGCAAAATTGATGAAGTTCAGAATGACATTTTCCAATTAGAAAATAACATACAGTTTTTTGCAAATGCTGATGCTAACAATCCTTTGGTAAAAGAAGTTCACAAAAACATTGAAAAGCAAAAAGAAGAATTGGCTACTTGGAAAGAAAAGCTAAAACAACTTAATAATTTTATGGCTGAGTAAGTATAAAAACTAAAAAATCCTCTTTTGAAAAGAGGATTTTTTAGTTTATTGTATTTTTGAAGCCAATAGATAAATAATAGCCATCCGAATGGCAACTCCATTTTCAACTTGATTTAAAATCACGGATTGTTTAGAATCTGCCACATCCGAAGTAATTTCTACACCACGATTTATTGGACCTGGATGCATGATTACAATTTCTTTATTTAAAGAATCGAGCAATGCTTTGTCAACACCATATTGCTGTGCGTATTCTCTTGTTGATGGAAAATAGTTGACTTCCATTCGTTCGTTTTGAACACGAAGCATATTAGCCACATCACACCATTCGAGTGCTTTTCTTAGATTTGTCTCTACTGTTACACCAAGACTTTCAATATATTTTGGAATCAGAGTTTTTGGACCACAAACTTTCACCTCGGCACCTTGCATTTGCAAAGCATAAATATTGGATAGTGCCACACGTGAATGCAATACATCCCCAACAATAACTACTTTTTTTCCTGCTACTTCACCAAGTTTTTCCCGTATAGAAAAACTGTCTAGCAAAGCTTGGGTTGGGTGTTCGTGTGCGCCATCGCCAGCATTTATAATACTTGCTTTTACATTTTGCGAAAGAAAATAGGCAGCACCAGGATTCGCATGACGCATTACGACCATATCTACCTTCATAGAAAGAATATTATTGACCGTATCGATAAGTGTTTCACCTTTTTTAACCGAAGATTGTGCAGCAGAAAAACTAATCACATCGGCAGATAATCTTTTTTGTGCTAATTCAAAGGAAAGTTTGGTTCGAGTACTATTTTCAAAAAAAATATTGGCAATAGTTATATCTCGAAGCGTTGGAACTTTTTTTATTGGACGATTGATGACTTCTTTAAAATGGTCGGCAGTTTCAAAAATTAATTGAATATCATTAGCATTTAAGTACTTAATTCCAAGCAGATGATTAACTGATAGTTCCAATTTATATGATTTTAGTTATCTTTTTCTTTTAAATAAATAGCGTCTTCTCCGTCCTTTTCGCTCCAATTCACAACCACTTTTTCGTTATTAATAACATCTACTTGTCGTCCTCTATAATCGGGTTGAATAGGTAATTCGCGACTAAATCTTCGGTCAATTAATACCAATAACTCAATAGTTGATGGTCTTCCAAAAGATTGAATAGCGGTTAATGCTGAACGGATACTTCTTCCTGTAAACAATACATCGTCAATGAAAACAACTTTTTTGTTTTCTACTAAAAAGTCAATTTTTGTTTGATTGGCTTCTAATACTTTTTCGCCTCTACGAAAATCATCGCGAAAAAAAGTAATGTCCAAAAAACCTAGCGTAACTTCTTTTACTTTATAACTATTTTCTAAAATAGTTTTTATTCTTTCTGCTAAAAAAACGCCTCGGGGTTGAATTCCAATTAATACCGTATTTGAAAAATCATTGTGATTTTCGATTAACTGACAAGCCAAACGATGGAGAATGATATTGACTTCTTTTGAAGTAAGCAATATTTTTTGACTCATAGTAGTGTTGTTTGGAAAGCAAATTTACTATTTTTTTTACTCAATAAAAACTTTAATTTACATTACCGAAATTAAAAATTCTTTATACAATTCGATATCTTCAAGATTGGAAGCACCAACACCTTTACTCATTCCGTCAACTACTTTGAGTTTATTGATAACTGTGCTTACTTTTTTCATCGGAAAATTAGCCGCAGCAATTCTATATTCATCAACAAAAAAGGGATGAATACCTAATGCACTTGCTACGTTTCCTTGTGTTTTGTCTTTTAAACCGTGGTATTTTAATAAATTTGAAAAATAACCAAACAATTGACCAATCAACAATACTTTCGGAATACTTTTGGGATTTTGGTGAAAATAATTTAGAATTTGGAATGCTTTGTGGTGATTTTTTTCGCCTACTGCTTTTCGCAATTCATATACATTAAAATCTTTGCTAATACCTATATTTTGTTCAATATGATCTGGAGTTATTGTACTTCCTTTTGGCAAAATAATTTCTAATTTACTTAATTCGTTTGCTATTCGACTCAAGTCATTTCCCAAAAACTCTTGCAGCATTATGGCTGCTTTAGGTTCTATAGAAAAACCTCTGCCTTGCAAAACTCTTTTTATCCAATCGGCAACTTTAAAGTCTTTTAATTTTTCGCTTTCAAAAAGAATATGGTTTTTAGCGATTGATTTTATCCATTTTTTCCGTTTATCAACTTTTCCGTATTTATAGGCAAAAACTAAAACAGTCGTGGGTTGTGGGTTATTTACATAGGCTTCAATTTTATCAATTGTTCTTGATAAATCTTGAGCTTCTTTAACAATAATAACTTGTCGTTCTGCCATCATTGGGTATCGTTTTGCATTGGAAACTATATCTTCAATAGTAGTATCTCTTCCATATAACACCATTTGATTAAAACCTTTTTCGTCTTCCGTCAAAAGGTTATCTTCTAAATATTCTGTAAGTTTATCAATATAATACGATTCTTCGCCCATCAAAAAATAAATTGGTTTGATGTTTCCTACTTTTATATCATTAATTATTTTTACTATTTCGTCCATTTGTTAGTATTCGGTTTTCATTCCAAAATTTCGAGAACGGTTGGCAGTTCTTTAAATTTGATTATTTTTGTTTATGCAAAAACTCAATTTTCCTGTTTATTCCTTTCGCTTCAAAAATAGTGAAAATAAAGTGTCTATTTTTGACCCTATCAGGAAAAAATTTATTCTTTTAACTCCAGAAGAATGGGTTAGGCAACACACGATTGAATATTTAATGAAAGAGAAAAATTATCCGCTGTCTTATATCAACGTTGAAAAATTAATTAAAATAAACGATCGAAATAAACGATATGACATTGTCATTTTTAAACCAAATGGAGCTATTTTTCTATTAATTGAATGCAAAGCACCTGAAATTAGTATTTCACAAGCTACTTTTGATCAAATTGCAAGATACAATCTAGTTTTGAAAGCCGAATATTTAATGGTTACTAATGGTCTAAATCATTACTTTTGTCAAATGGATTTTGAAAATGAACGTTATAATTTCCTCAAAGAATTGCCTGATTTTATTCTTTAAAACACTCATCAAACTTTGAAAAAAATTGCTGTTGTAATATTAAATTGGAATGGAGAAAAACTCTTAGAAAAGTTTTTGTCGTCAGTTATTTTACATTCAGATGAAGCCAGTATTTATGTAGCCGATAATGCTTCAACTGATAATTCTATACAATTTATTAAAGATAATTATCCAACCATTTCTATTATTCATAATGAAGCAAATTATGGTTTTGCAAAAGGATACAATCAAGCTTTGCAACTAGTTGAAGAAGAAATTTATTGTTTATTAAATTCAGATGTTGAAGTAACTGAAAATTGGCTTATTCCTATTCAACATCTTTTTGAAAAAGACAATACCATTGGAATAATTCAACCTAAAATTTTAGATTTTAAAGACAAAACTAAATTTGAATATGCTGGTGCTGCTGGTGGTTTTATTGATAAATATGGTTTTCCTTTTTGCAGAGGACGAATTTTTGATACTATCGAAGCTGATTTGGGACAATATGATGATGAAAAAGAAATATTTTGGGCTTCAGGTGCGTGTTTTTTTATTCGAAAAGAAATTTATAGAACTTTAAATGGTTTTGATGATGATTTTTTTGCTCATCAAGAAGAAATCGATTTATGTTGGCGTGCTTTTAATCTTGGTTTCAAAACAAAATATACTTCAAATTCTGTTGTTTATCATGTTGGTGGAGCAACACTACAAGAAGGAAACCCTAAAAAAACTTTTTTAAATTTTAGAAATTCGCTCTTCATGTTAACCAAAAATCTTCCAGAAAATAAATTAATAGCCATACTTTTTTATAGATTATCAATGGACGGAATAGCTGGAATACAATTTTTAGTAAAAGGACAATGGAAACATTTTCTGGCTATACTGAAAGCTCATTTTTATTTTTATAAAATGATTAATAAGAATCTAAGAAAGAGAAAACCAAATAATTCTCAAGATTATTATTATTTAAAAAGCATTGTTTTTTGTTATTTTCTTAAAAACACCAAATTATTTACTAAAATTAACAATAGTTTATAACCATAAACTTTCAATTAGAACGTTTTATTATTACTTTTGTAGTGTAATTAAATACAATATATTTTATGAAGAAATCAATTATTGCTTTATCGTTAGTAGCATTAACCCTGACATCATGTGGTTCAAAGAAAAAAATTGCTGCCTTAGAAGCGCAAAATAAAGAATGTCAAGATTTACTAAATTCAACTACTATGAAATTGAATTTATGTTTATCTGAGAAAGATGCGCTTTCTAAACAAAATGACTATTTAAAACAAAATACTTCTGATTTAATTAATTCTCAAAAAGAGATGACGATGTTAACATCAAAAGGTGCTCAAAACCTTGAGAAATCATTAGAAAGTTTAAAAGAAAAAGATTTAAAAATATCGCGTCTTCAAGATGCTTTGACAAGAAAAGATAGTGTGACTTTGGCTTTAGTAACAAGTTTAAAAAGTTCAGTAGGCATATCTGACCCAGATATTGAAATCAATGTAGAAAAAGGAGTGGTATTTATTTCTATTGCTGATAAATTGTTGTTTAAAAGCGGAAGCTACATTGTAAGCGATAAGGCAAAAGGCGTTTTAGCCAAAGTAGCTAAAGTTATCAATAGCCGTCCTACTTTTGAATGTATGGTTGAAGGTCATACTGACAATGTACCTTTTACAGGAAATGCTGTTTTATTAGACAACTGGGATTTAAGTGTAAAACGCTCAACTTCTATCGTTAGAGTATTAGTGAATGATTTAGGCGTAAAACCATCTCAATTAATAGCAGCTGGTCGTGGAGAATACATTCCTTTAGTTGACAATAATACTGTGGAAAATAGAGCAAAAAATAGAAGAACTCGTATAGTAGTTTTACCTAAGATTGACGAATTTTACGATATGATTGAAAAAGAAATGAAAAACCAAACAAAGTAAATTTTTCTAGATAAATAAATCAGTTTAAAATGTATTTTTTTATGTTTTATCCTTTTAAATAAAAAAAAAAACCGAAACTTTTAGTTTCGGTATTTTTTTATATTCTTTTCAATTCTTCTATGAAAACATCTACTTCTTTTTTAGTATTATAATGACTAAAAGAAATGCGCAAACTTGGTTTTTTGATGTCATTTTCATTTAACATTTCAGCCAATACATGTGATGGTTTTATACTTCCACTTTGGCAAGCACTTCCGCGAGAAACTGCAATGCCTTTCATATCGAGGTTAAATAATATCATGGCTGTTTTTTCTGCCGAAAAAGGGAGCAAGACATTTAGAATGTTGTATAAAGTGTTTTCACCATTTTGTTGAATTTTGGGAAAGTTTTCTTTTAATTGTTGCCAACAATATTCCTTTATTTCTTTTATATAATTAGCTTCTTTATCAATGTTTTGAAAAGACATATCTAAAGCTTTAGATAAACCAGCAATTTGATGTACTGCTTCGGTTCCGGCACGTAATCCTTTTTCTTGTTCGCCTCCAAAAAGCATTGGTTTCAATCCTATTTTCTTTGTTAGAAAAGCAAATCCAACTCCTTTTGGCCCATGAAATTTATGCGCACTTGACACTAGAAAATCAACAGGTAGTTTTTGTAAATCAAAACGTGTTTTTCCAATACTTTGCACAGTGTCACAATGGAACACTGCTTGATGCTGATGACACCACTCGCCTATTCTTTGAATATCGTTAATTACTCCAATTTCGTTGTTGACATGCATTAAAGAAACTAAAGTTTTTTCATCGTTATCAAATAAACTTTCAAAATGAGCATAATCTAAATTTCCATTGGAAAGAATGTTGATATAATCAACCTTGATGTCAAATTCTTTCAGCAATGCATGAATGGTATAAAGTGTAGCATGATGCTCAATCTTAGAGGTAATTATTCGTTTTATACCTAAATCTTTTATACAACAGCGCAAAATCCAATTGGTAGCTTCAGTAGCACTTGCTGTGAAGATAATTTCTTGTGCCGAACAATTTAGGTGCTTGGCTATGATTTTTCTAGAACTTTCTATGATGGCTTTTGAACCCCTACCAATACTGTGTGTAGATGATGGATTCCCATATTCGGACTGCATCACTATAACCATTTCATCAATTACTTCTTGACGAATTGGTGTTGTCGCTGCATTATCGAGATAGATTTTTTTCATACTGCAAATATAAAAGTAAGCTTCCTAAATAAATGATAAAACCTATTATTTTGACATAAAAAAATCTATTTTTGCTTTAAAATTATTCCTAAGATGAAAAGAATACTAAGTATAATTGCTTTGGTTTTTATAATAAATGCCTGTGATGATGGCGATTTACAAGTAGATAATATTGATTTTGAAGATATTATTGCCAAGAAATGTGATGTAAAAGATGTAATTTATAAAATTAAAGATTCTGAGATTTTATTCGTTGAAATTCCGGCAACGATTTTTGTGAACGATGAAACACTAGTCGATGCACCAATTTCAATTCCTATAACGGGCGATGTAAAAGTTACTTATAGACAATATAATGACATTGTAACATTAGACAATATTTGTCCAACTGTTCCGTCAGCTACCCCAAATGTTATTGAAGAATGGAGAGCTACTTCTGGTACTATTGAAATTACAACAACAGCTATAAAAACTACCGATGCAGTTACAAATGCTACAAAAATAACAGGTTACAAAAATTATATTGTTTTTAAAAACATCGCATTTCAAAAACCTTCAGGCATTCAAACGTATGACACTTATGTGTTTGGTAATTACAATACAAATATTGCCGCACTAGCATTTGGTTTTGACGAAGATAATGCTGTAAAAAGCACTTGTTCCGATGTTGTTTATAATTTTAATGGAAGCGAAGTTTTAACCTTTGCGCCTGCTGATTTTGCAACTTTATTTGCTAACGAAGTAACTACAACTCCAAGGACAGCTTTGATTGACGCAACAAACACTTTGAGTTATAGATTGTATAACAATGTCGTTGACAATGATCATTTTTGTACCAATCCAACTCCTTCTACACCAACACTAAGCCAACAATGGAATGCCGTTGAAGGTGTAACTAATGTTAGCGGAATGATTGAAGTTTCTACCACTACTTTTGGAACTAGTTTTCAGCATACTATTCATTTAAAAAATGTTTCGTTGAAAAAAGGAAACAGTCAGTTTTCGTTAGGTGATGACTATATACTTGGAAAAATTATCACAAACCCATAAAAATCAATATGACTGAATCCGAATGCATTAGCTATAAAAAATCTGGTTATTTTACTAAATTAATTATTGATTATTTAGAAGAGAAACCCGAGTTGAAGCAATTGTACAATCGTTTTCCAACTGTAGAGAATTTCAAAAAACAAATAGAAGAGAAAAAAGACAACTTTCCGCTTGAAAATAGAGCTATACTTGTGGATGAACTGCTAAAGCAATATCAAAAGTGTACTGTTTCTGAAATTACTTTAAACAATATTAAACACTTAAACGATACAAACACATACACTATAACTACCGGGCATCAGTTGAATTTATTCACTGGTCCGTTGTATTTTTTATACAAAATCATTTCGGTGATTAATCTTTGCAAACAACTAAAGACAAGCTATCCTGACCATAATTTTGTGCCTATTTATTGGATGGCAACAGAAGACCATGATTTTGAAGAAATCAATCATTTTCAATTGCATGAAAAAAAAATACGATGGAATAAAGAAAGTTTTGGTCCTGTTGGAAGATTGTCAACCACTGGTTTAGAAGAAGTATTTGACGTTTTTGAAAAAGAATTGGGCGTAGGCAAAAACGCTGACTTCCTAAAACAGTTGTTCCAAAAAGGATATTTGGAACACACCAATTTAGCCGATGCCACACGCTATATTGCTAATGAATTATTTAAAAATGAAGGTTTGGTCATTCTTGATGGAGATGCCACTACCTTAAAAAAATTATTCATTCCTTATGTTAAAAAAGAACTTTTAGAAGAAACATCATTTACTAAAGTTAATGAAACAGCAGCTATTTTAAATGACTACAACATTCAAGTAAACCCGAGAGAAATTAACTTGTTTTATATTGAAGAAACGCTTAGAGAACGCATTGTAAACGACAAAGGGATTTATAAAGTATTGAATACTACAATCGCTTTTTCAAAGGAAGAATTGTTGACAGAATTAGATAATCATCCAGAAAAGTTTAGTCCTAACGTAATTCTAAGACCATTGTATCAAGAAGTAATTCTCCCTAACCTTTGTTATATTGGCGGTGGTGGCGAAATTGCCTACTGGCTTGAATTGAAGTCAAATTTTAAAGCTTTTGACATCACGTTTCCTATCTTATTAATTCGGAATTCCGTAGTGATTGTTACTGAAAAACAACTTACTAAAACCAAAAAACTCAATCTTACTTGGACTGATTTATTTAGCAAACAATTGGATTTAATCAACAGTAAAACCAAAGAACTTTCAGCAGTAACTATCGATTTTTCTGCTCAAAAAGAATTCCTAAAAAAACAGTTTGAAGCATTATACAAAATAGCAGAAGCTACAGATGCATCCTTTATTGGTGCTGTAAAAGCACAAGAAATCAAACAAACAAAAGGTTTAGATAATTTGGAGAAAAGATTATTAAAAGCCGAAAAGAGAATACATCACGACCAATTAGAACGCATTAAATTGCTTCAAAACGAATTGTTTCCAAACCAATCTTTACAAGAACGAAAACTTAATTTCTCTGAATTTTATTTAGAAGCTGGCGATAGGCTTATTCAAAGTTTGTTGAAAAACCTTAAACCGTTAGAAACAAACTTTACAATAATTACTTTGTAGCAGCTTTTGCTTATCGTTTAAAAAACACTACTTTTGCACCCAAATTAAAAAAATAAAATCAAAAATGGCAACAAATAGAACATTTACAATGATTAAGCCAGATGGTGTTGAAAACGGACACATCGGTGGAATTTTAAACATGATTACTGAAGGTGGTTTCAGAATTGTAGCGATGAAATTAACACAACTTACTGTAGCTGACGCAAAAGCATTTTATGCAGTTCACTCAGAAAGACCTTTTTATGGTGAATTAGTTGAGTTTATGACTCGTGGTCCAATTGTAGCTGCTATTTTAGAAAAAGACAACGCAGTAGAAGACTTTAGAACATTAATTGGTGCTACCAATCCAGCTAATGCAGCAGAAGGAACTATCCGTAAAAAATATGCCACTTCAATGGGAGAAAATGCTGTTCACGGTTCAGACTCTGATGAGAATGCAGCTATCGAAGGTGCTTTCCATTTTGCTGGTAGAGAGCAATTCTAATCTAAAAATTGACTTTTATATAAACCTGTTTCAAATGGAACAGGTTTTATTTTGGCTTTTTTTAAAAAAATTAAGCTAGAAAAGTGAAAAAAATCTTTGACGCTTCGATCTTATATTGGAAATAAAATTTTTAGAAAAAAAAATTGGTTTTTATAAAAGATAGCCTTCTGAAATGCATGTAAAAAAAAACTTTTAAATAGAATTTCTTCTACTTAAAAGTTTTTATTAAAACACATAATATTTTTATACTAAACCTATTCCTTTTTGATCTAAAATATTTAAAAGGTTTCTGTTGCTATAGACATCATACTTTTCAACACCACTCTGATACCATTTCTGGATAATTTCTATTTGATATGGCGTATATCCGCTTTCGTCTATGTTCATTCCTAGCATTCCTGCTAATAAAAAATCTTCTAAGACTTTGGTGGTAACGATTAACTTTGGAATGCCATTGGTTATCTTACCGTTTAAGTTTTCATACTCTTCTCTTCCCAATTGAAATCCTTCATAATAAGCGTCACTATATGAATCTCTTAGTGATAACATTGGGTTTAGACCTTCTGAAAAACCTTCAAAATAATCTTTTCTATATACTGGGTTAAATATATCTTGCATTTTATAATCGTTTATACGTTGATGATAACAAGACAAATCTATTTAGTAATACTGCTAAAAAGAATTAAAATCGTTAAAATGATAAAAAAAACTTTAAATGACGAGCAGGTGTTCGTTCGTCGATACTTTTTAGTTAAAATTACGAGTTAATCCAGTCAATAATTTGTTGGTCGGTTGGTAACACGCGTGGCGAAAGCACTTTTACTAGTTCGCCTTTTTCATTTATGAGGTATTTTTGGAAATTCCATTCTACTTCACTGTCTTGCAAACCGTTTTTGCTTTTTTGTGTAAGGAATTGATATACATCACACATATCTTTTCCTTTTACCGATACTTTGCTCATCATAGGAAAGGTAACACCATAATTTTTCTCGCAGAACGTAGCAATTTGTTCGTTGCTTCCTGGTTCTTGCGCACCAAAATTATTGGCTGGAAAACCAATTATTACAAAATTCTTATCACTGTATTTTTTGTAGATGGCTTCTAGATCTTTATATTGAGGTGTCAATCCACATTCGGAAGCAGTGTTTACAATCAACACTTTCTTCCCTTTTAGAGTTGAAAAATCAAATTCTTTACCATATAAATCATTTACTTTAAACTGATAGATGTTTTCTTTTGTAGTCACTGCTGCTGTTGTGTCCATATTCATTGCTATTGTTTTTTCTTGTGTTTTGTTTTGGCAACTTGCCAAAATTAAAAATACGCCTATTGTTCCTAATATTTTCTTCATGATAATTTTTTTTATAAAATTAGTAATTATAAAAGGGTTGATATGTTATACAAATGATAAAGTTGTATTAAATTTTAAAAAAAAGCCCAATGACTTGGGAATCATTGGGCCAAACAAACATAACAAAGGTTAACCTAACCTTAAACCTTTGCTACAATCAAAACAAAAAACCTAAATCTTCTTTTTCGTTATTAAAATTGGTACACTACTTTGGTTTTTATAAAAAAAGGTGTACCAGGTGTAAAATGTATTTCTTCTACACTATTGGTTTCGTTTTGCAATCTCGATTCGGTGGCAAACTGGGTTTCGTTCCATTTGGTATTCAATAAATTTTCTATAGCGATACCAAATGTTATGTTTTTATACTCATAATTGATATTAAAATCGTTTACAAAATAACCTTTGGCAACGATAGAATTATCTTCATTTGCTGGTCTTGATTTCAAATAGCGGTATCTGAATCCACCCGAAAAGCCTTTGAACTTAGTAAAACTCAAACCACCAGTTGTTGTAAAATCGGGTGCCAACGGAATGTAATCTTGCCCTTTGGGTTCGTCAATACTTCTTCCGTAAGTATAATTGGCGTCAGCATCAAAATACAACCAATCGGTCAATTGATAACGAATTCCTAGTTCAACACCCATTCTTCTGGTTTTTCCGCTTGGTTCTACAATTCCGGCATCACCAACATAGACAAACTCCTGATCCAACTGTAAATACCAAAGTGCAGTATTGATAATCATTTTTGGAAATGGTTTGAATATTGTTCCCAAATCAGTACTAAAAGCGGTTGGCAAAATGTCTTTTCCCTCTTGGGCTACCACTACTCTAGTATCATTGGAATGAAATCCTAATCCTGACTTGGCAAAAACCTGAAACTGATTATTAATGCTATATATTAAATTCATCTTTGGCGATACTTTATACTTGTCGGCCGATAAATTCTGATAACTTGTTGCCAATTTATCGTTGTATCCAAACGTAAAATAATCAACTCTAACCGATGGATTAACGGTAAACTTGCCAAACGTATAGTCAGCATTGATGTATCCAAAAACATTTGATTGTGATATGTCGCCCAACTGCAATTGCTCTAAGGTTTCATATCTATTCTTAGTGTGTGACAACTCGGTATCATTGGTTTCATCGCTTCTAAAGCCTAGTCCAAACTGATAGATTGCATTGTCTTTCTTTTTGCTCACTTCGGCATTAAAACCATAAATAGCTCGGTCTTCTTTCTGTCTAATTTGGTCGCCATTAATTGGGTCTTCCAAGAAAAACGTAAAGTTAGAATACAATTCAAAATTGTATTGACTGTAAAATGCATTGGCTTTTATGAATGTGTTTTCGTTTATTGGTTTTAACAAGCTTACATTAAGGTTGGTACGCGAGGTGTTACCGCCTTCTGTAGCATCAACCGCTCCAAATCTTGATATTACACCCGCATCAACCAATCGTTGCGGAATTTGTCCTGATGCGTTCCAGTTACTAGCAAATCGGGAAGCCTGAATACTCAACTTGCTATTATTGCTGAATCGTTTGGTATATTTTCCAAACAAATTGATACGTTTAAAATCTTGTGGAGCATCAAACAGTCCATCGGTCAAAATGTATTCGGTAGCTAAGAAAGCGTCTTCCGTCTTTGAGTTTTCAATCAAATTAAACATGCCAAGTGTTCTAAACGTGTTGAACTGCCCAACTTCTACTCCAATAGCGTTTTTTTCGGTTCGTTCTTTGGTTTGAAACGCCACGTATCCTGCTGTAGCAAAATCGCCTTTGCTGGCATAATAAGTTCCTTTTCCAAAATCTATCTTTTGAACCGTTTCTGGAATCAAGAAATGCAAATCGGCATATCCTTGTCCGTGCGCATGCGATACCATATTGACGGGCATACCATCTACAGAGATGGCAATGTCGGTGCCGTGGTCAATATCAAATCCTCTTAGGAAGATTTGCTCTGCTTTTCCGCCGCCAGCATGTTGCCCGATAAACAAACCGGGCACTTTTCGCAGTATTTCTTGCGAAGAATTCACCGGATTGGTTTGTAAATCTATTTTAGATATGGCGTTCATAGCGTTTAACTTTGGTTGTATCGAAACTTGTTCTAATTCATATATCGTATTCTGTAAAAATACTTTAAGTGTGCTTTCATTCACCACTACTCTTTGCTTGATAAAGCCCAAAGCAGAGACGATTAACGTGTCACCTAAAACCGTTTTGTCTATCTTAAAACTGCCAATCTCATCCGTATGTGCGTGCGCATTGTTAGACGAATTGACGATATAAGCGTTATCAACTGGGTTTTCAAAACTATCTTTTATATATCCCAAAACTGATTGACTGTATATATTATTTGAGATAAAAAGCAGCGTAATAAATAGTAATTTCTTCATTACAGACTTTTTATTTTACTTTCATAATTTGGACCTAGTTCATAAAGACTGTTCATCAAATCTTTCTTAATAGGTTTTACTTTTTCCAGCTGATTATTAGCTTTATAAATAACCGCTAAATGGTAATTCAATTGTGGTTCAAAAGATTTTCCTGCTACGAATTGGTTTGCAATTTCTAGTGCTTTTTCTTTATCGCCTTTGTTAAAATACGACCAAGCTAATAAATCATAAGATACTGGTGTTGGTCTATGATCTACTTCTTCTTTAGCTATTTCCAAAGCTTGATTTACTTTTTCTTTATCATCTGCATATAAAATAGCATTGTATTTATTGTACATCGCACCATATTTATTGGATTTCAATGCTACTGCATATTGGTCTAAATTCGCTTTCTTCTCTTTCATATTGTTTTCAAATTCGGCTATTTCGGCTTTCAACAAATAGAAATCGGGCGAATCGTGTCGTTTACTTATAACGTTAATAATACGTTTGGCTTCTTCTGCATTCTTTTCGTGCGAGAATACTATCCAAGCTATTCCTTTTAAAGCATAATTATTATTGGCATCTAACGAAAGTGCTTTTAAATAATTGTCATACGAATCTTTTATGTTTCCAGCATGTCCGTTGAAATCGCCCAAATTGGTATAGCACCATATTTTCAAACCTTTGTTGTCATATTTCTCTGCTTCGGCAGCTGCTTTTTTCATTAAAACGATTGTGGTATCCAAATCGCCTTTGTGGTCGTTCCATTTTGCAGCTCTTATATAGTAATCGAATTCTCTCTTGTTCAACGCATTCAAACTCTTTTCTGCTTCGTTATAGTTGCCAAGTTCCATTTGAACATCAAACAGCAATTTGTGCGTTTCTTCTATTCCTTCGCCAATTTCTTTTGCCTTATTGGCTAAAATTAAGGCTTCTTTAAAACGATGTTGTGAAATATAATTTCTCGCCAACGTTCGCATCGGATTTACTTTAGAATACTTTACTGATTGATTGTATTGTAGCAATAAATCTTCAGCTTTTAGTAAATAATCAATGTTTGCAGTAATATCAAATTTCTTAGAATAATTGGAAGCAATGATACTCAAGTAACTCATTTGATTTGGAGCCTTGTCATACTTCGTTTGCCAGAAGTTTATTTCGTTAGAAACAAAATCTAATGAAGTATTATCTTCTTTTTCTAGATATTTTTCATAATCCGCTTTATTTGAAACTTGTTTAGGTTTGGTTTCGCAGCTGACAGTTAGAAAAAATATACTGAATACTGTTAGGATAGTTAACTTTTTCATTTTAATGTTTTTTGTTTGTTATTTATAAAAAATAAAGCGCAACAACTTATAGCCGTTGCGCTTTATCTATTTTGTTTACCAAGCCGCAGCTAGATAAGGAAATGAGGTCAAAAAAGTTTTGTCATTAGCATCAACATGGTCAGATGTTAATGCTGGATTACTAGTACCGTCTGGACCTCCAAAAATTAATAATAATTCTACATCGATTACATCGTCAGCAGGAACTCTTCCTGTTAACACATTTGTACCATCAAAGAAAGTTGTGGTTCCCGAAGTTTTTACATTCAAAACATCAGTTGCTAAAACCCCTGTAAAAGAAGCAGCATCTAAACCTAAAGCATTAGTAGTATATCCTGCGTTCAAAGCCAATAATCGGGTTTGAAAACTAGATTGAAAGTTGGCACTCATTTGCGATGGAATAGTTTCGTTGAATTGGTCTTTTGGAGCTCCTGATGCTACAAAAACCGTATTAATTGCAGGTCGTCCCATTTGATCTTGTTGCACATAAGTTCCTTCAAAACTAGGAGTTCCATTAGAATCATCTTTGTTACAGTTTACTGAAAGTAGCGAAGCAAAAACTACTAAGGCTACTATTTTATATTTATTTGTTTTCATCTTTTTACTATTTAATGTGTTACTTAATTATTGTTTTCTTTTTGTTTCTACCCAAGTGTTTAAAGTAGCAGCAGTACCTAAAGAAGATTTTGGCACTTCCACCACTATTGATAGTACATTTGTTCCGGCAAAAGTATCTGTACCAGGATTATTAAAACCAGGTGCTGTTCCGCCCAAAATGGCCTGATACTGTCCTAAGTCAAAAAAGAACGGATCATCTCTTGGTCCTGCAAAAAACTTGTAACCGTTTTGAGAACTTACAATTGCATTTTGACCATATTGAGAAATTTCTACACTTCCAATTTGATTTGCTGTTTTAATAGTACTAGTTTTTCCTGTAGTTCCTGGTGCTACTGGTCCAAAGAAATACATACTATTTCCTCTCTTTACAGCTTGAATTACTAAATCTTCAACATTGTCTCCTGTATTGTCAATGTTAATTTCGGTCATCACGTTTTCATCAAACTTGGCAGCTGCAGTAGCAGACGGACTCAAAAGTCCTTGTGTGTTTACCACAAATACCATGTTGTTGGTGTCTTGTCCTTGAAAGGCATAGAAATCGGTAATGTCTGATGCATTTCCTGTTACCGCTGGCGCATCGATGTGATCGGCAGCTATTAAAACTAATCCTGAAATGGCGATTAGTGATAATCCTAAATAAATTTTAGATTTTTTCATTTTAATTAAATTTTAATGTTATAACTACAGTTACGAGAATATATTGTTTTTGGTTTTACTTTTTTTAAAATATTTTTCAAACTACTGAAAACAAAGCCTTGACAGTTAAAAAAAATTCGATGCATTTAAGATTAATTTTCTTTACATTTACATTTCAATAAAAATTAGGTATGACACAAGAAGAATTATTGCCCTTATTACTTAATAAGGAAGAAAAAGGTTTTACATTATTATATGATATGTATTCAAAAAGCCTTTTTAGTGTAATAAGCAATCTCATTAGTAATCGAGACGATGCCGAAGATGTATTACAAGAAGTGTTTGTAAAAATCTGGAAAAACATCGATTCTTATAACGAATCAAAAGGAAGACTTTATACTTGGATGCTTAATATTGCTCGAAATACAAGCATAGATAAGCTGCGCTCCAAAGGATTTAACAACTCACAAAAAAACCTATCTTCCGATAATTTCGTACATCTATTAGACGATAGCAACAAACTAGTTAATCGAATTGACACAATAGGTATCCGAGAATTTGTAGAAAAACTCAAACCAAAGTGTATCAAATTAATTGATTTGTTGTTCTTCAAAGGATTTACACAACAAGAAGTATCCGAAGAGCTCTCGATACCACTTGGAACGGTAAAAACTCAAAACAGAACATGTATGAACGATTTGCGTAATTTTTTAAAAGTATAATGGAAACACAAGAATATATAGCATCAGGAATTTTAGAACTCTATGTATATGGCATGCTTAGCGAAGCCGAAAACATGGAAGTAACTAGCATGGCACAAAAACATCCCGAAGTAAAGAACGAAATCCTTTCTATAGAAAGAGCCATTCTAAACCTATCGAGCAGTTTTTCGCCCTTTATTTCTAACAGTCAATTTGAAAAAATCAAAGCACAACTAGAACTAAAACACAGTAAAGTAATACCACTTCAACCTAAATCATCTAATTATAGCTATTTGGGATGGGCAGCAAGTTTGGTTTTACTCTTAGGAGCAGGATATTTATTCTTCCAACTGAACAACACTAAAGAACAAGTAGTAGTTGTAGAACAAGAAAAGACAAAGCTAAAAGAATCAATCAATACTTTGGAACTTCAAAACCAATCAACGAAAGAAGTTTTAGCAGTGGTTCGAGACGAAAACAACAAAATAATTCCTCTTGGCGGACAAGCTGTAGCTCCTGAAGCAAAAGCAAAAATATATTGGAATCAAAAAACCGATGAAGTTTATGTAGATGCAAGCGGATTGCCAGAGCCACCAGAAGGAAAGGTGTACCAAATTTGGTCGTTGAAACTCCAACCACAGTTAACGCCAACCAGTATTGGATTGCTTGTAAACTTCAAAGGAAACAATTCAAAAGTATTTGCCGTGGATAAAACCTCGGGTGCCGAAGCGTTTGGTATCACACTAGAACCTGCCGGCGGAAGTGCATCACCAACAATGGAGCAACTATATACATTAGGAAAAGTATAATTCTAAGCATCCTAAAAACTAAAAGGTTCAACGTAGTGTTGAACCTTTTTTTGTGGTTGTAAATAGATTTTTATCCAAATCAGTTTTTAGTGAAGTTAGACGCGCTGCGTTTTAGCCAAACAGTATTACGTTTACCCAAGAAGCGTTGCGTTTAGGCTGAATTTTAGTTTGTTTGCCCTAGACGCACTGCGTTTTACCCAAACAGCATCAAGTTTGCCCTAGACGCACTGTGTTTGGGTTGTTTTAAATCAAGTTTGCCTTAGACGCGTTGCGATTAAGCTAAATTTTATTCCATTTGCCTCAGACGCACTGCGTCTAGCTTATTTTTTTTTGAATTTGCCCTAAACGCAGTGCATCTGGGTTATTTTTGTTTTAATTGGGCTTAGACGCATCGTTTCTTAGACGCGTAGATTTACTTTTATCCCGAAAAAAAGAGTTTCCAATCTAGTTTTACTTTGATTGGAAACTCCTTATTATGAAAACGAAACCTGGAGAGAGTTTAAAGTAGATGATTATAAAAAATAAAACAAAACAAACTTTCATCTATTCCCAAATAAGGCAACATTACCTAGAACCCTTAGTATAATGAAACAAAATCCTTTTTTTAAAGGAAGTCCAATTATACTTCATTACTTCTAGAATATTTACTAAATTTGACTTTTACAATCCTTATTAAGATGATCGATACTACACGCCGAATACAAAAACTTAAAACCGAATTGTTTTTTGATATTTCCCCTGACCTATTTTTTATTGCTGGTTATGATGGGTATTTTAAAAAAGTAAATCCAGCCGTTTGTAACCTTTTTGGATATTCAGAGGAAGAATTATTGGCCAAGCCTATTAATGATTTTATTCACAAAGATGACATAGAGAAAACAATAAAAAGCCGAGAAAAAGTAATATCTGGCAACACTTTGATGCACTATGAAAACCGTTATATTACTAAAAGTGGCGAAATAGTTTGGTTGGCATGGACTTCAGTTCCGTTAATGGATGAAAATCTAGTTTATGCTATTGCCAAAGATGTTACTTATAAAAAACGAATTGAAGAAGAACGTAACCTACTCTTGGCAAGTTTAAAAAAAATCAATAACAATCTAAAGAATTTAACCTATACGGCTTCACACGATATGCGTTCGCCGGTTAATAACCTACTTACTGTTTTTGATTTGTTAGACACTTCAAAGATTCAAGACGAAGAAACCTTAGAGTTTATTAATGTACTCAAAACAGTATCCGAAGGATTAAAAGACACGCTCAACAACTATGTGGACAACATAAACCACAATGATAAAATGAGTCTATCGGTAGATAGGTTAGCCTTTCAACCATCACTTGATAATGTTTTGTTATCAATTAAATCATTAATAAAAGAATCGAGTACATCATTTGAAATTGATTTCTCCCAAGCTGAAACAGTTTCGTTCAACAAGGCATATCTTGAAAGTATTTTCATCAACTTAATAACCAACGCAATAAAATACTCTCGTCCTGAAGTGCCGCCAATGATTACCATTAAAACCAAAAAAGTTAATGGAGTTACCTCATTACTATTTTCTGATAATGGGCTAGGATTTGACATCAATAAAATTGAAAATAGAATCTTCAAACTCAATCAAAAGTTCCATACAAACAAAGACAGCAAAGGAATTGGGCTATACCTTATTTACAACCACGTAAAAGATTTAGGAGGACATATCGAAATGACGAGCCAACTTAATAAAGGAACCACTTTTACAATAACTTTTAAAGAATAACTTCAAACCTCACATTCACTTTGTTACCTTGACGAAGGGTGGTCGCATGAAGTAAATCATCCAAAACTCAATTGCATATCATAGACTCAAGTCCTATGGTACTAAGCATTTCAATATCGGCATTAAAAAATTATAACCCTGCAAAATAAACCATCTTATTATAAATCATTTTCTGAAACAGATTGATTTTTAATTATTTTAGGGAATATAAAACCTCACTTATAAAGTCAAGCAAAAAAAATTAAACATGACTAAATCAAAATTAAATCAAATTGGAATTCTAATTGCTTTTTCAATTGTGTTATCATCTTGCAAACTTGGTCGATTTGTCTTTTATAACTTTGCCGATATTAAAGACTATAAAATATTCCCGTCACGAACTCTAGTTAGTAATCAAACCAAATTCGAATTCTACGCAACTGATGAAGGAAAATATCCAAAAACATTAAAATTTAGTAACAATATAGAACGTGTATCTTTCGATAAAGTTCTCGAAGACAATAAAACAGTAGCATTTCTAATAATCAAAAATGATACCATTCAATACGAAAAATATTTTAAAGGATATGATAAAGAAAGTATTATCCCTTCTTTTTCAATGGCAAAATCAGTAACATCCATACTTATAGGTTGCGCCATAGATGATGGTTTAATAAAATCGGTCGATGAACCAATAACAAATTATATTCCCGAACTAAAAAAAAATGGATTTGAAACAGTAACTCTAAAACATTTGCTACAAATGACATCTGGATTAGACTTTAATGAAAGTTATTTTAATCCATTTGGAGAAGCAGCCTCATTCTATTATGGTAGAAACCTAAAACGTGAAGTTTCTAAATTAAAATTAAAAAGAAAACCAGGAGAAAAGTTCGAATACGCCAGCGGAAATACTCAACTACTTGGTTCAGTTTTACAAAGTGTTTTAAAAGATAAAACAATTACACAATATTTTCAAGAAAAACTATGGACTCCACTCGAAATGGAATATGATGCTTCATGGAGCATTGATAAAAAAAAGGAAGGAACCGAAAAAACATTCTGTTGTATTAATGCAAGAGCAAGAGATTTTGCCAAAATTGGACGACTCTATTTAAACAAAGGAAACTGGAATGGTAAGCAAATAATTTCTCAAAAATGGGTAGAAGAATCTACAAAAGTTGATACCACAGAAGGAAGTGATGAAGGCTATCAATATCAATGGTGGTTACCGTCAAATACAGGAGAATATATGGCTGAAGGAATATTGGGCCAATTTATCTATGTAAATCCAGCCAAAAACATTGTAATTGTGAGAATGGGTAAAAATTATGGAGATATTAATTGGTCAGATCTTTTTAGTTTATTGGCAAAATATCCCGACAAATAAAATTATTATTAGTTTTAACATCATTGGAAGCATTAGAATAGTATGCACTGTAATTTTAAAAAAATCCATGAATAAAAGACTATACATAACACTAACCATTCTATTCGGATTCATATCATTTGGCGCAACATCTGAAACTCATAGAATAATGACCTACTCAAGTATCGATTTTGCTCCACAAAGAATGTATCTAACCAACTTGGCATTGATGTTTTTAATAAGTTTACTACTTTTGACACGCTATTTTTGTTATTAAACAAAAAGATAGTTGGTGTAATCAGTCACGATAAGTCAAAATTATATTAAACAAACAAGTGAATAAAGCGGAAAATAAAACAAACTGGACTACATGCCCCGAATGCAAAGGACGAGGTAAAAAAAGCCAAAAGCTCCGCAAGAAAGAGCGAATCCGCTATCAAATTGCTCTAACCGAATTTGAAAATAACAACAAACAAGGCACTGCACCCATTCCTCCAAAAGCACATCTTTCCTCCTGCTCAAATTGTTCTGCTTCGGGCTTAATTCTGGCAACTCATCCAACTATTCCCGATACCGAAAACTATCCGCATTTAGCCATTATTGGTGGTGGTATTGGTGGTATAGCACTAGCCGTAGCTTGTTTACATCGTGGAATTCCATTTACACTTTTTGAGCGCGATACTAGTTTTGATGCAAGAGCACAAGGCTATGGTCTCACCTTGCAACAAGCTAGTAAAGCCATACAAGGATTTGGCATCATGTCATTAAAAGAAGCTGTCATTTCAACAAGACATGTAGTACATACAACAGATGGAAATATTATTGGCGAATGGGGAATTAGAAAATGGATGCCAGCCGTCACAAAAACAACTCCCAAACGTACCAATGTGCACATAGCGCGACAATCGCTGCGTAAAGCATTACTTGAGCAACTTGGAGGAAAAAAAGCCATACAATGGGGACACCAATTAGTAGCTATAAAAGTAGCTGAAGACAACACCGTTACACTAAACTTTCATGTAGATGGAACAATAAAAACCACAAAAGCCGACATTGTAATTGGTGCTGATGGTATTCGTAGTACTGTTCGAAAGTTACTCATTGGTGATGAAGTTTCCCCTTTGCGTTACCTCGATTGTATCGTCATATTAGGTATTTGCCCATTAACAGCACTCGAAGGTGTAGAAAGTCCTTTACTTGACGCAGCAACAGTATTTCAAACCGCCAATGGCAATGAACGCATCTACATGATGCCTTATGATTCTGACTCAGTAATGTGGCAACTAAGCTTTCCAATGTATAAAAAAGCAGCAAAAACATTAAGCAAAAAAGGAGTTCAAGCATTAAAAGAAGAAGCGTTCCGTAGAACACAGTGGCACAATCCAATACCTCAAATAATAGCAGCTACCAAAGCAACACAAATTACTGGCTATCCTGTGTATGACCGTGAACTTCTCTGCCCCGAGCTTTTAGCAAAAAATGAATACGGCACACTCATTGGCGATGCAGCTCATCCAATGAGTCCATTTAAAGGACAAGGTGCCAACCAAGCACTACTAGACGCATTATCATTGGCAAGAACAATCACAAAAGAATGCCGACCATTATCAAACTGGAGAGAAAATGGAATAAGAAAAACGATACTAACAAACTTTGAAACTGAAATGTTAAGAAGAAGTGCTACCAAAGTTAAAGATTCTGCTGAAGCTGCACAATTTCTTCATTCCGACGTTGCGCTATATGAAGGTGATGAACCCAGAGGAAGAGTTTTAAAGCGAAAAGAAAATAGAGAGTAATCAACAAAAACCTTAGATAGTTAAAAAAACAGTGTTACTCTTATTGAGTGTTATCCAATTACTTTATACAAACACAAAACTCGAAAGCAATTTTAAATCCTTACCTTTGCAAAAATTAATAATTGTATGTCCACTTTCGAGCAGTTCAACTTACCCAAATCACTTCAAAAAGCCATTGATGAGTTGGGGTTAACCACACCTACTCCAATTCAAGAAAAATCATTTTCAATAATCATGTCGGGTAGAGATGTGATGGGAATTGCACAAACCGGAACAGGAAAAACATACGCCTATCTATTACCCATTTTAAAACAATGGAAATTTATTGCTACAGATACCCCAAGAGTTTTAATCTTAGTACCCACACGTGAATTGGTGGTTCAAGTAGCTGCCGAAGTAGAAAAACTAACACAATACATGTCTGTTAGAACCCTAGGAGTTTATGGTGGTGTAAACATTAATACGCAAAAAAAGGCTGTCTATCAAGGTGTTGATGTATTAGTTGGCACACCAGGACGCATCATGGATTTGGCGTTAGACAACGTCATTCGTTTTGATAGTATGCAAAAACTAATCATCGACGAGTTTGATGAAATGTTGAATTTAGGGTTCCGATATCAAGTAACATCTATCTTGACGATGTTAAAAAACAAAAAGCAGAGCATCCTTTTCTCCGCAACAATGACGGATCAAGTAGATGAAATGTTAGACGAATACTTTGAATTTCCTGAAGAAGTGTCATTAGCACCAAGTGGAACACCTTTAGAAAAAATAGAACAGTTTTATTATAAAGTACCTAACTTTTTAACCAAGATTAACCTTATCCTTGAATTGCTAAAAGACGAATCGTTAGAACGTGTTTTATTGTTTGTAAACAACAAGAAAACGGCCGATTTGTTGGCAGAGAAAGTAGAAGAAATATATCCAGAGCAGTTTGGAGTTATTCATTCGAACAAATCTCAGAATTACCGTTTGCAAACCATGGCGCAGTTTCAAGAAGGAAGTATCAGAGGAATTGTAACTACCGACGTAATGGCAAGAGGTTTGGATATATCAGACATCAGTCACGTTATCAACATAGAGTTTACCGATATTCCCGAAAAGTACATTCACCGTATTGGTAGAACTGGTCGTGCTGACAAATCGGGTATTGCTATCAGTTTAATTGCTCCTGTGGAAGAAGAAATCATGATTGAAGCAGAAGTATTGATGGAAAAAGAAATCACATTCCTTCCTTTTCCAGAAGGAGTTGAAGTTGCCGAACGTTTATTGGAATTTGAAAAAGACAAAAAACAAATGAAGTTTTTGTTGAAGAAACCAAAACTAGAAGGCGGTGCCTCATTCCATGAAAAGAAAGACAAGAACAAGAAAGTAAACCTTGGCGGACCATCAAAAACCAAAAAGAAAACGGGTACATCTGTAAATAGAAACATCACCAAAACTAGAGCTGCTAAGAGAAAGAATAAAAAATAGTTTTTACTAATTATTAGTGAAAGACTCAAACAAACACTTCTTTTTTCTTTTTTCTATCCTCTATATTCTTTTTTCTACTGAGAAATTTGCTATTTTTGACAAACAATAGTAAAAATGCAATTTAAACATCCAGAATTTCTATACTTCTTATTCTTATTGGTCATCCCAATTCTGGTACATTTATTTCAATTACGTCGTTTTAAAAGAGAATACTTTACCAACGTACAATTCCTAAAAGAACTAGCGGTACAAACTCGAAAAAGTTCCACCATAAAAAAGTGGTTACTCCTATTTACTCGTTTATTACTACTTACTTTCTTGATTCTAGCCTTTGCACAACCGTTCTTTTCTGCTAAAGAAAGCCCGAAAGCTAACAACGAAATGTATATTGTTTTAGATAACTCCTATAGTATGCAAGCAAAAGGAAAACAAGGTGAATTGTTAAAGCGTGCCGTCCAAGATTTATTAGAACACACTCCCGAAAATCAAAGCTTTTCTTTAATGACCAATTCGGAAAATTATTGGAATACCGACATAAAATCCATTCAAAAAGAATTGCAAAATTTAGATTATAGCGCCACTGGTTTTGAAATTGAAAGTGCTATTGCGAAAATTAATGCTCGTAAATCAGCCTTCAACAAAGATATCATCGTGATTACTGATGCCATTGGCATAAAAAACAACCAAACTAAAGGATTTAAAAAAGAAGACAACGTCTATTTCATCATTCCTGAAGCGGAACAGAAAAACAATGTGGCTATTGATAGCGTTTATTTGACACAAACCTTAGATAATTTCTATGAAATTGGCGTATCGCTTTCTTCTTATGGCATCAATAAAACGGAAACACCTGTAGCTTTATACAACAAAGGTAAACTAATAGCCAAAACCTTATTGACAATAGAAAATGGAAAGAAATCCATCAACTTCACCATTCCAAAAGAAGAGTTCAACGGATATGTTTCCATTGAGGATAAAGGATTGAGCTACGATAACACCTATTATTTTAGCATCACAAAACCAAGAAAAACCAATGTTATCAGCATAGGAGATTCAGAAAAAAGTAATTTTTTAGCACGAATTTATACTAGTGATGAGTTCAATTACAGCAACTTCCCGTTAAACAGCTTGGATTACAATCAAATTGAAAAGCAAGACGCCATTATAATAAATGAGTTGGTAACTATTCCACAAGCTTTGCAAACAACGTTAAAAAATTTCGTGTCAAAAGGTGGGAACGTAATTTTTATTCCTTCCAATGAAAACACAAACACCAACAGTTTCTTAGCAAATTTTGGAGCAATACAATTGCAATCAGCTACTACAAATGAAAAGAAAGTAACCAAAATAAATTTTAATCATCCATTATTCAATTCAGTATTTGAAAAGAAAGTTGATAACTTTCAATATCCAATGGTTAAAAACTCATTTAGTATAATCAGTAAAACGCCAAGTATATTAAGCTATGAAGATCAAAGTACGTTTCTAACTTCTATTAAAAACGACTTATCTTCAGTATATGTTTTTGCAGCACCAATCAATAAAAGCAATAGTAATTTCCAAAATTCACCGCTGATTGTTCCAATATTTTATAATATGTCACAAAATGCACTACGCTTGGGAATATCGGATATAAAAATTGGCAGCAATCAACCTTTTGTAGTAGAAACAACGATGGGTAAAGACGAAATTGTAGAACTAAAGAATGATATCGAAAGATTCATTCCATCGCAACAATTGATGGCATCCAAAGTAAAAATGACTTTCAATGAAAACCCAAAAAATGCTGGTAATTTCGGTATATTCAACGGAAATAATTTAATAGAAAACCTAGGTTTTAATTACAACAGAAGTGAAAGTAATTTATCGCAAAGTAATAGTAATATTGCAGACGATTTTTCTTTAATAAATGATGTTGATAGTGTATTCAACACTATTCAAATCGATAGAACCGATACACAAATCTGGAAATGGTTTGTGATGCTAGCGCTACTCTTTTTAGTGATTGAATTACTAATCCAAAAATTTGTAAAATGAATGTAATTATTAGAAATGCAAAAGTAATTGACGAGAATAGTACTTTTCATAATCAAACGGTTTCTCTAAAAATTAAAAACGGAACGATTGAAGCAATAGCTGCATCTATCAAAGAAGAAAGTGGTTATAAAGAGATAGAAATCAGCGGTCTTCATGTTTCACAAGGTTGGTTTGACAGCAGTGTCTCACTAGGTGAACCAGGGTTTGAAGACAGAGAAACTATAAAAAATGGATTAGAAGTTGCTGCCAAAAGTGGCTTCACTGGAATAGCATTGCAACCCAATACTTTTCCTGTTTTAGATAATCAATCACAAATTAATTTCGTAAAACAAAAAGCTACTAATGCGGTTACAGATTTGTTTCCAATCGGTGCATTGACTAAAAATAGTGAAGCAACCGATTTAGCCGAACTATTTGACATGAAAAATGCTGGAGCCATTGCATTTGGTGATTATAATAAAAGTATTTCTAATGCCAATTTGCTCAAAATAGCTTTACAGTACGTTCAAGATTTTGATGGCTTAGTGATTGCTTTTTGTCAAAATCAAAACCTAAAAGGAAATGGTGTTGCCAATGAAGGTATCACTTCTACCCGATTGGGATTAAAAGGAATTCCAAGTTTAGCCGAAGAATTAGATGTCGCTAGAAATTTGTTTTTATTAGAATATACTGGTGGTAAAATGCACATTCCAACCGTATCAACTGCAAAATCGGTTGCATTAATCAAAGAAGCAAAAGCAAAAGGATTAAACGTTACATGCAGTGTTGCTGTTCATCATTTAACAGTAACAGACGAAAAACTAGAAAGTTTTGATTCACGATATAAAGTGGCACCTCCATTACGAACAGAAATAGATCGAAAAGCTTTGATTAAAGGCATTTTAAACGACACTATTGATTGTATTACTTCAGACCATAATCCAATAGATATTGAACAGAAGAAGATGGAATTTGATATGGCAAAAAGCGGTACTATCGGTTTAGAAAGTGCTTTTGGAGCATTGAACACTGTCTTACCTATCGAGGTAATTATTAAAAAATTAACCGCTGCAAAAGCTTTTTTTCAAATAGAAAACCAATCCATTGAAATAGGGAATAAAGCCAATTTAACATTTTTTACTACTGACAATAATTGGCATTTTACAAAAGAAAATATTTTATCGAAATCTAAAAATTCTGCATTTTTAGGTCAAAAGATGAAAGGAAAAGTAGTTGGGGTTTATAACAACAAAACATTAATTTTAGCATAAATCAATTATGGAAAATTTTACAGATAAAGGAAAGAATACCGCCATAGTAGCCTATATGACCATCATTGGATCAGTAGTTGCCATTTTCATGAATCAAGATCAAAACAAATCAGAATTTGCTTCTTTTCATATTAGACAAGCCTTAGGACTATTCATTTCTTTCTTCTTACTTGGATATTTTGTGGGTTATGCTAATAGTTGGACAGCAACATCAGCTTTCTATTTATTCTATTTCATTCTATGGATTTATGGATTTATAGGTGCTTTACAATCGCAAAAAAGAGAAATTCCATTAGTGGGTAATTTTTTTCAAAACCTTTTTAAAACTATTTAATGAATTTTTCACTACATCACATCGTTCGAGAGCCAAAAATAAAAAAAGAAAAGAATCCTTTAATCCTATTACTGCATGGTTATGGCAGTAACGAAGAAGATTTATTTTCTTTCGCTAGCGAACTGCCTGACGAATACTTTGTGATTTCAGTACGCGCACCACATGACATGATGTACAATAGTTTTGCATGGTATGCTATTAATTTTGATGCTGATGAAAATAAATTCTCAGATATTGAACAAGCACAATCATCCCTAGTTTTAATTGCTACTTTTATAGATGAAGTAGTTCAAAATTACCCAATTGACCAAAAGAATGTTACTCTTATAGGTTTTAGTCAAGGTTGTATATTAAGTTATGCAGTAGCACTAACCTATCCCGAAAAAGTGCAAAGAGTTGTTGCCATGAGTGGTTATCTGAATACTGAAATAGCAGATGAAGATTTTGCTAAGAATGATTTTAGCAACCTTAAGATATTTGCTTCTCACGGAACAGTTGACCAGGTAATACCGGTAGATTGGGCAAGAAATTCGATTCCAAAAATTAAAGCGTTGGGCATTGATATTGTTTTTAAAGAATATCCTGTTGGTCATGGCGTTGCTCCACAAAATTTCTATGATTTTAAAAATTGGTTGGAGGCATAAAAAAATCCCGAAGTTTCTCGGGATTGTTTTTTTATTTTTCTTCTATGTCGGTCCCTAATACTTTTTTACCGATAAAATCATCTCCAGCATAAAGTATTTTTTCACCTTGTTTTAGTATGTATCCTTTGTAAGGAATCAACTGCCATTCATTTAAAACCCAAGATTCTCCTTCCGTTTTTCTAGTTAAGATATACGTTTCTGTAGAATTTGGTAAAAACAATTCCGCCTGACTTCCATCTTCACTAAACATAATGAAAACACTAACGGTTTCGTCTTCATTCTGTGGCTTATCAATTGGATTTAATTGAACACCAGTGAATAGCTTAACGCATTCTTTATTCAACTTTGACCAAATATAGCCTGCTGATGCCAAACACCCATTTTCATCTTTATCCACAGCTTTCATCACTTCTTTTGATTCTGCTTGAGGTAAAACATCTTCATCCGCTTTTTTATCAGTCAATTTACATGACAGCGCGACAAAAAGAACCATTACTAAGTAAATACTATTTTTCATCAAATGTTTAATTTAATTGCATCGGATAAAGATAACTATTCATAACTTCAAATGAAATAGTTTGATCGTCATTTATAAAATATTTTAACATCACTTCTCCCCAAAGTTTGCCGTCGCTATAATCAGCAATAATCCATCTGTGGTTTAAAACTTTCACACTATTGATGATAAACTTCTGATTACCCAATTTTTCTTGATCTGTAAATTTATTGCCTTCAGGGTTATCATTATAAGATAGTAACGCTTGTTTTACTTTTTCTTCAAAAGCAGTAACATCGGTTATTTTGCTTTCATAAAGATAATTTTGTGCTCTATCATTGTTTTTTAATTCAAATTTATCTCCAGATGGAATTGTCATGAGATTCAAACTATCTTTAAGTTTAGCGTTTTCAACTTTTGCATCATTTAATTCTCCCGAATATTTAGTAGAAAAATATTTATAGGTAAACACATTCATCAACAAGGCAATAATCAATAAATATAAGGTCAGTGATTTTTTCATTTTTAATTTTAATTAAAGAGTAACTTCTAAATTGTCATAAGCCAAAAATACATTTTTGGGCAATTTTTTTTGAACTTCTTCATGAAAACCCAACAAGTGACTAATGTGTGTTAAATAGGCTTTCTCAGGTTGAACCAAATGTATAAAATTTAAGGCATCTTGCAAACTAAAATGAGAATGATGTTCTTCTTCTCGCAAAGCATTAATTACCAGTATTTTTGTGCCTTTAACTTTCTCAATTTCTTTTTCATCAATGCTTTTTACATCCGTTAAATAAGTAAAATCTTGAATCCTATATCCAAAAACCTGTACCAATCCATGATTAACATTTATTGGAATAATTGGAGTTTCATTGATATAAAAAGGTTTGTCATTTTCAACTTCAAAAGTAGCAACACTTGGTGCTCCTGGATATTTGTTTTCGTTTTCAAAAATATAATCAAAACGTTTTGCTAAATTTTTTAATACTTTTTGATGTCCATAAACTGGTATTGCTTTTCGTTGCTTGAAGAAAAAAGGTCTAATATCATCTAAACCTGCAGTGTGGTCGGCATGTTCGTGGGTGAATAAAATAGCATCTAATTGTTCACAACCCGAAGTTAACATTTGTTGCCTAAAATCTGGACCACAATCAATTACTATAGAAGTATCATACCACGTTACCCAAACCGATACCCGTAAACGCTTGTCCTTTAAATCTGTACTTTTGCAAACCGAATGATGGCTACCAATCACAGGAATTCCTTGAGAAGTTCCCGTTCCAAGAAAATAAACGGTCATTTTTTGCATGGTATTTGTAGATGTTATTTGAGATTGATTTATAAATGAAAAACTAAATACAAAAATAGCGTTAATTCTCTTTTAATAAAAGTACTATTTGTTTAACTTTGCAAAGCATACATTACACTATGGATAATTATATTACTGACATTAAATTAAAAGGCGACAAAGTATTTGAGCAGATTCCCGCTATTAAAGATAAAGCATTGCGCATTAACTTAAACGAGAATATATATGGAACTTTTGCCGAAATTGGTGCTGGTCAAGAAACCGTAAGACATTTTTTTAGAGCAGGTGGCTCTTCGGGAACTATCGCAAAAGCTATGTCGGCTTATGATAAAGATTTTAGCGATGCCATATATGGTATTGAGAACGATGGAAGATATGTTACCGAAAGTAGGGTTAAAAAAATGTTGTCTCATGAATTTCAATTAATCGAACAACGTTTAAAAAGAGACAAACATCCAAACAAAATGTTCTTTAGTTATGCAAATACTGTTGCTACTATTGATTTTGCGAAACAGTTTAAAGGTCATGGTTGGGTTGGAATTAGATATCAAGTTGACCCAGAACAAGATTATAACGAAATAACATTACACATTCGTTTTAAAGAAACCGATGCCAAATTACAGCAAGAAACATTAGGTATTCTTGGCGTAAACTTAATATATGGTGCTTTTTACAAACATAATGATCCCAAGAAACTATTGCGATACTTATATGATCACATCAGTAAAGATCAAATAGAAATTGACACTATTAACTTTTCAGGTCCAATATTTGAAAATGTTGACAATCGCTTGATGAGTTTACAGTTAGTAAAAAACAACATGACCGATGCTGTAATGTTTGGTCCAGATGGAAATAACATTCTTCCCGCTTCTATTTTATATAAAAAGAACATCCTTGCTCTTAGAGGCAGTTTTAGACCAGTTACTCAAGTAAACATGGACATGTATGAGCGATCGTTAAAAATGTTCCAAGAAGAAAATAAAGTTGAAAAGGAAAATACTTTAGTAATTTTTGAAATTACACTTTCTAATTTACGTTCCGAAGGAGAAATTGATGAACGCGATTTTATGGATAGAGCGGAATTACTTTGCTCTCTGGGACAAACAGTTATGATTTCAAATTTCCAAGAATATTATAAAGTTGTTGAATACTTCTCAAGTTATACCAAAGCGAGAATGGGATTAGCAATGGGTGTAAATAATTTGGTAGATATTTTTGATGAAAAATACTATCGCCATTTAAGCGGCGGAATTCTTGAAGCTTTTGGTAAATTATTCTACCGTGATTTAAAAGTATTTTTGTATCCGATGGAAGATGAAAATGGAGAAATTATTACGTCACAAAATCTGAAAGTACATCCAAGAATGAAAGAATTGTATAAGTTCTTTGCCTATAATGGAAAAGTAGTTGACATTACTGATTTTGACAAAGAACATTTAAAAATATTCTCTCGTGAAGTTTTAAAAATGATAGGAGAAGGAAAATCTGGTTGGGAAAAATTATTGCCAAGAGGAATTGCCGAAATTATTAAAAAACAACAATTATTTGGTTATGATCCCAATCAAATTCTTGAAGAAGCAAAATAAAAAATAAAGACCCAAGTTTCAGAAAAACTTGGGTCTATTATTTATTTTAATATTTGATTAGAATGTGCTTTGGTCTTAACCGAAGTAATTACTTCATCAATAATTCCATTTTCGTTTATAACAAAAGTTGTTCTGTGAATTCCATCATATTCTTTCCCCATGAATTTTTTTGGTCCCCAAACTCCAAAAGCTTGAATTACCGATTTATCTTCATCTGCTAGTAATGGAAATGGAAGTTCGTATTTGTTTTTGAAGTTTCCTTGCGCCTTGGCACTATCTGCGCTAACACCAAGAAGAACATAATTATTAGCTTGAAAACGTTCGAAATTATCTCTTAAATCGCAAGCCTCGGTAGTACAACCAGGTGTGTTTGCTTTTGGATAAAAGAATACTACTAATTTTTTTCCTTTATAATCCGATAATTTGTGTGTATTTCCATCTTGATCTTTTCCTGAAAAGCATGGTGCTTTATCTCCTTTTTCTAATGTAGTCATTCTGATTTTGTTTAAATATTTTAATGTTTAACTTTGTTTAAAGTTAGAGTAGATAAATTTAATAAAATGAATAAAAAAGAACGAATAACATTTGTTATAAATACGTTAAATGAATTATATCCAGAAATTCCAATTCCTTTAGACCATAAAGACCCATATACATTATTGATTGCCGTTCTTTTATCAGCACAATGTACTGATGTTCGTGTAAATCAAATTACTCCCATATTATTTTCTAAAGCCGATAATCCATATGATATGGTAAAAATGAGTGTTGAGGAAATAAAAGAAATCATTAGGCCATGCGGTTTATCGCCTATGAAATCAAAAGGAATTCATGGCTTATCACAAATTTTAATTGATAAATATAATGGTGAAGTTCCGCAAAGTTTTGAAGCGTTAGAAGAATTACCTGCCGTTGGACATAAAACGGCAAGTGTTGTAATGAGTCAAGCTTTTGGTGTTCCAGCATTTCCAGTTGACACACATATCCATAGATTACTCTATCGTTGGAATTTGACTAATGGTAAAAATGTTGCTCAAACGGAAAAGGATGCAAAAACTATTTTTCCAGAAGAATTATGGAATGATTTACATCTCCAAATTATCTGGTATGGAAGAGAATATTCGCCTGCACGTGGATGGAATTTAGAAAAAGACATCATCACAAAAACTATTGGTAGAAAGTCTGTTTTGAATGAATATCATAAAAGAACATCCCGATAACTATCGGGATGTTCTTTTTAATTAGCAATTACTTTGAAATTAATAGTACCATATTTTACAATTTTCAAAGCTTTTGAATACTGCAAAATTAAACTAACTGTATTTTTACTTGGTAACATTTTAGTAGTTGCTAATTTTTCTTTAGTGTAAAGTTTTGCCATATAGAATGTTTGTTTCTATATATAACGCAAATCTTTAAAAATATTGTTTAAAGAACTAAAGAAATATTATTTTTTTTTGCTAATTTTTTTAAATTCGTGATGGCATAACGCATTCTGCCCAAAGATGTATTCATACTTACATTAGTAAGTTCAGAAATTTCTTTAAAACTCAAATCATGAAAAATTCGTAATAAAAGCACTTCGCTTTGATCAGAAGGTAATTTATTAATTAATTGTTTCACTTGAGTCGCAACATTTTCTTTTTCAAAATATTGTTCAACAGAAATTGATTCGTCTTTTATAAATGTAAATACTGAACATTCTTCTGATTCTCTAAAAATCGTAACTTTACTCTTTTTCCGATAGTAATCAACTATTAAATTGTTTGCAATTCGCATAACCCAAGGTAAAAACTTCCCTTTTTCATTATAATAATTTTGCTCTTTAAACGTGTTTATTACTCTAATAAAAGTTTCTTGAAAAAAATCATCAGCAATTTCTCGGTCATTTACTTTAGAATAAATAAACCTATAAAGTTTTGACTGGTGTCTTTTAACCAGAATTTCTAATGCACTTTCATCACCAGAAATGTACATATTAATAAGTAAACCGTCAGAAAGTTTTGTTTTTGCCATAAATTACCTTTATAAATAATAAGTAAGTGTCTTATTTTTAATTTTTTAAAAGTAATTTTTGTCAATAGGCAGGTGTAGTTTTTTTAACTTTTTTATTTAGCCAAATTTAACATAAAATATTTCAATAAAACAAATTATATTTAAAAAATTAAAATTTTTTATTAATTATGAAAGTAAATTCGTCTATTCTTACTTGATTTTTTTAATTAATTCTTCAATAAATATTTGGTTCAGTTTTAATCACTTTTTAAATTTTCTTCGATTCAATACTGTGCTAATTATGAAGTGAAAAAATAAAAATTCCTCATATAAAAGTTTGAGATACTTAAATCCTATACTAAAAAACCATAAATACACCTAATGTTGCTAGAAACTTTTGATTGGAAAGCACATCAAGATCAAATGTAATTTTATGACTCACAAACACTTTAACTTTTGAAGAAGTATTTAATACACTATGAGGTAAAACAATACGCTTTTTTAGTATGGTATTCATGATGTCAAATAAAGAACCTCAACTCAATTAGCTTATTTAAGCTAAAATTTCATTTTAGAATTTCATATCTTTACACTCAGTTTTAATTCCCTATGAAAAGTTCCGAAATTGCTACTCTTGAACCCAAAAAAAACATCTTAATCAAAGGTGCCGAAATCCATAATCTGAAAAAAATTGATGTAGTCATTCCTCGAAATGAATTGGTAGTCATTACTGGTTTATCAGGTTCAGGAAAATCGAGTTTGGCTTTTGATACACTATATGCCGAAGGTCAAAGACGCTATGTAGAAAGTTTATCTAGTTATGCACGACAATTCCTTGGACGATTAGACAAACCAAAAGTAGAATACATAAAAGGTATTGCTCCTGCTATTGCTATTGAGCAAAAAGTGAATACTACTAACGCGCGTTCAACAGTTGGAACTTCGACCGAAATATATGATTATCTAAAGTTACTTTATGCTCGAATTGGTAAAACTATTTCACCTATTTCTGGTAAAGAAGTTAAAAAAGAAACCGTTTCTGATGTTGTCACTACTATTAAAACTTTTGCTATAGATAGTAAGTGGTTACTCCTCGCTCCTATTTACTTAGAAAAAGGAAGAACCATGGAAGACAAACTAAAAGTTTTACAACAACAAGGTTTTGCTCGTGTCTTGATAGATAATGAAATGGTTCGTTTGGATGAATATAATAGTGAATTAAATAAGAAGAAGGAAATCATCTTAATCATTGACCGCATAATAATCAAAGATGACGAAGCTTTTTTCAATCGATTGGCAGATGCTGTTGGTGTAGCATTTTTTGAAGGCAAAGGCATTTGTTTTCTTCAAGATTTAGAAACTAACAAGCGATTAGAATTTAGCACTAACTTTGAGTTGGACGGTATTTCGTTTCTTGAACCAAACATTCACTTATTTAGTTTCAACAATCCTTATGGTGCTTGTCCTACTTGTGAAGGCTATGGAAACATTATTGGAATTGACGATGATTTGGTCATTCCAAATACTGCTTTGTCGGTATTCGAGAATACTATTTTTCCTTGGCGTGGCGAAAGTATGGGTTGGTATCGTGATCAATTGGTAAACAATGCCTACAAATTTGATTTCCCAATTCACAAACCCTATTTTGAACTCACTCAAGAACAAAAAGACTTGATTTGGAAAGGTAATTCATTCTTCACTGGATTAAATGATTTTTTTCAAGAGCTAGAAGAGAAGAATTACAAAATTCAAAACCGTGTGATGCTTTCTCGCTATCGTGGAAAAACAAAATGTAAAACCTGCAACGGACGTCGTTTGCGAAAAGAAACCGATTACATCAAAGTTGGTGGAAAAACCATTTCAGAATTGGTAGATTTATCCATAAAAAAATTAATTCCTTTTTTTAAATCACTTGAACTTTCTGAATTCGATTATAAAGTAGCCAAACGACTTTTAATAGAAATTAACAATCGATTATCATTCTTGAGCGATGTTGGGTTAGATTATCTAACCTTAAATAGAAATTCTGCAACCTTATCTGGTGGAGAATCGCAACGCATTAACCTAGCTACATCTTTGGGTAGCAGTCTAGTTGGTTCCATGTATATTCTTGATGAACCTAGTATAGGACTGCATCCAAAAGATACTGAAAGATTAATTCATGTGTTGAAAAATCTTCGCAATCTTGGAAATACTGTTATCGTTGTTGAACATGATGAAGACATTATGAAAGCTGCCGATAGAATCATTGATATTGGTCCCGAAGCAGGAACTTTTGGAGGTCATTTGGTAGCAGAAGGAAACTTTGAAGAACTACTACAATCCAATTCTTTGACAGCAAAATACCTTAATGGCAAATTAGAAATAACGGTTCCTAAAAAACGTAGGACTTCCAAAAACAGCATTACCGTTCATGGAGCTAGAGAAAATAATCTTCAGAATATAGATGTAACTTTTCCTCTAGAAAGCTTAACTGTCATTACTGGTGTTTCGGGTAGTGGCAAAAGCACTTTGGTCAAAAAGATATTGTATCCCGCCATGCAGAAAAAAATCACGAGTATGAGTGATAAAGCGGGACAATTTTCAGACTTGTCTGGAAGTTTTTCTCATGTAAAACACATCGAATATGTTGACCAAAATCCTATCGGTAGAAGCTCACGATCAAATCCAGTTACATATATTAAGGCATATGATGATATTCGCGATTTGTATTCCAAGCAAAAGCTTTCTAAAATACGAGGATACCAAGCCAAACATTTTTCTTTTAATGTAGATGGTGGTCGCTGTGAAACCTGCAAAGGTGATGGAAGTATCAATGTTGAAATGGTCTTTATGGCCGATGTTGAATTGCCTTGTGAAACCTGCAACGGAAAACGCTTCAAAAAAGAAGTGCTCGAAGTTACTTTTGAAAACAAAAATATCGATGATATCTTGACCATGACCGTTGATGATGCCATTTCTTTCTTCTCGGAGTACAAACAAACCAAGATTATCCAAAAACTACAACCATTGCAAGACGTTGGTTTGGGCTATGTGCAACTCGGACAATCCTCCTCAACTCTTTCTGGCGGCGAAGCACAACGAATCAAGTTGGCTTCCTTCTTAGTTAAAGGAACTACTAAAGACAAAGCCCTTTTTATTTTTGACGAACCAACTACTGGGTTGCATTTTCACGACATCAAGAAACTGTTAGCTTCCTTTGATGCTTTGATAGACAAAGGACATTCGATTATTGTCATTGAGCACAACCTCGATTTAATTAAATGTGCCGATTGGATTATCGACCTTGGCCCTGAAGGTGGTGAAAATGGTGGAAAGCTACTTGCCATTGGAACTCCCGAAGAGATTGTGAAGAATAAAAAGTCGATTACTGGAAGTTATTTAAAAGAGAAACTGTAATTATCAGCCTAGACTCATTTTATTAACTTATCAAAAATTTATAGTGCAAAAAATAAAATAATGTTTTTTCGTCTTATTTTCACTTAGACAAACTTTTATATTCATTTTCAAATTCATTAAAATTATCATTTTATTTCGTATTTGTTGCCTATAATTTCATACTTCATTTTATATCTTTGCGCTATGAGAAGAAAAGAAACGAAGAAAATAATCTTTGAAAATATTACCGTACTTGATGCAGGTGCTAAAGGAGTTTCGGTAGCCAAAGCACCAGAAGGTCAAGTTATATTTATTCCTAATGTGGTTCCGGGCGATGTTATAGATGTGCAAACATTGAAGAAACGCAAATCGTATTATGAAGGAAGAGCCATAAAATTTCATAAATTATCAGTCCATCGCACCGAGCCTGTTTGCCAACATTTTGGCACATGTGGCGGTTGCAAATGGCAAAACATGAAGTATGAGCAACAGTTGTTTTATAAAAATCAGGAAGTATATAATAACCTGAAACGCATTGGCAAAATTGAATTGCCCGACTTTGAACCAATATTGGGTTCGGAAAAACAGTTTTTTTATAGAAACAAAATGGAGTTTGGTTTTTCAGACTCTCGTTGGTTGACCAATGAAGAAATTCAATCTGGTGAATCGTTTCAGAAGAATGCTCTAGGGTTTCATATTCCAAGAATGTGGGATAAAATTCTTGATATTGAAAAATGCCACTTGCAAGAAGATCCATCAAATGCCTTAAGAAATTCAATTCGTGATTTTGCTACTGAAAAAGGAATGACTTTTTTTAATGCTCGAAATCATACAGGTTTATTACGCACCTTAATGATGCGAACAGCTTCAACTGGTGAAATCATGGTATTGATTCAATTCTTTGAAGAAGATAAAACCAATAGAGAATTACTTTTGGATTTTATCTACGAAAAGTTTCCAAACATAACCTCATTACAATATGTAATTAATAGTAAAGCGAACGATACACTATATGACCAAGATATAATATTATATAAAGGTCGTGACTACATATTGGAAGAAATGGAAGGTTTACACTTTAGCATCAATGCAAAATCGTTTTACCAAACCAATTCGGACCAAGCGTATGAATTGTATAAAATTACTAGAGAATTTGCTGGGTTAACAGGCAATGAATTAGTTTATGATTTATATACTGGCACAGGAACGATTGCACAATTTGTATCGAAGTTGGCCAAAAAAGTAATTGGTGTAGAAGCAGTTCCAGAAGCAATATTTGACGCAAAAGAAAATGCAAAACGTAATGAAATCACTAATTGTGAGTTCTATGTAGGTGATATGAAAAACGTTTTCAACGAAGATTTTATTGCGTCACATGGAAAACCAGATGTTATTATTACTGATCCTCCAAGAGATGGAATGCATAAAGATGTAGTGCAACAAATATTGAATATTGCACCTGAGAGAATAGTTTATGTAAGTTGTAATTCAGCAACACAAGCAAGAGATTTGGCTTTATTAGACGAAAAATATAAAGTAACTCGTGTTCGACCAGTGGATATGTTTCCACAAACACATCATGTAGAAAATGTTGTACTTTTGGAAAAAAAGTAACTAAATATCAAGTACAAAGAATTTATGAAAAAAATCATTCTTCTATTATTCATTGCAATTTCCTTTTCAAGTTGTGAAAAAGATGATGTTTGTGCAGATGATACAACTCCAAAATTGGTTATCGATTTTTTTGACATTTCAAATCCTTCTAACCCAAAGAATTTCATCAATTTAAAAGTTACAGCTGTTGGTCAAACAGAACCATTTGGCACTTTTACTTCTGGGAACACAATTGTAATTCCACTTAGAATTTCTGAAAACTCTACTAAATATAGTTTCATATTAAACAGTAATGATACCGTCAATTTGAATGAGGACTTTTTAGAATTCAACTATACCACTCAAAACATTTTTGTTTCGAGAGCTTGTGGCTATAAAACCATATTTGAATTTAATAACGATGGCACTGGCGTAATTAAAACAGATGCCGCTATTCCGGATGGAATTTGGATGCAAAACGTAGTGAAAGTAACCAACTCTATTACAACAGAAAATGAAACACATCTTAAAATATACTTTTAGTTTGGTTTTGATGCTGATTTCATTCGTAACATTGGCACAAGAACAAACTCCGAAAACAGATTCGATTGTACCCAAGAAAGAACGCTATGGTATTCGTCTTGGAGTTGATTTGTATAAATTGACACGCTCTATTTATGATAAAGACTATCAAGGAGTTGAATTTGTTGGAGATTATAGATTGACGAGAAAACATTACTTGGCTGCTGAAATAGGAAACGAAAATAAAACAGTTGATGAAGATCAATTAAATTTTACTACCAAAGGTTCATATATTAAAGTAGGTTTTGACTATAATAGTTATGAAAATTGGCTTACTATGGAAAACCAAATCTATGTAGGTTTGCGTTATGGGTTTAGCACTTTCAATCAGACACTCAACTCCTACTCTATTTATAACAACAATCAGTATTTTGGACCAAGTGAATTGACAGTATCAGGAGAGAAATTTGATGGTCTATCAGCTCAATGGCTTGAAGTTGTAGCTGGAGTGAAAGCGGAAGTCTTCAAAAATGTTTTTGTTGGTTTTAGTTTAAGAATCAATCGATTGGTTAATCAAAAACAACCTAATAACTTTGAAAACCTTTACATTCCTGGATTCAATAGAACTTATAATGGTGATTTTGGAGTTGGATTTAATTATACGGTTTCATATTTTATACCCTTGTATAAATCGACAGTCAAAACAAAAAAGAAAAAAAATAATTAATTAAATCGTAATTAAATAATCATGTCAAAAAAAACACAAGCCTTCCTATATAACTTAATTTGTTTCGCCATTTTATTTATTTTGTTTCGTTTTTTGATTGAACAATATACGCATTTAACAGGATATTTTATTCCGATAACTGCTTTTGTTGTGGGTACTTTATTAGCACCAAAATTTCAGGCGGCAAAGTATCAAGGAGAAGAAAAAATATTTATACGTTGGATTTTTATGAAAGGCGTAAAACAATTTTAGAGCAAGTATTTGTTGAATTTTTAGTAAATACTAAAAAACTTATTTTACACTTTTTTATTTTTTTATACTTAAAAAAGTAATTTAAAAATGTTAAATTACATAAACGTATAGGTAAAATATGAGTTTATTTCACTTCCAAAAGTTACTGCAAAAGTGAGTTAATTAAATATGCATTTCAACAGACTTATTACACTATTCATCGAAAAACCAACAAATTACTACTTAAATTTTGCTCGTACAAAAAAGTTATTATCAATTTTACTTTACAATTGTTAATTAATTTTGGTTCATAACAGTGTTAAAATTTGAATATTTAAAGACTTAATTCCTTACTTTTGAATACCCAAATTTATTATTAACTTAAACACTGCAACATTATGAAATCTACAAACTTCAGGTACAACATCAATTATAAAGCAAGTGATGATGATACAAAAATTATTGTTTTATCTCAATTACCATTTTTTAAAGGTTCAGAAACCGAGATAGAAATTCCACTTAATGACATAGATAATGTAATTGAGTCGTTGAAATTTGCTAAAGATGAAATAAAAAACATTGATTTAGATGAAATAAGAGAAGTGAGTAAAGTAATATTAGATGCCAGTATTGTCAATACATTAGTGTCTTTATTCCTTTCGGGCATTCCAACTTCTGTTTTGGCAAAACAATACGATCTTGACGAAAATGTTGTTAAAGAAAATCTTGAAGAAAAAGGAATTATTTTGTTTGAAGAAATATAATTAATCAAAAATTAAGTTTTTTTAACGTTCGAAATGCGCTATTTTTGTGTGTAAAGCATAAACATGTACATTAGATAATGATAAAAAAAATATACTTATTCTTTTTTTGTGGTTTTGGTTTAATATCAAATGCTCAAAATGGTTACGATATATCAGTAACTATTAAAAACTGTCCAGATACCTTAGCCTATTTAACGTTCTATCAATATGATAAAACATTAATAAAAGACACCTGTACTACTATTAAAAATGGTAAAATCATCTTTAAAGGCAAATCAAAACTAGAGAAAGGAATCTATTCTATTGTTAGCCAACAAAAATCTATTTATTTTGATTTTTTTGTTGATGATGCGACGCAAAAACTTGTGGTTGAAACAGAATATGGTCCAGAATTAGTTAAAAAATTACAGTCGCCTACTTCTCAAAAAGAAAATGATTTCTTCGATTACATTAAATACATCAACAAAGAAGGTGCCGATTTTCAAATTTGGAAACAGAATTTGAATGCACAAACCAAGAAAGATTCTTTGAAGATTTTTGATAAACAAAAAGAGTTTGAAGAAAAAATTCAAGCTGTTGAAGAATCCTTTGTTATTAAAAACAAAGGAAGTTATATAGCCGATGTTATTAACTTAAAGATGGAACGAACTTTAAAAAATCCTCCAAAAGCATCAAACGGTAGAACGGATAGTATAGCAACATTTAACTATTATAAAAAACATTTTTGGGATGATGTAAATTTTAAAGATGAAGGCATTTATAGAAATCCTTTTTTTCACCTGAAAATTAAAAAATATCTTGACCAAGTAGTATATCCACATCCGGACACCTTGATAGTGGCTGTGGATAAAATTATTGAACAAACAACACCTGGAAGTTTATTGAATAAATTGTTAATTGGAAACTTAACTTATACTTACGAATCATCAAAAAAAATGGGATTTGATAAAGTATTTGTTCATCTTTCAGATAAATATTTCAAAACAGGAAAAGCAGTTGGGATTTATAATGATGATTCGGTTATTCAAAAAATCATCAAACGTGCCGATAAGTTAAAACCCATAACTGTTGGTAAGATTGCACCAGACTTATCAATGATTGATGTGAAAAATGGTCCGAGAATGAAGCAACTTGGCTTTGAAAAAGCAAACACTAGTGAAGAAGTGACCAAATTATTTTATGACAATACTAATGAGTTGAATAAAATATTTGTAAAACTACATGATGTAAAAGCGGAATATACTATTCTTATTTTTTGGGATGTAGATTGTGGTCATTGTCAAAAGGAAATTCCTGTTTTACTGGATGTTTACCACGAATTGCTGAAAGAAAAGAAAGATGTAAAAGTATATAGTGTTTACACGCTATTTGATTCTGAGAAATATCAAAAATACATTGACGAACACAAACTTGATTTTATCAATCTATATGATGCATCACATTTGAATAATGTTATCGAAAAATATGATGTTTATTCAACACCTGTAATTTATATATTGGATAAAGACAAACGCATCAAAGCAAAACGAATTGGTGTTGAGCAGATAAAACCTATAATTACAGCTTTAGAAAACGAGGCAAAGTCAAGCAAATCTTAAAATTAGCCTTCAGTTTGAAACTTGGCACGTTTACTTCCTTCATACATTTCATATTTCACTAATCGTGCTTCCAAACTACCGTTGAAAAGTTTTATTTTTCGTGAAGGTCGAAGTCCAACAAATTTTAGCGCATCAAGATTGGCGGTAATAAACCAAGCATTTGTATTAGAATAGTTATTCTTTAATGTATCGCCCAATTCTCTATAAAAACGTTCCAAGTCTATATCCAATCGTTCACCGTATGGTGGATTGAAAACCATGTGTAATGGTCCAACATTCTCTTTTTTTGATTCAAAAAAGTTGGCTTGGTGAATGGTTACATAATCTTCAAGATTAGCGTTTAAGATATTGTCTTTTGCTTTTTGAACCGCACTTGGTGCTTTGTCATAACCAGTTATTGTATATCTAAATTCTTTAGTACGTTTCAATAACGCATCGATAATTTGGTCAAACAAATCATTGTCCCAATCGTTCCATTTTTCGAAAGCAAATTCCTTTCTATTGATATTAGCCGGAATATTGCAAGCAATCATTGCTGCTTCGGCAAGTAAGGTGCCACTTCCACACATTGGATCCATAAAATCAGAACTTCCATCCCAACCCGATAGCATCAGCATACCTGCTGCCAAAACCTCATTTATTGGTGCAATATTAGTAGCTGTTCTATAACCACGTTGGTGTAATGATTCACCAGAAGAATCTAATGAAACAGTGCATTGGTCTTTATCGATATGGATGTTAATTTTTAAATCTGGAAAATCTTTATCAACACTAGGTCGAACTCCTTTTTTGACTCTAAATTGATCAACTATGGCATCTTTTGCTTTTTGAGAAACAAATTGCGAATGGTTAAAATGATCCGAATGAATGGTCGTGTCAATAACAAATGTTTGGTTTTCATTCAAATACTTTGACCAATCAATTCCCTGAATGCCTTTGTACAAGCTTAAATCGTTGAACGCTCTGAATTGATAGATTGGTTTTAAAATCTTTAATGCCGTTCTAAGCGATAAATTGGCTTTATACATAAAACCTTTATCACCTTTAAAACTTACAGCACGCGTTCCAATTTCTACATTTTGCGCACCTAAAATTTGTAGTTCTTTGGCAAGTATTTCTTCAAAACCAAAAAAGGTTTTAGCTAACATTTTAAAATTCTCCATTTTCAATATCAATATCAATGACAAGTCCAATTACAATAGCAAATTCAATTGCAATAACACTAATCAATTGTTAAAACTTGCGCAAAAATACATTAAATTTGCGGGTTCAGAATTCATTGAAAAGAATAAATGTCAGAAATAAATAAAACAACAACCAAAAATTGGTTTGTTTCTTGGTTTGATAGTCCATATTATCATATACTTTACAAGGATAGAAATTATCGTGAGGCGCAACTATTCATGGATACGTTGACACATTATCTCAATTTGCCCGAAAAAGCAAAAGTGCTCGATTTAGCATGTGGCAAAGGCAGACATTCCATTTATTTAAATCAATTAGGATTTGATGTCATTGGTGCCGATTTATCCGAAAACAGCATTGAAGAAGCAAATAAAAATGCTAATGACAATTTGCATTTTCTAGTTCATGATATGCGTGAGTCGTATGAAGAAAAGTTTGATGCTATCTTTAATTTGTTTACCAGTTTTGGGTATTTTGAAAACGAACAAGATGATTTAAAAACGCTGGTTGCCATCAAAGAAAGTCTTGCTGAATATGGTTTTGCTGTAATTGATTTTATGAATTCCTATCAAGTAATTGAAAACTTGATTCCTGAAGAAACCAAAACCGTTGATGGTATTGATTTTCATATCAAAAGATACGTTCATGACGGTTTCATCATCAAAGAAATTGATTTTGAAGATAAAGGAGAAACATTTCATTTTGTTGAAAAAGTTAGAGGATATACCTTAGAAGATTTCAAACGCTTGATGGAAGAAGCTGGAATTTACCTTTTGGATGTCTTTGGCGATTATAAATTGAAGAAGTTTCACAAGAATACAAGTGAACGTTTAATTATGATTTTTAAGTAATTTGGAAGATGGAAATTGTAAGTTGAAGATACAAATCAGAACTATGCACAAACAATCTTAAACCGATTTAAACTATTTTAAACAATCTTAAACTGTTTTAGACCACAATGAACTATATACTTCCCCTACTATCAGTGCTAATTGGTTATGTATTTGCCATTTCCATCAAACCAAAAGACAAGAAGAACTTAAAACTTCTTTTGGCCTTTAGTGGTTCTTTTCTATTATCATTAACCGTATTGCAATTGCTTCCCGAAGTTTATGAAAACCCAACAAAACGCATTGGAATTTTTATCATGGCGGGAATATTATTCCAAATTATCTTGGAGTTTTTTTCCAAAGGTGCCGAACATGGTCACGTACATGGTCATGACAAGATTCATCAAATGCCTTGGCTATTGTTTGTCAGCTTGTGCCTTCATGCGTTGTTAGAAGGTTTCCCAGTTGGTCATCATCACGATTTAGCTATTGGTATTGCCATTCATCATTTACCGATTGCCATTATCCTAACGACTTTTTTCTTGAATGCAGGTTTAAACAAAACTGCTTTACTCCTATTCATGATTACATTTGCTTTAATGACACCAATTGGAACGTTTCTTTCAGATACATTTCCCATCTTGAATGACTATTACAGAGAAATAACAGCCGTAGTTATTGGTATTTTGTTTCACATTTCGTCAACTATTATCTTTGAAAGTAGCGAAGGACACAAATTCAACATTGCTAAAGTTTCCATGATTATTCTTGGAATTTTATTGGCGAGTTTTTTGTAAAACTTTGTAACTTTGAGATTTTGCTAAAATAAACTATGAACTTCACCAAAACCACTGAACAATCTTCGCATTATGAACATTTAGAACAAATGTCGGTTAAAGAATTGTTGACCAATATAAATAACGAAGATAAAACAGTACCACTTGCTGTTGAAAAAGCACTGCCACAGATAGAAGCATTAGTAGCTAAAACAGTTGAGAAACTAAAACTTGGCGGAAGATTGTTTTATATCGGTGCTGGAACTTCGGGCCGACTGGGAATTGTTGATGCTTCGGAATGTCCGCCAACATTTGGTGTTCCGTTTGAATTGGTTAATGGAATAATTGCTGGTGGCGACAAAGCCATTAGAAAAGCAGTTGAAAATGCCGAAGACAATAGGAAACAAGCTTGGATAGATTTGCAAAACGAAACCATTTCTGCCAATGATGTGGTGATTGGCATTGCAGCATCGGGAACTACACCTTATGTTATTGCAGGATTAGAAAAATGCAATGAAAATAACATTGTAACAGGTTGTATAACATGTAATGAAGGAAGTCCATTGGCATTGACCGCAAAGTATCCTATAGTAGTCGTGGTTGGACCAGAGTTTGTAACAGGAAGTTCACGTATGAAAGCTGGAACGGCTCAAAAACTAGTTCTGAATATGATTTCTACTTCCGTCATGATACAACTTGGCAAAGTAAAAGGCAACAAAATGGTTGATATGCAATTGAGTAATGACAAACTAGTTGACCGTGGCGTGAAAATGATTATGAGTGAAATTCCAGTAGATTATGAAACGGGAAGTAAATTGCTAAAAGTACATGGAAGTGTTCGAAAAGCTGTTGATAATTTTAAAAAATAATAGTATGAAAAAGTTAGTATTGATTTTAGTATTGCTTTTTGCTAATACTGTTTTCTCCCAACAAATAAAGCTTGAGAAAGGAAAATACTTTGTAGATGGACAGCAAATTTCTACTCGCGAAACACGACAATTATTACTAACCGACTACAAAGCAACTCGATTGTTTCAAAAAGCCAAATCCAAAGAAGGTATTGGAGGTTTGTTGCTTGGTGCAGGAATTGCAATGACCGTAACTGATTTGGCAATAGGACTGTTTTCCGATGTGAAATATCCAACTGCAATAACCTATGTAGGAGTGGCAACCATGGCTATTTCAGTTCCGATACTTTCGGGAAGAAGGAAAATGATTAAAGAAGCCATTGATAGTTATAACCAAACAGCAAAACAACTTGGAAGCAACGATGATAGTTTCAAATATCAAATAGTTGCCAATCAAAATGGAATTGGAATACAATTAAAATTTTAATTATGCCAACCAACAGAAACTTACTCAACAAAGGAATTAAATACTTGGTCTATTCCATTCCGCTCATTTTTATTGGTCCAACGGTAATCTATAATGCGTTTATGAACAAGCATACCAATTGGCATTATTTAGTCCTAGCCATTGGATGCCTCATGTGTTTAGGAGCCATGTTCTTTATTTTTTTAGGTATTAAAACCATAACAGATTCACTTTTCAACGATGATAAATAACAATTACCTCGAAAGCATCAAAAAACAAATGCTTTATTATAAAACATTAGCCGAAAAGGCTATTGACCAACTTGAAGAAGCACAATTATTTGTTTCGAATAATGATGACACCAATTCTATTGCAGTAATTGTAAATCACATGTCGGGAAACATGCTGTCAAGGTGGACAGATTTCTTGACTACTGACGGCGAAAAAGAATGGCGGCAACGCGATGCTGAATTTGAGAATAGCATCAATACTAAAGAGACACTTCTTGCTACTTGGAACAAAGGTTGGGATTGCTTTTTTAATACTATTAATGCTTTAGAAGCTGATGATTTAGAGAAAATCATCTATATTCGCAACGAAGGACAAACGGTGGTGGAAGCCATCAACCGACAGTTGGCACATTATCCGTATCATGTTGGGCAAATTGTCTTTTATGCCAAGATGTTGAAACAGGATTCGTGGAGTTCGCTTTCAATTCCTAAAAACAATTCTCAAAGTTATAATGCCGAAAAGTTTGCCAAAGACAAAACCATCAAGCATTTTACAGATGATGAACTTACTAAATTACAATAGCAATCAGAAAATGAAATCTTTCCTTACCACCAACTACCTTTTCCCTACCGTTTTATTGCTTCTCTTATCTTCTTGCTACCAACAAGAACGAAAATGTGCCGACTTTAAAACGGGAATATTTCAATTTAAACAAGAAATTGATGGGAAAGAGCACACCACTACTTTCATTAGAACCAACGATATGCAAATTGAAACCTTTAATGGGAAAACTGATACCGCTACTGTCCGTTGGGTGAATGATTGTGAGTTTATTTTAGAAAAATTGCACCCTAGAAACATGCAAGAAAAAAAAGCCATCTCTATGAAGATTTTGTACACCAAAGACAACGCTTATACTTTTGAATACGCTTTTGTAGGCGATGAAAAAAAAATGAAAGGTTTAGTAACAAAACTAGAATAATTACGTTTAACTGTTAAAATTCAAACCCAATAAATGGAAATTTTATTTACACCAAATGCAATAATCGCGTTATTAACACTAACCTTTCTTGAAATCATTCTAGGAATAGACAACATCGTTTTCCTATCCATCGTTTCTGGAAAACTGAAAGAAGAAGATCAACCCAAAGCCCGAAGAATTGGATTATTATTAGCCATGGCGTTTCGTATTATATTGCTTTTTGGAATTACTTGGGTGTTGAGTTTACAAGACACGCTTTTATCCATTGATTGGAGTTTCTTTTCGGCACATATTACTGGACAAAGTTTAATCATTTTTGGTGGTGGATTGTTTTTGTTGTACAAATCGGTTTCGGAAATTCATCATAAACTCGAAGGTGAAGAAGAAAGCGAAAAAGGCAAATCATCCAACACTATTTCGCAAGCGATTATACAAATTGCATTGCTGAATATCGTTTTCTCTTTTGATAGTATTCTAACCGCTGTTGGTATGGTAAGCATGAAAGAACCAGCCGAAGGTGGTTTTGGTTATGAAGGTGCGCTGTTTATTATGATTTTATCCGTGGTCATTTCTATCATCATCATGATGGTTTTTGCCGGACCAGTTTCTAAGTTTGTAAACGAACATCCAACGATACAAATCCTTGGCTTATCTTTTCTTATTCTGATTGGTGTGATGTTACTTGCCGAAGGTTCGCATTTGGCACACTTCCGTTTTGGAAATGATATTGAAGTTAATAGTATCCCGAAAGGTTATTTGTATTTTGCTATTTTCTTCTCATTATTTGTGGAGTTCTTGAATCTAAAAATGAAGAAAAGTAAAAACAAAGTTAAACTGCACAACAGTACTATAGTGGACGAAAAACTTAAAGACGGCGATGCTACTTTGTAAAAATGGTGACTAATGGATAACAAAACGTTGTTTACGCATCCTATCTTGCGCACAGTCCTTATTTTTGGAGGATTGTGGCTCATCACTACCGTTCTAGTAATTGCAGTTATTACCAACATGTTTGTAGAACCGATTATCCAACCGAAATACTTTGTGCTCTACATGCTTTTGTTTGCTTCTACGAGTACAATGGTAACATTGATAAAAAACTATATAAAAACTAGAAAGTAAATTTTTATAACTAGAGCAGTATATCTTTCAAAAATTTCTTAAAGTAGCATTTTAAAAAAATGAAAAATTTAATTATTTAAAAATATTCATTTCCTCATCATAAATTGGGCTTTCAATACTTAAAAAATTCAAAACACTATGAAAAACATGATATTGAGTCAATTCTTTATTAGCTTTGAGTTGTCTTGAATTATCAGAAATCCAAACGATGAAAGGAATCTCATATTGTTCTTTGGGAGCAATACTCATAGGAATTCCGTGCATATATAGATTTTTTTCTCCTAAAGATTCTCCATGATCTGAAACGAAAAGCAAGGTACTTTTATAATCCTTTAATTCTTTCAAATCTTCAATTACTTTTGATAGAATATAGTCTGTGTAAACAATTGTATTATCATAAGCATTGATTAGTTCCTTTTTAGAGCAATTTCCTAGCTCAACACTATTACAAACGGGTTTAAAAGTTTCAAATTGAGGTGGATATTTCTTGCTATACGTTGGTCCGTGACTAGTGCTGGTGTGCAAAACTATTAATATTTTATTTTTTGTACTGGCGCGTATTTGCTCTTTTAATCCTGTTAAAAGTACTTCGTCATACCCACATCCTTCACCTTTACAATTTGGCCTTAAGACATCTTCCTTCTGATAGTTCTTTATATGAACTGGAGGTTCTCCCCAATTTGAAGTTCTCCAAATAACTTCAACGTTATTGCGATATAAATAATTTGGCAATATTTCATACAGCTCATCTGTATTTTTATAATCCAAAATAGCTTTAACTCCAGCGGTTGTATAGGTAGCCGAAGATATTGCATTGAAATGAAATACATTAGTAATTTTAGAAAGCAATGGATTGGTGTTTTTATCATATCCATATAAAGAAAAATTTTGACTTCTTGCCGATTCGCCAATAACTAAAACCACAACCGATTTTTCGTTGTTTTTGACTATAGCATTTGGCAACAAAATTTCTTTTTGATTTTTCTTAAATTCATGTGCATAAAAAAGAGAAATATTTACAGTATAAGACCAAGGCATTGCTAAACCACCCAATGTTTTTGAATTTTTATCAATCCAAAGCCAATTGCTAGCATTAGCAAAAACTAACGCAAGAATAAAGATTAAGGTTAGCGAAATTGTAATTAAAAACTTTTTCCAAGTATCTTTTATTATTTTAACTTTGAAAAGGTATATGCTTGGTACAACTCCAAATAGAACTAAGTAGGCTATCAACTTTAAGGAAAAAAAGCTACTTGCTTCTCCATATTTAGTATTAAGTACATTCCCTATCATACTTTCATCAATAATAACACCATAAGTATTTACAAAATAAACGGCAATTGCATTGATGCAAAAAAATAGTACTAATAGAAACTTTCCGACACGACGAGATAAGGAAAAAATTAAGTAAAAAACAAAAGCATTTAGCACCAACATTAAAATAATTAAACTAATAATTATTGAAATACCACTGAAACTTTTATATTCTAGATTCTTAAAAACAAAAGTGAAAAATGGGAGATGAAAGAATAAAAAATTAAGACAACTCATTAGTAAAACAAAATGAGTAATTTTCAAATTATTTTTTAATGTAAACATAAATAATTTTATAGAGTGAAACAATTAAACTGGTTAATGCCAAATAAAATATGACCAAATTTTCTTTGTATATTTTATGAATTAACACAAAACAACAAATAGAAAATAATAAAATAAAAAACGGATAGGATTTTATATTATTAATCCAAGCCCATATTTTATATTTTCTGCTAATAAAAATTCCTAAAAGTGCTGAGATATAACCAATAATACTCCCAGAAATAACATCCAATGGATGGTGTGCACCAACACCTACTCTTGTAAAAGCAATACTATATCCTAAAACTAAAATAAAGAAGCACCATAAAATTTTATCAACCCACTTTTTGGGCATAAAGGCAAACAACAACACTGTAAGTCCTGTAAAAACAGTAATAGAATGTCCCGATGGTAAACTACTAAATCCAGGTAGTCTTCTTCCAACAATAACAAAAATACTATTATCAAAAACCTCTGCAGGTCTTGGTATAGAAAATATATCTTTTAGAATGCGAGAAAACACAGCCGACACAAGTGAAGCAGTTATCAATGACTCCCATATTTTAGGTGCATAGACAATAAAAACACTTATCAATGATAAAAAAATCAATGCATCACCTATTTGGGTTAGATTGTATATAAGATTTGGAAATTGCGAAAATTCTGAGTTAAGAAAAATAAAACATTCTTTTTGAATCTCAACATATCCATTTACAGATAAAGCGTCAACACTAATAAGGAATAAAACGATAGAAAGTAAAAGAAAAAGTGGCAAAACAAACAAAGATAATTTCAGTTTCGAATAATTCTCAACAACATTAGTGTTCATCAAGCGTTTAGTTTCCAAATTTACCTTTAAAAAATTATTTATCATATTGTTGTTGTTTTTTTACACTTTTTATTTGGTTTTAAATCCGTTGACAGTTTAAAATAAATTCAATTCGCAAATATACTATATATAGAAGCTATAATTTAATAACGCATTGTTATTACTCAAATACGAATGTAACAAATAATAATTTGTGCAAAATAATTTGTGTAACTATTTTTTGCTCTATTTAGATTGTAAATTGCTTTTTAATATCAAAAAAAGAGGATTTAGTTGTTAGGAGTTTGTTGATAATTTCTCTTCTTAGAGTGTTAATGTTATTATAGTTTAAGTGTTTAGCCCAAGTGGTTTCTGTTAGTATTTGTTTTATTAGTTTGATTGTTTTTGATGTTTGAGCAGCGTTGCGAAGTGTGCATGTTTTGTTATAGGCTGGTGCTGCTTTGTGATTAAAAGTTACTTCGTTTGTATTGAAATTGACTTGGATGAAAAATAGGTTTTCTATTTCGTTGTTGGGATAGAAGTCTGTCCAATGAGCAAAACCCACTTTTATTTGTTGATTTTTGTAATTTTCGAGTGGTTGTAATCTCCAACGGCAGTTTGCAGCTCTTCCCCAGTGGTTTGAAATTCGGTAAACACCTTTTGTGGTAAAGATGTATTGGCTTCCAGATTTACTTTTGTGATTGATAAAAAGGCTTTGTATTTCTGTAAAAGGGATTTCTTGCCAAAGGCAAAAGGTGTATTTGTGAAAGTTTTTTTGGTTGTACGACTTCATATTTTTAAATCTAACAGGTTATGAAAACCTTTTAAGATGTGAATCTATTAGTGTAATTTTTTGACGGTTTATTGTTGTGCTACTGTGGCAAAATCTCAAATTTATCACTCTGTATTATCACCAAGAAGTTGACTTATTCTTGCATGACTTTTGGAAGTAACTTTGACTTGAACGCCAATTGAGGTGCCATGTATCTATATTTTTTTATCTCAGTTGAACTACCTGGTTGCAAGGCTGTTAGTAAAGTTTCCATATCTGTCAATTTCTACTTTAATCCAATCTCCACGAGTAAATTTGTATAATAAATCTTCGAGATAATATAAATCCAGAACAAACTTGAAATGATGAAAGCTTTGTACGTCACGTTCCATTTCGAAGTTTTTTTTGTGTCACCCAGTTGTTAAATTCCAGATATCTATAATGTTCTTTCGTCGTTTTCGTATGTAGTGAGAGTTAGATTGAGTTGGGATTAGATTGTTTTTTTTACTAACAAATCGTCCGTTGCATTTTCTATTGCTTTAACCATTCGTTACACTTACAATTTCTGTTTGGTGTTACAGTATAACTACATTTTAAACCATTAATATTTCAAAGAATGAATCACAAATTAATGAATCGTTATTTATTTGACAAAATGGTTGTAAAAACTCTAACAATTGATTAGAAATGTGCTTTAAAAGGTATGCTTTTACAAATTAATTATTGTCATGATCTGTATGTTCATCGCTGTAGTTTTTTTCAATATCGTTGTTTTGAGCTACTTTTTCAGTTCTAATTTCGGTATGACGCACTTCGCCACCAGAAGTACCAACTTGTACTGCAAATATTCCAGCAATAATTGCTACCACAAGTGTTGCATAAGCTACAATATTGGCTTTAGAATGCATTTTTAAGTTGAAATACAAACCCAGAATAGATAATAACCCAGCAGCATAGAGAAAAAGCACAAACTTTTCGGCAAGTTCTTCGTGTTCGTGGATGATTTTGTGTCCAATGTTTGGCATGTCTTCCACCATTTCTTCCGCTCCTTCACCAGTGTACATGGATAGGAAGCCAAAAATAGCTGTTATGATTAACATTACATACGCAGTGTTTTTTAAAATATTTGATTTTAGAAATACTCCGAAAACCATTATTCCAATTGCGAAAAATAACCCAATAATTGGGAAATGATTGACTACTAAGTGTAAATGTGCATCTGTCATACTTATTTTTTTAGGGTTAAATATACGGTAGTTCCTTTATTTTCTTCGCTATTAATGTTTAAATTTATTTCGAGCAAGTCGCACAAACGTCTAACAATGGACAATCCTAGACCTGTTCCTTTTATTTCGGGATGTTCATTGGATTTAGAGCGATAGAATTGGTCAAATATTTTATTGATTTCCTCTTTGGCTATACCAATTCCATTATCAGCGATAGAGCAAATTACCAAATCATTTTTTTCTTCAATCGAGATAGTTATATCAGTGCTATTATTGGAATATTTTATAGCATTAGTCAAGATATTATTGACGATTAACGCAAATAAGTAGCTGTCGGTTTTGGCATTTACTTCATTTGAATAATCCGTTATTATATTTAATTTTTTGTCTTTAATGTGTGCAGAGTTTCTAGCCAAAGTATCAGAAACCACTGAAACTATATTGACTTGTTCTAACTTTTGATTTTGTTTTTGGTTTTCAAAACGAGCGAGTAATAATAATTCATCTACTAAATGATTTAGACGATTTACTTCACTTACACAATAACCAATTTTTTCTTTGTATTCTTCTTCTGTTCTGGGTTTACGAACAAGCACTTCAAGTGTTCCTTTAATTACAGCTAATGGCGTTCTAAGTTCGTGTGAAGCATCTGAAGTGAATTGTTTTTCACGAATTACTGCGTTTTCAATTCGTTCTAAAAGATTGTTTATCGTTTGTGAAAGAATATAAAGTTCGTCTTTGTTTTGAGGCAAAGGAATTCTAGATTCTAGATTGTCTTTGGTAATAAAATTTGCTGTGTTGATAATCGAATTGATAGGTTTAATGCTTTTTCCAGCAATAAAACGTGCTATCAAAAAGAGAATGATTAAGATTACCGGAAAGGCAATCAGCATGATGATGAACAAGTTGTTGAGTACCATCACAGAATCTTCTAAAGACATGGCTACAACTAAATATCCAATTATTTTTGTTCCTTGGTATAGTGGTATTTGAGTTTGACGAACAGAAATATTATCCAATTTGGCATCAAAAAGTTTGTTTTCTTTTACTTTTGGGTAGAAGTGTAATTGTTTTTGTTTTAAATTAGGTGATTTTTCGACTAATGTTCCAAGTTCATCAACAAATTGAATGAACGCTGGACTGGCATCCAATCTATTGAATTCTTTAAGCTTCCATTGCTCTTCTCGAATAAGAAGTACACAGTTTTCAACGACTTCAATTTCTTTTAAATGTTTGGCAACTTCTTCTTTAATTTCGTTATTCACTCTAACATAAACACTGTATTTTACAATAGAAAAAATAGCAAAAAACACTACAAATATTAATAATGCTGTAGTAATGATATAGTTGAATGCTATTCTGTTTTTAAACGAAAGTGGTTTCATTAATTGTCATTTGCAATATAACCAACACCGCGAACGGTTTTGATATAATCTTCTTCTACTTTTAGATTTAATTTTTTCCGGATGGCATTCATAAATACATCAATTACGCCCGTATCGTATTCAAAATGAATGTCCCAAACATCTTGAATAATTTCAGTTCGAGTGCAAACTTTTCCTTTATTTTTAACCAAATAGGCTAATAATTCAAACTCTCGCTGTGTTAGTGACACTTCCATATCGTTGACCGTTACAATATGTTTTTGTAAATCAATAGAAACATTACCTAATGTTAATAATTGTGGCAGCTCTTTATTACGAAGCTGTACTTTAATGCGTTCTAATAATTCATCAAAGTTAAACGGTTTTTTTATATAATCGTTGGCACCCGCTTTAAGTCCTTCTATGGTTTCTTGAACAGTATCTTTTGCGGTTAAAAAAATAATTGGAGTTTTTTTGTTTGTCTCTCTAAAGGCAATGCAAAGTTGGTAACCCGTCATTTTTGGCAACATCCAATCTAATAGTAGCAAATCGAATTTATTATTTAGAGCAAGTGCTAGACCTTCAGCACCATTATTGGCAGTGGTAATGATAAAACCTTCTTCTTCTAATCCTTGTTTAAGAAATTGCATGATACCCGTTTCATCTTCGACTAGTAATAGTTTATGTGTCATGAGTTTTTAGAAATAATATGTAAAAGTACTCAAAATGGGTTTTAGTTTTTCGGTCTGTTTTATTATTAAGTGAATTTTAATGTACTGTTGATTAAATTTAATATTTTAGAAGATTTTATCTAAGGTTAGAACCTCTTGTAAATGTAAAAAGCACAAAAAATTTAAATATCAATGAATTTCCATCTATAGATTTATTAATTTAGCTATTTAATTTACTTTTGAAATAAATTATTATTACCTGAAAGTGAACAAACAATCACCAAAACTAAACAGAATATATGCTTTTTAATTCGCTCGATTTTGCAGTATTCTTACCATCAGTATTTTTTCTATATTGGTTTGTTTTCAATAAAAATTTAAAACATCAAAATCTTTTAATCGTTGTATCAAGCTACTACTTTTATGGTTTGTGGGATTGGCGTTTTTTGTTTTTGATATTTTTTAGCACACTAGTGGATTATTCTATTGGTAAGAGTTTGTTAAATGTAACAAATCAAAAAAAACGGAAAGGCTTACTTTTAATAAGTGTTTTTGTTAATCTAGGACTTCTTGTTTTCTTCAAATATTACAATTTTTTTCTTGACAACTTCATTGCTACCTTTAAATTCTTTGGTCATCCTATAGACATTCAGGGTTTAAACATTATACTTCCGGTTGGAATTAGTTTTTATACTTTCCAAACAATGAGTTATACGATAGATGTTTATAGAAAAAAAATCGAACCTACGGATAACTTTATAACTTTTTGTGCTTTCGTCAGTTTCTTTCCTCAATTGGTAGCTGGACCAATAGAAAGAGCTTCACATTTACTTCCTCAGTTTACTAAAAAAAGAACCTTAGAATATGACAAAGCAGTAGATGGCATGAAACAAATTCTTTGGGGATTGTTTAAAAAAATGGTAATTGCGGATAACTGTGCCCTATTTGCGAATCAAATTTTTGACAACTCTTCTGAATTAAATGGCAGCACTTTGCTTTTGGGAGCTGTATTTTTTGCCTTTCAAATTTATTGTGATTTTTCGGGATATTCAGATATTGCAATTGGAGTGGCGCGATTGTTTGGTTTTGACTTGATGCGTAATTTTGCTTTTCCTTATTTTTCTAGAGATGTGGCTGAGTTTTGGAGGCGTTGGCATATTTCGTTATCAACATGGTTTAGAGATTATTTATACATCCCTTTAGGCGGAAGTAGAGGAAGTAATTGGATGAAAATTCGAAATATTTTTATTATCTTTTTAGTAAGTGGTTTTTGGCATGGTGCAAATTGGACTTTTCTTGTTTGGGGAGCACTGAATGCCTTCTACTTTTTACCATTATTACTCTCAAAAAAAAATAGAACTAATATAGACATCATTGCGCAAGGGAAATTTCTACCAAGTTTTAAGGATTTTTTAGCTATGGTATTTACTTTTTTTATAACAACAATAGCTTGGGTGTTTTTTAGAGCCAATACTATCCAACATGCTGGAAGTTACGTGTCTGGAATTTTTTCTTCTAGCTTATTTGATATGCCTCATTTTAAAGAAATAAATAAAGGTTTTACAGTTATTTTACTTTTATTATTTTTTATTTTTATTGAATGGTGTGGAAGAGAAAGTCAATTTGCTATTGAAAACATTGGTGTTAGATGGCCTAGAATTATCCGATGGAGTTTTTACTCTTTTTTAATTTTCTGTATTGGAATGTTTATGGCAACCTACGAAACTCCGTTTATATACTTTCAATTTTAAATCGCAAAAATGAAAAAATTTATCATTGAAATATTCAAATTCACTCTCTTTGCAATTATTTTCTACATAATTACTTTACTAATTTGGGAAAGTATTAAATATCCATTTTTAAAGCCAAATTTATATTGTAACAAAGGATCTTATGGAAATACGTTTACTCGATTAAAAGAAGCAAAAAAAATTAACACTGTTGATGTTCTCATTCTAGGTTCATCGCATGCCTACAGAGGATTTGATACAAGAATTTTTAATAAAAATAATATATCATCGTTTAATTTAGGCACCAGCTCTCAAACGCCTATTCAGACATTAGCACTACTTAAACGCTACTTAAAAACAATACATCCAAAATTAATCATAGTAGAGGTATATCCTGGTGTATTAAATTCAGATGGAGTTGAATCCTCTTTAGATATTATAAATAATGATGAAAATGATTTTTTATCATTAGAAATGGTATTAAAACAAAATAACATAAAGACTTTTAATACTTTGATTTTTAATTATTATAGGAATTTTTTAAATCTAGATAACAGTTTTGTAGAAAAAAGAATTAAAAATGATGACACCTATATTTCAGGTGGTTATATTGAAAAAAAAATAGGTTATTACAAACCAAAGAATATTACAAAACAACCTATAATTATTGACAAAAAGCAATTAGATGCCTTTGAAGATATAATTTACGAAATAAAAAATCGCAACATTGAATTAGTATTGGTATATGCCCCAATTTCAAAAAATCTTTATTCTAGTTACACAAACAACCATTATTTTGATGGTTTAATGATGAAATACTCTGAATATTACAACTTTAATTCAATGATAAAATTAAATGACACTATAGATTTTGATGACTCGAATCATTTAAATCAAATTGGTGTCGAAAAATTCAACAACAAACTTATAGAAATTATAAAAAATAGGTTTTCAAAGAATTAATTTTTAAATTATTTTAATATCGTTTCAAAGTTTGGTTTAAAATAATTTGGTCCTTTCATAACTTTTCCGTCTTCTCGGTATATTGGTTTTCCGTCTTCGCCAAGTTTGCTCATGTTACTTCGTTGAATTTCGTCAAACACCTCTTCAATTTTATGTTGCAAACCATGCTCGAGCATCGTTCCACAAAGAATGTAGAGCATATCACCAAGCGCGTCGGCTGTTTCTACCAAATCGTTGTTTTGAACTGCATCGAGGTATTCTTCGTTTTCTTCTTTCATCAAATTAAAACGAAGCATGTTTTTTTGTTCTCCTAAATCGGCTTTCATTTCATGACTTACTCCTAGTCCAAAAGCAGTGTGAAATTCTTTTACTGCGTTCAATTGTTTTTGCATATTATGGTGTTTTATTCTTGATGCAAAATACAACAATCCGATTCATTTGAGTAAATTTGTTGAAAATTTAGAAAAAATGTTCACAACTGGTCAATGGGTTTTTGCCGCTTTGTTTTTTGTAGCTTTTGTAATAGCTGCCTACTTTGCTTATGGAAAAGATAAAGCACTTCACCAAAAACAATTCAAAGGAAGTTATAAAATCTTAATCGGATTTCTACTGTTTGTAGTGATGCTTTTCGTCATTAAATTGGTAATGAAACGTTAGTTTTTACCTTTCAATAAGTTGACACTCACTGTTGCCAAATCAGAATTGGGAAACTTGGTAAAGAAGTCTTGACTAGAAAACAAACCTGCTTCGGCAGCTACTTTATGTAGCACTTCAATCTCTACTATGTATTGGTCTGAAAAACCATGTGTTGCATCATAAGCCGTAGCAGCTGTTCTTCCTAAGTTTTTGGCAGTTAGTTCAGGTGAGATTGTATGCAATTCTATATTAAGCAATCCAAACTTTTCTACATAAACCGACCATTTTTTCAGATGTTCTAACAGATTGTCTTCAACTTCATTATTGGTAATTCGTTTTCCTCGATGCGCAAATGCACCTGATGATGTGCTTACTCTGTTTGGTGTTCTGTGTTTAGGTTGTTCCCAAATGCGATTGTGGTCTAGAAAAGTTCTAACATTCAGCAATTCTTTTAAATCTATATCGTAATCTTCTTGCAAAGTTGTAGCTAAAACATCGGGTTTTCCAATATCACCCCAAATTACTTTTGCCCAAATATCGGCTTTGATTAAGTTGGCACGCGTTACTTTTAAAGCAGCTTCGTTATAATCAACGCCAATTAGGAACAACGGATAGTCATCTAGTATTTTTCCTCTGGCGGTTTGTCTTTCAATTACATCAAATATATGTTCTATAAATGCTCCGTTACCGCAACCCATGTCTAAAATCCCTTTAGGCTGTTCGTTTATTGGCCTGTTGAATAATTCAATAATAATTTCGTCAACTACTTTAAAATATTCGGCATGCGCACCACCACTTCCCCAAACATTCATTTCTCTGTCAACGTGTAATTCATCTTCATGTTCGCCAATGTTTCTAAGTATGGCCGCGTTTCCAAAAAGAAGATCTTCCATTTTCCGGAACATTGGAATATAAGAAACCGTTACGCCATAAGCGGCAGCTCTTTTAGCGTAAAACAATCCCATTTCTGTGAATTGATACTTTCCGTCTTTTTCTTTAAACCAACCAAGGAACGTTAAGAAATCTAATATTTCTTTAAAACATTCTGGGTTTTTATGAAACTCTTCTGGACGGAATGATGTTTCCATAAAATATTTGTGAAACATACCACTCATCCCTAACATTACGATGGTTGGTCCAACAAGATTGCCCTCGATGTGTTTAAGAATTTGATGTTGAATCGCTTTGGTTTGTGCATCATCAGAAAATGTTATTCCATATTGCTGCTTGTATTTTTTAAAACATGAATTGAGCATTTCAAAAGGAGCTACTTCAAACTTTCTTGGATGAAACTTTTCTGAAAACTGAATTAATTTAAAAACATCTTCATATAAATAGAAATGGGAAAAAGCCTCTTCACTCCTATCATTGATGGAATATATGACTTCATCATTTGTGTTGTCCAACTGTTGTTTTAAAAAGCCTTGTGAAGCCAAAACACGAAGGCCAACATTGAGATAGCCATCATTTGCCTCAAATTTTTCGGTAAGTTCATGAAGTGTTACTTTTTGTTTTTCAAAAACATAGCTCAAAACACCTTTTTGATGGAGTACAAAAGCCACTGGAGCTGTAACAATACCATCCAGATGTTGAAACAAAACAGCTCTTAATTCAGATTTTTTTTGAGTAGTAAGCATAGCTAAAAAAGAATTGATGATATAACAAATATAATTAAATACTAATCGATTAGACGAATTATATTTATAACTTTGTTCAACCCTTTATTTAGAATTATGCGCATCATTAAATATACCTTCCTACTACTTCTCTTATTTTCCATTGGATTGTTTGTCTATATTTTTACTCAAAATGGCAATTATAAAATTACTCGTTCTCAAATTATTAAAGCATCAAGATACACTGTTTTTGAATATGTTAACGATTATAAGAACTGGGAAACCTTTCATTCGATGAAGCAACGTCTTTCGGGAGTAACCTTTGATTACAAAGCACAAACTTCTGGCAAAGGCGGCAGTTTCTCTTGGATAAGTGATAGTGATAACGGTTTTATGAAAACCAATTTTGTAAAAGACAACGATAGTATTGCACAAAAAATGGTATCTGATGGTTATAATGCAACAATCAATTGGAAGTTTAAAGATACTATTGGTGGCACAAAAGTAACCTACTCTACCAAAGGAAACATTGGAGTGTTACAAAAGTTTAGTACATTCTTTCAAGGAGGCATTAAAAGCATCTTGAATAATGACATTGACCGAACACTATATAATCTTAACAAAACGCTTGATTTTGAACTAAAAACCTATTCGGTAAAAGTAAATGGTGTTGCCCAACGCAATGCTGCTTATTTTATCAAGCAAAGCTTTACGTGTAAAACAAAAAACTTGTCGCGAAACATAAAAATAGTGATGCCTAAGTTGGTCTATTTCTTTAAAAAGAATAACATTCCGATGGCAGGAAAACCTTTTGTATTATATGAAACAACAACACTAAAGACTGATGAAGTTACAGTATCGGTATGTATTCCAACACAGCAATTAGTTACTTTGATGGAAGGAAGTGATGTGTCATCGGGTGAAATGGAAGCGTTTACTTGTATTAAAACAACTCTGAAAGGTGATTATTCGCATCGTGATGCTTTATGGAAAAAGGCACAGGATTATATTCTTGAAAAAGACTTTAAACCTAATTTTGCAGGAAAATATATAGAACGATACACCAAAACGATTGACGATGTAAAAAACCCATCAAAATGGGAAACTGAATTGTATATCCCTGTTTTTCCAAAAGTAGTGCCAACTGTCGTTACTGCAACTACAGTTTCAGTACCGCCAATATCAAGCGAAAACCAATCCGTTCATTCAACATCAGAAGCAAGCCAAGAAATTCCATAATTTTATAGGTAGTGATTAAACCTTTTGGTTTATTATTATTCTTATTACAAACTTTCAAATTTGCAAGACGAAAAGGTTTTTATTGAAGAATTATTGAATCCTAAAACGCAGAACAAAGCGTTTCAAGTCTTGCTACAACAGTTTCAAAAACCGCTATACCATCACATTAGGACTATTGTTTTGAACCATGATGATGCGGATGATGTATTGCAAAATACGTTTGTAAAAGTCTTTCGCTATTTGAAAGATTTTAAAGGTGACAGTAAATTATTTTCTTGGATGTTTCGAATTGCAACTAATGAAGCCATAACTTTTTTAAATCAAAAAGCTAAGAAACATAACACTACTGGAGTAGCAATACAAACCAAAACTATTGATAACCTCGAAGCTGATGATTATTTTGATGGCGATGAAATTCAACTTAAACTTCAAAAAGCGATTGTTCTTTTGCCCGAAAAACAACAATTAGTTTTCAAGATGAAGTATTTTGAAGAATTGAAATATGAGGAAATTTCAGAAATACTAGGCACTTCGGTTGGTGGCTTGAAAGCTTCTTATCATCATGCCGTGAAGAAAATTGAAGAATATATGAATATCCATTAAACCTTTTAGTAGAATTTAAGTCAAAGTAGTATGAATGAATTTAAATTAGACAATCAACCCAAAATATCTCCTGGTTTTAAAGTGCCAGAAGGATATTTTGATACATTATCTGAAAACATCAATGCAAGACTGAATGCTGATGAACCCAAAGTTATTTCATTATATCAGCGTCATAAGAAAACTATTTATGCAGTGGCAGCGGTTTTAGCTATAGCATTGAGTGTTCCTTTTTTTATGCAACAACAACCTAAAGTGGTATCCGATTTAGACCAAAGTGTCATTGAAGACTATATATCTTACAACACCAAAATGACACCTTATGAACTAGCGGAATATTTGGACAAAGAAGATATAGAAAAACTTAAAGTAGATTTTGAAATTCAAGACAAGGTTTTGGAAGAATCGCTTTTAAACAACATAGATGTAGAACAATATATTGTAAATTAATATGAAAACAAAACAACTATTACTAACGCTATTGTGCTTGGTGTGTGTTACCGCGTTCAGTCAAAATAGATTGAAAGAAAAACAAAACCAAATCAAATCGATTAAAGTAGCTTTTATTACCAACGAATTGTCATTAACTCCAGATGAAGCTGCAAAATTTTGGCCAATCTATAATGCTTTTGAAGACAAACAACTTGAAATTAGAAAAACAAAGTTGAAAGGCTACATTAGCAGAATGGATGAAGATTCTCTAAATACCTTAACTGAAAAAGAAGCTACTACTATGCTCACACAAATAGAAAGTGCTGAGGAAGATTTGTTTTTATTGAAAAAGAAGTTTAACGCTGACATACGTGCTGTATTGCCTGCTTCAAAAATAGTAAAACTAAAAAAAGCCGAAGAAAAATTCAACCGAAAGCTGTTGCAACAGTTTAAGGAAAAAAGAAATAAATAATAAAAGAAAAGAGCAGCAATGTTCTTTTTTTTTATTGAAAAACGATACTGATAATTTTATCTTTTCCTGCAGCGATGGCTTTGGTTGGTGAAACAAAACGGATGGTAAACAAACTATTATCAGTTGTAAATTGTTTCCAAGAATTTCCAAAATCATTAGAATAAAACAATCCCGTAGCACCTACTGACACCAAGGCTTTTCCTTTGGAATTGGGAACAAACTGTACGCAGGAAGCATAACCAAAGCCAACCTTCTCGCCTACTAATTTCCATGTTTTCCCGCCATCAAATGTAATGGCTTTGTTTTGAAAATTTTGGTTTGGCATTTCATAATTGCCTCCAGCTATAAATCCTATTTTTTCGTTATAAAAATCGGCAGTGAATATTCCAGTCATGGCTTCACCTTGAACAATAGGCGTATCGAATACTTCCCAACTTATCCCTTTATCTTTTGAATAAAACACTCTTGATTGTTTTCCGCCAGAAACTACCCAACACGAATTGCCTTTGATACAAATATTGGTATTACTAGCTGCAAATGCTCCTTCGCCATTTATTACTTTGGGCAATTGAACACACCGTATTTTGTTCCAAGTTTTTCCAGAATCTCGAGTAATGATTATGCTTAAACAGTCTTCCGTTGGATCGCCAATAGCTATTCCTTCTTCGTCGTTCCAAAAATGCATACTGTCGTAGAACACTTTTTCGTGTTTCTCTTCATAAACCAATTCACTTTGTTTGAGGTTTCTATTATATCGGTATAATAACGCTGGATTATCAATGGATAAGAAGTAAACATACTTTGATGTTAGAGCAATGCTTCGGAATTCAAAGATATAGGGCAACTTAGTGAGTTGTTTTTCATATTTTTCTTTTGCACTCATAAATCCTATTTTTTTATCGGAACCACCAAAATAGATTGTATCGTTATCAGAAGCAATGGCTCGAATACTTATTTTACTTGTATAAAGTGTATCAATTGTTATAGAAGTAAATTCTTTTGACACATATTCTTTAGAAGTTTTACAAGCCGTTAAACCAATTAGACAAAGGAAAGTCCAATAGATGAATGAGTTTTTCATACTCTTAAAGTTTTGCTAAAAATACATTAATTATTTTATTTCATAAACTCTAAAAAATTGTGGCATAATAATTGGATATTTTGCAATAGCATACAATCCATAAAATATAGCATCATGAAAACAAATATTATTACTTTGACAATGCTGTCGCTGATGAGTATAAACTTTGCATTTGCTCAAGACAGAACAACGGTAACGGCTAACAATTCTGAGATTAGTGATAATCTTGATTTAAGAGCTGTGGCATCTATCTTTGGAGACTCTAAAGATTTGGATGATTTTGAATATAGATTGAACAATCCTGAATACCAAATATCGAATTTGGATTTGAATAATGATAATAAAGTAGATTACTTGAGAGTAATTGAAACCGTAGAAGGAAATGTTCATTTAATTATAATTCAATCGGTGCTTGGAAGAGATTTATTTCAAGATATTGCTACAGTTGAAGTTACAAAAGACAGAGACAGTAGGGTACAAGTACAAGTAGTTGGTGATGTTTATATGTATGGAACCAACTATATCTATGAGCCTGTTTATGCATATACACCAGTAATATATACTACCTTTTGGGCACCTCGTTACAGACCTTACTATTCTAGTTGGTATTGGGGCTATTACCCATCCTATTATGTAGCTTGGCATCCGTTTCCAATCTTTAGATATAGAAATAATATTAATGTCTGGATTAACTTTAACCACCATTATAACTATGTAAACACTAGAAATTGTTATGCTGTTTACAACAATTATTATAGAGGAAGACGTGGAAATGCGTATGAAGTGCAACATCCAAACCGTTCTTTTACCAACAGACATAGTGGTTATGTCAATAGATATGAATTGGACAAAACCAGAAACATTAGAACTGTTGGAACTGTTGGTACTAGAGATGAAATAGCCTCAAACAACATAAGAAATTCTAAAAACGATTTCAATAGTACTAGAACTACTGACAATTCGAGCAGCGTTAGAAGCAATAACACAAGAAATACAGGAACAGTTAGAGAAAACACTACTACTGGCGGTGTGCGAAGCAGTAATTCTTCAGTATCTGTTAAACAGGAAACACCTGTTAGAAACACTACCGTTAGAGAAATTGCTCCAACTAGAAATAATGGAAGTATAGGTTCATCAACCAATGAGAGTATTAGAACACAACCTACAAGAAGTTCGAATAGTAATTCAAGTGTTAGAAGCCACTCTAGTACTTCGAGAAATTTATCGAGTTCAAGAAGTGTTTCAAGTGGCTCCAGTTCAAGAAGTAGTACTTCTGGGTCAAGTTCGAGAGGAAATAGTAGAAGATAATGATTTGTTGTTCTAAATAGATTTTAAGTTTAAACAAAAAACCATTTCAATTGAAATGGTTTTTTTATACTATATTACAATATTCCAACACTATCCTAAAAAGTGTGTAAATTAAAAAACTTCGCTTTCTTTTAATTTTTCCATATTATTGACTAATTGAAGTTCATCAACAAATTTTTGAATTTTACCGTTCATCACGCCGTCCATATCAAAAACATCCAATCCAATTCTATGATCGGTTACTCTACCTTGAGAATAATTGTATGTTCTAATTTTTGCAGAACGGTCACCCGAACTAACTTGAGATGTTCTTTTTACGGCATCCTCTGCTTGTTTTTTGGCTAACTCTTGTTCATATAAACGAGAACGCAAAACTTCTAAAGCTTTGTCCTTGTTTTTATGTTGCGATTTTTGATCTTGACATTGTGCTACCAATCCTGTTGGGATATGTGTCAAACGAACAGCTGATTTTGTAGTATTTACTGATTGTCCACCAGGACCAGAAGAACAGAAAAAATCAACACGAACATCATTCATATCAATTTGAACATCAAACTCTTCTGCTTCTGGTAAAACCATTACTGTCGCAGCAGAAGTATGAACTCTTCCTTGGGTTTCTGTTTGTGGCACTCGTTGTACACGATGAACACCAGCTTCAAATTTTAATGTTCCATAAACATCTTCACCGGTAACTTCAAAAATAATTTCTTTAAAACCACCCGAAGTTCCTTCATTCATATCTACTACAGAAGTTCTCCAGCCACGAGTTTCACAATATTTGGTGTACATTCTGAACAAATCTCCAGCAAAAATAGAAGCTTCATCACCACCAGTTCCAGCTCTAATTTCTACCATAACATTCTTAGCATCTTCAGCATCTTTTGGAATCAACATAAACTTGATTTCATCTTCCAATTCTGGCAAACGGTCTTGCGCTTCATCCAATTGCATTTTTGCCATTTCCGTCATTTCTGCATCGCTTCCATCCGCAATAATTTCCTTGGCTTCTTCAATATTTGCCGTAATAAGCATTAATTCTTCACGCTTTTCCATCAAGTCTTTAAGACCTTTATATTCTTGATTTAATTGAACATAACGTTTTTGATCGGCAATAACATCAGGCTGAATAATCAAATCTGATACTTCGTCAAATCGTTGTTTTACATATTGCAATCTTTCTAACATAATATTTTCTTGCTATTTTGGAGTGCAAAAATACAACTTTTTGGTTCAATTTTAAGGTTTAGTGTTTCAACTTTTAGGATAGTCTTAAGATAAAAAATAATGTTTTTAAAAAAAGGATTGCATAATTTTGCAATTCTTATCATTTTATAATGACATTCACTACAATTCGAAAATATTTCAACATTATTTTATTCCAAAAATTAATTGTTGCAGCAATATTAATAAGTATTCTTTCTTCATTTTTAGCCATTTCTTTAAAACACATTACTGAATATCTTGAACTGAGTTTTCTTTTAAAAGCTACAAAACAAAATTTTTTAATGTTTGTTTTTCCTATAATTGGTTTTTTTGTTATTCATTTTTTGCGTCACTATTTATTTAAAAAGAAAGAAAATAAAGGTATTAAAGAAATCTTTGATGCTACAAATTCCAAAAATAAAAGTTTACCTTTATACAAAGTGCCTTCACATTTTATAAACGGATTATTTACAGTAGCTTTTGGTGGTTCAACTGGAATTGAAGTTTCAACGGTTGTTGCTACAGCGGCTATTGGTGCTGCTACTCACAAAAAAGAAAATTTATTTAAAAACTACAAAACTGAATTAATTTGTGCTGGAATTACTGCCGGTATAACTATTTTGTTCAGTAGCCCAATTGCTGGAATTCTTTTTTCAATGGAGGTCATTGCTAAAAAGAAAAACAAGATTTTCTTCATCACCAATAGTATTGCACTAGCGGTTGCTTATGGCTTGTTATTGATTTTAGACGAAGAACCACTCTTTTCTGTAATCATTAAAAGTTGGAATTATTATGCCATCCCTTATTTTATTTTACTTGGAATTTTAGCCGGATTTAATTCTGTTTTACTTACTAAAATGGTTTTGTTTTTCAAAAAACAATTTTCTAAAATTGAAAATGATTTTCATAAAATTCTTTTGGGTTCATTTATCATAAGTGTATTACTTTTTATCCTTCCACAATTGTATGGTGATGGCTATCATGCGATGAAAGCACTATTTATTTCTGGCAAAACAGCATTTTCAATTTCTTTTATAGTTACATTTATAGGAATATTGATTTTAAAACCAATAATTACATCAGCTACGTTAGCTTCAGGTGGCGATGGTGGTGTCTTTGCTCCTAGCCTTTTCATTGGAGCATTTTTAGGATTTTTTGTAGCAACAGTTTTGAATACATATTTTAATCTTAATGTAATTCCTATAAATTTTATGGTACTTGGAATGGCCGCAGTATTGAGTGCTAGTCTTCATGCACCATACACTTCCTTATTTTTAGTTTGCGGAATGATAAATGATTATACTTTGTTTTTACCCATACTTATGGTTTGTTTTATTGCAAAATATACTTCAATGTTTCTGTATCCCTTTACCGTTTACACCTATTCTCCAGTCGTAACTAATTAGTTTTTAAGGTGTCGTTTTTATTTTTAAAAAAAAGTAAAAACAAAAATAAGTTTACTAATTTTACAACCAATTAATTTTTTTTCTATGAAAAATAGACTGGTTAAATTAGCATTACTATTCCTCATTGCTTTAATGATTTCGTGCAATCAAAATTCAAAAAAGAAATTTGAAAAACTTCAACAAATCTCTTGGCTTGAAGGAAACTGGGAAAACAAACTTGACGATGGTCTTTTAATTGAAAAATGGAAAAAAAATAATGATAGCGTTTACTTAGGGAAAAGCTATTTTATTCGTGGAAATGATACACTTCATTTTGAAAGTATTGAATTAATCCAAAGAAATGATGACTTACTTTATATTCCAACTGTTAAAGGTCAAAATAATAATGAACCTATAGAGTTTAAACTATCTAAAAGTACAGAAAACACATTCACTTTTGAAAATAGTTCTCACGATTACCCTCAAACTATTGAGTATAAAAAAGTAACCGATTCACAATTAAGTGCAACAGTTTCCGGTAATCAAGATGGAAAAGTAAGTTCTGATGTATATCTTTTAAACAAAAAATAATATATATTATCTAGTGCTCACAAATTTTGTGAGCATTTTTTTGTTTAAACGTTATGGTTATTCAAATAAAAAACCGAGTTATTTCTAACTCGGTTTAAATATAGTAACCCTTAATTCAAAAATTATTTCACCTCTTCAAAATCAACATCTTGTGTTTGATCGCCAGTAGCATCAGCTTGTGGTTGCGCTTCTTGAGATTGACCTTCGCCTTGTGCGTACATTGCTTCTGTAGCAACTTTCCAAGCAGCATTTACATTATCAAGACCTTTTTGAATTGCCTCTAAATCTTGATTTTGATGTGCCATTCTCAATTCTGTTAATGCCGATTCAATGCCTACTTTATGATCATCAGATAATTTCTCACCCAACTCCTTTAGTTGACTTTCTGTTTGGAAAATCATAGCATCGGCTTCGTTCATTTTTTCTGCTTTTTCTCTTGCAACTCTATCGTTTTCTGCGTTCATTTCAGCATCTTTTTTCATTCTTTCAATTTCTTCTGGTGTTAAACCAGAGGAAGCTTCGATACGAATGTCATGTGATTTTCCAGTTCCTTTATCAGTTGCTGAAACTTTGATGATACCATTAGCATCAATGTCAAAAGTTACTTCAATTTGAGGAACACCTCTTGGTGCTGGTGGAATTCCATCTAAGTGGAAACGACCAATTGTTTTATTATCAGCAGCCATTGTTCTTTCTCCTTGAATTACGTGTATTTCAACACTTGGTTGATTGTCCGCTGCCGTAGAGAATACTTGTGATTTTTTAGTTGGAATAGTAGTATTCGACTCAATTAATTTCGTCATCACATTACCCATAGTTTCAATTCCTAATGATAAAGGTGTAACATCTAATAACAATACATCTTTTACATCACCTGTTAAAACGCCACCTTGAATTGCTGCTCCAATAGCTACAACTTCATCAGGATTTACTCCTTTTGATGGTTTTTTTCCAAAGAATTTTTCTACTTGTTCTTGAATAACTGGCATTCGTGTAGAACCTCCAACTAAGATAACTTCATCAATATCTGAAGTTGATAAACCTGCATCTTTCAACGCTTTAGCAACTGGTTCCATTGAACGTTTTACTAATATTTCTGCTAATTGTTCAAATTTAGCACGAGTTAAAGTTTTAACTAAGTGCTTAGGTCCTGAAGCTGTAGCGGTAACATATGGCAAGTTAATTTCGGTTTGTGTAGAAGATGATAATTCAATCTTTGCTTTTTCTGCAGCTTCTTTCAAACGTTGTAACGCCATAGGATCTTTTCGCAAATCTATTCCTTCTTCTGAGTTAAATTCGTTTGCCATCCAATCGATAATCACTTGGTCAAAATCGTCACCTCCTAAGTGAGTATCTCCATTAGTTGACAATACTTCAAAAACACCATCGCCCAATTCCAATACTGAAATATCAAAAGTACCACCACCTAAATCGTAAACTGCTATTTTTTGATCTTTTCCTTTTTTGTCCAATCCATAAGCTAATGCCGCAGCAGTTGGCTCATTGATGATACGCATTACTTTTAATCCTGCAATTTCTCCAGCTTCTTTTGTAGCTTGACGTTGTGCATCATTAAAATAAGCAGGAACAGTAATAACAGCTTCTGTAACGGTTTGTCCTAAATAATCTTCGGCCGTTTTTTTCATTTTTTGAAGTGTCATTGCTGACAATTCTTGTGGCGAATAAAGTCTTCCATCAATATCAACTCTTGGAGTATCATTGTCACCTTTTACCACTTTATATGCTACAGTCGATGCTTCTTTGGCACTTTCTGAATATTTATTACCCATAAATCTCTTTATGGATGCTACAGTCTTAGTAGGATTAGTTACTGCTTGTCTTTTTGCTGGATCTCCTACTTTAATTTCGCCACCATCAACAAATGCTATTACTGACGGTGTTGTTCTTTTCCCTTCTGCATTAGCAATTACTACTGGTTCTCCACCTTCCATAACTGAAACACAAGAATTGGTTGTACCTAAATCGATACCAATAATTTTTCCCATTTTATTTTCTTCTTTTTAATTTTAAATTTTATTATTTCACTTAAAGTGATTAGTGCGTTGTGTTGCACACTTACATTTAGTCAACATTTATGCCAAGGAAGGAATGTGAATAAATTGTCAGTTTTGAAAGGACTAAGTATGACAAGATGACATCTAATATACGAAGCAAGAAGTACATGAGTAGAAGTTCAAGGTTTCAGATTTTATTTTGATTTTTTCAAAATTTCAAATCCAACAATGGTAAAATATCCCAAAATATAACAAAGTACATCATGCCATGAAAAAGAGGTGCCAATAATTATTTTAGCAAATTTATTATTTTGTAAACCTAATTCTTTGATACAATCTAAATATTGCAAAAACTCTACGACAAAAGCAAAAAACAATACATAAAAAGCTGTTTTCCATTTCGAAAACACCAAAATACTCATTACAAAACAATAGATTAAAATCACCACGAGATAATCGCCAAAATACGGTCGGATGAAACTATCGTTGACATATAATGCAATGAAAATCTCTGTGAATAAAAGCAAACAAAAAGCTATAAAATAATTTTGGTTGAATTTGAACATTGTCTTAAAAAAAAATCCCAAAAAATTGGGATTGTAATTATTTTAGTCATTCATCGAAATAAGGAATTCTTGATTGTTTCTGGTTTTCTTAATCTTGTCATTAATAGTATCCATTGCTTCCACTGGATTCATGTCTGCAAGGAATTTTCTAAGTATCCACATTCTTTTTAATGTATTTTCGTCTAATAATAAATCATCTCGACGCGTACTTGAAGACGTTAAATCAATAGCAGGGAAAATTCTACGGTTGGCAATTTTTCTATCCAATTGCAGTTCCATATTTCCTGTTCCTTTAAATTCTTCAAAGATTACTTCGTCCATTTTTGATCCAGTTTCTGTTAAAGCCGTAGCAATTATACTTAATGAACCACCGTTTTCTACATTACGAGCTGCACCAAAGAAACGTTTTGGTTTCTGCAAAGCATTGGCATCTACTCCACCCGAAAGTACTTTTCCAGATGCGGGTTGTACTGTGTTATAAGCTCTAGCTAATCGCGTAATTGAATCTAATAAGATTACAACATCATGACCGCATTCTACCAATCGTTTTGATTTTTCGAGAACTATATTGGCAATTTTAACATGCTCCATTGGTTCTCTATCGAAAGTAGATGCAATTACTTCACCACGAACACTTCGTTGCATATCAGTTACTTCTTCCGGACGTTCATCTATTAATAAAACAATTAAGTAAACTTCGGGATGATTGGCAGCAATGGCATTTGCAATGTCTTTTAAAAGCATTGTCTTACCCGTTTTTGGTTGGGCCACAATCATTCCACGTTGTCCTTTTCCAATTGGAGAAAACAAATCGATAATTCGTGTAGAAATACTTGTATGTTTTTCGGCAATATTAAATTTCTCTTTTGGAAATATAGGAGTTAGATGTTCAAAAGAAACTCTATCCCTAACTACTTGTGGATCATGCCCGTTAATTTTTAAAACGCGAACTAAAGGAAAAAATTTCTCTCCTTCTTTTGGCGGTCGAACTACACCTTTTACAGTATCACCAGTTTTCAAACCAAACAAACGAATTTGGGAAGTTGACAAATAAATATCGTCTGGCGATGCCAAATAATTATAATCTGAAGAACGTAAAAACCCATAACCATCAGGCATCATTTCAAGAACGCCTTCACTTTCTATAATTCCGTCAAACTCATAATCGGCATCGCGAAAATTTTGTTTCTTTCCCTTATAATTTGGATTGTTGTTATTGGCTTTTTCGTTAGGATTTGAATTTCCATTACCATTTTGATGATTGTGTTTTGGAACTCTTGGTTGATTTTTTTCTTGACTTGAAGAATCAGCAACAACTTCTTCTTTTGCGTTTTCTTCAACCTTTTCAGGAGGAATTGAACTGGATTTTTTTTCAAAAACTGGTTTTTTAAATTTAGAACCTTTTTCTTTTGCTTCAGGTTTCTTAGTTTCTGTAGTTGTAAGATTCTCACTAGGAGTTTCATTTGCAAACAATTCACCTTGTTTTTCTACTTTTTCAGAAGTTTCATCGGCAGTAATTCTACTGCGTTTTGGCTTTTCCAACTTAGGTTTAGCTATAACTTTGGGCTTTTCAGTTGCTTCGGTTGCGTTATTTTGTTGTGCTAAAATATCCTCAATGAGTTTATCTTTTTTTACACCGGTAACTTTTATAGTTTTTGCCAATTTGGCAATTTCTTGAAGCTCAGCAAGCTTCATTTCTTTTAAGGCAGAAATATCAAACATGAATGTCCTTTGTGGTATTAAATTAGTTTAAAAAGGAAATAAAAAAATAAGTAGAAAAATGTATCTTTTAATCGTCCGTAGGATGAAGTACTTACGGTTTTGCCATGCAATAATACAAATAAAATTTTAGGTTGCAATAGTATTTATTAAAAAAGAAACTTTATTTTTGTACTTCAAATTTTGAAAATGTTTAGACCACAAACCTATTACTTAATCGGTGTATTACTAATAAATGGCATCTTGCCCTTTGTTTTTCCACTGTGGAAACTTGATGGAAAAGAAGTTTATTTTATGTCAAATGTTGCTTATTCGTCATTATTTGGATTAAGTATAGTTCTATCACTACTAAGCATTTTATCGCATACAAAAAGACAACAGCAATTTGTCATGGGCAGATTGAACATAATATTGAATTTAATTTTATTAGGATTATTTGTATATCATACACTAAATGCATCTGGAGGAACGACTGCTGTTCCAGAGAAAGGTGTTGGGATGTTCTTACCTATTTTTTCTATCGTACTTTTGGTTTTGGCAAACAAAGCCATTAAAAAGGATGAAGATCTCGTAAAATCTGTAGATAGATTACGATAAACCTATAAACTTAGTTTTTTAGTGCTGCAAAAAACCCAAACTTTCGTTTGGGTTTTTTATTTGAAATTGCTTCCCAGCTTTAAAAACAATAAAAACCCAATATAGAGGTATATTAATTATTGATTTTTGATTTTGAAATTACAAACAGAACATTAACCACCACCAACCGACCACTACTTCTTCCCTATTTCAATTACTTCTAAGTTCTGGATTTTTTCGCCTTCAATTTCAAATCGCAACATCGTTCGCACTTGATGGAAGCCATGAATTCCGGCTGCACCAGGATTCATGTGTAATAAATTTAATTTTTTATCGAACTGCACTTTAAGTATATGTGAATGACCACAAATAAATAATTTAGGAGGATTTTTACTTATTTCTTCTCTAATCGTTTGATTGTATTTTCCAGGATAACCACCAATATGTGTAATCCAAACATCGATATTTTCGCAAAAAAAACGATTGTTCAACGGAAACTCCATCCTTGCTTTGTCATCGTCAATGTTACCATAAACGGCTCGAAGTGGCTTTAATTTTTTAATTTCATCTGTAACTTGTAAGTTTCCAATATCTCCAGCATGCCAAATTTCATCTGCCAAACGAACATATTTTAAAATGGTTTCGTCAATATGACTGTGTGTATCGGAAAGTAAAAGAATTTTTATCATAAATACAAAAATATAAAAAAAATGGGCTACAAACTTTTAAGGTATTAAAACATAAAATCTTTGTAAATTTGCGAGATACAAACTCGAAATCCACAACACGAAACCCGAAAATTATACTTTTGAGACATTTCATTCACTTAGCCTACAAAGGAACCAATTATCATGGTTGGCAATCGCAACCAAACGCCATTTCGGTTCAAGAAGTTTTAGAGAAAGCATTGCAAATTATACTCCGAAAATCAATTGCAATTGTAGCTGCTGGTAGAACAGATGCTGGTGTTCATGCCAAAGAAATGTATGCTCATTTTGATTTTGATGAAATCATTAATGTAGAAAAATTAGTAAAAAAACTAAATTCTTTTCTTCCAAAAGACATTGCTATTTTTAAAATCATCAAAGTTCATGATACTGCACATGCCCGATTTGATGCAGTCAAGAGAACATACCAATACCACATTCATACTCAAAAAAATGCATTTGAATGTAATGATAGTTGGTATTTCGCTCAAAATATCAATATTGAAAAAATGAATGAAGCTTGTAAAATACTTTTCGCATACACCGATTTTGAATGTTTTTCTAAAATACATACTGATGTAAATACTTTTGATTGTAAAATCTATGAAGCTTTTTGGCAACAAAAAGAAAATCAATTGGTTTTTACCATAGCGGCCGACCGGTTTCTTAGGAATATGGTTCGTGCAATTGTAGGAACATTGATAAATATTGGTTTGGAAAAAGTATCTTTAGAAGATTTCAAAAAAATCATTGAAAGTAAAGATCGAGCAAAAGCTGGGTTTTCAGTTCCAGCTCATGGTTTGTATTTGACAAAAATTGAGTATGCGTATTTGTAAATGAAACTTGGAAGATAGAATTTAGAATTTAATATTTTATAAAATTGATGGAAGCAAAAGCGTTTGATTCAAATTTGTTTAAACGAATTTTAAAATATACCAAACCTTACAGAGCAAGGTTTTATGGTGTGATTGCATTTGCCATTTTTTTATCTGTTTTTGCAGCACTTCGACCGCTTTTATTGAAGCATACTGTTGATGATTATCTTAAACCAAAAGATGAACACGGATTGTTATTTTATGTAATGTTAATGGCAATAGTCTTATTGTTAGAAGTTTTTTCACAGTTCTATTTTGTTTATTGGGCAAACTGGCTTGGGCAAGACATCATCAAAGATATTCGTATAAAATTGTTCAAACACATGCTAAGTTTCAGAATGAAATATTTTGATAACTCACCGGTTGGAATGCTTGTTACCCGTTCTGTTTCTGACATTGAACAAATTGCACGTATTTTTAGTCAAGGATTATTTATGATTATTAGTGATTTGCTAAAAATGATTGTTATTCTTGGCTTTATGTTCTATATGAATTGGCGTTTGACTTGGATTGTAATTTTAGCCATGCCTGTTTTAGTATATGCTACTCGAAAATTTCAACGAAAAATGCAAGTCGCTTTTGAAGAAGTAAGAACTCAAGTGGCAAACATGAATACTTTTGTGCAAGAACGAGTTACTGGAATGAAAATTGTTCAATTTTTTAGTCGAGAAGAAATTGAATATCAAAAATTTAAAGCCATAAATGAAAAGCACAAAAAAGCTTGGATAAAAACCATTTTATACAACTCTATCTTTTTTCCTATTGCTGATTTTATATCCTCGTTTACTCTTGGAGCTGTCGTTATATATGGCGGTTTTCAAATTTTAGATGGTGATAAATTTACCACTTTTGGCGATTTATTTTCTTACACTATGTTTATAAGCATGTTGTTTAATCCTCTGCGACAAATTGCTGATAAATTTAATGAAATGCAAATGGGCATGATTGCTGCCAATCGTGTGTTTGATATTATTGATAGTACTGATACTATTCAAAGCAATGGAATCAAAGTGGCACCACATTTTGAAGGAATTATCAGTTTTCAAAATGTTCGATTCGGTTATATTGAGGAAGAAGAAGTTTTGAAAGGAATAAATTTAGAGGTTAAATCGGGTGAAACGATTGCAATTGTGGGTTCAACTGGCGCTGGAAAATCTACGATTATCAATTTACTAAACCGTTTTTATGAAATAAATTCAGGAACGATTACTATTGACAATCAAAATATACAAGAATTTGAATTAGAGAGTTTGCGGAAACAAATTGCAATTGTACTTCAAGATGTTTTTCTTTTTGCTGATACTATTTATAACAATATTACTTTAAACAATCCAGAAATAAGTCGTGAAGAAGTAATTTCTGCTGCAAAAAAAATAGGTATTCATGATTTTTTAATTTCTCTTCCAAATGGTTATGATTATAATGTCAAAGAACGTGGCGTTATGCTTTCTTCTGGGCAAAGGCAATTAATTGCTTTTCTTCGGGCATATGTTAGTAATCCGAGTATTTTAATTTTAGATGAAGCAACATCTTCTATTGACACTTATAGTGAAGAATTGATTCAAAAAGCAACCGAAAAAATTACACAAGGCAGAACTTCCATCGTTATAGCCCATCGATTGGCAACAATAATAAATGCAGACAAAATTGTAGTGATGGACAAAGGAGAAATTGTAGAGTTAGGAACGCATCAAGAATTACTATTAAAACAGAACGGATACTACAAAAAATTATATGATGCACAGTTTTCGAGTGAAGTAATTTAAATATTTCACACAATTTGAATATTATTGATTGCTATTAGGTTATAATTTTTATTTTTGTGAATCTTAAACTATAAAAATTGTACTAATAAATGAATCATCAAAAAGAACATGATTTTTTTCAGTCTTTAAAAAACAACTTGATTAGACATGAAAAACGAAATGCTTTTTTTATAAATAATGTTTTTTACTCTTATTCAGAATTAGCACAATCCATTTCAAACATTAGAAGTATTATAAAAGAAAAAACTAATGAAAATGAAAAAATAATTGGTCTTATTACCAACGATGATTTAGAAACTTATGCCGCCATTCTTGCTTTGTGGTTTGAAGGAAAAGCCTATGTACCTTTAAATCCCAGTGTTCCAAATGAAAGAAATCAAAAAATCATTAATGAAGCTGGAATTATCACAATTATAGATTCTTCAGAGCTTACTGTTTTTGCAAATTTTAATACAATAGAAAGCAAGAAAATAAAAACAGTTTCACTCAATTTAAATCCAACTGAGTCAGCTGATAACAACCTGGTTTATCTACTATTTACTTCAGGAACTACAGGAAAACCAAAAGGTGTGCCTATTTCCAAAGAAAATCTTGAAGGCTTTTTAAGTGCGTTTTGGCATCTAAACTATGATATTACAGAAGAAGATCGATTTCTTCAAATGTTTGAATTAACTTTTGATTTATCGGTAATGTCCTTTTTAATTCCATTACTCAGCGGTTCATGCATATATTTAGTACCCAAAGACAAAATAAAATACAGCTATATCATTGAATTAATGGAAGAACAAGAATTGACCGTAGCGTTAATGGTTCCGTCAATGTTGTATTATTTGAGACCTTATTTTGACGAAATAGATTTACCCAAAATGAAGTATAGTTTATTTTGTGGAGAAGCACTTTCGTTAGACATAACTCAAGAATGGAGTAAATGTTTGCCAAATTCAAAAATAACAAATGTTTATGGACCAACAGAAGACACCATTTTTTGTACTTTTTATGATTATAAAAAATTAGAACCAAATAAAACGTATAATGGAATTCTTTCAATAGGAAAATCAATGCTGAATAACTATTCGATAATTGTAGATGAGAACAATGCTATTTTATCAGCTGGAAAGGTTGGAGAGCTTTGTTTAGGTGGAGTTCAATTATCATCAGGATATTGGAAAAATGAAGAAAAAAATCAAGAAAGTTTTTTTTATACCAATTACAACAACAAGCATGAACGGTTTTACAAAACTGGTGACTTGTGCAAAATAGATGAATTTGGAGATTTATTGTACCTTGGAAGAATGGATTTTCAAATCAAAATTCAAGGTTATCGTGTAGAACTGTCGGAAATAGAATATTATGCTAAAGAATTTTTATCAAAAATTAATGTTGTCGTATTAACAATAATTGATCATTTAGGAAATAATGAAGTAGGAATGGTAATTGAATCAAAAAAATTTGACAGTAAAGAATTACTTGAATTCTTGAAACTTAAACTTCCATATTATATGGTTCCTAAAAAAGTTAATTTTATTGATAACTTTCCACTTAATAGCAATGGCAAAATCGACAGAAAAGAACTTGAAACACTGTTTTATAATAAATAATGAGTAGCTATATACTAAGACAAGCTAACAATGAAGACATTCCTTTTTTAGCAAAAACCATCATGGAAGCTGAAAAAAGTGGAACAGAAAAGTTTAGTTTTTCAACTCTTTTTAATAAAAATGAAAAAGAAGCATTGCAACTAATAGAACAAATGCTAGAAGAAGAAATAGTTGGTTGTGAAATTTCAATAAATAGTTTTAAGGTTATTGAATTTGACGGAAAAGTAGTAGCAGCATTTGCAGGTTGGATAGAAACTTTTGATACAGAAATTACTTCTGGTTTACTAAAATCAAATTTAATTGGTTATACCTTTGGCAAAGAAAGCATTCATTTTTTTATGGGCAAATCCAATTTACTAAAAGAAATACAAATTAAAAGAGAGCCAAAAACATTACAACTAGAATATTTATATGTTTTACCCGAATACAGAGGAAAAAAATTGACAAATGAGTTAATTAATAAACATATTAATGATGCAAGAAATTTATTTTTACACCTAAAAAAAGTGCAAGTTCAGGTTTTTAAAAATAATAGCGGTGCTATCAAAGTATATGAAAACTGTGGTTTTAAAATTACTAAAGTTTTTAAATCAAAAAATGAGGAAATATTAGACTATTTGCCGTCAAACGAAAAATATTTAATGGAAAAAAAATTAAACTAAACAATTATGAATAGAAGTGAAATTTTAGAAAAAATTGGCATTATATTGACTTCGGTATTAGGACATGATAATTTTGAGTTACAAGAAAATTTATCAGCAAAAGATGTAGATGGTTGGGATTCTTTAACTCACATGATTATTATTACTGAAATTGAAGCAAAATTTGAAGTTAGATTTAAATTAAAAGAATTAAACAAACTTAATAATATGGGAAATCTTTTAGACCTAGTAAGCAATAAATTAGCCGAAAAATAAATCTCGAACATGACTTTCAATTCATTTGAGTTTTTGGTGTTTTTTTTAATTTTTTACTTTTTATATTGGAGTGTTTTTTCTGGCAATTTAAAAATTCAAAATATACTGTTATTAATAAGCAGTTATTTTTTTTATTCATGGTGTAATTGGAAATTTTTATCAATTTTAATTATTAGTTCAATACTATTTTATTCCTTAGGAAATGCAATTTCTAAAACTGAAAACGAAAAGAAAAAAACTTTTTTATTATACATAGCTGTTTTTCAGTCATTAGGAGTGCTTTTTTTGTTTAAATATTTAAACTTCTTCATTAGTTCAGTTGCTGATTTCTTGGCTATCTTTAATCTAAATGCTGATATTCATACTTTAAAAATAATATTACCGTTAGGAATCAGTTTTTATACTTTTAGATTACTAAGTTATATATTAGATATTTATAACGAAAAAATTGAACCAACCACCAATTGGATTATTTTTTTCAATTATGTTTCATTCTTTCCTTGTCTAATTGCTGGTCCAATAGATAGAGCCGATAATTTGATTCCTCAACTTGAAAAAAAACGAGAATTCAGCTATCAACTAGCCGTAGATGGGTTTCGTCAAATACTTTGGGGATTATTTAAAAAAATAGTTGTTGCAGATAGTTGTGCAATAATAACAAATGAAATTTTTGATAACTATCAAGATTATCCTGCAAGTTCTTTATTGATTGGTGCCTTTATTTATATTATTCAAATATATGCTGATTTTTCAGGCTATTCTGATATGGCAATAGGAATATCTAAGTTATTAGGGTTTTCTATTCCAAAAAATTTCAACTATCCTTTTTTTGCTACCAATATTGCAGAATTTTGGAAGCGTTGGCATATTTCGTTAACCAGTTGGATGACAGAGTATGTTTATACGCCTTTATCGTTTTTTTTTAGAAAACATGGTAAATATGGTATAATAATTTCAATTCTAATCAATTTTATTCTTGTTGGATTGTGGCACGGAAGCCAATGGACTTTTATAGTGTTTGGTTTACTGCATGGTATTTATTTTATACCATTGCTTTTAAATGGTACTTTAAATAAAAAAAATATAACAAAAAATGGTTTCAAAACTTTCATAGATATCATAACCACTTTTAGCATCGTAATGTTAACGGGTGTTGTATTTAGATCAAGCAGTGTTTCTATGGCTTGCGAATTTTATATAAATCTTTTTTCAAGTTCATTTTTTAGTTGGCCATTAATTACAACTGGCTATATGTTTTTATTGGTAACAGTTCTTTATATAACTATAATGTTCGTTATAGAATGGTTTGGAAGACAAGATTCATTTGGCATTGCAACTACTTTTATTAAAAAATCAAAATCAATTAGATGGAGTTTTTATATTTTTTTAGCCCTTTCAATTTATTATTTTTCGTTTAGTGATAAAACACAACAATTCATTTATTTACAGTTTTAAAAATGAAACATCTATTTAAAAACGTAGTTCCATTTATTTGTCTATTTTTTACGGTTATTTTAGTCATTCAAATAGCAATATCAACAAGGATAAAGGGAAAAAGTGTTACAGGTTTTGACACTCTTGACACCACTGAAAACATTAATGCTGATTTAGTTTTTATTGGAAGTTCACGTTGTTGGGCACATTTTGATCCTAATTTTTTTGAAGAAAATTACAACTTAAAATCTGTAAATATTGGAATGAGTGGTTTTTCAGAAATTGAACCCACAAAACTGAGATTGAAAAATTATTTAGCTAAAAATAAAAAACCAAAATATGTTATATTTAATATTGATCCTTTCTTAAAAGCTACGATTAAAAAAAATAAAAATTTAATTAATAAAAACAGTTATTCAGTTTATGCCTTTTTACCAAGCAAAAAAAATCTTGCTATTGTAAATTTTTATAAATTCAATAACTATGAAAAATATATTCCGCTGTATGCTATATTCAAGTATAAAATTTTATTTGATTGCCTTACTTTAAATAAGTCAAATTCATTTCCAAACGGATTTGAATCAAATGATGAAATTTGGAATCAAAAAAAATATCCTAGCTCAGCAATTAATAAAAAATTTTTTTTTAAACAAAATGAAACACATAAAATCACTGATGCTTTAGAAGAATTAAAACTGTTATGCAAAGAAAATAACATTCAACTCATTTGCATACAAACTCCAGTTTACAAATCAACCTATGATACAAAAGCATTTGAAATTCCTAAAACAATCTGTAAAAAACTAAACATACCATTTATAGACCTAAGCAATTCCTATATTAAAGATAAAATGAATTATTTTTACAACGACATTCATCTAAATAAAAATGGTGTTACTGAAATGAACAAACTTCTTAAGAATGAAAAGGAATTAACTAATTTTTTAAAATAAATCCTTAAATTCGCAATCTCAATTAATTTAGAAAATCATACAGTATGAAATACGATATTATTGTTTTAGGAAGTGGTCCAGGTGGATATGTAACTGCAATTCGCGCCTCACAATTAGGGTTTAAAGTTGCCATAATAGAAAAAGAAAATTTAGGTGGAATTTGCCTTAATTGGGGTTGTATTCCAACCAAAGCACTTTTAAAATCAGCTCAAGTATTTGATTATCTAAAACATGCTTCAGATTATGGGTTAACCGTAAAAGAATTCGATAAAGACTTTTCTGCTGTGGTAAAACGTTCTCGCGATGTAGCAGACGGAATGAGTAAAGGAGTTCAGTTCTTGATGAAGAAAAACAAAATTGATGTTATTGATGGTTTTGGCAAAATTAAACCAGGAAAAAAAATAGACGTAACCGCAGCTGACGGAAAAGTAACTGAATATTCTGCCGATCACATCATTATTGCTACTGGCGCACGCTCTCGTGAATTGCCAAATTTACCACAAGATGGTAAAAAAGTAATCGGATACAGACAAGCAATGACTCTACCCGAGCAACCTAAATCTATGATAGTAGTGGGTTCTGGAGCTATTGGTGTTGAATTTGCACATTTTTATAATTCTATGGGAACACAAGTAACTATTGTAGAATTTATGCCAAATGTTGTTCCAGTTGAAGATGAAGACGTATCCAAACAAATGGAACGTTCGATGAAAAAAGCTGGCATTACCATTATGACTAGTTCATCTGTTGAAAAAATTGACACTTCTGGGAATGGAGTAAAAGCTTATGTAAAAACAGCTAAAGGTGAAGAAATTATTGAAGCTGACATTTTACTTTCTGCCGTTGGAATTAAAACAAATATTGAAAATATAGGTTTAGAAGAAGTTGGAATTGCAACTGATAAAGATAAAATTTTGGTAAATGCCTACAACCAAACAAATGTACCAGGATATTATGCCATTGGAGATGTTACGCCAGGACAAGCATTAGCTCACGTTGCTTCTGCCGAAGGAATCAATTGTGTAGAGAAAATAGCTGGAATGCATGTTGACCCAATTGATTATGGCAATGTTCCAGGTTGTACATATGCCACACCCGAAATTGCTTCTGTTGGACTAACAGAAAAACAAGCCAAAGAAAAAGGATACGAACTAAAAATTGGTAAATTTCCGTTTTCTGCTTCAGGCAAAGCTAGTGCTGCAGGTACAAAAGATGGTTTTGTGAAGGTAATTTTTGATGCTAAATATGGTGAATGGTTAGGTTGTCACATGATTGGTGCTGGTGTTACTGATATGATTGCAGAAGCAGTTGTAGCAAGAAAACTAGAGACCACAGGACACGAAATCTTAAAAGCTATTCATCCACATCCAACAATGAGCGAAGCTGTTATGGAAGCTGTTGCTGATGCTTACGGTGAAGTAATACATTTATAAATGATAAATTTTATATAAAAAAAGGCTCACAAATTGTGAGCCTTTTTTTATTTAATATTCTGAATTAATTATTCATTTTAGCTTTTAAAGCTTTATATTTATCTGTCATTTCAAGTGCATTATAAACACTCATTAATGTTTTTGCAGCCGGTTCATTGTCAGGTTTTAATTCTACTGCTTTCTCCAAATAAGGTAATAATGCTTGGAAATTTTTCTCGCGTTCGGCTTTAATTACCGCATATCGCTTATTATCTTTATCTGATGTAGTTAGTTTGTTCATTTCTTCAACATATTTTTCGTCGCCACGAAGCATGACTTCTGATAAATTTAAATATGCATTAAAATAATCTGGTTTAATTGAAATAGCTTTTTTATAGTATTTGATAGCGTCTTCCAGCTGATCTGCTTGAGAACTTATAACTCCTAAATTATATACTAAATCGGCATTATTAGGATCTTTATCTAAGGCTTCATTTATTAATTTTTTATAAGTAGTAATGTCTTTCAATTTTAAATATAAATCAGCTTCTGTCAAAATTAGATTTGCATCATCTGGATTTTCAATTCTTGCTCGTGAAACTGCCTTCATTGCTTCGTCAGTTTTACCTTGTTGTACTAATATCAAAGCAACGTTTTTATAAATTTCAGCTTTTTTAGACTCAATTTTCTCATCTCTAGGTTTTTCATAAGTACCTACTTTAACAAATGTATCTCGTGTAGTTTTATTATTTCCAAAAGATTCTTCTTGCTTGTTTGTTTTATTAACTGCATAATAAATCATACCATCTCCTATATAATTAAGACGAATTAATTCATTATAATATTCTAAAGCCGTGTCATAATCTTGACCATTAGTAGCATAGCTGGCAGCATAATAAAGTTGGTCAACGTCTTTTTTATCCATTAAATACAAAGAATGAAATATACTTGCGCTTTCTTTGAACTTCTTTTGATTTCCCATTTCAATGGCAAGGTTTAATATAATAGGCTTAGATTGAGCAAATTCTTCATTAATATCATCTGTAAATGTTTTTTTCCCTGATTTTTTTTCAAAATCAATAACATCACTATAAGTTTTCGCTAATTCAGAAATATATTTTGGCGTATAAACTCTTTGCAAATCCATCATGTTTGGTACTTGCCCTTTAGATGCAAGTTCCATTTGTGGAATGTTAACTTTATAATAATTAAGTGCCATTTTATCAGCTTCGTCAGAAGCTACTTTTTCCAAACTAGCAACATTCATTTTGTATTCCTCAACTTCTTTTGCAGATGGAACGTCTTTATCATAAATCTTTTTCAGTTTTTTTAATTCGTCTTTCTGAGCGAAATTTGAAACTGAAACTAGCAATGCTGATGCTAATATAATTTGTCTAATTTTCATATTTCTAAAATTTTAGTTAATCTTCGGTTTCTGTATTTTCAGTTGATGTTTCATTTTGACTTGACTCAACATCGTTTTCATTTATTTCTGTACCTTCTAATTCAGTTTCTTCAATTTCATCTTCTTTCATTACTTTGGTTACTGCAGCAATAGAATCGTTTCCTTTTATATTAATTAAACGAACACCTTGCGTTGCTCTTCCCATAACTCTTAAATCAGAAACTTCCATTCTAATAGTCAAACCAGATTTATTAATAATCATTAAATCATCTTCATCGGTTACTGCATTTATAGAAATTAAAGCTCCTGTTTTTTCAGTGATGTTCAATGTTTTTACACCTTTTCCACCTCTATTAGTAATTCGATAAACGTCTTCTCCATCGTCATCAACTAATTTTGTTCTTTTTCCATAACCATTTTCGGTTACTACTAATAATTGTGTGTCTGTAATGTCATCTTTATTAACAGAAACCATGCCAATCACTTCGTCTTTATCATTTGCCAAAGTAATTCCACGAACTCCAGAAGCTGTTCTTCCCATTGGTCGTGTTTTTTCTTCTTCAAAACGAACCAATTTTCCAGATTTAACTGCAATCAATACTTGGCTTTCTCCATTAGTTAATTTTGCTTCTAGTAATTCGTCGTCTTCACGTATTGTTATTGCATTAATTCCATTAACTCTTGGACGTGAATATTGTTCTAAAGATGTTTTTTTCACTTGACCTTGTTTGGTCGCCATGATTACATAATGATTATTGATGTATTCTTCGTCTTTTAAATCTTGAGTACAAATGAATGCTTTTACTTTATCATCACTTTCAATATTAATTAAATTTTGAATCGCTCTTCCTTTGCTCGTTTTGCTTCCTTCTGGAATTTCATATACACGCATCCAAAAACATTTTCCTTTTTGTGTAAAGAACATCAAGTATTGGTGATTTGTAGCAACAAATAAATGTTCTAAGAAATCTTGATCTCTTGTTCCTGCACTTTTTTGTCCAACACCACCTCTGTTTTGAGTTTTGTATTCTGATAAATTAGTTCGCTTAATGTATCCAGCGTGAGAAATTGTAATTACAACATTTTCATCAGCAATTAAATCTTCAATACTAACATCGCCACCAGAATATTCGATTGTAGATCGTCTTTCGTCGCCATATTTATCACGGATTTCGATCAATTCTTCTTTAATTAATGCCATTCTCAGATCTTTGTTAGCTAACAAATCTTTCAAATGCGTAATTAATTTCATGATTTCTTCATATTCTGCACGAAGTTTGTCTTGCTCTAATCCTGTTAATTGACGCAAACGCATTTCAACAATAGCTCTTGCCTGAATTTCAGAAAGATTGAAACGTTCAATTAATTTCTCTCTTGCTTGTTCGCCATCTTTTGAAGAACGGATTAATGCAATTACCTCGTCAATATTGTCCGAAGCAATAATCAAACCTTCTAAAATATGCGCTCTTTCTTCTGCTTTTCTTAATTCAAATTGTGTTCTTCTTACCACAACTTCATGACGATGCTCAACGAAATAATGAATTAAATCTTTTACGTTAAGCATTTGTGGTCTTCCTTTTACAAGCGCAATATTATTGACACTAAAAGAAGATTGAAGCTGAGTGTACTTATACAAAGTATTTAAAACTACATTGGGAACCGCATCACGTTTTAATTCATAAACAATTCGCATTCCATTTCTATCCGATTCATCTCGGATATTTGAAATTCCTTCAATTTTTTTATCGTTAATTAAATCAGCAGTTTTCTTAATCATGTCCGCCTTATTCACCTGATATGGAATTTCAGTAACAATAATAGCTTCTTTACCATTAGATTCTTCAAAAGCTATTTTGGCACGAATAACAACACGTCCACGACCTGTTTTAAAGGCTTCACGAACACCATCCATACCATAAATAATTCCACCAGTAGGGAAATCTGGAGCTTTGATGATGGTTATTAATTCGTCTATTTCAATTTCATTATTATCAATATAGGCTAATGTACCATCAATAACTTCCGTTAAGTTATGTGGTGCCATGTTAGTTGCCATCCCAACCGCAATTCCAGATGCTCCATTTATCAATAAATTAGGAACACGAGTTGGCATAACCGTTGGCTCTTGCAAAGTATCGTCAAAATTCAATTGAAAATCTACAGTTTCTTTGTCAATATCTGCCATTATGTCTTCCGACATTTTTTTCATTCTTGCCTCGGTGTAACGCATTGCTGCAGGACTATCGCCGTCAACTGAACCAAAGTTACCTTGACCATCAACTAAAAGATAGCGTAAACTCCATTCTTGTGCCATACGAACCATAGCATCATAAACAGAAGTATCTCCATGTGGATGATACTTTCCTAAAACTTCTCCAACAATTCTCGCGGATTTTTTGTGTGCTCTATTCGAAAAAACTCCTAAATCATACATTCCATACAATACTCTACGATGTACAGGTTTTAAACCGTCACGCACATCTGGTAATGCTCTAGAAACAATAACTGACATCGAATAATCGATGTAAGCTGACTTCATTTCATCCTCAATGTTTATAGGAATTAATTTTTCTCCGTCTGCCATATTTTTATAAATTAGTAATAATAATTAGTTTAAATTCAAAACGTGCTAATATAGGCTTTTTATCCCTTTTTAAAGCAAATTTACAACACAAATTTCAATGATTTATTAACAAAATGATGTCCTTTTTTGGTTGATAAATTTGATTTCAATCACTTTTATTATTGACTTTTTTTTTGTCTATTAGCTGACAGTAGTTTGAAGAGGAATGATTTTTGTAATAATCACTCATAATTACTAAATTTACAAAAAACAAAATAATTGCTATGGATGATAATTTTTCACCAAGAGTCAAAGACGTAATCACGTACAGTAAAGAAGAAGCCTTAAGATTAGGTCATGATTTTATTGGAACCGAGCATCTTATGTTAGGGATTTTGCGTGATGGAAATGGAAAAGCTATTACAATATTAAATAATCTATCAATAGATTTAGACCACTTACGAAAGAAAGTAGAAATCCTTAGTCCTGCTAATCCAAATGTAGAAATCAGCAATGACAAAAAAAATCTACACTTAACCCGCCAAGCAGAAAGAGCTTTAAAAACTACTTTTCTGGAAGCTAAAGTTTTTCAAAGCAACTCTATTAGTACAGCACATTTATTATTATGCATTCTAAGAAATGAAAATGACCCAACAACCAAACTATTGCATCGTTTAAAAATCGATTATAACGTAGTTAAAGAACAATATTTGAATATGACACCAAACGAAGACGATTTCACAGACAATTTACCAAAAAATGAGTCATCTTATGGTGACGAATCAACTGGTGATGATGGATTAAAAGAAAGTAACTTTAACAATCCTGCAAACAAAACTAACAAGAAGTCTAAAACACCTGTATTAGATAATTTTGGTAGAGATTTAACCGAAATGGCAGAAGAAGGAAAACTTGATCCTGTTGTGGGAAGAGAAAAAGAAATTGAAAGAGTTTCGCAAATTCTTAGCCGTAGAAAGAAAAACAATCCTTTATTAATAGGAGAACCTGGAGTTGGTAAATCTGCTATTGCTGAAGGTTTGGCATTGCGTATTATTCAGAAGAAAGTTTCCAGAATATTATTTGGAAAACGTGTGGTTACTCTTGACTTGGCATCTTTAGTAGCTGGAACAAAGTACCGAGGGCAATTTGAAGAACGTATGAAGGCTGTGATGAATGAGTTAGAAAAAAATGACGACATCATTCTTTTCATTGACGAAATTCATACTATTGTTGGTGCTGGTGGAGCAACAGGTTCGCTTGATGCTTCCAATATGTTTAAACCTGCTTTAGCCAGAGGTGAAATTCAATGTATTGGTGCTACAACTTTAGACGAATATCGACAATATATTGAGAAAGATGGTGCGTTAGAAAGACGTTTCCAAAAAGTAATTGTAGAGCCAACTTCTGTGGAAGAAACCATTACGATTTTGAATAACATCAAAAATAAATATGAAGACCACCACAGTGTTATTTATACCGATGAAGCTATTGAAGCTTGTGTAAAGTTGACCGACAGATACATGTCGGAGCGTTTTTTACCAGACAAAGCCATTGATGCCTTAGACGAAGCAGGTTCTAGAGTTCACATTACAAATATTGATGTTCCTAAACAAATACTTGAATTAGAGCGACAATTAGAAGAAGTAAGAGAACTTAAAAATTCTGTGGTTAAGAAACAAAAATATGAAGAAGCTGCAAAACTTCGTGATGACGAAAAACGTATTGAAAAAGACTTAGCCATTGCTCAAGAAGAATGGGAAGAAGATTCCAAAAACAATAGAATTCGAGTTTCCGAAGATAATGTTGCCGATGTTGTATCCATGATGACTGGTATTCCTGTTAATCGAATTGCCCAAACAGAAAGCAACAAACTTGCCCATTTACCCGAACTTATTAAAGGCAAAGTAATTGGTCAAGATGAAGCGGTAAACAAAATTGCGCGTTCTATTCAACGTAATCGTGCTGGATTAAAAGATCCAAATCGTCCTATTGGTTCGTTTATTTTCTTAGGTCAAACTGGTGTTGGAAAAACACAATTGGCTAAAGTTATCGCTCGTGAATTATTTGATTCCGAAGATGCTTTAATCCGAATTGACATGAGCGAATACATGGAGAAATTTGCTATATCTCGATTAATCGGTGCACCTCCAGGATATGTCGGCTATGAAGAAGGCGGACAATTGACAGAAAAAGTGAGAAGAAAACCATATAGCGTTGTACTTTTAGATGAAATTGAAAAAGCACATCCAGATGTATTTAATATGATGCTTCAAGTTTTAGATGACGGTTATTTAACGGATAGTTTAGGACGAAAAATTGATTTCAAAAACAGTATCATCATCATGACTTCCAATGTTGGTGCACGTCAATTAAAAGATTTCGGTCAAGGTGTAGGTTTTGGTACGGCTGCAAAAATTTCACAAGCAGATGATAATTCTAAAAGTATCATCGAAAATGCTTTGAAGAAAACCTTTGCTCCTGAATTTTTAAATAGAATTGATGATGTAATTGTTTTCAATACTTTAGAAAAAGAACATATCGATTTAATCATCGAAATTGAACTAAAAAAATTATATGCTCGTATTGCTGAACTTGGTTATACCTTAACACTTTCAGACAAAGCAAAAGCATTCATTGCTGAAAAAGGATTTGACAAACAATTTGGTGCTCGACCATTGAAAAGAGCTATCCAAAAATATGTAGAAGATTCGCTTGCTGAAGAGATTATAACTTCTAAAATAGCTGCTGGTGATGAAATTTTTATGGATATTGAAGATGGAAACCAAGAACTTACGGTAACCATCAAAAAAGCTAAAAACCCAACGAAGTAATTTAATTTAACACGCTATCTAACCACGAATTCACATAAATACCTTTTTAGTGAATTCGTGGTTTTAATTTTATAGAAATGCAAAACAACAAAATGATTTTAGGCTCTGAAGAATGGTGTTCCTTTCCCGAATTAGGTATCCCTGCAATAAAAGCAAGAGTCGATTCGGGTGCTAAAACTTCAGCCTTACACGCAATAAACATTACTTCATTTATTAAAGACAATGAAAACTGGGTTCGTTTTGACATCAATCCGATACAAAACAATCTCAAAACAGTCATTCATTGCGAGGCAAAACTAATAGACAAAAGAATTGTAAAAAGCTCTAGTGGCTTTCGTGAACAACGTTTCGTTATTCAATCCAAAATCAAAATTGGTGCTACCGACTGGAACATCGAAATGACGCTAACCAATCGTGACTCAATGGGTTTCCGTATGCTTCTTGGTCGTGAAGCCATGAGTGGAAGAATTCTTGTAGATCCTGAACAAAAATACCTATTAGGTCAAACTAGCACCGAGCAATTAAAAGAATTTTACATCGACACTATCGTCCAAAAGTCGGGTTTACGCATTGGTGTTTTAGCTAGTAACCCTACACTTTATAGCAATCGCAGAATTATGGAAGCTGGTGAAATGCGTGGACATCAAATGCAATTTTTAAACATCAAAGAATGCTACATGAAATTGGATGCAGATCGTCCAGAAATTCATTATCGCGGTGGTAAAATACTCGATAATTTTGATGCCATAATTCCTAGAATTCGTCCTAGTATTACATTTTATGGTTGCGCATTAACACGACAATTTGAGGCGATGAAAGTATATTGTTTAAACTCGGCAGCAGCCATTACCCAGTCTAGAGACAAACTTTTTTCACTTCAATTATTGTTGCACCATGGCGTAGATATTCCAACAACAGGCTTTGCCAACTCACCATTAGATACCGATGATTTGATTAAAATGGTAGGCGGTTCACCTTTGATTGTAAAATTATTAGAAGGAACCCAAGGCAAAGGTGTAGTGCTTGCAGAAACTAAAAAAGCAGCCGAATCTGTTATCAATGCCTTCAAGAGTTTGAATGCAAACATACTGGTACAAGAGTTTATAAAAGAAGCCAACGGAAAAGACCTACGCCTTTTTGTAGTAGATGGAAAAGTAGTGGCAACCATACAACGTGAAGCAGCACCAGGTGAGTTTAGAGCCAATATTCACATGGGTGGAACGGCATCTATCATTAAACCAACTGCTGACGAGAAAAAAATAGCCATCAAGGCCGCAAAAGCGATGGATTTAAAAGTTGCTGGTGTCGATATTATCCGTTCTTCAAAAGGTCCGTTATTGTTGGAAGTTAACTCTTCACCTGGTTTGGAAGGAATTGAAGGTGCTACTAATAAAGACATTGCTGGCGAAATGATTAAAGCTATTGAGAAGAATTTCAAGTGGAAATAATTTTTCAGAAAGAAGTTAGAAACTAAAAGCTAGGAATTCGAAATTTATAATTAAAAATACTACATAAAACACCGAAGCAATTATGAATAAATCTAGACTCGAGGCCTTTAGTGATGGTGTCTTAGCCATTATTATTACCATCATGGTACTTGAGATAAAAGTGCCGCACGGAAACGAATTATCAGACTTACATCCACTCATTCCTATCGTTTTAAGCTATGTGCTTAGTTTTATATATGTAGGTATCTATTGGAACAACCACCACCACATGATGCAAACGGTAAAAAACATCAACGGCGCAATTCTTTGGGCAAATCTGCATCTATTGTTTTGGTTATCACTAATTCCCTTTGCCACAGCATGGAATGGTGAGAATCATTTTTCAAATGCCACCATGATGGTGTATGGTTTTGTACTATTAATGGCGGGAATAGCCTACTTCATACTTCAAAATATCATCATAAAATTGCAAGGAAACGATTCGCTACTAAAAAAGGCTATTGGAAAAGATTTTAAAGGCAAATCATCACCGATATTTTATCTTATAGCAATAATTTTTGCCAACTTTTTACCTATTATTTCTGGTATCATTTATGTTTTAGTGGCATTGATGTGGCTTGTACCCGATAAAAGAATAGAAAAAATCATCAACCATCAATAATGAACCTACTATCACAAATAATCATCGGATTTATAGCTGTTTTACATCTATATATCCTTTGGCTCGAAATGTTTGCTTGGGCTACTAATGCCAAAAAAGTGTTCAAAACCATTCCTCCTGATATGTTTGAGAAAACAAAAGTTATGGCTGCCAATCAAGGTTTATATAACGGCTTTTTGGCGGCAGGATTACTATGGTCACTAGCAATATCAGATGCTAATTGGAGCATCAATGTAGCCTTGTTCTTTTTATCATGTGTATTTATAGCCGGATTATATGGTGCTGCTACAGCTTCTAAAAGAATATTTTTTGTACAAAGTGTTCCTGCTCTATTAGGTTTATTGAGTATCTTTTTGTCATAATAACTACTTCATCAATCTTGCTTTTTTAAAAGAAAAATATAACTGATTAGTATAGTTATATAACCTGTAAGTTTTTCCAAAATAAAACATTTATACTACAGCAATAAACCTTGAAAAAATGAAAACCATTGTACCATACTGCAGTAGTATGCCTTGGGAAAGTGAAATCCATAGCACCTTACTACTGCATCTGCCTTGGGAAAGTAAAAACCATAGCACCCTACTGCAGTAGTATGCCTTGGGAAAGTGAAATCCATAGCACCTTACTACCGCATCTGCCTCGGGAAAGTAAAAACCATAGCACTTTACTACCGCATCTGCCTCGGGAAAGTGAAAACCATAGTACCCTACTGCAGTAGTATGCCTTGGGAAACTGAAATCCATAGCACTTTACTACCGCATCTGCCTTGGGAAAGTAAAATCCATAGCACTATACTATAATAGTATGTATAAAAATAATATGGTACAAATGCATTAAAAGAAGAATGTAATTAATTTAAAAAAATTAATTATCAAGCTCAACCATAAAACTATTTAAAAAAGCAATAGATTTTTCAATATCATAGTGTAGAATTCTATCTTCCTTTACAAAAGGAACTTCATCTCTATATGATTTTAAGAAAGTTTCAATAAATTCACTCGATTGTAATGGTCGTCTAAATTCAATTGCTTGCGATGCATTCATTAACTCAATGGCAAGTATTCGCTCTAAATTTTCCATAATCTTCAAGCACTTAGTTGCAGCATTTGCACCCATAGAAACATGGTCTTCCTGACCATTACTTGATACAATACTATCAATACTTGCTGGAGTTGCTAGTTGTTTATTCTGACTTGCAATACTTGCCGCAGTATATTGTGGAATCATAAAACCAGAATTCAAACCAGGATTGTCAACCAAAAACGCAGGCAAACCTCGTAAACCAGAAATCAATTGATAGGTTCTACGCTCCGAAATACTCCCTAATTCTGCCAAACCAATACTCAAGAAGTCTAAAGCCAAAGCCAATGGTTGCCCATGGAAATTTCCTCCCGAAACAATAATATCACTTTCAATAAATATATTTGGATTATCGGTAACTGAGTTGATTTCGGTTTTGAAAACCTTCTTTACATAATCAATTGTGTCTTTGCTAGCGCCATGAACCTGCGGCATACATCGGAAAGAATATGGATCTTGAACGTGTTGCTTTTCTTGCTCAATAATTTGGCTTCCTTCTAAAAATTCCAAGATACGTTCCGCTGTTACTATCTGTCCTTTGTGTGGTCTTATATAATGTATCAATGGGTTGAAGGGTTCTTTTCTTCCGTCGAAGGCTTCAAGCGATATGGCACCAATTACATCGGCAAAATAGGAGAACTTCATCGCCTTTAGGAGGATGTAACTTCCATAGGCACTCATAAATTGTGTTCCGTTTAGCAATGCCAATCCTTCTTTTGATTGTAAGATTATTGGTTTCCAATTCATTTTTTCTAAAACCTTGCTTGCTGGCTGTCTGAAACCATCATAATATACTTCGCCTTCACCCAATAATGGTAGCGATAAGTGTGCTAATGGTGCCAAATCGCCACTGGCACCCAGTGAGCCTTGTGTATAAATAATTGGAAGAATATCATTATTATAGAAGTCTATTAATCGGTCAACGGTTTGCAATTGCACACCTGAGTGACCATAACTTAATGATTGAATTTTTAGCAATAGCATGATTTTAACTATCTCGTGTGGCACTGCTTCGCCTGTACCACAAGCGTGTGATTTAACTAAATTTTCTTGCAACTGCGAAAGATTTTCGGAAGATATCTTCACATTACACAACGAACCAAATCCTGTGTTGATACCATATATTGGTTCATCGTTAGATGCCATTTTAGTGTCTAAGTAGGTTCTACATTTTTCGATGGCTACTTTTGCCTCATCGGATAGGGCTAATTTTTTATTTTGCGAAATTATCTCCTGTATGACTTCTAATGAAAGTACTTCTGAACTAATATAATGCGATTGTTCCATGATTGGGTTGTGTTTTATGCGCCAAAATTCAACAAACAATTGCTAATAAGCAAAAGATTTAGGCTCATTTTATTGACAAATTAGCAATTTATCAATTATAAACCATAAATAGTATAAAATCTATACCACTAAAACGATATAACTATGAAGAATTCACAAAAGTAACAGGTAAGTATAGGTATTTAAATGAAAAAGTATATATTTGAAAACATATGTGCAAAACTTTAACAAATACTACATCAATAAAGCTATCGGCTACTGCTGTATTTTTTGTATTGGGCACCACTACTACTACAATTACAACCCCATTTGGGGTATAATTTTCACATATAATCCTCTTTATGGACTTTCAATTGAAAGTAAGTAAATTATATTACCTATTGAAAATTTTATTTTTATACCTTGAACCATTTACTCTTAAACGCATAACATCATTATGATTACTCTAAAATTTGGCGGAACATCTGTTGCAAATGCCGAAAACATATCAAAGACTGTTGCCATCATTGCCAACAAAAGTAACGAACACAAACTTGCCGTAGTGGTTTCTGCCTTTAGTGGCGTAACGGATTTGTTGATACTTGCTGGTACTACTGCCGCTGCAAAAAACAAAAAATACAAAGACATTGTTGTTGAAATAGAACAAAAACACAAATCGGCTATTGATGAATTGATTCCTTTGACCGACCAAAGTGACATTATAGATACCATTAATAGCACCATCAATCATTTGAAAACACTGTTAGACGGTTGCTATTTATTAGGCGAAATTTCGATACGAACAGCAGATAGTGTGGCTGGTTTTGGCGAATTATTATCGTCTCAAATCATTGCTGTAGCCTTAAAACAAAAAGTAGCTACGGCTACCTTTAAAGACAGTCGCGAATTAATAAAAACCAATTCTAACTTTGGTAAAGCCAGTGTAGATTTTGCAAAAACAAATCAATTAATTGCAAATTACTTTGCTGCCAATAAAAATCAAGTGGTATTGCTACCTGGTTTTATAGCTTCGGATGTATCAGGAAACACTACAACTTTAGGTCGTGGTGGTTCTGATTATACGGCAGCAATTATTGCTGCAGCCGTTAAAGCCGATGTTTTAGAAATTTGGACAGATGTGAATGGTATGTTTACTGCCAATCCGAAATCGGTAAAACAGGCGCAACCTATTGAGCATATATCGTATCAAGAAGCGATGGAGTTGTCTCATTTTGGGGCAAAGGTATTGTATCCGCCAACTATTCAGCCAGTGTTAAAAGATAGTATTCCAATTTTCATCAAGAATACCTTTGAACCTTCAGCTTATGGAACGTTAATTTCCAATAATCCAGAGAATAACACCAATCCTATAAAAGGAATTTCACATATTGATAATATTGCCTTATTAACCCTTGAAGGTTCGGGTATGATAGGGGTTTCGGGTTCCTCAAAGCGATTGTTTGAAACACTGTCTAGAGAAAACATCAACGTAATATTTATTACGCAAGCCTCATCAGAACATTCTATATGTATAGGAATTTTGAATGCAGAAGCGGATAATGCTAAAGCAGCCATTGATGCTATGTTTGAAATTGAAATTGCACAAAACAAAATAGACCCATGCGTGGTTGAAAAAGATTTGTGTATTGTAGCATTAGTAGGTGAAAGCATGAAAAATCATCAAGGTATTTCAGGTAAAATGTTTAGTACGCTGGGAAAAAACAATGTGAATATACGTGCCATTGCACAAGGTGCTTCTGAACGAAATATATCGGTAGTGATTAATGAAAAGGATGTTAAAAAAGCACTAAACACACTCCACGAACGTTTCTTTGAGGACAATACAAAACAACTAAATCTATTCGTCATGGGTATTGGAAACGTTGGAGAGAAGTTTATTGATCAAATAGCCCAGCAAAAGAAATTTTTAAAGGAAAACTTAAAGATAAACCTAAGAGTTATTGCTCTATCCAATTCAAGAAAGATGTACTTTAATGAAGATGGCATTTCTTTAAAAGACTGGAAGAATGAGGTAGATGCTGGAGAAACTGCAAATGTCAATACGTTTATCGCTAGAGCTAAAACACTCAATTTACGGAATAGTATTTTTGTTGATATTACGGCTAATTATGATATTGCTGGTATTTATGATCAATTCTTATGTGAGAATATTGCCGTAGTAACCTGCAATAAGATAGCTTGTTCATCGCAATATGAGAACTATAAAAACCTTAAAGGTTTATCACGAAAGTTTAACGCTCCGTTTTTATTTGAAACTAATGTTGGAGCAGGTTTACCAATCATTGATACACTAAAACATTTGATTGCATCAGGTGATAAAGTGAATAAAATCAATGCGGTACTATCTGGAAGTTTGAATTTTATATTCAATAACTTTAGTGATACTTATAGCTTTCATGATGTAGTAAAAGAAGCAGGTGTTCAAGGTTTTACTGAACCCGACCCAAAGATAGATTTGAGTGGTGTTGACGTGGCACGTAAGATACTAATATTAATTAGAGAAAGTGGTTATCAGATGGAAATGGAAGACATTGAAAACAATTGTTTCCTCCCACAAGAATGTATGGATACGAAAGATAATGCATCTTTTTTTGCTTCATTAATTAAGCATAAAGATCATTTCAACAAGTTATTAGCCGAAGCTAAAGCAAAAAATAGTCGCATCAAGTTTGTGGCTACATTCGACAACGGAAAAGCATCCGTCGGATTACAGTTTATTCCACAAGACAGTCCTTTTTATAATCTTGAAGGAAAAGATAATATTGTAGAATTCTATACCGATAGATATGTAGAACAACCACTAATTATCAAAGGTGCTGGTGCAGGTGCTGCAGTTACGGCATCTGGTATATTTGCTGATGTAATTAGAATTGGGAATGTGTAACCTTAGTTAGAGACGTAGCAATGCAACGTCTGGACGGTAAAAAACAAAAAAATGAACGAAATAAAAATATTTGCACCAGCAACTATAGCCAATCTAAACTGCGGTTTTGATGTATTAGGATTGTGTTTGGATGGTATTGGAGATGAAATGATATTCCGAAAATCTACCGAAAAAGGACTGCGTATTACTAAAATTACTGGTGCTGATTTACCTTTAGAGTTAGAGAATAATGTAGCTGGTGTTGCAGGTTTAGCTTTGTTAGATAAAGTAGAAATTGATTTTGGAATTGAAATTGAAATCTACAAAAAGCTAAAACTTGGTAGTGGCATAGGTAGTTCATCAGCTAGTGCTGCAGGTGCGGTTTTTGGAATCAATGAATTGTTAGGCAAACCCTTTACAAAGAAAGAATTAGTAAACTTTGCTATGAAAGGTGAAGCTGTAGCTTCTGGTAGTGAACATGCGGACAACGTTGCTCCTTGCCTACTCGGTGGATTTACTTTAGTTACAGGTTACAATCCATTGGAAGTCATCAGAATTGAAGCTCCAGCTGATTTGTTTGTTGTTGTTTTACATCCACATATTGAGGTAAAAACTTCCGATGCACGCGCGGTATTAAAACCTGAAATATCTTTGAAAAATGCGATTACACAAATAGGAAATCTTGGTGGTTTTGTGGCGGGTTTATACACGAATGATTATGATTTAATCGGTCGTTCTATGAAAGATGTTTTGGTAGAACCCTATCGCAAACATTTAATTCCTAATTTTGATTTGGTAAAGAATGTGGCATTAAGCAATAGAGCGTTAGGTGCTGGAATTTCAGGTGCTGGGCCAAGTATCTTTGCACTTTGCAAAGGAAAAAAAACCGCCGAAACAGTAGCAAATGCTATGCAAAATGCTTTCAAAGAAACTAAAATACCGTATGATATTCATGTTTCAAAAATAAATGAAGAAGGAACGAAATTAATTACGAATTAGCAATTATGAATTATTTTAGCTTAAACAATAAAAACCACAAAGTATCTTTCAAACAAGCTGTAATCAATGGACTAGCACCAGATAAAGGATTATATTTTCCAGATAACATTACATCATTGCCGACAACTTTTTTTGAGAATATTGAAAATAGTTCCAATGAAGAAATTGCTTTTGAAGCGATAAAACAATTCGTCGGTGATGAAATTCCTGAAATCATTTTAAAACAAATCATCGCCGAAACCTTGTGTTTTGATTTTCCTTGTGTAAAAGTGGAAGATAATGTTTATTCCTTGGAACTTTTTCATGGTCCAACAATGGCATTTAAAGATGTTGGTGCCCGATTTATGTCGCGTTGTATGGGATATTTCAATCAAAACTCCGAAGAAAAGAATACTGTTTTAGTTGCCACTTCGGGTGATACTGGTGGAGCAGTTGCTAGTGGCTTTCTTGGTGTAAAAAACGTGGAAGTAATTATACTTTACCCATCAGGAAAAGTTAGCGATATTCAGGAACGACAGTTAACCACGTTAGGCAAAAACATCAAGGCATTGGAAGTTAATGGCGTTTTTGATGATTGCCAAGACATGGTGAAAAATGCTTTTTTAGACAAAACATTAAAACATAAAAACTTGACTTCTGCCAATTCTATTAACATTGCACGTTGGTTGCCACAGATGTTTTATATTTTCTTTGCCTACAAACAACTAAAGAAACACAACAAACCAATACTACTTTCATGTCCAAGTGGAAATTTTGGCAATATTTGCGCTGGAATTTTGGCAAAACGATTGGGTTTACCGATAGCACATTTTGTTGCTTCCACCAATGCAAATGATACTGTGCCGCGTTTTCTAGAAAACGGAAACTATGAACCAAAACCATCTGTTGTAACAATCTCAAATGCTATGGATGTTGGCAACCCAAGTAATTTTGTGCGTATTCAAGAGTTGTATAATCACGATTTGGCTGCATTTGAAAAAGACTTTTCTTCCTACAGTTTTACTGATGCTGAAACTGAATTTGCAATAAAAGATATTTATTATAGAACAAACTATATTGCCGAACCTCACGGTGCTGTTGGTTATCTTGGATTGGAAAAAGAAATGGAGAAAAAACCAGAAAGCATTGGCGTTTTCTTGGAAACTGCTCATCCAATTAAGTTTTTGGATATAGTTGAGCCATTATTAAATAATAAATTACCCATTCCGAAACAAATTGAAAGTGTTTTGAATAAAGAAAAAGTGAGAACAAAGATTGCTACTTATGAAGATTTAAAAGAATTTCTACTTCGTAATTAATGATTTAAAAAATTGAAAAACATAATCATGGATGCCAGCAATAAAGCAATCCCGATAAGTTTTTCAAGCAATGTAGAGGATATTGAAGTACTAATTTTGTGACCCACAAAAGCTCCAATGGTAAAACCAATCATCACTGGCCAAGTTTTTTCAATTTGTATGTTTCCTTGTAAATAATGACTTATTGAACCTGTAACGCTAGTGATTAATATCATAAAAAGTGCCGTTGCAGTAGCTATTTTTGATGGAATTTTAAATACTTTCAACATTATTGGTGTTTTCATAAAACCGCCACCCATTCCAAAAAGCCCAGCTATAGTACCAGATAACATCCCAAAGAATAAAACCATTTGCAAACTAACTCTGTAAGCAACATGTTTTTTTCTATTTTTAATTATATACCTTGGTTTCAAATGATTCAGTTTGTCAAAGAAACCCAATTTTGTATTATCTTGATTTCTTTTAATAAAAAAAGAACTACCAATTAACAAAACCATTACAGAAAAAGCTATCTCAAGATTTTTTGGAGCAATGTAACTTAACAATAAACTACCAAGAATTACTCCAATCATTGTTGGCACTTCTAATAAAATGCCCATTTTAAAATCAACATTACTTTCTTTTCTATTTAAAAAAGTGGACATCATAGCCGATGGAATAAGTGAAAACATTGTAGATCCAACAGCCAATTCTATTGGATAACCAAAAAAAGCTATTAATATAGGAACAATAAATATTCCGCCGCCAAACCCTACAATGGAACCAAATAGGCTGATTAAAAAACTTATACAAATTAATAAGACAATCAATTGAAAGAAATTTTAGGAGAATTATTTATACAGAAAAAATGTTTTTCCAAAGTTACTAACTTACTAAAGAATTAATCTCAATTGAAACTTTTTTTCTTCTTAAATTATTTGGGTTGGCAAAATTCTGTAACTATTCCTAATAATCTTATAAGAAAGGAAACCTTAAATAATTGCAATTTTACAAAAAATAAAACCATGAAAAATTCTGTAAAAATAATTGCCTTAATTGTTAGTGTTATTTTCCTTTCTTGTAATGAAAAAAAGGAATCTAAAACGCATAAAAAACCTATAGTAGAAAGAATTCAACCAAAAGAAATTTCCTTTACATTTCAAAAAAGTAAAGAATGGTTGAATGGCAATACTGATACCAAAAAAGCAATGAATATAGTTTTGGCTATAAATCGTGTTGATAAAAGCAACCTCACCAAATTAGATAGCATCATAGTTCCAACAGATATATCGGGCGATATTGCCTATTATATGCCATTTCCATTGGATGTTTCCTCTTTAGAAGAAGTAAAAAAAATAATCGTATTTTCTTATGCTACACAAGCATTTGCCACTTATGAATATGGCGTTTTAACACATGTTGGCCCAACAAGCATGGGAAAAGAAAAAGACAAAACGCCAACTGGGTTATTCTTTACTAATTGGAAAGCTGAAGAAACTACCAGTACTTTTAATGATGAATGGAAATTGAAATGGAATTTCAATATTGAAAACAAACTAGGTGTTGGTTTTCATCAATATGAATTGCCAGGTTATCCTGCTTCGCATTCTTGTCTTCGATTGTTAGAAAAAGATGCTAAAATGTTATATACTTTTGCCGATGAATGGGTTTTGGAAAGTGACCAAAAAATTGAGCTAAAAGGAACACCCGTAATAGTTTTTGGTAGCTATGACTTTGAAGGTCAAAAGCCTTGGTACGACTTAATAGAAAATCCTAAAGCCTTATCAATTTCTAAAGAGCAACTTGAAAAAGTTATTTCGCCTTATTTAAGTACTATACTAAAAGAACAAGCAAAACGGGAAAATAAATAATTTATAAAGCCGTAATTTACGCTTCCATTTCGAAGAAAAGAGGTTCAATCATCACTTTGTCAGCTAGTGTTTCAACTCTTTCTATTATTTCGGAGCAAAAGAAAAGGCGTTGTGTTTTTTCGATACTCATACTCAATCGCAACACTATTGCATCCACACGATTTTTGAATAAAATATCGGCGTCATCAACAACAAACATACGAATGGTAGAAGCATTAAATCCTGCCGATGAAAACAAAGCATTGATGCGATTTGGTGTTCCAATGAGAATGTCTAAACCAAGTGAAATGATGTTTTTATCGTAATCGATATCGCCTTTGTCGTGCACACCAAGAATACTCAAATCATGGTAATTTGCATATTTCAGAAACAATTCTTCCATTTCCAAAACCTTTTCTTTACTTTCTACCATAATCAAAGCACGAGTACTTTCGCCAACTGTTCGCTCCAAGCGTTGAATAACGTTTAAAACAATTGTAGTTGTTTTTCCTGTTCCTTTTGGCGATTGAATCACAGCATCAGCACCACTTTTGATGGTTGAAAATGTTTCTATTTGCATTTCGTTTGCTTGGGTCAGTCCGTTTTCAACAAGTGCTTTTTGGAGGTTAGGGTTTATTTTTTTTAAATTCATATTTGGGCTACAAGTAGCGATTTTTATTATGCAAAAATTTCTTTATTTTATTATCGTTGTGATATATTCTTAATACTTGACAATCAGGTCTTACTGCTATTTACTTGCAAACAATTTCACATCCGTTTCTGAGATTTCTGTTCCTCCTAAAATGATTAATCGTTCTACCACATTTCGCAATTCACGGATATTTCCTGTCCAATCATATTCTTGAAGTAATTTGATAGCATCTTTTGAAAATGATTTTGAAACACTTCCTTGTTCTTGAGCAATTTTATTCGAAAAATATTCAATTAATAACGGAATATCATCTCGTCTATCGTTCAGAGCTGGAACTTTGATTAAAATGACCGCCAATCGATGGTATAAATCTTCACGAAAACGTCCTTCTTCAATTTCTTTTTTCAAGTCTTTATTAGTAGCAGCAACTACACGAACATCTACTTTAATGTCTTTGTCTGCGCCTACTCGTTGCACCAAACTTTCTTGCAAAGCACGCAACACTTTGGCTTGTGCTGCCAAACTCATATCGCCAATTTCATCTAAGAAAATTGTACCGCCATTAGCTGCTTCAAATTTTCCTGCTCTATCTTTCACGGCAGATGTAAACGCACCTTTTACATGCCCAAAAAGCTCACTTTCAATTAATTCAGATGGAATAGCAGCACAGTTTACTTCGATTAAAGGAAATTCTGATCGTGCACTTTTGTCATGCAACTGATGCGCCACCAATTCTTTTCCTGTTCCGTTTGGTCCAGTGATTAAAACTCTTGCATCGGTTGGTGCTACTTTTTCAATCATTTCTTTAATCTGATTGATTGGTGCTGAGTTCCCAACCATTTCATAATTTTTAGAAACTTTTTTCTTTAGAATTTTATTTTCAACAACTAATTGTTTTTTATCCAATGCATTACGAACCGTATTTAACAACCTATTCAAATCAGGTGGTTTTGAAATATAATCAAAGGCACCCAATCGCATCGTATTAACAGCAGTTTCCAAATCGCCATGTCCAGAAATCATGACCATTGGAATTTCAGGCTTTATTTTTTTAACAGCTTCTAACAGTTCTTCGCCGTTCATTTTTGGCATTTTTATATCACAAAGTACCAAATCATAATCGTCATTTTTGATTTTATCAAAACCTATTTTTCCATCTTCAGCTTCATCCACTTGGTATGTGGTGCTTTCTTCGGATAATATTTTCACCAATACACGACGGATAGCGGCTTCGTCTTCAATAATTAAGATTTTTGACATAGTTTAAAAACAGATATTAAATTAAAATTTTTAACTGTACAAAAGTACTAATTTAACTTTAGTATCTCGATGTTTGTAGTAAGACGAATAGATTTTATACTTTTACAACTCAAAATTATGATATATGTCAACTGCAAAGAAAGATTATAAAAGAATTACCACCAAGTCATTATTTGACATGAAAAAAAATGGTGAAAAAATATCCATGCTAACCGCTTATGATTATACCATGGCAAAAATTGTTGATTCGGCTGGCGTTGATGTAATATTAGTAGGCGATTCAGCTAGTAATGTTATGGCAGGACATGAAACTACGCTACCAATCACTTTAGACCAAATGATATATCATGCTTCATCTGTTGTTCGTGCTATCGAACGTTCTTTAGTTGTGGTTGATTTACCGTTTGGAAGTTATCAATCCGATCCAAAAGAAGCTTTACGTTCCGCTATTAGAATCATGAAAGAAAGTGGCGGACATGCTGTGAAATTAGAAGGCGGAAGTGAGATTAAAGAAAGCATCAAACGTATTTTAAATGCCGGAATTCCTGTGATGGGTCATTTAGGATTAACACCACAATCAATATACAAGTTTGGAACTTACACGGTTCGTGCCAAAGAAGAAGAAGAAGCCGAAAAATTAATTGAAGATGCTAAAATGCTAGAGCGAATTGGATGTTTTGCCTTGGTTTTAGAAAAAATTCCAGCTTCATTAGCAACTAAAGTAGCACAAAGCATTTCTATTCCAGTTATTGGAATTGGAGCAGGTGGCGGCGTTGACGGACAAGTACTTGTTATTCATGACATGCTTGGAATGAATAACGAATTTAACCCAAGATTCTTAAGACGTTATTTGGATTTGTACGAACAAATGAATAAAGCTATCGGTCAATATGTTACCGATGTAAAATCGAAAGATTTTCCTAATGAAAGTGAGCAGTATTAACGAGATTGAAGGTTGTAGATTGTAAAACATTATAATTGCGATGACTGATAAAATATTCACTACAAAAGATAACCTTCAAATTCTGCACGAAGACAACCATATTATAGTGGTTAACAAACGTGTTGGCGATATTGTTCAAGGTGATAAAACGGGTGACAAACCATTATCTGAAGTAGTAAAAGAATATATTAAAGACAAATACAATAAACCTGGCGAAGTATTTCTTGGAGTTGTACATCGTTTAGACAGACCAACTTCAGGTATTGTAGTTTTTGCTAAAACCAGCAAAGCATTAACGCGTTTGAATGAACTATTCAATAAACGAGAAACCCAAAAAACTTATTGGGCAATCGTAAAAAATTATCCGCCAAAAGAAAACGATATTTTGGTGCATTTTTTAAAACGAAATCCAAAAAACAATACTTCCAAAGCGCACATCAAAGAAGTTCCTGAAAGTAAAAAAGCAAGTTTAGAATATACCATTATTAAAAAGCTTGACAGCTATTATGCGCTTGAAATCAATCTTCATACTGGAAGACATCATCAAATTCGAGCACAATTACAAGCCATTGGTTGTCCAATAAAAGGTGATTTAAAATACGGTTTTGACCGCAGTAATCCTAATGGAGGTATTCACCTTCACGCTAGACAATTAGTATTTATTCATCCGGTTACAAAAATAGAAGTAAGTCTTATTGCTCCTACTCCAAATGATGTAATTTGGAATGCAATTGGTTAACAAACTCTATTCTATTATTATTAATATTACAAATTTCTTTTTAATATAAATTTATATTTGTATTATTGACTAAGCAAATGTATCCATTATGAAAAAATATATCTATTCATTCTTCTTGATTTCAAGTACAATGGTTTTTTCTCAAGACCATTATTCAGGAATTAGCACATCAAATCGTGTTGGGATTTTAAATGTTACCATTAACCCAGCTGAATTGCCAAATCTTTCCAAAAAATTTGAAGTAAATATTTATGGAATGAGTTTTAATGTTGCTAACAACAAAATTGGATTTAGTGATTTTAATTCGGACAAAGATTTTGAAGAACTTCTTTTTCAAGGAACAAGTCCTGTAAATGCTCGTATTGACACTGACATCATCGGTCCTGGTTTTGCAATGCAATTGGGAAAATGGGGTTTTGCTTTTACCACAAAAGCCTATGCCAAATTTGACATGGTAGATGTTGATCCAACGATTGGAAACGCAATAACAAATAATAATTTAGTTCTTAATACAACTCTTTTAAACAATCCAAATAATCAAAGATTAAGTGGAACTTCTTATGGTGAAATAGGTTTATCAGCAGGTAGAACGTTTTTTGAAAATGACAAACACAAATTTAGTGCTGGGGTAACTTTAAAAATACTTTTCCCAGGTTCGTATTCCAATTTTGGTTTGAGTCAATTAGATGGAACAATTACCCAAAGTTTGGGCAATTCTTATTTAACCACAAATAGTCCTGCTAGTTTGAATATTGCTTATTCGGGAAATTTAGCAAACAGTTTCTCTAATTTTGATGATTATAGCAAATCCATTTTTGGCGGTTTAAATGGTCTTGCTGGAGATATTGGCTTCAACTATCAATTAAAAAGCGATACAAAATATAAATTAAATGCTGGTTTATCCATTAGAAATATTGGAAGTATGACTTTTAAAGATGAGAATAATTACAATACTAGTTATACTTTAAATATTCCAAGTAGCAATCCTTTAGATTTAAGTTTGTTCGACAATATTGACAACCTTAGTGAGGTGGAAGACATTCTTACAAACAATGGATATTTAACTACTCAACCTAGAAATAAAACAGATTTTAATGTTAAGCTACCTACAACGGTTAATACTTATGTAGATGTAAAAGTAGTTTCTAAATTATATGTAACTGCTTTTTTACAACAAAAGCTAAATAAAGACCGAGACAACGAGCAGGTGACAACACCAAACATTTTTAGTATTACACCAAGAGTAAATTTAGGTTTTTTTGAAGGCTACATTCCTTTAACTTTTCATGAAATTTCGGGCACTAATGTTGGTTTAGGCTTTAGATTAGGCGGTTTTTATTTAGGAACAAGTTCTATGGTTACCGCGTTAATTAGTGATAGCAAACAAGGTGATTTATATTTTGGTTTCCGTTTTGGTTTTCTTTAAAACCATTCACAGTTTTAATTTCAATTAAAAATTGTAACTTGTCATAAACTTTAATGTTGGTTTATGCTATTTAAAACTTCAATCACCTATAGAAAAAAAACACTGCTTAAGCTATTAATTGCAATCGAAAAGCATGAAGAAGAAATTAATCAAGCATTGTATAATGATTTTAAGAAACCTGAATTTGAAAGTTATTTAACCGAAACTTATTTTGTCCTTTCAGAATTAAAACTGACTATCAAGAATATCAATAAATGGGCAAAACCAAAAATGGTATTTCCAAATTTAGTTAATTTTCCTTCTACCGATTTTGTTTATTCCGAACCGTATGGAAAAGTGTTGATAATTGCACCATGGAATTATCCGTTTCATTTAGCATTACTTCCATTAGTTTCGGCAGTTGCAGCAGGAAATCAAGTTGTCCTAAAACCGTCTGAATTAACACCGGCAACTTCAAAATTAATTTCAAAAATTGTTGGAGAAGTTTTTGAAAAAAATCATGTTGAAGTAATTGAAGGCGGCATTGAAGTTAGCCAAGATTTATTAGCGCAACGTTGGGATTATATTTTTTTTACAGGAAGTGTTACCGTTGGAAAAATAGTAGCCAAAGCCGCTGCCGAACATGTAACACCGATAACATTAGAACTTGGTGGAAAAAATCCTTGCATTATTGATGAAAAAGCAAATTTAAGATTGGCAGCCAAAAGAATCGTCTGGGGAAAATTCATAAATGCTGGACAAACCTGTATTGCTCCTGATTATTTAATAGTTCATAAAAAAGTAAAAATTGAATTTATTAAAAACCTAAAAGAAGAAATAACGCTTGCTTATGGCGAAAATCCAGAAATATCCTCCGATTATTGTAGCATTATTAATGAAAAAAACTGGTTGCGCATTACTAAAATGATGGAAGGACAAAAAGTGATTTTTGGTGGAAAATCGAATAAAAAGGGCTTTTTTATTTCACCAACAATAATTGATGAACCAAGTTTGGAAAGTTTAGTAATGCGAGAAGAAATTTTTGGTCCTATTTTACCAATCATTGGTTATGAAGCTGAAAATGATTTAGAACAACTTATTCAAAACTATGAGAAACCATTAGCACTATATGTATTTTCAACAAATACCTGTTTTAACAAAAAAATAATTCAAAAATTTTCATTTGGTGGTGGTTGTATTAATGATACTTTAATTCATTTTTCAAACCATCGGTTGCCATTTGGCGGTGTGGGACATAGTGGTATTGGAGCATATCATGGTAAAAAAAGCTTTGATGTTTTTAGTCATAAAAAAGCTGTTGTCAAAAAAGCAAACTGGCTAGATAACCAAATTCGATATGCACCTTATAAAAACAAAATAAAATGGTTGAAAAAAATATTAAATTGGTTTTAGTCAAAACATTTTTTTATTTTTGGATACCTAAATCAATAAACTAAAAAACCTTGAATAACTTTCTTAGTTTCTCAAACTTCAATCTCTTACTAATTATCATATTACTAGTAATTCTTTATGTATCGTATCATTTTGCTCAAAAATCGATTAATGAAAAATTAGATTTAAAAAAACATTCAGAGTTTGAACCAAAAGAGCAGCAATATGAACTATTCCTTTTATTTTTTGGATTAGCCATTCCGTTAATCGAAATAATAATTGAATATTATAAAATTAGATCATTTAGTTATTTATATGTAAATCTAACTGTAGGTTTTATATTATTGAGTTTGTATTTACTGTGTACAAAAAATCAATTCTTTGCAAAAAACATAAAATATGTTTTTATGCTTTGCTATTTAGGCTATTCAACTTTTTTACTATACAATGTAATTTTTATCCCATTCGAATTAATTTCATTTTCTAGTTTAATCATTTCTTTTTTTCTTTCATTTTTTGTGTTTAGAAACATTCTCAATTATTGGCTCTACAACATTTCGATAATAGTGATTTTAGGAATTGTTTTTTATTATAACATAATTCCAAATAATGAGGTAGTAGTACTTTTTTGTTGTTTTGTTTTGACCATTTGTATTCATATAGCACGACATTTAGCACTTATTGAAATTAGAAATAAATTCCTGTTTACTAGCTTAGTATTGAATAATGGAAATTCAATAATTCTTGTAACCAATAAAAAAGGCGAAATATTTTTCTGTAGTGAATCGGTAAAAGAAATTCTTGGATATAATGTAAATGAAGTAATGGGTTTTGGATATTGGGATGTTACTCAGGACGAAGAATTTATTGGAGAAGCCTACCATGATGATTTTGTTGATGGTCGAACCTACATCCGTAAAGTACGATGTAAAAGTGGAGATTTTAAATACATTCAATGGAAAGATAAAAAATATTCGGAAGAAGTTATTATCGGCATGGGACAAGATGTCACTGACCAAGTTAACATTAAAAATCAATACCGTGATTTGATTGAAACTGCAAGTGATTTTATTTATGAAATTGATTATAAAGGATATATCACATTTGCCAATCCGTTTACGCAAAAAGCATTAGAATACCAATTAGATGAAATTTATTCCAAAAAGTTTTTTGAATTTGTCCGACATGACTATGTGGATACCGTTTTAAATTTTTACAAAACAATACCATCTCAATCAGATGATTATCCCGATTTAGTTTTTCCAATAATATCTAAAAGTGGGACTACTATTTGGGTTTCACAAAAAGTTAGTGTTCAAAAAAATAGTGAGACCGGTTTTGTTCGTTTTGCTGCCATCGCAAGAGATATTACTTTAATTAAAAATTTAGAATTAGAGCATTACAACAAAGCATCAAAAATTAAAGTTCATAATGAAATAATAAAAAAGTTAACTTCAAAAAGTTATTCAAATAAGGAATCTTTTTATCAAATCCTTAAAAACATTTTACAAACTGTTGCCACAAATACGGGTATCAATAGAGTCAGCTATTGGAGTTATTTAGACGATGGTTTAAAATGTGAAAGCATTTATTATTTAGACAATAACCGTTTCGAGAAAAACTTTTTTATAGACAAATCAATTTCACCAAAATATTTTACTCACATTCATAGCGGAAATCAAATAGTTGCTTCGGATGTTTTTGAAAACAAAATAACTTTTGAACTGTGTTTGGAATATTTGCCAAAAAACAAAATAAAATCATTACTTGACACACCAATTCTAATCAATGAAAAAGTAACAGGTGTATTGTGTTTAGAAACTACAGAAATAATTCGCGAATGGGATAATGATGATATAAACTTCGCACGTTCTGTTGCCGATATCATTGCTATTGCTATTGAATCTCAAATGCGCATTGAAAACGAAGTTAAATTGGTTTATAAAAATGATATTTTATTTGAAATTATTAAAAATACCGAACGATTTTTGCATTCAAAAGATAACAATGAAATTTTAAAAAACATCTTAGCTACAATTGGAAAAGTTACAAATGTAGATGTTCTATCCTATTACACCTGTAATCATTTTGATGAAATTTTTATTCAAAAACTCAGATGGTTAAAAGAAATAGACTCACTAGAACAATTAAACACAAAAATACTTGAAGTTTCTTTTTCTGTACTTCCAGATATAGTAGAAACCTTGACTCAAAACAAGCCTTTTCATTCCATAACTCGAAAAGTAAAAAATGAAAAAACAAAATCATTATTTTTAGACCTAAATACAAAATCAGTACTTTTTTTACCCATTTTTATAAAAGAAGAATTTCATTCGATGATAGTTTTTACAGTATTTGATAGTGAAAGAGAATGGACAACAGATGAAATTAATACGCTTACTACATTAACAAACAATATTTCATTTGCTCTAGAACGAAACTTAAACGAAGAAATTATTAAAGAAAATGAAGAAAAATTTAAACTTTTAGCCAATAATATTCCAGGAACAGTACATCTATCAAAATATGATGAAAAATGGACCAAGATTTATCTTAATGATGAAATTGAAAAATTAACAGGCTACAAAAAAGAAGACTTTCTTTCTAAGAAAATATATTTTTTAAATTTAGTACATCCAGATGATTTAAAAATTGTTTATACAAAATCTGCGCAATTGTTTGAACAAAAAAAGAAAATCCATCTAATTTATAGAATTCAAAAGAAAAATGGAGACATTGCATGGGTTGAAGAATTTGGAGAACCAATTATTAAAGATAATAAAATTGAAAATATTGTTGGAATCTTCATTGATATAACCCAAAGAGTTGAGGCTGAAGAAGCTATAAAAGAAAAAGAATATGCCGAAGCTGCAAACAAAGCTAAGTCTGAGTTTTTGGCAAATATGAGTCATGAAATAAGAACTCCTTTAAATGGTATTATAGGTTTCACTGACTTATTGATGAATTCTGAATTAGGTGATATTCAAAAAAAATACATGAATACCATTAATCAATCGGCAAATTCATTGATGGAAGTTATCAATAATATACTGGATTTTTCAAAAATTGAAGCCGGAAAAATTGATTTATCCATAGAAAAACAAAGTATAAGTGAAATTGCTATTCAAGTAATTGATTTAGTAAAATATGAATCTAACCAAAAAAACTTAACCTTATTATTAAATATTGAAGAATCAGTACCTAAATTCATTTGGGTAGATTACATTCGATTAAAACAAGTATTGGTCAATCTGTTGAGTAATGCCGTTAAGTTTACCGAAAAGGGAAAAATTACTTTAAGTATTTCAGCAACTTTAATTTCTAAAAATGAAGCTGCATTAAAATTCTCTGTCAAAGATACAGGAATAGGAATTAAAGAAAAAAATCTAACAAAAATTTTTGAAGCTTTTGCTCAAGAAGATGCCTCAACAACCAAGCGATTTGGAGGAACTGGTTTGGGACTTTCAATTTCCAATAAATTATTAGGTCTAATGAACTCAAAATTAGAACTCAAAAGTGAATTTAACAAAGGAAGTGATTTTTATTTTACTATAAATGTAGCGTTTACTAATTTAATTGAGAAGGATGAAAATATAATTTCAAACAATACAAACCTAAACAATACTTTTTTAATTGAATCCGAAAAAAACATCCACATTTCTATAGTTGAAGACAACAAAATAAACCTTCTTTTAGCCAAAACATTAGTAAAACAAATAATTCCAAATTCTACCATTTCTGAATTTGAAAACGGTCAATTATTTTTAGACCATCTAAATTCAATAGATGTAGATTTAATTTTAATGGATATTCAAATGCCAATATTAAATGGTTATGAAACCACTATCGAAATTAGGAAAAATAAGAAATTTGATGCTATTCCCATTATTGCATTAACTGCAGGAATTGTATCCGGTGAAAAAGAAAAATGTCTAACTTTAGGAATGAATGATTATATTTCAAAACCATTTAACAAAGAGAACTTAAAAAATGTTTTAAATAATTGGATTTTGAAGCCATAAAAAAGTAACTTTACTATAACTAACCAAAAAATCAAACTTATGAAATGGGAAAGAAAAAAAAGTGACACTTTTGAAGATAGACGTGGAATGTCTGGAGGAGGAAAAGCACTTATTGGTGGTGGATTAATCGGAATTGTAGTTTTATTACTCAATATGTTTGGTGGTGAAACTGGACAAACCATTGGTAACATCATTGAGCAAACTCAAGGTAGCCAAACACAAACAGAAGGAACTACAAAAACCCGAGAACTTTCGGAAGAAGAAAAAGAATTAGGTGATTTTTCAGAAGCTGTTTTTACTTATAACAATGAAACTTGGGATAAAATTTTCTCAGAAAACAATATCCAGTACGAACAACCTGGAATGGTTCTTTTTGACGATGGTGTAAATACAGCTTGTGGTAGCGCAACTTCAGCTTCTGGACCATTTTATTGTCCAGGCGATAAAAAAGTATATATGGATTTACGCTTTTTTGAAGAATTAAAATCAAGATTTGGTGCCAAAGGTGGCGATTTTGCAATTGCATATGTGATTTCACATGAAGTTGGTCATCATATACAAACACTACTTGGAACTTCTGCAAAAGTGCGTCAATTACAAGCAAACAAAAGTCAAACCGAAGCCAATAGACTTTCCGTTTGTTTAGAACTCCAAGCCGATTTTTATGCAGGAGTTTGGGCGCATTACAACAAAAACCTTTTACAAGAAGGCGATATCGAAGAAGCCTTGAGTGCTGCCAATGCTGTTGGTGATGATGCCATTCAGAGTAAAATGCAAGGACAAGTTAATCAAGAATCCTTTACTCACGGTTCATCAGAACAACGAATGGAATGGTTTATGAAAGGATATAAAACAGGCGACATCAAACAAGGCGATACATTTTCGGCTTTGTTAAAATAAAATTTCTAAAACTGCAAAACTCACCTTTAACAATAGCAGCACCCGAAAGCGATTATCTCTATATCGAAACGTCTCAAATTCCTAAAGCCGGAAAAGGATTGTTTACAGCAATTAAAATCTATAAAGATGGGTTTTTTAGGGCTACTGTAAAGAAAACACATTTACCTATTTCAAACTAAATACTGAATATTGACTTACCCCAACCATCCATCTCTATCCAAACTTCTGTATTGTATGGCTTCGGCAATATGATTAGAATTTACGATTTCGGATTCTTCTAAGTCAGCAATAGTTCTTGAAACTTTTAGGATTCTATCATAAGCACGAGCTGAAAGGTTCAAACGCTCCATAGCTGTTTTTAAAAGTTGAAGTGATGTTTCATCCAAAGCACAATACTGCCGAATTTGTTTCGTACTCATTTGTGCATTGTAATGTATGTTTTCAAATGCTTCAAAACGTTGCGATTGAATTTCTCTAGCTTTAGTAACTCGTTTTCTTATTTCTACACTGCTTTCTGCTGGTCGTGTTTCGGTTAATTTCTCAAACGGAACAGGTGTTACTTCTATGTGAATGTCAATTCGGTCTAATAATGGTCCCGAAATTTTACTCAAATAGCGCTGCATTTCTGCTGGAGATGAACTAACTGGCGCATCAGGATCGTTGAAATAACCACCTGGACTTGGGTTCATACTCGCCACCAACATAAATGACGATGGATAAGTAATGGTGAATTTTGCTCTCGAAATGGTTACTTCTCTATCTTCCAATGGTTGGCGCATTACTTCGAGAACTTCTCGTTTAAATTCTGGTAACTCGTCTAAAAATAAAACTCCATTGTGTGCCAACGAAATTTCTCCTGGTTGCGGATAACTTCCACCGCCAACTAAGGAAACTGAACTTGCCGTGTGATGTGGATTTCTAAACGGTCGTTGGTTCATTAAACCGGTATCTTTTACTTTTCCAGCTACACTATGAATTTTGGTGGTTTCTAAAGCTTCATGAAGTGTCATTGGTGGCAGAATACTTGGCAATCGCTTGGCAAGCATCGTTTTTCCTGAACCTGGAGGACCAATTAAAATGATATTATGACCACCAGCAGTAGCAATTTCCATACATCGTTTAATACTTTCCTGTCCTTTTACATCTGAAAAATCAAACTCAGGAAAATCTAAGGTTTTATAAAACTCTTCTCTAGTATTAATTTGTGTTGGCTCTAAAGTTTCTTTTCCATCAAAAAAATCAATCACTTGGCGTACATTTTCAACACCGTAAACATCCAAACCCGAAACTATAGCGGCTTCTTTTACATTCTGAATGGGTAGAAAAAATCCTTTGAAGCCTTCTTCTTTGGCTTTGATGGCGATAGACAAAGCACCTTTTATCGGTTGCAAACCACCATCAAGAGACAATTCGCCCATGATTAAGTATTTATCAACTTCATCGGCTTTTATTTGTCCAGATGCGGCTAAAATTCCGATGGCTAGGGTTAAATCGTAGGCCGAACCTTCCTTGCGCAAATCGGCTGGTGCCATGTTGATGGTAATTTTTTTTCCAGGCAGTTCGTAGCCGTTATTTTTTAATGCTGCTGCAATTCGATAGCTGCTTTCTTTAATGGCATTATCGGGTAATCCTACTAAATGATAACCAATTCCTTTATCAATATTTACTTCAACGGTAATAGTTGTGGCTTCCACTCCAAAAACCGCACTTCCAAATACTTTTATTAGCATAGCATTTTATTTTTTGGTATATTTTTAAAACAAATATCATAAAAATTAAATGATTTTTTAAGCTTTAGTTTAGCTTTTTTAGTACAAAAAATAATTTTATTTTAAAATCCTTATCTTTGCAAAAATATTTTTTGAAAACAAGAAAATTCTTTTTTAGAATTTTTCTTTGATTTTAATCTTAAATCAATCTTGTTTCCATCTTTTGCAACACGTTGCATCTACAACCACTTTGGAAAATCCATATCGGTTAACATCTTTAAAAATTTATTAAATCAAAATGGAATTTAAAATCATTAATCCAGAAACTGGAGAAAATTCGACTTATACACATCAAACGATTGCCAACTTTTTATTTACTCATTTAGAACAATATGGCGATAAAATAGAAGACATTTTAAAATGCATCAACTATGCCATGAATCCCGAAAAAGGCGGAAGCATAATTGTAGGTTTAGATGATTCAAAAATAGTTGGTGTGGTAATTTTAAACAACACTGGGATGAGCGGATTTATTCCCGAAAACATCTTGGTTTACATTGCGGTTGATAACAGCCAGCGTGGAAAAGGCTTTGGTAAAAAACTAATGCAAAAAGCAATTGACACCGTTGATGGAAATATTGCGCTACACGTAGAACCAGATAATCCTGCAAAAGGATTATACGAAAAGCTTGGTTTTACTAACAAATATTTAGAAATGCGTTTAACAAAATAATCGTTTTGGAAGAACTTATTCAATTAAGACACGAACTACACAAACATCCTGAAGTTTCTGGAAATGAAAAACAAACGGCTCAACGCGTTTTAAATTTTCTTTCCAATTATCCGCCTAATGAAATAATTACTCAACTTGGTGGCGAAGGAATTTTGGCCATATATAACGGAAAAAAAACAGGAACTTCAATTCTATTTCGATGTGAATTGGATGCCTTGCCTATTCATGAGATTAATTCGTTTGGTTATAAATCAGTTTCTCATGGTGTTTCCCATAAATGTGGTCACGATGGTCACACGGCTATTTTGTGTGGCATGGCGAAAACCCTTTATGAAAAACCTCTAGAAAAAGGAACTGTTATGCTTTTATTTCAACCTGCAGAAGAAGATGGAAATGGAGCAAAAAGTGTTTTGAACGATAGTAAATTCAATACTATAAAACCTGATTTTGTTTTTGCTTTGCATAACCTTCCCGGATTTAAAAAACATCAAATCATTGTAAAAGAAAACACGTTTACGTGTGCCGTAAACAGCATGATAATTCAATTAAAGGGTAAAACTTCTCATGCTGGCGAACCCGAAAACGGAATCAATCCTGCGTTGGCTATAGCCGAAATTATTCAGGTTTTTAATTCCAAAATCAATACTGACGTTTCTTCTAAAAAGTATTGTCTCATCACTCCTATTCATATTAATATGGGCGAAAAAGCCTATGGTGTTTCTGCTGGTTATGGCGAAATTCATTTTACCATCAGAAGCAATAGCAATGCACAAATGAGAATTATAGAATCAAATTTAGAAGAAAAAGTTAACGAAATTGCTTCTAAATATAATTTGAAAACAAAAATCGATTGGACAGAAAGTTTTCAAGCGAATGAAAATAATAGTGAAGCTGTTAAATACATAAGAAAAGCAACTTTAGTTCAGAATCTAGAAATTTTAGAAAAAAACCTTCCTTTTACTTTCGGTGAAGATTTTGGATTGTTTACCCAACAATTCAAAGGCGCAATGTTCGGTATTGGTGCTGGCAAAAATACTCCGGCTTTACACAATCCTGACTATGATTTTCCGGATGAATTAATTGAAACGGGAATTTCACTGTTCCATCAAATTACAAAAGAAATTTTTAATGCATAGAAACTCAATTATAGAACTCAATCAAGAAGCCTATCAAAATAACCTATCGTTTTTAAAAAAAATGTTGGGCAAAAATGTGATTTTCTCTTCCGTCGTCAAAGGAAATGCTTATGGTCATGGCATCAAAGAGTTTGTAACAATGGCTTATAATAATGGTGTGAATCACTTTTCGGTTTTTGATGTCGAAGAAGCTAAAATTGTTTTTGACACGCTGGGAAACAACGTTACTATTATGATTATGGGTTTTGTGGCTGATGAAGATTTACATTGGGCTATCAAAAACAACATTGAGTTTTTTGTTTTTGAACGCTATCGATTGGCTATGGCTATTAAAACCGCCAAAAAAATAAAGTCGAAAGCCAAAATTCATATCGAAATTGAAACCGGTATGAATAGAACAGGTTTTACAAAAAAAGAACTTTCCAGAGTTGCAAAATATATAATCAAAGAATCCGAATACATTGATTTTGTTGGGCTTTGTACTCATTATGCTGGTGCTGAAAGCATTTCAAATTATTACAGAGTTGAAAATCAAATTAAACTTTTTAAAGAAGCGGTTGCTGTTTTTAAGGAAAATGGAATTGAACCAAAAATAAAACACACGGCATGTTCGGCGGCATCAATGATGTTTCCTGAAACTCAAATGGATTTGGTTCGAATAGGCATTTTGCAATATGGTTTGTGGCCCAGTCAGGAAGTTCTGGTAACCTATCTTAATTCTAAAAAGAAAAAAACCGATCCTTTGCAGCGTGTTATTTCCTGGAAAAGCGAAATTATGAACGTAAAACATGTAAAATCAGGCGAATTTATTGGTTATGGAACCAGTTATATGGCCAAAGAACACATGAAAGTTGCCACTATTCCTTTAGGATATTCTCACGGATACAGTCGTTCTTTGAGCAATCAAGGTCGCGTTTTAATCGAAGGAAAACGTTGTGGTGTAATTGGAACTATAAATATGAATATGTTGACTATTGATGTTTCTGAAATCGATAATGTAAAAAAAGGCGATGAAGTTGTAATTATAGGTAATCAAGGTGATTTAGCAATAACAGTAGCTTCTTTTGGAGAACTAAACAACCAGTTGAATTATGAATTTTTATCAAGAATTTCAAAATCTATTCCTAGAAAAATAATTGAATAATGGCATTTTTAAAATTATACAGACAAAAATTAAAAGAAAATTATACTTTTCTTGATACGCTTTTTAAAGAGAGACATATTGAATGGGGTGTTGTAACCAAATTACTTTGCGGAAATACTATTTACCTAAAAGAAGTAATTGATTTAGGCGTCATGGAAATGCACGATTCTCGAATTAGTAATTTGAAAAAAATCAAAAAACTAAAACCAGAGATTCAAACGGTTTACATCAAACCACCTTCAAAACTGAATATTGCAAAAATCGTAAAATATGCTGATGTAAGTTTCAATACCGAAATTTACACCATCAAACTTTTATCGGAAGAAGCCAAACGTCAAAATAAAACCCATAAAATTATCATTATGATCGAAATGGGCGATTTGCGTGAAGGCGTTTTAGGGGAAGAATTAATGTCTTTTTACGAACAAATTTTTAGTCTTCCAAATATCGAAATTAGAGGAATTGGTACAAATCTAAACTGCCTTAGCGGTGTAATGCCCACACAAGACAAACTAATCCAATTGAGTTTATATAAGCAATTAATTGAAGCTAAATTCAATGTAAAAATCCCTTGGGTTTCTGGTGGAACTTCTGTGGCTGTTCCGTTGATGCTGAAAAACGCACGACCTATGGCGGTAAACCATTTTAGAGTTGGTGAAGCACTATTTTTTGGAAAAGATTTATTTACCGGCAAAACCATCAAAGGCATGCACAACGATGTTTTTAAACTATATGCTGAAATTATTGAAATAACCGAAAAATCAAACATCCCTTCGGGTGAACTTGGCGAAAACGTTGCGGGTAATACTTTTAAAATTGATGAAAACAACGATTTAAATGATACGTCACTCCGAGCCATTTTAGATTTTGGATTATTAGACATGCAACCTCAATATTTAGCACCAACCGATACTAAAATTAGTATCATCGATTCGAGTTCCGATATGACTGTTATTGATATCAGCGATTCAAAAACCAACTATCAAGTGGGCGATTTAATCTCGTTTAAAATTCAATATATGGGTGCCTTGTATTTATTGAATTCAAATTACATCGAGAAAACAGTAACCTAAGTGTATTGCAAATTCACTCACTTCATTTTTTGAACTTAAATGATTACTAAAAATTCTTGGGTGTAACTTATTATTACTCGTATGGAAGCTTAATTTACAATGGTGAAAGTTGCAATTACTCGAATATAAATTAGAATAACTACTGTACAAGCTGGAATTACTAGAATACAAATTGGATTTACGACGATTTAAGTTGGAATTACGACGATGTAACATGGAATTACTAGGATACAAATTGGAATTACGTCGATGTAAGTTGCTATAACTCGCGTTTAAGTTTGCATTACGACGATACAAATTGGAATTACTACGATGTAAGTTTGCATTACGTCGATGTAAATTGGAATTACTGCACTTTAAATTGCCATAACTCGTGTTTAAGTTTGCATTACGTCGATACAAGTTGCTATAACTCGTGTGTAAATTTGCATTACGACGATGTTAGTTGCCATAACTCGTGTTTAAGTTTTGGTATCTCGCCAAAAATGTCTTACTTTTTTGAGTTGAATATTCCATAAAATGCGCTAACTTTTGGGTGATATGCGCCGTTTTTGAGGTCGCCAATGCCGTTTTTAGTATTGCCAATGCCGTTTCTGGGGAAGCCATCGTCGTTTTTACCATTGACCACGCCGTTTTTGGGGTTGCCAACGCCATTTTTGAGGTTGCCATCGTCGTTTTAGAGCACTCCATTGCCGTTTTTGAGGACTCCATCACCGTTTCTTATACAATAGGCGCTACCTTTTTTGGTCCTTGCGCCGATAATTTGGTTTGAAACAGCAATTATTTTTAGGTGCGTAATTGAAAAAAGGGGGATTTCGCTCTTTTTTATTACAATGGTATTGTTTAGTTTTGATAAAATAAATATAAAACGCTACAGAGTAGCGACAATCTACCCGATTTTGGGTGTATAGTCGCTACTTTTTAGCGGGTATATATAAGTTGGTGGCAAATTTTTGACCATGTTGTCCGAAAACATGAAGTGCAAAACAGAAACAGAAAGCACTATTAAGTAAGAAACGGTTATTAATTTAACAAGGTAAAATGATTAAACCAACAGGGCGGTATAAATAACCTAAAACAAAATTGTGCCCAAAGTTATCGTCCTTCTGGTAGTCCAGATAAATAATAAGGCAAAATCTCGATTATGAAAAATATATTGTTACCCTTGTTTGTGCCTTTTTATGCTACTTCGAGTGTAGCTCAACTATTTGAATGTCCAGTTACACTCAATTCAAATGGAATTCAACCGCCTATGTCTATATTTGATAAATCGGTGCAAATTTCAAATCCTACAGATAAGTATGTGTTTAGTGTTAAGTTTCATATTGTAAAAAATAATGACGGCTCTGGAGCCACTGCTGTTTATGGGGAAAACGAAGTTATGAATGCGATTATGATTATGAATACAAATTTTAATCAATTTAATATATTTTTCAAGTATGTTGGTTACGATATAATTAAGAACACATCGTTTATGAAAGTGCGAGCTGCCAACTTTTCAAACGCAAATTTATCACATCCAACATTTGATCAATTGTTAGAGTATAGCAAGACTGGAATGACCAATCCTGTATATGACTACAATGCTCTGAATTTATTTATTGTTGAAGGCTTAGATTATAATGCACTAAGTCCTTACCAGAGCAGAGTTGCAGGTGCTGCTAAAATGCCAGGAATTGACAGCATATATGGTTTTAATTATTTTTTAAGTCCTACTTTGCCTCATGAAATTGCACATAATTTTTTTCTATTACATACCGCTGAACAATCGGGTACGCCAAATTGCGAACATGTTGCTACAGGACCAACTGATCCATATTATAATTCAACTGATCACGGTGATTTTGTGGCAGATACAAAAGCATCATTTTATTTTGGTGGCAATTACACAAATCCAGTAACATGCACATTTCAAAATACCAATAACCATCTTGATTGCAATTTTACTCCATATGTAGATGTGCCCGTAAAAAATTATATGTCTTCAATGAATTCTTGCCAAAATTTGCAGGCTAATTATATGCCCGGTATTGGAGAATTTACTTTAGGTCAAGGAAATGTTATGAGAAATACAATAGCCTTATACTATAATCATCCAAACAATTTTTATGGTTTTAGTAATGCTAAAAACACCGTTGAGAGTTTATATGAACCTTATGAGAAATCTCCAATTTTAGGGGAAATTGTTAGCATTACTGATGACGGAATTCCTAATGGAATGTCAACTGTATGTAGAAGATTGTCAGGTTACAATTATAAATATCAAAAAGGATTTAACTATATTTTTAAACGATATAATTTAATTACTAATGAGCAACCCTATCAATTACCAAATTATGAAGATTTTGGAACATTCATAATTACACAATTAAACCCAACATATGAAAATCCTTTTGGTCTTGTTTGCTACAGAGGTGCACAGTTGTGTATATTAGAACCAATATCAGGCGGTAAAATTTATACAACTCAAAATTTAGGAAGCACAACTATTAGTGAAACAAATTTGACTTCTCAACAAATAGAAAACCAAAATTTAATTGAAAATTTACCCAATCAAACCTTTAACATCATTGTAAAAGAAACGGCTACAGGCGAAACAAAAGCCGAAACAATTTACAAACCATAAAATAAATTTCACTTTGTTGTGGTGGTCTTTACCACGACAAAGTGTTGATAAAACCAAACAGTATGAAAAAATTATATCTAATCCTTTTTATTTTTTTTTATATACAAATCAGTGCTCAGTACACAACAATTCCTGATGAAGATTTTGAGCAAGAACTCATTAACCAAGGTATTGATAGTGATGGAATACTAAATCATTTGGTTTTAAACAGCGATATTAATACAGTTCTTAGTTTAAACATTTCTAGCAGTAACTTGCATAATATTATAGGAATTGAAGGTTTTACCCAGTTAGAAAGTATTACAATAATGTTATGTTATAATTTAACCAGTTTAGATTTTAGTACTAATTTAAATTTAATAACGATTTATTGTGATGTCAATAGCTTAACAAGCATCAACGTTTCAAACAATTTAGCCTTGCAAGAATTACACTGTAGAGCTAACCAGCTAACTGTTCTTGATGTTTCTAACAATATAAATCTTAGTTCTTTAGACTGTGGTTATAACCAGTTAACTTTTCTTGATGTTTCTAACAATTTAAGCCTTAGCTCTTTAGACTGTGGTTCTAACCCGCTGACTTTTCTTGACATATCTAACAATATAAATCTTAGTTATTTGTATTGTTATGATAATCTACTTACAACTCTTGATATTTTTAACAATATAAATCTTATTTATTTAGGATGTGCCAGAAACCAACTAACTGTTCTTGATGTCTCAAATAATATAAATCTTTTAATGTTAGTATGCCAAAATAATATATTAACTACTCTTGATGTTTCCCAAAATGTAAATCTTATATCTTTATCTTGTGGATATAATCTTTTAACAACTCTTGATGTTTCACAAAATGTCAATTTAAGAGAGCTATATTGCTTCTATAATTTATTAACGACATTAAATATCTATGCAAATCCAGATATTAGATTAATATCATGTGGTTATAACCCATTAACTAATTTAACAATAACCAATGCTCCACTTATATGGAGAATACATTGCGCAAACAGTCAACTCACTAATTTAGACCTTTCTAATTTTCCATTACTAAAACATTTGCTTTGCCAGAATAATTTATTAACCACTCTAGATTTATCTAATAACCCAGCATTGAATTATTTAATTTGTAATAATAATAATATTACAACTCTAAACCTCAATAACAATTCATTTCACAATTCGCTTTTAAATGTTTTGCATTGCAACAACAATAACCTTTCCACATTAGTAGTTCAAAATGGGGCAAATACACTCCTAAATGGACTATATGCAACAAATCCCGGAGGAGACCCACTTGTTTATGAACAATGTTTTGATGCAACTAATAATCCAAACCTGAGTTGTATTTTTGTTGATGACGTTGCTAATTGTAATACTAATTGGCTTGGTAAAGATGCCACAAGCTATTATGTAAGTTCACAACAAGAATGTGATAGTTTGCAAAACGACGAGTTTATAACTAATTCATTTACAATTTATCCAAATCCTGTAAATGACATGTTATTTATAAAAAAAAATAATAACATAATCCAAAAAATTGTAGTTTATGATGTAATGGGTAAAACAGTTATTGATCAAAATGGTACCATTGCCCAAATAGATTTTTCAAACATTACAAACGGTTTATACCTTGTAAAAATTACAAGTGAAAAAGAAACAATTGTGAAGAAAATTATCAAAAAATAATGCGAACTGGAAATTAAATCTTCTGCCAACAAGCAGTTTGCAAAAATGGACGACGACCGCAGACGGCAACTATTTACGCCAAGAAAAGACAAAAGTGTTTGGAGTAAACTCAACAAAACGTATGTAGAAAAACTGGTTGCCGAAAATTTGATGCACGAAAGTGGTTTGCGTAAAATAGAAGTTGCCAAAAAGAATGGTTCTTGGTCTAGCCTTGACGGTGTTGAGAGTTTAGAAATTCCTGCAGACTTGCAAAACGAATTTGATAATAATAAAACTGCGTTTGCTAACTATCAAAACTTTAGTCCATCCTACAGAAAAAGTTATCTTTATTGGTTAAACCAAGCTAAAAGAGAGGAAACCAGAATGAACCGCATTAAAGAAATCATTGCGCTTTGTGAAAAAAACTGCAAATCAAGAGGCAATTATTAATGTATTCTTGACAAAGATTATACCTCATTTCTCGATAATTATTATAGTTTTGCAATGTAAATGAACATGAAATGATAAACCCTTCCGTTTACGGCTGGATTGATAAATTCTTTATTGAGCAAAAATCGTCAAATCCTTTGGCTTATGCTGATAGCACAGAGTTTTATATAAAAACTAGAGCTACAGGATTCATATTTGGGCACAATATTCATTTTGATGTAACAAACCCTATTGAGTTTGGAGATTGGACTGCTGTTGAAAAATCAAAAATTGGATTGCTCAATACTTTATATAAAATGTATTGCTTTAAGCAAAAATCCAACGATACTGCTGATTTTATTGAAAAAGCAGTTGAATTTTACAAACAAATTACACCCGAAGGTTTTAATCCGCTAAAGAAAATGCTTGCTGGCTCAAGTAATTCGAGCAAACTTGAGAAAATCATCCACGAAAGAGTGCAAACTAATGAAGATATGTTTAGCAAAAGTTTTTCTCATGTTGTTACTAATGCATTACTTTTTACAGATGTTTTAGCGTTTAAAAAATATTTAAACAAAGAACACATCACCACAAAATACATTTCTAAATTAGAAGAAATCATCACTTCGGTGGTTTCGCTTTCGCTAAAAATAAAAACCAACAAAACCAAGCATGATGAACTGCTTCAAAAACTTTTTGAATCCTCTGTTCGCTACAACAAAGTTTTAACCGACTCAAATTTAACTCTTGATACTTTAGATTTTTCGTTTTTAAAAAATGATTTAGAGAAATATTATATCATTGACTTAGCCGGAATCAGTCTTTGGAGTGATGAAAAAGTTGAAAATGAAGAGCGTTATTTTCTTTATACTCTAGGACGCAGATTAGACATTTCGGATGATTTTATTCTAAAAAGTATTGATTTTATCAATTATTTTATTGTTAATCATAAAGCTGAAATACCTTATTTTAAACATGCTAATCCTGTAAAACATTTTTATGATCACACCACTGATGGTGTAATTGTTTTGATTAACCGAAACAAAAAAAGATTGCTAAAAGAAATATCAGAAAGCAAAGAATTAATGCAGCTTTTAGCAAAATCAACGGTTAAAGATTTAGACAAAGAAGAGAAGAAGAAAATTAAAAATCAAATTCTTGATATTTGCAAAACCATTCCTTCGTTAACTATTTTTCTGCTTCCTGGAGGAAGTTTACTATTACCAATTCTCATCAAGTTTATTCCAAAAATGCTACCTTCGGCATTTAATGAGAATATTGAAGATTAAAACTGCATCTGATAGGTTAAATCCAAATCATCATTATTGCTAAGGTTGTATCCCAAATCTGTAACATATCCAGAATTTAATCCATAAACCCATCCGTGAATTGATAATTTCTGCCCAGAGTTCCAAGCAGATTGCACAATTGATGTTTTGGCTAAGTTAAAGACTTGTTCATACACATTAATTTCAACAAAACGATTAAATCGTTCTTTCTCATCTTTTATTGCGTTTAATTCATCTTGATGTAAACGGTATTCGTTTTTAATGTGGCGAATCCAGTTATCAATAATTCCTAATGAAGAATTTCCCATTGCCGCTTTTACACCACCACATCCATAATGACCACAAACAATAACATGCTCTACCTTTAAGACATTAACTGCATAATCAAGAACGCTAAGCATATTCATATCGGAGTGCACAACCATATTGGCAATGTTTCTGTGTACAAAAACTTCACCTGCTTTTGCACCTATAATTTCGTTTGCTGGCACACGACTATCCGAACAACCAATCCACAACAAAGGTGGATTTTGACCTTTTGATAAATCTTTAAAAAAATCTTTATCTATGGCTAATTGTTCTTCAACCCATTTTTTATTATTGTCTAAAATCTTTTTATAAAAATCGTTCATTGCGAATGTGTTAAAAATAAGGCAAATTAAAAATCAAATATAATAAAATAAAAAACCATTAATCACTATTGATTAATGGTTTTAAGTAATAATTTAAAAAAGGTATTTTAACTTATTTAAGGTAAAGTTTGGACTGTTTTCATCATTAATAAACTCCGCATCCTCATAAAAATTCACTTCACCAGTTTCAATATTATGCATTGCTCCTATTATACCAATTTCACCTTTCTCAATCAGTTGTTGTAAAACAAAACTCCGCTCAATAATGCTTTTCACACTTCTTTTCACGTTAATTTCTGATACATTTTCAACAAAACCCGAATTAGAAGCAGTTCTGTTATCAGTGGTGTTTTTTTCTTGATAAACAGCCGGTTGAATTTTTGAAAGTAATTCGGTTAAATTACCCATTTCTACATGGTCACAAGCACCTTTTACAGCACCACATTTACTGTGTCCTAAAACAACTATTAATTTAGAACCTGCAACTTTACAAGCAAATTCCATACTTCCTAAAATATCTGTGTTTACAATATTTCCAGCTATTCTAACAGAAAATATGTCGCCTAATCCTTGGTCAAAAATTAACTCTGCTGATGTTCTACTGTCAATACAACTTAAAATTGTTGCAAAAGGCCATTGTCCATCACGAGTGTCGTTAACTTGCTCTAGCAAATCACGGTGTGCTTTTAGATTATTAACAAATCTATTATTTCCTTCTTTTAATATTTCTAAAGCTTTTCTTGGTGTAATTGAAGCTTGTAATTCTTTATTTAGTGTTTTCATGTTTTAAATTTTAATGTTTAAAATTAGTATTAATTTTTTTAAAATGGCAAATTATTAAAAATTGCTATTTGAAATTGATTTCTATTTGAATGCTCTACTGTTTGTGCCATGAAGCCAATTTCGGCTTTAAAGTTTTTATTGATTACATAACCAATAGCACCATACAGTCGGTTTCTATCAAACAAAGGGTTTTTTTTATTAATGAAAATTTCATTGTAGGCTGAAAGATAAATAGCGTCTTTATCCATTGTTTTTTTATTTAATGGCATATTAACTCCTACTAAGTAACGAAATCGCATCTTAAACTCATTAGCTACAAATCGTTCTTCAATTCGATACCGATGTTGAAGAAAGAATCTACCAAAGTGCTCTTTTGTGATGAACTGCTGATAAATTCGATGTTCATTTATATGTACTTTTTCATCAGTATCTGGTATATAATTTTGTGTATTTATATAACCATAACCCAAAAGAAGATTATTGTTGTTTTCCGTAAGGTTGTATCCTATTCCGGTTCGCAGAAGTAACTGATTCGTATCGCCAATAAAATTGTAATTTCTGTATTGAATTTCGTTATGCCAATTCCACTTTTCATTTATCTTTTGATTCCCAAAATAAAGAAACCAATTTCCAATAGCTGATTTTTGGGCAATTGCTAAACTATTCAAACAAAAAATTGTTATTAAGACGTATATAATCCTCATAATGATTACTTATGTTCAATAAATACGTGTTTTCCTTCCTCGCCCGTTTCAATTAAATTATAGGCTTTTTTGAAACCTTCTAACTTCACTTTTATATTTTCATCTTTAGCCCTTATTTTTTTAAATTCTTTAATTAAATCTAAAACATCATGAGCAATATATACCGTATCTGAAGCATTGATTATCACTTTAGAATTTTCAGGAATTGAAGATAACGTTTGTTTGATAGCAGCTTTGTTCAAGAATGAAACTTCTTGAGCCAAATCAATGTGAATAATGTCTCCATCTTTATATTCTTCTTTTCTGAATTTATAGGCACGTTGTAAATTTCCCTTCATAATAAAAATAATACTAATTATGATACCTAATGCAACTCCTTTTAATAAATCTGTAAATACTACAGCTATAACTGTTGCAATAAATGGTATAAATTGATATTTTCCTTTTTCCCAAAAATGCTTTATTTTACTAGGATTTGCCAATTTATAACCTATCAATAGAAGTATTGCTGCTAAAGTAGCTAACGGAATTTTATTTAATAAAACCGGAATAGCCAATACGCTAATTAAAAGTAAAACACCATGTATAATTGCAGACATTTTTGATTTTGCACCAGCAGTATTATTGGCAGTTGTTCTTACTACAACAGATGTCATTGGTAAACCACCAAGTAAAGAACTAATAATGTTTCCAATACCTTGTGCTTTTAACTCAACATTGGTATCTGTATATCTTTTTTGCTCATCCATTCTATCGGCAGCTTCGATACAAAGTAACGTTTCAATTGATGCAACCACAGCTATTGTGATTCCAACAATCCATACTTTAGAGTTTGTAATTGCCGAAAAATCTGGCGTTACTATTATTGCGCCTAATTCTTCTAATGATGTTGGTACTGGTAATTTAACAAGATGATTGTCTAAAACAGCCAAGTTACTTCCCGACTGAATAAAATACTCATTAATTAATACCCCAACAAATACTGCAACTAAAGCAGAAGGAACTAGTTTTAATTTCTTTAATGCAGGTATTTTATCCCAAACAATTAATATGAATAAAGAAACTATTGTTATTAGTAATGCACCAAGTTGTACATGACCAAGAACCGAAAATAGTTCTGTAAAAGTATTTTGACCATCAGGTTGGTTAAATGCCAAATCACCTTCATAATCCTTATCATACCCAAAAGCGTGAGGAATTTGCTTTAAAAATATGATAACTCCAATACCCGCTAACATTCCTTCAATAACATTAGTTGGAAAATAATTGGAAATACTACCCGCTTTAATAAACCCAAGCAATAATTGAATACCACCAGCTATTAAACCCGCCAGTAAAAAGGCATTAAAAGAACCTAAATCAGTAATAGCTACTAAAACTATAGCCGTTAAACCAGCAGCCGGACCAGAAACGCTGAGATGCGATTTACTCAAATAGCCAACTACTATTCCGCCCACAATTCCTGCTATAATTCCTGAAAACAATGGCGCACCACTAGCAAGTGCAATACCTAAACACAGTGGCAATGCCACCAAAAAAACCACTAAACCAGATGCAAAATCTGATTTGAGGTTAGCAAAAAGATTAATTTTTTTTGTCATACCTAATTTTAAAAGTTATATAAAAATGTTTCATTTCAATTAAGAAATGTAAAATTGATTTATATAAAATTAGGTGGTGGAGAAAATATTTCTCTAAATACGGTTGGGTGTTCTGAGTTATTCTCAATGAAAGAAGTCTTTTTTTCTAGTTCCATAAATGCAATTACATTATGCTCTACATAAAATTTAATTTCTGCTTTTATTTCTTTGTGATGCTCTTCTTCAGCAAAACAATAAAACATAGAAATATCCGAATCTTTTTCAATTAGAGTAACCAAAGTTGGTGTTGAAAGAAAAAGAATAAATAGGAATAATAAAATCCTGGTGAATAACTTCATTTGGCAAAAATAAACTTTAACACAAAAATTTCCTAAAGTATATATCGAATTTAACAATTATTTAAAACTATGAATCCTAATCCTAAATTTAATACAAGTAGTTTTTTTTAAATAATACATCTAAGTTTTGTAAATAATTAGTTAAACTAAGTCTATAACTTAAATTGATAGTTTTTATATTTGCATCAAATATACTTATTATGACTATTACACAGCTTCAATATGTGCTTGCAGTTGCAGAACACAAAAACTTTACACTTGCGGCCGAAAAATGTTTTGTAACGCAACCAACATTGAGCATGCAAATTCAAAAAGTGGAAGAAGAACTCAGTATTCAAATATTTGATCGAACAAAGAAACCTATTCAACTTACTGAAATAGGTCAAAAAATAGTTAATCAAGCTAAGAATATTGTAAACGAAGCCAATAGAATAACCGATATAGTGGAACAGCAAAAAGGATTCATTGGTGGAGAATTTAGATTGGGAATTATTCCAACAGTAATGCCTACATTGTTACCTATGTTTCTTAAGAATTTTATTAAGAAATACCCAAAAGTCCATTTAATTATCGAAGAATTAAACACTGAAGAAATTATTCAAAGATTAAACAATGGACATCTTGATGCAGCTATTGCGGCTACTCCATTGAAAGAAGAAAAAATAAAAGAAGTAGTGCTTTATTTTGAACCATTTGTTGCATACATTCCTGAGAACCACAAATCATTCCCAAAAAATGAAATCGAAGTAGAAGATTTAGATTTGAATGAAATATTATTACTTCAAGACGGACATTGTTTTAGAGATGGAATTTTAAACTTATGCAAAAATGTTAGTAATACAGAAAAAAACCGTTTTCAAATTGAAAGTGGAAGCTTTGAAACCTTAATAAAACTTGCTGATGAAGGTTTGGGAACAACGCTTCTACCCTATTTGCATACGCTAGATTTAAAAGAAAAGGACAAAGTAAAACTGCGTAATTTTAAAGACCCAAAGCCTGCTAGAGAAGTGAGTATTATTTATCCAAAAAATGAATTAAAAATACATATTATCGACGCATTGAGAACCATTATTTCGGCTGTAGTAAAAGGTGCCATAGTGTTTCAAAATGTTGAAATTATTAGTCCTACACAAAAAAAATAAGGAGTTGAACAACTCCTTATTTTCAATCTAATTTTAACTAATTCAAACACTTATTTTTTGAAAAAAAACTTTTTTAACTGACAACCGTTAAACACCTCTTTAGCTCTGGTTTTTCCTTTGTAAAGAATTGGAGCCATTTTTTTAGCTGTTCAATTTCATAAGGCAACAGATTTCTTATTGCCTTCTTCAACTCTTTTGAAAAAAGAATCGGGTCAAAACTTACTCTCTCGAGCACAGATTTTGTGTAATCGTAGATCATTCTAGGCATAATGGTTAAGATTTAGGGGTTTATCTTAATTTTAAATTCTGAGGTAAAACTATTTTAATTTTTACTAACCACCAAATAAAATCGATGAAATACATCGATAAAGTGCGTTTTTTTACGTTTATCTACATTATTTAACAATTTTAAATTGATAAATCTTACAAATTTAAAGCAAGCACTAAAAAAAGGAGTAAAATACTCCTTAGTTTCTTATTAATATTTAATTCTTACTAAACATTGCCTTAGCTCAGGTTTGTTTTGAGTAAATTGCAATACCCATTCTGATAATTCGCTCAGTTCATGTGGCAATAATACTTTATATGCTTTTTCTAATTCTTTGCAAAAAAGCTGCACATCAAAACTAACACCCTTTAAAACTTTTTTTGTGAAAGTCAACATTGATTTTGACATAAATAATTAATTTTAGTTGGTGAAACAATTGGTTTTTTAGATTAATTCAAAAATATAAAATATAAATTTACAAACTGATTTTTAACTGTTAAATAAAACAAATCAAAACGTTAAACTTCTGCCTTAATTGCTCTCAACATTTCTCGTTTTCCAGGAGCACCGGGCAATTTCTCTACTTTGAATCCAGCTTCAATCATGTTTCTTTTGAGTATTGAGCGGCAAGCATAAGTAACCAATATCCCATTCTTTTTCAAAGCATCGAACATACTTTTAAAAATAACTACGCTCCAAAGTTCGGGTTGTTTATCATATCCAAAAGCATCAAAATAAATTAAATCAAATGTATTACTGTCCTTAATTTCTTGAAAGAATTGTTTCCTTTTTTTAAACGTAAAATTAGAATTGAATTGGATTTCTGTTTCCCAGTTTGAAGTATGCAACAATTGAAATGCATCATTTAAACTGGAATTAATCTCTGTTGGATAATTCATTTGCACAACTTCCTCAATTGAAACAGGATAAGCTTCTACTCCAACATAATGTATTGTTTGTTGGTTTTTTAAACTTTCATAATATGTAATTAATGCATTTAAACCTGTGCCAAAACCTATTTCCAAAATAGAAACAGGCTTCCCTTCAAACAAGGAAAGCCCATTTTTTATAAATACATGATTGGCTTCTTGAATAGCACCATGTTTGGAATGGTAACTTTCGTTCCAATCGGGAAGATAAATAGAAGTTGAACCGTCGTTGGTTTGAATTATTTCACGTTTCAAAACTATACTTTAATATACAGTTTCTTAATTCTCGGAATTGGTCCGCCACATTTTTGTTCGTGACAATTCAAACAAGCATCGACTCCATTGTTAAAATGTTCTTTCGCATTTTTGGGATCAGCATAAATCAATTGTTGTGCTTTGATATATTTTGCGGCTTGTTCTTTAAAAAAAGCATCGTTTTCAGATTCATCCGTCATTGTGGCGGTATGGATTTTTAAAAAATGCTGAGGAAACGTACCTATAGTATCACCTTTAATAATGCGTTCTTTCAATCGTTTGTTATCTACATACATTTGCTCCATTAATAATGCCATTTCTGTCATTTGATACATCTCCAGTTTTTTACCCGAAGTAGTATCACATTTTTTTTCGGTAGTAGCAGCATCTTTTTTTACTTCTTTGTGACAAGAAAACAAAAGCAATGCTAATCCAAATAGTAAAAAGTTTTTCATTTTACTTTAAATTACTTCTTAATATATACACCCGAAGCTTCAAACGAATACGTTACTTCTGGTTGGGTAATTTTATTGATTTCGTCTTTAGATTTTCCACCATCTTTGGCATAATGTTTTAATTCATCAACCGATACAACATCTACAAAAGCTTTACCATAAACGATGGCTTCATTTCCATCAGCATTTAAGGGTACAAAAAACTCATAGTCTTTAAACTTTACAAAAGATGTTTCATCATTGGTCAAGTCCATTTTCATCCAACATCCTTTTTTCTTGCAAACCGACTTAATAGTAGAAGCATATTGTACAGAAATAGTATCACCTTTCTTTAAATTCTTATATTTTTTTAACATTTCTTTTTTAGAAAGTATTTTATTTGGCTGAAATTTTTCTCCAAATAGAGCATAATTTGCCGTACTGATTGTTGCTTTAGATTTTGATTGTGCAAAAGTTGCCGCACTCACTACTAAAGTAAAAGCAACAAGAAATAGTTTCATTTTTTTCATGTTTTTAATTTTAAAAAGAGCTACAAAAGTAAAAAAGTTTAGCCATTAATTTATGTTATTTATGAGTATAAAAACCCAAAAAAAAATTATTAGCTTTACAAAAATTATAAAACTTTGGTATAGCGAGCGAATACTGCCGCGCAAAACATTGTAAAACAATAACTTACACCAATAAAAACAAAAAAAAACGTAACAAATGAGTTTAAAAAACACAAACGAAATCGATATAGTTAGAGTAAAAACTTCAAAAATAGACACTGTTGACTTTGAAAATTTAACATTTGGAAACGTTTTTACTGACCATATGTTGGTTTGTGATTTCAAAGATGGTGCATGGGAAAAACCTTTGATTAAACCCTACGAACCTTTTATGATTGATCCATCTGCTAAGGTTTTTCATTATGGTCAAGCTATTTTTGAAGGAATGAAAGCTTATAAAGATGAGCATGATGACGTTTGGCTTTTTAGACCAGACCAAAACTTTGAACGTTTCAACAAATCGGCAATTAGAATGGCTATGCCCGAAGTTCCCGAGAGTATATTCATGGATGGGTTAAAAGCGGTTGTTGATTTAGATAGAGATTGGGTAAAAAAAGGAATGGGAAACACACTTTACCTTAGACCTTTTATGATTGCAATTGGTAGTGGCGTTATTGCACAACCTTCTACTCAATATCGTTTTATGATTATACTTTCGCCAGCCAAATCATATTACTCAGGTGAAGTAAAAGTGATTATTGCTGAGCATTATAGTCGTGCTGCCAATGGTGGTATTGGTGCTGCTAAAGCAGCTGGGAATTACTCTGCACAGTTTTATCCCCAAAAATTAGCACAAGAAAAAGGCTTTCAACAAATCATTTGGACGGATGATGCAACGCATACCAAACTAGAAGAAGCAGGCACCATGAATGTATTTTTCAAAATAAACGATACCTTATATACTGCTCCAACTAGTGAGCGTATTCTTGATGGTGTAACCCGTAAGAGTATTATTGAGTTGGCCAAAAGTGAAGGTATTAAAGTAGAAGAACGTTCGGTTTTGGTTAATGAGTTGGTTACTGCTGCAAAAGACGGTAGTTTAACCGAAATATTTGGTGCAGGAACAGCCGCTGTTGTTAGTCCAATAGTTGGGTTTCAATACAAAGAGCATTATTACGAATTACCCAAACAAGAAAATGCTACTGCTTTAATTATTAAAGACAAGTTGACCAAATTGCAATACAAACTTGCCGAAGATAAATTTGGTTGGACTGTAAAAATATAACCCAATGATTATTTATAATCAACGAATCCTCAATCATTTTCTTTCATGGTTGAGGATTTTTTTTTGACGAATACTTTTAATTTTTTTAAACAAAGTCTAATACTTCTTTTCTTTGCGTAGATTGATTTCAATAGAATTTCTTCTTGAAAAAGTATAATCAAAAACCATTTTGCATTACACTTCGTTCCTATTTTATCATTAAAAGAGTAATCGCTAAAAACTTTCTTAACATAGATATTGCATCAAATCGTAAATGCAAAACCAAAAAAAAAAAAATTAATAAGTTAATGCAAGATTAATAATTATTTTACGTCTAAAGATTGATTGAAGCAAATATTTAGGACGTGTTTTAATTATTACAGTAGCTGACCTTTGTTATTAACAATTTCAATCGGAGAATAGTTAAATGCGTACACAAAAAAATATTTAAAGTGAATATCAAAAAATAATTGTTTGTTATGTTTAGTTATAAAAAGATTTAATAGTAAAATATTAAATCTTTTTTTTCGAAATTTTGCACAAAAAAACAATATAGTATCAAGTTAATTTTTTAACAAAATAGTGCACTAAAATTTACTTTTTTATTCAAAATCATTAAAAACGTACTAAAAAACGTCAAAAAGCGGATATACTCGTTGAAACGAGATGCGAGTTTAAAAAAAAATCAATTTCTTTGTAATGTTAAATTTATGTTATTAAATCATTATTATTTAAAACATGTATTTTATAAAAATTACATATTAACACAATACAAAAAAACATTTTTAAAATTAATAAATTTAGGTTATGAAAAAACATTTTATAATTATTTGTACCTTATTGATAGTTGTAATGACTTCTTGTTCTAAAGAAGAAGGTTATGGTGGTTTGGCTACCATTCAAGGAAAAGTTTATGGAAAAGATTTTAATTCGCACGGAGCTTTAGTCTCGGAAGGTTATGTTGGCGATATGAAAGTATATATCAGCAAACACGATAATCCAAATTATTTTGATAAAGTAGATACCTCGTATGATGGCTCATATAAATTTGAATATCTTCAAAAAGGAACTTATGATGTTTGGGTTTTTGGCGATTGCGATTCTTGTGCTTGGGCGCAAGTATTTGCTATAGAAACTGTAGAAATCACCTCAAAAAGAGAAACCGTTGAAGTAGATGATTTAGTTATCACCTTCTAAAAAAAAAAGAAATTATGATTGATCAATTTTTAAATAAAGTAGCAACTATGCCACCCGTTTCTTTAGCGGAGCTAGACTCTGTTGCTTTGCAAAATCGAATTGATAGTAAATATGTATTGAATGAAGATGGATTGATGGCTCTAATGCCATGTCTATCCGATAATTATAAAGTTCTCTCTATCAATGGACTTCGTTCTTTTACCTATGAAAATAATTATTTTGATACCAAAGACTTATTGTTTTACAAAGACCATCATAATGGCTATGTGAATCGCATTAAAGTGCGTAGTAGAAAATATGTAGAGTCCAATTTATGTTATTTTGAAATTAAGAAAAAGGAAAAAGTAAACCGAACTAACAAACACAGGGTTTCTTTAGATAAAATAGCTTCTGAAATAAACAATGAAAAACAAGATTTAGTACAATCGTTTACACGTAAAAATTTAAATGATTTAAAACTTATTCTAAAAAACAATTTCAAAAGAATCACTTTTGTTAATAATGATTTTACGGAGCGTGTTACCATTGACTTCAATCTTCAATTTTCAGACAGTAGTAATGAAGTTAACTTGGATACTATTATTGTTTTGGAAATCAAACAATCAAAATCAACACAAGAATCGCCTTTAGTTACTTTTTTGAGAAAAAGCAACACTCGCGAAAATAGCTTTAGCAAATATATTTTTGGTGTGATTTCGCTTCACCCAGAAATGAAAAAAAATAATTTTTTACCCATAATTAAAAACTTAACCAAAATTCAGAAATAATGGAAGAAGTAGTAGCTAACGCAAAAGACGTTTTAAACATTGTAGATTTCGGAACCCGAGCTGCACTTAATATTATCGCTCTTGCGTTATTAGTATCGTTAATTTATTATCCAAAACACAAAAACAAAGATTTCATCTTCACATTTGTAATCTTCAACATTATCAATTTTATGATTTGCTACCTTTTGGGCTCTGCAAAAATTAAAATTGGTTTTGCCTTCGGTTTGTTTGCCATTTTCTCTATCATTCGATACAGAACCATACTCGTTTCTATTAAAGACATGGGGTATTTCTTTATCTGTGTTGCCTTGGGTATGCTAAACTCTTTGGCATCAGTTAAAGATGATTTTGTAATGCTAATCATTTGTAATGCTGTTATTTTAGTGTTAACATTCTTCTTAGAGCGTCTTGATTTCTTAAAGAATGAAAATTCAAAAGACATTTTGTATGATAAAATTAACTTTATCAAACCCCAAATGAGAGCAGAACTAATAGGCGATTTATCCGAAAGAACCGGATTGCCCATTCATCGTGTTGAGATTGTTTCTATTGATTACTTAAAAGATGTTGCTTCCGTAAAAGCCTATTACTATTCTACAGAAAGTGATAGCTTGTTTGAAGAAACAAATGACAAAGACGACAAATATGACTAGGAAGTTATACTTTCTCATGACTTTTATAGCCTTCTCGGTAAGCTATGCACAACAACAGTTGCCCGATTTTCAATTGAGAATCAATCCATCTGTTGATTATAAGTTTGCAAAAAAATGGCAAGCTTCATTTGAATATCGATATGCTTTAGACCACGACATCAGTGAGTTTAGAAACAGTGCTGTCGAAGCTGGAATTGGTTATGATATTACAAAAAGTGCAAGTATTGAAACCAGATACCGTTTTACAACGTCATTTACAAAAGATAACCATTTGCTAATTGCCATCTTTAAGTATAAAAAAGACATCAACAAACGGTTTTCTTTAAAATTTAGTTCGCGTTATCAATTTAGTACCGGAAGTTTTGATGCTGGATACATGCAGTATTATAAAAAACCAACCCAATTATTGCGTGAAAAAGTTACATTAGAATACAATGTTCCAAAATCGAAAGCATCATTATATGTAGCACCCGAAATATTCTTCAAAATTGGTGATAAAGACTTGCCATTCCTTAGTTATAATACAATGCGATATAATGCAGGTATTGATTATAAACTGAATTATGGAAACAGCATTGGTTTAGGCTTTTTTTATGAAGATGTTTACAATCCTAAAAAGACGGATCGATTTGTTTTTACTACCAAATACAATCTTTCTATTGATGATTTGTTGAAAACTATCAAAAGGAAAAGAGATGAAAAAAATGGTATTGAACACATCAGCAAGAAACAAAAAAAGAAACTGAAAAAGAAGTTGAAAAAAGAGTTGGAAGAAAAAGAAACCCAATTAGATTCATTATAATAGAAAAGTGTCAAAGAAATTTGGCACTTTTTTTATTTGATTAACCTTCACAAAAGAATAATTTCTTGATTTTATCACCTAAAAGTCATCTCCTAATAGTTTAAAGATGTCCCAAAAAATTTGAAGACGCAAACGTATTTCTTGAAGTTTTCTTCTATTAATTTGAAGACCTTAAAAAAGTCACCCACCATTTAGACACCGTTCTCCACGGGATGGATTCCGTTCACTTTTTCGTCAGCAACGTTCCCCACGAGATGGATTCCGTCCACTTTTTCGTCAGCACCGTTCCCCACGGGATGGATTCCGTTCACTTTTTCGTCAGCACCGTTGCCGAAATGGTGGGCGACTTTTATTTTAAATCTAATAAAGGTGATAAAATGTTTAAAAACAGTTAAAAATTGTAAGGCAAATTTGTTATTGGAAATGGTTTTTTGGTTATTTTTGGGAAACAGTATTTATAAAAAGTCGTATAAACTTGTGGATATTTACTAGTTAGCTGATAGTGTATTTGAACAGAACGTAAAAAAAGAAAAATGGCGAAAAACGATAGACATAAAGACGCTGAAATATTTGCCGAAATTTTAAGAAAAACAAAACTTCCGAACGAAATTACTATTGGAAAATTTATTCTAAAAGGAACAAAAGGTGTAAAAGATAAAATCCAATATAATCAAAATGGATTTGAAAGCTTACAAAACGAACACGAATACACATTTCCTATTTTAGATGGAGATTTACAAGTTTCATTGCAACTTTACGAAAACACGAGTGATTTTTATCGCTTATTTTGTTACACGAAAATTAATGGAAAAGAAGGAATGACTTTCTCTGTAAACTTAACAACTGAAAAAGAAAGTGATAACGTAATTTATCTAACTCAAAAAATAAAATTTTCCGAACAATATAAAGGAAGTGAAAAATTAGCTCAAGCTCATAGAAGACAAAAACAAATTGTATTTTGCGAACAACTTAAAAAACTTGGATTTGACGTAACAGACAATAACGATATTATTTTAGGAATATTTGACCCAACCAAAAAGCAACTTGTAAACACATCATTAGAAAAATTTTTGAATGATTTTATTGTGGTTTCAATTTTGAAAGGACATTTTCAAGGCAATAAAGGTTATCAACTTGAAATATTACCAACTTATAATAAATTAGATTACATTTTTACAGGTAACGATGACGAAATAGAAAATTTACCGCTGAAAGTAATTGAAAATAAAACTAAACGAAATATTCCTTTAGGAATGCGATACAAAGTATTTAAAAAAGATAATTTTAAATGTGTAGCTTGTGGAAAAAACGCAAACGATGGAGCTAAACTTCACGTTGACCATAAAATTCCATTTTCATTAGGAGGTTTAACCGAATTAAACAATTTACAAACTTTATGCAGTGAATGTAATTTAAGTAAAAGTAACAAACATATAGATTAACAACAACACCATCAACTAACAGCAATTACGAGCTATTGCAACATTTGTGATTAATTTAAATTTTGTTTTGTACCTTTCAATTTCGTGTTAAAATGAAATATAATTTTGTGTTTGCACGCAATAGACGTGTTGTTGTGATACGTTTGCAATTCAAATACAACTCCAACTGCTCCGCGAATATCTCTGACTTCGCAGCAACTTAATTTTCACATCCCATAATCTTTTCCTAAAATACCTAAATACAATCTAATGACCATTCCCCAAAACAGGAGTTTATAGCCACTTATGCTACATTTAAAACCCCATCCATTTTAAATCTTCAAATTAAAAACTATCTTCGCTTTACTAAAAAAGCAGTTTCGCAATTTGATAATGAATAACCTTCTTCAAACACCCATTGAATACCTCAAAGGCGTTGGCCCGCAGCGTGGGGAGTTGTTGCGCAAAGAAGTGGGCATTCATAAATATAGCGATTTAATTAATTTTTTCCCTAATCGATACATTGATAGAACGCGGTATTACAAAATAAATGAGTTAAACAATACTATTGCCGAAGTGCAAATTATTGGCAAAATAAGTAACATCAAAACCGTAGAATTTGGCAAAGCCAAAAAAAGATTGGTCGCCACTTTTATTGACGAAACCGGAGAAATGGAACTTGTGTGGTTTCAGGGTCAAAAATGGATTAGAGAAAATTTAAAACTCAATATTCCGTATGTGATTTTTGGAAAAGTAACTGCGTTCAATAGTAAATACAATATGTCGCATCCAGAAATGGAAGTACTAAACGAACACGAAAAAAGTTTGCGTTCGGCAATGCAACCCGTTTATCCATCCACAGAGAAACTGACCAATCGTGGTATTTCCAATCGTGTGGTGAACAAAATGATGCAGCAATTATTTATAGAAACGCAAGCTAATTTTTCGGAAACATTGCCCAATTATCTATTGGAGGACTTAAAACTTATTCCAAAAAATGCAGCCTTATTCAACATCCATTTCCCAAAAAGCGCCGAATTACTGGCCAAAGCACAATTTCGATTAAAATTTGAAGAATTGTTCTTTATTCAACTGCAATTAATCACAAAAAATTTAGTTAGAAAACATAAAATAAAAGGGCATCCTTTTTCTATCGTTGGCGATAACTTTAATAACTTTTACCAAAACCATCTGCCATTTGAACTAACCAATGCACAAAAAAAAGTGCTGAAAGAAATCAGAAATGATTTAGGAAGCAATGCGCAAATGAACCGCTTATTACAAGGCGATGTGGGCTCAGGAAAAACAATTGTGGCGCTGATGGCAATGCTAATCGCTTTGGACAATGGTTTTCAAAGCTGCATAATGGCGCCAACAGAAATTTTAGCCATTCAACATTATAATGGTTTGACCGAATTGGCAAAAGAACTGAATATCAACATCAAAATATTAACCGGTTCAACCAAAACTTCGGAACGAAAAATCATTCACGAAGCTTTGGAAGATGGAAGTTTGCACATATTAATTGGAACACATGCTTTGTTAGAAGACAAAGTACAATTCCAAAATTTAGGATTGGCTATTATTGACGAACAACACAGATTTGGCGTAGAACAAAGAAGTAAACTCTGGAAGAAAGGAAGCCCACCTCAATTCTCCCAAAGAGAGGAAGTTAAAAAAGTAATGTATAAATACATGACCGCAAGACCTTCGACATATAATTTAATTAAAGAACTTCAAATTAAAAACAAAAAGGAAAGTACTAAGGCTGAGAAAATTCTTTGGGAAGCTTTACGAACCAAAAAAATTGGTTTTAAAATTAGACGACAACACATTATAGACCTATTTATCGCTGATTTTGTTTGTCTTGAAAAAAATCTAATTATCGAAGTTGATGGTGGTTATCATAATTCGGCAGCACAAATTGAAGCAGATAACTTACGGACACAAATATTAAATGAAATTGGCTTTAAAGTCATTCGATTTACAAATGAACAAGTAATAAATAACCTTGATTCTGTACTAGAAAATATTACGCAAACTTTAGAAAGCCTCTCCTCTGGAGAGGTTGGAGAGGCTCTTCCTCCTCATATATTAGTAATGACGGCAACGCCAATTCCTCGAACGTTAGCCATGAGTTTGTATGGCGATTTGGATGTTTCGGTGATTGATGAATTGCCACCAGGACGAAAACCCATTCAAACCGTGCATCGATATGACAGCAACCGACTGAAAGTTTGGAAATTCATTAGAGATGAAATTGCAAAAGGCAGACAAATTTATATTGTCTATCCCTTAATTCAGGAAAGCGAAACGATGGATTACAAAGATTTAATGGATGGTTATGAAAGTATTTCTAGAGATTTTCCGCTGCCAAAATATTCTATTTCTATAGTACATGGAAAAATGAAACCCGCTGACAAAGAAGCCGAAATGAAACGTTTTTCAGAAGGAAAGACCAATATTATGGTGGCTACAACGGTGATTGAAGTGGGCGTAAATGTTCCCAACGCTAGTGTAATGATTATCGAAAGTGCCGAACGTTTTGGGTTATCCCAATTGCATCAATTACGTGGCCGTGTTGGTCGTGGTGCCGAACAAAGTTATTGCATCTTGATAACGTCGCATAAATTATCAAACGACAGCAAAATCCGTTTGGACACTATGTGTAAAACCAATGATGGCTTTGAGATTGCAGAAGTTGATTTAAAACTGCGTGGACCAGGCGACATCATGGGAAAACAACAAAGTGGTGTACTCAATCTTCAAATTGCAGACATCGTAAAAGACAAAGATATTTTGATGGTTGCAAGAAACGAAGCGTTGAAATTATTAAAGAAAGATCCATCAATGTCATTACCCGAACATCAAACGTTAAAAACTGTATTTTTAGAACTTTCAAAAAAGAAAAATATCTGGAATTATATCAGTTAAATAAAAATATTAATTACCTAAACTCTAATTTCTAAATTCTAACCTCAAATGGTACATTACAACCCAAAAGACTGGATAACTTTTATTTTCAGATTTCACAAATCAGATACCTTCAGACAATTGATTCCTATGATGTTGGTCATTGGGTTTTACACTTATCTAATCTGCTTTTTTGAAATCGAATATTGGAAATTAGCCGAAACTAGTCACGTCAAAAACATTTCCGTAATGCATGGATTATTAAGTTTTGTGATTTCACTTTTATTGGCATACAGAACCAATACCGCATACGACCGATGGTGGGAAGGCAGAAAATTATGGGGAAGTTTAGTCAACAACAGTCGAAATTTAGCTCTTAAATTAAGTGCCATTTTAAAATCGGAAAATGATAAAGATTTTTTCAGAAAACTAATTCCAAGTTATGCCGCTATTTTAGCAAATCATCTTTCAAATGAAGATGTAAGTAAAATGCTTTTTGATGATTTCGATTTAGATATTGATCACAACAAACACCAACCCAATCAAGTGGCAAAACGTATTTTTAAGAAAATAAATGATTTATATAACGAAGGTAAAATATCTGGTGACCAATTAATTATCATCAATAGCGAAATACAATCGTTCACCGATATTTGTGGTGCGTGCGAGCGTATAAAAAACACGCCTATACCCTATTCATACAGTGCGTTTATCAAAAAATTTATCTTTTTCTTTATCATGACATTGCCTTTTGGTTATGCTTTCACTTTAGGTTATTTTAGTATTCCAGTGGTTATTTTCACCTTTTATGTATTAGCAAGTTTGGAATTAATTGCTGAAGAAATTGAAGATCCGTTTGGCAATGATGCCAATGATTTACCTACCAAAAAGATTGCTTCCAACATTAAAAAACATGTTGAAGAATTGTTATAATAATTGCTATTTCCAATTGCTATATTTTTTGAATATGACTATCTTTGCCACCTTATATAAAAGAGAAAATGAAGATTTCATACAATTGGTTAAAACAATTCATTAAAATAGATTTAAAATCCGAAGAAACAGCAGCAATCTTAACAGATTTAGGACTTGAAGTTGAAATCGTTGAAAAATTCCAATCCATTCCAGGTGGTTTAGATGGTGTAGTTGTTGGACATGTTTTAAGTTGTGAAAAACACCCTGATGCTGACCGATTGAAAATCACAAAAGTTGATTTAGGAGATGGAACTCCTGTTCAAATTGTTTGTGGCGCAAGCAATGTTGATGCAGGACAAAAAGTTCCTGTTGCCACTATTGGAACCAAACTTTTTGACAAAGATAGTGTTGTTTTTGAAATCAAGAAAGGAAAAATTCGAGGACAAGAAAGTCACGGAATGATTTGTGCCGAAGATGAACTTGGTTTAGGAACAAGTCATGATGGTATTATGGTTTTGGATGAAAAACTAAAACCCGGAACACCATGTGCCAAAGTTTTTAATATAGAAAATGATGAAGTTTTTGAAATTGGTCTAACGCCAAATCGTGCTGATGCCATGTCACATTATGGAGTGGCTAGAGATTTACGCGCTAGTTTCCTTCAAAAAAATCCGAATATAGAATTAATTTCTCCTTCGGTGAGTACTTTTAGAATTGACAAAAGAACACTAAAAATTGACGTTGATGTCAAAGACAGCAAATTAGCACCAAGATATTGTGGTGTTACTATCTCTGGAATTACTGTAAAAAAATCCCCAGAATGGTTACAAAATCGACTAAAAGCGATTGGTTTAACACCAAAAAATAATATTGTTGATGTCACTAATTACATTCTTCACGATTTAGGACAACCTTTACATGCGTTTGATGCATCAAAAGTAAATGGTAAAATAATTGTAAAAACAGCTACGGCAGGAGCAAAATTTACCACTTTAGATGATGTTGAACGCACTTTGCATGAAGAAGATTTAATGATTTGTGACGAAAAAGGTCCATTATGTATTGCTGGAGTTTTTGGAGGAAAAAATTCTGGAGTTACGGAAACCACAAATGCTATTTTTCTAGAAAGTGCTTATTTTAATCCTGTTAGCGTCAGAAAATCAGCAAAAAGACATGGCTTAAACACGGATGCTTCCTTCCGTTTTGAGAGAGGAATTGATCCAAGCATTACAGAATTTGCACTAAAACGTGCTGCACTATTAATTAAAGAAATTGCAGGTGGCGAAATTACTTCTGATATTGTAGATATATATCCTAAAAAGATTGAAGATTTTGCTGTTTTCTTGAGTTTTGATAAAACCGCCAAGTTAATTGGTCAAGAACTACCGAAAGAGACTATTAAAAAGATTTTAGCTTCTTTAGACATAAAAATCAACAGTATTTCGGATGCTGGGTTGGGCTTGACAATTCCTTCGTATAGAGTTGATGTACAACGTGAAGTTGACGTTATAGAAGAAATACTAAGAGTTTATGGCTATAATAACATTCAATTTACCAAAAAAATTAACGCTACTGTTGCCAATTCTCCAAGAACGGAAGATTACAAAGTACAGAATATTGTTTCTTCTCAATTAAATTCGTTTGGATTTCATGAAATGATGGCAAACTCGTTAACAACTATTGATTATATTGCTTTGTCAGACGATTTAAAAGAAGAATTTACTGTTTCTATGCTGAATCCTTTAAGTAATGATTTAGCAGTGATGCGACAATCAATGTTGTTTTCAGGATTAGAAGCTGTTTCTTATAATATAAACAGAAGAAAAGGTGATTTAAAATTATTTGAATTTGGAAAAACCTATCATAAATTACCGTCTGGATATGACGAACCCAAACATTTAACGCTTTTTGTAACTGGAAATAGTAATGCCGAAAGTTGGGCTAACCAACAGAAACCTTCAGATTTCTTTTTATTTAAAAGTTATGTTTTAGCATTATTAAACCGACTTGGCTTGCAAAAAACAAAAAATATACCAACTGAAAATGATGTTTTTGGCGAAGGAATAGCCATTGCTTATGGAAATGACACTTTAGTTGAATTTGGAACAATTAAAAAATCAATTTTAAAACATTTTGATATAAAACAGGAAGTTTTTTATGCTGATTTTAACTGGAACCTAGTCCTTAAGCTTATTGGCGGAAAAATTAAGTTTACTGATATTCCAAAATATCCAGAAGTTCGCAGAGATTTAGCGTTATTAGTAGATACAAATGTTTCTTTTGATAGCTTGTATGCTATTGCTCGCCAATCGGAAAAATCATTATTAAAAGACATCAATCTTTTTGATGTATATGAAGGAAAAAATCTTCCAGAAGGAAAAAAATCTTATGCTTTGAGTTTTGTTCTACAAGATAATTCAAAGACATTAACCGACGAACAAATTGATAAAATTCTCAATAAGTTGCAAAAGAATTTTGAAAATGAGCTTGGAGCAAGTTTAAGATAAAAAAAATGCCTCACAATTGTGAGGCATTTTTTCTTCATATATTGTTATGATTTAGGAGTAACCACTGCATCAACAACGTGAATAACACCATTTGACTGGTTTACATCAGCAATAGTAACTTTAGCCGATTTTCCATTTTCATCAGTAAGATATAAATCTTTACCTTTCATCCAAGCAGTCAAAGTACCACCACTAACTGTCTTAAGCATCGCTTTTCCATTTCCTTTTTTGATAGCAGCTGCAATATCTGTGGAATTCATTTTTCCTGAAACTACATGGTAGGTCAAAATAGTTTGTAGCATTTTTTTGTTTTCTGGTTTTAATAAAGTTTCCACAGTTCCTTTTGGAAGCTTATCAAAAGCAGCATTGGTTGGGGCAAACACGGTAAATGGTCCTTTTGACTCTAATGTTTCTACTAAACCAGCAGCTTTTACAGCAGCTACTAATGTAGTATGATCTTTTGAATTAACTGCATTTTGAACAATGTTTTTAGATGGATACATTGCCGCTCCTCCAACCATTACAGTTTTCTCTTTTTGTGCAAAACTAGCGGCACCAACAAATAAACAAATAGCAAAAAATGCTCCCGAGATTAAATTTTTAGTTTTCATAAATAAATTATTTTAAAGTTATAAATTGATTTACGCTATAACTTTAAAATTGGATTTATTAATTGGCAAATTTTAAGAATAATTAACATTTAAAAGTGATTGAGCAAAAATAAGTAAACAAAAAAACTCCCAATTTTCATTGGGAGTTTTCTATTTAATAAGAAAAAAAGAAAATTATTATTTTTTCTCTTTCTTTTCCATTTTTGCTTTTAAATCAGCAAGAATATCATTATTATCACCAAGAGTTGAAGCTTGTGCGTTAGCGTTATTAGAGGCAACTGATTCAGAAGCAGCTTTAACGTTTTTCTCTTCTTCTTCTCTAAAGATAGCTGTATGAGAAGCAACTACTCTTTTGAATTCTTTGTTGAACTCAATTACTTTGAATTCTGCTTCATCACCTTTTTTCAACTTTTTGCCGTCTTCTTTTTCTAAATGACGAGTTGGAATAAATGCTACAACATCATCACCAAAGTCAACAGTTGCACCTTTATCAACGATGTCAGCAATTGTTCCAGTATGAACTGTTCCTACTGCAAAAGCATCTTCGTGTTTATCCCAAGGATTATCAGTAGTTTGTTTGTGACCTAATGAAAGTTTTCTTCCATCAACATCTAACTCTAAAACAACTACGTCTAATTTATCACCAACATTTACAAATTCTGATGGATGTTTGATTTTCTTAGTCCAAGATAAATCTGAGATATATACTAATCCGTCGATTCCTTCTTCTAATTCAACAAAAATACCAAAGTTTGTAAAGTTTCTAACGATACCTGTATGTCTTGAACCTACTGGATATTTCGCAGTAATGTCAGTCCAAGGATCTTGAGTCATTTGTTTGATACCTAAAGACATTTTTCTTTCATCTCTATCAAGAGTTAAGATAACTGCTTCTACTTCATCACCAACTTTTACAAAATCTTGAGCCGAACGTAAATGTGTTGACCAAGACATTTCAGAAACGTGAATTAAACCCTCAACACCTTCAGCAACTTCGATGAAAGCACCATAATCAGCTAAAACAACAACTTTTCCTTTAACTTTATCTCCAACTTTTAATTCAGAGCCTAAAGCGTCCCAAGGATGAGCATTTAATTGTTTTAAACCTAATTGGATTCTTGTTTTCTCATCATCAAAATCAAGAATTACAACGTTTAATTTTTGGTCTAATTCAAGAACTTCACTTGGGTGATTGATTCTTGACCATGAAAGGTCAGTAATATGGATTAATCCATCAACACCACCTAAGTCAATAAACACACCATAAGAAGTAATGTTTTTAACAACACCTTCTAATACTTGTCCTTTTTCTAATTGACCAATGATTTCTTTTTTCTGTTCTTCGATATCTGCTTCGATAAGCGCTTTGTGTGAAACAACAACGTTTTTGAATTCATGGTTAATTTTAACCACTTTGAATTCCATCATTTTGTTTACATATACATCGTAGTCACGGATTGGTTTCACATCAATTTGTGAACCTGGTAAGAATGCTTCAATTCCGAAAACATCTACAATCATACCACCTTTAGTTCTACATTTAACAAAACCTTGTACAATTTCACCGCTTTCGTTAGCTGCAATAACTCTGTCCCAAGACTTAATAACTCTAGCTTTTTTGTGTGATAATACTAATTGACCTGTTTTGTCTTCACGAATATCAATTAATACTTCAACTTTGTCACCCACTTTTAAGTTTGGGTTGTAACGGAATTCGTTTAATGAAATAACACCTTCCGATTTTGCGTTAATGTCAACAATAGCATCTCTGTCAGTAATTCTAACTACTACTCCTTCAACTACTTCTTCTTGATCGGTGTCGATAAAAGTTTTTGATACTAAATCTTCAAATTCTTGAAGGTTTTTTTCGTCAACTAAATCAATTCCTTCTGCGTAGTTGTGCCAGTTAAAACCATTTAAAAAATCCTGTTGTTCTTTGTTTAATTCAGACATATGCTGATAAAAATTTGTATGTTGTGTTTATTGAGTTTCGTAATGCGAGTAAAACACAACAGTGTTTTTATTTAAATAATTGATACCTAGTGGAAACTCTTCTTCGCCAAAAGGTTTGCAAAAGTAATCATAAATTATTAATTACAAAAAAATTATATAAAGAAATTGATGGTGAATTGACGGAAGATGGAAGTTAGGAGCTGGAAATTACTTGTTGGATAATTTCAAATAAAAAGACCTAACAGGTCTTTAAAAACTTGTTAGGTCAAAATGGCTATAATTTATTTTTTAATGCGCTATATTTTCAACTGCTTTCGGGTCATGTTTATGTTTGAAGAAAATGGCAAACAAAACTGCAATAACTAAAGCATAGGCTGCAAAAGAAAGCCAAATATTTTGCCAATCTCTAACTCCATCATGAGTAAAGAATTCATCTATCACAACGCCACTTAAAAGGCCGCCAAAGAAAGCACCAAAACCGTTACTCATCATCATAAATAATCCTTGAGCAGAAGAACGAATACTTGAATCGGTAGTCGTTTCAACAAATAACGAACCGGATATATTAAAGAAATCAAATGCCATTCCGTAAACAATACAAGATACAATTATCATCCACAAACCATCTATTGGATTACCATAAGCAAACAAACCGAAGCGCAGAACCCAAGCAAACATCGAAATCAACATTACTTGTTTGATGCCAAATCGTTTTAAGAAAAATGGAATTGCTAAAATAAATAAGGTTTCCGAAATTTGAGAAATCGACATAATTATGGTTGAGTATTTTACCACAAACGAATCGGCATATTCAGGAATTTTGGCAAATTCAGATAAATAAACATCTCCATACATATTAGTTAATTGCAATGCGCCACCAAGAAACATTGAAAATATGAAGAACAAAGCCATCTTATAAGTTCCAAATAATTTAAATGCATTCAATCCTAATTTTTCTATTAAAGACGCTTCTTGAGAAATCAATTTTTGAGGCGGACACTTTGGTAATGAAAAAGAATAAAAACCCAATGCAAAAGCTGCAAAAGCTGAAATGTAAAACATATTAACTGAAGCTTTATTTCCTGTCAAATTAGTAAGCCACATTGCTGCAATAAACCCAACTGTTCCCCAAACTCTTATTGGTGGAAAAACTTTAACAACATCAAATTCATTATTTTTTAGAATATTATAAGCCACAGAGTTTGACAATGAAATCGTTGGCATATAACAAAGCATTGCTGCAAAAATTACCCAATAAAATGCAGTAGGATTATCTACTTGAGGTATATATAGTAATGCTAAACCACCTAAAATATGAAGAACTCCATACAACTTCTCAGCATTAATCCATTTATCAGCAATAATTCCTGTAATTGCCGGCATTAAAATTGAAGACAAACCAAGTGTTGAAAAAATTGCTCCAAACTGTTCGCCACTCCATTGTTTTGTGCCAAACCAATAGTTTCCAACGGTTATCAACCAAGCACCCCAAACGAAGAATTGGAGAAAACTCATAATGGTCAATCGCATTTTTATATTCATAACAAATAATTTAATAGTTTTTTGGTAAAAAAATAGCTCGTAAATCTACTATTATAATTTTAAATTCCAAATCTGGAATTGAAATTACCTTTTTTTAAATCACAAATTCCAAATAGTCAATTTTTAAACACTACATTTTTTGGTTTACTAAATCTAAAACTATCTGAAATTGTTCTTCTCGGTTAAGATTTGAATTGTCTATTTCGATGGCATCAGTTGCTTTTAACAATGGTGAATCTTTTCTATGAGTATCAATATAATCGCGTTCTTGAACATTTTTTAAAACTTCGTCAAAAGTAACTTCTTGACCTTTTGTCATGAGTTCATCAAATCGACGTTGTGCTTTAGTTTCCATACTAGCATTCATGAAAATTTTAAGTTCGGCATTAGGAAAAACCACAGTTCCAATATCGCGACCATCCATTACAATTCCTTTTTCTTTGCCAAAATCTTGTTGCTGTTCTACCAATTTCGCTCTAACTTCTGAAACCTCTGCAACACGGCTTACATTTCCTGAAACTTCCATGGTTCGGATTTGATTTTCGACATTTTCTCCGTTCAAATACATTTCTGCAAAACCAACATTAGGATTGAATTTAAACTGTAATTTAATGAATGGAAGACTATTAATTAGTGTTTCTTTGTCAAAATAATCCGAAGTGATATATCCATTTTGCATAGCAAAAAATGTTATTGCACGATACATGGCACCAGTATCAACATAAACATAACCTAAATGATTCGCCAATTGTTTAGCTAAAGTGCTTTTTCCTGTTGATGAAAATCCGTCAATGGCAATAGTAATTTTTTTCAAAGTAATATATTAAAAACTGTTATCAGAAAAGTCTATGGTCAGTCCAAAAAGACTTGTATTTGCTGCTAAAGTATATCGAGAGTAGGAATAATTAAACTTTAATTTTCTGATTTTTAATCCAAAACCAACAGATATTCCCGAAAAATTTCGTTGCTCCAAAATACGCAATTCTTCAGCACGGCGGAAATTATAGCCAATTCTTATATTAAAACCTTTGTCGGGAAATAATTCGGCACCAACTACAATATGCCGCAAAGCATTATTGAAAATAGAAATTTTTTCAGCACTTGAACCGCCATCCAACGAACCTTGTGCACGATTTGGGTTGGAAAAAGCTACTTGCCATTGTTGCATATTTTCTAATGTTAAATGCCAACGAATTGGAACGTTTTCCATCAATTGTGAAACGCCTATCAATATTTCTAATGGTAATTTTTCGCGCGTTTCAGCATAAGGTGTAATTTGTGTTCCTATATTCCTAATAACTAACGCCCAATTTACATCGTTTGGCTCGTCAATAAACAGCGCACCAAGGTCAACGGCTGCGCCAAAAGAATTGTAACTCTCTAAAGTAGAAGAAATTAATTTGGCATTTGCACCAACATAAAAATTGGAATATGGAATATTATAGGCATAACCAAAAGAAAGTGCAATATCGCTACCTGAGAAACTTGCTGTTGGTTGGCCATTTTCATCATAACCATCAAATTTTCCATAATTTACATAGTTAACTCCTGCATGAAATGTTTGCAAATGTCGGTCGTAGGTATAAGCATAAGCTGCTGTTCCATAGGTAACATCACCATAATAACTTCCATAATTTAAGGAAAGTTTATTGTCCATTTCAGGATTAATAGTTGCTGGATTAAAATGTGCCTGATTGACATCACTGTCAAAAATAGTAATAGTTTTTCCACCTAAAGCAGCTTGTCGTGGTGAAGTTACCAGATTTAAAAATTGATACACCGATTTCCCTCCAACTTGTGCATAAATAGTCAAATGGGAAAGTAAAATAACGGTGCAAGCAATTTTTTTTATCATAAAAAATATAGTAATTTATATACTATAACGAAAAAGCGAAGATATTATTTTAAATTATAAGCACAAAGTGAAAATAAAAAGGCGAAAGTAAAATAAACTCTCGCCTTTTCTTCTTATTCAATTAAAGCTTTTTAGCATTTTTAACTTTATGATCCGTTAGAGCAAAATCAATAACTTCTCGCATCATTTTTACATAATGAAACGTAATTCCTTCTAAATATTCTTGATTTATTTCGTCAACATCGCTTTTATTTTCGTGACAAAGTATTATTTCTTTAATGTTTGCTCTTTTTGCCGCTAATATTTTCTCTTTAATGCCTCCAACAGGAAGTACTTTTCCACGAAGTGTAATTTCTCCGGTCATGGCAATACTTTTCTTGACTTTTTTCTGAGTAAGCAGTGAAACTAGAGAAGTCAGCATGGCAATACCTGCACTTGGACCGTCCTTTGGTGTTGCGCCTTCAGGTACATGAAGATGTATGTTGTATTTTGAAATAACTTCCGAATCCAAACCAAATAAACCAGCATTTGCTTTGATATATTCCAATGCAATTGTTGCCGATTCTTTCATGACTGTACCTAAATTCCCAGTCATAGTCAATGTTCCTTTACCAACAGAAATTAAAGACTCTATAAATAATATATCACCTCCAACTGATGTCCAGGCTAAACCAGTAACCACACCTGCAACATCATTATTTTCATATTTATCGCGTTCTAATTTTGGTGCACCAAGAATTTTTACAATATCTTCATCGGTAACTTTTTTATTGTATTCCTCTTCTAAAGCAATAGATTTTGCTGCATTTCGAATTACTTGTGCTAGTTTTTGCTCTAAATTTCTAACTCCCGATTCTCTAGTATATCCTTCAACAATTTTTTCCAATTGTTTTTTCCCAATACTTAAATCTTTTGTAGTTAAACCATGTTCTTTCAGTTGTTTTGGAAATAAATGCTGACGTGCAATTTCGGTTTTTTCTTCAATCGTATAACCACTCATCTTGATTACTTCCATCCTATCGCGTAAAGCAGGTTGAATGGTTGACATGGTATTGGATGTTGCAATAAACATTACTTTTGATAAATCATAACCCATTTCTAGGAAATTATCATAAAAATCACTGTTTTGTTCCGGATCTAAAACTTCTAATAAAGCAGAAGACGGATCGCCTTGATGTGAATTAGATAATTTATCAATTTCATCCAAAACAAAAACTGGGTTAGAAGTTCCTGCTTTTTTCAAACTTTGGATAATTCTTCCAGGCATTGCACCAATATAGGTTTTTCTATGACCGCGAATTTCGGCTTCATCACGTAAACCGCCAAGAGAAATTCTAACGTATTCTCTGCCTAAAGCTTCAGCAATTGATTTACCTATTGATGTTTTTCCAACTCCTGGAGGTCCAGTTAAACAAATTATTGGAGATTTCATATCATTTCTTAGCTTTAAAACCGCCAAATGTTCAATGATTCTTTTCTTTACATCTTCCAATCCAAAATGATCTCTATCAATTATTTTTTGAGCTCTTTTTAAATCAAAATTATCTTTTGAAAAATGATCCCAAGGCAATTCTAAAAATAATTCAAGATAATTTCTTTGAATTCCAAAGTCTGGTGCTTGCGGATTCATGCGTTGTAACTTCGACAGTTCTTTGTCAAAATTTTTGCTGACTTTTTCGTTCCAAGATTTTGTTTTTGCTTTTTGACGCATGTCTTCAATTTCTTGTTCATTTGAAACGCCACCCAATTCTTCTTGAATGGTTTTCATCTGTTGGTGCAAGAAATATTCACGTTGTTGCTGGTCTAAATCAAATCGTACTTTGGATTGAATATCATTCTTCAATTCTAATTTTTGAAGTTCAACATTCATAAAGCGCAATGTTTCTAAAGCTCTTTCCTTTAATGCGTTAATCATCAACAAATCTTGTTTTTCTTTAACTGAAAGATTCATGTTGGAAGAAACAAAATTGATTAGAAACGATTGACTTTCAATATTTTTTATAGCAAAAGTAGCTTCTGTTGGAATGTTTGGACTTTCTCTAATAATTTCAATGGCCAATTCTCGGATGGAATCTACTATAGCAGAAAACTCAGTGTCAATAGAATTTGGACGTACTTCTTCAACTTCTTTAACAGTTGCTTTGATATAAGGCAATTCAGAAACGACACTGTCTATTTCAAATCGTTTTTTACCTTGAAGAATTACGGTAATATTTCCATCTGGCATTTTTAAAACACGTAAAATTTTTGCTACTGTACCAATAGGGTAAATATCATTTTTATCAGGATCTTCAACTTCTTCATTTTTTTGCGCTACAACTCCAATAATTTTATTTCCAGCATTGGCATCGTTTATTAATTTAATAGATTTATCCCTTCCTGCGGAAATTGGAATGACAACTCCTGGAAATAAAACAGTGTTTCTAACGGATAATATAGGTAAAGAATCTGGTAATTCTTCCTTCGACATTTCCTCTTCGTCCTCTGGCGTTAATAATGGAATTAACTCGGCATCTGTATCAAGTTCTTGAAGTGACAAATTGTCAATTGAGATGATATTGTGGTTTGACATGTATTTTTTTAATGAATTATTATTTATATTTCTAATAAACACCATACAAATGTAATTATTAGTTTTATTTTATTATAGTAATAACGACAAACAACAAAAGTTATTGTCTATCGTAATTGTTTTTCCGCTTTATATGATGTACTCGAATAAATCAATGACTATGCCATAAAAAAAATCCGCCAAATTGACGGATTTCATTATTTTATAAAAACCATTGTTTAGTATGCAACATCAAATGTTCCTTCAGAAATTGTAAATGGCGTTGCTCCATCTGTCACACACGAGAATGTTCCTTTTAATCGAGTAGCGGTCTTTTCGGTAATCGTTACATTTCCTGAAACGCCTCTATAATCAACGTTTTCAAAATCGTAAATAATTTGAACAACATCTGTGGCATTATTTCCAGTTATCGGATAAGTTCCCACTCCTATGTTTGTTCTAACAGATACTGTCATTGAGTTTAAAGCCGCATTCTGTGCGCCAATACTGTAAAAATCTTGACCATTAATTCCTAATTCGACAACTAACAAATCATCCTCTACAAATTCAGTTCCGTTAACCTTAGCAAAAAAAGTATCGCCACTTTCCACTTGATCTGTATAAGGTATGTTGGTAAATACTCCATTTGTAAATTGTACTGGAGGAATATTAGTAACATCAGTATCTGACCAATATCCCTTGAAATTAAAAGTTCCCGAAATTGTTTTAGTAACTGTATTAATATTCGTAATTGTTATTGAACCTGTATTTTCATTTGGATTATTGAAATTTGAAGACCAATATCCGAATTCAGAACCAGGAGGTGTATAGGCTAATATATTTTCGTTTGCTGGGTAAGTTCCTACTCCACTAGCATTTACTAAAAACAAAAAGCTTTCACCATTTGTTTTAAAACCAGCAATTTGAATGAAGTTGGGAGAAACCTCTGCAGCATATTGTGTTGTACTCCAAGTTGAATTATTAAAATCGGCTTTAAAAACTGGGGTTGTATTTGGATTTTCTCCATTGTTTCCGCCTGTAGTTGAGTCGTCAAAAGTAATATTAATCAAATTACCTTCGGTAACTTGTATTTGAGTGGCACTTGATAAAGCACCATAGCCAGTATAACTAAATGTACCCGATATTTTTTTGGTGGTTAAATCAAATTGAGTTATCGTTAAAACTCCACTGTATTGCGAGGTTGTAGTATTGTATGAACTATAAATGTCATTTGCACTTGCAGCATAATCAAATGTTAGTAAAGAAGCTTCGTTACTACTAGCAGTTCTAGTCCCAACTGCTGGATTCATTACCGTTATAGACATTGTTTTTCCTGTAGAAGTAACACCAATAATTGTTAATTGAGTACCAAGTGCTGTATCAGTATATTCGGCATCAATTAATTGATTGGCATTAAAATCTTCACTTCCAATTTTTGCTGTAAAAGAACCTATTGTATTTCCTGGATTGGTCAAATCAATTGCTGGATCTATAGGCTCATTTTCACAAGACATAAAAGTAATCGCAGTAAAAAGCAATAGTAATCTTCCAATAATTTTTATGTTTTTCATAACTTTAAAATAATTTTTTCCAAATATAATTTTTTTTAAATTTAAATCAATGCTTTTTTTGGAACTCTTAATAAAAGAATAAATCCAATTACGAAAAATACTCCTAAAAACACTATGGCATTTCGCATACTTCCTGTAACTTGATCTATAATTCCATAAATTGACATTCCTATTACAATACCAATTTTTTCGGTTACGTCATAAAAACTAAAAAAAGAAGCTGTATCATCGGTTTCTGGAAGTAATTTTGAATAGGTTGAACGTGCAATTGATTGAATTCCGCCCATAACTAATCCAACAAAACCAGCTGTTATATAAAATTCGTTTGGTGTTTCAACAAAATAGGCAAAAGCACAAAGTATTGCCCAAAATGCATTTAAAAAAAGTAATGTTTTTATATTTCCAAATTTTCCTGAAGCTCTAGAAGTCACTACTGCTCCAACTACTGCCACCAACTGAATTACTAATATACTAATAATTAATCCAGTCGTTTTTTGTTTAGAAGTTTCCCATGAGATTTCGGTTGCACCAAAATAAGTTGCTACCAACATAACAGTCTGTACTGCCATTATAAAAACAAAATAACTGTATAAATATCTTTTTAGGGCTAAGTTTTGTTGTAATTGTTTCCAAACTTTTCTCAATTCATTAAAACCATTAAAGATTACGTCTTTCGTTATTTTCTTAGCCTTATGATTTCCTTTGGGTAAAAAATAATACGTTATATGACTAAAACCAATCCACCAAACTCCTACAGTAATAAATGATATTCGCATGGCAAACATACTGGCTTCTTTTTCTGTACCGGTAATTCCAAATTTATGAGGAAACATAACCATTGCTAAATTAAAAATTAACAACAAAGTACTTCCAACATATCCTAAAGAAAACCCTCTTGCACTAACTCTATCTTGTTGCTCTGGAAAAGCAATATCTGGTAAATATGAATTATAGAAAACCAAACTAGCCCAAAATCCAATTAATCCAAAAAAGTAAAAAGTATAGCTCAAGAAAAGTTGGTTTAAATCGAACCAATACAAACTTATACATGAAATTCCACCTAGATAACAGAAAAAACGAAGAAATGCTTTTTTGTTCCCAATATAATCTGCAATTCCTGATAATATTGGAGAAAAAACAGCAACTATTAAAAATGCGAAAGCGGTAACAAAACTAATCATTGCGGTGTCTTTGCATTTTATTCCGAGAAAATTAACATAATTGCTGCCGCTATCTTTGAAAATCATTTCATAAAAAATTGGAAAAATTGCCGATGCAATGACTAAACTATAAACTGAATTTGCCCAATCGTAAAATGCCCAAGCATTTAGTAATTTTGGATGACCTTTTGGTAAATTTGGCATGTTTTCGATATTAGATATTAAAATTTTAGACACATCGACTGTGCATAGCATTACATTTTCAATTTTTGCCTTTCGACTATCAGTTTATTTCATAAAAAAAATCCCGAAATAAATCGGGATTAAATATACATTTTTTTTAGTACTTTTCTATTTTTTAAATGTTACTCCAAACTTTAAAGCTTCTGCTTTTGCTTCAGGAATCATCCTTCTCAAATTGGCTATTCTGGTTTCATCACTCGGATGCGTACTCATAAATTCCGCAGGCTTTTGTCCACCAGAAGCTGCTGACATTCTTCCCCAAAAATTAACAGCTTCTTCCGGATTGTATCCTGCTATTGCCATTAATTTTAAGCCAATCATATCGGCTTCACTTTCGTGACTTCGACTAAATGGTAACATTCCACCATATTGTGAAACTCCAGAATACGCTAACATAGCTAGTTGTTGTGTTTCTTCGCTTTTTCCACCTGTAGCAATAGCAACACCAGCAGCACCTGCTTGTTGAAGCATTCCTGCACTCATTCGTTGTTGTCCATGGTTGGCTAATGCATGTGAAACTTCATGTCCCATAACGGTTGCCAAACCAGCATCATCTTTAGTAATTGGTAAAATTCCTGTGTAAACAACAATTTTTCCGCCTGGCATGCACCATGCATTTACGTCTTTGCTATCCACCAGCTTATATTCCCATTTGTAGTCTTTCAAATATTCGGTATAGCCATTCGCATTCAACCATTTTTCTGCTGCAGCTTTAATTTTCATTCCAACATCTGTAACGCGTTTTGCATCTGTTGTTCCTGAAATCACTTTGTTTTCGGTCAAAAATTGATTGTATTGTTGGAAAGCAGATGGGAAAATTTGACTATTATCTACTAATGCCATCGTGCTTTTACCAGTAAATGGATTCTTGGCACACGAAAAAACTAAAAGTAATGCGACAAATGCTCCAAATAATATTCCTTTTTTCATGGGTATAAGTTTTTAAATTAATACATCTCAAAAATAAGTAGTCCTTAATTCAAAAGTGCTACATAATTTTTAAAATCAATTACAACATATCAATGTATTTAGTTTACAAAATTAATAAACTATGCACCAAATATGTGCAATTCTGTAAAATCTTTATCTATTATTAAGTAATTTTCTCCTTTAATTTGAAGAGTATTTAAATCCAATTTTTCTTTATCCACTTCAATTTTTTTAATTTTGAAAGGCAAACAATTTAGGTTGATTTTAAATTTTGAATATTGTGTAATAAAATCGCCTTCTTTATGTTGCTGAATAATTAACTCTTTCTCTTTTCCTGTCAAAGTAAAGGTTCTCAACGAAAATCTTCCTTTGTTATAATCATATCCATCGTTAGCATCTTCGTAAACTAATGATTTTTCTTTTCCCAGTTTATAATATACATCCAAAGTTAATTCTTCAAATTGTAATTCGCCAACGTATTGTTGAACAGGATATTTAGGAATAATAGCACCTTCTTTTACAAATACTGGAATTTCATCAAACTTTGTATTAACCCAAAGTTCTTTTTTTCCTTCTACCAATTCATTTGTCCAATAGTTGTACCAATTTCCTTTTGGCAAATACATTCTTCTTCCTTGCGCATTCGGTTCTAATATTGGGCAAACCAATATTTGATTTCCAAAAATAAATTCATCTGTTCTGTAATGGGTATGAAAATCTTCTTGGTCAAAATAAACTAATGGTTTCAACATTGGCGTACCTTCATTGACATATTGCCAAAACATCGTATATAAATAAGGTAAAAGTTGATACCGTAAGTTGACAAATTTTCTAGTAATATCAATCACTTCATCACCAAACGACCAAGGTTCTTGTTCACCATGATCACCCGATGAATGGGTTCTACAAAACGGATGAAAAACGCCTAACTGAATCCAACGAGCGTATAATTCACCAGATGGTTGTTCGGCAAATCCGCCAATATCAGAACCTGTAAAACCCATTCCAGAAATCGACATCCTTTGCATTTGAATATTAGCAATCCATAAATGTTCCCATGAAGCTACATTATCTCCTGTCCATGATGAAGTATAGCGTTGCGCACCAGAATAAGCTGAACGAGTTATAATAAATGGTCTTTTTGGGTATGCAAATCGTTTTACACCTTCATAAGTTGCTCTTGCCATTTGCGTTCCATAAATGTTGTGTGCTTTTCTGTGACTGCAATTATTTCCATCATAATTATGACGCACATCATTTGGAAAAGTTTTTCCAGGAACATCCATAACTGCAGGTTCGTTCATATCGTTCCAAACACCTTTTACTCCTATTTCAGCAATTAATTCTTTGAATAATCCTGCCCACCATTCACGAACTTCTGGATTAGTATAATCTGGAAAATTACATTCGCCTGGCCAAACTTTTCCTTTCATATATGGTCCATCGGCTCTTTTACAAAAATAATCATTCTTCAAAGCTTCTTGATAAACCCAATAATCCTTGTCTATTTTTATCCCTGGGTCAATGATAACCACAGTTTTAAAACCATCTTTAGCCAATTCAGCAACCATTCTTTTTGGTTCTGGGAAATATTCTTTGCTCCAAGTAAAACATCGAAATCCTTCCATATAATCAATATCTAAATAGATAGCATCACATGGAATTCGCAATTCTCTGAATTTACTGGTAACTTCTTTGACTTTACTTTCAGGATAATAACTCCATTTACATTGATGATAACCCAAAGTCCACATTGGCGGTAATTCAGGTTTTCCTGTTAAATGCGTATAGGTTTTAACTACATCACTCATTTTTGGTCCATAGAAAAAGTAGTAATTCATTTCGCCACCTTCAGCCCAAAAACTAGAAACATTTCTTCGTTCATGACAAAAATCAAAGAAAGTTCTAAACGTATTGTCAAAGAAAATACCGTAGGCTTTGTTATGATGTAAACCAATGTAAAAAGGAACCACTTTATATAAAGGTTCTTGGTCTTTATGAAAAGCATATTGGTCGGTTGCCCAATTTTCTAGTCGCTTTCCTTTTAAATTTAAATGAGTTGCTTTATCACCTAATCCGTAGAAACTTTCTCCATCTTTAGAAATTTTACTCATTTTCACAATGTTTCCACCGTGTTCATAACATTCTTCCCAATGGAACCCAATTTCATCTTCAAGAATTGGTGTTCCATCAATGTCATAAATAAAAACTCTAACATCGTGTTTGTTTATTCTACAAAACACTTTACTCGTTTTTATCAGATAAAAAGTTGGTTCTTCTGTAACTTCAAGTTGATTGTAACCGTGTGATTGCGTTTTATCAATAGCATATGAAAAATCATTGCTAAAATATCCTTTGGTTGTATATCTAAATCGAATTAAACTATCTCTTAGAATTGTAACTTTTAGAATTACATTATTATCAGTATAGAAATAAATACTATCTACATCTTGTTCAAATGAAACTATTTTTGAAGGAAATTGATCGCCTTTATATTCAAGTTCTTGATTAGTAATCATGCATTTTATTTTAGGTAGTTCGTCAAATTTACAAACTTGAAAACGAAATACTCCTAAGTATCCAAAGTAGTTTTCAACTCAAACGTTTTCGTTGTTTATAAACTAAAAAAGTTGGTTTTTCATCAAAACCAACTTTCCTAGAATCATTCTTTTATTATGTAGTATTAAGAAATCTTGAAAACAGTAACGCCTAATGGTGGTAAAGTAATCTCAGCCGAGTAATCTTTCCAGTTCCAAGGCGTTTTATCAATCTTTATAGCTTTTGGATTTGAAACTCCACTTCCTCCATATTCAACATTATCCGAGTTGAATATTTCTGTTAGTTTACCTTTAGTCGTTAGTCCAATACGGTAATTGGTTCGTACCACTGGTGTAAAATTACAAACCACAATCATGTTCTCTTTTTCGTTAGTTCCTTTTCTGATATAACTCAAAACCGCATTTTCAGCATCTGAATAGTTAATCCATTCAAAACCTTCTACTGAAAATTGCTTCTCATAAAACGCAGGATTGTCTTTATACAATGCATTCAAATCCGTGATACATTTTTTAATTCCATTATGAAAACCATATTGTAACAAATGCCAATCTAAACTTCCTTCAAAATTCCATTCGCTACTTTGTCCAAATTCAGCACCCATAAATAACAAATTCGTTCCTGGATGCGTAAACATATAACCGTATAACAATCGAAGATTAGCAAAACGCTGCCATTCATCACCAGGCATTCTTCCTAAAATAGATTTTTTTCCATAAACCACTTCATCGTGCGATAACGGCAACATAAAATTCTCTGTAAACGCATACGTCATCGAAAAAGTCAAATCATTTTGATGAAAACGACGGTAAACTGGTTCTTTTTTGAAATATTGCAAGGTGTCGTGCATCCAACCCATCATCCATTTCATCCCAAAACCTAATCCACCAAGAAACGTTGGTCTAGAAACCATAGGGAAACTAGTACTTTCCTCAGCTATAGTTTGCACATCTGGAAAATTAGAATACACTGCTTCATTAAAATCTTTTAAGAAACTAATCGTATCCAAATTTTCTCTTCCACCATAAATATTAGGTTCCCATTCGCCATCTTTTCTTGAATAGTCTAAATACAACATCGAAGCTACAGCATCAACGCGCAGTCCATCAACATGATATTGACTTAACCAAAATATCGCATTACTTATCAAAAACGAACGCACTTCGTTTCGTCCATAATTAAAAACTAAACTTTTCCAATCCGGATGAAATCCTTTTCTTCGATCGGGATGCTCATATAAGTTTGAACCATCAAAAAAGCCCAAACCATGTGCATCTTCAGGAAAATGCGACGGCACCCAATCCAAAATCACTCCAATTCCTGCCTGATGCAATTTATCTACCAAAAGCATAAAATCCTGCGGCTTTCCAAATCGCGATGTTGGCGCAAAATAACCCACCAATTGATAACCCCACGATGGATCATATGGAAATTCCATCACAGGCATAAACTCCACATGCGTAAAACCAGTTTCCTTTACGTAGGCAACCAATTGCTCCGCCATTTCAACATACGTTAAAAACTTTCCTTCGGCATTCCTACGCCACGAACCCAAATGCACTTCATATACCGAAAAAGGTTTGTCCAAACCATTCTTATCCTTTCGGCTGTCCATCCATTTTTTGTCCTTCCACTTATACTCCAAATCCCAAATAACCGAAGCTGTTTGTGGCGGATGCTCACAATACAAAGCAAACGGATCGGCTTTCTCAGTAATAATCCCGTTATTATTCGACTGAATTTTATATTTATACGTCGTTCCTTTATCAACTCCAGGAATAAACCCTTCCCAAATTCCAGAACCATCCCATCTAACATTCAAAATATGCTCACCTTGAATCCAGTAATTAAAATCACCAACCACCGAAACCGAACGTGCCGCTGGTGCCCAAACCGCAAAATAAACTCCTTTCACTCCATTCACTTCGGTAACATGCGCACCTAGTTTTTCATAAAGCTTAAAATGTTTTCCTGCCTTGAATAAATTAATATCAAATTCTGTAAAAAGCGAATGTACTTGTACTTGATTCATTGTTGTTGTTTTTTGAAACTATAAATGTTTCTTTATATTTTTAATATTTCATTATACTCTGAATTCCTCTCAACGGTATGACTGCCCAGCGTGGTCGTGAGTTCAACTCATAGCCCAACTCATATACTGCCTTCTCTATCAAACAATATTTCAATAAAAACTCAATCTCATGGTCATAGCCAATGTTCAAATTGCCTGCTTGCGCCTTCTCTACATACGTTTGCAAAAAAGCACCAACAAAATAATTAAACAATAGTTCGGCTGCCTTAAACAATTGCTCTTGCTCAAAAGGATATTTGTCTTTATTATTAAAAATCGTCGCATAAATAGCATAATGAAACGAACGGAACAAACCTGCAACATCTTTCAACGGCGGCTGTTTCACCTTTCTATCACGAATAGTGCTTTCGGGTTCACCTTCAAAATCAAGGATGTAAAAATCATCACCATTCACCAACACTTGTCCAAGATGATAATCCCCATGAATTCTGATGCGTTCACTCTTCATTTTGGTCCAATCAAAATCCACAAAATGCTTACGAACCAGTTTCTTGTTTTCCATAAATTGATGCGCTAATTCCAAAGCCAATCCATCCAATTTATGCAAACTATTTTCAATAATATTCAATCTATTCTGAAACTGATACAACATTCGGTTTTTCAACCAAACGGTATAATCACCATTATAAGTCGTAGGTGTAAAAGCTGTATCATGAATGTCACTTCCCAATGCAATATGCATTTCAGCAGTACGTTTTGCCAAGGTTTGCAACTTAATAAACAAACTCAATCCTACCCAATCAATAATTTCAGGAGGAATTTCGTTTATTTTTAATTTTTTAAACAAAGGAATATCGGGTAGTTTATCAATTTTAATTTTCTTTGTTTTCAAATTACTAAAAACACCGTCCAATTCCTCAAGCATAAACTGCCAAGCATCACCCTGATTTTCAACCAACTCTTGCATCAAACCTAAAGTGATATTTCCCTCGGGCAAATCCAAATTAATACTGCCAATATAAGCGGGCGAACTTTCAAAATTCATCCGCTCCGTCAAAAATCGGCTAATCTCATAATCAGGATTGGTGCTCACATAAATTCTTCTAAAAATCTTTAATACAAATGCATCATTATAAATAATAGAAGTGTTGCTCTGCTCCAATCCCATAAACTTCGAAGATTTATATTCTTTGTCTTCAAATTTCAATCCTTTGTGGAAAATAAGTTTCAAAGCTTTATTTTCTTTTGCTTGAACGATATTTTCAAACAATAATTTCCTAAAATCCTCTTGGTGTAGCGCATCTACCAAAAAACCTTTCTGTTTTCCAATCTGAACCGGCGCAATTATCGTATTAGTATCCAATTCTTCTTCTGCCATAAATGCCAACGGCATAAAATAATGCTGATAAAAGGCTTCCTTAAAATTAACTTCAATCAAAACACCATAATAAGTGTTTTTTTCAGAGGCAATTTTAAAATGATCAACAATTTCTATATATTTTAAAGTACTTGCTTTTCCGCCATACCATCGCTTATTGATAATATAATTTTCAAGAATATCCAATGCGAAAATCTTTCTAAATTCGTCATTATCAAAAGCATTTTTCCACTCGGTTTTAAATTCAAATGGAGAAGTAAAAGTTTCTTCACTAGAGGTTTGCATATCAGTTTGGCATTAAATTATTGTAACCTATTTAATAATCTTGAACAAATGGAATGGTAATGATGGATGTAATTCCACAAAATTCCATTCCTTATCCCATATATAACTATTTCCAGTAACCAAATCGACCACTTTAATCGGTTGACCTGCTTGCACTTTTAAAGACTTTAATGGTAACTGAACCCAAGCTTGTTTTGGGTAATAGGGATCAATATTACAAATCATCAACGTTTCGTCAAGTTTATCATCGTCATATTTATAATAGGCAATCACTTGATCATTATCGGTTGCACAAAATTCAATATTATTCGTTTGTTGCAATGATGGTTGTTCATGTCTAATTCTATTCAAACGAGAAATTACAGTGACCAATTTGTTTTGAATAGTCCAATCCCAATGATACACTTCATATTTTTCAGAGTTCAAATACTCTTCTTTTCCCGGCATTGCATCCGAAATCATATATTCATAAACTGGTCCATAAAGTCCCACACTTGAACTCAATGTTGCTGCCAAAAAGTATTTATGAAGATAAACACTTTCCATTCCGCTTTGCAAAGCATAAGGCAAAATATCGGGAGTATTCGGCCAAAAATTTGGTCGGAAATATTCTTTTTGCTCCGATTTGGTTAATTCTTCTAAATATTCAATCAATTCAGCTTTTGAATTTCTCCATGTATAATAAGTATATGACTGTGTAAAACCTTGTTTTGCTAATTCATTCATAATCTTTGGACGAGTAAATGCTTCTGCCAAAAATAACACATCTGGATGCTTTTTCTTTACTTCAGCAATCAGCCAACCCCAAAAATAAAACGGCTTAGTATGCGGATTATCTACTCTAAAAACTTTTATATCACATTCTTCAACCCAAAACAAAGCAACATCCAACAACTCTTTCCAAAGGTTTTTCCAATCACCACTTTCAAAATATATCGGTTGAATATCTTGGTACTTTTTTGGAGGATTTTCAGCATATTGAACTGTTCCATCTGGTCGCCATTTGAACCACTGAGGAAAATCTTTCACATAAGGATGATCTGGTGCGGCTTGCAAAGCATAATCCATTGCAACCTCAATTCCAAGTTCTTTGGCTTTTTTTACCAATGACTTAAAATCTTCTAAAGTTCCCAATTCAGGATGAGTAGATTTGTGTCCACCATGTTTTGAACCAATTCCCCAAGGCGAACCTACGTCACCAGGTTGAGCATTCGTAGCATTATTTTTCCCTTTTCGATTTACTTCACCTATTGGATGTATAGGTGGAAAATACAATGTATCAAATCCCATGGATGCAACTCTTGGTAATAATTTTTCACAGTCTTTAAAAGTTCCATGCTTTCCTTTTACTTCTGATGAAGAACGTGGAAAAAACTCATACCATGTACTGAATAACGCTTTTTTTCTATCAACATAAACTTTCAATTCAATTGAACTATTTGCTAAAGTTCTCGTAGGATGATTATAAAAAATATCATGCAACTCTTTTGATAAAGCAATAGCAATGGCTTCATTATATTTTTTTTCATCTTGAAAAGCTTTTATTGCATTATTCAAAAAAGCTTTTTCATCTTTAGAAACTTCTTTTAAAATAGCCTGACAATATTCAGCACCTTCCAATAATTCAGATTTTACATGCTGATTATCATTAATTTTTCTCTCTGTGCCATGTTGCCAATTTAGAGCATAATCTACCCAACCTTCAACAAAATAAGTATAGAAACCTTGTTTTTCTACTTTAAATTGAGCTATCCATTCATCATTTCCGGTTTCTTGCATTCTAATTTCTTGCCATTTCTTCTCTTTTTCATGTTTATACTTTACAGAACTAGCTATAACATCATGTCCGTCAGAAAAAACATTTGCAGTAACAATTACTTTTTGACCTATAATTCTTTTAATAAAAAAAGCACCACTATCTAGTTGTGGATTTACATTTTCAATAACAATTCGAGTTTGATTTTGCATTTTTAATTGTAATTTTAAGGAGTTGTAAGTTAGAAAAAAATACAATAAGTTATAAATTGCAGTAAAATTTATTGAAATGATAAAAAAAGAAGATAAAACCAGTCATTCTTTGCAAATTCCGAAAGGAATTCTATATACTAGTAGGTTTTTAGGAGCAATTTCAACAAAATTAGCAACTTTATTTGCCGCAAAATTATTTGCTACACCAATAAAACATAAAATTCCAAAGCGAGAATGGAATATGAATAGAAATAGCATTCAATCAACTATTAAAATTCCAAAAATTGGAAAAGAAATAGTTATATATGAATATGGCAAATCAAGTAAAAAAGTACTCCTTGTACATGGTTGGTCAGGCAGAGGAACGCAATTATATAAAATAGCTGATGCTTTAATTGAAAATGGCTATTCGACTATTAGCTTTGACGCACCTGCACATGGAAAATCTAAAGGAAATAAAACCCTAATGCCTGAATTTATGGCATGTATTTTAGAAATAGAAAAACATTTTGCTCCATTTGAATTTGCTATAGGACATTCTTTAGGCGGTATGGCAATATTAAACGCTTTAAAACAAAACTTTACTATTAATAAAGCTATAATAATTGGAAGTGGCGATGTTATTCAAGATATAATTGATGATTTTGTAAAAAAAATTGGATTAAATCATAAAATAGGCATCAAACTTAAAGAATATTATGAAAAAAAATATGGCGAACCAATGGAAGATTATGGATCAAGCTTTGTTTCTAAAGATATTTCACAACCAATTTTAATAATTCATGATAAAAATGATGATGATGTTGATGTGAAAGCTGCTTATCAAATAAACAAAAGTCTAAAGAATAGTCAATTAATGATAACTGAAGGACTTGGGCACCGAAAAATTCTAGGTGACAAAATAGTTATAGAAAATAGTATCAAATTTTTAAAAGAATAAATTATGGTTTCAAATGAAGAACAAGACAGATGGGCTAGTAATCTACATCCGTTAATAAATTTGTATCATGGAAAAAAACATCCATTAGAATACAATAATCTTTATCAACTAATGATAATGGTCATTCTCTCAGCTCAAGATTCTGATGCTAATATTAACAAAATTTCTCCAATTCTTTTTAAAACGTTTCCAAATATAGAAAGCATAGCTATTTCAACTCCTGAAGCCTTACTACCCTATATTTCAAAAGTGAGAAACTTTGAGACAAAAGCAAGTTGGATAATACAAATTGCTCAAAAATTAAAAGAAGACAAAAACATCCCAACAAACCTTTCCGACTTAATTGCACTAAAAGGAATTGGCAGAAAATCTGCAAATGTAATTTTACGGGAAATTAATAAACCCGCAGAAGGAATTATTGCAGATTTACATGTTATTCGTGTAGCTCCAAGAATAGGAATCATTTCCGAAGTCAAAGACGGAAACAAAGTTGAAAAACAATTAATGGAAAAATTACCTAAGAGTATTTGGGGGGAAATTGGTATGTCAATTTCATTTCTAGGTAGAGAAATCTGCCGACCATCAAACCCGAAATGTGACATTTGCGTAGTGAATAAATGTTGCAATTACTTTAATTCAAATGGCAAAAACTTATAATCAGCACGTCGTTAAAAACAAAAAACCCTATTCTATAAAGAATAGGGTTTTCAAAAAAAGGCGACTACATACTCTCCCACATAACTGCAGTACCATCTGCGCAATCGGGCTTAACTTCTCTGTTCGGAATGGGAAGAGGTGAGCCCCGACGCAATAACCACCTTAAGAGGTTTTGCAAGGGTATCCGCCGTGGCGGACAACATTACACAATATCTTAACATACTGAGATAAATCATTTAAAGAAAGTTTCGCCCGAGGCTTTCGCCTCGGGACTTTATACATAAGCTAACGGGTTATTAGTACTACTCGACTATGACATTACTGCCTTTACATCTATAGCCTATCAACGTGGTCATCTTCCACGACCCTTAAAAGAAATCTCATCTTGTGGTGGGTTTCGCGCTTATATGCTTTCAGCGCTTATCCCTTCCAAACGTAGCTACTCTGCGGTGCTCCTGGCGGAACAACAGATACACCAGAGGTTTGTCCAATTCGGTCCTCTCGTACTAGAATCAGATCCACTCAAATTTCTAACGCCCACAGTAGATAGAGACCGAACTGTCTCACGACGTTCTGAACCCAGCTCGCGTGCCACTTTAATGGGCGAACAGCCCAACCCTTGGGACCTTCTCCAGCCCCAGGATGTGACGAGCCGACATCGAGGTGCCAAACCCCCCCGTCGATATGAGCTCTTGGGGGAGATCAGCCTGTTATCCCCGGCGTACCTTTTATCCTTTGAGCGATGGCCCTTCCATGCGGAACCACCGGATCACTATGCTCTACTTTCGTACCTGATCGACCTGTATGTCTCTCAGTCAAGCTCCCTTATGCCATTGCACTCTACGCACGGTTACCAAGCGTGCTGAGGGAACCTTTAGAAGCCTCCGTTACTCTTTTGGAGGCGACCACCCCAGTCAAACTACCCACCAAGCAATGTCCCCGCCAAAGGCGGGTTAGATCTCAGATAAGCAAAGGGTGGTATTTCAACAATGACTCCACAACGCCTAGCGACGCCACTTCATAGTCTCCCACCTATCCTACACATCACTTATCCAAGACCAATACTAAGCTATAGTAAAGGTGCACAGGGTCTTTTCGTCCCACTGCGGGTAATCGGCATCTTCACCGATACTACAATTTCACCGAGCTCATGGCTGAGACAGTGTCCAGATCGTTACACCATTCGTGCAGGTCGGAACTTACCCGACAAGGAATTTCGCTACCTTAGGACCGTTATAGTTACGGCCGCCGTTTACTGGGGCTTCAATTCAATGCTTCTCCTTGCGAATGACATCTCCTCTTAACCTTCCAGCACCGGGCAGGTGTCAGGCCCTATACTTCATCTTACGATTTTGCAGAGCCCTGTGTTTTTGATAAACAGTCGCCTGGACCTTTTCACTGCGGCCAGCATTGCTGCTGGCGACCTTTCTCCCGAAGTTACAGGTCTATTTTGCCTAATTCCTTAGCCATGAATCTCTCGAGCACCTTAGGATTCTCTCCTCGACTACCTGTGTCGGTTTACGGTACGGGTACTGTTAATCTAAGTTTAGAGGTTTTTCTTGGAAGCCCTTAGGTACACTATCTCTTTGTCCGAAGACTCCGAGTACTATCAGTCTTTGCCATTCTCGGCGGATTTGCCTACCAAGAATATAGCTACAACCTTCAACGAACACTTCCGTCAGTTCGCGGTACTTTCATCACTCCGTCACCCCATCACAATTAACAGTAGTACGGGAATATTAACCCGTTGGCCATCGACTGTCCCTTTCGGGTTCGCCTTAGGACCCGACTAACCCTCAGCTGATTAGCATAGCTGAGGAAACCTTAGTCTTTCGGTGTGCGGGTTTCTCGCCCGCATTATCGTTACTTATGCCTACATTTTCTTTTCTAACCAGTCCAGCATGCCTTACGACTCACCTTCAACCCTGTTAGAATGCTCCCCTACCACTTGTATTTACATACAAATCCATAGCTTCGGTAATATGCTTATGCCCGATTATTATCCATGCTCGTCCGCTCGACTAGTGAGCTGTTACGCACTCTTTAAATGAATGGCTGCTTCCAAGCCAACATCCTAGCTGTCTGGGCAGACAAACCTCGTTTTTTCAACTTAGCATATATTTGGGGACCTTAGCTGATGGTCTGGGTTCTTTCCCTCTCGGACATGGACCTTAGCACCCATGCCCTCACTGTTATGAAACATTATATAGCATTCGGAGTTTGTCAGGAATTGGTAGGCGGTGAAGCCCCCGCATCCAATCAGTAGCTCTACCTCTATATAACTTTACGCATAACGCTGCACCTAAATGCATTTCGGGGAGTACGAGCTATTTCCGAGTTTGATTGGCCTTTCACCCCTACCCACAGGTCATCCGAAGACTTTTCAACGTCAACCGGTTCGGACCTCCACTATGTGTTACCACAGCTTCATCCTGCCCATGGGTAGATCACACGGTTTCGCGTCTAACACTACTGACTAAAGCGCCCTATTCAGACTCGCTTTCGCTACGGATCCGTGACTTAATCACTTAACCTTGCCAGCAACGTTAACTCGTAGGCTCATTATGCAAAAGGCACGCCGTCACCCAACGAATGGGCTCCGACCGCTTGTAAGCGTATGGTTTCAGGATCTATTTCACTCCGTTATTCACGGTTCTTTTCACCTTTCCCTCACGGTACTGGTTCACTATCGGTCTCTCAGGAGTATTTAGCCTTAGCGGATGGTCCCGCCAAATTCAGACAGGGTTTCACGTGCCCCGCCCTACTCAGGATACCACTATTCTTATCTTCTCTTACCTATACGAGACTATCACCCTCTTTGGTTAACCTTTCCAGGTTATTCTAGTTCAATCCGCAAGAAATGTCGTGGTCCTACAACCCCACAATTGCCGTAACAACTCTGGTTTGGGCTAATCCGCGTTCGCTCGCCACTACTTACGGAATCACTTTTGTTTTCTTCTCCTCCGCCTACTTAGATGTTTCAGTTCAGCGGGTTTACTTCCTTATCAGGATGACATGTCTTCAACATGCCGGGTTGCCCCATTCGGATATCTACGGATCAATTCGTGTGTGCCAATCCCCGTAGCTTTTCGCAGCTTATCACGTCCTTCATCGCCTCTGAGAGCCTAGGCATTCCCCATACGCCCTTATTTTGCTTATGTGCCGCCTAAATATTATAAAAATACTTAGGACTTTCTTTATTAATGCATGATAAATCATACATCAAATATACTTTCTACTTTTTAAATGTTTTTATCTCAATATGTCAATGAACTTCTTCCGCCGTGGCGGATTGTGGAGAATATCGGAGTCGAACCGATGACCTCCTGCGTGCAAGGCAGGCGCTCTAGCCAGCTGAGCTAATCCCCCAAAATATTTTAAAATTCCAAATTTTTAAATTCCAAATTCCAAAAAAAATAAGGATCCCAACTTCTAGAATTTCCTTTTAAGCTTTTTCAGTGTTACTTTCTAAATCTAAAATTTTAAATTTTAAATCTAAAATTAGTAGTCCCGCCCAGACTCGAACTGGGGACCCCTACATTATCAGTGTAGTACTCTAACCAGCTGAGCTACGAGACTCTGTATTTTGCTTTTGTTTTATTTTGAACTAACAGCGAGAGTAAATTAATCTTAAAAATTCCTATCCTTCTTTTGTCTCTAGAAAGGAGGTGTTCCAGCCGCACCTTCCGGTACGGCTACCTTGTTACGACTTAGCCCCAGTTACCAGTTTTACCCTAGGCAGCTCCTTACGGTCACCGACTTCAGGTACCCCCAGCTTCCATGGCTTGACGGGCGGTGTGTACAAGGCCCGGGAACGTATTCACCGGATCATGGCTGATATCCGATTACTAGCGATTCCAGCTTCACGGAGTCGAGTTGCAGACTCCGATCCGAACTGAGAACGGTTTTGTAGATTCGCTCCTGCTTGCGCAGTGGCTGCTCTCTGTACCGTCCATTGTAGCACGTGTGTAGCCCAAGGCGTAAGGGCCGTGATGATTTGACGTCATCCCCACCTTCCTCACAGTTTACACTGGCAGTCTTGTTAGAGTTCCCGACTTGACTCGCTGGCAACTAACAACAGGGGTTGCGCTCGTTATAGGACTTAACCTGACACCTCACGGCACGAGCTGACGACAACCATGCAGCACCTTGTAAATTGTCTTGCGAAAAGTCTGTTTCCAAACCGGTCAATCTACATTTAAGCCTTGGTAAGGTTCCTCGCGTATCATCGAATTAAACCACATGCTCCACCGCTTGTGCGGGCCCCCGTCAATTCCTTTGAGTTTCAAACTTGCGTTCGTACTCCCCAGGTGGGATACTTATCACTTTCGCTTAGCCACTCAGATTGCTCCAAACAGCTAGTATCCATCGTTTACGGCGTGGACTACCAGGGTATCTAATCCTGTTCGCTCCCCACGCTTTCGTCCATCAGCGTCAATATATTGTTAGCAACCTGCCTTCGCAATTGGTATTCCATGTAATATCTAAGCATTTCACCGCTACACTACATATTCTAGTTACTTCACAATAATTCAAGCCCTACAGTATCAATGGCCATTTCCTAGTTGAGCTAGGAGATTTCACCACTGACTTATAAGGCCGCCTACGGACCCTTTAAACCCAATGATTCCGGATAACGCTTGGATCCTCCGTATTACCGCGGCTGCTGGCACGGAGTTAGCCGATCCTTATTCTTACAGTACCGTCAAGCTGGTTCACGAACCAGTGTTTCTTCCTGTATAAAAGCAGTTTACAATCCATAGGACCGTCTTCCTGCACGCGGCATGGCTGGATCAGGCTTGCGCCCATTGTCCAATATTCCTCACTGCTGCCTCCCGTAGGAGTCTGGTCCGTGTCTCAGTACCAGTGTGGGGGATCTCCCTCTCAGGACCCCTACCTATCATCGTCTTGGTATGCCGTTACCACACCAACTAACTAATAGGACGCATGCTCATCTTGTACCGTTGGAACTTTAATTATTAAAGGATGCCATTTAATAATACTATGGGGCATTAATCCAAATTTCTCTGGGCTATTCCCCTGTACAAGGTAGATTGCATACGCGTTACGCACCCGTGCGCCGGTCTCTAGGAAGCAAGCTCCCTATACCCCTCGACTTGCATGTGTTAGGCCTGCCGCTAGCGTTCATCCTGAGCCAGGATCAAACTCTTCATCGTATGTTGTTGATTCTAACTTTACGTTAGTCTCGTTTTTTTAGACAAAGGCTAGTGTAATTCTTTACAATTTACTTACTCTCTTATTTTGTCTTAATGTCTCCATTAAAACGGCTGTCAATTCAATATATCTATGAACGTTTTCTTTTATATTTTCGCCATTCTTTCGGTTAGCGGGTGCAAAAGTACAACTCTTTTTTAATCCTGCAAGAAAAAATTAAAATATTTTTTTATTTTTTTTCTCCTCATTAAATCTCAAAAAAATTAACCGTTTTGCGGACGGCAAAGGTAAAACCTTTTTTAATCCTAAACAAAACATTTTAATTGTTTTTTTTAATTTATTTCTCAGTGTATTTATAGAACGTCTGCCTTAATGCGGGTGCAAAAGTAAGCTTCTTTTCCAATCTCACAAACTTATTTTAACCCTTTTTTTAAAGTATTTTTTAATGCCCTCATTGTGCGTACTTTATTCTTGAATTTATTGTTATAATATTTTAAAAAGAAAGACATAGATAAAATCGCTAAAAAAAAACTAAGTAATAATTATGCCTTTTTTATTATTATTAAAAATATAGAAACAGATATTGTATCTATTTTGTTAATCGTCTATATTTGCATCCCATAATATATTTAGGAATGATAAAAATTACATTGCCAGATGGCTCGGTTAAAGATTTTGAAAACGGCATCACTTCTATGGATGTTGCTAAAAGCATTAGTGAAGGATTGGCGAGAAACGTTATTTCAGCTTCTTTCAATGGTGTCGCAATTGAAACATCAACGGAGTTAAATACTAATGGTGCGTTAACATTATACACTTGGAATGACAAAGATGGCAAGAAAGCATTTTGGCATTCTACATCACACGTTATGGCACAAGTGCTTGAGGAATTTTATCCTGGTATTAAATTAACACTTGGCCCTGCGATTGATAATGGTTTTTACTATGATGTTGATTTTGGTGATCAAAAAATTACAGATGCTGATTTCAAAAAAATAGAAGATAGAGTGTTAGAAATATCAAGAGAGAAACATGAATTTAGAATGCGATCTGTTTCTAAGGAGGAAGCTCTAGAGATATATAAAGACAATGAATACAAAACTGAATTGATTTCGAATTTAGAAGACGGCACCATTACTTTTTGTGATCATGCAAATTTCTTTGACTTGTGTCGCGGTGGACATATTCCGAATACTGGAATTATCAAAGCCATGAAGATCATGAGTGTTGCTGGAGCTTATTGGCGTGGCGATGAAAAGAATAAGCAGTTAACACGTGTTTATGGAATTTCATTTCCAAAACAAAAAGACTTAACTGAATATTTAGAGTTATTAGAAGAAGCAAAAAGAAGAGACCATAGAAAACTAGGTAAAGAATTGGATTTATTTGCTTTTTCTCAAAAAGTTGGTCAAGGATTACCATTATGGTTACCAAAAGGAGCTGCTTTAAGAGATAGACTTGAACAATTCCTAAAAAAAGCGCAAAAGAAAGCAGGATACGAGCAAGTAGTTACACCACATATAGGTCAGAAAGAATTGTATGTTACCTCGGGACATTATGCTAAATATGGTGCTGATAGTTTCCAGCCTATTCATACACCTGCAGAAGGAGAAGAGTTTTTATTAAAACCGATGAATTGTCCACATCATTGTGAAATCTACAATACAAAACCTTGGTCATATAAAGATTTACCAAAACGATATGCTGAATTTGGAACGGTGTATCGCTATGAACAAAGTGGTGAATTACATGGTTTAACTCGTGTTAGAGGTTTTACTCAAGATGATGCCCATATATTTTGCACACCTGATCAATTAGATTCTGAATTTAAAAAAGTTATTGATTTAGTTTTGTATGTTTTTGGTTCTTTAGGATTTGAGAATTTTACTGCTCAAATTTCACTTCGAGATCAAGAAAATCGTGAAAAATATATCGGTAGCGATGAAAATTGGGAGAAAGCCGAAAACGCCATTATCAATGCAGCCGCAGATAAAGGTTTAAATACCGTTGTTGAGTATGGTGAAGCTGCTTTTTATGGTCCAAAATTAGATTTTATGGTTAAAGATGCTTTAGGTAGAAGTTGGCAACTTGGAACTATTCAGGTGGATTATAATTTACCCGAACGTTTTGAATTAACTTATAAAGGAGCAGATGACAAATTACATCGACCAGTAATGATTCATCGTGCTCCATTTGGTTCAATGGAGCGTTTTATTGCAATATTACTAGAACATACGGCAGGAAATTTCCCGCTATGGCTGATGCCTGAACAAGCTATAATCTTGTCACTGAGTGAAAAATATGAAAATTATGCGAAAAAAGTTTTAGAATTGCTAGAAAATCACGAAATTCGCGCCCTAATTGACAACCGGAACGAGACAATTGGCAAAAAAATTAGAGATGCGGAAATGCAAAAATTGCCATTTATGCTGATTGTTGGCGAGGAAGAAGAAAAAAATGGAACAATTTCTGTTCGTCGTCATGGTCAAGAAGGAAAAGGAAATAGTACCGTTACAATTGAAGAATTTGTTTCAATAGTTAACGTAGAAATAAGTAAGACATTAAAATCATTTGAAGTATAATTTAAATTTTTAAGCCATAGCAATAAGAAACAATAGAGGCTACAAACCTCGAGTAGAAAAAACAGCAGCACATAACATCAATAAGTTGATACGTGCTACAGAAGTTCGTTTAGTTGGAGAAAATGTAGAACCAGGGATTTTCAAAATAGCCGATGCTTTACGAATGGCTGAAGAACTTGAAGTAGATTTGGTTGAGATTTCTCCAAATGCTGAACCACCAGTTTGTAAATTAATGGATTATGGAAAATTTCTATACCAACAAAAGAAACGTGAAAAAGAATTAAAAGCAAAATCTACTCAAATTACAGTTAAGGAAATTCGTTTTGGTCCTCAAACGGATGAGCATGATTATGAGTTTAAAAGAAAGAATGCCGAAAAATTCCTTAAAGAAGGTTCAAAGTTAAAAGCTTTTGTATTCTTTAAAGGTCGTTCGATTATTTATAAAGAGCAAGGTCAAATCTTATTGTTGCGTTTAGCTACTGACTTGGAAGAATATGGAAAAGTTGAAGCAATGCCTGTTTTGGAAGGTAAAAGAATGATTATGTTCATTGCTCCGAAGAAAAAAAGTAAATAATATTCCGTTTGCAAAAAGCAGTGGAAAATAAAAATAATGAGATTGATTTTTTCAAAATCAAAATAAAAGTAAGTAAGTTAAATTTAAATAAATTAGGGAAATTATGCCTAAAATGAAAACAAAATCTAGTGCCAAGAAACGATTTAAAGTTACTGGTTCTGGAAAAATTAAAAGAAAACACGCTTTCAAAAGCCACATCTTGACTAAAAAGTCTAAGAAGCGTAAACTAGCTTTGACACACTCTGCTTTGGTACACAAAACAGATGAGAAAAGTATTAAACAACAATTAAGAATTATCTAATAATTCTTTAGGTTAAAAATCAATTTTAAATAACCTTGGAGTATGGCTTTAAGTAACTTTGATTAAATTCGGTTCGCCTGCTACAAAAAACAATTAAATTATGCCAAGATCAGTAAATTCAGTTGCTAAAAGAGCAAGAAGAAAAAAGATAATGAAGCAAGCCAAAGGTTTCTTTGGTCGTCGTAAAAACGTTTGGACTGTTGCAAAAAACGCAGTAGAAAAAGCAATGGTTTATGCTTACCGTGATAGAAAGCAGAATAAAAGAAACTTCCGTGCTTTATGGATTGTGCGTATAAACGCAGGTGCAAGATTACACGGAATGTCTTATTCTCAATTCATGGGATTAGTTAAGAAAAACGGTATCGAATTGAACCGTAAAGTATTAGCTGATTTAGCAATGAATCATCCAGAAGCTTTCAAAGCTATTGTGAATAAAGTAAAATAAACGTTTGTACAACCTTATTTAACTTACTTATATTAAGAAATCCTAATCGAAAGATTGGGATTTTTTTTGTTATACCTAAAATATTTCTTCATTTTGTATTAACTTTCTTTAACAAAAGAAAACGAAATGTTAAATTATCCATTTAAAATTAATACCTTTACTAAACCTACACTTTTTATTATTTTTTTTTACTTAAAAAAAACTACCCAAAAACATCTAAATTTATGATTAGAGAAAAAGTAAACTAATTGTTTTTAAAAAAATTTCTAAATGAGTGAAATCACTAAAATTCTTATTATTGAAGATGAGATGATTATTGCTGCCAACATTTCACTTCAACTAACAAATTTAGGGTATAAAATCACAGGATTAATTCCAAGAGTAAATGACGTTCTACCAAGTATTATTCAAAACGTTCCAGATATAATTCTGTTAGACATTAATTTGAATGATGATATTGATGGTATTGAACTCGCGCATATTATTCAAAAGAACTACAAAATTCCAATAATTTTTTTAACTGCAAATGCTGATGAAGCCCATTTTAAAAGAGCCAAAGCAACCAATCCATATGCATTCTTAACAAAACCTTTTAAAAAAATAGACTTGCAACGCGCTATTGAATTAACACTTCTTAGGGTTGAGGAAGAAAACAAATTGGAAAACTCTATTGAAGTAGTAAATGATAATCCTTTTGTATTAAGCGATTGCATTTTTGTGAGAAGTCATGATAAAATGGTAAAAGTGTGCATTAAAGATATTTTATATATAGAAGCCGAACGGAATTATTGTAAAATTCATTGCAGAGATAAAGAGCATTTAATTGTTTCTACTTTAAAAGAATTGGACGAAAAATTATCAGCAAATACACTTATGCGGATTCATCGTTCTTTTATAATTAATATGAATCATATTGACGAAATTGCAACAAGCCATGTTGTAATTGCAAAAAAAGCAATACCAATCAGTAATGATCTAAAAAAGCAATTGCTACAACATATCCAAAAAGTTTAAATCAAACTAACATTTCTACAATGAGATTAAAATTATTATTGCTTTTTATACTTCCATTACTGACATTAGCACAAGCACAAACTATTACCAATCTACAACTTGAATTAAAAAAAGAAACTAATTCTGAAAAAAAGTTAGAGATTATTAATGAAATGGTTTCTATTGCTTTTGAACAAAATATGGAACAAGCATTAGTTTTTGCAAAACAAGGTGTAGCGTTTGCTGATAAAGTAAAAGATAAAAATTGGCAACCAAAGTTTTATGAAATGCAAGGCAGAATGCATGCCAATTTATTACAATTAGACTCTGCTTCTATCTTCTTTTTAAAAGCAGAAAAAGGATATTCAGCTGTTAATAACAAAGAAGGTTTGGCTAAAACTTATTTTAAAATGGCTTGGGTTTCGCGCAAAAAAGGAAATTTAGATACTGCATTACAAAAAGATTTAGAAGGTTTAAAAATGATGGAGTCTATAGATAACAAAGCAGGTATTTGCGATGCTATGACTAGAATTTCTGATGATTTAACCCAACAAAATCGACTAGAAGAAGCACTAGATTATGCTGAGAAAGCAATAGCAATTGCTGATAAATTCAATTTAACTACCGAAAAATTCTATGTTAATTTTAATGCTGCCAATGTTGCTATGGCTTCTAAAAAGTACCAACAATCATTTAGTTTTTATGACAAAGCATTATCAATTGCAAAAGAACAAAACATGGGATTACCAACTTATGCTGATGTATCCAATGGTAGAGGAAATGCGCTAAAACGTTTAGGAAAAAATAAAGATGCATTGGCAGATTATCAAAAAGCAATGGAGTATGCCAAAACTGCTAATTATCAGAATGCTATAAATACTGTAACTGCAAATTTGGGAGAAATAAATTTGATTTTGGGGAATTACAAAGAAGCTTTAAAATATCAATTAGAAACCGTAAAACTTCAAGAAGGCAGCAATGAAAAAGCAAATTTGGTTGAAAATTATCATCATGTTAGCACCATTTACAGTAAATTAGGAGACTACAAAACAGCTTTAGAGTACAAACAAAAAGCTTATGATTTGCGAGATCGTATTGCTTCAATAGAAAGTGATGCAAAGATGTCGGAAATGCTAACTAAGTATGAAACTAAAAAGAAAGAAGAAACCATTTCTACTCAAAAAACTACTATTTCTCAACAAAAATTGATTAAAAGCTTGTTTATTGGTTTGGCTGTTTTGCTTTTAGGTTTGCTTATCATTGGTTATATCAGTTATCAAAATCGCGCAAAGAAAAACAGATTGTTGGCTATTAAAAATGCTGAAAATGAATTGCTTTTAAAAGAAATTCATCATCGTGTGAAAAATAATCTAGAGATAGTTTCTAGCTTATTAGCATTGCAATCTTCACAAATTGATGATCAATCTACTAAAGATGCGATGCAAGAAAGTCAAAACCGTGTAAATTCTATTGGAATTGTTCATCAAAAACTCTATCAAGGAAGTAATCTTGGTGCTATTGAAATGAAAGATTATGTACTAAATTTAAGCGAAAGTATCTTAGACAGTTTTGGTGCAGAAGAAAAAGTTGAGCTAGAGTTAGCAATGGAAAAACTTGATTTAGATATTGATACCGCTGTTCCTTTAGGGTTGATAATTAATGAATTAATAACTAATACGGTAAAATATGCTTTCCCAAATGGGGAAAACGGAAAACTAACCATCAAATTAGAAAGAAAAGCAAATTCTATTCTTCAATTAATTGTTGCTGATAACGGTGTTGGAAAATCTGGAGTGCTACAAGGCACGGGGTTTGGTGGTCAATTGATTTCTTTATTGACCCATCAGTTAAATGGCACTATGCAAGAACAAAATGATAATGGTACTATTATTACTTTTGATTTTAAATTAAAAAAAACGGCTTAATTTAATTTCACTTATTCTACTTCTCACCTATTCTTCCCTGATAATTAAAACATAGGTTACGGACATTATTTAACCCATTTCGTCCTAACTAGCTTTTAATTAGTATTGATTTAGTGTTACTTAGTTAAAAATTAGTAACCAATTAAATCAATATATTATGAAAACATTAAAAATTACAATTTCACTATTAGGTTTTTTTATATTCCTAATTCCTTTAAAAACTACTGCTCAAGATCAAATGTACTGGATACATGTTGACCATGTAAAACCATCTATGGAAAAAGAATATGAAAAAGTAGCAAAAGAATTTGCTGATGCATGCAAAACCTATAATGTTCCTGACTTTACATTTAATGTTTGGAGACATGATAATGGTTCTTATTATTACTCAAGTCCGATGAAAAACTTTGCTGAAATGGACAAAGATGGAATGAAACCCTTGAGAGATAAAATGGGTGCCGATAAATTTAAATCGATGTTTGAACGCTTTGATAAATGCTATGATGCACATCAAAGTTTTATGGTGACATACAGAAGTGATTTATCTTATTTGCCAGAAGGAAAATCTGCGGAAGGAGATTTTAATAAATACTATTATCTGTATGTTAGCCCTGCTAATTCTATAGCCGTTGCCGATAAAATGAAAGAAGTAAAAGATTTGTGGGCAAAAAAGGGTTCAAAACTTCCTTATTTAGTATTACACACTGGTTTTGGAGCAGAAGAAGAATTTTATTTAGTTATTATTCGTAATAAAGATTCTCAAAGTCAAGCTGCTGTTAGTTCAGAAAACAATAAACTTCTTGGTGATGAATGGCAAAAAAAATGGGATGAATTATATCCGCTTTTATCACATTATAAAACAGAAACTTCAATGTATAAAGTGGATTTAAGTTATAATCCAAAAAAATAATTAATCACAAAAACACAAAATATGAAAAAACTAATTTTATTAGGACTTGCAACAATACTATTTGTTGCTTGTAAACAAGAAGTTCGTTATACGCAAAAATCTTCAGAAATAGATACTTATAAAAAAGTGATGGAGGATTATAAAACCATGGATTGGGAAGATTATGCAACTCATTATGCTGATACAGCAAAAATTGCTAATAACGTAATTAAAGAAAAAGCACTCACAGTAGCTCAAGCCATTGATAAAAACAAGGAAGATGCTAAATTATTTAGTTGGGTAGTTGAAAAAGAAGAATACGAAATGGTAGTAACTGATGAAGGTGAAACATGGGTAAATAGTTGGGCTTTATGGAAAGGAACTTTAAAATCAACAGGTAAAGTGTATGATATTCCTTTTCACAATACAGCTAGATTTATTGATGGAAAGATTGTAGAGGAATATGGTTATTGGGACAATTCTGAAATTGTAACCGACATGTTGAAACAAGCTGAGCCACCAAAAACAGAAGCTCTTGAGCAAACAAAATAATTATTAATTCAAAAAATCCTACTCTAAAAAAAGTTTTTGAGTGGGATTTTAAAATTTAAACACTATGAAAAAAGTTGGTATCATTGGTGGTTCTGGTTTTATTGGTAGTCATATCACTGAATTGTTTTTAAAAAATAATTTTCAAGTAAAAGTTTCTGCTACTAATATTAATCGTGAAGATAAGTATGAGCATTTGATGGGTTTTAAAAATGCTGATAATTTATATATAAGCGAATTGGATGTAGAAAATAGAGCGATGTTGGATGAGTTTATAACCGATTGTGATTATATAATTCATGCTGGAACACCTTTTATTTTGGATTTTTATGATGCTGAAAAACAACTTTTTAATCCAACAGTTAGAGGAACGGAGATTTTTTTAGAATTAATTAGTAGGTCTTCAAATATTAAAAAGGTGGTTATTATTGCATCTGTTGCTGGCTGGAATACAAATTTTCCTTTGCCTGCTGATGGAAAAGATTTTAATGATACTTATGATGAAACTCAAACGCGTTATACAAGTACAGAAAGTCATCCGTATGCGCAGGCAAAGTTTTTAGCCAATCAGGTGGTCTGTAACTTTATTAAAGAACACCCGAGTCTTTCATTTGAAATTTCTACCGTTTCACCAACATTTGTTATTGGAAAATCACTTTCAAATCGTGAAGATTCTACTTCGAGTGGTATGCAGTTTTTAATTAAGAATAGAATTGCGCCTAATGATTTTGTACAATTTCTGTATGATACAGATGTTCCTTTTGCTATGGTTGATGTAAAAGATGTTGCTCAGGCTGTGTTTAATGCTGCTTTAACAGAAGGTTTGCATGGCAAAGATTATTTGCTTTCGAGTGAGACATATAAAACATCTGATATTCATGAAATGCTTAATAATAGAGCTCCAAAAAATAGGCCTCAAATTATTTATAAAAATGATTTAGCAAAAAAAGATTTAGGCATACAATTTAAACCCGTTGAAGAAACTTTAAATAACTTTTAAAAATTGATAAAATGAAAAAACTAATTGTATTAGTAGTAATCCTATTAAGTACCTCTTTTGTGTTTTCTCAAAAAGATGGCGCAAAAAAATTGGCACAGGCTAAAAACATAACAATTATTGATGATTTATACAAAGCATTTTCTGTTGGCGATATTCCTAGTGTTTTATCAGGTATGCACGAAAAAATTGTTTGGAATGAAGCTGAAGGGAATGCTTATGCTGATGGCAATCCATACATTGGTCCTGATGCTGTGTTGAATGGAGTTTTTGCTCGTATTATGGAAGAACATGAATACTTCACTTTGAAAGACATTAAACTTCACAATATGGATAACAATCAAGTACTTGCAACACTTCGTTATAAAGCAAAAGTGAAAAAAAATGGTTTTGAATATGATGCTCAGGCTGCCCACCTTTGGACGTTAAAAGATGGAAAAGTTGTTGCTTTTCAGCAATATGTTGATACAAAGAAACTGGATGATGCTATGACTAACTAAATAGGTATTGGTTTGTTGTCTTTTTGGAATGTATTAACACCCGCCAAAGTCAGGTGTTTTTTTTTGTGGGGTTTGTTTGAGGAGTTGGTTATTTGGGATTGGGACGCGGATTGGAATAATTAGTGAAATTTATATGCTTGTTAGTACGCAAAGTATTTGACGGGTATAAAGTGTGTTTGAGGATTTGTAAAATAATTTTAATTATTTTTGAACTATAAAGCGAAACAAAGTTTCGGCTATACACCTATAAATGGGTAGATTGGCGAAAGTTTGTTTCGGGTATATATAAGTTATGCGACACCCCAAAACGACACTGCATAAATCCAACGATAAACCAAAATCAAAATTTGCACAATTCAAAAAGACAACTTATATTTGACAAATAATGTCAAGTAAAATTATTCATATGAAAACGGTTGGACAAATTATCAGAGCAAAACGCGAAAGTTTAGGTTTACTGCTACGACAAGTGGCATCATATCTCGACATTGACCAAGCAATTTTGAGTAAAATTGAACGCAACGAGCGAAAACCTACAAAAGACAATATCATAAAACTTGCAGAAATTCTTAAACTCGACAGAGAAGATTTGTTAATTCAATTTATGAGCGAAAAAATCGCTTATGAAATTGCAGACGAAGATTGTGCAAGTAAAGTTTTGAAAGTTGCCGAACAAAAAGTAAAGTATTTAAAATCTAACCTTGTAAAAAACTAAACTATGCGCACAGAAACTTTAGAAGCGGAAATCAGCGTAGTTCAAGAACCGCAGTTGGATTTTTTGTATTATCCAAAAACAAATTTAACGACAACCAAAGAACAAAAAAAAGAAACATTAAATGTACTTTCTCTTTTTTCAGGTTGTGGTGGAATGGACTTAGGTTTTGAGGGAGGCTTTTCAGTTTTGCAACAATCAATTAATGAAATTTTAACACCTCATTTCATTGACAAAAAAGAAAAAAATGGGTTTGTAAAACTCAAAAAAACAAAATTCAAAACCGTTTTTGCTAACGATATTTTGACCGATGCAAGAAATGCTTGGGTTAATTATTTTTCAAAAAAAGGTCACAATGCTGAAGACTTTTATAAAGAAAGCATTGTAGATTTAGTAAAAATGTATCGCAGTGGTGTGAATGTTTTTCCCGAAGAAATTGATGTGGTTACGGGTGGATTTCCGTGCCAAGATTTTAGCGTTGCGGGAAAAAGAAACGGTTTTACTTCTCACAAAAATCACAAAGGGGAACTAATAAATAACAACACAGCTTCTACTGAAACTCGTGGACAGCTTTATATGTGGATGAAAGAAGTGATTGATATCACTCAACCAAAAATTTTCATCGCAGAAAACGTAAAAGGTTTAGTTAATCTTGGCGATGTAAAATCAATTATTCAAAATGATTTTTCTTCTGCAAACGGAAACGGCTACATCGTTCTTGACCCACAAGTTTTGCATTCAGCAAATTTTGGAGTTCCACAATCAAGAGAAAGAGTGATTTTTATTGGTATCAAAAAATCAGCTTTGAAAAAATCGGCTTTGGCAGAATTAGAAAAAGAGACGATTTCGGAGCAATATAATCCTTATCCAAATCCAACGCATTCTTACACAGTCGAAGGCGAAAATCTGAAACATTTTGTTCAGTTAAAAGATTTGTTTAGAAATTTAGATGAACCTGAAAATACGGAAGATTTATCGCAAAAATTTTACTCAAAAGCAAAATTTATGGGTAAACATTGCCAAGGACAAACTGAGATAAAATTGGAAGGAATTGCACCAACAATTCGTTCTGAACATCACGGAAACATTGAATTTAGAAGACTATCATCAATAAATGGTGGAAAAATAGAAAAGGAATTAAACAAAGGATTAACCGAAAGAAGATTAACGCCAAGAGAATGTGCATTAATTCAAACTTTTCCACCTGATTATGATTTCGTAATTGAAAATAAAAACGGTAGAAAGGGTTCTTATTTGGTTAGTCCATCACAAGCGTATAAAATTATTGGTAACGCAGTTCCACCACTTTTGGCTTACAATTTAGCTAAGAGAATTGAAGATGTTTGGGACTTATATTTTAAGAAATAAGAAATGATAATTTCAGTAAATTCAGACCCAAACAGAAATGAATTTGATGTTTTACTCAGTTCAACAATTGATGAGCTGAATATTCGCGCAAAAAATTCAACAAAGAAAGTTGCAACACTTTTAGGAAGAAATCTTGAGCCTTATGTAAGAGATGTGATGACTGATTTAGCAGTTGGAACAGTCTTTGAAAATTCAATTGAATTAATTGGCGGACAAAAATTCCCAGATATTGTTGCGAAAAAATATTACGGAATTGAAGTAAAAACAACCACACAAAACCATTGGAAAACAACAGGAAATAGCGTGTTGGAAAGTACAAGAGTTGATGATGTGGAACGCATTTTTATGTTGTTTGCAAAATTGGCAAGTCCAATAGAATTTCGTTGTCGTCCATATGAAGAAGTCTTATCAGAAGTCGTGGTAACACATTCGCCACGTTATTTGATTGATATGAATTTGGAGCAAGGCAAAACAATTTTCGACAAAATAAAAATGCCTTATGATACTTTGCGTAAAAAAGAAAGTCCGATAAAACCTATAGTTGATTACTACAAAAGCAAACTAAAACCTGGCGAAGAACTTTGGTGGATGGATGCAGAAAACAACAGTAAACCAAGTAGTATTGTTATCAAAATTTGGAATAATTTATCCGCAAAAGAAAAGCAAGAACTAAAAAATCGAGCAATGGTTTACTTTCCAGAGCTTTTCGGAAACAGCAATGACAAATTCGGAAGATTAGCGATTTGGTTGGTAACTCGTGAAGCAGTTGTTTGTCCAAACGTTCGTGATTTGTTTACAGCTGGAGGGAAAAGAGATTATGTAATTGGTAAAAAGGTATATCAAAAAGTACCAAGAATATTTTTGAATTTGTTTGATAATATTCCAAATATCGTTGAAACCATTGTACAAACATCAGCTTTTGAACTTTCGGAATATTGGGAAACCAAAACAACCGAAAAAACAAAGATTTTTGATTGGATAGACTTAGTTGCCGAACACGCAAAGAAAATTCACGACGCAAAACATTTGAACATCAAACAAATATTGACTGAATTAACATTGAAATAAAAAGGGGCGATCGCATAACAGGTACTATTTTAAAAAACAAATTTTCTTGACATTATTTTTGCTAAATTTGCATTAGCAAAGAGGAAGCCTACTGTGATTTTTCGCTGGATGTTTACCTTGTATAGCCTCAACTTGATTGGGGCTATTTTTTTGTGTTGATACGGCTTTTTCAAAGCCGAGCAAAGAAGAAAGCTCCTGTTCCTTTTCTTGGATAATAAAAATGTAGTTGGGATTATATGCTTCGCTTTTTTTCCATAGGTGATAAATAGTTGTGAGTAACTTTTTTTGAACCGCTACATAACTTTTCATTTTGATGGCGTGTTTAGCATAGGTTCGTTCATAAAGTCCAAAAAACGATGGTTCTTTATACTTTACAGCTGTAAATGCAGGCATAAATAGTGCCCGACGAATATGTGAATTCCCTTTTTTCGAAATCCTGGTTTTCCCTGTAACACTACTTCCCGACTCACGTTCTACTACATCAAAGCCTGCATAGCTAACCAATTGTTTGTAATTTTTAAACAATTCAAAACCATTGGTTTCTGCTAAAATAGTGGCTATGGTTAAGATTCCAATCCCTTTTATTTGGCAAATATTAGCTACTTTTTGGTTAACGATTTCATCACTTTCCAAATGTTTTTTTATAATTTTTTCTAGCTCTTTGATTTGTTTGTCAAAGAGTTGAATTACTTTTTTGAGTTGCTTCACTACGGGTTTGACATCATACATACCAAATTCTAAGGCATGTAATTGATTGTTAATGACTGTTTTTTGTTCTTGCAAATTCTGGTGTTGACGGGTATATTGGCGGAGTTCATAAAAATATTTACCTGAAGGTTGCCATAAATCAAGGCACTGTTCGGCACCCATCTTTGACAATCCTTTTGCATCAATAGAATCGTTTTTGGACTTCAATCCCATAGAGATTAAATAGTGCTTGGCTTTGTTAGGGAGAATTATAGAAACATTATATCCCTTTTCAAATAAATAAAGAGCGCAGTTCTCGTGATAAACACCTGTAGCCTCCATACAAATAACCAGAGGAACTTCGGGTTTGATATGCCACTTTTTAATCCAAAGTGACAACTCCGAAAATCCTTTTAAAGTGTTGTAGAACACAATACTTGACTTTACAGTGACTTTTTGATTTTCATCAATTAAACTAATACTTCCGTTTACTTTTTTACTTGAAATATCAAGCCCGACAGAATACTTTATGGTCATAATTTATTGTTTTTTAATAAACAAATATCACACTGGTCTTAGCTCATTTTTATACAGCGTCTTAATACGAAATCAAGCGCTTAAGTACTTATTGTGACTTGAATGTAATGAAACAAAGTTGATTTCCCTGTTAGTCAATATCGTCATAAAAACGTATCTAGCCGTAGCACAATTTGGCAACTTTGTTTTGTTTATTGTTAATTATTAATCAAAGGTATTTTTATTATATTTAAATTAGAAACAAAGATATGAGCCGTAGCTGTTGCACAACCCCTCCCAAAAATTAATTTTTCCGAATACATCAAAAAAACAACCTTGTTTAGTGATTTCTAAGCGAGGTTTATTTTTGGGGTTGAGATGTGGATTTGTTGTTTTTAAAAAGAATAAGGCTCAAAGTTAGGTGACTTTGAGCTGTGGGAAGCAAAACGTTTGACTCTAGCTATTTTTAATGATTTGAGGAGAACTACCCGAAAACTTCCTCTTTCTCGCCATCAAAACTAGCAAAAACCATAGTCGGATGCGAATCTTGATGAAAAATATTTCCTTTATTATCAATGGCAATGGCACCAGCAAAACCATCATAGGGTTTCAATTCTTCAAAAGTTTTTTCGAACGCTTTTTCTAAAGTAAAACCGTCTGTTATACGGGTTACAATTTTGGCTGCCGTGGCATTGCTCACTATGTCTTCGCCAACACCTGTTAAACTAACGCCACAAAATTCATTTACATAATTTCCGGCAACCGTGGCACTATCAGAAACACGACCTACAATTTCAAATCCTTTTCCTCCTGTAGAAGTCGCAACCGCCAATTTTCCATCTTTATCCAATGCCACACAACCTACAGTTCCAACTCCAGTTCCAGCTAATTTAACTTCGTATTCCGATTTGCGTTGCGGAATTTCAGTCGAGAATTTTTCAAAACCATTCGCTCTTGCAAAAGCAGTTGCTCCTTCTCCACCCAAAACTCTATCATCTACTTTCAATAAAACCTCAGCAACTTGAATCGGGTTTTTTACTTCTTCAATATTAATAACACCACTAAATTTTTGTGTAGTTCCATCCATCAATGAAGCACTCATTCTAATTTTTCCATCACTTTGAATCTGCGAACCCATTCCAGCATTAAATAATTCATCATCTTCTAATAATGAAACCGCATAAACTACTGTTTCTAAAGCAGTATGGTTTTTTAAATAGGCATACGACTGTTTAACAATGCGTAATAAAGCTTGTTGTTTGGCAACTTTCGTTTCATTACTAGTTGAAGATTCTGAGAAAAAACCGCCGTGGATGATTATTTTCATTGATAAAAGGTTGTAGGTTGTAGGTTGTAGGTTGTAGGTAAAATTATTCCTATTCACTAAACCTAATACCCTAAGTTAAACGTATTGTGAAGAATGAATTTTCATTTTAAAAGTATCCAAATCAAAAGTATCGTGATTACTCATTACATGTGTAACTAAATGGTTTATCGAAATCGGTTGTCCTAAAGCAACTTCTGTTAGATTTGTATCTTTAATTTCTCTTCCATCCACTAAAATTACTAAACCAGAACCTATAGCTTCCATTTGTTTTCCATTGGTAATCAACAAACCAGTATCTTCTCCAAGACCAATTCCGAGTATTTTAGGATTACTAACTACTGCTTGAAACAATCGTCCGATACGTCCGCGTTTAACAAAATGAGTGTCTATAATTACATCATCAATCAAAGCTAACCCTGATGTAATTTTTACTTCACCTTTCAACAAAGCTTCCGAGCTACTTCCTTGATAAATCATATTAGTAGAAGCTGCCGCTGCACCAGCAGAAGTTCCCGCATAGATGAAATCTTCATTTTTATACTTATTTAAAATGATGGTGTGCATTTCTGTTCCTCCAAGTATTGAAGTCAAACGCAATTGGTCGCCACCAGTAAACATAACAATATCAGCGTTTTTGATACGTTCAATTACTTCGGGTTCGCTGGCTTGTTCTCTTTTTTCTATATAAAGCACACCAACATTCGTCGCCTTTAAGTGACTAAATGCCTTTACATACTCAGGACCAATTTCTCTTGGAATACTAGACGCTGTTGTGATAACCTCAATTCTTGATTGCTCTTTATATTTAGATTCTTTGATGATTCTTTTTAAAATTCCTTCTTCAAAGAAATTTAAGTTGTTTGGAGCATTCTGATCCAAATCGCGCTCAGTAAAACTGCCTTTATCAACAGCTCCACCGATTATAATAAGTTTTCCGTGTATTTTCATGGCTGTAAAAATAACAAAAACTTAATAGTAACATCGATATTTTTTCAAATTTGATTCCTATTTATTAACGTAGTTATTAAGATGTTTTTTTACTCCACTATTAAAATTTCATTATCCTTAAATTATTTATATTTGTACAATGGAATTAAACCAAACCAGAATAAATAAATTTCTATCCGAATCAGGGTTTTGCTCTCGTCGTGAAGCCGATAAATTATTGGAACAAGGTAGAATTACCATAAACGGAATCGTTCCTGAACTGGGTACAAAAGTTTCTACTGAAGATGAAATTCGAGTGGACGGAAAACTGATTTGTGAAAATAATGAAAAACAAGTCTATTTGGCTTTCCATAAGCCTATTGGAATTGAATGTACCACCAATCAAAATGTAAAAAACAACATTGTAGATTACATCAATTATCCTAAAAGAATATTCCCAATTGGTCGTTTAGACAAAGCTTCGGAAGGTTTGATATTCATGACCAATGATGGCGATATTGTCAATAAAATTCTTCGTGCTCGAAACAATCACGAAAAAGAATATATCGTAACCGTTAATCGCCCAATTACTGACCGATTTATTCAAAAAATGGGAAATGGAATTCCAATACTTGATACGGTTACCCGAAAATGTAAAGTAGAACAAGTCAGCAAAAACATTTTCCGTATTATATTGACACAAGGATTGAACCGTCAAATTCGTAGAATGTGTGAATTTCTTGATTATGAAGTTGTAGCATTAAAAAGAACCCGAATTATCAATATTTCACTAGACATTCCTGTGGGTCGTTATAGAGATTTAACCGACGCTGAAATCAAACAATTGATTGAATTGATTGAACCTTCGAGTAAAACAGAAGAAGCAAGTTTGCCAAAATCAAATCCACATATTCCTAGAAAAACCAATTCGAAAGCTAAAATCATTCCCAATAAAAATTCCAAAAGAAAACAGTAATCCATGTTAAAAACTATTTTATACATCGCTATTGGTGGTGCCATCGGAAGTGTTCTTCGCTATTTAACTGCCGTTTTGGTTTCAAAGTTTTGGTCAAGCTCTTTTCCATTGGCTACTTTTATCGTAAATGTACTTGGTTGTTTTCTTATTGGCTTTTTTATTGGTTATTTAGAAAAAAACCAATTTACCAATGATTCGTTAAAATGGTTTTTAATTACAGGATTTTGTGGAGGCTTTACCACTTTTTCCGCTTTTGGTGTAGAAAATCAATTTCTATTTCAAAACAATCATTCCTTTCTAGCCATAAGCTACATCGGATTGAGCATATTCTTAGGTCTTTTGGCCGTTTGGCTTGGTTTAAATTTAGCTAAATAAAATCTAAATTCTATGCTAATCTTTATGCGGTTTGTTTCATTTTTTAGTATTTTCGCAAGCTATGAATGAAATCGAAATTTCGACAGTACAAGAATTACTTTCAAGTCCAAAAAAAATAGCTATTATTCCTCATCGAAGTCCAGATGGTGATGCAATGGGTTCTACACTAGCTTTATATCATTTTCTGCTGAAATTAAACCATCAACCCGTTGTTATTGCTCCAAATGATTTCCCAAACTTTTTAGCTTGGTTGCCTGGCGCAGAAACTGTTTTAATTTATGAAAATGACAAAACCAATTGTGCTACTATTCTAAAAGAAGCACAGTTAGTCTTTACATTAGATTTTAATGCTTTGCATAGAACAGGTGAAATGGAACATGTTTTAAACAAGCTTACTGTTCCATTTATCATGGTTGATCATCATCAAAAACCTGATACCTTTGCAATGGTTACTTATTCAAATACTGCTTTTGGTTCTACCTGCGAAATGATTTATAATTTCATTTCTTTTTTAGGCAAAGAAAAGTTGATTGATAAAACCATTGGAACTTGTCTTTATACTGGAATTATGACTGATTCGGGTTCATTCCGTTTTCCTTCTACCACTAGCAATACACATAGAGTTGTGGCAAATTTAATTGATTTAGGCGTTGAAAATAGTGATATTCATAATCAAGTATTTGATGCTAATTCATACAATCGTTTGCAGTTATTGGGTAGAGCTTTGCAAAACATGAAAGTTTTCCCAGAACATAAAACAGCCTATATCTCACTTTCTCAAAAAGAATTAGATGAGTTTCACTATGTAAAAGGTGATACCGAAGGCATTGTCAATTATAGTCTAACCATAAAAGGCATCCATTTTGCAGCTATCTTTATAGAACATCTCGACGAGAATATTATTAAGATTTCGTTCCGTTCGCAAGGAAGTTTTGATGTCAATCAGTTTGCCAGAGATCATTTTCAAGGCGGTGGACACATCAATGCTGCTGGTGGAAAATCGTATGACACTTTAGCACACGCTATCAATAAATTTGAAAAAATAATTGCCACTCTTGAAATTGAATAAAATGAAATTAAATAAAACCATTATTGTATTGTTATTGATTTGCCTAGCGTTTGTAAGCTGCAAACAACCACAAGCTCGCATGCCTGTTTCTCGCTCTTCTGGAACTTTTATGAAAGAATCTATTGTTCGAAATAAAAAATTGATTGCTGGCGAAGAAGGAAAAATTGATTCGATTATTAAAAGTAATCCAAACATCAAATATTTTGCTTCCAACAAAGGTTACTGGTATCATTATGAGGTAAAAAATGACAAAGATACTCTTCGTCCAAAAAAAGGAGACATTGCTTTCTTTGACTATGAAGTGCAAGATTTAAAGGGAAACGTAATTTATTCCGAAATTCAAACCAAACCACAAGTGTATAAAGTGGACAAACAAAACATCATGATGGGTTTGCGTCATGGAATTAAATTGATGCACAAAAACGAAAAAGTAGTTTTCCTATTTCCTTCACACATGGCTTATGGATATCATGGCGATAATAAAAACATTGGCACCAACGAACCTTTACTTTGCATTGTTACTTTAAACGACTTTAAACCCGAAAATACTTCAACTCCAACCAACATTTTAAAAAATGAATAAAACTAGATTTCTTTTATCTTTCGTTGCGCTTGTAATGATATTTACTGCCTGTCAAAATAAGGAACATAACGATTTAAAAGACGGACTATATGCTCAATTAGAAACTTCTAGAGGAGACATATTATTAGAATTAGAATATAAAAAAGCACCAGTTACTGTAGCCAATTTTGTAACCTTAGCCGAAGGAAAAAACCCTTTTGCTAAAGAAGAATGCAAAGGAAAAAATCTTTTCGACAACATTTCGTTTCACAGAGTTATTAAAGACTTCATGATTCAAACAGGCGATCCCTTAGGTAATGGTGCTGGCGATGCTGGTTATACTTTTAAAGACGAATTTACCGATTTGAGACACGACAAACCTGGTGTGCTATCTATGGCAAACTCTGGACCAAACACCAACAGTTGTCAATTTTTTGTTACCCAAGTTCCTACGCCATGGCTTGATGGAAAACACACTGTTTTTGGACATATTGTCGATTCTACTAATATTGATGTCGTTAATGCTGTTACGCAAGGCGATAAACTCAATAAAGTTACTATCATTCGCAAAGGAGAAGCTGCTAAGAAATTTAATGCCGTTAAAGTATTTAGCGATTATTTCAAAAGCCAATCGGAAGAAAATGCAAAAGCAAAACTTTTGGAAGAAGAAAATAAAAAAGAATATGCTAAAAAATTCGAAAAAGTAATATCGGACAAACTCGCTTACTTTGATGCAATCAAAGAAAAAGCTACCAAGCTACCGTCTGGTGTGTATTATAAAATCATTCAAGATGCAAAAGGAGAAAAACCTAAAAACGGTACTCAAGTATCAATGAAATACAGTGGTTTTCTTACTGATGGTACACTTTTTGACACAAGTGAACCTGAAGTCGCCAAAAAGTTTGGAAAATTTGATCCAGTAAGAGCGCATCAAAACGGATACAGAGCGTTACCTTATACCGTTGGTACAAATCAAATGATTCCTGGTTTTGCAGAAGGCATAAAAAATATGAAATTGGGAGACAAAGTCGTAATCTTCATTCCGTCAAAAATGGCTTATGGAGAACAAGGTGCTGGTGGTGTTATTCCGCCAAACGCCGATTTAATCTTTGAAGTTGAATTAATTAAATAAATAATAAATAGAATAGTAAAATGAAACTAAAATTAAATTTCTTGTTTGTTTTAGCATTAAGCGTTTCGTCGCTTTTTGCACAAACCACCAAAAAAGTAGCTGCTAAACCGAAAGCTCCTTCAGCAAAAAAAGTTGAAACAACAAAACCAGTAGCCAATACAACTGATGGTATCTTTGCTGAAATCAACACGTCTAAAGGAATGATTGTAGTTCAATTGGAATATGTAAAAACACCTATTACGGTGGCTAACTTCGTTTCATTGGCAGAGGGAACCAATCCTGAAGTAAAAACCGAACTAAAAGGAAAACCTTTTTATGATGGTTTAAAATTCCACAGAGTTATAGACAACTTTATGATTCAAGGTGGTGATCCAAATGGCAACGGTTCTGGAACGGCGGGTTATGCGTTTAAAGATGAGTTTGACCCATCCTTAAAGCACGACAAAGGCGGAATACTATCTATGGCAAACTCAGGACCAAAAACTAATGGTTCTCAGTTTTTTATTACTCACAAAGAAACGCCTTGGTTGGATGGAAAACATACCGTTTTTGGACATGTAGTAACCGGAATGGATGTTGTAAACGCCATCAAACAAGACGATTTAATTACCTCTGTAAAGATTGTTCGCAAAGGTGCAGCTGCAAAAAAGTTTGATGCTCCAAAAATCTTTGGTACATATATGGCAAACAAAGCAGAAGATGACAAAAAAGAAGCCGAAATGAAAAATGCGATAAAAGAAAAAGCTTTAAAAGAATTTGCAAATGCTAAAACAACCCCTAGCGGATTAAAATATATTGTCATTAAAGAAGGTGAAGGAGAAATGCCAACAGCCAATACAAATGTAAAAGTGCATTACACAGGAATGTTATTAGACGGTAAAATTTTTGATAGTAGTGTTCAGCGAGGCGAACCAATAGATTTTCCTTTAAATCAAGTGATTAAAGGTTGGACTGAAGGTGTTCAACTGATGAAAGAAGGCGCAAAATATAAATTTTATATTCCATCTAATTTAGCCTATGGCGAACGCGGTGCTGGTGGAGTTATTCCTCCAAATGCCGATTTAATATTCGAAATTGAATTATTAAAAATCAATAAATAAGTATTAAGAAAGTCCCGAATATTTTGGGACTTTTTTTATACATGACAATTATCATTTTATAATATTACTTCTCTTGTTACTTTTGAAGTATTAATTTGGATATTCATGTCAATTTCGCTCATTCAAAAATACAATGTTCCTGGTCCAAGATATACTAGTTATCCAACGGTTCCTTATTGGGATTTAGATACTTTTGATGCCTCAAAATGGAAACAAACCTATCTTCAATCTTTTAATGAAAGTAACACTTCCGAAAGTATTAGTCTATACATTCATTTGCCTTTTTGCGAAAGCCTGTGCACCTTTTGTGGATGTCATAAACGAATTACCAAACGTCATGAAGTTGAAAGTCCGTATATAACGGCTGTTTTAAAAGAATGGGATTTGTATTGTCAAACCTTTTCTGAGCAACCAATAATTAAAGAACTCCATCTTGGTGGTGGAACCCCAACTTTCTTTTCACCAGAAAATTTAAAAACATTAATAAACGGCATATTTAGTAAAGCCGAAAGAGCCAAAGACCACGAATTTAGTTTTGAAGGTCATCCAAACAATACTTCTCGGGAACACCTGCAAACCCTATTCGAACTTGGTTTTAGACGTGTGAGTTATGGTGTGCAGGATTACAGTCCAATCGTTCAAAAAGCCATCCATCGCGACCAATCGTTTCACAATGTGGCAAAAGTTACGTTTTGGGCAAAAGAAATTGGCTATACTTCCATTTCACACGATTTGATTTATGGGCTACCGTTTCAAACATTAAAAGATGTTATTGACACTATTGAAAAAACAAAGTCACTATCGCCCGATAGATTAGCTTTTTATAGCTATGCTCATGTACCATGGATTAAAGGCAACGGACAACGTGGATTTAAAGACGAAGACCTACCCAAAGACGATACCAAACGCCTACTCTACGAAATAGGAAAGCAATTATTAGAAAAAAAAGGCTATCACGAAATTGGAATGGACCATTTTGCACTAACTACCGACAGTATGTATCAAGCCTTTCAAGATAAAAAACTGCATCGCAACTTTATGGGCTACACTTCTTCCAAAACTCAGTTAATGATTGGTTTGGGTGCTTCTTCCATTAGCGACAGTTGGTATGGTTTTGCTCAAAATGAAAAATCAATCGAAGATTACTATGCCCTATTGGACAAAAACGAAATACCTGTGTTTAAAGGACACATTCTGTCGTCCGAAGATGTCATTATTCGCAAGCATATCCTCAACATTATGTGCCATTTTGAAACATCTTGGAATAACGAATTACAGTTCGAAGCATTACCCGAAGTACTCAACCGTTTGCAAGAACTAGCCGCCGATGGACTCTTAGTGCTGCTACCCAACGGACTGCAACTAACCGAAACTGGGAAAGCCTTTGTGCGTAATGTATGTATGGCATTTGATTTGCATTTACAAAAACACGCACCACAAACCCAACTGTTTTCTATGACAGTTTAGATTTAATTACAAATTGGAAATTACGAATTAGCAAATGTGTTGCTTTGCAAATTTTTAATAATTCTTATGTAACTGTAATGCTTTGTGCCGAAACACAAATACTTCATTAAAAACACCCACCATTTCGAAAAATTTCCGCATTTTGGGAACGTTCTCAATTTACTCGACGAAGCTCTCCTTGTAATGAAAAAACCTTAAAACAAACTATATTTTTATTTATTAAAATTAGGGAGGTTTCCCCCTTTTTTTATTGAAAGGGATTTCATAATTTTGGCTCATAGTTTACAAAAATTATAGCTTTTCCTAGATTTTAGAAAAATCTTAATTAAATTATTGTTATGAAAAAAACTCTATTCTTTTTACTGTTAGGCAGTAATCTTCTTTCTTTTTCTCAATTGCAGGTTAGTACTCTAAACTTAACTACAAACGATTTAGTTTACGACTCTGTTACCAATAAAATTTATGCAAGCATACCAAGCGCTAATGGTGCAAATGGAAATAGTATTGGAATAATTAATCCCAATACCGTGACACTTGAAAACACCGTATTTATGGGTAGTGAGCCAACAGTACTAGCCATTTCAGACAATGGTCAATATATTTACTCGGGTTTTACTGGTAGTTCAACAATTAGAAGATTTGATGTTGCAACACAAACTGCAGGGCTTCAATTTAGTTTAGGAAGTGATCCTTTTTTTGGTGCTTTTTATGCGCAAGATATAGAAGTTATGCCTGGTTTTCCAAATACGATAGCTGTATCTAGAAAAAGACCAAATGTATCGCCTACTCACGGCGGAATTGCTATTTATGATAATAATATTATGAGACCAACTACTACTCCGGATCATACTGGTAGTAATGTATTTGAATTTATCGATTCAAATTCACTTGTTGGCTATAATTTTGAAAGTACAGAATATGGATTAAGAAGAATGAGTGTAAATGCTGGTGGAATTACAAATATTAGTGTAAATGCTAATGTTTTAACAGGTTTTTTTATAGATTTTATTTATAAAAACAACACCGTTTACGCTACTAATGGAACCGTAGTTGACATATCTTCTTCTCCATTTGTAGTTGGACAATTTTCTAACGCAACTGGACCTGTTGTTTATGACAATTACTACAATAAAGTTTGTTATGCTAGTTATGGAACAGGAAGTTTAACATTTAAAAGATTTAATCCAACTACTTTTTTATTGTCTGATAGTCTTCCCATCACTCAAACTTTTGGGAATGCAAAAAGCTTGATAACATGTGGAAACGGGTGTTATGCATTTAATACTACAGATAATAAAGTAATTATTATTAAAGACTCAACTTTGGGTTCAGTTGATACTGAATTAAAATATAAAATTCATTTTTATCCTAATCCGACAAAAGATTATTTATTTGTTGATACTGAAGTAGAAATCAAAGAAATTAAAATCTTTGATATTAATGGTAGAAGTATTAACAATTTGAATTTTGAAAGCAACAGTATGTATCTTGGAAATATAGAAAAAGGGATATATCTAGCAAAAATTACTGATATCAACGGAAATACTACTACCGAAAAAATAATAAAAAATTAGTTGATTTTAATTTTCAAATAAAAAAATCTGCTTTCTCCACAAATTTTACCTCCGTTGAGAACTGTTTTTCAGCACGGTAAAATAGTTTTTCTTTATCGAATATATTAAATATATTACCATCATAACAAATTATTTGTCGTGCCCGTAAAACTATTTGTTCTGTAGAACAAATAATTATTCCTTAGGCTATTACTTACTTTTATTAAACACAAATGTGTTTTGATTTGGTTTTTGTATTATTTTTTACTGAAATCTATACGCATCTAAGTACGAAAAGTATTCAACAAATAAAAAATCCGTTTGATGATTTGTAATAAAAAATATAATTATATATTTGGTGTAAATACGCTACTGAGTAGCGACAATCTACCCAAATTTGGGTGTATAGTCGCTACTTTTTAGCGGGTATATATAAGTTAGCGGCAATACCATCGTAAATTGACTTAAAAACTACTAATGATAATTTTAGACTCAGAAGAATTCAAAAAATTCAATATTGAATTTCAGCAAAATTCAGGTTTCTTAGATAATCTATCGAAACTTATCGCTATTAGTGGTAGGATTATCATGTTCATTTCTAATAAAGGATTCTATACAATTAATACTGCTTTGTTGGAGAACTCAATTCATACTCTTGAAAGTATAAAAATGTGCTCATCATTAGGGAATTTTGCAGATGCAAATACATTGATACGAAAGTTAAGAGATGATTTATTATTGTATGTTTTTATCATTTCCAATACTAATAAAAGAAGATTCACTTCAAACTCAAATTTGACTGAAGATGAAAAAGCAGTTGAAGCTTGGTTAAATAACACAGTCAAAGAATTAGACAATAAGACAAAGAAGAAGTTAAGCTATGAAAATTATATGAAATATCTAAAACAAGATCCGAATATTGAAAAAATTTTAAAGAGTTATCAGTTAGAAAATTATTGGAGTTATTTGACAACAAAATTAAATGATTACGTTCACAACAACGGACTTCAATTTACTCTTCACAACGTTATAAAATCAAATATAACACATATAAACATAAATCTTATTAATGTCAATATTCGAACTTCTTTTATTATTACATTCTTTTTAATTTTGATATTAATGACTGAATCTTCATTATTATCATCTGGAGACGCAATTGATTATCTTGAAGAAGACTTGGAAATTCCTGAAGGTTGTCAATACGAAATTGCGCCATTTATCCAAAAGTATATAGATGAAAAAGTAATAAAAATTCATCCCGAACTTAAACAGTTTTTGAAAGATAATAATAGCCACGGAATGACAATAGAATAAGCACAGCCGCTAACAACGGTAGCTGTTGCGCAACCACTACCAAAAAATAAGATTTGACAAGAATTATAAAAAAACAACCTTTTTAAAAGCGATTTAAAGAAGGTTGTTTTTAAGTTTTACATAGAAATATGCAAAAATATAATGGCTTAAAAACCCGCTTTTGATTTCGTGAAAATAGGTTTTGAGTAAGCCAGCCGTTTTTCTAACTTTTAGTTGCATTAGTTGCAGTTGGATGGTTGGTTTTTTAGCAACAAATCGCAAGTATTTCTTTAAATTATAAGTTAAACTTGCCAGCTCTGCCAATGGCTCTGACTTCGCAGCAACTTAATTTTCACATCACGCCTACGAACGCTTCGATAAATCGAACGGAATTGTCTGCCGTGATGGTGTCTTCTAAACTAGTAGTCATCAAATAGTTTTTTGAAGTGATTGTTTTCCTTTATAAGTTCGTGAATTTTTTCTTAATATTCTGGGAATTCGTGTTGTAAATCGCGTTTTTCCAAATTTTTTTAAATTTATTATTTTTAAGATAAAAGATGATAAATGGATAGATGGGAAAAACTATTTAATCTTTTTTCTATTCTCTTTAAGTATATTTTCTATTTTATTTTTAATGACATTGCGGTGTGGCTTGGACAAATAGTGTTACCTCGTTGGGTGATATATAGGGTATTCCTAAACCTAATCCGCGGATGATGAAAGCAATGCCGAGAAGTACTGTAATAATAGGAATTACTCGTTGCAACTGATTGCGCCATTTGAAGGAAATGAATTCGCTGGCATAGACTACTAAGCTCATCATGGGTATGGTTCCTAGACCGTATAAGACCATATAGGTTATCCCTAACGTTACGTTTTGCATGGCTAAAGCACCAAATAGAGCTGCGTAAACCAATCCGCACGGTAAAAGACCGTTTAAAAACCCAATGGAAAACATGGCGTCAAGGGTTTTCTTTTTAAATTGTTTTCCCAAACTCGATTTCAAATTGGAAATGATTCTATAAACAGGTTTTGAGAAGTTGTATTTTGCAAAAATTCTCTCGGGAACCAACGCAATAATAATCATCATGATACCAACACCAACAGATATTTGTTGTTGCATCCCAGCTATACGTAATCCTTTTCCTAGTAATCCAAAAGCCAAACCCAAAAAAGCATAAGCTGAAAGTCTGCCCATGTGATACGCTGCAATTTGAAGTGCTTTTCGTGTTGGGTTATCATGATCAACTGGTAACATCATGGCAATTGGTCCACACATGCCGATACAGTGCAAACTACTAATTAACCCGAAAAGAAAACCTGTTAGAAGCATTTTTTAGAAATTAGTAAATAGTGAATAGTGATTAGCTTTTATTTTATAACAATAGACTAGTTACTAATTACTAGTCACTTGTTACTTTTAAAGATATAACGTTTCTTTATTCAAGTACTCTTTACCTTGATAGTTCCACTCGATAGAAATGTCCCAACGACCATCAGCCAGATTACTTTTAGGTATGAGCAAACGTGGACTAGATAAGGAAACCGGAGTTTCAAAATCCAGTTTCTGACTCGATGGTCGGTATAGGGACACTTTTCCTTTTATTTTAGAATAATCGAAAGTTGGCGGAAATTCGACAATTATTGAAGCCTCATCCGTTGTTATAGAAACTTGTTCAGTTAACCTTTGTGCATTTTCTTCTCGTTTTATTTGAGAATTGAGCAATAATTCTTTTTGGTAATATTTATCTACTACTAGCTCATTATCATATTTATGATTGGTTTGTACTTTCATCACAAAGTATAAAATGAAGCTTATAAATAATACAAAAGCGATAACGATTCCTTTTCCCCAATTTATTTTCATACTCTTTTCTTTTAGTTGAAATTTCTTGGACCAACAAACAAAGTAGTTGCTGTTTCAATACGTTTCTCTTTGTTATAAACTTCAATTTTTAAATTTACTTTCTCACCATTCAAGGTATTTTCTTCAATTTTCACAAAGAATGTTCCTTTGGTAATTCCTTGTTTTGGTACTTTGGTTGAAGGACTTCCAACTAGTTTGATTTCGCCTTTTGGGTCAATCAATTTAAAGGTAACGTCATTAAAATCTGTTGTTGTTTTATTAATGATGGTGTAATTATAGATGTTTGTGATTTTTGTACCTTCACGTTGAAAAAGTTGTCCTGGCATGTGTAGTACTGTAGCTTCTACATCATTTCTAAGGAATAACATCCCAATAAAAACTCCAATCAAAATTGCCAATATGGCTATATAGCCTTTCATTCTTGCAGTTAGCTTGAACTTTTCTTTTTTAACAATTTCATCTTCACTTGCATAGCGAATTAGTCCTTTTGGAAATCCTACTTTTTCCATGATAGAATCGCATTCATCAATGCATGCCGTACAATTGATACACTCTAATTGTACTCCATTTCGAATATCTATTCCAGTTGGGCAAACGTGTACACAGACTTTGCAATCAATACAATCGCCTTTTCCAGTAGCAGCTCTATCTTCATTTTTATTAAACTTGCCTCTACCCGTTTCGCCTTCGCCCCGAACATGGTCGTAGGCAACATTAATAGTTTTATTATCTAAAAGTACACCTTGCATTCTGCCATAGGGACAAGCAATGATGCATACTTGCTCTCTAAACCATGCATAAATAAAATAGAATACTCCTGTAAAAATTAATAAGGCAATAAGCGTACTCGTATTCTGTGCTGGGCCTTCTTTGATAAATTCAATAACCTCATCGCTACCAATTAAATAGGCCAAAAACACATTAGCAATAATAAAAGAAACTATGAAAAACACAATCCATTTGGTTACTCTTTTTTTTATCTTTTCGGCATCCCAAGCTTGTTTTGCCAATCGCATTTGTTGTGCACGGTCGCCATCAATCCAGTATTCTATGCGACGGAAGACCATTTCCATAAAAATAGTTTGCGGACAAAACCAACCACAAAATATTCGACCAAATGCTACCGTAAACAATGCTAATCCAACTACACCAATAATCATAGAAATGACAAAAAGGTGAAAGTCTTGTGGCCAAAACGGAAAGCTAAAAATGTTAAAGCGTCGTTCAACCACGTTAAACATCAAAAACTGATTTCCATTGATTTTGATAAATGGTGCCGATAATAAGAAGACTAATAATATGTAACTTACTGTTTTTCTTTTGTTAAAGAAAGGTCCAGAGGGTTTCTTAGGATATACAAAGGCACGTTTTCCTTTATCATCAATGGTGCCAATAGTATCTCTAAAACTTTCATCTGGGTTATGGAATTCCATAGTGTTATAATTTTTATTTTTTCACGGTGGCACTGTCGATTACTGGAGCTACAGTTTCTTCGGAAGCTACCCATTTTTCGCCTTCAGGAGCTTTACCTCCAGCTGGCTTTGTACCTTGGAGAGAAATAACGTAGCTGGCTACATTTTGTACTTCTTTTGTTCCAAGTGTTTTTGCCCAACCTACCATTGATGGATTGTTTTTACTTCCTTCGGCAATAAGCTTGAAGACGTTTTTAATTCCGCCGCCATTAATCCAATATTCGTCGGTTAAGTTAGGACCAACAATTCCACCACCATCTGGTTTGTGACAAGCTGCACAAGCATTGGTAAAAATTGCTTTTCCTTTTCCTAAGCTTTCTGCATCGGTTAGTAGTGTTACTTGTTCAAAAGTAATTTCTTCTTTAGGACTAGCCAATTTGTGTTTCTCCATTTCAAGATTAGCTAATTCAACTTCTTGTTGGTATTCTTGGTCTTGTGTATAATCATTCATCACGTGAAAACGGAACATATAGACAACCGCAAAAATTGCTGTAGCATAGAATAGATTTACCCACCAAGGTGGCAATACATTGTCTAATTCTTTGATACCGTCATAATCATGTTCGAGCATAATATCGGATTCGTGCTCAATACTCTTAGAACGACTTAGTTTTTGCATCAGTCCTTTTACAAATTTGCTTTCAGTAAACGAAATTTCTTGCACTTCTTCTAATTGTTTTCTTTGTTCCTCTGTCAGCATGCTATATGTAACTCTATCTACTGCGCTTACAACAATCTCAATAGCAATCAATAAAAAAAGAAATACTAATAAGAACACAGATACCATTGGATATTCGATAAAAGCAGGTTTATCGCCTGAATCGATGAAGTATTCTAATGCCATAAAAACAATAGCAAATACTAATGGTACTCTAACGTATGATGGAAATAATTTTTTCATTTTTTAAACTTCTTTGGTTAGTCTCTTAAAGGCAAATCGCTTACCTCTTCTATCTTTTCTTTACTATAGGTCAATGCCCACACTGTAAATATCACAAAGGCTGTGAAAAATATGGACAAAGAAATTATTGGGTAAATCTCTACGCCTGATATAGTTTCTAAGTTGTGTTTTATAAATTTCAACATGACTATTCTTTTTTAGATTTTACTTGAGTATCTGTTCCTAAACGTTGCAAATAAGCAATTAATGCTACAATCTCTCTGTTTTTTAATGGTTTTGCTGTATTGTCTCCAAAAGCTTTATTAATCTCTGGATTGGTCAACAATTTCGTTTCAATTTTAGTGGCTTGAGCATCCATGTTTTGCATTACGTTAGCAATTTCTTCTTTTGTGTAAGGTACACCCAATGTTACCATTACTTCCATTTTCTTTTGAATGGTTGAATTGTCTAATTCATTTTTAATTAACCATTGATAGCTAGGCATAATGGAACCTGGCGATATACTTTGAGGATCATACATGTGGTTGAAATGCCAAATGTCATCTCTACCTCCATTAAATGGTTTTCCTGCTACGCCTTCCCTATGTAAATCGGGACCTGTTCGTTTAGAACCCCAAAGGAATGGGTGATCGTACACATATTCGCCTGATTTTGAATAATCACCATAGCGTTCTACTTCGGAACGGAATGGTCTAATCATTTGAGAGTGACAACCTACACAACCTTCACGGATGTATAAATCTCTACCTTGTAGTTCTAATGGAGTATATGGTTTAACTGCCGCAATGGTTGGAATATTAGATTTTACAAGTATAGTTGGTAATATTTGCACCATTCCACCAATTAATATTGCAATGGTAGTATATATCATAAACTGTACTGGTTTTCTTTCTAACCAAGAGTGCCATTTTTCACCTTTTAATCTATTCGGACTAATTACTGGCAATGCTGGTGCTTCGGCTGCATCATCTGTAACGGCAGAACCTTGTTTTATAGTTTTTACCATGTTATATACCATAACAAATAAACCTACTAGGTATAATGTACCACCAATAGCGCGCATCCAATACATTGGCATAATTTGCGTAACTGTTTCAAGGAAGTTACCGTACTCTAAGCTTCCTCCATCTGGTTTGAATTGTTTCCACATTGAAGCTTGGGTAAAACCAGCAACATATAATGGAAGAGTATATAAAATGATACCTAAAGTTCCAATCCAGAAGTGGAAGTTGGCTAACTTATCTGAGTACATTTTGGTTTTAAATAATCTTGGCAATAACCAATAAATCATACCAAATGCCATAAATCCGTTCCATGCTAGGGCACCAACGTGTACGTGAGCAATAATCCAATCGGTAAAGTGGGCAATTGCGTTAACATTTTTTAAGGATAACATTGGCCCTTCAAAAGTTGCCATACCATATCCTGTGATGGCTACTACAAAGAATTTCAATACATAGTCTGTTCTCACTTTATCCCAAACACCACGTAGTGTTAATAATCCATTAATCATACCACCCCAAGATGGTGCTAACAACATGATTGAGAAAGCTACTCCTAAATTCTGAGCCCAATCAGGTAACGAAGAGTATAATAAATGGTGAGGTCCAGCCCAAATATAAATGAAGATTAACGACCAGAAGTGAATAATCGAAAGTCTATAAGAATACACCGGACGATTGGCCGCTTTTGGTACATAATAATACATTAATCCAAGGAATGGTGTTGTTAAGAAAAATGCAACCGCATTGTGTCCGTACCACCATTGTACTAAAGCATCTTGTACTCCTGCATAAACTGAATATGATTTAAAAATAGAGACTGGTAATGCTAAACTATTAAAAATATGCAACACAGCAACCGTTACAAACGTAGCTATGTAGAACCAAATCGCTACATAGATATGACGTTCTCTACGTTTAATGATGGTTCCAATCATGTTGATACCAAATACAACCCAAATTAATGCAATTGCAATATCTATTGGCCATTCTAGCTCAGCATATTCTTTAGAAGATGTATATCCTAAAGGTAATGTTATAGCCGCAGCAACAATGATTAATTGCCATCCCCAAAAGTTAATTTTACTTAGTAAATCGCTATACATTCTAGCCTTTAATAAACGTTGCATCGAATAGTAAATTCCGGCAAACATAGCGTTACCTACAAAGGCAAAAATTACCGCATTAGTATGTAATGGTCTTAATCGTCCGAAACTAAGCCAAGAGATTCCGCTTGTATAATTAGGGAATAGGAACATGAAGGCAAGCATTAATCCTACCGTCATACCTACTACCCCAAAAGCAATCGTGGCGTAGATAAAGTTCCTTACGATTTTGTTGTCATAATGAAATTGTTGCATTTCCATTTTTTAAATGTATTTAGTTCTTATTTTGGTTTAGATTGTTCGTTTCTGCAAGAGAAGTATTTTGTTTTTTTTTCTCTTTTATAATTTCATCTTCAAATAGCATTCTGACCGATGGCGTATAGTCGTCGTCGTACTGTCCATTTTTAACGGCTCTGATGAACGCATATAAAAAAAAGATTGCTACTAGAATACTGATACCGATTAACATGTAGATTACACTCATACCTCTAATTGTGTTCGACAAAGTTACTTTTGGACATTGATATAAAATATGATATTTGTCATGCTTAGCATTTTTTTTCTTACTTCATTCTAGCATAAAAATTACTCATAAAAGTTACGAAACTTACTATTGTAATCGTGCTTAACGGCATAATGATTGCGGCTACTAATGGCGAAAGATGACCTGTTACTGCAAAACTTAATCCAACCACATTATACGCCAACGAAATTCCAAAACTGAAATAGATTGTTTTCATGGCGTTTTTTGCATAACGCAAGAAGAACGGTATTTTGGCAAATTGAATGGCATCCAAAATGCCATCGCAGGCAGGAGAAAACACGTTTACATTTTCAGAAATTGAAATCCCTACATTACTTTGAGCTAATGCACCAGCATCATTTAGTCCATCACCAACCATCATTACGTTTTTTCCATGCTCCTGAAGTGTAGCAATATAAGCTAGCTTTTGTTCGGGTTTTTGGTTGAATAATAATTGCGTTTTATGAGGCAACCATTGGGTTAAACGTTCTTTTTCGCCTTCGTTGTCACCAGATAAAACTGTTAGTTTATAGTGTTTGCTAAGATCTTCAAAGGTTTTTTTCAGTCCTTCGCGATACTGGTGGTTAAAACTATAGTTTCCTTTATAAGCGTTATCAATACTAATATGTACAGAAGTTTGTGTAATCTTACTTTCATTTTCGTAGCCAACAAAAGCTGCCGAACCTATGCAAATCATTTTTCCTTGAATTGTTGCTAAAATTCCTTTTCCAGTTTTTTCTTCAAAACGATCTAAAATAACTGTTGTTTCTTCGGGCAAATATTCATACAATCTTCTGCTTAAAGGATGATTGGAACCACGTAGAACATTTTTAACTAACACTAATTCTTCGTTTGTAATCGTTCCTTCAAAGGTTATTTCCGCTTCTTTGTTAGACGTTATCGTTCCCGTTTTATCAAAAACTATGGTGTCAACTTTTGCCATGGCTTCAATTACTGGAGCATTTTTTAGATAGAGCTTTCTTTTTCCCATTATTCTCAAAACATTACCCAAAGTAAACGGTGCTGTTAATGCCAACGCACACGGACAAGCTACAATTAATATGGCGGTGAAAACATTGAACGCTTTCGTTGTATCTATAAAAATCCAATATCCAAACGACACAAAGGCAATCATTAGCAAAACTGGTGTAAAATAACGACTGATTTTGTCGGTAATATTTTTGTGTTTTTGGTCGAGTTTCTTTTGAAAAACATCATTACTCCACAGTTGCGTTAGATAACTTTGAGAAACTGAAAAAAGAACTTCCATTTCGATTACTTTTCCTAATTGTTTTCCACCTGCGAAGAGTTTATCTCCTGACTTCTTAGCAATAGGAACGGCTTCACCCGTTACAAAACTATAATCGATTGATGCTTTTTCGGAAATTAAAATACCGTCAACGGGAAGAAGCTCTTGGTTACGAATTAATAGTCTATCTCCTTTTTCGATATCGTAAACCTGCACTGGAATTTCTTTTCCATCGGTAGTGATTTTAGTTATGGCTATGGGAAAATAAGATTTATAATCGCGTTCAAAAGACAAAAAATCATAGGTTTTAATTTGGAACAATTTTCCTAAAAGCATGAAGAAAATTAATCCAGCCATACTATCAAAAAAACCTTGACCGAAGCCAAAAACGATATCGACAACAGAGCGAACAAACATTACTACAATACCTAATGCTATTGGAACATCAATATTTAGCATACCTGATTTGATACTTTTATAAGCAGAAACATAATAACCCGATGCTGAGTAGAAAAAAGTGGGCATTGCCAAGGCAAAGATCAACCAACGGAAAAAACTTCGGTATTGATTGATCCAAAACTCTTCTACTTCAAAATATTCGGGAAAAGAGAGTAACATTATGTTTCCAAAACAAAAGAAGGCTACTCCTATTTTATAGATTAGAGTTCGGTCTATTATTTTTTTTCCTTCATCATAGTTATCTAGACTAATATAGGGTTCATAACCAATTGAAGAAAGTAACTCTACAATTTGTTTCAATGAAGTTTTCTCTGGATGATAGGTTATCCTAACTTTCTTTTCATTAAAATTTACTTGCGAAGTACTTATTCCCGATTGAAGCTTTTGTAAATTTTCCAAAATCCAAATACACGAACTACAGTGTATATGAGGAATAAAAAGTGAAACAATATGTGTTTCATTCTCTTGAAAATCAAGAAGTTTATTAACAATTTGCTCATCATTTAAGAAGTCATATTTCCCTTGTATGTCTTGTGGGGTTGCTCCGGGCGAAGATTGAAAATCATAATAACATGTCAAATCGTTTTGACTAAAGATTTCGTAAACGGTTTTGCAACCCGCACAACAAAAACTCTTTTCATCAAAAATAATTTCTTCTTTTGGCTTGACCTCAAGACCACAATGGAAACAATTAGTTGTGTCCATATATTTGCTCATTTTACCTGTTGCAAATATCACAAAACAAGTGATTTAAAAATATGATATTTGTCATAGTTTAGATATATTTGTACCATTATTTTTTTTAGTTATGAGTAAGTGTGAACAATGCATCGTCAGGCAATTTAGCTCTTTGAAAGCGCTGAACAAAGAAGAGTTAGTGAAAATGGCTCATTGTAAAACCTCGTTTATCATAAAAAAAGGAGAATCAATTTTTGAAGAAGGCGAAGTTACCAATGGAATTTATTGTATAAAGGAAGGTGTTTGTAAACTTTCTAAATTAAGTGCCAACGGAAAAGACCACATTGTAAAACTGATGAAACCGGGCGAACTTTTGGGTCAACGCTCAATGATTAGTGAGGAGCCAGCCAATCTTAGTGCGGTAGCTTTAGAAGATATGGAAGTGTGTTTTATTCCAAAAAGTGAAATCTTAGGCTTTTTTAACACCAACAATGAATTTTCAATGAATGTTATGAAAAGTATTTGCGGTGATCTTAAAGATGCCGACGACCACATGGTTTCTATGGCGCAAAAATCTGTAAAACAACGATTAGCCGAAACATTGCTATACTTAGAAGAAACGTTTGGAAAAAATGAAGATAACACGCTTCACATACAGCTAAGCCGTGAAGAACTAGCCGGAATGATTGGTACTGCTACCGAAAGTTGCATCCGTTTGCTTTCTGAATTTAATAAACTTGGCATTATTGAATTGGTTGGCAAAAAAATTCTGCTAAAAGATAAATTGAAATTAAAAAGACTTTCGGAATAAGTCTTTAAAGCACTATTAATTTTTCTACTCATTACTTAGAACGAATATAAAATATCGTTTTGTATCCTTTGTTACATTTTAACTCCCTATCCTTTTTCTATATTTGTGTATAATTTAGAATAATGCATCGCTACATTGCTATTTGTTTTTTATTTTTATACGCCTTTTCAGCTACCGAATTACATGAGTATTTGAAACTGCCTCAATTGGTCATGCACTTTAACGAACACCAGCAAGAAGAAAAAGACATGACATTATGGGCTTTCTTATGTCAACATTATGCTCATGGAAATGTCTTTGATGGTGATAGAGACAAAGACATGAAACTTCCATTTAAAAGTAACGACTGCTCTTCTGCCATAGTAATTACAACTATTCCTTCTATCTTATATTTTGAAATACTAAACAATACCTCTTTTTTTAAAAAGAAAACTCCCAATAATTTTTATACAAATTCTTTTTGTTCTATTAATTATGGTTCCATATGGCAACCGCCTAAAATAGCTTAATCTTTTTTCATTCTACTTCTTTGCTTTAGAAGTAAAACTTATTGTAAAAAAATTAATCTTAAAACTTTATTTCATGTTAAATAAAATTATTGAGTTCTCCGTAAGGAACAAACTCATTGTAGGGTTGTTTACCATAGCTTTATTTTTCTATGGTGTTTATGAAACGACCCAATTACCTATAGATGCTGTACCTGATATTACCGATAATCAAGTGCAAGTAATTACCATTGCACCATCATTTGGAGCTACCGATATTGAGCGTTTGGTTACGTTTCCAATAGAACAAGCCAATAGCAATATTTCGGGAATGAAAGAAATTCGTAGTTTTTCTCGATTTGGATTATCCCTAGTTACTATTGTTTTTGATGATGCTACCGATGTATATTGGGCACGTCAGCAGGTTGCGGAACGACTTCAACAACTACAAGGACAAATTCCATCGGGAATAGGAACGCCTCAACTTGGACCCGTTTCAACAGGGTTGGGTGAGATTTATCAATATGTTGTTAGACCAAAAAAAGGCTTTGAAGCACAATATAATGCCACTGAATTAAGGACTATTCAAGATTGGATAGTGCGACGACAACTTATTGGTGTAAAAGGCGTAGCTGAAGTGAGTAGTTTTGGTGGAAAACTTAAACAATATGAAGTAGCAATTGACCCCAACAAATTACAATCGCTTGGAATTACTATTAATGATGTGTTTGATGCTTTAGAAAACAACAATCAAAATACAGGTGGTGCTTATATTGAAAAAGGAGCTACAGCACTTTTTATTCGCAGTGAAGGACTTGTTGGCAGCATTGAGGATCTTCAAAATATTTCGGTAAAAACTAATTCCAACACACCTTTGTTTTTAAGAGATATTGCCAACATTACTACCGGAAGTGCCACCCGATATGGTGCTTTAACCTATAATGATGAAGGCGAAGTTGCCGGTGCAGTGGTTATGATGTTAAAAGGCGCTAACAGTAATGAAGTTATTAAAAACGTGAAAGAGCGCATAGCTCAAATTCAAAAGACGCTACCAGAAGGTGTGGTGATAGAACCGTTTTTAGACCGAACCAAGATGGTGAATAATGCCATTGGTACTGTTGAGAAAAACCTATTAGAAGGTGCTCTAATTGTCATCTTTGTTTTGGTTTTATTCTTAGGTAATCTTAGAGCTGGTTTATTAGTAGCTTCTGTTATTCCGCTTGCTATGTTGTTTGCAATAATAATGATGAACACATTTGGGGTTAGTGGTAATTTGATGAGCTTAGGAGCTTTAGATTTTGGACTAATAGTAGATGGAGCCGTTATTATTGTTGAAGCCGTTATGCACCAACTAACACATAGCAAGAAGTTTGGTGCTACTGAAAAACTTTCGCAAGAAAACATGGACGAAGAAGTAAAAAATGCTTCTGGAAAAATGATGAATAGTGCTGTATTTGGACAAGTAATCATCTTAATTGTTTATTTGCCTATTTTTGCATTGGAAGGAATTGAAGGGAAAATGTTTAAACCAATGGCACAAACAGTTGCTTTTGCTTTGATTGGTGCTTTCATTCTTTCTTTAACCTATATCCCTATGATGAGTGCGTTGTTTTTAAGTAAAAAAACGCAACACAAGCCAAACATTTCGGACCGAGTTATGACTGCTATTACACGTAGGTATCAGCATTTATTGCAAAAAGCACTACAAGTACCAAAGGCTATTCTAGGAACGGTTATCGGGATGTTTATCATTGCTATGTATGTTTTAACTACTTTGGGAGGCGAATTTATTCCGGCATTAGAGGAAGGTGATTTTGCTGTAGATACGCGAGTATTGACTGGAAGTAATTTGACAACTACCATAGAAAGCACACAAAAAGCGGCACATATTTTAAAAACACGTTTTCCGGAAGTAGAAAAAATAGTGACCAAAATTGGTAGTGGCGAAGTACCCACTGATCCAATGCCGATGGAAGCCAGCGACATGATGGTTATTTTAAAAGATAAAAGCGAATGGACTTCTGCAAAGACCTTTGATGAATTGGCGGCTAAAATGGGAGAAGCACTTAAAGAAGTTCCTGGAATTACAGCTGGTTTTCAATATCCTGTTCAAATGCGATTTAACGAATTGATGACGGGAGCTAGACAAGATGTTGTTTGTAAAATATTTGGTGAAAACCTTGATACTCTAGCTGTTTATGCAGAACGATTGGGCAAAATAGTTACTACTGTAGATGGTGCAGAAAATCTTTTTGTAGAACCCGTAACTGGAATGCCTCAGGTAATTATTGATTATAACAGACCCGTTATTGCTCAATATGGATTAAGCATTGCCGACATTAATAAAGTTATCAATACTGCTTTTGCAGGACAATCAGCTGGGTTGGTTTTTGAAGGCGAAAAGCGTTTTGACTTGGTAGTTCGGCTTGATGAAAGTAAAAGAACGTCTATGATTGATGTACAAAATTTACTGATTCCTACTAATAACGGGCTACAGGTGCCTTTATCTCAATTGGCAAAAGTGAGTATTGAAAATGGTCCAAATCAAATTCAGCGGGAAGATGCTAAACGTAGGATTGTTGTTGGGTTTAATGTTAACGGGAGAGATGTTGAAAGTATTGTTAAAGAACTTCAAGATAAAGTATCGCAAAAGATTCATTTGCCTACGGGATATTATGTTACCTACGGCGGTGCTTTTGAGAACCTCAACCAAGCCAAAAACCGATTGATGATTGCTGTTCCTGTTTCATTAATTATGATATTTATATTATTGTTTTTTGCCTTCAAGTCAGTGAAACAAGGTTTGCTCATTTATTCGGCTATTCCGTTATCTGCTATTGGTGGGATTTTCTTTTTAGCCCTGCGAGGTTTGCCTTTTAGCATTAGTGCTGGAATTGGTTTTATTGCGTTATTTGGAGTGGCAGTGCTTAACGGTATTGTACTTATTTCTGAATTTAACAGGTTGAGAGCAGGAGGTTTAACGGATTTGCATCGCATTGTGCTTATGGGAACTAAAGTGCGTTTGCGTCCTGTATTGATGACGGCTTTTGTGGCTTCGCTTGGGTTTCTTCCGATGGCATTAAGTAATGGTGCAGGAGCCGAAGTACAACGACCACTAGCTACGGTTGTTATTGGAGGTTTAATGATTGCTACACTACTAACGCTTTTTGTGTTGCCTATATTATACATCATTTTTGAAAAAGGATTACCTATGAATAAATCAAAGAATGCTATTTTAGTTGTTTTGCTAGTAAGTTTTGCTTCGATACCCGTGAGTGCTCAACAAAAGATCACATTGCCCGAAGCATTAAAGATTGCTATAGATTCTAATCAAACTGTTAAAATTGAACGTTTGAAAACAAAGTATCAGGAGCAACTTATTGGTTCTAATGCCAATTTGCCTGCGCTTGCACTCACGTCTGAGTTTGGTCAAATTAATAGTAGTTATAACGATAGTCGTTTTGGAATTGCACAATCGTTTGAGTTTCCTACTGTTTATAGCAAACAAAAACAGTTGTTGACCAGTGAATGGAAAACGGCCAGTGCGATTACTGTTTTAAAAGAACTTGAATTGCGCAAAGAAACGACACATACTTTTTATGCTATTTTAAATTTAAATGAAAAAGAAAAGCTTTTGCAACGAAGCGATAGTTTGTTTACCGAGTTTGACAGAAAAGCTACTTTGCGATTAAAGAAAGGCGAAAGTAATATCTTAGAACAAACCACAGCTTCTTTACAACTGGGACAAATAAAACAGCAGTTAGTACAATTACATCAAGAAAAGAGAATGCTTGAAAGTAAATTTCAGTTGTTGTTGAATACAGAAACGCTCTATGAACCCAAAGCTATTTCTAGCAAAATAAACTATGATGTAGCGTTAACAAAAGAAACATCGCTTCATCCAAAGCTACAAGTAATTGCTACAGAGCAAAAAACGGCATTGGCAAAAACTCAACTTGAAAAAGCCAAAAAGCTTCCATTGGTAACTTTGGGATATAACAATAACTCTTTTACAGGAACAGGTCCGGATGATGTATTGTATGAAAAAAGCACTCGCTTTCATTCGATGCAGTTAGGACTAGGAATACCGTTGTTGGGTGGTTCACAGCGAGCAAAAATAAAAGCTGCCAAAGTACATGAGGCCATGATGGTAGAAGAATATCAAGCAACAGAAAAAATGCTTAGGCACCAACTTCTACTTGCCCAACAAGCGGTAGTAAACAATCAGGATAAAATTAGTTATTTTGAAACTTCTGGATTAAAAAACGCTACCTTAATTACCACAACGGCAAACAAACAATTTCTTGGTGGGGATATTAATTATCTTGATTGGGTGATTTTGATTAGCCAAGCTATTTTGGTAGAAAATCAATATATTGAATGTGTATCTGCTTATAATGATAGCGTTATCGAACTTTATTATCTTACTTCAAAACTTTAAAAATATGAATTCAAAACTAATTATATACGGCATTATTCTTTGGATAGGATATGGTTGTTCTTCAAAAACTAAAGAACCCGTAGCCGAAACATCGGTATCAGAAAAAATAGTAACATTAACCGATGCGCAGCTAAAAAATGCAGCTTTAGAGACAGAACTTCCTGAAAAAAGGAGTTTATCGGCGGTATTAAAAGTAAACGGAATTATTGATGTTCCGCCACAAAACCTTGTTTCTATTAGTATGCCTCTTGGTGGTTATTTAAAAAGCACCGAACTATTGCCAGGAATGTTTGTAAAGAAGAATACGGTTTTGGCAGTTATGGAAGATCAACAATACATACAGTTACAGCAGGAATATCTTATAACGAAAGCCAAACTACTCTTTGCCGAAAAAGAATATCAACGCCAAAAAGAGTTAAACGCGAGCCAAGCTAGTAGTGATAAAGTATATCAACAGGCAGAGGCAGATTATAAGAATTTAAGAATTATGAGTAATGCGCTTGGGGAAAAACTCAAACTAATTCATATTAATCCAAAATCTTTAACCGAGAATGGTATTTCTAAAAGCATTAATCTTTATTCTCCTATTGATGGATTTGTTTCTAAAGTAAATGTTAACATTGGCAAATATGTTACTCCATCTGATATAATTTTTGAGTTGATTAATCCGGATGATATTCACCTTAATTTAAAAGTATTTGAAAAAGACATTAACAGTTTATACATTGGTCAGCCTGTTATAGCGTATAACAATAGTAAACCAGATGAAAAACACGAGAGTAGTATTCTTTTAATTAGTAAAGATTTAACGGCTAATGAGCACTCTGCCGAGGTGCATTGTCATTTTAAAAAATATGATAAAACTTTATTACCAGGGATGTATATGAATGCTGAAATAGAACTTAAACAAGAAGATGTGCTTTCTATTGCGAAAGATGCTGTTGTTAATTTTGAAGGGAAAGAATATGTTTTTGTAATGAAAGACAAGCATCATTTTGAAATGGTATTAGTATCACTTGGGAATACCGAAAAGGGATTTGTTGGTATTTTGAATGCTTCTGAATTTGAAGGAAAGCAATTGGTTGTCAAAGGTGCATATACTTTATTAATGCAATTGAAAAACAAAGAAGAAGAGTAAATTATATATTGGTGGATATACTACTAAAGCCTTTTCGTTTATTTGGAAAGGCTTTTGTTTTAGTTTACTATTGGTATCCATTCGTAGTTAATAAAGAAAGTTTGGGGGTACTTTACTACTTTAACTTCATCAATAAATAAGAAAACGATAACGCTGTTGCTTTAGCCAATTGTTCGTTGGTGGAAGAACCTGCATGACCGCCTTCCATGTTTTCATAATAAAAGGTTTTATATCCCATATCATTCATTTTGGCAACCATTTTTCGTGCATGACCAGGATGCACTCTATCATCTCGAGTAGAAGTTACAAAAAGAACTTCTGGGTATTTCATGCCTTCTTTTAGATTCTGATAAGGCGAATATTTCTTGATGTATTCCCATTCTTCTGGAACATCCGGATTACCATATTCTCCCATCCAGCTTGCTCCTGCCAACAGTTTGTTATAGCGCTGCATGTCTAATAGTGGCACTTGACAAACTACTGCGTTATATAAATCTGGTCTCTGGGTAAAGGCAACTCCCATTAACAATCCGCCGTTACTTCCACCCATGATTCCCAAGTGTTTTGGTGAAGTTACTTTATTGGCAATAATATCTTCCGAAACCGCATAAAAATCATTAAATACGTTTTGACGCTTTTCTTTCATTCCATCTTGATGCCATTTTGGACCGTACTCACCACCACCACGAATGTTTGCCAATACATATACACCGCCATTGTCTAACCAAGCTGTGCCAATAGTTGAAGAATAATGAGGTTCCATAGAAATTTCAAAACCACCATAAGCATATTGTAACGTTGGGTTGTTGCCATCTCTCTTTATATTCTTATTAGAAACCATAAAATAAGGTACTAAAGTGCCATCCTTTGATTTTGCTTTAAACTGTTTAACCTCATATTTACTAGCATCAAAAAAAGCTGGAAGCGACTTGACGGCATTAAACGTAGTGTTGTCTGCCGAATACAAAGTAGATGGTGTTATAAAATTTTCGTAATTAAAGAAATACTTATCCGAAAACTCATCTGTAGAAATAAGTGCTATATAACCAAATTCAGGTGCTTTTATTTTTTGTTTGCTCCATATATTGTTGTTAAAGGTATATAAAAACAAACTACTGGTTACGTCAGTCAACATATTGACAAGCAAATTGTTCTTTGTTGTAGAAACATCTGCAATACTCGAAAAAGCATCGGGTGAAACAATTACTTTAATTTCTTTTTTTCCTTTTATTAAATCGGTAAAATTTAAACTTATTAATGTTCCATTTTTATAGGTTATGTCATCTACTTTCCAATCTGATTTTAAAGATACTAGCAGTTGATTCTTTAAGATTCCGCTTGGGCTACAATCTTCGGGCAAATCTAATATGATTAATTTATTATCTTTCCAAATCATCTTTTGAGAAGTAAAGAAAGTGATGCCACGACCAATAAAAAGATAACTAGTAGCACCATCATGAACAACATATCCCGATGAACTTACATCAGTTGTTTCGCCTTCAAAAATTAATTGTGCATCCTTAAGCTGTGTTCCTCTTTTCCATAATCTCACTTGATTAGGATAGCCCGAAGTCGTCATCGTACCTTCTCCAAAGTCGGTAGAAACAACTAGTGTGTTCTCGTCTAAATAACTCACACTTCCTTTTGATTCATCTATTGAAAAACCGTTTGTTATAAATTGTTTTGTGATGGCATCAAACTCTTTTACATAAACGGCATCACCTCCACCATCCGAAAGTTGAATTAAAAACTTATTGTAATTTGGGTACAATCCGGAAGCACCTTTGAACACCCATTTTTTGCCATCTTTTTCAGATAAAGCATCAATATCAAGAACAGTTTCCCAGTTAAGTTTATTGGCAGTATAATCGGCTAGCAAACATCTACGCCAAATGCCTCTTACATGGTCTTTATCTTTCCAAAAATTATAAACATATCTTCCTCTTATATCAGGATAAGCTATTTTTTGGGCAGAATTATATATTTCTATACTTTTGTTGTAAATGTTTTGATAATCTTTTTGACTCGTTAGTATAGCTTCGGTTGCTTTGTTTTGAATATTTACAAATTCTAATGCTTTTAATCCATCTACCTCCTCCAACCATTGGTATTTGTCGTCTTGTGCCGAGATGGAATGATTAACACTAATTACTGCAAATAGCACTAAAGTAATATTCTTCATGATGCTTTTATATTTTTTTTATGTGTTTCAAATATAGTGATTTTGTTTATTCGGATATGGTATTGGTTTATCATAATTTTTGACACTTGTTCCAATTTTATTTAATTTGTATTTTTCATCTACTTTATCTATCAACTTAAACTGATTTTTTACTCATTATCAAAAAATTTAATTGATATTCTATAAATTTACAATTCATCCTAAAAAAACAACAGTTCGGTTAGTAAATGTTTTATAAGAGTGTAAACCGAAGTAGTTTTACACCATCTAAAAGAAACAAATTTTAATCATCAAACAAATCTAATAACATTTAAAAACCAAAACATCATGACAAAAATTATCACAACCATCGCATTATTTATTTGTACTTTCTTTTTTGCACAAAACAAATATGAAGAAGGAATGGCAAAATCACTCGGTCTTTGGGGCGAAGGAAAACCAACAGAAGCTTCTGCTTTAATGGAACGAATTGCTTCGGCTGAAAAAAACAATTGGCTTCCAAATTATTATGTAGCATTAATCAACACAACCGAAGGTTTTAATCCTGCAAACAAAGACAAGGTAAACGCATTATTGGAAAAAGCTCAAAATGCTTTAGACCAAGCCATGCTAATCAGTCCTAACAATCCTGAGATTATGGTTGTTCAAGGATTGATTTATACGGTAATGATTGTACAAGACCCGATGACTAATGGAATGAAATATTCGCCTAAAGTGATGGAAGTATATACTAAAGCCAAAATGATTGCACCAGAAAACCCAAGAGTTGCTTTCTCAAAAGCTGATTTTGAGATTAATGGCGCAAGATGGACAGGCGCTGATGTAAACAAGTTGTGTGAAGAAATTGAACGTTCAATAACCTTGTTTGAAAACTTTAAATCGGATGTTCCGTTTTACCCAAATTGGGGATTGGATAGAGCTAAAGAAAGCCTAAAAAACTGTAAAAAGTAAATTTTAGTACTCTAAATATAAGTAAAGACACCACAAATGAATATTAAAAAAGACATTGCACTTCTTTTTAGAATAACAATTATTGTTTTTATAGCGATACAACTTCTGAATGTAGTTTTGGGCAACAAAATAATTTTTGACGAGCATTTGTTGGTTGCTTTTGGCTTTACTTTTATGTATAGTTTTAGTATTGGTTTTGCCAATACATACCTAAATTATAAGTTGGATAAGATTTTTGTAAAAGATAAGTTTTCAAGAGTTCGCATTGTTTTAAACATCTTTATTTCTTTTATAATAACGATAGCCATTATATTCTTATTGCGTGTATTTGAAGAGGTTTTGGTTAATAAAAGAACTTTTGAGGACTATATATCTCATGAAAAACCGTCAAACTTTATTGTTGCAACAGTACTTACATTCATTATTATTTTAAGTATTTATCTGTTTCATTTTTACAAAGCGTATAAAGAAAATCAGTTAAAAGAACAAAAAGTAATTGCAGGAACGGCATCGGCTCAGTTTGAGAGTTTAAAAAACCAAATAGATCCACATTTTCTTTTCAATAGTCTGAATGTGTTGAGTTCGCTTATAGAAGAAAACCCCGAGAACGCTCAGAAGTTTACCACTTCGTTGTCTAAAATATATCGTTATGTGTTAGAACAAAAAGACAAAGAACTGGTTTCGGTAGAAGAAGAATTACATTTTGCCAAAACCTACATGAACTTATTAAAAATGCGTTTTGAAAACAGTATAACATACGAAATACCAACCGATTTCATTAATCCAGAAGCAAAAGTAGTTCCGTTATCGTTGCAATTATTATTAGAAAATACAATAAAACACAACGTAGTTAGTGAAAACAAACCTTTGAAAATTAAGATATACATTGAAGATAATTATTTAATTGTAGAAAATAATTTGCAGAAAAAAGAAGTTCTTCAAGAGCGAAAAGGTGTTGGATTGCAAAATATAGTTAACCGTTATGGCTTACTATCCGAACGAAAAGTATTAGTAGAAGAAACAACTGATTTCTTCCGAATTAAAATTCCAATATTAACCAAACAAGTCGTCATTATGGAAACACAAAATATATACAACGAAAACATGGCTTATATGAAAGCCAAAGAACGCGTAGAAAAACTAAAAGGATTTTATAGCAATTTGATTTCTTATTGCTGTGTCATTCCGCTCTTAATCTTCATCAACATAAGAACTTCAAGCTTTCAGTGGTTTTGGTTTCCAATGTTGGGTTGGGGAATGGGACTTTCTTTTCATGCTTTTGAAACTTTTGGTTTCGGAAAATCTTGGGAAGAAAAAAAGATACAAGAGCTTATGAATAAAAACACAAAGTCTAATCAAAAATGGAATTAATCATGAGAAAAAGATTTAAAAAATCAGGAAATCTTGAGCTAGACCTCATAAAAAAGCGTGTTCATGAGTTAAAGAATTTTTATGTTCATTTGTTCATTTATTGCATTGGAGTACTACTTTATATTGGAAAAAGATATTTTGATTTACCAATCAATTTTTGGCCAATCAATTTTATTAATGATTTTTTTATGTGGGTTTGGACTTTTATCATTGCAGTACAAGGCATAAAACTTTTTTTTAAAGAAATGCTTTTTGGTACAAAATGGGAACAACAAAAAATCAAGAAATTAATGGAGGAAGAAAAATCAGAAACTACTAAATGGAACTAATCATGGAACAGCATACTAACGATTACGAAAAATATAAAAAAGCACAAAAACAAGTGCGAGAAATCAAAGGGTTTTATACCCACTTGTTCATCTATATCATTGTAATGATTGGGTTAGTTTATATCAACTTGCGTTTTTCACCACAATATTTATGGTTTATTTGGTCAATGTCTGGTTGGGGAATTGGAGTCATTTTTCACGGCATGAAAGCCTTTAATTATACCCCTTTTTTAGGTAAAAAATGGGAAGAGCAAAAGATTAAAGAATTTATGGAAGAAGAAGCTAATAATAAAAAGAAATACGAATGATTATGGAAAACTTAGAACAATTAAAATACGACCAAGCACTCAAAAGAGTGAAACGCATCAAAGGTTTTTACACCCATTTAATTGTGTATATAGTAATTAACATTGCTGTTTTTATTTCAAATTATCAACAATTGGAACCAAACGAGCCTTTTTTTGGTATCAAACTTTTTAGCACACCACTTTTTTGGGGAATTGGTTTATTAGCACATGGCCTATCCGTTTTTATGCCAACTTGGTTTTTGGGTAAAGATTGGGAAGAAAGAAAAATAAAAGAATTGATGGAAAAGCAAAAGAATAATAAATGGGAATAGAATAAATCACAATTATGGAAATACTTTTCAAAACTTTACTAATTATCCATGTAATTGCTGGATCTATTGGTTTATTCACTGGAACAATGAATATCGTGAGAAGAAAAGGCGATATACTCCACAAGAAGGTAGGAATATTGTTTTATTTTGGAATGCTAATAAATGCTGTAGCTGGTTTTGTTATGTCCATAATGCATGAAAATTTATTTTTATTAATAATTGCTGTTTTCTCTTTCTACCTAACGGCGACAGGAAAAAGATTTTTAAACTTGAAAAGATTAAATGATGAACAGAAGCCGAAAAAAATTGATTGGTTACTAACATTAACAATGTTTTTATTTTCAATATTTTTTATTCTTTATGGTATTAATTTATTGATTCACCTTGTTGATTTTGGAATAGTTTTGTTATTTTTTGGACTGATTAGCATTTTGATGGTTAGAAATGACTTAAAAATTTATAGTGGTAAAATTAAATTTGAAAATTATTGGTTGCTAATACATATCCAGAGAATGATTGCTGGATACATAGCTGCATTAACAGCCTTTTTGGTAGTAAATAATACTTATCTGCCTAGCATTGTAGCTTGGTTATTACCAACGGTAATTTTTACACCATTAATATTTTATTGGTCAAAAAAGAATGCTGTTAAGAAAATTAATCTAAAAACAAAATCATAAATCATGAACATCATTATCATTGAAGATGAAAAACCTGCAGCTCGATTATTACAACGAAAAGTCGAAAAACTAGGATTGCAAGTAAATCATTTACTGCATTCGGTAGAAGAAGCAATTACTTGGTTCAATTCTAATACTCATCCTGATTTGATTTTTCTTGATATTCAACTTTCGGATGGATTATCGTTTGAAATTTTTGAAACAATTGACATCAAAAGTGCCGTTATTTTCACAACTGCTTATGATGAATATGCATTGCGTGCTTTCAAATTAAACTCTATTGACTATTTGTTAAAACCCATAGACGAAGAAGAACTTTCAATCGCTATTTCAAAATTCAATAATCAATTTCAAAAAAATACCGTTTCTAGTTTAGACTTCGAAATGATTAAAAAAATGTTAGTCAACCCAATAGAACGCGAATTTAAAAAGCGTTTTACAATTAAAATGGGACAACAACTAAAAATGATTGCTATAGAAGAAATTGAATGTTTTTATAGCGAAAATAAAGGAACTTACATCCACACTTTAGACAATCGTGACTATCTGATAGACAGCACACTTGAGCAATTGGAAGCGGAACTCAATCCGGAAGATTTTTATCGCGTTTCTCGCAAATTCATTATTTCTATGAAATCCATTAAAGAAATTCAATTGCACAGCAATTCGCGATTGAAAGTTATTTTATCAAGCTACAAAGCCGATGAAATAATTGTAGCGAGAGAACGTGTTGTGGAATTTAAAGAATGGCTCGAATAGAATTTTTTATTTTTCTTTCACAATTTTACTAAACCATTTTTACTGAATTAGTTATTTAATCCATTTTTTTCTTACTCCAATCATTATTACTAATAATATGGAATAGATAATAAAAAAAGGAATAATAAAGTGAAGATAACCACAGGCCATCATAACTGCCATAATTAGCAACTGAAATCCTAAACCGTATAAGGAAACAAAAGTCATAAACCAATTGGGAAACGTTTCTACTTTATAAGCTTTGCGGTCAAGCGAATGAATAATAGCATCAAAGAGACCATAAACAATCTTGTAAATTCTAAATAAAATAGCTACGGATTGCTGACTTTCGCCAGGCATTGCTATTGGTGTTTTATCTTCAAATATTTTACTTGTAGTATCTCCACCAATAGATTTAGTTCTTAAAATTACATAGTAATAATTATACAACGTTCCTTGTAATTGAATACAGAAAAACGATACTACCATAAGCCAAAAAGACGTATTTGAAACATAGCAAATAGCCATCAGAAAAAGAAAATTGAGAATAATATCAAATACACTATCCAAATAGCGTCCAAAATAGGAAGGTGTATTTTTTATTCGTGCCAATTCTCCATCGGCAGCATCAATTCCAGATTTTAAAATTAAAAATAATCCTGCTACTACGAAGCAACCCTTTACTATAAAATAAGCGGCACACAAACCTGTTATTCCAAAAAGGATAGTAATGTGAACTGGTGTAATAAATGTGTTTTTACACAAATTAGCAATCAATCTGCCAAAAGGTCTTCCATAATCAGATAAATCTAAAAATTTATCTTGGTTTGCAAGTTTAGACATTCATTATTTGATAGAGAAATGATGTGACAATATAGCCATTAAAAATACTATTTAGAAAATCGGTGTAATGTAAACGTCATTGCTGTTAGCAAAAAGAAAGCTACGATTTGATGTGTTAACCCTAACCATAATGGAACAGCATATAATAATGTAAAAACTCCAAGTGTAAATTGTAGAAACACAATAAAAACTAAAGTGTTTAACCCATTTTGTTGCTCTTTTGATAGTGTATGTTTTTTACTCTTAAAATAAAGAAACAAAATCAATCCAACAACTATATACGCCATAGTTCGATGAACAAATTGCACACCACTTTTAGCTTCTGTAAAGCGCAACAACCAACTATCTTTTTCTACTAAAATACTATCATGAAAAAATTGTCCATCACTCATTAATGGCCAATGATTGTGAATCAAACCAGCATTTAAACCCGCAACAAATCCGCCGTAAATAATTTGAATTAAAAGAAAAACTAAAGTTATTCGAGCCAATTTTCGCAATGGAAGAACAATTTCTTTTCGCTCTGGATATATTAAATCTAAAGCCACCCAAAGTGTGTAAGCAAAAGTGATGAAAGCAAACGTTAGATGCAACGACAAGCGAAAATGACTCACATCAGGATTATCAACCAATCCACTTTTTACCATAAACCAACCAAAAAATCCTTGTAAAGCACCCATTCCAAGTAGTACAAAACATTTCTTTAATGTTTCGTTGTCGATTCTTTTTTTGATTAAAAAATAAACGAATGGAATGATAAAAACCAAACCAATAATGCGTCCAATAAAACGATGAAACCATTCCCAGAAGTAAATAAATTTATAGTCGGATATGGTAAAATCGTTGTGAATATTTATTTTTTGATATTCAGGAAACTTCTTGTATTCTTCAAAAGCAGCTGTCCATTTGGCTTCTGTTAATGGCGGCAAAGTATCAGTTACCAAATGCCAATCGGTCATGGATAACCCCGAATTTGTTAGTCGAGTGATTCCTCCAACGACAACCATAATAAACACTAATACACAACCTGAAAGTAGCCATATAATGACTGATTTATCTTTTTTCATTTTTAGTTAAAATGTTTTACAAAAATAACAAAACATAGACATTTATATCCTTAACAAAAGTTAATCTATCAGATTATTTGTTAACTTTTGTTAACCCTAATTTTTCTGCTCGCTTTACTACAAAATCATACGCAGCCTGATACTCATTTGGAATTTCACCTTCCAAAATAGCTTCTTTTACAGCTTCTTTTAAAACACCAATTTCTCTTGAAGGTTTTAAATTAAATAACTCCATGATTTCTTCTCCCGAAATTGGAGGTTGAAAATTCCGAACATGGTCACGTTCTTCAACTTCAATTATTTTTCGACGAACAATGTCAAAATTATTATGATATTTTTTAAATTTTGCTGGATTTTTAGTCGTAATATCTGCTTCGCAAAGTGTCATTAAATCCTCTATGTCTTCACCAGCATCAAAAACCAATCTTCGTACTGCAGAATCCGTAACGATATCTTCTGAAAGTACAATTGGTCTTGAACTTAATATCACCATTTTGGCAACAAATTTCATTTTATTATTCAATGGCATGTGCAAACGAGTGAATATTTTTTTTACCATTTTTCCGCCAAGGAATTCATGACCATGAAATGTCCAGCCTTGTCTTTTATTGAATTTTTTAGTTGGTGCTTTTCCAATATCGTGCAATAAGGCAGCCCAACGTAACCAAACATCATCCGTATTTGGACAAATATTATCCACGACTTCCAAGGTGTGATAAAAATTATTTTTATGTGTGTGACCTTCAATTTCTTCGACATTATTTAATGCGGTCAATTCTGGTAAAATGATGTCTAAAAGTCCGGTTTTGTAAAGCAATAAAAAGCCAACAGATGGTTTATCGGTTTCCAAAATTTTATTGAGTTCATCTACAATTCGTTCACCAGAAATAATTTTTAACCGAGAAGCATTTTTAGAAATAGCTTCTAAAGACTGTTCCTCTATTTTGAAATTTAATTGTGTTGCAAATCGAATAGCACGCATCATCCGCAGTGGATCATCGGAATAGGTAATATCTGGATTTAATGGTGTTTTAATAATTTTGTTTTCCAAATCTTTCAATCCTTCAAAAGGATCAACTAAGCCACCATAATTGGATTCATTCAACGAAAAAGCCAATGCGTTTATAGTAAAATCACGTCGGTTTTGATCGTCTTCCAAAGTTCCATTTTCAACTATTGGATTTCGGCTATCTTCTGAATAGCTTTCTTTTCGAGCACCTACAAATTCGATGTCAATTTCTTTATAGCGCAACATTGCTGTGCCATAATTTTTAAAAACTTGTACTTTGGGTTTATTAGAAAGTAATTCGGAAACTTTCAACGCCAAATCAATACCTGAACCAATGGCAACAATATCGATGTCTTTTTTGAAATCGCGTTGTAGCATAAAATCGCGAACAAATCCGCCGATGACGTAACTTTCCAAACCTAATTCTTTACTGGCTTGTGCAATTTTTTTGAATATTGGATTTTGGAGTGCTTTGGTATAATTCATTTAAAAAATTCAATTCAAAAATTCCAAACTCCAACAATTGGGATTTGAGATTTATTTTTTGGGATTTTATTTACGTATAATCTTCACTTGATTGTCCAACGATAATTTAATAATTGTTGATGGCTTGTCACAAATTTTTTCGCGATGCAAATTTACTACATAGTCAACACCTTTTATAATTTCTGGACTAATATCTTTGAATGACTTTGGCGTAAACATTCCTGAAATATTGGCAGAAGTTGAAACCAGCGGTCTTTTCATGCGTTCCATTAATTTGAAACAGAATGGTTCTGTTACAACACGGACTCCTAAAGTATTGTCTTCTGCAATTATATTTTTGGCCACATTTCTAGGATTGTCTAAAATTAAAGTGGTAGGCTTCTCAGATATATCAAGGATTTGCCAAGCTGTTTCTGGAACTTCTTTAAAAACATTGTACATCATTTTATCGCCATTCATTAAAACAATCATGCTTTTAGATTCTTCTCGTTGTTTTAACGCATAAATTTTTTTCACAGCATCTTCATTGGATGCATCACAACCAATTCCCCAAACAGTATCGGTTGGATATAGAATTATACCACCATTTTGTATTACTTCAAATGCGTTGTGAACTTCTTGGTTGATATCCATAAATTATTTTTTTTTACTTTATTAATCATTGGTAGTTCAATATATTTAAAAGATAGTTGGCTAATAACTACTGTTGGCACTACCAAAACACTTACTAACAGCCAATAGTGTAGCATCGAATAATCTTTTAATTTTTCAACACCTATAATATGGTTGAAGGTTATAAACAAAACTAGTCCATGAATTAGGTATAGACTATAGGTAATTTGACCAAATTTTCTTGAAAAGTTACTAGAAAGTATATTAAAAAAACTATTTCTATAAACTATTATTAAAAAAATAAATGCTGAAAATAGTAAAGGAATAAATTTTCGTCCGCTATTGAAATAGTAAACTGAGATAATCAATAATAAAAGTCCGAAAATGGAAATTTTATTGGAACTGAGAATAGAATTTGACGGATATTTATGAATCATAAAAGCTACTAAAATTCCAAATAAAAATGCATACATGTGTTTTATAGAAATGCCATTAAAATAGATTAGTATGGAAAGTAATAAGCCGAAAACAGCAAGCACTTTCAAGGAAGCTTTTATTCTCATAAATAAGCCAATAAATGGTAGTAGTAAATAAAAAATCCATTCATAAGGCAAAGTCCAAGCAACACCTGCATTTATGATATAAGTATTTTGAAAAGAATTAAAATTTAATGGCCCATTTATGGTAAAAAATATCCATGAAACTAAAGATTTTATAGTCTCGCTATAGTTTGTGTTTAAATTGAAATTTGTATTATAAAAAGCAATAAAAACAACCGTTAAAGCTGTAACTATATATGCTGGAAACAATCTAAAAAATCTTGATTTAATGTAATATGCCCAATCAAAAGATTGCTTTGTATTTAAAAGTTTTGATATAAAAAGAAAAGCAGTTATCATAAAAAAAAAGACGACACTTGTTTCTCCAAAATGGTTAAACAAATTGGAACTTGGTGGTTTCCATTCATTTGTCTTTCTATAAACTTCCCAAATAAAACAATGGTGTAAAAAAACAAAAAAAGCTAAATAACCCCTCAATCCATCAATTTCTGGGTATTGTACATTTGGAATGCTGATTTTAATAATTTTATTGGTAACTAAAACTGAAAAAAATAAAATAATAAAAACTGGAATTAAATAGAAGTATATATACATTTCGACAATTAAAATTTCATTTTAGTAAACAAGTAATTGTTGATTTTAAAGATATAATATTTTAAAAAATTGATTTTTTTTAATTTAGTATTTACATCATTAATTTGAACTTTTAGATTGGAAAGAATTGTATTATTATCAAAGTGTAAATCCTTAGCGTTTTTTAATGTTTTATATCGATTATAATTTTGGAAAAGCAATTTATAAGCAGTTGCATAAGTAGAAAACTCTTCATTTTTAATTACATTATTCAAAACTAAAATTGCCTTTTTTTGCTTTTCAAGTTTTTTGTCTTTTATAACTCCAATTTGTTGATTAGCATGTTTTCTATACTTTATCAAACACTCATTAGTGTAAAACAAAGCATTTTGATTGGCTAATTGCAAAGAAATCCATTCATCATGAATTAAACCATGTGAAGGAAATGGTAAAATGACATTTAAAATTTCTCTTTTAAAACACATTGTTGCACCAGTTACTATACTTTTCGTTTGAGTAATGTATTTATATAAATCAATAGGTTTGTTAAGTTCGTTCTCTAAAAAAAGTACACTATCCCATAATTTTTTATTTTCGATAACAATACTATTTTCATCCATTAAATTGGCGTTAGAAAAAAAACCAGTAGCTTTAGGATTTTGTTTAAAAAAAGCAATGGTTTTGGCAACTTTTTCGTTTTCCCAATAGTCATCTTGATCACTCAAAAAAATTAAATCGCCAGTGGTTAATCCAATTGCTTTTTCAAAATTTTTACTAACTCTTAACGTTTTTTCGTTCTGATATATTTTTATAATAGTATTGCTGGTATTTTGAAAAGATTCACACAGTTTAATAGTATTATCAGTTGAACCATCATCACAAATGATAATTTCATCAACTTTTACAGATTGATTTACAATAGAATTGATTTGCTCTACAATAAATTTTTCACCATTATAGGTGCAAAGTGCTACGGATAATTTCATTTAGTTTAAAAATTCATCAAACCATTGTTTTAATTGATATTTTTTTACAATTTTTTCATCAATTGGAAGATAGGGTTTATCAAAAAAAGTACTTGAAAATTCAATTTTATTTGGATTGATAATTAAAAAATTATTTTCATTATAAAAATCATAATTTTTTATATCAGGATTTGTTGTAATCAGTTTTTTTTGTTTGGCAATACTTTCAAAAACTCTAAAGGTTAATCCAGTTTGTTTTTTTCGTTGAATATCAAGTAATGCTCCCGATTCTTCAATGTATTCATCAATTTTTTCTAATGAAATTGGCTTTCGAATTACCTCTAAAAATTCATTTTCATTAACTCTATTTTTCACATCAGAAATAATGATCTTATAGTTTATAGCATTTGATTTTAATTTTTTTGCTATTTCTAAAATCAAATTATAGCGTTTATCTCTTGAACTTATATTAAAAAGCTGGAATTTATTTGTAGTAGTATTAGAATTATTTTGAATAGTTGAATATATAAAGTTTGATTTAAAATTTAAGTTATATTTCTCACAATCAGGTTTTTCAAAAGAATACACTTTGTCAAAACAATGTAATTTATTTTTGATGTTTGGGTATCTAGCAACACTATCATTAAAAAAAGCAACAGATTTGTGGGTGTACTTTTTTATATTCACAAGTGTTGAATTGTCTATAAAATCAGCCTTAATCGTTAAAATTAAATCTTGTTTTTCAACTAATTTTTCTAATTGTTTTTCAATTTCTTGACCATAATACATGTGTTTTAGATTTTTATTAGTAAACGTCTTTAACAATGCGTTTTCAATTCGTTTTAAAAAACTTGCATATTTATAATGAAACTTACTAAAATCAATATGATTCACAATATGACCATCAGAAATTAAAAAATCAGCTATTTTGTTGTTTAAACCCCAATTATCAAAACTTATTATAGTTATTCTCATAGTTTAATTTCTTATTTTTCAATAAAAAAAATTAATTTAGCAAACTTAATAAAATTTAATAGTTATTTATTAAAAAACATAATTATTGACAGAAACATTTAATATAAAAATACAGTTATGAATTACGATAATAAGCCTTCTAATTATTACAGCTCCATCCGATTTGACATGTTGAAGTTTTTACCCAATAATGCAAAAACTATTTTAGAAGTAGGCTGTGGAAACGGTGCCTTTGCTCAAGAAATAATGAACAGTCGAGAAGCAGAAATTTGGGGTATTGAAATGATGGAAGAACCTGCAAATGAAGCAAAACAAAAAATGCATAAAGTATTTATTGGCGAATGCGAAAAATTTATTGATGATTTGCCTGATAATTATTTTGATGTAATATATTTTAATGATGTATTAGAACATATTTTTGATCCAGGTGATGTTTTGAAAAAGATTAAGCAAAAGCTCAAAAGTAATGGTGTTGTAATTAGCTCAATTCCAAACGCAAGGTTTTATAGAACCCTAAAAATGTATGTTTTTGGAAAAGACTGGAAATATGAAGACAGTGGAATAATGGATTTTACACACATTAAATTCTACACTAAAAAAAGCATAAAACGTTTGTATGAAGATGCCGGATATAGAGTAAAAACAAATGAAGGAATCAACAAAACCTCTTCATTAACACCTTATATTTATAACTTATTTTTCTTATTTAGGCAAATGGATATTTTTTATTTACAATATGCCACTGTAGCTTCCAAAGAATAGTTTCATTATTTTCATTATTTGCAAAAAAAATTAAAATGCAACTTTTAGCTTATATTTTATTTTATCCAATTTTATATTTAGTTTCAAAATTACCTTTTCGATTACTTTATATATTTTCTGATTTTGTTTACTTAATAGTTTATTACATAGTAGGTTATAGAAAAAAAGCCGTTAGAGATAATTTAAAATTAACTTTTCCTCATTTATCTGAAAAAGAAAGAAGAGTAATTGAAAAAAAATCTTTTAAACATTTGTGTGATATGTTTTTAGAAACTATTAAAACAATGTCAATATCGGTTAAAGAAATTGAAAAGCGATTTGTAATAAATAATCTGCAAACGTATTTAGATTTAGAAAATAAAAACAAGAGTATTGCTTTAATGTGTGCGCATTATGCTAGTTACGAGTGGGTTATATCTATGAATAGCAAAATATCTTTTGAAGGATATGCCATTTACAAACCTATAAACAACACCTATTTTGATCAATTAATTAAAAAAATCCGATCTCGTTTCAAAGCGCATTTAATTGGAATTAAAGAAACGGCAGCAACGATTGAAAAAAATACAGCAAACCAAATAAAAGGTTTGTACGGTTTTGCTAGCGATCAATCACCATTAGTTAGACCCAATGTATATTGGAGTAAATTTATGGGCATTGAAGTTCCTGTTTACACTGGTGCAGAATCACTTTCAAAAAGATTTGACATGAACATGGTTTTTCTCAAGGTAAGAAAATTAAAAAGAGGCTATTATGAAGCAGATATAGAAATATTATCAGAAAATGTTCATGAAATACCCGATTTTCAAATAACTGAATTATTTTTAAGAAAAGTGGAACAACAAATTCTTGAAGCACCAGAATTTTATATGTGGACGCATAAAAGATGGAAACATAGAGGGAAAAATAAAATTACAGGATAACGTAATTTTAAAAAAATATCTATATTGCACTGATGAAGTTATCCGTTATTATCACTACTTATAATTCTGAAGAATGGCTTCGAAAAGTGCTCATTGGCTTTAGTATTCAAACCTTTGATGATTTTGAAATTATCATCGCAGATGATGGTTCTGCCAATAAAACTAAAGCTGTTATTAATGAGTTTTCTAGTGTTTTTAAATACCCAATTCAACATGTTTGGCAAGAAGATGATGGCTTTAGGAAATCGGAAATTTTAAACAAAGCCATATTAAATGCCAAAACAAAATACTTATTATTTACTGATGGCGATTGCATTCCTAGAAATGATTTTGTTGCTGTGCATTATAAATACAAACAAAAAGGGTATTTCTTATCAGGTGGCTATTTCAAATTACCATTAGCTATTTCCAATGCTATAACTACGGCTGACATAGTGAATCAAAATTGTTTTTCAATTTTTTGGTTGAATAAAAATGGATTGAAACTTAATTTTAAAATTTCAAAACTTACTAAAAGTATTTATTTTGCCAAATTTATGAATTGGATAACACCTACAAAAAGATCATGGAATGGACACAATTCTTCAGCTTATAAAAACGATATTCTTGCTGTAAATGGATTTAATCATGAGATGAAATATGGCGGAATGGATAGAGAACTTGGCGAAAGAATGTTCAATAACGGCATGTTATCCAAACAAATTAGGTATAGTGCAATCTGCTTGCATTTAGATCATTCTCGTGGTTATTCTACACCCGAAGTTTGGGAAAAAAATAATGCGATTAGAAATTTTAACAAAAAAAACAAAATAATAAAAATTGAAAATGGTATTGATAAAATTGACTCTTAACTAGCTTAAAACTTCATCATATACTTTCATAAGTTCTCTTGCAATTACATCATCATTAAATTTTTGAACAAATTCAAAACCGTTTCTTTTCATGGTTTCTTGCTTGGTTTCATCAAATAATATTGCCTCAATACCTGATTTTAATGCTTCAGTATCATTACAATCAACATACATAGAGTCTTTTCCGCCAGCTTCGCTAAAGCAACTTCCTGTGCTAGTAATTACTGGTGTTTTTGAATATAACGCTTCAATTATTGGTATTCCAAATCCTTCAAAAACAGATGGATAAATGAAAATAGTGGCTAATCTATAGATTGCTGCAAGTTCATTTAATGAAACATTTTCTAAAAAAATAATTTTATCTTCAATAGTAGTATCTTGAATATAAGTTGTAATTTCATTATAGTAGTTCGTTTTCTTTCCAATAATAACCAACTTAATATCAATGTCTTTTATTGCTTTAATAGCCAATAATACATTTTTCCGTTTTTCTATAGTGCCAACATTTAATAAAAATTTTGAGGGTAAATTGTATTTTTCTACCACTGAATCCAAAAGTTTTGTGCCAATTTCTTCTTTAAATATGGGCGCACAACCTTGATAAACAACTCTTATTTTATCCGGGTTAATTTTTAAAAAATCAACGATGTCTCTTTTAGTTTGTTCACTTATTGCAATTATCAAATCAGAATTATTAGCTGCATATTGAAATTTTTTTAAATGAATTTTTCTATCAAAAAATGAATACATTTCAGGATATCGAATAAAAATCAAATCGTGAATGGTTACAACCGTTTTTGTAGATGTTTTGTGTAATCCTATTGGAATTTCACCTGATAATCCATGATAAATATTTATGTTATCTTCTTTAATTTGAAAGACTACATTATAAATTCGCCATAAAGAACTTAATTTTTTTTCTATTTTTTTAAACGGCAATTTTTCAACAATAGTCGTTCCGTCAATTACAATTGAGTCTATTTTTTTGGGTTTCGGATTGTATAGAACATATTTATTGTTTGGAAAATAATGCGCAAGAATTCTAATCAAATCTCGACTGTAATTGCCCAAACCTGTCCTATTATGAAAAAATCGCTTTGCATCAAAACCTATATTCATGATTTTAGAATGTTGTTTTTTATGAATATATTTAATTTATTTTCAAAAAGTTGCGGCTTAAATAGTGAATAATAATAAGCACCTGTATTCTTTTTCTTTGAAATTTCTTCGTCAATAAAATCAGAAATATGTACGGAGACGTTTGTATCTCCATTTTCAAACATATTCCAATCATTCTTTAAAATAAATGGCGAAAAAATGGTAAAAGTTGGTATGTTTAAAGCTTTCGCAATATTAGTTGCGCCGCCTTCATTGCCTATTAATGCTGAACAAAAATGGGTTATTGCCATAAAATCTCTTAATGAACTGGCATAAAAATCAAAAAGTATTTTGTTTTGAGATTCGGGTGTGCATAAATCAAATATTTTTTTGGCATCTTCTTTTTGATTTGGAATGTAATTAAATAGCAATTGAAGATCATTGTCTTTGGAAATCATATCGATACAATTTGCCATAAATTTATAAGGATATGTTTTGTCCATCGAACTGCCAACAACACTAATCATAACAAGCGGTTTGGATAAATTAATTCCATTAGAAATTAATTTATCTTTAGCCAAACTTAATTCTTCATGAGATAGATATATGGTCGGTTTAATGACTTTAAAATCAACACCTAAAGGTTCGAGCAATTGCAATCTATGTTCAATGGCTTTAGTTGCCGTCGAGATGGAATGCTTGGTTCTTATAACAGTATCTGTGTATAAAGCATTTGAATACCATTTATGAAAAGAAATTGTTTTATTGGCAGATGAAAAAAAACAAAAAAAAGCAGTTTTTAATTTTCCATAAGAATCAATAATCACATCATATTTTTGTTTTTTTATTCTTTTTGTTTGACTAAAAAATCCTTTAAAACCTTTTTCTATTTCTGGATTTAGTAAAATATATTCGTCAATATAGGGATTATTCAATACTACCGGTAAAGTGTTACTGTTTATTATATAATGCAATTGCGAATTTGGATATTTTTCTTTTAATACTTCAAAAATCACACTTGTAATCAATACATCACCAATCATTTTGGGTTGAATAACTGCTATTTTCATGATGTTGTTTTTAAATGATAAAAAGCTTCAATTGAAGTAAAACTGTATTTTTCTTTCTTCATCCAAACAAGTAATTTTTCAAATCGAGTAGTCATTTTTTGCCCAGAATTTTTGGAAACATAAAAAGGAAAACCAAATTTATTTTTATTGGTCAAATCCGTAAATTCCCATGGGTGAAAATACAAATTTAAATAGGTGTCTTTGTTATAAGTTCTCTTGCACAAAATTTTATATAGCCACAAAGGCAAGTTGTGAAAAGACAACCAAAACAGAGGAAATCTAATCACTGGACTAACAGATGCTGGCAATTGCCACACTTTTTCTTTTATAAAATAGGTTCTTGGTTCATTAAAATTATTGTATCTACCTGGTAGATAGCACGGATTTATAGAGGAATTATATTTATATCCAGCATGATATATCTCTTTTTCATCTACAGGTTGCATTCTAGGCATTCTAAAACCAATAACTTTTTTTTGAGTTATTTCTTCAAGTTTCTGTTTCGATTGTGCTAAATGTTCTACTTCAAAATTACTATGATAATAACTATGAGATGCAATTTCATGACCTTCGGCAATTATTCTAGCTATAAGCTCTTTAGCATTTATTGCAAAAGTTGCTGTGCTAAAAAAAGTAGCTTTTACATCATGTTTTTTTAATAAATCGAGAATAATAGTTGTGCCTTTCACAGAAATTTCAATTTGTTCATCAAATGAAATTTCTTTATGATATTCAAATGGCATATCAAATTCTTCAATATCAAAACTTAATAAAATCATACTTTAGAATTTAGATTAGTTTCGCTAATTATATAATTTGGACGGTTTTTACTTTGCATAAAAAGTTTGCCTACATAAACCCCAATTATACCTAAAACAATTAAGTTTAAGCCACCAAAAAAAACTACTGTAAAAATTACCGATGACCAACCTGAAATTACATGTCCAAAATAAATGCTATAAAAAACATATATAAGATAAAAAATAGTAGCAAAAAAAGAAATGCTTATTCCTAAAAATATAGATAAGTACAAAGGTCTAATGCTAAAAGAAGTGATTCCTTTTAAAGCAAATTGAAGCATCTTTTTAACTGTATATTTGCTAGAGCCAGAAAATCGATCTGATGGTTTATAATCAATTGCAAATTGTTTAAAACCAACCCAATTAATCAATCCTCTTATAAACAATTCATTCTCAGTAAAGGTAAAGAATACCTTTGCAACTTTTTTATCCATCAATCTAAAATCAGCTGTTCCAGGTTCTATTTCAATTTCGGATATATAATTTATAAAACGATAAAAATATTTTGAAGTAATTTTTTTAAATGCGGGTAGGTTTTTATTTTCTAACCTTCGTGTATAAACTACTTCATAGCCTTCCTCCCATTTTTGAATTAAACTAGGAATTAATTCTGGCGGATGTTGTAAATCACCATCCATTGTAATGATAGCATCGCCCGTAGCTTTGTCCAATCCTGCCATCAGTGCATTTTGATGTCCAAAATTTCTTGATAATTCAATATAATATAAATTTTCGTCCGTTGCTGCCAACTCTTTTAATATAGAAATAGTAGCATCTTTACTTCCATCATCAACAAAAATTAATTCATACTCAAAATTTAAAGGCTTTATAACTTTGTGCAAAGTTTCCACCATTATGAGTATGTTTCCTTCTTCATTAAAAGAAGGAATAACAATTGATATTTTTTTAGGTTCTGACATTTTCGTTTTTAGAATTTATAGTATCAAATTTTGTTGTCAATATTTCATACACAATTACAAACCATATTATCACACAAGGCAATGCCTTTAAAGCATAGGGTCTAATATAATTGACTTTCAAATAGGTTGGTATTAAGTCAGTTGGTGACAAACTGGTCAAAATAAGCGCAAAAATTAATAAAAAAACTTTAAATTTTGATACAGGTTTGGGCTGAATGACATACCAAATCCCTACACCCAAAAAAGCTATGATATAAGTTGGCGATTCAGAACCTGAACTAAATATTACCGTAAAAATCAAAACCGAAGCTAACATTAAAAGCTGATAGGTTTTATGTTGGTAATACTTTATTCGAATATATTGCAATCCAAAAAGGAACATTCCACCCAATAAAAATGGAATGTTTGATATAGAATTATCTTGAAAAACTCTTCTAACAATTCCCATCAAACAAATGTCCTGATAAGAATTTAACCCTGTATTCTCGTTGTTCTTTAAAATCAAACGTTCGTACCAATCTTGGTAGGATTGAACAACGTATTGTGGTGAAGAAATTAGCATTGGCAAAGCAAACAAAACCAAACCCCAAAAAAATAATGACCCTATAAATTTTAATTTATTTTTTGAAAAAAAGAAAAATGCTAATCCTACTATTCCATAAAGCTTTACAAAAACACCTAAAACAATAAAGAAAGCAGCCCAAAAATCTTTCTGTTTACTAATATATACATAAGACAAAATAATTATAGCTGTCATTATTGGATTAAACTGAACTCCTAATATTGTAGTAATAAATTCATTCAAACAAATCCACAATAATGCATTTACTTGTTGAGATTTTAGGGGTAATTGCAAAATGGCAAATAACAATACGGAAACATTAAAAATATTCCAAAAAACCAAACCAAACGCATCTGGTAAAACTGCAAAAGGAGCAATTAACAAACTAAAAACCGGACCATAATGATTATGATCAAAATATTCAGAAGGATATACATCATATAAATTTAACTCGTCAATTGTATGATAAAAAACACCTTTAAATATTTTATAGTTGTTATAATTTCCAATTATAAACTGTTTGATACTCGAAATAATTGTAATAATTACCCAAATAGAAAGTATGTATTTTTTATTTGTAAAAAATGGTAAATTAAAAATAGATGAAATTTTATTTTTTGTTTTTGAAATACTCATAGTGATAAATTCAATCTATAATTTTAATTTAAAAAAATATTAAACCGCTACATCATATTCTCTCAACGCATCGTTAAGTGACGTTTTTAAGTCGGTGGAAGGTTTTCTTTTTCCAATGATTAAAGCACACGGCACTTGATAATCACCTGCCGCAAATGATTTTGTATAACTTCCAGGAATGACAACCGAACGCGCAGGAACAATTCCTTTGTATTCAACTGGTTCTTTGCCTGTAACATCTATTATTTTTGTAGAAGCCGTCAAACAAACATTGGCACCAAGTACAGCTTCTTTTTCTACACGAACACCTTCTACAACTATACATCTTGAACCAATAAAAGCACCATCTTCAATAATTACTGGAGCGGCTTGCAATGGTTCTAAAACACCACCAATACCAACTCCTCCAGAAAGATGCACGTTTTTACCAATTTGCGCACAACTACCAACGGTTGCCCAAGTATCAACCATTGTTCCTTCATCCACATAAGCACCAATGTTTACATAACTTGGCATCAAAATAACACCTTTAGAAATATAAGCACCATATCGCGCCGTAGCTGGAGGAACTACACGAATTCCTTTTTCGGCATAATTAGTTTTCAACAACATTTTATCATGATATTCAAATATCCCTGCTTCCCATGTTTCCATTTTTTGTATCGGAAAGTACATCACTACAGCTTTCTTTACCCATTCGTTCACTTGCCATCCATCCAAAATTGGTTCGGCAACTCGCAGATTTCCAGAGTCTAACAACCCTATAACTTCTCTAATGGCAGTAATAGTATTTTCTTCCTGAAGTAAAGCTCGATTATCCCAAGCGGTTTCTATGATATTTTTTAGTGCAATCATGGTTCATTTTGAATTTGAGCAAAGATAAGTTTTTTAGGTTATTGATAAAATTGATTTTTCTTTAACTTTTCATTTGGTTTTAATTAATACATTTGTTTCTCAATCCAATCAATCATGAAAAAAAATCATTACTTATTCCTGCTTTTCCTCGTAGCATTTTCTAGCTGTCAAAACAAAAAAGAAACACCTCAAGAAAGTAAACCACTTACTGTTGCCGATTTTCCAAAAGCAAATGCGAATCAAGAGTACATCGGTAGCTATATAGGTGTACTACCTTGTGGCGATTGCGAAGGAATGGAAACCAAAATCACTATTAATGAAAACAATACTTACACCAAGTCTGTTCAATATTTAGGCAAAGGCACTAAAATATTTGAACAAAAAGGCAGCTTTAGTTGGAACACATTGGGCAATGTAATACAGTTGAATGATGTCCAAAACGCTCCCAATCAGTATTTAGTTTCTAAAAACAAATTGATGCAATTGGATTTAGAAGGAAACATTATTGCTGGAAGTCTTGCCAAAGAATACGAACTTGCCAAACAACCCGAAAGTACAACTTATATAGAATCTGCTCAAAACGATGCTGAAAAAATAAATTTAAATAACAAACTAGAATCAACAGCTTCAATAGAAAAAGTAAATCCAGCCGATGGAAAATATACGTTAGCCGAAACCAAATGGAAGCTGCTTAAATTAAATGATAAAATTGTTAAACAAACTAATAACAAACCCAATTTTATCAAAATGAATTCTTCCGATGGAATGTTTTCTGCGTTTGCAGGTTGCAACAAAATGTTTGGAAGTTATGCCATGCCAAGTACAAATACAATATCTTTTTCGGATATTGGGGCTACTCGAATGGCTTGTCCCAATATGATTACTGAAGATACCTTTAGGCAGATGCTTGAAATGGTTACAAAATACAAACTTGAAAAAGAAACCTTAACATTTTATGGTTCTGCCAAAACACCAATTGCTACCTTTGTAGCTATCAAATAAGTACTTATGCCAAGAATTCTCGCCATAGATTATGGTTTTAAAAGAACTGGAATAGCCGTTACAGACGAATTGCAAATCATTGCTTCAGGTTTAACTACCGTAGCTTCCAACACGGCAATTGCTTTCTTAAAAGACTATTTTTCAAAAGAAGATGTCATTAAAGTACTCATTGGCGAACCCAAACAAATGAACGGACAGCCATCGGAAAGCACACCTATTATTGAAAAGTTTGTTGCTGATTTTAAGACAGCTTTCCCCGATATGAAAATCGAACGCGTTGACGAACGATTTACTTCTAAAATGGCTTTTCAAACGATGATTGATAGCGGACTAAAAAAGAAACAACGCCAAAACAAAGGTTTGGTCGATGAAATTGCCGCAACAATTCTGCTACAAGAATTCTTAACTCGCAAAATGATATAAATTCATTTTGGAATTTTCATTAATAACAAAAACATGGAACAACCTGATGTAATTCTTATTGGTGCCGGAATAATGAGTGCCACTTTGGGTGTTTTTCTCAAAGAACTACAACCCGATTGTATTATTGAAATCTATGAACGCTTAGACCAACCCGCACTCGAAAGTTCAGATGCCTGGAATAATGCCGGAACAGGACATTCAGCCTATTGCGAGTTAAATTATACACCTTTAGTTGATGGAAAAATAGACACTAAGAAAGCAGTTCATATTGCCGAACAATTTCAACTGTCTCGCCAGTTTTGGAGTTATTTAATAGATAACAATAAGCTACCTTCTCCCGATAATTTTATTCATTCAGTGCCACATCTAAGCTTTGTTTGGGGCGATGAAAATGTAGCCTATCTCCAAAAAAGATATGAAGCCTTAGTTAAAAATCCTCTTTTTTCAACAATGCAGTTTAGCACCGATGTTGACCAACTAAAAGCTTGGATGCCATTAGTGATGCAAGATAGAAATGAAGACAAAAAATTTGCCGCAACCTACATGCCGCTTGGAACAGATGTCAACTTTGGTGCATTAACTCGAAATCTTTTTGCCTATTTAGAAACGCTTGATGGTATAACCATTCACTACAACCACGAAGTAAAAAAAATTAAGCAGAAAAAAGACAACACTTGGCAATTAAAAGTAAAAGATATAGTCACAGGTGAAAAAACAAAACGAAAAACTAAGACCGTCTTCATTGGTGCAGGTGGCGGTTCACTATTACTTCTTGAAAAAGCAGACATAAAAGAAGGCGAAGGCTATGGCGGATTTCCTGTCTCCGGTCAGTGGTTAAAATGTACCAACGAAACCATCATCGCCCAGCATAAAGTAAAAGTATATGGAAAAGCAACTGTAGGATCACCACCAATGTCAGTGCCCCATTTAGACACCCGAATTATCAACGGAAAGAAAGAATTGCTTTTCGGACCATTTGCGGGCTTCTCCACCAAATTTTTAAAGAACGGTTCCTATCTCGATTTGATTAAATCATTAGAATTTGACAACATCATCCCAATGCTTTCTGCAGGTTGGCACAATCTTCCATTAACAAAATATCTGGTAGAACAAGTAATGCAATCCGATGAAGAACGAATCGAAGCACTCAAAGAATATTTCCCAAACGCAAAACTTGACGACTGGAAACTATTAGAAGCCGGTCAACGCGTACAAATCATCAAGAAAGACAAAGAACTTGGCGGCATACTAGAGTTTGGTACCGAAGTAATCACTACATCCGATGGCTCATTGGCGTGTCTATTAGGCGCATCGCCGGGTGCTTCTACAGCAGTAGCCATTATGTTAGAGATAGTACCAAAATGTTTTGCCAAAGAAATGCAATCAGAAGCATGGATTACCAAAATGAAACAAATCATTCCATCATTTGGTTACTCATTAAATGATAACCCAGCATTATGCCAAGCCGTTATTAAGAAGACAAGCAAAACCTTAAATTTAGAGAAGTAGATTTGAATTTTTGTTTACTTTTGCACTTTTAATAAGAAATCTAAAATCTAATATCGTAATTCAAGAATATGATTATCCCAATATACGGCTACGGTGAACCTGTTCTAAGAAAAGTAGCAATGGCAGTTACACCCGACTATCCCAACCTAAAAGACATCATTGCAAACATGTACGACACAATGTATAACGCCTATGGAGTCGGACTAGCTGCGCCACAAGTAGGCATAGCCATTCGTTTGTTTACTATCGATACTTCTCCTTTTAGTGACGACAAAGATTTATCCAATGAACAACAAAACCAACTAAAAAACTTCAAAAAAACATTTATTAATGCAAAAATTCTAAAAGAAGAAGGCGAAGAATGGAGTTTTAACGAAGGATGTTTGAGCATTCCAGATGTTCGTGAAGACGTTTTCCGAAAAGAACAAATTACGATAGAATATTGCGAAGAAGACTTTGTGATGAAAACCGAAGTCTATGATGGATTAATTGCTCGAGTTATTCAACACGAATACGACCACATTGAAGGAATATTGTTTACCGATAAAATCTCATCGCTAAAAAAAACATTAATCAAAAAGAAATTGCAAAACATCATGGACGGAAAAGCTTTTCCAGACTATCGCATGAAATTTGCTAACAAAAAAGGAAGATAATTTTTGAAATACTATATATTTGCAACCAATAAAAAAATAAGATGAACGTAGAGAAAATACTAGCCATTTCAGGTAAACCTGGTCTATTTACTTTAAAATTACAAACCCGAACAGGATTCGTTGCAGAATCATTAATAGACGGAAAAAAAATTACCGTAGGATTGCGTAGCAACGTAAGCCTATTGAGTGAAATTTCCATTTACACCTATAGCGAAGAAAAACCTTTAGTCGAAATCATGCGTGCCATAGCCATCAAAGAAAACGAAGGACCAACACCAGTAACTACCAAAGACGATCCCGCTAAACTAGCAGAATACTTTACCCAAATCCTTCCAGAATACGACAAAGAAAGAGTATATGCGTCCGATATAAAAAAACTAATCAATTGGTACAACCTGCTTCAAAGCAAAGGATTAGTTTCCAAAGAAGAACCCAAAGTAGAAAACGCAGAAACAATTAAAGAACAAGTAGTAGAACAAGTAAAAGAAGAAAAAACAACTAAGAAAGCTACTAAGAAAAAAGATTAATTCTTTTTCTTATATTTATTTTAAAAAGTCCATTGCACATTTGTAATGGGCTTTTCCTTTTTTAAGCACTTACCTTTCCCCTACTGATTTCGCCACTCCCGACAGCAATCTTTCCATTCCCAACGGCAATCTCTTCACTCCAGACGGCAACCTTTTCAATCCCGACGGCAATTTCTCCGTTCCCTATGGCAATCTCTCCGTTCCCGATGGCAATCTCTCCACTCCCGACGGCAATCTTTTCAATCCCGACGGCAATCTCTCCACTCCCGATGGCAATCTCTCAACTCTCGACAGCAATCTCTTCATTCCCGATAGCAATCTCTTCACTCCCGACTGCAATTTCTCCGTTCCCGACGGCAATTTCTCCATTCCCGACGGCAATTTCTTCGTTCCCGACGGCAATTTCTCCGTTCCCGACGGCAATTTCTTCATTCCCGACGGCAATTTCTTCACTCCCGACAGCAATCTCTCCATTCCCAACAGCAATCGTTTCAATCCAAATACCAAACATTTTTAATTCTTAACTCTTAACTTTTTCTATAAAATGTGGAAAACCGTAAAATTTAGGAAAACCACTTATTTAGATTTGTTAATAACTAGATTACACACTTCGTTATAAATTGTAGGAAATTATTAAATTTGAAATTATTACATACTATAGTAATTCATGGCATTAAGTTGGAATGAAATAAAAGACCGAGCGCTTCGTTTTTCGAAAGAATGGGCAGATACTACCCGAGAGGAAGCGGATGCAAAACCTTTTTTGGATGCTTTTTTTAATGTGTTTGGCATTACCCGAAAAAAGATTGGAACCTTTGAACATAAGGTAAAAAAAATATCGGATGCCGATGGGTATATCGATTTGCTTTGGAAAGGTACTATTTTGATTGAAATGAAAAGCCGAGGTCAAAACCTTGATAAAGCATTTCAACAAGCCAAAGATTATACTCATGGGCTGAAACAAAATGAGTTGCCCAAATATATATTGGTGTGCGATTTTGATGAATTCAGGTTGTATGATACCGAAGAGCAAAAAACAATAACTTTCAAGTTGCACGAACTGATGGATAATGTGCAACACTTTGGATACATTATAGGGTATCAAAAGAAAGTGTATAAAGAACAAGACCCAGCCAATATTAAAGCAGCCGAACTGATGGGAAAACTGCACGACAGATTGGAAGAAATTGGGTATGTGGGGCATCCGTTAGAGGTGTATTTGGTGCGCATTTTGTTTTGCTTGTTTGCCGAGGATACCACTATTTTTAATAAAGAACAATTTGCCGATTATATAGTACAACGCACCAACGAAGACGGCAGCGACTTGGCGGCCAAAATTCAAGAGTTGTTTCAAGTACTGAATACGCCTGTTGACAAACGCTTTAAAAATTTGGATGAACAACTGAATGAGTTTCCGTATGTAAACGGAAAATTATTTGAAGAAGTATTGCCTACCGCTAGTTTTGATAGCAAGATGCGCCAAGCGTTGTTGGATTGTTGCTACATTGATTGGAGCAAAATATCGCCGGCTATTTTTGGTTCCATGTTTCAAAGTGTGATGAACCCCAAAGAACGCCGCAATCTTGGAGCACATTATACCAGCGAAACCAACATTTTGAAACTCATTAAACCTTTGTTTCTTGACGAACTTTGGGCAGAGTTTGAAAGCATCAAAACCAATAAAAACAAACTCGCCGAGTTTCATAAACGCATTAGTACGTTGAAGTTTCTCGACCCCGCCTGTGGTTGTGGTAACTTCTTGGTGATTACCTATAGAGAGTTGCGTTTGCTAGAGTTGGAAATACTGCGGGCTACCTATAAAAGCGGACAAGGCGTATTGGATGTGAGCCAAATTATTTGATTGGATGTCGACATGATGGCGGGTATAGAATATGAAGAATTTCCGGCACGCATAGCCGAAGTAGCCATGTGGTTGATAGACCACCAGATGAACCTGATGATTAGCAATGAGTTTGGGCAATATTTTGCGCGCTTGCCATTAAAGAAGGCGGCGAAGATTGTGCATGGTGATGCATTAGAAACCGATTGGCAAAGCTTATTAAACCCGGTAAATTCAATTGATGTAATTGCTAATCATACTAATATTTATTTAAGTAACGAACCTGTTTCAGAATATAAAATTGTAAATGTTCAAACCAATACTTTTGAGGTACACAAAAACAAAAAACCAGAACCTAAAAAAGAAATTAAGTTTGATTATATCATAGGTAATCCGCCTTTTATTGGTTCAAATATCATGAGCCAAACACAACGCAATGCAATAGTTAAAGAATTTAATAATATACAAGGAAGTGGTGTTTTAGATTATGTAACAGGATGGTACTTAAAAGCTGCAAAGTATATACAAAATACTAAGACTAAAGCAGCATTCGTTTCAACAAACTCAATAGTACAAGGAGAACAAACCAGTATTTTATGGGGACAAATGATAAATGTTTATGGAATAAAAATACATTTTGCACATCGTACTTTTAAATGGAGCAATGAAGCCAAAGGTAATGCAGCAGTATATTGTGTAATAGTTGGATTTGCAAATTATGACACTACTAATAAAAGAATATTTGAATATGAAGATATAAGAGGTATAGCTCAAGAACTTAAGGTAAAAAATATTAATCCATATCTAGTTGACGCTAAAGATAATTTTATAGGTAAAAGAACAAAACCACTTTGTGATGTTCCTAGAATATTAAAAGGCAATTATTATGCAAAGAGCGAAGGTTTAATTATCGAAAAAGAGGATTTAGAATTTCTTGAAACAAATGAACCAAATGCAAAAAAGTATATAAAATATTTAATTGGAGCAGACGAATTTATTAATAATAAAAAACGCTATTGTCTATGGTTGGTTGATTGTCCACCAGACGAGTTAAGAAAAATGCCTTTGGTTATAGAACGTATTAACAGAGTGAAACAAGACAGATTAGGCAGTAGCGACAAAGCAATGCAAAAACTTGCCAATACGCCTACATTATTTCGTGAAACAAACAATCCTGATAGTTGCCTAGTAATACCTGTAGTGTCATCTGAAATAAGAAAATATATTCCGATGGGTTTCATTGATAAAAATACTATATCTACAAATGGAAACTTGATAATGCCTGATGCTACTACATATCATTTTGGAGTATTAATGTCCTCAATGCATATGGCTTGGGTTAAAACAACTTGTGGTAGATTGAAAAGTGACTTTAGATATTCAAAAGATATCGTTTATAACAACTACCCATGGCCAGAACACCCAACCGAAAAACAAAAACAAGCCATAGAAGACAAAGCGCAAAAGGTGTTGGAGGTTAGAGCGAGTTTTTCCGAGAGTTCACTGGCCGATTTGTATCATCCGCTAACCATGCCACCAGCACTAGTAAAAGCCCACAACGAACTAGACAAAGCCGTTGATGCCGCCTATAGCAAACAAGACTTTAGCAGCGAAGCCAAACGCATGGAGTTTCTATTTGAGTTGTATGAAAAGTATACTGCGGGGTTGTTTGTGAAGGAGAAGAAGAAAATTTAAATTATAAAATATGGAAACAATTAAAGCAATTAAACCTGGTCCGAAACCTAAGAAAGAAGATGGCACGCCTGATAAAAGAAGAAGAGTAACACCTGAAACAAAGCCAAAGCATCCAGGCTTAAAACCACATAAACATAAACCCGGGGATTAAAAATATTAAACTTAATGGAATAATTACATATAGCATATTTTATAAATGTTATAAATAGTCAATAACTTAAAATTATTAGAAATGATTATCAATAAAAAAAGAATCGTAAATATTGAATTGTATTGGCATCTTATTGAAGATGAAAACGAGTTCTATATAGGTGTTAATGATATTAACAGGTTCAATAATAAATTGACTCAAATTGGTTTTTCTCAAAATTTAGAGCTTGGAGAAACAATATTGCCAAAAATAGTTGGTCCAGTTACAAGATTTAATGCTGAAGGGAAAAATAACAAATTGAAAAATTTACCAAAAGAAACCGCTTATAGACAAGTAATGTGGAAATGGAAACAGTTTATAGGTGGTGGAAATTTTGAAGAAGTTGAAGAAGTAAGAGATGTCCCTTATGAAAGATATCAAGTTGAATTCATTCAACCACCTAGTGAAGAATTATCAATTGTAGAAGTTGATAATCAAAAAATGGTTTTATCATCAAGAATATTAAAGACAGAGGCTAATTCAATTAAAGCAAGAAACATATTTAACATTTTTTTTGAGATATTTGGTGAATGTATGATGTTAAATACCGACTTAAATAGATTAAGATTGCCAGAAATACAAAGAAAAAATTGGACAGTTTTACCACCAGGTGAATACCCTTTTGAAGCAATACAAGAACAAATTAATCATGGTCTTCAAGCTGTTAATAATAGGAATAGTAGAATAATTAAATACAGAATACAAAAGATTTCTAGTTTCGAACCAAATTTTATTGCAATTGGAAATGGAGGATTTACTGGATATTGGATTTTTGGATTTCCAAATAACAATATTTTTTTACTTGAGAGTGTCTATCCTAATAATGCTACCTATGCACTTGGTGAAAACTGGGAAAATATAAGTAGAATGACTAAGTCAGAAATATTAAGAAATGATTTTCATATTGCAAGAGTTGTACATAGATTAAGTTGGAATGAAGAAATAGATAGGCTTTTGAGATGATAAGTAAACAACTTAATTATTCGAAAATATTGCTAACATTAGACAAACTATAATTTAATAAGATATATTATATTGTATATATTTTAATAATAAAACAAATTTTAAGTAAAATCAGTTAATTATGAATGATAAAGAAAAACCACAGAAACCAACAAACGAATCAGAGAGACCAACTGATGGAGGTTCAACATTTATTACTTTGAATGATGAAACACCAGGTACAAATACCACAAACAAAGACTAACCAGTATAGTAAAGTTTTAAAAGCTTTATTATAGGAATTTGAAATATCAGTTAAATGTTTGCCATTAATATCAATTGAATTTTGATAAGTATATAGAATATTTATTCGTGTTTGTTTATTTGTTTTGGAAGTTATTTTACTAAAGTTATTTGGGGTAATGCCGTTAAACCTTAAACCTAAAGGTGTAATAGCTTTTCTTGTATGATAAATAATTATTCCACCAAAAAATACTATGGAATAAAAAATATAACTTTTAAGTGAAAAGAATTTAAAATCTAATATATCAACAACTGTGTATCCAAAAACAGCTAACATCAAAGTTAACAAATAAAATAATCTATTTCTTGTTTCTCTTATGGAGTCGTTAATATGAATAAGTATATCTTTTGCTTCACTTAACTGAGTATTAAATAATTCTTTTTTTGTTTTCATAGTCGTAAAATTAATTTTTTTTCATTAATACTTTTAAAATATTAAGGTTTATTAATATACATGACTTCGTGGTATAAAAAAAGAACAGTAATGGATTCCCACTTTCGCGGGAATGACAAAGGATAGAAAAAAGAAAGATAAGTTAAAAACCAATGTGCCAACCCACTCAAAATATAAAATTCTGCACCTGCAAATCAAAATCGACTGAGCGGTTGAAGCATTATTGGAGTTGGTTTCGGTTAGACAAGGAAAAAAATGAGTTTCTAATAGGAGAAGTTATTTTTCCCTATGAGTTTATAGATCCTAATTATAAGGACAACCACAAACGCTATGAACAACGTGTAAATGAAAATGACGCTTTTGATAGCAGTATTGATTGTAAAGAAGGCGATTTGTTTTTAATCGTTTGCAACAATGATGATTTTTATAAACGGGTTGAATATTGCTTTGAGTATAAAAAGAACAAATGGCGCCGTGTAGAGTCGGATGTTTTTGAAAGAATGAGCAAATATGATGAAGTGATGTTTGGGAAAATAAAGAAGAAATAAAAAAACAATCTGTGTCAATCTGTGTAATTCGTGACTAAAAAAATAATTTGTGAAAATTTGTGTAATTTGTGTAATTTGTGGCTAAAAAAACAAACAACATAAACCAAAACAAAAAACAATCTGTGTTAATCCAATCCGTGGCTAAAAAAATAATTTGTGAAAATTTGTGTAATTTGTGGCTAAAAAAACAAACAACATAAACCAAAACAAAAAACAATCTGTGTTAATCCAATCCGTGGCTAAAAAAATAATTTGTGAAAATTTGTGTAATTTGTGGCTTAAAAAACAAACCAAAACAAAAAACAATCTGTGTTAATCCAATCCGTGGCTAAATAAAATAATTTGTGAAAATTTGTGTAATTTGTGGCATAAAAAAAGCTAATGCAAATTTCAAACCCATGCCAGCAAACACAACAACAATCAAAATCCCGTTAAAAATAATAGCTTTGTATCCGATACCAAAGCAAACAACATACACAAAGCACCTACTCTACCGTTTCCAATCTTTTGTCAATAACACGTTCCATATAATCTTGAACAAAAGCTTTGCAACGAATTCCGATAGCTTCCATCTCAGGCGTTTTGCTCTTGATTAAATTGTGCTTAAAGTCCTTATCATCTTTAGCATAATAACCTACAATTTTGTTACCGTCAAAAGTGCACATATAATTACCCATCATAAATCGGTACAAACGTTCAGAATACTTAATCACAAAAGGCGGCACCTGCTTTTCGCCAACAAGGCTTCTACCCCAACTACGAAAAGGTTTTTGATACCCAATCATATCAAGTAACGTCGGATAAATATCTATTTGTTGTGCCCAATCATCATTTACACCCACATATTTTTCATTAGAAGAATAAAACAATATAGGCACCGTGTTTCTATTACCTTCTTTGAGGTATTCATCATAAGCTACAGTATTTCCGTGATCTGCCACCAATACAAAAATAGTATTGTCAAACCAAGGCTCTTTCTTGGCAGCGGCAAAGAATTTCTGTAAAGCAAAGTCGGTATAGCCAATACATTGATTAATGTTAACCTTACCTTTCGGAAACTTTCCAGCATATTTTTCAGGAACCTTATACGGTTCGTGCGAAGAAACCGAAAAAAGAGTAGCCATAAAAGGCTGTTTCTTTTTAGATAGCTCTCTGTTAAAATATTGAAAAAAAGGTTCATCCCATATACCCCAAACACCGTCAAAGTCGTCATCATTATTATATTCGGTTTTGCCATAATAATGGTCATAACCCAATATGTTTCCAAAGCCTAAAAAACCCATAGAACCATTAGGAGCACCATGAAAGAACGAGGTATCATATCCTTCCGATTTTAAAGTAGATACCAACGAGGTTATCTTCTGCTTAGGATAAGGAGATGACGTAAAAGCTTCTTCAAACGATGGTATTCCAGCAATTATAGAAGAAACCCCGTGTATTGATTTCCATCCGTTGGCATAGGCATTGGTATAAATAAGACTATGCTGAGCCAAAGAATCTATAAATGGCGTGTAGCCTTCATAGTCGGGAATTTTAGTATTTCGATTAAAAGCACCGCTATATTCTCTACCATAGCTTTCCAAGATGAAGATAACAATGTTGGGCTTTGTCGAAGGATTATTTTGATAATGTTTAATAGGCACTAGGAGAGAGTCAATAGTTTGTTTAGAAACTAAATTAATCTTCTTAAAAGTATTGCTACTCCAAGTTCTAATGATAGCAAAAGGCGTGTTTAGCACAAAGTCAGACTGAGAAGCATTAGTCACATAGCGGCTTGCATCCAACAAATTAATTGGACGGGTACTTTTCTTAAAGTCACCTCTGATGCCTCCAATAGACAAAGTAACAATGACTAAAAACATGGCAAAGCTAAAAGCAAAGTACTTAACGTTTAATTTTGGTATCAAATGTGTAACTTTATAACGCTTGTAGAGCAGAATCCAAACAATTGACACCAACAAAAACAATACAAAGACGTGCCAGTAATTCAACAGAAAATTAAAAAACAATAACAATTTGTTTTGCTCATGCTCAAGCGTATCCATCGAGGCTCTAGTGCTTCGTCCGAAAGTATATCGATAATAAATAAAGTCTATAAAATTGGTAGCGTAAGCAAAAAGGTTAGTCGAAAAGTAAAGATAGAAAAGGAATTTTTGAAACCCTTTCTGCGTATTTATCTTTAGCGGAAGAATAGACAAGAGAATGAACAACGAATTGATGTATAAAATAGCAGTGGTATCAAAAGTTATCCCATGAAAAGACAACAAAAAGAAATCGGATAAAGATTCTATTTTAATCAGTTGAGGATTGTAGCAAAAGAACAGTAAACGTGCAATAGAATAGAATAGAAATGCTAAAAAAATACGGTAAGCTAAAGCCTTATATTCATTTATTCGAGGAAATTTTTGCATAGTCATTAATCGCTTTAAGAAATACAAAACTACATATTTCGAAAGTATTTATAGTATATTTTAAATTATTATTGTGATTGAATACAAATATCCTTAATTTGCATAAAATTTGACTCAATGACTGCTATCACACGCCTGTTTGACTTTCCTTATCACCAATTAAAAAGAAATAATATCCCCAATAGTCTTGTTACCAAACACGATGGCCAATGGGTTAGTACTTCTACTCAAGAATATATCGATAAAGCCAATACAATTTCAAGAGCTTTGCTCCGATTGGGTGTTGAAAAGAATGATAAAATAGCTATAATATCAACAAACAACCGAACCGAATGGCACATTATGGATATTGGCATCCTCCAAGTGGGAGCACAAAATGTACCGATTTATCCAACAATCAGTGAAGATGATTATGAATATATTTTAAACCATTCTGAAGCCAAATATTGTTTTGTTTCTGATGACGAAGTCATGAGGAAAATAAACCTCAAAAAACATAAAGTACCCAACATCATCGAAGTCTATTCTTTTAACACATTATCCGATTGCAAAAACTGGTCCGAATTGTTAGCATTAGGAAAAGACGAAAGCAATCAAACCACCGTAGAAGATCGAAAAAAAAATGTGAAATCAGAAGAACTGGCTACCATCATTTACACATCGGGAACAACCGGAAAACCAAAAGGCGTGATGCTTTCACACAATAATATTGTATCCAATGTACTCGACAGTGCCAATAGAATTCCGTTTGATGAAGGAAAAAGTATTGCACTAAGCTTCTTGCCCATTTGTCATATCTATGAACGAATGGTTACTTACATCTATCAATATTATAGCGTATCAATTTACTTTGGCGAATCAATAGAAAAGATTGGTGAAAATGTAAAAGAAGTGCGTCCAACGGTAATGACTGGTGTTCCTAGACTTACTGAGAAAGTATATGAAAAGATAGTTGCCAAAGGTTCCGAACTAAGCGGTATCAAAAGAAAATTATTCTTTTGGGCAATCACTGTTGGCGAAAAGTACGAACCTTATGGTGCTAATGGTTGGTGGTATGAACTACAGCTAAAGATAGCTCGCAAACTAATTTTTAGTAAATGGAAAGAAGGCTTGGGTGGAAGATTAGACTTGATAGTCAACGGAAGTGCTGCAATGCAACATAGATTATTGCGCATCTTTGCAGCAGCCGAAATCTACATTATGGAAGGTTATGGTCTAACCGAAACTTCACCTGTAATCTCAGTAAATGATTTACGAAATAATGGTTTCCGAATAGGAACCGTAGGTCACGTTATAAACAATGTTGAAGTAAAAATTGCAGCAGATGGCGAAATTTTGTGCAAAGGACCAAATGTGATGATGGGATATTACAAAGATGCCCAATTAACTGCGGAAGCAATAGTTGACGGATACTTTCATACAGGTGATATTGGAGAAATAGACAACGATGGTTTCTTAAAAATTACCGATAGAAAGAAAGAAATGTTTAAGACATCGGGCGGAAAATACATAGCACCTCAACTCTTGGAGAATGCTATGAAACAATCACGTTTCATTGAACAAATTATGGTTATTGGCGAAGGCGAAAAAATGCCTGCTGCTTTCATTCAACCCAACTTTGCTTTCATAAAAGAATGGGCTGCTATTCATAAGATTGATATTGGAACCACAACTGCCGAGATTAGTAAAAATCCTCAAGTAATAGAGCGCATCCAACAAGAAGTTGAAACTATCAATGAAAAGTTTGGTCATTGGGAAAAGATAAAGCGTTTTGAGCTTACACCCGATGTATGGTCAATAGAAGGCGGACATCTAACACCAACCTTGAAATTGAAACGTAAAGTTGTTAAAGAACTTTACAAAGATTTATATCAGAAGATATATGCTTAAATACTTTAATAAAGAAAACCTCGTAAATCAAATGATTACGGGGTTTTTTGTATAATTTTAAGTTCAAATATTATCTCTTAATAATTCGCAATGCTTTTTGATTATCGTCTTGAGAGATGATTATATTATATACTCCAGAAGGATAAAGTTCTCCTATTGTTAACGTTGAAACTTTATCTGCTTCAGTACTTATATCCTCAATTAACCTTCCAACTGTATCATAAATTTTTATAGTAAGAGTGTTATCGCTTGAAGAGACTAAGTTAATATTGAAGTGGTAATTAAAAGGATTAGGACTTATCTTAACTTCAAATATATCTTTCTTTTGCGATTCTCTTGCTACAACAGCATTTAGATCACAACTTTTTCCAAAAGGTCCAAAAACACCATGTATTTTTATAGCCACTGAAACACTATAATTTTTTCCAAGCTGTGCTCCTTCAAACATATTAAGTTTAAAATTGGAATAGTTTCTTTCAATTTCTCCAACTGTAATTACTTCATCATCTACAACTTCTTCCAAGAGAATCTTGTAAGTAGGAAATCCAACATAAGGAATTATATCATACGTTTGATTTAAATCAGTTATTTGGCTATCGCAATACAGTGCTGCTATTTCAGTAGTTGGAAAATAAGGTGTTTTTAAAATACATTCTGCTCCATAATTAGACCAAATCTCAATGCCATTTACCAACATTTTATAGTGAACCGATATTGAATATTGTGTGTCATAATTTAAGATAATACCTTGAAAAGCACTAAGACTAGAAAAACGACTACTATTCGGAATAGTATAATAATAAGCAGGTGTTGAGCTAGTATCTGAGGTTAATCTAATTCTAAATTGATAATAGATAGCATAAATAACTGGATTTGCAGCGATGGTAGTACTCATAGTAGTCAATTGACTTCCACAGGTTGGAGCACTTAAACCAATGATGGGCAAACTAGGCGTATTTATTATGCATTCTTCTCCATAATCCGAGAGTAACTCTATTCCATTATTTTGCATACTATATTGTACAGAAATTGAATAGGCTGTCTCATATTGAAGATTTAAACCTATAAAAGAGTTTGCAGAAAGAAATCGATTTGAAGTTTGAACATAATAGTATGTTGGTGATTGTCCATTATCACTAGCTTTGCGTATTCTAAACCTATAATAGTTTGCATTAAAACCTGAATTGGCAGCAATGGTTGAATTTAAAGTTGCCAATGTGCTATTACAATAAGCTGAGTTCAAAGTTATAGCAGGAATTCCTTGGCTAGTAACAGTAATTGAAGGTAACCCAAATGGTGCTATTTCATCATTAATAACTGCGGCAACTCTTATCTGATATTGGGTGGCATAGCCTCTAATATCCGTTGGAATGGTAAAGTATCTTGCAAAAGTACCTGTTTGAATGAACTCTCTAACTTGTCCATTAGTTAGGTTTTTTATTTGATAAAAATAACCCAAACTACTTGCGCCTGGATGATTGTAAATTGAAGCCGAAAGTGACGTTGCAAAATTAGTTATTATAATGGGATTATTAATAGATATGGTTATTGCAGCACAACCTTCAGATTTTGAGCCATCACAATTGTCATCAATATTATTCCAACATATCTCTGTAGCATTGGGATTAATACTTGAAATCGAATCATCACAATCCAAGTTATTGGTAACATAACCTACTGGTTGATCACATTGTGTGATATAGGTTGTACTATTACCAAAACCATCTCCATCAACATCGGCATAGAAGGTTTGTTGAAGACATGGATTAAGGACATATTCTACATGTAAAACTGGGGCATAATTGCTTTGACCGTCAAAGGATTTTGCTATTCTAGTATTGGTTGGCAAATTGCCACCATATAAAATAAACGCCATTGCATTGCCCGAATTCCAACCTTGACGATTTACAATTTCTTGTACAACTGAGTTTAAACTTGGAGTTTGTTTAACATCATATTCGTGCAGCCATGCATCAGGATTCCAGTTTACAATAGCTGTTGTTCTTGTTCTAGAGCTAATATCATAGGCTGTAGTGGTGTAGGCTGGCGGATTATCCGCAGCTTGACCAGCAATATTTATAGTAACATTACCACTATTAATTTCATCAACAGTAAATTTTATATAAGCCGAAGTAATGGTTGCGTTTTGTGGAATAGCTAAATTTGCAAATCGTAAACCAACATATTGAGGATCCGTCTCTTCATCCGTATAAAGTTCTAAATCGGAGCTTGTTAAACTTATAGAACCGTTGTTAAAACGATTTTCTTCAGCATCATTGTTACTCGCATTTACTTTAACATCAATTGTTCCAGAAACAACACCTATTTTAAATGTTATATATTTTACCAAAGTGTTAGACGTCTGAACATCATGTGCTATAACTTCAATAGTATAAGTCCCCGAAGGTAGGTTAGATGTGTTTGGAATTACAACACCAAAAGTAGTATCCGATGCATCAGTATCAGTTAATGTTTGTCCATTAAATTTGAATTCAACAAAATCAACTACTGCATTTGTATTTACAGTAACAGGAATAGTAGCAACTCCATTTGAAAACACTTGATTGTTTGTTGGAGCAGTAATAGCAAGCGTTATACCACTTGATGCAGACATATCATAAGGAAGGGTAAATTGGCTAGAAGTTTGTGTTCTATATTGATTTAATACTGGTGAATACGTTTTAAATTCAATAACACTTCTTGAAGGACGGAATTTCATCATTCTTAAAAACCCATTCCCACCATTGGTATCTTCTTGATAATTACTCATTCTAATGTAAAGTGGTTTTCCACAGGAATTTATTAAATCCAATTCGGCTTCCCCAGGAGTAATTGGGTCACCGTGATAATGCGCACAAAGAATTAAAAAAACATTACAATGCTGCGCTAAAACATCGTTCAAAACGGCTTGTACATTTCCAGAATCAGTAACCGAATTATCATCTCTAATAAAACCATGAGTAGAAATTATAGCTCTTCTGTCAGGAAAAGCATCTAAAACATCATTAAGCCATTGTTGAGACTGAAAAGGAAAATTGAATTCTAAAGCAATGTTGATAAAGTCCATTCCACCAGCAGAGAATAGGACATAGTTATTTTTCCACAAGCGATTGGTATAATTTTCATCATCGGTTGTAACTACATCATTCGTTCCACCCATATAACCACCATACCAAGGATACTCTTCATAGCTAGGAATACCTAGTCCATCAGCAATAGAAATTGCTGTTGTAGCTGGGAAATTTTTATCGTATAATGTCGCTTCACCAGTATTGGCATTTATGGCATTATAATCATGGTTTCCTGGAGCAACACCAATTGCAATATCGCTTTGGTTTAAATTGTTGAGTGCTTGTCTTGCTCTTTGCCATTGAATAGCTTCACTATAATCAACTATATCACCAAGATGATCTACTAAAACGATGTTTAGGTTTACTTTTTGATTAATAATCCACTGGGTTTGATCAATAAATAGTTGAAAATTTGTTGGGCTGTATGTATAATGCTGTGTATCTGGTAGTGCTATCACAGTAAAGTCAGCATTTCCTGGAGGAAGAGTACTCGATTCTTCTGTCACTGCTTTTGGTGTTTTAAAACTGTATTGCTGCGAAAGCGTATCGTCTTTTTTTATAATAAAAAAGTAATTGGTATCTGGCAATAAATCTAATAATTCCACGTTGATATTAAATTCTGCAGTATCTAAAACTATTGACGCTGTATAACACAGATAGTCTAATCCTTCGTCTTTTGTGCCATAATAGATAACAATGCTTTCCTTTTTCTTGTCTATCTTGATGCCATCCTCATTTGGTACCAATCGCTTATTTTCAGCACTCTGAATAGTGTTATTGAAAATAAAAGAAAGTAGTAACAAGAAATAGATAAAAGTAGATTTCTTTAGTGACATACCTAAAACAAGTTTTAATTTTAGGCTAAATTAGTTCGTTAACAATCACCTAACATAAAAACAAACTCTTTTTTCGATGAATTGATAGGAATAGTAGTTGAATTACATCTTAAAGTAATGTTATTAATTCCCTTTTTATTTTGAAATATCCTTTAGAAAATAATGATTAGAAGTAAAAAGTATTTTGAATTTTCTTAATGCGGTAATTTATCTTTAAAAACACCATATACAAATGTACCCAAAGTAGCACCTACTAATATTAATCCAACCGATAGAAATCCGGCACCAAGAAGAATAAAAATTGGCCCAGGACAAGACCCAACTAATGCCCATCCAAGACCAAAAAGTGTTCCACCAATCCAGTATCTAGCATTTCCAATTTCTTTATCTTGAATTTCAATAGGTTTTCCTTTGATGTCTTTTAGTTGTTTTCTTTTTATAATTTGTATTCCTATAATTCCTGTTACCACAGCCGTCATAATTATTCCATACATGTGAAAGGATTGGAAATGAAACATTTCATAAATTCGGTACCAAGAAACTGCTTCAGATTTGGTTAATACAATTCCGAAAATAAATCCAACGAGTAAATATTTTAATAATTTCATTTGTAGTTAATTTAAAAGTAGTGGTAACAAAAAGTAAGACATCAACAAACCGCCAATAAAAAATCCGATAACTGCTTTTAGTGACGGGATTTGTAGGTTACTTAATCCAGAGATAGCGTGACCAGAAGTACATCCACCAGCATATCGGGAACCAAAACCAATTAATAAACCACCTAAAAGAAGTATTGTAATTATTTTTGGAGAGGAAAAGACTTGTTCACCAAATAGATAATCAGGAAGTAGTTTTCCATTTGGAGCATCAATTCCCAAAGCAGAAAGTTCTGTTACTGTTTTTGGATTAACAGCTACATTATCTGGTCTTTGCATGAAGTGAACTGCTACATATCCGCCAATCATAGCACCAAGTACAACAACAAAGTTCCAACGCTGTGCTTTCCAATCCCAATCGAAAAAAGACACCTTCTTTCCTATTCCGGTCATGGCACATAAAGAACGAAGATTGGAAGACATACCAAAAGTTTTACCAAAATAAGTAAGTACTAACATTATGATTCCAATTATAAAACCTGAAACAGACCAATGCCATGTTGCTGAAAGAAACTCCATTTTTTAATTAATTTTTGCAAAAATAGGAATTCAAACTAAGTATTGTGGCTAAAAATGTATAATTTTATGGACTATTTTTTTAATTAAAATAAATTAGGTACACTTTTTGAAATGCAGATTACCAAACAAATTGTTATGAAAACTACATTAAAAACTATCAGTTTGATTACTACTTTATTTCTTATAAATGCTTGTGTAAGCACACGATTGACTATAAAAAACATTGATGACAATGCTCCATCACCAGTATTGGTTAATAAAGACCAATTTTTAGTAACCGAATATAGTTCTGATAAAAAATATGGATATGACCCAGATTATCCCATTAATGTATTTTACAAAAACACTAATGACGACAACTTAAATGCTAATCGGTTTTTAAACGCTTTAGCTGGTCCAAAAGGAGAAGCTATTTTTTATACAAAAATTGAGACCTGTTGCCCGTTTCCAAGCAAAAGAACTGATATGGGTGCAGGGTTGTTAGATGTATATGAAATAAGCTGGAAAGGACAATCAAAACCAGTACGTTTATATTTGAATATCTATGAAAAAGGATATTTATATATTCCGCTTGGATTTAGTATAAAAAAATAAATTTTCTTCATAAAATATTCTTAAATTAGCGGTTTTTAAACCCACATATTAATGAATATTAAAGAAATACCTCAAATAAAAAATACTGACAGCAATCAGTTTTTCCTATTAGCAGGTCCATGTGCCATTGAAGGAGAAGAGATGGCTATGAAAATTGCAGAAAGACTAGTATCCATCACCAATAAATATAAAATACCTTTTGTATTTAAAGGTTCCTTTAAAAAAGCCAATCGTTCAAGAATAGACAGTTTCTCAGGAATTGGGGACGAAAAAGCTTTAAAAATTCTTAGAAAAGTTAGTGAAACTTTTCAAATACCAACAGTTACCGATATTCATACCAATGAAGATGCTGCTAAAGCTGCACAATACGTTGATGTATTACAGATTCCAGCTTTTTTAGTTCGTCAAACCGACTTAGTGGTTGCCGCAGCGACTACTGGTAAAATTGTAAACCTAAAGAAAGGACAATTTATGAGTCCAGAAAGCATGAAACATGCAGTTCAAAAAGTATTAGATTGTCAAAATAATAACGTTATGGTAACCGATAGAGGAAGTATGTTTGGTTATCAAGATATGGTAGTCGATTATAGAGGAATTCCAACCATGCAAAGTTTTGCTACTACAGTATTAGATGTTACTCATTCACTTCAACAACCCAATCAAATGGCTGGAGTAACTGGAGGAAGACCCGAAATGATAGAAACTATTGCAAAAGCAGGAATAGCTGTTGGTGTTGATGGTATTTTTATCGAAACTCATTTTGACCCAAAAAACGCAAAAAGTGATGGTGCCAACATGTTGCATTTAGATCTTTTTGAAGGCCTGATGACTAAATTAGTAGCCATTAGAAAAACAATAAATTCATTTTAAATTATATTCTATTACACTTTGAAAAAATTAATTCTTTTCGTCGTTTTGGTTACTTTTTGTGTTGGTCAAAAAAGTTATTGTCAAGATAGTAAAACTACTAATCCTGATAAATATACTAAACATAATAAAGGTAAAATGTATATTTATTGGGGTGGAAACAGAGACAATTATACAAAATCTAATATACATTTTAAAGGAGCTGATTATGATTTTACACTTTATGATGTTGTAGCAGAAGATAAACCCAAAGGATGGCATATTGATTATATAAATCCTGGTAGAATGACCATTCCGCAAACAAACTTTCGAATTGGCTATTTTATTACTGATCATTATAATATCTCCTTAGGTGTAGATCACATGAAATATGTAATGGAACAAAATAGAGCCGTCAATTATAGCGGATACTATCCAAACCCAGGAAATTATGGAGAAATTTTACCCAATAATCAAGTATTACTTACCGAAGATTTCCTTACTTTTGAACATACCGATGGTTTAAATTATGTCAATACTGAATTTTCTAGAGTTGATGATTTATCGGGTTTATTAAAATTACCAAATACAGATAAATTTCAATTAAATATAACAGAAGGTGTTGGTATTGGTGTATTATATCCAAAAACGAATGCCAAAGTTTTGGGAAATGAAAGACATGATGATTTTCATATTTCAGGATATGGAGTATCTGCCAAAGTAGGATTAAACTTCACCTTTTTTAAACACTTTTTTATTCAAACAGAATTAAAAGGAGGTTACATTAATATGAATGACATTAGAACAACCAAAGACTCTGCTGATAGTGCTTCGCAAGAATTTTTCTTTTTACAAAGAATAATAGCTGTTGGAGGAATCTTTCAATTATAATTACTGACAACAACTAAACCAAAAATTTTATGAAAAGAATTACGTTATTATTGTTGAGTTTCTTTTTTTCTTTCACGGGCTATTCACAATTAGCGCTTGAAGGATTTGAATCAACCACAGGACCAGATGCACTTCCTTCTACAAACTGGACATTGGGTACAGGAAATTGGTTGGTGTTTGACAATGGAGTGCCTACCGTTAATCGTTGGGGAATTTCTACTGTTACCACACCACCAACACAAGTGTATCAAGGAACTAATGCTGCCTACATGGCACGCGAGACTAATTTTTCGGCAGGTCAAACTATAGAAGACTACTTAGCGTCGCCTGTATTTACAGTTCCAACCAATGGACAGCTTCGTTTTTGGACAAGAGGTTTCTTCCTTGGGAATCAAGGAACCGTTTATCAAATAAAAGTCGCACCAGCTGCCGCTAATCCAACGGATCCAAACTCTTATCTTTTGGTTCAACAATGGACTGATGCCGATTTGGTAGCAAGCGTTAGTCAATATGAAGAAAAAGTAGTTAATTTGACTGATTATGTTGGTCTTAATGTTCGTATTGCTTTTGTGATGCAACAAGCTCCAATCACTGCTCCATTTGGAGATCGTTGGTTTGTTGATAATGTACAAGTAGTGGCACAGTGTTTTGATCCTACTGCTTTAACAGCAACACCAGCCATTACTTCGGCTCAATTGAGTTGGACAAATCCTGGAACAACTTCTTGGGAAGTAGAACTTATACCAGCAGGAAATACTCCAACTGGAACAGGAACTGTACATAATGGAGCACCTTCTTATAATGTCACTACTACTTTACCAGCCAATGTTCCTTTAACAGCTTCAACAGCCTATAAATATTATGTAAGAGCAATTTGTTCAGGAGGTGTTACCAGTCAATGGGTTGGTCCATATAATTTCTCAACACTCTCTCCAGGCTTAAGTTGTGCTGCACCAATAGTTGTTGGAACTTTGCCTTATAGCACTACAGACAACACAGCCAATTACTCAGACATGACAGATGTTTCGCAACCCGCAGGATGTGCAGGTGGAGGAACAAATTATATGGCAGGTAACGAGGTGTTTTATTCTTATACTGCTCCAACCAATGGTACAATAAGTGTTTCATTGACACCAACAGCCAATAACTCAAGTCTTTTTGTATATGATGGATGTACAAATGTAACTGTTGCTTGTTTGGGTGGAGTTGCCAATACAAATAATACTATTAGAAACTTACCTAATATTCCAGTAGTAGCTGGTCATAATTACATTATTGTAGTTTCGTCTAGTGCTGCAACACAAACTGTCGGTTACACTTTAATAATTCAAGAAGTAAACTGTGCTAACCCGGCTAATTTGAATGCTACAGGAATTTCACAAACCGGAGCCACATTAAGTTGGGCAGCTGGAGGAGCTACTTCATGGGAAGTAGTTGTGCAAACAGCTGGAGTAGGTGTTCCACCAGGAGCAGGAACACAAACCAATGCTAATTCAAACTATGTAGTACCAACAGTATTAACCCCCAATACAAACTATGAGTTTTATGTAAGAGCTGATTGTAATAATGGAACTTTCAGTGCGTGGTCTGGACCATTTGCATTTAGAACATTGTGTACTGCTTTTGCTGTACCATTCCAAGAAGGATTCAACAGCACCTCAACAACAGAAGGATGTTGGACAGTTAGAAATGTGAATAATGATGCAGATGCCTGGGATATGAACTATGCTACTAATCCTTTTGAAGGTAATCAAGTAGCCATGATGTTTACAGATGGTAATGCTGGAGCTAATGACGATTGGTTGATTTCACCACAAATACTACTTACTGGAAATCAACGATTACGATACCGTTATAGAGTACAATCGGCTGCTGAGCCAAATGACTTTAGAGTAATGTTATCTACAAATGGTACTAGTCCAGCAGATTTTACCACTACTTTAGTGCCGTTAACCTCATATAGTAATATTACCTATATGGAAGCCATAATAAATCTTTCTGCCTACTCAGTACCTGTAAATATAGCATGGCATGTACCACCTGGCGGTTTAGATGGTTGGCGTTTGTATGTTGACAATGTTATTATAGAAGATTTACCAACTTGCCCAGAGCCTAGTATGTTAACTGCAACGGCAGTATTATCAACTTCTGCAACACTGACATGGAACAATGGAAATACAGAAACCGAATGGCAAATACTAGCATTAGCATGTGGCTCTCCAGCACCAGCTGCAGGAGCAACAGGTTTTGTAACAGTTCCTCCTACTGGTTCTCCATATACTTTAATGGGATTATCACCAACAACCTGTTATGATGTTTATATCAGAGCGGTTTGTCCAGGTAATGATTTAAGTCCATGGACTGGACCAGCAACGTTTACTACACAAGTAGCCCCGCCAGTATGTGGAGGTCAATATATAGATGCAGGAGGAATTGCGGCTAATTACCCTAATAATTCAGATTCAACAGTAACCATTTGTCCAACAACTACAGGAGATGTTGTAACGGTTACTTTTACCTCATTTGACACAGAAGCGAATTGGGATGGATTATACGTGTTTGATGGGAATTCGATTAGTGCACCTCAAATAGCAAGTACGAACCCAGCAGCAAATGTACCAGGTGGATTGGCAGGATCATTTTGGGGAACCACTATTCCTGGTCCATTTACCTCAACAAGTGTTGATGGTTGTCTTACTTTCCGTTTTAGAAGTGATGGTTCCGTGAATAATCCAGGGTGGGTTGCAAATGTGACCTGTGCACCGCCACCAACGTGTAGAAAACCAGTGGCAATTACTTCATCTACCATTACTTCAACATCTGTTAGTTTAACTTGGACACAACCAGCCAATCCAGATACAAGTGTTGCATCAGAATGGCATGTATTAGCTTTACCATGTGGATCGGCACCTCCAACTGCAGCATCAACAGGATTTGTTACCGCAACAACCAATAGCAACTATTTGTTAACGAATCTTACACCAGACACTTGTTATGATATTTACATAAGAGCTGTTTGTTCATCAACTGATTTAAGTGAATGGGCAGGACCAAGAACTATCACTACACAAATTGCTCCACCCGTTTGTGGAGGTATATTTACCGATGCAGGAGGAGCCACAGGAAATTATCCTAACAACTCTGATTCAACAATTACTATTTGTCCAACAATACCTGGAGAAATTGTTACGGTAACATTTACTTCGTTTAATACTGAAGCAAATTGGGATGCTTTATATATTTTTGATGGAAATTCCATTGCTGCTCCGCAAATTGCTAGTACAAATGGTGCAGGAAATGTACCAGGAGGATTAGCTGGAGGATTTTGGGGAACCGTTATTCCAGATCCCGTAACTTCATCAAGTATAGATGGCTGTTTAACGTTCCGTTTTAGAAGTGATGCTTCTTTCAATAATCCAGGATGGGTTGCAAACGTAACCTGTGGACCAGCACCAACATGTCCAAGACCAACGGCTCTAACCTTTACCGCTATAACAGAAACTAGTGCAACTGTAAACTGGACGGAAGTTGGAAGCGCAACTATGTGGGAAGTAATAGTATTACCCGCAGGTTCACCAGCACCTTTGGCAACTACAACTGGAGAAACTGTAACTACAAATTCCTATTCGATTACTAATTTACAATCTGCTACGGCTTATGATGTATATATAAGAGCATTATGTGGTACAAACGATATTAGTTTATGGTCAAATAAAGGTACTTTTAGAACCCTTATTGTAAACGACGCTTGTAGTACAGCAATAAATGTTCCTGTAAACCCAGACACCAATTGTCTTCAATTTGTTAATGGAACTGTAATAGGTGCTACGGCATCACCTGAACCAAACGCTTGTGGTGGTACTGATGATGATGATGTATGGTTTTCATTTGTTGCAACAGCTACAAGTCACAGTATTAATTTAAATAATGTAGCTGGAAGTACAACTGATTTATTTCATGTTTTATATTCGGGTACATGTGGTGCTTTAACTCAAGTTTACTGTAGTGATCCAAATGAAAGTTTGGCACAAAATTTAGTTATTGGACAAACCTATTATATCAGAGTTTATACATGGACCGCAACACCAAATCAGACTACAACTTTTACTGTTTGTATTGGAACTATTCCGCCACCAATTTCGACAAGTACAACATTATATACGAATCCACAATTGGTGGAAGACGTATTATTAGATTCAACGTGTGCGGTAGTTAGTAATATTACATGGTCAACAGGTACAAACTTTGGATCGACAAACGGTATTGGCTATTTCAATCAAAATGGATCATCATTCCCTTTTAGTGAAGGAATTGTATTGACAACAGGTAGTGTTAATAATGCACCAGGACCAAATGATTCTATTTTAAGTGATGGAAATCAAGCATGGACTGGAGATACGCAGTTGGAAGCAATTGTTTTAGGAGCAACAGGCCAAGCAATGAACTCAAAAAATGCTACCAAATTAGAATTTGATTTTGTTCCTATTATTAATACATTAAGCTTTAATTTCATTTTTGCTTCGGAAGAATATGGAAGTTTCCAATGTGATTACTCAGATGCCTTTGCGTTTTTATTAACTAATACAGCTACTGGTGTAACCACTAACTTGGCTGTTTTACCAGGTACTACTACTCCTATTTCTGTAGTAACCATAAATAATACGCTTTATAATCCGGGATGTGTTTCTCAAAACCCACAATATTTTGGGAATTATTATGAATTACCAGAAGGACAAAATCCACTTGGAGCACCAATTGATTATAACGGTATGACTGTTCCTTTAACAGCATCCTCACCTGTAATACCTGGCCAAACTTATCATATTAAATTAGTAATAGCAGACCGTTTAGATACTCTATATGATTCAGCAGTATTTATAGAAGGTGGTAGTTTTAACATTGGTACGGTAGATTTGGGTAATGATTTATTACAAGAAACCAATAATGCCATCTGTTTTGGAGAAACACAATTATTAGATAGTGGATTAGACCCAGCTGATTTTACATTTACTTGGTCGATAGGAACAACTGTTTTAACTTCTGAAACGGGTCCTAGTTTATTGGTTACTGAACCAGGAAGTTATACTTTAAGCGCTACTTATAACAATACAACTTGTAGCGCAACAGATACTGTTCAAGTTGAATTTTATCCAGAATTAATTAGTGGAACAGCTCCTAATCTAGTAGAATGTGGTACAAATGATATCGCTACTTTTGATTTAACTGAAAATACCTCTATAATATTAAATGGAAATAATCCTGCTACACATACTGTTACATTTTATACAGATGCTGCATTAACTAATCTTATTGCTACTCCAACGGCTTTTGAGAATACTTCTAATCCGCAAACTATTTATTATCAATTAGCGAATGCTGGAGATTGTTCTGTTAACGGAAGTTTTGGTTTAATTGTTCAACCTTTAACAGCAATTGTATTTAGTCTTCCAACACAAATTTGTGCAAATGGTGCTGTACCGACTTTACCTAACATATCAGATAATAATATTTCTGGAGATTGGACACCGGCAACTGTAGATAATTCACAAACGCAAATCTATACGTTTGTTGCAGATAATACGAATGCCGTTTGTACTCAACCATACGAAATTACTATCGAAGTTTTACAACAAATTACACCTACATTCCTTTCTCCTGCTCCAATTTGTAGTGGAGATGTAGCCCCGGTTTTACCATTAACTTCAAATAATGGAGTAACTGGAACTTGGAGCCCAGATGTAGTAAGTAATACACAAACACAAACTTACACCTTCACTCCTACTGACAATCCATGTGCTACGACTACTCAAATAGTTGTTACAGTATATCAAGATTGTTCTTTTGGAAGTTATGCAAACGCAGTTTGGCTTACTGATTGTGATACTAATAATTTCTTTAATACTGTGGGTTCTGGAACATCCATTATTGGACCTGTGGAAAATATTTTCCCTAATTCTGATTTAGGAACCTACATCAGTAATTCAAGTACTTTAAAATTGCGTGGTGCCGAAGTAAAAACTTTTAAAGCAACAACAGCAAATGTATGTAGTGCTACTTTATTCTATAGAATATACCCAGTTTCGGGAACAGCTGGAACTTTCAATTCAATCAATTTACCTTTCTTTGAAGATTGTACTGCTGGAACCTTTCCAAGTGGTGGACCATGTACTACTGGAGATCAAAAATGGCAAGAAGTTTTAACAGATATTGAAAACCCAGTTGATTTAACTGCTTTCCCTGCTGGTGACTACAATTTAGAAGTATATTATCAATTGATAGGTGATGTAACCTCTCCAACAGAATGTGATGACACATTATTGATTGATAATAATGGTGCTAATTTCATAGCTACTTATACTTTACAAAACAATCCAACCTATATTTCTATTAACCCAACAAATTGTATAGCATCTGATGGTTCGATTACTATTGAAGGATTGGCCCCTAGCACAACATACTCGTTTACACATACTGAAAACGGAACTGCTGTTGGACCTATAACAATTACTTCTACTGATTCAGGTTCTTACACCATTAGTGGATTAAGTATTGGAGAGTATGCCAATTTTACTTATCTGATAAATGGTTGTACAATAAACTCTAGTGATTTAATTACACTATCAAGCACATCAGACGTTCAAATTGTTAATACAAATCCAACTTCTTGCAATGGTGCTGATGGTACTATTACAATTAGTGGTTTACTTTCTAACCAAACTTATACTGTTGGTTATACTTTAGATACAGCTGCTGTTAGTCCGATTAATATGATGAGTAGTGCTAGTGGAGAAATTAGTATTGTTGGATTGAGTGCTGGTTCTTATACTGATTTTACTTTTTCAACTATAAATTGTACTTCTTCGTCTAACGATATCGTTGTGTTGATTAATCCAAATGCGCCAATTGTTTCCGTTAATAGTTCAACTATTTGTTCTGGTCAAACGGCAACAATTACTGCAACACCTGAAATTCCTGGCACTTACAACTATGTTTGGACAGTACCGGCAGGAGTAACAAATCCAGGAAACGTATCCAGTTTTACTTCAACAGTTGAAGGAACATACACTGTAGTAATTTCAGAATTAAGTACAACTTTCTGTAATGGAAGTTTTGAAACACCAAGTGCTACTGGAATTTATCCAAATATGGTTTCGGAAAGTCTTGTTTCTTGTTGGGATACTTCAGCTGCTGATGGCATTATTGAGTTGTGGCCTTCTCCAAATTATGAAAATGTTGTTGCCTATTTAGGAAATAACTTCATTGAAATGAATGGTAACTCAGTGGATACTTTTTCACAAGATTTCACCACTTCTCCAGGTGCTCAATTAACTATTTCATTTGCACACAGAGGAAGACAAGGCACCGATGTTGTTGGTGTTGAAATTGGTCCAACTGGAGGTCCTTATGTTAGTTTAGGAAACTTCTCAGATGGACAAACATGGGCTTTACATAATGTAAACTATACTGTTCCTTCAAGTGGTGGAAACAACTATACAATCCGATTTGTATCTGTGTCTAGTGCAGGTGGAAGCACTACTGTTGGTAATTTCCTTGATGCAGTAAGTGTTACCTCTGTAGCTTGTAGCTCTGCGCCAACATCTGGAACTGTATCATTTTTACCAAATCCAACATTGAATTTAACAACCGCAAACAATAGCCAATCGGTATGTTTAAATACTGCAATAACGGATATAGTATATATTTCTGAAAACGCTACTGATGTTACTATAACAGGTCTTCCTGCTGGAATTTTAGGCAATTTTGACACTACAAATGGTAACTTTACAATTTCTGGAACAGCAACAGAAACTGGAACCTTTACTTATACTGTTTCAGCCATTAATGATTGTAGTACAGTAGCATTGAATGGTACTTTAATCATAGAGCAAAATGTTACTTCAACATTTGCTCCAATAACAATTTGTAATGGAGATGCACTCACATTACCTTCAACTTCAATTGAAGGAAATGCTGGGACATGGTTGCCAGCAATTGACAATACGGTAACAACGACCTATACCTTTACTCCAGATGCTGGTTTATGTGCATTACAAGGTTCGTTAACCGTTACTGTTACACAGCCTACAACAGCTACCTTTGATCCTTTAGCTTCAATTTGTGTTGGAGAAACTGCTCCTAGTTTGCCTACAAATTCGCTTCAAGGATTTACTGGAACTTGGAATCCTACAACTATTGATAATACAGCATCAGCAACTTATACTTTCGTACCAGATGGTGGTCAATGTGCTAGTAGTGGAACTCTTAATTTTGTGGTAACACCATCTATTGTTTCAACTTTTGCGCCTATTACAGTTTGTAATGGCGAAAACATTAGTTTTCCAGCAACTTCCATTGAAGGATTTACTGGAACTTGGTCTCCAAGTACAATTAATACAACACAATCAGGAACTTACCTGTTCACACCAACTGCTGGACAATGTGCTGCAATTGGAAATTGGAATATTACTGTAATACCACCATTTGATGTTGTAGCTTATGGAGAATGTCAAGGTGCAAGTTTTGTTTTAACCGCTAATCCAGTTAATGGTTCGTTTGACCCATCTAATGTTTCCTACGAATGGGAAAATTCAAATGGTATTGTAATTGGTACCTCCAGAACTATCATTGCAACTTCTACAGGGAATTATACTGTAACAGTTACATCAAACGGATGTTCTAGTACTTCGCTTCCATTTACTGTTGATACAATTTCTTGTGAAATTCAAAAAGGTATATCCGCTGATGGTGATGGATTAAACGATAACTTTGAATTAACTGGTCTTGATGTTAAAAATTTACAAATCTTTAATAGATATGGAATGAAAGTATATTCAAAATCGAATTATACAAACCAATGGATTGGTCAATCGGACAATGGCGATGAATTGCCAGACGGTACTTATTATTATGTTATTGAACGTAATAATGGTGAAGTTAAAACGGGTTGGATTTATATCAACCGAAAAAATTAATACTTAAGAAAATGCCTTGAAGAACTTCAAGGCATTTTTTTTTGCTATAAAGTTATTGCTTCTTTGAGTACCGAAATCAACAGTATGTTATCAATCTCTTCTAATGATTTATATCGCAGCGATTTTATTGTATTTCTGCCATTATCTGCAATGAGATATTCAATATTGTTTTTGAGTTGAAATCCTTTGGCAAATCCTACATCGACAAAATCCCTTTTATGGCTTGCATTCAAATAGCATAAAGGTTTCTTTTTATAATAGAAATAGGGAATTTTCCACTTGTATTCCAATGTAACTTCGGGTAAAGTTTGTTCGATTACCGCAACGATATGCATTAAAATAGAACGGTATTTTTCAGGTTGATTGAGGATATAGTCTTCTGCTGGTTTCATTGTTAGTCAATTCCATATTGGTCAAATAAATAAACTAAAGATGCCATAGTTGCTGCACCTAATTCTAATTCACGTTTGTTTATGGCGTCAAAAGTGTCATTAGCTGCATGATGGTAATCAAAATAACGTTGCGAATCGGGTTTTAACCCTACTTTTACAAGTTTATCAGATTTTAAAGGTCCAATATCAGAACCGCCATGACCTTTTACAAAGCTATGGATTAAAAAAGGTTCAAAAAGTTCTATCCAACCCTTAGCTTTTGTGAAATTTGTTTCATCACAATCAAAAGAAAAACCTCTTGGAGAAAAACCGCCAGAATCACTTTCCATTGCGAAGACATGATTCTCTTTATTCTTTGCTGCTATTTCTGCATATTTTTTTCCACCTCTTAACCCATTTTCTTCATTCATAAAAAGCACTACTCTAATAGTATGCTTTGGCATGTAATTTAGTTTTTTAAACAATTCTAAAACAGCCATACTTTGTACACAACCAGCACCGTCGTCTTGAGAGCCATCTGCCAAATCCCAAGAATCAAGATGTCCGCTAACAATCATTATTTCATCTGATTTGGTAGTTCCTTTAATTTCGCCTATTACATTATACGACAAAACATCTTCCATTTGCTGACATGATTGTTTAAAGAAAAATTTTAATTTATTGTTTTCTTTTAATTTTTTACTCAATAATTCAGCGCCATTAGTACTAATTGCTGCAGTTGGAATATAGGCTGATTTAGGCAAATCGCCATAACTAGTAACACCAGTATGAGGAAAATCATCCAAACGTAAATTTAATGACCGAACTATGGTAGCCAAAGCACCATATTTTGAAGCTTCTTTTGCGCCAATTACTCTTTGATCACCACATTTTCCATAAGCTTTAAAAGTTTCAATTTCTTCGGCATCCATGGGACGATTGAAGAATACAATTTTACCTTTTAACTTTTCTGCACCCAACTTCTCTAACTCTTCAATAGCATGTACTTCTATAATTTCGGCTAAAATTCCGTTTTTGGGTGTTGCAATGGAACCACCAAGCGCACAGATAGGCACTTCAATTTTCTTTTTATTATCTAAAATGTAAGCAGTTTCTTTTTCGCCTCTCACCCATTTTGGCACCATTACTTCTTGCAAATAAACGTTGTCTAAACCTAGTTTTTCTAATTCTTTTTTGGTATAAAGCACCGCTTTTTCTGCTCCTACCGAGCCTGATAATCTTGAGCCAATGTCATTAGATAGATGGTCTAACCAAGAATATGCAGAAGATTGTGTTAAAGACGATTTATAAATTTGTTTAACCATTTCTCCATCTTGGGTTTGAGAGAAACAAATAATTGGTAGCACTAAGCAAAAAAAGAATACTTTTTTCATGGATTTTTTTTTTGTGAAAATAAAGAAAAAAAGTTTTGGTCAGTGAAAAAATATTACTTTACTTTGCAACTCAAAGTACTTTAAAATGAAAAACGAAAAATACTTAAGTGACATATCGGAGATTAAAAACATGATGAACAAGTCGTCGCGTTTTATTTCTTTGAGTGGTTTGTCTGGAATTTTGGCTGGAGTTTATGCGCTGATTGGTGCATGGTTTGCATACAGAACTATTTATTTTGACAACGCAACTATGGGTTCCTATCAAACACTGGTAATTTCGTATGAAGCAGTGGTAAAACTTTTTATTATTGCGGCATCAGTAATAATTTTGTCTATAATAACTGGATTAGTATTAAGCGTTCGCAAAGCAAATAAAGCCAACGAAAAACTTTGGAACCCAACATCCAAAAGACTTTTAATCAATTTCTTAATTCCGTTAGCAACCGGTGGCTTCTTTATTTTGTTTTTAATAGAGAAAGAAATGTTAAGCATCATTGCTCCTTTAATGTTGATTTTTTATGGATTGGCTTGTCTAAACGCGAGTAAATATACATTTGGTGATGTACGTTATTTGGGAATTACCCTGATTTTATTAGGATTAGTATCGACTTGGTTTTTAGGATATGGTTTGTTGTTTTGGGCATTAGGATTTGGCGTTTGTCATATTGTATATGGAAGTTTAATGTATTTTAAATATGATAGAAATTAATTTTGAAAAACATTATCCAAAATATCAACAAAGCATTTGATCATCGAATTCGTCTCGGGATTATGTCGGTATTGATGGTTAATGAAAGTGCCGATTTCACAGAGCTTAAGGAATTGCTTGGTGTTACCGATGGAAATCTTGCTAGTCATACTAAAGCTTTAGAAAGTGAAAACTACATTCGTATTGAGAAACAATTTATTGGCAAAAAACCAAACACTAGCTACATTGCAACCAAAGAAGGAAAAAAAGCTTTTCAAGAACATATTGATGCGCTTGAAAAATTAATTAGTAAAACGTAATCTATTTTTTTATCTATACACTTTGAAATTCAAAGTACTTTTAATCATTGTTTATGAAAGCATTATTTATCGAAAAAATGTATGAATGGAGTAAGAAACCCTATCAAAAGTATTTCAAGAAAAATGAACCTTGGGATATCACTCCAAAAGATTTAATCCAATTGCCACAAGAAACTTTAGGGTTTCACATGGGTTGTTTTCTATTGAAATACAACTTTGAAATACAACCCAAACTAGAAGATCATGATATTGTTCATGTTTTAACAAATACTGGTGTTTCTGTAATTGAAGAAATTGGCATGCAGTATTTACTTTTTGGCAATGGTAAACGCAGTGCTTATTTGTTTATGGTCATTTTGATGGGAACACTCTTCTATCCTACTCGCTTTAAAACATTCTACAAATTCTACAAAAGAGGAAAAGAAGCGCATCCGTTCTACAATTTAGATTTTGAAAAAATGCTATTGCTACCTATCAAAAGAATTCAATTCACTTTTAATATTAGATAATCATGGAAACAACCATTTACTACAAAAACTCTATCAGCTTTTCAACCTATCTCGCTTTAGGTTCATTCGCTATTGGCACCTTATTACTTGTATTGTTTAAACTTTTCCCAAGAGAAGAATATATTCTCTTTATTGGTTTTTTTTATGTTCTTTTTGCCATTTTACTGAATTCCTTAGTGCTCTTAAATCTATTTTATCAATTCATTATTCAGAAAATAGAACGAGAAACTATTGCCATCCGAATTTTAATTCTTTTGGCAAATATTCCAATCGCTATCCTATATTTTTTTATTGTAATCAAAATTTAATCATTAATACTATTTATCATGGAAAACTCAGAAACAAAAACATTTTTTCAATCTACAACCGCCAAAATGATTATGGTTGGTTTGTTATCACTTGCATTGCTCATTCCGTTATTTTTTGTGCAAGATTTAATTCAAGAACGTTCACAACGCAAAAAAGAAATGGTTAACGAAGTAGCCGATCTTTGGGGAAAAGACATTGTGTTTTATGGTCCGATTTTAAAAGTTCCGTACACTTTTGTAGAAAACTATAACATTACGGATGTAAAAACTGGTGCAGTAACTATTCAGAAAAAAAATACCATCAAATTTGCTTATTTTTTCCCAAACGAATTGAATAACAAATCGAAAGTTAGAAAAAATGACAACCTGAAACGCGGTATTTTTAATCACGTTGTATTTACGGCTGACATGCAATTTAATGGTTATTTTGCTGCTCCAAATTTCACTAAACTTGGTATTGCAGAAGAAAACATTCAGTGGGACAAAGCTTCGATTGTATTGAAAACAACCAATTTGAAAAGTATTAAAAGTGAGTTGAAAATGCAAGTCAATCAAGAGAAGTTAGTGTTTGAACCACAGAATAGTGACAAATCAAAATACAGTATTTTGGCAACTACTCCATTTGATTATAATGCTTTACTGGTAAACAACAAATTGGCATTCAATTTTGACATCACTTATAACGGAAGTAATAGTATCGATTTTGTACCAGTTGGAAAAGTAACTACTGTTTCTATTGATTCGGATTGGAAATCGCCTAGTTTTGATGGTTCTTTTGCGGCAAATGATACTTCAAAAGTGATTAACGACAAAGGTTTTCATGTAGATTGGAAGATTTTAGACATCAACCGCACGTTTACGCAACAATACGACGATGTTATTCCCAATTTGGATGATTACCTTTTTGGAGTAAAATTAATTGAAACTGTTGACGAATATCAGCAAAACGAACGCGTTTCTAAGTATGGTTTCCTAGTAATAGGTTTAACATTCTTGATTTTCTTTTTAATTCAATCGATTAGTAAAATCAATATACATATTTTTCAATATTCTATGATTGGTATTGCGTTAATCATGTTTTATACGTTACTGATTTCCATAACAGAGCACAGTAGTTTTAGTTTGGCGTATGCCATTGCTGGTACATCTGTCGTGGCAATGATTACCTTGTATTCTATTTCAATACTGAAGAATCGAAAGTTTCCACTATTTATTGGTGCAGCACTATCGGTTTTGTACACGTTTATTTTTGTAATTATTCAAATGGAAGATTATGCGCTGTTGGTTGGAAGTATTGGTTTGTTCCTAATTCTTGGAGACGTGATGTATTTCTCAAGAAAAATTGATTGGAATAAATCATAGAAACAACCGCAAATTCGCAAATTATTTCACTAACCATTAAGTTCATTAAGGAAATCAAGTTACAAATTCTAAATAGACTTAATGGTTTTAACAATAGACAAACTACTAATTTGCGAATTTGCGGTTTAATATATTACATCAATTCAACCTTCCACTCAAGATTATTTCGGTACCAAAGTTGGCCATTTTCTACATCTAATGGACAATCAAAATTGTTGGTATATAAACTTCCTGTTCCTAAACCTTGAGGCATTTTTGTGTTGAGTGTAAACGTAAATTGAGCAATGGCATTTAACCCAATATTGCTTTCTAAAGCGGAAGTCATCCACCAACCAATATTTCGTTTTTTGGCTAATGCAATCCATTCTAACGTACCACGGAATCCACCTATAAAACTTGGCTTTAAAATGATGTATTGTGGTTTGATTTTATCTAACAATTGCTCTTTTTCTTGTGTGGAAAACACGCCTATTAGCTCTTCATCCAAAGCAATGGGCAAATTGGACATTTCACACAGTACTGCCATCGTGTCATGCTGATTTACTTCAATGGGTTGCTCTATGCTATGAAGTTTAAAGCCAGTAATTTGATTTATTTTATCTAAAGCTTCGTTTTTACTAAAACCACCATTAGCATCAACTCTAATTTCGATTTTATTTTCATCGAAATGTTGTCGAATAAATCGCAATAAAGCTACTTCTTCTTCAAAATTTATAGCACCAATCTTCAGTTTTACACATCGAAAACCAGTTGCGATTTTCTCTTCGATTTGGGCTTTCATTTCGTCTTGATTACCCATCCAAATTAAGCCATTTATTTCAATTGATTTTTCACCAGAAGTAAATTTTGAAGGAAACAATTCAAATGGATTTTCGCTTCGTAGAGACAAAAAAGCCATCTCAATTCCGAACTGAATAGATGGAAATTCGACTAAAAGTTCCCAGAGTTTTTCTTCTCCTAAATGGATATTTTCACACGTCCATTTTAGTTTTTCTTCGTAGTCATTTCTATCATCAATAGAAAGTCCTCGAAGAATACCGCACTCACCTATTCCTTTTTTTCCATCTTGCTCCAAAACGATAAACCAAGTTTCCTTCTCGGTCAAAATACCACGAGAAGTTCCGGATGGTTTTTTGAAGTTAAGAATGTATTTATGATAGGTTGCTTTCATTATTACTTCAGGTTTCAGGGTTAATCTAAAAGTCTTAGAATTTTTTTAAAATTACTGGTATCAAAGCCGTTTTCTTCAAATTGTTGGAAGTCAAATTGGGTTTGTTCTTTCCATGTTTTTAAATTTCCAAGACTGTTGATTTGGTACTTTTTATGAATGTCTTTGGCTTCCTGAATTCTATCTGTAAACATATAAACATGCGCCAATTTTAGCTGATAGGTTAATTCGGTTGGATTTAATTCTATGGCTTTCTTAAGGTTTTCTTCTGCTTTTAGAAATTGTTTGGTTGACAAATATAGATTTCCCAAAAAGCCAAAATCTTTATCTGTTGCCATGTTTGTGGTGATAATTTCATTTTGCATTTTAGCAATAGCTTCATCTGGTTTTTTATTAGAATTCAACAGTATAGCTTCTTCTCTAATGAAATTTAGATAGGATGCTATTTGTCCTGAAGCTTTTAAACTTTCTTTGATGGCTGCTTCAATTACTGTTATTTTTTCGACTTTTAATAATTTTGAATATTTGCTGAAGCGGTATTTTTTACTAAAGGTATCAATAAAGGTTCCTAGAAATAAGTCTTTGTTGTCTAATTTTTTAATAAATGATTGTTTCTGTAGCTCATTTATTAAATCTTTTTTATTTTGATTGGTCCAACCTGTACTTGCATTGTAATCTACCCATGGCACAATTTCTAGAATAATATTTTGGTTCATTACCCAATTATCACTTTCAAAAGCAATCCAAACATTCTTGGAATTACTAGCAAGGCAAGAATTTGACTGATTTAAAAGCTTTGCATCTTTGTTAATAGGTGTGTCCTGAATGATGCAAGCGTTTTTAATAGTTTTCTTATAGACATAATTCTTTGCGTCATTTTCGTTGTTAAAAATGGCATATTTGCATTTATCGCTTCCTGTTATTGTAGTTGCCAAAAAAAGTGCTCCAGCTGTACCTTGACTAATACCTGATGGATCGGGGATAGCTTTTAGAAGAGATACTAAACTTGATGTTAGTTTTTGATTGTCGTCTAGAATAGAGATGCGTAAAACCAACTCGGTAGTTCCTTCGGGAAAATCGACTGATTTGATGTATTTTTTTTCACCTGCTTTTAAGGTAATTGTTTCATTAGTCGTTCGGATATTATCCCAATAACCAGAAGGATTTTGAGCAAAACTCATCATCCCAACTAAAAGTAAACCGAATAGTGTTCGCATAAAAATTTTATTTTAATCTATCTAAACAATAAAAGTGCCAAAAGGCACTTTAAAGTTAATTTTATTGATTTTATTAGAGAGTAATACTTTCGCCAATATCTAATAGCATTAAATCCTTATCGGCATCGAAGAATTTTTTCTTAGCATCGTCTTTATTTATCTCAATAAAACCAAAAGTATCATAATGACAGCCTAAAATCTTATCGCATGCTACAAAATCGGCGGCAATGATGGCATCTTCAATATCCATAGTGAAACAATTGCCTATTGGTAAAATTGCTAAATCTAGTTTTGTGCGCATTGGAATTAGCTTCATATCCATTGTTAAAGCGGTGTCGCCTGAAATGTAAATGTTTTTGTGTTCACCTTCGATGACAAAACCACCTGGGTTTCCTCCATAAGTTCCATCTGGAAAAGCACTTGAATGCACCGCGTTGACATATTTTACTTTTCCAAAGTCAAAATTCCAACTTCCTCCATGATTCATTGGATGAAATTGAAACCCTTTTTTTCCAAAGTAATTTGCAATCTCCCAATTGGAAACAATAACTGCGTTTGTGTTTTTGGCGATGACTTCTACGTCTAAAATATGGTCAAAGTGCGCATGTGTAATAAGAATATAGTCAGCTTTTATAGCGTTTATATCTATATGAGCCGCTTTTTCATTTCCGGTTATAAAAGGATCGATGATAATGTTTTTTCCACCAACCTCAACACCAATACAAGCATGTCCATAAAAAGTAATTTTCATATTTATGTGTTTTAAATTAAACGTAATTTACTACTATATCTGATATAAAGAATATTAGCGACAAGGCTAATAGTATAGACAAAAGGAATGTGCTTATTGCTAGTTTTTTTAATTCGGAATCTAAAAGTTTTGGGTTTTTGTTTCTAGCAACAGTCATCAAATGACTAATCATTGGAAAATAGGCTACTACAAATATGTATTGGTCAATATGGAAATCATTTAAAAAAGCAAATACTAAGACCATAACCATAGCAGAAATTACTAAGAAGAAATGGTATTTCTTAGCCCATGCTCCACCCATTTTTACAACAATAGTGTTCTTTCCTGCTTTTTTATCGCTTTCTTCATCGCGCATGTTGTTTAGGTTTAGCACTCCTACACTAAGAAAACCAATAGCAGTAGCAGGCAGTAATAGCAACCAATCCATACTTTTGGAAAACATAAAATACACACCAAAAGTGCTTACTAATCCAAAGAACGTAAAAACAAATAAGTCGCCATAACCCCTATACCCATAGGCTGTTGAGCCAACCGTATAACGAATGGCCGATGCTATTGCCACAATTCCTAATGCTAAAAAGAATAAGGAATACCACAAATAGCTTTCTTTGAATGCAAAGTAAATTAAGAGTAACGCAAATATTAATGTGATTAGAGAGGTGATTACCATTGCTTTTTTCATTTCTTGGGGAGATATAACGCCACTTTGAATGGCGCGCATTGGTCCTACTCGATCTTCATTATCTGTTCCTTTGACTCCATCTCCATAATCGTTTGCAAAATTGGAAAGTATTTGCAATCCAAGCGTTGTTAATAATGCAAAGGCAACAATATTCCAATTGAACATGCCTTGTGACATTGCGTAAAAACTTCCCACAATTATTCCTGATACCGATAATGGTAACGTTCGTACTCTTGCGGCTTCAATCCAGTGTTTCATTTTTTATTGTTTATTCGGTTATGCGGTTATTTGGTTATTTATTATAGTTCTCGACATCTTTTTTATTACGTTTCACTTTATAAAAAAACGCTCGAACAGACGAGAACTTAAAACTCTGAATTCTAACTTCTGAACTCATAATTCTCTACATCCAATTACTGTTCTGTGTTTCTAGTTTGTATAACCACAGGTTTACTAATTGATTTATTCTATCAAATTTTCCTAAATAGAACGTTACGTTTCCGCCTGCGGTGTGCAAAGTTAGTGAACCTATGTTTATGTTTTTGTGCCAAAACAACTGTGATGTTGTTAGAGCTTGTATTTTTTCGATTTGAATGATTTCTTTATCTACATCCCAAGCACCACTTTGTTTTATAATGTAATCGTCGTTTACAAACAAACGGTAATTTCTAAATCCGAAACACAATAAAATCGTTATGGCAACGGCGTAGAAAACTGCAATGGATACATAATCGAAAATAACTGGTTTTACCCAATGACCGACACTGTAAAACACGGATAAAGGTACTATAATTAATAGAAATATCGAAAAGCCTAGTTTTCTAAAGTTGGGTTTTAGCATTTCGCCTTCTTGTGGAAGTTCTTTAAAGAGTAACTTTATGATTTCATCGGCTTCTTGGGAATTACAGCCTGGGATTTCGATGATGTTTTTGTTCTTATTATCGGCATGACCAACGGCTTGCTTTATTTTTATTTCTAAAACATTGAGTTTCTTTTGAAAATAGTTGCTTGAGACTTTGGTTATTTGCACTTTCTCTGGTTTAAGGATGGTGCTTTTGGTGTTGATTAATCCATAGGACAAGACTAGTGAACCTTTTTGCTTGGCTACGGTATATCCGAAAAACTTAATGACTGTTCGAGCGATGTTTAGTATAAACACTACTGCAAACATGACCACGATAAACATCAGAATGACGTAAATAATGGGTTTGTTTTCTATTAAAGAGTTTACATTATCAGAACTAACGACATCGGTTTTTCCGGCTTGGCTTAATCCGTCGTAAATGGTGAAAAAGAATGTTAGTAGCAACCCGATGGTGCGAACATAATTGGAGGTTATCCCTATTTTGAACAAACTTACTAAATCTATTTTCAGAAATGGAACCGAGAAATTTGTTTTTGGGTCGGTTATTTCGGTAAACTCCGTTGTTTTTACTTTGTTTTCGTTTTCGAGGAGTTTTGATTTTAATGCTAACGCCATTTCATGTGAAACAGCTTTGATGTTGCCTTCTTTTGTATCGCTACCTGCAGTATCAACATCTAATGCATAGACATTAATGATTCGGTGGACGATGTTTTGCGAAAGGTTTACTTGCTGTATTTTGTTGAGTTGAATGCTTGTTCTTGTTTTATTGAAAATACCTTCGCTGATGATGAACTCTTCTTTTTGGTCGTCTATATAAAATGTAAAGTTTATGTATCTCAAATAAGCAATTACACCAACTATGACTACTATAGCTAGTAATCCAAGATACAAATAGAGTACATTGATTGTATCTCCTTTTAGCACAAAAATGAATGCTATTGGTAGGAAGGCACGAGCATACTTTTGCAAACTGTCTGCAAAGAGGACGATGATTCCAATTTTGGATTGACGTTGTGGGTGATTGAAATGGTTTTCCATTTACAATTGAATTTGAATTTTACCCATCAATAATTGTTTGATGTCTTCGGCTTGTGGTTTAAGTATTCCTGGAACACCTAAGTCACTGGCAATGCCACCTGCTGTAAAGAGTTCTACTTTGGCTAACCCAAAGTTACGCTCTAGTAAACCTTCATGAAGTGCAACGTGTTGTACTCTATTATAAGGAATTACCATAGTTGTAGTAGCGATTATTCCATGGCGAAAAATGACGTCGTGTTCTCTAAAGGCATAGGCTTTCTTTTTGAACGATAGTCTTGTAAAAAACAATATGATTGCTAATAGAAATGCATAAGTACTCCAAATAACGGTTTGATGTCCTGCTGTTTCATCAATGAAGTTGATGGCTAAAATAGCGAGTACTGCTATAAATAGAAACGCTATTGCAATCTTTATTAGCATTACTTTCCAATAACTTGGATGCAATGGCGTTAATGAAATGGCTTCGTGCTTTGGAAGTTGATTTAGGTCAAGTATTTCGTTTGTGAACGTTTCCATTTAGGTAGTTGTTTGTTGGTTCTCGATATAATTTTTACTCCGTTACACTCCGTAGAATCACTTGAACAGACGTTATTATGGCAACCATTTCTTTTCGAAGTTTGGTTTTCTTTTTTCAAGGAAAGCGTCTCTGCCTTCTTTGGCTTCTTCGGTCATGTAGGCAAGTCTTGTTGCTTCACCAGCGAATACTTGTTGTCCTACCATGCCATCGTCGGTTAGATTCATGGCGAACTTTAGCATCTTAATGGATGTTGGTGATTTTGCCAATACTTCTTGTGCCCATTCGTAGGCGGTTTGTTCTAACTCATCGTGTGGTACTACAGCGTTTACCATTCCCATTTCGAATGCTTCTTGGGCGGAATAGTTTCTTCCTAAAAAGAAGATTTCTCGAGCGCGCTTTTGTCCAACCATTTTGGCTAGATAGGCTGAGCCGTATCCACCATCGAAACTGGTTACATCGGCATCGGTTTGTTTGAAGATGGCGTGTTCTTTACTGGCTAGTGTCATGTCACAGACTACATGTAAACTGTGTCCGCCGCCAACTGCCCATCCTGGTACTACGCAGATTACGGCTTTTGGCATGAAACGTATCATTCGTTGTACTTCTAATATATTTAGTCTGTGGTACCCGTCGTCGCCCACGTATCCTTGATGTCCTCGTGCTTTTTGGTCGCCACCAGAGCAGAAAGACCAAATGCCGTCTTTGGAACTTGGTCCTTCGGCAGAAAGCAATACTACACCAATTGAGGTGTCTTCTTGTGCATCGTAGAATGCTTGGATTAGTTCGGCTGTGGTTTTTGGTCTAAAGGCGTTGCGTACGTTGGGTCTGTTGAACGCTATTCGTGCTACTCCATTTAATTTTTTATAGGTGATGTCTTCAAATTCTCTTACGGTTTTCCACTCTAGGGTATTCATGTATGTTGGATTTAAAAATTTTATTTTTTTGTTAAAAATAACGGCTTAATGTTTAAAACTACTATTTTAGCGTAAAATTAAATCATTTTTTAAAGATAAACTCAAAACAAGATACATTCTTATGAAGAAAATTTTAGTCTCATTCCTTCTGTTATTTGTTGGAATACCATCTTTTGCGCAACCTTATCAATTTCAAACTATTAAAGACATTGATGCCTTGCCTGTTGTATCACAAGATAAGACAGGAACGTGTTGGAGTTTTTCCTCTACTTCGTTTTTAGAAGCTGAAATTCTTAGAATTACTGGAAAGAAAATGGATTTGTCTGAAATGTATAATGTGAAATACACTTATTTGGACAAAGCCGAAAATTATGTAATGCGACAAGGCAAAGCGCAGTTTGGCGAAGGTGGATTAAATCACGATGTTATTAACAGCGCTAAGAAATATGGCATTGTTTATGAGGACTGTTATACAGGAAAAGTGAATCCTGATGAGAAATATGACCATAGCAAGATGGAAGCAGAATTGGAAGCTATAGTAAAGAAAGCTGTTGCCGATACTCCTGCTAATTATCCGGCTTGGAAGAAAGATTATATGGCGGTGTTGGACAATTACATGGGGAAATATGATGCAGAAGACCAAACTGTTTCTGCTACTGCTACTATTGACAAAGCCAATGAGAAAACTTCAAAATCGTTATCGCCTAAGCAAACTTTAGAACTTTCTAAATTGAAGTTGGATGACTACATAACGGTTACTTCTTTTACGCACGAGCCAGCCTATAGCAAGTTTATCTTGAATATACCTGATAATTTTTCGAATGGAAGTTATTACAACCTTCCGTTGGATGAATTTATTGAGACAATTGACTATGCTTTAGACAATGGTTTTACGTTGGCATTGGATGCTGATGTTTCTGAAACTACTTTTTCTGCTAAGTATGGTATTGCGGTGTTGCCTTTTAACCCTAAAGATGCTGTTGAAATTCTAACTTCTATTAAACCAGAGAAAAAGGTTTCGGCTGAGTCTAGACAACAGCAGTTTGAAAACTATAGTACTACGGATGATCATTTGATGCACATTGTAGGTAAAGTGAAAGACCAAAATGGGAATATCTATTATAAAGTGAAAAACTCTTGGGGAACGAAATCGGGGAAAGATGGTTATATTTATATGAGTGTTGCTTATATGAGCATGAAAGCCATTTCGGTTATGCTAGACAAAGATGGTTTGAGCAAAGCGACTAAGAAAGCACTGGGATTGTCTTAATTGGATTTAGAAAGAAGCAGTTTGTGGAATAGTGTCTTGATTTGTTTTAAAACTTATTTATTATCCATTTTTCCATCACATAATCTTCCATCAAATAGCCATTTCCTATTTCAATATCAACTTCTCCAACAATACTAAAACCAAGTTTCTCATAAAAGTTTTTTGCTACATTAAATCGATTTACATTCAAATAAACTGCTTTTTCAAGGTTATTTAAAGCTTCCTTTTCAATAAAATTAATTATTTTTTTACCAATACCTTTTCCTTGCAAATTGGGCAAAATATATAGTTTATGAACTTTTGTTTTATTTGAATTTTCACAATCAAATTCATAAGAAGCAAAACCCAGAGGTCTTTCATCTTCATAAGCGATAACAAAATGGTGCTTTTTTTCTTGTGCTTGATGTTGTAAAGAAGTCACACTATACATCATATCAAACATATATTCTAATTGCTCTTTCGTCAAAATAGCACTATAGGTAACTGGCCAAACAATTTTAGCCATGGTTCTAATTGTTTCAAAATCTTTATCTAAATTAGGAATAATTGTTATCATTTATCTTTTTATAACACTTTCATACATTGAAATCCAATCGTCAACTGTGATTTTCTGAACTAATTTGGCAATTAGTTTAAACGGAATATCATCCATTTTTTTAAATCGAATACAACTTTTTCCCATATCTAATTTTGTTTTGCAATGCTTAGGATATTCGGCAACAAACCAATCCAACAACGATTTATCTGCATAAATTCCCATATGATACAATGCCACAAAATTCTTTTGAGATGCAATACTTATAAAAGGCAACGGGATTTTTGGGTCACAATGATACCCATCAGGGTAAATTGAATGAGGCACCGCATAACCAATCATGCCATACGCCATTTTTTCTGTGAATCCTTTTGGAAGATTTTCTAAAATAGTATTTCTCAAAGTTTGCATTGCCACTTTTCGTTCCTCGGGCAAATCTAATAAATAGTGTTCGGGAGTTGTTGCTAATGATTGCATAGTTGAAGTTTTTATGTATCAAAAATAAAATAATTTTAATAGATTTACCTACTGATTATTTATAAGTATCATTTATGTCAAAAAATACTCTTCGAGAAGATAAAACCTGCTTGAATTGCAACTATGTTGTAGAAAAAAAATTCTGTCCTAATTGTGGTCAAGAAAATATTGATACTCGAAAAACCTTCTATCAACTTTTTGTACATTTTTTTGAAGATTTAACCCATTATGAAAACTCATTTTGGAAAACAATTCGCAATTTACTATTAAAACCCGCATCGTTAACAAAGGAATATTTATCAGGAAAACGAATGAGTTATTTAGCTCCTATTCGATTGTATATTTTTATAAGTTTTGCAACCTTCTTTTTATTAAGTGTAATTCCTGATAATGAAGATACTCCTGATGTAAAAGTAAATTCAAAAAAAGCTTTAGTAGCAACAAAAAAGAAAGAAAAAGATACTATTTTTAAAGAACAAGAAAAAATTATAAAACTAGAACAATTAGGATTATTAACTAAAACTGAGTCAGATTCATTACAGAAATTATTTATTCAAACTAAACTCAAACAAATAAAGGATAAGAAAAACAATTTCACACTTTTAGGTTCTAGTTATAATTCTGTTGAAGAATTAGATTCTTTACAAAAACACGGAAAACCATCTGAAAAGCTTGGTGCTTTTGAATATTGGATTACTCGAAAAATGCAACTAGTAAACGATAAATATGACAGTGATGAACTTAAAGAAAAATTTGCAGAATCGTTTATTCACAATCTGCCCAAATCTCTTTTCATATACATGCCATTATTTGCTTTAGTTTTATGGTTATTTCAGAATAAAAAAAAGTGGTATTATTTTGACCATGGTATTTTCACACTACATTATTTTTCCTTTCTATTACTTGCAATTCTTATTCTTAGAATCATTAATTACTTATTTGAATTTATAAATGATTACACTTTTTTCAACATATTAGAATATATTTTTGCAACTGTCGCAATTCTATATATGTTTTATTATTTCTTTCCAGCTCATCACCGCTTTTATGGTGAAAGTAGAGTTGTTTCTGCATGTAAAGGAATAGCAATGTTTATTATTAACATAATTTTTATTGTGATAATCCTTTCTGTTATGGCCATTTATACTTTTATTAATATTCATTAAAACTTATGTTTAAAAAAATATCAACCTCCATTTTTATAGTTTTCTTACTTGTTAGTTGTTCTTCAACAAAAAAAATAAGTTCTGAGAACCTTACACAAAAATACATTTCATCTATTTCTGAAAATGCATTAAAAACTAACCTAACTATCATTGCTTCAGACGAAATGGAAGGAAGAGAAACAGGAAGCGAAGGTCAGAAAAAAGCAGGTAGATATATTATTGAACAATATCAAAAAGCTGGAATATCGTTTCCAAAAGGAGCTACAAGTTATTATCAAACTGTTCCGGCAGCTTATTTAAATGCTAAACGAAACGAAAATCTCTCCGAATCTGAAAATATTTGGGCATTCATCGAAGGAACAGATAAGAAAGAGGAAATTGTGGTAGTATCAGCACACTATGACCATGTTGGAATTAAAAATGGTGAAGTATTTAACGGAGCAGACGACGATGGTTCAGGAACTGTTGCACTAATTGAAATTGCAAAAGCATTCCAAAAAGCAAAAAACGAAGGCAATGGACCAAGACGTTCCATCCTAATTCTTCATGTAACTGGCGAAGAACACGGATTGCACGGTTCAAGATATTATACGGAAAACCCGTTATTTCCACTAAAAAACACCGTTGCCGATGTAAACATTGACATGATAGGACGCCGCGATGATTTGCACAAAGACACCAACAACTACATTTACGTCATTGGCTCCGATTATTTATCAAGTGATTTGTATGCCATTTGTGAAAGTACCAACCAGAAATATATCGGTTTAACCCTTGATTATAAATACAACGACAAGAAAGACAAAAACCGTTACTACTATCGTTCTGACCATTATAATTTTGCTAAAAACGGCATTCCGTCTGTGTTCTTTTTTAACGGTTCGCATGCCGATTATCACAAACCTACAGACGTAGTTGACAAAATTGAATTTGATGCTTTAACCAAAAGAACCAAATATGCATTTGCAGTTGCTTGGGAAATTGCAATTAGAGAAAAAAGATTGGTCGTTGATAAAACGAATTAAATGTAAAAAAGTAGAAGTGTTTCAAACAAAAAAATCCTTTCAATTTCTTGAAAGGATTTTGCTTTTTGGGTGAAAGACGGGTCTCGAACCCGCGACCTTCGGAACCACAATCCGACGCTCTAACCAACTGAGCTACAATCACCATTTGTTAAGCGAGTGCAAATATAGTGCAAAAGTTATTTCTCGCAAAAATTATTTTAGATTTTTTATTTCAAATCGGATAAGCTATTGACAGCCAAATACCTTTCTACCGTAAATCCTTCGGCGTAGTCAACACCAACCAATCGACCGAAATCTTGCGAGCGATAATGAATACTTTCTAAGAAGTTTTTGGTTGCTATTGGTGTAACGGGTTCATTGGAATCTTCGGTGTAAAATTGTGAACTGTAAGCTAAAATTGATTTCGTTTTTACTTCAATGAATTCACTAATATCGACTACAAAATCGGGTTCGATGTTTTTCCATTGAATGTAATGATAGACTACTTTTGGTCGCCATGCTTCTTGGCTTTCATTATTTAAACTAGTTTCAATTTTTCGCAAACCCGAGAGGAAACAAGCATCCGAAACTAATTTGCTTCCTTTTCCATGGTCAATATGTCTATCGTCAATGGCGTTGCAAATGACAATTTCGGGTTTGTATTTTCGAATCATTTGAATTACTTTTATTTGATGTGTTTCATCATTTATAAAAAAGCCATCACGCATATCTAAATTTTCTCTTACAGTAACACCCAATATTTCAGAAGCTTTCTTTGATTCAGCATTTCTGATTTCAACTGAACCACGAGTTCCTAATTCACCACGAGTTAAATCAACAATGCCAACTTTTTTTCCTAAGGAAACTTCTTTTGCAATCGTTCCGCTACAGCCTAATTCTACATCGTCAGGATGTGCTCCAAAACAAAGGATATCTAATTTCATTTTTTAATTCTTTTTACAAAAATACAATTTATAGAATACACCGTTTCATAGTCATAGCTTTATTGACGGTTTCGATGTATTCCGCTTTTGGATTGCTGTCTTTTGTGATGCCACAACCCACAAAAATTTCAGCTCTATTCTCTTTAATTTTCATGCAACGAAGATTGACAAACAAATCGGAATACTGTGTTCTAAACGTGGCGAAGTCAATGTTTAACTCACCCAAAAAACCCGAATAGAATTCTCTATTATATCCTTCGTGTTGAAGTATAAAATCTTTGGCAGCTTCTCGTGGCATTCCGCATACTGCCGATGTTGGATGTAATGCGTTAATTATTTTTTCAACTGCTTTCTTGTTTTTCAGTTTTCCAGAAATAGTTGTTTTGATATGAAAAATGGAACCCGCATTGGCAGTAAATGGTTCTGAAACATTTAACTCTTTTGTAAATTCTTTAGTATTTTCGACAATAAAATCAGTAACCAACTGTTGTTCTACTTCTTCTTTTGGTGACCATTTTACAACTTTAATGTCATTTGCTTTTTGAGTTCCTGCTAATGCTACTGTTTCAAATTCTAATTCTTTTACTTTGACTAGTTGTTCTGGTGTTGCACCCATCCACAACCCTATTTTTGGGTGATAAAAGCAATATTTAAATGCCGATGGATAATTTTGAAGCATTCTTTTAAAACAAACTTCAAGGTCAAAAGAATTCAATTCAACAATTTCACGTCTTGAAGTAACTACTTTTTGAAATAATCCATTATCAATTGCTGCTACTGATTTCGTTACTAATTCTTCAAAAAAATCATTTCCTTGTTTTGGAGAATTCTCGTTTTGAATTGCATCAAAAAAATAGGTTTCTGAATTGTTTTTTTCTACAAAAACATCACAAAATTCTAACGGTAAAAATGGAGTTGTACTGTTGTCAAAAGCGGCAAACACAAAACCTTTCTTGTCAAAGCTTTCTAAAAAATATAAATGATCATTTTTTTGAAAAAGCCCAATTGTTTTTTCTGAATTTGGCTTACAAAAAATCACAAAAGGTAAGTTTTGCTCTTGATGTGTTTTTATTTTAAGAAATAAATCAGTCATTGTGTCTTTTTGGCAAAACCATGGTTGTCAACTTGCATATTGAAATTAATCTATCTTGTTCATCGGTAATTTTTATTTCCCAAAGATGAATGCTTCTTCCTTTATGAACAATTCTTGCTGTACCAAAAACGATACCCTCGCGCTTGCTTCTAACATGGTTAGCCGATATTTCAATGCCGCGAACTTCTTGTTTTTCGGGATTGACATACATTATTGAAGCTGCGCTACCTACACTTTCGGCTAAAGCAACACTAGCACCACCATGAAGCAATCCCATGGGTTGGTGTACTTTTGAATTTACAGGCATTTTAGCGGTTAAAAAATCTTCACCTGCATCGATGAATTCTATTTCTAGAGATTCCATCATGGTGTTTTTGCACAATTCGTTGCAGAGCTTTATAATCTTATCTTTATCAAATGACATCGCTTTTTTTTGTAAAAATAGTATTTATTTAGCATTTGAAAATAAAACAGAAGTCAAAATAACATTATGATTATACAAAAAAAACAATTTTAACGTTATCTATAAATGATAATAAATTTGAAATTTCAAAATTTTTCAAATTATTGTTTATTTTTACACAAATACAGAGATACTATGCGTAATTTTATTATTCTACTTTTCATTGGCATTGCCATTTCATTGAGTTCTTGTCGTCAAGACTTTGTTTTTGAAGCCAGTACTGGAGATTTAACTTTCTCAAAAGACACCATTTATTTGGATACTGTTTTTACCAACATTGGTTCAAGCACTTATACCTTAAAAGTGTATAACCGAAGTAATAAAGACATTAAAATTCCTTTAATTAAATTGGGCAAAGACGATTCAAAATACCGAATTACGGTTGACGGAATGACCGGTGAAAACAACCATACTTTTCGAGATGTAGAAATGCTAGCCAAAGATAGTATGTATATTTTTGTAGAAGTAACTGCCGATGTAGCCGATTCTAATCCAGCTGATTTTATTTATACAGACCAAATTCAATTTGATACTGGAACGAATTTCCAAAAAGTAGATTTGGTTACTCTAATACAAGATGCGTATTTTATTTATCCAAGTCGAACTCAGAATCCTGATAATTCTTATACGTATGAAGAAATTAATTTAGGTGTAGATGCTGATGGAAACCCAATACCTTTTCGAGCGAGCGTTTTAGACGAGAATGATCCAGTTAATGGCAACGAGTTTATTTGGAATAATTCCAAACCTTATGTTATCTATGGTTATGCCGTAGTTCCTGATGGGAAAACGCTTAACATAGAACCAGGTGCACAAATTCATTTTCATGCCGATTCAGGATTGATTGTTGGAACGGGTGGAACTTTAAAATCAATTGGTACATTACAAAATCAAATTGTTTTTGAAGGTGACCGCTTAGAACCTATTTTCTCTGATGTGCCCGGACAATGGGGAACCATTTGGTTAACCGCTGGAAGCACGGCGAACGAAATAGACTATACTACCATAAAAAATGCGACTGTTGGTTTACTAATTGATAGCAACGATGGAAATTTTATGACCATCAAAAATACACAAATATACGATTCGTCCAATCTTGGAATTTATGCTAAAACTGCAAAAATTAAAGGCGAAAACATTGTTATCAATACTGCTGGAGTGGCTTCACTAGCATGTACTCTTGGTGGAAGTTATGAGTTTAAACATTGTACGTTTAACAATAATTGGTCGAGTTCGAAACAAGTTGCCGTGTTGTTAGATAATTATTATCGTGATGAAAACAATGCACAAGTTCCTTTTGATTTAATACAAGCTGATTTTATCAATTGTATTATTTATGGTTCAAACACATACGAATTAAGGTTTGACAAAGGGGAAACTGGAATTTTCAATTCGTCATTTACCAAGTGTTTAGTAAAATTTGGTACTAGCAACGATGCACTTTATTCTTTTATATATGACGAGAATAATATTAAACGAAATAAAAATCCGAAATTTCTAAACATTTTTACTAATCAATTAAATATTGGCGTAGATTCTGAAGCAAAAGAATTTGGTGTAGATGCTGATGTTCCGTTGGATATTTTGGGTATGCCTCGAACTGCTCCTTATGATGTTGGTGCCTATAATTGGGTAACTTTTCCTGAAGATAATTAATTTTTTGTAACTTTATCAGGTTAACCAATAAAACCTAGTAATATGAAGTACAAAACTTTAACAGTAGCATTAGCCTTGCTGTGCTTTGTTTCTTGTAAAAAAGAAGCAGCAAAAACCGAAACTGAAACTACTACTGAACCAACAGAGGAAGTGACGATGACAATGCCCGACTCGGCTACTATAGCCAAAGCTTGGCAAGATTATGCGACACCAGGAGAGCAACATGCTCTAATGGCAAAAGACAACGGCTCTTGGACAGAAGATATGACCTATTGGGAACATGCAGGAGCCGAACCTTCAAAAATGACCATGACAGCCGAAAGTAAAATGATTATGGGCGGAAAATACCAAGAAATGACTCATAAAGGGGAATTGTATGGAATGCCATTTGAAGGAATAAGCACTTTTGGCTATAACAATGCCGAGGAAAAATACATTTCCACTTGGATAGATAATATGTCCACTGGAATTACGGTATTGAAAGGTACATATGACGCACCAACTAAAACTTACAAAATGATTGGTGAAGTAATAGACCCAATCACAAAGAAACCAAAAACTTCTAGGGAAACGATTACCATTATTGATGATAATACTCAAAAACTAGAAATGTTCGATGTCGGATTTGATGGTAAAGAATTTAAGAACATGGAAATAATCATGAAAAGGAAATAATAATTTAAAAGACCGATATTCTCGGTCTTTTTTTTATTTTAATTTGAGTTGCACAATCCATCAAATTGAAATAAATTTGCAACTACAACAACACACTAATTACGAAACAAATGATTCATTTCTTCGGAAACGAAAGTGCTACAGTTTTTGCCATACAATCGCAAAACGAACTTTCGGCAGAAACCATCTCAAAATTAAATTGGCTTTTGGGTAACACCACTAAAATTGATAAATCCGTTCTCGCGGATTTTTTTGTTGGTCCACGTGCCGCAATGATTACTCCTTGGAGTACCAATGCCGTTGAGATTACTCAAAACATGGGGATTGAAGGTATTATTAGAATAGAAGAATTTGAAAAAGTAACTCAAGATTTTACCGATTTTGATCCAATGCTTTCTCAGAAATATTCTGAATTACATCAAGATATTTTCTTTATCAATGTTGAGCCAGAACCGATTTTAGACATTGATGATATTGCTGCATATAACCAACAAGAAGGATTGGCTTTGAGTTCGGAAGAAGTTGACTATCTCAATACTCTTTCGACTAAATTAAATCGGAAACTAACCGATTCTGAAATATTTGCTTTTTCTCAAGCCAATTCAGAACACTGTCGTCATAAGATTTTCAACGGAACCTTCGTTATTGATGGTGAAGAAAAACCAACATCCTTATTTAAATTAATCAAAAAAACATCTGAAACAAATCCTAACGATATTGTTTCGGCATATAAAGATAATGTGGCTTTTGTAAAAGGACCAAGAGTTACACAGTTTGCACCTAAAAGTGCCGACAAAGCCGATTTTTATGAAGAAAAAGAATTCGACTCCGTACTTTCTTTAAAAGCAGAAACCCACAACTTTCCTACTACTGTTGAGCCTTTTAATGGTGCCGCAACAGGTTCGGGTGGAGAAATTCGTGACCGTTTAGCCGGTGGACAAGGTTCATTACCATTGGCTGGAACAGCGGTTTATATGACTTCTTATTCTCGTTTGAGAAAAGACAGAAATTGGGAAAACGGCATGAAGAAAAGACCGTGGTTGTATCAAACGCCTATGGATATTTTAATCAAAGCTTCGAATGGAGCTTCTGATTTTGGAAATAAATTTGGGCAACCTTTGATTACGGGTTCTATATTAACTTTTGAACACGAAGAAAACAACCGTAAAATTGGTTACGACAAAGTCATTATGCAAGCTGGTGGCATTGGCTATGGAAAACTAGACCAAGCCATTAAGAAGAAACCTCACGAAGGCGACAAAATAGTGGTACTTGGAGGCGAAAACTATAGAATTGGAATGGGTGGTGCTGCGGTTTCCTCAGCCGATACTGGTGCTTTTGGTTCAGGAATTGAGCTAAACGCCATTCAACGTTCGAATCCTGAAATGCAAAAACGTGCTTCCAATGCCATTCGTGGCTTGGTAGAAAGTGATACTAACCCAATTGTTTCTATTCATGACCATGGTGCGGGAGGCCATTTGAATTGTCTTTCTGAATTGGTGGAAGACACGGGTGGATTGATTGACTTAGACAAATTGCCTGTTGGCGACCCAACGCTTTCCTATAGAGAAATTATTGGAAATGAATCGCAAGAACGAATGGGATTGATAATTGGTGAAAAGGACATGGCTATACTGAAACGTATTGCTGAAAGAGAACGTTCGCCTATGTATGAAGTGGGTGAAGTAACGAATGACCATCGTTTTACTTTTGAATCAAAATCAACAGGTGCAAAACCGATGGATTATGCTTTGGAAGATTTCTTTGGAAGTTCGCCAAAAACAATTATGACTGATAAACACATCGCTACTCATTATGCTGATGTAAGCTATACTGCTGAAAATATTCCAACGTATTTAGAAGAAATTCTAAAACTTGAAGCTGTGGCTTGTAAAGATTGGTTGACCAACAAAGTGGACCGTTGTGTTGGTGGAAAAGTAGCCAAACAACAATGTGCAGGTGCTATTCAGTTGCCATTAAACAACGTTGGAGTGATGGCTTTGGATTATAACGGCAAAGAAGGAATTGCAACGTCAATAGGTCATTCGCCAATTTCGGCATTGGTTAATCCTGCTGCTGGAAGTAGAAATGCTATTGGTGAAGCACTTTCTAATCTTGTTTTTGCGCCTTTGAAAGAGAATTTGAAATCTGTTTCGCTATCTGCCAACTGGATGTGGGCTTGTAAAAACGAAGGCGAAGATGCTAGATTATACGAAGCGGTACAAGCTTGTTCAGACTTTGCTATCGAATTAGGCATCAATATTCCGACTGGAAAAGATTCGCTATCGATGAAACAAAAATATCCTAACGATGAAGTAATTGCACCAGGAACGGTTATTATTTCGGCTGCTGGACATTGTTCTAATATTACTAAAGTTGTAGAACCTGTTTTGCAGAAAAACGGTGGTGCTATTTATTATATCAACCTTTCGCAAGATGATTTTAAACTTGGTGGAAGTTCGTTTGCGCAAACACATAACAAAATTGGTAAGGATGTGCCAACCATTAAAGATTCGGCGTTCTTTAAAAAAGCTTTCAATACAATTCAAGAACTTATTAAAGACAGACAAATTGTTGCTGGTCATGATATTGGTTCGGGTGGATTAATCACTACTTTAATAGAAATGTGTTTTGCTGACACAAATCTTGGTGCTACTATTTCTTTTGAGGCGTTGCCAGAAAAAGATTTGGTGAAGATTTTATTCTCTGAAAATATTGGTGTTGTGCTTCAAGCAAAAGACGATGCTGCATTTGAAAAAGCTTTTGAAGGATTGGAATTTTTTAAAATAGGAGCAGCTACTAATTCAGATAGTTTAGTTGTTTCAGGTTTCAAGTTTCAGGTTTCAAGTTATAGAAAACTTTGGTTTGAAACGTCTTTCTTACTCGATCAAAAACAAACTAAGAACAACAAAGCGCAAGAACGTTTTGATAATTTAGGTAAGCAAGCATTAGAATATACTTTCCCGAGTCATTTTACGGGAGCGATGCCTTCTAAAATCACCTCGACTGCGCATGGAGTGACAAGACCTAAGGCAGCAATTATTCGTGAAAAAGGAAGTAATTCGGAGCGCGAAATGGCGAATGCGATGTACTTGGCAGGTTTTGATGTTAAAGACATTCACATGACTGATTTGATTTCGGGACGTGAAAACTTGGAAGATATTCAGTTTATTGGCGCTGTTGGTGGTTTCTCTAATTCGGATGTATTGGGTTCTGCCAAAGGTTGGGCTGGAGCTTTTTTATATAACGAAAAAGCCAACACGGCTTTGAAAAATTTCTTAAAAAGAGACGACACGCTTTCGGTTGGAATTTGCAACGGCTGTCAGTTGTTTATGGAATTGGAAGTCATCAACCCAGAGCATGAAGTGCATGGCAAGATGAAGCACAACGATTCTCATAAACACGAAAGTGGTTTTACATCGGTAACAATTCAAGAGAATAATTCGGTGATGTTATCTACATTGGCAGGTGCTACGCTTGGTGTTTGGATTTCACATGGAGAAGGAAAATTCCATTTGCCACTGCCCGAAGCAAAGTACAATATTGTTTCAAAATATGCGCACGAAGGCTATCCTGCCAACCCAAATGGTTCTGATTATAACACGGCAATGCTTTGCGACAAAACGGGAAGACATTTGGTAATGATGCCTCACATTGAGCGTTCAACATTTCCTTGGAATTGGGCGCACTACCCTACTGATAGAAAAGATAAAGTTTCGCCTTGGTTGGAAGCTTTTGTTAACGCACGTTTGTGGATTGAAAAACATAACTCTTAAAATTGAAATAGCATGACATTAAAAAACGCAATTTCTGCATTACTATTATTAATTACTATGACTACGTTTGCGCAAAATTCGTTGACCGAAATTGAGACGGATAAAGGCATTCGATACATCACCAATTCTATTGATTATCAAATAACGGGAAAATATTCTTTTAAAGGTGGCGACCCTATTGCTGTATTAAATAACGACGGAACTGGAATTTATCAACTGCACGACCAACCTCAACGCGCCATGACGTGGGGCATTGAGTGTACAAAAAACGGTGAATTAAAATTCATCAAAGGTTTTGACAATGTGAAATATGCGCTTTTCTATAAATTCGACACGAGTTTGGATGGCGAAACGGTAGAAAACTGGAATAAAGTAGATTTTACCATTCATCTTAATTCTTTGAAGATGTTTATTAATGGAGAACGCGAAAAGAATTTTAATCCGTAGAGACTTAGCGGTGCTATGTTTATTTAAAAACCCTAACCAAAAACGGTTAGGGTTTCCATTTTTGCAACAATGTCTTGTCCTGAAATAGCGATAAACAAATTTTATCGTTATGGAAAACCATCAAAAGAATCGCTATATAAAGTGAACACAAAAAGACTATTCTCTGTCTTTTAAACTTCATTTATTCAAAATATAAAGAAGGAATAACCCATGTACTTTCATCCATTCAAAAAAGCTTGATTGAAAAATTGGAATTAGATAATAGCAATGATTTAGACAGTTTGGTGCAACTATCTGCTAATTTTAAATTAGATAATAATATTCTAAAACAGTTTGACATCAAACTCATAAAAAATATTCATTAAAGCATTTCGTAATTGGAGTACTTTTTTTATACTTTTAAATGCTTAAAACAAAAACCATGTCAAAACTACCACATATAGGAACAAGCATTTTTACCGTAATGTCAAAAATGGCAATTGATTATAAAGCCATTAATCTGGCACAAGGCTTCCCGAATTTTCCGGTGGATGAACGGTTAACTGGTATTGTGTCTGGAATTGCTACTGAAAACGTACATCAATATGCACCCATGAGTGGTCATACTGCATTGTTGGACAAAATAAAACAGCTTACTTTTTCGTCATATTCTAGAAATGTAAACCCAACAACCGAAATACTTGTAACGGCTGGTGCTACCGAAGGGATTTTTGCTACCATTCAAGCCTTGGTTTATCGCAACGAAGAAGTCATTATCCTTGACCCAAGTTATGATTGCTACGAAACACCTATTATATTGTGCAATGCCAAACCGATTCGAATTGCTTTAAAAGATGATTTCACTCCCGATTGGGAAACCATTGGCAATGCGATAAATCATACCACCAAACTCATCATTATCAACAATCCACACAACCCTTCGGGTAGAGTTTGGACCGAGTATGATTATAACCAATTGGAAAAGTTACTCGATAGTTATCCCAATTTATTAGTGCTTTCGGATGAAGTGTATGAGCACATCACTTTTGAACAAAAACATCTCTCTATTCACCACCGTCCAAAACTTTGGGACAGAAGTATTTCGGTTTCTTCGTTTGGAAAAACATTTCACATTACGGGTTGGAAAATCGGCTATCTTATTGCGCCCGAACCTTTGATGAACGAAATCAAAAAAGTGCATCAGTTTTTGGTTTTTAGCGTAAATAGCATCGCTCAAACGGCACTTGCAGAATATCTTAACGTGGTTGATGTTCCTGCCTTGAGTAGTTTTTATCAACAGAAAAGAGATTATTTTAGAGCACTTATAAAAGATACTAAATTTACCTTGCTTCCTTGTGAAGGCACTTATTTTCAAACGGTATCATATAATAACATTAGTACCGAAAATGATATTGATTTTACCAAAAGACTCGTAACCGATTATGGCGTGGCAACGATACCAATATCTGCTTTTAATTTCAACGGAAAAGACACTAATTGCATTCGTTTTTGCTTTGCCAAAGACGATGCTACGCTAGAAAGTGCGGCAGAAAAACTAATGAAATTATAATACTTTCTTAATGCTATGCGTGCATACTAGTTATTTTTAGTACTTTTGGTAAACTAAAACAAAAACTATGAATTTTTCAGCAAAGATGCTTCGCGATAACGCCTTGTCCGACAAAGTAATTGTAGTAACAGGCGGCGGAAGTGGTTTAGGAAAAGCCATGACCAAATACTTCATGGAACTTGGTGCCAAAGTAGCCATTACTTCCAGAGATTTAGAGAAACTTAAAAAAACCGCAACAGAACTAGAAGCCGAAACTGGTGGAACGTGTTTGCCTGTGCAATGCGATGTGCGTCATTATGACCAAGTGGATGCCATGCTTGCTGAAGTATTAAAAGCTTTTGGAAAAGTAGATGTTTTATTAAACAATGCGGCAGGAAACTTCATCTCTCCTACCGAAAGATTATCAGCCAATGCCTTTGATACCATAATCGATATTGTATTAAAGGGTTCCAAAAACTGTACGCTTGCCTTTGGAAAACATTGGATAGACCAAAAACAAACCAACTGCAACATATTGAATATTGTAACGACCTATGCTTGGACAGGTTCGGGCTATGTAGTGCCAAGTGCCACTGCCAAAGCAGGAGTTTTAGCCATGACAAGAAGTTTGGCGGTAGAATGGGCAAAATATGGTATCCGTATGAACGCCATTGCTCCAGGACCATTCCCAACCAAAGGCGCATGGGAACGATTACTTCCTGGCGATTTGGCTGAGAAATTTGACATGGCAAAAAAAGTACCGCTACGAAGAGTGGGCGATCATCAAGAATTGGCAAACTTAGCGGCGTATTTAGTTTCTGATTTCTCTGCCTATATAAATGGTGAAGTGGTAACTATCGATGGTGGCGAATGGCTTCAAGGCGCAGGACAATTCAACATTCTTGAAAAAATACCACAAGAAATGTGGGACATGCTAGAGGAAATGATTAAGAGTAAAGGAAGTAAGTAAGTTGGAAAGCTGAAGATGGAAATTGGAAGATGGAAGTAAATAGAAATCATATTTCAAGTCGCTTTTACCCTTTATAACTTTATTACATTGTTAACAAAATTCCATTGGCAAAGCCATAAATAATTGTATTTTTACACCTCAAAATCTACTAAAAACAAATGGGTAAAATCATTGCTATTGCCAATCAAAAAGGTGGTGTTGGAAAGACTACGACTTCAATCAATCTTGCCGCATCACTGGGAGTATTAGAAAAAAAAGTGTTATTAATTGATGCCGATCCGCAAGCCAATGCTACATCGGGATTAGGTATTGATGTAGAAAGTGTTGAAATTGGAACCTATCAAATATTAGAACACAGCTATACTCCAAAAGATGCTATTGTAGCAAGTACTTCGCCAAACGTTTGGGTGCTTCCTGCACACATTGACTTGGTGGCTATTGAGATAGAATTAGTCGATAAAGATAAGCGTGAGTACATGCTTAAACAAGCATTGGAAGAAGTAAAAGACGATTATGATTATATTCTTATTGATTGTGCACCATCGTTAGGGTTATTAACATTAAATGCGTTAACTGCTGCTGATAGTGTGATTATTCCAATTCAATGTGAATATTTTGCTTTGGAAGGTTTGGGTAAATTATTAAATACTATTAAAAGTGTTCAAAAAATACACAATCCAGAATTAGACATCGAAGGATTACTTTTAACCATGTTCGATTCTCGTTTGCGTCTTTCCAATCAAGTGGTAGAAGAAGTACAAAAACATTTCAGCGATATGGTTTTTAAATCGATTATTCAACGAAACGTAAAATTAAGTGAAGCTCCATCTTTTGGAGAAAGTATTATTAACTTTGATGCAACGAGTAAAGGTGCGAGCAATTACTTGAGTTTGGCAAATGAAGTTATTCAAAAAAACAATAATTAGAAAATGGCAAAAGCGGTTCAGAAACAAGCATTAGGAAGAGGTTTATCTGCTTTATTAAAAGATCCAGAAAACGATATAAAATCGGTTAGCGATAAAAACGCCGACAAAGTTGTAGGTAACATTATAGAACTGGAAATTGATGCTATCGAAATCAATCCATTTCAACCTAGAACTAATTTCAACGAAGAATCAATAAAAGAATTAGCCAGTTCGATAAAAGAATTAGGCGTAATTCAACCCATTACGGTTAGAAAATTAGACTTCAATAAATACCAATTAATTTCGGGAGAACGAAGACTTAGAGCTTCCAAAGTGGTTGGACTAACAACTATTCCTGCTTATATTCGTATTGCAAACGACAACGAGTCGTTAGTAATGGCATTGGTAGAGAATATTCAGCGTCATGATTTAGACCCGATTGAAATTGCACTTTCTTACCAAAGATTGATTGATGAAATTCAATTGACACAAGAACAAATGAGCGAACGCGTGGGAAAAAAACGTTCGACGATTGCCAATTATCTACGTTTATTAAAATTAGACCCAATCATCCAAACTGGAATTCGTGATGGCTTCATCTCTATGGGACATGGTCGTGCTTTGATTTCTATTGAAAACTTAGATGTTCAATCGGACATTTATCATAAAATAGTGATGGAAAACCTTTCGGTTCGTGAAACTGAAGCTTTGGTCAAAAATCATCAAGACAGTTTAAAACCAGCACCAGCAAAATCTAAAAAAACGAACAATTTTTCTATAGATGAAAGTCAAAAGAAAGACATTGCTGCTTTTTTTGGTGCAAAAATAGATGTAAAAGTTGCCGGAAATGGAAAAGGGAAAATCACTATTCCGTTCCATTCGGAAGAAGACTTAAACCGCATTATTAACTTACTTACTAAATAGTGAATAAAGCTTTTTACATAGTTTTATTTTTTTTCCTACTTGGGTCACAAACGTTTTTTGGACAAGTTAGCAGTAGTGATTTAGTAATAGCAAAAGATACTGCAAAGGTTTCAAAAACGATAGTTTATGATCCGTTGCGACCATCAAAAGCTGCTTTTTACTCAGCACTTCTTCCAGGATTAGGGCAAGCCTATAATAAAAGCTATTGGAAAATTCCAATTGTTTATGGTGCCATTGGAACAAGTTTGTATTTCTATTTCAACAACAATAAAAAATACCACAGTTATCGCGATGCCTACAAACAAAGACTTCAAGGACTGCCCGACGAATACGATTATCTAGACGACGACCGATTAATCAGAGCGCAGCGTTTTTATCAACGAAATAGAGATTTGTCCTTATTAGTTGCCGTAGGTTTTTATGTGTTGAATATTGTTGATGCTAATGTTGATGCGCATTTAACGCAGTTTAACGTCAACGACAATCTTTCTATCGTTCCCGATTTACAACAAAGCGATTTCACTGTTCTACCAAATCTTGGATTAACTTTAAATTATAAGTTTTAGATGAAAATAGCATTACTTGGGTATGGAAAAATGGGACACGTTATCGAACGAATTGCTTTAGAACGTGGTCATGAAATAGTGCTTAAAAAAACAAGTTCCAATTCTTTTGATGGTTTAGAAAAAGCCGATGTTGCCATAGATTTTAGCATCCCAACTGTTGCTGTAGAAAATATATCAACAGCAATCAATCATGGAATTCCCGTAATTTCTGGAACTACAGGTTGGCTAGAAAATTATCATGAAATGGTAAAACTTTGCGAAGAAAAGAATGCCGCATTTCTATATGGTTCCAATTTTAGTTTAGGTGTAAATCTGTTTTTTGAATTAAATGACTATTTGGCAAAAATGATGTCAAAATTCAAAGAATACAATGTTTCGATGGAAGAAATTCATCATACACAGAAATTAGACAAACCTAGCGGAACAGCCATTTCACTAGCCAATGCCATCATCAATCATACCGATAAAAACAATTGGGCAATTGAAAACCCAACACCCGAAGCTGTTTTTATTGATGTAAAACGTGAAGAAAATGTTCCCGGAACACATTCGGTTCTTTATACTTCTGAAGTTGATTATATCAAAATAGAACATGTGGCACACAATCGCGAAGGTTTTGCCTTGGGTTCTATCATTGCTGCCGAGTGGATTATTGGAAAAAAAGGCGTTTTCAACATGAAAGACGTTTTGAGTTTAAACTCCAAATAACAATTTAAAAAATAAAATAATTTTTGTAACAAAAGACGAAACTTATAAACTTATAACCAAATAACCTTCAAAACACTTCAACATGTCAATATATCAATGGTTTGTATTTTTATTAATACTACAACTGATTCACGGATTAGGAACTTGGAAACTTTACGAAAAAGCAGGTAGAAAATCTTGGGAAGCTTTTATTCCAGTGTACAATTCGATTGTTTTAATGAAAATCATCAACCGACCAACTTGGTGGACATTATTATTATTCATTCCAATTATCAACTTGATAATGATTCCTGTTATTTGGGTAGAAACTATGAGAAGTTTTGGCAAAAACTCCACAGTCGATACTTGGTTAACGCTTTTCACCTTTGGATTTTATATTTATTATGTCAATTATACCCAAGATGTAACCCACATTAAAGACCGTAACTTAGTAGCCACTACCAAAGTTGGTGATACGGTTAGTTCGTTATTATTTGCAGTGGTTGTTGCCACTTTGGTACATACCTATGTAATGCAACCTTATACTATTCCATCATCCTCGTTAGAAAAATCGTTGTTGATTGGTGATTTCCTTTTTGTGAGTAAGTTTCATTATGGTGCTCGAATTCCAATGACAGCGGTTGCTGCACCAATGGTTCATGATACGTTGCCATTTATCAATACAAAATCTTATTTATACGACGATAACGATGCTACTTCTTGGAAAAATAAATTGCAGTTTCCATATTTTCGTTTTCCTGGTTTTCAAGACATTAAAAACAATGACATCGTAGTGTTTAATTGGCCTAGGGATACCTTATTTAATATGTATAAAAATGCCGACAGACGCTACGATAAACCGATTGACAAGAAAACCAACTATGTAAAACGTTGCGTTGGTATTCCTGGTGATTCATTGCAAATAAAAGATGGTATTGTATATATCAACGGAAAAGAATTGATTTTACCCGAAAGAGCAAAACCTCAATATTCCTATAAAATTGCTGTTGACGGAAAAACACAAATCGATTTAGAATACCTCTTAAAAGACATGCAAGTAACCGACCCAGCCGGAATGATTGCGCCAGACACATTGTTTGTACAATGTCTAACTTTTGCAAATGCCGAACGTTTTAAAAATATTCCTGGAGTTACTTCGGTAAAAAGAGTGATTAACAAAGGTCCAGAAGACGGCGTTTTCCCCGATATGAAAGACGGAAAACCATCGGTAACTAATAACTGGAGTGGCGATAACTATGGCCCGATATACATACCGCAAGAAGGAAAAACAGTTGCTTTAAACAAACAGAGTTTGCCTTTTTATAAAATCATTATTAGCGAATACGAAAAAAATGATTTGAAAGTTGTTGGCGATGACATCTATATCAATGGCGAAAAAGCAACTACTTATACCTTCAAACAAAACTATTATTGGATGATGGGAGACAATCGTCATAACTCATTAGACGCGCGCTATTTTGGCTACACACCCGAAGACCACATTGTAGGAAAACCAGTTTTCTTATGGATGAGTTGGGATGGTCACGCTAAAGGATTCAATAAAATCCGTTGGGAACGATTATTTACCACAGTTAATGGCGAAGGACAACCACAATCGTACTTCAAATATTTCTTAGGATTATTGGCGTTATATTTTGTTGGAGAATATTTTTGGAAGAAAAGAAAAGAAAAACAAGAGTAAAAAAAGGTTAAAGTTTAAAAATAGTTTAAACAATATTAAACAGTTTTTAAACCACCTTAAATCTTTAAACAATTTTAAACTTTTGAACATAATAATCCATCCCAGCTATTTCCCTTCTATTAGTCATTATGTGGCGATGGCAAATTCGGATTTGGTTACGTTTGAAATGGATGATAATTTTCAAAAACAAACCAACCGAAACCGAATGTACATTTATAGTCCAAACGGAATTCAGTTGTTAAATGTACCGATTAAACACTCCAAAACAGTGCATCAAAAAACAAAAGATGTTCAGATAGAAAATGATTTTGATTGGCAAAAGCAACATTTCAAATCGTTGGAAGCAGCCTATAGAAGTTCGCCTTTTTTTGAATATTTTGAAGATACTATCCATCCTGTTTTTGAAAAAAAACACCAGTTTTTAATGGATTTGAATCTGCAAACGATGGAAATTGTATCCAATTGTTTAGGCTTTGAATTCGATTATAACGAAACCACCGAATACTTTTTTGATGTAGCAGATAAAACCGATTTTCGTCCATTGGTAAACGGCAAAAAAGACGTGTCGCAACTAGCATCCTATACACAAGTATTTGGCGACAAACACGGTTTTATAAACAACTTAAGTATTCTTGACCTATTGTTTAACGAAGGAAGATATGCTTTTGAATATTTGAAGCAACAACAGTTGTAACAACTCCAATTTACATCTCGAAAAATAAATTTTAAGTATTGAGAGCCTTTCGGCAAGAGACGGAAGACCTAAATACAATTGTGAGAACCTTTCGGCAAGTGACGGAAGCTTCTCAATGGTTTTGGTGGATTATTTTCTAGAAAAATAAGCTGCTGCTAAATAACTTTGCTATTAGAAACAGTAAAAGAATGTTAGTCTGCAAACGAAAGTCGCGTCATGATTGGAAAATGATCCGATTTGTTGAAGCTGGAGAAATTTTTAAACCATTTCACCTTCATCTTTTTGTCGGCAAAGATATAGTCTATTCTGGCTGGATAATATTTAAAATTATAGGTTTGTCCAAAACCATTTCCAGCTTCTTCAAAACAGTCATTTAAATCGCCTTTGATGTTTCTATAGATGTATGAAAACGCACTATTGTTCATATCGCCACAAATAATCATTGGATAGGGACAATCTTTTTTGTGGTTAGAAAAAATCTCTGTTTGAAATTCTTGTCTCTTGAAAGCATCTCGTAATCTTCCAAAAACCATCTGTGATTTTTCTTTGTTTATGGTTTCCACGTTATTTGAAATCTCGTTTACATCTGGAGAAATTTTTATCGACTGTAAATGCATATTGTAAACGCGAAGTGTGTCCTTTCCTTTCTTAATATCGGCAAAAATGATGTTGTTTCCATCTTGCAATAAGTGAAGATTTCCTTGATTAAATATAGGAAATTTAGAAAAAATGGCTTGTCCTGTTTTAATTTTGTTGCCTTCAATAAAAATGGCTTTATATTTATAAACTCTCAAATCAATTTTTGCATTTTCGGAATATTCTTGAATACAAATAATATCAGGGTTTTTTTCGTTAACAAATGCTAAAATATCTTTGCCAACATTCTTGTCGTTTATCCATTCAAAGAGATTAAACAAACGCACGTTATAACTCATAACGGTGAAATCTTTTTCGGTTTTAGGCAAATTGGTTGACGAAAGTTTATAAAATTTATTTATAAATGTAATCCCTATTAACAATACAATTCCCGATAATACTAGTTGTCTTTTGAATTGTAACAACCAATAAATGAAAAATAATCCGTTAAGAATTAAGAACGAGGGTAAAATAAGTGTTAAAACCGAAAGTAATGGGAATGCTTTAGGTGCCAAAAAAGGTAAAACATAAGCCACAAAGGTAAGCAGTATCAAAATACCATTTAATACATACATCACTTTATTAAACCACGATAACTTTTTCAAATTGTGCTATTTACCCGATTGAAATAAAAATTCTTTTTCTTCTTTGGTCAAACTATCATAACCCGATTGACTAATTTTGTCTAAAATCTCGTCAATTTGTTGCTGGGTTTTGTCTTTTATGACCACTTTACTTTCTCGAATTGGGGTTTTTCTTTGAGATGTTTTGTGTACTTTCTTAAAAGGCGTTTTTTGTTTCTTGTCAAATATAGTTGAAAAAAAGTTAATAGTATTGGTTACTATTACACTTAAATCGGTGCCGTTTTGGAGCAATTTAATATACAAAAATCCAAAAAAAGCACCACTCAAATGTGCAATATGACCGCCAATATTGTCAAGTTGAATTTGCATTAAATCCAAAATAAGAATAACTGCCGTGATGTGCCAGAGTTTTACGTTTCCTATCAATAACAAACGCACTTCCATCAACGGTTGATAGGTTGTTGATGCTACTAATAATGCCATAATTGCCGCCGAAGCACCAACCATTAGCGATGATTTTCCTAATAAATAAAAGCTCAACACAAAGATGATACTAGCAAAAATAGCACTCAAAAAATACAATCCGAGGTATTGTTTTTGGGTAAAAAATGTGAGAAACAATCGGCTGGTAAAGTTCAAAACCATCATGTTGAAAAATATATGCAGAAATCCATAATGAAAAAAAGCATAGGTCAATAAGGTCCATGGTCTTGTGACAAGCACATCGGGATTTGAAGAAACCGCTAACCAATTTGGGTATTCAAAAACACCTGTTTTAAATTGGTAAAACAAAATAATAGACAACAGATAAATGCCGACATTCCAATAAATCATTTTATTGGCAACGCCACCTATTTTGTACTGTAGTTTTATATCTTCAATAATGCTCATTAATCCCAACGGTTTTTATTAAATTGATTTTTTTTCCAAATCCACATCATAATAAAACCTGTTATTGCGCCACCAATGTGAGCAAAATGTGCTACACCTGTACCACCACTTCCGAAAAGTGAATTTCCTTTCAATCCTAAAAATAAATCAACGGCAATTAATCCTGGTACAAAATATTTCGCTTTGATAGGAATTGGAATAAACATAATACCTAATTCAGCATTAGGAAACATAAATGCAAATGCCGTTAACAATCCATAGATAGCTCCCGAAGCACCCAATGATGGTGTTTGAAATTCTCGAACTGCAGAAGCTAAAGTGTTAAATTGTTCTTGTGTACACTGTGCATTATCTAAAATCGTTTTCACTTTTCCTTGAAGCATTTGTCCCGAAGAATCAAACACTGTTGAAAAATCAGTGTTCAATAAAAAGTGCATATCGCTTTGAGATATATTTAATGAAGAAAGTTCGCTAAGTATGGAGTGAATTTGAAAGTAACTCACGCCAAGATGCAACAAGGCTGCTCCTAGTCCGCAAGAAATGTAAAAGAAAATGAATTTTTTGGCACCCCAAAAATGTTCCAATGCCGAACCAAACATTACCAAACCAAACATATTGAATATTATGTGCATCAAGTTGGGCATCGGAGCATGCATAAACATACTCGTCAAAGGTTGCCAAAAACGAAACAAATCATTCTCTGGATAATACAAGGAAAACATCGGGTATGCCAATGGGGCAATCTGCGAACCGATGAAAAAGATAATATTAATAATCAATAACTGCTTAACAGTTTCGGTCATGCGCATCATAAGCTAAATTTTTTATCTAAATCTTCCACACTCATTGTGATGAAAGTTGGTTTTTGAAAAGGCGAAACATTTGGCTCTCTACAAGCAAAAAGATTGTTCACCAAGTTATCTTGTTCTTTTTCGGTTAAATACGTTCCGGTTTTCACTGCTAAACTCTTTGCCATCGATTGGGCAATGCTATCATTCTGCGAAAAACTATCGCCTCCTACTCCATTTTGGAAATCCGTCAATAAATCATCAAAAATAATTGAAACTTGACTTTCGGTAATGGTAACTGGCAATCCAGAAATGATTAAACTATCGGCATGGATACTGTCGAAAATGAATCCTAAATTTTCTAGTGACAATTTAATCTCTTTAATCACTTCAATATCATTCACAGAAAAATAGAATTCTAATGGAAATAATAATCGCTGACTAGAAGCATGATGAACAGTCATATTCGTCAAAAACTCTTCATACAAAACCCTTTCGTGAGCACGTTTTTGATTGATAATCACGATACCCGACTTTATAGGCGAAACAATGTATTTCTTATGAATTTGATAGGTTCGTTTGGTTTCTTGCTCGGTATCGGTATCTTCAAATAATGATGAAGAAACGGCATCGGTTTCAAACGAAATTTCAGAAGATTGGGTATCCATTTCTTCCAGTCCAACGTACAAACTTTCCCAGCTGGGTTGCAGTTCGGGTTTTTTATAATTAAAATTGGTTGCCGCTTTTTGAGGTTTCTCATCAGCAAACGGATTGTAACTTCTATCCACTTGAATGGTTGGATATTCCGCTTCTTTTTGTTGGTATTGATAGGGTGTATCTAAATTTGGGTCACGCTCAAAATCCAAAACAGGTGCTACATTGAACTGTCCTAAACTGTGTTTTACAGCCGAACGCAAAATGGCATACAACGCATGTTCGTCATCAAACTTGATTTCGGTTTTCGTGGGATGGATATTGATGTCAATCGTGTTTGGCGGCACCGATAAGTACAAAAAATAACTTGGTTGTGCACCATCTTTGAGCAAACCTTCATAGGCAGCCATGATGGCGTGATGCAAATAACCGCTTTTGATAAAACGATCGTTTACAAAAAAGAATTGTTCACCACGATTTTTTTTAGCAAACTCAGGTTTTCCAACAAAACCATGTATATGAACAATCTCGGTATCTTCCTTTACAGGAACTAATTTTTCGTTGGTTTTGCCTCCAAAAACATTTACAATTCGTGGTCTAAAATTAGATTGTGGCAAATTGAACGACTCGCTCCCATTGTGATACATCGTAAAAGCAATGTTGGGATGTGCCAAAGCAACGCGTTGAAATTCATCAATAATATAACGCATTTCTACGGTATCTGATTTCAAAAAATTGCGTCGTGCAGGTATGTTGAAAAACAAATTCTTCACCGAAAACGACGTGCCTTTGGGCAACACCGCTGGTTCTTGTGTTATGAATTTGCTGCCTTCTATAATGATATGTATTCCTAATTCTTCTTGGTCTTGTTTGGTTTTAAGTTCCACATGGGCGATGGCGGCAATTGATGCCAACGCTTCGCCACGAAACCCTTTGGTATGCAAGGAAAACAAATCTTCGGCATGACGGATTTTTGAAGTAGCATGACGCTCAAAGCACAAACGCGCATCAGTAACGTTCATTCCCAAACCGTTATCTATGACTTGAATTAACGATTTTCCAGCATCTTTTATGATTAATTTGATGTCTGTTGCTTTGGCATCCACAGCGTTTTCTAGCAGTTCCTTTACTACAGAAGCTGGTCGTTGCACCACTTCTCCTGCCGCAATTTGGTTGGCAACATGATCAGGAAGTAATTGGATAATGCTCGACATAGTTAGTATTCAGTGTTCAGTATTTTGTGTTCAGTTTTTCTGAAAACAAAGAAGGCAAATTTAAGGAAAAACTATGGTGATTTAAAGTTAATCCTTTCCTAAAAATGAAAAAGATTTGTTATTTCTTAAATCGTTTTTGTGAGTAATCTACAGGTTCCAAACTCAAATCAAGTTATGAAACTTCGCTAACCAAGCAAATAACCTCGTCAATCTAGTAAAAGTATCGCCAACCAAGTAAAAAACTCGTTTTTCAGTTTTGAATGTTTGGCATGAATTTTTTTGGTCTGGTTTGAATTTATTTCTGATGGTAAAAATATAAAAGACATTCTTTCGAGCACCTTTTTTATAGTTTACATTTCCATTGTTTTTTTTCGTAAGTAGGCCATTTTTATGGCAGCTATTGCCGCTTCGGTACCTTTATTGCCATGTTTTCCTCCACTTCTATCGATAGATTGTTGTTCGGTATTATCGGTTAACAAACAAAAAATTACAGGCACATCGGTTTGCACATTTAAGTCTTTAATACCTTGGGTTACACCTTCGCACACAAACTCAAAATGCATGGTTTCGCCTTTAATAACACATCCAATGGTGATGACTACATCTACTTCTTGGGTAACAATCATGCGTTGTGCACCATAAATGAGTTCAAAACTGCCTGGCACATCCCAACGGATGATGTTTTCGGCTAATGCGCCACAATCTAACAATGCTGCTTCGGCTCCGTTATACAATCCGTTTGTTATTTTGTCGTTCCATTCGGAAACAACTATTCCGAAACGAAAATTTTTTGCATTGGGTAATTTTGATTTATCGTAGTTGGATAAGTTTTTATTTGCTGTTGCCATTTTTTAGTGTTCAGTATTTAGTAATCAGTGTAAAAATAGAAAACCATTTTTGAAAATATTCAAAAATGGTTTTTTATTTATTTATCAATAGTAGTGAAAAATTTTAATGTATTTAATGCTATTAGCACGCTAAATACCTTACACTTATTACTGTGCCATTCCGATTAACCCGTCAACACCTTGTCCTTCAGGAGTGCTTTCGTAGTTGTCTTTTAGGTCAGTAAAATATTTTAATGCCGCTGCTTTATCTCCAAGAGCCAATGCTGTTTTTCCTGCTTTTAACAAAAATCTTGGTGTAGTCAAATCGTTTTTCTTTGCTTCAGCAGCTTTCACATAATAGGTCAATGCTTCTTTTGCTTGATTTTTTTGTGAATAAGCATCTCCAATAGCACCAATTGCCAAAGTACTCAATACTTCGTCATCTGCTTTGAATTGCTCTAAGCTTTTGATAGCTTCATCGTATTTGCCAGTGTTTAAATAAGCGATACCTGCATAGTAGTTTGCAATATTTCCAGCGTCAGTTCCAGAATATTCTTCAGCAATTTTCAATACACCAAATTTACCCTCAGAACCTTTTAACACTAAATTGAATAATGAATCTGCTTTTGCATCACCATCCACAGCTTTTTGAAAGTTTTGTTGTGCTACGAATAATTCATTAGCAGCATCGTCTTGTTTTGGCTCTGCAACAAATTTTTGGAATAATAAATAAGCAATCGTTCCTACTGCAATCATAGCTAGAACACTTAATATATATTTTTGATTTTTTTGAACAAAGTCTTCCGTTCTTGAAGCCGTTTCGTCTAATGTATCAAACGCTTTTGCTGTTGCGCTGTCTTTTGCATCAACATTTACGTCTTCAATATAATTGTTGTCTAATTTGTCTGCTTTTTCTTTTGGTGTTCTGTAACCTCTTTTATTAAAAGTTGCCATTTAAAATTATTTTAGTGTGCGCAAAAATAAAATTTTATTCCTATTTAAAAACGATTTTTATCGATAATTTTCAATAATTTGCACGCTCTTTCAAAATAAACGCAAAATAGTTCCGCTTTTTCAGCAATAGTTAGCCGTTACCATGTTTTTAAAAAATATTACTTTATTCAATTATAAAAATTTTTCGGAAGCTTCATTTGAATTTGACCCAAAAATTAACTGTTTTGTGGGAAAAAATGGTGTTGGAAAGACCAATGTTCTTGATGCCATCTATCATTTGAGCAATGGAAAAAGCTATTTCAATCCGTTAGCCGTTCAAAATATCAAACACAATGAAGAGTTTTTTGTAGTTGATGGCGAATTTGAAAAAAATGACCGAACGGAACAAATTGTATGCAGTTTAAAAAAAGGTCAAAAGAAAATTTTAAAACGAAACGGCAAACTCTACGACAAACTTTCGGAACATATTGGTTTAATTCCGTTGGTAATTATTTCGCCAGCCGATAGAGACTTAATAACTGATGGTAGTGAAACACGCAGAAAATTTATGGATAGTGTGATTTCGCAATTGGACAAAAGTTATCTACAAGAAATCATCAAATACCAAAAAATCATCTTGCAGCGAAATGCTTTGTTGAAATATTTTGCTTTAAATCATGTGTTTGAAAAAGAAACGCTACATATATATGATGAGCAATTGGATGATTTAGGACAAGTTATTTTTGAAAAAAGAAAATCGTTTTTAGAAAAGTTTATCCCTATTTTCAATCACTACTATCAAGAGATAAGCAACAATTCGGAAAATGTTCAATTGGTCTATCAAAGTGATTTGTTTGAGAAAAACATGCTGCCTTTATTAGCTGAAAACATCAATAAAGACAAAGCGTTACAATACACATCCGTTGGAATTCACAAAGACGATTTGTCCTTTGAAATTGATGGCTTTCCAATAAAGAAATTTGGTTCTCAAGGACAACAAAAGTCGTTTTTAATCGCCTTAAAATTAGCTCAATTTGATTTTGTTAAAAAACAATCGGGTGAAAAACCAATTTTACTTTTTGATGACATCTTTGATAAGTTAGATGAAAGTCGCGTTTCCAAAATTGTTTCGATGGTAAATCAGGAAGAATTTGGACAACTTTTTATTTCGGATACACATCCCGAACGCACGGAAAATATTGTAAAAGAAACGCACCAGAGTTATAAAATATTTAACCTTTAAAAAAGGTATTTTTTGTATTTTAGCCTAAAATTAAAGAATCATGAAATTAAAAATCTACACCTATTTATTTATAAGTATAATTCTAAGCAGCTGCCAAGGACAACCCACAAAAAAAGTGGAAACTCTAGACGTTAAAACCTATGCCGAGAAACTAAACATTACAAATAACCCGCAACTTATTGACGTTCGCACACCAGAAGAATATGCCTCGGGAAAAATAAACAATGCCAAAAACATCAATTGGAACGCAAACGATTTTGCAACGCAAGCTGAGAAATTAGATAAATCGAAACCTGTTTTTGTGTATTGCAAAGTTGGTGGAAGAAGTGCACAGGCGGCAAATAAACTATCGGAAATGGGGTTCAAAGAAATCTACAACCTTGATGGTGGCATCATGAAATGGAATGCTGCTGGAATGCAAAAAGAAAAATCGACTACTTATGTTGGTATGACTGATGAAGCGTATCAAAAGCTAATTGCTTCGGACAAAAAAGTGATGATTAATTTTAGTGCCGTTTGGTGTGCGCCTTGCCAAAAAATGAAACCTTACATCCTTAAAATGCAAGAAGAATTAAAAGACCATGTTACCATAATTCGATTGGATGCTGATGAAAATAAAAGTTTGCTAGAAAACATGAAGATTGATGGCTTACCTGTTGTTATAGTCTATGAAAATGGTAAAGAAACTTGGAGAAACTTAGGTTTTATTTCCGAGGAAGATTTGAAGAAACACTTGTAAACACTGATTTTACAAATTATCACAGATTAAAAACAATTTTATGATTACAAAAGAAGCCTTGCAATTTTTAGCGGATTTGATTGCCAATAACAATACCGAATGGATGCATGCTAACAAGAAACGGTATGAAAATTATAAGAAAGATTATCATGCTTTTATAGCTTCTATTTTAGCAGAAATGAAACCACTGGATAAAACATTAGAACCACTTGAAGTTAAAAATTGTACATTTCGAATCAATCGGGATATCCGTTTTTCAAAAGATAAATCACCTTATAAAACTAATATGGGTGTTTGGTTTACCCAAAATAAAAATCGAAAAAATAGCCCTGGTTATTACATTCATTACGAAAAAGGAAATTCATTTATAGCTGGCGGTGTTTGGTGTCCAGAAGCAAGTGAATTGAAACAAATCCGTAAAGAAATTGAGTTTTTTCACGATGACTTGGATAGAATAGTTGCAAATAAAAACTTCAAAAAAGAGTTTGGTGAAATCACTAGAGATGAAAACAACATGCTCAAAAAAGCTCCAAAAGGATATGACCCAGAGCATCCTGCGATTGAATTTCTAAAAATGAAAAGCTTTACGGCATCGGCAAAAATTGATGACAATTTATTCACACAACCCGAATTTGCCAAAACAATTGCTGAAAAATTAATTACACTCAAACCATTGAATGATTTTTTGATGCGAGCATTGGAAACGGAAGAGTAAATTGTAATAGGCACAACCTTAAACCAAATTAAACAACCTTAAACTATCTTAAACCATTAGTTACATAATGCAAATTCACACTAACTTTTCCTTAAAAAACTATAATACATTTGGTATTGAAGCTAAAGCCAAACAATTTGTTGCCGTTCATTCTATAGATGAATTGAAAACGGTTTTAGAAAATCACGCTACTGAAAAGAAATTCATTCTTGGTGGCGGGAGCAATATGTTGTTGACACAAGATATTGATTCTTTGGTAATACACATTGATTTGAAAGGAAAAAAAATTCTGAAAGAAGACGACGATTTCGTTTGGGTAGAAAGTCAAGCAGGCGAAAATTGGCACGAATTTGTTTTATGGACGATAGACCAAAATTTTGGTGGCTTGGAAAACATGTCGCTTATTCCAGGAAATGTTGGCACAACACCAGTTCAAAACATTGGTGCCTATGGTGCTGAAATTAAAGACACTTTCGTTTCCTGTGAAGCGATGGAAATTACCACTCAAAAAATGAAGTCATTTTCTAAAGAAGAATGTCGTTTTGGATATAGAGAAAGTATTTTTAAACACGAAGTCAAAGACAAATACATCATAACTTCGGTGATTTTTAAATTAACCAATCGCAATCATAAAATTAGTGTGGAATATGGTGATATAAAAGCAGAGTTAGCCAAAAACAATATTGAAAAACCGTCTTTAAAAGACGTTTCTAACGCTGTAATTACTATCCGAAATAGTAAATTACCCAATCCAAAAGAATTAGGAAACAGCGGTAGTTTTTTTAAAAACCCAATACTATCAAGAGAACAATTTCTAAAAGTACAAGAACAATTTCCTGATGTAAAACACTTTGACATATCTGAAACTGAAGTAAAAGTTCCTGCTGGGTGGCTAATTGAACATAGTGGTTTAAAAGGCTACCGAAAAGACGATGCTGGTGTTCATAAAAATCAAGCGTTAGTTTTGGTAAATTATGGAAAAGCAACTGGTCAAGATATTTTAAGTTTATCGAAATACGTTCAAAAAACTGTTTTTGACAAATATGGAATTGCGATTGAAGCAGAGGTTAATGTGATATAAATGTTTTTATTGTGTATAAACTTCACTATTATAAAATGAAAAAAATATTAGAAACTTCTCGTACTTATCTTCGTGAATTATCTACTGATGATGCAGAAAATTTCTTTTTATTGAATTCTGACAAAGATGTTTTAAAATATACAGGCGACAAACCATTTGAAAGCATTTTGAAGACAAAAGAATTTCTTAAGAATTACAATCCATATCAAGAATTTGGTTATGGTCGTTGGGCTGTAATTGACAAATCAAACAATGAGTTTCTTGGTTGGTGTGGCTTAAAGTTCACAAGTGAATTAAATGAAGTTGATTTAGGATTTCGTTTTTTCAAAAAACATTGGAATAAAGGATATGCTTCTGAAACAGCCAAAGCTTGTGTAGATTATGGTTTTGAAAAACTAAATCTTACTAAAATTGTTGGAAGAGCAATGAAAGAAAATAGTGCTTCAATAAAAGTATTAGAAAAAGCTGGAATGCAATTTGTTGATATCATCGATTTTGAAAAACATGAAGGAGTATTATATCAATTAAAAAAACAATAAATGTACATTCCAGAAATATATTTAAACGAAAATCAAGCAGAAATTGAACAATTCATTCACGAAAATGGATTTGGTATTTTAATCAATCAAACTAAAGGGAAACTTTGGGCAACACACATTCCTTTACTTTTAGAAAACAAAAATGATAAACAAATTTTAGTTGGACATATTTCCAAACTTAATCCGCAAGCAGACAGTTTTAAAACTAATGATGATGTTTTGGCAATTTTTTCGGGTGCGCATTCCTATATTTCATCATCTTGGTATGACCATGAAAATGTACCGACTTGGAATTATCTTGCTGTGCATGTTTATGGAAAAGTAAAGCTTCACTCATACGAACAATCTGTTGAGGCTTTGAAAAGTTTAGTTGACAACTATGAATTGAAATCAAAAAATCCGGTTAAAGTAGAAAATCTTTCTGAAAAAACTATGCGTGAAGCACATGGAATTGTCTCTTTTGAAATAGAGATTACCCGTATTGAATCGGTCAAAAAGCTTTCTCAGAATCGTGACAATAAAAACTATAAAAACATTATTTCTGAGCTAGAAAAAACCAATGAAAATCAATCAATTGAAGTAGCCAAAGCGATGAAAAAAAACAGACCTTAAATTGTTAAAATTCCTTTTGATAATTGCATAAAGAATAACTACATTTGCACACCTTTTAAAAAAGTAGAAAAGCATTATGTTACTATCCCTATTTTGTTTGTTTGCAGCAGTTGTGTTGATACAGTTTTTCTATTATATCATCGTTTTTGGCAAATTTTCTTTCGGAAAACCTCAAAACGAAACACCTAAAAAAATCCCTATTTCAGTAATTGTTTGTGCCAAAAATGAGGAAGATAACGTTAGAAACTTCATTCCACTTTTAGCGGAACAAAACTATCCTCAATTTGAAATTGTCTTGATTGACGATGCTTCAAGCGATACTACTTTGGATATTTTTGAAGAGTTTGAAAAGCAATATTCTAATGTAAAATTAGTAAAAGTTGAAAACAACGAAGCCTTTTGGGGAAACAAAAAATTTGCACTAACTCTTGGTATCAAAGCAGCTAAATATGAATACTTGCTCTTTACAGATGCTGATTGTTATCCTACTTCAAAAGATTGGATTACTAAAATGAGTTCGCAGTTTACACAACAAAAAAACATTGTTTTGGGTTATGGTGCTTATGAAAAAATAGCCAATTCGTTTCTAAATAAATTAATCCGATTTGAAACTCTTTTATCATCAACACAAATTTTTGGATGGACGAAACTTGGAAAACCTTATGCTGGTGTTGGACGAAATATGGCATATAAAAGAGAAGAATTTTTTAAGGTAAATGGTTTTATAGACCATATGAAAATCCGTTCGGGTGACGATGATTTATTTATTAATCAAGCAGCGAATAAAAACAATACAACAATTTGTTATTTACCTGACAGTTTTACATATTCTAAACCTAAAACGACTTTCAGTGAATGGTTTACCCAAAAACGACGACACGTTTCAACTGCTGGCCATTACAAAGGATTTGATAAGATACAACTTGGATTGTTTTACAGTTCGCAACTTTTATTTATACTCTTGCCAATCGTTTTATTAGCATTTCAATATCAATGGATTGCTGTTGTTAGCATGATAGGTTTTCGATATATTTTTACTTGGATTTCTATGGGTTTTTCTGCTGGAAAGCTAAAAGAAAAAGACGTAATCTATTGGTTTCCAGTTATTGAAATTATTCTAATTTTTGTTCAATTAAATGTTTTCATTTCCAATACCTTTAAAAAACCAGTACATTGGAAATAAAACAATATATAGAAAATGCCAAAAATGGTGATCAAGTAGCGTTTACTTTTTTGCTTGACAACTATTGGAATGAAGTTTATGGATTTATGTTAAAACGTACTGAAAATGAAACTGATTCGGAAGACATTACCATAGAAACATTTTCAAAAGCATTTGATAAAATCGCCACCTATAATCCTGAATTTCAATTCAACACTTGGCTGATTGCTATTGCAAAAAATGTTCACATTGATATGCTTCGCAAAAAAAAGTCTTCCTTGTTTGTTGATATTTCTGAGAATGATGACAGACAAGCCTATAATATAGCTGATAGTTCGCCAACTGCAGAAGATGAATTAATTACCGAACAAAACTTATCACAATTACTACGCTATATAAAAGAATTAAAACCTCATTATCAAGAAGTTATTCAACTTCGTTATTTTCAAGAAATGAGTTATCAAGAAATTTCAGAACAACTTGACGAACCTTTGAGTAACGTTAAAATCAAACTTCTTCGAGCCAAAAAACTATTGGCAGAAATTATCGAAAAAAAATAATTTTAAAAATAATTACTTTTTTACACAATAAAATACTATTCTTTTACGTTATCTATTAAAGAACCATTACTTATGCAACAACGATACCTAACAATTAAAAACTATTTATTATGTCAAACGTTAGTATCTATGGAAAAAAATGGATTGATTTGGTGTTTGAAGACCGAAACCAAATGTATGGTGCCTATCAATTGCGCCAACAGAATCCGAAAATTACACTGTTAGCACTTTTTTATGGGGTGTTATTAATGGCAGGATTTATGAGTATTGCACTCTACTCCAACTTTAGATCGGAAGAAATCAGCATTACCGATATTATTCCAGAAGAAACAATTATTCAATTATCAAACTACAGCGAACCAGTTCCTGAAGTAGAAACTGTTGTAAAAACTACACCACCAAATACGGTTACTGAGCCAATTGTTGAACCTGAAATTAATAGATTTTCGCATTTAACAGTTAGTCAAAGTAGTGAAGCAGTTGTAAAAGTTCCAACAAATGAAGAATTGAATACTGTTGAAACGCCTTCAATTATTGGAGCTACTGCAATTGTTGGTAGTGGAACTGAACCAGGAACTGATAGTGGAAAAACAAATGGCAATTTACTTGGAAATGAAGGCAATAACCCTACAAACAATACACCAAGTAAAGCATCAGAAGTAGATAAACTACCTGCATTTCCTAATGGGATAGAAAATTTTTATAAATATGTTGCAAGCAATTTCAGAAATCCAGACTTAGAAAGTGGCGCAATTGTTTCGGTATTAGTTGCCTTTGTAGTTGAAAAAGACGGTACTTTATCCAACATTAGAGTTTTAAGAAATTCAGGTTTTGGAGTTGATAAAGAAGCCATAAGAGTACTAAGTGCACTAAAAACAAAATGGTCGCCAGGAATTAAGAATGGTGAAAAGGTAAGAACTGAGTTTACGCTTCCTATAAAAGTAAAATTTAATTAATTGAGAAAATCCGCATCTAGCGGATTTTTTTATCTTACTATTATCTTAAAATAAGTCTTTCCTTTTTTATTATTAAATAATTAATAGTATTATTGTAAAGTAAGTAAACCACATGAAATTACCCGATTGATTTATGCAAATGAAATTTTTAACAGTAACTTTTTTTTCTATAGTATTATTATACTTTTCTTCGCCAAAACAACATTCTTTTGTTTTAAAAAGTGAAGAGATACCATCTGACAGTTCTAAAATAAGTATTCCATATTTTTTAAAACTAGGAAAAGTTTCAGATTCTTTTATTGCAGAGAAAAGTAAAAAAATAGATTCATTTTACATCAAAAACATAGGTACAGCTGGCTATTATGGAAGTTTTATAGTAGCTAAAAACGGTAAAATTATTTATGAAAAATACCAAGGAATGGCTAATTTAAAACTACAAAAACCGATGGATGAAAATAGTGCCTTGCATTTGGCATCGGTTAGTAAAGTTTTAACGGCTACAGCTATTTTAAAATTGGTAGAAAATGACAACATCATGTTGGATCAAAAAGTTACCGATTGGCTTCCAAGTTTTCCGTATAAAAGTACAACAATTAGAACGTTACTTAATCATAGAAGCGGATTGCAACATTATTCAAGGTTTCCAGAATTGATGAAAAAAAACTGGAACAGCAAAAAAATACTTTCTAATAAGGATATTTTGGAATTGATGGTAAAAAATAAATTTCGCTTAATTTCACCCGATAATACTCGCTTTGATTATTGTAATACCAACTATGTGATGTTGGCATTAATCATTGAAAAAGCTACTGGATTGTCCTATGGTGAAGCAATGAAAATGCTTATTTTCAAACCATTGAACATGAAAAACACTTTTGTATTTGACTATTTTAGAGATAAAGATACTGTTTCGATGTCATATAGAAACAATAAGGCAAATCCTTGGGATCAATTTGATAATTTGAATGGTGACAAGAATATTTACTCAACGCCAAGAGATTTAGTTAAATTTGATTTGGCAACTTATTCTAATGATTTTATCAATCAAAATTTAATGAAAGAAGCTTATGTTGGCTATACTTCAAACATGAAACTTGGAAAAGATTATGGTCTAGGAATGCGTATGAAAAAATTAGCAAATGGTGAAACACAAGTCTATCACAATGGTTGGTGGCATGGAAATACTTCGTCATTTGTTCCAGTAAAAAAAGATACTATTTCGATAATTTGTTTGTCAAACAAGTATTCAAATAATACTTATGAAACCTTGAAATTGGTAGAAAGTTTATATCCTCAAACCAAATAAATTCCGTCTTCTTTAATTTCGATAATTTTATCTTTATAAAGCGAGCCTACTGCTTTTTTAAACGATTTTTTACTCATTTTCAACACCGTTTTAATATCTTCTGGATGACTATTATCGTTCAATCTCAGAAAACCTCTATTCGCTTTTAGCTCTTTTAAAATCACTTCCGCATTTGGCTCAATATTCTCAACACCAATTTTTTGGAATGAAACGTCTATTTTATTATCTGGTCGAATCGTTTTAATGTATCCTTTATGTTTATCTCCAATACGCAAATCTTCATAAATTTCATTACTGTACATCAAACCTTTATGTTTTTTATTGATAATGACATTTGTTCCCAAATCAGTAATGTGTGAAATAATCAAATCAACTTCATCACCTTGTTGTAAATCAAGTTCGGAGTTATCTAAAAACTTGTTTACTCTACTGGAGCCAACAATTCTATCTGATTTATCATCTAAATAAGCATGAACTAAATATCTTTTCCCTTGTTCCATAGGGCGCGCTTGCTCTTTAAATGGAACAAACAAATCTTTTTCTAAACCCCAATCGAGAAATGCACCAAAACTATTGGTGTAATTTACACGAAGAAATGCAAAGTCATTTATTATAATATATGGTTCGAGCGTTGTAGCTACAGGTCGTTCTTCATGGTCAAGATATAAAAACACTTTAATTTCATCACCAATTTTATAGTCTTTTGGGATGTATTTTAATGGCAATAAAACATCATTTGTATTATCGGTTAAAAACAATCCAACTTTGGTAAGTCTATCAATTATTAGTGTATTAAATTCTCCTAATTTCATTTTATATAACGGTTTGAAACGATTCAACAGCAAAGATAAACAATCTGTCTTCAATACTGATAAAGCATTCATTTAATAAAAGTAACTTTGACCTTGTAACAAAATTAAACAAGCAACTACTAATTTGTCATGAGCGAAACTTTAGAGCAATCTTTTGTACAACAATTAAAGGAAAATCAGAATATAGTTCACAAAATCTGTCGGCTATATACTAATGATTCTGATGCTCATAATGATTTGTTTCAAGAAATTACGATACAGTTGTGGAAAGCGTTTCCAAAATTTAGAGGTGATTCTAAATTCTCAACATGGGCATATCGTGTAGCTCTAAATACTGCCATTACACTTTATAGAAAAAGCACACGTTCCGTTTCAACCGTTTCGTATGAAGTTCAAAAACATTTTTTTGCTCATGAAGAATACAATTATGAAGAAGAAGAAAAATTGAAATTAATGTATCAAGCAGTACATTTATTAAATGACATTGAAAAAGCACTGGTTTACATGTATTTAGAAGACAAAGATTATAGTGAAATAGCTGAAACTCTTGGAATATCCGAAGTAAATGCACGTGTAAAAATGAATAGAATTAAAGGAAAATTAATTAAAATATTAAATCCCTAAAGAAATATGAATGAGTTGGATTTATTAAAAAAAGACTGGAAAAAAGAAAACCCAAACTATACTCAAGTATCTGAATTTGATATTTACAAGATGTTGCACAAAAATTCTTCATCAACTGTAAAATGGATATTGATTATTGGTATAGTCGAGTTCATTGTATGGACAGGAATTGGTTTCTTTTTCAATACAGATGACTATGTAAAAAGTATTCATGCTGAGGAAATGATGATTTATTTAAAAGTACTAACCTACCTAAATTATGCGGTAGTGCTTTGGTTTATTTATAAATTTTATATGAATTACAAGAATATTTCAACAATGGTTTCAACAAAACAATTGATGAAAGACATTATGAAAACTCGAAAAACAGTGAACCAATATGTTGCTTATAATTTAGCCATGATAGTTGTCAGCATGATTTTAGGATTTATCATGGCGTTTTTATACAATCCAAAACTATCGGTTATAAAGGAAAAAATTGCAAATGATGCCAGTAATGGAGTTTTATTAAAAATCATTGGATTATTAACATTAGCCATAGTTATTTTTGTGGTTATCTTTTGGTTATTCTACAAATTACTCTATGGAATTTTGTTAAAAAGACTAAAAACAAACTTCAAGGAACTTCAAAAAATTGAAATCTAACATGAAAAAAATAGCCTTATTATTTGGTCTTTTTTTGGCACTATTCAGTAACGCTCAAACCGAAAAAAAATCATTACTTTGGAAAATTTCAGGAAATGGATTAGCCAAAGAATCCTATTTATTTGGAACAATTCATATAGCATGCGATGCCACTTTACCTAAAAAAGTTTTGGATGCATTGGATAAGACAAATCAACTTTGTTTAGAGTTGGACATGGATGACCCCAACATGCAAACTGAAATGATGGGCAAAATGATGATGAAAAATGGTGTAACCATTGAAAGTATGATGAGCGAAGACGACTTTAAATTGGTTGATGATTTTTTCAAAAAACAATCTGGTTTTTCATTAAAAATGATGAATTCCATTAAGCCATTTGCTTTGAGTGCTATGTTGTATCCCAAAATGTTGGATTGTCCGATACAATCTTTTGAAAATGAATTGATGAAAGTAGCCAAAGAACAAAACGAAGAAACAATTGGATTAGAAACAATAGGCGAACAACTTGCCATATTTGATGCTATACCATATCAAACACAGGTTAATGAATTGATAAAATCTGCTAAAAGTGATTTATCAACAGATAAAAAAGAACTAAAAGCTTTGCTTGAACTCTACAAATCAGAAGATCTTGAAGCAATGGTGCAATATTCCGATTCTTCCGAAAACATAATGACCTCAGAATTTAAAGAAGAACTTTTAAACAACCGAAATAAAAATTGGATTGATAGAATCACAAAAATTGCTATGGAAAAGCCAACTTTTTTTGGTGTAGGAGCAGCTCATCTTGGTGGAGAAAATGGCGTAATAAAATTACTTAGAAAAAAAGGATATAAAGTAATAGCCGTTTATTAATCGATCGTTTTCTTTGGTTGCCACTTACGCAATTTATTCAGTCTTTCTTGTTCTTCAATTTCTTCAGCAGGAATAACTTTTAGAAATGACGGATGTTGCTCTATGGCGAATTCTATCTTTTCTACAATTGCATCAATCGAATCATTTTCATAATCAATCTCCAAAGGTTCTTTTATGATAAAAGATTGCAATATATTTTTCTTCTTTACGCGTAATCCTTTTTTATCAAAAGCTCTACGAAATCCATCGATAACTATTGGAACAACAATAGGTTTGTGTTGCTTAATGATGTGAGCTGTTCCTTTTCTAACTGGTTTAAATGATTTTGTTGTTCCTTGTGGAAATGTTATAACCCAGCCATCGTCTAAAGCAATTTTGATGTTTTCCGTATCATTTGGATTCACTTCTTTTTTTTCTTCAACATCTTTCCCTCCAGCACGCCATGTTCTTTCAACAGTAATGGCACCAACATAAGCCATAATTCTCGGTAATATTCCTGACTTCATGGTTTCACTGGCAGCTACATAGTAGATATTCATTTTTGGCTGCCACAAATACCCTACGTTCTTAATAGTATCAACTCTACCCGAAAGACTTGCATTAAAAACATGAAACATCGCTACAACATCAGCAAAATAAGTTTGATGATTAGAAATAAACAATACATTTTTATCTGGAAGAGATGTAATAATTTCAGAACCTTCTATTTGAAGTTGATTAAATCCTCGATACCTTCTATGTGTTAATGCACCAAAGATTCTAATTAACCATTTTTTGATGAAAAGGATATGACCAAAAGGATTTCTTTTAAATAATCCCATTATATTTTACATTTTTTAGACTTGCAAAAATAGAAAAACAAATGGTTTACAACACTATTTTTAGGGTTTCTTTTAATTCGCTCAACATCATTGCTGTTGCTCCCCAAACAAAATGCTCTTTGACTAAAAAACCAGGTACTTCAAAATTAGAAGCATAGGAAGTATTCATTTTTTTATTTTGAATAATTCTTTCATCCAAAAAATCAACCAACGGAAGTTCAATTATTCCAGCGACTTCCTCTTCTTGTCTAACAAAATTTAATTCCTCTCTACTTATTCCTAAATAAGGATGCACCATATAATTACTTGGCGGAATATATACTTCTGTAAACGAACGAATCACTTCAATTTTATTGGGCAAAATTCCAATTTCTTCATGAGTCTCTCTTAAGGCAGTTTCTTTTAAATCAACATCAATAAGTTCCGGCTTTCCACCAGGAAATGCAATTTGAGACGAGTGCACGCCTTTATAAGAATTTCTTAAAATAAGGACCAAATGAGTTTGATTATTTTTTGGATAAAACAGCATCATTACTGCTGCTTTTTTTGGGTTAACATTATTAGGATTTAATTTTTTCAACAAATCCATTCTGTTAGAAGGTGTCATTTTTGCATGAGCAATGGTTGCTGGTAATCCTACATTTAGTATTTTTGGCGTAAATTGTAAAAAATTATCAAAATCCATTTTTCATAATTTAAAAACATAAAGTTACCTAAAAAAGAAATCTAAAACACTTTTCATTCAAAAAAATGTATAGCAAAGAAGAAGCTCAAAAAATAAAAAGACAATTTTGGATTGCATTTGCAGTAGCTTATCCAAGAAAATGGATGCTTTATGAAACCAAAATTAAAGATGTTTCGTTTAAATTTTTTGTCGATAATAAAAAAGCGCAAGTTATGTTAGATATCGAGCCAAAAGAAGAAGAAAAGCGTAAAATTTATTTTGAAAAAATAGAATCTTTACAAAGTATTTTATTAGAAGACCACCTACCAGAAGCCATTTTGGAACGTAATTTTCATTTAGAAACCGGAAAAACAATCAGTCGGGTTTGGGTAGAAATTGACAACGTTAGCATTAACAACCAAAAAACTTGGGAAACAATTTTTGCTTTTTTTAATGAAAAGATGAGTGCTTTTGAATATTTTTTCTTAGAATATGAAGACTATATCAAAGATTTAGAAACAAATACTTAACGAAATATCAAATCCTTAACTACATCTTTGCGAAGTTCTTCATTTATCATTGAGATAATTTTTTGTTTTCCATAACTAAGCTCTTGTCTCAAAACAGCAGATGATAATGAAACATATAAGGTAGAACCTTTAAGAATTACGTCATTTGTATAGCTGTTAACACCATTTCCCATAAGTGATTTCCATGCTTGTTGCACATCAATTTTGTCCATGCCTGATTGAAGCTTATTTACTTCGATAAACTCTTTTAAAACATCACTAATTGAACTTTCGTTGCTTATTCTTTTTGCCATTATTTTAACGAAAACGGTTTGAATTTTTTATAGGTATATTCTAAATTTTCTTTATTTTTCAATACTAAAGTCGAATCTTTTAAAGTTAGAATTTCTTCTTTCCACTTGCCATAATCAGTGGTGTATTCAATAAAAAAAGTTTTATTACTATCAATAATCTTTATAGATTCTTTAATTTCGTTTGTTTTAAATTTTCCATCAAACTGAGGCATCACTTTTTGTCTAAACCCTATAGTATTTTTAACTTCGAAATAATCAACTGTTTCATTGACTTTATACTCTTTTTTCTCGCCATTAGGTTTAGTAACTTGCTTAATTTCCCAATAACCATTTAGGTTAATTAAATCTTCTTTCTTAATCTCTTTTTGGCAAGAAACAAATAAAAACGCAATTACTAATACTATAATTCTCTTCATTTTACTCAAATAAATTGATGGAAATCTTCTTCTAAACCACAAATTTAAATTTTATATTTAAGAATCATCCTGTTTTAAAATTAAAAATCAATTAAACCTTTTTATATCTTTAGTGTCCAAATGAAAAATGCACAAAATGAAAAAACTTTATATTTTACTATTATTTCCTTTGTTACTTTCAAATTGTAGCGCTGACTCTAATGAAAATCCTGTTGAAGAACAAATGTATTTTCCACCAACTGATGGAAGCACTACATGGGAAACTAAATCTATTTTAAGTTTAGGTTGGAATCAAAATGCAGTACAACCGTTATTGGAGTATTTAGAATTAAAGCATTCCAAATCATTCATGATAATAGTCAATGGAAGAATAGTAATGGAAAACTACTTTAACGGTCATACAGCAACAACAAATTGGTATTGGGCAAGTGCAGGAAAAACATTGACAGCAACTTTATCAGGAATTGCAGAGCAAGAAGGATTCATTGATATTAACAATAAAGTTTCGGATTACATTGGAACAGGATGGACAAATGCACCGTTAGCTAAAGAAAACCTAATCACTTGCAAAAACTTGCTTTCTATGAATTCTGGATTGAATGATGCATTAGGCGATGACGTTTCGCCTACCAATCTTCAATATACTGCCGATGCTGGAACTCGTTGGGCATATCACAATGTGTATGTAAAAATGCAAGATGTTGTTGCGCAATCATCTGGACAAACATGGAACAATTATTTCAATACAAAATTGCGCGATAAAATTGGCATGAATGGCTTTTGGTTTAATAGTGGCACTTCGGGCGATTTAAGTGTTTATTGGAGTACCACAAGAAGCATGGCGCGATTTGGGTTACTTAATTTGAATAAAGGAAAGTGGAATGGAACACAAATTTTAAATGAAAATTATTTTGCTCAAGCTACTACTACTTCTCAAAACATCAATCAAGCTTATGGCTATTTATGGTGGTTGAATGGAAAAACAAGTTATCATTTACCTCAAACTCAAATTCAATTTAGCGGAAGTATTATTCCAAATGGTGCTAATGATATGTTTATGGCATTGGGAAAAAATGACCAAAAAATATATGTTATTCCAAGTAAAAAAATGGTTGTCATCAGAATGGGCGATGCCGCTGATGATGAGAATTTTACACTGTCAAATTTTGACAATGAATTATGGGGGAAAATAAATGCTTTAATTCTATAAATTTATTAAAACTTTGAATTAAAGAATTTTATTGTTGCATAAATCACTAAAATAAAAGTCAATAATCTTGCAAAAAGGAAGATACTCGGTAATGATTTTTCAACAAAGAATGACAAAATTAAAAAAGGTATTGCCACTAAAATCAACTTTAAGGGCGAACCTTCTTTGAAAAAAGTTGTTATTTTATTCATATATTATTTAAAAAAAGAATCTACAAACTCATATTTATTAAAAACCTGCAAATGCTCAATGCCTTCTCCTACTCCAATATATTTGACAGGAATTTGAAATTGATCTGAAATACCAATTACAACACCACCTTTTGCAGTTCCGTCTAATTTGGTAATCGCTAATGAAGTAACATCGGTTGCAGCAGTAAATTGTTTTGCTTGTTCAAATGCATTTTGTCCAGTCGAACCATCAAGCACTAACATAACATCATTTGGCGCATCACCAACAACCTTTTGCATTACTTTTTTCACTTTTGAAAGCTCATTCATCAAACCAATCTTATTATGCAAACGACCAGCAGTATCAATGATTACAACATCTGCGTTTTGAGAAACAGCACTTTGTAATGTATCAAAAGCTACAGAAGCAGGATCGCTTCCCATTTGTTGCTTTACAATCGGAACTCCAACTCTATCAGCCCAAATTTGCAATTGATCAATGGCAGCAGCTCTAAACGTGTCAGCAGCACCCAAAACTACCGAATAACCAGCATTCTTAAATTGATGTGCTAATTTTCCAATAGTTGTTGTTTTTCCAACACCATTTACTCCAACCACCATAATTACATAGGGTTTAGTGTCTTTTGGTATTGAAAACTGTGTTTCATCTCCAGAATTAGTTTCAGAAAGTAAAGCGGCAATTTCTTCGCGAAGTATTTTATTCAATTCATCTGTTCCAAGATATTTATCATTGGCAACACGTTTTTCTATTCGTTGAATAATTTTTAAAGTAGTATCAACTCCTACATCTGAAGAAACAAGAATTTCTTCTAAATTATCTAAAACTTCATCATCAACTTTAGATTTTCCCGCAACTGCTTTGGTTAATTTTGAAAAAAAAGAAGATTTAGATTGCTCTAATCCTTTATCAAGATTTTGTTTTGCCTCTACGCTTTTGCTAGGGTCATTTTTTTCGGAAGAAAATAGTCTTTTAAAAAAACTCATTTTTAAATTAGTATAATAATCAATTAATGAACAAATATAAAAAATAAAAAAGCTACTTCCGAAAGAAAGTAGCTTAGATATAGTGAGTTTATCAAATTATTTTTTTGTCAAGAATTCATCAACTAGCTCAGGAGCCATAATTGATTCTTGAAAAATATAAGCACCTGTTTTTGGAGATCTAACCATTTTAATAGCTTTGGTTAATCTCTTTGATGTAGTTTGTAATGTTGCTACCGTTTTCTTTGCCATGATTCAAATGTATTTTGAAGATTTTATTAGAATAAAATATTCTTATTACTTAATTTCTTTGTGAACAGTCATTCTCTTTAAGATTGGATTAAACTTTTTAATCTCTAATCTATCTGGAGTATTTTTTTTGTTTTTGTTAGTAATGTAACGAGAAGTTCCTGGAAGTCCAGATTCCTTGTGTTCAGTACATTCTAATATAACTTGTATTCTATTACCTTTCTTTGCCATCTTACTTTATATTTATCAGGTTTGGGAATTATTTAATAAATCCGTTTGCTTTAGCATCTTTCAATACTGCAGATAAACCTTTTTTGTTAATTGTTTTAATTGTAGATGCTGCTACTCTAAGTGAAATCCATCTGTCTTCTTCAGCTAGATAGAAACGTTTTTTAACTAAGTTTACAGAAAATTTTCTCTTAGTTTTGTTCATAGCGTGAGAAACGTTATTTCCTACCATCGCTTTTTTACCTGTAAGGTCACAAACTCTTGACATTATGCTTTACTTTTTTCGTTATTCAAAATCAGGGTGCAAACTTACGCAAAATAAATCATTGAAACAAAATAATTATTACACATTTTTTAAAATTTCTTTTTGCAATAATTCAAACGATTTGTTTACAGCTCTATCTATCACTTTTTCACGAGGTTGTCCAAAATTAAACTCTTCAACTATTACTTTTTTTGGTGTTGAAATAGCAATAAATACTGTTCCTATTTCAGCTTCTGAATCACCTTTACTAGGTCCTGCGTTTCCAGTCGTTGCAATTGCATAATCAGAATTCATTGTTTTTTGAATTCCAATAACCATTTCTTTTGCAACTGCTGCGCTTACAACAGTATGTTTTTTAATTGTTTCAGGATTTACATTTAATTGAGTAATTTTTGTATCCGTGGCGTAAGTCACAACACCACCCCTAAAGTAATTGGAAGCACCTGAAACTGACGTAATCATTTGCGCTATTTTTCCACCTGTGCAACTTTCAGCTGTTGCTAAAGTTCTTTTTTGTTGCGTTAGCAATTTTCCTAAAACAACTTCAATAGTTTCATCTTCATCAAAACCAACTATAATATCATTTATAATTTTAGTTAAGGTGTTTACATTTTCTTCAATTCCTTTTTGTAAAATCTCTTTACGTTCTCCTCTTGCAGTCAATCTTAAACGAACTCTTCCTGGACTTGGCAAATAAGCTAACTTTATGAATTCTGGAAGATTATTTTCCCAATTTTCAATGCGTTCTGCAACTAAACTTTCACCTTGACCATAAGTTAAAATCGTTTTATGAAGAATAAATGGACGTTTATATTCTTTAACAATTTTTGGAACAATTTCATTTTCAATTAGATATTTCATTTCATAAGGCACACCAGGCAACGAAATAAAAACAGTTTTATCTTTCTTCATCCACATTCCTGGTGCTGTTCCCATTTTATTAAACAAGACTTCACATTTTGATGGAACTAAAGCCTGATCTCGATTTAATTGGGTAATTGGTCGTTTGTAAAAACCTTCAATCAATTCTTTAACATGATTAAAAACCTGAACGTTTTCAACCAATTCATCTTCAAAATAATCACAAAAAGTTTTTTTAGTTATATCATCTTTAGTTGGTCCTAAACCTCCAGTAATAATGACAAAATCTACCTTGTTTTGAAGATTTAAAAAAGTATCTAAAATGTGTTTTTTATCATCTGATATTGAAAGCATTTCATGGGTTTGCACTCCTATTTTATCTAAAGATTTAGCAATATAACTAGAATTTGAATCAATAATTTGTCCAATTAATATTTCATCGCCAATGGTAACTATAGTTGCTTTCATATTCGTTATTTATTTTGGCAAAGGTCGTTAAGTTTTTTATAAAAAGTAAAAAAATAACGAAATCGATTAAGCCATTTTATTATTTTTAGTAATTTGGCTGAAAATCGACTTTATGACCTTCAATCCCGAAGAATTAGACAAATCAGCAGCATACAAACTTCTAACTGGAACAATAATTCCTAGACCTATTGGCTGGATTTCAACCGTTGATGAAAATGGCAATAATAATCTTGCTCCTTTTTCTTATTTCAATATGGTTTCAAGTGATCCGCCATGTGTAATGTTTTCTACGCGAAGAGACAACAACCAAAATAAAGACACTCTTAATAATGTTTTAATCACTAACGAATTTGTTGTAAATTTGGTTACCGTTGATATAGTTGAAAAAATGAATACAACTTCAGCTTCTGTTCCTCCAGATATTGATGAATTTGAATTAGCAAAACTTACACCTATTGATTCTGTAATGGTTAAACCCAAAAGAGTGAAAGAAAGTTTAGTACATTTTGAATGTGAAAAAATTCATCATTATTTTATTGATAATGATTCCAATGGTGGCGCATGTGTTGTAATTGGAAAAATCAAAATCATTCATATTGATGATACTATACTTTTAGAAAATAATTATATTAACCTTGAGAAATACAAACCTGTAGCACGTTTAGCTGGTTCAAATTACGGAACATTAGGAGAAATTTTCTCTATAAAAAGAGCCTAAAATGACAACAAATCAATTAGAAATCGAAGTAGCCATGCAAATTCAGAAACCCATTCATGAAGTTTTTGAAGCTATTGTAAATCCAGAGAAAATGGCTAATTACTTTATTTCGGAAAGTACAGGAAAAATGGAAGAAGGAAAAGAATTAATCTGGAAATTTCCTGAATTTGATTTCGATTGCCCTGTTCGTGTTGGTAAAATTGAAAACAACAAATACATATCCTACTACTGGATGATGGAAGAAAAAGAACTGTTCGTGGAAATGACTTTGACAGAGAAAGAAAACATTTCTACGCTTGTCTCAATCACAGAAAAAAGTATGGAAAACAATGAAAAAGGGTTAAAATGGTTATCAGGAAACTCTTTTGGTTGGTCAAATTTTTTGTCTTGCTTGAAAGCTTATTTGGAATACGGAATAAATTTAAGAAAAGGAGCTTTTGATTTTATGCGAAAAGAAAATCAATGTTCTTAAAACAAAACACATGAAAATAACAGTAATTGGTGGTGGTCCAGGTGGATTATATTTTTCGATTTTAACCAAAAAAGCAATGCCCGATTGCCAAATTGACGTTTATGAACGCAATCGTCCAGATGACAGTTTTGGTTTTGGAGTGGTTTTTTCTGATGAAACATTAGGTGAGTTCTTAAAAAAAGACATGAAATCGTATGAGTTGATTCGAAGTAAATTCGCTTATTGGGACGACATTATAATTGCTCGTGATGGACAAGAAGTCAGCATCGCAGGAAACGGTTTTTGCGGTTGTTCTCGAAAAACATTACTACAATTACTACACCAACGATGTGAAGAAGAAGGAGTAAATCTTCATTTTGAAGCCAATGTTGATGATTTAAGTCAATTTTCTGATTCAGATGTAATAGTAGCTTGTGATGGAATTTCAAGTCAAATAAGAACCCAATTTGAAAGTGATTTCGGAACAAAAGTAGAGTTAAAGAAAAACAAATTCGTTTGGATGGGTTCTACAAAACCACTAGACGCATTTACATATTTCTTTAAGGAAACCAAACTCGGTGCTTTTGCTGCTCATACCTATCAATACGAAAAAGGTATGAGTACATGGATTTTTGAATGTGCTCCAGAAACTTGGGAAAAATTCGGATTTGATACTTTCAATGAAGAAGACACGGTTCAAAAATTACAAGAATTATTCAAAACCGAATTAGACGGTCATGGTTTAATTACCAATAAATCACATTGGAGGCAATTTCCTCATGTAACCAATGAAAATTGGTATCATAATAACATTGTTTTATTAGGAGATGCAAAAGCAACAGCCCACTACTCTATTGGTTCTGGAACAAAATTGGCTATGGAATCTGCTATTGCTTTATCCGATGCAATTATTGCAAATCCAAATGATATTCAAACTGCTTTTCAAAACTATGATAAATCAAGAAGAAATAGTGTAGAAATGATTCAATATGCAGCCAATGTTTCTTTGGATTGGTTTGAAAACCTGGACAGACATATACAACATCCTTTTTATCAGTTTGCTTTTGGATGTATGACTCGTTCTAAAAAAGTTACTTACGAAAACCTACAAATTCGCGATAAATCTTTTACAGATAAGGTTTTACATGAATTCAATGATAATTACAATGTCAATGACAAATATCAATCAGCTGCATTTTCAACTTTCAAACTTCGTGATTTAGTTCTTCAAAATAGAATAGTAATGTCTCCAATGGGACAATATTCAGCAGAAAATGGATTGGTTAACGATTGGCATTTCCAACATTATGCTTCTCGTGCCATTGGAGGCTTGGGATTAATTTTAACCGAAATGACAGCTGTTTCAGAAAAAGGACGTATTACATTAGGCTGTGCAGGTATTTATGATGAAAATCAAATAGTTGAATGGAAGCGTATTAATGATTTCATTCACGCAACTACACAATCAAAAATCGGAATTCAGTTAGGTCATTCTGGTCGAAAAGGTGCCACAAAAAAACCTTGGGAAACTGAAGATTTAAAGGATAAATGGGAATTGCTATCAGCATCTGCTATTCCATTCAATGAAAATTTTTCAATTCCAAAAGAAATGACTTTGGAAGATATGGATTTGATAACTTCTCAATTCGTTCAAGCTACAAAAAATGCTGACAAAGCTGGATTTGACATGATTGAATTGCAAGCACATCACGGATTTTTGTTGGCTTCATTTCTTTCACCATTAACGAATAATAGAAAAGATGAATTTGGTGGAAGTATTGAAAATCGTTTAAAATTTCCATTGCGAGTTTTCAATGAGATGAGAAACACTTTTCCAAAAGAAAAACCAATGTCGGTTAGAATTTCAGCCACAGATTGGGCAGAAAACGGTATTTCAGAAGAAGATGTTTTGATTATTGCAACTGCTTTTAAAAACGCTGGAGCTGATATTATAAATGTTTCCACAGGAAATACAGTAGCCAATCAAAAACCACAAACCGGAAGAATGTGGCAAACTCCTTTTTCAGATACTATTAGAAATACAGTTAATGTTCCAACAATTACAACAGGTTATATTCAAGATATTGATCAAATAAATACTATAATTCTTAACGGAAGAGCTGATTTAGTAGCATTAGGCAGACCTTTACTTTTAGATACAAATTTTGTTAGAAACGCACAAGCTTACGAGAAATATCAAACTGATGATATTCCAAATCCATATAAAATGGGAATTTCTCATTTATATCCTTTAAAAGCTTCAGAAAGAAAACAAACTGAAGGAATGAAGAAAGCATTGAAACCTAAGAGCAACAAAAAATAAATTACAAAATGCAAATCCCAAATTCCAAATTTTACGTTTTAATTGGAATTTGGAATTTTTAATATTGGAATTTCAAATATGAAACATTATACAGACAATTTCGCTCACGATAATCTACCAAGTATAGACTTACAACCCGATTATTTGTGTGATTTACCTCAATTTCAACATCCTGAAATGCTGAATTGTGTTGAACGTTTGTTAGACAATCACATCAAAAAAGGGAATGGTGATGCAGTTTGTATTCGAACCTTTGAAGAATCATGGACTTACAATAATTTATTCGAAAAAGCCAACCAAATTGCTCACGTATTTATTGATGATTTAGGTTTGGTTTCTGGAAATCGAGTATTGTTGCGTTCAGCAAATAACCCGATGATGGTTGCTTGTTGGTTTGCCGTTTTAAAAGCTGGTGGAATAGTCGTTTCAACAATGCCGTTACTTCGTTCAAAAGAATTAACCACCATTATTGATTGTGCCGAAATTTCCATTGCAATTTCAGATAGCGATTTGGCTGATGAAATGAACCAAGTTGAATCCAAGTTTTTAAAGATTACAAGTTTTTTCAGAAATGGAGATTTAGATAAATTAACACAATCTAAACCCAAAAATTTCGAGAATTATCATTCAAAAGCAGATAGTGTTTGTTTAATTGGTTTCACTTCTGGAACAACAGGTTTACCAAAAATGACAGCTCATTACCATAAAGATATTTTGAATATTTGCGAAGCTTTTCCAGTTTATTCCTTACAACCTACAAAAGACGATATTTTTATTGGAAGTCCACCATTAGGTTTTACATTTGGTCTTGGAGGATTGGTTTTATTTCCTATGTACTTTGGAGCTTCTACATTTTTAATCGAAAAACCAAGTCCCGATTTATTACTAAAAGCTATTCAAGAATATAAAGTAACCATTTGTTTCACAGCACCAACAGCTTGGAGGGTTTTAACCACAAAATTGAATGAATTCAACGTTTCAAGTTTGAGAAAATGTGTTTCAGCTGGGGAAACTTTGCCTTTACAAGTTTGGCATGATTGGTATGATGCAACAGGTTTAAAAATTATAGACGGAATTGGTTCCACCGAAATCCTTCATATTTTTATATCATCCAATGAAGAAAACATGATTCCTGGAGCAACAGGATTACCTATATTAGGTTATGAAGCTAAAATCATTGATGAAAATGGAAATGAACTTCCAATTAACGAATCAGGAAAATTAGCCATTAAAGGTATTACAGGTTGCAAGTATTTAAATAGAGAAGAAAAACAAAAAGAATACGTTCAAAATGGCTGGAATATTACGGGTGACATTTTCAAAAAAGATGACAATGGTTATTACTGGTTCGTTGCTCGTGGTGATGATATGATTATTTCTTCGGGTTATAATATTGCTGCTATTGAAGTTGAATCTGTACTTTTAACACATGAAGATATTTTAGAATGTGCCGTTGTTGGTTTGCCCGATGAAGAACGAGGTATGTTAGTTTGCGCTCATATTGTACTAAAAGACAATAACAAAGCTTCTGTAGAATTTAAAAAAACAATTCAACAATGGTTCAAACAAGTAGCTGCACCATATAAATATCCACGTGTAATTAATTTTATAGAGAGTTTGCCAAAAACAGAGACTGGAAAAATTCAACGATTTAAGTTGAAGAAGCATTAAAGAATTAAGTATTAAGATAAATGTATGATTAAATCATTTAAAACTTAAAAAATGAGAAAAACCTTTTTAGTAATTAGTTTTACACTGTTATCATTAACCGCTATTTTGACTTATATCAATTGGAAATTTAGCTTTACACTCTTAATCTTAATTCCACTTATTTTAATGGGATTATACGACATGTATTTTGCAGACAGGACAATTCGAAGAAATTTTCCATTATTGGGAAGAATGCGTTATATACTATCTGCAATTGGTCCTGAAATGCGTCAGTATTTTATTGAAACTGATTTGGACGGAAAACCATTCAACAGATTACAACGAGATATTGTGTACCATCGCAGTAAAAAAGAAAATGACACTATGCCATTTGGAACCCAACTAGACGTGTATCGAGATGGTTATGAATGGATTAACCACAGCATCAGTGCAATTCCATTTGCAAAAGTAAATCATAATCCAAAAGTTAAAATTGGTTCTTCGCAATGCACAAAACCTTATGATGCAAGTCTATTTAACATTAGTGCCATGAGTTTTGGCTCGTTAAGTAAAAATGCCATTATAGCTTTAAACAAAGGTGCAAAACAAGGTGGATTTTATCATAATACTGGCGAAGGTGGATTGTCTCCTTACCATTTACTTGGGGGAGATGTTGTTTGGAACATTGGAACAGGATATTTTAGTTGTCGAAAATTTGACGGAACATTCAATGTAGATGAATTTGAAAAAAGAGCGATTCTCGATAACGTCAAAATGATTGAAATTAAATTTTCACAAGGAGCAAAACCTGGTCATGGTGGAATTTTGCCAAAAGAAAAAGTAACGGCTGAAATTGCGGCAATCCGACTTGTTAACACAGGACATGACATCGTTTCTCCACCATCACATTCTGCTTTTACAACACCTTTGGAATTAATGGATTTTGTGAAATTATTGCGTGAAAAATCAGGTGGAAAACCAATAGGAATGAAAATTTGCATTGGTAACAAATCTGAATTTTTGTCTATTTGCAAAGCGATGGTTCAAACAAAAACCTACCTCGATTTTGTAACGGTTGATGGTGGTGAAGGTGGAACTGGTGCTGCGCCACAAGAATATTCAGACCATGTTGGAATGCCGTTGCGAGATGCTTTGGCATTTGTTTATGATGCTTTAAATGGCTTCGGAATTAAAGACCAAATCAAAATCATTGCTTCCGGAAAAGTCGTAACAGGATTTGATATCATAAGAAACCTTTCATTAGGTGCTGATTTATGTAATTCGGCTCGTGGAATGATGTTTGCTTTGGGTTGCATTCAAGCATTAGAATGTCACTTAAATACTTGCCCTACTGGTGTTGCAACACAAAACCCCAATTTAATGAAAGGATTAGTTCCCGAAGATAAAAGCGTTAGAGTAACACGGTTTCAGCAGGAGACTGTAAAAAGTGCCATCGATTTAATGGCTTCAGCTGGAATACTACATCCAGACTATGTGACACGCGATGTCATAACCACTCGAATTGACAGAAACAAAGTAGAAACTTTTGCACAAACATTTCCAGAACTAGAAACTGGATGTTTGTTAAACGAAAATACAGTTCCAGAGAAATTTTTGTATTTTTGGAAAAGAGCAAGTGTAGAGAAATTTTAAATAAAAACAATGAATAATTACTTCATAAAACAACAAAAAATACGTTTCAAACATGTCGATTATGCAGGCATTGTTTTCTATCCACGATTTTTAGAAATGCTAAACGATTTAGTTGAAGACTGGTTTGAAGAAGCATTAAACAGACCTTTTTCAAAAATGCACGATGCTACTAATGGTGAAAGCTACGGCATTCCAACTGTTGATTTGAAAGTCCAATTCAAAACTCCAGCTCGAATAGGCGAAGTGATAACTAAAAAACTATGGGTAAACCAATTGAAAACCTCTTCTCTACTTTGCGGTTTCCAATTTGTAAACCAAGATGATAAAACCGTTCTCGAAGGCGAAGTAACCTTGGTAAACGTAAAAATTGAAAAAGAAAAAGATGCTATAAAATCAGAAGCTTTTAGTGAAGAAATGAAGAGTAAAATTTCAACTTTTATCCAGTCTTAATACTTAATACAACAATCTTAATACTAATTCATGGACTTCAAAAAATTCAAAGCCGCAACCGTTCAAACGTCACCTGTTTTTCTTGATGTTGAAAAAACCATTGAAAAAGCTATTGATTTCATTAAAGAAGCTAGTCAAAATGGAGCTACATTAATTGCTTTTCCGGAAGTATTTGTTGCTGGTTATCCTTACTGGAATTGGATTATGACACCAGTTCAAGGAAGCAAATGGTATGAAAAACTATACAAATGTTCCGTAAAAACAGACGATGAATCCATGAAACCGTTGTTTCAAGCTGCAAAAGATTTCAATATACATATTGTCATTGGAATCAACGAACGGGGTAATTCTTATGGTGAAATTTACAATACTAATTTAATTATAGATAATAACGGAAAACTAATCGGAAAACACAGAAAACTTGTTCCAACTTGGGCAGAAAAACTAACATGGTCAAGTGGTGATGGTTCTTCCTTAAAAGTATATGACACAGAAGTTGGACCAATCGGAACTTTAGCTTGTGGAGAAAATACGAATACTTTAGCACGTTTTACGCTACTTTCTCAAGGAGAATTAGTGCATATAGCCAATTACATTTCACTTCCTGTTGCACCACCCGATTACAATATGGCAGAAGCTATTAAAATTCGTGCTGCAGCGCATTCCTTTGAAGGAAAATTATTTACCATCGTTTCGTGTTCAACCATTTCGAAAGAAATTATGAATGCCATGAAAGATGATGTTCCCGATATTGAAGAATTACTAACGCGAAAAAACTCCGCTTTTTCAGGATTTATTGGTCCAAATGGTGCAGTAATTGGCGAACCATTAATTGATGATGAAGGAATAATTTATGCCAATATTGATTTAGAAAAATGCATCCAACCCAAACAAATGCACGATATTTTGGGGCATTACAATAGGTTTGATATTTTTGATTTAAGAGTAAATACGGCTCCAACAAGAAAGATTACTTTTATCGATAATCATGAAGAGTTTAACAAGAAATAAAAAAAATTTAAAATCGTTGTAATAGTATTGTTTATGCTTTTTAGCAAATTAATTTTCTCTAGTCAAACGTTTTATAGCTAGTGCTTTTCCGATTAATTACTTAACTTTAGAATTCTAAATGCTCCTTGAATTACCAATACAAACACAATTATACCAATCACTAAATCAGGAATTCTAGAATTTAACCAGTTCACTAAAATTCCAGCAATAATTACACCTAAATTTATGACAACATCATTTGAAGTAAATATTAAACTTGCTTTCATATGAGCTTCGTTTTTACTTTTAGATTTCTGCATTATGTACAAACAAATTCCATTTGCTAATAATGCGAAAATAGAAATAATAATCATAGCCTTAAAATTCGGTATATTTTCGTTACCAATAAATCTCCTCGCAATTTCTATAAAACCAATAATTGCAAGTATAATTTGGAAATAACCAGCAATTTTTGCTATTTTTTTCTTTTTGATAAAACTTCCACCAACTGCAAAAAGACTAATTCCATAAACAAAACTATCTGCTAACATATCTAAACTATCTGCAACAAGTCCAATCGATTTAGATATAAAACCAGTTATCATTTCAATTATGAAAAATGCAAAATTTATTCCAAGAACAGTCCAAAGTAGTTTTCGCTGATTTTTATTTTCTTCAAATTCTGTTTGTTCAGTTATTTCTGTCGCTATTTTTCTTGCTTCTAAATCTAATTCATTAATTGACTTTTCAATAAGTTCATTTTCCTCAGAGTGGAAAACAATTAATTTTCTGTTTGGAATGTCAAAGTCTAAATTAACAATACTTGAAATTCCGTCCAATTTCATTCTGATAAGATTTTCCTCTGACGGACAATCCATTTTCGTGATTTCAAATATTGTTTTTTTCATATATTTTCACTTCGATTTTGGCATTAGCTACAATTTATGAGTTTGTATCATGAGAACCTGCGGAACTATTCTTTTATAACTATACAAAGTTAAAACGAAATGCAATAATTAAATATATAAATTTTAAAAATCTCAAGAGATAATTTGTATTTCGGTATTACTAGATTTTATTGGTTTTGGATTGTTTTTGTTTCATGGTAAATCATTGCGGTATATATAAAAAAAAACACCCATTATATTTTGAAGAATAATGGGTGTTTTTGATTTGTAACATTATTTTTAATTTATAATTAGTTTCTTAGTCACCGTGTTTTTGTCTTTTTGGATTTTCACAAAATAAACACCAGTACTCAACTGAATTGAATTGAAATTAACAGCATCATTATCTGCCAATTGTTGCATTACAACATTTCCTAAAATGTCTATAACGGTTATGGTAGCACCATTTAACTCTTTTCCTGCTACAGAAAAGTTCCCGTAGGAAGGATTTGGATATACTTTTATATCATTATCAGTAGCTAAAACAGTATTTGAAAGCAATGAATTGACAGAGAAACTATAATCAAATCCTCCACCAAAATCGGGGTTGAAAGTTTTTATAATGACGTCGTTTGCATCTAAAAGTCTCATATAGCCTGTGCCTTGTGAAGTGTTTGCCCACCATTGCAAACCGTCTTTCCCAGAATCGTTTACTCTTAATCTGTAACATCCATCACCAATTTGTGGTTCTTGGTAGGTATAGGTGTAAACTGTATTAGCTGTTGGAAACGTTTTAGTTTCAATTAGTGTTCCGTTTGAATCATATAATGAGTAATTGTTTTGTGTTGGTGAATTGTTGGTTTTTAATTGAATTTTAAAAACGGTTGGCATCACATCTGGAAGAGTAAAACTGGAAATTAGATGATTGTTATTGGAATACATATCGGCACCGTTATTGACCGTCATGATTTGAGCATGAAATTTATTGTTTGCCGCTTCTACACCATTATTCCAAAGTGCATTTGTTGGTAAAAAAACATCTACTGAAGCCATTGATGCCAAAGTTCCTGTCCAAGTATAAGTTTGATGTGTACTTGCAGAATTTAACCAATATTCTATTTCAACATTAGTCAAAACAGTCTCGCCGGTATTGCTTAACGTAATTTTAGGACGCTCGCACATTGGGTTTATTCTTGAGAATTCCGCATTTTTATTGTTAGGCATTTTAATTTCGGTGATGGCAGCATCTAACGCAAAGTTTGCAGGACCATATCCTACTACTTGATGTGCAACAATATATCTATAGTCTCCTGTTGGCACTTGAGGATTTGATGTTCTGTAATCAATAGCCATTGTTGTGCCTGGAGTTACATGTGGAGTTAAATTTTGTTCTTTGAGTAATGTTCTTTGTCCAGGACACCAGCCTTGTCTGTTGTAAACCCAAGTTCCTCCTTGAGGAAATATAGGGTTTTCTGAACAGTCTTGAGTTATTGACCATGAAAATTTTTGCACGTTATTTACCAAAATTTTATGGCTTACTGTTCCTCCATTTTGAGAAAATTCACCTTGAGAACCATGACCTGTAATGGATGATTTTAATTTGAACGCTGTTGCTTGTGCGCTAAAGTCATAATTTACGGTTGGCATTTTAGTCCCGTTAATGATTTCATTAATATTAGGACTACCTAATCTGTAAGATCCTTGCCATAATTGGTCGTATTGAACAACGTTTCTTGGTGGTGTTCCTACAATAAACCAAAATTCTAGGTCTAAGTCTTCTTGCCAAACGCCACCATTCATTACAATTCTTTTATTGCCTTTTAAAATTTTCACATAATCGGACATGTCAAAATACCAAGATTTTCCATTTGGTCCTAAGTCTAAACCAATTCCGTAAGGTGTTACAAAAGATACTAATTCATTGTAGAACGGGAATCTTTTGTAATAATCTAAGTCCACTGCGTTTATTGTGCCTTCTACAGGAACTGGAATGGTAGCAATTATGTTTCCAGTATCTCCATCATAAACATTTTCTGGAGTTGCCTCAAATAAGTTGACCGAAGACAATAGATTTATCGCATCATGTTGCATTGGAGTTACTCCTTCGTTTGAGGTTATTGAATAATGGTTGACCACATTAGCATTTTTTGGTGAAGAATATCTAACAATAACATCAGCAACTGTTTGGTCATAGTTTCCTCTATAAAGTGTAATGGTAGGCACAGTTGATGATTCAATAAAAGTTGTTGAAAGTTGGTCGCCTCTTTCATAATCCCAATTCAAATTAATTCCGTTTGAAGTAAGTCCATTTTTGGAATCATTTACCACTTGACCTGTTAGTTCGTCTAGTTTGTAATAGGCTAGTAAATTAGAATAATCTGGATGGGTAGCATCAATGGTTCTGTTTTTCCAGTTAAGTATTGATGTAGCAGAAAGCGCTTTGTTCCAAATTGTAAACTCTCTAATTTTACCTTTATAACCTGCTAAAGTTCCACCATCATCAAATTTTCCTAAAACCAAATTGAGAATAGTAATTATATTCGTTTTGCTAGTACCCGTGTGCCATAAAACTCCATTTAAATAGATGTTCATCACGCCAGTTGTTGCGTTTTTTGTAAATGCCCAATGATTCCAAACTCCTTTGATAACGTTATCAGTTGCGTATGGTTTTTCAATTCTATCATAGGAACCATTAACATTACCACAATCAAAATAAACACTTGAACCCCAAGGCATGTGTAAATTAAGTTGACGTTGTGAAATGTTTTCGCCAAAAGCATACACAATACTATTGTTAACAGGCATAAGGTTTTCATCGCCTTTTGTCCAAAAAGTAACGGTTACTTCGTTATTAATTGTATTAAAAAATTGTGCATTTATGTCCACAAAACCATTAGAAGAAACATCAATTGCAGCAATATTATTGGCGGTTAATGTTCTTGTTTCTACATTTGTAAAACCTGAAAACTCAATTGGAGTTGAAGTTGTTGTGTTTGAAAATGAAAGTTCTACAATAATATTGCTTGTTCCATCCCAATTATATGGTGTGTGAAATTGTAATTTATTTGTTCCAGCTACAAAAGTATAATCGCTAAAAAAGACTTCTGTAAAACCATTGAAGTCAATATTCTGAGCTTGCAATTGAGTCAGATTTGTATTTTTTATTTTAACTTTTAAAAATTTTGTAAGTCCACCAGCATTTGTAACATTTAAACTTAAAGCATTTATTAATCCAGAAGAAAATCCAGAATTTAAAAGTTCAGATGCTTTAATAAGTATTAGGGTGCGTCCGCTTTTTAAATTGGCATTCAACACATTTGAAACCGAAGTATTATTTGCTCCAACAACATAATTGTTTTCATTAATAATATTGTTTACAATAACATTCTTTTGTGTAAAGTCGTAATGATTATATGTTTGTTGTGAAGTATAATTAAACGTCGTTCCTGCAAAATTTGAAACTACATAATCAGGTTGTTTGAATAGTACTTTCTCAATTTTAGAATCATCTGCTATAAAAGTGTTGCAAGAATAATCCCATTCTCCACAACCTAAATCTCTTTGTGTTCCTGTTGAAACCAATCCATCTTTACAACGCATGTTGTATTTAAGGATAATTTTTTCGAAAGTTAAACCAGGGTCGTTTGGAAAATTAATTAAAGTATCTCGCGTGGTACTATTAAAATTAAAAGTTCTAACTTTAATGGTATCGCCTACACTTTGCGAGTGTATTGAAAGCACAGGGATTATTAAAAATGTAAAAAGAAGTAGTTTTTTTTTCATGTTGGTTGTGTTATATTATGAATATCATGCAGTTGTACAAAAATACTAAATATAAAACCTAAATGAATTAATTTACTTCTCTATTTCTCTTAGATTTTCCATTTTTTTGTGTGCCAAGAATCCTTTGATGTCTTCAAAATGTTCTTTGACCCTTTTATTTCCAAATTCGAAAACTTTGGTAGCCAATCCATCAAGGAAATCTCTATCGTGGGAAACTAATATTAGTGTTCCGTCAAAATCACGCAAAGCATCTTTGATGATATCTTTGGTTTTCATATCCAAGTGATTCGAAGGTTCATCCAAAATCAAAAGATTAACTGGTTCGAGTAGTAATTTTATCATTGCCAAACGGGTTTTTTCACCGCCAGAAAGTACTTTTACCTTTTTGGTTACATCGTCACCATGAAACATGAATGCGCCAAGGATGTTTTTTATTTGAGTACGAACATCACCAACCGCAATGGAATCGATAGTTTCAAAGATGGTCATGTTTTCGTCTAACAAGGAAGCTTGGTTTTGAGCAAAATAGCCAATCATAGCATTATGCCCTACTTCTACACTACCGCCATTGATTTCGATTTCTTTCATAATGGCTTTAATCATGGTAGATTTTCCTTCACCATTCTTCCCTACAAAAGCTACTTTATCACCACGTTCGATAACAATGTTGGCATCTTTGAAGATTAGTTTATCGCCATAAGATTTTTCTAGCTCTTTAACCACCACAGGATATTGCCCAGATCGAATAGACGGTGGAAACTTTAACTTTAATGCTGAGTTATCGATTTCATCAATCTCAACAGGAACGATTTTCTCCAACATCTTCACACGGGATTGTACTGATAAAGTTTTTGAGAACGTACCTTTAAATCTATCGATGAATTCTTGATTTTCGGCAATCATTTTTTGCTGTTCGTCATAGGCTTTTTGCTGATGAATTCTTCGCTCTTTTCGCAACTCTAAATAATGAGAATATTTGGCTTTGTAGTCGTATATTCTTCCCATCGTTACTTCGATAGTACGATTGGTAATGTTATCCACAAAAGCTCTATCATGCGAAATAACCACAACTGCTTTTGCCGAATTGATTAAAAAATCTTCCAACCACTGGATACTTTCGATATCCATGTGGTTGGTAGGCTCGTCCAATAAAATCAAATCAGGTTTTTGCAAAAGGATTTTTGCCAACTCAATTCGCATTCTCCAACCACCAGAAAACTCAGAGGTTTGACGTTTGAAGTCTTCGGCAGTAAATCCTAATCCTTTTAAAATCTTTTCTATTTCAGCTTCGTAATTTATTTCTTCAATGGCATAAAACTTCTCGCTAAGATCAGATACACGCTCGATAAGCTTCATGTATTCATCACTTTCGTAATCGGTTCTAATGGTCAATTGCTCATTGATATCATCAATGTCGGCTTTCATTTTGAAGATTTCGCTAAACGCTTTTGAGGCTTCTTCCATCACTGTTGAACCGTCTTTAGTAAGCAAATGTTGCGGTAAATAGGCAACGACTGCATCTTTTGGTGCAGAAATATTTCCTGTTGAAGGTTTTGCTTCGCCTGCAATTATTTTTAATAAGGTTGACTTTCCAGCACCATTTTTACCCATTAGGGCTATTTTGTCATTCTCGTTGATGGCAAAAGACACATCGCTAAATAAAGTGGTTCCGCCAAAATGAACGGAGATATCGTTTACTGTAATCATTTTTTTAGTTGGGTGTTAAGTAGATGGAAGTTGGAAATTCAATCTGCTAATTTTTTCAAGCGGCAAAGATAGATTTTTTTGTGGATTTGAAGATTTGTTTTTTAAAGTGCATTACCCTAAAAAACAATAAATACTATTCCACAATGGCTTCTTGGATGATTTTTTGAATATCTTCTCGAATATTTTCTTTGGATAGACGATTGGACGCGTTAGAATCGGGGAAAGTTCTATTGGACAGAAAGATGTAGATAATATCTGTTTCAGGATCAGCCCATGCCATCGTTCCTGTAAAACCAGTATGCCCAAAACTAGACATTGCCACACAGCCACAAGTTGGACCAGAAGTACCGAGTTGCGGCTTGTCAAATCCTAAACCACGACGGTTTCCGCTTTCGCAAAAATAACAGGTATTGAAATCGTTAAAGGTTCGTTCGGAAAAATATTCTTTGTCGCCATAGGTTCCTTTTTGAAGATACATTTGCATCATTTTTGCCAAATCTAAGGAGTTTGAAAATATACCTGCATGTCCGCCAATGCCACCTTCCATTGCTGCTTCCATATCGTGAACGTATCCTTGAAGTGTGGTATATCTATAATAGGTATCGATTTCGGTTGGAGCAATAAGACTAGCATCAAACTTTCGCAATGGATTAAACATCGTATTGTTCATTCCCATTGATTTATAAAAATTTGTATAAGTGAGTTCGTCTAGGCTTTTTCCGGTTACTTTTTCTAAGTATTTCTTCAAAATGATGAACGTAAAATCGCTGTATTTGTATTCTTTTTTATCCAATAAAGGACTATTAATGATTTTCTTCATGATAGTGTCCTCATAATCGTTTCGAATAAAAAGGTTTTCACATACTTGTTTAGAAAACTCTTTGCTATAGGTTTTTCGATAGTATTTCTCGGATGGTTTTCCGTTAGCGTCTAAGGTTTCTTTGTAAAAAGGAATCCAAGCTTGTAGTTGTGCATAATGAGACAACAATTCTTTGAATGTTATATTCTCTTTGTTGCTGTTTTTAAACTCACGCAACATTTCGCCCAAAGTAGTTTCGAGACTGACTTTGTGTTTGTCATAAACTTGCATAACGTTGGGCAAAGTAGCTACCATTTTGGTTAATGAAGCTACATCGTATAAATCGGTATTCTTAACTTTTACTTGTTTGGCATAGGTTTGATAGCCAAATGATTTTTGATAAATTACTTTTCCTTTTCGAGCCACTAAAACTTGAATGCCTGGTGTCATTTTAGCATCTATTGCTTTGTTGGCAATCTTATCTATTTGTGCAAATTTAGTAGCATTCATTCCAACATTTTCGGGTAGAGTAAAACCTAAACGATTTATACTTTCTGTTTTAATACCACTTCCTGCTCTGAATTGATTGGTTATAGAAACTGGAAGTTTTCCTTTGGCACCCAGCGCACCAAAAATGATTTCTGCCGAAACTTCTTGTGCAATAGGATTGTTTTGGTAGGAAGCGACAACGGCTGTTATATTGTCAAAATTTGGAATTTGTAACATCGAATACGGTTTGGCAAACACATCTAAAATAACTTTGTTTTGTTTCGATATTCCTTCAATCAATTGAATTTCTTGCAGATTAAAGTCGTGATTCTTCCATGCTTTATCCGATTTGTGAAAACCAATAATTACAGTTCCAAAATCTTTAAGTTGTTTTTTGATACTATCAAGATTGGTTTCTTTGATTTCGGTTATTTCGGTATATTTTTTTAAAGTTGAAACAAAAGTGGTGTTATCATCATCGCCTAGCTTAATGTATGCAATCTTTTGGTCGAGTTTTTTAATTGGAAGTAATTCGTCATCATTTTTGATTACAGTAACCGCATTTTCATACAATTGATAGGTTAACGCATTTTTGGCTGGCATATTCAACTCGTTATATAAGTTGATTAGCTCTACTGGTTCGTATGCATTGAGTCCTATTTTGTATTTGTATTTTAAAATTTTCTTTACCGATTCTGCCAATCGCTCTTCGGTAATAACACCATCTTGATAAGCAGTTCTTAACTTCTCAACAGCAACAGGAACATTTTCCGAAAACAATAAAACATCATTTCCTGCCAAAAATGCCTCAAGATCTATATCGCCCGGTTTTTTGAAATTACTTGCTGCTTTCATGTTCAAAGCATCTGTAAAAATTAAGCCATCAAAACCTAATTCTTTTTTTAATAAATCGGTAACCACATTTTTTGACAATGAAGTAGGAACGTTTGCATCGCTTTCTAAACTTGGAACGCTTAAATGTGCCACCATAACTGAAACCATTCCTTCATCAAACATTCTTTTATAAGGATATAATTCTATCTTTTCAATATGTTCTTTAGAAGCAGTAACCAATGGCAAAGCATAATGCGAATCGGTTGAAGTATCACCATGACCTGGGAAATGTTTACCGGTAGTAAATACTCCGTTTCCTTGAATTCCTTTCATTAAAGCGATGGCTTTTTCGGAAACATTCTTTTTGTTTTCACCAAAAGAACGAAAACCAATAATTGGGTTTTTAGGATTTGTATTGATGTCTAAAACAGGAGAAAAATTAAAATGAATACCCAATCGCTTGGATTCTTTTCCCATATTTTCACCTACTTTTTCGATTAATTTTAAATCTTGAATGGCACCAAGTGTCATGTTCCAAGGATAACGATAGGTAGAGTCTAAACGCATGCTCAAACCCCATTCGGCATCTATGCCAATAAATAAAGGCACTTTGGCTTTGGCTTGGTAGCGATTTGTCAAACGAGCTTGTCGTCCTGGTCCGCCTTGAAAAAAGATTAACCCTCCAATTTTATAATCGGAAACTAATTTATCAATTTCGGCACTGTGAGCCGCATCTTTGTTAGAATAAGCAGCAACCATAAAGAGTTGACCCACTTTTTCTTCAAAAGTCATTTGGTTGTAAATACTATCTACCCAAACTGTTTCTCCTTCGGTTTTTGGAAAAAAATCACGGCGTTCATTTTTAATTCTAGGAATATAAACTTCTTCGTCTATTGTTACTTCTGGAAATTCAATTTCTTGATTTTTTGGTACAGTAGGAACTTTTGTCACTTGCTTGTTGATAGAACAATTGACAAAAATGAAAAAAACGATGACTATTACTATTCTGTAAACCAATTTACTCATTAAAAAATAGGATTTTAAAAGAAACGACTGTGCCAACTTTCTTCTGCAGGAACTTCCCAGTTATTGTTAAATTCTTCGATTGTATTTACTAAATTATTAAAAACAATGGTATTTGCAGTAACAGCTTTTTCTTTTGCCATTCGTTTAAAGTCAATCAATGATTTATGAGCAATGTGTTCTCCATTTTTAAAGGTAACATTCATTTTATCTAATAAATCTACTTTGTATTTTTGCTCTAAATTTTGAATAAAAGCAACAGAAGAATCGATAGAACAACCTGTAGCTTGTTGCACCTCTTGATTGACAGAAAGGATGATAAAACGATTGTATTTTAGTATAAAGGAAGCCTCCAAACCAGTTCCGTGAGCCGACCAATTTTCTACAAACGTTTTTAAATCATTTTCAATTTCTGTGATTTCTTCGTCAGAGAATTTTCGGTTGGATTGGTATATCCATATTTTTGAATATTCGGGTAATGTATCGAAAGGAACAAACATCTTTTTTAGTATTTTAGGTTGTTGGTAGTAGGTGTTAGGTCTTGGATTTTAGGTTTGTAAATTTCTTTAAAAGATTTTTTTTAACCATTTATCCTACGCCTTAAAGCCAAATACCTATTTATAAATCTTGCGCATTTGCAATTAATTCGGCAATATCCATCACTTTGACAGTTGCTTCTTTTTCTTTATTTTTCACTCCGTCGGTCATCATTGTGTTGCAAAAAGGACAACCTGCTGCTATGATGTCTGGTTTGGTTTCTAAAGCGTCTTCTGTTCTTTCTACGTTTACTTCTTTGTTTCCTGGTTCTGCATCTTTAAACATTTGAGCTCCACCAGCACCACAGCACAAACCATTAGAACGAGAGCGTTTCATTTCTACCAATTCGGCATCTAATTTTTGAATTAAATCTCTTGGAGCTTCATAAATATTATTGGCTCTGCCAAGATAACATGGGTCGTGGAACGTAATTCGTTTTCCTTTAAACTGTCCGCCTTCGATGGTTAATCTTCCTGTATCTAGTAATGATTTTAAAAACTCGGTGTGATGAACTACTTCGTATTTTCCACCTAATTCTGGATATTCATTTTTTAACGTATTAAAACAATGCGGACAAGCCGTTACTATTTTTTTAGCTTCATAAGCATTCAAGACTTCGATGTTCATCATGGCTTGCATTTGAAACAAAAATTCGTTTCCAGCTCTTTTTGCAGGATCACCAGTACAGCTTTCTTCTGTTCCAAGCACTGCAAATTCTACTTTGGCACGATTTAATATTTTAACAAATGCTTTGGTAATTTTTTTGGCTCTGTCATCAAAACTACCAGCACAACCTACCCAAAATAAAACTTCGGGTTGCTTTCCTTGTGCTAGCATTTCTGCCATTGTTGGTACGTTAATTATTTCTGACATATTTAGATATTAGATTTTAGATATTAGATTTTAGATTTCATCTAAGAGCTAATTTATTTGTTATTTCTACTCGTGGTGCTCGTCGTCGAATACTTGAATGGTTACTTCTTTTTCCACTAAATCGGTAAATTTACCTCTGTAGCGTGTTGCTTTTACTAAGTGATTGTCTATCCAATGATAGTTTCCACCACGTGGTTTTCCCATCAACATTCCATGGTATTTGAAACCGTGTTGTTTTAACCAACGTTCTGTATATTCTCTGTGAGTTTCTGTTCTTGACGTGAAAAAGAAAATTATATGACCTTCATCATACCACTTATTTAATGTTATTAAAGCATCTGGATAAACCTCGGCTGTTAACATTCTTTCTGGTTCTTCGTTGGGAATATCATCACAGATGGTTCCGTCAATGTCAATCAAATAATTCTTAATTCCTTCTGGTAAAATTGGACTTAATAGTTTACCGTTTTCACTAATTGTTTGCAAGTTCTTGTCAATGTCTTCCGTGTTCATTTTTTTACTTTTTATAGTTTCTCCTATTCATTCAACAAATCCTCAAGTCTCACATTTATGAGAATTTATTATTTTTTATTTATTTAATTTTCGTCTTTCCAGTTTAATCTATCCATTTGGTTGTATTGCCATGGTGCTCCATTGTTTTCAATATTGGTCATCATTGCGTTTAATGATTGTGGCGCAGCACTTTGCTCCATCACTAAATAACGACGCATATCCATAATAATTGATAATGGGCTAATATTTACTGGACATTCTTCTACACAAGCATTACATGATGTACATGCCCAAAGTTCTTCTGTTGTGATATAATCATTCAACAATGATTTATTATCAGGAATGAAAACACCTTTATTAGCATCGATATTTTTTCCAACTTCTTCCAATCGGTCACGTGTATCCATCATGATTTTTCGTGGCGACAGTTTTTTTCCAGTTATATTGGCTGGACAAACGGATGTACATCTTCCACATTCGGTACAGGTATAAGCATTTAGTAATTGTACCCAGTTTAAATCTTGTACGTCTGAAGCACCAAATTTACTTGGAACGGCATTTTCATCAACAGGTTGTGCTGCAAATGGATCGGCATTTGGATCCATCATTAGTTTTACTTCTTTGGTTACACTTTCTAAATTGTCGAATTGTCCTTTTGGATTTAAATCGGCAAAATAGGTGTTTGGAAATGCTAAAAGAATATGTAAATGTTTAGAGAAATACAAATAGTTTAGGAATACCAAAATACCACAAATATGAATCCACCAAGCAGTTCTTTCGATTAGATGTAGTTGTGAAACATCAAAGCCACCAAACCAATAAGCAATATGTGAAGAAATAATATTTCCTGAATTCATTTCTTGAAAATGAACATCAGTAGCATTCATGATTAAGAATAGTGACATTAACACCATTTCAAAATACAAGATGTAATTGGCATCGTTCTTTGGCCAAGTTTTCATTTCAGAATTCATGAAACGCTTAAGTTTGACAACGTTTCTTCTTATCCAAAAAACAATTACGGCTACTAAAACTAATACTGCTAAAATTTCAAACGAACCAATTAAGAAACCATAGAAACTTCCCATGAAGGAGAAAACTCTATGTGTTCCAAATAATCCGTCGATAATGATTTCTAATACTTCGATATTGATAATAACAAAACCAACGTAAACAATGATGTGTAAAAAACCAGCTATTGGTCTTTTGATCATTTTAGATTGACCAAGAGCAATCATTGCCATGTTTTTCCAACGTTCGGAGGAATTATCTGAACGGTTAACACCGCGACCTAAATTGATGTTACGAACTAATTTCTTAACATTGATTGTAAAATAGCCAATTCCAGCAATAAGAATTAATGCAAAAAGTAAGTTGTCAATATATTCCATAATGCTTTGGTTTTACTTTGAGATAGAATCGTTTGAAGGTGCTTGATAAGGTTTGTTCTTTTTACCAAACAATGAAACATTAATATATCGTGTTGGATTTAATCGTAAATCTTGAAGCAGCAATTCTAATTCCTTAGAAGCTTTGGTAAAGTTGTTGTACATGGCATCGTCTTTTGCCAGTTTTCCTAAAGTTCCTTTTCCTGATTGAATATCAGCCATTAATTTATCAACCGATGCTAAGGTGTTTTCTAGTTTTTTGACCGTTTCACCAATGTTTGCTTTGGCTAACGAATCGGACATTTTTGAGAAATTGTTCGAAGCATTTTCTACATTAGTCATTGTAGCACTGATTTTTGTTTTGTTGTCAGCCAACATTTCATTAGCATTTTGGGAAACTTCTTTGAATTGGGCTAATGTTGCATTTAAATTTTCTAGACTATTTTTAAGGTTTTCTTTTGTTTTTGCATCCAATACTTGATTGATGTTTATCAACATCGTATTGGCATTTTCAAGAACACTGTTTAACTTGTCTTTGATAGGTTTTATTTCTTTAGAAACTTCTTCTGTCAATCCTAATTTACTAGAAGAAACCAAGTATTCACCAGATTTGGCGATGTCTTTTGTTTCTTTATTTGGAAGAATCGCTACTTGTTTTCCGCCGATTGGTCCTGGAGAATACAATTCTGCAATAGAGTTTTTAGTAATTTTATAATCGCCATTAATTTGAAGTTCGACTACCGAGCTCCAATCTTCATTGAGTTTGATGCTGCTTACTTTTCCAACGGTCAACCCGTTAATAGTTACTGGAGCTGATCTTACCAATCCATCTACATTGTCATATTTGACATAAAAAGTAGTGTAATTGGAAAGTAAATCTTTTCCTTTTAGAAAACTGTAACCCCAAATAAATAATAAAATGGAAGCTATTACTAATATTGCCGTTTTAATTTCTCTAGTGATTTTCAAGGCGCTTTATTTTTTTGACAAAGTTAAACTATTTTATAAAAAACTTGGCTATTATTGTTTTAATGCTTCGCCAATATCAATTCTAACGCCATCTCTTAGCGCAATAACAAAAGCTGATTCAAATCCAGTTGCTTTGGCTTGCTGCAATAAAACTTTAGCATCGGCATAACTGGTTGTTTCTCCATACATGTATTTGTAAAACTTATTTGTTTCAATCATTGAGATAGGACTCAGTCCTTTAAAATTACTTGGTATTAGTTCTAACTTTGTGCTACTAGCCGAGATTTGAACTTTAAAAACAACTCCTTTAGTTGCTGGTTTTGGTGTTTCTTTTGGCTTTTCATCTGTTTTTGGAGTAGTCGTTGGTGTCGTACTTGTTGATGCAGGTTTTGAATCGATAACAACTGGCACTACTTTGTCTGATGGTTTTTCGTCTGATTCGTTTCCAGAAGTTCCGTAATATTCTTTTTTATAACGAATAATGGCTTTTGCAATTGATTCTGCTATTTCGTCTTGTCCGTCTTCAGAATCTAATCTTGAACCTTCCGCTGGGTTAGAAATAAAACCCATTTCGATTAAAACTCTTGGCATGTAGGCTTTGTGCAATACCATAAATGGTGCTTGTTTTACACCACGACTTTTTTTGCCAACATTAATAAACTCTTTCTGAATACTTCCTGCTAATTCAATACTATTATTAAGGTATTCTTCGTTTTCAACTATCAGGCCTAACATTGATTCAGGCGATTTTGGATCAAAGCCTTTGTATTTTTGTTGGTAATCTTTCTCTAAAGTAATAACCTGGTTTTCTTTTTTGGCCGCTTCAAGATTGGATGCGTTTTTAGATAAACCCATTACATAGGTTTCACATCCTGATGCTTCTCTATTTTTATTGGCATTACAATGAATGGACACAAAAATATTGGCATCAGCACGGTTGGCAATGTTTGCACGTTCAATTAAATCGACAAAAACATCAGTTTTACGGGTATAAATCACGTCTATATCCGAATTTTTTTCTAATAGTTTCCCAACTTTTAAGACCACCGCTAAAGCTATCTTTTTTTCAATTCTTCCATCGTAAACAGCACCAAAATCATGATCGCCATGACCAGCATCAAGTGTAACTTTAAATTTTTGATTGCTTTGCGAAAACATAAAATTGGTAACCAATAAAAAGATTGTTGCTACTATTCCTATATTTAGTTTCTGTTCCTTTATCATTATTCTGTTCTTTATTTTCATTTAAAACGACACTATAAATGCATCTGTAAAACCTTTATCTTTTGCTTCGTCACACAATTTCCTGGCATCATCTTCATTTGATGCTGAGCCAAAATAATACTTGTATAATTTATTTTCATAAATATAGGTTATCTTTCTCAAGCCTTTAAAATCGGATGACCTTGTATCTCTTTTTCTAGAAGTAACAAATAATTGTACTTTATATTTCCCACTACTATTTTTATCTTCTTTATCTTTTGATGATGATTTGGAAGAATCAATTTCAATTTTGTCTTCTATAATTTCTTTTCTAGCACTCTTTTTAGTATCGTTGGCGAGTACCAATTCGTTAAAATTTTCTCTTTTATATGAAATGATGGCATCTGCTATTTGTCGTGCCATTTTGGTTTGTCCTTCGTCAGAATTTAAAAATTCACCTTCTTCTTTGTTGGACAGAAAACCCAATTCGATTAACACACCTGGCATATAGGCAGCATCCAGTACCCAGAGTGGTTGTTGTTTTACACCACGGGTTTTTCTATTCAAATTGGAGGTGAAATTATCTTGTATTCCAGAAGCCAAGTTGATACTGTTGTTTAAATTTTCCTCTTGAATAATCTTTAACCCAAGAAAAGTTTCTGGTTTGTGTGGATCAAAACCTTCATAAGTCTTTTTATAATTATCTTCCAAAAAGATTACTGAGTTTTCATTTTTTGCCACTTCCATGTTCATATCGGTTCGTGATAAACCCATAACAAAGGTTTCGGTTCCTGCAGGTTCAAAGTTTTTTACCGAATTGCAATGGATAGAAACAAATAGATTCGCATTTATTTTGTTTGCCACTTTTGGACGGTTAACCAATTCTATAAAAACATCTGATTTTCTAGTATAAACTACTTCAAAATCTTTTTCATCGTTTAAAAAATCGCCTACTTTCAAAGTTGTTTTTAGCGCAATATCCTTTTCAACATAGCCATGATAGGAATTTCCAGGATCTTTTCCGCCGTGTCCGGCATCTAAAACCACTACAAATTTACCCGATTTTGACTGCGCAAACGCTGTCAAAAGGTTAAATATTAGTAGAAGTGAAATCGCTATTTTAATCTTTTTTGGAAAAAACATTATGTATAAAAGTTAATTTAAATTAAAACCTAAAGGTTATAAAGTTAATATTTGCTTATTTTTGAGCGCAAATTATTAGTAAGTTTGCTGCTTCAAAAACCGAGCCATAGATATACAAAAATAGTATTAAACCCTTGCAAAGAAACTTATTTTATATCGTTTTTTTAACAATCTTCCTAACATTAGGAAAAGGGAAAAGCTATTCGCAAGAAATACCTAAAAGCTCCACTTCTTTTCCTGCTAAAAATCAAACAAATAAAGAAGAAACGGCTCCCATTATTGAAGAAAACTTGGTGGTTACTGATACCGTAAAAATGGATTCTATAATCAAAAAGAAACCGATTATAGAAAGTAAAATTAGAAGAAAAGCGGTTGATTATGAAAAAATAAATCAAAAGAAAAAACAAATTACGCTCTATAATCAAGCAGAAGTCTATTATCAAGACATCGAGTTAAAATCGGGAATAATTGTTATTGATTATCAAAAAAATGAAGTTTATGCCGGGAGGATTAAGGATTCTACAGGTAACTATATACAACATCCTGTTTTCAAACAAGGTGCTAACGTTATTGAACCCGATTCTATCCGATTTAATTTTAAAACTAAAAAAGCAAAGGTTTGGAATTCGAGAACTGAACAAGGTGAATTTAGAGTAAAAGCCGCAGAAACAAAGCGCGAAAACGACTCTGTTTATTATATGAAAGGTGCTCGTTTTACTACCGCAAAAGACATTGATGACCCTGAATATTATTTTCAAACGAACAAAGTAAAATTTGTTCCAGGAAAAAAAATTGTAGTAGGCTTGACCAACATGGTTATTGCCGATGTGCCAACGCCAATTGCTTTACCTTTTGCCTTTTTTCCGATGACCGAAACCAGCAAATCGGGAATCATCATGCCAACGTATAACGATAGTAATCTCAGAGGATTTTCATTGCAAAATGGTGGTTACTATTTTGCTCTAAGTGATAGTTATGATTTGTCTGCTCTTGGTGATTATTACACCAACGGTAGTTATGGAATGCGTCTTCAAAGCAATTATGCCAAACGGTATAAATTTAATGGAAACTTAAATCTTCGTTACGAAAACCTAGTCAGTAGCGAACGTGGTTTTCCTGATTATTCGCGAACTACTATTTACAATATTCAATGGTCGCATGCCCAAGATGCTAAATCAAATCCGAGTTCTCGCTTTTCGGCATCTGTAAATTTGGGAAGTAGCCAATATTTTAGGCAGTCGGTAAACCAAATTAACAATGGTTCACAATTAAACAATACTTTGAGTTCATCTATTTCTTATTCCAAGACTTTTAATTCGGTGCCACAAGTCAATCTTTCTTTAACAGCTACCCACCAACAAAACACTAATACGCAAGAGATAAATATGACATTGCCTACATTGCAAGCTAGCGTTGATAGGGTTTTCCCTTTTGCACCAAAAGACGGTATCAAAAAAGGTTTTATCAAAAACATCAATTTTCAGTATAACTTAAGAGGAGAAAACAGAATTCACACTTATGATTCGTTGTTTTTTAAACCCGAAATGTTTCGCGATGCTAAAATAGGCTTTCAACATACCATTCCGTTGAGCACCAACTTTAAACTATTTAAGTATTTTAGTGCCACTTCATCGGTAAATTATAATGAGGTTTGGTATTTTAAGACCATTCAAAAAGAATATGTAGCTTCTCAAAATACTGTAGTTGATACTGAAATTCCAGGTTTTGATGCTTTCCGCACTTATTCGTTTTCAACTGGAGTTGGAACCACTATTTATGGAACATTTAATTTTAAAAAAGGTAAAAAATTACAAGCCATTCGCCATGTGATGCGTCCTAACGTGACTTATAGCTATACGCCTAGCTTTTCTAACTATTATGACACTTATGATCCTGATGGAAGTGGTACTATTCGAAAAGACTACACTCGTTTTGATGGAGGCATCTTTGGAGCACCTGGAAAAAACATGTCGAACATTATGAGTTTTAGTCTTAACAATACAATTGAAGCTAAAGTAACCGACAAAGATTCGACCAAAACAGAGGCTAGAAAAATCATGTTGCTAAATAATTTAAACTTTTCGACAAGTTATGATCTTTCTGCCGATTCGTTAAGATTAGCACCTATGCGAATTAGTGCAGGAACCCAACTGTTTAAACAGAAGCTTGACATCAATTTTGCCACAACCCTTGACCCATATGCCATCAACAATACTGGTAGGAGAATTGATACTTGGAATATTGACAACGGAGGAAGTTTGTTCCGAATGACGAGTTCTAATATCACTATGAACTATCGTTTTTCGAGTACCGATTTAGACGAAAAAGAAAAAAACAAAGCTGGAAAACAAAATGGTGGACGTGAAGACAATCTTTTTGGAAAAAACACAGACTTAAGCGACCGACGGGAAAGCCAATTTGGCGAGGAGGACAAAACCGAAGACGAAACACCCACCGAGTTTTTTAAATACAAGTTACCCTTTGACCTAACTTTTGCCTATTCGCTTACGTATTCTAATATTAATAGGGAAAACAAAATCACTGGTAACTCCTTGATGGTTTCTATGAATACCGACCTAACGCCAAAATGGAAAATTGGGGTTGCTACGGGTTACGACTTTGTGCAACAAGGTGTTACTTTTACTCAACTGCGCTTTGAACGCGATTTATTGAGTTGGCGCATGGATTTTAATTGGTCGCCTTTTGGTGAAAATGCTAATTGGGGTTTCTTTATCGGAATTAAATCGGGTGTGCTTAGTGATATTAAGTGGGATAAGCAACGATTGCCGGATAGAGTTTTGAGATAAATTTAGAGTTTAGAAGTTAGAATTATAGAATACTTATTTATGAAAAAAATTATATTTACTGCTAAAGCACCTGCTCCTATTGGACCTTACAATCAAGCGGTTTTAATTAAAGACACGCTTTATACTTCTGGACAAATTGCCTTGCATCCTGAAACAATGGAATTGATATTGGACGACATTGAAACGGAAACTAAGCAGGTAATGGAAAACATGAAAGCGGTGCTTGAAGCTGCCGAAATGACTTTTGAGAACGTTGTAAAAGCAACTATTTTTATCATGAACATGGGTGATTTTGCTAGAATAAACAGTGTTTATGGAAGTTATTTTGATGAAAAAACTGCTCCTGCCCGAGAAACTGTGCAAGTGGCATGCTTACCCAAAAATGTTAACGTAGAAATCTCTATGATTGCTGTGAAATAAACCTAATTAGTAGCCACGCAATTTATTGCGTCTCCATAAAACATTAAAGAACCTAATACTCACAAAAGATTATTAGGTTTTTTTTATGTGGTTTTTGGTGGTTTGTTGATATGGTTATTGGGGTTGGTGGTACGGATTATATATCCGTAATATTTACGAGCCAAGTACGGTTGAACTCATTGATAAAATCATAACCGCCCGATGCATCCCATTTTCCTTTGTTGACTGAAAAAATTTACAGTTTTGAATGGGAAAGCCGTTGTTTGATTTATTTTTTATTCTAAACTTTATTTTGATATTTTCATAATACATTGTAATATACATAATTAAAGAAATGTTTATAAGTTATTGAAAATGATCATATTATAATTTGTATAATTAAAATATTGATCAAATATTTGCATCATAATAAATTATTATGAACACATCTTTTGAACGTAGTGAAAACACAAAAGTAGAATGGTTAACTCCTCCAGAATTAGTAAAATGTCTAGGAGTATTTGATTTAGATCCATGCACACCAATTAATACCCCTTTTTTCCATGCCAAAAATAATTATACTACTTTGGATGATGGATTAAAGAAAGAATGGTTCGGAAGAGTATATTTAAATCCGCCATATGGTCGAGGCATGGAACTGTGGTTAGAAAAATTAAAGTTTCATGGAAATGGAATTGCATTAATTTTTGCGAGAACAGAAACCAAATGTTTTTTTGAACATATTTGGAATGATGCTGATGCGGTTTTGTTTGTTAAAGGTCGGATTAGATTTTACCATGTTTCTGGTGTTCAAGGTGGTACACCAGGTTCACCTAGTGTATTTATTGCTTATGGTAAAGAGAATGCTAATACTTTAAAAACTTGTGGTATTGAAGGTCGATTTTTAAATTTAAAATAATCCCGTAGGGATGATATGCTAGATTGGTTCTTTAAAAATATAAAGCTCATTGTATTCGATTTCAAATGCTTTCAGAAAATCTATATATTCTTCTTGAAATGTTTTGGTTTTATGGTGTTTTTCTTGGTTAGCAATGTATTTGTAACTGCATCTACTTGTTATTTTGAATAAGAGAAAGCGCCATATCCTTCTTGCCATTCAAATTTTACTTTTAGAAACTTTTTTTCGTTTATCCATTTTTGATGAGTTGCCTTTTATATCTTGTAGTTATATCATCCCTACGGGATTTTTTATTGTTGTTATCTTTATTTTCCGTGGGTTGAAACCCACGGCTACAAACATATAACATCCCTTCGGGATTTTGATGTTTATAGTATTTCATAGCAAATGAATTCGGCAATATTATATTCAGCATCAATTATCCATTCGTTTTCTATCAATAGTTTTATTAAAGCTTGATCTTCATTATCTACGTTTTCAACTATGCCAATTACTTGCATATTGTTTACTTCGTATGTACTATTTGGAGCTTCCGTTGTTCCTTCGGGAGAAATAAATATATATTTTTTCATTTCCATAATTTTCTGTAAACTCCATTTCCTAAAAATTCTAATAATCCAATATCTCTTAGATTCTGAAGTTGTTGCCTTATTTTTGGTGCAATTCTTGTATTTGTTACGTGTTTTTGTTTTAGAACTTCCTCAAAATTATAAACATCTGCTAATGTAAAGATTTCTTTTTCAATGGAATCTATACAATTGAAAACATCAAGCTTCCAACCATTTAATGATTGTGTTATACTATTTCTTGATAATTGAATTACATCGTTTTTATCCTCTTGATTTTCAATTTCAAATTTTGGAAATTTAGTAGTTTCGCTTTTAGCAATATTAGAAAGTATTTTATTTACCTCAGCTATATGTCTGGGTTCTATAGTACCCGTTTTTTCGTTTTTGGAGATTAAATCAAAATCAGTTACTACTTGGGAAACTATTGCTTTGTCATTTGTATAAACGCCATATTCAAAATTATTTATTAATCCTCCATTTGTCAAATTTCCGGAGCTAATAATAACTTCTTTATCATCAAAAAGATAGATTTTGGAATGCAATTTTGAATGGTTTTTAACAATTCCATCTTTATTTATAATATTTTCAATCGCTTTAATATCTAATGAACCTGAATGAATATTACCTAATTTAAAAGATGTTATTAATTCTAACTTAACATTGGAAGATTTTGCGATTAACATTTCATTACAAACATTTTCCTTTACAAATGGAGATGTTATTTTTATGGAATGCTTGGAGTTTGAAACAAGTTCCAGAAAATTATTTTTCCAAGGTGTAGTTATAATTTTCATCTGATTAAAATTTCATTTGTCACTACTTTTTTGCCCATTTTAAAAAAGGTTTGGCTTGCATGAATGAATGTAGATTTGTGCTAAAATAATAATTATGCATTTATTGAAGGCTATTGTATAATTATTGTTTTCAACAAATGTATTAAATGGTGTAGAAGTTAAATAATAGATTGTTTTGTGGGATTAGGTTTTTTTCGTTGTTAAATAGGGTCTCCACGAGGTCAAAGATGCCTTCCGCGACGATTGAAATGGGTTTCGCAATTAGATTTTTTTATAAATCATCCAACCCTAATAATAAGAGTTGTGCTGTGGCTTCATTGGTTGCCAATGGAATATTGTGTACATCGCAAATACGAATGAGCATCGATATATCGGGTTCGTGAGGATGGCTTGCGTTTGGGTCTTTAAAAAACAATACCATTTTGCATTTTCCTTCGGCTACTCTTGCTGCAATTTGGGCATCGCCTCCTTGTGGTCCAGAAAGCATTTTTTTTACTTTGATACCTACCGCTTCTACTTTACTACCTGTAGTTCCGGTGGCTATGAGCTTGATGTTTTCTTTTTCGAGCAAGTATTTGTTTTTATTGATAAACTGAACCATTTCAGCTTTCTTTCCGTCGTGTGCAATAATGGCTATTTCCATAGTGTTGTTTTTTGTAAAAATAAAAAAACCACTTTAAAAAAAGTGGCTTTGTATATTATTTATTTAAGGCATGGTATGCAATTAACCCATCTATTGGTCTTCGCAACACATTACCCATTTTAATATTGTATTTGTTTAAAACTATTTCCAATTCGTCTTTTAAATAAAAAGCAATAGAGCCTACAAAATGAACTGGCACTTCTTGACAGTTTTCAAATTGCATGATATAGTTTTTTGCAAAAGATTTTAATTCTTTTTTGATTATTTTTTTACAAAACTCATTCTCTTTGTGCTTGATGATGAATTTTGCAAATGTTGCCAAATAGGCATTCGGATTTGGCTCTTTGTATAGATTGGCTTTTATGTAATCGGCTTCTACATTGTATTCTTCTTCAAATTCAAGAGCTAACTCTTTGGGCATTTTATTGAAATAATAGCCTCTTAGTAAATGTCTTCCAAATCTATTTCCCGAACCGTCATCCATAGCAATGTAGCCTAATGATTGTACTTTTTGAAACAACATGCTTCCGTCAAAATAACTGCAATTGGAACCTGTACCTAATATACAAACTATTGCTTTTTCGTCTTTTGGTGTGGTTGCAAAAACAGCAGCATAGGTATCTTCATAAACTGCTACTTTGGCATTGGGAAAATACTCTTCAAAAATAGATGTTAAAAAAATTTTCATTCTATCGGTACCACAACCTGCGCCATAAAAACACAAACTAGTCGCTTTGTTTTTATTTTGTGCTATATCAAACTTATCTTCAAGACGTTCGATTACTTCTTCTTTTTCAAGTACTTCTGGATTCAAACCTAAGGTTTGAGTAGTAAAAAGCACTTTGCCATTATCGTCAATGGCTATCCAATCGGCTTTGGTTGAACCGCTATCTACAAGTAGTTTCATAGTTAATTATGAGTTATAAGTTTTGACATATGAGTTTTATTAACTCATAAAAACAGCAATCCCAACTTTGGGTTGCAAAATCAGGATTGAAATTTAATTATATTTTTGAAATGTGAACGGCTAAGTCTATTAATTTACTTGAATATCCATACTCGTTATCATACCAAGAAACTATCTTGAAGAATGTTGAGTTTAACCCAATTCCTGCTTTTGCATCAACAATAGATGTTCTTTTATCTGAAATAAAATCTTGAGAAACTACTTGATCTTCGGTATATCCTAAAATACCTTTCATAGAAGTTTCGGAAGTTTTTTTGATTACTGCCATGATTTCTTCATAGGTAGTTTCTTTGGCAACTTTTACTGTTAAATCAACTACAGAAACATCGACAGTAGGAACACGGAATGCCATTCCTGTTAGTTTTCCGTTTAATTCTGGGATTACTTTTCCAACTGCTTTTGCTGCACCTGTAGAAGATGGAATAATGTTTACACTTGCAGCACGTCCGCCTCTCCAGTCTTTTCGAGAAGGTCCATCTGCAGTCATTTGTGTAGAAGTTGTTGCATGCACCGTTGTCATTAACGCTTCAATAATTCCGAAATTATCATGAATAACTTTAGCCAATGGTGCTAAACAGTTTGTAGTACAAGAAGCGTTTGACACTACTAAATCTGTAGCTTTAACTGATTCGTGGTTTACTCCCATTACAAACATTGGAGCATCAGCCGAAGGAGCCGATATAATTACTTTTTTGGCACCACCTTCAATGTGAGCACTTGCTGTTTCTACCGTTGTGAAGAAACCTGTACATTCTGCAACGATGTCAACATCAACTTCTTTGTCATCCCATTGGATTAATTTTGGATCTTTTTGAGCTGTTACCCTGATGAATTTATCGTTTACATAAAGTTGTCCGTCTTTTACTTCTACTTTACCATTAAATCTTCCGTGAACAGAGTCATATTTTAATAAATAAGCTAAATGATCTACATCCAATAAATCATTGATGGCTACTACTTCTACATTATCTCTATTCATTGATTCTCTGAAAACTATTCTTCCTATTCTTCCAAAACCGTTTATTCCTAATTTTACTTTTGACATTTTTTTTATTTTATATTAATTTGGCAATTTGATAATTTGGTTATTCTTGATTTCGATTAACCGAATCCTCAAATAACTGTATTTTGTTTACGTTGACATGATGTCCGACACTCTTAATAATTCTCTATTTATTTCGGTGTGTCCTTTGATAGCTTGTTCTAATGGTGTTAATTCGATTTCGTCTTTAATAATCCCGACCATAAAATTAGACTTTCCTTCAAGTATCGATTCTACTGCTTTTACTCCTAATCGTGAAGCCAAAACTCGGTCAAAACACGATGGTGCTCCACCACGTTGCATGTGACCAAGAACTGATACTCGCACGTCATATTCGGGCATGTGCTCTTCGACATAATCTTTTAGCTCAAACACATTTTTTCCTAATTTATCACCTTCAGAAACCACAACAATACTTGAAGATTTTCCGGAAGCTTTACTTTTTTGTAGTGATTCTAATAGTCGTTCTAATCCTAAATCTTCTTCGGGGATTAAAATCTCCTCTGCTCCTGCTCCAATTCCAGCGTTTAGCGCAATATGACCTGCATCTCTTCCCATAACTTCTACAAAGAAAAGTCGGTTGTGAGAACTGGCAGTATCACGAATTTTATCGATAACTTCTACAACAGTATTTAATGCAGTATCGTAGCCAAGTGTATGACTAGTGCCAAAAATATCGTTGTCAATGGTACCTGGAATTCCCATTACAGGGAAATCAAATTCTTTATTAAATACTTCGGCACCTGTAAACGAACCATCTCCACCAATTACAACTAAAGCATCTACACCAGCTTTAACCAAATGTTGGTGTGCTTTTTGTCTTCCTTCAACGGTTGTGAATTCTTTGGAACGTGCCGATTTTAGAATGGTTCCACCTTTGTTAACGATGTTGTTTACACTTCGTGGTCCCATTTCTTTAAAATCTCCTTCAATCATTCCTTGGTAACCACGGTAAATACCAACACACTCAATGTTATGATAAGCACATGTTCTAACAACTGAACGAATAGCAGCATTCATTCCTGGAGAATCTCCACCAGAAGTAAGAACGCCTATCTTTTTTATTGTTTTTGACATTTTTTTATGTATTAAAATGTAAAAATAACAAAGACAAAGCAGTTTTGCACCTAATTTATCTCGGTATTAACAAACGAAAGAAACTTCAAACGTTTTCGTTGATAAGTTTTAAAAAAATGTATCTAAAATTATAAAATTAATAATCTTCTGGAGGTAATCCTTGATTATTTGGGTGTGGTTTATCCTCTTTTTTTGGATGTTTTGGGTCATTTGTAAATTGATAATGATCAGGAAGTACAGAATCGTCTCCAACTTCGGATTTAGATGGGATTATTTGCAGTAATTTTTTATTATTAAAAATTTTGGTGATTAATTCCCTAAAAGTATCAAAATCTACTTCATAGGAAAGTCCCAATCCTTGGGTATATCCAACACCTTGACCGATATAAGTAACGTCATTTTCGCGGTTAAAAACCCTTAAATTGAGTGTACCATCATCATTAACTCTGTATTGTAGTTCTACATTTCCAACAACAGCTGATTCGTTTACTCCACCGACAGGAACTCCTACTTTTCCATTCACTGTTATTCTTTCATTTATTTTGGAAGAAAGGCTCAATCCAAACCTGGCATCGGTTTCATATCCTGGTCTTGTGTCGCCACCAACATATTCTGGTGCAATGGAGACTTTTCCGCCATCTGTAGAAAAAATATCTGAAAATACACTACTGGCTTTTTCGTATAATAAGTTAGAAGATTGTGATTGTGTAACACCCTCTGGGCTTAAAAAAGAATTGGTTGATAACAAGGATAATGCCTGAGTTTGTCTTGTGTCTTTATCGTCTAATTTATATTGTAATTCTGAACGTAGTGTTGAAGCTACTTTGGGAAACTCAATAGAAAACTCAGGTTCAGGATTCATTAAACTTCCTTTAATACCAATAACAACTTCAACATCAACTTTTTTATTAAATGAAGGATTGGCAATTAGCATAGCTGGATTGGCGGTAGTTTTATATACTGCATCAATATTCAATGTTGCCGCCATAGGATCACCTGACCATACAATGGAACTGTATTTTTTTACTTCAAAAGTTTTGCCAAACAAACCTCCGTATTTGAAATTATAATATCCTTTGTAAACCTGAAAGTCACCATACATATTAAATTTCCCTAAAGTGTTTATTTCAAAAAGTAATGTTCCTCTACCATTTCCTTTCATTCCATGACCTGAATCTCTGTTAAGAATTACTTCAATATCTGCATTTTCAAGAATGTCAAAATTAAAGTCTAATTCTAAACCATTAAATTTTTTTTCTTCTTTACTTATTGAATTATTACTTATTGGTTTTTTAAATCTTATATACCCATTTTCTTCGGCTAATTCACTATCATTGATTGGAATTTTAATACTTGTTCCATTTACTGATTCAGCATTTACTTTAATTGCCAATCCTTCGGTAGGACCACTAATTGAAGCAGAACCATTCATGAAAGCAGTTCCATAATAAGCAGCGTCTTCCGAATCAACTGTGTTTAAGGCTAGTAATTTTTTAGAATTTATATTTAAATCTAATTCCCAATCTCCGAATTGTTTGTGTTTGATAAATCCATTGAATTGTCCTTCAGTATCAAATTTAGAATCTTTAATCTCAGTTTGTCTTATTATGAATTTATTTTCGGTAACATCAACAATTGAATTGTTAGCAAAAGAATAATCAACTCCCAAATATGGAATTGTCAATCCTGTATCATTGACAAACAATCTACCATTATAATCCAATTGATTGATGTCGCCATCAATTCTAGCATTTCCAGAGGCAAATCCTCGAATATTCGTTATGACATCGCCACCTATTTTGCCTAATACTCCTAGATTGAATTTATCAAAACGCAAGTCAACATCTAATGATGTTTTTCCATCATAAACTTCTATAGTTCCATCTGCTTCAAAAGATTCTACATTTTTGTTAATTAAGTTAGACCTTACATAAAATTTCTTTAAACTCTCATCACCTTTTATATCTAAATTTAGTTTTCCTAATGCAATGTCATTTAGCATTAAATCATCAATTTCAAGCGACGATGTTGGTTGATATACTTGAAGATTTTGTTTAAAATAGATATCACCATTTACTTTTCCATCAAATTTAAACTTTTCAACATCTGGCGTTATCTTGTTCAAATTCACATTCTTAAAAGTAAGTATCAAATCTTTATTTGTAGTGCCTTTTAAAACTCCATTCAAATTAACCGATTGGTTTTCATGGGAAATTTTGATGTTATCAAAGTTAAAATTTTGCAGTTTTTTATCAAATACAATTTTGTTTTGGTTGTCATCTTCCTCGTTTACAAACCACAAGTAATCTTTAAATTGAACTTCTGATTTTTGCAATCCAACAACGTTTTGGTTCTCTGCATTGATAGTATGGTATAAATTCAAATTATAAAAATCGTTTCCTTTATCGCCACCTTTAAACTCCGTTCTAAAATATAATGTATCGTTCTGAATATTATTAATCATACTAAAATCTCTGACTTTATAGTATTTTGTATTTATAGAATCTAACTGAACATAGGACTTAAACAATGGATTTTTATTATCAATTTGCAACAATAAGTTATCAAAAGTATTTTCTTTATAAGTAATTTTGGGTGATTTTAAATCCAATTTAAAGTTATCCGATTCAGAACTAATGCTTCCTTTTATCTTAGTGTTTTTTGAAATTGAAATATCAGGATAGAAAATCTCGATGATTTTACTATAAATATCAAAATCAAACTTTATGTATTGTCCTTTTTTTACTTTATTAGGTTTGTAATTGGCATACAATGTTCCAATCGAATTTTCAATCATGCTTTTGAGTTGGTCAAACTTATATTTTCCAACGATAGTTCCTGATAATGCATCTGTGGAATTCACAGTTATTTTTCGTTCATTCTCTTCATCAAAACTAGAGTTAATAGAAAGGTTGTCAATAAAATAAATATCTTTTCTGTTTTGATACATTGCATTTGTTAAAACCACATCGCCTTTGAAATTGTCTAAATCATTTCCTTTAGAATTAATGGCAATATCTCCTTTAAAAACAGCTATTGAATCTTTAATGATATTTAATTTATCTAGATTTGCATAGTCAATTTTAGCATTGAAATTGATTATTTTTTCATTTTTACCTAAATCAATTAAACCATTAAAATCCATGTATAAGTTCGGGTCATTTACAAAAAACTTTCCTTTAAAAACAGGTTGTTTAAAACTTCCATCAACAACAATTTTTTGGTAATTGTAACCTCTATAATTCAGTTTATATACATCTCCTACAAAAGTTGTATTTAGTAGTTTTTGTGTGAATCCTTTTCCATCAACATCAATATTTAAACTTACTTTCCCAATGTCCTTTTGTCCAATTAAATCTCCGATTTCAAATTGGTCAAAAATAACATTTCCCTTATAATTTGCATTGTCAATATTATCTAAATTATTAATAGTCAAGGTTGACTCTATAATTCCCAAAGCTGTATTCATCACAAAATCGGCATCAATATACTTTTGAGTAACTTCGGCTGTTCCCGTAAAGTTAAATTGTCCTAATTTTTCTAAAGATGTTGGCAATTTTTTCCCTAAAACATTTGGCAATAATTCAGTTAAATCTTTATAATTAGACGTAATCTTTTTAAAATCTCCTTTCATAAAAAATTCACCCGGACTACGAGGAAAAAGGTTTTTAAAATTTACATCGCCTTTAATTATAGAGTTATTATTTTCCTTTAAATAAAGGTTTGTAGCATAAAAATCATTCAAAGTTCCTTTTACTTTTGAGGTAAGCATAAAGACTTTGTTTTTACCCATTTCACTATAAAAATAACGAATGTCGTTTGTTGCAATTTTTGAATTCTTTGTTTCAATATCAAAAATCACTTTGTTATTAAAATTACTAAAATCCTTATTGTCTTTATTATAATTTAAAATTACTTTTCCTTCAACTAAGGAGTTTTCAGTTTCTAATTTTAAGTTTTCAAGTTTAATATTCCGTTTCGTGTAAGCAAAATCAGCAATTAAATCTTTTACAAATAATCCTCGATGGTCTAAAAAAGACATTTCAGCTATTTTTGCCGTTACATCTGGACCTTTGATTTGAAAATTTTCTAAATGTGCATTAAGTTTTGTGAAATCAACATCTTTTGGAACTTCTCGATTGTAATCCATCATTACAAAGCGTGATTTTTTTACATATACGTTTTTGGATGTCATCAAAAAATTTCCAGAACCAGGTTTTCCGTCGTCTAAAGCTTCTACGAAAAGATCGAGATTGGTGTCTTTTTCATTTTTATAATTGACGATGTTCAAATATAAATTATCAAATCTCAAATCGCCAAAGCGAAGTTTACTATTGGCAATATTTTTAAAATCTAAAAGACTAGTATTTAATCTATTTACAAAAATAAGCGTGTCTTGATGATGATCTAATATCAAAACCGTTTTCAACTTGACACCGCCAAAAAAAGTAATAGCAACTTTGTCAATAGAAATATTTACACCATATTCTTTATTTATATCATCAGTAACATATTTTGCGATTTTTGTTTGAACAAAAGGCAATGTTAGTGCAATAGCCGACAGCAACAAAAACACTAAAAGCGCAATTATTGTCCGAATGATTACTTTTCGGATTTTTTTGAATTGACTATTTTTTTTATTTTCTTCCAAATATAAAATCGGCTTGGGAAAGACTGTAAACTATACAAAAATCACTATTTTTGACAATTCACAACGGTTTGTCAAATATAAATCAAAATTTGTGCCTTTTTATGATTCAAGATGAAGTTTTTATCCTAGCCATCGAAAGTTCTTGCGACGATACTGCCGCAGCGGTTTTGAAAAACAATAAAGTTCTTTCAAATATAGTTGCACGACAAAGTATTCATGAAGAATTTGGTGGTGTTGTTCCCGAGTTGGCTTCACGTGCACACCAACAAAATATTGTACCCGTAATTGATGTTGCTCTAAAAAAAGCCAACGTTACCAAAGAACAACTTTCTGCTATAGCCTTTACACAAGGTCCAGGTTTAATGGGTTCACTTTTGGTTGGTACTTCATTTGCAAAATCGCTGGCTTTGGCTTTAAACATACCCTTAATAGCAGTCAATCATATGCATGCGCATATTTTGGCGCATTTTATTGATGAAGATGGCTTTGACAAACCTGAATTTCCATTTTTGGCATTAACCATTTCTGGTGGACATACTCAAATCGTAAAAGTCAAAAACTTTTTTGACATGGAAATTATTGGCGAAACTACCGATGATGCTGTTGGCGAAGCGTTTGATAAAACTGCAAAAATATTAGGATTGCCTTATCCTGGTGGACCATTAATTGACCAATTTGCCAAAGAAGGAAATTCAAAAAAATATTTGTTTACCATTCCAAAAGTTAAAGGATTGAATTTTAGTTTTTCGGGTTTGAAAACTCAAATTCTCTATTTTATTCAAAAGAACGTTGCGGAAAATCCAAATTTTGTAGAAGATAATAAGCATGATATTTGCGCTTCAGTACAACAAATTATCATTGATATATTAATGGAAAAATTAAAACTTGCAGTAGAAGAAACTGGAATTACTCAAATTGCCATTGGTGGTGGTGTTTCAGCCAATTCTGGAATTAGAAATACATTAAAAGAAACAGAACAAAAATACGGCTGGAAGACATTCATCCCAAAATTTGAATATACAACGGATAATGCGGCAATGATTGGAATTGTTGGTTATCAAAAGTTTTTACACGATAAATTTGAAAATGCTGCTGTAGTGTCTAAAGCACGAATAGAGTTTTAATTATGCAATTATTCTACACTCCAAATTTAACTGAAACTCAAACGTTTTTTGTTTTTGACAAAGAAGAAAGCAAACATATTGTAAAAGTACTGCGCAAAAAAACTGGTGATATTTTACATGTTACTAATGGCTTAGGCTATTTATTTACTACCGAAATAACAATTGCTTCGGATTCAAAATGTACGGTTAAAATTAATTCTTTTCAAAAACAAGAAGCTCCAAAATTTAAATTGCATTTAGCCGTTGCTCCAACCAAAATGAATGAGCGCTACGAATGGTTTTTAGAAAAAGCAACCGAAATTGGCATTCAAGAAATCACGCCAATTATCTGTGAACATTCTGAAAGAAAAGTAATAAAAACTGATCGTTTCCAAAAGATTTTAGAAAGTGCTATGAAACAATCTTTGCATTATTATTTACCCAAATTGAATGAACCAATTACATTTAAAGATTTTATCAAAATGGAATCTCAAGGTCAAAAATTCATTGCTCACTGTGAAGAAACAACTAGAAAATCTTTGAAAAACGAATTGAAAACCAATGAAAATGTTTTAATTTTGATTGGTCCAGAAGGCGATTTTTCTGTTAAAGAAATCCAACAGGCTATTGCTACTAAATTTATTCCTGTATCTTTGGGAAACACAAGATTACGAACAGAAACAGCAGCAATTGTAGCATGTCATAGTGTTGTTTTTAAAAATGAAACGTAAATTATGAATTCGATTAAAACTTTATTTTCTATTGTAGTACTTATTGTTATTTGCCAAATTAGTTTTGCTCAAAAACAAACACTTTTCATTGACAAAGATTTTAATGCAGTTATGCAACAAGCCAAATTAGAGAAAAAACCAGTCATTTTAATGTTTTATGCCAGTTGGTGTGCGCATTGCAACAAAATGAAAAATGAAGTTTTTATCAATCAAGATGTAATAAATTTTTATACTCAAAATTACATTTGTATTGCATCAGATATTGAAAGCACAGAAGGAAAATTACTTCGAGAAAAACTTAAAAATCAATTGATTGTAAAATCATTTCCAACGTTTTGTTACTTTGATGACAATCAAAACCTTACCAACTGTATAACAGGAGAATTTAAATCCGAAGAATTTATTAAAGAAGGTGTCGATAATTTAAATGAAGCAAATCACCTTCAAAATGTAAAATCAAGTTTTGAAAAAGAGGTTTCTAATTATGACAAATGTTTTTCATATATACTTATGACAAAAAGAATTGGATTTAATCCAACAGAAATTACTCAAAAATATTTAAAAACAGTTGCTGCAAATAATTATTATACCGAAGAAAATTGGCGATTGATTGCCAACGGTATCCTTGACTTTGATGCACCTGAATTCATTGATTTGGTGAAAAACAAAGCTAAATTTGAAAAAGTAGTTTCTAAAAAACGTGTTGAGAAAAAAATCAATTTTGTCATTAATGATAATTTTGCTGATTATATAACTCAAAATGACACTGTTACTTTTAATAAAAACCGAAAAATTGCTGCTAACTTTAAACTACGGGAAATTGATTCCTTATTATTCCATCAAGATTTAAGTTTATACGAACGAACGTATAAATGGAATGAATACAATAGCGTTTTAGAACAAAACATGGCAAATTTTGGTTTAAAAGATGCACAATTTATCAATAACGTTTGCGCTAACTATTTCATTTACATTAGTGACAAAAAAATGCTAGAAAACGCCGTTTCATGGGAAAAAACAGCTTTAGAACTCAATCCAAGTTTAGATAAATATGTGCTAATTAGCAATTTGTTGTTAAAAAACAAAGACTACAAACAAGGCATCCAATATGCTACCAAAGGAAAAGAATTTGGCAAAAGTCTTGGTTTTAACACAACTGAAATCCAAAATGTTTTAGACGAATTAATAGCGAAATCCAAAAAATGAAATCAAATATAAAACTCTATTTATTCTTTTTTTCACTTGTAACATTTAATGCGTTTTCTCAAGAAATTGCATTATTAAAATACAATGGTGGTGGTGATTGGTATGCAAATCCTACTTCGTTACCCAATTTGATAAAATATGCCAATCAAACAATTAATACAAAAATCAAAAATAAGCCAGCGACCGTAGAACCTGGAAGTTTAGAAATTTTCTCATATCCTTTTGTTCACATGACTGGGCATGGAAATGTAGTTTTTAGTGATGCTGAAATTTTAAATTTAAGAAATTATCTGATTTCTGGTGGATTTTTACACATTGATGATAATTATGGAATGGACGAATATATTCGTAGAGAAATCAAACGAATTTTTCCAAATAATCCATTAGTAGAAATTCCTGCTAATCATGCTATTTTTCAAAAACCAAATGTTTTTGCTAATGGTTTGCCCAAAATTCACGAACACGATGGAAAACGTCCGCAAGCATTTGGAATATTTGAAAACAACAGATTAATCCTAATGTACACTTTTGAAACAGATCTTGGCGATGGTTGGGAAGATCCAGAAGTTCATAATGACACCAAAGAAGCTCGTGAAAAAGCCTTGAAAATGGGAACAAATATAGTAAACTACATTTTTAACAATTAACTATGTATTCATCCAAAACAATTGCATATGGAATCGTAAAAGCCGTTGGAATCTTGCTGCTTTTTGCCTTGTTGTTATTGTTTTTTTATAAAATTCAAACCGTAATTTTATACCTAGTTATTTCGTTAATATTTAGCTTGATTGCCAATCCGATAGTAGAGTTTCTTAAACGAAAACTGAAATTCAAAAATACACTTGCTGTCATTACAACCTTAGTTCTGTTTTTACTTTTAATTATTGGTGTCATTTCCATGTTTGTTCCTTTAATTATTTCTCAAAGCAGTAATTTATCATTATTAAATACCCATCAAATTGAAAAAAATGTTCTAGATATAGCGACACAATTTTCTCAATTTCTAAAAAAACACAATATTGAAAGTGAAAATATAATAAACCCAAATCAATGGTTGTCCAAAATGAATTTTGCCGTTTTTACCAATTTTTTCAATTCTTTATTGACTACTATTAGTAATATCGGAATGGGATTGGCTTCTGTTTTCTTTATTACTTTTTTCTTTTTAAAAGATAAGTTGCTCTTTTTATCTTCTGCAAAAGCAATTTTACCCGATGCTCACGAAGACCAAATTTTAAACTCAGTAACTAAAATAAACCTATTACTTTCTCGCTATTTCATTGGGTTAATCATTCAATTGGCGCTTATTTTTATTTTATATCTTATCGTTTTAGTACTCTTTGGCGTTCAAAACGCATTAATTATTGCGCTAATTTGTGGTATTTTGAATATTATTCCCTACATCGGTCCAATAATTGCTAGTGTATTAGCAGCCGTTTTGACCATGATGGGTACGATAAATAGTGATTTTCAAACCGTAACTTTGCCAACAACCATCTATGTTTTAATTGGTTTTTTTGTTGTTCAATTAATAGACAACAATATCAACCAACCTATTATTTTTTCTAATAGTGTAAAATCACATCCATTAGAAATATTTCTTACGATACTTATTGGCGGTTTTATTTTTGGAATTGTTGGAATGATTATCGCTGTTCCTTTTTACACCATTCTAAAAGTAATTGGCAAAGAGTTTTTACCCGAAAACAAAATCATTAAACTTTTTACAAAAAATATTTAAGAATGAATAAAACCATTCTTTCCGAAGAAATTCAAGCCTTTATTAATGAGCATGTTTCGGCAAATGTTAGTGATTTGGCATTAAAAAAATCTAAATTTCTTTCTTTTGATTGGACTCTAATTTTAAATCAAATTGAAGCCAAACAGAAAGCAAAAATAAAATTACCCACTTGGTTTTCAACAAAAAACATCTATTATCCGAGTAAGTTATCCATTGAGCAAACTTCTTCTGAGAAAACTGCTGCATACAAGTCAAGTTTAGTTTCAGGAGAATCTTTAATTGATTTAACTGGTGGTTTTGGCGTTGATGATTACTATTTTTCTAAGAAAATAAAACATATTTTACATTGTGAAATAAATGCAGAGTTATCCGAAATAGTAACACATAATTTTGAAGTTTTACAACAGCAAAATATAGAATGTTTTGCCGAAGATAGTTTGACTATTTTAGATAAATTGAAACGAAATTTTGATTGGATTTATATTGATCCCTCGAGAAGGAATGATGCAAAAGGGAAAGTTTTCATGCTTAAAGATTGTCAGCCCAATGTTCCTGAATTATTAGATTTTTACTTTGAAAAATCAAATAACATTATGATAAAAACAGCACCAATTTTGGATATAACTGCTGGTTTATCCGAATTGAAAAATGTAAAAGAGCTACATATTGTTGCTGTTGATAACGAAGTAAAAGAATTACTTTGGATTTTAGAAAAAAAATATAATTCAAACATAAAAATAATTACTTGTAACATTCTAAAAGAACATCAAGAGTTATTTTCGTTTAGTTTAAATGATGATTCTTCAAATTTTGATTATAGCTTGCCTAAAAAATATTTGTATGAAGCAAATGCTGCCATAATGAAATCAGGTGGTTTTACTGAAATAGGAACACAATTTGGAATCGAAAAATTACACCAACATTCCCATTTGTTTACATCAGATACTCTAATTGATTTTCCTGGTAGAGTTTTCGAAATTGAGACAGTCATGAATTACGAGAAATCTTCCATGAAAAACCATTTATCAAACAAAAAAGCAAACATTACCACTAGAAATTTTCCAGAAACCGTTGATAATATTCGAAAGAAATGGAAAATTCAAGATGGCGGAAATTTGTATTGTTTTTTTACAACCGATATAAATAACAACAAAATAGTTTTACTTTGCAAAAAATTAAAATAACCATGAAAAAGTTCATTTCTATAGCACTTCTACTTTTAAATTTCTTTGCTTTCTCACAAAAACCGTGTGAAATTGACACTGATATTACGGATAGTATTGGTACTTATAAATCAACAAAACAATTTTTGATTTTTGAACGCAATTTTGCCGGAAACTCAACAAATATTTATTTTTCTTTAGCTTCTAATAATGGCATTTTAAATCTTGAATTTCAATCGATTCAAAGAAGTAGTGACTTTATTAAAGCCAATTGTTTTGATAAAAGTTCTAAAATTTATCTTCAATTAAACAATGGAAAAATTGTTACTTTATTAAATGTTGGCGCAGATACTTGTGGCACTTTATTGCGAAGTGATGATGGCAAAAACAATCGTATCACTAGTAGCTCGTTTGTCTTTACAAAAGAAAATTTTGAAGATTTAAAAACCTCCAAAATTACTTTTATGCGTATTCAATTTTCTGGAGAAATTATAGATTATCCATTTAAAACCGAATTAGTTTCTGAAATGGACAATAAAATTTACCAACCCGAATCTTATTTTATTGATTATTTGAAATGTTTTGACTAGTAACTTCTGTTATACTTCATCGCTAGTAAAAGTTACAAAACTTCGTTTTTTGTAAGGTCTAATAATTAATCTGCCTTCTCTGTCAAAACGTATGTAATTGTAAACCCAGTTAAGAAACACAACGGCTTTGTTTTTAAATCCAATTAAGGAAAACAAATGCACTATCATCCAAACAAACCAGGCAAAAACGCCACTAAAATGATATTTTGGCAAATCAACAACAGCCAAATTTCTTCCGATTGTTGCCATCGAACCTTTGTCATTATATTGAAAAGGTTTCATCGGTTTGTTTTTAATTAACTTTATAATGTTTTCGCCTAAAAGTTTCCCTTGCTGAATGGCAGGTTGTGCCATCATTGGATGTCCTTTTGGATAATCTTTAGTTTCCATAGAAGCAATGTCGCCCAAAGCAAATATGTTTTCATAGCCATTTACTTGGTTGAATTCATTTACTTTGATACGTTTTACACGTTCAACAAAAGCGTCACTATTTAAACCTGAAATTGGTGCGCCTTCAACACCTGCAGTCCAAATTACTGTTGCTGTTTCAAAACTCAAATCAGAATTTGTAGAAACCGTTCTTCCATCATAGTTGGTAACACGAACGTTTTTCCAAATTTTAACACCTAGTTTATTTAGAAACTTTTCGGCTGCAATTGAGGACTTTTCACTCATAGTACTGAGGACTTTATCATCACTTTGAATCAGGTTAATTCCCATTTTAGATATATCCAAATCGGGATAATCTTTTTGAAGAATTGCTTTTTTCATTTCAGCCAAAGCACCTGCCAACTCTACACCTGTTGGTCCTGCACCAACCAAAACAAAATTGATAAGAGCATCTTTTTCTGACTGATCATTGGTCAAAACAGCTTGTTCAAAATTTTCTAAAATCAAACTCCTAATATTTAACGATTGCGGAATGGTTTTCATGGACATCGCATTACGTTCAATTTCTTTATTTCCAAAAAAATTGGTTTTCGAACCCGTTGCAATCACTAAATAGTCATAATGCAAATCGCCTATTTCTGAAATTATTTTTTGGTTTTTGGTATCAATTTCTTTAACTGAAGTTAACCTGAAATAGAAATCATCATACTCTTGAATAACTTTTCGCAATGGATAGGCTATAGAACCCGCTTCCAATCCGCCAGTTGCCACTTGATACAACAAAGGTTGAAAAGTATGATAATTATGTTTATCGATAAGAACTACTTGAACTTCTTTGTTTTTTAATTTCTCTGCTATTGCAATTCCAGCGAAACCACCACCAACAATTACTATTCTTGGTTTATCTGCGTGAGGTATATTCATAGACTAAACTTTAGGAAAAGTTACATCACCGTTCCAATTACTGAAACCTCCAATTAAATTGTAAGCCGTTTCAAAACCTAGTTGTTTCATAATCCCGCAAGCTTGAGCACTTCTTCCACCAGCTTTGCAATAGACATAATAATTTTTTGTTTTATCTAGTTCTTCAAGTTCTTCAATAAAATCATGTCCTTTATAAATGTCTATCATTATGGCGTTTGGAATAATGCCTTCATCACATTCTTCTTTTGTTCTAACGTCAAGTATTACAGCATTTGTATCATTTTTTAGTAGCGATTTCCAATCTTCTTGTATCAAATCCATAGTTTTCTATTTTTATCAAATATACTAAAAAAATGACTTTTCAGAAAGTATATCACTAAAGGAAAAATAAAACTTTAACAAAAAAATAACAGAAGCTTGTATATACAAATAAAATAAAGCATTACATTTGTACCTACAAATATTGAGTGTGTAACAATGGAAATTGAAAAAATAATAAAATCGACGATAAACATAAGTGCTGCAAAGAAAGTTATTCTTAACATGGTGTACACCAACACACTTATTGGTGAAAAGTTTTTAGAAAAACTTAAGCCTTATGATTTATCGAGCGAACAATACAATGTTTTACGCATTCTGAGAGGTCAAAAAGGGAAACCAGCCAATATGTGTGTAATTCAGGAGCGAATGATTGCTAAAAACAGTAATACTACTCGATTGATAGATAAATTATTATTAAAACAATTAGTGACTCGCGATGTTTGTCCTGATAATAGAAGAAAAATTGAAGTATTAATTACACAAAAAGGTTTGGATTTATTGACAGAATTAGATCCAATCGTTATTCAACATGAAGAAGATTTTGCTTCAAATTTAACTTCTACCGAATTAGAAGAATTAAATAGATTATTAGAAAAGTACAGAAATACAATTAACTAAATTATGTCAAACTTTATACAAGATGCCAATTGGCGTTATGCCACCAAAAAATTTGATGCATCCAAAAAAGTATCTAAAGAAGATTTAGATACACTAAAAGAAGCCATACGTCTGAGTTCTTCTTCTTATGGGCTACAACCCTACAAGGTGTTCATTATAGAAAACCCTGAATTGAGACGAAAGTTGCAACCTGCGGCATGGAATCAAAGCCAAATTGTAGATGCTTCTCATGTAGTTGTTTTTGCGAATGTCGTTAATTTTGGTGATGAAGAAATTGATAATTACATTCAAAATTTAATTAAAACCAGAGGCATCGAATTGGCATCAGTTCAAGGTTATGCTGATTTTATGAAAATGAAAATCAACCCTTTATCAATCGAAGAAAAAAAGAATTGGACATCAAAGCAAACCTATCTTGCTTTAGGAAACTTGCTAAATGCCGCAGCTGAATTAAAAATCGACGTTACGCCAATGGAAGGCTTTGAAGAAGAGAAAGTAAACGAAATACTTGGACTAACCCAATTGGGCTTAAATGCAAGCTTAATCGCTACTATTGGCTATCGACACGAAGAAGACGCTACTCAACATTTTGCCAAAGTACGCAAATCAAACCAAGAATTATTTATCAATTTATAATCAATAACTTTAAAATCAAGTATCTATGAAAAATGTAAAAACAATTGCCTTAGCATTAGTAATCGCTTTAGGAACAACAGTAGCTTCGGCTCAAAACAAAAAAATAAACATTGAAAAAAGTAAAATCAACTGGGTTGGAAAAAAAGTAACTGGACAACATTCAGGTACAATTTCCTTTGAAAGCGGTACTTTAGTTTTTGAAAAAAAAGCTTTAAAAGGTGGTTCGTTTGTGGTGGATATGTCATCAATCAATGTAACTGACTTAGAAGCTGGTAAAGGAAAAGAAAAATTGGAAGGACACTTGAAAGCAGATGATTTTTTTGGTACAGATAAATTTGCGACTTCAACATTAGATTTTAAAAAAATAGCTTCTAAAGGAAACGACGTTTACACTGTAACTGCTAATTTAACTATTAAAGGAATTACAAATCCAGTGACATTTGACATCGCTGTTAAAGGAAATACTGCAACAACCAAAGTGATTGTTGATAGAACTAAATTTGAAATAAAATATGGTTCAGGAAGCTTTTTTGACAACTTAGGAGACAAAACTATTAGTGACGAATTTGAATTAAACGTTAGCCTAGTATTCTAAGTCAAGTACCATATTGCTATGGAAAAGGAAATCCTCAAATTAATTTTTGAGGATTTTTTTTCATTTTAAAAAGAAATGTTAGAACACTATTTCTGCATAAAACAGTAAATTTGTACCAATTCAAATCGCTATGAAAAAAATTGCTGTTATTGACAACTACGATAGTTTTACCTATAATTTGGTTCATTATCTTGAGGATTTGAATGCTATTGTTACCGTTTTTAGAAACGATGAATTGGAACTTGAAGAACTAGAATTCTTCGACAAAATAGTACTTTCTCCTGGTCCAGGAATTCCAGATGAAGCTGGATTATTGAAAGCTATCATTCAAAAATATTATAAATCTAAAAGTATTTTAGGCATTTGTTTGGGACAACAAGCCATCGGAGAAGTCTTTGGTGGCACTTTAATTAACCTCAAAAAAGTACATCACGGAGTTGCTTCTAAGGTAAAAATAACCGTTCCAAATGAAGGGCTTTTTAAAAATTTACCCGACGAATTTGAGGTTGGTCGTTATCATTCTTGGGTGATTTCTAGAGTTAATTTTCCTGAAAATTTAATCATAACTTCTGAAGATAAAAACGGTGAAATCATGTCAATTTCACACACAATTTATGATGTAAAAGGTGTTCAATTTCATCCTGAAAGTATCTTAACACCACTTGGAAAAAAGATTTTAGAAAATTGGATTATGTTTTAAAATATTTTTTTATATTGAATTGATTTTAATAACTTTAAATCAATCAATAACAACAAACACTTTATGTTGATTCGTTTTCACCACATAAACCTTAAAAATCAACAATTTTAGCAAAATTGTTACTCAAAAATGTGTTTTGAAAGTAAAAAATAAGTTTGTTACAATTGATTTATAACTTCGTTTTTCAAAATTTCATCATTTTCACTTTTTGATGCCTCAAAGAAACAACATAAAAACTTATACTTTATGTAATTTAATTTAAAAAAATGAATAACATATAATTAACAATGCTTAATAGATATTATCTATAACTCTTTTTTAGTTAACATTGTGTTAAAAATAAATTAAACAAACGCTTAATTTAAACATTTGTTTAATTTTGTGCTCGATTTAAACTTCTAAAAAAAGCATGACTGAATTTAACGAAAAACAAATTGAAATTTTACAAGCTGCAGAAAACCTATTTTCTGAAGTAGGTTTTGACGGAACAACAGTTCGAGCAATTTCAAAAAAAGCGAACATAAATGTTGCTATGATTTCGTATTATTTTGGCTCAAAAGAAAAGCTTTTAGAATCATTAGTTATCTACAGAATTTCAGGAATGCAAATGGACTTGGAAAATCTTTTTTTAGAGCACATCTCTCCTATTGAAAAAATTGAAAAGTTAGTTGCTTTTTATGTTCAACGAATTTATTCCAATCGGTGCATGTATCAAATTTTGCATTTTGAAATGTCTAACAAAAAAAGAGATTTGGATTTAAAAGCATTTACCGATGTAAAAAATAGTAACCTCCAACTTTTAGCAAATATTATTCACGAAGGTCAAGCATTAAATCTTTTTAAAAAAAATGTAACCATCGAATTAATTCCGCCAACAATTATTGGAAGTTTTACTCATTTCTACATGAATAAATCTTATTACCAAAAATTACTTGGATTAACCACAGATGTGTTATTAGAAAACTACATCACTACGACATTTACAGAACATCTTCAAAAAACCATCAAAGCACTTTTAGTATATGAAAATTAATAAAATGATATTTAGTATCATCCTTGCTTTAGTTTTTAACAACATCGAGGCTCAAGAAAAAAAGCTACTTACATTAAAAGAAGCCATCCAAATTGCAGTAACCAATAGCGACCAAGCCACATTGGCTAAAACCAAAGTAATTACTTCAAAATTGGAATTAGACAATACCAAAAACAATAGCTATCCAAGCTTGAAAGCCAGCGGACAATATTTAAGATTATCGAATGCTAATATTGATTCTAACATTCAACCCAACTCGAGTGCTTCTTGCGAACCAAGTAAGCCTTTAAAAGCGGAACAGCTTATGCTCGGACAAGTAAATGCTTCCTTGCCTATTTTTAGCGGTTTTAAGCTAAAGAATAGCATCAAAACATCTGAAAGCTTGTTGGAGTCTGAAAAATTCACTGAAAAGCACTCAAAAGAACAAATCGGACTACAAGTTGTTGAATTGTTCTCTTCGTTATACAAAACTCAAGAAATGACGCTGCTTATTGAAGACAATCTGAAAACAGCCAATCAACGGGTCAAAGATTTTACTGCCATGGAAGAAAATGGTTTGATTGCAAGAAACGATTTATTGAAAGCGCAATTACAAGTATCCAACATACAACTGGCATTAGACAATTCGAAGAAAAATACCGCTATTTCCAATTACAAACTAATAACGTTACTAAAACTTCCTGAAAATACAACGATAGAAATTGACATTGAAGCCATCAAAAAAGAACTGAAAGAAAATCAGAAAGCATTTTCGGGAGAAAGAAACGACTTGAAAGCTTTAGAATATAAAAAAGCAGCATCTGAAAGTGCCGTAAAAGTAGCTAAAGGAAACTATTATCCATCGATAGCTTTATCTGCAGGATATATTGCTTTGGACATCAACAATATAGTAACGGTTACAAATGCTATGAACTTTGGTGTTGGTTTTTCTTATGACATTTCGTCTATTTTCAAAAACAACAAACAGGTTAAACTTGCTCAAAATAAGACTAAAGAAACTGAAATCGCTATCCATTTACTTCAAAATCAAATTAACGAAGACCTATTTGAGGCCAAAGAAAACTATGCACTTTCGTTAAAACAAAGTTTGGTTTATGAAAAAGCCGTAGAACAAGCTACTGAAAATTACAGAATCGTAAAAGACAAATATGACAATAGCTTATCAGACACAAACGACTTGCTTGAAGCCGATTTTGAAGCTTTGCAAGCCAAAATAAATCAAGCCTTATCAAAAGCCGATGTAGCTCAAAAATATTATGAATTACAATTTGCCAACGGAACTTTAACCTCATCACTAAACATCACTCAAAATTAATTTTGCAACAGATATGGAAACTAAAAAAACAAATACCAAATTCAAACTTATATTCATAGTACTCTTAGTTATTGGAATATCCTACGGCGGTTATAAATTCATCAAGTCATTATCCCATGAAACTACCGACGATGCGCAGGTAGAGAAAAAGATGAACCCAATTATCCCTAGAGTTTCAGGGTATATTACCAAAGTTTATGTAAAAGACAACCAACAAGTAAAACAAGGTGATACCCTATTTGTGATTGACAATAGTGATTATTTGGTTAAAGTAGAAGAAGCCAAAGCTGCCGTTGCCATTGCAGAAAACAGCATGGAAGTTTCTAAAGCTGATATTGGCACTTCGCAAGCTGGTATTTCTGTTTCGAATGCTAATGCCGATTCTGCATTAGGCTCTATTGAAACAGCAAAAATTAGACTTCGCCGTGCTTCCAATGATTTTGACAGATACAGTAATCTGTATAAAAACCATTCGATTACCAAACAACAATTTGAACAAGCCGAAGCTGCAAAACAAGAAGCTGAAAGCCAATTGCAAATCATCCAAAACCAACAAAAAGCATCTTCTTATCAAAGAACGGTTGCTGCTGCACGAAACAATGTTAGTACAAAACAAGTGCAAGTAGCACAAGCTAACATTCAAAAAACCAAAGCCATGCTTGATGCTGCTAACTTAAATTTAAGTTATACCGTTGTTACCGCTAGCATTGACGGACAGGTTTCTACTATCAGCATTCAACCGGGTCAATTGGTGCAACCAGGACAATCGTTATTTTATATCATCAACAATCAAGAAACATGGGTTGTGGCTAATTTTAAAGAAACACAGTTGGACAAAATGCGCATTGGTCAAAAAGTAAAACTACAAGTGGATGCTTTTCCAGATGTTACTTTTGAAGGCGAATTGGCTTCGTTTTCGCCTGCTACAGGCTCTAAGTTTTCGCTTTTACCACCCGATAATGCCAGTGGAAACTTTGTGAAAACCATTCAAAGGCTTCCGGTTAGAATAAACTTTACAAACCAAAACGATAAAGAAAAACTACAATTACTTCGTTCAGGAATGAATGTAGCGGTAGATGTGGTTTTGAAGTAAGTTGGAAGATGGAAGTTTGGAGTTAGAATTTAGAAGTTAGAAGTTAGAAAATGGCAACAGCAGCTGTAGTACAAGAAGATTTAGTAGAATATGGTTTTAGACGCGTAATTATTACCATTACGGCGGTTATGTGTGCCTTGTTGGAAATCGTTGACACCACTATTGTCAATGTTGCGTTAAACAACATGCGTGGTAGTCTTGGTGCAACCTTAACTGACATTGCTTGGGTAATTACCGCTTATGCTATTGCGAATGTAATCGTTATTCCGATGACAAGTTGGTTGTCGCAACAGTTTGGACGACGCAATTATTTTGCTACTTCTATTATTACTTTCACCGTAGCTTCGTTTATGTGTGGTCAAGCTACTAATATCTGGGAATTAGTTGCCTTTCGATTTATTCAAGGACTGGGTGGTGGTGCGCTATTGGTGACTGCTCAAACCATTATTACCGAAAGTTATCCTATTGCAAAACGTGGAATGGCACAAGCAATCTATGGAATGGGTGTTATTGTTGGCCCAACGCTTGGTCCACCATTGGGTGGTTATTTAGTTGATAATTATTCTTGGCCTTATATATTCTATATCAACATTCCTATTGGAATTATCGCCACTTTCTTGACACTTACTTTTGTTAGAAGTCCAAAATATGGAAATAAACTAAAAGCCAATCAAGTGGATTGGTTGGGTATCTTTTTGCTTTCGGCTTTTGTGGGTTCGTTACAATATGTTTTAGAGCATGGACAACAAGACGATTGGTTTAACGATGCTGCTATCGTTGCGCTATCGGCAACTAGTGTGTTTGGATTGTTTTTCTTCATTTGGCGTCAAATGACTTATGAGTTTCCTATTGTAAACCTTAGGGTGCTCAAAGATGGAAACCTTCGCATTGGAACCGTTATGACTTTCATCTTAGGGTTTGGGCTATATGGTTCAACTTTTATTATTCCACTTTATACACAATCTATTTTGGGTTGGACAGCTACCGATGCTGGTTTAATATTAGTGCCAAGTTCGTTAACCACTGCTTTCTTGATGCCGTTTATTGGGCGAATGATTCAAAAAGGAATTCCGCAATCCTATATGGTAGCGGCTGGATTTATGATTTTCTTTATCTTTTCCTATTGGATGCACGTAGAAATGACACCCGACACTGGTGTTGAACATTTCTTTTGGCCATTAATCTTGCGTGGTGTTGGACTTGGATTACTCTTCGTACCTATTACAACTTTGTCACTTTCTACTTTGTCAGGAAAAAGTATTGGAGAAGGAGCTGCCATGACAGGAATGATGCGCCAACTTGGTGGTTCATTCGGTATTGCCATCATTACAACTTTTATTGCTCGATTTAATCAAGAACACAGAGTAAATCTTATTAGCCATCTTGATCCAACTAGAGTTAATGTGCAAGATAGAATTGCAGCACTTCAAAGAGGATTTATGTCAAAAGGGTTTAGTTATAACGAAGCATTAGACAAAGCTTATAAAGTTCTTGACTTTACGGTTTCCAAACAAAGTACTGTATTGTCTTATATGGATGTGTTTTTATATTTAGGAATACTTTTTTTAGCCTGCATCCCAATAACGCTATTGATTAAAAGATCTAAAAACAAAGTAGATTTGAGTGAAGCTATGCATTAACAATCTAATGATTTGCAAGTTATTAACAATTTATTGTCGTTAAGATAATATTATTTAACTTTGAAATTGACGTTACTTTGTTTACTAACTTAAATTGAATGAATCATGGGCATTTTCAACAATCACGATAAGAAAGTAATTGCGCAACTTTGTAAAAAAAGCGAAGATATTAGCAACGAAATAACTAAAGAAATCAATGAGTTTATAGACGATTTGAATTCGGAGTACGAAGAAACTAAAGTAGCCGTTACCGAATTTAGCTCTTTTATTAGCGAGTTGGAAACCAAACTTTCTCCTGAGGAAATAAACAAACTCCACTCCTTCTCTACTCGATTGAACAAAGTAAAACGTTGTGCCAAAAAAGGCGTGGAAGCAATGCGCGAATTGGCTCGCGACCAACGAAAAGCTACTAGAGAAACCATTCGCGAGTATGAACAATACCTTTATGTATAGTTTATCGTGTAAAAACTAAAGTATTTCCTTTACTCAAATTGGCGTCAAAGGAGTAACCCTCATAATTGAACCCTTTTAAATCTTCAATAGTTTTGGCATTGGTGTCAATAATGTAGCGCACCATCATGCCACGGGCTTTCTTGGCAAAAAAACTTATCATCTTTAACTTTCCGTCTTTATAGTCCTTGAACTCTGGTGTTACCACTGGCACCTTTAGTGTTTTAACATCAACTGCGCTAAAGTATTCGTTGCTGGCAAGGTTAACAAACAATTCGTCTTTCTCTAATTCTTCATTCAAAGCTTTGGTGATGGTCTTTTTCCAAAAGGCATATAGGTTTTTATGTGTTCCGATGGTGATTGTCGTTCCCATTTCTAACCGATAGGGTTGCATTAAGTCTAACGGCTTTAACAAACCATATAGCCCTGATAGTATGCGAAGTTTAGACTGCAAGGCTTCTAGTTTTGCTTCGGGCAAAGTGTAAACATCCAATCCTGTATAAACATCGCCATCAAAAGCATAAACCGCAGGACGGGCATTTTGGGTAGTAAATGGTACTGACCAATCTTGATTGCGCTGCCAATTTAATTCCGCCAACTTATCCGAAATAGACATTAATGCCGAAAGTTGTTTGGGCTTTTTCTTTTTTAAAGTTTTTTGAATGGTAACGGCTTGCTTTAAAAAAGCGGGTTCAGTATGCTGCGTAGTAGGCAATTCTTTTTCAAAGTTTAACGACTTTGCTGGAGAGATTACAATTTTCATGACGTTTGGGTTGTGTTCTTTTTCAATTATTCAAAAGTAATGAATGGTTTTTAAAGTTTTATGATTGTTTAAAAGTTTAAGAGTTGTTTAAAGTAGTTTAAGAGGTTAAAAGATTTTGGAACGCGAGTTGAAAAAAGTAAAGATATTTTTAAAATTAATCAATTGCCATTGTTTTGCCTCCTCGATTAAGAAAAGGTCACATCACACCAATCATCCAACACACGCCAAAGTTCCACAGGAACAACCGCTATTCTAGGCAGTCATTTCAGCGCCTCTACTAAATGAAGTTGTTTTTTTGAGTTATTAAACTTTTTTCGTTTATGGTAGTGGTTGCTCAACAGCTACTGCTTTAATAATCAGGTCAACTAATTTAAAGTTGGATCCTTTGGTTTGAATCGTGGAATTAAAGATTCTCCTGAAAAAACCATTACTTGCAATACAAGTAAAATTATGATGATGATTGCAAGAGCAAATTGCGATGATGCTTTGATTGTGGCATATTGCGCTTCCACTTGTTTCATTATAAGCTTCGATTCGCTCAATTGAATTTGGGAAAGTTTGTTCAACGAACTAAGAATTTTATCAGTATATATTGACGGTAAATTGTTAGTACTAAATAAGGATTGTTCTAATCCTTGAATTTGCGTAATCAATTCATCTGCTGTTATCTTTTCATTTTTCGTAAGTTTGGTTTTGATAAAAATATTGTAGGTAGCTTTAATATCTACTGTTAATTTTTTGAAAGTATTTACTTTTACCTCATGGTCTTCTGTATTTAATATTTCTCTGATTTGATAAACATTTCGTGTCATTTTTAATATGAGTTCTTCTACAATCAGTCTGTCCTCATACATCGTTGATATTGAATTCTTAACGTTTTCAGTATGCAATCTGTCAAGATAATTGCTTAATAGCACCAATAGACATAATGCCAATAAAACAATTGACGCGCCGAGTTTGTTTTTAATGCTAAATGTCCATCTCATAAGTCAAATCAAATTATACTTTACAATGGCAATTTACATAAAAGTTACCATTTATTTGTTGATTCTGCGATGGTTTGCTAATAATAAGCGGACGCTTGACGAAGTCGTTTGATTTCTTCAAACGTCAAGTTGAGCGATGTGTCCGCCTATTGAGTGAAATACTTTCGGGCATTTCGCTCAACTTGTATATACCCGAAAAAACCTTCGCCTATACACCCAAAATCGGGTAGATTGGCGAAACTTTGTTTTGTTTTATATCCCAAAAATAACCAAAAAACCAATTCGCTTAACAAATTGCTTTACAATTTGTTAAAAATAATTCCTACTCCTAGCTTCTTTGACGTGTTGGATAAAGTTTTAGGGTAAAGTAGGGTAAAAAGCGTTGCTTTTTGGTGTAAAACGATTGGTGGTGGCTCAAAAATAATCGCTGAAGGTGCAAAAATAATCTCTGGTACCCCCTAAAACCGACGCTGGGTGGGGTAAAAAAGGCTCTGGTTGCCTCATCAGAAGCTCTGGGTGAGGTTACAGAATCTCTGGTACCCTTAAAACTGACGCTGGATGGAGTAAAATAGGCTCTGGTTACCTCATTAGAATCTCTGGAAGGTATAAAATACACTCTGGTGAGCCCAAAATAAGCTCTGGGAGCATTAATAAAGGCGCATTTTTTACAATTTATGGTTTTTATGGGGTTTTAGGTCTGATAGTTTACAAACGTAAAAAAGAATAAGAAGCATGGTTGTTGCTAAGCAGCGCTACAAAAATTCCTTTTGAGTTCCGTGCTTTTGGAGTGATTAAAGATAAAGAAAATAGGACTGACAAGCAATATTTATGAAATCTTGATTGGTGAGTAATTTTGTTTCGCTATTTTATTTATAAAAAACCTTTTAGAACGCGTCTGAAGGTTTTTTGTTTTGAGAAAAACGCTTCCAGTTGTTGCACATCGGCTGTTGTCCCTTCTCTAAAATTCATTTTGAGGCAGCTTTTATTCTAACTTCAACACAAAACGGTCGTTCATCCCTTTGTTGATGGTAAAGACACCATCATTGCTTTGGGTATCACCTACTATATAGAGTTTGCCATCATTGGTTTGGGCAACGTCGTTGGCTAGGTCAAAATTAGAACCGCCAAACGTTTTTTGCCAATGAGCAGTTGTATTGGCATAGGCATCAATTTCTAACAGATAGATGTCGTTTTGTCCTTTATTAGTCAGTTGGTTATCGTTGCTTCTAGAATGACCAACAATTACAAATTGATTATAGCCTGTTTTCTTAATTGCCGTTGCGGTTTCAAATTGGCTTCCGCCAAATGATTTTTCCCAAATCAATTCGCCGTGATGGTTAATGTGCACTACCCAAACATCGCTATTGCCTTTTGGATTTGAAATATCGCCTTCGGTACTGTTGGATTGCCCAACAATGAGATAGGAATTAAAATCAGTCTTCACTATTCCATAAGCCTGGTCGATATCTGGTCCGCCAAAGGTTTTTTTCCAATGCAAATGTCCTTCAGCATCAATATTGATTGCCCAATAGTCATAACTGCCTTTGTTTATATCAACATCAAAATCGGCACTTTCGGTATAACCTACCATGATGATGCCGCCATCTTCATCCTCAACAATATCATTCACACGGTCGTTCATAGTGCCGCCATAGTAGCGAAACCACAGCGAATTGCCGTTAGCATCTAATCGGATGCCAAAAAATTCGCCCACACCATGCAACACGTTTCTGCCCATTTGATGTCCTTCGCCATTGCCACCTTGACCCGTTAGCCCAGCATAATCGGCAAAACCAGCTACAAAGAAACCACCATCTTTCATTTGAATAATTTTATGAGCATGGTCGTGACTCGGAAAACCATACGACTTTGTCCAAAGCTTCTCGCCGTTTCCGTCTATCTTTAGAATATAAAAATCGTGAAACCCTTGATTGGATGGAACATCAAAATCTGTGCTACCCGAATAACCCGCAATTACATAGTTATCATCACTGGTTTTAATAACACTGTATCCATAATCATCACCCGAACCACCATAAGTTTTGTTCCAAATGACTTCGCCGTTTTTATCCAATCGGGTTACCCAAAGGTCAATTAAATTGTGTGTCTTTAAAATGTCGCCATCATTGCTTTGAGTATATCCCACAACGATTAATCCACTGTCTGGTGTAGCCACTACACTATTCGATATATCTTCCGAACTTCCACCAATTGTTTTTGCCCATTCCACTTTTCCTTCAAATGATGGTGTAGCCACCGAATCTTTTGAATCACAAGAATAAAGAAAAGCCAAAAACAACCCTATATAAAGACCTTTTTTCATAAGCTTTTAGTTTACAATCAATTTTTGCGTTTTCAAATTATTGACTTTTACAAAGTACAACCCTTTTTGAAACTGGCTCACATTTAAAGTAGCAGCAGTAACTGCATCGTGCTTTGTGCTGAATACTCTTTTACCCAATACATCAAAGATTTCTATCGAATTAATTCCAAAATCGCTAGTAATGTTTACAGACGAAGCAGCAGGATTTGGAGAAAGGACAAACTTTTCCTTGGCAAAATAAGCATTAGCCAAAGAGCTTTGCAAACGCACCATAAACAAACCTCGGTTAATATCACTAATGATAACCGTACCACTAGAAAAATAAGGATAAACACTCCAAGCACCATCAAATTGCGCATTGTTATTGGTTGGAAACGTATCAAAATAACCCACTTCCGTCATTTCTTCGTTATCAATATTGCTGATGTCCATAATCCGATAACCAGCTCGGTAACTAGCCAAATGAAACTGATTTCCTTTTGTATAACCATTATGGTCAATGGCTGTACTAGTACCAAAATAATCAAACTTAAGCACTGGGTTTTCCAAATCAGACATATCAATAACCACCGAACGGGTGTTAAACCCAAAATTATTTTCGTCTAACTCATCGCCAATAATAAAGTACTTTTGATTTACCGTTAGCCAACCTTGATGCGTATAAGCAATGTTTGAATAAAAAAATGTTGAAATTAAAATAGGATTGTTTTTATCGGTAACATCCACCACCACTACTCTATCTTCGTTACATCCAAAAAACAATTCTTTGCCAGTATATTGCCCATCAGGACCAGCATAGTTAACAATTTGTGCATCGTGAGTATAACCTTGGTCGGCATAGCCCAGAGCCAAAACGGGGTGTAATGGATCTTGAATATTAACCACATGAGCACCACCCGAAAAAGTATTCGTTCCAACGCAATAGGCATATCCCGTAGCTTCATTAATAGCAATGTTATGACAATTGCCAAAACCTGTGTAATGCGCATCTGGCAAAAAAATTTGTGGCGTTGTTATACCTCTTAATCGTGTCAAATCAAAAACTTGCATCCCATGTCCTGCTGCTTCAGAAACAATAAAAGCATAATTATTATACACTTTCACATCACGCCAAATACTGTTTATATTATTATTCGAAACTACTTTCCCTAAATATAAAGGTGCGACCGGATTGGTAATATCCACAAATGATGTATGCGACGAACAACCCATAATGGCATACTCTCTATTGGTCAAAGGATCTGTCCAACCCCAACAATCGTTTCCTTCGGTATTATTATTTCCGCCTAGTTGCATAAAATTCATGCTAGACAATAAATCCACATTCTCACACGGAAATCCACCTGCAAATCCTGCACTACACAAGGTTTGAGCAAAAGAAATAGAAGAAATAAAGCAAAGAGCTAATAGTAATTTTGTTTTCATATACAATTTTATAATTTTCAAAGCTATTGAAAAGAATTAATATATTACTATAACAATTCTTAAAAAGTCAATATGGTTATCTGATTTGAAACACAGATTCGGAAAATAATTTATAATGATTTCAACAATTCTCTAAGAATAATTCAAAAAACATTTAATTGTTATACTTCTCAACAAACCTAGTAAGAGAAAGCATTTTATTAACGAGAGAGACCATCCTAAAAATAATTATCTTACAATTTGTAACCTTTCAAAAAAACGCACGTATAATTACTACAACCGAAAACCAACCCTATGAATTTTCTTGAAAACCTTGAACCATTACTCCGTGCGTTTTGGTATGTTGCTTTGCCCGTAAGTTTGTTTTTCATCCTTCAAACCATCATGACCTTTATGGGGATTGGCGGTGCCGATGCCGATGTAGAAATTGCAACCGAAAGCCACGATGGCGGTGATGCTCCGTTTGAACTCTTCAGTTTGCGAAACCTTATCAACTTCCTTTTAGGATTCAGTTGGACAGGCATCTCGCTTTATGATTCTATCGAAAACAAAACCATTTTAATACTTGTTGCCGTTATTGTTGGTGCTGGTTTTGTTGGTGCTTTTTTCATCCTCATCAAACAAATAATGCGCCTAGGCGAAAACAATTCGTTTACGATAGACAAAACCCTAAACCAAACCGCAACTGTTTATTTAAACATTCCAGAAAAGAAATCAGGAAGAGGAAAGATTCAGATTAGCATCAATGGTGCATACCACGAATTGGATGCCGTTACCGAAAACGAAACCTTAACAACCGGTACCGTAGTTAAAGTTATTGGGGCTGATCAAAACTCTTTAGTAGTAGAAAAAATTTAATCCTTTATATATATGTCACAAATTATTATTATCGTTGTAGCTGTTGTAGTGCTGTTTGTCACACTAACGGCGTTGATTTCTCGTTACAAACGTTGTCCTTCTGATAAAATTTTAGTTATCTATGGAAAAACTGGCGGAACTTCTGCCAAATGTGTTCATGGTGGTGGTGCCTTCATCTGGCCAGTCATCCAAGACTATGCTTACTTAGATTTAAAACCAATTTCAATTGAAGCCAACCTAACCAATGCACTTTCCCGACAAAACATTCGTGTCGATGTACCGTGTCGATTTACTATTGCTATTTCTACCGAATCAGATAGTATGAATACGGCTGCCGAGCGTCTGTTAGGATTAAGCCCAGAACAAATTCAAGAGTTGGCAAAAGACATTCTTTTTGGTCAATTGCGTTTGGTAATTGCTACCATGACTATTGAAGAAATAAACTCAGATAGAGATAAGTTTTTAGATAACATCTCTAAAAATGTTGACTCCGAATTAAAGAAAATAGGTTTAAAATTAATCAACGTAAACGTTACCGATATCAAAGACGAATCGGGTTATATCGAAGCTTTAGGTAAAGAAGCTGCGGCAAAAGCCATCAACGAAGCAAAAATATCTGTTGCCGAGCAAGAAAAGATTGGTGAAACTGGAAAAGCAATGGCAGACCGTGAAAAAGACGTTCAAATTGCCGAAACCCACCGTGACCGTGATGTAAAAATTGCCATTACCAATAAAGATAGAGAAGTAAGTATTGCTGCTGCCTTTAAAGACGAAAGTATTGGTAAAGCCGAAGCCCAAAGAGACACGCGTGTAAAAACATCCGAAGCCAACGCTATTGCAATTCAAGGAGAAAACGAAGCCAAAATTGCGATTGCACAATCAGAAGCTACTCGTAGAGAACGCGAAGCCGAAGCACTGCGCATTGCCTTAGCTTCCGAAAAAGTACAAAGCGCAAGAGCCCTAGAAGAATCGTATGTTGCAGAGCAAAAAGCCGAGCAAGCACGTGCCGACAGAGAACGTTCTACACAAAATGCAAACGTGGTTATACCTGCCGAAATTGCCAAACAAAAAGCCATCATTGATGCACAAGCCGAAGCAGAACGCATACGTGAGCAAGCCAAAGGTGAAGCCGATGCTATCTTTGCCAAAATGGAAGCAGAAGCAAAAGGTTTGTATGAAATACTAACCAAGCAAGCCGAAGGATATCGCGAAGTAGTTAGCGCTGCTGGTGGCGACCCAACCAAAGCATTCCAATTATTGTTGATTGAAAAATTACCAGAATTGGTAAAAACTCAAGTAGAAGCTGTGAAAAACATCAAGATTGATAAAATCACCGTTTGGGATTCAGGCAACAATGCCGATGGCAATGGTTCTACTGCAAACTTTGTTTCGGGAATGATGAAAACCGTGCCACCATTGAATGATTTATTCAACATGGCAGGTTTGAATTTGCCAACTTACCTAAAAGGTGAAGACACATCCGAAGAAAGCAAACCGCAATCGGAAACAAAAACTGATGAAAACAACGAAGAGAAGATTTAAATCTTTGTTGAAAACAATAAACCGCCTAGTCAAAAGACTGGGCGGTTTTTTTTGTTGTAGTTCCAAAGTCACAGACTTCGGAGAGCAGGATTATTCAGTTCTATATTTGCTATTTAGCAGTTATACTCCCATTGGACAATCCAAACTGGTAGTGTTCGGGTTTCAGAAGGTCATCAACGGAGTAAAAAACTCCTCGGTTTCGGTTCTAAAGTGAAAATTTGAGGCTTTAGACTCTAAATTTGGGTTTACGAACCCGAAATTATGGGTCTAGAACCCCAAAAATGGGCTTACGAACCACAAATTATAGTTATCAAACCACAACAGAGGAATCTATAACCCCAACTTGAAAGATTAGGCGGTTCTTTTATTTTATTTCTTCGGATTTAAAATAGTATCTATTCTACTGATGCAATCCTCATAATGGTATTTGGTTTCCAAATTCACAGCACCATTTTTAGCCACTTTCAATTGTAAGAGCAATTGTTTTAATTCGCCACGCACCATCGCTGGCACATCCGATTGCGAAGTTAAGTAATACTCATCGCTCCTACTATCCGTTAATTTTCCTGTCAACAAATACTCCATGCGCTCAATATAAGCGCGTTGCAAGTTTCGTCTGTATATCGAAACATTTTTTCCTTGGCTGGTTTCACTCCAAATTCCTTTGCGCAATTGGGATAAAAAAGTTAGCGGTTTATAATTAGCATCGCTCAAAGTAGTACCACTCGATAATCTTCCTAAGGTTTCAAAGCTCAATATTTTGTTTAAATAGCGTGCTTGCAACGCCCGGAATCTTTCGGTATAGCCCGTATATTCGGTGTTTTCTAATGCCGTTGTGTTTACCAACCAAGTTGGTGTATTGAAAGCATTGTTTAACATCCATTGCAATGCAGCTTCCTGCTTGGCTTTTGGCACCACAGTATAGACATCGCCTTGCTGATTTGGTTTTTTATAATCTTCATAAACACCACCAATAGTAGTAGCTACGTGCCCAATATAACGACTCCAACACCCTAACAATTCACTATAAAGTTCTTTTAAATCTTCGTAATCATTGGTCATAGTACTCGTCCATGCAGGAAGATTTCCAGCAACAATCTTTAGGTTTTTTAAGGCATAATTACTCGCCTTAATAGCATCATTACCAATGTCTTCGGTTTGCGAACGTGGGTCAAAAAAACTCCCTTGATTACCAAATCGATAGATAGGATTGTCCGCTTTTTCAACAATCCATTGGTTTAAAGTAGGCACTTCGCTTTCGGGATTTTTAAACTGAGGCAAATAACGATAGCCCCAATTAGTAGCATAAAAATCATAAGGTCCCATTTGACGGATGAATTGCACATCGCCATCACCGGGTTGCGCCACATAGTTAAAACGGGTATAATCCATCAAGGTAGCGGCAAGCCCAAACTGCTTGGTAAACGCAGGATTGCGCAAACTTTCAACATCATAAGCATAACTGGCACCCATATTATGAGGAAAACCAAGCGCATGACCCACCTCGTGAGCAATCACCATTTGCATCATCGCTCCCATGTCTTCATCACTAGTAGCCAGTGTTCTAGCCTTCGGATTAGCCGCACTGGTTTCTAACATATATCGGTTTCGATAGGAGCGCAAATGATTGTGGTACCAAATAATGTCGCTCTCGATAATCTCACCCGTTCTTGGGTCAGAAACACTAGGTCCAACGGCGTTTCGCGTAGTACTAGCCACATAACGAATGACCGAATACCGAATATCTTCGGGACTAAAATCGGGATCTTCTTCCTTCGTTGGTGGGTATTTGCAAACAATAGCGTTCTTAAAACCAGCCGCTTCAAATGGTTTTTGCCACTCTTCTACTCCAGCTTTAATATATTTTCGAAGCTTTTCGGGCGTTGCCGGATCAAGATAATACACAATAGGTTTTATCGGTTCTACCAATTCGCCACGGTTATAAGCCTCAACATCTTTGGGTTCTAAGCGCCATTTTCGGATGTATGTTTTCTTATCCGATTTTAAAGCGTCACTCGAATAATCGTATTGACTGGTGGTAAACCAACCTACTCTTTCGTCAAACAAACGTGGTTTCATAGGTACTTTGGGCAATAAAATCATCGATTGATTCATTTGCAAACTAATGGTTTCGGTATCTTCCATAGTTGATGGCTTGGAGGCATTGTAGGTAAAATCTTGAACGACTTCAATATTCATCGGAAACGATTTAACCGAAGTAATAAAACTACGTGAATCGTCAAGGTTTTTCACTTTATAGGTTTCTCGCATTTGTGAAGACAAGCCACTGATTGCTTTGACATCGCTACCATAAAACTTGGTAACGTCAATAACAACGGCACTACTATCTTTGGTAAACGCCGCAATATCAAAGGCAAAAAGTGTCGGCTCATAGTTATTAGCTTTCACCGAAAGATGAATGGGCAAACTGTCATTTGCCACTGCCGCATACGATTTGACTTTGATAAGGATTTTATCCTGAAAACGTTCCCAAGTAATGAGTTGCTCGTTGGCTTCCGAACCTGCATTAACATAGCCACCACCAAGATTAGCAGGCAGTTTGGCAATTCTGCTTACCAAAAGCATTTCTTTCCCCAATAACGAATCTGGGATTTCAAAGTAATGTTTATCAGCTATTTGATGCGTTTTAAACAAGCCATCGTCGGTTTTAGCTTCCTTAGTAATGACTTGATTGTAGTCTTTTATTTTTTGGTCTTTCTTTTTTGCTGCTTCAGCGTTTTTGAGTGCCAATGCTTTTGCGGCTTCTTCTTCTTGTTTTCTTTTTTTACGCGATTGCGAATAGGAAAACGAAGAACTTAATACTAAAGACAAGACGAGCAGTAAGGTAATTTTTTTCATTGGTTTAGAGAAAGGTTGATTTCAAAAATACTTTATTCTGCTTTTTATGACTGCTTTCGAAGTATATTTTAACGTCAGCTTAACATTATTTGAAACCAATAATCTGTTTGTACTTTCCGTGATGGCTCACAGAAACTTCTTTTTGAGAATGCAGCTCGAAAGGTATTCCGTTCGTGTTTTTGGTATATAAAGTGGCATTATCTAACAAAACGATGTTCGTTACTCCTACTTCAGAATGTGCGGCAATTGTGTGAATAGAAAGGTTGGTTGTTTTGGTTTTGGCAAAGAAAGTATGGTTGTTTAAAACAATAACCGAGTGGTATTTTTGATTGCGAAAAATGATGGATTTAACTTTAATCTTAGTGGGATAAAATCCTCTGTTATAATCCATTCGAAGATTGGCTTTGTACACACTTTCTTTAATGCTCCACAAAATCCAAACCATTTGAGAAGGGTTTGCCGATTTAAGAATGCGTTGTTGCTCGGAAGCAGTAAAAAGTTTTTGGAGAAAACCTTTTCGTTTCCAATTGCTTTCTTGGTTTGCCAACGTCAAATCGATAACATCATTACCAATCATTTTTCGGAGAGTTTGGATTGAATAATGGCAACCGTGCTTTCCACCGTTAGCATTTTTTCCATCGATTCGTTGTCAATAACAATCTTAAAAGCGTCTTCTACGTCTAAAACAATGTCCACCAAGTTGGCAGAATTGATGTTTAAATCGTTTATGAAATCTGTTTTTTCGGTTAGGTTTTCAAAAGCTTCTTCTTCTTTTACAAATGGTTTCACAATTGGTTTTAGCTTTTCAATTATTTGTTCTTTAGTCATCATTTATTTATTTTTAGTCTAAACTTACTTCAATCTTACTACTTAATACTCTAGTCTTACTACTCAATACTCCAATCTTACTACTCAATATTTCTTAAAAACAATACATCCATTAACATCGCCAAAACCAAAACTTGCTTTAACAACGATATTAATTTGTTTATTCATAAATACTTGTGGAATTTTTTCGGGAGCAATTCGTTTTACAATGTCTTCATTTAAGTCGTCACAATTTCTATTGGGAAAAATAAAACCATGATGAATTTGCAGTACCGTTGCCACCGATTCGACACTTCCGGCACCCGAAAGACAATGACCCACTTGCGATTTTAAAGAATTGATATACGGAAAATCCGTTCCACTTCTGTTCAAAGCTTTGCACCAATTCTCTATTTCGAAAGCGTCTTTTGCTGTTGCGGTTAAATGTCCGTTGATGGCATCAATTTCACTGGGATGAATTTCGGCATCGAGCAATGCGTCTTTAATACATTTCTGAACGGCAGCTCCGTTTGGCGCAGTCATCGTTCCATCGCCACGTTGCCCACCCGAATTTAAATTGCCTCCAAGAATTTCGGCATATATTTTTGCACCACGCGCTAGTGCCGTTTCGAGTTCTTCAATCACCATCGCACCTGAACCACTACTGGGCACAAACCCCGAGGCCGAAGCACTCATTGGTCGGGAGCCGTTTTCGGGCGAATCATTGTGTTTAAAAGTGCACACTTTCATAGCGTCAAATCCACCCCAAATGTAAGGTCCAGAATCGCTCGTGCTTCCTACCAACATTCGTTTGGCTTTGCCTTGTTGAATGCGCTCAAAACCCATTACTATGCTTTCGGTTCCCGTTGTACAAGCAGAGGAATTGGTCGTTACTTGGTTTCCTAAACCTAGTTTTCCGCCGAGATAGGCTGATATTCCGCTGTTCATGGTTTGCGCCACGGCAGTACTTCCCAATCGTCGGGTTTGCAAATCGTCTATTTTATAAATACTTTCTCTAAACTTATCAATTCCTGATGTTCCTGTTCCGAAAATAGTGCCGCTATCCCAATCGGGTTCAAGATTGTTTTCAATGGATAAACCTGCGTCTTGCCAAGCATCCATTCCTGCAATAACGCCATAGAGAATTCCAGTTGCGTTAAAGTTTCGAAGTTCTAAATCGGTGAAATATTGTAAAGAAAATTCGGTTGAAAATTCTGGTTTACCCGATATTTGGCAGGAGAATTTCAAGCGTTCCAATTCGGTATCGTGTTTTATACCCGAAATGCCGTTTTTAATAGCCTGAGTGAAACTGTCTAACCCAATGCCATTTGGAGAAACGATTCCTAAACCTGTTATTACAACTCTTTTTTTCATTATTTTTAAACCATTTAGGTTAATTAAGTTATTATTTCAGGATTCAAACAATTTTAAACTCTCAAGCCTATAAACTTTTAACAATTCTTATAAAATCATCCCCGAAATTGTTCCTGAACAAACTTCTTCATTTTTGCTGTTGCGCATATTCACTTTGCATTTTAACTTTCCAAATCGGTAATATACTTTTTCGGAAATAACGGTTACTTTTTCATTAGGAAAAACAGGTTTAAGAAACTCTATTTCACTTGAGGTAAATGCAAATTTCGTTTCAGTATTGTTGTTGTCTTTTCCTAAATAAATCCCTAAACAAACCAATCCGATTTGTGCCATCGTTTCTATCAAAATAACGCCTGGAGTAATTGGATTGTTCTTAAAATGACCTTTATAAAAGTCCAAATTTTCATCAAATGTGAAGGTTCCTTCGGCTCCGTTTTCAGAAATAACAGTTAGTTCATCCACAAACAAAAATGGTTTGGAGTACGGTAATTTTGAAAGTATCTCTCTTGAAGTCATCTTTGTTAAAATTCTAATAAAACACGTTGCGCTGTAAAACCTGGGCCAAAACTAAGCATCAATCCTTTTTCGCCTTTTTGCTTTGGAGTATTCATCATGCGTTCTAAAACATATAGCACGGTAGCACTTGACATGTTTCCGAACAAGCGTAAAACTTCTTTAGTATCGTCTATATTTTTATCAAATTCAGAGAACAAACCTTCTACCAAATTTACGATTTTTTTACCACCTGGATGAAATATCAAATGGTCAATATCTTTTATCTCTAATTGATTTCGTTTTAAAAACGGAATTAAAATCGATGGAAAATGTTCTTCAATAGTATCAGGAACTTCGATGTCCAAAACCATTTTCAGTCCTTTGTTCGTCAGCTCAAAACCCATCATGTGTTCCTTATCATAGAAATGATACATCGATTCGTCTAGGATAGTCGGACCAACATCTTCTTGATGTGAAGACAATAAAACACAGGCTGCACCATCGCCAAAAATAGCTGCACTGACAATGTTTGCCATGGAATAATCCTCTAACTGAAAAGTGGCAGTTGGACTTTCAACTGTAATCACCGCGGCGCGTTTGTTTGGATTGGCTTTTAGAAAGTTTTTGGCATAAATGATACCCGAAACACCGCCAACACAACCCATTTCGGTAACGGGAAGTCGCACTATATCTTGTTTTAACTGCAATGAATTGATCAGATAAGCATCCAAAGAGGGTATCATAATTCCGGTGCAACTAACGGTAATGATATAATCCAATGTTTCGGGTTTCCAATTGGCTTTTTGCAACGCTTTGATTAATACTTTTTCGCCAAGTACAATCATTTCTCGAGAATATATGGCGTTTCTTTCTTCAAAAGAATGTAGTGAAAAAACTTCTTCAGGACTCATGATGGAATAACGTTTGTCCACATTGGCGCCTTCAAATATTTTCTTCACTTTACGTTTAAATCGGTCGTCATGATTGGCTAACCAAACATCCAAAAACGGCAAGATGTCTTTTGTTTCCCGATAAAAATCAGGCAATTGGGTGGCAACATTTACAATTTTAACAGACATTTATTTTTTGTTTTTTTTATTTTACCTCGAATAGCTTACCTCATACTTCGAATAATCCATTGATAACGAAATGCCCATTTCCAATGAATAGAATACGCTTTAAAATTCATTTTTTTAGAATAAATATGTAATTCTTCTTTCTTAAATCCTCTTAAAATTGACGTTAACCCATCTTCTTTTGACATCGTATTCAATTGAAATACAAAACAAATTAGTTGAAACAAACGATAGGCAATTTTACTGCGATGCAAATCATTAATAATTATTCCAACACTTGCTTTTTTAGTAAAAACCGCCAATAAATCTAGTATTTTATCCTCGGTAAAATGATGTAAAGTTAATGTGCATAAAACAATATCGTATTTTAATTTTTCAAAATCAGCTTTAAAAACATCTTCACAACGATAGCTTATTTCCTTGTATTCTTTTGATAATTTCTCGGCATAATCGATGGTAAATTGGTTGGCATCAATTCCGATTAAGTTTAAATTCAAATCCTTATTATTTCCAAACTTTGCTATAGCACGCAGCATGTCACCGTTTCCACAACCCACATCAACAATAGTAATTTGTTGCTTTTTAGGAATATCTCTCAGCAATTCTATTATTCCATCTAAAGTTACTTTATTTCCGCCTAAAAGCTGGTTTATTTTAGCAATTTTATCCAAAGCTTGACGCAATTCTTCCCCTTCTAATGAAAAATCATCCATAATTTCATCTTCGGTCGAACGGTAGGTTGTGTTTAGTTTCATTTAGAAAGTTTTGCCATGAGTTTTTTTGATTAATAAAGGGAAACTGAAAGGGAAAAGTACCATTATTTTCATTATTATATTAGATAACGTTGGTCTTAACAATACTTTCGACAGCAATTTACCCAATCGAATTCTGCTTTTAAAGGTTTCATTCCATTTTTCTTGATAGTGTTTTTCAAAGTCTGCTCGTGAAATCTTTTCTTGAAGCAATGCTATCGAAAGTTCGGATGCAATTTTTGCGCTATGCATTGCCATCGCCATTCCGTTGCCACACAAAGGATGAATTAATCCCGCCGAGTCGCCTACCATTAATATATGATTTTCCACGGTTTTTTTGGCTTCAAAAGAAATTTGGCTAATGGTTAAAGGTTTTTCAAATAATAGGTTACTCTTTTCAAAAATAGTTTTCAATTTTGGATTCTTCATTAAAACTTGCATCTGAAAATCTTCAATGTTTTTATACCTTTTAAAGGATTTATATTGTGCCAGATAACAAATATTTACCTGATTATTTTCTACTTTAGAAACGCCACAATAACCGCCGTCAAAATTATGTAATCCAACTAAATTATCAGGAAAATCGCAATTGTAATGGGCTTTTATGGCTAACCAGGGTGATTTTTTTTTAATAAAATTTCTTTTCAAAGTTACATCCATAGTAGAACGTTTCCCGAAAGCTCCAAGAACTATTTTAGATTTGAATTGTTGTTCGTTAGTAGTAAAAACGGTAAAATTATTATTTGAAAAAATTATTTCTTGAACTTCTTCTTGAAAAAATTTACAACCAAGTGCAATCGCTTTTTGGTATAAATAATAATCTAAAGTGAAGCGACTTACCCCAAATCCACCTAATGGAAGATTGGAAGTAATGAAAGTTCCGTTAGCAATAGAAAATTCAAGTTGGTTGATTTTTGCAACGTTTAACCCTTCTAAATCGAGAGCTAAATAGTGGCAATATGGCAGCACTTCATTGGAAATATATTCGCCACAGACTTTGTGTTTTGGAAATTCATTTTTTTCGATAACAGTAACCGAAAAGCCATGTTTAGAAAGATGGATTGCCGCTGTAAGTCCAGCCAACCCACCACCAACGATGACTATTTCAGATTGATTTTCCACCCTACCAAAGTAATCAATTTAAAATTATAAAAAGATTCTAAACTAGAATTAACAATTGTTTAATCAAAAAAACTGCTTGGTGAAGCAGTTTTTAAAATCTTATTCTTTTCCTGAAATTATAACATCTACACACTCTGGATTGAGCAATGTGGAAATGTCTCCGAAGTTACTATAGTCACCTTCAGCAATTTTTCGTAATATTCGTCGCATGATTTTTCCCGAACGCGTTTTGGGTAAACCTGATACGAATTGGATCTTATCTAGTTTAGCGATTGGACCAATTTGGTCTGATATTAGCTGATTGATTTCTTTAATCAGATTGTCTTGATTTCTACTTTCGCCTGATTCTTTTAGGGTTACATAACCGTATAAAGCACTACCTTTCACATCGTGAGGAAAGCCAACGATAGCACTTTCGGCTACTGCTGGATGTTCGTTGATAGCATCTTCAATAGGTGCTGTTCCTAAATTATGTCCAGAAACAATGATGACATCATCTACTCTACCTGTAATTCTGTAATAGCCTACTTCATCACGCAAAGCACCATCACCAGTAAAATATTTTCCTGGAAAAGCAGTAAAATAAGTTTCTTTAAAACGTTGATGGTCATTCCAAATGGTTCGTGCCATACTTGGCCATGGGAATTTGATACACAAACTACCCGTTACTTGGTTGCCTTCGATTTCGTTACGCAATTCATCCATCAACACTGGTTGTATTCCGGGTAAAGGCAACGTTGCATACGTTGGTTTGGTTGGTGTAATGAATGGAATTGGAGAAATCATAATGCCGCCAGTTTCGGTTTGCCACCAGGTATCTACTAATGGGCAACGTTTTCCGCCAACATGGTCATTATACCAATGCCAAGCTTCTTCATTAATAGGCTCACCAACGGAACCAATCACTTTTAATGATTGTAAAGGATATTTTTGAACAAAGTCGATGCTCTTTTTCGCCAAAGCTCTGATAGCGGTTGGCGCAGTATAAAACTGATTGACTTGATGTTTTTCGATAACATCCCAAAAACGACTGTAATTAGGATAAGACGGAACGCCTTCAAAAAGAACTGTTGTAGCACCGTTTAATAATGGTCCGTAAAGAATATAGGAATGTCCTGTTATCCAGCCAATATCGGCGGTACACCAATAGACATCGTTCTCTTCGTAGTTGAAAATATTTTTAAAAGTATAAGCTGTATAAACCATATAACCTGCGGTGGTATGCACCATTCCTTTTGGTTTTCCAGTAGAACCTGATGTATAAAGAATGAACAACGGATCTTCGGCATCCATTATTGCGGCTACATTATTAGGAATAGCAGTATCTAATAAAGGTTGTAACCAAACATCTCTTCCTTCTTTCATCGTGATGTTGGCATGAGTTCTTTTGACAACCAATACTCGTTCAACTCCGGGTGTTTTTTGTAGAGCTTCGTCAATGATACCTTTTAAATCGATGGTTTTATCGCCTCGATAGCCACCATCGGAAGTAATGACAAGTTTGCAATCGGAATCATTAATACGACTGGAAACGGCTGATGCCGAGAAACCAGCAAAGATTACGGAATGTATCGCTCCTATTCGTGCGCAAGCCAAAATGGATACGGCTAGTTCTGGAATCATTGGAAGATAAATGCAAACTCGATCACCTTTTTTAATTCCTTGATCGGTTAGCACATTTGCCATTTTGGCTACTCTTGCATACAATTCGGTATAAGTGATGTGTTGTGCTTCTTCTTCTGGATTGTTAGGTTCAAAGATGATAGCTGTTTTATCGCCACGACGTGCCAAATGCCTATCGATACAGTTTTTAGTAATATTCAATTTGGCATCAATAAACCAACGGAACTTCGCTTGCTCAAAATCAAAATCGAAAACTTTCTCCCATTTTTGGTACCACGAGAAATTTTCGTCGGCAATTTTATCCCAAAACTTTTTCGGTTCGCGAACCGATTTTTTATACATTTTGAAGTAATTCTCTAAATCGTGTATTTTATAATAGCTCATCGAATGTTACTTTAAAAAAATTAATTATCATATTCTCCTTTGATTGAATAATAGCCAAATAAAGATAATCCAAAAACAATTAGAGGTGCCAAAATGAAAACGATTATGCCTCCAAATACTATATCTTCTGTTTTTCCGGTTGTCAACTTTGGCAATCCAAAAACAAAAATACAAAAGTATGCCGAAGCAACAGCTAAGACCAACCAAAGTATTCCTAATATTCTTTTTATTGTGTTCATAAGCTTCAATTAATCGTTAGTAGTTTCATTTTTCCAACTTAAATAAATCATTCCGATGACAAAGCAGACCGAAGCAATGATGATAGGATACCACAAACCTTCGAGATAATACTCTGGATTGCCGTTGGTTTTGGCATTGGTTACAAAATAGGTGGAAATGGCGGGCAGTAATCCTCCGAAGATTCCGTTGCCCACGTGATATGGTAACGACATCGACGTATAGCGAATTTTAGTTGGAAACATTTCGACCAAAAAGGCCGCGATTGGTCCGTAAACCATGGTTACAAAAATCACTTGAATGAAGACTAGAAAGACTAACATCCAACGGTCGCTGTTACTAATGGTCATTTGAGTTTTTATAGTCAAATCGGTTTGGTTTTGAACTTCTTTTACTTCTGTTTTATCTGCATATACTTTATAGGTTATTACATTGTTACCTTCAGTTATTAATTTTTTAGAAACAAGTTCTTTGTGTGCAACATTTACCGTTTCATACATCGTTTTATAGATGGGACAATAGAGCAAAATTGCCAACAACATCCCGAACATCATGATACTCTTTCGCCCAATTTTATCACTCAACCAACCAAACACTACAAAAAATGGTGTGCCAAACAAGAGTGCAATTCCGAGCAACGTATCTACTTGCGAACTGTCGATGGCGAGCACGGTTTTCATAAAACTCATGGCATAGAATTGTCCAGTGTACCAGATGACGCCTTGTCCCATCGTTGCACCAAAGAGCGCAAGCAACACAAACTTTAAATTGTATTTATTTCCAAAGCTATCTTTTAGTGGGTTCTTGCTGATGTTGCCTTCGGCTTTGGCTTTGGCAAACTCTGGCGATTCGTGCATTTTTTTTCGAATCATATAGGACACAAAAACCATCACTATCGAAACCCAAAAAGGCACACGCCAACCCCAAGCGTCAAATTGACTATCGGACAAAACGTTTTTGGTTATCAATATCACCATCAAGGAAATGAATAATCCAACGGTTGCAGTGGTTTGTATCCACGAAGTAAAATAACCGCGCTGTCCTTTTGGAGCGTGCTCGGCTACATAAGTGGCGGCTCCACCATATTCTCCGCCAAGTGCCAACCCTTGCAATAATCGCAAGATTAGCACCAATATTGGCGCAGCATAACCAATGGTTTCAAAGCTTGGCACACATCCTATTAAGAATGTTGCGCCACCCATTAGTAGCAAGGTAGCCATGAACGTATATTTTCTACCAATCAAATCGCCTAGTCTTCCGAAGAACAAAGCACCAAATGGTCGCACTACAAATCCGGCGGCAAAGGTAGCTAATGTAGATAAAAAAGCGGCGGTTGGATTATCGCTTGGAAAAAATTTGGTAGAAATTACGATGGCTAAACTGCCAAAAATGTAAAAATCATACCATTCAATTAACGTTCCCATCGAAGATGCGGAAATAACCTTGAACAAGGAACTTTTTTGTGTTTTATCCATTTGGTGGTTGGTTTGGTTTTATAAAAATAGAAAAAATAATTAAAAATATACTCTAAAGTTGAATCCCTTTTCTCTTAAGAACTATAAAACAAACTTTATTTTAATGTTTTAATTAATAAAAAAAGGAACTATTGTGTGATAGTTCCTTTTGATTTGTATTTAAAAGTTTCTTTAAATTTCGAAATCTTTTTTTATTTCTTTGATTGCTTTTTCTACTTGATCTTTTATACTGTCATAGGTTGCATCAATTTCTTTTCTTTTTCCTTCACGTTTTGTCCAAGCTTCTACTTGAAGTATTTCTTCGAAAGCTTGATTCATTCCAAGTAAATCAAGAGTTGGTTTAATTTTATGTGCATAGCTGTAGGCCAATTTATGATCTTTTATCTCAATTCCTTGCTCGATATATTTCATATCTTCCGGTACTTCTGTAACAAATAGAGAGATAATTTGCATTACGAATTCAGGATCGTTATCTGAAAGTTCGTAAACTTTTGCTAGGTTGTAATTTATTGCCATTATTTAATTTGTAATCTTAATAATTTTTTATTGTTTAAAAATCCTTCAAGAACATCATTTGGAGCAACTTTTGCTACCCCTTTTGGGGTTCCAGTAAAAATAATGTCGCCTTTTTTTAGCGTGAAATACTGAGAAACGTGTTCAATCAATTCATCAATTGACCAAATCATCAAATTAGTATTTCCTTCTTGAACGATGTTTTGATTGTTTGTTAATTCAAATTTAATGTTTTCTAATGAATCTAAAGAATTTTTCGGTATAAAGTCACCAATAATCGCTGAACCGTCAAAAGCTTTGGATTTTTCCCAAGATAATCCTTTTTCTTTGAGGCTATTTTGTATGTCGCGAGCGGTAAAATCGATTCCCAAACCGATTTCATCATAATATTTGTGTGCAAATTTTTTGTTGATGTACTTCCCTACTTTATTAATCTTAACTATTATTTCAAGTTCATGATGCACTTCGTTGGTAAATTCGGGAATCGTAAAAGGTGTTTTCTTTGGTAATATTGCTGTATCAGGCTTTAAAAAAACAACTGGTTCGGCTGGTCTTTCGTTATTCAATTCCTCAATGTGGTCAACATAATTTCTTCCGATACAAATAATTTTCATTATCTAATGCGCTAAAAATTGTTATTGTTTTGTACTTAACTTTCTTAGTTTGATTGCTGTTAGTACTTTCTTAGTATATAATGGGAAATCGGCATTTTGTATCCAACCAAAATATCCTGGTTCAGCATCAAATACATCTTCAACAAGATTTCCTTTGTGCTTTCCAAAGTTGAATATTTCATTTCCATCTTCGTTTAAGGCAATGAAACCCGCAAAATCAACTGATTTTTTTCTTGTTGTAAACTTAGATAGAAAATTCATGTCGTTTTCTAAATCTTCGTAACGGTCTAGTTGTGCTTTTAATATTTCATAAGTAGCATTAGTATCTGCTTCGGCGGAATGTGCATTTTCTAGACTTTCATTGCAGTAGAATTTATAAGCAGCAGAAAGAGTTCGTTCTTCTTTTTTGTGAAAAATAGTTTGAATATCTACCGAAACTCTATTTTTCATTTCAAAATCAACGTTAGCTCGAAGTAATTCTTCTGCTAGTAGCGGTATGTCAAATCGATCTGAATTAAACCCAGCCAAGTCAGAGTCTTTAATCATGTTGTAAACTTGACTTGATAGTTCCGCAAATGTAGGTTCGTTGGCTACTTTTTCATCAGAAATACCGTGAACCAGTGTGGCATGAATAGGAATAGGAATTGTTGGATTGACCAACCATGTTTTGCTTTCTTTGTTTCCGTTTGGAAAGATTTTCAGTATCGAAATCTCTACAATTCTATCTCTTGCTACATCTACACCCGTAGTTTCGAGATCAAAAAAGCATATAGGTCGGTTTAATTTCAATTCCATCTGTTAGTTGTTTGTTTTTTAATTATGACATGTTGGGTCTAAATATCTTTTCTTTCCATTTCCTGATGTTCCGCATGTTGGAATATCATCAAAAGGATATGTAGCCGTTTCAAGTACATTTATTCTTGTTTCGTAACGTGTTAGATAACCATCATTGTCATCGTCTGAATCCTGAAAGTCTGGAATACCATCACCATCTGTATCATCTGGATTTATTACTCCTGTTGGAAGTGTTACTACATAACCATCGTTATTTATATCTTCTTGATAAGAATAAATTCCATCTCCATCTTGGTCTGTTCTTTGTATTTCAAATAATTTTACACTAAAAACCAAAGGAGAATAAGCCGGAATTGTTCCTTGTGAACCTCTATAATATGCTAATCCAGAAGGAACAAACATTACTGCAGCACCAAAGTTAGCATAGCTAATAGTTCCATCGGGATTTTCTAAATAGCTTCCGGTTTTTAATTTTGGGAAAATCTCGCTCCATCCTCTGATAACTCCTGTTAAAGAAAAGAATGATGATGGATTTTTATTTTCTTCAAATTGTGTTCCTGCTATACTGGTGGTTGTATTTTCACCAACAGTTTCTGTTTTTGTATATAAGAATTCACCTCTATAGCCTGTTAATACATTATCTACATTGCATGGTGATTTACTATTTGTTCCTACTCCTTCTCTTAAGAGTAGATAATAAATCGTATAAACTACATCATTTTCACCCTGTCTAACGGTCACTGTTCTTGTTTGCTTTGGGTAATCAGTCTGATCCCAAATTGATACTTGCGTTCCGCCAGAAGGAATTGGTGTATAAGTAACATCCATATCATCTTCGGTACCTGGACTGTTGGTAACCGTCAAATAATGTGTTTTCATAAAAGTTTCAATATTGTTCATATCAGTAGCTTTTTGCACCTCATAATCTCTTAATGGCTCCAAAGCAGCATTATCACTTTTTGAACAAGAAGTAACTATTATAAATCCGAAAAGTAATAGTAATGATTTTAAAACTTTATTCATTTTAATTTTTTTTTTAGGTGTGCAAGATACAATATTGATTTATTTTTGTAAACTAATTAACGTTGATTTTAGAAAAAAGATGAGAGTTGATAAATACTTGTGGTGTATTCGTTATTACAAAACCCGAAATATGGTTACTGAAGCTTGTAAAAAAAATCAAGTTACTGTAAATGGACAAGTAGCTAAAGCTTCAAAAGAGGTTTTTCCACTAGACAGAATAACTTTTAGAAAAGACCAAATTACTTATATTATTAGTGTTTTAGACATCCCTGCTAATAGAGTTTCCGCCAAACTTGTTGATGTTTATCGAAAAGATGAAACTCCAAAAGAATCCTTTGAACATTTAGAGTTATTAAAATTGTCTAAGGAGCATTATCGAAAACATGGTGAAGGACGACCCACTAAAAAAGACCGTAGAGATTTGGATGATTTATATACCCAAGATGAATAAAAACAAAAAAGACCTAATAAATTAGGTCTTTTTTTATCTTTTAACGTTATGCTTATAATATAACTTTTTTAGTAACTATAGCACCTTCTTCAGATTCTATTTTAACTAAAACTACTTGCTGCGTTTTCGGTAAATTAGTAAATGTTATTTTAACATCATTTACATTTGTTTTAGCTCTAATTAATCTACCTGTTATGTCATAAATGGTTACATTTTTCATAGATACTGCTCCAGTATTTATTGACAAACCTTGCTCATTTTTGTAAACAACAACAGAGTTCTCATTAAACAGTACGTTGTCAATTCCTAAAGCATTCGATGTATATCGCAATAAAAATCTATTTTCAAATATACCTTGTTCAGAAGCAAATGTATAGGAAGACTGTTTTAAGTCATGAATGATATTTAAAACTGTATCCTCTATATAAATATTTTGATTTAAGAACAATCCATCAAAATTAGACAGGTTAATTGTAAAAGTACCTGCCGCAATGGTTTTAAAGCAAAGTGGTATTTGTTCGTTTATATCAAAGGCTAGTTCTTTTCCTTGAATGGTTAAATTTGTATTCTCTACTTTGGTATAAATAGCTACTTTACTATTAATATCTACCATTTTAGCATCATACATACGGTCTAAACCATTTGTAGCTCCTTCAACATATCCAATCAATACTTGTTTAAAGTCATTAGTACTGTTTGTAATGTCTAACCAATAACGGTGTTTATCCAAAGTGTTTTCAACAGATTGACTTGATTCAGTGGTTCTATAGAAAACATCATTTCCTGTTCCTCTTCTCATGGCATTGGTAAAGTTTGCATTCCCCGAGGATAATCCTTCAACAAAGAAACCTTGACCCGAACCAATAATACCGGTTGGTATGGCATTATTACCTGTACCTGTTACTCCTGGTGTTGAACCTCCAGTGTAATTATAGATAGCATAATCATTTGGATTGTATTGCCCATAAGCAAAGACACCTAATGGCGTATTATGTGTCCAGAAATACAACGAACCATTTAAGTTAGCATTAGCCGAAACTAAACCTGTTGTTGGTTGCCCTACTAATGGATATGCCGAAATAGGACTTGGATATGGGTTTCCGATTAAATTTAATTGACCCGAACCACCAATTACAGGAATACTAATATTTCCATTATTTGGAATACCATAGAATGAAGCAGTAAAATCTTGCGGTGTACCTGGTAAAGATGGTGGATAATTATTAAAAAACCAAGGAGCTCTTATCAAGTAGGCTTTGGCTGGTGTCATTGTTGTTGTAGATGGTGTTACAAAAGACCAAGCAGTTCCTGTATATTCTAAGAAATAATTTTGAGGTGAACTAGGCGAAACTGCCAATAAATTTTGAGGATTTACTGGTGTTGACCAATAGGTATAATCTAATTTATACATTGGCGTTGAAGTTCGCTTATAGGTAATATTTCCTGAATTTCCTCCACTATATACTCCTGGTGCATTTGCCACAGCATTAGGTTGATACAAACTTGATTCGTCTTCAAAAGTTAACGTACCGCCTGTTACAGTTACTGCGTTTTGAACGATTAAAGCATCTCCAGTATTAAAGACAACATTTCCTCCTGAAACCAAAACACTACAGGCGTTTATACTTCCTGATGAAGAATAATCGGCTTGAAACTCTACTGCTGCCGTTGCAGATGGTGTTCCTGACCATGAACCGTTCCATATTGCTCTATCGAAAGTGATGGATGCAACATTAGAATAGCTAATACAAGAACCATTATCTGTTTGAGCTCTATAATATCGAGTACCTGTAAATGTTCCTATTTGTAAAACCGTTAAGGTAGTAGAAGCACTCGAAGGTATATCAACAGTTACTCCTGTTGCAAAAGTAGCATCGGTAGCATTGTATTGCCATTTTGTAATGGCTAATGAGTTGCCTGTTACCATCAATGGCGCCACAGAGCCTGTACACGAAATAGTTTGTGTTGCTGGTGCTATTGTTCCTGGATTAATAATAACAAAAGTAGTTGGTGTTCTACAAGTAGCATTTGAAGAACAAGCTACATAATACGTTTTGGTAAATGGAGAAGCCGTATTAGGCACTGCTGGATCAATACCAACAGGGTTAAAATTAGATCCTGTTGCTAATGGTGAACCGCCAACTGCAAGTTCATACCATTGAATGACACCTGTGCCTGCCAATTGAACACCTCCACCTGCTGGTGGTGTTACATTCCAAGTATAACTACCCGTTACACCATTTGAATAAGTAGTAGTATATAGAGTATAAACAACTCCTGCTGTTAGATTTACACTTAATAAAGGTTGTAATCCAGCACCGCTATCATCGTCTCCTTGAATAAAGGTTCCCGTACCACAGTTTCCTGGCACAAATGGGCCTGTTGTAATGTAGGCAAAGAAATCGATACCGCCATTTACCGTTTCAAATTCATAAATTCCTGATACAGGAACTGTAAATTGAGTTGCTGTATAATAGGCGTTGGTTCCTGCAAAGGTTGATAGCGTACAACTACTACCCGTTATAGGACGATTGATTGATGGACTTGTATTTAATAAAGCACCACCAAATGTAACAACGCTAGGACCATTACATGTTCCTAAAGCAGTCATTGTTGTTGCAACTCCCGAAGTAGCCCCAACACATACTTCAACATTTGTAGTAGTAGGAGGAGCTGGTTGCACCGTAAATATAGTTGGACTATCTCCAAAAGCGTCTGCATTGCTCACTCTAATTTTTCCTGTATTTGCTAGAGCTGGCACTGTAGCTGTAATTTGTGTACCTGCACCATTCACTGAAAAAACAGTAGCAGGAACGCCACCAAAGGAAACTCCAGTAACCCCAGTAAAATTAGTACCCGTGATAACCACTACAGTTCCTACAGTTCCACAAGAATTGTTATTTGGTGTAAAACTTGTTATTGTTGGTACCGTCACACAAGAAATGGTGGCTGTCCAACCCGAATAAACAACAGAACTATCTGTAGTAAAAGTAAAAGATAATGAGCCATTGGATGCATTAGATATTATTGTACCAGGAGAAGTTGTACCTCTATAGGAACCTGCAGGACAAGTACCTACAATTCCTGCTGGACGTCCAGATGACATCAATTGTCTTGTGTTACCGGCAGAATCATCACCACTATAAATCAGTAATCCATCCCAAGATTCTTCAACATTGAAAGAACTGAAAACTATTTTTAATTTTTTTCCTGCCGTAGCAGGTCTAAAGGTATAAGTATGGTTTTCACCGTTTGAATAATTTGATGAAGCACCACCGCTATCTGAAAAGTTAAAATTACAACCCACATGATGTGCTAAAGCTGGACCAGAAGCAGGAACTGGTTCAACATCAGAAATTCTTACGGTAACGGGTGCTGTAACATTCGTGGTTATAAAAGTAGCATAATGCACCGACCATGTACTGATTTGTCCACCACAATTAGATCTTACCCAAACATAATACCTCGTATTAGGAGATAGCGTGCTTAAAGTAACGGTGTTTGATGGTGCATTACCTGTAGGGGTATCTGTATAAGCTGGAGGCGTTGGTGAAGTACTCACATAATAAAAATAGCCACTAGACGGAATCCCTGTAATAGGCACATTCCAATTGAGTGTAGCACTAAAATCATCAATTACATTGGCATAGGTAGTTGATGAAACTGCTGGTGCAATTGGTGAAAAATTATCAAATGTTGGTGGTAAACACGTTTCTTCTTCAATTCTAATATTATCAATATTTAGTGCTCCTCCTGCGAGATTCGTTAAATCTGATAGGTTGAAATTTAAATAGTACACACCATTTGTGGGTGCCGTAAAGTTTACAATATTGGTTTGTATGTTTGACAAACTAGCATGATAGGCTAAAGGTGTGGTTATATTTCCTTGAGTTGGCGCAAAATTGGTAGTACCATATAACACTTCCAAATCAGCCTGTCCTACCAAATTGGTAGAATAATTATAACTAACTCTATACAGTTGACCACCAGTTAAGTTTACACCTTTGGTAAAGAAACTTGTATAAGGTGAATTGCCAAACAAGTTACCATTTATAAAATTAGATTGCCAAGCAGGATCATCTGCACTTGTACACGAAGGCAATGCACCTCCAATTAAACCATTAAAATCTTCAAAGTAAGGCACATTTACAGCGTTACAAATTGGAACCACCGCTATTGGACCTGCCCAGCCGCTTTTGTCACTACCACAAATGGAACGAACCCAAAAATAATAAGTAGTACCTCCTGTTAAACCTGTAGCACTGTATGTTGGTGTTGTACTGCCTGTTAAAGTACCCGATGAACCAAATACGGGTGCTGGTGAGGCAGAAGTAGCTTGATAAACTTCATAATCAGTAGCAGAACCTGGACCAACCCACGTTAAATCAGCTTGTGTGAAAGTACCAGTACCTGCAAAGGTATTTGGAATACTACATTGCACCGCTTCTACTTTTATTTTGTAACCAATTTGTCCAGAATTTGCAGCTGAATTATTTGTTCTAAATTGAAATGACAAACCACCATTACCAGCACTAGAAGTTACTGAAAAAGGAACAAATGGCACAGCACTATATCGTGCTATAAATGAACTAAAGGTAGTAGAATTAAATACATCTAAATAGGTACTAGTATTATTGGCTAAATTAAACTCTTCAACAGTAATTTTTAATTTAGAGGCTGGATTAAGAGGTACCATCGAAATATCAGCATTTTGAAGTATCGTATAAGTATCATTTGCACCATTATCATAGAATGTATAAGTAATACCATCTTTAATTGTAAATGGACAACCACCAACAGCTGTATTTGTTTCAGGAAGTATAATAGTGTTTTCGTCCACTACTGAAGAAGTCCAAGTGAAATCATCTAAATATATAGTTCCATTTATTGTAGGTGTAGGTAATAAAACTCTAGTATCACTAACTCTAAATCGATACCCAACTGGTGAATTTGGAAAAGTACCAGATACTGAAACAGGAAGCCAAGCTGTAGTTGTAGCAGCAGCAGGTAGCGTTGGCACAACTCCTGTTAAAGTTAAAGTTCCATAAGTCCCAATAATAGAATTAGCACCTGCAACTATTGTATGCCATGTTGCACCATTATCATCAGAAACCTCAAAGAGATAATCTACAACAAAACCATTTTTTTTAATATAGAAAGAAAAACTTGCTGGCGTGGCAATATTAGGTGAGGTGAGTGAAGGATTAATAGTTTTATCAGTATTTAACAAACAAGACAATCCAGACCTAGCTGTAGAAGCAGTATTCCCTCTAAGAAAAGAAGTTCCTGCATTAAATATCCAACCATTAGGACCTGCTTCCATAGCTGCTCTAAATGCAGTTGCCGGAGTTGTAATTGGCGGAATACTTTCAACACCTTGGTATGGCCCAATACATGTTTGTGCTGTACTACTTTGCAATGTTGTAAGTAATAACAACGCAACAAAAGCAACTTTCAGAGCAAGATGTTGGCTAATTTTTAAAAATCCGTTACTCGAGGCAAGAAGTAATGTTTTTTTCATATTATTTTTTTTAAAATCTATTATTTTTTAGTAGCAATAAAGCTAAACTATTGGTTTCATCTCAAATCGAAAGCTTTTTAGAAAAGTTTTCGATGAATAGTACAACAAAGACGATTAAAACAAAAAAAACTAAATTATTTTTTTCAAATCGAATGTCTTTTAACAAATTAGAACTGATAACAATTGTATTCTTAACATCAAATTTACAATAAAATTGTAAAAACGCATGCTAAAATAGCAAAATACCAACAAGTTGTTGCAATTGTTAATAAATTATCAAGGAAACTTTAGATTTTATTTACAAAAAATCCCTGAAAAATGTTGGTTTATTTTTTTTACTAACGAATTACTTTTTTAGAAATCTTCATTCCATTTGAGTCTGTCATTTGCAATAGCAATACCTGATTGGTTTGACCGCCGTCAATAGTTATTGTATTTGCGTTAATATCGTTGTATTCTTGAAGTAATCTTCCTCTTACATCAAATACCTTGATAGATTTTAGAATTACTTGTCCAGAGGAAACCACAAAGTTATTCGAATCGTTTTTATAAATTACTACGTCATTTAAAGTAAATGTTGTGGTATTTAGCGTACCTGATGGTGTGTATCGGATTACAAAACGATTGTCAAAGGTACCACTATCGGTTGCAAATTGATAATTCGACTCTTTCAGATTATGAACAATAGTAAGCGCTCTGTCTTCTAAATAAATGTCTTGATTTTCAAAAAGTCCATCAAACATTGACAGTTTAATTTGGAAATTTCCACCAACTGTTGCTTTATACCCCAAAGGAATGGTTTGATTACTATCAAAAGGCAAAGCACGACCTTGAATGGATAATTTTTTATCTTCTTGAATGGCATAGATTATTATAGGATTGCCAATATCAATTAAATCGCCATCAAAACCTCTATCAATTCCATCAGTAGCAGTTTCTATATAAGCAATCAACATTTCTTTAAAAGCACCAGTTTCATTAAAAATATCCAACCAAAAACGATGACTTTCTAGTGCTGCAATATTAGTTGGAGTGGCATCAGCATCCATTCTAAAAAACTGATTGTTATTACCTATCAAACGCATGTTGTTATTAAAAACAGCATTACCATCGGTTAAACCTTTAATAAAAAAGGCTTGTCCTGATGCAATTTTTCCGTTTGGCACACTGTTGTTCACGCCATTATTTGGTGAATCGGTTCCTGTTCCTACTCCACCCGAATAATTGTACATAGCATAATCGTTAGAAGTATAAGAAAATCCCGAGAAAGGTGTATTGTGTGTCCACAAATAAAGTGTTCCATCAATTACAGGTACGTTTGCAAGATTAGACAAAAACAAATTGGCACTGATAGCACTTGGATACGGATTTCCGATAAGATTAAAAGGTGTTCCTGTGCCTACAATTGGTATTGAAACATCGCCCGTAATTGGAGTTCCATTAAATGTGCCCGTGAAAGTATTGGCAGTAACGGTGTTAAACGGAACTACATCGGGTGCTCTGATGATGTATCCTTTTCCAGGAACCATCGGTACTGATGTTGGAGCAGCCAACCACGTTAGTCCAATAGGGTCATATTCATAGAATCGAGTAGAATTTGGAGAAAAACCAGCTAAGGTTTGAGGAATAACCGGAGAGGACCAATAGGTATAATCAAATTTTTTCATTGGTGTTGTTGTTCTCCTATAGGCAATAGCTCCCGAATTTGAAAACATATTGTTTTGGTTATCTAAAGTGTTCACTTGAACCAAACTAGCATTGTTTTGAAACGTTAATGTTCCTCCTGTTACTTTAACATCATTTTCTACATTTAATGTATAACCAGGATTGAATACTATATTCCCCGCCACTACTTCAACAGAACAAGCATTTATATCAATATTGGCATTATAATTTGCCGCAAAAATCACTTTTTTTGACGAATCAGGCTGGCCATTGCTCCATACACCGTTCCAGATGGTAACAGGCCTACTGATGACAACAGGATTCGTATAGGCTACAGGACAAGAGCCATTTTGTAGAACAGCTCTAAAATACCTATCGCCATAAAAACTTCCAATTGCAGCAGAAGTTAAAATATCCGTTGTATTGGCAATTGGTGTAAGTCCCGTTGTAAAAGCGGCATCATCTGCATATTGCCAATTTACAATAGAATTGGTATAACCAGTAAGTTGAATGTCTAAAGGATTCCAATTGGCACAAATAATTTGGTCGCTAGACAATGTTCCCAAGGTAGGAGTTGGCGTTACTGTAATTGAAGCCATACCTGAGGTAAAACACCCATTAGAACCTATTGCAGTACCTGTATAAGTTACATCGGCAGTAGGTTTACTATATATAGTAGCTGCAGGAGTTCCTGCTACATACACATTGGTAGCAAGAGCATCAAAATATAAATCTGTTGGTGGTGTCCAAGTTACTTCGACAGCAAGATTTCCGGTCAAAACAAAATTATCAATAGCCCAACCATAATCCCAAGTAGCATCATAATAGAAACGGAATTTTACCGCAGGGTTTCCTACAACACTTGAAGCATCAACTATGGCATTTACAAAAGAAGAAGCACCACCCACTGAAGCAGTATAACTGGCTATGGTAGTCCAAGTTGAGCCATCTGTAGTAACTTCAATTCTGGCTCTATTACCTGCAATAAATCTTAGGTAATGCCAAAAACTTATGGAAGCACTAGTATAACCAACAAGGTTGAGTGTTGGAGTTTCTAGGTAAGTGACGGTTCTATTACTACTTGGCGGTCCTTGCGCATCTGAGTTTGTTAAAAAGAATCTTGAATTATCGTTACTATTAAAAGTAGTATTCCAATAAGGACTAGTGTTTACATAAGGACTATTTCTTTGCGTCCAATCGGCATTAGCCACTATACCTCCAGTAGATGAATTATAAATATTCCAAGTGGTAGTTGCTGCATTAAAATTATCTTGAAAAATAACAGCAGGAGTTGCAGAGGACAGAGCTGCACTTAACAATTGAACTTGTCCTTGACAAATTGTGGAGTTTAAGGGTACAATTCCAACACTAGGTGGCTGAGGTTTTACTGTAATGTTTAAATTTAACGTTGCAATACACAAGCTACCCGATGTTTGAGAAGCCGTAAGCACATAATTTGTAGTGGCAGTAGGATTAAAAGTGTAGCCAGAAATTTCGTTACCCGAAATTGCAGTTGAAGGTGTCCAAACCAATGTATTATATGCTCCATAACCCGTTAGCGTGATAGTTGGCGTTGTCTCTCCATAACACATTGTAACAGATGTTTGGCTTAATGAAATTGATGGTGATGGAGTTATGGTTGCGGTTACAGGAGTTAACAATGAACGACAAATATTAGAAAATTTCCAATTATAGGCATACATATAAAATGTATTGTCAAAATTATTTCCAGTTATGGTAGCAATAGAAGAATTATAGGGATAAACACCACTATCAACATTAATAACCAAACCAGCAGCAGGAATTACATCAAGAGAGAATATATAACTTCCCACGGGTAAATTCAATCCTAATGGAATAGTTTGTGCTGTATTACCACCCGCAACACTTGTGACGTAATTATAGGTTCCTAATAAGGAATTGGAAGCATTCTTAATTGTTATTGTTCCGTTCTGACCTGACGCAATAGGATATATATCAACAGACTGCAAATCTGTAACCGATGAAACTGCAAAATTAATATATGTTGCAGTGGTGTCAGAACCTAAAGCTCCGCCTTGTAATGTTGGAGAACTTGGTCCAAGTGTAATTAAACCACCTGAAGCTTTAGATTGCGCATAATAAGTAGTACTTGCAACAAGCGTTGGCGTTGTAAAAGTATCACCCGTTGCCAATAAATTTGTTCCTCCTGCATCGGAATACCATTCAATTATAGCTCCTGGAGCTGGTGTTGCTTGTAATGTCGTTATCCCACCACCACAAAGTGTACCGCCAATAACGGGTATTGAAGCAGGGATGGCACAATCAGTACTAAAGTTTTGAGAAAAACTCCAAATACTTTGATCGGTTGGCGAACAATTTCCTCTCACCCAAACATAATATAATGTGGCTGGTAATAATCCAGTAATAGAAGCAGTGGTAACCCCTGAACCGACTGAGCCTGTAGGTGTAACAGAAGATCCTGGCAAGTTACTCGAAGTACTAACATAATATTGATACCCATTTGAAGGAGGTGGCACGGATTCATCCCAACTAATTGTAGCAGAATTGATTCCAACCGACGTTACAATAACATTAGAAGGCTCAAAACAAGTTGGAGAAATTATTATACTAATATCATCGATTATTAATTTACTTTGTCCAGCAAAACTGTACCCTTGAAATCCTATAGTATAATCCCCATCAATAACCGCATTAAAATCAACAATTGCTGTTTGATAAACCGTATTTATACTGTTGGGTAAATTAAGCAGTGTTAAATTCATTTGCGCTACAGTTGGTCCTGTTCCTAAACGAACCCTCAAATTTTCTGCAAACAAACCTGCACTTTCGGTAGTGTATTTAAAACGCAATCTATAAGTTATCCCTGCATTCAATTGTAATGCTGGTGTAAAAAACCAATCGTCTGAATCGGTTGCTGTGTTAGTATTTAAATGAATAGCATTGGGAGTTGTTGAAGATTGGCTATTTTTTACCTGCCAAATAGTTCCATCACTATTGGTATCTGTAATTGTAAAACATTGTGGCGTTGTATTAATTGGCGTCGTATCAAAAGATTGAAAATAGGGAATTGGAAATGAACCACATAATGTAGTTACATTTTGTGTGGCAGAATAGAAGTAACAAGCACCTCCAACTGCTCTTACTCTAAAATAATATTTTGTAACTGCGTCCAATCCTGTTATAGCAATACTTGTTGCACCAGCCGTTGACAAACCATTATATCCTGGTACAATAGCCGAAAAAGTTGGCGTTGTAGATACATCAATTCTATAATTCGTAGCGTTTACAACTGGATTCCAAGATGCTGTAAATGAATTTCCCTCAACAGTAGAAGCGATTAATCCCGTTGGTGCAGCGGCACATGTGGTATTGGAAGCGGTAACCATTCCCGTCAATCGATAATAAGGTCCACCAAGACAATCTGCATTATAGGGAATTACCCAATAATAATAAGTGGTATTTGGTAATAAGCCTGTTTGCAAAAAAGTAGTAGTATTTGTATTACTCACAACGGTATAATTACCCGAAATTACATTTCCAAGGTTCCAATAAGTTCTGTTAGGAATATCTGTAGCGGTTGGTGCTACATTAACAGTACTTCGTATTACTAAATAATTTGTTGGAGCTGGAGAAGCAGGTGCAAAACTATTTCCTACAAAACTTGTGGCTGTAACATTCGTTGATCCTACTACAAAACTAGAAGCACTTGCAGTTGGTGTAGCACAAGGTAAAGAAGGTGTATAAGTATATGTTAAACCATCATTTGGATATTCAGTCACACTAGTTCTTACAGTACTTGAATTTGCAGTTCCTTCAACCGTTTTTCCAAACCATGATGCATTTACATTCACACCCGTTTGCAGTCTGTTTTTAACATTTCCTTGAAGAAAAACACTTGATTCACCTCTAATTCCTACCTGAGTATTAATGGCAGTAACACCAGTTGGGGTGCAAGAGCCATAAACAATTTTAATAACATTTGTGCTTTCAGAGAGGCGAATTTGAAAGTTAAAATTTCCTGAGGCAACTTTTCTTTCAGTATTTGTCCATTGTACTACAAAAACCCTGTTTGGTGCAGACCCAATTGTGTTATATGTAACATCATCAGTTGAAGAAATTAAATCCATTCCTAAAGCACTTATGGTTCCTCCATTTGTAAATGGTGTAGCTAGACTCAAAGGAAGGTAGGTGTTAGATTGTGACCCGAAGGATATAAACCCATTTGGGCTAATGTAACATTGGGTTTGCACAATACCGTCGAAAACAAAGTTAAAACCAATTGTTGCTAAATGGGCAGCACCCACCACATTATTATCCCAAGGTGCTGCATAAGCAACATTTGCGCCAGCAGAAGGTAGAACTGTATAGGAAGCATTGGTTTCTGCAAAGGTATAAGTAGTAACTTGACAATAGTTTGAACTACTTATTAATAATGTAAGAAATATAAAAAATATATTATTTTTGAACATAAAATACAAGATGTTTTATTTAATTTTGACAACTGTTACAGGAGAAATTCAAGTAAAATTATTGTACTAAAAATACCTCAAAGAAAAGCTGTAACAGTGTAAAAATAAATTATTTGACATTAATTAACTAATCTAATAGCATTTTGTTAAAAATATATAGCTAATAGTTTAAAAATCATCAAAAAACACAAACTTTTCTTAAATAAAATTAGTTTATCTTTACTATTATTAACAAAAAAATCGTTTATTCAACACTAAATACACAAAACATAATGGATAAAAATTTGATTTTAAACCGCTTAGAAATAAATCACAAAACTGCAAGAATTGCTTATCAAATTTATGAAACTTTTGATGAAAATGATGAAATAATCTTAGCAGGAATTCACTCAAACGGATTTATTTTAGCCCAAATGATAAGCAGCTATTTATCAAAAATAATGAATTGTAAAATTACACTATGCGAAGTATTTATTGATAAGAAAAACCCTTTAAATACCATTAAAACATCTTTAGAAAAAACAGAATATGCTAATAAAAATATTGTGCTAATTGATGATGTTTTAAATAGTGGCTCAACATTAATTTATGGTGTGAAACATTTTTTAGAAGTTCCGTTGAAAAAATTCAAAACTGCTGTTTTAGTTGACCGAAATCATAAAAAATATCCTGTAAAAGTTGACTTTAAAGGTATATCATTATCAACTTCATCAAAAGAACATGTTCAGGTGATTTTTGAAGAAGACAATTGTTATGCTTATTTAGAATAAAACTCTAAGATTTCATTACAAATTTCAGTTACATTTTTACCATCAACCTTAACTTTATAATTTGCCTTTTGATAGTAAAAACTTCTTTCAAACAGATGTTTTCCAATAAATTCTTTTAATTCAATTGGATTTAAATCTTTGACAAAAGGTCTTTGTTGTCTTTCTTCAACCAAACGATCGTAAATCATTTGTAAAGAAGCTTCTAAATATACCGATATTATATTTTCATCCTCCAATAATAAATGATTATTGTAATAACAAGGAGTTCCTCCACCAACACTCAGCACAAAGTTATCCTTGTTTTTTAATAACTCCTGAAAAAGTTGATGTTCAATTTTCCTAAAATAAAGTTCCCCTTTTTTATAAAATAGTTGATTGATAGTCTCTTTTTCTTGTTTTTCTATTAAATTATCTAAATCAAAGTGAACTAAATTCATTTTTTTTGCTAATGATTTTCCAGTTGTTGTTTTACCAACACCCATATACCCTAGTAGCACAATTTTATTATTCATGATAATTACTTATAAATTAAGTTCTTAAGACTGCATATTTAAAAAAGGTAAATTTATAATAAAATTGCTTTGAAATATAAAGAATAACGCCTTATATTTGCACCCGCATTCAAAAAAGAAAAAAAGACTCGATAGCTCAGTTGGTAGAGCACATCACTTTTAATGATGGGGTCCTGGGTTCGAGCCCCAGTCGGGTCACAATTTTTTTCTTTTTATATGCTTTTGACTCGATAGCTCAGTTGGTAGAGCACATCACTTTTAATGATGGGGTCCTGGGTTCGAGCCCCAGTCGGGTCACAAAAAGTTGTTCGTTATACGGATGACTTTTTTTGTTTTGGGCCACGTGGAGAAACTGGTAGACTTGCCATCTTGAGGGGGTGGTGTTCGAAAGGACGTGTGGGTTCGAATCCCATCGTGGTCACTCTTTTTTTAAAGACAAACATTTTGTTTGTCTTTTTTTTTTGTTACTTTTTGCTTTACTAAATATATTTTTAGTACTTTTGTTTAACTTTTAAATAAAAAAGATGAACAACATTAAGAGTGTATTTAGCATCAAAGACTTAGAAAACCTTTCAGGAATAAAAGCACATACCATTCGGATTTGGGAAAAAAGATACAACATCCTCGAACCAATGCGAACAGATACTAATATCCGTTTGTATGATGTTGCCAATCTTCAAAAATTGTTAAATATAACACTCCTACACGACCATGGGTATAAAATTTCTAAAATATCACGATTTCCTAAAGAGCAAATTCCTCAAATAGTAAACGAAATTATAACCAAAAAAAGTGCTAAGAGTCATGCCATTAGTGCTTTTAAAATGGCGATGATGAATTTTGATCAGACACTATTTTTTTCAACGTATAATGATTTACTTAATGAAAAAACCTTTAGAGAAATCTTTTTTGAAGTTTTTATTCCTTTGATTGAAGAAATTGGAATCTTGTGGCAAAATAACACTATTAGTCCGGCTCACGAACACTTTATTAGTTATTTAATCAAACAAAAAGTATTGATTAATACCGAAAAGCTTCAGATGCAAGAACCAATAAAAAATGATACTGTGTTCATTTTATACCTTCCCTTAAATGAAATTCATGAATTAGGCTTGATGTATCTAAATTATGAAATACTATTACAGGGTTACAAAACAATATTTTTAGGTGAAAGTGTTCCTATTGAATGTATTAAAGAGATGAATGTTCATTTTGATAACATTACATTCATTTGTTACATGACCGTAGAACCATCGCCAAGTGATATAAACAATTATGTGATACAATTGAAAGATGAGTTTAAAAACTTTGAGCATAAATTTTGGTTCATCGGTAGAATGATAGAAAATATAGATCCAAAATTACTAGATAATCAATATCAATCGTTTCACTCAATTTTAGAGTTAACCCATAATTTATAATTTCTCTTTTGAGAAAAAATTAAATGAAAAAGAAAATAAACATAATTGGTTCTGGTTTTTCCTCTTTAGCTGCTGCTTGTTATTTAGCCAAAGAAGGAAACGAGGTAACTGTATTTGAGAAAAATAACACTATTGGAGGTAGAGCACGACAACTAAAAAAAGAAGGGTTTACTTTTGATATTGGTCCAACTTGGTATTGGATGCCCGATGTTTTTGAACGTTTTTTTGCTGATTTCGATAAAAAACCATCGGATTATTATGAACTGATAAAATTAGCACCTGCATACCAAGTCTATTTTGGAATAAATAATTTTATAACTATAGCTGATAATTTATCTGAAATTGTTAAAACTTTTGAAAATATCGAAAAAGGAAGTGGTAAAAAATTAACTTCATTTATCAAAGAAGCACAAGACAATTATAACATTGCAATTAAAGATTTGGTTTATCGACCAGGCGTTTCACCATTGGAGTTAGTAACTTTAGAAACCGCAAAAAAAGTAAATCAATTTTTTGGAAACATTTCTAATGATATTCGCAAAAAGTTTAAAAACAAAAAATTAGTGCAAATTTTAGAATTTCCGGTGTTATTTCTTGGAGCAAAACCTTCGGACACACCTTCTTTCTATAGTTTTATGAATTTTGCCGATTTTGGTTTGGGAACTTGGCATCCGAAAAACGGAATGTACAGTGTGATTTTAGCTATGGAACAATTGGCTCTTGAGCTTGGTGTAAAAATAACAACCAATGCCAATGTTACAAAAATAAATGTTCAAAATAATAAAGCTGTCTCTATTACAGTAAATGAAATTGAAGAAAAAGCAGACGTTATTTTAAGTGGTGCCGATTATCATCATAGTGAAACATTGTTAGACGAAAACTACCGTGTTTATTCTGAAAAATATTGGAACAAAAAAATATTTGCTCCCTCTTCGCTCCTATTTTATGTAGGTTTTAATAAAAAAATATACAATGTTGAACACCATTCCTTGTTTTTTGATGTTGATTTTGATGTTCATGCATCCGATATTTACGACAATCCAAAATGGCCTGAAGAACCATTGTTTTATGCCAGTTTTCCATCTAAAACAGACCAAAATGCTGCACCAAAAGATTGTGAAGCTGGAATCTTTTTAATTCCGCTAGCTCCAGGTTTAGAGGATACTCCAGAATTAAGAGAAAAATATTTTAACAAAATTATATCCCGTTTTGAAAACATAACGCAACAAGCTGTTCAAAAAAATATTATATGTAAAGAATCTTTTTGTGTTAATGACTTTATTAAAGAATATAATTCTTATAAAGGAAACGCCTACGGATTGGCAAATACCTTGCTTCAAACTGCTTTTTTAAGACCAAAGTTGAAAAGTAAAAAAGTGAATAATTTATATTTTACGGGACAATTAACAGTTCCTGGACCAGGAGTTCCACCATCTTTAATTTCAGGAAAATTGGTTTCTGAATTGATTACTAAAAATTAAAAACTACCGCTATGAAATCTATTTTTGACACCGTATCATTCGACTGTAGTAGGCATGTTACTAAATCATACAGTACCTCTTTTTCGGCAGCTGTAAAAATGTTGTCTCCAAAAATCAGACAAGACATTTATAATATTTATGGTTTTGTTCGTTTCGCAGATGAAATTGTTGACTCTTTTCACGAGTATAATAAAGAGGAACTTTTTTTGCTTTTTGAAAAAGATTTGTCTGAAGCTTTAAAAAATAAAATAAGTTTAAATCCTATTTTAAATTCTTTTCAACACACGGTACATAAATATAAAATTCCACACACCATGATTGCGGCATTTATGAAAAGTATGAAACTTGATTTACACAAGTCAACCTATAACTCGTTTGAAGAATATAATGAGTACATTTATGGTTCCGCTGATGTGGTGGGTTTGATGTGTTTAAAAGTATTTGTAGATGGTGATAAACAAAAGTTTGAAGAATTAGAACATTCCGCTATGCGATTGGGTTCTGCTTTTCAAAAAGTTAATTTTTTAAGAGATTTAAAAGCTGATTTTGAAGATTTAAACCGAACTTATTTCCCAAATACAGATCTAACTCGATTGGACGAAGCGTCAAAAAACGAAATCATTCGTGAAATTGAGGCAGATTTTGAAGCAGGTTTTAAAGGAATTGTTAAATTACCACTTGAAGCAAAATTTGGAGTTTATACTGCTTATATTTACTACAAAAAACTATTGTCCAAATTGAAAAAAACACCTTCTTTGGAAATAAAAAATACTCGAATTCGTGTTTCTGATTACCAAAAATTTGGTTTATTGGCACGTTGTTATTTTAATTATCATTTAAATTTAATTTAAACTATTATGTGGATACATATTCTTGTTTTTGTTCTTACTTTTTGTATTATGGAATTTATGGCATGGTTTACTCATAAATATGTGATGCATGGCTTTTTGTGGTATCTCCATGCCGACCATCACAAAAAAGACCATGATTCTTGGTTTGAACGCAACGATGCTTTTTTTATTTTTTATGCAGTAGTCAGCATTGGTTGTTTCTTATTGTGGCAAAGAGAAATACTTGAAATCGGTTTGTCTATCGGATTAGGAATATTTGCTTATGGAGTTGCTTATTTTATTGTTCATGATATTTTTATTCATCAACGCTTTAAATTGTTTCGAAATGCGAACAATATTTATGCAAAAGGTGTGAGAAGAGCACACAAGATGCACCACAAACACCTCGGTAAAACTGATGGCGAATGTTTTGGGATGTTATTTGTCCCATTTAAATACTTCAAGAAATAAAAAAATCCTGATAAATTCAGGACTTTTTCAATTCTAATAACTAACCTTCTTTTTTATTTCATCAACCCTTCTAATGGTTTTAATTGCTCCATATCAATACCCGAATTCTTTATAATGGATAAAATTGACATCACATTATTTGGATTCATATCATCACCAAGAATTCTAACTATGGCAAAACCTGTGTCTTTTCCTTTGGCATAAATTACAAATTCATCAATTTTATCTTCATCACCAACAAAACTTATAGAAGCGGCATTAGTTCCCGAACCAACTTTCATCAGTTCTTGATACTCTTTCCCTTTTAGAATTTGTTTTACTTTAGCCGATTCAATTTCAAATTGTTTGGTTTTCGTTTTTGCACTGTCCATTTTGAATAGTAAGATATTCATTTTTTCAAATGATTCCAAAGCATCTTTTTCTTCTGAAGTTAATTTGGCTTTGTCAATATTGATAATATTTGACGATACATCTAACGAAACAAAATCTTTATTTTCTAAATTGTCAACAAAATAACGCTGCAAACTTGGCTCCGAATGGCAACTAAACAGCATCATTACAATGGTGAACCCTATCAAATATACTAATTTCATGATGTTTTATTTTTTGCCTTTAGATGCTTTTTTCAAATCATCGCCTCCAGGTAAATTCATCTTATCAGTCAATACTGAAATATCGTTTAAATCAAATTCGCCAGTTAATGATAATAGTACTGTTTGCTCTTTTGGTGCACCTTCCACAAACATGAACAACTCTTTAACCAAAGTGTCTTTACTGCCCGAACGCACATAGATTTTCACGCTTTTTCCGCCTTGATTAACGCGCATTAATTCTTCTAAATTAGCAGATTTCAAATACTTATCGGCAACCGATTTCATTTCGCCTGCTTTGCCACTATTGTTTGTTACAAATACTTTTAAATTGTCTAACTTCTTAATTAAGTTAACATACTGTTGAGTTTCTTTGTCGTCAACCTTCATTTTGCTCATCAACTGAAACATCTTTTGATTTACAATTACTGCAGTAACATTATCTTGGTCTTCAAACTTATCAAAGAGCGACTGTTGCCCAAAGAATACATTGGTTACGAATAATAACACTAGGGTTAATATTGCTTTTTTCATCGATTTATAATTTATTTTTTTCATGATTTCTTTTTATTTAAAAACTTTATTTTTTGATTGTTCAAACTCATTAATATAACTCATACTTTCAATTCCGGTATTTACATTTGTAGAAATTAAATCCAATGCTTTTTGGGTTTCTTTGAAAGCCATTTCCGGATTGTCAAAGGTTCCTAAATCTTCGTTGGAAGATGCAAAAGAAGTATTGTACACATAAAAACCAACTCCAAACATTACAACAACAGAAGCGGCAACGGATAACCACGCTACATAATTTCGTTTTTTAGCTTTTAATGGCACCTTGGCTGTAAACTGCTCTTGTTTTGCTTGAGAGAAAAACCCAAAAACTGACTTGTATTGTTCCAAATGCTGCGCAACATTGGAAGAAGCAAAATAATTTTTCAATTCTTTTTCTTCGGCAATACTAGTTTCGCCTTCAAAGTATTTTTCTAGTAGTATTTCTATTCTATCCAATTCCATAGTTGTGTGTTTTTGTCATTTTTTCTCTAATCGTTTTTCGGGCTCTTGATAGCGCAACTCTTATTGCTGTTTCATTCATCTCCAAAACAGTGCCAATTTCTTCAAACTCCATTTCTTCAATGTCTCGCATTTGAACAATTAACTTTTGTTGTTCGGGCAGCTCATGCATTATCTTTTCTACCCAACGCCAAGTATCACTATCTTCCACTTTTTGTTGTAAACTAGCTTCTCTGTCTGTATAATTATTATGCACAATCTTTAGATTACTAGCGCGTTTTGATTTCAATTGGTCTAAACAATAATTCTTGGTCATGGTCATCGCCATCGCTTCTACACTATTATACTCATCTAAAGCTTCATTCTTATTCCAAAGTTTTACTAACACTTCTTGAGTAGCATCTTCGGCTTCTTCGGTGCTAACGAGCAATCGCTTAGCCATCCGAAAGAGTTTGTCCTTAAAAGGAGAAACGATTTGCATAAACTCATTTTGGTTCATTGGTTTAACTTTGGTTCTATAATCAAGACGATACAGTTATTATTTTGTTACAAATAATATGTTTTTAATCTAAACTTAGTAAATTTACGTTTATTAAAAGAAAAACTGCTATGAAAAAAAGTCTTTTGTACCTCTTATTTACATTTCTATTTATCTCAATCGTTAGTTGTGAAGACATTGATGATAACCCTGTTCCTTCCAAACTAGCCATCAACGATTTCGTTTGGCAAGGCATGAATTACTATTATTTGTGGCAAGGCGAAAGTCCTGATTTGGCAGACAATCGCTTTAGTTCGCAAGGCGAATACAATTCGTTTTTAGATTCGTTTGAAACTCCAACAAACTTGTTCAATCATCTTAGAATTGACAATGCTATTGATAGATTTAGCGTTATCTATAGCGATTACTCCTTACTTGAAGGCGTATTATCTGGAAACACTAAAAACAATGGCATGGATTATGGGTTAAAATATACAGATGCTTCAAATACTTCTGTTGTTGGCTGGGTGCGCTACATTATTCCAAATTCGGATGCGGCGACTAAGAACATTCATCGTGGCGACTTGTTTTATGCAATTGATGGGATTCCTATAACGGGCGACAACTTTCGAACGCTTTTGGCAAGTGATACCTATACCATCAATCTTGCCGATTATAATGGTGGTGCATATACGCCAAATGGCAATTCTGTTTCGTTAACCAAAACCAATCTGGCCGAAAACCCAATTCTTATAAACACTGTTATAACCCAAGGCACACACAATATTGGTTATTTGATGTATAACGGATTCTATGCTTCTTATGACGACCAACTTAACACGGTTTTTGGTGGTTTTCAATCGCAAAATGTTACTGATTTGGTACTCGATTTACGATACAATTCAGGTGGTTCTATTGCTACAGCAACCAAATTGGCGAGCATGATTACTGGTCAATTCACTAATCAAGTGTTTGCCAAGCAACAATGGAATGAAAAACAGCAAGCTTTTCGAGAAAGCCAAGATCCTAATTCTTTGCTGAATAAATTTGTTGGCGGATTAAACAGTTTGAATTTAAATAAAGTTTATATTCTTACTACAAAAGGCACAGCTTCGGCAAGCGAATTGGTCATCAATTGTTTAAAACCTTATATTAATGTAGTGCAAATTGGCGATGTAACCACGGGCAAAAATGTTGGGTCGGTTACATTGTATGATTCGCCTTCTTTTACAAAATCGAATGTCAATCCTTCTCACAAATATGCCATGCAACCCATTGTTTTAAAAACAATTAATAACAATGGTTTTGGCGATTATACTGCTGGCATTGCTGCAAATGCACCCTTTAATGTAATAGAAAACATTGGCAATCTTGGTGTTCTTGGCGACCCCAACGAACCACTACTAAACATTGCGATAAACGATATTACCGCCAGTGGAAGAATGAGAACACAATCGGCTGCTATTAGTACTCGCGATTTTAAAGATGCTAAATCAATCAATCCGTTGCGCACTGAAATGTATGTGGAAATGAAATGAAAATAAGTAGCGTATAAAAAAAATAGTAGTATATTTTTACTTAAAAAACTATTTCTTTTTCTTGCCGTTTTCCCAATACTTTGTCAAAGCATCCATGTCAATGTCAAAAGCGGGTTTTTGTTCGCGTAATCTGCCTATTGCAAAGGCTCTGTCTAAAATATATTCGATTAGGTAATCTTCATTAACTTGATAGGGTTTGTATTCTGCCTTTAAATTAATGTCGAATAATTTTGCAGTATTGTTGGACCAAAAAGCCTTCCATCCGCTTTTATATTCTTTAATTAATCCAAAAGTGGTTTGCCCAGTTTGTCGATGAATCAATTTAACCAATATCTGTCCTTGTTTTCGTGAAAGCTTTTTTAGTTGCTCTGTGAATTCATTCTCCATGTAATTTTCAACCAACTTCAGGTACTTTTTCTTCTCTCTGTCAGTTTTCAATCTGTCGATATATTTATTTAAATTAACCAATCGTTCCGAAGCTATTTTTGCATAAGGATAAACTTTATAAACTCTATTTTGAAGCAACACAAAATCTTTATTATTGATGTATTCGTATAAATTTTTGCTGATTAATACTTCGTCGAGCTGAATGGTGTCGGTAAAAGTTGTGTCAACTTCAATCTGTGGTGCTTCAGAATGAATCGAATCTTTCTTTGGTTGCCCAAAAGTAAAAGAGCAAAAGAACAACAATAATAAAAGCAACTTTTTAGTTAGCATGTAGAAATATTTAGTGTAAAAATAAATATTATATTAACAATTCTAATGCCAAATTTATATTTTAGCAAAAAAAAAATATGGCAACTAAATCGATACTTACCAAATCATCTACCACTTTCTTAGAAAAATACCTCAACAATGCATCGCCAACAGGCTATGAATCAGAAGGTCAAAAAATATGGATGGAATACCTAAAGCCTTATGTGGATGACTTTATCACCGACACTTATGGAACTGCGGTTGGAGTAATAAACCCTAAAGCAGCTTTTAAAGTTGTCATCGAAGGTCATAGCGATGAAATATCTTGGTATGTAAATTATATTACAGACGACGGTTTAATCTACGTGATTAGAAATGGTGGTTCGGATCATCAAATTGCACCGTCAAAAAGAGTCAATATTCATACTAAAAAAGGAATTGTAAAAGGCGTTTTTGGATGGCCAGCCATTCATACTAGAAATCGCGATAATGAGCAAAACGCATCGTTGCACAATATTTTTATCGATTGTGGTTGCTCTACAAAAGAAGAAGTGGAAACACTAGGCGTTCATGTAGGTTGTGTTATCACCTATCCGGATGAGTTTATGATTTTAAACAAAGATAAATTTGTTTGTCGTGCGATTGACAATAGAATGGGCGGATTTATGATTGCCGAAGTAGCTCGTTTGTTGAAAGAAAACAAAAAGAAACTTCCTTTTGGTTTGTATATTGTGAATTCGGTTCAAGAAGAAATTGGTCTTCGTGGTGCCGAAATGATTACACAAACCATTAAGCCAAATGTTGCTATTGTTACTGATGTTTGTCACGACACTACAACACCAATGATTGACAAGAAGATTGAAGGTGATTTGAAAATGGGTAAAGGTCCAGTTATTGCTTATGCGCCAGCCACACAAAACGTGTTAAGAGAATTAATCGTTTCAACGGCAGAAGAAAAGAAAATACCTTTTCAAAGACACGCAACTTCAAGAGTCACTGGAACCGACACGGATGCTTTTGCATATAGCAATGGTGGCGTGGCTTCAGCTTTAATATCGTTACCTTTGCGTTACATGCACACAACCGTGGAAATGGTGCACAAAGATGATGTTGAAAATGTGATAAAATTAATTTACGAAAGTTTGTTGAAAATTGAGAACAACCATAATTTCTCTTATTTTAAAAAATAATCAAAAAAGCATCACAATTGTGATGCTTTTTCTTTTAACCCTATTATAATGTATGAAAGAAAATAGGTCAACTAAACGTCTTTTAGATAAGCGATAGCGGCTGTAGCGTTTGATAACGTTGCATATTTTAATGCCGTATATCCTTTTTCATCTTTTGCGTTAACATGTGCACCATTGTCCACCAATAATTTTAGAATTTCAACTTTATTGTAACGAGCAGCTATCATTAATGGTGTTAATCCATTAGAGGTTTCGTTGACATTTGCGCCATATTCGATAAATTTTTTGACTGTCTCCACGTCGCCTTTCACAATTGCAAGACAAAGTGGTGTGTTTGAACTATACATTAACTCGGTACGAGTTTCTGAAGTTACTTGTTGCGACGCAAATGAAACATTTGCAAAAGCGACTAGCGCTAAACTTAAATGAATGATTGTTTTTACCATGATGATTAAATTTTTGATTAATAATTGTATATATAGAAAAGAGTAAAAACTCTTAGTTATTTTTGATTGGAATATAAAATTTTAGTAAAGTTTTATAAAAAGCACCACCGAAATGGTGCTTTTCACAACTAAAACCAAATTTTACAACGATAAAATTTAAAGTTTAATGTTCTCTTGTTTCAAAGAACATTTGTTTTGAAGTTCAATAACACCATTAGGGTTATTGTTTATAGCTTCAAAATCTAAAGGTTGATAAACATCCAAATCTTTTGCTTCTGTAACTTGAATGTCTTCTTGAATAATTTTTTGGATAGACGTAGAGTATAATCCCGACAATGTTACTTGGGTTTCTATATTACCTTCAATAATTAAATTGTCTTCTCTAATTTCTTGCTCCAAAGATTTGATAGCTTTTGGCAAAACCGTTGTTGGGTCAAAATAGAAATTCTTTTCGGTAGTGTTTTCGACAACTTTAATTCTTGTTTTAAGCGAAACTAATTCTAAAAACTGTTCGTTGTCTGATTGATTGATGAAACTTGTTTGTTCTGCGCTTGTTGCATGGTTTTGATTTAGAAATCCTAAAGAAACCATTCCGATTAAAATGATTGTTTTCATGATGATTGATTTTGAAGATTGATGATTAATTCTTCTACAAAGATATATAAAAAGGTATTTGGTTTTACATAGTACTATTTTATTAACTAAAATTTAACATTTGAACAATTTGATTAAGATTATCCAATATATCAATTAGACGAAGCACTTTTTGATTTGTAACACAAAAAGAAAGAAACTTTAATTTACACCATAAAAAAACCACGGCAGTGCCGTGGTTGTCATTATTTCATTATAAATAAGTCATTTAACTATTTAAATAATTCATTACATTCATTCTAATGCGTTCATGAATGCTTTCAATATTGGCTTTTTCAAACGGTTCGCCCAATATGTTTTCATACAATTCGATGTAGCGATCAGAAACATTTTCGATATACTCCTCGGTCATATCAGGAATTTGTTGTCCTTCCTTTCCTTGAAAACCATTAGCAATTAGCCATTGCCTAACAAATTCTTTAGATAATTGTTTTTGTTGTTCACCATTATTTTGGCGTGATTGATAGCCTTCAGCATAAAAATATCTTGAAGAATCAGGTGTATGAATTTCATCAATTAAAACAATTTTTCCCTCTTTTGTTTTTCCAAATTCATATTTTGTATCTACTAAAATCAAACCTCTATTATAAGCAATTTCTGTTCCACGTTGATATAAAGCTCTTGTATATTGTTCTAAAACAATATAATCTTCTTTAGAAACAATACCATTTTCTAAAATTGATTCTCTTGAAATGTCTTCATCATGTGAACCATTTTCGGCTTTGGTAGTTGGCGTAATAATCGGTTCGGGAAACTTATCGTTTTCTTTTAATCCTTCAGGCATAGCTACACCGCAAATCGTTCTTTTCCCCGCAGCATATTCTCTGGCTGCATGTCCAGAAAGATAACCTCTGATTACCATTTCTACTTTAAAAGGCGTACACAAATGTCCAATAGTAACATTTGGGTCAGGTGTTGCAATCAACCAGTTGGGTACAATATCTTCCGTCAATTGCATAAATTGAGTGGCAATTTGGTTTAAAATTTGTCCTTTGTATGGAATTCCTTTTGGCAAAACGACATCAAAAGCTGAAAGTCTATCAGTAGCAATCATGACCAATAACTCGTCATTGATGTTATAGACTTCGCGAACTTTGCCTCTATAAACTGATTTTTGGTTTGGGAAATCAAAATCTGTAGTAGTGATTGTATTCATTATATAATGTTGTGTTGTTGTTTTACAAAAGTACTTTGTTTACCATTGTTAAACAATATCAAAAATAAAAAAAGGAAAAATAAACTTTCTCCTTTTAATCATCATCAAAAATAAAATTGACTACTTAAATCTTATATTATAAGTTACTCCAACTCCAACAGATTGTAAATTAGTATTATTTTGAGCAATAGTGTTTTGATAAAATGCATAAATATTCCAATCTCTATTATGATAACCAAGATGTGGATTTAGATACATTCCTCCTTCATTATTATCAACATTTGATAAAAACCCATACCCTAAATCTGTACCGATAAATATGCCGCTTTTAGTAAAATAATATCGTGCAAAACCTGCAACAGGAATTATTCCAAAATCATCAAAATCGTTTTTAGCAAAATAATGTGTATAACCCGAAGCTAATCCAATTCCAAAATTAGGGTTAAATAAATATTGCCCTCTTAAATCTAAACCCAAATTAAATGTAGAAAAATTGCTAGCATCTCCAACTGGTATTCCGGCGGTTATACCCGCTTTAAGCCAAGAATTATTTGGAGTAATATCAATTTCGTTTTGTTGTGCAAAAATGAAGTTAATACTAACCAATCCGATAAATAAAAATAGCTTTTTCATAATGTTTGTTTTTATAAGTTTATGTTACAAATTTCAATAAAACCAATACATAAGTATTTACAAGATTTTTACAGAAATTTATAGAATTAAACCATTTACATATCTACTTTGCTGAAAATCAACAAAAAAACCAATTACAGAAGCAATTGGCTTTTTATTAAATGTATTTCAAAAACATCTATTTAATCATGATTCTCTATACTTTTATAAGCATCGATAACTTTTTTCACTAATCTGTGGCGAACAATGTCTTTATCATCCAAATAAATTATCCCAATGCCTTCAATATCTTTCAATACTAAAATGGCTTCTTTTAAACCAGATATTGTTCTTCTTGGTAAATCTACTTGACCAGGATCGCCAGTAATGATAAACTTAGCATTTTTACCCATACGTGTCAAAAACATTTTCATTTGATTGTGCGTAGTATTTTGAGCTTCGTCTAAAATTACAAAAGCATTATCCAACGTTCGACCACGCATGAAAGCTAATGGTGCTATTTGAATAATTCCTTTTAAGAGGTAATCTTCCAGCGTTTGCGGAGGCAACATATCGCGCAATGCATCATATAAAGGTTGCATATACGGATCGAGTTTTTCTTTCATATCACCCGGAAGAAAACCTAGATTTTCACCAGCTTCAACCGCAGGACGTGTTAGTATAATACGTTTTACTTGTTTTTCTTTTAAAGCTTTTACTGCTAGCGCAACACCAGTATAGGTTTTTCCTGTACCTGCTGGTCCAATTGCAAAAACCATATCGTTTTTTTCAACATATTCTACCAATTTTTGCTGATTTGGCGTTAATGCTTTAATTAGCTTTCCTCCTATTCCATGCACCAAAATCTTATCACTGTTTGGCATTCGTTGCTCTTCATTAGAATCACTTTGAATTACTCTGTCTATAACATTGGTATCTATATTATTGTAGCGCGTAAAATGAAGCATTAGTCGGTTGAACCGCTTTTCAAACTCGTCTAGCTCTTCTTTTTCACCAAAAGCCTTTAAAGTTGTACCTCGAGCTACAATCTTTAGTTTTGGATAATATTTTTTGATCGTTTCAAGATGTGTATCTTGAGCACCCCAAAATTCTTTTGGAGCGATGTCGTGTAATTCAATGATGCGTTCGTTCAAAAGCGTAAGTATTAAATTAATTTTTTTGCTAAAAATAAATTAGCTTTGCATTCAAATTTAATCAAATAAAAGATTAGGTTTTTCTATTTTTGGAATCAATTTCAATGAAGTTATAAACAATCAATGTCAATAATTACTTTAACAACAGATTACGGATTGAAGGACCACTTTGTTGGTGCTTTGAAAGGGAAAATTCTAACCGAGTTTCCCGAAGCACAAATTGTAGATATTTCACACGATATTGATTTGTTTAATATTTCTGAAACCAGCTACATTATCGGTGCAGCCTACTCTAGTTTTCCAAAAGGAACGGTGCATTTAATTGGTGTTGACATCGAAATTAGCAAAGAAACTACCCAACATATTGCCATGCAATGGAATGACCATTACTTTATTTGTGCTGACAATGGTATTTTGAGCATGTTGATTGAAAAAATAGTACCTCAAAAAATAGTTGCTATCAATATTCACGACCGTTTGCACACGGATGCGTCTGAATTGGACGTTTTTATAATGGTTGCTGTTCATCTGGCAAAAGGTGGATTATTAAACGTTATTGGAAAAGAAATAAAATCATTAAAGGAAGCTACTGATTTAAAACTTATTGTTTCTGAAAATCAATTGAAAGGTTTTGTGATATATATTGACCATTTTGGTAATGCTGTAACTAACATTACCAAAAAAATGTTTTTGGAACAAAGCAAAGGTCGAAATTATGAAGTGCGTTTTAAAAACAAAGTAATTAAAACCATTCTCGCTAAATATTCTGATATTGGGAAAAACAAACCCCGAAATTTAAAAGAGTTTGAAAGCGAAAAATTAGCGATATTTAATGATGCTGATTTCCTAGAAATCGCCCTTTATAAAAGTAATCCGAAAAATTCTGGCTCAGCTTCGTCTTTGCTAGGTTTAAGTTTTCGTGACACTGTAACTATTGATTTTTATTAACTCTATAATCTGAAAAGCTAAAAAATGTTCATACGCATAGTAAAAATGAGTTTTCATCAGGAAAATATTTCAAAGTTCTTGGAAAACTTCGATTTAATGAAAGAAAAAATACGAAACTCCGAAGGAAATCGTTATCTAGAATTATATCAGGACAAAAACAATCCGTGTATTTTTTTCACTTATAGTTTTTGGGAAACCGAACAAGATTTGGAAAACTACCGACAATCGGCTTTATTCGATGAAGTTTGGACATTTACCAAGAAACTATTCAACGATAAACCAGAAGCTTGGAGTGTGGATAAAATAGCAACTTTAAAATAGTTTAATTAAAGTTTAAAATGTATGATTTGGTTAGATTTTGTTTCCTTTTTGAACAAATTTAAACTTTTAAACAAAAAATATATAAATGAAATCAATCGCATTACGAGAAATAAAATCCTTTTTTGGTTCACCCATAGGTTATTTGGTAATCGCCATTTTTCTTTTACTCAACGGATTATTCCTATGGGTTTTTGATGGCGAATACAATATATTACAAAGTGGTTTTGCCGACTTAACACCTTTCTTCACACTTTCGCCTTGGATATTGATTTTTTTGATTCCAGCGGTTACTATGAGAAGTTTTTCGGATGAAATCAAACAAGGAACCATTGAGTTATTACTAACAAAACCTTTGTCGGTTTGGCAGATTGTAAACGGAAAGTTTCTTGGTGCCTTTTTACTCATCATTTTTGCAATTATTCCAACGTTTATCTACGTTTACGTAATTTCATCTTTAGGTTTACCAGCCGGAAATATCGACCTAGGAAGCATCATGGGTTCTTATTTTGGATTATTATTTTTAGTAGCAGCCTATACTTCTATTGGCATCTTTACTTCTACACTTTCCGAAAATCAAATTGTATCGTTTATACTATCGGTATTCTTGTGTTTTTTATTCTATTATGGATTTGAAGGCATTGCCAATCAAGTAAAAGGCTTTGAAGATGTTATTGCACGTATCGGAATGGATTATCATTTTAAAAGCATGGCGCGTGGTGTTATTGATACACGAGATGTGATTTATTTTTTGAGTATTTCTTTTTTATTTTTAACAATGACGGTTTATAAACTAAAAGCTTTAAAATCTTAATCTGATGAAAGTACAATTGATAAAAAAAACAGCTTCTGTCCTACTCATTGTTGTTGGAATAAACATAGCCAGCCATTTTGTTTTCAAACGATTTGACTTAACTGCGGATAAACGCTATACACTTTCGGAAACATCGTTGAAGATTATTGATGAAGTTACTCAACCGTTGTATGTTGATGTTTTCTTAGAAGGAAATTTTCCAGGAGAATTTAAAAAACTACAAACGGAAACCCAACAATTATTAGAAGAATTCAAATCTAAAAATCCTAACATCATTTTTCAATTCGTCAATCCGATGGAAGATGAAGAAGTGGATAAAGATGTCCTATTTCAATCGTTTATGGAACGTGGATTAACACCCGTTAACGTTACTCTAAACGATAAAGGACAACAAACACAAGAAGTAGTTTTTCCTTGGGCAATAGCTACTTATGGCGACAAAAGCGTGAAAGTACCGTTGTTAAAAAACATGATTGGCGCTTCAACTGCCGAGAAAGTAGTAAGCTCTGTGCAACATCTAGAATATGCTTTTGTCAATGCTTTCAACACCGTTTCCAAAGAAAAACAAAAGAAGATAGCCATCCTAAATGGAAATGGTGAACTAGAAGATAAATACATCGCCGATTTTGCTCGAAGTGTTAAAGAGAACTATTACATCGGACCATTCACTTTAGATTCTGTAGCAAAACAACCAACAGAAACTTTAAAGTATTTAAAAAAATATGATTTAGTCGTTATTGCCAAACCAACCGAAGTTTTTACCGATGCTGAAAAACAAGTCATAGACCAATACGTCATCAACGGTGGAAAAACCATTTGGTTAATGGATCAGGTAAACATGGAAATGGACAGTTTGATGCAAACAGGTGAAAATCTTGCCTTTCCTAGAGATTTAAACCTTAACGATATGTTTTTCAAATACGGAATACGAATCCAACCCGATTTGATTAAAGACGTTATGGCAACACCTATTTCTTTGGCTACTGGCGATAAAGGAAGTGCCACACAATACACCCAATTTCCATGGATGTTTTCTCCAATGATTTACCCAAACTCAAAAAATCCGATTGTTAGTAACTTGGACGGCATAAAATTTGAATTTGCAAGCCCAATTGAACTACTCAAAAATGATATTAAAAAAACAGTATTATTGACTTCTTCCCAATATTCAAAATTAGTTGGAACACCAACCGAGGTAAATCTGAATATGGTAGAAGAACGACCAGAACAAAAGGAATTTGAAGGCAATGGTAATTATCCTGTAGCCGTTTTGCTAGAAGGAAAGTTTCATTCCGTATTTGAAAATAGAGTCTTGGCGTTTAAAGAAGCTAGTTTTTCAAATTCAGGAAAAGACAGCAAAATGATTGTCATTTCGGATGGTAATGTCATCAAAAACCAACTCGACAAAAACTACCAACCGCTCGAACTTGGTTTTGACAAATGGACAAACACCTTGTATGCCAACAAAGAATTTATGCTCAATTGTGTTAACTACCTCTTAGACGACAACGGACTTATCAACATTAGAAGCAAAGAAGTAGATTTACCAATGCTCGATAAAGAAAAAGTATATGCCCAATATACCACATCACAAATCATAACCGTTGGCTTACCGCTAGTTGTATTGCTTCTTTTTGGTGTTTTATTTACCATTTTACGCAAGAGAAAATACAGCAAGTAATGTTAATAAAAAACTTTTCAAAATCTATTAGTTTAAGATATATTTGTAAAAATTAAAGTTATATGAAATCGGACTTAAAAATGAGTTTGCGTAAGCAAACACAGTTAAAGAAAAGCGGTACCATATAACAGCTAAAAAAATAAATACTTACATATGAAATTTATAGTTTCGAGTTCATACTTATTAAAACAACTTCAAGTGCTTGGAAGTGTTATCAATAGTAGCAATACGTTACCAATTCTTGATAATTTTCTATTTGAATTAGATAATAACACACTAACCGTTTCGGCTTCCGATTTAGAAACCACAATGTCTGCTACTTTAGAAATCGATTCTAGTAGCGAAGGTAGTGTTGCCGTTCCTGCGAAACTTTTATTAGATATTTTAAAAACATTCCCAGAACAACCCTTAACGTTTACTGTTGAAGAAAACAGTACGATTGAAATTAGTTCAAACTCTGGAAAATATGCTATTGCTTATGCTCCAGGAACTGAATTTCCAAAAGCACAAGTAATCGAAGAACCATCGTCAACACTTGTTCCTGCCGATGTTTTGGCAACAGCTATTAGCAAAACAATATTTGCTGCCGGAAACGATGATTTACGTCCAGTAATGAGCGGTGTATTTTTTCAATTTTCTCCCGAAGGATTAATATTTGTAGCTACTGATGCTCACAAATTGGTGAAATATGCAAGAACGGATGTAAAAGCTTCTGAGGTAGCTGATTTTATCATGCCAAAAAAACCTTTGAACATTCTAAAAAGCATTCTTGGAGCAACAGATACCGAAGTAAAAATTGATTACAACGATTCGAATGCTACTTTTTCTTTTGATAATTATGTATTGATGTGTCGCTTAATTGATGGGAAATATCCAAACTATGAAGCCGTTATTCCAAAAGAAAATCCAAATAAATTAATGATTAACAGAAACTTGTTTTTAAGTTCTGTGCGTCGTGTAGCAATCTTTTCAAACAAAACTACGCACCAAATTCGTTTAAAAATTGCTGGTGCCGAATTGAATATTTCTGCAGAAGATATTGATTATTCAAACAAAGCAGAAGAACGTTTGACATGTGATTACCAAGGCGACGATATTCAAATTGGTTTCAACTCACGTTTCCTTTCAGAAATGTTGACCAACTTAACCTCAGACGAAATTCAATTGGAAATGTCGATGCCAAACCGTGCAGGAATTCTAACGCCAATTGATGGTTTGGATGAAGGTGAAACAGTAACAATGTTAGTGATGCCAGTAATGCTAAATAGTTAAAATTTATTCACTAAAACTATATATTCTCAACCGTCTTGATTTGCTTCAAGACGGTTTTTTTATTTACAGATATGCACCAGTTGTCAACGTATAATAATTGAAACCTAACGAATTTTCATTTTCTGGGCATCTTTTTGAATTATGTCAATCTTTATTCTATTTTTACTAAAACTAGAGATAAGATTTATTTCTTATTCTCAACAATAAAAAATGAAAAAAAAGAATCAAATTATTATATCGATATATTTCTTTGCAGTGTTAATAATACTTCACTGGTGCTTTATTGCATCATTTGATGACTTACTATATTTACATAAAAAAGGTTTTAGCCCTGATATCATTGAAACACTTCCTTTCTTTTTAAAACCACTCTATAAAGGCACCCCAAATTTAATTACTTTAATCGCTTTAATCCTTTTTACTTTTCCAGCAGTTTTATTCTCAAAAGAGAAAAGTAAATCACTGCTATTTATCAGCATGAGTTCATTTGTTCTGATATTTTTATTATTTTTATTATTCTAAAATTTAACATAAAAATGGAGCAACCGAAAATCCTTAAGAGTAGGCAAACTAACAAAACAAATTATGAAAAAAATTATTCTTTCAAGTGCTATTTGTATAGCAATGGGATTAACCGCAACGGCGCAAAAACTTGACAAATTCGGAGCAGATTTAGCCAAAAAATCAATGATGGGAAAAGAAATTCGTGTTCCTTATACTGATATGACAAGTTATTTTGGTTATATCAAACCAGGTGCTGCACCCGACGAAGTAAAAAACGGAAAGAAAATGTACTACATCTACGTTTGGATACCCATTGCAGCACCAGAAATCGGAATTAGAATGATTTCACCAGCACCAGATAGTGTAAAACCAACAGATAAAGATTATGCATCTGCTGATTATACTGAAAATGCTGCTGACACGAGCAATTATTTCGATACTTGGGTTACCTTAGAACGAGCAGAAGGAATCATGAAAATTGAAGATGTTGCAGGAAAAGCAAAATCAGCAAGTTGGACAACAATTGAATCTAATGATGATTCTTCTGAAATGCCGGCACAACCATCAGGAAAAAAATACAACTCATTAATGAGAATTACAAGTGATACTTCTAACCCTTCAAAATCATTAGTAATGGGTTTATATAGAATTGGATTCACTACTTATAAAAAAGGTGAAGTTCAAGGAAGTTTCTTAGCACAAATGGGTGCTCCAATCAAATTGCCAGGAGTTTCTATTGCTGTTAAACCAGAAGATATTTTGGCTAATAAAAGATAAAAAATTAAGTACTAAAAAAACCGTTTTGAACTTTCAAAACGGTTTTTTTACTTAACTAGAGTTATTACTTCCTAATTATATTCTTTAATACTGCTTTGCTCTCGTAGTTAATGATTTCTAGAGTAATTTCAACATCCTTGGTGGTTTTACCTTCAACAATGTAGCGTTTTCCTCCTTCGTCTGGAATATTGCTTTTATCAAAGTCAACATCGCCATATTGCAAAGTATTTTTAACGTCTATACTATCCACCCAATCCTCACTAAGTTTGCGAGAAGCTTCGGTATCATAATGAAAAGGTTTGTTTCTAAGGTCATTCAATACTCTAGCATTTGGAAAATAATTGCAGCGTGTGTCTTTTCCGCTCCAAACCATCGCCACAAAAAACATTCCGATAACAAAACCCACTAAGTAGTAGGCAAAACGTTGGTAAAACTTCATCTGTTGAGTATTTTTTTTGCAAAAATAATCATTTGTTTTGCTTTGACAGATAGTTTATAGAAGTTATTTTAGGATTTACTTCTCGATACAATTTATAAAACTTAAAACTAGCGTTTCCACTTTTATAAATCGAAGTGACGAAGATTAAATATTGATTTTTATTCCGATGCTTCTGTTCGATTGGTTTTTGTGTAACAAAGTGAAACAAAAATTGTATCGAGAACTTTTATTTTAAAAAACAATTAAATTAATATCATTATCGGGCAAATTGAACCAATCTCCAATGGCTTTGTTGGTCAAAATTCCGTGATATAAATAGACACCATTTTTCAAACCTTTACTGCATCTGATTGCATGCTCTAATCCTCCATCTTCGGCTATTTGTAGCAAATAAGGTGTAATAATATTACTAATAGATAGCGATGCCGTTTTTGAATATCGTGAAGGAATGTTGGGAACACAATAATGTATGACATTGCTTTTAATAAACGTTGGATGTTCGTGTGTGGTTACTTCGGAGGTTTCAAAGCACCCACCAGTATCAATACTAACATCTACTATTACTGCACCCTTTTTCATGTGCTCTACCATCGTTTCGGTTACTACAACAGGACAGCGGTCTTTACCACGCATGGCACCAATGACGACATCGGTTCTTCTCAAGGCTTTTAACAAGGTTTTGGGTTGTATAGTAGAGGTAAACACACGTTGGTTTAAATTGTTTTGTAAACGCCGTAATTTGGTTATCGAATTGTCAAACACTTTTACTGTTGCGCCTAATCCTAAAGCGGTTCTTGCGGCAAATTCGCCTACTGTTCCTGCTCCTAAAATTAAAACATCCGTTGGTGGAACGCCTGTAATATTTCCGAGAAGCAAGCCATTTCCATACTCATTGTTAATCATCAATTCGGCAGCGATTAGTATTGAAGCCGTTCCTGCAATTTCGCTCAAAGATTTGACTGCAGGATATGAACCGTCTTCATCTTTGATGTATTCGAAAGCTAAAGCAGTAACCTTCTTTTTGGATAAGGCTTCGAAATATTCTTTTTTTCTAGTCTTTAATTGAATGGCAGAAATTACGATGGCATTCATATTTAGCAATCCAATTTCTTCCATAGACATCGGCTCTACTTTAAGGATGATTGGGCAATTGAATACTTTTTTGGTATCATTTGTTATTGTTGCACCAGCATCGCTATAGTCTTTGTCTGAATAGCTCGAAGACAATCCTGCACCTGCTTCAATCATAATTTTATGACCATGTGAGCAAAGTGAGTTCACGGCATCTGGGGTTAGGCAAATTCTTCGTTCTTGATAGGAAGTTTCTTTGGGAATACCAATAAACAATTCGCTTTTATGACGAATTATTTCTAACATTTCTTCTTGTGGAAGCAATTGTTGCTTTGTAAATGGTGTAGTAGCCATCGTGGTTAGGTAAATTTAGCCGAAGTTACAAAAAAAATAAATTACTTATTGCAATACTACTTTTCTTTTTCCATCGGGTAAAATAGAAATAAAAACTTCTGAATAGTCATCAGGCAATAGGTTAGGTATTTTTTCAGGCCATTCTATAAAACACCAATTTCCTGAATACAAATAGTCATCGATGCCAAAATCGAGTGCTTCGCTTTCATTTTTCAATCGATAGACATCAAAATGATATACGAATTCATTTGACGTAATTTTATATTCGTTAACTAAAGAAAATGTTGGACTACTTGTAGCTCCAGTTACACCAAGTTCTCTAGCCAGCGTTTTAATAAGTGTTGTTTTACCTGCACCCATTTCGCCATGAAAGAGGATTACTTTTTTTGGATTTTCAGATAAAATATTCCGAGCTACTTGCTGAATTTCCTCAATTGAAAATTGAATTTCCATATTTTAAGCAATTAGTAATTAGTGAAAAGTGAATAGTATTCTATTTGTTGGTTAATTACTATTCACTAATTACTTTATTTAGGATTAAAAACTAAAAACGGTACAATCATTTCTTCCAAAGAAATGCCACCATGTTGGTAGGTGTTTCGATAATAACTCACATAATGATTGTAATTATTGACGTAAGCTAAGAAGAAATCATTTTTTGCAAAAATATAAGAACTACTCATATTTATAGTCGGTAATCCTATTTTTTTTGGATCTTTCACGGCATAAACCTCTTTATCTTCATAGGTCAAACTTCTGCCTGTTTTGTAACGAAGATTTAAACTTGTGTTTTTATCACCAATTACTTTACTTGGGTTTTTCACATTAATTGTTCCGTGATCAGTAGTAATAATTAATTTGAACCCCAATTTTTGGGCTTGTTGAATAATTTCCAACAACGGTGAGTTTTTAAACCAACTCAATGTTAATGAGCGATAGGCTTTATCGTCAGAAGCCAGTTCTTTCACTACATCCATTTCGGTTTTGGCATGCGAAAGCATATCAACAAAATTATAAACTATCGTTACAAGATTGTTATCTTTTAGACCTTTGAAGTTTTCGGCCAATTTTTTTCCACTTTGCAGATTGGTGATTTTAAAATAATCTTCTTTAATATTCAAACCCAAACGTTTTAGATGTGCCGATAAAAATTCGGCTTCATAAAGGTTTTTCCCACCATCTTCGACATCATTTTTCCAATATTGAGGAAATTGTTTTTCCATTTCACTTGGCAACATTCCAGAGAAAATAGCATTTCGAGCATATTGAGTTGCTGTTGGCAAAATGGCGTAATAAGGCACTTCTTTTTCAAGTTTATAAAAGTTACTTACTACGTTTTCCATCACTTTCCATTGGTCATAACGCAAATTATCAATTACGACAAATAACACTGGTTTTTCTTTTTTAACCAATTCTGGCACGACTAATTCTCTAAACAAATTGTGCGATTGCACTGGTTTATCTGCTTTTGGTTCAAACCAATCTTCATAATTACGCTCAATAAATTTTCCAAACTGAACGTTGGCTTCTACTTTTTGACTTTCTAAAATTTCGAACATCGCTTGATCGTTGATGTTTTCAAGTTCCAATTCCCAAAACATTAGTTTTTTGTAAAGTTCTATCCAATCTTCATAAGAATTTACCATAGCCATATCCATAGCTATTTTTCGAAACTCTTTTTGATAATCAAGCGTTGTTTTTTCGGAAACCAATCGAGAATGGTCTAGGTTTTTCTTCAAACTCAACAATATTTGATTTGGATTAACCGGTTTTATCAAATAATCGGCAATTTTTGAACCAATAGCTTCTTCCATGATATATTCTTCCTCACTCTTCGTAATCATAATCACTGGTGTTGAAGATTTTTTCTCTTTCATTTCTGATAAGGTTTCCAGTCCACTCATTCCAGGCATGTTTTCATCAAGAAAAACGATGTCAAAGTTTCCTTCTTCAAAAACATCTATGGCATCTCGTCCATTATTACAGGTAGTTACGTTATAATTTTTCTTTTCTAAAAATAAGATATGAGGTTTTAGTAAATCTATCTCGTCATCAACCCAAAGAATTTTTATTGGCTCCATAATTTATTTGTTGTCATTTAGTGTGCAAGTTACTATTATATAAACGTTGTTTTTATTAAAAATTGTATAAAACTTTTAACTTTTTTAATCAATTATTTAAACATTACCTTTATTTTTGGGTATTCATTACCAAATTTGAAATAAATTTAAAGTATGCATACTATCCTAAAAGAAAACTACGGCTTTGTTTTTGAAGATAAACTAATAGATGAAATTGCTCAAGTAGCCACTTTAAAAGATTTTAAAGAAGGTGATGTTTTGATTGATTTTGGAGATTATATCAAAAAAATACCATTATTAATTTCAGGTGCTATTAAAATTCTAAGAGAAGATTTTGACGAAGGTGAATTACTGCTTTATTTTATTGAAAAAGGAGAAACATGTGCAATGACGATGGCGTGTTGTTTGGGCGAAACAAAAAGTGAAATTAGAGCCATTGCCGAAAACAAAGGAAAAGTAGTCATGATTCCTGTAAACTTCATGGAAGAATGGTTGGGTAAATATAAGTCATGGCGAAACTTTGTTTTTAACAGCTATAACAATCGATTAAAAGAAATGTTAGCCGCAATTGATAGTTTAGCCTTCTTGAATATGGATGATCGTTTAATGAATTATTTATTGGAGAAATCAAAAATCAATTCATCAAAAGAAATTAAAAGCACGCATCAAGAAATCGCTTATGATTTGCATACATCTAGAGTTGTAATTTCTAGATTATTAAAAGCATTAGAAAATCAAGGACAAATAAAACTACATCGCGCTATTATTGAAATAGTGAAATCTTAGTAACAAATGTTGCTTTGGTTAAAAACAAAAAGCCAAACCTTTGTATTAAATTAATTGTAATGGAAACTTCTTTGATTATTGGAAATATATTTGCAGTTTTAGTTGGCATTTCATTAGGAATTATTGGAAGCGGCGGATCCATATTATCGGTTCCAATTTTCACCTATATCATGAGTGTTGAACCTGTTTTGGCAACAGCCTATTCATTGTTTGCAGTTGGTTCAACAGCTTTGTTTGGAGGAATTCAGAAAGCGAATCAAAAATTAGTTGACTTTAAAAAAGTATTTTTATTTGGAATTCCAACGGTTATTGCTGTTTTCATAACCCGAAAATACATAGTGCCTTCCATTCCCGATGTAGTTTTTGACACCGATTTATTTACATTACACAAATCGGTTTTAATCATGTTGGTTTTTGCAGTTGTTATGATTTTGGCGGCAATTCGAATGATAAAACCATTAAAAGAAAGTGAATTAATTCTTGATGGAAAACTAAATTATGGTTCTATATTCTTTCAAGGAATATCCATCGGATTAGTAGCCGGGTTTGTTGGTGCTGGTGGTGGATTTTTAATTATTCCTGCTTTATTACTGTTGGCAAAAACTCCGATGAAAAAAGCTATTGGAACCTCATTGTTTATTGTTGCCATTCAATCACTAATTGGTTTTCTAGGCGATTTAAGTTCGAATGTAGAAATAGATTGGAAAATGCTTTTAACTTTTACAGCTTGTTCTATTGTCGGCGTTATTATTGGAAATTTGATTTCAAAAAAAATAACAGCTACAAAATTAAAAATTGGTTTTGGTTATTTTGTATTGACAATGGGTTTTTATATCATTATCAAAGAACTATTTCTAAAATAAATCTTAAAAGTAACATTGGTTACCTTTCAAAAAAATTATAAAGCTTAAATTTGTAATACTATTAAAAATTAAAACATGAAAATCGAACAAATATATACCGGATGTTTAGCACAAGGTGCTTATTATATTGAAAGTAATGGAGAAGTTGCCATCATTGATCCTTTGCGTGAAGTACAACCTTATCTAGATAAAGCAACTGCTGCTGGGGCAAAAATAAAATACATTTTCGAAACGCATTTTCATGCCGATTTTGTGTCGGGACATGTTACTCTTGCCGAAAAAACAGGTGCGCCTATCGTTTTTGGACCAAATGCAAATCCTTCCTTTAAAGCACATGTTGCCAAAGATGGTGAAGTTTTTAAATTAGGTGATATTACCATTACATTACTCCATACACCAGGACATACGATGGAAAGTTCTTGTTATTTATTGAAAGATAAAAACGGTAATGATTATGCATTGTTTAGCGGTGATACCTTATTCTTAGGTGATGTAGGTCGGCCAGATTTGGCCCAAAAAGCAGCACACATGACACAAGAACAATTAGCAGGATTGCTATTTGATAGTTTAAGAAATAAAGTAATGACACTTGCAGATGACGTTATTGTATATCCAGCTCATGGTGCCGGAAGTGCTTGTGGAAAAAATTTAAGTAAAGAAACGGTTGGTACAATTGGAGAACAAAAAGCAACTAATTATGCTTTAAGAGCAAATATGACCAAAGAAGAATTTGTCAAAGAAGTTACCGATGGTTTATTGCCGCCGCCAGCTTATTTTCCAATGAATGTCAAGTTGAACAAAGAAGGCTATGAAAATGTAGAAACCATAATTAGTGAAGCGAAAGCATTTGATGCCAAAACTTTTGAATTGGTTGCCAATGAAACCGATGCTTTGATTCTTGATGTTCGTCATCAGGATGATTTTGAAAAAGGACACATTCCAAAATCTATTTTTATTGGAATTGATGGTGGATTTGCTCCGTGGGTTGGTGCCTTAATTTTAGATTACAAACAGCCAATTCTTTTAGTTACACCAGAAGGAAGAGAAGAAGAAACCATAACCCGATTGGCTCGAGTAGGTTATGATAACACAATTGGTTATCTCGAAGGAAGTTTTGAAGCGTGGAAAAATGCTGGATTAGAATATGATACGCTAACTTCCGTTTCTGCCGAAGTTTTGGAAGATAAAATAAATAAAAATGCTAAAGTTTTTGATGTTAGAAAACCAGGTGAATACCAATCTGAGCATATAGTTGATGTTCCATCTACGCCTTTAGATTTTATAAACGACCATATTGCTGAGTTTCCAAAAGAAGAAGAATTTTATTTACATTGTGCAGGTGGTTATCGTTCTGTAATTGCAGCTTCTATTTTAAAAGCACGTGGCTATCATAATGTAATCAATGTTCTTGGAGGATTTTCGGCTATTAAAAATACGGGAATAAAAACAACAAATTACGTTTGTCCATCTACACTAAAATAATGAAAAAGTTACTCTTTACCAATTGGCATTTTATGCGATTTTTTAGAATTGCGTTGGCATTGTTTCTTTTTTACAATGCTTACATAACTCATGAATGGTTTTTTATTGTATTTGGAATATTCTTTTTAATTCAAGCTATTTTTAATTTGGGTTGTAGTCCTAATGGATGTAATGTTTCTTACAAATCAACTAAAAATGAATAGTAGTTTTCAAAATATTATTAATTCTGATAAACCAGTTTTGATTGATTTTTTTGCCACTTGGTGCGGACCATGTAAAATGCTTGCACCAATTTTAAAAGAAGTTAAAGATAGTTTAGGCGAAAAAATTTCAATTATCAAAATAGACGTTGATAAAAACCAAGATTTAGCATCAATGCAACAAGTTCGTGGTGTTCCAACGATGATTATGTATCAAAATGGTAAACAATTATGGCGACAATCGGGAGTATTATCAAAAGAAGAATTAATTAATGTTATTTTAGAAAAAATTAATTAATGTCAAAAAAAGGGTACATCATTACAGGAATTGGAATAGTAGTAGGCTTAATTGCTGGTTATGCTTATTATTACTTTGTTGGTTGTTCGTCAGGAACTTGTGCCATTACTTCAAAACCATTAAACAGTACGTTGTATGGTGGATTAATGGGTGGATTGCTGTTTAATATGTTTGTAAAAGAGAAAAAATAAAAAAGTATTTCATTGTGAACTACTTTTTTTATGTATCTTTGTTAACCAAATGGTTAAACTAATTAGTTAAATGAAAAAATTAGAATCAAATACGGAAGAATTAATTTTTGCAAGTGCTATCAAAATCTTTCACAAAAAAGGTTTAGCTGGTGCTCGAATGCAAGAAATTGCAGATGAAGCAGGAATAAATAAAGCAATGCTTCATTATTATTTTAGAAGCAAACAATTGCTTTTTGAAGCCGTTTTTAAAAAAGCATTCATGCAATTGGCACCACAAATTCATCAAGTGTTGAATTCTGAAGATTCGTTATTTGAAAAGATTGAAAATTTTGCTGACAAGTACATTTCGTTTGTAATGGAAAATCGGTTTTTACCCACTTTCATTATTCAAGAATTAAATAACAATCCAGATTTTGCAAATCAATTTTTTAGTCAAGCTGAATTTCCAAAATCAACACGCTTTTTAATCCAAATTGAAGAAGGCATTCAAAATGGAACAATCAAAAATGTAAATCCAAAACAATTATTGATTGATATGTTTTCGTTAGCCATTTTTCCATTTGTTGGTGCACCATTACTTCAAAAAATAACAAATGTTAATGAATCAGCATATAACAACTTGTTAATCGAACGAAAAAAACACATAGCTTCAATGCTAATAAATAGTATTAAAAAATGAGAAATTTAATAATAATTTTATTCCTGTTTTTCGGAACTTTCCTTCAAGCGCAACAAAAGTTGACTTTGGAAGAATGTTACAACTTGGTAGATAAAAATTATCCTTTAGCCAAACAAAGGCAATTGTTAGACCAAAAAAATACATTTGAAGCTGATGCTTTACAAAAAGCAAAACTCCCAAAAATAGATGTCAACGCACAAGCAACGTATCAATCTGAGGTTACACAATTGCCAATTAGTTTACCAAATATTTCCGTAAATCCAGCTAACAAAGATCAGTATCGAGCGACTTTGGATGTCAATCAATTGCTTTATAATGGTGGTTTAATTGATGCCAATATGCAATTGAAACAAATGCAAACCAAAGTGCAACAACAACAAATTGCGGTGAATTTGTATCCATTGAAATCAAAAATAAATTATCATTTTATGTCGGTTTTGTTATTGCAAGAGCAGAAAAACTTGTTGATTTCCAAAAGGAATTTGCTTTTAGAAAAAATAAAAGAAGTACAATCGGCGGTAAAATTTGGTGCTTTACTGCCATCATCAGAACAAGTCTTAGAAGCTGAAATTCTAAAAATAAAACAAGCGTTAACCGAAAATGATTTTCAACGCATTAAAGAAATTCAAAATTTAGCAGCTTTAACAAGTACCGTTATTTCAAATGATGTGGAATTCGTACAACCCATTACGACAATTAACACCAACGGAAATCGTCCAGAACTTGAGCTTTTCAAATTGCAAAACCAACAAATTGAGCAGTCAAAAAATATTTTGTCAAAAAGTAATTTACCTAAACTAAATGCTTTTGGTCAAGCAGGTTATGGAAATCCAGGTTTAAATATGCTAAACAATTCCTTTGAAACATTTTATATGGTTGGATTAAAAATGAATTGGAATGTATTTGATTGGCATAAATCAAAATCAGAGAAACAAGCATTAGATGTTGCAAAACAAGTAGTTGCCACAGAAAAAGAATCATTTGAATTGAATAACGAAATGCAATTAAAAGAATTGGAAACTGAAATTCAAAAGATGCAAAAAATCCTTGAAACCGATGCTGAAATTATTGCTTTGCGCGAAAAAATCATCAAAGTTTCTGATTCACAACTTAAAAATGGAGTCATCACAACTTCTGAATATATAATAGAAGTAACGAATTTATTTGATGCGAAAACCAACGAAAAAATACATCAAACGCAACTCGAATTAACTAAAGTAAATTATCAAATAAATAAAGGAATATAATAAAGAAACCCCAATATTTAAAATTCCAAATTCCAACAAAAATAGTCATCAAATGAAAAATATCATAACAATACTAATTATATTAACGATAATTTCTTGCAACAAAGACAAAAACGAAGCTGATGCTTTCGGAAATTTCGAAGCTACAGAAATAACAATTTCAGCTGAAGCAAACGGTAAAATTGAATTCTTAAACTTAGAAGAAGGAGATGTTTTGCAAGAAAATGCTATTGTTGGTCAAATTGACACTGTACAATTGTATTTAAATAAACAACAATTATTGGCTTCAAAAAATACGATTTATTCTAAATCAACCAATGTTTTATCACAACGTAATGTGTTAAACGAACAACTAAAAACGACTTTAATTGAGCAAAAAAGAATTCAGAATATGTTTGCTGAAAGTGCTGCAACAAAACGTCAAGTGGATGAAGTAAATGGAAAAGTAAGCGTTTTAAAACAACAAATGCAAAGTGTAGAAACCCAAAACGCACCAATTATTAACGAAGTTAAATCAATTGATGTTCAAATAGAAAAAATCAACGACCAACTAAAAAAATCGAAAATTATCAATCCAGTTTCAGGAACAGTTTTAGCAAAATATGCTGAGCCAAATGAAATTACAGCGTTTGGCAAACCCTTATACAAAATAGCTAATTTAAATGAAATGACTTTACGCGTTTATTTTAGTGAAACCCAATTAGCATCTATAAAAGTTGGGCAAGAAGTAAATGTAACCATTGACGACAAAGACGGAACAAAACCCTACAAAGGAAAAATTTCATGGATTTCATCATCGGCAGAATTCACCCCAAAAATCATTCAAACAAAAGAGGAAAGAGTCAACTTAGTTTATGCTGTAAAAGTTATCGTAAAAAATGAGGGTGCATTGAAAATTGGAATGCCTGCAGAAGTTAAATTGTAAAACAACCACTATGAATTTAAAAAACTTACATACGGAAGAAAAAGCAGTTCAAACTAAAGTATTATTTGAACCAACTCAAAATGTGATTTCTATACAAATTGCAAAAGAAGAACAATTGAAAGAACATATCACAAAAATACCAGCATTATTAGTTTGTGTTTCTGGTGGTGGAAGTTATAGCGATGAAAGTGGCAGAAAACTGAGCTTAAAATCAGGTGATTATGTAAATATAGAACCAAACGTAAAACATTGGGTAGATGCATTTGAAGAAAGTAATTTTCTTTTGATTAAATAGTTAATCACTAATCACTTTTTAACATATGAGCATTTCTGTCCAAAACATATCAAAATCCTATAAATCAATCCAAGCCATTGATGACGTTTCTTTTGAAGTAAACGAAGGAGAATTATTTGGATTAATTGGACCGGATGGAGCAGGAAAAACTACTATTTTCAGAATTCTAACCACACTTTTGATAGCCAATGAAGGCAATGCCAAAGTTTTAGAATATGATGTAAAGCAGGATTATAAAGCCATTCGAAATTCTGTGGGTTATATGCCAGGAAAGTTTTCACTATACCAAGATTTAACAGTAGAAGAAAATTTGACCTTTTTTGCGACGATTTTCGGAACAACCATTGAAGAAAACTACGATTTAATCGAAGATATTTACGTTCAAATAGAACCGTTTAAAAAACGAAGAGCAGGAGCATTATCTGGCGGCATGAAACAAAAGTTAGCCTTATGTTGTGCCTTAATTCACGCACCAAAAGTCTTATTTTTAGACGAACCAACTACTGGAGTTGATCCCGTTTCTCGAAAAGAATTTTGGCAAATGCTGAAACGTTTACAACAAAAAGGAATTATCATTTTAGTTTCCACACCTTATATGGACGAAGCTGCATTGTGTGATAGAATTGCCTTAATCCAAAAAGGAAAAATATTAAAAATCGATTCACCAAGTAACATCATTTCAAAATATGACAAGACTATTTATGACATTCAATCCAATAATACGCATGGATTAATTCACGATTTAAAAAATTATTCCAGTAATTACAGTGTTTATGCTTTTGGAGAATTCATTCATTATATTGATAAAAATCCTGATTTCAATTCAAATGATTTAAAGAAATATTTAGAAAATAAAGGTCATGCAGAAATAATAATAAAAAATGCAACCACAACAATTGAAGATGTATTTATGGATTTGTAAAAAGTATTAAGATTTGAGTATTAAGTATTAAGACATTTTGAAGAAGTAAATTTGTGGTAATTTGTGTCAAAAAATAAAAATGAAAAAAGAAACCATCATACAAGTTGAAAACTTAACCAAAAAATTTGGAGATTTCACAGCTGTGAAAGGCATTACTTTTGATGTGTATAAAGGAGAAATTTTCGGTTTTCTTGGTGCAAACGGAGCAGGAAAAACAACTGCAATGAAAATGCTCATCGGAATTTCTAATCCAACTTCTGGTAAAGCAAATGTAGCAGGTTTTGATGTGTTGACACAAAGAGAAATAGTTAAGAAAAGTATTGGTTACATGAGTCAAAAGTTTTCACTTTATGATGATTTAACAATTAACGAAAACATCACTTTTTTTGGTGGAATTTATGGGTTAACGCGAAAGCTGATTAAAGAAAAAACAATTCAATTAGTACAAGAATTAGAAATGCAAGACGTTGCGGATAATCTGGTAGGTTCATTGCCATTAGGTTGGAAACAGAAATTATCTTTTTCAGTAGCCTTATTACACGAACCCAAAATAGTTTTTCTAGATGAACCAACAGGTGGCGTTGACCCAATAACCAGAAGACAATTTTGGGAAATGATTTACACCCAAGCATACAAAGGCACAACCATATTCGTAACCACGCATTACATGGACGAAGCCGAATATTGCGACCGAGTTTCCATTATGGTTGATGGCGTAATTGAAGCCTTAGACACACCAAAAAAACTAAAAGAACAGTTCAAAGTAGATTCTATGAATGATGTGTTTTTAAAGTTGGCTAGGAATATAGAATAGGTAAAGTATTAAGATTTGAGTATTAAGTATTAAGATTTAATAAGAAAATAGAACAAAGAGTAAAGAAGAAAGAGTAAAGAAAAAAAATCCGTGAAAATCCTTGAAAATCGAGGCAAAAAATTTCTTTAATTTCTTAAATCCGTGTTCCAAAAATTAAACCTTGCGAACTTTGCGTAAACCTTTGCGGACTTTACGGTTAAAAAATAACAAAATGAAAAGATTCATCGGTTTTGTAAAAAAAGAATTCTATCACATTTTTCGTGATAAACGTTCTATGTTCATCCTTTTCGGAATGCCAATTGCACAAATTATGCTATTCGGATTTGCCATTACAAACGAAATAAACAACGTAAAAATTGCTATTTTAGACCAATCAAAAGATGTAGAAACGCATAAAATAATCCAAAAAATTAGTAATTCTTCCTATTTTACAATAGATCAAGAAATTAAAAAGGAATCAGAAATTGAATCTATTTTCAAAAAAGGGAAAGTAAAAGCAGTTTTGGTTTTTGAAAAAGATTTTGTCAAGCATTTACAAACTCAAAAAAACGCAAAAGTTCAGGTAATTACCGATGCAACAGACCCGAATATGGCAAATACCATTTCTAATTATATTACTTCTATTTTACAAAATCATATCCAAGAAAAAAACAAAAACACCAAACAAGTCTATCAAATTAATACCCAAACGCAGCTGTTTTATAATCCAGAAATGAAAAGCGTTTTCACCTTTGTTCCAGGTGTAATGACTGTTATTTTAATGCTCGTTTCAGCTATGATGACTTCCATTTCTATAACTCGCGAAAAAGAATTAGGAACGATGGAAATTCTATTAGTTTCTCCGCTAAAACCGTTTCAAGTCATCATCGGAAAAGTATTTCCTTACATCTTTTTATCTGTAATCAACGCTGCAGTTATTCTACTTTTAGGTTTTTTTGTGTTCAAAATGCCTATTGAAGGAAGTCTTTTTTTATTAGCTATAGTAAGCGTTTTGTTTATAGTTTGCGCATTAGCATTAGGGATTTTAATTTCCACTTTAGCAGATTCCCAACAAACAGCAATGATGATTTCACTATTTGGGCTCATGTTACCTGTAATATTGTTGTCTGGATTCATTTTTCCTATTTCAAGTATGCCGTTTCCATTACAAGTTATCAGTAATATTATTCCGGCTAAATGGTTCATTATTATCATAAAAGCGATTATGCTTAAAGGTGCAACTTTTGCACTAATTTGGAAAGAAACGCTAATTTTAGTATTCATGACTATAGTATACATAGGATTAAGCATCAAAAAATACAAAATACGATTAGAATGATTTTTTTTTAGGAGCTATTTCCTGCTATCCGTTGCAATCTTTTATTTTAAAAAAAATAAAAGGATTTCCACTACTATCAGGGCTATAAATTCGCTTTTCTAACAAAAAAAGTCTTAATACTTAATACTCCAATCTTAATACTCACAAAGTGAAAACAATACTATTCATCATACAAAAGGAATTCAAGCAAATTTTTAGAAATAAAAGCATGTTGCCTATTATTTTTATTTTGCCTTTGTTACAATTGGTTATTCTATCCAATGCAGCGAGTTTTGAAGTCAAAAACATCAAATTCTCTTTTGTAGATAACGATCATTCAGCAGCTTCACGCGAGTTGATTAGTAAGTTTCAAGCATCTACTTATTTTAACGTAGTAACCGATTTTAAATCTAAAAAAGAAGCGGATTTACAAATGCAAAATGGAAATGTCGATGTTATTTTAGAAATTCCAATTCACTTTGAGCGCAATTTAATCAAACAGCAAAACACCAATCTTTCAGTAAGTATCAATGCAATTGATGGAGCAGCAGCTGGAGTTTCAAACGTTTATATTTCTCAAATTATTACGGGCTATAATCAATCTATACAAACACAATTGCAAACCTATAATCAAGGAATTATTGAACAACCTGAAAACATTATGACCATTCCTTCTTTTTGGTACAACAAAACGTTGAATTACAAAACCTTTATGGTGCCGGGAATATTAGTGTTATTAGTAACAATGCTTACCCTATTTTTATCCTCAATGAATATCGTTCGCGAAAAAGAAGTTGGAACTTTAGAACAAATAAACGTAACACCAATAAAAAAACACCAATTCATCATTGGGAAATTATTTCCATTTTGGGTTTTAGGCTTGGTGATTTTAACGGTTGGGTTAATTATCGCAAAAGTAATTTTTAGTGTACCCATTTTAGGAAATATATTTTTGATTTATGGATTTACATCTGTTTATCTAATTTTAATTTTAGGTATTGGTTTGTTTATTTCTAATCATACCGAAACCCAACAGCAAGCGATGTTTATTGCGTGGTTTTTTACCGTGATATTCATTTTAATGAGCGGACTTTTCACACCTATAGAAAGCATGCCCGTATGGGCTCAAAAAGTAACGTTATTAAATCCAATTCGCTATTTCGTAGAAGTAATTAGAATGGTAATGCTCAAAGGAGCAACTTTTACTGATATAAAAATACAATTAGGTGTAATAGTAATATACGCTATGATTGTGAATGGTTTAGCTGTGTGGAGTTACAAAAAAGTTAATTAATTTTTTTCAATAAAAAAAAAGTATATATTTGAATTCTAAAGCTAAAGCAAAGTTTGTTTTAATGTATCATTTGTTACATTAAATTTAGAATAATGAAATTATATTTGTTTTAGCAAATAGGTTTACAAATTAATCACAAATAAGAATAATCAAAATGAAAAAATTAGTTTCTACATTGGCAGTTGTAGCTTTTATGTTTACAATGTCAGCAAATGCTTCAACAGGTGAGCCAAAACAAAAAAAGAAAAAAGCTAAAACTGAAAAAACTTGTTCAACAGAAGAGAAAAAGTCTTGTGAAAAAGGTGAAGAGAAAAAAGGCGGATGTTGTGCTTCAAAAAAAGCAGAAGTTAAGTCTTAATTTCTTTCGAAATTATCATAGAAAAGTGTTTGAGAAATCAAGCACTTTTTTTGTGTAACAAATGTTGCAATCTATATGTTTTTAATAGGTTAAATTTGTTAAATTCAAATCCATCTTATGAAAAAACATTACTATTTATTGTTGATTGTTTTTAATTTTACTTTTTCCCAATCAACTTTCGATTATCAGTTAGAAATCAATCCAGTTACTATTCCAAACTTCCCAGGAATACATTCGTATGCATTTGGTCAGAGCAATGGAAAATGGTTAATCATTGGTGGAAGAGTTGACGGAATTCATGCGAGACAACCTTTTAATGCATTTCCTGCTTCAAACAATAATACAAATATTTATGTGGTTGATATTAATACACAGCAATTTTGGACTGCTTCAACTAATTCCTTATCAACGAGTATAAAAGAACAACTACAGGCTTCCAATTTTAATTTTTATCAAGACAATAGTTCTTTATATATTATTGGTGGTTATGCTTTTTCTGCTACAGCAAATGATCATATTACTTTTGATAAATTAACATCAATAGATGTTCCTAATCTAATTGATGCAATAATTAACGGAAATCCAATTCAAAGTTATTTTAAACAAATTCAAAATTCAAACTTTGCCATTACAGGCGGACAATTAGGTAAAATTGACGATACTTTTTATTTGATTGGTGGACATCGTTTTGATGGAAGATACAACCCAATGAATAACCCAACGTTTACACAAACCTATTCCAATCAAATTCGAAAATTCAATATTGATAATTCTGGAAACCAATTGAGTATTTCTAATTATGAAACCATTACAGATGCGGTTCATTTGCATCGAAGAGATTATAATTTAATGCCGTAAATATTCCCAGATGGCACACAAGGTTACACGATTTCTTCGGGAGTTTTTCAAATAAATGTTGATTTGCCATTTTTGTATCCGGTAGATATTAAATCAACAGGATATTTTCCGCAAACAAATTTCAATCAATATTTGAGTAATTACCATAGTGCAAAAGTTGGTTTGTATGATGCCACTGAAAACCGTATGCACAATTTGTTTTTTGGTGGAATTAGTCAATATTATTATAACGGAACAATTTTAGTGCAAGACAATAATGTTCCTTTTGTAAATACCATAAGTAGGACTACTCGATTTGCAGATGGTTCTTTGATAGAATACCAATTACCCGTTTCAATGCCGTCACTAAAAGGCGCTAGTGCCGAATTTATTCTAAATAAAAATTTACCTTATTTTGAAAATGAAGTTATAAAATTGGATGAAATTACTTCAGATGAATTTGTAATTGGTCATATTGTTGGTGGAATTCAAAGTTCAACTGCCAATCCATTTACTTCAAATCAAACGGGCACTACTTCTGCAAATGCAACCATTTATGAAGTAAAATTAATACGTCAACCTAATCTAAGTGTTTATGAAATAAATGGTAAAAATCCATTTTCTATGAAAGTTGTTCCAAATCCTAGTGTAAACGGAAAACTAAAAATCAATTTCTTTATGGATTATGTTACCTCAATCGATTATTTTGTGTCAACAATGGATGGAAAAATAATTGCCGATGGAGAAATTTCAGATACTTCTATAGGTGAGAACACAATGAATTTTGAAATAGATGAGGTTTCAAATCAAACGGTTGTAGTTACTTTTATTTTTGATAATAAGTTTTATGTATCTCAAAAAGTGCTGGTTAAATAATTTATTTAGTTGTTTTGGTTGAAAAGTGTTCTAGTAATAGAGCACTTTTTTTATATCTGACTTTAGTGTAACACTTGTTACTGTCATCCGGTTAATCTAGCCTTAAATTTGCTACATAATTAAGAAATACAATTATGAAACAGATGAAGTTTATTTTAACATGTGCTATTTTTCTAAGCTCATTTATTGGATTCAGTCAAGATACTTTGATGGTTTCCAAAAATGATTTAGTGCAAAAAGTAACCGATAAAAATTTACAATTAAAAATTACTGAAAAAAGTTATCAATCGGCAAAAGCTGATTATAACCAATCGAATGCACTTTTTTTGCCTAATATAAATGTGTCATATACCGGAATTTCTACTACAAATCCGTTGATGGCTTTTGGTTCCAAATTAAACCAGGAAATTTTAACCCAAGCTGATTTTAATCCTGTTTTATTAAATGATCCCGCAAAAATTCAAAATTTTGCTACTAAAATTGAAATTCAACAACCATTGATTAATATCGATGGTCTATATGAAAGACAAGCTGCCAAAGCAAAAATGGAAGCTTTTCGATTGCAAACTGAGCGTACCAAAGAATACCTAGAACTCGAAGTTTCCAAAGCCTATATGCAATTGCAATTGGCGTATAAAGCCGTAAAAGTGCTTGAAAAAGCAGATGTTACGGGCAAAGCCAATTTGAAATTAGTGGAAAATTATTTTAAACAAGGAATGTTGCAAAAAACCGATTTGTTGAATGTTCAAGTGCGTGTAAATGAAATCAATAATCAATTGCAATATGCTAAAAGTAACGTGCAAAATGCATCCGATTATTTGGCATTTTTATTAAATGAAGATACAAACGGAAAGGTATTTAAACCTTTAGAGGAATTAGAAAATACTATTTCTATTGAAAGCTTAAACACTGAAATTTCCGAGAACAGAAAAGATATTCAGGCAATGAATAAATCTTCGGAAGCGTATAAAAAAATGATACAATCGTCAAAAATGGGATTTTTACCAAAATTGAATGCTTTTGGAAGTTATGAATTGTATGATGATAAATTTCTGCAAACTGATGCAAAAGGATATTTAGTTGGAGCACAATTGTCTTGGAATGTTTTTGATGGCTATAAATCCATTGGAAAATACAACAAGGCCAAAGCTGATTTTCAAAAGGCTGAAGTAGAAACCGAGCAGTATAAAAAACAAAGTCAATTGGAATTGAATAAAACCAATCGCCAATTAAAAGATGCTGAAAACAAAGTAAATCTATCCCAATTAGCTTTCGAACAATCGCAAGAAGCATTCAGAATTCGTCAAAATCGATTTGCGCAAGGTTTAGAAAAAACAACAGATTTACTTCAATCGGAAACACAAATGATACAAAAAGAATTAGAGCATTTACAAGCCGTTTTTGAATACAATTTCACCAAACAATATTTACAGTTTTTAACCAAATAATCATAAAGTAATAAAAATACATACAAATGAAAAAAATATTCACAATCCTTTCTTTGTCAGCAATTTTATTCATTTCCTGTGGAAAAGATAAAAAAGAGTTAACCAATACCGAAGCGCCAATTGCTGTAAAAGTAAGCGGAATTTCAGCAGATAATCAGTCAGAATTTGTAACGGCAAGTGGAAAAATTGAAGCCGAAAATAGTGCAAATGTTTCCACCAGAATGATGGGTTATGTTACAAAGATAAATGTTAAAGTAGGTCAAAAAGTAAGTGCAGGACAACTTTTGGTTAGCATTAATAACACTGACCTACAAGCCAAAAAAGCACAAGTAGATGCTTCTATTTTACAAGCTACCGCGGGATATAATAATGCCAAAAAAGACTACGAACGTTTTGTAGCGTTGTTTGCGCAACAAAGTGCTTCTCAAAAAGAATTGGACGACATGACATCGCGTTATGAAATGGCAAAAGCAAGTTTGGAAGGTGCAAAACAAATGCGAAATGAAGTCATGGCACAGTTCAATTATTCTAATATTACAGCGCCATTTTCAGGAGTAGTTACCAATACTTTCGTTAAAGAAGGCGACATGGCCAATCCTGGTATGCCATTAGTAAGTATCGAAGGAACCAATCAAATGCAAGTAACTGCAATGGTTTCTGAAAGTGATATTACAGCCATTCAAAACGGAATGAAAGCAAAAGTATTAGTAAAATCTACTAACGAAGAATTTTCAGGAACAGTAACAGAAGTTAGTAGTTCTGCAAAAAATACGGGCGGACAATACTTAGTGAAATTAAATTTAAGTAAAATAGATAAAAAAGTATTAGCAGGAATGTTTGTCAACGTTCAATTTCCAATTCTAAATAAAACGAAAGAAACCACAAATTCAACGGATAAGGTAGTAGTGCCAGAAAGCGCATTAATCCATCAAGGTCAATTGACAGGAATTTATACCATCAGCGATGATAAAAAAGCCATTTTAAGATGGTTGCGAATAGGCAAATCTTTTGGAAATCAGGTAGAAGTATTGTCTGGGTTAAATTCAAACGAGCAATACATCGTTTCTGCTGAAGGAAAATTATACAACGGAGCAAAAGTGAAAATTGACTAATACATTTTCAAATTATCTCATTTTCAAATTTTCAAATTAAAAAATTATGCAAGAAGGTATATCAGGTAAAATCGCCAATTTTTTCATCAATTCTAAATTAACTATTTTGTTAATGATTGGATTAATGATCATTGGTGTATACAGTTCGTTCCTAATTCCTCGTGAAGAGGAACCACAAATTAATGTTCCAATGGCTGATGTTATGATTGGCTACCCAGGAGCAAGTCCATCAGAAGTCGAAAGTCGTGTGATAAAACCACTCGAAAAAATATTGTCAAATATCAAAGGTGTAGAACATTTGCATAGTATGGCCATGAACGGACAAGGAATGATAATCGTTCAGTTTTATGTTGGTCAAGATGTAGAACGTTCGTATGTGAAATTATACGACGAATTGGCAAAACATGAAAATATGTTTCCACAAGGTGTATTCAAACCTATAGTAAAAACACGTTCTATTGATGATGTTCCTATGCTTGGGTTAACACTTTGGAGTGAAAAATTGAATGATTTTGAAATCCGTCAAGTAGCTGAAGAAGTAACTTCGGAAATTGAAAAAGTAAAAGATGTTGCTATTACCAAAGAAATCGGTGGAAGAAATCGTCAAGTAAAAGTGATTTTGGACAAAGATAAAATGGCTGAAAATGGGGTTGATGCAATGGGAATTATGCAAATGATTCAAGCCAATAACGGCAGTTCACAATCTGGAAGCATCATAAATAATGATCAAGAATATTTAGTTACAACAGGTCAATTTCTTAAATCATCAGAAGATGTAGAAAATCTAGTAGTTGGTGTCAATGCTAATTTACCAGTTTATTTAAAACAAGTAGCAACCATTAAAGACGGACCATCATCTCCAATAAGTTATGTGGCATTTGGTTACGGAAAAGCCAATGAAAAATTCAAACAAAATAAATCAGAATATCCTGCCGTTACTATTTCTATCGGAAAAGTAAAAGGTGCTGATGCCATGAAAATTTCCGAGAAAATTTTAGACAAAGTTGAGCATTTAAAGAAAACTTTAATCACAGATGATGTTCATGTTGAAGTGACTCGAAATTATGGTGAAACAGCTTCTGATAAAGTAGGTGAGTTGCTACTTCACTTAGGAATTGCAATCATAGCCGTAACCTTTTTAGTAATTTTAGCTATGGGTTGGCGTGGCGGATTGGTAGTGTTCTTTTCGGTACCATTAACGTTTGCCTTAACCTTATTTGCTTATTATCTATTAGGTTATACGCTAAATAGAATTACACTTTTTGCCTTAGTATTTGTCGTCGGAATTGTGGTTGATGATAGTATTATCATTGCCGAAAACATGCACCGACATTTCAAAATGAAACGATTACCATTCAAACAAGCTGCAATTTATGCGATAAATGAAGTTGGAAATCCTACTATACTGGCAACATTTACCGTTATTGCCGCAATTCTTCCAATGGCGTTTGTATCCGGAATGATGGGACCATATATGAGTCCGATGCCAATTGGTGCTTCCATTGCGATGATACTTTCGTTGTTTGTGGCTTTAACAGTAACTCCTTATTTAGGGTATCATTTACTTCAAGAAAAGGAAGAACAAAAACATAAGGAAGAACAAGGATTAGAAACTAGTTGGGTGTATAAAATTTACAACAAACTTGAACGACCATTATTAGAAAGCAGCAAGAAAAGACGACTTTTAGTTGGTATTACCGTTGTATTATTAATTGGTTCAGTAGTAATGTTTTTCACCCAATCGGTGGTGGTTAAAATGCTTCCATTTGATAATAAAAATGAATTCCAAGTAGTGATTGATTTACCGGAAGGAACTACTTTAGAACGAACGGCTGCGGTTACTCAAGAAATTGCTCAATATCTTTCTACTATTCCAGAAGTGGTTGATTACCAAAACTATATTGGAACTTCGGCACCAATTACTTTTAACGGTTTAGTGCGTCATTATGATTTACGTGGCGGAAGTAATATGGCAGATATTCAAGTGAATTTATTGCACAAAGAAGACCGTGATTTACAGAGTCATGATATTGCAAAAGAAATTAGGAGTAGAGTACAAGCTATTGGAAAAAAATATGGAGCTAATGTTAAAATTATTGAAGTTCCGCCTGGACCACCAGTTTTATCAACACTAGTAGCGGAAATTTATGGTCCAAATTACAAAGACCAAATAAAAGTAGCCAATCAAGTTAAAGGAATACTTGAAACTACAACTGATATTGTTGATGTGGATTGGATGACGGAAGATAATCAAGTGGAATACAAATTGGAAGTTGATAAAGAAAAAGCAATGCTTAATGGAATTGCACCACAACAAGTCGTTGGAAATTTGACGTATTTATTGAAAGAATATCCAATTTCAAATTTGTATGATGAAAATTCGAATGATAATGTTGGAATAGTACTTTCATTAGATGACAAAGACAAAACATCATTGCAAGACATTGGAAATATAAAAATAAAAGGAAGTCGAGGAAATGTGGTGCCAGTTTCAGATTTAGTTAAAATAGTGCAAGACACATTGCAGAAAACCATCTATAGAAAAGACCAAAAACGTGTGGTTTATGTTACAGCTGATATGGCTGGAACATTAGAAAGTCCTGTTTATGCCATTTTGGGAATGAATGAGAAATTACAAAAAATGAAATTGCCAAAAGGTTATAAAGTCAATGAATTATACATGGAACAACCAACAGATGAAAGTGATTTCACTGTAAAATGGGATGGAGAATGGCAAATTACGCTGGAAGTTTTCCGCGATTTGGGAATTGCGTTTATGGTGGTTATTGTAATCATTTATATGTTGATTGTAGGTTGGTTTCAAAACTTCAAAACGCCAATGGTGATGATGATGGCGATTCCACTTTCATTAATCGGAATTGTTTTAGGGCATTGGTTGTTAGGCGCTTATTTTACAGCAACATCATTTATTGGAATGATTGCATTAGCTGGTGTTATGGTGAGGAATTCAGTTTTGCTGATTGACTTTATCGAAATCCGTTTGAATGATGGTGTTCCTTTAAAACAAGCCATAATTGATGCTGGAGCAGTTAGAACAACGCCAATTTTGTTAACCACCGGTGCTGTTGTTATTGGAGCATCGATTATACTATTTGACCCAATATTTCAAGGATTAGCCATATCATTAGTTTTTGGTGCAATAGTTTCTACCATATTAACTTTGTTAGTTGTGCCAATAATTTATTATGTGACAGAACGAAAAAAATGGGAAAAGAAAGAAGCGGTAACAGAAAAGGAAATTAATAATTAAGTAAAAAATAATTTAAAATGAAACTATTAATTATCACTGCTATAGCCGAATTTGAAAAAGAAATAAAAAAAATATTAAAAAAGGCTAAGGTTAAAACATTCTCTTTTAAAGAAGTTACTGGCTATCGCGATAGTACAGAAGATGCGCTTGAAACCAATTGGTTCGCTACTGAAATGAATGAAAATACATCAATTTTATTTTATGCTTTTGTTCACGATGAAAGTGTGGATTCAATTTTCAAATCTATTGAAGAACATAATAATAAGCAAGAAACGTTATCGCATATACATGTGGCAGTAACCAATATAGAAAGATCAAATTAACTCAAATTAAAACGTATGAAAAATAGAATTATTAGAGCAGTTGCAGGAACATTCATCCTTATAAGTTTAGTACTTTCCATTTATGTTAATCAAAATTGGCTTTGGTTTACAGCCTTTGTTGGAGCAAATTTGCTGCAATCATCTATAACAAAATGGTGCTTATTAGAAGATATTCTCACTAAGCTAGGCGTAAAAGACTAAAATTTAAAGCTTCATTGAAAAATGAGGCTTTTTTTAGGACTTATTTTTTTACTTTTGGTAACTATTAGTAACAAATACTACTAATAAATTACATTTAACAAAACTGTAACTATGACGAAATTCAACTTCCTATTTGTTCTACTTTTAGTAATAACAATTACAAGCTGTTCCAAAAAAACAACCACTCAAGAAGACCCAATCATTACGCATCGCGATTCAACAGTTAATCCTGCTGATGATTTTTTTATGTATGCCAATGGAAATTGGTTTAAACAAAACCCTATCCCAGCTAGTGAAAGATACAATGGAATTTTCAGAACTATTGGCGATACTATTAATGCTCAAATAAAACAAATTTGCGAAAAATCAGCCAAAATGACAGATGCTCCAAAAGGTAGTAACGAACAAAAAATTGGTGATTTCTATACCGCAGGTATGGATACTGCAACCATTGAAAAACTTGGGATTTCTCCATTAACCGAAGAAATTAACAAAATCAAAGCAGTAAAAGATATTCCAACTTTATTGGCATCGATCGCTCATTTACATTCTATTGGAGCAAATCCTGCATTTTCAATTTATGTAGCTCAAGATGATAAAATCAGTGATAAATATGCTGTGTTTTTAAGTCAAGGCGGACTAACGTTGGGCAATCGCGATTACTATTTTAATACCGATAAAGAAACGGAAAACATTAGAAATGAATATGTAAAACATATTCAAGCTATGGCAGAACTTGCGGGCTATTCTAAAGAAATAGCACAACAAAATGCGGCAATTATCATGAAAATGGAAACTGAAATGGCTCAAAATTCAAGAAAATTAGAAGCTCTTCGCGATCCTATTAAAAATTATAATAAGATGAGTTTAGAAGCTTTTTCAGCTACTACTCCAAATATAGATTGGAAAGAAATTACAACTTCCATTGGTTTAAAAAATGTAGATAGTTTGATTGTTGGTCAACCAGAATTTTATAAAGCATTAAACCAAATGGTCAAAAGTTATTCAATAGAAAACTGGAAAACTTATTTAGAATGGCAATTACTTGATGGCTATGCTGGGTATTTGAATAGTGCTTTTGAAAAACAAAATTTCTATTTCTTTTCAACCGTAATGAGCGGCGTGAAAGAACAAAAACCACGTTGGAAAAGAATTGTTGAACAAACCAATGGTGCTTTGGGTGAGTTAATCGGTCAAATTTATGTGAAAGAATATTTGCCAAAAGGCTCTAAAGAAAAACTATTAGAAATTGGAAATAACATTCGTGATGTTTATGCCGAACGCATCAAGAAATTAGATTGGATGAGTGAAGAAACTAAGAAAAAAGCACTTTTCAAACTAAGTAAAATTGTGATGAAAGTGGGTTATCCAGATAAATGGAAAGATTTAAGCGGAATATCTATTGATAGAAAATCATACATTGATAATATAATGGCTGTCAATAAATGGGCTGTTAACGATATGGTTTCAAAATACGGCAAACCTGTAGATAGAACCGAATGGGATATGCAACCACAAACCTATAATGCTTATTACAACCCAAGCAACAACGAAATTTGTGTGCCAGCATGTAACATTTTAGTGCCTGGTTTTGAAGGCAGAATGCCTGATGATGCTATCCTTTACAGTATCATTGGAGGATCAACATTTGGACATGAAATCACGCATGGTTTTGACGATCAAGGAAGTCAATATGATGAAAAAGGAAACCTAAACAATTGGTGGACAGCCGAAGATTTGAAAAAATTCCAAGCCAAAACAAAACTGATTGTTGATCAATACAACGAATTTGAAGCATTGCCTGGTAAATTTGTAAATGGTGATGCCACTCAAGGTGAAAATATTGCAGACCTTGGTGGAATTGTCATGGGATATGAAGCCTTCAAAAAAACAGCACAGTATAAAAATAAAGAAATTATTAGTGGTTTATCACCCGAAAAGCGTTTCTTTTTAGGCTATGCTTATGCTTGGATGGTTAACTACAAAACAGAATCTTTAGCACAGCAATTATTGACCGATGTACACTCGCCAGCAAAGTATAGAATAAATGGACCGTTGCAAAACATGCCTGAATTCTTCGAAGCATTTGGTATAAAACCAGGAAGCAAGATGCGAAGAGCTGATGATAAGATTATTGTTATTTGGTAATAAAACAAGAAACCCTAACTTTTGTTAGGGTTTCTTGTTTTTTAGAGCTTCTTCATAGCGTTCACCAACTTTTTTCCAGTTAATGATTTTGTAAAAAGCATCAATATAGCGTCGTCGTTTGTATTGGTAATCTAAATAATAGGCATGTTCCCAAACATCAAGATTTAAAATTGGTGTTCCCGAAACCACTTGTTTTGGCATCAACGGATTGTCTTGATTTGGTGTACTTGTAATGACTAATTTTCCAGTATTATCAACAATTAACCAAGCCCAACCGGAACCAAATTGATCCTCTGCAGCATCTGTAAATTGAGTTTTAAATAACTCAAAACTTCCAAAATCCCTAGCAATTGCTGATGCTAAAGTATCTTTAGGTTGCCCGCTAGATTTTGGTGTGAGGTTTTCAAAAAACAAGGTGTGATTATAATAACCACCAGCATTATTCCTTAAATCGACATTGTTTATATCAAGTTTTTTTAAAATATCCTCAATACTTAAATCAACCAAAGCTTGATTGGCAGCAATTAGTGTGTTCAAATTATTGGTATAGGTCAAATAATGTTTTGAATAATGATTCTCCATGGTCAATACACCAATACTTGGTGCAAATGCTTCATAGTTATCAGGAAGCTTTGTTAAGGAAAAAGCACCATCTTCAACACGAACATCTTCGGGCAAACCGATAGTGATTTTATCATCAACAGATGGCAATGGCACTTCCACCACTTCGGTTAGCTTTTTATTATTACAACTCATAACAAGTAAGCTTCCAAGAAAAACAATAGTAAGTATTTTATTTGTATTCATTTTTGCTAAAATTATTTGAAATTTATAGCTCTAAAGAATGTATCATTTCAATATACAATTCTTTGGCTTGGTCAACAGAAAGATGACTTATTTGCATCCATGCGTTGGTTTTGAATGCATTTCTTAAATCTAAACCTGAACTCGAATTGGTACTCAAGGTACCAATTGTAGCTTGTTTGTAATAGGCATATAATCGCAATTGTACATCTTGAGGCAAAGATGCTTGAGACATTTTTGAAGCTATTGCTACGGCTTCATTAAATCGTGTATCTAAATCTTTTTCAGACATAGAAAATTATTATTTTACAGCGATGATAGTTTTTCCACCAACCGCTTTCTGATTGAGTTTTACGTTAACTTCCGTTCCTAAAGGTAAATATAAATCAACTCTTGAGCCAAATTTGATAAATCCAGCGTCTTCTCCTTGTACTACTTCGGTTCCTTCTATCGCATAGTTTACAATACGTTTTGCCAAAGCACCCGCTATTTGTCGGTATAGAACTTCTCCAAATACTTCGTTTTCGATAACTACAGAAGTTCGTTCGTTTTCGGTACTTGCTTTTGGATGCCAAGCTACCAAGTATTTCCCAGGATGGTATTTGCTATAATTGATTTTCCCGCTCATTGCATAACGCGTTACGTGCACATTTATTGGCGACATAAATATCGATACTTGCAGTCTTTTATCTTTGAAATATTCTGGTTCAAAAACCTCTTCAATCACCACTACTTTTCCATCAACTGGAGCGATAAGATTGTGAATAGAATGATCCACCACCCTTTTTGGATTGCGGAAAAATTGCAATACAATTAGCAAGAAAAAAAGCAACACCAATTGCAAAGTCATTTTTAACCAAGCTAACTCTACGAATTTATCCAATAAAAGGATACCCGCAATAAAGCTAACTAATGTAATAAAAATAATCTTGTAACCTTCTTTATGAAACATATTGTAAAATTATATAAAACAAATTAATAAATGGAATTACAAATATAATACTATCTAAGCGATCTAAAATACCTCCATGACCAGGCATAATTACTCCGCTATCCTTTACACCTACAATTCGCTTTAATTTAGATTCAATCAAATCTCCTAAAGTACTGAAAATACTTATGATAATAGCACTTATTGACCAAATTAATATTGAAGTATTGAGATAACTAGGTTTTGGATTAATATAAAATTTAGAAATTAAAACCCCAGCAATTATTGAAAAAAACAATCCTCCAACAAAACCTTCTACTGTTTTTTTTGGTGAAACAGAAGGAAATAATTTATTCTTTCCAAAATTCTTTCCTATTAAGTATGCAAAAGTATCATTTGTCCAAATTAATATAATTATCGTAATTAATATATCCGAATTGTATCCCTTATTACCAATTGGAACATAATTTATAAGTATAAATGGAAAAATAATATACCCTATTAAAAGAATATATTGAGTAATGATGTTAAAGTTTTTTTCGCTTTTTTGAAACAAGAAATAGAGTAATCTTATTGACACTGCTATTGAAAAAAACGTAACCCCTTTGTTTATAAACGGGTTATGGTGCTTGTCGTAGAAAAAGTAATAGGAAATTCCTGCAATTATTATTCCTGCATAAAAATTGACAGAGGTCATTTTTGAAAATTCATATACACCAAAGACTAATAATATTGAGAATAATATTGCTAAACTTTCTTTAGAATATATTATACAACTTAATAATAAAATAATATAAACTGCACCAGAAATAGCTCTTTTTAAGGTTTCATTCATTTTACAAATCTTCTAAAAGCAGAAGATATAAGTTTTTTGCAACACTTCCATATTGAAGAAAATCTTCGTCTTTGGCTTTTTCAAAATATTTTATGGTTGTGATGTTATTTGGATAATCTTTGTCGTAATTCTTTTTTATGCCTCTGAGTCCATCGCTTTTAGATTCTATAATTTGGCTTGTTTTTGCCAAAATAACAATGTTAACAGGTAAATCGTTTGGTTTATGTTGTTTTATTTGATTGGAAGAAAACAATACCGAACCTTCTTCGGCAATTAAGTTTTCACATGTTGCAAAAAGAAACTTAGGATTTTCAACATCCTTATATTGCAATTTGTTTTCGTCCAACATCGAAAATAATTTTGGTTCTATACACATTGCTTCACATTCAAACCAATCATTTTCTTCTAAGATGTTTAAAAATTGTTCTTTTACTTCACCCAAATCTTCGCAATAGATGAACTTTCCACCGTTTTTCTTAAAATTATACGTGAATTTTTCATCAACAGGAAGCAATGAAAAGCTAGAAGGAATGTTGTTAAATTCGCTCTGGTTATCATCGTCGGAGGCATCATTGCTGCTGCCAAATATTTTTCTAAAAAGGCTCATGCGCTATATATAAACTTAAGCTTACTATTAGGAATCGTTCAAAGATAAAAAAATCTTAATTCAAAAACAGTTTTTGAATTAAGATTTTATAAAATTGTTAAATTTTGTGTTTTAAGCGTCGGCTACTAATTCGTCTTCATGCTTATCAAAAGGACGTTTCCCAAAAATAGTTTCTAAATCGTCTTTAAAAATAACTTCTTTTTCAATTAGTATATCGGCTAGTTTCAGCAGCTTATCTTTATTTTCTTCAAGTAGTTTTATTGCTCTTTGATATTCGTTTTCAATCAGTGTGTTAATTTCTTTATCAATTACCAAGGCTGTTTCTTCCGAATAGGGTTTTGAAAAACTATACTCACTTTGCCCAGACGAATCGTAATAAGTTATGTTTCCCAGTTTTTCGTTCAAACCATAGATGGTAACCATGGCACGTGCTTGTTTGGTTACTTTTTCTAAATCACTCAATGCACCAGTAGATATTTTATCAAACACTACTTTTTCAGCAGCACGACCACCCATAGTAGCACACATTTCATCTAGCATTTGATCCGTTCTAACAATTAGTCGTTCTTCGGGCAAATACCAAGCGGCTCCAAGACTTTGTCCACGAGGAACAATAGTTACTTTTACTAATGGTGCAGCATGTTCTAGCATCCAACTTACAGTAGCATGTCCAGCTTCATGAACCGCAATAGCACGTTTTTCGTCTTTAGTAACAATTTTATTTTTCTTTTCCAATCCACCAACAATTCGGTCAACGGCATCCAAAAAATCTTGCTTATCAACGGCTTCTTTATTTTGTCTAGCAGCAATCAATGCCGCTTCGTTACAAACATTAGCAATATCAGCACCCGAAAAACCTGGTGTTTGTTTGGCTAAAAAATCCAAATCCAAATTATCCACTTTTTTCAATGGTGCCAAATGCACTTCAAATATTTCTTTACGTTCTCTAACGTCTGGCAGGTCAACATATATTTGTCTGTCAAAACGACCAGCACGCATCAAAGCTTTGTCTAAAACGTCTGCTCTATTGGTGGCTGCCAAAACGATAACGTGAGTGTTCGTTCCAAAACCATCCATCTCGGTCAGTAATTGATTTAAAGTGTTTTCGCGCTCATCGTTAGAACCCGACATATTGTTTTTTCCTCTAGCACGACCAACAGCGTCAATTTCATCAATAAAGATAATAGCTGGCGATTTTTCTTTGGCTTGTTTGAATAAATCTCTAACACGAGACGCTCCTACTCCAACAAACATTTCCACAAAATCAGAACCTGATAAAGAGAAGAACGGTACTTTTGCTTCACCCGCAACGGCTTTGGCCAATAAGGTTTTACCCGTTCCTGGAGGTCCAACCAATAAAGCTCCTTTTGGAATTTTACCGCCAAGTTTAGTGTATTTTTCTGGGTTTCTAAGGAATTCTACGATTTCTTGTACTTCCTCTTTTGCACCTTCTAGTCCGGCAACATCCTTGAATGTAATTTTTACATCCGTTTTCTCATCAAATAGTTTTGCTTTCGATTTTCCAATATTGAATAATTGTCCGCCTCCGCCACCAGAGCCACCAGACATTCTTCGCATGATAAAAAACCACAAACCAATTATGAAAACAAATGGTAAAATAGAGACTAAAATCCCAGTCCACTCACCTCTTTGTTTGAAATCAAAAGATTTAAGTTTGTTCTCACTTTTAGCTTCTTCAAGTTTCTTTTGAAATAATTCATCATTCCCTATTTCAAAACTATAATGAGGTCCTTTATTTTCTCTTCCCAACACGTCGGAAGCTACTTTTTTATTCTCTTTTTCTTTCATTGCAGCAGCGGTCAAATAAACATCTGCTTCTGTTTTATTGTACACAATAACTTTATCTACTTTTCCACTATCCAACATGGTGTTGAATTTAGATGAAGTTATTTTGCCTACTTCTTGGAAACTTCCACCGCCGAATACATTCAACAATAGGAACACTCCGATTAAAAGTCCATAAATCCAATACGGACTGAACTTAAAATTATTTTGTTTTTTTTCGTTAGCCATTTTTTGTGTAGGTATTTTTTAGTAATTCGTTGGAATGGTAGTTATTTTGGCATCGCCCCAAAGACCTTCAATATTGTAAAATTCTCGGATTTGTTTTTGGAACACATGAACCACAATGTTCACATAATCCATCAAAACCCACTCGCCATTGTCCGTTCCTTCTACGTGCCATGGTTTGTCTTTTAATTCTTTGGATACTAATTTTTGGATGGAGTTAACAATAGCGTTAACTTGGGTGTTTGAATTTCCGTTGCAGATGATAAAATAATCACAAACTGCTGTGTCTATTTCTCTTAAATCTAGGATGTCAATATCATTTCCTTTTACTTCTTCTATGCCTTTTATTATGTTTGCTAATAAAATATCTGATTGAACTTCTCTTTTCGCCATGTATTATTTTTCTATGAATTGCAAAGGTATTACTTTTTGTGTTTATTTTTGCTTAATAAAAGTCTAAAATTAGCAACAATAAAGTACCTTGTTCCATGCTTATAATCAAACTCAATGCCACAGATTCTACTAATGATTATTTGAAGCAATTGAATAAGGAAAAACCACTTGACAATTTCACCACAGTTACTACGGTTTCTCAAACCAAAGGAAAAGGACAAATGGGTGCGCAATGGACTAGCCAACCTGGTAAAAACTTAACCTTTAGTCTTTTATACAAACCAAAAAAACAATTTTGCACTTCTATTTTTGACGTAAATGTAACCATTGCTGTTTCGATTATTGAAGCATTAGAAACATTTGAAATTCCAAAACTAAACATCAAATGGCCGAACGACATTTTGGCAGAAAACAAAAAGATTGGTGGCATACTTATCGAAAACAGTCTAAAAGCCGATGCAACTATCGATACCATCATCGGAATTGGCATCAACGTTAACCAAGAATCTTTTCCTGATTTTATTCAAGCGAGTTCGTTGAAAAAAATAACTGGTCTCGAATACGACCTAGAAATATTGCTCGACAAAATAACGAACACTATTCAACAAAACTTAGAAGAAATCGATTCTCAAAAAGAATTCTTTTGGAAACAATACCATCAGCATTTATTCAAACACAACCAACCTATGGCGTTTGAAAACACATCTCAAGAAAAGTTTATGGGCATCATTAAAAATGTTTCTACCGATGGAAAACTACAGATACAATTGGAAGATGACTCAATACAGTCTTTTGGATTGAAGGAAATTAAGATGTTGTATTAATCTAAAACAACCCTTTAAAACCAGCATTCTTTATCCCAATCTTACGGGCATCAAAGTTCATTTTGTCGTGCAACAAGCTAGCATATACGGAGCGGAAATCAATCTCATGTTTTAAATCACCATTATCAAGGTCAGACAGGTTTGGATTGTTCCCAAATACTTTTCCTTTGTTGCTGCCGCCAATAACAAACATCGGAGCTGCCTTTCCATGGTCTGTGCCACTGCCGTTGTCTTTTACTCTTCTTCCAAATTCGGAAAACACTACAACAGTTACATTTTGCATCAGTTTGGCATTCTTCAAGTCGCTATAAAAACTCGCCACAGCATCGTTCAGTTCCGTTAAGTTTCGATTCTGAATATTTAATTGATTGTCGTGCGTGTCATAACCATTTTGCGATGTATAATACACTTTCGAATTCAAGTTTCCTTTTACCAATCGTGCAATCCATTCTAAGTTTTTACCCAAATTAGTTTTCGGATAACTTACCTCAGCCGTTGATTTTGCCAACGCTTTCTGAATGTCTTCCGAACCTTCCATCACCGAGTTGGCAATCTTCCGAACAAAGTCTAACTGCGGATTATCCGAAATTTTTCCTACTTCTTCTTTCTCGTTTTTAATCTTAAATCTATTTGGGTCTTTCACTGTGATTGAATTTGGCTCATCACCTTTCAATGCCAAGTTGTCAATATTGTCTAAGTTTATTCCCGCCGTTGGTTCGTGGTCGTTACACTTCAAATCTAAATACTTCCCAAGCCAACCATTGTTTGCATAAGTATTACTATCGGTAGCCGTTTGCCATATTTCTTGACTGCGAAAGTGGGAACGCACTGGTTCGGGATAACCCACGTTTTGCAACACACTCAAATCACCATTTTGTTGCATATTGGCAAAATCTTTTAACGCAGGATGAAAACCCATACCGTTGTTTTTGCCTAAAAGAACATCTTTAGAAAGCGCAATTTTACTTCGCAAATCATAATACAACGGATTATCATAAGGCACAAACGTATTTAAACCATCATTACCACCGTTTAGCTGAATGAACACCAAACATTGCTCACCAATCACCAAACTAGGTTGTTGTCCAAAAGCATGTAAAAAGCTTGGCAACAATAATGAACCTCCTGTAAAAGTTCCTGTTAAGGATAAAAAATTTCTTCTATTCATAACTATATCAATTGGAATTCAGGCAATTTCACCATCGTGTTAAACAATCGAAGTACAGCGTTTTCTGCACCTTCGCTCTTGGGATTAAAATCATATTTCAACAACTCTTCAAAGTCTTTCTGCATCGAGTCATCTGTTTGAAACAACACTCGTTCGCTCAGTTGTGCAATAATTGTTTTGTTGGTGCCATTTGCATCAAAATCTATCGAAACCCGAAGCATCGTATCACTATTTTCATCCATCATTTCATCGCTCATATACTTTCTTCTTCGGTTTAACGGCTGTCCGCTACACAACAAATCTGCCACATTATTGCGTTGCAAATACATTTGTGATGACAACCATTCATTCCCACCATTCCAACCTTTTACATTTGGTTGATTAAACAAATCCATGCCTTGTTGTTTCAAGAAAAACGTCAATACTCGTGTATTCATTTTTTCTATCTTCAATTCGTATTTCAGTTGCAGGATATACACCAATGGATCTTTGATTTTGCTTCCCGATATATTCTTTTGGTATTCTTCTGTAAAAATCTTGGTCAACAACGGTTGCAGTTCAAAATTCACTTTTCTAAAATAATCTCCATAATACGTCACCAATTCTTCCGAAGGTTTGTCATAGAGAAACCACTTTAAAATTTTTCGGGTAACAAAATAAGGGATTGCTTTTTGCTCAAAAATAATATCCACCAATTCATCGGCTTTAAACGTTCCCGTTTTGCCAAAATAGGTTATGGTATCATTGTTCTCTAATAATTTTCGGTAGTTGGCGTTGGTTTCGCCAATTGTTAAACCCGCCAATCCTTTAGCACCATTCTTAATGTCTTCCTCCGTATAATTGCCAATACCTAGCGTGAACAACTCCAACAATTCCCTACTAAGGTTTTCATTAATTTTATCTCGTCTATTATCCACATTGTCCAGATAGCGCACCATTGCATTAGTTTTTAGCACCGCTTTGGTCAAGGTTTTAAAATTACCAAACGCTTGCTCGCGCAACAACTGATTGTGCTGAAAGACCCAATGGTTTACTTTTACTTTCTGATAGGTAGATACAAAATGATTGTGCCAAAAACAAGTCATCTTTTCGCGAAGCGGAAAAGCCTCATCCATCATTTTTTCGAGCCACCATTCTTTTAGTTTTTGCGACACCTGAATTTCTTTTCGCAATATTTTTTTAACAGCGTCTTCATCATCAGTCGTTTTCATCAGTTGACGAGCAGCTTTCAATTCTGCTTTAGTTTTAGGGCTATCGACCAACAAATCGGGTTCTTTTTTATCTACTTTGGTGGCAAACGATTGCTCCAAAAACTTTTGAAGTCCTAATGTTTCTATTTTTTGTGCTTCTTTTCCCGAAAAACCCAAGCGAAGTGACCAAAGCGTATTGCGATTCATAACCAAAATTTGAAAATTTAAAGTTAAGACTTTTGATATCAAATAAGGTTTAATTATGCTTAAGTAATTTTGTCCAAATCTGTTTTTCAGTAAAGAGATGCGATTAACTGCAGCTACGCAACATCGCCCGAATCTATTCATTACAAATCAATTAAACTTAGTTTAGTATCTTTGAACATTGGAGAATTAAAGCAATCAAAGTGCTATGAAAATATTTAGTTGGAAAATTATTAGTTTATTCGTTATAACTTTATCATTAGGCTGGACAACCGAAATGGGTTCGGGGTACAACATCCAGAAACCCAATACCACATTTGTGCTTCCTGATATTCTTCATGAAATCTCTGGATTGACAGATATTGACCAAAGAACTATTGCCTGTATTCAAGACGAAAATGGTATTATTTTTATCTATGATATTGTTCTGAATAAAATCAAGAAACAATATAATTTCCATCTTGATGGCGATTATGAAGGCATAACTAAGGTAGGCACCACAATGTATGTACTAAGAAGTGATGGTGTTTTATTTGAGTTTTTGAATTATGAAAGTCCAAATTTTAAATTAAAAACCTATCAAACAGGAATTCCTGCCCACAACAACGAAGGACTTTGCTATGATGCTGACAGCAACATACTATTGATAGCCAACAAAGGAAAATCCGTAAAAGGCAAAGAGTTTAAAGACAAAAGAGCTATTTATGGATTTGATTTAAAAACCAAAAAACTAACCACTTCTCCCGTTTATGAATTTGATATTAATGTTATTAAAAAACATGTTGCCGACAAGAAAATAAAAGTACCTACAAAACTAAAAAAAGGGGAAAACCCAGAACCTTTTATTAAACTTATGACCTCAGCAATTGCTATTCATCCCATGTCAAAAAAACTCTATGTACTTTCGGCTGCCGACCATTTGTTTTTTGTGTTTAATAGAAATGGAAGCATACATCACATTGAACCTTTAAGCACAACTGTTTTTAACAAGGCAGAAGGCATTACTTTTTTAGAAAATGGCGACATGCTTATTACCAACGAAGGACAACAAAAAAAGCCAACCTTTCTTCGATTTAACTATAAACCAACTGGAGTTAAAAAGTAGTTTGCAACAACATTGCTACTCCAATTTCGCAACAACACAAACCAACAACCCACTTAGTAACCCTGAGCGCAGTCGAAGGGCACAAATCGCTCATCACACAACATCCTTTTTCTGGCGTTTTGTTTTGTATTAGTTTGTTTTAGTACTACAGTCAACCGAAGCAAATTTGTATTTCACCTTTTCAAAATCAATAGGTTTATCTTTTTTAAAATAGGAAGCCCCTAGATACATTTCAATTTCTCCATTGCCTAAAATGAGTTCGTCGCCTTGTTTTAAAAATGCCATCGGATTTTTATACGTTTTAGTTACATCCTTAGTAAGTATGAATGTATAGGAACAAAACAAAGTATCTCCTTTAAACTCGCCTTCAATTTTACCTTCTCTTTTAGGTTCATCAAAAACCTTCATCACCAAACTACCTCCTATTTTCCCATCTTTTAATGGCGTAATTTTTAAATCTAGTGTGTCTTTTTCATACACCGCTTTGTAGCATTGTTCGGTAGCTAGTTGTTCTGTTTCTGTGTTTGTCTTCTCAGTTTCTTTTTTATCTTCATTCTTTTTACAACTCTGAAAACCAATTAAAATTAAAACCAAACCTACTATTCTTATTTTTTTCATGTCAATAAAATTTAGTTACTAAATGAGTATTAATAAATATAAATGTACGAATTAATTATTGAGTAGTATTAAAAATTTAGTGATTTAAAATGTTTTGCCAATTGCACTTACTATAAGTACACATTTGTGCAACTGCTTATGCATTTAATTTCAGTAAGCAGTCAATTGTCTTAATTTATCGCTTTATCTTTTTTAAAATTATATTTAACTGCAAAATTTACGAGGTTATTTTCAACATTATACGATCTTCTTCCCAGAAGATTATCACTAAATCCCTTTGAATCACCACTGTAATATTCAAAATCTAAATACACAGCCAATTTTTTATTGATAAAATAATTCAAACCATAACCGGAATTAATACTACCATATTGTTTTGGGTAATCTATTGGTTGTAAATTTGCTGAGTAATTTCCATAATTACTTTTACTTTCCATAGTATAAGCAGCCCCAATTTTTAGACTACCTACTAAATTTTTATAAATTCTAAACTCCCATTTGACATCAATTGGAACACAAATAACGGCTCCATTAAAACTACCATAACTTTCATCTGAACCAAAATCAATCCAACTTCCACCATGAGTATCTGGTTTATAAAACGAAACTCCAGTTTCATAATATTTAATTCTAGCAGACAAACTCCAATGTCTTGCAAAATAATATTCAGATAAAAAACCACCTTGAAACGAACTTTTTGATGCCTCATTTGAAAAAGAACTAATTTTATTTATTCCAATTTCTACACCAAAAAAAACCAATTCCCTTTTGGATTTATATTTTCATTTGTTTGAGAAATAATTCTATTTGAAAACAAACTCAGTAGGGCAATAATAAATATTTTACTTTTCATATTTACTTTTTTAAGTTAACATTGATTTCTTTTAATAATCATTCAAAAATTATTATTTTTATTACTTTAAAAATACGAATGTAATAAAAATAGTAACCCAAAAATTACGGTTTCCCACATTTCAAAAAAGATTTCTTCAATTTCTTTAATCTGTGTTCCTTTCACCAAGAATTAAAATCCGTATTTATTTGCGTTTGGCACCGTCAATCCGATTTAACCGCGTTCCAACAAACCGTCAAACAAAAAAAACATTTCCCATAAAAATCTTTATCTTTGAACTCTAAACAATTTAGGGCATGCAAGCAACACAATTACAATCGGAATTAGAAGTCTATTTTGAAAAATTCCGCAACAACATCATCGGGATAGACCAAGAATTTCAATCACCATTTGGCACCCAAAAAATAATCTACACCGACTGGACCGCCAGCGGAAGACTATACCGCCCAATTGAGGAAAAAATGACGAATGTTTTTGGACCTTTTGTAGCCAACACCCATACCGAAACTACCATCTCAGGAACCGCCATGACAATGGCGTACCACGAAGCACGAAGCATCATCAAACGCCACGTTAACGCCAACGATAACGACGTACTAATCACCGACGGCACTGGTATGACAGGCGTGGTCAACAAACTGCAACGCATACTAGGATTGCGGATAGCCGAAAACCTAAAAGAATATACCAGCATTCCCGATGCCATCAAGCCCATCGTGTTTATATCGCACATGGAGCACCATTCTAACCAAACCTCATGGCTAGAAACCATCGCCGATGTAGTGGTAATCGATTGCAACGAAGAAGGGTTATTCTGTTTAGAAAATTTTAAAAAGACTTTGGAACAATACAAACATAGAAGTTTCAAGATTGCCTCCATTACCTCTTGCTCCAATGTTACTGGAATACAAACACCTTACCACGAAGTGGCAAAAATCATGCACCAAAACAACGGTGTATGCTTTGTTGACTTTGCTTGCTCTGGACCGTATGTTGAAATCGATATGCATCCCGATGAGGAAAGCTATTTGGATGCCATATTCTTCTCGCCACACAAATTCCTTGGCGGACCAGGAACAACGGGTGTTATGCTGTTCAACAAAAACTTATACAAAAACAATATTCCCGACTGTCCCGGCGGAGGAACCGTAAGCTGGACCAATCCGTGGGGCGAACACAAATACATAGACAACATCGAAGACCGCGAAGACGGCGGAACTCCTGGTTTTCTTCAAGTTATCAAAACAGCATTGGCCATTCAGTTGAAAGAAGAAATGGGTGTGCAAAACATCATCAAGCGCGAGCATGAAATTGTGGATTACATTTTCAGTAGATTGAACAATGTAGAGGATTTAAACATCCTTGCCAACCAACATCAAGACAGATTGGGAGTACTATCTTTCTACATCAACGATTTACATTTCAACCTAGGGGTAAAAATATTAAACGACAAATTTGGGATTCAATCCCGTGGTGGATGCAGTTGTGCCGGAACCTATGGGCATTTCCTATTACACGTTGACCAAGAAACCTCAAACAATTTAGTTTCTCAAATCTCTTTGGGCGAACTATTAAAGAAACCGGGATGGATTAGAATGTCTATTCACCCAACAACTACCAATCAAGAAATAGAATACGTTTGTGATAGCATCATTGCTTTAGCAAAGAATCATAAAGAATGGAGCAAAAACTATCAATATGATAGCAAAAGCAATAATTTTCATCACGAAAACGACCCACTGCTTGAAAAAGAAATGGTTCAAAACTGGTTTAAAACCTAAAACAACTTTATGGAAAACATGTTTCTTTATGGTTTAATCGCCGTTAACGCAATAGTAAGTTTTAAAGGTTTTGAAGACCAATTTTTTTTTAGAAAATACCAATTTCACATGGGAAGCATTCGCGCGGGAGAACAATATCGTGTGGTTACTTCGGGCTTTCTTCATGCCGATATTGGACATTTGGCGTTCAACATGATTACGCTCTATTTCTTTGCACCTATAGTATCACAGTCTTTGGGCGATTTTTCGTTTCTACTTATTTATTTCGCCAGTTTGGTTTGCGGTAGTTTATTAACGATGGTGTTTCACGGCAATGAGTATTCCTATAGTGCCGTTGGAGCTTCGGGAGCAGTAACCGGAATTCTATATTCAGCTATATTAATGTATCCTCAAATGACGATTGGCATCTTTGGAATTATCCCCATGCCTGCTTACATCTTCGGTATTGGGTATTTGTTATATTCTATTTATGGTATGCGTGCCAAGAACGATAATATTGGTCACACGGCACACTTTGGTGGTGCTATTGGGGGCTATGTTATTACTTTGTTAAAAGTGCCAACACTGTTTCAAGACAATCTGTTGATGGTTATTTTATTAGCCGTTCCAATAGTATTATTGTTTATCTTAGCCAAAGCTGGTAAACTATAATTGGCACAACTTTTGTTTTTCTAGTTCTAAATTTAAATACATATCATCATGAAAAAATCAATTGCCTTAGTAGCTTTATTATTTACTGTTGTTGCTTTTGCACAAGATAATAAAGCACAAGTTCCTCAAATATCCGTAACTGGTGAAGGAAAAGTAAAAGTAACTCCAGACAGAGCCATTATTAATGTAGGTGTTTTAAATACTGGAAAAGACGCCAAAGAAGTAAAATCCTTGAATGACGAAACGGTAGATAAAGTAATCAAGTTTTTAAAGAAAAGTGGTCTTAATGCTGCGGATTATAAGACTAACAATGTAAGCTTGCACAAAAGCTATGATTATGAAAAAAAGAAACAAGTTTATCAAGCCAATCAATCAATAAGCATCACGTTAAAAGACTTGTCAAAGTATGACGAAATCATGATGGGATTGAATGATACTGGAGTAAACAACATACAAGGCGTAGAATTTAAATCGTCTAAAATGGAAGAATTGGAAAAAGAAGCCAGAAAGAAAGCTATGTTGAATGCGAAACAAAAAGCAGAAGATTATGTTTCGGTTTTAGGACAAAAAGTGGGCAAAGCATTATTAATCTCAGACAGTTCTCAAGCCTATTATCCGCAACCAATGTATAAAAACAGTATGATGGGTGGAGAAGCAATGGTAAGTGGCGATAGTCAAGAAACATTAGCCGTTGGTGAAATAGAAATTATTGCTACTGTAAATGTTACTTTTATATTAGATTAAATAAAGAGCAATCTCAATACGATTTTCAAAAGAAAATCACTCAAAATGCCCCAAATAGTTTCTAACTTTTTGGGGCATGTACAATTGGAGGCTTTATTCTATACTTATTGTTTCGTTGGTAACGGAGCGCCAACGGCTACAGCACAATCATGACCTTCTTGACCATGCGGTGGATTCATTCCTGGAGCAGTAACTACTGGATTTACATTAGGATCCAACATTAAAGGTGTAGCATTAGGATTTGATAGTGTTTTCTGAGCATTATTAGGAACAGTAATTGTTTGGTTTGCCGCTTTTCCTGATTGAACTACTGGAGCAGCAGGTTTTGAATTTAATGGTGCACCTACTTGTATGTCGCAACGATGTCCCGCTTGTCCGTGTGGTGGATTCATTCCTGGTTTAGTTGCTACAGGTGTTTGCGTTACTACCTGATTATTTGGGTTGGCTTGTTGTTGTACTTGTTGCTGCTGTGGTGGTGGTGCAACATAATTTCCAGTTGGAATGGCTTGAACTCTTGGCAAGATAATTTCTTTAGGTGTGTCGGATACAACAGTTTCTTCTTCTTTTTTACACGAAATAAAAACGATTGATAAAGTTAAGCTAACAGCTACTAATTTTAAATTCGATATCATACTAATTTTTTTAGAATTTCAAATATAGCTTTTCTAAATAAAAAAAGCATCATAAGTATGATGCTTTTTGTGGGGAGAGCAGGATTCGAACCTGCGAAGATGTAATCAGCGGATTTACAGTCCGCCCTCGTTGGCCGCTTGAGTATCTCCCCAAACCTGTATAGAGGGTGCAAATATAATAAGTGTTTTGAGAGATGCAAACAAAATAAAAATATATTTTTCAATCAAAATTTAATTCTTTGAAAACGAACTAAATAAAAAAATCTTCCGAAGAAGATTTTTTTATTGCATCTATATTTTACACTATTTTATCGCTAATAATTCGGCAACTTTAGCTTTCAAAGCCTCACCTCTTAAATCTTTTGCAACAATGTTTCCGTTAGCATCCAATAGGATTGTAGTTGGAATTTGGGAAATATTATATTGTTCTGCAATTGGATCTTTCCAGCCTTTTAGGTTTGAAAGTTGTGTCCAAGTAATGTTATCTTTTTTTATGGCTTCTTTCCATTTAGTAATATCTTCGTCTAAAGATACACCAACGATATTTAATCCTTTTGAATGAAACTCGCTATATAGTGCTACTACATTAGGATTTTCTAAACGACAAGGTTTGCACCAAGAAGCCCAAAAGTCAATTATAGTTACTTTACCCATACTTTCTTTTAAAGAAATTGTCTTTCCTTCTGGAGATTTTCCTTGAAAGTTCGGTGCTACTTCGCCAGCTGTTGTTGCTGTCTTTTTAACTTCAACTACTTTTTTTTTTGAGTTGCAATAGCTTCCGTAACTTTTTTACCTGCTGCTGATTTTCTTAACGATTCTTCCAATGAATTGAATATTTTTTCAGCATCTGCTACCTTAACATCGGGATTATTCAACATGTTTTCAACTAATAAAACACTAATAAATGATTTCGGGTGTTCTTTTGGATAGTTGTTCATGTAATTTGTACTTTCTGCTCTTAAAGCTTTGAATTCATTTCTTAAAGAATTCATTACAACTGTATCATTTTTTTGTTGTGCTTCATTCATTTTTGCCATGTTATCTTCTTGGAACTTCATGATTTTAGCTTGTGATTTTTTTTGAAGCTTACCAAGTTTTTCATTAAAAGCATAAAACTCGTCATTACTGTATGTTCCACTCATTTTTGATTTGAAAATACTGTCTTTGTCAACAGTAATAGCAATATCTCCATTTTCTAAAATAAAAGGAACTTTTCCTTGCAAGCTATCAACTTGAATAAAATGAATGCTTGGTTCTAGGGATTTTCCTTTGATTTCAAACTTACCATCTACAACTTTTACGGTATCTATGGCAACCGTTCCCATTCCGTTTTCTGATTGTTTCTCTAAATAAACATTCCCAGATTTCATTCCTGCAATTGTACCTGTAATGGTATATTCATCATTGTTTTTACATGAAATGGCAACAATTGCTATTACCAATAAAAGAGCTATTTTTTTCATTATTTTGTTTTTATTTTTAACGTGTGCAAATGTATTTATTTTTATGTAACAACAACTTTATTTTATAATAACTTTATCTATTAGGCGAAGTTTTTGATAGATTAGTTTTACTTTAAAAAAATATTTGTAGTGTTTTATTTTGGATTATATACAAATCATATTAAATAAGCGTTAATTGTCTATTATTATTAGGAATATTGGTTTATATCTCAATAAATTTGAGGTTCAAAAAAACAAATAATGTTTAAAAAATTACTTCAAATTACCTGTTTTTTCGCTGTTCTTTCCACCTATTCGCAAGTAGTTATTAATGAAATAGATGCAGATACTCCCGGTACTGACACAAAAGAGTTCATTGAATTAAAATCGGTTACCGCTAATTTTTCTTTAGATGGTTATGTTTTGGTGTTTTTAAATGGTGGAAGTACTGGCACCTCAAATGCAAGCTATTTAGCTTTAGATTTAGATGGATATACAACTGATATAAATGGATTATTTTTGATAGGAAACAATCAAGTTTCACCTACTCCAACCTACATAATTCCAAATGCATCAATACAAAATGGACCAGATGTTGTAGCTTTATATCAAGCAAACGCTAGCGATTTTCCATTGAATACTATTGGAACTTCTTCAAACTTGATTGATGCAGTAGCCTATTCTTCTTCTACATCTTCTTCGCCAACAGCTATAATGTCGGCTTTAGGAATTACAACTTTTGGAATAGACAATACAAATAGTAGTGCCAATACATCTATTCAAAGAAATAATGATGGTACTTATACTTCTGCTACACCAACACCTGGCCAAAATAACGATGGAAGTGGTGTTGTTTTAAACCATGTAACCATAACAGCATCGGCAACAACTGTTAATGAGGGTGATACAATCGTTTTTACTTTCACTACCGAAACACCTGTTGTTGGAAGTAATCTCATTATCAATATGGTAGTTAATAATGGAACGTTTAATTTACAAGACATCAATGGAACTTTAACTACCTTTATACCTGTGGGTCAAACTTCTATTTCCAATAGTTTATTGATTGTTAATGATGGTACAAATGAAGGAGACGAAGAACTTTTATTAAATGTACAATCACTTCAACCTGGATTTGTATTAAATAATAATTATCTCTTAATAAGAATAAACGAAAGTAATTTTGAGGTAAAACCATGGGGAACACCTGCAAATCCTACTTATGGAGTAGTTGCACCAACTTATCCAGCAGGATACTATAGCTCGCTAGAAGGATTGTCGGGAGCTGCACTTAAACAAGCATTACAAAATATTATTGCTAATCCTCAAGTGGTTAGAGCACATACATACGCCGATATTTGGGAAATATTAAAAACTGCCGATCAAAATCCAGAAAACAGTAGTCAAGTTTGGTTAATTTATAATGAAACGCCACGTTCAAAATTAGACCAACAAGCAACGAGTAGTATTGTGGGTAAATGGAATAGAGAACATATTTATTGTCAATCAAGAGGAAATTTTGGCGATTGGTATGACACCAGTGCAACTGGAATAAATAATTATGTTTTGTCAAATGCAAGTGATATTGCAGCAGGATTGTCTGATGCACATCATTTGAGAGCTGCTGATGGTCAAGAAAATTCTTCAAGAGGAAACAGAAATTACGGTGTGGATTATAACGGTCCAACAGGAAATCCAGGTTCTTGGAAAGGTGATGTAGCACGAGCATTGTTTTATATGGCAGTTCGCTATAATGGCTTGAATGTAGTGAACGGAAATCCAGTTGATAACACTATTGGACAAATTGGCGATTTAACCACTTTGCTGTCATGGAATCAACAAGACACATCGGATGATTTTGAAATGAACAGAAATAATTATATTTATACTTGGCAAATGAACCGTAATCCCTTTATTGATTATCCTAGTTTAGTCAATTATGTTTTTGGTGCCAACTATGGTCAACCTTGGTTTTCGTCGTTAGCAACAACTGAAATAAATTTTGATAAGATTGTTTTATATCCCAATCCTGTTAACGATTATCTTTCAATTACTGGATTAAATACAAAAGGAACCCTTGAACTATTTAATACTCTTGGTGAAAAAGTATTTCAAAGTGATATCGAAAATCAACATCAAATTAATTTAAATCTTCAAAGTGGCGTCTATTTTGCCAAAATATCTAGTGAAAACAAAAACTTTACAAAAAAAATAATTATTACCAATTAGGTTGTACATGAACGCAGGTTTTAATAAAAAAGAATCCTCAATTGCACTAAAAGCAGAGCTTATATTCAAACTCACACAAGGATTAATTGAAATTGTTCCCAAAGACAACAAATTTTTACAAGAAACAACTGTTCGATTTATGTTGGAAGATGCGATGATGATTCCTGCAAAAATTTCGGGAGCAGAAGCTATTGATTTGTATGATATAAAAATGGAAAATGCTACTATCATCCGAAAATGTGCTCAACAATTGTATGTAAATGCTGGAAATCTGCGTTTTGAAGAAAGTATTAAGGACAGTGAATACATAGAATTATTGCGAGATGAAATTGAAGAATTTCGCTTACTTTTTATTGATTGGGTTGCCTCTTTTGACCAATGGAATTATATAATTGATCGCTGGGGTTTATTTAATCCGCCTGGAGTTACTGCGCATGATAAAGATCCTGATGATTCAATTCCGTTTAACTCAAAAGAGTATTTTGATGGTTTGGATTTAGATAATTTGGACGAGGACGAAAATGATGATGATAAGTAAATTTTTTTAAAATCAAATTCAAATATAATTTTCTAAGTTTTTTTGCAGCCTGCTTTTTATGGTTTCTTGTAAATGTATTGGTGCTATTATTTTCAAGGTTTCTCCATAAGACAACAACAAATTTTCCAACTCATAATTGATAATCAACTCAATAGAAAACAAATAGCCATTTTCATCATCACTAATTTTTTTTTGCGAACCGTGAATGGGTTTTGTTGTTAGATAAGGTTTCAATTCGGGAGTTGCTAATAAAATTATTTTTTCGATTAATGCATCTTTTGGTTTTAAAATTCCAATAACATCTTCAAAATATTCATTAAAATCAACAGTTGTTGAAATGTATTTTGCATTCGTTTCTTGAACCGAAATCATTCTGTCTATAGCAAAATGAGTAAGGTTTTCATACTTTTCAAAACGGCCAATCAAAAACCAGCGATTGTTGTATTGTTTCAAATAATATGGGTGAATTTCATGTATTTTACTCTCAGCATTATTGAATTTTTGGTATTCTATTTGCACCACTTTTTCATATAAAATAGCATTAAATAAGTCGCCTATTAAATGAATGTTTTTCAAATAAATATTAGCATCAAAGCTTATAATTTCTTTCGTATGGCTTTGCAAATTAAATGCTTGCTGTAGTTTTAAAATCAATTCGTTAACCCATTCAAATTGCGGCATTCCTTTGAAACGCGCCAAAACCAATAATGCCGATTTTAGTTTCTCTGCCTCAAAATCATTGATGGGTTGATTGTTGATAGAAAAATCTTTATCAGCATAGCGATAATAAACCGTTCTGCCTTCTTTGGTGCGCTCAAGCGGAATTTCCCAACCTTGACTACTTTCCATAAACTTAATATCTTCAAACAGTTGCCGTTTTTTGATGCCTTCACTCTGATAATTATATTCTGCTAAAGCCTCGTTACAAACCTCAAGCAAATCTTCGTTTGAAAATCGTCTTCCAAAATTGCTAAAGCATTTATCTAAAGCATGATACCGAATAAGTGCGTTTTTATTAATTGCCATTTTTAATCGTTTACATTATGTGCGCCACAAAAATAGCTTAAATGAATGCACATCTAATGCATTAATACAAAATAGTTTTGTATCATCATTTTAAAACAAGAAATCATGAGAGAACATTTAGCCCATTTTGATATTGCAGGCTTTACATATTATGAAGGTGTTTTGGCATTTTCAGAATTAGAAATAGGAACGCTTTTGCAACTAAAATTAGAAGAAGATAACAAATTTGATGCTAGAGCAGTTGCACTATATTTTAAAAATTTCAAACTAGGATTTGTACCACGAAGCGAAAACCGCATTTTTTATAAATTTCTAAAAGTGGGTATTTCGGATTGTTTTGAAGTTAGAATTCAACGCATTGATAAAAAAGAACATCCAGAAAACCAAATTGGAGTTATCGTGCATTTAGTGAGAAAAGTAGCCCAAGAGTAATACTTTTGGCGATACTTTTTTTAGTTTTTGTTTGCATGGTGCAGGTATGTTTTTATAATTTTTGCATGTACTCTTTTGTTTTCTAATAAAACCGTGATTTATTTTTCTGTCAATGTATTACCTTCAATTTCTATTAAGACTGAATGGTTTTAATTCGGTTTTTCTTTCCGTAATTCGGCAGCAGGTTTATATAAAGGAGTAGCGTTAATTTCTCCTATCTTTTCCAAAATAGAAGCCACTAACGCTACAATTTTTTTCCGTTATCGTGTATGGTGGTTTCATCCGTTATTTATCAATTTTATTATACTGTCGGATGCAATCTCGTATACATGGTTTCATTTGTGATAGCATCATTGATAGCATCAAAAAAGAGAAGTGTAGTTACTTCCCGATACAGAAAATGACTTTTATTTATTTTAGTGGGTTTATAAGTTAATAGTATCCCAATTAGTAAATATAAATATGTTTTAAAAGACAATGTTTAAATCCATTCTACAGGTATTGAGTTATAGAAAACCTTTTTTGATTTTTGATTTTCAAATTTAAAAACATATCTCACACCATTTGTGATAATCTCTTCTGATGTTGGTTTAATACCATGCTTAGTAGCAAGAGCTATTAAATCTTTTTTAAAATGCTCTTTTTCGTTTGGGATTACAATGGAGACAATAAATTCTATTTCATTCATAATTAATTCTATTTTTTTAGAGTTTAAATAACTCCTAACATAATTTGATTTATTAAATCTAATAGGTGTAATGCAGATTGTTGATTTAAAATATTTCTATCAAATGGTGGTTCTTCTCCTCTGTAATTCGTAACTTTTAGCAGTCTATAATTGTGAGTGTCCGCTAAAAATTTAATATGAGTAGAAACATCATTGTATACTCTACTTGCACAAATTATTATATCGCAATTGTGTTTCAATACATAATCATTTAACCTATCATGAAGATTATAACTCCAAAGATAATCTCCCATACTTTCAATACCGACTTTAAAACCATTGCATAAGAGTATATCTGATATCTCTCCACTAGGTAATGGAATTGAATACCTATGTGAAGGATTAATATAACGAATTATTAATTCTTCTCTTAAGTTTTTTATTGTTCCTGATTTACCACAACCTTGTGCACCCCATAATTGGATAATAGTTTTTTGTTTCATTTTATTTTAATTAAAATATTATTTTGCTAGGCTCTTAACAACTTCTCTAAAACTGTTTAATGCACTCTCTAAACCATCGATTATTTCTTGTGCTAATATTTCAGGTTCAGGTAGACTATCTAAATCAATAAAACTATCGTCTTTTAACCAAGTAATATCAAAATTTAATTTATCCCTTGAAATTATTTCGTCATATGTGAATCTTCTAAATCGACCATTTAAGTTTTGCTCACTCCATGTCTCACTTGTGTTTTCTCTGTTATTAGATTTATAACATTCAACGAATGATTTTAAATGCTCAAATTGTAATGGAAATTTTTTTAATGTATGATGAATATTAGTTCTGTAATCATAGAACCAAATTTCTTTCTTTTTTGATTTTTTCTTATCTAAAAACAGAACATTACATTTGACACCATTAGCATAAAAAATTCCTGTAGGAAGTCTTAAAATGGTATGTAAATTTGTTTCTTCTAAAAGTTTTTTTCTGATAGTTTCACCTGCACCTCCTTCAAACAAAACATTATCTGGAAGCACAATAGCAGTCCTGCCATTTTCTTCCAACATACTTATTATATGCTGAACAAAACATAATTGTTTGTTACTTGTAGTAGTCCAAAAATCTTTTCTTAGTATATATGACTCTTGTTTAGCTAATCTTTCATCATTAGTTATTGTATAGGTGCTACTTTTTCCAAACGGGGGATTTGCTAGTACAATTTTTACTTTATTTTTCGGAAGTTCAAGTAAACTATCCTCAACTTTTATTTCGGGAGTTTCTTTCATGTCTCCAATGCCATGTAAGAATAAATTCATTAAACATAATCTTGCTGTTGAGGGAACGATATCCCAACCAAGAAAAGTGTCAAATTGTAAAAATTTCTTTTCGTTTTCTTTTTGTAGTTGTTTAGAATAATTATTATTCAAAAATTCGATTGCTCCAAGAAAAAAGCCACCAGTTCCACAGGTTGGGTCTGAAATTGTCTCTAAAGGTTTAGGTTCAATACATTCTACAATAGCTTTTATAATTGAACGAGGTGTGAAATATTGACCAGCACCACTACTTTCAGCACTTTTTTGTAATAAACTCTCGTAGATATCTCCTTTAATATCCACAGATTCGGAAACCCAATCATCTTCATCAAGAAGTTCTATTAGTTTCTTTAGCTTGTATGGATCATGTATTTTATTTTGAGCTCCATTAAATATATTACCCAACATTTTTCCTGAACGAGATAATGTATTCAGTGCATTAATATAATCCAATATTAAACCCTCTAACGGATGTTTTAGAAAAAATTGCCAATCACAATTTTCAGGTATTTTAAAATCTCTATTGTATGGAGGCTTTGAATATTCATCAGCCATTTTTAGAAATAACAAGTACGTTATCTGTTCTAAATAGTCTCCATAACTAACTCCGTCATCTCTCAATGTATCACAAAATGACCATATTTTAGCTACTAAGTTATTTGTTATCATGCTATCATTGAGTTAATTTGATTAAATAATATATCATTCAACGATTTTTCTAAGAAATCATAGTATGCATACTTTATGTGGTACTCTATTCTTAATTTATTTGGGTTAAATCCTTTTTTAAAATCATTTATACGGCTTTTCAAACTTTCTATATTAGGAAATTTATTACAACCAAAAACCAGCTCATCGTTCCATTGTAAATAATTAACACTTAATAATTTGACGTATCTGCTTTCTATACTATAAATTTTATTCCATGTCTTTGTAGTATCATTATTAGGATTTATTGTAATTTTCCAAATACCATTTGTGTTTGCTAAATCTGTATTAGGGAATAAGCTTCCAACTAAATCAAAACTAATACTTAAATCAATATAAGCGGATTTAAATGTATAAGGATAATAATATTGACTTCTACTATTGGCATTAAAAGCATAAAATACATTTTTTGTTGTTTTAAACTTCGTATTACATTCAGAACAAGATGGAGTAATGTTTTTTAAATCTATCGATGAGATAGGAAACTCTGCTTTATATGCAATATGGTCGTAATCCGACCTATATAAATCTTTATCCGAAATTTTATTTATTCCACAAAATGGACACATCTTTGAATCAGGGAGATTATTATAAAATGCTTCATAGTGTTTATCAATTTCCCATGCATTTGGAGATTTAAGATAATTCCACATAGAGTCCATTAATTGATTAAAAACATCTGAATTGTTTAATAAAGTTTTGATGTTTGGACTTTGTATCTTTTTTACATCAGTAATTGAAATATCTTCAAAGTATTTATGAATATCTTGAGAGAAGATAATTAAATTATAAAATTCGATTTTTTTATCGTTATCTAATTTTTTAAAAACATCAAAAAAAGCTTTAAATCTATTGTGTAGCTCTTTATTTTCTTTACCCTTTGGAGCTATTTTTCCGTTTGACAAGAAACTATCATGAAAAAAATTAATTGGAGCAAACTTTGCAGATTTAGTTACATTTTTTACTTTTCTAATAAAAAATAAAAAATGGAAGTTTAACTCTCTTAATTTCTGATGTTTTACAAATTGGTATTTATACAACATTAGCTTTTCTTATTTGAGTTTAAAAGAATAACTCTATTTCTTAATGAAGTTTTTTCTAATGAATCTCCAAAATTGTGAAGTTCTTCATTAATTTTTTCAGGATTATTCTCGTTTTGAAGTTCAATTATTTCATTTAGTGAATTTTCAGAAATAGGTATGTGTATATCAAATGCCATATCTAATATGTTATCAAACGCAGCTCCATATGTTTCATTATTAGGGTTCTCAATTAATAAAGCATTATCCATTTTTTTGAATATAAATACATCTTCACTCTTACTGTCAGATACTACAAAAGGAGAGTGTGTTGTAATAAAGGCATCTTGTTTTCTTCCTCCCGTAATTTTTTCTAAAACATTAATAAAAGTTCTACGCCACATAGGATTAAAATGTGTTTCAGGCTCATCCAGTAGAAATAAACAGTTGTCTTGATTTATTATTAAAATTGTCCCAAAAACATTTAAAAACTGATGTTCACCATCACTAAATGATAAATAATCAATGGTCTGACCATTTTTTAACTGAAACTTTAATTCTGAATAAAATAGAACTTTATTAATATCAGAAACAACTGGCATTTTAGTTAATAGTTTCCTTTCCTTTCTTTCTTTTTTGATTTTTTCCCTTGTAGTTTTATCAACTATTAAATTATTTAGTAACTCAAACTTATACAAGCAAGTATACAATTCTAAAGGATTCGAAAAGTTATCTCTAAATGCATTTCTTGTAGCTTCATCAAGAGTGTACTTTAAAGTATGTTTTTTATATTTTTCATCATATATATGAATGTCTGATAAATTAATTAGTTTTTGCTTCCATTCCTCTAGTTCTGTGGTAAGTACAACACCTCCTTTTGATCTATTCGGAGCATTAGGTTGTTTAGTTTGAATTGTAATCGTAAAACTATTTAAATCTTGTATGTTTAATTTATCTAATATTGTAGTAATTTCTGAAATCTCCTCTCTAAAAATTAAACTACTAATTGTAATGCCTAAATTGGTATTATAATTCATAAAATACAAATTAGGTTCATAATCGTTCCCTTGAACCTTTCCAAAAGCACGCTCGTAAGTATATTGAGCATATTCATCATAATATGAATCAAAAGGTATACTCAAAGTTTCATTTGCTCCTGAACTATAACCGATAATTTTTGTTGGTAAAAAATGATATAGGTTAATTTCATTTAGATTTACCGTGGTAACTTCATTATTATTATCTTTTTTAAAAATTTCTGCTTGAATCTTGTTAGGTTTGGTTTTAATTTTATCGCATTCAAAAATTACAAGATAAGTATGATTTGATTTAATAAACTCATATTCAATTCTAAATGCAAATGGAGAAAAAAGATTTTTATTCCTATTCTCATTTCTATATACATTTTCTAGAAAAAGAAAAATCTCAGCAATAATTTCTAAAACTTGAGATTTACCTGAACCATTTACTCCAACAAAACATGTAGTGTTAATTGAGTTACTCTTTTTTTTATCAAAGAACAAGTCAATTCCTTTCATTAGAGGCTTATAGTCTATATCATATACTTTTAATCTACGTAGTTTCATGATATTTTAAATTTAATGCTCTTAGATTTTTTGTCATAAATCTTTGATATTTTACCATTTTTCATTAATGAATTAAATTCTTCTTCTAAAGCATCTATTGACATTCCGCTTTTTTGTATAATATCTTCGAAATAAAAGGAATTATTGTTAAAATTTAATGCTAAAATATTCAACAGATTTTTTCTCTCTCGTCTAACTGACCTTTTTATTTTATAGGTTTTAAGATGGTTAAATAGATATTTGTCATTTTCTGTTTTTAACTTTTCAACATAAGATTTTACAGAATTTGATTTGTTATTTCCTATTATTAATTTTCCTTGGAAAGCTTCTTGAAGAATTTTTTCTTTTGAATTAACAATTTTCATCTTCTGTAAATGAAGTTCATTAGTTAGATTATTGGTGTCCTCAAGAATATTTTCAATTTGTATTACAATCTGGTTTTGTTCTTCAAAAGGAGGTATCGGTATTGGTATTGACTTAAACTTTTCCATTGATAGCTCCAAAAAAGTAGTTCCACTTGCAATTTTATTTGCATACTCATTAATCGATTTCAAATAGTAATAAATATATGATGAATTGATTTTTTCATTAACCACAATAGCTTTAAATCCTTGATTAATAGTTAATTCATTTTTTGCGATTGCTACATAACCAATTGGAGCTCTTGTTGAGAATATAATTGTTTCCTTAGGTAATTTTTTAGTAGAACTATTATCTAAACCCAATTTTGTAATACTTTTTTTTCCTTTAGATATATATTTCTCTTTACTATTTGATAAATCAGATGGAGTTATCCAAGCTATTTCATCTCCCCAATATTCTTTTATTTCTGTTTTTGGGGTTCCACCATTATAAATTTTACCAATTTCATCTAGTGTTTTCCATTCCCATTCGTTAGGTAGTTCATTCAAAAGATAGTCGTTTTGTAATAAACTACCTTTAAAAATATTATAAATACATTTTCTTAGATATAGTTCAGTTTTTATTAAAGATTTATTAATTTGATTTAAACTTTCATTTATATAACTTAAAACCTCTTCAATTTTTTCAACAATTAAATTTTGTTCTTCAATTGGAGCTAAAGGGAATGGAATTTGTCTAAATTTGGTAGTAGATAATTCTAAAAAGGTTGTTCCACTAGCTAAGTTTTCAGCAAGTTCTTTTATTGTTTTTAGATAATAGTAAACATACTTTGGATTTACCAGCTCATTTGGCAATACTAAATTTTTAAAACCTTGATTCGTAGCTAATTCATTTTTTGTGATTGCAACATAGCCAATTGGAGCTCGAGAAGAAAACACAACCGAATTTGCAGGTAAAAGATGAGCGGACGAATATTCTAACCCAGCTTGTGAAATATTTCTGCTGCCTTTAGAAATGTATATTTCGTTATGGTCTGATAAATCAGCAGGGGTTATCCACGGGATTTCCCCATTCCAAAATTCAGGTTCTTTAGTCGATGGGGTACCACCACTAACTATGATACCAATATCATCTAAAGTAACCCATTCCCAATATTTTGGTATATTTTTAAGCTTAGAATTCAATTTGTTTGAGAATTTAAATTAAAATTAATTTAACCACACAAATTAAGTCTTTTTTAAGGGAATACAAAGTTTTTTGGTTAGAAATTCTGCCTTTACAAAATTATTTCGATCAGTTACTAATTTGAATTAATAAACTTATCATGATTTTGTTTAATTAAATTATGAAATAGATTTTATTTGTAATAGTTATTTTATTTGTTTTTCAAGTACTTAGTTATCTCGAATGCCTTATCACTGCAATCAGCTAAATTATTTTTTACTTTGGTTTTTGCAACATTCCATTTATCAGTTACATCTCTTTGTGAAATCAACAATTCGATTTCAGTATTATTAATTTGGTCGGTAAGTTGTAAATAGTATTGTGTGAAGACTTCTTTTACAGGATAATCAAAATATTCTATTGGAAAACTACAGGATTTCAGTTGTTCAACATCCCATTCCTCGTTTGGTTTCCAATTGCTTCTTATTTCAGGATTTACTCCATCTCCTCCAAAAACTTTAGTATAATTCATATCATTACAAGTTAATTCATTACCATTTTTAAGTACTAATATCAGTTCTCCTCTTATTATAGCTTTTTCATATATGTTCTCTGTATTATTTTTAATTTTTCCTTTAAATATATAAGTTGCCACATATGGTTTGTTGTACTTATCAGAAGATGAACTTACTACAACAAAATCGCTAAAATTGTTTTTTGTGCAAATGAATTTATCAGTTCCATCATTGTTTTTTTCTTCTGAAACCTCTTTATTATTACATGATACACAAAGTAAAGTAAAAACTAAAATCACAAAATTTAATTTCATAGTATTAGTTCTTTAAAAATTCTAAAAAGTGTTCATCGCTACCATTATTATCTTCGTCCCAAGTATAGTTCAATTTTGTAATTGTAAATGAAACATTGTTTAATACTTCTGTTTGTGGTCCGTCATTTACATCAGTATAGTTAAGAGTTATTTTGTTGTCTGTAGTATTGTAAGCATAAGTTCCATTATCATTTCCCTCAATTTCACAATTTCCATTATTATTGTAATAATCTTTTCTTTCAAAAGTTCCATTACTATTAAATTTAATGTACCCTTGCTTATCACAAGAAGTTAATGATTGATTGTTATTATTATACTTCCAAGTTTCTAAATTCCATTTATTAATTAAACTAGGTTGAACATCATTCGAATTCTCGTTATCACTACTGCACGAAATTAAACTGAACATTAAAATCGCATTCAATAAATATTTTTTCATTTTTATTATATTTTTTACAAATATCAGAATTTTATCAAATACTCGCATATGTACGAGTGAATATTTTTTAATCATTAACTCACTTTGTCCAAATGTAATTTTATGGATAATTCGAGTTTAGAACCAATAGAACAATATGTAATTGATACAGTTAGAAGAATGAGGACAGAGAAAAATATATCTCAAAAGGAACTTGCATATTCTTTAAACCTCTCAATCGGATTTATCGGTGATGTTGAGAGTTCAAAGTCGAGAGCGAAATATAACTTATCTCACATCAATAAATTAGCAGAATATTTTAATTGTTCTCCTAAAGATTTTTTACCACAAAATCCAATAGTAGAAGAATGAATGTCCTCTTAGTAACCTAAAATAATATATTAAAGCACCATATTTTTTTTAGCGATTACTAAAGTTGTATTTAGCAGCTTTCTGTGATATTTTTTTATTATCAATTCGTTTATTTCCTAAAAGAAAATTATCTAAGTCCTCTATTTTAAAATAAATACATTTTCCATTTGGTTTAAATGAACTAAGTGTTTTTTCTCTTGCCAATCTTCTTACATAATGAATACTCAATCCTAAATATAATGAGGCTTCTTCTGTATTGGCAAAACCTCTTATTTTAATAAGTTCCACTACTTCTTTTGGAGTATAATTAACTACCATAATTATTTGTTTTTTAATATTTACGATTTCGATTTTTCGATTAAATATTATCTTTCAAATACAATGGTAGTATTAAGATAATCGGAACGATTTTATTATTTAAAACCTATTTTATAGATTCAAATCAGGCATATTTGCAACTGCATTGATTTTCTTCTTATCAATAACCTTTGCATATATTTCAGTAGTTTTTAAATGTCGATGTCCTAATAATTTACTTACTGTATAAATATCAGTGTTCATAGTTAATTGTAAAGTAGCAAAACTATGTCGAGCACAATGGAATGTTATATGTTTATCAATTCCTGCTTTTTCAATCCACTTATGAAGAATTTTATTGTGGTAAGCACTATATATAAGATTACTAAAAACAAAATCATCGTCATGTTTTCTTTCACCAATTATTCTAATAGCTTGTTCACTAATCGGAAGATTTTCAACTCCTTTTGTTTTTTGTTGTGTAAACTTAATGATATATCCATTTTGCGAATCATAAGTAATATTTTTCCACTTTAACGATTTAATATCTGAAAATCGTAAACCCGTAAGTGAACTAAATATAAAAGCATCTTTCATAATTGGATAATCACAATCTGTCTTTACTAATTTTTGTAGTTCATCTAAAGTTAAATATTGTCTGTTAGATTCTTTTTCTTTGATTCCTTTTACTCGGTTTATTGGATTTTCGGCAATCATTTTAGTTTGGTAAGCTTCTTTTAATGATGTTCTTACTTTATTAAAATAGGAGAGTGCAGAGTTTTGTGATAACTTTCCATTTCTCGAAGATATTTTATTAGTAAGTAAATATATTTTAAAACTTTCCAAAAAAGTATCATCAACTTTAGATAATTGGATATCATTTCCTTTACAAAAGCTTGTAAGATGTTTAAGAGTACTCAACCAATTTCCGTAATTTCCATTACTATCACTCTTTTTTTCAACCATTAATTTAAAATACTCTAAAAAACCAATTTTTCCATTAACACTACTTACAAAACCGTGTTTTCTACTTTGTAAATCCAATATTTTTTGGGCTCTTATCGATTCAGCTAAAAGTTGTGTCTCTTTATTATGTTCCTTTTCTAAAAAATTTTTCGGTTTATCATAAAGGTATAATCTCAAAAATTCATAAGTTCTTTTTTTACTTTCCTCATTATGATACATCAAAAACAAACTATTCATTTTTGGTTTTCCTTTTTCAGCATTCTTTTTCGACTGCTGACCTTTTCGTACAGATAAATAGATTTTCATCGTTTCCTCTTTTTTGGTTACTAATTATGATGTAACATTCCTCCTAATTAGTAACACAAAACAACAGGAAACCATAGAAAATAACCTGCTTTAAGATTTTCTGATATTTTAAACTACTTTCACATCACAGAATATAACATATTTCAAAGATTTTTAGATAATGATAATTTATTCCTTTTTTTAAATTTTAATCTATTGGATTTCTGTTAAATCTCTTTGTAACAACACCTCTTTTTTTAAATTTGTAACCAGAAAATAGTTCGTTTTTTATCAAAAACTGATTGTCATACAATAATGTTGTGTAGTTACTAATACTACTTTCACTAATTTTCAATCGTTCCCTGATGTATTTTCTACTTCCATAATAGGCTTTTAGTCCTTTACTCAACGAATTATATTCACCCCACAATAGTTTTGCTCCACTTGGTAAATCACTATGAAAAACCTCAAATACCAATAAGATATTTCTTTCTGTAGATGTAAATATTAATTGTTGCATTTCTTCACTCAATACATATCCTTTAGGTTGTTTTTCTATAAATGTAAGTTGTTGTAAACTTTTTAATGTTGTAGATATAGTATTTTCACTCAAACACAGGTATTCAGCAATACGTTTATTACTCATAGTTGTAATTTCTCCAATTTGGTTTAAACTATATATAAACCCCAACACTATTTTTTCGTTAGGAGTAATCTTTAGTTTTAAAATTTCAGATGCTATGATAATGTTAAAATGTTTCCCCCTTTCTGTAGTTTCCCAATTCTCATTTTTAATGTTTGTTTCAGTATTACCATTTTGTTTTAAAAACTCTACAAACTTTTCTTTATTTCTTTTTTCCATTTGGATATCCTTTTTTATTACTCAAATATATAAAATCTAAAAAACTAAACTTCATTTATCTAAAATGTTAGACTTTAATTTTAAAAAACTAAACTTCTATTAATAGATTATTAAACTTCATTATACCAAAAGGGGTACTTATAATTAATGATTAAATAAAATAACTCAAATAACTATATTAACTTAAAAAATCAACTACGTTCTTTTTTAAAAAAAAGAACCAAAAAAAGTAAAAGGGAAACTTCGTTTCCAATTTTTTAAAATTTAAAAGATAAAATTCTCCTTTTGAATATTGTTAAACAGAATTTTATTAGTTATTTATTTCTATTTGAAAATAACTAATCATTTATCTTTTAACATTATTTATTCTTTATTCTACAGATAATTCTTTTTAAATGAATAAAATACTCATTTGTATGTAAAACTATCTGTACAACATAGTATAATTGTTTTAAAAGTATGATTTCCTCTTTTGAATAAAATAAATGAAGTTTAATAAATTGTAATTTGCAGATTATAATCCTTTTGGATTCTATCTACAACATTTTATTATTAGATTACTACAAAAAATATTTACTAAACCAATAAATATTCATCTTTGAGAAAATAAAATGTTCAACATTTAAAAATAAAACGATTATACCCTACAGCCAAATAACTCACTACGTTCGTATTTACTTTTACGCCATAATCGTTTTGATATTAATAAAAACGGAAATAGTATTTTGCTATAAGAATAATATTTGGAAAAACAAATACTGCGTGAAATATTGTAAGTCGTAAATCTGAAAATATTTTTTAGTTTGAATTACTTTTGCTTTAAATCAACAATTATTAATTTAAAATTTTAAAAAAATGAAAGAACATCTATTGAATCTAATTTATCTTCAATACTCTCAGGAGAGAATTTTGGCAGAGCTTTCACTTGAATGTGAGGAAACTAACATTGATGAAGCGTATATTGATGTTTTAGGAGTTGTTTTAGATATTATAGGTTATCCAAAAGGCACAGAAGATACAGAAAACATGACTGATGATGAGATTTATTGTAGAGATTGGTTTTACCAAGGACTAACAGATATCGCCATGGACATAGAGGATGAAGTTGTTGCAAAACAAAAAATAGAAGAATTTTATAATTGGATATGTGGAGAAACTCTTGAATTATATAAGAACAATAAGCTAAAAACTAATGATTTTGTAAATAATATTATGATGACTATAAAATAAGTGAAACAATATAATCAGACTTCAAAACAAGATGAATCATACAAATAAATTATTAAGAGCTTGTTTAATTTAGAAAGCAAAGGAACGTAAGACATTAACATATACTGAATTGTATATAGAATCTGGATGTGATTTAAGTACTGATTTTAGCAATAATCATGTATTCCATGATTTAACTGAGAGATTAAAAGATATTTTAACATGGGAAGTTAAAAGAGGAAGAAGATGTTTAACAATTATTGTTAAGAGAGAAGATGAAAAAATGCCTTTAGATCGTTTTTTTAAATTAACAAAAAAAATAGGTGTTCAACCTAAAAATATGAAGAATTCTACTTTTTACGAAGAAGAACTAGAGAATGTTTTTGCTACATGGGGACACAAAGATTTTTACCATACATTTAAGAATGATGGCTAAGAATATTTTGAATATCCCGCTTTAAAAAGATAAACCTATTTTTTATACAAACGTAGTTTAGTTTGTTCAATTTTATTAATCTTCGCAGAGTTACCTCAGAAATCTCAAATGAAATGACTGCTTCTTTTACAGATAAATAGTGTTTTGATTTTATGCTTTCTTTGGTTAATATTGGTTTTACTTTTGGTATTACAATAGAATTTTTTTTTAGTAATTTTCTGTAATTCCTTTTAAAACATTTTTTTGAACAATAGGTACCTTTATTACTTTTTGCAGTAAATTCAATATTACATTCTAAACAAACTTTTTTTATAGTTAGATGGCTCATTTAAGATTTTTATAGTTAAAATCAGTGGTTTTATTTGTGTAAAAAATATGGAAAGTAACTTTCCTTTATTTACAAAGTATTACTGATTATGGTATCATAAAATTCAATAATTGAAACCGATTTACAAACATAGTAGTACAATTAGTGGTAAAAAAATGATATAAAAGGGTAAACAAAGTTATCCGTTGAAACATAGAAAAACCTTTGTTTATAAGGGTTGAAACGTAGAAATATGATAGTTTGGAATACTTAGTTATTTTCCGATACAAAAATTTGCAAAAATATTTCCCAGTAATTCATCATTCGTCACTTCACCAGTAATTTCTCCGAAGTAGTATAACGCTTGTTTGATATCGATTGCCATTAAGTCGGACGATAAATTGGAACTTAGTCCAAATTGCACTTTCTGAATTTCTTCTAGTGCTTTAAGTAAAGAATCATAGTGGCGAGAATTGGTTACTATGGTTTCGTTATTTCGCAATGCACCTGTGTTTACGAAAGACAATAACGTGTTTTTTAATTTGTCGATTCCTGTTTTTTGTTTTGCTGAGATTGTTATTAGTTGTCGGTTATCAGTTGTCGGATTAGAAGTTGACAGTTGATTTAGGTAATTGTTTAAACTATCTTTATCTAAAACATCAACTTTATTCAAAACGATAACTAGTGGTTTTATTGGAAATTTGTTCTTGATTTTCTCAATCTCGATTTTAACATTTGGTAAGCTGTTGGCTGACAACTGTGAACTGTCAACTAAAAGCAACACCACCTGAGCTTGCTCAATTTTCTCAAACGTCTTCTGAATTCCAATGCTTTCTACTACATCTTTGGTTTCACGAATTCCAGCCGTATCAATAAATCGGAAACCGATTCCATCAATAACCAATTCGTCTTCAATGGTATCACGAGTTGTTCCAGCAATATCAGAAACTATTGCACGTTCTTCGTTTAGTAAGGCATTCAATAAAGTTGATTTCCCAACATTAGGCTCACCAACAATAGCCACTGGAATTCCGTTTTTAAGAACGTTTCCTATGGCAAAAGAATCTATTAATCGTTTTAAAACAAACTCTATTCGGGTTACTAATTCTTTAAATTGTGTTCTGTCGGCAAATTCTACATCTTCTTCTGCAAAATCCAATTCGAGTTCAATTAACGATGCAAAGTTCAATAACTCTTGACGCAGCTGTGCAATTTCGTTACTAAAACCGCCACGCATTTGCTGCATCGCAATTTGGTGACTGGCTTCATTATCTGAAGAAATTAAATCGGCAACGGCTTCGGCTTGTGATAAATCTAATTTTCCATTTAGAAAAGCTCTAAGTGTAAATTCTCCAGCTTGTGCCATTTTACAACCTTTTCGCAATAATAATTGAATAATTTGTTGTTGGATAAAAGTTGAACCATGACAAGATATTTCAACTACATCTTCACCTGTATATGAATTTGGATTTTTAAAAACAGAAACCAACACTTGATCATAAATTTTGGTATTCTCAACAATATGCCCTAGATGAATGGTATGTGATTTTTGTTTGGACAAATCTTTTCCAGAAACTGATTGAAATACTTTGGATGCAACAGAAATCGCTTCATTACCCGATAATCTAATGATGGCAATGGCTCCAGCACCAGATGGTGTTGCTAAAGCTACAATAGTTTCTTGATTAATCATTTTAACTTTTTTTCAAAATTATTAATAAAAAAAAGGTTGAACAAGTTCAACCTTTTTTAATTTATACAACTACACTAAAATTATTTATAGTGTCTTGCTTCAATGTCTTCAATGTTCTTTTTATCCATCGAATCATAAACAACTGGAGTTGCTATGAATAAAGAAGAATAAGTTCCTACTACAATACCAACCAACATGGCAAAGATAAATCCTCTGATTGATTCTCCACCAAAGATGAACATGATTAATAATACTAATATCATTGTAAATGATGTATTGATAGTTCTTGATAAAGTAGTGTTAATAGAAGCGTTTACTACATCTTTAAAATGTCCTTTAGTGTTTCCAGCAAGGAACTCTCTAACACGGTCAAATACAATTACAGTATCATTCATTGAGTAACCAATTACGGTTAGGATTGCCGCAATAAAGTGTTGGTCCATTTCCATGTGGAAAGGCATATATTTATATAACAAAGAGTATAAACCTAATACGAAAATAACATCGTGCAGTACAGCTGCAATTGCTCCTAATGAATATTGCCATTTACGGAACGATATTACTAGATAAAGCCCAACAACTAACATAGCACCAATAACTGCCCAGAACGAGTTTGTTTTAATATCTGCTGATATAGCAGCACCAACTTTAGATGCTTGAAGTACACCTACTTTTTTGCCGTCATAGGTATTGATAAATTTTTCGTAAGTAACATCAGCATTAAAATACTTTTTCAATACATTGTAAAGTTTTTGATTTACTTCTTGATCTACTTGAACGCCGTCTTCTTTAATTTTATATTTAGTCGTAAGTCTTAATTGATCATCATCACCAAATACTTTTGCTTCAACAGCAGTACCGAATTCAGCTGATAACTCATCTGAAATTTGTGTAGCTTCTACTGGTTTTTCAAATTTCACTTGGAAAGTTCTTCCTCCAACAAAATCAACACCTTCGTCTAATCCATTAACGTAAAAAGAAGCACAACTAACAACAACAACTGCTGTAGAGAATATGTATGACCATTTTCTCATTCCGATAAAATCAAAATGGAAACCTGTAAACCAATTTTTAGTGATATTGGTTGCAAACATTAAACTTCTGTTCGCTTCGATATCTTTATCAATAAACATACGAGCGATGAAGATTGATGTAAATAACGATGTGAAAATACCAATTAATAAAGTAGTTGCAAATCCTTGAATTGGTCCTGTACCAAAAATGAATAAGATTGCACCCGTTAGAATGTGTGTAACGTTTGCATCAATGATCGAACGCATACCACCTTTCCAACCGTATGCTGAATTAACAGCTTCGCTTAGAGATTTTCCTTCACGAAGTTCTTCTTTTGCTCTTTCATAGATGATAATATTCGCATCTACCGCAGTACCGAGTGTTAACACAATACCAGCAATACCTGGTAATGTTAATACAGCACCTAAACTTGCTAAAATTCCGAATAAGAATAGTAAGTTAACTAATAAAGCTGCATTGGCATACCAACCTGCTCTACCATAATAAAATACCATCCATAAACATACTAACAAGAAACCAACAAGTGATGAAGTAGTACCCGCATCAATAGCTTTTTGTCCCAATGATGGTCCAACCACTTCGGATTGTACAATTTCTGCTGTAGCTGGTAATTTACCAGCTCTTAATACGTTAGCTAAATCTTTAGTTTCTGCAACGGTAAAACTACCCGAAATTTCACTTCTTCCTCCCGAAATTGGTCCTGTAGAAACACCTGGTGCTGAATAAACAACATCATCCAATGCAATAGCTATGTATGTTTTTTGTGTATATGCTCTACCTGTAATTTCTTCCCATACTTTAGCACCTTGACCGTTCATTTGCATTGAAACAGCTGGTTTTCCTAATTGGTCGAAAGTGTCTCTCGCATCAACAATTACACCTCCACTTAATGGAGCTACATCTTCTCTATTTCCTTTTAAAACGTATAATTCAACCGTTTCAGTCTCTTTTTTAGTTTTTGGGTCTGTACTATAATTTGGTTTTCCCCAAGCAAATTTTACATTTGATTTATCGGCAGGTACTAAAGCTCTAATTTCAGGTCTTTTTAAATATCCATCTATTGCTTCAACATCTTTTGCATTAAAAACACCTAAAACAGGTCCACCGCCTTGAGAAACAAGTTTATCAAATATTGGATTATTTCCTTTCTTGGTAGCCGTTGAATCTGATGCTTTGTCAGTTAAAAGCGCAGCAATAGAATCTTTTGGTTTTTCAACTTCAGCAACTTCAGATTTAACAGTAGCTTTAAGTGCTTCGTTTGCGGAACTTAAGAATTGATAAAAATCTTCTGCTTTATAGGTTTCCCAAAATTCTAATTCCGCTTTGCTTGAAACTAATTTTTTAATACGATCCACATCTTTTGCGCCTGGCAATTCGATTAGGATTCTTCCTGTTTGTCCTAATTTTGCAATGTTTGGTTGCGTTACACCAAATTTATCAATACGACTTCTTAATACTCCAAAAGCAGACTCAACCGATTCGTCAACTTTCATTCTTAATGCTTTTTGTACTTCAGCATCTGTAGATTTAAAGTTTACTAGTTTATCGTCAAAGTTTCTATTAGCAAAAATGTCTGGAGAAGCTAGTTTTCCATCACCTTTATTGGCTTCAAAAGCTTCAAAAAAAGCATCCAAATAACTTTGATTTCCTCTTTGATTTCTCGTTGCGTCTTCTAATGATTTGTTAAATGCAGGATTTTTAGAATTATTTGACAATCCAACCAATACATCTTTAACCGAAATTTGAAGAATTACATTGATTCCTCCTTCAAGGTCAAGACCTTTGTTGATTTGTTTGTCTTTTACTTCATTATAAGTAAATTTTGTAAATCCCAAATTAAAGACATCTTCTTTCCCGATTGAATCAAGATATCTAACTTCTTTTTCTGAATTTTCGCCTGCAAATGCTTTGGCATCATTTTTTACCTTATTGGCTACAAAAGTGAATGAAAGTTGGTAAATACTTACCAATGCAAATAGAATTGCGAAAAACTTAACTAGTCCTTTATTCTGCATTATTACTAAAAATTAATTAATTTTTTGTTTTTGGTTAAAATTTTAAAACTGAAAACCGTTGAAGTTCATAGCCTTACTGATAAAAGCAATGATTTCAAGAAGTTTCCTTTTTTTTGAAACGTGCAAATATATAATTCTCAATACGATTAAGCAATATATTTGTTAATTAATATAAAAAAAATGACTGCCTATTAGCAGCCATTTTAGAATATTCAAATTTTATTTTATAAATGTGATTTCAAATCGTTGTTCATGCTGCGAACAGCATCAGCACTTTTTGCGAATAATGTTTTTTCAGTTTCATTTAACTTAATATCAATGATTGACTCTACTCCATTTTTTCCAATGATACATGGAACACCAATACAAATATCGCTTTGACCGTATTCGCCTTCTAAAAATACCGAACAAGCAATCATTTTCTTTTGATTATTTAAAATACTATCCACCAAATAAGCAACCGATGCGCCAGGAGCATACCAAGCCGAAGTTCCTAATAAGCCTGTTAAAGTAGCTCCACCAACCATAGTACTTGCTGCAACTTTATCTAACTCTTCTTGCGACAAGAACTGAGAAACTGGAATTCCATTGTAAGAAGCTAATCTTGTTAAAGGAATCATAGTTGTATCGCCATGACCGCCAATAACCATGGCTGAAACATCATTAGCAGGTTTGTTTAACGCTTTTGACAAATAATATCTAAAACGAGAACTATCTAAAGCACCGCCCATTCCGATGATTTTATTTTTTGGTAAGCCCAAAGATTTAAATGCTAAATATGTCATAGTATCCATAGGATTAGACACAATTACGAAAGTAGCATTTGGCGAATGTTTTAAAAGATTTTCAGAAACTGACTTTACAATTCCAGCGTTTATCCCGATTAATTCTTCACGAGTCATTCCTGGTTTTCTTGGTATTCCGGAAGTGATAACCACCACTTCGCTATCTTTGGTTGCGGCATAGTCATTAGTAACTCCTGTAATTTGTGTGTTAAACCCTGTGTTTGTGGCACATTGCATCAAATCCATCGCTTTACCCTCTGCAAAACCTTCTTTGATATCTAATATTACTACTTCACTAGCAATTCCTCTATAAGAGATAACATCTGCACAAGAAGCTCCTACGTTTCCTGCTCCTACTATTGTAACTTTCATTATTTTATATATTTATTTGTGTTTGTTTTATTTTATTAAGCATCGATTTTCGCATAAACAGCATTTTTCTCGATAAACTCTCTTCGTGGCGGCACTTCGTCACCCATCAACATTGAGAAAATTCTATCCGCCTCCGTCAAACTATCGATAGTAACCTGACGTAAAGTTCTAAAGTTTGGATCCATTGTCGTTTCCCAAAGTTGCTCCGCATTCATCTCTCCAAGACCTTTATATCGCTGGATAGCAGCACTTCCTCCCATGCGCTCATTGGCCTGATCACGCTGAATATCATTCCATGCATATTCTTTTTTGTTTCCTTTTTTTACCAAATACAATGGCGGCGCAGCAATATAAACATGTCCGTTCTCTATTAACTCTTTCATAAATCGGAAGAAGAAAGTTAATATTAAGGTAGAAATGTGACTACCATCGACATCGGCATCACACATTATAATTACTTTATGGTAACGCAGTTTTTCTAAATTCAATGCCTTTGAATCTTCTTCTGTTCCTATGGTAACTCCTAATGCCGTGAAAATATTACGGATTTCTTCGTTTTCAAAAACTTTATGTTGCATTGCTTTTTCTACGTTCAAAATCTTTCCTCGCAAAGGTAAAATAGCTTGGAAATTTCGATCGCGGCCTTGTTTTGCTGTTCCACCTGCCGAATCTCCCTCAACAAGATATACTTCGCATTTTGCTGGATCTTGCTCGGAACAATCCGATAATTTCCCTGGTAAACCTCCACCGCCTAAAACGGTTTTGCGCTGCACCATTTCACGCGCTTTCTTAGCAGCATGACGCGCTTGCGCAGCCAAGATTACTTTTTGAACAATGATTTTTGCATCATTTGGATTTTCCTCCAAATAATTTTCAAGCATTTCCGCTACCGCCTGAGAAACAGGAGATACAACCTCTCTATTCCCTAATTTAGTCTTGGTTTGACCTTCAAATTGCGGCTCTTGAACTTTTACTGATATAATTGCTGTCAATCCTTCTCGGAAATCATCTCCAGAGATTTCAAACTTCAATTTTTCCAACAACCCCGATGCATCGGCATATTTTTTCAACGTACGCGTCAATCCCATACGGAATCCTTGCAAGTGTGTTCCTCCTTCGTGCGTATTGATATTGTTTACATACGAGAAAATATTTTCTGCATAACTATCGTTATAAATTAAAGCAACTTCGACTGGTATTTCGCTTTTATCATGCTCCATTGAAATAACATGCGAAATAATCGGCACGCGGTTTCCATCTAAAAAGCGAACAAACTCTTTTAAACCTTCTTGCGAATGAAACACTTCACCCACAAAACTTCCGTCTTCTTTTACTTCTCTTCTGTCGGTAAAATTTATCGTGATGCCTTTGTTCAAAAACGATAGTTCTCGCATACGCGAAGCCAACGTATCATACGAATAAACCAAAGTTTGTGTAAAAATTGACGCGTCTGGCTTAAAAGTTACTGTTGTTCCTCTTTTTTCTGTTGTGCCTATTTGTTTCACAGGATACATCGCCTTTCCGCGCTCGTATTCTTGCTCCCAAATTACGCCTTCGCGAAAAACTGTAGCACGCAAATGATCTGATAATGCATTCACACATGAAACACCTACTCCGTGCAATCCTCCTGATACTTTATACGAATCTTTATCAAATTTTCCTCCAGCTCCAATCTTGGTCATTACAACTTCTAGCGCAGATACACCCTCTTTTTTGTGCATATCCACAGGAATACCTCTTCCGTTATCCTCTACAGTAACCGAGTTGTCCTCATTGATTGTTACACTAATGGTATCACAATGACCTGCCAATGCCTCATCGATGGAGTTATCAACCACCTCATAAACTAAGTGATGCAAACCTCTAACTCCCGTATCTCCAATATACATGGAAGGACGCATTCTAACGTGCTCCATTCCTTCTAAAGCCTGAATACTATCGGCCGAATAATTGTTCTTTTTAATTTCTTCGCTCATATTGTTTTATCGTAAAAAATCTATTTTTTGTCTAACACGCAAATATAACAAAACACATAGGATTTCCGAGTATAAATCAAGGATAAAACTTCGAAGTTATCAACATTTGTTAATTTCTACAAAGTCGCTTAAATCGAATAAAAACACCCTAAAACGAAATCTTAGTCATTTTTATGCGCGGTCAAAATAGCCGTTTTTAGAAAGTCGCTTAAAACTAATTTATGCGCTTCATTTTTGAGCCGTTTTACAACTATTTTGCCAAATAATATGCAAAAAAAATCTCGATTGGGTACAATTATTAATGGTTTTATAGCTTTAAAAGATTTAAAGAATATCTCGAATCTTGTCACTTTTTCACTTCTTCATCAAAACAAAAAACAACCTTTGACTATCCGTTCAAAAGTTGTTCTTTTTGGTTCTAAAACAGCTGTTTTTTTTATCTTTTTAATCAAATGCTACTTCGCGTATGCGTCACTGTGCACATTTGCCACGGCTCTACCCGAAGGATCGTTCATGTTTTTAAACGCTTCGTCCCATTCTAATGCAATTTTGGTGCTACACGCCACACTGGCTTCTTGTGGCACGCACAACGCCGCTGCATCGCTTGGAAAATGTTCTGCAAATATAGAACGATAGTAATACTCTTCTTTTGATAATGGCGTTTGCAACGGAAACTTGTATTTTGCATTCGCCAATTGTTCGTCGCTTACTTCTTTTGCCACCATTTCTTTCAACGTATCAATCCAGCTGTAACCCACGCCGTCGCTAAACTGCTCTTTCTGACGCCACGCCACACTTTCGGGCAACATGTCTTCAAAGGCTTTGCGCAACACCCATTTTTCCATACGTTCGCCGTTAATCATTTTGTCTTGCGGGTTAATGCGCATCGCTACGTCCATGAATTCTTTGTCGAGGAACGGCACACGACCTTCAATGCCCCAAGCGGCCAAACTTTTATTAGCGCGCAAGCAGTCGTACATGTGTAATTTACTCAATTTACGCACCGTTTCTTCGTGAAATTCTCGCGCATTGGGTGCTTTGTGGAAATACAAATAACCACCAAACAACTCATCCGAACCTTCGCCCGAAAGCACCATTTTGATACCCATCGATTTGATCACTCGTGCCATCAAATACATTGGCGTGGATGCTCTAATGGTCGTTACGTCATAAGTTTCAAGATTATATATCACATCGCGAACGGCGTCTAATCCTTCTTGAATGGTGAACTTAATTTCGTGGTGAATGGTGCCAATATGGTCTGCTACTTTTTTGGCAGCTGCCAAATCGGGTGAACCTTCTAACCCAACGGCAAAGGAATGCAATTGTGGATACCAAGCGTCTTGCGTGTCTTCGGATTCGATTCTTTTTTGCGCATATTTTTTGGCAATGGCCGAGGTAACTGACGAGTCTAATCCTCCCGAAAGTAACACGCCATAAGGAACATCGCTCATCAACTGGCGGTGCACGGCAGCTTCTAAGGCAGTTTTTATCTCGGCGATGCTGGTGGCGTTGTCTTTTACGGCGTCATAGTCCGTCCAGTCTCTTTTGTACCATTGCACGAGTTCGCCGTCTCTACTTGACATATAATGCCCTGGTGGAAAAAGCTCGATTTTGGTGCAAAACCCTTCCAGCGCTTTTAATTCGGATGCAACGTAAAAAGTTCCGTATTGATCCCATCCTATATATAAAGGAATAATTCCCATGTGGTCTCGAGCAATGAAATATTCGTCCTTTTCTACATCATAGAGCGCAAAACCAAAGATGCCGTTCATCTCATCTACAAAATCAACGCCTTTTTCTTGGTATAAAGCAAGGATGACTTCGCAGTCGCTTTCGGTTTGAAAGTTGTAGCGTCCTTCAAACTGCTTGCGCAACGCTCTGTGGTTGTATATTTCGCCATTGGCAGCCAAAACCAGTTTTTTATCTTCCGAAAATAGCGGCTGTTTTCCCGAGGCTGGGTCAACAATGGCTAATCGTTCGTGTGCCATGATGGCATTGTCGTTGCTAAAGATGCCGCTCCAATCGGGACCACGATGACGGATAATTTTTGCCATTTCGAGCACTTGGGTTCTTAACGTTTCTGATTTTTGTTTTAATTCAAAGGCACATACTATTCCGCACATATTCTTTTAGTTTAAAAGTTGAAAATGGTTTAAAAGTGGTTAAAAATGATTTAAAATGGTTTGCTTTTATTTTAATCCTCTTTATAATTCTGAAGCAAAGATGCAATTTTAGTTATAATCAGAAAACAATCTATCGATTATCATTACAATTTAAAACATTTTGGAAGATGTACATACAATTTTGAAAGCAAATGGTTTTAAAACAATACTTATTCATTAAAATTTGATAGCTGAATTGTTTCATTTAAGTAAAAATCTTCTGCGAATGGACTTAATCATACTAAAAAGTGGTGTTTTTCAATTGCAGTGCGATTACCAATTTTTATTTTTAGGTTAGACGCAGTGCGTTTAAGGCAAATTGATTTAAATTTAATTTAGACGCAGTGCGTTTAGGGCAAATTTATTCTAATTCATGTTAGACGCAGCGCATCTAGGGCAAACGCAACAAAATTTAGCCAAGATGCAGTGCGTTTTGGGCAAATGTTAAAAAATTCATCCTAGATGCAGTGCGTCTAAGGCAAATTGATTTCAATTGGGCTTAGAAACGTTGCGTCTAGGGCAAAATTAATTGCGTTTGCCTTAGACGCACTGTGTTTTAAATTATTTTATATTTGAAAGAAAAAAACTTCACTATTTTTTTACATCGAATTATTTTTTTTTATAGCTTTGGGTTAATCAACTTAAAATAGGCACTTTATGAATGCATTAGAACCCTTAAGTTTGACCCGATTGACTAATCTAGAATTCGGGCAACACATCAAAAGTATCAAATCAAACATCGATTTGCTTGGCGGCGGTTTCATCACCGACAACGTGATGATTACTTACCTTGCGCAACTTGGCAACAAATCGGACGACTATGACAAAGCCATGAAATACATTGCTAAAAGCGATGAAACGGCAAAAATTACGGCTGCCGATGTAGAACGCGATAATCTTATTGTAACGCTTCAACGTCAATTATCGGTTTTTGAATATACCAAAAATGAAGAAAAGCGTGATGCTTACCTCAGTTTGACCAATCTTTTTAACGTGTATAAAGGTTTAAAAAACTGGAACTACGAAGAAGAATCAAACGGTATTGACAACCTGATTGTAGATATGGAATCGGAGAAATACGAGCCTCATGCTACTCTACTTGGGATGACTGAGTTTATGTTGGAACTAAAATTGGCAAACGATAAATTCAAGACATTGTTTAATGTTAGAACACAAGAGTTTGCTTCTAAAGAGAACTACAATGTAAAAGAGATGCGCAAAGATATTGGCGGCATTTATACTGATTTTTGCAATTATGTATTGAGCATGAGCAAAGCACTCAACACGGAGCAGTATAATCAAACGCTGAGCGTTATTAATGTAGTACGAAAGTATTATGCCGACCGATTGGCAAGCCGACCTGCTGGCAAAAAAGGCGAAACGCCAGAGCCAATACCACCAATGGAAGTAGAATAGGCAGACCAACCACAATTATAATGAAGAAACCACTAGCGCTAGTGGTTTTTTTTATTGAATTTCTTCGATAGTATATTTTTTTCCGTTGAGTTCAAAGGTATGTCCTACCCGATTGCCCATCATTTGACATGCCAACGGAGAATTAGTTGATAGCGCAAAGATGGTTTTATCGTCTATCGTTATTTTTGGCAAAGCCGAAGATACAAACAACCAAAGCTGATTGGTTTTTACCACGCTGCCCAGTGCCACCACTTTGTGTTGGCTGTTGGCGTCTATCTTGTCTAGTACGGCTTTCTGTTCTAACAGTTCTTTTAGTTTAAAATTGAGCTTTTCTTGCTCTAGGTGCATCATGGCGAGTGCCGTTTCGTGCTTGTCGCCTGCGGAACCTTTGGCATCGTTTTGAGCATCAACCGTTAGCCCCAAAATCATGTCTTGAAAAGCATCAATGCGGTCTTGGATGAGTTGTTTGTAGCGGTTTAGTATGTGTTGTTTCATTGAGGATAGACGGATAGATGAAAGACGAAGAGATGAGAGACAAAGAGATAGTAAATACATTATTTTTATCGTCTATTATCTATCCGTCTCTTCGTCTATTATCTAAAACTTAAAAATCAAATTTGTAGCTTGCTCCTGCCATCACTTGAAGGCCTTGCACGCGGAAGTTTAACCAACGTTGATAGTCTTGATTTGCCAAATTGTTTCCTTTTAGGAAGAAATTCAGGCGGTCGCTGTATTTGTATCCGATGTGTGCATTAACATCGAAATAACTTTCTAAAGTTACCGTTGCATCTGCCGGAACTGGTATCGATGCGGCATAGTGTACAAAGTCTTTTCGCTCGCCAACAAAGAATACTTTGGCACCAGCATACCATTTTGGGGTAATGTTTACGTCTAAATTGGCACCCAAGTTAAGGCTTGGCAAGTTCCATGCTTCGGCTTCGATGTCGGAAGTATAGCTGCTAAAAGTTCCGTTGATGCCAAAGGAAACGTTTTTGGAGAAGTCGGCATTTAGCTCTCCGAAGAAGCTAAATGTTTTAATATTATCATAGGCAACACCGAATGAATTGCCAAATCGATAGCCTTCGTTGCCTACTAGCTCTTCGTAGCCGTTGTTTTTAAATAGGGGTTTGTTGTCCTCATTCAAATAAGACGCACGCATGTTGTAGCTTACAGCGTTTGCCAATTTTCCTTTCAAACCAAAGAACACGTCATATTTTTGATCGGTTGGTGCCACAAAAATGGTTGGCGAGAGGAAGAAATTTTGGTCCACAAACTCCTTATAAGCGTTTTGCTTTAAAGTTCCTTCAACACCGGCATAGGCTATCATCAAATCGCCCACAACTTTATAGGAACCTATGACCTGCGGATAGATAAAGAACTTACTTTCGCCCGATTCTTGCGCCGCGCTGTAGAAAATGCCCACGCCAGCATTGACCGATAGGTCGTCTTTTTGCAATTTGATGCTAGGTTGGATGCCTACATTGGTGTATCCGTATTTGAACGAGGTTAATGTATTAAACGAATTGTCAAACGAGCCGCTGATGTAGTCAAGCACAATGCCAATGTTTATCTTTTCGGAAACGATGTCAAATTCTAGGTTTGGTTGTACTACAAAATGGTTTTCAGCCGAGCCATAAGCATCCCAAAAACGGTTGAATTTAAGCGTGCTTTCCTTTAAAAATGAATCGCCAAGGCTCAATCGTCCGCCAAGATATAGGTTTTGATAGGTTTGTTGGCTGTTAATACCATCGATAGTGGCTTGGTTGAAGAAATTTGGATAAATTCCGTACCAATTATAGACCTGGTGTTGGTATCCGGCATCGGCGTTCCAGGTTAGTTCGCGCGTTCGGCTACCATAGGTCAAATCGAGTGAAGTGTTGTATAATTTATCGTCAAGTTGAACATCTTTTACGCCACCTTGAGTAGAATTGTGACGCAACATACCGCCAAAATAGTCGGTGTTGCTCACATTTTCGGTTACAAACAACTCTGCGTTGATGGTTCCGAAGTTTCCGGCTGCTAATGTGATGTAATTTTTGAAATACTTCTCAGCCGCAGTTTTATCTACGTTGGCAGCTCTTCCTTTTGACGGTGTAAACGTTGATGCTACGGGAAACGAGAAGATATTGTACTGAATGTTTTCCTTTTTTGAGGTCTCGTCGTCGTCAAACGATGGTGTTTCTTTAACTTTAAAGGCATCCGAAATGGTTGGCGAATAAGGTTTTACTACGTTTACGACTTCTGTTCCGATGTTTTCGTCTTTTTTTTGTGCAACTAGTGCATTTGTAAAAAGAATTAGAACAACTATATATTTTAAATTTCTCATATTGATTTACTTTATAAACTTTTGGGCAAAAAGGATAAATTAATTAGTGATGGATGAGTTGGTTTTGGCTTCTTCCGATTTGATTCGTTGCAATTCTTGGGTAGCTTCGTCCACAATGTCTTGAAATTGGGAGAAGTTTTTAATCACGGCATCAAGAATTACGGTGGCTTGATAGCTATCGTTTAGTGCATAGAAGTTTTTTGCCATCAAAATCAATCCTTTTGAACCAAAATATTTATATCCCGAATAGTCTTTGGCCAATTTCTGCACGGCTTTGTTGGAATCTTCAAACTTTCCGTCTTTGTTTTTGAAATAGGCATCATAATATAGTGCTTCGGCTGCTAATTCTCCTTTGGCGATGGTCAACAATTTGGCATAAGCAAGTCTAGCCTTTGGTTCGTCGTTGGCTTTTATAGCCGAACGTGCCACGATGATTTGAGCATCGCTCTTTACTTTGTCGTCTGTTTTTGGGTTTGCCAAAACTTTGTCGGCATAAGTCACGGCGTTTGCATAATCCTTTTGGTCAAAGTAGGCACGCATCAAGTTGGCTTGTGCAAAGGTTACGTTTTGTGGAAATTCTGCTTCGGTTTCCAAGCGTTTCAACACCGGAATTGCCTTTGCAAAGTCTTCTTTTTTCAGGTGGATTTCGCATAGACGTGCAAGCGATTGTTCGGTATATTCGCTTCTTTGTTTGCTGATGACGAACTCATAATTTGGAACGGCGTTGGCTGGCAACCCGTCATTATAGTAAGACTGTGCCAAATAGAAGTTGGCTTTCAAGGAATGCAAGCCGTTTGGAAACTTCGTTACATAATTGCTCAATGAAGCAATGGCAGGCTTGGTATTGTTTAACAAAAATTGTTTCTCGGCAGCTTCATACGTGTCGTTATCTAGGTCGGCATCCGAAACTTCTATGAAATCTAGAGTTCTAACCCACGAAGCGTAGTCGTCAACTTTGCCTTTGTCCATATAAATCAGCCTAGCAGTTGAAACGGCTTCGATGGCTTCGGGTGTTCTTGGGTAATCTGCAGCTACTTTTTTGAACTTGGCTAACGCCAAATCGTCTTTTTGGTTGTTGTAATACACCAAACCTTGTTTGAGCATCGATTTTGCCGAATAGGTTCCGTTCTTTGATTCGCTCAACAGCTGGTCGTAGGTCTTGATTGCTAGGTCTGTTTTTCCTTCGTTGACATAAGTGTTTGCTAATTCGTACAAAGCATCATCACGATACTGCGATGTTTTGAATGTTTGCAAGAACTTATTAAAATCCTCTATTTTTTTCTCATTTCTTGATACGAAACCGTAGCTCAATGCCTTTTGAAACGCTGCATAATCGGCGTCAATGCCATTCATTTCGATAGCTTTGTTGTAGGCTTCCATGGCTGGCCAGTATTTTGAAGTAACAAAACGGCTGTCGCCTAATCTTAGATAAGCATCGTTCAAACGTACTTTGTCGCTTTTTGATTGGTCAATTTGTTTCTGGAAATAATCGCCTGCTTGTTCGTAGTCTTTCTTTTTAAAATAGGAATACGCAATGTTGTAATTGATGTTTTTGAATTCTGGAGTGTTTTTGGCATCCGCAAAATTCTCAAACTGCTTGAAACTTAGCAAAGCTTCGTTGAAATTATCTAAGACATACTCGGTTTCTCCTTTCCAAAAGGTTGCTCTTGCGGTAAACTTGGCTACTTTTTGCTCTGCCACAGACTTTTTGAACATAAGTAAAGCTTCGGAATAGTTGCCATCGGTGTATAATTCTAAACCTCGATAAAAAGTTACCTTTTGATAGGCTTCTTTATTGGCGGTTGATTTGTTTTTTTCTAGTAAAACCAATGCGTCTTTGTAGTTTTTAGAGGTGATATAGGAATTAATCAACAACGTTTCTATCTCTAGTTTGTTTGGCGTATTAGGATATTTTGCTAAAAAGGAAGACAAAACATCAGGCACACTTTGGTACGAGTTTCCTATTTCGTAACTCAACTTGGCGTAATTCAAATTCGCATCTTCTTGAATCTTTAAATCAAAATCCATCTCAGAAGCGTTCTTAAAAGCGTTTAAGGCTTGTTGTTTCTTGTCTAATTTTAAATAACTTTCACCCAAATGATAGTAACCGTTTTGAGCCACAAAGTCTTTTCCGTCAATGATTTTATTGAATTGCGAAATCGCATTCTCATAATCTTTCTGCTGATAATAAGTGTACCCTAATTGGTAGTAATCGGTGTTGTTCCATTTTCCTTTTTTGCCTTTGTATTCTTTTAAATAGGGCAATGCTTTGTCGTATTGCTTTAAATTGAAGTAGCTTTCGCCAATAATTTTATTCAATTCGGATTTCTCCATTGCGTTTGATTTTGCCATTGCAATAGTTCCTGCATCAATTGCTTTTTGGAACTCGCCCAATTTGAAATGCATGTCGGCTTTGAAGTAAGACAACTTCTCTTTGTATTTTTCTTCGGTAGAAACTTGGTCAAAATACTTGTTGGCTTCTTGATAATTATCGCCTTCGTACGCCATAAACCCTAAATAATACTTGGCTTGCGAACCGTATTCTTTGGAATTCACGACTTTATTGAAGTAGGCTGTAGCTTCTTTTTTGTTTTTAGCGGTGAAAAAAGCATATCCTTTTTGGAAATTAAACTTTTCTTGCTCACTATAAGTCAATGAACTTTCATCTACTTTATTGAAATATTCTAAGGCTTGTGGATATTTTCCGCCTTCAAAATAATATTGCGCTACTTCTTTATAGGCTTGATTTTGCTTAGAACTTGTTGGATAATTTGACACAAAACTTTCCATCAACTCATCCGCATTCGATTGGTCTAAACGAATAGCACACGTTGCAATGTAGTAAGCACAATTGGCTTGTGTATCAATATTCTTGTTTTCCTGTTTGACTTTTTCAAAAATAATTTGTGCTGATTGATATTGTTTGTTGTTGAACAATTCAATTGCTTTATCAAATTCGCTTAAATTATGCGTGTAAATTTCAGATTGTTGTGCCGACAATTGACAAACACCCAAAATAAATACTAGGAAATAAAGGATTACTTTTTTTTGCATTGCTTATAATTTTACTTTTTTCAAAAATAGAACTCTATATACTATAACGTAAAAACATACCATTTTATTATAAACATTCTTTTAAACAATTCATTTTTTAACTTTTTGATAGGAATTTTAGTTATAAAAAAGATTTTGGAGTTTGGTAGTAATATTTATTACTTTTACCAAATAAAATTCTTCAAAATGTCTGATTCAGTTTTATCGTTAAAAAATGTTACCATTTATCAAAGCAACAAAGTTATTTTGTCGCAAGTAAATCTTGAAGTAACCAAAGGCGAATTTCTTTATATTATTGGAAAAACCGGAACTGGAAAAAGTAGTTTTATGAAAACTTTGTATGGCGATTTGCCTTTAAACGAAGGCGAAGGAAACATTGTTGGCTATGATTTGAGAAAGCTAAAAGAGAATGATATTCCTTTTTTGAGAAGAAAAATTGGGATTGTTTTTCAAGATTTTCAATTATTACCCGATAGAAACATTAATGAAAATCTATTGTTTGTATTGAAAGCAACTGGCTGGAAACATATGAAAGACATGCAAGATAAAATAGACAGCGTGCTGAATAGTGTTGGAATGCAATCTTTTGCCAATAAAATGCCTCATCAACTCTCTGGCGGCGAACAACAACGTGTTGCCATTGCTAGAGCTTTATTGAATGATCCTGAATTGATATTGGCAGATGAACCAACTGGAAATCTTGACCCACAAACAAGTGTTGAAGTAATGGCGGTTTTGAAAAAAATAAACGATCAAGGAAAAACGATTATTATGTCAACACATGATTATGCATTAATCATGAAATTCCCAACGAAGACATTGAAATGCGAAGACAGTACTGTTTTTGAAGTAGTTCAAAAAACGGTTTAAACTATCAAAAATATTCATTTAATTTAAAAAATTAGAGCAATAAATTAATCGCTTTTTTGGTGAAGCTCAATAATTTTTATACCATTTACTAACATCATTTTTCTGAATAAGGAAAATCCATTGAACTTACTAAAGAAAAATCAATGATGTAATTAAGTTTAATCAATTCTGGTTTTTTTGAATTACCTAGTAACGATTTTTTATTTGAAATTAAGAAAAATTAAAATCATTTCTAGTAATAACACAAATTTTATAAAAAAATATTTTCTTTGTAAATGCATTGCATTAATCCTTTTTCCTAATGATTTCAATACTAATTCCAACCTATAATTATAATGTACTACCGTTAGTGCAAGAAATTTATAGTCAAATTAAATTAACTGGAACTAAATTTGAAATAATAGTAATCGAGGATGGTTCTCCAAAAAATGAAAATACTTCAACTAATGAAAAAATAAATGAAATTGAAAATTGTTATTTTGAACGAAACGACACTAATAGAGGAAGAACAAAAACTAGATTGTTACTCTCGCAAAAGGCAAAATACAATTGGTTGCTTTTTTTAGATGCTGATGTAATTCCAGTAACTAAAAATTTTATTGAAAAATATATTTCATTGATAGACCATGAACAAAAAGTAATTGTTGGTGGTTATCAATATAAAGAATCAACAGCAACTCAAGAGTCTATTCTTCGATATAGCTATGGAAAAAATGTTGAAGAGAAAAAGGTTACTTATCGAAACTCCAAACCTTATCAATACATTTTTTCTGGAAACATCTTGCTTAATAAAGACGTTTTTCTTGAAAACAATTATATTGGTGATACTATTTATTATGGAATGGATGTTTACTTTTCATATCAACTTTTTTTAAACAAAATAAAAGTTGAACATATTGACAATCCTATATATCATCTTGGTCTTGAAACAAACGAGATTTTTTTCAACAAATCATTAGACGCAGTAACTACAAAGAAAGTATATCTTTCAAAACTTAAAGATATTGATAAAATAAACTCACTGATAAAATATTATAATTTATTAAAAAAATATAACTTAGAAAAAGTAATTGCTATAGGTTTTAAAATCACAGAACCATTTTTAAAAAGAATGATTTTTAAGAAAAATCCAAGTCTATTTTGCTTTAATTTGTATCGACTAGGATTTATTTGCCAATAAACTTATTTACAATCAAAATACCATCTTATATACAAAAAAGCATGTATCACTCTATAAAAAAAGCACTTAGAATATTAATTCCTAAAAAAATACTTTTTAAGATAGAGCCTACTTTAAGGTATTTTTTTTCGCTTCCATTTAGAGGAAAAAAACACTTTTGTCCTGTTTGTAATATTTATTTAAAGAAATTTATAACACTCAAAAACAATGATTTATTATGTCCAAATTGTGGTAGTTTAGCTCGAGACAGAAGGTTGTTTTTACTTCTAAAAAATAATTTTTTATCCGAAGAAATCAAGGTTTTAGACTTTTCACCATCTAGATGTTTATCAAGAAAATTAAAAAAAACGAAACACATTGATTATATTAGTACGGATTTGTCAGGCAATTTTAATGCGGATTTTAACTATGACATCACAAATATTGACCTTTCTTCAAACACAATAGATTTAATAATTTGTTATCATGTTTTAGAACATATTGAAGATGACTTGATGGCAATGAAAGAACTGCATAGAATTTTAAAACCTTCGGGAAAAGCAGTACTACAAACGCCATTTAAAAAAGGTGCTATTTATGAAAATTCTACTGTGAAATCGCCTAAAGAAAGAATAGAACATTTTGGACAAGATGATCATGTTCGAATTTATTCTGTTGACGGACTAAAAGAAAGACTAGAAATAACTGACTTTAATGTTGAAGTTTACAATTATACTGAAAAAGAAATTTATCAAGGTTTAAAAGAAAATGAAACTATTTTAATTATTTCAAAAAAATAAAATGCCTTTTTTTTCAATCATTATTCCGGTTTACAATAAAGAAAAATTTATTTCAAATACTTTGAAAAGCGTTTTCAATCAAACTTTTCAAGATTTTGAAATAATAATTGTAAATGACGGTTCAACCGATGAAAGTGAAAAAGAAATTTTAAAATTTGATGACAAACGCATAGTCTATTTTTTTAATAAAAATGCAGGTGTTTCCAAAGCAAGAAATTTTGGAATTAAAAATGCAAAATCTGAATATATCTGCTTTCTTGACGCTGATGATTATTGGTTTCCATGTTTTCTTGAAACTTTTAAGAATTGTATAAATACCTATCCAAATGAAAAAGTTTTTAGTTCAAAAAAAGAAATAGAAACCGCTTCAAAAATTATCTTACCAACTTATTCTATTTCTATTAAAAATGATTTTGAAGTTGTAGATTTTTTCAAAGCAAGTCAAAAAGAATGTGTTCTTTGGACATCAACTGCAGTTATTCATAAATCCGTTTTTAACGATATAGGAAACTATGATGAAAAAATAAATCGAGGCGAAGACACCGAACTTTGGATTAGAATAGGGTTAAAGTACAAAATAGTTTTTATTGCAAAAGTGCTAGCTCGTCATGTCTATGATGAAAAAAGTGCCTCTAGAGCTTCTAATTATTTTTTTGAATCCTATACGTTTAACAAATACAAAAATCTGGAAAAAGAAAACCGTGCTTTAAAAAAAATAATGGATTTGAATCGTTTTTCAGCTATAATTAAATCTAAAATTAATGGCGATTGGAAGAATTCGAAACAAATTTATTCTGAAATAAACCTAAGGAATTTAAATTGGAAAAAAAGAATTTTACTTAAAACACCAAGATTTCTTTTGAAAATTTTAATGAGAGTAAATCATTTTTTACTTCAAATTGGTCTGACTAATTCTGCTTTTAGATAATTTTTTAAAGTTTCAAGTTACTTCAAGCAATAATTAAGTTTTCTTTTTCTCCAATACTTTTTTCCATTGTTGCGCTATGTTTTCCATAGATAAATGCTCTACAGATTTCTTGGCATTCTTTTTTAAATTGATGTATAAATCTGTATCTGTAACCATAAGCTGCATTGCATCTGCCAAAGCATTTGAATTATGATTTTCGACTAATAATCCATTAAACTTATTTTTAATGATTTCTCTCGGACCTGTTTCACAATCAACCGATATTACTGGAGTTCCAACAGCCAAAGATTCAATTAAAACTCTAGGAAACCCTTCAAACCTGCTTGTTAAAACTGTGGCAATAGCATTTTTTACAAATGGAAATGGATTTGTCATTTTATCATGAAAAATTATATGTTTTTCAAACCCATTATTTTTTACTTTATTTTTTAAAAAAACAACATCTTTACCTTTACCCAAAATATAAAGGAAAACATTTTTTTGAATTAAATTAGATATACAATAAGCATCAATTAAAAGAGAATAATTTTTAACTTGGTCATCAATTCTTCCATAAGCAATAATATATTTTCCTTCAACATTATATGCATTTGCATCAATTTCAATAGTATCAAAATTAATTGGATTGTATATAGTTAAAACATTCTTGTACTGAAATTTATTTTTAATTAGAGTATTTACGCCTTTTGAAACCGCTACAATTATGGAGTTAGCATATATTTTTTTGGCTATAAAATTGATTTTTGGGAAATAAAGCTCAATTTTTGAACTTCTAACAACATAAATTGATTTTTTAGGATTGAAAATATATTTTGAAATTACATATTCTGAAAAAGATGACATTCTTGTTCTATTGTCTATAACCCAATCAAAGTTATTGTTTCTAATATATTTTTTAAGAATAAGCATTCGTTTAAAACGCCCAATTTGTGAGTCTTCTTTATTTTTTAAAATCCCAAGGTTTAAAAGTTCGCCTTTATATGGATATTCTATTTTATCCAGAATTGAAATTATGTGTATTTCAAATCCTAGGTTATATAATAAAAACGATAAAATTGCACTTGATTTTTCAGCTCCACCTTCGCCCAAAGAAGAAACAATTATTGCAATTTTCATTTTAATAGAATTTTTAAAAATAATTTATAAATATATTTGTCAAATATAACAAGATAATGAAGATTTTACTCATTGGAGAATACAGTAGATTACATAATTCTTTAAAAGAAGGTTTGCAAGATTTAGGAAATGAAGTCACTCTACTAGGATTTAAAGATGGTTTCAAGAATTATCCTGTAGATTTTCCATTAGAAAAAAAATGGGATAAAAAAATTTTAAAGAAGATAAAAATAGGTGTTTTACGTCTAACTGGTTTTGATGTTACGTCCTATCTTACTTTTAAACAATTTCAAAAAAATCGAGAGAAATTTAAAGATTTTGATGTTGTTCAGTTGATAAATGAAAACTCTTTTTTTTGTGATTATAAGTACGAAAAAAAAATTTTAGAATATCTTTTTATAAATAATAAAAAAGTTTTTTTACTCTCATGCGGTAATGATTACGTTTATGTAAATTACAATTTTAATCATCCAGAGAACAAATCAATTATTTTTCCCTATTTAGAGGGAAAAATCAAAGATAAAGACTTCTTAAATGTCTTGAAATACAAAACTAAATCTTTTGAGAAACTTCATGATTTTATATATCAAAACATTAGTGGTGTAATTGCATCAGATGTAGATTATCACATTCCGTTATTAGATCATTCAAAATATTTAGGATTAATTCCCAACCCAATAAATTTATCAAAACTAGAGAACATTAATTTGTGTTATGACAGTAAAATTGTACTCTTTCATGGTATAAATAGAGGAAATTATTACAAAAAAGGCAATGACTTTTTCGAAAAAGCATTAAAGATTATTAAAGAAAAATTCGATGATAAAGTAGAAATTTTAGTTACAGAAAATGTTCCTTACGCAGATTATATCAACAGCTACAACAAAGCACATATTATACTAGACCAACTCTATGGTCATGATCAAGGAATGAATGCTTTAGAGGCAATGGCAAAAGGAAAAGTAGTTTTTACTAATGCCAGTGAAAAATTTGAAAAGCATTATAACATTACTGAAAGAGTAGCCGTTAATGCCGAACCTGATGTAGATTATTTAGTCGAACAGTTGTCATTTTTAATTGAAAATCCCGAAGAAATAAAAACAATTGGCATTCGTGCAAGACGATTTATTGAAGAAGTGCACGAAGTAAAAAAAGTTACTGAACAATATTTAGCTATTTGGAAAAGAAACTAAATCATCTTAGAGTAAAAACTTTTTTCCTAAAATAAATAAAAAGGACTAAACAGTACACAAAAAAAGTAAAACAATGTGCTATTACAACACCTTTTATGTTATAATGATTTATAAAATAAATACTCGAAAAATACAACACCAACAATGAAAAAGCTTCGGAGATTATAAAAGCTAAAGTAAGTTTTTTGGCAAAAAACTGGTACCCTAATATTAATGAAATCGCTTTAAAAACATCTCCTAATAATTGCCAAAACATTAATTCTTTTATGGGCAAAAACTCCTTTGTAAAAATCAAAGGAATAATATAATCTTTGAGAGCATATATCATCAGTAATCCAAATATAAAAATAGGAAGTATATTCCTGTAATAGCTCCAAATTAGATGATTTGACTCTTTGTTAAGCTTGGCTTTTGCCATTTTTGGCAAATAATACAACCCAATAATTGTGGACAAAAAAACAAAGTAATAACTAGCAATTCTTGATAGTCCTTCCCAATATCCAGCTTCATTAATACCAATAGTATTGATAATGTGATTTCGAATCATTAAATAAACAAATGGACCAATAATAGCCGAAACCAAAGCCATTAAACTATATTCTGAAAGATTTTTGATGATTTTAAAATCAATAAATTCTTTGTTGAAAGATATTGTCTTTATTTTTCTATTACTATATAAAAAAGATACTAAAAACAACAATGTTGGAGCTAAAACCATAGCAAGTAAAGCACCAAATATTTTAAAGTTTGTAATTAAAATAATTGTCAAAAGTAAACCAATCACATTTCCAATAATTGAAATCGTGATTACTTTTTTAAAAGCTCCAAACCCATTTAATATCGCTGTAATTACTAACGAAGCAATATACCAAGGTAAACAAAAAGCAAGTATTTTGAATATAGTTTGATATTTATTCGAAGCACCGAATACCATAGAGTTTAAAAAATCAGAAAACAATAAAAGTATTATACTGACTAAAAAAGTAGCTATCAACAAGCAAAAAACTATTGTTGATATTGTTTTTTTTAATCTAAGCTGCTCTTCTTCAAATTCAGCAACATATTTTACAATTCCATTTTGCAATCCAAGAGTTGAAATACTCTCTATTGAAGTTATAAAATTCCTAAAATTACCAACAATTGCCATTCCAGATGGTCCAATAAAAACCGCAATAATTTTTGAAGAAACAAACCCTACACCAATTTTAATTAATACACTAATACTGTTTAAAGAAGTGACTTTAAATAGTTCTTTAGAAGTTATTTTTTTTATAAACTGCAAGTAATTATTAATTTGACCGAAAGTAAACATTTATTTTCAAATACACTAAAACGACAAATAATCTATTTATAAAAATAAATTCTTAAATTTAATGACTATTTTAACACTGTGAAAAGAAAACGAATTTTATCGTTATTTATTGTATTTCTTGGCATTTTTTTAAAAGGAAATGCACAAGATATTGAATTGTATCAACAATTTAATGGTCGATATGATTTTACTTTTATTGGAAACACGATGAATACTGAAGCTAATGGTTTTTTTACGCCTTGTTATGCTTTGACCAGTTCTAGTGCCACTTTAAATTTAAACGTTAATGATCAAATAGAAAAAGTGTTTCTATATTGGGCTGGTTCAGGAACTGGCGATTTTGATATTCAATTAAATGATGTTGACATCAGTTCACAAATTGATTTTTCAGCTATTCAAAACTCTAGTTTGAATCATTTTTTTAGTGCATTTGCAGATGTTACACAACAAGTACTTACTACTGGAAATGGCATTTATACAGTTTCAGAATTGGACATAAATCCTTTTATCGATTCGGATACATATTGTAATAATGCAACAAATTTTGCGGGTTGGGTAATGTTAATTGTTTATAAAAACACTACTTTACCCATCAATCAAATCAATGTTTATCACGGTTTACAAGCTTTGTCCGCAGCGGTAGTAAATGTTCAATCACAAATAACCATTACACTTTCTGCACTAAATGTATTAGATAATAATGGTGCAAAATTAGGTTTTATTGCTTGGGAAGGTGATGAAAATATTGCCAATCAAGAATCGGTTTATATTAATAATGATTTGCTTGCAAATCCACCATTGAATCCAGGAAATAATATTTTTAATGGTACCAACAGCATCACCCAATCATCCGATTTATATAATATGGATTTGGATATTTTTGATATTCAAGGAAACATTCAGGTTGGAGATCAAAGTCTCGATATTAGTTTAACTACAGCACAAGACTTTGTATTAATCAACACATTGGTAACCAAACTAAACAACCAATTGCCCGATGCAACAATTGGTGTGGGTGCGGTTGAAAAAACATGTGATTCGAAAATTATTACGGTTGATTTTACAGTTTATAATTCAAATTCTACCAATGAATTGCCAGCAGGAACACCAATTGCCATTTATGCTAATGACGAATTTATAGAATTTTCAGAAACAATTCTACCTATTGAAATTGACGGAAGTTGGAGTAGTCAAATAACAATAACATTGCCCGAAGACATTCCTGATACGTTTACATTGCAATTTGTTGTAGATGATAGCGGTCAAGGAATAGGTCATGTAGCCGAATTGATTGAAACAAACAACTCTTTTTCAGTTGAAATGACATTAATCAAGACACCAACATTTAATGCTTTAGAACCCATTACATCATGCAATGAAGGTTTTACAAGTGGCACTTTTGATTTTTCTAATTATCAAGAATTAGTTAAATCCATTCCAAGTGGTGCAGTTCATTTTTATGAAACATTCGAAAATGCAACTGATAATGTAAATCCAATTTTAACACCTTCTAATTATAGTGCAAATGCTACACCAAAAGAAATTTTTATTCGAATCGAAAATGAAAATTGCTTCAGCATCACTTCATTTCTGTTGCTAACAAAAAATTGTCCGCCAACGGTTTACAATTATATTTCAGCTAATGATGACACTATAAACGATGTCTTCACTATTGAAGGTTTACGAAATATTTTTCTTGAATTTAAAATCGAAATTTACAATCGTTGGGGAAGATTGCTTTGGACAGGAAATCAAAATACCGAAGATTGGAATGGTTATGTAAAAGACGGTATTAGTATAAAAAAAGCTACCGACGGCACCTATTTTTACTTAATTTTTCTAAATGACATCGACTATCCTCAACCTTTAACTGGTTTTTTATACATCAATCATTAAAATAATTTAACTTTGAGGTCTTAATTTTCAGAATGAAACAAATCACTTCTTCCCAAAATCCGTTTATAAAATCATTGATTTTATTGCAAGAAAAAGCTAAAGCTCGAAAACAATCGGGCATGTTTTTAATTGAAGGAATTCGTGAAATTGAATTGGCAATTAAAGGCGATTATACATTGATTACTGTTTTATTCGTTCCAGAACTTTTAGCTGAAAAAAAAAAAAATGCCGTCATCCTTAGCGCAATCGAAGGAAAATCAGCAGAAATAATTGAAATCTCAAAAGAAGTATATCACAAATTAGCATATCGAGACACTACTGAAGGAATTATTGCCGTTGCAAAAACAAAACAAAACGTACTTTCAGAATTAATACTTCCAGAAAACCCACTGATTTTAGTATTGGAAAGCATTGAAAAACCAGGAAATATTGGTGCCATGTTACGCACTTGCGATGCTGCAAAAGTTGACGCCATTTTAATTGCTGACATCAAAACCGATTTATACAATCCAAATATTGTTCGGTCAAGCGTGGGCTGTTTATTTACCAATCAAATTGCAACGGGTACAACTGATGAAATAATTACTTATTTACAGCAAAACAAAATTAATTTCTTTAGTGCAACGCTCCAAAATTCAACCTCATATCACACTCAAGATTTCACCAAACCAACAGCATTAGTAGTGGGTACAGAAGCAACAGGATTAACAAAAGCTTGGCGAGAAAAAGCAACACAAAACATCATCATTCCGATGCAAGGTGAAATTGACAGCATGAATGTTTCAGTGGCAGCAGCCATTTTATTATTTGAAGCCAAAAGACAAAGAGGGTTTAATTTGTAATTTTGGCAATTAGACTTTAAAGATTAGAGAATTATATACATTTATCAAATGAAAAAAATAACACTTTTAGTTTCCGTATTATTACTGTCTTTTAACATTATTTCTTCTCAAATTCAAGAGAAAGAATTAGACGAATTGGTGCAAAATACCATGAAAACGTTCAATGTTCCGGGTATTGCCGTAGGAATCATTAAAGATGGAAAACTAGTTTTAGCAAAAGGTTATGGCGTTTCCAATATAAAAACTCAACAAAAAGTGGATGCCAATACGTTGTTCGGAATTGCTTCAAACAGTAAAGCTTTTACAGCATCAGCTTTAGCAATTTTGGTTGATGAAGGCAAAATAAACTGGGACGATAAAGTCAAAAAATACTTGCCCGATTTTAAAATGTATAACGATTATGTAACCAATGAATTTACTATTCGTGATCTATTAACGCACAGAAGTGGTTTAGGTCTTGGGGCTGGCGACTTAATGATTTGGCCAGATGGTCACGACTTCACACCGAAAGACATCGTTAAAAACATCCAATACCTTAAACCCATTTCTGGTTTCCGTGCTAAATATGATTACGACAACTTATTATATGTAATCGCAGGTGAAGTAATTGCTAAAATTTCAGGTAAATCATGGAATGATTTTATTGAAGAACGTTTGATGCAACCTTTAGAAATGAACCATAGCGCTTCGTCTTGGAATAGATTAAAAGACACCACTAACGTAATCGTTCCGCATGTTCCGACAAATGGCAAGTTAGAAATCGTTCCTCGTTATACCAATTCAATTTTTGATGCCGCAGCTGGATTATATACATCTGTAAACGATTTAAGCCATTGGTTAATTGCCCAAATGAACGATGCAAACTACAACGGAAAACAATTATTTAACAAAAATCAACACGACGAAACTTGGAAATCACAAACCATTTTACCCATACGAAACTCTTATCCCTATTCAACTCATTTTAGTTCTTATGGTTTAGGTTGGAAATTAACCGATATTAACGGACATTTAGAAGTATCTCACACTGGCGGATTAGACGGAATCGTTACGCAAAGCATCATGTATCCAAAAGAAAAATTAGGCATCATTATATTGACCAACCAACAAAGTGGTACCGCTTTCAACGTGATATCAAACACCATCAAAGACAGCTATCTGGGTTTTCCTAAGTTTGACCATCTTGCCTACTTGAGTAAAGAACGTGCCTCTAAAGAAGACGATGCCGATAAAATTACTAACGAAGTTTGGGCTAAAGTAAACCAAAACTTGAAAGACAAATCTATTAAAATAGAGACCAAAAAATATGTTGGAACTTATAAAGATAATTGGTTTGGAGAAGTTACCATTTCGGAGAAAAAAGGAAAACTATATTTTGCTTCCAAACGTTCAAAACGATTAGTAGGCGAAATATTTTTCTACAACAATCAAAACTTTGTTGTGAAATGGAATGTACGCAGCTTCAACGCTGATGCACATGTCTTTTTTGATTTGGATGCTGATGGTAACGCAAAAGGATTTACCATGCATGCCATCTCGCCATTAACCGACTTTAGCTACGATTTTCAAGACTTAAGCTTCATCAAAATATAATTCAGAGTGCCTATTGTGCATTTCAATACTTATGCTTAACTTTAGTAATTCATTTGAATACGTATGACTGAAATTGATATCGAAGAAGAAAACAAAGCCATTGCCCGAGAATACAAAGAATTACTCCGAATAAGCTACCAAACCCTTTCTACAGAAGACAAAAAGCTGATTCGTAAAGCATTTGACGTGGCGGTTGATGCCCACAAAGACCAAAGACGAAAATCGGGTGAAGCTTATATCTTTCACCCTATTGGTGTTGCAAAAATAGTTGCTTCCGAAATTGGTCTCGGCGCCTCTAGTATTGCTGCTGCCTTGATGCACGACGTTGTTGAAGACACCGATGTTACGGTAGAAGAGATTGAAAAAATGTTCAATCCGAAAATTGCTCATTTAGTCGAAGGATTGACCAAAATCGCTCAGGTTAAAAAAGACATGAACATCTCTATGCAAGCCGAAAACTTCCGCAAGATGCTTTTGACCTTGAACGACGACGTTCGCGTCATCTTAATCAAGATTGCAGACCGACTACACAACATGCAAACCATGGATTCGATGCCCGACTATAAGCAAGTCAAAATTGCATCCGAAACCTTATACATCTACGCGCCGCTTGCACACCGACTAGGCTTGTATAACATCAAAACAAAGCTAGAAGATTTAGGTTTAAAATATACCGAACCCGAAGTTTTCAACGATATTGTAAGCAAGATAAAAGAAACTAAGGAAGAACAAGACGAATACATCAAATTAGTATCCGACGTTTTAAAAAAATCATTGGACGAAGAAGGTGTACAATATACCATCAAAGGAAGACCCAAATCCATCTATTCCATACGCCGTAAAATGGCTGCCCAAAACGTGACTTTTGACGAAGTATATGATAAATTTGCGCTCCGAATCATCTATAAATCCAATTTACACGACGAAAAATTCATTGCCTGGAAAATATATTCTGTTGTAACCGATCATTATCGTCCGTCACCTAGTAGATTGCGCGATTGGATTTCTTCTCCAAAATCTACAGGCTACGAAGCACTTCACATCACCGTGATGGGACCAAAAGGTCGCTGGGTAGAAATTCAAGTGCGCAGCGAACGCATGGACGAAATTGCCGAAAAAGGTTATGCCGCTCACTATAAATACAAAAATGGTGCTACCGAAGAAAGCGGACTCGACACTTGGCTCAACTTATTAAAAGAAGCACTCGAAAGTTCAGAAACCAATGCCGTTGATTTTGTAGAAGACTTCAAGATGAACTTGTATGCCAAAGAAATCTTCGTTTTTACACCCAAAGGAGAAATAAAATCCTTGCCCAAAGGTGCCACTTCACTCGATTTTGCTTTTAGCATTCACTCCGAAATTGGCATAAAAACCCGCGGAACCAAAGTAAACGGCAAGCTCGTGCCTTTAAACTACGAATTAAAGAGCGGAGACCAAATTGAAATCATCACATCGGTCAACCAAAAGCCGTCTATCAACTGGTTAGACTACGTAACCACGTCGAGAGCCAAGAACAAGATTAGAAACGTTCTGAATGAAAACACCAAAAAGACCGCTGAAGAAGGAAGAGAAATCCTTACCCGAAAATTAAAGCATTTAAAAATCACTTTAAACGAAGGAGTCATCAACGAATTGGTAAATTTCTTCAAATTAAAGACGAGTTTAGACCTATTTTATCGCGTAGGCATTGGCTCTATCGACAATCAGCAACTAAAAGACTTCGCCGCACAAAAAAGCAACGCGTTTATCAATTTCTTCAAAACAAAAATGAAGCGTACTCCGTCGAATAATCCGGATGACATCAATCGACAAGAGCTTAGCAACAACTACGACATGCTTGTATTTGGCGCAGAAAACGATAAACTCGACTACAAGCTTTCCAACTGCTGCAACCCTATTCCTGGAGACGACGTTTTTGGCTTTATCACCATCAATGAAGGCATCAAAGTACACAAAAGAGACTGCCCAAACGCAATAGCCATGCAATCCAACTATGCTTATAGAATCATGCAAGCGAAATGGATAGACTCTAGCCAACAAGAATTTAAAGCAACACTGAAAATTACCGGAATGGACACGCTAGGACTAACCAACGAGCTGACTAAAGTGATATCCAACAACATGCATGTCAACATACAAAGTATATCACTGAGCGGAGAAGCCGGATTGTTTAAAGGTCAAGTGGCGGTTATTGTACAAAACAACAGCATCCTCAAAAAACTCATCGACAACATTAAAAAAATTGACGGAGTAGATAAAGTAACCCGCGTTTATACCAACTAAGCGTTCATTATCAACAATTCGTTCAAAACTTTAGAGCTTGAAACTTTCTTAATTTTAATTGAATAACTTACCTTTGCCTTATGACACTTATAGCATCAGACAATAGCACAAATCAAGAGACCGTAAAGGCTGTTTTTATTGCCTATCTTGAAAACAAAGGACACCGAAAAACTCCCGAACGCTATGCCATCCTTCAAGAGATTTACGACAGCGAAGAGCATTTTGACATTGAGCAGCTGTATATCAAAATGAAGAATAAAAACTACCGCGTTTCTCGTGCTACGTTATACAATACCATCGAATTATTGCTCGATTGTGGGTTGGTGCGCAAACATCAGTTTGGACAAAACCAAGCGCACTATGAAAAATCGTATTTTGACAAACAACACGACCATATTATCATGACGGACACCGGCGAAGTGATTGAGTTTTGCGACCCAAGGATTCAAACGATAAAAAAAACCATAGAAGAGATCTTTGGTATCGATATTCACAACCATTCACTCTATTTTTATGGAACCAAAAAACCCGAATAATACACCACTAACCAGTAAACAATACTTTGTAAAAACCTTTGTATTCGTTTTCGTTTTCTATATTGTTTACAAAGCCGTCTATCAAGCCATGTCGGGCATAGATACCATAACTGTTGACTTTATCGTCAAAACATTAGGACTAGGATTTGTCATTGCCGCCATTCTTGGAGGCATCAATTACTTCGTAAAACTTGATTTCTTTACGAAAAAAACAAAAAAATAACTACACAACACATACATCAAACAACAACACACAATGACAGTAGATTTATTACTAGGATTACAATGGGGAGACGAAGGAAAAGGTAAAATCGTTGACGTATTAACCTCGAAATACGACATCATCGCGCGCTTTCAAGGCGGACCAAACGCAGGACATACCCTAGAATTTGACGGCATCAAACACGTATTGCGCACCATTCCGTCGGGAATATTTCATAGCAACAACGTAAACGTAATTGGAAACGGTGTCGTAATAGACCCAGTGGTTTTTAAAGGCGAAATTGATGGCTTAGAAAAATTTAACCTCAATTTGAAATCGAAATTATTCATTTCGAGAAAAGCTCACCTCATTTTACCTACGCACAGATTGCTTGATGCAGCATCAGAAGCCGCCAAAGGCAAAGCCAAAATTGGTTCAACCTTGAAAGGTATTGGACCAACCTATATGGACAAAACCGGAAGAAACGGACTAAGAGTGGGCGATATAGAACTAGCCGATTTTAAAGAAAGATACCGCGCATTGGCCGACAAACATGAAGCCATGATTGCGTTTTACAACGTTGACATTCAATACAACCTAGAAGAATTAGAGAAAGAATTCTTTGAAGCCATCAAAGATTTGCAAAAACTACAATTTATAGACAGCGAAGAATACTTAGCACAAGCCCAAAAAGGCGGAAAATCTATTTTGTGCGAAGGCGCTCAAGGTTCGTTGCTCGATGTTGATTTTGGAACCTATCCGTTTGTAACCTCCTCCAACACCACTGCTGCCGGAGCTTGCACCGGACTAGGGATTGCCCCAAACAAGATTAAAGAAGTATTCGGAATCTTCAAAGCCTATACCACACGCGTAGGTTCGGGACCGTTTCCTACCGAAGATTTTGGTAATGATGGCGACATCATGGCGCAAGTAGGCAACGAATTTGGCTCAGTAACCGGAAGAAAACGTAGATGTGGCTGGTTAGACCTGGTTGCTCTAAAATATGCCATCCAAGTAAATGGTGTAACCCAATTAATGATGATGAAAGGCGACGTACTATCGGGGTTTGACACGCTAAAAGTGTGTACTGCCTACAACTATAATGGTGAAGTTATCCATCACCTACCTTATAATATAGAAGAAGAAAACGTAACCCCGATATATACCGAAATCAAAGGTTGGAAAGCCGATTTGACCGGGATGACTACCTATGACCAACTGCCAAAAGAATTAAAAGACTACATCAGCATGATTGAAGCCGCCGTAGAAGTGCCAATCAGCATCGTATCGGTTGGTCCTGACAGGAAACAAACTATTACAAGGTAAAAAGAAACTAGATCAAACTTAATAATTATGTAAATTAAAATAGAAAAATATTTATGTACTATATCCAGATGAACTATAAGGCATAGAAAGAACTCTTTTAATGTCTGAAGATGGAGTGCTATTAAACATAACTATCGACGGTAGCTCTGGAAATCCTAACGCATGTATTACACTTAATAAATCTCAAGTTAAACTATTAAGTGATTGTCTTAAAATTTATATAGACAATAATCTCATTGAAGAGGATTTAGATTAAATTTTTAATTTTACAAATTATACTTAAGTTTAAAATAAAAAAAATTTGCTCTAACATTCTAAACCCAAATTTTAACCTTCAAAAACGGGAAATACTATTTCAATTAAACAAATACAAACGGCTTCCACTAGTATAGGGAAGCCGTTACCGGTTTAATTAATAATGAAAAAAAAGAGAATTATCCTGTTACTGGTATTGTTACTATATCACTCCAGTCGCCAACATTACCTTCTCTAAGAAAATACATGGCTCTGTAGCGCCACAAAGCACTTTGTCCTTGCGGTGGCAACGCCGAATTGTCTGTGTAATTAGGATGAATACTTTTATCTAACACCGTAAAACCATTGCCAGTATCTTTTTCAATCACAATACCTTCATGATTATACTTTTTCCACTCAATGATTACTTTTCCACCACTCATGGTAGCTTTAAGTATCGGCTGTACATCTTCTGTTGCCGCTCGTTGTTGTTCTGAACCTTCAATTCCTAAATTCTCACCAATTGCTGTAGTATAATTTTGGTGAGCTTTAATTCGTTTTGCCAACATGGCAAATCTACCTTGAATATTTGGCGGGACTAATCCTGGCATCGACTCAAAAACAGGAGGATTTGGAACGGTGTTCTCCACCACATTCCCCTCACCTACACGAGCAATTCTTTTAAAGTTAAACCAATTCTGCTTATACGTTTCCACCTTTGGAAGGTTGTTAACCACCCAATTAAAAAATACTGCATCCTTCTCTGCTTGTGTCACCTCTTCTGGTGTGAGGTTAAACAAAGTAGCATAATCACCAATTTTTGATGAAAAGTTGCCCAACTGTAGTGCAAACTGCTCATCATTCCGTTTAATGAAATAATCCATACTTGTTGTTTGTTTAAGTTATTTAATAAATACCAAGTAAGAATCACTTCATTTGCGTTTTGTTTAAAAGATATTTATAGATAACGTTATTATTATAAAAATAGTATTGAACAGTGTGTTAAATTTTTATACAATAATAAAAAAAGCTTCTCCTTTGGCTTTCTAAAACTCCGTGGGTGAAGACTACAACGGCGTGGGTGAAGCCACCCATTGAACCGTAGAAGACTACAACTGCTCGGGTGAACTCACCCATCGAACCGTAGAAGACTACAACGGCGTGGGTGATGCCACCCGTTGAACTGTAGAAGACTACAACTGCTCGGGTGAAGCCACCCATTGAACCGTAGAAGACTGCAACTGTTCGGGTGAAGTCACTCATTGAGTTGTAGAAAGAAAAAAATGAAAAGTAAAAGTGAAAAGTAATTATTTTGAATAAATAGAAATAAACTACTATTTTAGTCAGCGATTTATTATTTTATTAAAATATAAAAAACAAATATGTAGAATTCATTTCAGATGACCATTTTATAAAATGTGTTGAAAATCTTCATAACGCCTATTTAAAAGCGAAAAAAAATATTTCTAAAAAGAATTTTTACAACAATAAAATTGATACCATCAAACTTACATTTGACTCGAAATTCAATAATATTGATGAAAATAATTTAATACAAGCCGAAATTTTGAGACAGATAGACAAATCTATAAATAATTCCATTGGGACGTTTCATGAAGAAATATTAGGAGGAATTAAAGACTATGAAGTTGGAAAATTAAGTGGTTTTGATATTAAAGCAAAAGATAATAGTTTATTTGCTCTTTTAATTCATGAAAAAACTCCTGTCAATTTAAATGATGCAATTTTTGATAAATTAGCTAAAACAGCAAATATCTTTAAAAATTCTAAATGCTATTTAGTAGATTTTACTGTAGAAAACGAAAAAATAGAAAAATGGACTCTTACGAATGATGAAAGCACAGTAAGCCATAAAAATGTATATAAAATATCATCTGGATGTTTTTATACTTTGTTAACGGGTAATCAAAACTCATTAAAACAATTATCTCAAAAAACTACTGCAATGCTAAAGGAATTTTAAAAGGAATTTAATTCAAATAATAATTTACACAACATTAATTTCTTTCTTAAGATTGTTTGACTGTGAAGTATTATTCCCAAATACTCCTGTATCAATAATTGCTTTTCCTAATAAATTAATAACTGGAACTGAAACACTATTCCCAATTAATTTCATCCATCGTGCTCTTGAATCTGGCAATTTAAATTCACTTGGAAAACCCTGTATTAAACACGCCTCATTAAGTGTAATTTTTCTAAACAAACCTTTATTATATATTTCATTTATAAACTTTACTTTAAAATCTTTTTCATTTAAAGACGAAACATCTGTTAAGGAAACATAATCATTTGTATCACTTGCAACCAATGTTGGATAAATTTTAGACTTTGGGAGAAAAATTCTATTTATACCATTTAAACCAGTACTTATTTTAGAATTTTTAAAATCATATCTAATCTCAATACATGTTACTATATTCCTGTATTTTAATTTTTCAATATTTTTAGTTATAGAAATTTTATTGCGTTTTATTTCTTTATCGCTTTTTAAAATGTCCAAAGATAAAATATCATTTTTAGAACAATTTAATAGTAAAAACTCTTCTTTATCAAGGCTTATATCTTTAAAATCATTTATTTTAAACTTGTATTCATAACTCTTAAGAATACCTAAACTCTCAAGTTCTAATAAATCTTTTAGAGTAATTGTGCTATCTAGATTTATAAAATGATTTAATGAAAGAGGGTTTCCATCTAAAATTCCATAAGTGGATTTTCTTCTGTTTTGAAGCAACAAATAACAAATTTTTTTCTGTTTTTCTGTTGTGGGAATAATATCCCAAGAATGTATAGTTGTATGTCCATTTCTTAAATCATTAAATAAAAAATAATCATTTAATCCTTTATTTTGAGATAAACTCATTTGAGTTGATTTTCTTTTTTGTTGAGTATGATTATCTTCAATTTCATTTGCAGAAATAGTGTTAATATTTGAATGTTCGTTTATATTTAATATATCATTTAAACAAAAATTTTTATTAATCTTTTTTGGAATATTAAATTTCAAAAAATAAGATTCTTCCAAAAAACCAATTATATAAACCCTTAATCTATTTTGTGGAACACCAAAATCTTTAGAGTTTAACAAATAATAATCTGCATAATATCCCGCTTGTTTTATTCTATCCATTATATATGAAAAAGAATTTTTGTTTCTTGGATCAATTAAACCTTTTACATTCTCAAAAATAAAAGCTTTAGGTTTTGCTTTATTTAATAAATATATGGTATCATTCCATAATTGTCCTCTATCATCATCAAATCCTAAATTTTTCCCTGCAATTGACCAACTTTGACAAGGAACTCCAGCAGTCATTAAATCATGGTGTGGTAAGTTTTTTATTTTTTTTATATCCCCAAAATTATAGGTATTAGTTTCATTAAAATTTTCACAATATGTTTTTATTGCATCATTATTAATTTCACTAAAACCAACACAATTACCACCTAAATCATTTAGAGCCAATCTAAAACCCCCAATGCCAGAAAATAGATCAATAAAAGTAAACTTGTTATTATTCATTTTAATTATTTCAATAAATCTCCTTTTGAATTTAACGGAGCTTCAATTTCTAAAAACTCTCTATAAATTCTTTCTCGATATTCATTTCCTAAAGTGTTAATCTCTTTTATAAAATTTTGATAAGTTCCCTTGCCTCCTATTAAATCCCAAAACTCATTACCGATTAACACTGAACTATCATTATGCATATTAAACCAACGCATTGGAAAACCCCATTTGTAATCCTCTTTTTTACCATAAGGGTTGTAAGGAAGGGCAAAATATGCTTCAGCAACTTGAGGACTATCCATTGCCAAAAGTTTAAACATTTTTTCTTTACTCACTTTTGTTTGATCACTATTCGGTAATGGACCTTTTAATTCGAAAGCTAATTTACTTCCTGTTTTTTTATTATTTACAAATATATCACATATTACTGAAACTGGAATTAACTCACCTTTTCCCTCCAAAATATATTTCAACTCTTCATCCCAGTCTGGTTTAGCTTTTGCTTTTAATTTTGTTGAATATTCTAATCCATTTAACACTTCTTGAATTCTCCTAAGCCTGTCACTCTTAATGTTCCCCGATATTGTATGTCCTACATAACATTCGCCATGAATTTCAAGAGCTACTACTTGAGCCAATTTTTCCCAAACTCCTCCAAAAGGAGTAACAAATCTTCTTTCAAAATGAGAACCTTTAAATATTTCGTCTGGAACTAAAGCAGCATAAATAGGCTTACTTGCATGATGAGATTCTTTGATAAAAGGATCTTCTACTAAAACTCTAGTCATCACTCTGTCCATCATGGATGAGACAACTTCTTTTATTGCTTTTGCAACTCTTTCCTGTTTGTTCATTATTTATATTTGTAATGAATTAAGACATTTCATTAAATAATCATTTTAATAAACTATAAATATAATACAAATTATTATGTATGTTTATTTTCAAAATAACAATTAATCTAAACCAAAAATCATCTCTGTATATAAAGGAAAGGTTTCTTACAGCTTAAAGATAAAACTTTCGCTTGGTTTGATTTTTACTTTGATAATGCCGCGTCCGCCTTTTACTTCTAGCGTAGAAGTTTCGTGGTTATACAACTGGTCGGTTACTTTATAGTCGCCGTCATTCAAGTTCCATTTTTCGATAATATCTTCGGGCACAATCAAATCAACATGACTGGTAGTAACCCAAGAGCAATTGGCAATAATGATGAGTTTTTCTTTGTTATCCCAGCGTACAAACGAGTACAATCCTGGGTCGTATTCTTTGGTTTCGTTTCTATTCACGGTTTGTATTTCTTGATACTTGCCCATCATCGCACTGCTCTTGATGGTGAAGTTTAATAATCGGGCGTAGAAATCTCTGAGCTCTTTTTCGCTTTCGGTTAATTGTCCGCCGTCAAATTTTCCGCCGTTCATCCAGCGTTGATGGTGCGGCACACCAATGTAATCAAAGATTGAAGTTCTAGTTGGCTTGCCAAAACCAGCGTCTTCGTTGCCGGGTTCGCCTACTTCTTGCCCAAAATATATCATAGTTGGCGATGTGCTGATGGTTGCCGAGATGACCATTAGTGGTTTTCCTTTTTCGGGTGTTCCTGCAAAAGCGGCACTTGCCAATCGTTGTTCGTCATGATTGTCTAAGAAATGCAACATGTGGTGTTCAATGTCAATCATATTGCTTTGAATATCAGACAAGGCATCAGGCAATGCATTGCCTTGTATTACGGCTTTTAAATGATCATAAGTCTCAACCTTATCGTATAAGTAGTCCATTAATCCTAGGTTGATGTAGTTGCGGTATTCTTTTGGGTTATAAACTTCGGCTAAAAGAAAGGCATCAGAGTCTTGCATCTTGATGGCAGCATTCATATAGCTCCAAAATTCGTAAGGCACCATCTCTGCCATGTCGTATCGGAAGCCGTCAACGCCTTTTTTTGTCCAATACAAAGCAATATCGCGGAATTTTTTCCAGCTATCGGGTACGTCTTTTCCTTGCCAGTACTCGTAGTGTGCTTTGAAATCTTTTTTATCAAAACCTTCGGGTAGTTCGGGGAAATCTTTGCTACCATCGGGTTTGATGCCGTAGTTTACTTTTACGGTTTCATACCAATCGTTGATGTCTGGTTTGGCTTCGCGCGAACCGTTTCCGGTCCATTTTGCAGGAAACTCTTTGAATTTACCATCAATCAAAGGATTTTTTTCGCCATTCAAAGGTTTGTAAGTATCAGAAGTTGGTACTTCAAAAGCTTTACCAGGTATGTAATAAAAGTTGTTGTTGCGTTTGTATTCTACCGAAGTGTCATCGTCTGCTCCGAAGTCTTTCACTCCTTTTGGGTTGCTCAAACTATGATAATTACGAGCAATGTGATTAGGAACAATATCGATGATGACTTTTAGTCCGTTGGCATGCGCTCTTTTAATCAGTGCTTCAAATTCTTGCAGTCTTTTAGCAGGATTAACCGCCAAATCGGGATTAACGTTGTAGTAATCTTTCACAGCATACGGGCTTCCGGCACGTCCTTTCACCACATCGGGATCATCATTCGAAATGCCATATTTGGTATAATCTCTGATAACATCATGATGCGGCACGCCGGTAAACCAAACGTGGGTTACGCCTAGTTTTTTAATTTCCTGCAAGGCTTTGTCGGTAAAATCGTTGAACTTGCCTACACCGTTTTCTTCAATGGTTCCCCATGGTTTGTTGGTGGTGTTTTTGTTCCCAAACAATCGGGTGAATACTTGATATACTACGGCTTTTTTTGGCTTGCTTTCGGGTAATACTTGGGTCATGTTGGGTTTGTTTTGGGCTTGTGTGAAGCTTGCAGATAGAATAGTTACTACTAATAGGAGTTGTGCGTGTTTTTTCATAATACATTCGTTGACGACACTTTGATTTAAAAAGTCGTAGTGACAAATATAAAGAATTGATTGAAAGTGGAAACATAAAAAAACCTTAATTGCGTATCCTATTGGTTGTAAATTCCTAAATTTGACAAAAATTTAAACCATTTGAAGAAGTTACTTTTACTTTTCGGATTTATACTTTGCTTTGTCAATGATCTAGAAGCTCAAAAAACTTCTAAAATTAACATTGAAAATGCTGATTTTGCTGATAGAGATCAAGACGAAATACCTGATGCAGTTCTTTTGCGCGGAAATGTTAAGCTTAGACACGAAGGTGTTTTATTTACTTGCAACAAAGCCTATTTTTTTGAAAAAGAAAACTATCTAAAAGCTTTTGGAGAGGTGCAAATGGTACAGGGTGATACTCTTTTCTTAAACAGTAAATATGCTGAATATAATGGAGAAGTCAAACAAGCATTTGCAACAGGAAATGTTATTATGCGTTCTCCAGAATCTACGTTGGTTACTGACACTATTAACTTTGACAGAAACACTCAAGAAGCTTTTTACAATACTAACGGAACGATAACTAGTAAAGAAAACACATTAAAAAGTAAATCAGGACGCTATTATGCCAATGAAAAAAAGTTTCGCTTTTTGACCGGAGTAACCATTACCAACCCAAAATATGTCATCAAGTCCAATCATTTAGATTATTACACTAATTCTGGACATTCCTATCTTTTTGGGCCATCAACAATAACTAGCGAATCCAATTATATCTATACCGAAAAAGGATTTTATGATACCAAGAAAAACTTGGCGCATTTTCTACGAAAATCCTACATCAAATACAAAGACAGGAGAATTGAAGGCGACAGTTTGTATTATGACCGCAACCGAGAGTTTGCTTCGGCTACCAATAATGTAAAAATTACAGACTCAATAAATAATGGTGTTGTCAAAGGTCATTATGCAGAGATGTACAAGCTTAAAGATTCTATGTATGTAACCAAAAGAGCTGTTGCTATTAACTTAGTAGAAAACGATTCGGTCTATATTCACGGAAAAAAATTGATGGTTACAGGAAAACCTGGAAATCGAATTGTAAGAGCTTTTAACAACGTACGTTTTTACAAAAAAGACATGAGTGGAAAGTGTGACTCCTTATATTCCGACCAGAAAACAGGACTCACCAAATTGATAAAAAATCCAATCCTTTGGAACTTTGAAAACCAAATGACCGGTGATGAGATGCATCTTATTGGTAATAACCAAACCGAAAAGCTAGATTCGCTCAAAGTACTCAATAATGCTTTCATTGTTTCCAAAGACACACTTGGCACTGGTTACAATCAAGTGAAAGGACAAAATTTATACGGCAAATTTGAAGACAGCAAACTCCGAGAAGTTGATATTATCAAAAACACCGAAGTGATTTATTTTATGCGAAATGACCAGCAAGAATTGATTGGCATAAACAAAAGTGTTTGCAGTAAAATAAACATACTGTTCGACGGAAACACCATCGAAACCATCACGAATTTTAACCAGGCAGAAGGTGAAATTTACCCCGAAAAAGATTTGCCCGAGAACGCAAGGAAACTTCGAGGCTTTATATGGCGTGGCGATGAACGTATCAAAACAAAAGACGATATTTTTCCTGAAGAAGAAAACCAATTGGATGCTAAAATTCAAGCCGAAAAGAAACTAGAAATGGAAAAAGAAAATGTTCCGCTGGAACCTAGAAAAGAAACATTGGATTATGATAAAAAAAATCCCAAGCCTGAAATCAAATAGCGTTTCAAACCCTACAATTAATTTACCCAAAAATGGCACAGCATATTTGTCCAAAATGTAAACAAGAAACTTTTAATTGGTATATAGACGAAGAAATTCCGTCAATAACGATTTGGAGTTGCTCGAACTGTAATATACAAATCTTTGAAGATGATAGAGATGAAGTATATTGCGAAAAATGCCAGGATACTACAAAAACCTTTTTAAAGAACGAAGAAGAAGAATTTTGGTGGTGTTCTGTATGTGCCACTACTCAGTAAAACTAAAATTTCATTGAAAGAAGACTTTTTAAAATACCAAGCTCAAACATCTCCCTATCCTTTAGGGTTGGAAATCTCACACGCTGTTGGCTCCTATATATTTGACACAAACGATAAAAAACATTTAGATTTTGTTGCGGGTGTTTCTGCCTGTTCACTCGGACATCAACATCCAAGAGTGAACCAAGCAATAATAGACCAATTGAACAAGTATTCACATGTCATGGTTTATGGCGAATATGCACAACATCCAGCTGTGCAATACTGTAAATTATTGGTAGAACATCTTCCAAAATCTTTAAATAAAGTCTATCTTGTTAACTCAGGAACTGAAGCTTGCGAAGGTGCCTTAAAATTAGTACGAAGAGTTACTGGTAGAAGTCAATTGATTTCCTGTCACAATGCTTATCATGGCAATACTATGGGTTCGATGAGCGTTATGGGTTTTGAAGAACGTAAACAAATTTTTCGTCCATTAATTCCAGATGTTGATTTCATTACTTTTAATAACGAAGAAGATATTTCTAAAATAACAACCAAAACTGCTGGAATAATTCTAGAGAGTATTCAAGGTGGCGCGGGTTTTATTGAACCAAAAAATGATTTTTTGGCAAAAATAAAAAAACGCTGTGAAGAAGTGGGCGCGCTCATGATAGTTGACGAAATACAACCAGGCTTTGGAAGAACTGGAAAATTTTTCGGTTTTGAAAACTATAACGTCGTTCCCGACGTAATTATTATTGGAAAAGGAATGGCTGGCGGAATGCCTGTCGGTGGATTTATTGCCAACGAAAAACACATGGATTTATTGAGCCACGACCCAAAATTAGGACACATCACTACTTTTGGCGGCCATCCTGTCATTGCGGCAGCCTGTTTAGCAACCTTAGAAGAAATACTAGAAAAAGACTATGCTAAGCAATCTTTAGAAAAAGAAAAGTTATTTCGATCGCTTTTGGTACATCCTTTGATAGAAGAAATAAGAGGAAAAGGATTAATGCTTGCAGCAATGACTAAAAATGCAGAAATAACCAACCAAGTTATTTTAAAATGTCAGGATAAAGGTTTAATTTTATTTTGGTTATTGTTTGAACCAAGTGCTATTAGAATAACGCCGCCATTAACCATTTCTGATGATGAAATAAAAGAAGGTTGTGCCATTATTATTGAAGCGATGAATGAAATTTTGAATGAAAATTAATAATTAATTTATTTTTGATGTAGCGTTTTAACTTTAAGTAAAAAAACACAAATCACTAACTTTCAACAAACAACATCAATTGTTAATTAAATTGTTTACAACAATAATTTTGGCTACACCAAAAAAGGATGTGTTTAACTACTTTTATTAAGTATAATTTAAACCTACTATTATGCATTTCGATCACGAAGAAGAAGACCGTAATTTATCCCTTTCAAAATTCGAATCGATGTTGAAAACCAACAAAGTATTCTTTTTTGATTCAGAAGAGTTTGAGGAAATCATACTGCATTACCTTGATATGGGAAAAGCAACTTTAGCCAAAAAAGCCTTAAAGTTAGGTTTAGAACAGCACCCAAAATCTACCGGGTTGAAATTAGTTCAAGTAGAAATGTTGATTTACGATGAAAAACTCGACCAAGCTGAAAAAATGCTTAACGAGTTGTATGCGCTTGAACCTACAAATGAAGAAATATACATTTTAAAAGCCAATATCTACTCAAAAAAAGACAAGCACGAAACGGCAGTAGAACTGTTAGAAACCGCTTTACAATATTCCGAAGATCATGCCGATATTTATAACTTAGTTGGCATGGAATATCTTTTTATGGACAATCTTGAAATGGCAAAAATCAATTTCATCAAATGTCTTGAAGAAGATTTTGAAGATCAATCAGGCTTATACAATGTAGTCTATTGTTTTGAGTTTTTGGATCAAAACCAAGAAGCTATCGATTATTTAAAAACCTATATTGAAAAAAATCCATATAGTGAAATAGCTTGGCACCAAACTGGTCGCTTATACTATGGTTTAAAAAACTATGAGTTAGCAGCAACATCTTTTGAATTGGCTACTTATATTGACGACGAATTTATAGGTGCTTTCTTAGAACGTGGAAAAGCTTTAGAACGACTAAAAAGATATGATGAAGCCATTGTGAGCTACAATCAAACGATAGTATTAGACGATCCAACTTCGTATGCATTATTGCGCATTGGAAAATGTTATGAAAAACTTGGCAATAAAGTGGAAGCACTAAAATATTATAACAAAACAGTACATGAAGATCCACTTTTAGACAAAGGTTGGATTGCTATAACCGATTTTTACGTTAGTCAAAAAAATCATCAAAAAGCATTGTATTATGTTAACAAAGCATTGGCAATTGATGACCAAAATCGTTTATATTGGAAGCGTTTTGCAACGATAAACAAAGCAATGAACAATATTGAAGAAGCTGAATATGGCTATAGAAAAGCTGTAGAATTGGGCGATTTTCAATTAGACACTTGGTTATTTTGGGTTGACATCATGAAAATCATGGGTGAACACAACAATGGTATTTTAACCTTAATTCAAGCGGCAGAATATTTTCCAGATCAATTTGAAATTGAATACCGTATGGCTGGTTTCCACTTTTTACTGAACGAAGAAGAAAAAGGAAATTTCCATTTAAACAATGCTTTACGATTAAATTCAAAACATGTTTCTATTTTAGAAGAATTGTTTCCATTGGTTTGGGATAGAGTATCTGTACAAGAGTATATTTCAAAACACAAAAAATCAGAATAAATGTCGAAAAGACAGTTTGGTCTTATCGGTAAAAACATTTCGTATTCTTTTTCAAAAAAATATTTTACGGAAAAGTTTGCTTTAGGCAATCTTGAAGATTACTTCTATGAGAATTTTGATTTACAATCAATTGATGAATTCCCTGAAATTTTAAAAAATAATTCTGACTTGAAAGGTTTGAACGTTACAATTCCTTTTAAAGAAACAATCATTCCTTATTTAGACAAATTGTCTAAAAATGCTCAAAAAATTGGTGCTGTCAATGTGATTCGTTTTACAAAAAAAGGAAGTTTAAAAGGCTACAATTCCGATTATTATGGATTTATAAAATCTTTAAAACCATTACTTAAAGAACATCACAAAAAAGCATTAATTTTAGGAACTGGCGGTGCATCAAAAGGAATTGCTTTTGGATTAGAGAAATTAGGAATACTTTACACTTTTGTTTCTCGCGAAGAAAAAGAAGGCATGATTAATTATAACAGAATTAACGCTACCACTTTTGACAATTTCCAAATCATTATCAATTGCACACCATTAGGCACTAGTCCGAACGTGAAAGAATTTCCCAATTTACCTTATCAATTTTTCACCAAAAAGCATATTGCATTTGATTTAATATACAACCCAGAAGAAACTCAGTTTTTAAAAAAAGCTAAAAAGAAAGGTGCTACAATAAAAAATGGCTTTGAAATGTTGCAATACCAAGCTGAAAAATCATGGAAAATTTGGAATAAATAATGAACATCAAATTACTCGCCATAGGAAAAACAGACAACAAATCACTTCAAACTTTGATTGACGATTATACCAAGCGTTTGTCTTTTTATATAAAATTCGATTTAGAAATTATTCTCGATATAAAAAATGTCAAGAACCTTTCTGAAGCACAGCAAAAAGAAAAAGAAGGCGAATTAATTTTAACCAAACTCACACCAACAGACCAATTAATTCTTTTGGATGAAAACGGAACTACTTTTTCGAGTGTAAGTTTTTCGGAATATTTACAGAAAAAAATGAACTCGGGTGTGAAGACTTTAGTTTTTGTAATTGGTGGACCATATGGTTTCAGCGATGAAGTGTATAGAAAAGCACAAGGAAAAATTTCATTATCCGAAATGACTTTTTCGCATCAAATGGTACGTCTGTTTTTTATTGAACAATTGTATCGAGGGTTTACAATTTTGAGAAATGAACCCTATCATCACCAGTAGAAAGTACGATTTACGAGGTTGGAAGTACGAAGTTTAATAAATAAATTCTTGATTAGAAGTTTGAAGAATTGGCAACTGAAATTTTAATGATTTTAAAAATATTGTTGCTTTTAAATAATCTTCAAAAAGTAATTCTTTACTGAAACAAAATTGAAATTTATTTGGTTTATCACTTTCTATTGAAATCAAATACGATTGTAAATCTTCTTTATTCACCTTAACTCCATTAACTCTGATTTCAGAAATTGATTTAATAAATACAATTACTCCAAATGTTGGTTTTACTAATTTATATACTGTTTCAGTAAATGGCATAAAGGCTAACGTCTTTTTCTCACTATCCATATAAGTAAAATAGTTCTCAGCAGCTTTGTTTTTGTGCTCACTATTTTCTTTTTTTTCTTGAAGTTTTTTAATTTCTGGAACCACTAGTTTTAAAGGTAAACGTTTGTCAATATTGAACAACCAATTGGTAGAAATGATAGTGTTTTTTCTATTTACAGCAATCAAAGTATCCATTTCTTTTGTTTCAAAAAACATATAAATTGGTGAATGATCTTTAACATCAGCAACAATCGTTTCTGAAATTTGCGGCAACAAAACTTCTTTTTTTTGGCAAGAACAAATCAATAAAAAACTAAAAAATACGATTACATTTTTCATAATTGACTAACTAATTTTACACATTCTATAGCTTCTCTTACATCGTGAACTCTTAGTATTTTTGCACCTTTTTGCAGTGCAATCGTGTTTAAAACCGTGGTTCCATTTAAAGCAAATTCAGCAGATGTTTCTAATGTTTTATATATCATTGATTTTCTTGAAAAACCTACTAATATTGGCAGTTCCAACATTTGAAATAATTCCAAATTATTCAATACTTCAAAATTATGCTCCATTTTTTTTGCAAATCCAAAACCTGGATCAATGATTAAATCGTTGATGCCAAAACTTCTTGCTGACGCCACTTTTTCAGAAAAATAAAACAACATTTCTTTGACTATATTTTCATAATGTGCCAAACCTTGCATTGTTTGCGGATTTCCTTTCATGTGCATCATGATGTACGGAACTTGAAGATTTGCAATAGTTTCAAACATTTTATCATCCAAACTTCCAGCAGAAATATCATTGACTATGCAAGCACCATTTTCAATAGCTTTTTTGGCAATAGCACTTCGGAAGGTATCTATCGAAATTAAAGTTTCAGGAAATTCTTTTAAAATCAATTCTATTACTGGAAACAATCGATTTTCTTCTTCTTTTTCAGAAACAAATTCGGCATTCGGCTTACTAGAATAAGCTCCAATATCGATAAAGGTAGCACCATCAGACAACATCTTATCTACTTGATTTAGAATACTTTTCTCATTTTTAAATTTTCCGCCATCGTAAAAAGAATTTGGAGTTAAATTAAGTATTCCCATAACTTTGGGTGAAGACAAGTCTATTAATTTTCCTAAACAGTTGATTGTCATCTCTATTAAACTAAATAAATTGTTAAATCCTGGTAAAGATAAAATATTAAACCTAAAATTAGAGATGTTGCATTGATTTCATGTTACAGGAATTGATTTTTTGTACATTTGAAAACACCATTTTATAATGGATAAAATAAAACTATATGATTAAAAAAATTTATTCTTCAATCGCACTCTTTTCACTAGTATTCGTTTCTGCGCAAACGACTATTCCAACTCCAACAAATATTCAAGTCACTTACGATAAAAAAACCCGTTCGCAAACTGGTTTGCCTGGTGAAAATTATTGGCAAAACAAGGCAGATTACACTATAACCGTTTCATTTGACCCAAAAACACTTTTGCTCAAAGGCAGTGAAAACATCAATTACACAAATAATAGTAATGACACATTAAAAGTAATTGAGTTTAAATTATATCCAAATTTTTTCAAAAAAGGTTCACCAAGATTGATGAAAGTAGCGACAGACAATGTTAGCGATGGGATTTCTATTGAAAATTTCATGGCAAACAATGAAAAAATTGATGTCAAAAAAATAAATATTGATGCTACCAATATGACTGTTAGAATTCCTGCACTTTATCCTAAACAAAGCATCAATTTTAGCGTCGATTTTTCATTTACCTTAAATGAAGGTTCCAATTTCAGAACAGGAAAAATTGATAACGGCGCTTATTTTTTGGCATATTTTTTCCCACGAATTGCTGTTTATGATGACATTGATGGATGGAATAAGAACCAATACCTAGGCACACAAGAGTTTTACAATGATTTTTGTGATTTCAAAATGGCTTTAACTGTTCCTAATGATTATATGGTTTGGGCTACTGGTGATTTATTGAATTGTAATGAAGTTTATCAAAAAACTTATTGTGAAAGAATAAATTATGCAGAAACTAACGATGAAATCAAATACATAATTTCAAGTGAAGACATAAAAAATGGAACTATTACTAGAAAAGAGAAAGCAAACAACACTTGGCAATTTGAAGCCAAAAATGTAACCGACATTGCCATTGCACTAAGCAATCACTACGTTTGGCAATCCTCAAGCATTGAAGTGGATAGAAAAACAAAACGAAGAACCCGAGTTGATGCTGTTTATAATGAAATTCACAAAGATTTTGAATTCGTTGCTTCAGATGCCAGAAAAACAGTTGAAGCAATGAGTTTTAGTTTTCCCAAATGGCCTTTTCCGTACAATCATGAAACTGTTTTTGATGGTTTAGACCAAATGGAATATCCAATGATGGTTAACGATAACCCCATAGAAGATAGAGCCGAAAGTATTGAATTAACAACACACGAAATTTTTCATACTATGTTTCCTTTTTATATGGGAACAAATGAAACAAAATATGGCTGGATGGACGAAGGTTGGGCAACTATTGGCGAATGGATTATTACGTCAATGATAGACAATAGGTTTGTTGACGAATACGGTATTGAACCAACTTCAAGAGCTGCAGGAAAAGAAATCGATTTACCAATTACCACCTTAACCACACAAATGAATGGTGAAACGATGTTTTTAAATTCCTATCCAAAACCAGCTTTTGCTTATTTATTTATAAAAGACATGCTTGGAGACGAATTGTTTTTCAAAGGATTACATTACTATATTGAGAAATGGAATGGCAAACATCCAATGCCCAATGATTTCTTTTATTGTATGAATGTTGGCAGTGGTACTGATATGAATTGGTTTTGGAAAAAATGGTTTTTTGGAACAGGAATTTTAGATTTAGGCATAAAAAGTGTGAAAGGAAATCAAATAACTATTGAAAACAAAGGAGAAAAACCTCTACCAATTGATCTTACTATTACTTTCGAAGATGGAAAAGTTGAAAAAATACATCAATCGATTATTGCTTGGAAAAAAGGAAATAAAACTGTTCTAATTTCTACAAAATCAAATAACAAAATTAAAAAAGTGGATTTAGGAAGCACTTATGTTCCTGATTCTAACAAAGCAAATAATAGTTTTGAAGTAAAATAATTTATATTTTTTTAAAAACCTTCAATCTTAATTTAGGAATAAGATATAGTGCTTTGAACTTCAATCTATATTCTTTATTTTTGGAAAAAATTGATTTAAAAGTACATAAAAATGAGCCAAACTTCTCAAGAATATGACAATGTTATTGCAATATGCCGACAACTTTATACAAACAAATTAAAAGATTATGGCTGTGCTTGGCGCATCTTAAGATTGCCTTCATTAACCGATCAAATATTCATCAAAGCGCAACGAATCAGAAGTTTACAGCAAAATCAAGTTCGCAAAGTTGATGAAGATGAAACTGGAGAATTCATTGGAATTATCAATTATGCTATCATGGCTTTAATTCAATTAGATCTTGGCGTTGTGGAACAACCTGATTTGAAAGTCGAAAAAGCAGTGGCGTTATTTGACGAGAAAGTCTCGTTAACTAAGTCATTAATGGAAAATAAAAATCATGATTATGGCGAAGCTTGGCGCGAAATGCGAGTAAGTTCATTAACTGATTTAATTTTACAAAAACTTTTACGGGTAAAACAAATTGAAGACAACTCTGGAAAAACCATTGTTTCGGAAGGAATAGATGCTAATTATCAAGATATGATTAATTATGCTGTTTTTGCATTGATTTTAATGAAATTTGGTCAAAAATAAAATAAAAATTATGACATCAAAAAACAATATCGCTTGGGGAATTCGAATTGTAATTTCCTTTTTATTTTTACTTTCGGCAGTTGCCAAATTGTATCCTTCACCCTATTTTGCAATTTCAACTTTTGAAGTAAAACAATTGTATCCAATGGGTTTTTCGGAAGGATTTGCACCTTATTTTTCGAGAATTTTAATCGGAATTGAACTGGCATTAGGGGTATTACTACTACAAAAAAACTTCTTACGAAGTATTGTAATTCCTGGAACAATATTATTATTAGCCGTTTTTACCACACATTTGACCATTGATTCGTTTATGAATGGTGGGAATTCAGGAAATTGTGGTTGTTTTGGTAGTTTGTTGCCAATGACACCAATAGAAGCAATCATTAAAAATGTAGTCGCAATGATTTTATTGGTCTGGTTATTCATCATTTTACCAAAAACTAACGAAAAGAAAAATAACTTTTGGGTTTTATCGACTGTAACTTTTGCTGCAATTTTAGCATTATTTATGTTAGCACCAATTCAGCCCATTGCAACAGAAATTCCTGAAATGACTGTTAATGAAAATCCAATTGAAATTATTGATTCTATAAGTAAACCTGAAATTGAAAAAGTTCCAATAACTATTGATACGGTGCGAAAAACTGAAAAAATTGTTATAAAAGATACTTCAAAACAAGAAACTAAACCTGAAATTAAAAGTGAACCCGAAATGCACAAATCAGGTTTTGCTCAATATTTTCCAACAATTGACAAAGGACGAAAAACGCTTTGCTTGTTTGTACCTGGATGCGACCACTGTAGAGAAGCAGCAAAAGAATTGACCGACTTAAGAAAAAAAATTAAAAATTTACCAGAAATATCTATTATCTTTATGAACGAAGAAGCGGATTTAATTCCTGATTTTTTCAAATTTGCCGGTGCCGAATATCCATACAAAATTATTGAAGTAATTCCATTTTGGAAAGCTCTCGGAAAAGGTAGAGATACTCCAGGAATTAAATATTTATGGAACGGCAATGAGTACAAATATTATGACGGTATTAATGAAAATAAATTTGATATTATAGAATATCAAAAAATAATTCAAAAACCATTTGAGCAATTAATGAAATAAAATAGGTTTAATTTATGCTGAAAGTATTTAAACATAAAAATGAAAAAAACAAAGCGATATTTGGGCTTATTGTCTGTGCAATTGTATTAATAATTGGGTATCTTATTTTAAGATTTATTGCAACTCAAGAAGAACCACCATTAGGAAATACGTTTCAAATATTACTTGGCACAACATTATGTTCAGTAAGTGGTCTTGGAATTATTTTAATTATAAAATACATGTATGATTCCAACAAGAGAAGAAAAAGACGTCAAAATAAACGTAAAAAGCATAAAGTTGTTTTTTTAAAAAAAGAAACTCTTGAAAAAAAGAAAATATAAATTTAGTATGAAAAAAATTGTAACCCTATTTTTCGGAGCATTACTATCAATATCGTGTTCAAACGCTCAAAAAAAAGAATTTAGCAAAGAATCATTAACAAAAATACTTGTTTCTACTGACAAAACAGAAATAAGTTTTGGAGATATTCTTGAAAAACAAAAAGGCAAAGTTACCGTTATAGAAATTTGGGCATCTTGGTGTAGTGATTGCGTAAAAGCCATGCCTAAAGTAAAAGAAATGCAAGCCAACAATCCTGAGGTTGACTATGTTTTTATTTCGATGGATAAAGTATATGACAAATGGATTAATGGTATTGAAAAACATGACTTAAAAGGAAAACATTATTGGGCAACTGATGGAATGAAAGGTAAATTTGGAAAATCAATTGATGTAGATTGGATTCCAAGATATATTATACTTGATAAAAATGGAAATATCAAAATCTATAGAGCCATTGAAACTGACTTTGATAAAATAAATGCTACACTTAAAGAATTAAAATAATGAGAAAAAAAATTGTTGCTGGTAATTGGAAAATGAATAAAAATTCGGAAGAAACCGAAGATTTATTAAATGATTTAATAGATAAATTACCTAATGATGTAGAAGCACAAATCATCGTAGCTCCAACTTTTGTAAATCTTGCATCTGCAGTTGACCATTTAGAATTTACCAATATAGTTGTTGCTGCTCAAAACATGCATCAAAATGAAAATGGAGCATTTACTGGAGAAATTTCGGCAGATATGCTAAAAAGTATTGGTGTAAACACTGTCATACTAGGACATTCAGAACGAAGAGCTTATTTCCACGAAACCGATACTCTTTTAGCGCAAAAAGTAACTACTGCTCTAATACACGATATGGACATTATTTTTTGTTTTGGAGAAGAATTAAAAGACAGACAAAATAACCAACATTTCAATGTTGTAGAAAACCAACTTCGTGATGGATTATTTCATATCCAAAACAACGATTGGGAAAAAATAATTCTTGCTTATGAACCTGTTTGGGCAATTGGAACAGGAGAAACAGCTTCGCCAGAACAAGCACAAGAAATGCATGAATTTATTAGAGAAACAGTTGTAAAAAGATATGGAAGTACTATTGCCGATAATGTCTCCATTTTATACGGAGGAAGTGTTAAACCAGAAAATGCTAAAGAAATCTTCTCAAAACCAGATGTTGATGGAGGTTTAATTGGTGGTGCCGCATTAAAAGCGAGTGATTTCGCAAAAATTGTAGAAGGAATTTAATATAATAATAACTATAAAAAAACAAACCTTTCATTAAATTGAAAGGTTTTTTTTATACTAAATTACAAAAACACACTTTTTATCGATTATTTTTGTATTTTATCGATTAAATATTTTACATTTGTTTCACAATGTCAAAATCATACTAGAATGAAAATTAAATTTTCCCTTTTGCTTATTGTACTAACTTGCACCAGCATTTTTGCTCAATTAGACAACCAAAAAAGATTACAATCTGATCAGCGAAAATATTATACATGGAATTATGAAGAAAAAAAATATGAATTAAAAGAAACGGAATATGAACATTCCATTATTGACATTCGCGAAATTGGCTCAAAAACAAATGGCTATATTGTAATTAGTATGCTTGATAATGGTTTAACCCGTCTGCAACATGGTTCTATTTATAGTTATACTCAAAATTCTGAAAATGAAGGAACATGGCTTTTTAAATCTAAAAATTCTAAAGCTAAAATAACCTACAATCCTAAGGAAAACACACTTACTTATTTGTTTGATGCTGATAACGAACGCTATAGACGTTTGATGATATTCAACGTTGTTCCAGATGAATTACCCGATTCTAGTTTGCGAACCGTTGTTAAAATTGACTAATTATTATTTCTCAAAAAACAATTGATAAACTTCTGTTGATTGTTACCTTTGCAAAAATATAATATATGTCAAATAGTTATTTAGGATTTCATTTTGAAGTTGCTCCAAGAGAATTGGGTTCAGAGATATTAATTGCAGAGCTAGGAGAAAAAGCATTTGAAAGTTTTATTGAAACTGAAAATGGGTTTAGTGCATACATTCAAAAAGAATTTTATACCGAAGATATATTAAACGACATCTACTTACTTTCTTCTCCAGAATTTAAAATTTCTTATACTATTGAAGAAATAGAACAAGTGAATTGGAATGAAGAATGGGAAAAAAACTTTGAACCCATTGATGTTGATGGAAAATGCCATGTAAGAGCACCATTTCACCCCAAAACTACTGCTGAATTTGATATTATAATTGAACCCAAAATGAGTTTTGGAACAGGTCATCACGAAACTACTCACATGATGATTCAACATCTTTTGGAAACAGATGTCAAAAATTTAAAATCATTAGACATGGGTTGTGGTACAGCAATCTTGGCAATACTTGCCGAAATGAAAGGCGCAAAACCAATTGATGCTATTGATATTGACAATTGGTGTTATCTAAATTCTATAGAAAATGCTGAACGCAATAATTGCAAACAGATTACTGTTTATGAAGGTGATGCCAGTTTGTTAAAAGGAAAAAAATACGACATTATCATTGCCAATATCAATAGAAATATTTTGTTGAACGATATGCAAACTTATGTAAATTGTCTAAACAAAAACGGAACCCTTTTGTTAAGTGGTTTTTATAGCCAAGATATTCCATTTATAAATGAATCTTGTGTTGAAAAAGGATTGACTTATGTTAAAAAATTTGAAAGAAACAATTGGGTTTCTCTAAAATATGTAAATTAGCAACTTCACTTTTTATTCAAAAAAAATGAAAATGAGTACGATAGAAAAAATTAAAGAAGATGTTTTAATCGAAGAGTTAACTGGTGTTAACAATGAAATTGTATTATATAATGACGATGTAAACACTTTTGACCATGTAATTGAAACACTAATTCGTGTATGCAATCATTGTTCAGAACAAGCAGAACAATGTGCAATTTTAGTTCATTATAAAGGAAAGTGTACTGTAAAAACTGGTCAATTTGACGAATTAAAACCGCAGTGTACTCAGTTACTCCAAGCTGGATTGAGTGCTGAAATTATTTAAATTTCCAATCAAACTCATCATTATCTTTTATAATTGCACCTATCTCAATTCGAATAATTTCTTCATATTCTGATTGTAGAATTAACCAATTACTTTCGTTAAAATGATTTTCCGTGCTATCAAAATCTTCAATTTCCCAAGATTTAAAAGGCAATTGATTTTTAATTTTAATAACATTTTCTCCAATTATTTTTTTATTAAATAGTGTGTTCTCTGGATTAGAAGAAATGATATAACCTAATTTAAAATCTTCATCGGCATAAAAAGTCAAGCGTAGTTTTTTATCATTATAAAGATAAATTTGATTGTCATCTTCGTCTTTAAATTTTTTATTGGGCAGACCATATAATTGCTCAACATCTTTTTGTTTCATACCAAAAAGAAGTGAATCAATTCCATTTTTAAGATTAATTTCCATCATTTATTAACATTAAGAAGTTAATTCAATTGTTCTTGAAAGACTTCCATTAAAAATTTTGGAGAAATCATATTCGTCGGCGATTTTTCCATCGCTTTTAAAACCCGTTTTATAGCATGAGGATTTAAACCCATATTAATCCCAATTTCATGAATTTTTATTTGTTCTTTTTCGTGTAATTCTCCATCGCAATGCATTAATAATGCCAAACGATAAAACTGTTGAATACGCTCAAACTCAGATTTAATAACTACAGCATTGTTTTCTTGATGAAACAAAGACTTAAAATCAGTATTTGAAATTTCGAGTTCATTGGCAATCATTGATAAAAAAAGATATTCTCTTTCATGTAATTTTCCATCAACAACCGAAAAAGCAATCATCTCTGTTAATAGTGCTATTTTTTCTTCGTAATTTTCCATCCGTTCAATTTTAGTTTAGCTAAAATATGATTTTTTGTTATATTGTTTAAAAAAAACTCATGAAAAAGATTTTCATTATTTCATTATTTCTTCAATTTATTTTTTGTGTGGCACAAGAAAATTCTGCTTCAAAAAATGTATCAACTTTTACTATAGAGTCCAAAAAATTAAAAAGTATAAAGAAGATTTGGGTTTATTTACCCGAAAACTATGCTACTTCAACAAAAAAATATCCAGTTATCTACATGCATGATGGACAAAATTTATTTGATGCTAAAACTTCTTATGTTGGCGAATGGAATGTTGACGAAACTCTTGATTCTATCCATGCACAAGTAATTGTTATTGGAATTGAACATGGTGGAGACAAAAGAATAGATGAGCTAACACCTTGCAAACATCCAAAATATAATGGTGGTAATGCAGATTCCTATTTAGATTTTATAGTCAATACCTTAAAACCCGAAATCGACCAGAAATATAGAACAAAAACCAATGCTAAAAACACTGCTATATTTGGGAGTTCACTCGGAGGTTTAGTTTCTTTTTATGCAGCCTTAAAATATCCAAATGTATTTGGAAAAGTAGGCTGTTTCTCTCCTTCATTTTGGTTCTGTCGTGATGAATTAAACCAACTCATGACAAAAAACAAAGAATTTGATACCAAAATTTATTTCCTTTGTGGCGATAATGAAGGTGATGATGATGTGATCCGAGATATGGAAACCGTAGAAAAATGGGTAAATACCAAACGCTGTGAATGCAAAAAGAAAAACAAAAAAGTAATCGTTAAAGGTGGACAACACAATGAAAAATTATGGCGAGAACATTTTAAAAAGGCGTACCTTTGGTTGTTTTAAAAAAATTCCGAATTACAAATTGGAACTTGAAAATTATGACAAATAACGATATATTTAAAAAACTGCGAGTTGCACTGCAATTGCGTGACGATCAAATAGAAGAAATTTTAATGTTGGTAGATTTTAGAATGTCAAAAGGGGAAATTGGAAATTTTTTTCGTAATGCCGATCATCCAAAATATGTAGAATGTGGTGACCAAGTATTGCGTAATTTTTTAAACGGTTTGGTCATTCATCTTCGAGGCACAAAAGAAAATCCAACGAATGCCATGGATGTTATCAAGAAAAATCAAGCGGAAGTTAAAAAGAACATTGCTGCCAAAGCAAAACCAGAAACCAAACCAAAGGTTGAAGTAAAAAGTAAACCAGCTAATAAACCGAAACCAAAGCCAAAAACGCCAAAAGTTCAAGTGGTAGAAAAGTTTCAGTACAAAAGCGGAAAGAACAAAAAATAACTTGATATGCAAGAGCTAAAAGAGTTAATTCATAAGCTGGAAAACCATATTGCAGTAGAAAACAAATTGAATGCAAAGGTTTCAAAAGTTGCCGTTGGTTGGCATATAGATCACAGCTTGCGACTAATAACTGCTGTAATTAATGGTTTAAAAAAATCAAATCCTGATGAATTCAAGAAGACTTTTAGCTTGAAGAAAAAGATTTTATTTGGATTAGGTTTTTTTCCAAGAGGAAAAGCCAAAGCTCCAAAATATGTTAGAACTTATGAACCTATTACCGAAAATGATTTAGTCTTGATGGTTCAATCTGCAAAAAAATCGATGGAAGAAATTCCAAGTTTACATCCAGATAGTTTTATTACACATCCACTTTTTGGCGATTTAAAACTGAAAGAAACTATTTATTTCATTAAACTTCACACCAAACATCATCTTAAAATCATGGATGATATTCTGAAAAAATAAACCCTAAAACTGAGAATAAGTACCACCACAAATTTCACACATTAGCACAAATTTTTCGGGGTAATTTATATTAGAAAACATTTTGCTGAAAAAGAGTTTCAAACAATTTTAATCTATTTTTTTTAAGACTGAAATTTGAGGTAAAATTATTCTAAAAAATCAGGATTTTGCTCTAGTCTTTTGCTCTTTTTTGTTCTCTAGCTAAAAGTGTGTTTTTCAACAACATTGCAATTGTCATTGGACCTACTCCACCAGGAACAGGCGTAATGTAAGATGCTTTTTTAGAAACAAATTCAAAATCGACATCACCAGTAATTTTATAACCTCTTGGGTCTGTTTCATCAACGACACGTGTAATTCCAACATCAATTACTACGGCATCATCCTTAATCATTTCGGCTTTTAAATAATTTGGAACCCCTAAAGCTGTGATAATAATATCTGCTTGGGTAGTGATTTGCGCAATATTTTTAGTATAACTATGTGTTAGAGTAACCGTTGAATTTCCAGGAAAACCTTTTCTTCCCATCAAAATACTCATAGGACGACCAACAATATGACTTCTTCCAATAACTACGGTATGTTTTCCTTTGGTTTCAACATTGTAACGCTCTAATAATTCTAGGATTCCAAATGGAGTTGCTGGGATGAATGTACTCATATCTAAAGCCATTTTTCCAAAATTTTCAGGATGAAAACCATCAACATCTTTACTTGGGTCTATTGCCATCAAAACTCTTTGTGTATCAATTTGTATTGGCAAAGGCAATTGCACTATAAACCCATCAATAGCATCATTTTCGTTTAACTCTTTAATTTTTTTTAGCAATTCTGTTTCCGAAGTAGTACTGGGCATTTTTATTAAAGTTGACTCAAATCCTACTCTCTCACATGCTTTTACTTTGCTCCCAACATAGGTTAAACTTGCACCATCATTCCCAACAATAACTGCAGCTAAATGAGGCACTTTTTCACCATTTGCTTTTATTTTATTTACTTCTTCAGCAATTTCGTTTTTGATGTCGTTGGAGATTTTCTTTCCGTCTAATAATTCCATTTGAAGTTAGTGTGTGTGTGTTTATAAAAAAATAAGACGCGATAAATCGCGTCTCTACATTATTTCATTCCTTTCATGCCGCCCATCATGCGCATCAAATTCTTTCCTCCAGAACCTTGCATCATCTTCATCATTTTGCTCATTTGGTCAAATTGTTTCATCAATTGATTGACTTCTTCAATTTTTCTTCCAGAACCTTTTGCGATTCGGGTTTTTCGTTTCATATCAATAATTGAAGGTTTTGTTCGTTCTTGAGGCGTCATTGAATATATAATTGCTTCAACATGTTTAAAAGCATCGTCTTCAATTTCAACATCTTTCAATGCTTTTCCAGCTCCAGGTATCATTCCGACTAGGTCTTTCATGTTACCCATTTTCTTTACTTGCTGAATTTGAGATAAGAAATCATCAAAACCAAATTCGTTTTTGGCAATTTTCTTTTGAATTTTTCGAGCTTCTTCTTCGTCATATTGTTCTTGTGCACGTTCAACCAAGGAAACAACGTCACCCATTCCAAGAATTCTATCTGCCATACGTGCAGGATAAAACACATCAATAGCTTCCATTTTTTCACCTGTTCCGATGAATTTAATTGGTTTATCAACTACCGATTTAATAGAAATAGCTGCTCCACCACGAGTATCACCATCTAATTTGGTTAAAATAACTCCGTCAAAATTCAATTTATCGTTAAACGCTTTAGCAGTATTTACAGCATCTTGACCTGTCATCGAATCCACCACAAATAATGTTTCTTGTGGTTTAATTGCCGCATGAACATTAGCAATCTCGTTCATCATTTGCTCATCAATTGCTAAACGACCAGCTGTATCGACAATTACAACATTAAAACCATTAGATTTTGCATGATTGATTGCATTTTGAGCAATTTGAACTGGATTTTTATTTTCTGGTTCAGAGTAAACCTCAACACCAATTTGATCACCAACTACATGCAACTGATTTATTGCCGCAGGACGATAAATATCACAAGCTACTAAAAGTGGTTTTTTTCCTTTTTTAGTTTTTAAATAATTAGCTAATTTTCCTGAGAAAGTAGTTTTACCCGAACCTTGTAAACCTGACATCAAAATCACAGATGGATTTCCTGAAAGATTGATACCTGTTGCGTCTCCACCCATTAATTCGGTTAATTCGTCTTTAACGATTTTAACCATTAATTGTCCTGGTTGTAACGTAGTCAATACGTTTTCACCAATTGCTTTATCTTTTACACGAGTAGTAAAATCTTTTGCAATTTTAAAATTCACATCGGCATCCAATAAAGCACGTCTTACTTCTTTTAAGGTTTCAGCAACATTTACTTCTGTAATTTTACCATGACCTTTTAAAACGTGTAATGCTTTATCTAACTTTTCACTTAAATTATTAAACATAATTTTCTTTTTTTAAGAAGTGCAAATATAAGTTTTAAGTTGCAGAGTTGCAAAGTAGAAAAAAGTATTTTCAATAAAAAAACCAGCTTTTCAAAGCTGGTTTTACTAACTATCATTAAACGAACACAAAAATTAATTTTTGGTAAAAACTAAAATATCTGTACCACCATTTCCTCCACTAACATCAATCAACGATATGGTGTTAGAACTGTAAGTAACTATATCCCAATCATCCGTTAAATCGGCGAAATCAGCAGGTGAAGAAAATAGAATATTAAAGTCTAAATCACTACTTGGATTATCGTCATTACTATCATCAGAAGAAGTTACTGACCATGTTCCTGTATATGAATTTGTTCCATTAGTTGCTGTTAACATACTATTATTTCCAAAAGTAAAATTATAACCTGTAAAATGATTTGTTTCGTCATTGCCAGAATCTATATAACTTGTTACTCGCCAAGTTCCTTGTGAAGCAGCATTTATTACTGGTGTTGGATCTTGTGAAGAAGAGCTTGAATTATCATCTGAAGAGCACATTGATGCTACATTTAGCATAAAAAGACAAAAAAGGATTGGAATTAAAAATAATTTTTTCATAATTTAAAATTTAGACTATTAATTTGATTTAAGTTTTATTATATAAATGGTTAATCCTAGTATTACAATCCAAATTATTAATTGGATAATAGGATAGTGCGTTTTATTGTTTTTGTTAGATTCACCCATAATTTAGTTTTTTGTAAAAGTCAAATAATCAGTTCCACCGTTTCCGCCACTAACATGTTTTAGTTTAATTAAAGTTGGTGTATATTCAATTATTCTCCAATCCTCTTCAATTTCATCCAGCAATAATCCATCAAAACTCAATTCTATTTTTTCGGCTCCGCTATCATTATATATATTCCATGTACCGCTTATAGTATTTGAATTTTTAATTGCCAGTGATGATCCGTTGCTATTAAATGTGAAATTGTATCCATTAAAATAATTGGTTTCATCAACATCATCAAAGAAATATGAAATATACCAAGTTCCCGATGTAAAAATTTGGGTTAGTGTTGTATTATTGCTTCCACCATTAGAATCATCGTCACAATCTGATATAGAATCTTCAATGAAATTCTCGAGTTCAGCATTATTATTTATCACAACATTTTGACCATTTGAGTTTGTTACAGAAATTGGAAAAACAACTGCCAATAAAGTGCTAGAATTTGTATTAGAAAGAAAATTAAACAACATTGAATTGCTTGTAATTGTTATTGTATTAGCAACTTGATTGTTACTGTCGTAAATATTTAAGACTATTGGGTAATTAATGTTAATACAATCTATTTCATCAAAACCATCATCTTCATCACATTCATCAAGAACATCATCTAAATCATTTGAATTTTGAAGAATTTGAGTTTGAAAATTTTGATAAACAATAGTTATTGGATATACAAAATTTACAATATCATCATCGTTTGAAAATTGGTTGATAGCGTTTTGAACCAATTGATAATCTGATTGATTTGAAACAACAATTTGTTGATTATTGACTATCACAGTAACCGGAAGCTGAACACTAAAACAACTCGAATTATCCAAAACATTATCAAAAGCAGTTGGAAATTGAGAAGTTCTTAAAAGTAAACCCGATAAAGCAGAACTACTTGTAAAAGTTTGGGTATCGTCTTGAATGATAGTTTCTTCTTCCTTTTGGCAGCCAATTATACTTATCAGCATAAAAGATATTAGTATCGTACTATATTTTTTCATTTTTTAAATTGATTGCTTTTATCTATAAAACAAGTTATTTGTATTTTTCCCTACCAGGAATTAAAAAAAAATTTAACTTTACACAACTAAGTCAAATAAATAAATGAAAAACAATTCATTTTCAAATACTTGTGAAGAAAATATATTTTCTGATTTTTTTAATAAAAATATAAAGTCGTTACGCAATTTTTTATTTTACAAATTTGGAAATGAAAAACAAGCAGAAGATTTGGCTCAAGATGCTTTTATAAAATTATGGCAGAATTGTAAAGATGTTCCAATAGAAAAAGCAAAATCATATGTTTATACTATTGCCAATAATGCTTCGTTAAATGTAAAAGCGCACGAAAAAGTTGCTTTAAAATATTCTCAAAACAATGCTCAAAAAAGTTCTACAAATGAATCGCCTGAATTTCTTTTAGAAGAAGAAGAATTCAAAAGTAAATTATTAAAAGCAATCGAAAATTTAAACGAAATTCATAGAACTACTTTTTTGATGAATAGAATTGACGGAAAAAAATATACCGAAATTGCAGAAGAACTTAATATATCTGTAAAAGCTGTTGAAAAGCGAATTCACACAGCTTTAGTTGAACTTAGAAAAGAATTTTCAAATTTCAAGTAGGGTAAAAATGTACAAAACTGTTTTATTAACGTAACTTATAGACAAATCTATGGAAGAAAATTATCCATTAGCAGATTGGCTCAATAATAAAACTTCGGATGAAACATTAAATAATGATTTCAGCGAGGATGATATTACTATTCTTTCTAAAATAAAAAAATATTCAGCTCAACTTGAAACTCCAGTTTTTGATGAACAAAAAGTTTTAACCAATATTCTTTCATCTCCAAAACAAAAAGTTGTTCATCTAAATTATAATTGGATTTTTAAAATAGCTGCACTATTTATTATTATCTTAGGGTTGTATTTTAGTTTTACCTTTTTATCAAATACTAATTTCACTGCTGAAAATGGTTCAGAAACCGCTTTGATTTTGCCTGATGAATCTGAAGTTATATTAAATTCAGGCTCAAATTTAAGTTATAAAAAATGGAATTGGGAAAACAATAGATTGATAAAATTAGAAGGCGAAGCTTTTTTTAAGGTTGCTAAAGGGAAAAAATTTGAAGTTAACACAACAGCTGGAAAAGTTACTGTTTTAGGAACTCAATTTAATGTTAAACAACGTAATAATCGTTTTGAAGTTACCTGTTATGAAGGAAAAGTACAAGTAATATATCGTGACAAAATTGTTATCCTAACTAAAGGAATGAAAACAATTTTTGAAAACGATAAAATCTTAGATGTTCCAAATACATTTATAAATCAACCTGAATGGATAAATGATGAAATTGTATTTTATAAAGAAAATTTAAATAATATTATTTCAGAAATTGAACGAAAATATAATGTTACAATTGAGTTAAACAGCAACAACAACCAACAGGTTTTTTCTGGAAATATTCCATCAAATAATATAAATATAGCTTTAGAAATTTTAACTAAAACCTATCACTTAAAAATTGCAAAAAAGACAGCTAATAAAATTACTTTAATCGAAATCAATGTTCAGAAATAGAACATTTAATAGTGTATTTTGCATTTTAATTTCTCTTTTTTACTCTTATGCTCAAGTAGAAAAGCAGGCTATTCCATTGAAAGAAATTTTAGCTCAAATTTCAAAACAACATGATGTAAAATTCAATTACATCGAAGATGAAATTATTCTGTTTGCATTAATTCCTCCAAAAAAAGAATTAAATCTTGAACAAAAATTAAATTATTTATCAAGCGAAACTAAACTCACTTTCCATAAAATTTCAAGTAAATATTACACCATTTCTAACGATAAAAAATTAGACAAACCATTGTGCGGTTATTTAATTAATGAAGAAACAAAAACTGGTATTGAAAATGCCTTAATAATTATAGAAAACACCAATACTAGCACTTTTTCTGATACCAATGGATATTTTGAATTGCCAAAAATTTCATCTAATACTATTAAAATTGAACATCAAGGATTTGAGAATATTGAAATAAATCCTGAAGATTTATATGTCATAAATTGTCCAAATTTTTATTTAAAACCTATCATTCAAACATTAGAAGAAGTAAAAACAGGTTTATATTTAACCACTGGTATTTTCAAAAAAAATGATGGTTCTAATTATTAAACCCAAAAACTTTGGAATTCTACCCGGATTGACAGAACCGGATGTTTTGCAAACCATGCAGCAAATTCCTGGTATCATAAGTATAGACGAAACCATTTCAAATATCAGTGTTCGTGGCGGAACACATGACCAAAACTTATTCCTGTGGAATGATATTAGAATGTATCAAACTGGGCACTTTTTTGGATTAATTTCGGCATTTAACCCTACATTATCACATACCATTTCAATTACTAAAAATGGAAGTTCAGCATTTTTCGGAGAAAGTGTTTCTAGTTTAGTTACCTTATCTTCAAGAAGTGAAAATGACGAAAAACCAACTACAACCATTGGTTCAAATATGATTAGCGCTGAGTTTTATAAGAAATTAAAATTATCAAAAACAACCTCGATTACCATTTCTGGAAGAAGATCATTGACCGATTTCTTCAGTTCTCCAACATTTAAAAATTATAGTAAACGTATTTTTCAAAATACTGAAATCACCGATTTAAGTACTAATCAAATTGTTGATTATAACAACAATGTTGACTTTTATTTTTATGATGCGTCAATTCAGTTACAACAAAAAATTGGCAAAAAAAATGAATTAAATCTGGATTTAATAACCATAAAAAATCATTTGGATTTTGAAGAATATTCGGCTACTGATAGTTCTAGAAGTGAATTGAAACAAACAAATTTTGGTGGCTCATTGTCTTGGAAAACTAATTGGAATGAAAAAAATTCGACACAAATTATTTCTAGTTTTTCTAATTATAATCTGATTTCTGAAAATCAAACTTTGGAAAGCAATCAAACTTTAAACCAAGAAAATAAAGTATTAGATTTAGCATTAAAACTTCAGCATAACTATGCAGTTTCAAACAAATTCAAACTTGGTTTTGGTTATCAAATAAATGAAATAGGAGTTACCAATTTTGATGAAATTAACCTTCCAATATTTTCAAGAACAATTACAAACGTATTAATTTCTCATGCAGGAATTACCGAAGGCACATTTCAATCGAACAATAAAAAAAGCATATTGAAACTTGGTGTTAGAGGAAATTATTTTGAAAAATTCAACGAAGTTTTAATTGAGCCAAGATTACAATTCAATCAAAAAATCAGCAATAATTTTAACTTAGAAATTCTAGGAGAATTTAAAAGTCAAACGCTTTCTCAAATAATTGATTTACAACAAGATTTTTTAGGCATTGAAAAAAGACGTTGGACATTGGCGAATAATGAATCAATTCCTATTCAAAAAAGCAAACAAGTTTCAATTGGGTTTACTTTTAAAAAGAATAATTGGTTAATAAATCTGGATAATTTTTATAAAGAAATTGATGGAATAACCACTAGCAGTCAAGGGTTTCAAAACCAATTTGAATTTATAAAATCAACTGGAAGTTACGCTGTTTTTGGAAGCGAATTGTTGATACAAAAGAATTTTGGAAATTTTTACACTTGGATTAATTATACTTTTAATGAAAATAATTATTCATTTGAAGCCTTAACCAATGGAGATTTTCAAAATAATTTTGAAATCATGCATACAATAAATTGGTCGGCTATTTATGAATGGAATAATTTGAAAATTGCACTTGGTTCAAAATATCATACCGGAAGACCAATTACAACTCCTTTAAATCTGTTTGTAACCGAAGCTAATCCTAATATTATTTACGATTTACCAAATAGAAGCAAACTTGACGACTATTTTCAAATGAATTTTTCGGTTTCTAAAAAATGGAATTTTAATGATACTTTAAACTTGCAAACAGCATTTTCAATCATTAATTTTTTGAACACGAAAAATAGCATTAACCGATTTTATAGAGTAAACAGCAACAATAATTCAATTGAAAGTGTTGATACATATTCTATGCAGTTTACGCCTAACTTTAGTTTTAAACTAAGTTTTTAAATTACATTCTTTCAGGAACGTCAATTCCAAGTAAACTAAAAGCTAACTTAATTGTTTCGCCTACTTTTTTAGAAAGTTGTACTCTAAAAATTTTCTTTTCAAGATTTTCTTCACCCAAAATTGAAACCGATTGATAAAACGAATTGTATTCTTTTACTAAATCATAAGTATAATTAGCAACTAAAGCTGGACTATGGTTATGAGCAGCATTTTGAATCACTTCAGGAAAAAGTTCCAGCTGTTTTATCAATTCTTTCTCTTTTTCGTGTAAAACTTCTAGAGAACTTTTAGCACTGAAATCAAAATCTGCTTTTCTTAAAATCGATTGGATTCGAGCATAAGTATACTGAATAAACGGACCAGTATTTCCTGCGAAATCAACTGATTCCTCAGGATTGAAAAGAATTTGTTTCTTTGGATCAACTTTTAAGATATAATATTTTAGAGCACCAAGTCCAATTGTTTTAAATAATTGTTCTTTTTCAGTTTCAGAATATCCATCAAGTTTTCCTAATTCTTCAGAAATTGTTTTAGCAGTAGAAGTCATTTCTTCCATTAAATCATCAGCATCAACAACAGTTCCTTCACGAGATTTCATTTTACCTGAAGGTAACTCAACCATTCCATAACTTAAGTGGAATAAGTTTTCTGCCCAATCAAAGCCTAGCTTTTTCAGAATTAAAAACAATACTTTAAAGTGATAATCTTGTTCGTTACCAACTGTGTAAACCATTCCACCAACATCGGGAAAATCTTTTACACGTTGAATAGCTGTTCCAATATCTTGTGTCATGTAAACTGCTGTTCCATCCGAACGAAGTACAATTTTTCTATCCAATCCTTCATCGGTTAAATCGATCCAAACTGAACCATCCGAATCTTTTTCAAAAATACCTTTTTCAAGTCCAAACTGAACCACTTCTTTTCCTAATAAATAGGTATTGCTTTCATAATAATAGGAATCAAAATCAACGCCAAGATTTTTATAGGTTTGTGCAAAACCATCGTAAACCCATTGGTTCATAGTTTTCCAAAGTTCAATAACTTCAGGCTTTCCAGCTTCCCAATCTAAAAGCATTTGTTGAGCTTCTTTTAAAATTTCAACTTCAGAAATAACTTTTTTATCATTTTCAAGTTCTTTTAATATCACAGGAAGATATTTACTTATTTTTTCTTTAATAATTAATTCATCTTCATTATTTCTAACACTACTATTATCTAAACTTAAAATATCATTATGTTCAACGAAATTAATAAAAACCTTTTTTTTGTCGATTATTAATTTATCTAACTGATTATTTTCATTTAAAAGTGCATTACTACTCAAAAAAACCTTAGTTTCTAATATTTCTTTATCTATAGAAAGAACTATACCAATGTATTCTCTTAATGCTAATTGATAACCATTATTTATTTTAGTTAAAATTGGATCGTTTTCATTCGTTAAAATGTTCCATTCTTTTGAAATCTTCGATCTATTAACAATTTCAATTAACTCTCTTTTTGCAGCATCCTTTAATTGAGATTTAAATTCTCTATCATACTCAACATAGAAATTACCCACTAATTTATCGCCTTTTAATCCTGTAGATTCTGGTGTTTGACCATTTCCAAATTTTTGCCATGCTAACATTGACTTACAGATATGAATGCCGCGGTCGTTAATAATTTGAGTTTTATAAACTTTTTTACCAGATGCTTTGATTATTTCAGCAACCGAATATCCTAAAAGGTTATTACGAACATGTCCAAGATGTAATGGTTTATTAGTGTTTGGAGAAGAATATTCAACCATTACAGCTTTATCATTTTCACTTGTAGAAGCAAAACCGAAAGTAGCATTTTGGTTTATATTATTAAAAAAGTTTACATAATAATTATCAGAAATTACAATGTTTAAAAATCCAGCTACCACATTAAACTTTTCTACTTCAGCAACATTTTCAACTAAATAATTACCAATTTTAGTACCAATTTCTACTGGATTTCCTTTAATAACTTTCAATAATGGAAAAATAACCATTGTGATATCACCTTCAAAATCTTTCCTAGTGTTTTGAAATTCTATTTTTTCTAAAGAAGTATCAAATAAAACCAATACAGATTTTTTGATATGCGGTATTAAAATTTCGGATAAAGACATGATATTTTTTTAAGAATGCAAAGATAAACATTAATAAAAAAAAGAATCGTAAAAATTAATTAAAAATAGTTTAAACAAAACATAAAAAAGAAATTTTTGTAAGTTTAAATCCTAAATTTTTATATATTATATGCATTTCATCGATTAAATTTGTATTTAAACGACATAATGATGCATGTTTGTATCGTCAAAATCCCCAAATTATGAAAAAGTTATTACTTTTAATTACATTATTAGCCTTTACAATAGGTTTCTCACAACCTGTAAACGTTAGTACAACTAGTCACACTATACCGCAATTGGTGAATAATGTGTTGATTAATTCTCCATGTGTGAATGCTTCAAACATTACTTGGAGAACAGGAACTAATTTTGGTTCATCCAATGGAATTGGATATTTTCAAAACACCAATCCAAATTTTCCAATGCAAAGTGGAGTTGTATTGAGTACTGGAAACGCATTAAACGCTCCTGGACCTAACAACTCTATGTTAAATGACGGCTCTACAACATGGACTGGAGATGCTACTTTAGAAGCTACTTTAGCAGCAGCTGGAATTCCAATGACTTCTGCTAACGCTTCGGTTCTTGAATTTGATTTTACACCAATTTCTCCCAACTTTAGTTTTGATTTCGTTTTTGCATCAGAAGAATATGGAAATTTTCAATGTCAATATTCAGATGCTTTTGCATTTCTGTTAACAAACTTAAACACTGGTGTTACTACAAATTTAGCGGTTGTTCCAAATACTAATGATCCTATTTCGGTAATTACTATTAGAGATTTTTTATATAACTCTTCGTGTCCGTCTTCTAATGAAAACTTTTTTGGAAGATTTAATGGCGGTTCGAATGCTGCTTCATCTGCAATAAATTTTAATGGACAAACAAAATTGCTTTCTGCTGCTTCTGTTTTAACTCCAAATGTTCCGTATCACATTAAATTAGTTATTGCTGACCGTTTAGACTATCAATCAGATTCTGCAATCTTTATTTCTTCAAATAGTTTTAATATTGGTCAAGATGTTCTTGGTCCAGATTTAACTGTTGCCAATAATACTGCATTGTGTGTTGGAACACCTTATCAAATAAATACAGGTTTGGATCCTGCCAACTACACTTTTGTATGGAAAAATGGCGAAGATATTTTAGTTGGAGAAACTGGACCTAGTATTACAGTTACTACTGCTGGAAATTACAGCGTTAGTTACCAAAATATGTTTGGTAGTTGTTCGGCTATTACAAATTCTATAACAATTGAATATTCATCACAAATTTCTTCTCCAAATCCTGTAAACATTTATCGTTGTGATAGTGGAGCAGCTAGTTATGTCTTTAATTTAGATACTAATACACCAATAGTGAAACAAGGATTAAATCCAGCAACTATTGTTACATATCATTCAAGTGAAAGCAATGCCAACTCTGGAAGTAATGCATTACCGCTACAATACACTGCTGTAAATGACACTACTATTTATGTTAGAATTCAAACGCCAAACACTGGCTGTTTTGTAGTCAAATCATTCAAATTGCTTACTGCTCCTGGACCAATTGCTAATCAACCTGCTAATCAAGTAAAATGTGAATCCGCACTTGGAACAAATAAAGCCGTTTTTAATTTACTAAATTTAAAGAATGTAATTTTAGGTGGTCAATCTAACACTATATATAGTGTATCTTATTTTACTACTCAAAATGATGCCAATAATAATACAAATCCAATAAGCCAAGGTGAATACTTGAATAACACTTTGTATTATAATAGCACAAGCAGAACTATATATGTAAGAGTTCAAAACGCAAGTGATCCTTCTTGCTTTAGTACTACAAGTTTTAACTTAATAGTGAATCCATTACCTTTAGTTGATGAATTGGAAGATGTTATTACGTGTACAGAATACATATTACCAAGTTTAATTAATGGAAATTATTTTAGCGCACCAAATGGCGGCGGAACTCCAATGTTTGCTGGAGATGCTATAACTGAAACTAAAACTATTTATATTTTTAATCAGCCAAATGGTCCAAACACTTGTTCGGCAAGTAGCTCATTTCAGGTTACAATAATTGACCCCGATACATTTGCACCAACAGATAGAAATAATTGTGGAAGCTATGTATTACCTCCTTTAGCAAAAGGAAATTATTATGCTCAACCTGGTGGATTAGGAACGCCAATTCCTGCGGGAACAGTAATCAATTCAACTCAAACGCTTTACTTTTATTACGAAACAACCGAACAACCAGTTTGTATTGTTGATACTGATTTCACAATAACAATATTACCAACAATTAGTTTACCCAATTATCCAAATGTATTTGAGTGTTCTTCCTATACTTTACCAGCATTACTTGTTGGTAAATATTACACTGGTCCTAATGGAACTGGAACGGAACTTCCAGCAGGTACAGTACTTACTTCTAATATAACTGTGTATGTATTTGCTACCACTGGTGGTGACACTCCATGTACTGCACAAGATGTAATAGGCGTTTTTATAGGAATTAATCAGCCTGCAGACATTAATCAATGTAATGGTTATACATTACCTGCTTTACCTGTTGGAAAATACTATACTGGTCCTAATGGAACTGGAACAATAATCCCGGCAGGAACATTAATTGAAACAAACTCAACAATTTATATTTATGCACCAACAACAAGTGGACAAAATAATTGTACAGAAAATTTATCTTTTAACTTAACTTTTTCTCAGCCTCAAATTGATTCATTACCAAATGTTTCTGTTTGTGAATCTTATACCCTACCAACTATACAAAACGGAGAATATTTTACAGCTACAAATGGTGGTGGAACAATGCTTCATGCTGGAGATGTTATCACATCAACACAAACCATTTATATCTTTAAAAGATTAAATACAACTTGTGCTAACGAGTCAAACTTTGTTGTTAATGTAGTTGGAATTCCTCAAATCGATTCTCGTTCTGATATTGATATTTGTGATCAATATGTATTAACTGAATTAACTGTTGGAAATTATTATACAGGTCCAAATGGAACAGGTACTTTACTACCAGCAGGAACAGTAATTACTTCAAGCCAATTGATATATATTTATGCTGTTTCAAATTCAACACCAGCTTGTAGTGCAGAAAATAGCTTTCAAATTAATATTTTCTCTACTACTGCAGAAGCACCTAGTGATGTAGTAGCATGTGATAGTTATACATTACCACAGCTTTCCTCAGAAGGAAATGATTATTATACTGCCACTGGCGGTCCAAATGGAACTGGAACCATTATTGCTCCTGGAACTGTTATTACTTCTACTCAAACAATCTATGTGTTTAAAGAAGCCATAATTAGAACTGCTTTTACTTGTACAGATGAAAACTCATTTACAGTTACCATAAATCACACACCAGTTATTGCAGCTATTGCTGATGTTAATGCCTGTAATTCGAATGAACTGCCACAATTAACTACTGGAAATTATTATACAGGAGCCAATGCTACAGGTACAATGTTGCCTGCTGGAACTTCAATAACATCTCCACAAACATTATATGTTTATGCAGATACGAATACCACTCCAAATTGTGCTACCGAAACAAGTTTTTATGTAAATGTGTTTAATGTGGATGAATTGCCTGATGTAACTATTTGTGAAAGCTATATCTTACCACAATTAACTATCGGAAAGTATTACACAGGTACGAATGGAACTGGAACGCAATTATATGCTGGAAATACAATTTCAACTTCTCAAACCATTTACATCTATTTAGAATCTAATTTTTTACCAAGATGTAGTGACGAAAGCTCCTTTGTTGTAACAATTGTTGACACACCTATTGCAAATATAGTTCCTTTATCATTGAGAACTGTGTGTGATGAAGATGGCGTAAACGATGGTATCTATCAATATGATTTAACTAATTTTAATGCAGCTGTATTAGGAACTCAATCTGGCACTGAATTCACAGTTAGCTATTATGAAAGTTTAGCCAATGCACAATCACAAACCAATGAGGTAACTAGTTCGTCTCTTACAACAATTTTTGTTAGAGTTAATAATACACTTACTGAAAACTGTAATGATATCAAAGCAATAAACATTATAGTAAACAAACTGCCTGAACCAACTCCAAAAGATGGATTTGTATGTATTGACACAGAAACTGGTGCTTTATTAAATTCATATACCATGTATAGTGGTTTGAGTGCCGCTGCTCATTCGTTTGTTTGGACAAATGAATTAGGAGAAACGGTTAGTACTTATACAGCATTTACAGCAACAACACCTGGTATTTATACACTTACAGCAACAAACAATGCTACGGGTTGTGTTTCTGAACCATTTGAAGTAATTGTTCAACAATCTGAGCCAGCTGAAATTACATATGTTGTTGAAGATGACTTTTCTAGCAACCAAAGAATAATTGTTACGGCAACTGGTCAAGGTGGCGATTATGAATACCAATTAGATGGTGGCCAATTTCAAGACAGCAATATTTTTGAAAATGTTCGTTCAGGAATTCACACTATAACAGTTAGAGATAAAAATGGTTGTGGCATTACCAATCTAGAAGCATTAGTAGTTAATTATCCAAAATTCTTTACTCCTAATGGTGATGGTTATAACGATACATGGAATATTTCAGACCTTAGTGGAAATCAAAATGCTAAGATTGTTATATACGACCGTTATGGAAAAATAATAAAAGAAATCAAACCAAGCGGACGCGGTTGGGATGGCACTTATAATGGTCGAGAAATGCTATCTGACGATTATTGGTTTGCTGTTACCTATACCGACGAAAATCAAAACAGCCGTGAATTTAGAGCCCATTTCGCCATGAAGCGATAACCTACATAAAACTATGTTTAAAAAACTCTCAATCATTTTTGAGAGTTTTTTTTGTTTTTAGTGTAACAGAACCAAAAACAAATAGTCTAAAGGAGCATAAACAAAATTATTTCAAAAAATCATCAATCATGAAATTAAAATTATTCTTATTTTTATTTATTTCTCATTTTGCATTAATCGCTCAAAACTCGGGAAGTATAAATGGCGTTGTTATTGACAAAACCTTAAAACAACCAATGCCTTATGTTAATGTTTCCATCTTTGATAACGACAAATTAGTAACAGGTGGCATCACTAAAGAAAACGGAAGTTTCAGTCTAAAAGACATTCCATTAAAGAAGCTAAAGGTTGAAATCGTTTTTATTGGGTATAAAAAAATAATCCGTGAACTTAATTTTTCTGCCGAAAACACAAGTATCAATCTAAACACTATCACATTAGAAGAAGATGCTATTCAACTAAAAGGTGTAGAAATCATCAGCGAACGTTCTACTATTGAACAAAAAATTGATAGAAAAGTGATTAATGTTGGTAAAGATATTATTGCTTCTGGAAACACAGCTTCTGACATTTTAAACAATGTGCCAACCGTTAGTGTTGATGCACAAACTAAAGAAATTAGTCTTAGAGGAAACTCAAATGTTCGTATTTTAATTGACGGAAAACCTTCAAATATTGATGCGGCTCAATTGCTACAACAAATCCCTTCTTCTTCCATCAAACAGGTTGAATTGATTACTAATCCTTCTGCTAAGTACAATCCCGAAGGAATGAGTGGTATTATTAATATTATTCTTCACAAAAATTCTAACGAAGGTTTTAATGGTAGTATCAATTCGGGAGTTACTTTTGCTGTTACGCCTAAAGTTAACACTGCCTTAAACTTAAATTACAAAGTGGGCAAAGTGAACTTTTATTCCAACTATGGTTTTAATCACGGAAAAAACATAAACTTTGGTAACATTAACAGTGAAAGACCAGGCTCACAAAACCAACAAGATTTTGATTCCAACAACAAAAACACTTCGCATTTATTAAAATTTGGAGTTGATTTTTATATGGATGATAAAAATACTTTTTCATTATTTACCAATCAAAACATTTCACTTTCTAGTGGCGATGGTGTTAATTCGATAAATTATTTTGATGCTGCTTTAAGAGATTCTAAGCAGTTTACAAGACAAAACAATGAAAACAACACCCAAACCTATGATTTTGCATACAAACATGATTTTACCAAAAAAGGAGAAACATTAGATGTGCAAGCCAATTATTCAAACACTGACAATCCGGACGAATCTCGCTTTGATTATATACAACAAAACCCGGTAACTAATACTATTTCATTGAACGATATTCAAAGAGATATTAATTATTTCCAATTTAATGTTGACTATGTAAATCCTTTAACAGAATCGGTAAAACTAGAGTTGGGTACCGAAACTCGTCTTCAAAACATTAAAAACAACTTTGATGAAAACGTATCTGAAGTTGCCAATTCTTATAATCGTATAGGTAATTCTAACTTCGATTTTACTCGAAACATTCATTCGCTTTATACTAACATTGGAAAACAATGGGAAAAATGGAGCGCACAAGTAGGTGTTAGAATAGAACAATATGAAATTGACGGCGATTTCAAAAGAGTAACTACTTCTTCTACTCCTACTGAAAACATTAATGACCAAAGTAAATTAACCGACAAAATATTCACAGCTTATCCTTCGGTTTTTTTAAATTATAAAATGAATGATAAAAATTCATTTAACTTCAACTACTCCAGACGTGTTGACCGTCCAAGTATTGGTCAAATCAGTCCTATTAGAGAATGGTCAAATCCGTTGATTGAATCAAGAGGAAATCCATCTTTGGCACCTCAATTTACCAATTCATTTGAAGTAAACTATACACACATTGCCAAAATTGGTTCGATTACTGGTGGTGCTTTCTACCGATTAATTAATGCCGAAATTGGAAGAGTTATCTATAAAAACCCCGATAATCCTGCGCAAGATATTATCTCTTATGACAACTTTGACAACAACAAAGCCTATGGTGTAGAAGTTTCAGCTAATTTGAAATTTGCAAAATGGTGGTCAGTAAACGCTAGTTCGGATGCCTATTTTAAAACCGTTCGTGGTACTGTTGAAAACGGGATTACAGGTGCACAAGAACGTGGCGAAGTTGATGTAACGGTATTCAATGCTAGATTGAACAACAATTTTGTAGCTACAAAAAACCTTCGTTTTAATATGTTTGCCATGTATCGTGGTGCTGATTTAGGTTTGCAATTTGAAAGAAAACCAATGTATCGCATGGATGTTGGTGCTTCTTATAACATCTTGAAAGGAAAAGGAACCATCACAGCACGTTTTAATGATATGTTTAAAACCATGAAGTTTGCCTTTGACGGAAGCATTCCTTACCGACAAGTTGGAGAATTCAACTGGGAAAGTAGAAGTGTTTACATCGGATTCAACTATATCTTTGGTGGCGGAAAAAACAAAGCACTTCAACGCAAACAACGCGACAACAACGAAACACAAAGCAGTGGCGGAATGTTATAATATAACTTGAAAGGTTAACTAAAAAACCATTTAGAGCATCAAGTAATTTAAGAAATAAATCTTGATAAACATGGTGCTCTAAATGGTTTAATTTCTTTTAGAATATTACCACTTTATAATCGCACTTGCCCAAGTAAACCCTGAACCAAATGCTGCCAATACAACCGTGTCGCCTTCTTTGATTTTTCCTTTTTCCCAAGCTTCGGTTAAAGCAATTGGAATGGATGCTGCCGTAGTATTACCATATTTTTGAATGTTATTATACACTTGGTCGTCCGTCAATTTAAACTTGTGCTGAATAAACTGCGAAATCCTCAAATTGGCTTGATGTGGCACCAACATATCAATATCTGAAACTTGAAGGTTATTGGCTTCCAAGCCTTCCATAATTACTTCGCTAAAACGAACAACGGCATTTTTAAACACAAACTGTCCGTTCATGTGTGGAAAATAACTTTCATCGTTTGGGTCATTCTCATTAATAATATCGGTTACCCAACGTTTTCCCATTCCTGGTGCTATTAACACTAATTCTTCGGCATGTTGTCCTTCCGAATGCAAGTGTGTAGAGAGTATTCCTTTGGTCAAATCTTCTTCTCTTGATAGCAACGCTGCTCCAGCTCCATCGCCAAAAATAACCGAAACACCTCTACCTCTATCGGTCATGTCTAATCCTGTAGAATGCACTTCGGAACCAATAACTAATACGTTTTTATACATCCCAGTTTTGATGTATTGGTCGGCAACAGAAAGCGCATAGACAAAGCCCGAACATTGATTTCGAACATCCAAAGCACCAACGGTTTTTAAACCTAATTCTTTTTGAACGGAAACTCCCGGACCAGGAAAATAATAATCGGGACTTAGGGTAGCAAAGACCACAAAGTCAATATCTTCTTTAGCAACACCCGAACGCTCAATAGCAATGGTAGCGGCTTTTATACCCATAGACGTAGTAGTATCTTCGCCTCTAATAACATGGCGTCGCTCTTGAATACCGGTTCGTTCTTGAATCCAAGCGTCGTTAGTATCCATTAGTTTTGACAAGTCGTCGTTGGTAACAATATTTTCAGGAACATAAAAACCCAGTCCTGTTATTTTTGAATGAAACATAGTTTGATTATTTAGTAAAATAAGAAGCTAAAAGTAAACATCTTTTAAAAATTGACAACACAAGGTAGTTATTATTTCGGAATTAGCAATCATTGGAGAATGTATTGCACAAAAAAAAACCGATTCAAAATTAAATCGGTTTTTGTTTTATTGCTTATAAAGATTAAGCTGTTTGATCATCAACAGCTGCGTCTGGAGCATTTTTGGCTACTGATGCAATTCCGTTTTCTCTTGCTGCTACGCTTTCATACATTTCGCTCGTTCCAATAATTTGTCCGTTGGTAGCTTTTAGGTTAAAATACGGCTTTCCGTTTTTAGCTTCTAGTCTGTCAAAACGTTTATCCTCTTGCGAGTTCTTTTTTACCGATTCTACACCATTTAGGCAAGCTGCTTTGGTAGTATATCCTTCGCTACCCAATATTTCTTGACCGTTTCCAGCCTTTAAGCTAAATTGATATTCGCCATTTTTTCTAGTTGTGATTACAAATTTCCCCATAATTATAATTGATTAAATGTTTAAAAACATAAAGCTACTAAAAATTGTTGAGAGTCACAATTAAAAGTTCGTTAAGAGTTTAAGGGTTTGATATGGAAAACCGTAAAACAGTATGAAAAAGATTTTTTACTTTTAGTGAGAACAAAATCAGTTGGATGATTTGTAATGAGTTTTTTATATATATTTGATAAACGCTATAATGTATGACTTTATCATATATAAACAAGTTATAAATAACTTCAAAACTAATCGGACAGAAAAAAATCATGACTGAAAAAGTAAAATATAACTTCTTTTACATTATACAGAATTTTGTTTTTGCAATCTTTGCAATTCTATTTTTTATTGTGGTGTTTTATGAAACTGTATTTAATTCAAATTATATTGGATTTGTCTTAATGCTAATATTATGGTTTATAGCATATCTATTTACAGCTAACAGCTTACGAAATACTTATCGTTATATATCCAATCTTCCTGCAATTGAATTTACTGAATTTTCACTTATTGATCATCAGCAAAATGTCATATATCATTGGAATAATATTCAAAAAATAGAACTAATTACACGAAAAAATACCACGTTTGCAGTATTTAAACTTAAAAATATAAAAGAATATATTGATCAGTTGAATAATACTGAAAAGATTTTATTTAAGATTTTTCCAGATGTTATACCAATTCAAGTTAATCTAACTTATATAAAAGGTAATAATAAAAATATATTCAATTCAATAAATAGTCATTTTTCTAAATACAGAAGCTAACCCGCCATTTTGCATTTGCAATCTATACTTTCTATACTAAACCGCTCAACTTCCCCACTACAAAAAATCAGCATTTCAATCGCTGCTTAAAAAAATCCGTCCAAATCCGTGATGCAATGCATCCGTTTTATCCGCGTTCAAAAAAATTAACACAAAACAAAATTAAAATCACTGTTTTCTTTTTTGTTTTAAAAACATATCGTAATATTGCAATATAAATATATAACCATGGGAATAACCAAAACAGAAGGCTTTACAGATAGCCAAAACGAACTTGCCGTTTTAACCAAAGCACTAGGACATCCTGCTCGAATTGCTATTATAGAATACATCATTAGGGTAAATTCCTGTATCTGCGGCGACATTGTAAACGAATTGCCTCTGGCTCAACCCACGGTTTCGCAGCATCTAAAAGAACTCAAAAACGCAGGATTGATAAAAGGAAGTGTAGAAGGAAGCTCTATTTGTTATTGCATTGATGAAAATGGGTTTGAAAAAGTGAAAGGCTTTTTTAAAACTATTTACAATCATATTGAGAAAAAGAAAACCGATTGTTGTTAATTAAAAAATCATATTATGAAATTATCCGAAATTAAAAGCATCTTGCCAAATCTTGAAACAGTTGCGTTTCAATTGCCAAACGGAACTTTTGTTCCCGAGCATTTTCACGTAACCGAAGTGGGTTTGATTACCAAAAACTTTATCGATTGTGGCGGAACGGTGCGCAAAGAAACAGTAGTTAACTTCCAACTTTGGAACGCCAACGATTTTAACCATCGACTAAAACCTAAAAAACTTTTAAACATCATCGAACTGTCTGAAAAAGTATTGGGCATCACTGATTTTGAAATTGAAGTAGAATACCAAGATACTACTATTGGTAAATATAATTTGTCCTTTAACGGAAAAAACTTTGAATTGGTAAACAAACAAACGGCTTGTTTAGCCATAGACCAATGTGGAATACCAGCAGAAAAACAAAAGGTAAGACTTTCAGACATGACCAATGAACCATGTTGCGCTCCAGATGGAAACTGTTGCTAACCAACTATTCAAAGAAGAAATGACGGCATCGCAATCTATATTGTTTTCAGAAATTGAAAACTGCATCAAGCAGTTGAATCTTGCAAGCATCAGCACGGAACGCAAAAAAATGTTGCAACCACTGATAGCTTTTATTCAAGCCAAAGTGACCAACAAAGAATCCATTAGGCTGAATCTAATTTGCACACACAATTCGAGAAGAAGCCATTTGGCACAAGTTTGGGCGCAAACAGCGGCGGCTTATTATAATCTAAAAAATGTCTTTTGCTATTCGGGCGGAACAGAAGCTACAGCCATGTTTCCAATGGTAGGCAAAACATTAGAAAATCAAGGGTTTAAAATCAAGATGCTTTCGGAAGGGAACAATCCAGTGTATGCCATCAAGTTTTCTAAAAACGAGCCTGCCATCATAGCATTTTCCAAAACTTTTGAAGATGATTTTAATCCCGAAAGTAATTTTGCCGCCATCATGACGTGTTCGCAAGCAGACGAAGGTTGTCCTTTTATTTTGGGAGCTGAAAAAAGGATTCCCATTACTTATGATGACCCAAAAGTTTTTGACAACACACCTCAACAAGCCGAAAAATATGAAGAACGCAGTGTGCACATTGCTACTGAAATGATGTATGTTTTTTCACAAATTAATCAATAGCTATGGCAGTAAATCATTGTACACCTGCAGTAGAACGAAAGAAGTTAGGATTTTTAGACCGCTTTCTAACCTTGTGGATCTTCTTGGCTATGGCAGTTGGTGTTTCGGTTGGCTATTTCGTTCCATCTAGTAGCGGTTTTATCAATTCCTTTTCTAGTGGTACTACCAACATACCGTTAGCCATTGGGTTAATCCTAATGATGTATCCGCCATTGGCCAAAGTAAAATATGAGCAAATGGGCGAAGTATTTAAGAACACCAAAGTACTTGGTGCATCCTTATTCCTCAATTGGATTGTTGGCCCCATACTCATGTTTGCATTAGCGCTACTCTTTCTAAAAGGCTATCCCGAATACATGATTGGGTTAATCTTAATTGGGTTAGCTCGATGCATCGCCATGGTTGTAGTGTGGAATGATTTAGCCGATGGAAACCGAGAATATGCCGCAGGATTGATTGCCTTAAACAGTATTTTTCAAGTGTTGTTGTACAGTGTCTATGCTTATGTGTTCATTACTATCTTGCCACCCTATTTTGGCTATACCGGTTTTGAAGTAAACATCAGCATCGGACAAATAGCCGAAAGTGTAGGCGTCTATCTAGGCATTCCGTTTGCATTGGGAATAATTAGTCGCTATACTTTAATCAAACTGAAAGGTGAAGAATGGTTTCAAACAAAATATGTTCTTTTCATTTCACCTATAACTTTAGTAGCACTGTTGTTTACCATCTTAATAATGTTTAGCCTAAAAGGAGAGCTTATTGTTCAAATTCCTATGGATGTGATTCGTATAGCTATTCCGTTGGTCATTTATTTTGTGGTTATGTTTGTGGTTAGTTTTTTTGTCGGAAAGTATTTTGGTGCCGATTATTCTAAATCAACTTCTATTGCCTTTACTGCCACCGGAAATAATTTTGAATTAGCTATTGCCGTTGCCATTGGTGTTTTTGGAATCAACAGCGGACAAGCGTTTGCAGGTGTTATTGGTCCATTGGTAGAAGTACCCGCATTAATCGCTTTATTCAATGTTGCCTTTTGGTTTAAGAAAAAATATTTTAAAGCGGAAGTTTAGTACGAAGCAAAATCCATAACGCCACAAATCCCATAAATTTTGTACTTTAGTAAAACCTTTTACAAAACAAAAACTGCGATTATGACACGAAGTGCGTTTATAGCCAACCGCCTAGAAGAAGTACTCTTGAACGGAACATGGATAGCCAACACCAACTACAAGGCACAAATAAAAAACATTAACTGGCAACAAGCCAACCAACAAGTGGGAACGCTCAATACTATTGCGCTACTCACCCATCACGTTAATTACTATTTGGGTGGACTATTAAACGTGTTCAACGGTGGCGCACTCGAAATCAGAGATCAATTTAGCTTTGACATGCCACCCATCCAATCTGAAACCGACTGGAAAAATCTCTGCCATGATTTCTTGACCAACGCAGAATTATTTATACAACATGTTTCAAAAATTGAAGAAGAACAATGGGATACTGTTTTTGTGGATGAAAGATACGGAACCTATTACCGAAATATAGAAGGCGTTATTGAGCACTGCTATTATCATCTAGGGCAAATTTCGTTGATAAAAAAGTTGGTTTTAAAATAGTAGAATAGTTTGAGTTTGCAATATGTGTAAGCAAAATAAAAAACCACATGAAGTACAAAATATTATTTATTATTATATGTTTTCTGTTTTCTTTTTCAGTCTTTTCACAAAAGAGAGAAGAAAAAGTAACATTGGGATATTATTGTGGATATTCGGGTTCTGGAACTTCGGTTGTAATCAAATTTGCTCAGCTTTTATATGATAAAAAGTATAAAACTCTTAAAGAATTATTATACTCAAAGATTCCAGCAGAAAATTTTCTTTCGGTTGTTATTTGTAAAAGGTTAGCTCATAAAAAGATAATAACTTTAACCGAATTAGAGTTAAAAAGAATTGACGAACTATTCCATTCAAAAGAAAAAGTTCCAATTTGTGGTGGTTGCACTTTTTTTGAAGAAGTAGAGTTAACTAAATTATTAAACTCCAACGAAGAAGTTTTTTCGGCAATGGATTATTTTTTTGATTCTTAATATATGGATTTGCAATCGTCTTAAATAATTTAATCCTCCATCCTCAACCCTACTTCACTTCCTCTTTCTAGCGGTGTATCGTGTTCAAAACAGAGCACTATTTCTATGCCTCAGAATTGAAATTCTATGCTTATGAATTGATGTTCTATGTTTCAGAATTGATGTTCTATGCCTTAGAATTGATGTTCTGTTTGATTGTTTTGATGCAGGCATTTCAATACCTGCCTACAATAGTTTTCGTTTCTATGTAACTGTTATATAGAATTTTAAACTATTAAGCTCATTAAAACAATTAAGCGTTGTTGGGTTGGTATAGTTTAGATACAAGCATTAGAAACATGTTTACTATAGCATTTGTTTCTATGAAACTGTGACGATAAAATATTAAGTAAAAAAGAGAATTTTTATTATGACTTAATAAAACAAGTTACTGAATACGCAACCCTATTGCACTGCCTTTTTCTAACGCAGTATCGTTTTCAAAATACAACAAGTGATCGTTATAAGTAGCTTCTATCAAATAAACAGCACCTTTAAAAAAAGAATTTAAAACAACCACTTGAAGCGCACCTTTTTTATCTACAACAAGTTGGTGCGGATACAGCAATATCTCTTTCCCATCAAGCGTAACGGTGTTTACATCGCCAAAAAGTGAAGCTATGTAGTGGCTTTTAGGGTTTTGATAGAGGTTTTGCGGAGTGTCTTGAGCTAGTAGTGTGCCGTTTTGCATCACCAATGCTTCGTCGGCAAAAGACAATACATCTGAGCTGTCATGTGTGGCTACTATGGTGGTAATTTGTTTTTCTTTTAGGTAAGCAAAGAGTTTTCTTCGCAGGGAATTTTTCCTGAAATTATCAATATGACTAAAAGGTTCGTCTAGCAGCAACACTTCGGGTTCTAACGCCAATACTCGTGCCAATGCGATGCGTTGCATTTGTCCTCCGCTAAGGTATTTGGCTTTTACATGAGCAAGCTCACTCATTTCTACAATGTCGAGGAGTTCGGCTATGCGTTGGTTTTTTTTATCTTTATAGATGTTGGACAAATATTTGCCCACATTCTCGGCTACGGTGATGAACGGCATGAGGTCAAAATCTTGTGCCAGGTATTTCATATAATCCATTCCTGGAATCAGATGGTATTTTGGACCTAACACTTCGGTGTCGTTCCAATAGATTTGTCCACTGTTTAGGTCATGCAAGCCATAGATAAGTTTTAATAACGTGCTTTTCCCACAACCGCTTTCGCCAATTATAGCCAATGTTTTCCCTTTAGTCAACGAAAAATCAACATTTTTAAGTGTAGGTTGATCTAAATAAGAAAACGAAATGTTTTGTAGTTGTAACATAACTTTAATGAAATACAAAGTTGAATAAACTTTTAGATATTAAAAAATTTAATTTAAATTACTTAAAATTAAAATATTAAACATTGATTTTGAATAAAATAAAATATAATTTTGTGCTAAAATATACAGTATGGGTTTGAAAACTTTTATTAGTTTGTTTACATTTATTACGGCATTCTCTTTTGCTCAAGTTGGAATTGGAACTACTTCACCCCATTCACAGTTAGAAATTGCATCAAGTAATCAAGTTACGCCTGCCAATACTGATGGAGTATTAATTCCTAAAATCAATACATTTCCTGCTACTAACCCTACGGCATTACAACAAGGAATGCTTGTCTATTTAACCACAACTGCTACTTTTGCTAGCACAAGTCGTTCGCCTGGATTTTATTATTGGGATAATACAACAACCAACTGGATAAGAATTCAAACCAATCCGACTTCAAATTGGAATCTATTGGGTAATGCAGCAACTAGTATTAGTACAAATTTTATTGGCACTACCGATAACACTGATTTAGTTATTAAAAGAAATAACATTAAAGCGGGTTATATTGGAAACCCAAGTACATCACCATTTACAAATGCCAACACATCTTTTGGTGCTAACTCATTGCTTAACCCTACAATTACAGGAGTTGTTGGCGAAGGAACTAGAAATTCTGCTTTTGGTGTTAATGTTATGCCTGGTTTAACTACTGGCGGTTTAAATACTGGTATTGGTGAATATACTCTTTTTTCTGCCACTACAGGAAGTGCTAATACTGCTGTAGGTTCTGCAGCTTTGTATTCAGTATCAACAGGGCGATTTAATGTTGCCGTTGGAAGAAACGCATTGGTGACTTCAAATGGAAGTAACAATATTGGAATTGGAACATCTGCTTTAAACGGAAATTCTTCGGGAAACAATAATATTGCCATTGGTACATCGTCCTTTAGACTGAATAGTACTGGAAGTAATAATCTAGCACTTGGAAATCAAGCAGGTTATAATGAAACTGGCAGCAATAAATTATACATAGAAATGTCAACAGCAGTAAGCGGGACAGGTTCAAGTGAAAACAATGCATTAATTTATGGCGAATTTGACAATAGAATTGTTAGAACAAATGGTCAACTTCAAATAGGAAATCCAACGACATCTGGATATACTTTTCCAACAACACGAGGAACAAATAATCAAATTCTTCAAACCAATGCAACGGGAACACTTTCTTGGGTCAATTCGATAAATAACTTTTCGTTAGTTAGAGCAAATCTTACAGCTAATCAAGTTGTAAACGCAACAGGTTGGCAAAAAATAACCTTTAACACTACCCTTTTTGATTCTGGCTCCGAGTTTGTAACAGCAACAAACCGATTTGTTGCCAACAAAAATGGTTATTATGAAATCAATGCTGGTTTTCATACCTTCAATAAAAATGATACAGAACAATATGCAATAGCTGTTTATAAAAATGGGGTTGAATATCAAGAAACAGCAGCGCACCATTATGGAGACAAACTAATTTCTAGAACAATTAATTGTACTATCAGTTTAAATGTAAATGACTATATTGAAATATACATGTTTAATGGAAATGCACCCACTACTGTAGATGGATTTACAGGTAAAACTTATTTTGAAGTAAAACAAATACGTTAAAAAAATAAGAGCGATATTCTCAAATATCGAGAAACCGCTCTTACCAACCTAACCAATAAGTTTATTTTTAATCAATATATTTTTCAAAAGTTTTTGTATCGACTCTTGCTTTTAAATCGTGTAACAAATTATATAAACCAAAGAAAGTACGGTTGATATATAAGAAATGCTTGGAGCCTCGGTTACCATTCATCTTGCGAAGTTGGGTATCTTTTGAAAACTCTTCACCCATTTGAGCAATCTTTCCAAAAAATTCTTCATCCGAAAAATCAAAATAATTGCCGTGAAATGGCAGTGTAAATAGACTTAACAAATCATGAAACATCTTGGTAAAATATTCTATTTCCTTGGGTGAATCGTCATTTCTCAGAATTTCTAATTCGTATAGTTTATCCGTAAACAATTTAGGATTATTGATAACTTTTGGATCTGCTAATTCAAAATAGGGAACATAAAACTCTTCGGGAACGTGTTTGATGCAACCAAAATCGATGGCGACTAATTTCTCATTTTTATCAATAATAAAATTTCCAGGATGTGGATCAGCATGCACTTGTTTTAAATAATGCATTTGATACATATAAAAATCCCAAAGTGCTTGACCGAGTTTATCGCCCAATTCACGATTTGAATTGTGGGCCGTAAACTCCGAAAGGTGTTCGCCTTCTATCCACTCCATTGTCAATATTTTTTCAGAAGAAAATTCAGGAAAATATTCAGGAAACCGAAGATTCTCAATTTTTTTACACCATTCGGAAACGTCTTGACTTTGTTTTAATTCGAGTACATAATCCGTTTCTTCGAGTAGTTTGTATTCTACTTCTTTAAAATATTTTTCCGAATCTTTACCACGCAGGTTGAACATTCGAGTAGCTATAGGTTTTACCAAAGCTAAATCGGAACTAATGCTATCGGCAACACCAGGATATTGAATTTTTACTGCCAATGTTTTTCCATCTTTAGTTGCTTTGTGCACCTGACCTATACTTGCAGCATTAACTGCATCAGGTGTAAATGTGTCGTAGAGTTCTTCGGGATATTTTCCTAAATATTTTTTAAAAGTTTTCTTTACTAAAGGTGCAGAAAGTGGTGGTACTGAAAACTGCGACAAAGAGAATTTATCAACGTAGGCTTGTGGCATGATGCTTTTGTCCATACTCAACATTTGAGCTACTTTTAGAGCACTTCCTTTTAAGTTTTTTAAACCATCATAAATGTCTTCGGCATTATTTTCGTTCAATTTATCACGATTCAACTCTGGATTTACTATTTTTTCGCCATAATAAGCCACATAGTTTCCTCCTATTTTGATGCCCGTTTTCAGCAATTGACTGGCTCGTTCTATCTTTCCTGTTGGAATTTTATCTAGTGTTTTCATGGTTAATTATATTTTTTCTTTCCACAAAAATTTTCCTAAGTCAAACAAGTTTTCGAATTGTTTAGTATCCCATAAGCTCATCACAGTGGTAACTGATTTTTCAATCAATACATCGGTTTTTTCAAATCCTCTGGAAGTATCGTCTAACCAAAATTTTAATAAAAATAAAAATTGTAGCCAAGCACCTTCAGCATAGGTAGGTTCTTTAATTTTGTTCAACTTACCAAAAACTGGATTGGCATCTATGCCAATTATTTCTTTAACAAAATCTTTGAAATGTATTCGGAAACGTTTTAAATCTTTTAGATTTTTCAACCTGTTTCTGTTTTCTTTTAAATAAAATATAATATAGGTTCTGTTTAACGTCAAAATTTCAAATAATGTAAAATACAATGTCAATAGTTTGTCTTTGTCGCTAAATGAGGCGTAATTTTTATCGTTTTGAATAGTTGTCAATGCATTTTCAAAAAATTTTTCCCAAATGGTTTCCTTTAACGAATCAAAAGAGCCGAAGAAAGAATAAAAATCACTTTCTTCTATTGAATGCTTTTTACAAAAGACATAGACGTTCTTTGGTTCTTCATTATTTTCAAGAACTTCATTCATAAAATGAGTAATGATTAATGTTTCATCAATAATTGCTGTTTTTACTTTCGCTTTTTTAGTTGTTGCCATAACGTTTTGATTAGTAATGTAAAAATACAACCGTTTCATGAATTTAAAGATTAACTAAAGACAAATTTTTGTTAAAGTTCTTTCAAAAAAAAGCCATCTCAAAAAAGACAGCTTTCTATTGAATATATAGTTTGAAAATTATTTTCCCGCTTCTTTTTGAGCGTCTTGAACCATTTTATCGTTTGCTGTGATAGCAAATTCTACTCTTCGGTTTTTACTTCTACCATCTACAGTTTCATTACTTGCAATTGGATCGGCAATACCTAAGCCTGTCGTTACAAATCGAGTTGATGATAAACCTTTACCTACCAAATATGATTTAACCGAAGCAGCTCTTTCTCCTGATAATTTTAAATTGTATTCAGCAGCACCTGTGCTATCAGTATAGCCATAAATTTGAATATCAGTATCAGGATATTGATTAAAAACAGGGATAAGTTTATCTAAATTAGCTTTGGCCGTAGCAGTTAAAGTAGATTTATTAGTATCAAAACGAACCGCATTTTCGCCCAAAACCAATTTAATTCCTTCTCCTACTCGCTCCACTTCAGCACCAGGCAAAGCCGTTTCAATTTCTCTGGCTTGTTTGTCCATTTTATTACCAATAACACCACCGGCAACACCACCAACAACACCGCCAAGAACAGCACCTAGCGCACCATTTCCGCCTTTTCCTATGTTATTCCCAAGAACTCCACCAATAATGGCTCCGGCAGCAGTCCCTATAGCTGCGCCACGTTGTGTTTTGTTAGTGTTTTTTACGGCTTCACATCCTGTAAATACGTTACCTATTAGAAATGCACTAACAAGTATTAAAGTTATTTTTTTCATGATATTTAGTTTAGTTTTTGAAATTGATATACTACATCGGTCATTTTTCCTGCAACATCTATTCGATCAATCAATTGAAATGATGATTCGGTTTGGTTGGCTACTCTCAAGATATATCCTGATTTTACTGTCTTTGCTTTTGCTTCGTCTAAAATTTTCATAACAAAATTTCCTTCCTTATTGATGTACCATGTAATTGGTGTAGAATAAGACGTACAACTTGGACTGTTTAATGCAAAGTTTCCTTTGTTATTATTGGATACAAATTTCCAAGTACTTCCAATAAAACATTTAGAATCAGCCAAATCAAAGGACATCACTTTAATGACATCTGAACCTGGATAAGAAACACTAGTAATATTCCAATTTCCTTTAATAGCTACTTCTGATTTAATATCTAATTTAGTATTAGTAACCGATTTCGACTTGCAGCTTATGATAGCAAACGAAAAAATAAATAATAAAATAAGTTTTCTCATGTTTTTATAATTAATATTTCTAATACAAAGATAAGAGCATTTTTAATTTAGATTTTATAAAATTATGTAAAAATGTTGTAGAATTATTTCTACGCCAATTTGTCATACAATTTATTATTGGTATTGGATTTGCTAAAGATTTTGTAACAAAGTTTAATTTAATAAATAACATAATTATGAGTTCAGGAAAAATTAATGTTTCTGTAGAAAACATTTTCCCTTTAATCAAAAAATTCCTTTATAGCGACCACGAAATCTTTCTTCGTGAATTAATTTCCAACGCCACCGATGCTACGTTAAAGCTAAAACATCTTACTAGCATTGGGGAAGCTAAAGTAGAATATGGCAACCCAATCATTGAAGTAAAAATTGACAAAGAAGGTAAAAAACTACACATCATCGATCAAGGTGTGGGAATGACTGCCGAAGAAGTGGAGAAATACATCAATCAAATTGCTTTTTCGGGTGCAGAAGAGTTTTTAGAAAAATATAAAGACTCTGCCAAAGATTCAGGTATTATTGGTCATTTTGGTCTTGGTTTTTATTCTGCTTTTATGGTAGCATCAAAAGTTGAAATCATCACAAAATCGTATAAAGATGAACCAGCAGCACATTGGACATGTGATGGAAGCCCAGAATTTACGCTTGAACCATCAGAAAAAACTACTCGTGGCTCGGAAATCATTCTTCATATTGCAGAAGATTCATTAGAATTTTTAGAAGAATTTAAAATCCGTGAATTGTTGACGAAGTACAATAAATTCATGCCGGTGCCTATTAAATTTGGAACAAGAAAAGAGAAGCTTCCATTACAAGAAGGTGCTGAAAAAGATGCAAAACCAGAGGAAATTGAAGTTGATAACATCATCAACAATCCAAACCCAGCTTGGACCAAACAACCTACTGAATTAAAAGACGAAGATTACAAAGAATTCTACAGAGAGTTGTATCCAATGCAGTTTGAAGAACCATTGTTCAACATTCATTTAAACGTAGATTATCCTTTCAACTTGACAGGAATTTTATATTTCCCAAAAATGGATGCCAATTTGCAAATGCAAAAAGACAAAATCCAATTGTATCAAAACCAAGTTTATGTAACCGATAATGTAGAAGGAATTGTACCTGAATTTTTAGGAATGCTTCGCGGAGTTATTGACTCGCCAGATATTCCTTTGAATGTTTCACGTTCGTATCTTCAAGCCGACGGAAATGTAAAGAAAATTGCAAACTACATCACTCGAAAAGTTGCCGATAAATTAAAATCATTATTCACAGAAAATCGTGAAGACTTTGAACAAAAATGGAACGACATCAAAATCGTTTTAGAATATGGAATGCTTTCGGAACCAAAATTCTATGAAAAGGCAGGTGATTTTGTGTTATATCCATCAGTAGGTGACAAATATTACACATTAGCCGAATTAAAAGAAGCCATAACTCCAACGCAAACTGATAAAAACGGAAAGGTTGTTGTTCTATATGCTTCAAACAAAGAAGCGCAACATGGTTATATAGAAATCGCTAAAGAAAAAGGATATGAAGTATTGCTTTTGGATTCGCCAATCGTTTCGCATTTAATTCAAAAATTAGAAGCCGACAATGATAATCTAACCTTTGTTAGAGTGGACTCTGACCATATTGACAAATTAATTCAAAAAGACGAAGAACAAATCTCGAAACTTTCGGAAGACGAAGCCTCAAAACTGAAAACAGTTTTAGAAGAATTAGTACCAAAAGCAACTTACACGGTTCAATTGGAAGCGATGGACAGTAAAGCAGCACCTTTTATCATTACACAACCCGAATTTATGCGACGCATGAAAGAAATGAGTCAAAATGGTGGCGGTGGAATGTTCGGTATGGGTAACTTCCCTGAAATGTATAATTTGGTAGTTAATTCTAATTCAGAATTAGCAACAACTATTTTAAACACCGATGACAAATCGGCACAAGAAAGCTTAGTAAAACAAGCACTCGACTTGGCAAAAATATCGCAAGGATTATTGAAAGGCGAAGAATTGACAGCTTTTGTAAAAAGAAGTTTTGAGTTGATTAAATAGTAGTAAGACAGAAGTATTAAGTAGTAAGACCTGCAATTTTACATTTGCAGGTTTTTTTTATAAAAATTTCACGACCTTCGTAACTTGAAATCAAACTTCATACTTCAAAATGACTTTAGAAATCCAAACACCAGCATTACTCTTCTCCGCTACATCATTAATTTTACTTGCTTATACCAATCGTTTTTTGACTATTGCACAAATCGTTCGAGGTTTAAAAAAAACCTATGATCAAGAGAAAACTAAAGACATTTATCTACAAATAAAAAACCTCAACTTGCGCTTATCATTGATTCGTTACATGCAGCTTTTTGGTGTGTTGTGTTTGTTTCTTTCAGTCTTTGCCATGCTAGTTCTATTTTTAAATCTACAAACGGCAGGCATCTATCTTTTTGGTGTTAGTTTATTCTGTTTGCTAATTTCACTTGGTCTTTCCTTTTGGGAAATCAGTATTTCAGTAACTGCTTTACGCCTCCATCTGCAAGATTTGATGGAATAAAAAAGCATAAAGAATAATTTAAGTATCTTTGAGCATAGAATTATAAACTACATGCAAACCAAAACCGACCTAAAACTTGCCGTATTAATTGATGCCGACAACGTTCCTTATGCCAATGTCAAAGAAATGTTTGAAGAAATTGCAAAATATGGCACACCTACTTTCAAACGAATTTATGCTGATTGGACCAAACCAACTGTTTCAGGCTGGAAAAAAGTGTTGCTAGAAAATGCGATAACTCCCGTTCAACAATACAGTTATACTTCTGGAAAAAACTCCTCAGATAGTGCATTAATTATCGATGCAATGGATATTTTATACACCGGAAACGTAGATGGTTTCTGCATTGTTTCCAGCGATTCTGATTTCACACGTTTAGCAACACGATTGCGTGAAGCAGGCATGAAAGTCATCGGTATAGGCGAAAAGAAAACCTTAACACCATTCATCACCGCTTGCGATAAATTCATTTATATCGAAATTTTAAAGAAAGAAGAAGCTGATGCAACTAATGAAACAGACACTAAAAAAACCTCAAGAAAACCAAAAGAAAAAAGCATTCCGCTTAGTAAAATTGATCCAAAAATTATCAAACTATTTGCAGATAGTATCGAAGATTTAGAAGACGAAAACGGTTGGGCATTTCTTGGCGATTTAGGAAACTTAATGCTCAAAAAGAAACCCGATTTTGACCCAAGAAACTATGGCTTCCCAAAACTTTTGCCGCTAATTAAAAGCATCAACAAATTTGAAACAGACATCCGCGAAACCGGAAATTCAAACATCAAACATATTTATGTTAGAATAAAATAAAACAAAAAATCCCAAACTCACATTTGGGATTTTCTATATTACTTACTCAAATACATCTTCCGTCTCGAGTACAATTCATAAAATTGGTCGTCTTTTAAATCATCAATGAATAAAATGCTTTCGCCTGTAGATTTCATTTCTGGTCCAAGTGCTTTGTTTACATTTTTAAATTTGCTGAAAGAGAAAACCGGTTGTTTTATAGCAAATCCTTTCAATTGCGGATTAAACGTAAAATCAGTTACTTTATTGACACCAAGCATCACTTTAGTAGCATAATTTACATAAGGCTCGCCATATGCTTTTGCAATAAAAGGCACTGTTCTTGAAGCTCTTGGATTGGCTTCAATGATGTAAACCGTATCGTCTTTTATGGCAAACTGAATATTGATTAAACCAATAGTTTGCAATGCCAAAGCAATTTTCTTGGTGTGGTCTTTTATTTGTTGCAACACAAATTCACCCAAATTAAACGGTGGCAACGTAGCGTTACTATCGCCAGAATGAATTCCACAAGGTTCGATGTGCTCCATAATTCCGATGATGTACACATTTTCTCCATCACAAATAGCATCGGCTTCGGCTTCAATAGCGCCGTCTAAGTAATGGTCTAACAACAATTTATTTCCAGGAATATTTTTCAACAAATCAATTACATGTTCCTCCAACTCTTGCTTATTGATAACGATTTTCATGCCTTGACCACCTAAAACGTAAGAAGGACGAACTAACAATGGAAAATCCAAAACATCAGCCAAAGCACTAGCTTGATCGGCATTTTCTGCTACACCGAATTGTGGAAAAGGAATATTCAATTCTTCTAAAAGCTCTGAAAACCTTCCTCTGTCTTCGGCTAAATCTAACGCATCAAAAGAAGTTCCTAATATTTTTACACCATATTTTGATAACTTTTCAGCCAACTTCAAAGCTGTTTGTCCACCCAATTGTACTATTACACCTTCAGGTTTTTCATGTCGTATAATATCATAAATATGTTCCCAAAAAACTGGTTCAAAATATAATTTATCTGCTGTATCAAAATCGGTAGAAACCGTTTCTGGATTACAGTTAATCATAATTGTTTCATAACCACATTCTCTAGCCGCTAAAACGCCGTGAACACAAGAATAATCGAACTCAATTCCTTGTCCGATTCGGTTTGGTCCTGAACCTAGTACGACTACTTTCTTTTTATTGGTAACGATACTTTCGTTTTGCACGTATTTTTTCCCATTTGCAGTTTCTATTTCAGCTTCAAAAGTGGAATAATAATAAGGTGTCATCGCTTTAAATTCTGCCGCACAAGTATCCACCAATTTATACACACGATTGATATTCATTTCTTCTCGCAACTTATACACTTGACTTTCTAAACAACTCATCATGTGCGCAATTTGACGGTCGCCATAACCTTTTTGCTTTGCTTCTAGTAATAATTCTTTAGGCAAAGTATCAATTTTATACTTTGAAATTTCTTTTTCTAAATGAAATAATTCTTCATACTGCTTCAAAAACCACATGTCAATTCTAGTAATTTCGTGAATTCTGTTCAACGGAATTCCCATCGCAATGGCATCATAAATTACAAAAACTCTATCCCAGCTGGCAAACGTTAATTTCTCAATAATTTGCTCGTAGTTTTTATATCCTTTCCCGTCTGCTCCTAATCCATTTCGTTTTATTTCAAGTGATTGTGTTGCTTTGTGCAAGGCTTCTTGAAACGAACGTCCAATTCCCATCACTTCACCAACTGATTTCATTTGCAATCCCAACGTTCTGTCGGAACCTTCAAATTTATCAAAGTTCCAACGTGGGATTTTTACAATTACATAATCTAAAGTTGGCTCGAACAAAGCCGAAGTAGATTTGGTAATCTGATTGGATAATTCATCTAAATTATATCCTAACGCTAACTTAGTAGCAATTTTTGCAATCGGATAACCTGTTGCTTTTGATGCCAATGCTGATGAACGCGAAACTCTTGGATTTATTTCAATGGCGACAATATCTTCTTTTTCATCTGGTGAAACTGCAAATTGAACATTACATCCACCAGCAAAATTTCCGATTGAACGCATCATCAAAATCGCCATATCACGCATTTTTTGAAATGTAGTATCGCTCAAAGTCATTGCTGGAGCAACTGTTATCGAATCGCCTGTATGAATTCCCATTGGATCCATATTTTCAATAGAACAAATGATGACAACGTTATCGTTTTTATCGCGAAGTAATTCTAATTCGTATTCTTTCCAGCCCAAAAGTGCTTTATCAATCAACACTTCGTGAATAGGCGACATTTCTAAACCATAAGTCAGTTTTTCGTCAAATTCTTCTTTTGTGTGTACGAAAGCTGCTCCAGTTCCACCAAGAGTAAACGAAGGACGAATTACTAATGGAAATCCAAATTCCTGAGCAATTTCTTTTCCTTTTAAGAATGATGTTGCAATTTTAGCTGGTGCTGCTCCAACTCCTAACTTGGCTAATAATTGTTTAAATTGTTCTCTGTCTTCAGTGATGTTGATGGCGTTCACATCAACACCAATCATTTTTACATTAAAGTCGTTCCAAATTCCTTTTTCATCGGCTTCCAAACATAAGTTTAATGCGGTTTGTCCACCCATTGTTGGTAAAACGGCATCAATTTGAGGATGTTCTTTTAAAATTTGGATTAATGATTTTGTCGTTAATGGCAATAAATAAACATGATCAGCCATTGAAGGATCGGTCATAATCGTTGCAGGATTAGAATTAATAAGAATCACTTCTATTCCTTCTTCTCTTAAAGAACGAGCTGATTGTGAACCTGCATAATCAAATTCACAAGCTTGACCTATTACGATTGGACCAGAACCTATAATTAAAACCGATTTGATTGAATTGTCTTTTGGCATTGTAGTTAGTTGTATATTTAGTTTGTAGTTGTAATGTTCAAAAATAATTTGTTTCCATTCAAAATTAAAAATTGCTATTTTAAACTTATTAATATTTATAAACAAATTATAAAAAAAGCCGTTACTAATAAAAGTAACGGCTTGATATGTGATGAAATAAATTCATTATTTTTTGTGTCTTGGTTCGCAAGATACAGTCAACTTATGTCTTCCTTTAGCACGACGACGCGCAAGGACTTTTCTTCCATTTGCAGAAGCCATTCTGTCCATAAATCCGTGTTTATTTCTTCTTTTTCTTTTCGATGGTTGAAACGTTCTTTTGCTCATTGTTCAGTATCTTTAAAATCGTGTATAAATCGTTGTTATAGGTTCTTTTAAAACCGAGTGCAAATATACAAACCTTTTTTTTTCTGGCAAGTACTTTTTTAAAAATATTTTTAATTGATTTTATTACCTTTGCACACTAATTAAATTTTTATCATGTTTCACAAAAATATCAAACTCGTTTTAGCCATTTTAATCTTTGCAGCAGCCATTTGGCAATTTACAGAAAGTAATATTGGTAATGGGATATTTCTAATTCTTTTAACTTTCATCCCTATTTTTCTTTATTATAAAAACGAATATATCCTATTGGCATTCCTAAAACTAAGAAAACAAGATTTTCCTGGAGCAAAAATCTGGTTGGACAGAATTAAAAATCCAGAAACTGCTTTAGTAAGAAAACAGCAAGGTTACTACAACTATTTAAACGGATTAATGCTTTCACAGACCAATTTGCATCAATCTGAGAAGTTTTTTAAGAAAGCTGTTGAATTGGGCTTAAGCATGGATATGGACTTAGCCGTTGCTAAATTAAATTTGGCTGGAATTGCCATGTCTAGAAGACGTAAAATGGAAGCCACTGCATTATTAAACGAAGCAAAAAAGCTTGATAAACAAAACATGCTGAAAGATCAAATTACGATGATGAAAGATCAGATGAAGAAGATTTAGTGTTCAGTCGTAGTATTTAGTGTTCAGTATAAAAAAAGAGCTTTAGATTTTCAAAAGCTCTTTTTTTTAGCTGTTAACTAATTACTATATACTGTTAACCAAAATTTAATAACCTTCTGTTGGGATTTCGATTTCGTATTTCTTTTTAGTTGGATTGAGTAATTTTTTGTCGCGCAACCAAGGATTGTGAATTTTTAGAATTTTATAATTTATTCCTTGCTCTAATGCGAATGTTGCTAAATTGTTGATCGTACTATCAACTTCAATTTTCTTGGTTGGAATATTGGTGTACAATTCGTTTGGAAATAGTGTGAATCCATATTTACCTGAATTTTTCATAATTTCTTTCAAAGCTAAAATTCTAAAAACATACCGAGAAGTCTCGTCTGTTAAAGCTAAATCATAATAATTAGTTACTTGTTGCTCTTCAATTTTTTTGTTAACTCCACTCATTCCTCCATTATAAGAAGCCGCCGCCAAAGTCCAAGAACCAAATTTATCTTTGGCTGCCAATAAATATTTACATGCAGCCTCTGTAGATTTTTCTAGATGATAACGTTCATCCACATAATCGTTTACTTCCATTCCTTTTTCTTTGGCAGTATCGGGCATAAATTGCCAAACACCACGAGCACCAGCAGAAGATACAGCATTTACCAAACCACTTTCAATTACGGCAAGATATTTAAAGTCATCAGGAACACCATATTTTTGAAGTATTGGCTCGATTATTGGAAATGCTCTATTTGCCCTTTTTAATATTAAAGTTGTTGAGGAATGAAGATTAGCGTTGATTACCAACTCTTTATCTAATCGTTCTTTTACATCGGCTATTTGCAAAGGTGTTTGTTCGCCAGCAAAATCAATTTCAGTTGGAAAATACAAACTTGTTCCTTCACGAACTGCTTTTTCTTTGTTTGCACCCGAAATAGCAAAAACAAATAAACCTGAAATTAATATAATTCCAATAGTTGTCAGAATAGCATGATTCTTTTTCATAAGGCAGTTTTTTATTTTAAACATAAGTAAATCTACAATAATCAGTCCAAAAAGGCTAATTTTCTAACATAATTTTAGGTAAATTTTCATTGAGCCATTTGTATTTATTTAAAATCATAATATGAGTTCCACCCTTGACTGGAATAAATTCTTTGATATATTTTACTGGAAAAACCTCATCTTCAAGCCCATGAATATGAATAATTTCGTCATCAATCTCTGTTCGTTCCCAAAGAATAACGCTTTCAATTGCCCAAGTCAAATATTTTTTATCTCGAACAGAAAGGAATTTTTCATATAATTTTACTCTTTGTTTTATATAATCGCCAAAAGCATATTTTGCCAAATTTTCTATATTTTCAAATAATGCTACTGGAATTAGTTTGTATGCATTGGTCGTTTTAGCGATTTTCATTCTTCGAGGAAATTCTTTGTTAGATTTCACACTTGAAATAATGATGACTTTTTTTAGTTTTAAAAATTGCTTCATTTCTTGAACCAAAATTCCGCCAAATGATACACCAACTAAAATAATGTTTTTGTGATGTACTTGTTCAGCCATTTTTTTTGCATAATCACCTAAAGTTTGTTTTTCTTTGGGAACAAACCATTCCAAAAGATGGATTTCAAATTGGTCATTAGGAAGTTGAATTCGCTCAAAAATAGTTGGACTTGCCGCCAAACCTGGCATAAAGTAAACATGGATTTTTTCCATTTTTAAAATTTTTATAAAAATAAAGATTTGTTCTACTAATTTAAAGTTAGAAAGGATTAATTTTATATTTAACTTTATTAGTTTTGATTTTCAACAAAATAGCCGTAACTTTGTGTCACTTTGTGATAAAACTAATCAGAATTTAATATTTACTTCAAGTTTTCATTTGTTAATACAGTTTTATAGCACATCAAAGAAACATTTTTTTAACAATTTACTCAGAAGATTTTTTAATTAATAAGAAATCAACTTAGTATTTCAACTTATTTAGAACATGGAAGTACAACAAATGATGGAAATTAACGATAACACTTTTGCAAGACAATTTGAAACTACTTTAGATGGAAATTTAATTACTGTAGAGTATTCTTTTCAAGAACGAAAGATATTTTTAACTCGTATTAACTTGCCTGAAGATTTTGAAAATGAAGATTTTGTAGATGAATTGATAAAGAATATCCTTGATATTGCTGAAGAACGAAAGCTTAAAGTGGTTCCAATATATCCGAGAATTACCAAGTTTTTTAGAAAAAACAAGAGTTACAAAGAGTTGCTTCCTCCAGGAATTAGAATATAATGATGTAAATTCCAAAAATTTAAAAAAAAATTCCAATTATAAACGTACTAATTTATAATTGGAATTTTTTACATTTATCACATGGATAGAGAACGACTAATAGCCTTAATACTTTTGTTTTTTGAAGATATTACCAAATATTACGGTTCGACAACTGAAATTACAGAAGGGATTGTTACTGATATTGATAATATTGATGCTAATTTAACGACATGGAATTTATCTGAGTTTGTGCTAGTTCGCTCTGCTTATCGACATACTGGAAATAAATTCATGCTTGAAGGCAAAGGTTTATATTATGAAATGGCTGCCGAAAAAATAATTGTCCTTAAGGAATTAGGCCGAAATAATTTTGAGTTTATTGAACAATATAGTGATAACGTTTTTAGAATAACCAAACTAAAGTTTCACTATAAATACTAACTAAACCTCAACATTTAAAAACTCTAAACGAACGCTTCCATCTTCATCAATTCTGGTTAGATTAATTTCATGTAAAGTATTTGCCAATTCTGGATTCCAAGGTGTTTTTACTTTTACATAGTTTTCCGTAAATCCATGAATGTATCCTTCTTTATTTTCGCTTTCAAACAAAACGGTTCGGTTGGTTCCAATTTGACTTTCATAAAATGCTCTTCGTTTTTTTACCGATAAACCTCTAAGCATTTTGCTGCGTTTGTTTCTCACATTCATCGGAACAACATCTGGCATCGTTGCGGCTTCGGTATTGTTTCTTTCAGAATACGTAAAAACATGTAAATAAGAAATGTCTAATTCGTTTAAAAAATTATACGTTTCCAGAAAATGTTCATCGGTTTCACCAGGAAAACCAACAATCACATCAACTCCTATACATGCATGAGGCATTACCTCACGAATTTTATTGACTCTGTCAACATACAATTCTTTCATGTAACGACGTTTCATTTTTTTCAAAATATCGTTACTTCCACTTTGCAACGGAATGTGAAAATGAGGTACAAATGCTCTTGATTTTGAAACTAATTCAATCGTTTCGTTTTTCAATAAATTAGGTTCGATAGAAGAAATTCGCAAGCGTTCAATTCCTTCTACTTTGTCTAATTCGGTAACTAAATCTAAAAATGTGTGTTCGTGTTTTTTATTTCCAAATTCACCTTTTCCGTAATCACCAATATTTACACCCGTTAATACGATTTCTTTAATTCCTTTTGCAGAAATTTCTTTGGCATTTTGCAAGACGCCTTCCATAGTATCACTTCGAGAAATTCCACGAGCAAATGGAATCGTGCAATACGTACATTTATAATCACATCCATCTTGAACTTTCAAAAATGCACGAGTTCTATCGCCAAATGAATAACTACCTACATAAAAATCAGCATCTTCAATTTCGCACGAATGAACTTCGCCCATATCATTTTTGGACAAATCATTGATATAATCGGTGATTTTGAATTTTTCGGTTGCACCAAGAACCAAATCAACACCATCAACAGCAGCTAATTCTTCAGGTTTTAATTGAGCATAACAACCCACAGCAGCAACAAAAGCTTTTTCATTAACTTTCAATGCTTTCTTTACAATTTGTTTAAACTGTTTATCTGCATTTTCGGTTACTGAACATGTATTTATTACATAAATATCAGCTACTTCTTCAAAATCGACTCTATCGAATCCTTCATTTTGAAAATTTCTCGCAATAGTTGAAGTTTCAGAGAAATTTAATTTGCATCCTAAAGTGTAGAATGCTACCTTTTTTTTGTTTTCCATAAGCTTGCTCAATTGATGAAATCGTTGTCAAAAAATTGAGAATGCAAAGATATAATAATTTGAAGATTATACAATTTGAAGATTTGAAGATTAGTTTATTAGAAAATACCTTTTTAAATCAGCTAATTTTCAAATCAAAACTATTCTTTTCTCCATTTTTTTGTTTCTTCAAAGACATGTTCTAAAATTCGAGCATCTTGTTCAGTAAATTCAACATGACGACGTGACATTACTACTTTAGCAACTTCAAACGCTTTTTTGGTTAAATAAGTTGTAAAACCAGAACTTCCACCCCAAGAAAAGCTAGGCACAAAGTTTCGTGGAAATCCAGAGCCGAAAATATTTGCTGAAACACCAACAACAGTTCCGGTATTAAACATAGTATTGATTCCGCATTTTGAATGATCGCCCATCATTAACCCACAAAATTGCAAACCCGTTTTTGCAAAACCTTCTGTTTCATAACTCCAAAGGCGAACTTCTTCGTAATTGTTTTTTAAATTAGAATTATTAGAATCGGCGCCAATATTGCACCATTCACCTAAAACTGCATTTCCTAAAAATCCATCATGACCTTTATTAGAATATCCAAACATAACGGAATTATTTACTTCACCACCTACACGACAATGCGGACCAATAGTGGTAGCACCATAAATTTTAGTTGCTAATTTTACTTGCGCTTCTTCACACAATGCAAATGGACCACGAATGACTGAACCTTCCATAATTTCTGCATTTCTTCCAATATATATTGGTCCAGTCGATGCATTTAAAGTCACAAACTCCATCTTTGCTCCTTCTTCGATAAATATATTTTCGGATGAAATTACATTCACGCTTTTTGGTATTATTTGCGAAATTCTACCTTCAGTTAGTAAGTCAAAATCTTCACGAATAGCCACATCGTTTTTAGCAAAAATATCCCAAGTATTTTGAACACTTATGTATTCATCATCAAAATATTGTATATCATAAGTATCAAAATCAACTTCTTCTTGTGCATCATTAGTATAGAAAGCAATGACTTCATCCTCTTTAAAAATAGCTTGGTTTCTTTCTAAATTTTTTACCATTTCGACCAATACTTCATTGGGTAAAAAGGAGGCATTTATCATAATGTTATCTTCCATTTCTACCATTGGATATTTCTCAGAAAGATATTCTTCTGTCAAAGTTGTTGTAGTATAACCCAAATATTTTTCCCATTTTTCTCGAATAGTCAATATCCCTATACGAATTTCAGCAACAGGACGAGTGAAAGTAAATGGAAGTAATGCATTGCGTACTGTTCCATCAAAAAGTATGTAATTCATATAGATTTTAGATTTTAGATTTTAGATTTTTGGTAAAATCAAACCTTATTATTCTCCAAAAGTACAAAAGTTTATTGCATAAAAAAACCATTCAATAAATGAATGGTCTTTCTAAAATTTGAACACTTAAAACTCTTATTTTGCGTGTTTTGCGTATTTTGTTTTAAATTTATCAATACGTCCTGCAGTATCAATAAGTTTAGATTTACCTGTATAAAAAGGGTGAGAAGTTCTAGAAATCTCCATTTTGAAAACTGGATATTCAACACCTTCGTGCTCAATTGTTTCTTTAGTTTCTACAGTTGATTTTGTAATAAATACATCATCGTTACTCATGTCTTTGAAAGCTACTAATCTGTAATTTTCTGGGTGAATTCCTTTTTTCATTTTGTAAATCTTTTATTTTATTGAAGTAGCTTGTCTTGATGCTTTCTTATTGGAAAGGTATCAACGTGCCACAGCTTTTTGTTGTTACTATTTTTAAATAAGTGTGCAAATTTACAACTATTTTTGAAATAACAAGTATAAGTGTAACTTTTTTTAAATAAAAGCTACTTAGCAATAGTAATTATGGAATTACTATATTTGTTAAATTAATTTAAACCAATAAAAATTATGAATGCTAACTTTAAAAAAAATGCAATTAATTTTGGAATTATATCCGGATTAATTGGAATTGCCGCAACTACATTAATGTATTTGATTGATTTAAAATTATTTGTGAATTTATGGATTGGATTTGGTATGATTGCCATTTGGATAATTATCGGAGTAATACTTCTATCTAAATCTAAAAAAGCAAATCAAGGAAACATGACATTTAAAGAAGGATTTACAACTTATTTTCTTTCGGCAGTTATTGGAATTTTAATTTCTACTGCATTTAATATTTTCTTGTTTAACTTTTTTGATACTGAAGCTAGAGATGTTGTCACACAACACCTTCTAGACATGCAAGTGGGAATGATGGAGAAATTCAATACTCCTCAAGAACAAATAAATGAAGCAATTGTAAAAATTAAAGAGAGTTCACAGTTTTCATTAAAAGGACAATTATTTGGAATATTCCAAGCCATGTTAGGTGCCATCGTTTTTGGGCTAATTTTAGCAGCTATTTTCAAATCAAAAAACAAAGAAACATTTTAATGAACCTATCCATAGTTATTCCTTTATTAAACGAACAGGAATCTTTACCCGAACTACATCAATGGATTGTCAACGTAATGACAACTCATAAATATACTTATGAAATACTTTTTATTGATGATGGTAGTAAAGATGATTCTTGGAATATAATTGAAAATTTATCCGCTGAAAATCCAAATGTAAAAGGAATTCGTTTTTTGAGAAACTATGGAAAATCTCAAGCACTTCATGCTGGCTTTGCTCGTGCCAAAGGCGATGTAATTATCACTATGGATGCCGACTTACAAGACAGTCCAGAAGAAATTCCAGGCTTGTGTGAAATGATATTAAATCAAGAATTTGATTTGGTTTCCGGATGGAAAAAGAAACGATATGATTCGGTTGTTTCAAAAAATTTACCTTCAAAATTATTCAATTGGGCAGCCAGAAAAACATCTGATGTTCAATTGAATGATTTTAATTGTGGTTTGAAAGCTTACAAAAATATTGTTGTAAAAAACATCGAAGTTTCAGGAGAAATGCACCGCTATATTCCAGTTTTAGCTAAAAATGCAGGTTTTGGAAAAATTGGAGAAAAAGTGGTGCAACATCAAGCTCGAAAATATGGTGAATCAAAATTTGGAATGAGTCGATTTATAAACGGGTTTCTAGATTTAATCACTATTTGGTTTTTATCAAAGTACGGAAAAAGACCGATGCACTTTTTTGGAGCATTTGGAGTATTGATGTTTTTAATTGGATTTATTTCAACAGGATTAATCATTATTTTAAAACTAATAAAATTATATTCGGGTTATCCAACAATTTTAGTTACTAACAATCCATTGTTTTACATTGCGCTAACAACCATGATTATTGGAACCCAACTGTTTTTAGCTGGATTTCTTGGAGAAATTATTCTAAGAACAAAAAGTAACGAAGAACGTTATAAAATTTCTAAAGAATTATAAAAAGATTTTTTAAAGTGAAAAACATTGAATTAATTTCTCAAAAAATATTTGAAATCAGAGGTCTAAAGGTAATGCTCGATTTTGATTTGGCTGAACTTTATGAATCAGAAACACGTATTTTAAAACAAGCCGTAAGAAGAAATGCAAATCGTTTTCCTTCTGATTTTATGTTTGAATTAAACGCCTCTGAGATTGAAATTTTGGTATCACAAAATGTGATACCATCTAAAAGTAAACTTGGCGGAGCTAATCCTTTTGCTTTTACAGAACAAGGTGTAGCAATGCTTTCAAGTGTTTTAAATAATGATAAAGCTATAGAAATTAACATAGCAATTATGAGAAGTTTTGTAGCTTTGAGAAAATATGCTTTGACTTATGAAGAATTAACAAAAAGAATTTCGGAAGTGGAAAAACAATTCCCCGAAATTTACAAAGTTTTAAATTATTTAATGCAAAACGACAACAAAGACAAAAACCAAAAAGATAGAAACTTAATTGGATATAAAAAAGATAAATAATGCATATAGAACAATCCATTTTAGATAAAGTCAACGAATGGCTAACACCAATTTTTGACAGCAAAACACAAGATGAAATAAAAGAAATGATGACTTCATCTCCAAAAGATTTAGAAGAGAGTTTCTATAAAAATCTTGAATTTGGAACTGGTGGAATGCGAGGAATTATGGGCGTTGGAACCAATCGAATCAATAAATATACGTTAGGAAAAAATACTCAAGGTCTTTCAGATTATTTGAAAAAATCTTTTCCAAATGAAAATTTAAAAGTTGTTATTGCTTATGATTGTCGTCATAATAGTGATACTTTAGCAAAAGTAGTTGCCGATGTTTTTTCTGCCAATGGAATTAAAGTATATCTTTTTTCAGAAATGCGTCCAACACCAGAATTATCCTTTGCTTTAAAATATTTGAATTGTCATGCAGGCATTGTTTTGACCGCTTCACACAATCCACCTGAATATAATGGCTACAAAGTGTATTGGCAGGACGGAGGACAGTTGGTTCCACCACAAGATGGAGAAATAATTGAAGTAATTGAAGCCTTAAATTATAATGAAATAAAATTTGATGCTAATGAAAATCTAATTGAATACATCGACAATGCAGTTGACGAAGCGTTTGCAAAATCAACGGTAGAAAACGCAAGTTTCAACACTTCTGATAATGCACGAAGAAATTTAAAAATTTGTTATACTTCATTACATGGAACATCTATAAAAATAGTACCCTCTGTTTTGGAGAAAGCTGGTTATACTGATGTAAATATTGTGCCAGAACAAGCTATTCCAGATGGAAATTTTCCAACCGTTTTATCGCCAAATCCAGAAGAGCCAGAAGCATTGACAATGGCATTGGCATTAGCTGACAAAATTAAAGCTGATATTGTTTTTGGCACTGATCCTGATAGCGACCGATTAGGTGTTGCTGTTAGAAACAATGAAGGAAAAATGATTTTACTTAATGGAAATCAAACCATGGTAGTAATGACGCATTTTTTATTAGAACAATGGAAAAAATCTGGAAAAATTGACGGAAAACAATTCATCGGCTCAACCATTGTTTCTACACCTATGATGTTAGAATTAGCGTCAGCATACGATGTAGAATGTAAAGTTGGATTAACCGGTTTTAAATGGATTGCAAAATTCATCAAAGATTTTCCCGAATTGAAATTTATTGGCGGTGGCGAAGAAAGTTTTGGCTTTATGGTTGGTGATGCAGTTCGCGATAAAGATGCTGTTGGCGCAATATTATTAATGTGTGAAATTGCAGCACAAGCAAAAGAAAAAGGAAGTTCTGTTTTTGAGTATTTACAAAAAATGTTTGTTAATTTTGGTTATTACAAAGAACATCTAATTTCATTAACTAAAAAAGGAATAAAAGGTGCTGACGAAATCAAACAAATGATGGTCGAATTAAGAGAAAATCCACTTTCAGAAATCAATGGTAAACGTGTGGTTTGTGTGGAAGATTATCAAGCTTCGACTGGAAAAGATTTTATGAATAACGAAACTTTTAAATTGACCGTTCCAAAATCGAATGTGCTGATTTATTATTTAGAAGATGGAAGCAAAATTTGTGCTCGACCAAGTGGAACGGAACCAAAAATTAAGTTCTACTTTAGTGTAAACATACAAATTAATTCTGTTGAAGAAATACCCGCAGCAGAAACTTTATTGAATTCAAAAATTGAAACTATAATCGCAGAAATGGAGTTGAACTAATGGATGAAAATTTAAAAAAAATAATTCCTTTTGCATTAAAATTTAAAAGTAACATTATTTGGAATGTAATTTACAATGTACTTTATGCATTGTTCGCTACATTATCTTTTGTTGCTCTATTTCCTTTAATGGAAGTGCTTTTCAAAATGAATGAAGCTGTCACAAAGCTTCCTGTATATACTGGGATTGATAAACTTGGTGAATATGGAAAACAATATTTACAGTTCTACATTACAAAACTATCAAATGAAAATGGTCAACAGTATGCGCTGTTACTAACAGTTGCTTTAGTTATTTCTACATTTTTATTTAAAAATCTTTTTAACTATTTAGCCTCACAACATTTAATGAAAATTAAAAATGGTGTCTTAAAAGATTTAAGAGATAAAATGTTTTCCAAAATCATTGAATTACCTGTTTCCTATTATTCCGAAAAAAGAAAAGGTGATGTAATGGCCCGAATGCTTGGCGATGTAAACGAAGTAAAAAATTCCTTCTTCACAATACTAGAACTAATTATTAAAGAACCACTTACGATAATTTTTGCCATTATCGCTATGTTAAAAATTAGTCTTGAGTTGACACTTTTTGTATTTATATTTATTCCTATTTCTGGTTTTGTAATATCAAAAATTGGCAAAAGTTTAAAAGCAAAATCAACAAAAGCTCAACAAGAAAACGGCTATTTAATTTCAATCGTTGAAGAGACTTTAAGCGGATTAAAAGTAGTGAAAAGTTATAATTCGGAGAATTATTTTAAATTATTATTCCAAAATTCAATAACTCGTTTATTAAAACTAGACAATAGCATTGGTAAAAAAAACAATTTAGCATCGCCAATGAGTGAATTTATGGGAATTGTAGTTATTGCCATTTTACTTTGGTATGGTGGAAATTTAGTCTTGGTTGACAAAACATTAAACGGTGCATTATTTATCGTTTATTTAGGTTTAGCTTATAATATTTTGACACCTGCTAAATCAATTTCAAAAGCTTCCTATCAAGTCAAAAATGGTTTGGCTGCTGCTGAACGAGTTTTTGAAGTTTTGGAGGTTGAAAATTTAATTACAGACAATCCTAATGCTGTCAAAAAAACAACTTTTACTGATAAAATCATTTTAGAAAACATTAACTTTAGGTATGAAGATGAGAACGTCTTGAAAAATTTCTCACTTGAAGTTCCTAAAGGCAAAACCGTTGCTTTGGTCGGTCAATCGGGTTCTGGGAAAAGTACTATTGCCAATTTGCTGACACGCTTTTATGATGTAAACGAAGGCAAAATAACCATTGATGGCATTGACATTAAAGAAATTGAAATGAAATCGTTGCGAAATTTAATGGGATTAGTTACTCAAGATTCTATTCTATTTAACGACACCATAAAAGCCAACATTGCTCTTGGAAAACCAAATGCAACTGACGATGAAATCATAGATGCTTTGAAAATTGCAAATGCTTATGAATTTGTGAAAGATTTACCAGAAGGAATTAATACGAATGTTGGCGATGCTGGAAACAAACTTTCTGGCGGTCAAAAACAACGACTTTCTATTGCTCGCGCTGTTTTGAAAAATCCACCGATAATGATATTAGATGAAGCAACGTCGGCTTTGGATACCGAAAGCGAAAGATTGGTGCAAATAGCTTTGGAAAACATGATGCAAAATCGAACTTCAATAGTGATTGCGCACCGACTTTCTACGATTCAAAAAGCTGATGTTATTGTTGTCATGCATAAAGGACAAATTGTTGAGCAAGGTTCGCATGAAGAACTATTAACAAAAAAAGGAATCTATTCTAAATTAGTTTCTATGCAGAGTTTTGAATAAATTATTCTGTTGGATTATAATTTTCTACTTTCCACTCTTTATCTAAAAGATTTACTTTTGAATAGAAAACCTTATCATTACTATCCATTTCTCCGTTTTTATTTGTGTCTTCAACAGTTCTAAAAAAGATGGAATTCGTGGCTTCTAAATATTTCCAATCAAGTAACTCCTGAAAATCTGTACTTAATTTGGTAAAGTTTTTTCCATCAATAGCACTAATATACAATGCTTTAATGTCGCTTTCATCCAGTTTTGCATCTTTATTAGTATCCATATCTTCTAATACATAAACCATAAGTTGCTGTTTATTCTTAACAGCATGATCTTTTAAATAAGTTGCCGACTGAATAATAACGGGTTTATCTGTCAAAGAATAAAGCGTGTCTTTTCCGACTTCTTTAAACTTTATATTGTTTAAAAACCCAGTAATTTCATATTCGCCATAATTGGAAATCGTATAACTAATAGAATTATTTCGGTTACTAGAACCATAATTCATTCGCTTTGAAAAATTCAAATCACTAATTGGAAACAACAAAAAATTAGTACCTTCCATATGAATAGGCAAATCAGCTACTAAAACTTTTGTCGTATCAACAACTATATTTGCGGTTGGTTTTTGAGTAGTTTCATAAATAACTTTTGGTTTTTCTTCTTCTTTTTTGCAACTAACAAAAATTCCCATCGAAAATAGAAGTATGTAGATAATGTAATTTTTCATCTTTAAGTAATTTATATCAAAAATAAGGATTTATTTCTACAATCTGGCTGTCAATTTAATATTGAAAACTCGTGTCGTCATATAATTTGGAATTCCATATTGATTTTTAGTATAAACATCACGAACCCAAGTGTTAGTTATAGCATTTTGGTTATTAAACAAATTGAATATTTCAAAACCAACGGATAAATCTTTGAATTTCTTTAGCCAATTTCCGTCTGGTTTTTCGCTATTACGTTCGGTTAACACGTACGAAAATCCAACATCGGCACGACGATAATCCCGTAAACGAAGTTGGTAATCATACGGATCAGCATAAGAAGGCGAACCACCTGGTAAACCCGTATTGTAAACCAAATTCAAGTACAGTTTCATGTTTGGCAAATTAGGCATATAGTCTTGAAATAAAATCCCAAATTTCAATCGTTGATCGGTTGGTCGAGCAATAAATCCTTTGTCATTCAAATTTTCTTCAGTTTTCATATAACCAAAACTTAACCAAGATTCTGTTCCTGGAACAAACTCTCCATTCAAACGCATATCCAATCCATAAGCATACGCAACCGCATCATTGTCAGCTCGATAACGAATTCTAACATTTTCCAAAGTATAAGTATTCACATCAGTCATCGATTTATAATAAGCTTCGGTTACTAATTTGAAAGGTCGATTGTACATTTGAAATTTATAATCGTTGCTCAAAACAAAGTGAATTGATTCTTGTGCTTTTACATTTGGACGAACCATTCCAAGCGAATCTCTCAACTCTCTATAAGATGGTGGTTGGTGATAATAACCAACAGCTACTTTAAACAACATATTCTTTTTCCAATCGGGTTTTAAAGAAAATTGTGCTCGTGGACTGAAAACAGTTTGATTTTTTCCGTTAGTAATCGATTTTCCGGTAACTTGCCAATTGTGTATTCGAACTCCAAAATTTACCCAATAATCTGCCGAGCCAATTTGGTCTTTAAAACTCCATTGTGTATATCCCGATATTCTATTAATATCAACAAAATTGGTAGCTCTAATATTCTGATAAGGTACTAATGGACCAACATAAGGATTATAAGGTTGATCGTTTGGAATGTGAAATGTTGGAGGATTTATAGAAAAACCAGTTGAATCAATTACTTCCCACTCTACTACTCTATCTCTAAAATTTTCTTTAGTATATTTTATTCCCCAACCGATTATGTGTTTTTTGTTTTTCAATTTGTGTGAACCTTTAATTTCTGCATTAAAAATCAAAGCATCCAAATCGTTTCGAGCATGGTTTAATTGTGTTCCAATACCACGATTAAAGGTTACTTGACCTAAGTTTTCGGAACCAATATTAGTATCAACATCGCCAAGAAAATAGGCCGCAAAAATATCAAAATATTCTTGTTCTTGTGTATGGTAAACAGAACCTATAAATTTAAAAGTGTTGTTTTTATCAGCTTCGTAAACCGTTTTGAAAGCACCAAAAAGTGTTTGGTATTGATCATTTTCTTGACCTTCATAAAAAATTTGTAATGCAATCGGCTCGTCAATCGTTCCAAAGTTAGTTTGGCGAGTTAATGGTTGATAATTGTATTTATTTTTGGATGCATTGCCTAAAAAACTAAACGACCACTTCTCATTTGGTTTAAAATTAACTATCGATTGAACGTCAACGAAGGTTGGCCTAAAGTTAGTTTGTGTTTCTTGACTGTTGACCAAAAGTGAATTATCTCGATAACGAACTCCAGTAATGTTTGACCATTTTTTATTTTTAGAAACAAAATCGGCTGTCAAACTTCCACCAAGAAAACTGGCTTCGGCAGCAAGTGCAAATTTCTTAGGATTTCTGTAAGTGATATCTAATACGGAAGACATTTTATCACCATATTTTGCTTGAAAGCCACCAGCAGAAAAATCTACATTTTGTGCCATTTCTGTATTGGTAAAACTCAAACCTTCTTGTTGACCAGAACGAATTAAAAACGGACGATAGACTTCAATTTCGTTAACATACACTAAGTTTTCATCATAATTTCCTCCACGAACTGCATATTGTGTACTCAATTCGTTATTGGAATTTACGCCTGGCAATGATTTTAAAACACTTTCGATACCTGCATTTGCACTTGGATTCAATCTGATTGATTCAGGAGAAATAGTCGTTATACCTTCAACTCTTCGTTTATCATTGGTAATAATAACTTCATTCAATTGGTCGGATTTATCATTCATCATCACATTAAATTCAAATTCTTCATTTGGTTTTAATTGCATTGAAGCGGTAATGTTTTTTAAAGCTAGGTGTGTAAAAACTAAAATTACTTTTTGGTTGGCAGGAATTGTTATTTCATAAAATCCATTTATATCGGTAATAGAAGATTTAGATTGATAACTAACATTAACATTTTCAACAGGGATATTGTTTTCATCCAACACAATTCCAGCTACTTTTGCTGTTGCGTTTTGAGAAAAAACAGAGAAACTATTTAGAAGTATAAAAAGCGAGAAGAGTATAAATTTTGTTTTCAATTGATTACATTAAGGTTTTTGACTTCGGTAAAATTGTGTTTCAAATATAGTAGAATTTCCAACATTATCGGTAACAATTACTTTTAAATCATTTTTTCCTTCGGTTACAATTCCGTCGTCAAAAGAATGTCTTAATCGTTTTAATTTACTTTCATATTCAAATAATATCCAATTTCCGTTCAGATAACCTTCATAGGTGTTTATTCCTGATAAGTCATCTGAAATGGTCAACTCAATATTTTTTTGGTTGGAAATCCATTTTCCTTCAATACTTTTTGCAATAGAAATTGATGGCAGAATAGTATCTTTAATCAATTTATATTGTCCTAAAGTTTTTGAATATATAGAGAACGTATTTTTATACCTTTTTGTTGTGTAATGAATGTACTTTTTTCCATCGTAATAGCCAATAAACATTTTTTGTCTGTCTTTTTCTGACGAAATTGTGTCTTCAATACTTAATTTAAAACTATTTTGTAGTGCAATTATATCTTGATGCAGATAAACTGTTTCATTTTTTACATCAAAATTTAACGGAAAATCTTCGTAGAAAGTATTCTCTGGAAAAGTAACCGTAACATTATTTAAAGAAAAAATAGTTTCTCGTTTGGCTTTTATGAAATACTTATTGTTTTTTGACATTTCTTTAATAGTTATTGGCTCAGAAGAATATACAATTGGAATATTTATTTTTAAAACATTTCCATGAAAATCGGATACTTCAACCTTATATGTTTTGTTTTCATTTGAATTTACAGAGATCACGCCAAGGTTTTCATCTGTTTTAAGAATACTTAAGGGATAATAACGCTTTGAAAATAATTTTTGGATTCTAATTTTTTGAGTTTTATAAACTTCATAATCAATTAATGCGTTCACATATTTGCTTTCGTCAAATGAGAATGTATCAAACTGATAACCAAAAGACAGCTTACCATTTAGAGTAGTTTTTACTTGAAAAATACCGTTAGTATTCCAAGAAACATTGTCAAAATCTTGAACAAAAATCCCAAAACCAATCTTACCTGAGGCTTTAATTTTTTCTACAATAATATCGCCTTCAGCAGTTTGATCATAATTCAACAGCAATCTTCTTTTTGATTGGTTAACACTAGAACTGTCGTTTAATGGATAAACATACAAACCCATCAAATAAGGCTTTTTAGTGTCTTTAATTATTGTGTCAAATCCAAAATACATTGGATTTATAATTTTTTCTGAAGCTGTATCTCTAATTTCAAAATGCAAGTGTGGTCCATCCGAACCACCAGTATTTCCGGACAAACCTATTATTTCCTTTTGTTTTACAATTAATTCATTTGGCATTGGAAAAACTTCAATTTCATACGATTTAGCTTTATACTGCTCTCTTTTTATATATGCTTCAATAGCTTCAAATCCAGATTGTAAATGACCATAAACCGTGGTGTAACCATTGGGATGTGTAATATAAATTGCTTTTCCATAACCACCATGTGTTATTTTGATTCTCGAAATATATCCATCAGCAGCAGCATACACAAACAAACCTTCTTTTTTATTGGTCTTTAAATCAAATCCAGCATGAAAATGATTGGGCCGTAATTCTCCAAAATTACCCGATAATTGCAATGGAATTTCTAAAGGCGATACAAAATAGTTTCTTGGATATTCATTTTGCCCAAATGTGCATGAAGTTACAAACAATAAAAAAACAAAAACTTTCATAATGTAATATTTAAGCTAAGATAATGAAAAGTGAGTAAAAAATTACATTGAATAAAAAAAATATAAGTGATTAAAAAATAACTCTTTATTTCTTTAAGAAATAAAAAAGATAAAAAAAAATTGCAATACTAAAATAGAATACTAACTTTGTGAAATAAGAAATGGATTCTAACATTTAATGAGTGAAATTGCCGAAATATTTGGTTCTGTTGAAATTAGAGTAGAAAAACTATTAAAAAAACTAAATAGTTTAGAAGCTAATTTGCTACAAAAACAATCAGAACTGAACAAAGCAGAAAATATCATTAAAAATCAAGAAAACGAGATTGAAGCATTGAAAAAAGCTTGCGAATCACTCAAAATGGCAAATTCATTACTTGGCAGTGAAGAAAATAAAAGAGATACAAAACTTAAAATAAATTCATTAATTAGAGAAATTGATTACTGCATAACACAGCTATCCGATTAAAAACATGGGTGAAAAGCTTAAAATAAAAATATCAATTGCTGATCGAGTATATCCACTAACTGTGGAAACCTCTCAGGAAGAAGGGCTAAGAAGTGCTTCTAAAAAAATTGATACTATGATTAAGCAGTTTGAAGAAAATTATGCTGTAAGAGATAAACAAGATGTATTAGCCATGTGTGCTTTACAATTTGCTTCTCAAGTAGAACAAAAACAATTAGACAAGTCTATCGACGGAACAGAAACACTTGAAAAATTGAAAAAAATAAATGACTTATTAAAAGATTTTGCTTAAAATAAAACACGTTCTTATACATCACATTAAAACACTGCCTACATTAGATTTTATTTGGTAAACTCAACACTAACAAATTAGAATGAGCAAATCGTCGCTACTAAAGCATGCCTCTTTTATCGGGGAAACTTGAACAGTGAGTTAGCTCAAAACTTGTCTATACGAGTTTATTCATTCACCTAATGTAGGCTTTTTTATATCTAAACATTAACAAAAAAAATGGAAAATATTTTTATTATAATACTCGCCCCAATTATCGGTATCGCTATAGGTTTTGGGATTGCAAAATTCTTAGAAAAAAGCAACGTTTCAAACCTTATTAAAAACGCCAAAAAAGAAGCAACTTCTATTTTAAAAGAAGCCAATCAAGAGGCCGAAAACATTAAAAAAGACAAACTTTTACAAGCAAAAGAAAAATTTCTAGAATTAAAATCAGAACATGAAAAAGAGATTTTAAGTAAAGACAAGAAAATTTCGGAAGTTGAAAAAAGAGTACGCGACAAAGAATCACAAGTTTCTAGTGAGTTAGCAAAAGCCAAAAAAGTAAACGACGATTTTGAAAATAAAACAAAAGAATACGAATCTAAAATAGAATTACTTGATAAAAAACATCAAGAATTAGAAAAGCTACATAAAAGTCAGGTAAATCAATTAGAAGTTATTTCAGGTTTGTCCGCCGAAGAAGCTAGGGAACAATTGGTTGAAAGTCTTAAAGCAGAAGCCAAAACCAAAGCAATGGCACATATTCAAGATACCATTGAAGAAGCCAAATTAACGGCACAACAAGAAGCCAAGAAAGTAATTATTAACACCATTCAACGAGTTGGAACTGAAGAAGCGGTTGAAAACTGTGTTTCGGTTTTTAACATCGAATCGGATGATGTAAAAGGCAGAATTATTGGTCGTGAAGGAAGAAATATAAGAGCTTTAGAAGCTGCCACAGGTGTTGAAATTATTGTTGACGACACTCCGGAAGCAATTATCCTTTCTTGTTTTGACCCAGTTAGAAGAGAAATTGCTCGTCTTTCATTACATAAATTAGTTACCGACGGAAGAATTCATCCAGCAAGAATTGAAGAAGTAGTAGCCAAAACAACCAAGCAAATTGATGAAGAAATTGCTGAAGTTGGTAAACGCACTGTTATCGATTTAGGAATTCATGGCCTACATCCTGAACTGATTAAAGTAGTTGGAAGAATGAAATTCCGTTCATCGTATGGTCAAAATTTACTTCAACACTCAAGAGAAGTGGCAAAGCTTTGTGGTATTATGGCTGCTGAACTAGGCTTGAATGTGAAGCTTGCCAAAAGAGCTGGTTTACTTCACGATATAGGTAAAGTTCCTGATACTGAAAGTGATTTGCCTCACGCATTGCTAGGTATGCAATGGGCAGAAAAATATGGTGAAAAAGAAGAAGTTTGTAACGCTATTGGAGCCCACCATGACGAAATTGAAATGAAATATTTAATTTCTCCAATTATTCAAGTTTGTGATGCTATTTCGGGCGCAAGACCAGGTGCAAGACGTCAAGTGTTAGATTCATACATTCAACGTTTAAAAGATTTAGAAGATATTGCTTTTGGATTTAATGGTGTAAAAAATGCCTATGCTATTCAAGCAGGAAGAGAATTGAGAGTTATTGTAGAAAGCGAAAAAGTTTCAGATGACATGGCTTCAAGCTTATCCTTTGAAATTTCACAAAAAATACAAACAGAAATGACTTATCCTGGTCAAGTAAAAATTACGGTTATCAGAGAAACACGTGCTGTAAATATTGCAAAATAGGTACAACACTAATATGTATAAAAAAAGGGATTTCTATTAACAGAAATCCCTTTTTTATACAGCAAAAATTGTTCTTAAATCTTCTGCAGTCATTGGCTTCAAGTAATAATTTTTTACTTCGTCTTCAAATGTTTTGGCTTTGCTTTTATCAGCTTTGTCGTCAGACGAACTAACAATATAAATTATTATATCTTTTTCTAGTTTATTCTTAATTCTTTTAAATTCCTCAAGAAATTGCCAACCATCTAAAATTGGCATATTTATATCCAGTAAAATTAAATCAGGTGTGCTTTCTCCATTTTCTAGTTTCTTTTTTAATCTTTCGATGGCTAACAGTCCGTTTTCAAAAAAAGCCGGATTGACATCAATACCGTTGTTCATTAAAAGTTTTTTGATAATAAAATGAAATACTTTATCATCATCTACCACAAAAACATCGTTAAATTTCATTATTAAAATATATTTTAAATGTTGTACCTTTATTTGTTTTACTATCTACCGTTACACTTCCACCCATAGATTCAATTTGATTTTTTGTTATAAAAAGACCAATTCCTCTAGCATTTTCATTTTTATGAAAGGTTTTATACATCCCGAAAAGTTTGTCACCATGTCTAGCCAAATCAATTCCTAAGCCATTGTCTTGAATTTCAAGCACCACTTTTCCATTTTCTAGGTAATGATTATACATTATTTCGGGAACACGTTCTGGATGCGAATATTTTATTGCATTTGTGGTAAAATTAAGCAAAATACTTTCCAAATAGGATGGGTTAAAATCGATATAACATTCTTTAGGTATTTTATTAAAAATTTTAACTTTATTTTTACTAATATCATTATTAAGAATATCCAAAACTTTGTTTAAATACATATTCAAATTTAGATTTTCTTTTTTATGTACCATTTGAGTATTAATATCAACAAGCTCTTTTAAATGCTCAATAGTTTGATTCAACGCATTGGAAGATGTTCGCAAATATCCCAAAACTTCTTTGGTAGTTTGTTCATCATTCTCTTCATCAATTAAATCTAATAGCATTTTAAAATTACCTGTATGAGAATTCAAATTGTGCGAAACAATGTGTGCAAAATTTAACAACCTACTGTTTTGTTCACCAATAATTTGCAAACTTTGCACTAGCTTCTTTTCTTCTTCTTTTTGATGAGTTATGTCAATATCAGTACCAATAATCCGCAATGCATTACCGTTTTCATCGCGTTTGATAATCTTTCCTCTACTTAAAATCCATTTATAATTACCCGACTTTGTCAACATTCTTTTGGCGTTTTCATAAAAAGGGATTTTATTATCTAGATGCAATTGGAATTGATTTTGATATTCTGCAAGGTCATCTGGATGAATTAAGTCATCCCATCTTGCATGACCATCTACTATATCCATTGCTTCTAACTCCAACATTTTCATGGATTGTGCCGAATAAAATACTTTATCGGTTACCATATCAATATCCCAAACACCATTGGATGAGGCTTCCATAGCAAATTGAAAACGTTCTTCCGAAATTTTGAGTTCAATTTCTCTTTGCTTCTCTTCAGTAATGTCCGATAATCGTCCAAAAAGCGAAGTATAACTAAATTGATCTACTTCTACATTTGCAGCTGCCTTGAACCATCTTAATCCTTTCGTTGGAAGGAATGCTCTAAACTCATGGCACCAAACTGTTGTATTATCTGGCAAGTTTTGAAGCGAATGAAGTAACTCTAAAAAATCGTCTTCAATAATACGTTGACTCAAATCAAAATTTCGCAATTCATTTCTTGAAAGCTCAAAATACTGAATGACTGCTTTGTTAAAAAAAGGAGAACTCAACTCGCCATTTGGAGATAAGGAAAGTTGAAAAATTAAATCGGGGATTTTTGAAACTAATTTCTTAAAAAAAACACCCGAAATATCCTTAGCTTTTTCATCATAAGGTTTTCGTAACATGGTTTCATCGTTTGGTTAAGTTTATAACTTTATAAAACCTACTCTTTGGGAAAGTAAATTTCGTACCAAATATATAAAAAAAATCGATAAACTACATTTTTCTCGGATGAAATGCATAAATTGTTTTTTTCAAATGACTTCTATCCAGATGAACATAAATTTCTGTTGTTGTTATAGATTCATGTCCGAGCATTAACTGTATCGAACGTAAATCTGCTCCATTTTCAAGCAAATGTGTTGCAAATGAATGTCTTAACGTGTGTGGCGAAATATTTTTTTGAAGATTTATTGAAGTAGCTAAATTTTTAATGATTGTAAAAATCATCGCTCTTGTAAGTTGATTTCCTCTTCGATTTAAAAATAAAGTATCTTCAAATTTTTTATTAATTTGCAAATGGTTTCTTATACCTGTTTTATAAATTGTAATGAATTTTTGTGTCAAAGGAGCAATTGGAACAAATCGCTGTTTGTTTCCTTTACCTGTAATTTTGATAAAACCTTCTTCAAAAAACAAATCCGAAATTTTTAAATTTACGAGTTCAGAAACACGAAGTCCGCAGCTGTATAAAGTTTCAATGATTGCTCTATTTCGTTCGCCATCAGGTCTTGATAAATCAATAGCTTTTATCAAATCATCTATATCTTTGACAGACAAGGTATCGGGAAGCTTTCTACTTAATCTTGGTGATTCTATCAATTCCATTGGGTTGTCTATTCTATAATCTTCAAATATTAGATAATTGAAAAAACTTTTTAAACCCGAAATTATTCTTGCTTGAGAACGTGCATTGATTTCTTTTGAAACTGCATAAATAAACTGTTGTACGATTTCTTCTGTAATTAATATTGGTGAAACAGCAATAGCATTGGTTTCTAAAAAAAATGTTAGCTTTTCTATGTCTAATGTGTAATTAGCTATGGTATTTTTTGATAAGCCGCGTTCGATTTTTAAATAGGACTGAAAGCTTTTGATGTAACTATTCCAACTCATGTAGCAAAGTAACGAAATGAAAAGCAATAAAAAAACCTCTCATTGCTGAGAGGTTTGAAATATTAAAAAAAATTGAATTAGAATCTATATCCTAGTCCAAGTAAAAAATGACTTACTTTAGCATCGCCAGATAATCCTATTGAATATCTAGCTTCGACAATTAGATTTTCGGTAATATCATAAGAAGCTCCTAAGTCGAGATTAAAGGTAGTTTTGTCATTTGCTTCTGAATCGGTGTTAAAATACAATGATGGTCCAGCAATTAAGTTAATTTTTTCTGCCACTTCATATTTTACTAATACTGGTACGCTCAAGAAATTTGCTTTAATATCAAAACCGTTTGCTGATTTTGTAGCGGAATGATAATTAATACCTGGTTGTAACACGAACTTATCGGCAATACCGAATTCTGCGAAACCACCAACAAAGAATCCTGTTAATGATTCTGAACCACCACCATTAAATTTTATAGAAACCATGTCTAATCCAGCTTTGGCACCAAATTTAATGTCTTGTGCGCTAGCAATTCCAAATGCAAAAACTGCTGCTACTGTTAAAATAATTTTTTTCATGTTTGTTTAATTTATAATTTATAAACAAATATAGATTTTTTTATAATATGAAGTAATAATAAACTAAAAAAAAACCTCTCATTTCTGAGAGGTTTTTAATAAATGTTAACTAAACTTGATTATAATTTATAAATTAAACCAAATGTTGCAGTGTTAAAGAAATTGTTAAATACGTTAGCATTTAAGTCTAAAGAATTAGATTTAAAGTCACCTGTTTTTGAAGTACTGTAAGACAATACGTTAGACAAACCAAAATCAATAGCTAAGTTAGAAGTTATGAAATAGTTTACTCCTAATCCACCACCGATTCCAAAAGTACTAGTTTTTTCAGCTCCATTACCTCCGTTATCATCACTTCCAAAACCTAAACCAAAGTTTGTAAAAGTTTTGAATCTTTCACCTAAATTTAAGAAGTAATATCTACCACCTAAATTTACACCAAATGTGTTGGTTTTAGTTGTTCCGTTATCAGAACCACCAATCATTAAACCTGCTGTTACAGCAAATTTGTCTGAAATGAAGTAACCTGCTTCTGGAGAAAAATTTGTACTAGTAGTAGTAACAGAAGTAACACCATTATCATTTTTAGTACTATTGTATTGTACTCTTCCTCCTAAATAGATGTCTCCTTTAGCAAAACCAAATGAAGAATCTTTTGTTTCTTGAGCGTTTGCAAATGAAATTGCAAATACCGCTGCCATAGTTAAAATAATTTTTTTCATGTTTGTTTATTTTTAAAATTAATTTGGAACAAAGTTAAAAGTTTCGTTTAATAGGAAATATAGCAGGCTTTTTAGTTATCAACAAGGTTATTAACAATTAAAAAGTTTTATTCTTGAAATTATATTGATTCTAATTTAGATTAAAATGTTGTTCCTTACGTACTTTTAATTATTTTTACTTCAAATACACTCTATGAAACTCATCATTATCAACGGTCCTAACTTAAACCTACTTGGAAAACGCGAACCTGAATTATACGGCAGTCAAACTTTTGACGAATATTATCAAGCACTTAAAAAGAAGTATAATACAATTGAGTTAGTCTATTATCAAAGTAATATTGAAGGCGAATTGATTGATAAAATTCAAGAAGTGGGTTTTGATTTTGATGGTATTATATTAAATGCTGCCGCCTATACGCATACTTCTGTTGGTATTGCTGATGCTGTAAAAGCAATAACAACTCCTGTTATAGAAGTGCATATCTCAAATACTTTTGCTAGAGAAACGTTTAGACATCATTCCTTTTTATCTTCAAATGTTAAAGGAATAATAATTGGCTTTGGAATGAAAAGTTATGAATTAGCTTTACAATCGTTTTTATAATTCATTTAAAAAAACAAATCCTCTGTACAACCATTTTATCAAACAAAACGTCTATACTGAAAAACCTAATCCATGAAAAAAACTTTACTATTTGCACTTATTGTATTTGCCCAATTTTCGTTCTCTCAAATTCGGGGCGTTGTAAAAGATGCTGAAGGAAAGCCACTGCCGTTTGTAAACATATTTGAAGAGAACACATACAATTCTACAACAACCAATGATTTGGGAAGATTTGAATTAAGCATCAAAACACAAGGAAGTCATGTAATCCTTTTTCAATATTTGGGATACAAAACTGGCAAAAGAGTCGTGGAAGTTACATCTACTCCTATCGAAATTGAGATTGTTCTCCAAGAAGAAAACATCTCATTAAATGAAGTGGTGGTAGATAAAGGAATAAATCCTGCGGATGAAATCATTAGAAATGCCATTAAAAACAAAAAATACAACAGCGAAAAAGCCGCAAGATATACTGCCGATTTTTATTCGAGAGGTATTTTTAGAGTAAAAAATTTACCCAAAACTATATTGGGACAAAAGCTCGATTTTTTTGATGAAATAATTGACTCTACAAGAAGTGGTATTTTGTATTTATCTGAAACGGTATCTAAAGTTACTTTTCAAAAACCTGATAAATTGAAAGAAGTAATTATCGCTTCAAAAGTGAGTGGAAACGATAATGGCTTTAGTTTTAACAATGCGGCTGATGCCAATTTTGATTTTTATGACAACTATTTAGAGTTTGACACCAATGTTATTTCGCCAATTGCTGACAATGCTTTTAATTATTACAAATACAAATTTGAAGGTTCGTTCTTTACCGAAAACAACCAACAAATTAACAAAATCAAAGTATTACCACGCAGAGCATCGGAACCTGTGATGTCGGGTTACATTTATATTGTGGACGATACTTATGCCATTTATGCAACCGATGTAGCCTTTACTGGAAAACAAATTCAGAATCCTGCGTTGAACACATTGAGCTTAAAACAAAATTATAGCTACAATACAAAAACTAAAATTTGGGCAAAAAACACCCAAACCATAGACTTTGACGCGGGAATGCTTGGTGTAAACATTTCGGGGAGATTTACCTATGTGTTTTCAAATTTTGAGTTTCCAGAAAAATTTGAAAAGCGAACCTTTACTGCCGAAGTAGTTCGATTTGAAGAAAACGCCAATAAGAAAGAAGACGCTTTTTGGAACACCATCAGACCAGTGCCATTAACGCTAGAAGAATCTGCAGATTATGTAAAGAAAGACGCTTTGCAAGAAAAAAAGAAATCGGAAGTATATCTTGATTCTATTGATACCAAAAAAAATAAATTTCGTCCAATGGATGTTTTGAATGGTTACACCTATAATAATTCATTTAAAAAATGGCGTATCACTTATGATGGTCCGCTAATGAATACTTCCTTCAACACGGTGCAAGGTTGGAATACCAGTGCTGGATTATCCTTCTTTAAAAGAAACGAAGAAAACAGAACTTATTACCAATTTGGCTCCAATGTTGCCTATGGTTTTTCTGATGAAGCCTATAGGCCAACTGCATATTTTTCGGCAGGATTAAACAATAAAACCAAATCTTATTTATCGGTTTATGGTGGTAATGCGGCTACTCAATTTAACCGTGACGAACCTATTTCTAAAATAGTTAACACCGTGAGTACACTGTTTTTCAAAAGCAATTTTATGAAACTTTATGAACGCAACTATATTGCCGCAAGTTTCTCTAGAGAAATCATCAACGGTTTAAACATGAGTTTGGGTTTAGAATATGCCGAACGAAAACCATTGTATAATACCACCGATTATACACTTATTAAATCGGACGATTTATATACCTCAAACAATCCTTTTTTGCCGTTTGACAATACAACATCGGCTATTGAAAAGCATAATCTAGCTAAGTTGAACATTGGTGCACGTATCAAATTTGGTCAGCAATACATTACTAGACCAGATGGCAAATACAATTTGGGCAACGACAAATACCCAACACTTTTAGTAGGCTACGAAAAAGGATTTTCGGGCAATGAAAGTAACTATAACTACGATAAAATTGCAGTTCGTGTTACTCAAAACCTTTCGTTGGGCAACAAAGGTGAATTAGTAATAAACACAAAAGCTGGCAAATTCTTTAATGCCGATGGAATTTCGTTTGTAGATTACAAACATTTTAATGGCAATCAAACCCATTTTAATCAAGGCGACATGACCAATTCGTTTAACTTGTTGCCTTATTACTCTGCTAGCACGAATGATAGTTATTTTGAAACCCACCTAGAGCATAATGACAAAGGATATATTATGAATAAAATTCCTTTATTAAACAAACTGCAATCCAAATTGATGCTTGGCTTTAAAAACCTTGCTATACCAGAGCGTAGCCCGTATCAAGAATATTCAGTTGGATTGAATAACCTTGGTTTTGGAAAGTTCCATATCCTAAGAGTTGACTATATTCGTTCCTATCAAGGTGGTTATCTTGGCGATGGTGTTATGTTTGGTTTAAGTTTCTAGTTAAAAAAAGAAATTCCAAATTCCAAGCATTTCGATACTTTGGAATTTGGAATTTTAATTATTGGAATTTTTGTCGGGTTATACCCTAACAATATTGGCTCCCAAAGCACGAAGTCTTTCGTCTATACGCTCGTAGCCTCTATCTATTTGTTCAATATTTTGAATAGTCGAAGTTCCTTTTGCAGATAGTGCCGCAATTAATAACGAGATACCCGCACGAATATCTGGCGAACTCATAACGGTTGCTTTTAATTGCGATTTAAAATTGTGCCCCATAACCACGGCTCTATGCGGATCGCAAAGCATTATTTTGGCACCCATATCAATCAATTTATCCACAAAGAATAATCTGCTTTCAAACATCTTTTGGTGAATAAGTACATCGCCATCTGCTTGAGTTGCTACTACCAAAATGATGCTCAATAAGTCAGGGGTAAAACCTGGCCATGGCGCATCGGCAATGGTAAGAATAGAACCGTCAATGTCAGTTTTAATTTTATATCCGTTGGTATGAGCAGGAATATAGATATCGTCTCCTTTTTGCTCTAAAGTAATTCCTAATTTTCTAAACACGCTAGGAATAACTCCTAGATTGTCCCAAGATACATTTTTGATGGTAATCTCACTTCGTGTCATCGCTGCTAGACCAATCCACGAACCGATTTCAATCATGTCGGGCAATATTCTGTGCGTGCAGCCACCAAGCGCATCAACACCTTCAATGGTTAGCATGTTTGACCCAACACCTTTAATGTTTGCTCCCATAGAGTTTAACATTTTGCAAAGTTGTTGCAAATAAGGTTCGCAAGCAGCGTTGTATATTGTGGTTGTTCCTTCGGCAAGCACGGCAGCCATTACTATATTTGCCGTTCCTGTTACTGATGCTTCGTCAAGTAACATATAAGCACCTTTTAGTTTGCCTTTAGATTCAACACCATAGAAATGGTCTTCTCTTTCGTATCTAAACTTAGCACCAAGATTGATAAACCCTTCAAAGTGTGTATCTAATCTTCTTCTTCCAATTTTATCACCGCCTGGTTTTGGGATGTATCCTTTTCCGAAACGGGCTAACAATGGACCAACAATCATGATAGAGCCACGAAGACTGCCGCCTTCTTTTTTGAATGCCTCGGTTTCTAAGTAACCAACGTTTACATCATCGGCTTGAAAAGTTAATGAACCATGACCATTTTTTTTTATTTTCACACCAAGGTTTCCTAGTAGTGTGATTAATTTATTGACATCAATAATATCAGGAATATTGTTGATGGTTACTTTTTCTGGTGTTAATAATACGGCACATAATATTTGTAACGCTTCGTTTTTAGCACCTTGTGGCTGAACATCACCTTTTAGTTGAATGCCACCTTCTATTTTAAATGTACCCATTTGTTATAAATAAGTTTCGGAGTTTAATTAATTGTTTTTACGTTGGAATGGTTTCTTGGTTTTGATTTTAGTTTTATTGTTTTGAACATTCGTTTTATTAGAAGTTTTCTTGTTTGTTCTAAGCAAATCGTTGGTATTTATAAGTTCTTCATCGCTTTGAACTAAGTTTATTCTACCTTTTGAGAGTTCGAATAGATGCTCAAAAATCACCGCATCGGTAACCGTATCTTTATTCCAGCTAAGGAATGATTTTTTCATGTGATTGGCAATTACTCTTATTAAAGCATTTTTCATTTCCCCATCATCCCAACTGTTTGCTACATCAATCATGTATTTAATATTGTTCCCATAAAATCGATATTTAGGATTCTTTTGAGGATACTCCAAACGGTCAGGTTTTAGATTAATCACTTCGCGAGTCGGAATTGGATATGGAGAATCAACATCTAATTTAAAATCAGACATGATGAACAATTGATCCCAAAGCTTGTGTTGAAAATCAAGCACATCACGAAGATGAGGATTTAAACTACCCATAACTTGAATGATATAATTGGCCGCTTTGTTGCGCTCAATTTTATCGTTGATTGCAGTGGCTTGATCAATCAGTTTTTGCAAATGACGCCCATATTCTGGTATAATTAAATGTGGTCGTTCAGCATTATATTCTAGATGATGCACCACATCATTTGCTGTTTCTTTTATATATTTTTGATTCATTTTAAAGTGAGATTATGCCGTCAATGTTAGAAACTTCAATGTATTTTTCAACCACAGCATCTGGATTATTCATTGTTACATTGACTGAAAGGCTTGTGTATTTTCCTGTTTTGGATTGGCTGGTTTTAATAACTGCACCCATATTGTCGAAAGCATTTTCTACTTCTTCCACTTTTTTGGGATCGGTTGGAACAATAAATTTATACAAATATTCGCTTGGCCAAGTGGAAGTATTGTTTAATTCTTCTCTTAATCGTATATAAAATTCTTCTGTTTTCTTATCCATAATAATAAATATAAGCAAATATAAGATATTGAGTTCACAAAATATAATTTTAATAGCAGTGGGTTTTGAAAAACAAAAAACCTAACAGATATTAATAACCTGTTAGGCTTGATAGTGAAAATATAATAAGACTACTTCTGCTTAAAAGCTTTTATTCCAGGAAAATAGGCTGTATCACCTAATTCTTCTTCAATTCGAAGTAGTTGGTTGTATTTTGCCATACGGTCGGAACGAGATGCTGAACCCGTTTTGATTTGACCACAGTTTAAGGCTACTGCTAAATCGGCAATCGTATTGTCTTCTGTTTCTCCAGAACGATGTGACATCACAGAGGTATATCCTGCATTGTGCGCCATGTTTACTGCAGCAATAGTTTCGGTTAATGTTCCTATTTGATTTACTTTTACTAAGATTGAATTGGCAATTCCTTTTTCAATTCCGGTTGATAAACGTGTTACATTAGTAACAAACAAATCATCTCCAACTAATTGCACTTTATCACCAACTAATTCGGTTAAATATTTCCAACCTTCCCAGTCGTTTTCATCCATACCATCCTCGATAGAAATGATTGGGTATTTTTTAGTCAATTCAGCTAAATATTCTGCTTGCTCGTTTGAAGTTCTTACTTTTCCAGTAGTTCCTTCAAATTTTGTGTAGTCGTATTTACCATTAACAAAAAATTCTGCTGAAGCACAATCTAGAGCAATCATTACATCGTCGCCAAGTGTATATCCTGCATTAGTTACTGCTAGTTTGATAGTATCTAATGCGTCTTCTGTTCCACCAGCTAAATTAGGCGCAAAACCACCTTCATCGCCTACTGCCGTAGAAAGATTTCTATCGTGTAAAACTTTTTTTAGGTTATGAAAAATTTCAGTTCCCATTTGCATTGCGTGTGTAAAATTTTGTGCTTTTACAGGCATAATCATGAATTCTTGAAATGCTATTGGCGCATCGGAATGTGAACCACCATTGATAATGTTCATCATTGGAACAGGCAACGTATTAGCAGAAACACCACCAACATAACGATATAATGGAAGACCTAATTCATTTGCCGCAGCTTTTGCAGTAGCCAATGAAACGCCCAAAATAGCATTTGCGCCAAGGTTTGATTTATTGGTAGTACTGTCCAAATCAATCATCAATTGATCGATATGATTTTGCTCGAAAACAGAAGTTCCTAATAATTCAGGCGCAATTTTAGTATTTACATTTTCAACAGCTTTAAGCACACCTTTTCCCATGTATGCTTTTCCTCCATCACGAAGTTCAACCGCTTCGTGTTCTCCGGTGGAAGCACCAGAAGGAACAGCAGCACGTCCTAAAACGCCGTTTTCTGTCACTACATCTACTTCGATAGTTGGATTTCCTCTTGAATCTAAAATTTGTCTTGCGTGTACTTTAATAATAATACTCATATTTATGATATTAAGTTTTTGATATTAATTTTTAGTCCTTTGACTGTGCTTAGGATAACAACAAATATATCCTATCTTTTATTATCAATTTAACAATAGAAACGAATGTTATTAACGCAAACGTTTTAGTGTTCTATTTTTAATTTCTATTGATTATTAAATTTTTTCTAGCGATTTACTTTTTTTAATATTTGTTATGAAATCATCAAAAAGATAAGACGAATCATGTGGTCCTGGACTCGCTTCTGGATGGTATTGTACCGAAAAACAATTTTTGGATTTCATTCTCATACCTGCAACGGTATTGTCATTCAAATGATAATGTGTTATTTCTAAATCAGGATGATTTTCAAGTTCTTCTCTATTGACCGCAAAACCGTGATTTTGAGAGGTGATTTCACCTTTTCCAGTAATCATATTCATCACTGGATGATTAATTCCTCGGTGACCGTTAAACATTTTATAGGTAGAAATACCATTTGCCAAACCGATTACTTGGTGACCTAGACATATTCCAAATAAAGGAAAATTACTGTCAATGATTTGCTTGGCTAGTTTTTGAGCATTTTCTAAAGGTTCAGGATCGCCTGGACCATTTGATAAAAAATAACCATCAGGTTCGAATGACTTTAAATCTTCAAAGGAAGCATCAAATGGAAAGACTTTAATATAGCAATTTCTATTAGCTAAATTTCGAAGTATGTTTCTTTTTATTCCTAAATCTAAAGCAGAAATCTTAAACGTTGCGTTTTCATTTCCAAAAAAATAAGGTTCTTTAGTAGAAACTTTGGATGCCAACTCTAAACCTTTCATATTTGGAACGCTTGCTAATTGTTTTTTTAAGGCATCTATGGATGTATCGTCGGTACAAATCACAGCATTTTGCGCACCATTATCTCTGATGTAACTTACTAAAGCACGAGTATCAACATCTGAAATACAGATTAGGTTTTCTTTTTCAAAATAATCATAAAGATTACTTTCAGAATTTGGACGAGAATGTGTAAAACTGAAATTTTTGCAAACCAATCCAGATATCATGATTTTATCAGCTTCGGTTTCCTCAGAATTCACGCCATAGTTTCCGATATGTGGATTTGTAGCCACCATGATTTGACCAAAATAGGAAGGATCAGTAAAAATTTCTTGGTAACCTGTCATCCCTGTATTGAAACAAACTTCTCCAAAAGTTTTCCCGGAGATTCCGATAGATTTACCGTGAAAAATAGTACCGTCTGCCAATAAAATGATTGCTTTTTGTCTTGTTGTGTAGTGCATTTGTGTAGTTGTGTTTAGCTTCGCTCTGTTCGGACTTTGTCCTCGGGTTACAAATTTATTTAATTAGAATTGAAAAAGAAAATAGAATTATCCAACTTTATAAACAAAATGAATAAAAAAAAAAGGATAAACAAAATGTTTATCCTTTAGTATTAAAATAGTGCTTTCATTATTCAGCGCCATTGGTTGTTTCTTCTGAAGAAGTTTCTGGAGCTTCTGCAGCAGGTGTCTCAGCAACTGGAGCAGTTGTTTCTGCTTTTTTACCTTTTCCACCACGACGGCTTTTAGCTTTTTTCTCTTCTTTCTTACCTCCGTTGTATAGTTCGTTAAAATCTACAAGCTCGATCATTGCCATATCAGCATTATCTCCCAAACGATTTCCCACTTTGATTATACGAGTATAACCTCCTGGACGATCACCAACTTTTGCTGCAACTTCTCTAAAAAGTTCGGTTACACCATATTTATTTCTAAGGTAAGCAAACACTACACGACGGTTGTGCGTAGTATCTTCTTTTGATTTTGTTATAAGTGGCTCAACAAATTGTTTAAGCGCTTTTGCTTTAGCAACAGTAGTGTTAATACGTTTGTGCTCAATTAAAGAACAAGCCATATTAGCCAACATAGATTTTCTATGTCCAGTCTGTCTGCTTAAGTGATTGAATTTTTTTCCGTGTCTCATTGCTATCTAAATTTAACCTCGATGTTTACGAGATTTAATTATTCTTTATCTAATTTATATTTTCCTAAATCCATTCCGAATGTTAAATTCTTGTTGGCAACTAATTCATCTAATTCAGTTAATGATTTTTTACCAAAATTACGGAACTTCATAAGGTCGTTCTTGTTGAAAGAAACTAAATCTCCAAGAGTATCAACCTCTGCAGCTTTCAAACAATTTAAAGCTCTTACAGATAAATCCATATCAACTAATTTTGTTTTAAGCAATTGTCTCATATGCAAAGATTCTTCATCATAAGACTCAGTTTGAGCAATTTCATCCGCTTCTAAAGTAATTCTCTCATCAGAGAACAACATAAAGTGGTGAATTAAAACTTTTGCAGCTTCTGTTAATGCATCTTTAGGATTAATAGATCCATCAGTTTTAATTTCAAAAACTAATTTTTCGTAATCTGTTTTTTGCTCAACACGGAAGTTTTCAATAGAATACTTAACGTTTTTAACAGGAGTATAAATTGAGTCAATAAAAATTGTCCCAATTGCAGCATTTTGCTTTTTGTTTTCTTCGGCAGGAACGTATCCACGACCTTTCTCAATAGTCAACTCAATATTTAAGTTAACTTTACTATCAAGATTACAAATTACTAATTCTGGATTTAATACTTGAAATCCTGAAATGAATTTTTGAAAATCACCAGCAGTTATTTGATTTTTACCAGAAATTGAGATAGAAACAGTTTCGTTATCAATTTCTTCAATCTGACGTTTGAAACGTACTTGTTTAAGATTTAAAACGATTTCTGTTACATCTTCAACAACTCCTGAGATAGTTGAGAATTCATGTTCTACTCCTTCTATGCGAACCGAAGTTAGCGCATAACCTTCTAAAGCAGAAAGTAGAACTCTTCTTAATGCATTACCAACTGTCAATCCATAACCAGGTTCTAAAGGACGAAATTCAAATTTGCCTTCAAAATCGGTCGAATCGATCATGATAACTTTATCGGGTTTTTGAAAATTAAATATTGCCATAATTTAGACTAATGTCAATTTTTATTTGTTGTATAACTCTACGATTAATTGTTCTTTGATGTTTTCAGGTATTTGTAACCTTGCAGGTACTGAAACAAAAGTACCTTCTTTAGTATCGTTATTCCAAGTAATCCATTCGTACACATGACTTGAATTTGCTAATGAACGTTCAATAGCTTCAACTGATTTTGATTTTTCACGAACAGCCACTTTGTCGCCTGGTTTTAAGTGGTACGATGGAATGTTTACGATTTCACCATTAACAGTAATGTGTCTGTGAGAAACAATTTGTCTTGCGCCTCTTCTAGTTGGTGCAATTCCCATTCTGAAAACTACATTGTCTAATCTAGCTTCACATAATTGTAAAAGTATTTCACCTGTTACACCTTTAGAAGCAGAAGCTTTTTCGAATAAGTTTCTGAATTGTTTTTCTAGAATTCCGTAGGAGTACTTCGCTTTTTGCTTTTCCATCAACTGAATTGCATATTCAGATTTTTTACCTCTTCTTTTTGCCATCCCGTGTTGACCAGGAGGATAATTTCTTTTTTCGAAGGCTTTGTCTTCTCCGAAAATTGCTTCGCCAAATTTACGAGCAATTTTTGTGCTTGGACCAGTATATCTTGCCATTTTTAATTTATTTAAGATTGCGATTATGAATTCAGGTCATATCCTTCGATAATCTTCAAGCAATCTTGGTTATACTTTATAATTATACTCTACGTCTTTTTGGTGGACGACAACCATTATGTGGCATTGGTGTAACGTCAATAATTTCAGTTACTTCAATTCCTGAGTTATGTATTGATCTGATAGCAGATTCTCTTCCATTACCTGGACCTTTTACATATACTTTTACTTTTTTCAAACCCGCTTCTAATGCAACTTTTCCACAATCTTCAGCCGCCATTTGAGCAGCATATGGGGTATTCTTTTTAGAACCTCTAAAGCCCATTTTACCGGCAGATGACCAAGATATAACTTCACCTTTCTTATTTGTTAAAGAAATAATGATGTTATTGAAGGTAGCATTAATATGTGCTTCACCCGTAGATTCTACGATAACTTTACGTTTTTTTGCAGTCGTTTTAGCCATACTATTTATTATTTAGTTGCTTTTTTCTTGTTAGCAACAGTTTTTCTTTTACCTTTTCTTGTTCTAGAGTTGTTCTTAGTTCTTTGACCTCTTAATGGAAGTCCTGATCTGTGACGAATTCCTCTGTAACATCCAATGTCCATTAAACGTTTGATGTGCAGTGAAACTTCTGAACGAAGTTCACCTTCAATTTTGTAATATGACACCGCATCACGAATTGCTCCGATTTCGTCGTCATTCCAATCTTGAACTTTTGTATCTTGGCTTACTTGAGCTTTTTCTAAAATCTCAATTGCTCTACTTTTACCAACTCCGAAGATGTAGGTTAAAGCGATAACTCCTCTTTTGTTTTTAGGTATATCTACCCCTGCTATTCTTGCCATAACTTATCCTTGTCTTTGTTTAAATCTAGGATTCTTTTTGTTGATTACGTATAATCTGCCTTTTCTGCGCACAATTTTGCACTCGGCACTTCTTTTTTTAACTGATGCTCTTACTTTCATTTTACTAGCTTTAGTATCTATATGTAATTCTTGCTTTTGACAAATCGTAAGGACTCATTTCTAGTTTCACTTTATCACCAGGTAATAACTTGATATAATGCATACGCATCTTTCCAGAAATATGAGCAATTACAACATGTCCATTTTCTAATTCTACACGAAACATAGCATTAGATAATGCTTCTACTATGGTTCCGTCTTGTTCTATTGCTGATTGTTTTGCCATAAAAATTAAGCTACTGCTTTTCTATTTTTACCACTTTTCATCAAACCATCATAATGTTTGTTCAATAAGTATGAATTTACTTGTTGAATAGTGTCTATTGCAACTCCAACCATGATGATTAATGAGGTGCCACCATAGAACATTGCCCAAGATTGCTGCACGTTTAAACCAACTACCAAAGCTGGGAACACAGCTAATAGTGCTAGGAATATTGCACCTGGGAAAGTGATTAATGACATGATTTTATCTAAATAATCTCCAGTTTCAATACCTGGTTTAATTCCAGGAATAAATCCACCGCTTCTTTTTAAATCATCTGCCATCTTATTGGTAGGAACTGTAATTGCTGTATAAAAATATGTAAATATTAATATCAGTAATGCAAATACAAGATTGTACCAAAAACCAAACATATTACTAAACGCTCCTGCAATGGATTGTGAAGCATCAGACTTTGAAAGTCCAGCCAAAGCTGCAGGTATGAACATAATTGCTTGAGCAAAAATGATTGGCATTACTCCAGCTGCATTTAGTTTCAAGGGAATCCATTGTCTATTTCCTCCTGCTAAATCTTGTTCATAATCACCAGTAGTTGTTCTTCTTGCGTATTGAACAGGGATTTTTCTAACTGCCATTACCAATAATACACAAGCTACAATTACTAACAACCATGCAATTATTTCAAGAACCAAAATCATTGGTCCTCCACCGTTATTAGTAACTTTAGAAGTAAACTCTTGAATTAAAGCTTGAGGTAATCTAGCTATAATTCCAATCATAATCAATAGTGATATACCATTTCCAATTCCTTTATCAGTAATTTTTTCACCTAACCACATTGCGAAAATCGTACCCGTAGTTAAAATAAGAACTGATGAAAATAAGAATGCGAAAGAATCAAATCCTAAAAGAAAAGCATTACTTGGTAATGTTCTGTACAAGTTATAGATATAACCTGGTCCTTGAACTAAAGTAATTGCAATAGTTAACCAACGTGTGATTTGATTTAGTTTTTTTCTTCCACTTTCACCATCTTTTTGAAGTTTTTGTAGATAGGGAATAGCGATACCCATTAACTGCACAACAATTGAAGCCGAAATGTAGGGCATGATTCCTAGAGCGAAAACTGATGCTTTTGAAAATGCTCCACCGGTAAACATGTCAAGAATTGAACCAATTCCTTTTTCAGTTTGACCAGCAAGATTACTCAAATGCGTAGCATCAATCCCAGGTAAAGTTACATGCGCTCCAAAACGATAAACTATCAATAGACCTAATGTAATTAGAATTCTATTTTTTAGCTCTTCTATTTTCCAAACATTACGTAATGATTCAAAAAATTTCTTCATTGTTCTATGATTATAATGTTACTGCTTCTCCTCCAGCAGCTTCAATAGCGGCTTTTGCAGTTGCAGTAAATTTATGAGCAGTTACTTTTAATTTAGCTTTTAATTCGCCTCTACCTAAAATTTTAACTAGTTCATTTTTAGTTGCTAAACGATTATCAACAATTACTGTAAAATCTACAGTATCAGTTACAACACCATTGTCAACTAAGTTTTGTAAAGTATCAAGATTTATACCTTGATAATCTTTTCTATTAATGTTTGTAAAACCAAACTTAGGCACACGTCTTTGAAGTGGCATTTGACCTCCTTCAAAACCAATTTTCTTAGAATAACCAGAACGTGATTTAGCTCCTTTGTGACCTCTTGCAGAAGTACCACCTTTTCCAGAACCTTCTCCTCTTCCTAATCTTTTATTTTGATTGTGCGTTGAACCTTCAGCTGGTTGCAAGTTACTTAAATTCATAACTATTTTTTGTTATTTAGTTTCTACTACAGAAACTAAGTGTTGAACTTTATTTACCATTCCAAGGATAGCAGGATTTGCATCGTGCTCAACAGATTGTCCTAATCTTTTTAATCCTAAAGCTACAAGAGTTTTCTTTTGTGTCAATGGACAATTGATTTGGCTTTTTACTTGTTTTACTAATATCTTTGTCATAATTTCCTTAAATTAACCTTTAAATACTTTTTCTAAAGAAACGCCTCTTTGTTTTGCAACAGTATAAGCACTTCTCATTTGAAGTAAAGCATCAAAAGTAGCTTTAACAACATTGTGAGGATTTGATGAACCTTGTGATTTAGATAATACGTCATGAATACCTACTGATTCCAATACTGAACGAACAGCACCACCAGCAATAACTCCTGTACCATGAGAAGCAGGAATTAAAAATACGCGTGCTCCACCAAATTTTCCTTTTTGTTCGTGAGGAACTGATTGTCCTTGAAGAGGTATTCTAACTAAGTTTTTCTTTGCATCTTCTACTGCTTTCGCAATTGCTTCAGAAACATCTTTAGATTTTCCTAATCCATGACCAACAACACCATTCTCATCACCTACTACAACAATAGCAGAAAAACCAAATGCTCTTCCTCCTTTTGTTACTTTGGTAACACGATTTACACTAACCAAACGATCTTTTAATTCTAATCCACTTGGTTTTACTAACTCTACGTTTTTGTATTTGTTATACATAATTTCTTAGAATTTAAGACCAGCAGCTCTTGCGCCTTCTGCTAGTGATTTTATACGTCCATGATATAAATAACCTCCTCTATCGAAAGTTATTGCATCGATTCCTGCTTTTAACGCTTTTTCAGCAATTGCTTTACCTACAGCTGCAGCAACTTCTACATTTGTTCCTTTGCTATCAACATCTTTATCTCTTGATGAAGCTGCTAATAAAGTTACACCATTTACGTCATCTATGACTTGTGCATAGATTTCTTTATTACTTCTGAATACAGTCAATCTTGGTTTAGCAGCAGTACCGCTAACAATCTTTCTGATTCTGAATTTAATTCTTTGTCTTCTTTCAGTTTTTGTTAATGACATAATGCTAATTTTTACGCTGATTTACCTGCTTTTCTTCTTAATACTTCACCTACGAATTTAACACCTTTTCCTTTGTAGGGTTCAGGTTTACGGAAACCTCTAATTTTAGCAGCGATTTGACCGATTAATTGTTTATCATGAGATGTTAATTTAACGATTGGATTTTTTCCTTTTTCAGAAACTGTTTCCAACTTAACTTCTGGAGCAACTTCGAGAACAATATTGTGAGAAAAACCTAAAGCTAAGTCTAATTTTTGTCCTTGGTTTGATGCTCTATAACCTACTCCAACCAATTCAAGTTCTTTCGTAAAACCTTCAGCAACACCAATTATCATATTGTTGATAAGCGATCTGTAAAGACCATGTTTTGCTCTTTGGTCTTTCTGATCCGATGATCTTTCCACTATAACTTGATTATCTTCAATTTTCACTGTTACATCAGTAAACTCTTGAGTAAGCTGACCTAATTTACCTTTTACTGTTACAACAGCACCGTTAATATCAACGGTAACTCCCGTAGGAATTGTAATTGGATTTTTACCTATTCTTGACATCTTTACTTCTTTATTAAATTAGTATACGTAACAGATTACTTCTCCACCAACATGCAGTTGTTTTGCTTGTTTTCCTGTCATCAAACCTTTTGATGTAGAAACAATAGCTATCCCCAATCCATTAAGGATTCTAGGCAACTTGTTAGCGCCAGCATATTTACGTAAACCTGGTTTACTAATTCTTTGAATATCTTTTATTACAGGCTCTTTAGTTTCTTTATCATATTTTAGAGCAATTTTGATGGTCCCTTGAACAGTAGCATCTTCAAACTTGTAGCTTAAGATATATCCTTGATCGAATAAAATCTTTGTGATTTCTTTTTTCATGTTAGATGCTGGGATTTCAACCACTTTGTGATTAGCCATCACTGCATTCCTAACTCTAGTAAGATAATCTGCAATTGGATCTGTGTACATTTGTATTTATTTGCGGTTATGGTTTTCTATTAGTACTCACTAAAAGAACCTTTAACCAATTAAACTTTTTTTTGGTTTGCAAAAGTAATAACTTTTTGCGAGATTACCAAGAAGCTTTTTTAACACCTGGTATCAAACCTTGATTTGCCATTTCACGGAACGTAACACGCGAAAGTCCAAACTGACGCATATAACCTCTAGGTCTTCCAGTTAATTTACAACGGTTGTGCATACGAACAGGTGAAGCGTTTTTTGGCAATTTTTGTAAGCCTTCATAATCACCAGCTTCTAATAAAGCTTTTCTTTTTTCAGCATACTTAGCAACTGTTTTTGCTCTTTTAACCTCACGGGCTTTCATTGATTCTTTTGCCATGTCTTAATTCTTTTTAAAAGGTAAACCTAATTCCGCTAATAATGATTTTGCTTCTTTATCTGTAGCTGCTGATGTAACGAAAGTAATATCTAAACCTGAAATTTTATTTACTTTATCAATATCAATTTCTGGGAAAATAATTTGTTCCGTAATTCCAAGATTATAGTTTCCTCTTCCATCAAATCCTGTAGCTTTGATACCTCCAAAATCTCTAACTCGAGGCAAAGAAGATGTAATCAATCTATCTAAAAATTCATACATTCTTTCTCCACGCAAGGTAACTTTCGCTCCAATAGGCATTCCTTTTCTCAATTTAAAAGCAGCAACGTCTTTCTTTGAAATTGTAGAAACTGCTTTTTGACCAGTGACTTTTGTTAGTTCATCTACTGCATAGTCAACTAATTTTTTATCAGAAACTGCAGCTCCAACGCCACGGCTTAAAACGATTTTTTCCAATTTAGGAACTTGCATAACGTTTTTATATCCGAATTCTTCTTTTAAGGCAGCAATTACTCTGTCCTTATATTCTTGCTTAAGTCTAGGTATATATGCCATAACTATAATACTTGATTAGATTTTTTTGAAAATCTCACTTTCTTATCTCCTTCTACTTTAATTCCAACTTTTGTAGCTTCTTTTGATTTTGGATCAATTAAAGACAAATTTGAAATATGCATAGGAGCTTCTTTTTTAACGATTCCACCTTGAGGGTTTTTTGCACTTGGTTTTGTGTGTTTTGAAACCATGTTTACCCCTTCAACAACCGCTTTATTTTTTTCACGGTCAACGCGTAAAACTGTACCTTGAGAACCTTTATGGTCTCCAGCAATAACTTTTACTACATCGCCTGATTTAATTTTTAGCTTTATCATTTTGCTATGAATTAAAGCACTTCTGGTGCTAATGATACAATTTTCATGAATTGTTTTTCACGAAGTTCTCTTGCTACTGGTCCAAATACGCGAGTTCCTCTCATTTCTCCTGCTGCGTTTAATAAAACACATGCATTGTCATCGAAACGAATATAAGAACCATCGGCTCTTCTCACTTCTTTTTTGGTACGTACAACAACTGCAGTTGATACGGCTCCTTTTTTAACGTTTCCGTTTGGAGTTGCATCTTTAATTGAAACTACAATTTTGTCACCAACAGAGGCATAACGACGTTTCGTTCCTCCTAAAACACGGATAGTTAAAACTTCTTTAGCTCCCGTATTATCTGCTACTTTTAATCTTGACTCTTGTTGTACCATAATTATTTAGCTCTTTCAATGATTTCAACTAATCTCCAACATTTTGTTTTACTTAAAGGTCTTGTTTCCATGATCTTTACAGTATCTCCAATATTGCAGTCGTTTGTTTCGTCGTGTGCATGATACTTTTTAGTTTTCAACACGAACTTACCGTATAATGGGTGCTTTACTTTTCTTGTTTCAGAAACAACAATAGATTTCTCCATTTTGTTGCTAGTAACAACACCTACTCTTTCTTTTCTTAAATTTCTTTTTTCCATCTTTTCAGCTAGCATACAATTATTGTAACTCTCTTTTAGTTAGCTCAGTTGCTACTCTAGCAACAGCTCTTCTTGCACTTCTAATTTGAAGTGGATTGGCGATTGGAGAAATAGCGTGTGCCGATTTTAATTCTGAATACGCTTTTCTCAACTCACTAAGTTTAGTTTGTAACTCAGCTACCGATAGATTTATAATTTCTGATTGTTTCATAATAAATTTTAGATTATGCTTCGAAATCTCTAGCAACTACAAACTTAGTTTTAACTGGAAGTTTTTGAGCAGCTAGACGTAAAGCTTCTTTAGCTACTGATAGCGGAACTCCTCCAACTTCAAACATGATTCTTCCTGGTTTTACAACTGCAGCCCAATATTCGACTGCACCTTTACCTTTACCCATACGTACTTCAAGTGGTTTTTTAGTAATAGGTTTGTCAGGGAAAATATTAATCCATAATTGACCTTCTCTTTTCATGAAACGAGTTGCAGCAATACGCGCAGCTTCGATTTGACGAGAAGTTAAAAATGATGAATCTAAAGATTTTATTCCAAACATCCCACTTGAAAGCTGATTTCCTCTTTGAGAAACCCCTTTCATTCTACCCTTTTGTACCTTACGGTATTTTGTTCTTTTAGGCTGTAACATTTTTTCTTTAGTTTAAAATTTACTTTCTTTTTCGAGGATTTGTTTTACCACTTGGTTTTCCACCACGTGGTGCGTCACCTTTTCCACCAGCTTGTTTTTTGTCCATACCTACAAGTGGAGAAAGATCTCGTTTTCCATAAACCTCACCTTTCATGATCCATACTTTAATACCCATTCTACCATAAGTAGTATGCGCTTCGCCTAAAGCATAATCAATATCGGCTCTGAAAGTTGATAGAGGAATTCTTCCTTCTTTAAATTGTTCTGAACGTGCCATTTCAGCTCCATTCAAACGACCTGAAATCAAAACTTTAATTCCTTCTGCATTCATACGCATTGCAGCTGCAATAGCCATTTTAATAGCTCTTCTGTAGGAAATACGACTTTCGATTTGACGAGCAATGCTAGTCGCAACTAGATAAGCATCTAACTCTGGTCTTTTAATTTCAAAGATGTTGATTTGAACCTCTTTGTCAGTAATTTTTTTAAGTTCTTCTTTCAACTTGTCTACCTCTTGACCACCTTTTCCGATAATAATTCCAGGTCTAGCAGTAGTGATAGTAACGGTTACAAGTTTTAAAGTTCTCTCAATGATTACTTTTGATACACTAGCTTTTGATAAACGAGCATGAATATACTTTCTGATTTTATAATCCTCAGCGATTTTATCGCCGTAATCATTTCCACCATACCAGTTTGAATCCCATCCTCTGATGATCCCAAGTCTGTTTCCTATTGGATTTGTCTTTTGTCCCATCTTAATTAATTGCTTTGTGTGTTATCTAATTGTCCTAACACGATTGTTACGTGATTAGAACGTTTTCTAATTCTGTGTGCTCTTCCTTGTGGTGCTGGACGAAGTCTTTTTAACATCATTCCACCATCTACAGTGATTGTTTTTATAAATAAGCCTGCTTCAGAAACATTTCCGTCAGCGTTTTTCTGCTCCCAATTGTTGATAGCAGATAATACTAATTTTTCTAATTTTCTTGAAGCTTCTTTTGAGCTAAATCTTAAAATATTTAAAGCTCTTTCCACTTTCTGACCTCTTACCAAGTCTGCTACTAAGCGCATTTTTCTAGGTGAAGTAGGGCAGTTATTTAATTTAGCAAAAGCTATAGACTTATTAGCCTCTTTTCTTGCGTCTGCTGTTTCTCTTTTACGAACTCCCATTGCTTCTTATTTTTTACCTTTATTTTTTGCTCCAGCATGACCTCTAAAAGATCTTGTTGGTGAAAATTCTCCTAATTTGTGTCCTACCATGTTCTCAGTTACATAAACTGGAACAAATTGACGACCATTGTGAACTGCGATAGTTTGTCCAACAAAATCAGGAGTAATCATTGATGCTCTAGACCAAGTCTTAACAACACCTTTATTTCCTCCAGAAATATTTTCCTGAACTTTTTTATCTAATTTATAGTGAACAAATGGTCCTTTTTTTAATGAACGTGCCATGCTTTTCTAATTATTTCTTTCTGCGTTCAACAATATACTTATTACTCGGGTTAACTTTAGAACGAGTTCTATACCCTTTTGCAGGAATCCCTTTTCTAGAACGTGGATGTCCACCTGATGAACGACCTTCACCACCTCCCATTGGGTGATCAACTGGGTTCATAGCAACCGGTCTAGTTCTTGGTCTTCTACCCAACCATCTTGTTCTACCTGCCTTACCAGATACAATCAATTGATGATCAGAGTTGGAAACAGCACCAATTGTAGCAGAACAAGTCAACAAAATTAATCTTGTTTCTCCTGAAGGCATTTTAATTGTTGCGAACTTTCCATCTCTTGCCATTAATTGAGCAAAAGTTCCTGCAGAACGTGCAATAACTGCACCTTGTCCTGGGCGTAATTCAATACAAGAAATCACAGTACCTAATGGAATTTTACTTAATGGTAAAGTATTTCCAATTTCAGGTGCAGCATTTTCTCCCGAAACAACAGTTTGTCCAACTTGCAGTCCATTTTGAGCAATAATGTACGTTTTTTGACCATCAGCATAAGCCAATAAAGCAATAAACGCCGTTCTGTTTGGATCGTATTCGATAGACTTAACCGTGGCTGGAATACCAACTTTGGTTCTTTTGAAATCTACAATACGATACCTTTGTTTGTGACCACCGCCTGTATAACGCATGGTCATTTTTCCTTGACTATTTCTACCTCCTGAGTTTTTTATCGGTGCTAACAAAGAGCGCTCCGGCTTATCAGTTGTAATGGCGTCAAAACCATTCACAACTCTAAAACGCTGACCCGGGGTAATAGGTTTTAATTTTCTAACTGACATTTTTTAATTAAATATTGTTATAAAAATCTATCGATTCTCCTTCTTTTACTTGTACAATTGCTTTTTTATAAGCATTTGTCTTTCCACTAATCAAACCACTTTTTGTGTATTTCGTAGTTCTATCAGCTCTATAATTCATCGTATTAACTTCAACAACAGTAATCCCATAAGTAGCTTCAACAGCTTTCTTTATTTGAACTTTGTTTGCTTTTTTGTCAACAATGAAACCAAAACGGTTAAAAATCTCACTTTCTTTAGTGATTTTTTCTGTTATGATAGGTTTAATTATGATACTCATGATCTGTTATTTACTTAGATTTTCTTCAATTCCTTCTAAAGAACCCTCTAGAAGCACCAAATTATTAGCGTTTAAAACAGCGTAAGTGCTTAATTCTGAACTAGTTAATACACTAGAGCCCTTTAAATTGCGTGACGACAAATATACATTTTTATTTGAATCACCCAACACAAATAAAGATTTTTTATTCTCTAATCCTAAAGCTTTCAATATTGTAATGAATTGTTTAGTGTTTGGAGCATCAAAATTAAAATCTTCTACAACTACAATGTTTGCTTCTTTTGCTTTTAGAGAGAAAGCCGATTTTCTAGCTAGTCTTTTCAAATTTTTATTTAATTTGAAAGAATAACTTCTTGGTCTTGGACCAAAAACCGTTCCTCCTCCTTTAAACAAAGGATTCTTAGCACTACCAGCACGAGCTGTACCAGTACCTTTTTGCTTTTTAATTTTACGAGTACTTCCTGCAACTTCAGCTCTTTCTTTAGCTTTGTGCGTACCTTGTCTTTGGTTTGCCAAATATTGTTTTACATCTAAATAGATTGCATGATTATTTGGTTCAATTCCGAAAACTGAATCAGAAAGCTGTACTTTTCTTCCAGTTTCTTTTCCTGTGATATCTAATACTTTTACTTCCATTACTTCTGAATGATTACATAAGAGTTTTTGCATCCAGGAATGGCTCCTTTAACAACAAGTAAGTTCTTTTCAGCGACTACTTTTAAAACTCTAAGGTTTTGTACTGTTACATTATCTCCACCCATTCTTCCAGCCATGCGCATTCCTTTGAATACTCTAGAAGGATAAGAGGAAGCTCCTACTGAACCTGGCGCTCTTAAACGGTTATGTTGACCATGAGTAGCTTGTCCAACACCACCAAAACCGTGACGTTTAACAACTCCTTGAAAACCTTTACCTTTAGACACACCTTGTACATCTACAAATTCTCCTTCGTTGAACAAATCAACTGTTAACACATCACCTAAGTTGTGTTTTTCTTCAAAATACTTGAATTCAACGACTTTTTTCTTTGCAGAAGTACCCGCTTTTTTAAAGTGACCTTGATCAGCTTTAGTAGCGTGTTTTTCTGTTTTGTCATCGAAACCAAGTTGAAGAGCTTCATACCCGTCAACCTCATTGGTTCTGACTTGGGTAACGACACAAGGTCCAGCTTCGATTACTGTACAAGGAATATTTTTCCCGTTTTCGTCGAAAATGCTAGTCATGCCGATTTTTCTTCCAATTAACCCAGACATAATAAACTAATTAATTATTAATAAAATTTTTGTTTTTAATTATAAAGAATTAAGTATTAGCCTAATTTTCATTATTCTAATACTTAAAACTTTGTTTTTTAAAGTATAATTAAACTTTGATTTCTACTTCAACACCACTTGGTAACTCTAATTTCATTAGAGCATCAATAGTTTTTGATGAAGATGAATAAATGTCTAATAATCTTTTATATGAACTTACTTCAAACTGTTCTCTTGCTTTTTTGTTAACGTGTGGAGAACGTAAAACAGTAAATATTTTTTTGTGTGTAGGTAACGGAATTGGACCTGTTACAACAGCACCTGTGCTTTTCACAGTTTTTACGATTTTCTCTGCTGATTTATCAACCAACATGTGATCGTAAGATTTCAATTTTATTCTGATTTTTTGACTCATTTTGATAAAAATTAAGCGTTACCTTTTGCTTTTTTGATTACTTCCTCTGATATATTTGAAGGTGTTTCTGCGTAGTGTGAGAACTCCATTGTTGAAGTTGCTCTACCCGAAGACAATGTTCTTAATGTTGTAACATATCCAAACATTTCAGATAATGGAACATCTGCCTTGATTGTTTTTGCACCAGCTCTGTCACCCATATCATTAACTTGACCGCGACGTCTATTTAAATCTCCAACAATATCTCCCATGTTTTCTTCTGGAGTTATAACTTCAATTTTCATAATTGGTTCAAGAATAACTGCACCTGCAGCTTTTGCTACCTCTTTATAGCCAAGCTTAGCCGCTAATTCAAAAGAAAGCGCATCAGAATCTACTGGGTGGAAGGAACCATCTGTTAAAGTAACTTTTAAACTATCAACTTGGTATCCTGCCAGAGGTCCTGTTTTCATAGCTTCACGGAATCCTTTTTCAACTGCTGGTATGTATTCTTTTGGCACATTTCCACCTTTAACAGCATTTACAAATTGTAATCCCATAGCTGGTTTTCCATCAACATCGTCTGCAGGTTCCAGAGTGAAAACAATGTCACCAAATTTACCACGTCCACCTGATTGTTTTTTATAAACTTCTCTATGAGTAGCTGATTTAGTAAAAGCTTCTTTATATTCAACTTGTGGCTCACCTTGATTCACTTCAACTTTGAATTCACGTTTCATACGATCCACTAGAATATCTAAGTGTAACTCACCCATTCCTGATATAATCGTTTGACCTGAAGCTTCATCAGTTCTAACAGTAAATGTAGGATCTTCTTCAGCTAATTTTGCTAAAGCCATACCCATTTTATCTACGTCAGCTTTAGTTTTAGGCTCAATTGCGATACCAATTACCGGATCAGGGAACTTCATTGACTCAAGAATGATTGGGTGTTTTTCATCACACATCGTATCACCAGTCTTGATATCTTTAAATCCAACTGCCGCTCCAATATCTCCAGCCTCGATATACTCGATTGGATTTTGCTTATTAGCGTGCATTTGGTAGATACGAGAAATTCTTTCTTTATTTCCAGAACGAGTATTTAAAATGTACGAACCAGCATCAAGACGACCTGAATAAGCACGGAAGAATGCCAAACGACCTACGTATGGGTCAGTAGCTATCTTAAATGCAAGAGCAGCAAAAGGCTCTTTTGGATCAGGACGACGTAATATTTTCTTTTGGTCTTCTTCTAACAAATCAGCATCATCAGGATGAATTCCTTCGATACCTTCTTTATCCATTGGAGATGGCAAATATTTACATACTGCATCTAACATAAATTGAACTCCTTTGTTTTTGAATGAAGAACCAGCAATCATTGGAATGATAGCCATATCAATAGTTGCAGCACGTAATGCATTATTTATCTCTTCTTCTGTAATAGAATTTTCATCTTCCATGTACTTATCCAAAAGATTCTCATCATAAGTTGCTATTTCTTCAATTAAAATTGAACGATATTGTTTCACTTCATCCACCATATCAGCTGGAATATCAACAATATCAAAAGTAGCTCCTTGTGTTTCATCATGCCAAATAATAGCTTGATTTTTCACTAAATCGACCACACCTCTAAAATCATTTTCTTCACCTATTGGCAATGTAATTGCAACAGCGTTTGATTTCAACATGTCTTTTACTTGCTGACAAACTGCCAAGAAGTTAGAACCTTGACGATCCATCTTGTTAACAAACCCCATACGAGGAACTCTATATTGATCAGCAAGCCTCCAGTTCGTTTCTGATTGTGGCTCTACACCATCAACAGCACTAAATAAAAACACTAATCCATCAAGTACACGTAGAGAACGATTTACTTCAACCGTAAAATCAACGTGTCCCGGAGTATCAATAATATTAAAGTGATAAGGTTGTGACTCAGGCAACATTTTTCCTTGTTGTGTTGGAAAATTCCACTCACAAGTTGTTGCAGCAGATGTAATGGTAATACCTCTTTCTTGCTCTTGTGCCATCCAGTCCATAGTTGCTGCACCATCATGTACCTCACCAATTTTGTGTGATTTACCTGTGTAGAACAAAATACGTTCTGTAGTAGTAGTCTTTCCAGCATCAATGTGCGCTGCAATACCTATATTTCTTGTAAATTTTAAATCTCTAGCCATTTCTTAAAAATTAAAATCTAAAATGTGAGAAAGCTTTGTTAGCTTCTGCCATTTTGTGAGTATCCATTCTCTTTTTAACTGCTGCTCCTTCTTCTTTAGCGGCTGCTAAGATTTCAGAAGCAAGCTTTCCTGCCATTGATTTCTCATTTCTTTTTCTTGCATATAAAATCATCCATTTCATAGCCATTGAGACTTTTCTGTCTGGACGAATCTGCATTGGAATTTGGAATGTAGCTCCACCAACTCTACGACTACGTACTTCTACGTGAGGCATAACGTTTGACAATGCATCTTTCCACAATTCTAATGAAGTTTTTTCTTCATTGTTTTTCTTTGATTCCACGATGTCAATTGCATCATAAAACACTTTGAAAGCTGTAGATTTTTTACCATCCCACATTAAGTTGTTTACAAAACGTGTTACCAATTGGTCATTAAACCTTGGATCTGGCAAAAGAGGTCTTTTTTTCGCTGCTCTTTTTCTCATTTCTTCTTTGTTTTTTTGTTTTGTCTAATTGCAATAGATTGCAACTCTACGTTAACATGTTAGATTTACTTTTTAGCTTCTTTTGGACGTTTTGCACCATACTTAGAACGACGTTGCGTTCTTCCGGCTACACCTGATGTGTCAAGAGCACCACGTACAATGTGATACCTTACTCCTGGTAAATCTTTTACTCTTCCGCCTCTCACTAATACTATCGAGTGCTCTTGCAGATTGTGTCCTTCTCCTGGTATGTAGGCGTTTACTTCATTTCCATTAGTCAAACGTACACGCGCTACTTTACGCATTGCAGAGTTTGGCTTTTTTGGAGTAGTAGTGTAAACACGCGTACAAACACCTCTTCTTTGAGGACAAGAATCTAAAGCAACCGATTTACTCTTCTTAGTGACTTGAGTTCTTCCTGTTCTTACTAATTGTTGAATTGTTGGCATAATTAAATACTAATATCTATTTATTTGTTAATTCCCTCTTTTTTAGGGGTTGCAAATGTAATAATTATTTTAATCAAAACAAATGTTAATTAATTAATTTTCAAATAGATTATTTTTGGGGTATATTTTTATACTAAAGTTTGTTTCTTTACGTTTAATTACAACAGCTATTTTTATTTGAAAAAATATATTATCATACTATTTACATTCTTTTTATCCAGCACGACGGTTGGTCAAAATTTCTATTTAAAGATAAGTAGCGATAACATCCTTGAGAGCAAAACCATAGACTCTATTGGCTATAATAAAAAACACCCTAATACCAAAAGTTTAATTGACGAATACAATATTTTCTCTAAGCAATTAATTAAATTAGGTTATATCAACATTGAAAACAAAGGAATGGAAAAATTAAACGACTCTACATTTTTTTTCAAATGCATATTGGGCAAAAAAATTAAATATAGTCACATTAAAGTTGAAAACAATAAAGAATTTGGTTTTTTAAAAGAATTTGTATCCGACACCTTAAAAATTCCTTTTGTTGAGACCGAAGATTTTTTAAAAAATATTTCAAAAAAACTTGAACTTAATGGCTATTCAATGGCTAAAATAAAACTTCAAACCACAAAACAATCAGAAAACACAATTTATAGTGTTTTAAAAATTGATGTTGGACAAAAAAGATTCTTAAATAAAATTGTCATTAAAGGTTACGAAAAATTTCCAGAAAACCACAAAAAAAATCTTATTCGCCTTTATAAAAACAAAACGTTTAACCAACAAAATCTTGAAAACATTTATTCGAGCATCAACAAATTTAGATTTATAAATCAAACCAAATACCCTGAGATTTTATTCAAAAAAGATTCGACAATAGTTTACACATATTTAGAAAAATCAAAATCAAATACTTTTGACGGAATTATTGGCTTTAGCAATGACGAACAAAAGAAAATAGTTTTTAATGGTTATTTAGACTTACAATTAAATAACATTTTGAATTCTGGTGAAAAAATGGCACTGTTTTGGAAAAGTGACGGAAAAGAACAAACCACTTTCAACATTCATTTTGATTTGCCTTATTTATTTAGCACTCCTGTTGGATTAAAAACCGAACTACAGATTTTCAAACAAGACAGCACTTTTCAAAATACAAAAACAGCAATAGATCTGGGATACTTTTTTAACTATAACACAAGATTATATTTAGGTTATGAAGCTAAAGAATCTAGCGATATCCAGAACACCAACTCAAGCTCGTTAAATGATTTTAAAAATCAATTCTATACTTCAACCTTTGAATACATTGATTTAAACAGAGAAGATTTATTATTTCCTGAAAAAACAAACACACTTATAAAAATAGGTTCGGGAAATCGAAATTCAAAATTTCAAAAAAACAGTCAATTTTTTGCATCCATAAACACCAGTCATAATTTAATCTTAAATAACAGAAACAGTATTAACTTGAAGATTGAAGGCTATTATTTAAAAAGCGATGAATACCTAATTAATGAATTATTTAGATTTGGCGGAATAAATTCTATTCGTGGATTTAACGAAAATAGTTTACAAGCAAGTTTTTTAAGCTCAATACAATCAGAATATCGATATAGATTGGCATCTAATCTTTATATTCACAGTATAATTGATTACGGATTTTACGAAGACAAATCTATAAAATCAAACAACACACTATATGGTATTGGATTGGGACTTGGAATTATTACAAAAAATGGTTTGATTAAAATCATCTATGCCAACGGAAGCACTAAAGAACAAAATATTACCCTTTCAAATTCAATAGTTCACCTGTCATTAAAGACTAGCTTCTAATTGGTTGTAAAGAAAATGGCAACTTTTAACGTATTTAATTAGGTTTTTTAAGAAAAATTTAGGAATTTTGAAAAACTAATTTTAACCAAATTAAATAATGAAAACAAAGTTAAATGGATTCTTAACGCTGTTCTTAGCGTTGTTGGTGCAAATTTCTTTTGCACAAGAAAGAATGGTTAGCGGTATTGTTTCTGACAATAGTGGTATGCCAATTCCGGGAGTTAATGTAGTAATCAAAGGGACTACATCAGGAACTCAAACCGATTTTGACGGTAAATTTTCTATTAAAGCTACTCCAAGTCAAACGCTTGTATTTAGCTTCGTAGGAATGAAAACCAAAGAAGTAGTTGCTTCCTCAGCTACACTAAATGTAACAATGGCAGATAATTCTGTTGAGCTTGAAGGAGTAGTTGTTACAGCTTTAGGCATTAAAAGACAGAAAAAAGCTCTTGGATATGCCACATCTACAGTTACTTCAAAAGATTTAACCGAGGTTAACAATGTTAACCTTTTTGAATCTTTATCAGGAAAAGTTGCTGGTGTTGATATCACTGCACCTGCACAAGTTGGTGCATCATCAAAAGTAGTAATAAGAGGTTTTAACACTTTTGGAAATGCCTCACCATTATTTATTGTTGATGGTACACCTATTGACAATAGCTCATCAAGTGGGACTGGAAATACTAGAAGTTTTGATGCTGGTAATGGAATTAGTGATATTGACCCAAACAACATTGAAAGTATGACTATTCTTAAGGGAGCAGCAGCATCAGCCCTTTATGGTTCTAGAGCTGCAAATGGAGTTATTGTTATTACTACAAAATCAGGTAAAAACAATTCTAAAATTGTTGTTGAAACAACTCATTCAGTAGATTTTTCTGAAGTTGCTAGAGTACCTCATTTACAAAATTCTTTTGGTCAAGGGTGGAATGGTCATTCATGGTCAAATTGGGCAGGACAACCAGGAAATACTGCAAGTAATGAAAATGGATCATGGGGTCCAGCATACAATGGAGAGATTAGACCTTGGGGTTCGATAGTTAACAATTCACAACAAATAAAACCTTATTCCCCTTTAACAGATAATTTAAAAGATTTTTTTGAAATGGGTAGCACTTTCTCTAACAGTGTAAGAGTAAGTGGCGGTAATGCAAATTCGAACTTTTCAATTAATTTTTCCGATGTTAATTCAGATGGTATTATCCCAACAAATGCTGATTCCTTCAAAAGAAGAACCTTTGGAGCAAATGGCGGAATGAGTAATGATAAAATCACATTTAAAGCAAGTGCAAATTATGTTAAGAAAGATCAAAACGCAGTAAATACCGGTCAAGGAAGTGATGCTGGAGAGGGAAATACTTTTACACAAGAATTATTACAAATACCAAGAGACATTAGTGTTGTGGATTTGGCAGATTACACCAATAACCCTTTTAATAATAACAGTAATTATTTTACTCCTTATGCAACAAATCCTTATTGGACAATCAATGAAAATTCAACATATATAGATGGAAATCGTTTCTATGGAAACACTAATTTAGCTTATAATTTTAACAATAATCTTTCAATTAGTTATCAAATAGGAGGTGATTATAGAAATGAAAAAATAAAATCATATGGTGCAAAAGTAACTTTTGAACCAAACTCTCCTCAATCTGATGGCGGAGCTAATGCTGTAGTTGGTGGAGTTACTGAAATAACAAATGAATTTGTTCAGTTTGAATCTAACTTAATTTTAAATTACAATACAAAAATTAATGACAATTTAAACATTTCAAGTTTTGTAGGTTTCGGAACTAACGAAAGGAAAACTTCAACCTTATTAGCTTCTATAACAAATTTGGATATTCCAAATTTTTATGAATTAACAAACTCTGCAATTAAGCCAAATGTAGCTCAAACAAATTCTCTACGTCGATCTTATTCGACTTATGCTTCAATTGAAACATCATACAAAGAAAAATTATTTCTTACTTTAACTGGTAGAAATGATTGGACTTCAACTTTACCTAAAGGTTCTAACAGTTATTTTTATCCATCTGCAAGTTTAAGCGCGATTGTAATTGACAATAGTGATTATTTTCTAAAACTTAGAACCGGTATTGCTAGATTAGCAAATGATACAGCAGCATATCAAACTAGTTCAACTTTAGTTCAAGGTTCTTCTTTTTTAGGGTTTGGAAATATTTTTCTTCCAATTGGAGGAGTAAATGGATATGAGTTTGCTGGGAATTTAGGTAATCAAAATTTAAAACCAGAATTTGTAACTGAATTTGAATTTGGGTTTGAATCTAACTTATTTTCAAAAAGAGTTAATTTAGATGCCTCCTTTTATTCAAAAAAGACTGACGGCTTAATTATTCCATTACCATTACCAACTTCAACAGGGTATAATAGTATAAGATCAAATGCAGTTGATTTAACTAATAAAGGTATTGAGTTAGTCCTTAATATAATCCCTTTTAGAAATGAAAACTTCAAATGGGATTTCACAACAACATTTTCAAAAAACAATTCCAAAGTGACCAATGTAATTGGAGACACGAACAAAATTCAACTAGCTTCTAATTATGGTGTTAGTTTTAATGCTATCGTTGGAGAACCTTTAGGGGTATTCAGTACTTTTGTTCCATTAAAAAATGATGCTGGCCCATAGTTGATGAAAATGGATATTATGTTGTTTCTGATGATGAACAAAATATTGGTACTTCACAAAGAGATTTTGTTTTAGGTTTTAAAAACAGTATTACTTATAAAAACATTAATCTTTCATTTGGATTAGACTGGAAAAAAGGTGGTGAAATGTATTCTTACACAAAACGTTTGTCCCATTTTACTGGTAATGGTATAGAAACCACTTATAATGACAGAAATCCATTTATCATACCTAACTCAGTTGTTGATAACGGAGATGGAACATACTCTGAAAACACTACTCCTATTTCTTTAGAAAATATTACCGATTTTTATAATACCCAAAGTAATCCAGGTATTGAAAGAGGACATGTTATAGATAAAACTTTTGTTAGATTAAGAGATTTATCTATCACCTACAATATTCCTTCAAAGTTACTTAAAAACACAGGATTGACCAATTTATCATTTAGTGTGTATGGCAAAAACCTAGCTATGTGGACACCCGATGAAAATCCTTATATAGACCCTGAACTTTCTACTTTTGGTACTGGATTATTAAGTGAACAAGGAGAGTTTGGTGCTAATCCTTCACAAAGATCTTATGGAGCAACACTTAAATTAACTTTTTAAATAAAAAATTATGAAAAAAACAATTAGTCTTATTGCATTCATAACAGTATTAATTAGTTGTAATACAGAATTAGATATTAATACTAATCCCGACTCATTAGATCCATCAAATGCTCCATTATCTGCACAATTACCAGCTGGAATAACAGGAATTGTTGGACCAGAAGGCGCGGGTATGGCAATCTTTGGAGGCTTTTGGTCTCAGTTTTGGACTCAAAGTAATGGTGCGAACCAATTTAAAGATATAGACAATTATTCTGCCGGAACGGCTGATTACAATTTTATTTGGGACAGTATGTTTGATGGTCTTGGTGATATTAGGAATGTAAAAAGAAAAGCTCTAGCAGAAGGTAATTGGAATTATTATTTAATTGCTACCACATTAGAAGTCCAAGCATCTCAAATTCTTACAGATATGTATGGTGACATTCCTTATAAAGAAGCTAACAATAGCTCAATTACTAGTCCTAAATTTAATACTGGACAAGAAGTGTATGCATATATGATAGAAGATTTAGATGATGCTCTTTCAAAAAATTTATCTGAATCATTTGGTGAAGTTCCTGGTAATGATGATTTAATTTTCGGAGGAAATATGCAAAATTGGAAAAAATTTGCTAATACTCTAAAATTAAAAATATATATCAGACAAACAAATAGTTCTAATGCAACTGCAGCTAACGCTGCAATAACACAAATGCTCAATGATAATGTTGAATTTTTATCTGTTGATGCATCAATGACACAGTTTGTTGATGAAATAAATCAAAGTAATCCGCTTTTTGAATACATTGAAAGAAGATTAAATGTGGCCACAAACCTTCGAATGAGCAGAACACTTTCTTCATTTCTTGATGAAAATTCTGATTCAAGAAAAACAAAATATTATGAAGCTGGCAATGCTTTAAATCAAGGAGACTACACTAATGGAGTAGGATCTGGCACAATTGCAATTGTTAATTTAAAAGCAACTACCCCTGTTTTATTGATGTCAAAAGAAGAAAGTCTTTTCTTGCAATCTGAAGCTAAGCTAAGAAATAATGACACTACATCTGCAAAAAACTTATATGAAGCTGCTGTAAACAGCAACTTTTCAAGGTATAATTTAAGTGGTAGTTCATATTTAACAGGTGTTTATGCATTCCCAGACGCTGGTACTTTTGAAGAAAAATTAGAAACATTAATAACCCAAAAATGGATTGCAAGTTTTCCTGGAAATGGGTATGAGTCTTTTTTTGAAAAAAACAGAACTGGATATCCTAAAACTTCTACTGTTCCTCAAACAAGTTCAAGCTATGTTCCTGGACAATTTGCCTATGCAGTAAATGGGACTACAAATGGTTCTTTTCCAAAAAGAATTGTTTATCCTTTATCAGAAAGAAATGCTAACCCAAACTCACCAGTATTAGTTTCAATAACTACACCTATTTGGTGGGAATAAAAATAAATAATTATGAAAAAAATAATAATAACACTTTTCTTTTTAAGTACTTTTTTAATTTCATGTGAAAAAGAATCAACTGGAGGTGTATCGAGAGTAACGAATTATCCAGAGTTTACACTCTTGGGTGATGACGTAATTTATGTAAATAAAGGAAACGAATATATTGACCCAGGAGTTATTGTAACTGAAGGTGGTGTGGAAATACCATATGAAACAACTATTACTGGAACATTCAGAGGTGGCACTACTCTTGACACAAATGTAGTAGATGTATATCAAATTGTATATTCTGCGACAAATCAAGATGGTTTTTCAGGATCTATTGCAAGAACAGTATATGTTATTGAAAATGGAGATTTGACAACTAACATCTCTGGCTTGTACACTTCTACAGTTGTTAGAAATGGTTCCTCATCGGCACAATATACTAATATGGAATATATCTTGGTTTGGAAAAAAGACAATGGAACATATGAAATGTCAGATGGTATTGGTGGATATTATGCAATTGGTAGAGGCTATGGCAATGCCTATACAGCTAGACCAGTAATTATAACTGCCAATGATATACCATCAAATAGCTTTACTATTCCAGCCTTTACAGTAGGTACTTTCGGAGGAGTTGCAAGCATGTCTGGTTTAACCGCTAATTCAGTTAATAATACTCTTAGTTATACAACTATTTGGGATGCTGGATATACGTTTGTGGTAACTTTAACAAAAGTTAATATTTAAAAAATATAAATATGAAAAAAATGAACTCAATAAAAAAAATATTATCTATAAGTTTAATATTAATTTTAACTTTAAGTTTAAGTTCTTGTGATGAAGGAGGTAATCCTGATCCTGGAAAAACGAATACTGGTCAGTTTGCTGGTGATTGGTTTATCTCTCTAACTGATACAGATGGTGATGTTTTAGTTGAACATGCTTTGCATTCAACGTACAACACTTCTGCAAATGACAACACCATGTGGATAGATGATCATGAAAATGGTTATTACATCAAATGTAAATACACTATAAATAATGATGGTACATTTACTGCAACTGATTCAGAAAACATTTTAGATTCTGGAACTGTAACTATTACAGAAGGAAAAATCGAGAAAAATGCTGCGATATCTAAAGGAGGTCATACCGTAGATAAAATTTCTTTTAGAGCTCATTATAGTTATGATGCCTCTGGATATGATATATTATATGAAGGTCATAAAAGAACTGGTTTCTTAGAGGACGAGTATTAATATTTAATGATAATTACTCAAAACCATCCCACTTTCGGGATGGTTTTTTTTATACCTTTACACCATGAAAGACGAACAACAAATATTTGGAATTAGAGCCATCATTGAAGCCATCCAATCGGGAACTGTTATTGATAAAGTATTTATCCAAAAAGAGGTTCAAGGAGATTTGATGAAAGAACTGATGAAAGTGATGAAACAAAAAAGCATCAACTATTCCTATGTTCCTGTTGAAAAACTCAATCGTTTAACTTCTAATAATCATCAAGGTGCAGTGGCTACCATCTCACCTATTGGTTTTATTGAAATAGAAACATTAATTGAAACCGTTATGGAAAATGGCAGAAAACCTTTCTTCCTAATCCTTGATCAACTTTCAGATGCTCGGAATTTCGGTGCTATCATCAGAACGGCAGAATGTACTGGTGTTGATGGTATCATAATTCAAAAACAAGGTTCTGCTCCTGTTAATGGTGATACAGTTAAAACATCTGCTGGCGCAGTGTTCAATATTCCAATATGTAAAGTAGATCATATTAAAGATGCCATCTTTCATTTGCAAGCTAATGGCATCAAAACCGTTGCTGCTACCGAAAAAACAGAACAAAATATCTATGACATTTCTCTTAACGAACCTTTAGCCATTATTATGGGTAGCGAAGATAGAGGAATCAATCCTTCGGTGTTGAAAATTGTAGATGAAAAAGCAAAATTACCAATGTTTGGAACAATCGGTTCACTAAACGTATCTGTAGCTTGTGGTGCCTTCTTATACGAAACTGTAAGACAAAGACAGTAATCGCTTCGTGTTAATCATTAGAACTCTCGTTCTTTGGAGTTTCAATATATTCGTAAACATATTTTATTTCGGGAGAAAAAGTTTCTAAAACTTCTATTATTTCTTCTTTTGGAGGATTTACAAAATTGCCGTTTTCGTCGAAACGTTTCATAAAAGCATCGTTTTCTGCAACAAACTCTGGCTTTTCCCAGTCGTATTGAATGGATTTAACATAATCGGGCGTTTTATAATAAGCGGCTAATATAAATCCGGTTATCAATCCTGCTAAATGTCCTTCCCAAGAAATCTTAGCGTCAACTTCTGGAAAAACATACCAGACCATTCCACCATAGACCATGACGACAGTTAAAGAGAGTGCCATCAATCGATAGTATTTGGTCATCATTCCTTTAAAAAAAATAAAGGAAACCAACACATAAATTAATCCACTAGCACCAATATGATAGGAGTTTCGTCCAATTATCCAAGTGATTGTTCCCGATAACAGGATGCCATAGACCAAAACTTTTAGTGATAAATTTCGATAAAAATAAATCAATGCGAGAGTTAATACAAATAGCGGTACACTATTGCTGGCAATGTGATTAAAATCGCCGTGAAGAAAAGGACTTAGCACTATTCCTTTCATCCCCGAAAAGGTTCTCGGGAAAATTCCATATGGGTTTAGTTTTAGATTAAAAGTGTCTTCTATCAAAAAAACAGTCCAAATTATCAACAGAAACAATGTTGGAACAATCCATACGGATGGTGTAAATTTAAAGTGGTTTTGTTCGTCCATGCTGTTTGTTTTACTCTCAATAATCAAAAATACGACCATTTATTTTTTTTATGCTATTTTGACAGAAATACTTATTTTTACAGTATGGAAATCCCCTTAGCAGAGCGCATCAGACCTCAAAAACTAGAAGAATACATCAGTCAACTACACTTAGTAGGCGACAATGGTTCACTTACGCAACAAATAAAAAGAGGAATAATTCCATCGATGATTTTTTGGGGTTCGCCTGGAACGGGGAAAACTACTTTAGCACAGATTATTGCAAAACAAAGTAATCGTCCTTTTTATGAATTGAGTGCCATCAATAGTGGCGTGAAAGACATTCGTGATGTGATAGAAAAAGCCAAACAAAGTGGTGGATTATTTACTGCAAAAAATCCAATTTTGTTCATCGACGAGATTCATCGTTTTAGCAAATCGCAGCAAGATTCTTTATTAGCCGCTGTTGAAAAAGGTTGGATTACACTTATTGGTGCCACCACCGAAAATCCAAGCTTTGAAGTTATTCCGGCATTATTGTCACGTTGTCAGGTGTATGTTTTAAATTCGTTTTCAAAGGATGATTTGATTGCATTATTACATCGAGCAATGAAAGAAGATAAAATTATTTCGAACAAAAAAATCAAATTAAAGGAAACGGAAGCTTTACTGCGACTTTCTGGCGGAGATGGACGTAAACTATTAAATATTTTTGAATTGGTAATTAACGCCAGTTCTGAAGGTCAAATTATCATTACTAATAAAAAAGTGATGGAGTTGGTACAACAAAACACTGTATTGTACGACAAAACAGGTGAACAACATTATGATATTGTGTCGGCTTTTATTAAATCTATTCGCGGAAGTGACCCAAATGGTGCTGTGTATTGGTTGGCTCGAATGATTGAAGGCGGCGAAGATGTAAAATTTATCGCAAGACGAATGTTAATATTGTCTAGCGAAGATATTGGCAATGCTAATCCAACGGCTTTCATCATGGCAAACAATACTTTTCAAGCGGTTTCTATAATTGGTTATCCAGAAAGTAGAATACTTTTGAGCCAATGTGCTATTTATTTGGCAACTTCACCCAAAAGCAACGCCAGTTATATGGCGATAAACGAAGCACAACAAGTAGTTAAACAAACCGGAGATTTGTCGGTTCCTATTCATTTACGGAATGCTCCAACCAAGTTGATGAAGGAATTAGGGTATGGTGAAGAGTATCAATATTCTCATAATTATGCTAATAATTTTTCGGAGCAAGAGTATTTACCCGATGAAATTAGCACTACTGCTTTCTATAAGCCAGGAAATAATGCTAGAGAAAATGGCACGAGAGAGTTTTTGAAGAATCGCTGGAAAGATAAATACGATTATTAAGTTCGAGGTTTGAAATACGAGATACGATGTTGAAGTGTTTAGCGATTTATTGAAAATTAAAATTAAATATGAAAATTATATACAACGAAAAAGACAAAACCATTGAAATAAATGATGGTTTGAAATCACACTTTTTATTGATTAAAATACTGATGTTGCTAATCTTAATAAATTCCGTTATAAACCTAATTGGTATTGTAAAAACAGGTTTGGGTTTTATGGAAATTATTTGGCTGTTTTTAGGAACAATCTCGGTAGTGGTACTTTATTCTTTATACTTCAAAGAATCTTCTCTCGAAAAAATCCCAATAACGAAGATTAAACGATTGATGGGAAAAACAAGTCCGACCAAAAAACAATACTATTTTGAGTTGGTTGATGGAAAGAAACGAGTATTGAAAGAGCTCAAAACCGATAAAGACTCCAAAGAATTACGAAAACTATTGACCAAATTAGGAATAGAAAACTAAGTTAAAATCTTAAATTAATTGGCTCCGAAGTTAATTTTCCACCTTCGTAACATTCAAAAAACCACTTACCGTTTTTAGTAATTACAACCCCATTTTGATCGCCTTTTATTCCGATGAAAACACCTTTTTGTGAAGTAGTAAACAAGCGCATGATAACCCTTGGCTCGTTGTTTACCACCTGAAAACCATTAGCAATTGGTTGTGCAAAATAAAATATTTCAGAATTTTTAGAAGATAACGAATAGGGTTCTACTGATTTTACCTCTTGATTTTCTTCTATTTTTTCTACAGCTATTTGTTTTTCACCATTATATTTATAGTTCAAGGTTTCGAATGATTTTGCAGCTTCACGAAAAGCTTGATTATAAGCTTTGTTATAATCCTTCTCTCTGCTAGTTCCAAATGCTGTTTCATAAACAATTCTATCTTGACAGTCTTTCAAAACCAGTTTTATTTTAGTCTGAAACATACTATTGTCTTTGGCTAAAGAAGCCGTTAAAGTTTTACATCTATTATTTGCTATTTCTGTTGGTAGTTCTTGATTGTTCATAAACACCTCAAATCCATATTTTTCTAATAACAACTTAGTTGATGTATTTAAATTGAAACTGTTATCCTCTTTCAAAAAATCAAACTTTGTTGGAACAATAACGAATTTGTAATCGTTTATATTTTGAGAAAAAACATTAAATACTGTGAGTAGGAATAGTAGCGCAATTTTTTTCATGATTATAATATTTTTTTTAATTCTAATAAATGATTTATTTTTTGTACTTCATTTGTATTGTGACTGTTAGCTTGATCAAATAGAATGGCTTTAATACCAAAGTTGATTGCGCCTCGAATATCTGCATCGATGCAATCACCAATCATTAAAGCATTTTCTTTGGAAACACTTGTCAAAGATAAGGCGAATTCAAAGATATTTGGATGTGGCTTTTTAACACCCGCGATTTCTGAATTAGTAACTGTTTTAAAATAATCATTAATTCCTGAATTGTTTAATTTCTTTGTTTGAACCTCTGCAAACCCATTGGTTATAATATGAAGTGTGTATTTGGGTTTCAAATATTCTAAGACTTCCATTGCACCATCAAAAAGCAAATTATTATCTGGTAAAAACTCAATATAATCATGACTAATTTGATTGATTTCAGCATCAGAAATAGCAAAATTAATAGCATCAAATGATTGCTTTAATCTTTGGTAGCGAAGTTCCTCATGTGTCATTTTATCAAACTGATATAACTTCCAACAGGCTTGATTTATAGGTACATATTTTTCCATAAAAACAACAGTATCAATAGTTGGATATTGCTTTTTGAATATCTTATCAAAGGCTTGAATGGAGTTTTTATCAAAATCCCAAAGCGTATGGTCAAGGTCAAAAAAAATGTCGGTAATGTTATTCATCATTAAAAAATTCCTTCATCTTGAAAACTCAAATAGCCGTTTTCGGTTATAATAATATGATCTAAAACTTTAATATCTAATTGTTCACCAGCTGCTTTAAGTTTTTTAGTTATTTGCAAATCGGCATCGCTTGCTTGTAATTTCCCAGATGGATGATTATGAGATAAAATTATTGATGTAGCATTTTGTTCCAAAGCGGTTTTATAAATTAGACGAACATCGACAACCGTTCCCGTAATTCCGCCTTTTGATAATTGTGCTTTATAAATCACTTTATTGGAATTATTAAGATATAACACCCAAAATTCTTCATGTGGCAATTCGCCAATTATGGGTTGCATGATTTCAAATACCGCTTTACTTGAAGTTATTTTTTTTAATTCAACAGTTTCTTCTTCCCTTCTTCTTCTACCCAATTCCATAGCAGCAGCAATTGAAATGGCCTTCGCCTCACCTATTCCTTTAAACTCCATCAGTTGTTTCAACGACAACTTTCCTAATGCATTCAAATTGTTATCTACTGATTTTAAAATTCGTTTGCTTAAATCAACGGCACTCTCATTTCTGCTTCCAGAACCAATAAGTACAGCTATTAATTCGGCATCACTAAGTGCTTGTTTACCTTTCAGCATTAGTTTTTCACGTGGCTTGTCGTCTTCTGCCCAGTTTTTTATAGAAAAATTTATTGGTTCCAATTTATACTAAATGATTATTTTTTTCGTTATTATAAAATAAAGTATAAATGTATGAAACCCATCTCTTTTCTGCTACTTCTTTGCTCGTTTTTAACAACAATTACCAAAACTTTTGAAGAAAAACTCTCAGATGCTGCCATTTCTATTATTGATTCTTCAATAGTTTATACTCCAAACTATGTTGCTATAAAATATCCTAATGGTGATGTTCCAGCAAAAACGGGTGTTTGCACAGATGTTGTAATTAGAGCTTACCGAAAACTTGGGATTGATTTACAAAAAGAAGTGCATGAAGACATGAAAGCCAATTTTAGCAAATATCCAAATTTTAAAAAATGGGGTATAAAGACTTGTGATACGAATATTGACCATAGAAGAGTACCAAACTTAGAAGTTTTTTTTGAAAGAAAAGGACAAAAATTAGCCGTTACTCAAAACGCAAACGATTACAAAACTGGTGAAATCGTCACATGGCTGATTGCAAATAAATATCCTCATATTGGTATTATTACCAATAAAAAATCAAGCGATGGAAAACGACCATTAATAGTTCACAATGTTGGCGGAGGACAAATTTTAGAAGATTGTTTGTTTAGCTGGGAGATAGTTGGGCATTATAGCTATGAGAAGTAAACTTTTTTATTGACATTTGTTTTTGATTATATTTGCCATAAATATTTCAAAATGAAAAAAATATACATATTTATATTCCTTTTTATAGTAGTTAACGTTTTTTCTCAACAAGCTGGAGAATTAGATTTAAACTTTGGCAATGGTGGTTTTTTTACAACCGAAAACAATAGCGATATTGACAATGCAAATTGCTTATTTGTTTCAGAAAGCGATGAAATTTATGTTGCTGGTGGAAACGATAATTTCTCAATGATAAAATTAATGGCTGATGGTACATATGACTCTGCTTTTGGCAACCAAGGACAAGTTATCATTCCTTTTGACGGATTTAGGGCAGAAGCAAAAGAAATTATAGTTCGAGCTGAAGGTAAAATTATTTTAGCAGGAAACGTTTATGTTTCAGGCGGAGAATATAATTTTGGTATTGTTTTATTAAATACAGATGGCTCACTAGATACTTCTTTTAATGAAACTGGTAAACTTATTTTTGATTTTGATGAAAACATCAATTATTTGTATGCTGCAGCTATTCAAAATGATGGAAAGATTGTCGTTGCTGGTCAATGTGGAACTTTTGCCAATGCAGATTTTGCAGTTGCTCGAATAAATCCTGACGGCACTTTTGATACCGAATTTGGAGTTGGAGGAAAACAACGAATTAACATTCAAGGTGATGATCGCGGTCGATGTGTTGTTATTCAAAATGATGGAAAAATAGTTTTGGGAGGTTATTCATATCCTGTTGGTGGGAACAATTGTTGGTTTGCCGCGGTACGACTAACTACTACTGGACAACTTGACAACACGTATAGCATTGATGGAAAAGCAGTTGCGAAAGTAGCAAGTAGTTATGGGAATGATACTGTCCAAGATATGATTATTCAACCAGATGACAAAATACTAATGGTTGCAGATTCTTATATTGGAAGTTCACAAGATATTGGTATGGTAAGATTTACCACAGATGGAGAGTTAGACACTACTTTTAGTGGAGATGGGAAATTTAATACCTCAATGATTGGCACAACAGATTATCCGCGTGCTATCACATTACAAACCGACGGAAAGATTTTGATTTCTGGTTCTTTCTATACAACTCCACAACGAAATTTAGCATTACTAAGATTGACAGCTAATGGAGAACTTGATACAACTTTCAGTCAAGACGGTAAAGCAAATTATATAGTGCCAGGAAATAATGGTGTTTCTGTTGGGGATATGAAAACACAATCAACTGGACAAATATTAATTTGTGGAAGTATTTTTAACAATTACATGGTTGCTCGCATTTTTAGTGGTTCAGAATTGAATACGAATGAGTACGAATTGAAGCGATTATTTTTTTATCCAAATCCAGCTTCAAAAACTATTTTTTTTAGCGAAAATGTAAAGTCTGTAAATGTATTTACCCTAGAAGGTCAAAAGATAATGGAAACTATTAATTTTCCAGCTCAAATGGATATTTCAACTATTTCAAAAGGAATTTATATTCTTAATTTTCAAACAGTTTACGGTAAAAACATAAATGAAAAACTAATTGTTGAATGACAGCAAATAGTAGATTCTAAAAAAATGACTTAGACAATAAGTAATATTATATACCTTATTCGACCAATTGTTTCAACTCATCAAAATTCAATCCTCCATAATTTCCTGAACTCATTAATAATAGTGCTGAATTATTCAAATCATAGTTAAAAATAAATTCTTTAAATGCAGCTGGATTGGTATAAATAATTAAGTCATCGCGCTGAAAAGCATTGGCTATTTGATTATAACTTACTTCTTCCAGTTGTTTGATTTTTACAGCATCTGGCGAATAGAAAACTACAGCAACATCGGCAGCATCAAGTGCACCTTCATATTCTTTAAGGAATTCAGCATTCAAACTACTATAGGTATGTAACTCTAAACATGCCACTAATTTTCTGTCTGGATATTGATTTTTAACCGCTTTGGTTGTAGCAGAAACTTTGCTTGGTGAATGTGCAAAATCTTTATAGGCTACTTTCCCTTTTCCTTCGGCAATTTTTTCCAATCGTTTGCTCGCTCCTTTAAAACTAGCAATGGCTTCATAAAATTCAGCTTCATCAACACCCATATTTTGGCAAATCCATTTGGCTCCTGCTAAATTATTTAGATTGTGTGCTCCAAAAACTTCAATCGGCATAAAACCTTCTGGTGTTTCTAGCAAAGTGGTTCCATCTTCTACTTTATAATTTGGTGTTTGATATGGTAATCTTCGGATAGTATTCGTGGTTTCTTCAGCTACTTTTTTTACCGTTTCATCTTCTTCATTATAGACTAAAATGCCACCTTTGGTAATTTGATTGACAAAGATTTCAAATTGTTCTAGATAGTTTTCAAAAGTTGGAAACACATTAATATGATCCCAAGCAATTCCTGAAAGTAAGGCGATATTAGGTTGATACAAATGAAATTTCGGTCTTCTATCAATTGGTGAGGAAAGGTATTCATCGCCTTCAAGTACAATAAAATCGTTTTCTTCCGTTAAATGTACCATGGTATCAAAACCTTCTAATTGTGCTCCAACCATATAATCAACTTCAATATTTTGAAAATGCATTACGTGCAAAATCATGGAAGTAATCGTAGTTTTTCCGTGTGAACCGCCAATAACTACGCGTGTTTTATTTTTGGACTGTTCATATAAAAACTCAGGATAGGAATAAATTTTTAATCCCAATTCTTTTGCTTTCAATAATTCTGGATTGTCTGCTTTGGCGTGCATACCGAGAATTATTGCTTCAATATCCGAAGTTATTTTCTCGGGAAACCAACCCATTTCAATAGGCAATAATCCTTTTTTTTCTAATCGTGATTTTGATGGTTCAAAAATAGCATCGTCGCTACCTGTAACTTTGTATCCTTTGTTGTGTAATGCTATTGCTAGATTGTGCATGGCTGCTCCACCAATGGCTATGAAATGTGTACGCATTTGAAATTTCAATTATTAAAATCCCAAATCCCAAAACTAATATGATTGGAATTTGGAATTTAAGTTTTGTTATTTTTTTTCGAATTGTTCTTTTAGTTTAATTGCTTTTGCTTTATCTTTTAATTTATTTTGATATAAATCATATAGTTTTTGGAATGTAGTTTTAGAATTTCCGATTTGGTACGCTTTCAAATAATTAGTTTCGGCTTTTTTATATCGATCAAAATATTCGTCAATATATCCTTGAGAAAGATAGCCATCTACTTTTGAAAGTTTCATCAATTCATTAGAATATTTTTGAGCTTTACGTTCACTTCCACCTATAATTCCTGGCAACTCTATATATAACATAACCAAAGCCCAACGCGAATCAATATGTTTTGAATCTAATTGTGTTGCTTTTAGAAAGGCATTTTCAACATCATCAATCATTCCTAATGCTTTGAATTTATTTACTGATTTGGCTTTCATACCCATTGCGCCTCCAAATTTATACCAATAATTAGCATTATTTGGATTGCTTTTTTTTAATTTTTCATAATAAGTGATTGCATCCTCCCATTTTTTTTCAATTCCAGCTATATCTCCCAAATATTCAATAGCTTTAAGATTATTTGGTTCTTCTTTAAGAATTTTTTCGAAAATAGGTTTTGCCAATGAATATTTCTCTGCTTTGAAATAGTTTTCCGCTTTTTGAAAGTCTATATCATTTGAAATAAAGATCAAAATTAAAAGCCCAATATTGATGAATAATTTCATGTTTTTAATTAATGTCATTTACTCAATATCAAACAATTAATATAATATCGATATATTTTAGCAAACAACTTTATTTGAAAGGTAAATATACAAATGTTTTAAAAAATTAGACTGATTAAAAGAGTTATTATTAGCATCTCAAAAAACAAATTGCCTCAATAAAAATGCAATTCATCGATTATTAAAGTAATGTATCTATAAAAAAAATCAATTAGGCAAAAATCAAACTAATTTTGTGTCATAACTGCCTGATTTCTATATTCAAAAACTTATTTTTTGATTGCTAAACAAATGTCTAACACTCCTTTTTAAAGGAATTTAAAAGATTTAAAAATGAAAAAAAAGTACTTTTCAAAAAAAATTAAATCTGAATTAGTTGTATTTTATATTTTACTAATTACATTTATTAATTTAAGTAAGGTTTCCGCCCAAGTTAGCATTACAAAACCTAACTTGAGTATTTCGACATGTTCTAATTTTCCGTCTTCATATTTTAGTTTGGGAAATATAATACTATCCGAAAACAACAAATCGGATTTTTCTAGTTCTGGAACATTGATTTTAAGTGCACCTACAAATTTTGAATTTCGCCCTGGTTTTGGTACAACAGGTGCTACAGGTGGAAATGTCAATATAACATCTACCACAGTTACTACAACCCAAATTACTATTGTATATGGTGTTTCGGGTACAAATAGATTTGACGTAGTAACCCTTTCAGGACTTCAAATAAGAGCAATTAACATAGCTAGCACTCAGAACATCACTAGAACTGCTGGTACTGGAACAATAAATGGACTCACTAATGGAACAACTTTAACCAACACTTTAAATTCATCCATTACTTCTCCTCCAACTGTTGCAAATGCTGGTAGCAATCAGAATTTATTAATGTGTGTATCAAGCACAACATTGAGTGCAAATACACCAACTATTGGAACTGGAAGTTGGAGTGTTGTATCCGGAGGCGGAACGATAACCAACATAAATTCGCCAACATCAACCATTACAAGCTTACCCTTAGGAGTAACAACAACATTGCGTTGGACAATTTCAAATGGTTCATGTACACCATCTACAAGCGACATGACAATAACTACAGTTTCAGATTATAGTTGCTTAAGTTATTGTACTCCAACTGGTAATTTAGATTGTGCTACTAGAGGAGATTATATTTCAAATGTTACATTAAATACACTTGTAAACAACTCTACTTGTTCTGCTGGCGGATACATTATATATGCGCCTACTGGCACACAAACAACAGCTGTCACAAAAGGGAATACTTATAATTTAAGTATAAGAACAGGACCAGGAAATAAAAAACATGGTTTAGGTGTGTGGATTGATTTTAATCAAAACTCTTCTTTTGCTGATGCTGGAGAATATTTTTCTTTTGGAAATAATATTATCGCCAATTCGATAAATACAATTACTATAACTATTCCAGCTGGTGCTACAATTGGAACTACAAGAATGCGTGTTCGCTATGGCCGACAAACTAATGTTTCTTCTACTTCTAGCTGTTCTATGAATGGAACTTATGGAGAAACAGAAGATTATGGAATCACAATAATTAATTCTATTCCTTGTGTTAGTCCAACTGTTAAACCAACAGCTTTAATACTAAACGCAAATGGAACAAGTATAACTGGAAGCTTTACTGCCCCAAGTCCTGCTCCAGATAATTATCTAGTTGTTAGAAACACTACAGGAATCACTCCAAGTCCAGTTAACGGAACTTCTTATGCCATTGGAGGAACTGTTGGCGCAGGTAATATTGTGGTTGACAATGATTCTAATACTGTTTTTGTTGCCAATGGATTAACATCAAATACAACTTATTATTTCTTTATTTTTCCGTTTAATTCAGCCTGTTCAGGAGGACCAACTTACAATAGTTCAACACCTTTAAATGGTAGCACTACTACATTAATTGGAAATTACTGCACTCCATCTGTTGGAAATGGTTATGAAAGTTTAACCTACTTAAGTGAGGTTAGTTTCGTTGGAACTTTAAATGATGTTTCCAATTACTCTACCTATTCTTCTTCTCCTCGTGGTTATCAAGACTTTACTAACTTAACGAATTTACCTCAACAAGCTCAAGGTGAAGGAGTAAACATCTTTCTTCAAGCCTCAAATTCTGCTTATATTAAAGCTTGGATTGACTGGAATAAAGATGGAGTTTTTTCAGATCCTGGCGAACGAGTTTATAATACAGAAGGCATTTCTACCTATTCTACAACCTTTGGTTTTATCATTCCTTCAGGAACTCCTGTTGGCAATTATAGAATCCGAATTCGAATAAACAATTATACTGGAAGTTATACTTATAATTCTTGTGGAAACATTAATTATTATGGAGAAACTGAAGATTATCTATTTACTGTAGTTCCTAGTTGTAATGCAACCATTGCAACTGTTACTGATGGTAGAATATGTGGAAATGGTGCCGTTACACTAAATGCTACAAGTACTTCTCCTGGCGTTTCAGAATATAGATGGTATAGCACTCCTACTGGAAACACACTTGTTGGCACTACTACTACTGGCACATGGGTAACACCTAGTATTTCCACAACTACAACTTATTATGTAACTGCTTATAATGGATGTGAATCATTAAAAAGGACTGAAATAACAGCAATTATTAGCCCTATACCCACTCTTTCTTATTCACCTACAAACCCAACAGTCTGTGGTGAAGATGTTGTTTTAAATTTAACAGCAACGGGAGATCAAGAAGAAGTTCACTTAATTAATGAAAGTTTCAACTCGGGTTTAGGAACGTTTACAAATACAAATATTATTTCTACCTCACAAAATGGAAATTCACAATGGCAAAACAAAACAAGCACATTTGTTCCCACTCAAATATTAAATTATAACGTTTGGTTTCCTGCAATATCAACAGGAATCAATGGAAATAGTTTTGCTTATTCAACCTCAGATGTAGGTGGTCCAACTATACACAATCAAATAGCTTCTGCAAGTGTAAACTCAAGCAACTTTACTAACTTGACATTGAGTCTTAAAATGTTTTACTCTCGTTACTACGAAGACGACACCTATCTTACTTTAGATTATGTAACCATTGATGTATCAACCAATGGCGGTGCAAACTGGACAGAAATAAAAAGATTTACTGAAGATGTTGGTATTGGAACTCGATTTGAAACATTAACCTATGATTTATCTAGTTACATCAATCAAACAAATTTAAAAGTAAGAGTGCGTTATTATGGCGAATGGTGTGATGGTCTTGCTATAGATGACGTCAAGCTTTTCGGTTTCCGACCAATTGGAACTGCCTTAAACTGGACTAGTGCTACTCCTGTAAATGCCTTTACCGATGCTATTTGCACAATACCCTATGTTTCAGGAACACCTGCTTTAAACGTTTATGTTAAACCATCTTTAACCCAATTAGAAAGTGGCAATTATTCATTTACTGCAAATGCTGTTTTAGCCAATGGATGTACAACCAGCCAGGTTATTAGCGTAACCAATAAATCTAAAATTTGGCAAGGTACTTCATCCGATTGGAATGATGACAATAACTGGAAACCAAATGGTGTTCCCTCAATTACCGATTGTATTGTGGTGCCAACAAGTTCTTTTAATCCTATAATCTCTGGAAGTAACTATGAGGCTTATGGAAAAAACATAACCGTCAAACCAAATGCAAACGTTTTGGTAAACAGTTCTAATAACCTAACCATCAATGAAGAAGTTACCGTTGGAGCAAATGCCTTAATCGAATTAAAAAACACATCTAGTTTGGTACAAAATGTTGATGCTGCTATTAATACAGGCAGTATCAAAATGACTAGAACTACTAGACCAATGACACGTTGGGCTTATGTCTATTGGGGTTCTCCTGTAGATGGGAATATCATGAGTCAATTACCATCTCAATTTGATTTAAAATACAGATGGCAATCGGGAACGCATGATGGAACTTGGCTCGCTACTTCTACTACAATTAACGGGGAAGGATTTATTGCCAGAGTGAAAAACATTGCGCCATTTAGCACTGGTACCGGAACTATTGACTTCAATTTTACAGGAAAACCAAATAATGGAATTATTAATGTTAATGTTGATAGTTATGACAATAGCTCAATGGTATCTGGAAACACGGCTTTATTGGCAAATCCTTATCCAAGTGCAATAGATGCTGCTAAATTTTTACAACATCCTAATAATACCGAACTTGGTGGAACATTATTCTTTTGGACATCGTTAACCTTATACTCTGGTTCTGGAGCCTATTCTGTTACCGATTATGGTAGTTGGAACTTATCGGGTGGAACAGGAACCGCACCTGCTACTGACCCAACGAATGCTTCGTTAAAACCTAATGGAAAAATTGCTGCTGGACAAGGATTCTTTACACAAGTATTTGCCGATGGGCAAATTACTTTTAACAACAGTATGCGCGAAACCAACAATAACGCTCAATTCTTTAGAACTTCTAACGAAACTTCGAATGCTAAAAATAGAATTTGGTTAAACTTATACAGCGATACTAATTTTAGACAAATGCTTATTGGTTATTCCGATGGTGCTACAGATGGGTTTGATAAATATTATGACGGGATTTCTTTTACTAATAATGTAATTGATATGTATTCTTTGCTTGACGATAAAAAATTAGTTATTCAATCTAAAGCATTGCCTTTTGATGACAATGATAGTTTCCCGTTGGGATATAGAGTTACAACAGCCGGAAACTATACTATCGCTATTGATGAATTGGACGGTATTTTCTCTGGCAATCAAAATGTGTACTTAAGAGACAATTTTCTTGGGATTGAACACGATATAAAATCAAGTGCTTACAACTTTATTACCAATGTTGGAACGTTTGACAATCGATTTGAAATTGTTTATAGAATAACTACTTTGGGCTTTTCTGAGGTGAAAGACAACACTACCTTCGGAATGATTAATGACCAATTACTAACCATCAACTCAAGTGAAATTATTAAAAGCATTACGGTTTTTGACATCGCTGGAAAAATGATTTTAAACAGTGATACTGTATCGGCAAAACAATTTACACAATCCTTTAACCATCCAAATGGTGTTTATATTGCAAAAGTAAAACTAAACAATGGTTTTGTGGCTAATGTGAAGTTGATTAAATAATTCGCTTATTATTAAACCAAAAAAAACTCCGGTTGACCTATCAACCGGAGTTTTTTTTGATAATCCTTCTTAGGGGATTGAATGTCTAGTTTATTTTATTAACGTCATTTCGTCAACAATGTGTTTTGCACCAGAGAAATTCTCAATTACCCAAAGTACATAACGAATATCTACGTTGATGGTTCTTTGTAGGTTTTTGTCAAAAATAACATCACCAGCCATAGCTTCAATGTTACCATCAAATGCTAAACCGATTAGTTCTCCTTTACCATTTAATACTGGCGAACCTGAATTTCCACCTGTGATGTCATTATCCGTAAGGAAATTTACGTGTAACGAACCATCTTTATCAGCAAATCTACCGTAGTCTTTGTTTTTTTGCATTTCAAGAACACGAGTTGGTAAATCAAATTCGGCATCGCCTTTTTTATATTTCTTAACCTGACCTGCAAGTGTTGTATAATTATTAATGGTAGCATCATTGCGCTTATCTGCTGGCAAAGCGCGAACTTTACCATAGGTTAATCGCAATGTTGAGTTAGCATCTGGATACTTGATTGTACCAATTTTTGATTCTCTCAAACCTTCTACCAACAAACGGAAAGCTGCACTAAATTTATCTTCTGCTGCTGCAATTTCATCCGATTTTTTATAATAGTGCGTCATCAAATCTGAAGACAATTTGTATATTGGATCATTGTCCAACATTTCTTGACTTGGGATTTCTAAGAATGCTTTGATTTTTTCTACCGATGTTAAGATGCTCAAATCAAAAGCTGCGTTTACATATTTAGAAAAATCATTGTTGTTAGCATCACCAATTTGCTTCACCATTGGAGCAATTCCATAGGCAGTTGCTTTGGTTGCGTAAGTGTTTAATTGTGCCGCTAAGATGTCTTTTTCGGCAGGAATATATATTTCTTTAAACATCTCGTTTGCCATTTCTTCTATAGCTGGGGCAATTTGTGCGCGTTTTACAGCATCTCCTTTTACATAAGCATCTAAATATCTTCCCATCGAACGACTTATAGAACCAAAAGAACTTGTTCTAAACAATTGTTGCATGTAATTGTCATGTTTTGACTTTTCATTAGTCAACGCATAGAAGTTATTGATGTCTGAAATTACGTGTCCATATTTTGATTTGTTGGCTGATTTGTTTGCCCATTTGTCAAATTTAGCTTCTTGCGATGCTTTTGATTTTGCGGTTCCAAATTTTGTTAAAGCATCTATCATTCCCTGACGGTTTTTCCAATAATTGGCCGTTCTGGCAAACTTAGAAGCATATTTTAAGTTGATTGCTTCGCTTTCGTTCATGTATTTTTTCATGTTGTCCATACCTACTTTGGCACCTTCAACCCATGCAGGATAAGCAAACTTAACATTTTGTTCTATACCACCTGCTGGCATCCAACGGTTGGTTCTTCCCGGATAACCAAGAATCATTGCAAAATCTTTCTCTTGAACACCTCCAATATTTACTGGTAAATAGTGCTTTGGTTGCAACGGAACATTCTCTGGAGAATAGTCTGCTGGATTACCATTTGCATCTGCATATACTCTAAACATTGAGAAATCGGCAGTGTGACGTGGCCATTCCCAATTGTCAGTGTCTCCACCAAATTTTCCTAAGCTTTCTGGCGGTGTTCCTACTAAACGAACATCTTTGTAATCTTGATATACAAAGTAGTAGTACTCATTTCCTTGAAAAAAAGGACGTACCGAAACGGTATATTTTCCGCCTTCGTTGTTCTCTTTCTCAATAGCCGCAATTTCTTGGTTGATGGCTTTCTCTCTATCAGCTTCAGACATTTTGTCGTTTACTTTAGAAAGTATTCTTTTAGAAACATCGTCCATGCGAACAAAAAATCGAACGTATAACGACGATGGTTTCATCTCGTCTTTTCTGTTTTTTGCCCAAAAACCATTTTTCAAATAGTTCTGCTCTTCAGATGATAATTCCGCAATGGCATCGTAGCCACAGTGGTGATTTGTTAAAACCAAACCGTCTTTTGAAACGATTTCGGCAGTACAACCTCCGTTGAATTGTACAATAGCATCTTTCAAACTATGATGATTGATGCTGTAAATTTCTTCGGCTGTCAGTTGCAAGCCCATTTTTTGCATGTCGCGGTGGTTTAATCTTTCGATGAACATCAAAAACCACATTCCTTCGTCAGCTTTTACACTTGTTGGCACAAGTAGCAACGCCGCGATAAAGGATAAAATAATTTTTTTCATTGTAATTAAAATAAGTGTTATTAGTTTACTATAGTAGTAGTCGTTGTTATTTCAAATTTGTTACAAACCTCTCCACACCAACAAACAGTTGGCGAATATACTTTTTTTTGAGTAAAGATAAAAGCATTAACATCTTAGCATTCTCTTAAAGAAACAGATTTTTAGTCCTCCACCCTTTTATTTCCAAAAATTTCATACATTCGTGATTGTCAATTATCAAACTAATGAAATACATCATCATCCCAATCATTGCATTAGGATTTACTTTGTGTTCCCTTTTTGGGGTGGAATATAGTTGCATAGGACCCGAAATGTTTCCTCATTTCTATGGAAGTCCTTTTGTGTATATGCAAAATAACTTAGGCAGCTCTATGGAATATTTCTATAGCATTTCGGGATTGGTATTGAACGTAATTGTTTGGAGTATCCCGCTCGCTAGTATTCATTACTTGCTCGAATATTTGATAAACCGCACACCGAAACCAAAATTGGCGCGCGTTTTTTATTATTCCGTAGTTGATGTTCTTGTGTTTTTTTCGTTCCTAAATCTAAACATGGCCTACATAACTTTGGGACGCGGATTTAGTGAAAACACCAATTATTGGTATTGGAACATGGACAAAGAAGCAGCCAGTTGGGGAATGAAATGTCATGGCGAATGGTCGTTTATTCAATTCTACTATCAATAATATTAGCCTAAAAAACAGTAACTTTGCCACCCCTAATTTTCGACAACGCTATTTTATATCTATGCTTTCAAAAAACAGCCTCTGTGTCTTAACCCTGCTTTTAATCAGCACAATTACGCATGCTCAAAAAGAAAAAACGGAATACACACCTGTTACTCCGCCCGATTTGGTTGTTAAAGAAACAGCTATTGAATATAACGAACCTCATCCGTTTATGGTTTTAGACGAGATTCCTCAGTTTAAAGAATGTAAGGAGGTGTCAAAAGAAGAAGCTAAAGCTTGTTTTGAAGAACAATTGAAGAAACACATCAGAAAAAATCTAAAATACCCAGCAGAGGCTAAAAAGAACAACATCCAAGCTAAAGTTATTGTTCAATTCATCATAAACCAAGAAGGAAAAGTGACCGATTTGAGAGCAAAAAGCCCAAAAGGTGCTGAGTTACTAGAAGCCGAAGCCATTAGGGTTATCGAAAAACTATCAAAATTTATTCCCGGAAAACAACGAGGTAGGGTTGTAAACACATCCTATGCTGTTCCAATCCTTTTTAAGATGTAAGGACTCAGTAACAATCTATATCAAAAGATGATTTTGTTCTTTGGACATTTCATCACACATTTTAAAAGAGACTAGAATTAGCAACTATATAATTCAAATTAAAAAAAATTACCAACAACTAATAAAAAAAAATCAACTCAATAAAAAAAATAATTGTCTTTACCGTATTTCTTTTTGTCTCTAGCCTATCTTTGTTTTCGCAATCGGAAAAAGTGGCGGGCAAGTACATGTATAAAATTGAATCTAAAGAAAATGACGTATTTGAATATGAAATGACGCTGCACGAAGACGGAACGTTTGATTTGTATTATCACTCATACATCAATCGAGGCATCCTGCCAGAGAAAGACTAATCAGACAAAAACATGGTGTAGAAAACTTTGCAGCTTCCTTCACCAACGTTGCCCAGAAAGATATAGTCGAAAAATATACGTTAGACTTCACCAACACTAAAGCACGCTTTGTTACCAAATCAGTTAGAGACAAAACCGATAAAGTTGTAGCAACCAAACTTCATTTCTTAAAGTCGGATATTACTTGGATAAGCAGAATTGATTTGCTTAAGAATTGACTTGTCCTAAATAATCTGTATCGATTATTTAGGACAAGTCACATAAAAAAAACGGAACAGAATAAATTCTGTTCCGTTTTCTATTATAGAATAATTAAAGTTTAATTATCTTTTTACAACTCTAACGGCTCTAGTTTCGTCAGCTTGTGTTATAATTACATTATAAACACCGCTTGGATAGTTTGAACCTATTGTTGTAGTTTCCAATTCAGTTACATTAGCCTGTTGTTGTTCTACTAATCTACCTAGCATATCATAAACTGTGATAAACACTGGTGTATTGTTAGAAGTTTTAACATCCAATAAGAATGAATTAGCAAACGGATTTGGATATGCAACTGCTGTG
>JAIUNZ010000002.1 GCA_020161455.1 Bacteroidota bacterium
CTGCAATAGCAAATGATGGTAAAATACTATTATTTGCAGTAGCCATGTTTACAACAATTGGTGCACAACCTTCTGATAAAACTCCATTACAGTCTTCTAAAACTCCGTTCCAACAGATCTCTGTTGCGCCAGGATAAATCATTTCGTTAGTATCGTCGCAGTCAGTATTGTTGGTAACATATCCTTCAACTAATGTACACGATTGAAGGGTTGCATTTGCATCTCCAAATCCATCTCCATCCGCATCTGCAAAATAGGTTATTTGATTTTCTAATGAAAGTGTAACCAGTTCTGAAGTTAGCATATTGCAAGAATTTGTAACCTCTACATAGTAGTTTCCTGTGTCTGAAGACGTAGTTTCGGCAATGGTGTAGCTTGATGCTGTTTCGTCTAAAATTGCAACATCGTCTTTATACCATTGATACGTTAAATCATCACCTTCAACTTCTATAGAAAAACTAGCTGTACTATTTAAACAAACTGTCTGCGAAACTGGAACAGTAACTATCTGTGGTGCTATACATTCAGCAACAGTTATCCGATAACCACCAAATCCAGTTGTTTCAAAAGAAACTTCCCAACGGTTTAGCGTGGAATTCCAGTTAATAAGATTGTCATCTGGATTAATCATGATTTGACTACCTGAATATGAGATTGGTAAACCTGTATTATCACTGGACTGACCACTTTTGAAAGCAATACTTAAATTAGCTTTACCTGTTAAATCAGTTGGATTAGAAGGCAATTGATTAATAGGTGCAGGTGTTTGAGCATTGAAAGTATCAAAGTCTGCTTGCGAAAAGTACAACGTAAGTAAACCTGTTGCCGTAGTCGGATTATTATCGGGATAGATTTCATAATTCTTTTTTACATAATCTACGGGTTGTTCGTTAGCTATCCATTGTTTTACAGCTACATTCCCTTGCACTGGTGATTCTCCCGCAGAAGTAACCGACGCAAGTAAATTTAGGTTCACATCACAATGGCATACTTGTGTGGAAGGATAAATTTGAATTTCGCTCATAAAAGCATTAGAAAGTCCATTATCGATTACTATTTTATTGGTTTCTCTGCAATTCCCTAAACTCCATAATTCTTTACCAATAGCGACATCATTTTGTTCATAATTTTGCACTGTAAAGTACAAACGTCCGTCTACTGCTGTTAATTGCTCTGGAATCGAACCTACAGAACCTTCATTAATATCCTTTACCAATAATGTGCCTTGAACCGTACCATCACTTCTCCACAATTCACTACCAGTGTTTCCAACATTTGCTGTAAAATATAAAACACCATTTACATTAGTTAAATTAGCAACGTTACTGTTGGTTCCAACTAATGTTGTAGTCACCAATTGTGTACCAGTTTCGGTTCCATTTGTTTTGAATAGTTTTCTTCCCGCTAATGAACTTGGTTCTGCAGCAAAATACAGTTCACCATTCATTTCAATCAATTGTTGAGGGAAAGAACTTCCTGAAGTAGGAAATAAATTGGTTACCATAACAGTTCCTTCTTCTGTTCCATCCGATTTCCATAACTCAACTCCATTTGTTCCGTCGGTAGCCGCAAAGTAAAGAAGTCCGTTATAACTATATAGTTCTCTTGGAAAAGAACCAATAGTTCCAACAACAATATCTTTTACCAAATGCGTTCCAACTTCAGTACCATCACTTACCCACAATTCTTCGCCATTCTCACTGGTTTGTGCTACAAAAAACAACTGATTACCTACTTTTGTTAAATAAGACGGATGAGATGAGCCGCTGCCAACTGCTATGTCTTTTAGTAATACTGTGCCTCCAAGTGTCCCATCACTTTTCCACAATTCGCGACCATTTGTACCATTGTTTGCATTAAAATAAAAAGCATCATTAACCGTCGTTAGAAACAAAGGTGTGGAACTACCCAATCCAGCATAGATATCTTTTATCAAAACAGTTCCTGTTGCTGTGCCATCCGTTCGCCATAATTCAATTACTCCATTTGCAAAATTCGAACCCGCTTGAAAATAAAGTAATCCATTTAAAATAGTATAGTTTGATGGAAAGGAACCACCAACACCGCCATTGACATCTTTTACCATATAAGTTCCGGCAGTAGTACCATCGCTTCGCCATAATTCTCGCCCATTGCTTCCATCAATAGCTGAAAAATATAACAATCCATTATATTCAAAAAAATCTTCAGGAGAGGAGCTACCATTTCCAACGATAATGTCTTTTACCAATACTGTAGTTTCAAGTGCTCCATTGCTTTTCCAAAGTTCGCGTCCTTCATTTTCAGTAATAGCCGAAAAGAAAAGTGTGCCATTAATGTCAATCATTTCTTTTGGATCAGAACTCACATTAGGCTGACTGCTGGCATAAATATCTTTGACCAAATAAGGTGTTTGAATTTCAGGTGTCAAGCTATTGGGTGTAGTAACCACACACGGCAAACCATAAGGATGCCAACCACCATCAATTTGCAAAGCAACTTCTATAGAATAGGATGTGTTATAAGTAGCAAAACTGGTTTCGGTTAATTGAAAGGTAGTACTGTTTTTAACTAAGACTTGTTCTTCATTAGTACTCAAATTGGTTATTTTAAAAGAATACGACGTAATAGACGCACCCTCTAATTCGCTTTCAGATGGGTTTTGTGCAAAAACGATGCTATTTAAACCTTGTAAACTTTGACCACAAAAAGAAGGGTCAATTTGAGTTTTGATGCTTTCGCCACCGTTTATTCTTGCTATAAAATCTATTGTATTTGAATTGTAAATCCATAAATCACCACCAATAAGTATTTTGTTGTTAGGCTGTACTGCAATAGACCTTACTGTACTTAAAGCTCCTTGTCCAATACTATTAAAATCGAAATCATAAGTACCGTCTTGATTTAATCGTAAAAAATCAGACCTAATCATTATACTTGGATATGGATCTATATAAAATATACAGTTAAAATCTCCACCTACTAAAATTTTGCCATCAGGTTGTAAAACAATACTATAAACATAATCACCCACAGCGGTAGTAGCCAATTCTAAACTATTAAAATCTTCATCTAAAGAACCGTTTGAATTCAACCGAGCTATTTTTTTTTTGAAAACTTCATTAACAGTACCAAAGCCACCTCCTATTAAAATTTTTCCGTCGGGCTGTAAAGCAATTGTTTCAACACCGCCATTATCAACCCCATTTCCAATGTTAAAACTGGCATCAAATGAACCATTTGAATTAAGACGGGCAATCTTTTTGCTATTTTCACCATCAAAAGTGGTGAAATAACCTCCAACAAGAATTTTACCATCAGGTTGCAGAACAATACTCTCAACACGACCATCCGCTCCATCACCAGGATTAAAACTAGTATCCAAAGTTCCATCTGCTCTCAATCGAGCTATCCTGTTGCTACTTACGCCATCATAACTAGTAAAAGAACCGCCTATAAGTATTCTTCCGTTATTTAAACCATTAGTTATTAAAGATATAGTATTGACTTCAGAATTAGCTCCGACTCCAGGATTAAATAGCATATCTAAAGAACCATCTGAATTTAATCGAGAAATTCGATTTCTACTCACACCGTTGTAAGTGGTAAAATCTCCACCAATAAGCATTTTACCATCAGGTTGCAAAACTATAGTATTTACTCTACCATCAAGACCTGTACCCGAATCAAAACTTGGATCCACAGTACCGTCTGCGTTGACTCTAACAACTTTGTCAATAAAGACTCCTTGGGAAACAATACGGCGATAGGGCACTATGATTTTTCCGTCAGGTTGTAAAGCCATGCTAAATACTTTTCCGCTATTAGGCAAACTAGATGCTAAAGTAAAAGACAAATCCAAACTACCCGGTTGTGCCATTGCAAGAAAAGAGCAAATTAGTAAACAAATAATTAAATAATGTTTTTTCATAATTGTAAAATTTAAAATTGTTGTTGTTTAGCAGCATTAAATATTAAATACTTCTTCGATTTTAAAGTTGAACCACTAACAACTTTAAAATCATATGAAAGAAGTAAAGAACCATTAGTTATAGGTTCGATACAATATAATTATTGGCAAATCTCTTAGCATAACACCACCTTTTTGAATACACTTTTTAAATGATAATGATAGGGTTTACATCATTTAAAATGATTGTTTTGAACCATTTACAAATATGATTATTCTGGCAGTACTATATCTAATACTTTCGGGTGATTTTTTGAAGAAAAAATAGAATTGATAAAGGGAAAGAAAAAAATTAACTAAAAACTTTAGTTATTAGTTCGGTTCTTGATTTTACATCGAGTTTGGAAAAAATGTTTTTCAAGTGGGTTTTAACAGTATTCATGCTTACAAAAAGACTGTTCGCAATTTCAATATTTGATTTGCCGTTACACAGTTCTATGATCATTTCATACTCTCTTTGTGTTAACTCTGCAGTTACCATTTTATTGATTTGTTTGAGGTTAGGCATTTCTGGTTTGTGTAGTCGAGCAGCAATATCGAGTCCTAACTCTATTTGAATAATAATATCTCGGTTTCTAAACGGTTTGGTTAAATACCCCGATGGTTTAGTCAATTTTACTTGTGCTACTATTTGCGCATCCGAAAAAGAAGTGATGTAACTAAATGGAATAAAGTATTCTTCTGATAAGCGTTTGCCTATTTCTAATCCGTCATTGCTATTGCCCAATTGAATGTCTAACAACACATAATCCACTTTTTTTTCCTCTAAAACAGTAATGGCATCCTCTAAAGAATAAGCTATACCGGCTACCTCTATTTTGTTTTCCAAACAGGTTTGCTTAATGTCTTCGGCAATTAATGGCTCATCTTCTACAATTAAAACGGCTATCATAAAGTTGGAATTATGAGTTTGATTTTAGTACCATTTGTATTCTCTATGGAGAGTTTACTTTTTAATTTTTCACTGAATATTGTTATTAACTTCATGCCAATTGAATCGGTTTCTTTTTCGTGCCAATTACTAGCAATCCCTTGACCATTATCGGCAACTTCAAGTTCAATTTCATTCGTGTTAGCATATTTAAGCGTAATGCTTATCTCAGCCTCAGACGCTTCATGAAAGGCATGTTTCATGGCATTTGAAATAAGTTCGTTTACGATAAGACCAATAGGGATAAGCTTATCAATGTCAACTTCAATTTTTTCTAATTCGGTGTTTAATTTAACCGTAGCATAGTTTAGTTTATAATTATCAAAAAGTTGATGGCTTAATTTGAATAAATACTCATCCAAAGAAATGTTTTTTAGGTTGGCGTGTGGATATAAATTATTATGAATGAGTGACATTGCTATTAGTCTATCCGAACCTTCTTCTAATATTTTCTTAGAGTCTGGGTCAGTTACTTTTCTAACATGCATGTTGAGCAAACTAGAAACCACCTGTAGATTGTTTTTTACTCGATGATGAATTTCGCGAAGTAGAGATTCTTTTTCATCAAGCGATTTTTGTAGTTTACGTCTGCTTTTTAAAAGTTTTAAACGGGTGATAATGAATAGTAACAACAATACTATGATAATGATGATAAAAAAAACCAATCCATAAATAATTTGGTTTTTATGGTCAATGGTAGTTTTTTGTTGTATTATTTTTTCTTCTTTGAGTTTGGTTTTAAATTGTGTTTCTAAGGTAGCAAATTCGGCTTGCTTGGTCTCATTAAAAACGGTGTCTTTGTAGGCCAAACTCTTTTCGTAGTAAAAATAGGCACTATCGGGAATTTTACTTTTCCTGAACGTTTGCGCCATTAACTCATAATTGATAAGTGTCCATTTGTTGAATTGATTGGCTTTGGTAATGACTAAACTTTTGTGAAGATAGGATAGTGCTTCTTGGTTTTTACCCGTTTCCAACAAGGCATGTCCCATTTTTTGTAACGAAAGTGAATACGAATCTAAATCATCCTCTGGAATACTTCTCTTTAAAGAAAGCTCTAATTGTTTTATTGCTTCATCCAATCTGTTGGTGTAAATGTAGATGGTTCCTATAACTCTGTTACAGTATCCAGCGTAACTTGGGTTATTGTCTTGAAGATAGGTTTTTTCTAATAATAGGAATTGTTTTTCGGCTTCAGTATAATTTTCTAAATCAAAATTAATGGTTGCCAAATTGTACAAAACATTGGTCTGCCAATCTTTATCGTCAATTTCTACAAATAACTGATAAGCAATATCAAAATACTCTTTCGCTTTTTTGTATTCTTGGGATTGATAAAGACAACCGCCTAGATTATTTAAAACAATACCTTGTTGCCATTTGTCTTTTGATTTTTTGGCATAATCATAGGCTTTTAAATAGTTGGTGACGGCATCGGTATAATTTGAGTTTGCAAAAAATAGCGTAGCTTTTGCATTAAAATATTTTGAATAAAACTCGGGTTTGTTTTTTTCTTTGGCAAATTCTTCCAACCACTTTAATGTGGTTTTTGCTTGTTTTGTATCATTCCAAACCAATTGAAAAAATTCTTTGTTTTTCTTATCAAATTCTTCTTTTGGCGTTTGTGCGACAAATGTACCAACACAAAACTGAAATATCAATAAAAAGAGGGTTGTTTTTTTTAATAGCATGGATGATAGTGTGTGTGGCATTTTTAGAATCAAAAAGTAAAGTTACATTTTTATTTTAATTTTAAATAGTCTCAATAATAAACCTACATTTAACAAAACCCTAATATAAAAACATTGAAACTTTCTTAATTTTATAGAAATTAAAAAAGACTTTAGTATGAAAAGAACAGCAACTGCCGTTTGGAGCGGCACTGGAAAAGACGGAAACGGAAACTTAACCACACAAAGCGGCGTATTAAAAGCGACACAATATTCGTTTGGTTCCCGATTTGAAGAAGGCATTGGTACGAATCCTGAGGAACTAATAGCAGCAGCACATGCCGGTTGTTTAACGATGAAGTTGGCGTTTAATCTTCAAACGGAAGGTTTTGCGGCTACGGAATTGAAAACTATTGGACAAATAGTTTTAGAAGATGGCAGGATCACCCAATCTAACTTAACGTTAACAGCAAGAGTAGATGGCATTTCGGAAGCGCAGTTTGCCGATTTAGTAAAAGATGCTGAAGAAAATTGTCCCATCTCGAAATTATTGAACACTACTATTTCGGTTACGCATACTTTGAATGCCTGAGTAAGGTTTCGGTTTTTACGTTATATGAAAAACAGCAAGTCATTTGGGTTTGCTGTTTTTTTTTGTGAATTTATTTATTAATACCTAATTAAAGTGTCATCGCTTTAACCATCCGGTAACACTCATTCTACGCGCATGGGTTACCAATACTTCATGTTCGAGTTGGTCACTTTTAAAGAACACCATTTTCCCTTGAGTAGGCGAAATGGTTTGGTTGGCATCCGTTTGATATATCTGTAGTTCGCCACCGTGTTGGGTTTCCCAATTAGGGTTTAGGTAGCTAATCATTGAGAATTGTCGGCTGGCGTTGTCTTTGAATTGGTCTAAATGTTTTTTGTAGAAATCGCCTGTTTCGTAGAGCGAGTAATGGAATTCGTAGTCGGTGATGCCCGCATAGCAGCTTTGGTTTAGATATAGCACAAAGGCATCAATCTTTGCAAAAAAAGCATCTTCATGAATGTTGTTGTGTTTTTTATCGAGCCAATAAATAGTATCACGGCGCACCATGGCGTTTTGTTGAAGCTTGTTGTCGTTGCCAATGCCTGCTTGTTGCAGCAGTTCGTTGGCTTCGAGCATAAGGATATTGTCAACCAAATGTTCACACAAGGCTACACTTAAAAAATTGGTGGCGATGCCTACATTGTTTTCAATATAACTGGCAATCAAGGTTTCAAAACTGGCTTCCATCCTACTTCATTACCTGATATGACAAGTATTGGGTGAAGGTAGATGAATAAACGTTAGGAAGTGGTTTTTATTTGTAAAATACTAAAACTTTTTGACAACCTCATTGTTTGTGTTAATTTTTCATTTCATTCAAAATATTTTGTTTTTTCTAATATTGAAAAATAATACCTTTGTGAAACGAACTAAAACTTAAAATAAAAGAGAACGTATGAGAACAACTAATTTTATGTCTTTATTATTTCTACTTACTATTGGTTTAACAAGTAGTTGCGGAAGTGATGGCGGGAGTGGTGATGGTAATAATCCTCCTGGTAATCCACCTTCATCTATTGAATGGCAAAAAGCTATAGGTGGAACCCAAAGTGACTATGGACAAACTGTAACCCAAACGAATGATGGTGGTTACATCGTTGCAGGGTATTCACAATCTACTAATGGTGATGTTGAAGGGCATCATGGGCCATATTATTTTAATGATATATGGGTAGTGAAATTTAATGGAGATGGTTTAGTTCAGTGGAAAAAGTCAATTGGAGGTTCTGGAGAAGATAGAGCTTACGCTATAAAGCAAACCACTGATGGTGGGTATATAATTGTTGGAACGGCTAACTCGTCAGATGGTGATGTTTTGGGTGGTCAAGTTACTGGAGCAAGTGGATGGGTTGTAAAACTTACTAGTTCCGGAAACATTGATTGGCAAAAAACATATGATTATGATGGCGGTAGTAATGAAATATTATATGCTGTAGTTCAAACATCTGATGGTGGATATACCGTTGCAGGATATTCAGAACATGGGAACGGAATAGGTGCTAGTTTTTGGATACTTAAATTAAATGCAACTGGAGTAACCGTATGGGAGAAATTTTATGGTGGAGGAAATGATGATAGAGCTTTTTCACTTAATAAATGTTTAGATGGTGGATATATTGTAGTAGGCAGAACAAGTTCAAATGACGGAAATGTTACTGGGAATCATGGTGACTTTGATTGGTGGGTAATAAAATTAAGCAGTGGTGGTGATTTGGAATGGCAAAAAGCATTTGGAGGTTCTGGAATGGATGAGGCTTATGCTGTTGATCAAACTTCAGACGGTGGCTATATCATTGGTGGATGGACTGGCTCGGCTGATGGAAATGTGACGGATTATAATGGAAATGGAGATTTTTGGATTGTTAAGTTAAATAGTTCTGGGAGCATGGTTTGGCAGAAAGCCTATGGTGGAACAAGCGTGGAAAAAGCCTATGCTATTCAACAAACCTCTGATGATAAATATATCATGGCTGGGTATGCTTCTTCTAGTGATGGATTTGTTACAGGAAATCATGGAAGTGATGATTTTTGGCTTGTTAAATTAGATGGTTCTGGAGATTTAATTTGGCAAAAAACGCTAGGTGGTTCTGGATTAGACCAAGCCAAATCAATTGAGCAAACAAACAATGGCGGTTATATTATTGCTGGTGTTACATCATCTGATGATGGTGATGTCATCGGGAATACTGATGAAGTTAATGTTGATTATTGGGTTGTAAAATTGACTGGAAATAATTAGTTTAAAATAGAAAACATAAAAAAGATCTTGTATGGAAAGGTGTTTTTTGTAGAAATCGTCTGTTTCGTAGAGCGAGTAATGGAATTCGTAATCCATGATGCCAGCATAGCAGCTTTGGTTTAGGTAAAGCACAAAGGCATCAATCTTTGCAAAAAAAGCATCTTCATGAATGTTGTTGTGTTTTTTATCGAGCCAATAAATAGTATCACGGCGCACCATGGCGTTTTGTTGAAGCTTGTTGTCGTTGCCAATGCCTGCTTGTTGCAGCAGTTCGTTGGCTTCGAGCATAAGGATATTGTCAACCAAATGTTCACACAAGGCTACACTTAAAAAATTGGTGGCGATGCCTACATTGTTTTCAATATAACTGGCAATCAAGGTTTCAAAACTGGCTTCCATCCTACTTCATTACCTGATATGACAAGTATTGGGTGAAGGTAGATGAATAAAGTAGAGTAATGGGGTTTTATTTATAAAAACGAATGATTCGCATCTCTTATTTGCTTTTTTTAACTACTAATTAATCTTGACTATGGTATTCATAGAAATCAAAATGTCGTTTATTATATTGTATCTAAAGTTTTTTGGTGCTTCGTTTTCTACCAAATCATAATTTACTAATGCAATTTGAAGGGTTTGATTACCTTCGAAGTGTAAAATCATTTCAACTAATTTGGATACTTTTTTAGTTTTCATAGTATAGTCTATAACCTCATCAAATTCTAATGTTTTAAAGGTAGCCTCTTCTATCTTTTTCCCAATAAAAGCTTTTAATTTTCCTGACTTAATATCATCAAGAGCAACATAATTATCATCCGAATACATCTTGTCAAACTTGACGGATTGAACACTTATATGTTCTAAATCGGAAGAAAAACCAATAGTGAAGTAGCCTTTATAAAATTGAAACTCTATTCCGGCATCTACTATCCATTGATTTTTATCGTTTAAAACAAAATAGGAATCATTTACTTGAAAAACGTTAAAATCAATCAAGGCGCTTGATTTAATTATTTCCTAAAAATTATTTAATAGATACTCATTTGCTTCATTAAATCTATAATCAACATTTGGTTCTTGATATATTGCATTAGGTTTTTCGGGAGAAGTTGGCAGCTCTTCTTTAGTGTCTTTTTTTGATTCGTAATAGGCATAATACAATATTAAAAAAACCACGATGAATAGCCCTAAAAAAAATAGTGTTATGTGCTCTAGCATTTTTTTTTAAAGATAAATATTTTTAAGATACAACCTAAAAACAAAAACCAAATTAGCATAAAAGTTTGTTGATAAGTCAAGGTTGCTTGCTTACAATTGTAGGCGGGTCGATTGTAGGCATAAATTTAATTTTAAAAGCATGAATATTAAAGAAAAGTTTGGTGCTAAAGTGAAGTCAATGAGAGATTTGAAAGGCATCTCTATTGAACATTTAGCGAACATCTCGAACGTGGATAGAAACTATATATCGGATATAGAAAAAGGGAAAAGAAATGTATCAATAGAAATCATTGAAAAGATTGTTTGTGCGTTTGATACTGATTTTACAACGTTTTTTAATGATAAAAGTTTTAAGAGATGAAGATGAAAGAGAAGATAAGTATTGATGAATTTGACGGCAAAAAGTTTAAAATTCGCTTTGTTGAAGAAGACGATAATAGAAAAGCTGTTTTAACTCATTATTTGCATAACATTGATAATGGTTTGAAAGAACATTATGAGAAAGAAGCCAAACAATACATCAAAGAAATTGTTGAATACAAAAATGAAGAAGATAGTTTTAATATTGCAGCTGATGTAGCTTTACAACAATTGCTTTTTGAAGTTGAAAATGTTCCTTTTCCAACACCTGAAAAATATACTTTTAAGTTTATTGATTTGTTTGCTGGAATTGGTGGTTTTAGATTAGCCATGCAAAATTTGGGCGGCAAATGTGTCTTTACATCTGAATGGGATGATAATGCAAAGAAGACATATAAAGCAAATTTTGGAGAAGTTCCTTTTGGAGATATTACAAAAAAAAGTACTAAAAACTATATTCCTGATGGTTTTGATGTTTTATGTGCTGGATTTCCTTGTCAAGCATTTTCTATTGCAGGTAAAAGAGGCGGATTTGATGATACAAGAGGCACATTGTTTTTTGATGTTGCAGAAATAATCAAGGAGAAAAGACCAAAAGCAATTTTCTTAGAAAATGTAAAAGGATTAAGGAATCACGACAAAGGAAAAACATTAGCAACCATACTAAATGTGTTGAGAAATGATTTAGGTTATTTTGTTCCAGAGCCTCAAATTGTAAATGCAAAAGATTTTGGAGTACCACAAAACCGTGAAAGAATTTATATCGTTGGTTTTAGAAATGATTTGAATATCGATTCCTTTACATATCCTAAATCAGAAACTGAAAGAGTAGTTTTTAAAAAGGTTAAAGAGAAAAAAGTTGTTCCTACTAAATATTATTTATCAACTCAATATTTACAAACTTTAGTAAATCATAAACAAAGACATGAAAGCAAAGGAAATGGATTTGGTTATGCCATAATACAAGATGACGAGATATCAAATGCAATTGTTGTTGGCGGAATGGGAAGAGAGCGAAACTTGGTTATAGATAAAAGAATAACAGACTTTACCCCTACTACTCATATTAAAGGGGAAGTTAATAGAGAAGGAATTAGAAAGATGACTCCAAGAGAATGGGCAAGGCTTCAGGGGTTTCCTGATTCGTATATTATTCCTGTAGCAGATGCTTCAGCTTATAAACAATTTGGAAATTCGGTTGCCGTTCCGGCAATACAAGCCACTGCTGAAAAGATAATTGAACTTTTAAATTTCTAAAACATGCTAACAGGAAATATTGGTGAATGGAGTGAACCTTATGCTTTATTAAAATTATTATCTGATAAAAAGATTCATCTTGGTGGCGATAATTTTGAGAAGATAGAAAATGTTTATTATCCAATATTAAAAATAATACGCAATGAAAAAGATAGAAATGTCGATTTCACCTATGAAGATGATTTAATTTTAGTAACTGATGGAAACGTTGCATTTAAAATACCAATATATGAGTTTGTTGAAAAGACAAAGATCTGTTTAAATGAACTTAAAACTAAGAAAAAAACTAAAGGTGCTTTTTCAATGGAAGAAATAGAACACTTCTTAAATTCTTTTTCAATAAATTCATTAAAAGCTAAATCAAAATTAAAAAATGATATAACAATTCAAATTGAAGATTCTAACACTGTAATAATGCCAACTCTTGGTTTTAGTGTTAAATCACAATTAGGCAGACCAGCAACATTATTGAATGCTAGTGGCGCAACAAATTTCACTTATATAATTAAAGGTAACCATTTAAATAAAGATATTATTTCTAGAATTGACGCTGCTAAATTGTTTTCAAAAAAAATGGAAATAATAAAAGATTCGGGAGCAACATTAGAATTTGAAAAAGCTGATAATGAAATTTTCACTTCAAATCTTCAAACAATTGATTTTAATTTTGGAAATGTATTGGCAGAAGTTATTTTAATGTTTTATGAAAATGATATTAGTTCAGAAAATACTATTGCGAAATTTATCACTAAAATTGAAGAAAGAAATCCTATTGGTTATAATCTTTCCATTAATTCTAAACAATATGAAATGATGATGAAAAAATTCCTAACTGATTATGCATTAGGAATGAGAGCGTCAGAAGTTTGGACAAGAGATTATCAAGCAACTGGTGGCTATCTTATTGTGAAAAATGACGGCGAATTAATTTGTTACCATTTTTATTTTACTAAAAACTTTGAAAATTATCTTTATCTCAACACTAAATTGGAAACTGGAGATATGAAAAAACATAATTTTGGAAAAATTTATGAAGAAGATACTATTCAGAAAATTAAACTTAATCTACAAATTAGATTTATTAAATAACGAATCTTTTTAATAAGGTTCTCGATACTTTTTTGGTTCCGTATCTTCACAAAAAACTAATCCCTTTCTACTCCCTAACCTTCGAAAACATCCATTCATAAATAGCATCCTCGTGAAACAAGCGTTCCACGCTACCATGAGTGCCACCTTTCACAACCGTAAACTGAGTATCTGCTTTTGGGTTGCAGCCCTTAATAGCATCATACACCTTCTCCGATTCACTCATTTTCACAAGTTTATCCTTATCACCATGTAACAACCAAGTAGGTATCGTTCCTAGTCGGCAACCATCTGCCGTATTCCCTCCGCCACAAATTTCAACAGCAGCCGTAATCTTCTCTGGATATTTCCCCGCAAAATGCATCGTGCCATAACCACCCAAACTCATCCCACAAACATAAATACGCTTTTCATCAATATTATAATGTGCTTTCACATACTCCAAAACTTCCAAAACCTTATCAGGATTCCAAGAACCACTAGCCAGTTGTGGCGCAACAACTACCGCAGGAATTTCTTTTCCTTTATCCATTGCATACAGAACACCATACTTCCGTACTTTATTAATGTCGGTGCCCGAAAGGCTTTTTCCATGTAGAAATAACAATAATGGTTGTGCTTCTGTTTTTTCAGGAACTTTAATCCAAAAAGGATAATCCGTTTTTCCGATAACGGTTTTTAATTGTGCAAAACTGAATTGCATTATCATTATCGTTAAAATCACAAATTCCTTTTTCTTTGTATTCATTTTTACTTTTTTAATAAGAGGCAAAGATAATCCTAAGCAAAGATTAATTTTACTATTCACTATGATAAATTAAAAATAGCACTATTAATAATTTTGTAAATTTCAAAAAGGAATCAATGTTCATAGTAATGTTAATCATAATATAGTATCTTTAAAGAAACTTTTAAATCATGAAAAAATATATTTTCTTTTTACTTATCCTTTCGGCTTGTGGCTCTAAAAAAGAAATTCCATTAACAGATGACCAAAAAATAGATCAACTTTTAACCGATTGGCACAAAGCAGCAGCAGCAGCTAATTTTGGCAATTACTTTGGCGTAATGACCGAAGACGCTATATTTATTGGCACTGATGCTACTGAATATTGGAACAAAACTCAATTTGAAGCTTATGCAAAACCCTATTTTGATAAAGGAAAAGCATGGAGTTTTAAATCGCTAAAACGCAACATCTACTTTAGTAATGACAAAAAAATGGCTTGGTTTGATGAACTTTTGGATACGCAAATGAAGATTTGTCGTGGTTCGGGCGTATTGGTCAATACCGATCAGGGTTGGAAAATAAAACAATATGTGCTCTCAATGACTGTTCCAAATGATGATGTAGAAGCTGTTGTAAAAATAAAAACACCAGCCGAAGACTTATTAATAAGGCTTTTACAAAATAAATAATTTTTTTACTTAAATAAAACCGCATTCTTTTCTTTCTCGTATATGATAACAAGAAAGGCAAGAATATGGATATCAATAAAAAAATAGACGGATTGTTTTTTACACTTGTACTTACGTTAGTGTCATCACTATTCCTTTGTTTAGGTTACATTACTATCCTTTTTGATTATGCATTGCCTTTTAATTTCTGAAAGATTATTTCAATTAAAAAAAGGTTTGGTTAGATTGGTTTTGGTTGAAAAAAAGCGTTGTACTTAATGTTGTACAACGCTTTTTGTTTATTTTAGATTCTCTAACATTTCGATGGTCATTGTTGCTAAATCAAATTGATGTTTCCATTGCCAATCTTCTCTAGCATTTGTATCATCAATAGACGCAGGCCAACTGTCTGCTATCTTTTGGCGGAAATCGGGTTTGTAAGTGATTCTGAATTCGGGGATGTGTTTTTTGATTTCTTCAGCAATCTCTTTTGGCGTGAAACTAACTCCCGATAAATTATAGGAAGAACGGATTTTGATTTTATCTGCATCGGCTTGCATGATTTCAATGGTAGCTTTTATAGCGTCGTCCATATACATCATTGGCAAAGCCGTATCTTCGGAAAGGAAACATTTGTATTTGCCTTTTAACAATGCTTGATGGTAAATTTCAACAGCATAATCGGTTGTCCCTCCGCCTGGTTCGGTAGTCCAACTAATTAACCCTGGGTAGCGAATGCTTCTAACATCAACACCGTATTGTTTGTTATAGTATTCGCACCAACGTTCACCTGTTTGTTTACTAATTCCATAGACGGTTGTTGGTTCCATAATGGTATATTGTGGCGTATTGATACTTGGTGTTGTTGGTCCAAAAACTGCAATGCTTGATGGCCAGAATATTTTCTTGATTTTTCCTGCTTTGGCTAAATTTAATACATGAAATAAAGAATTCATGTTTAAATCCCACGCAAAGGCTGGGTTTTTTTCAGCAGTTGCCGATAGCAAAGCCGCCATTAAATAAACATCCGTTATTTGATATTCTTCTACTAAATGTTGAATTTGATTGTAATCTAAAGCATTGACCACTTCAAAAATCCCATTGTTGACTACATCGTTGTTTAGCTTTCTAATATCGGAAGCCACAACGTTTTCTATGCCGTAAATTTCTCTTAATTTATGTGTTAACTCTGTGCCTATTTGTCCACAAGCACCAATAATTAATATTTTTGCATTCATATTGTTTTATATAAAAAAACAAAGATACAGTTTTCGCAAGGTTTAGTGTTTTACTTTTATGTAGTTTTTTATCATTCTTATAACATTAAGTCTGTGGTATTTCTAATTACCTTTGTACTTTTGTATTTCTAATCTTTTTTATGAAAATATCGGCTCGGTTACTACTGTTTATAATTTCTTTTTTGTTTTTAGCTTCTTGTAAAGATGAAGTCGAACAGCGCAACATTGAACAACAAAAAGAGTTACAAAAACGAGAAGAAATGTTTATTAAGGTTGATAAAAATTGGAATTTTAATATTGTTACTATCAATGCTCCTTCTCAAAAACTTGTGCATGATTGGACGGAATGGCGCAACTTCTTGAATGAAATTAATCAAAAACCAAAAAGTAGTATTGGTGCTTTTCAAAAAAAAGCAAGAGCACTGTCAAAAAGAGCATTGGAACTAAATAATAATATACCCGAAAAGTATGCTAAGCCTGAAGTTAAGAGTAGAATTGCTGTTTTGCAAACTAAAATTAACTCGTTGGATCTTTACATCAATCTTCAAACTATATTGGATAAAAAGATTATCAAACTTATTCCTGAAATCAATCAAGAAATTCAATCGTTGCAATTACAATTTGGCGAAATAGACCAAAAAAGTCAAATTAAAATGGAAGATGGCGAACAAGATATGATTAGAATGCTTGATACGACTCGTGCTATCCCAATGACAAAACCTATTCCTACGACAGAAAAGACTACACCAGAAGAGAAATTAAGGTATTTGAGAGAAAAACGCAACACACTAATTCCTACACACTAAGTTTGAAACCTTCATCACTTTTTACAACCTATGAACATTCAGCTAAAGTAACACAGTTGGCAGATGCTCTTTCAGAAGCAGCAAACAAAGTGCATTGCAAAGGCTTGATGAATTCGGCAACGTCAATTGTTATACAAAGTGTTTTTAAGAAAGCCGATAAACCATTTTTGTTGTTATTCAACGAAAAAGAAGAAGCTGCTTATTATTTGAATGATTTGGAGCAAATGTTGGGTCAAAACGATGTGTTGTTTTATCCAAGTTCCTATCGCAGACCTTATCAAATTGAAGAAACCGATAATGCTAATGTTTTGTTGCGTTCGGAGGTTTTGAATAGAATCAATTCGAGAAAGAAACCTGCTATTATTGTTTCGTATCCCGAAGCTTTGTTTGAAAAAGTAGTTACTCGAAAAGAATTGGAAAAAAACACTCTCAAGATTAGTGTTGGCGACCAAGTTTCGATAGATTTTATCAATGAAGTGCTTTTTGAGTATGACTTTAAACGCGTAGATTTTATTACGGAACCAGGAGAATTCTCTGTTCGTGGTGGAATTGTGGATGTTTTTTCATTCTCTAATGACAATCCGTATCGTATAGAGTTTTTTGGCAATGAAGTGGATAGTATCCGAACGTTTGATGTAGAAAGTCAACTGTCGGTTGAGAAACAAAATAAGATTACTATTATTCCAAACTTGGAGAATAAGTTTATTAAGGAAAACCGTGAAAGTTTTTTGGATTACATCAGTGACAAAACGGTTTTGTGGATTGAAAACACTGAAATTCTCGTGGCGCAATTGGATAAACTTTTTGAGAAAGCGACTGAAACGTTTGATAAGCTTTCGAAAGATATTAAACATGCTTCGCCCGAACAATTGTTTATGAACAGTCAAGGTTTTTTAAAACAAGCCTTGAATTTTTCAGTTGTTGAATTGTCAAATACACCCTTGTTTAAAGCAAGCAAATCGTTTGAATTTCATTTGCAACCGCAACCTTCGTTCAACAAACAGTTTGATTTGTTGTTGAACAATTTGAGCGAGAATCATTTTAATGGCATTACTAACTTTTTGTTTTGCTCTAATGATTCGCAAGCCAAACGTTTTCACGATATTTTTGAAAGCATTGATGAAGAAAATCATGAAGATGTTCGGAAACAGTATCATACCGTTGTGCAACCGATGTATCAAGGTTTTATAGATGAAGAACATCAAGTAGCATGTTATACTGACCATCAGATTTTTGAACGTTACCATCGTTTTACGATTAAAAATAGCTATTCGAAAAAACAAACTATTACGTTAAAAGAACTGAATTCACTAACCGTTGGCGATTATGTTACGCATATTGACCACGGAATTGGTAAGTTTGGTGGCTTGCAGAAAATTCAGGTAGAAGGCAAAACACAAGAAGCGATTAAGTTGGTGTATGCCGATAATGATTTGGTGTATGTGAGCATTCATTCGCTACACAAAATATCGAAGTTTAACGGAAAAGATGGCACACCGCCAAAGATTTATAAACTGGGTTCAAATGCTTGGAAAGTATTAAAACAGAAAACCAAAGCTAGAGTAAAACACATTGCATTCAACTTAATTCAGTTGTATGCCAAGCGAAGGTTGGAAAAAGGATTTGCTTTTGCACCGGATAGTTATTTGCAAAAAGAATTGGAAAGTTCGTTCATCTATGAAGATACGCCAGATCAAATAACGGCAACTGCTGACGTAAAAGCCGACATGGAAAAGGAAAGACCAATGGATCGATTGGTTTGTGGTGATGTAGGTTTTGGAAAGACAGAAGTGGCTATTCGCGCAGCATTTAAAGCAGTTGACAATAGCAAGCAAGTTGCAATTTTGGTGCCTACAACAATTTTAGCCTATCAACATTACCGAACGTTCAGCGAACGTTTAAAAGATATGCCAGTTAACATTGGTTATGTAAACCGATTTAGAACGGCAAAACAAAAGAAAGAAACCTTAGACGCATTAGCCGAAGGAAAATTAGACATTATCATTGGCACGCATCAATTGGTGAATAAAAATGTGAAGTTTAAAAATTTGGGATTGTTGATTGTTGATGAAGAACAAAAGTTTGGTGTAAATGTAAAAGACAAACTAAAAACCATTGCCGCCAATGTGGATACTTTAACATTAACCGCAACTCCAATTCCGAGAACTTTACAATTTTCGTTAATGGCAGCACGAGATTTGTCAGTAATCACTACACCACCGCCAAACCGTTATCCTATAGAAACACAAGTGGTTGGTTTTAATGAAGAGATTATTCGTGACGCGATTACTTATGAAATTCAACGAAATGGTCAAGTGTTTTTCATCAATAATAGAATAGAGAACGTCAAAGAAATAGCAGGAATGATTCAACGTTTGGTTCCTGATGCACGAGTTGGTATTGGTCACGGGCAAATGGAAGGCACCAAGTTGGAAGAAATTATGTTGAGTTTTATGAACGGTGAATTTGATGTTTTGGTAGCGACAACCATTATCGAAAGTGGATTAGATGTACCAAATGCGAACACCATTTTTATTAATAATGCTAATAATTTTGGACTGTCTGATTTGCATCAGATGCGTGGACGCGTTGGACGTAGTAATAAGAAAGCATTTTGTTATTTTGTTTGTCCTCCATATTCAGCAATGACAGATGATGCTCGAAAACGTATTCAAGCATTAGAACAGTTTAACGAATTAGGAAGCGGCTTTAACATTGCCATGAAGGATTTGGAAATTCGTGGTGCTGGAGATTTGCTTGGTGGCGAACAAAGTGGTTTTATTAATGATATTGGTTTTGAAACCTATCAAAAAATCATGAATGAAGCGATTGAGGAATTGAAAGAAAACGAATTCAAGGACTTGTACGAAGAAGAAAATACTAAAGAAACAAAAACCTTTGTCAAAGAATTACAAATAGATACTGACTTTGAATTGTTGTTCCCAGATGATTATATCAACAGCGTGAATGAAAGGTTGAGTTTGTATAACGAACTAGGGAATTGTAAAAACGAAGAAGAATTAACTGCTTTTGAAAATAAGCTGATTGACCGTTTTGGACCTTTGCCTAAAGAAGCCAAAGCACTATTAAACAGCATCAAGATTAAATGGATTGCTACTAAAATAGGTATTGAGAAACTGGTAATGAAACAAGGCAAGATGGTTGGTTATTTTGTTTCTGATCAGCAATCGGCGTATTATGCCTCAAGGTCGTTTACCAAAGTATTACAGTTTGTACAACAACACGGAAACATTTGCAAGATGAAAGAAAAAGAAACCAAAAATGGTTTGCGCTTGCTCTTAACTTTTGAAAATGTAAAATCCGTCAACAAAGCGTTGGAGTTTATGGAGTTGTTGAAATAAGAAAAAGCCACTCTTTCGAGTAGCCTTTCCAATTGTAATCTGTTGGGTAAATTTTTATAATTTCAATATTTTGAAATTTTTTTCAATGTCATTAAATTTCACTTTAAAGAAATACGTTCCCGAAGCAAACTGTGATAAATCAACATTTGTTTCTAAAGTATTTACTTTTTCGGTAAATAATTTTCTTCCTTCAATATTAAACACTTCAAGTTCTGTAATGTTGGTATTGGATTTTAAAGTAATATTATTTTTTGTTGGATTTGGATAATAGGTAAAATCAATAAAATCATTTGAAATAACACCTAAGTGTTCTTCACAACTTACAGTAGCTATCCATCCTGAGTCTGTCAATGCTTGGTCTGAAGTGAATTTGAATGTAAGCGAACCATCCAAAGCCGTTGAAACAATTAAACCTGGAGAATTTGTTCCTGTAAATCCATCTGCAAAACTTAATTCAGGATATGTATCATCTGGTCCATCATATATATATAAGAAATCATAAGTGTCTTCAAGAGAAAACTCAGTAAAATTAACCACTATTTTTCTATTGGGTACATTTGGAATAAAAGTTCTTGTAAAAGATTCCATATTAGAATAATCATCAGCAATATTACCAGTATCAGTAAATACCATTCCGCCACAATAATTTCCAGCAGTGGAAAATATTTTCCTTCTAATTGTGGTTGAAATCCCAATACATACAGGTCGAATAGCGATAGTATAATATTTATTTTGCAATAATCCTGACACTGAAAAAGTCGTTGTACTAACGGTATTCCAAACTGGCACAGAGTTAAAAGCAGTCACCGAGATTTGCCATGAAGAAATATTTTCATTAATATCTTCCCAAGTAATGGTAGCGGTACTTTCGGTAACATTTGATGCTTGAATGTTTGTTACTGTATTCACACAAGTATTAATACAATCCGTACTTAAACATGATTTGCTATTAACAGTGTTTACAATAAGATTTGCTGGTTGTGGCCCAAAACCATTGGCAAAATTGATTCCAACACCTGAAATTAAATGGCAATAACTCATTATTGTTCCTTTTACAGATGATGAAGGAATTGGACCAGTAGCGCAACTACCTTCGGGATATCCCGCTTGCGTACCACATCCATCAATAGAAGTATTATTACCATTCCATGCGCAACGATGTGTGTGGGGCGAACCTAATGAATGTCCAAATTCATGTGTAATCACTTGAATAGTCCAAGAATAATTGGGAACCGAGGAAAAAGAAGTTCCATTCAAATCGGAATAAGCATAATTGGAATCATCGCAAACCTGATTTAGATAAGCAACACCGCCTAATCCACCTGGGTCAATTCCTACAAGCATTCCAACATCGCCATTAAAAACAGGTCTGTTTACTGCAAAAGCTTGTAAATAATCACTTGAAGCATTGCCAATGCCGTCATAGGGATCTGGGTTTGTCCAAATATAAATTGATTTTAATGCTGTTGTTATTCCGTCATTATCAAATAATGTTTGCACATTGTTAAAAACAGAAGTCATCCAATTAGTAGTAATTGTAGTATTGCTGCTATTAGCTTGAAATAGATTATTATCAATTTCAAAATAGAAAGTAACACATTTTTCAGTATTCACTTCTCTGCTTAGTGTTGATGCCGTTGGTGGCGTATCATCTTCTTTTACATGACATTCAAAATCATTCAAGATTTTCAAATTAACATCAGAATATACAATATAATCGTTTTGATTGTTTGGTTTGTCAATTTTACCTACTACAACATTTCCAAATTGTTCTGAAGAAAAAATACCGTTAAATTCTCCATTAAAGAAATTGAAAGCTGAAACGGATTGTAAATTTCCGTTAATGATTCCACGATAATACACTCCTTTTTGATAAGGTATGTTTTTATTTTTATCGGTATCTACTTTAAAATCTTCAACAAAAGGATCAACACGATACAATTGAATTTTTAAATTTTGGTTTAAATATGGGATTTCAAGTTCTAGAAATTCAAATTGTCCCGATGCAATTTGGTTGATTTTGCTAATATTCGCTTTTGCCAAAGCAGCTTGAGTTACGACTTTATCAACATCTGTTTTAGAAATTGAATTGTCCACAGTTAATAGCGAAAAGGGTATAAAACGTGTGTTTTCTTTTTGTAACTTTTGAATTTTTTGGCTGATTTTGTTTTGACCAAATCCAATCGTAAAGCAAAAGAAGCTTAAGAGAATTAGTAGGGTTTTTTTCATAGTATTTTTTGTAAAGCGTAAAGTTATTGAAAATCAACTAAAATAATATAAATTTTACATCATTTTATCATTTGTTTACTCTAAAAAATATAAAAAGCATCCATTAAATGTTCTATTTTATATTCTTTATTCTCTTTATAAATCGCAATAATATCAAACCTCACATTTAAATCTAAGTCATTACGAATTACATATTCATTTACGGCTTTTACGAGTAGTTGGATTTTTTTTGGTTTGACAAAATCTTGTGGTAACCCAAAATCAATACTAGAACGTGTTTTTACTTCAACGATAGCAAGAATATTTTCTTTTTGAGCAATAATATCAATTTCTGCTTTTTGAAACGTCCAATTAGTTTCCAAAATTTCATAGCCGTTCTTTTGCAGATATTCTACAGCCATTTCTTCCCCAAATTTTCCTAATTCATTGTGCTGAGCCATTATTCAAAAGTTACTTTGCTTTCCTCGGCGGTAACTTCCATGGTAATTTGTTTTCCCATAATCAAAGCACGATTATCCTGAATATGACCAGCTGGGAAATTATAAATAATCGGAATTTTTAAGTCTTTGGTAACTTCTTCAATGATTTCGAAAGCATTTTTTCCCCAAGGAATTTCATTGTCATTCATTTTTGTCATACCGCCAACGATAATTCCTTTTAAACTTTCCAAACAACCATTGCGTTTTAAGTTGAGCATCATTCGGTCAATATGATATAAATATTCATCCAAATCTTCTATAAAAAGAATTTTATCTGTACAATCAATTGCCGATTCTGAACCTAATAAACTATACAAAATAGATAAATTACCGCCAACCAATTCACCTTTGGCAGTTCCAAGATGATTTAAAATATCACAATCAAATTGATAGCTTAGCGGTTCGCCAAACAAAGCTTTCCGTAAACTTTCTTTAGCTTCAGTCGTTGCTCTTGGAATAGATATTGGCATCGTTCCATGAATCGATTGAATTCCCATTCGGTTCAAATGACTGTGTAAAACGGTAACATCACTAAACCCAACAATCCATTTTGGATTTTGTTTGAATTTAGTAAAATCTAACATATCAATTATTCGAACCGTTCCATATCCGCCACGAACACACCAAATCGCTTTGATGTTTGGATTATCCATTTGTTCTTGAAAATCAGCTGCACGTTGAACATCAGTTCCTGCCAACTGATGATAATCCAATCCGATTGTTGTACCTATTTTAACTTTCAATCCCCAAGATTCCAATAAATCAATTGATGGTTTTAAATTATCTTCAAGATTTTTTCGAGCAGTAGAAACGATGGCAACGGTATCGCCTTTTTGTAAATAGGGTGGTGTAATCATCTTTTTTTGGGAATAAGAAGAAAGTGTTAAACTAAAAATCAATAATAATAGTATTCGCATGTATTGAAATTGCTTTTTCAAAAATAAACAAATCAACACTAATGTGATGAATTCGTAGCTAAAAAACTTATTTTTGCATTCTATTTGATAGATTATGTTAGAAAATCCAAAACGATATACAATTACGGCAGCTTTGCCCTATACCAATGGTCCAATTCATATTGGTCATTTGGCAGGTGTTTATGTGCCATCTGATATTTATGCGCGCTATTTGCGATTGCAAGGAAAAGATGTTGCTTTTATGTGCGGAAGTGACGAACATGGCGTTGCCATTTCGATGAAAGCTAAAAAAGAAGGCATAACACCACAACAAGTAATCGATAAATACGACGCTATTATCCGCAAGTCTTTTGAAGATTTCGGAATTTCATTTGATAATTATTCTCGAACTTCTGCTAAAATTCATCACGATACAGCGCAAGAGTTTTTCAAAAAGCTTTATGAAAAAGGTGATTTTATTGAAGAAGTAACCGAGCAATTGTATGATGCCAAAGCCGATCAGTTTCTTGCGGATCGATTTGTAACTGGAACCTGTCCGAAATGTGCCAATCCAGAAGCCTATGGCGACCAATGTGAAAAATGTGGCTCGACTCTAAATGCAACCGATTTAATCAATCCAAAATCGACCATTACTGGTGAAACTCCAATACTAAAATCAACAAAACACTGGTTTTTACCATTGGACAGATACCAAGAATTTCTTCAAAAATGGATTTTGGTTGACCATGCCAAAGATTGGAAAGTAAATGTTTTGGGTCAAGTAAAATCATGGTTAGACGATGGTTTAAAACCTCGCGCGGTTACTCGTGATTTAGATTGGGGAATTGATGTTCCTGTGGAAGGTGCCGATGGAAAAAAATTATATGTATGGTTTGATGCACCCATTGGATACATTTCTGCTACCAAAGAATGGGCTGAACGCGAAGGAAAAAATTGGGAAGAGTATTGGAAAAAAGAAGATACAAAACTCGTTCACTTCATCGGGAAAGACAACATCGTTTTCCATTGTATTATTTTCCCAGCGATGCTAAAAGCTGAAGGAAGTTATATTTTGCCTGAAAATGTTCCGGCAAATGAGTTTTTAAATTTAGAAGGAAATAAATTATCAACGTCTAAAAATTGGGCGGTTTGGTTGCACGAATATTTACTTGATTTTCCCGAAAAACAAGATGTGTTGCGTTATGCTTTGACGGCAAATGCTCCCGAAACTAAGGACAACGATTTTACTTGGAAAGATTTTCAAGCTAGAAACAACAACGAATTGGCTGCGGTTTATGGAAATTTCATCAATCGTGTGGTGGTGTTAACCCATAAATATTACAACGGAATTGTTCCATCACCAAATGAATTTACAGAAGTTGACGAACAAACTCTGGCTGAATTAAAAGCGTATCCAGCGGTGATTTCTTCTTCTATAGAACGTTATCGATTCCGTGAAGCACAAGTAGAATTGATGAATGTGGCACGACTTGGAAATAAATATTTAGCCGACGAAGAACCATGGAAAATGGTAAAAGAAAATCCAGAACGTGTAAAAACACAAATGTTTGTGGCATTACAAATTGCTTCGGCTTTAGCCATTTTATCGGAACCATTTTTACCTTTTACGGCTAAAAAATTATGTGGTATTTTAAATATTAAGCCAAACCATTGGAATTTGGAATTTGAAAATTGGAATTTAGTAAAAGCTGGACATCAAATTAATCCAGCCGAAATATTATTTGCCCAAATTGAAGATGCCGAAATACAAAAACAAATAGACAAACTAGAAGCTACCAAAACCGCAAACGCTATGGAAAATAAAGTGGTTGAACCGCAAAAAGAAACTTCAACTTTTGATGATTTTGCCAAATTGGATTTACGTGTTGGAACCATTTTAGAAGCCGAAAAAATGCCGAAAGCCAATAAGCTTTTAGTTTTAAAAGTAGATACCGGAATTGATGTGAGAACCATTGTTTCGGGAATTGCAGAACATTTTTCTCCGGAAGAAGTTATTGGAAAACGCGTTACGGTTTTAGTGAATTTGGCACCAAGAGCTTTACGTGGCGTTGAAAGTCAAGGAATGATTTTGATGACCAATGATGCTTCTGGAAAATTGGTTTTTGTAAATCCAGATGTTGATGGTGTTGATAATGGCGCGACAATTAGTTAATTGATGATGACAAAAAAAATAATCGCTTTCGACGCAGACGACACACTTTGGCACAACGAACCTTACTTTGATGAAGCCCAAGAACGCTTTGCTGAATTATTTCAGGATTATGCCAGCAAACAAGAAATTTTACAGTTGATATTAAGCCATCAAGTGAAGAACTTGCCGCTGTATGGTTTCGGAATTAAGGCATTTACATTGTCTATGATTGACTCGGCATTAGAATTAACCAACAACAAAATTTCGGGTGATGGTATTCAAAAAATCATTACTATTGGTAGAGATTTGCTACAAAAACCTGTCGAATTATTGCCCTATGTTGAAGAAGTTTTAGCAACTTTATACGGAAAATACAAATTAGTCGTTGCCACAAAAGGCGATTTAAAAGACCAACACCGAAAACTGCACGACTCAGGAATTGGACATTATTTTCATCATATAGAAGTGTTGAGCGACAAAAAAGAATTGGATTATCAAAAAATGTTGCAACGCCTAGAAATCAATCCTACTGATTTTATAATGATTGGAAACTCTCTAAAATCGGATGTTTTGCCTATTTTGAATATCGGTGGACATGGTATTCACATTCCGTATCACACTACTTGGGAATACGAAAAAATTGATTTTGAAATCACTCACGAAAACTTCAAAGCGTTAGAAAACATTAAGCAAGTTGTTGATTTATTCTAAAAAGATTAACAAATTTTTATCGTCGTAACTAAATTTTCTATTTCAAAAATCCGTTATCTTTGAAAGGTAACATCTATTGAATTTTACAGAATGAAAAACATATATCTCTTTCTTTTCAGTTTTATATCACTAATCTCTTTTAGTCAAATCAAGTTAACTTCTTTCCCGATTGAATTAAAACGCAGTGCAGAAAATCATCAAATGATGAATTTTGTTGATAAAAACAGTAATGAAATCTACACTTTTGTTGCTGATAAAGAAACTGTTATTGGAGTAAAATTTAACAGTGCCGTTTTTGTTTCTGACAGTATAGCAACATCAAAGCCTTTCAATTTTCAATACATTATTGGTTATAGTTTTTCAAAAGAAAACAATCCAACGGTGCATTGGATTACCGAAGATAACAAAAAAATAATGTCGATTGAATATGATTTTTCTAAAAATCCAAAAGACTACACTGCTACCGAAACAATCTTTTCTAACGAATCGATTTTAGCGTCATTTTCCAATAATGGCGTTTTTTACATCATTACCGATAACGATAAAAACGACATGAAATTATATGAATTTGGCACTCAAAATAACACTACAACACTACCATCAGGTAATTTAAATTTCACAGATTCCAAAGACAAACCAATTAAAATCAGTCAAGTTTTTATTGAAAACCCGTTGGTACGCATGGAAACTAATTTCTATAATCCGCTGATGGCAACGGCAGAGAAAGTAAAATTTTATGTAGAAAACAACCGTGCTATTTTTACGTTTGATTTGAACCGTTCGAAAACTGAAATTTTAGAAATTGATTTGAATTCGAAAACTATTTCTAAAAAAGAATACCAACAATCTACGCTCGAAAATGGCTCTAATCAATCGAATTCTTATTATTTGAATGAAAAATTATTCCAAGTAAAATCGAATGAAAAACAATTGTTGCTGCGCATTACCGATTGCTATTCGAAAACGGTTATCAAAGAATATTCGCTTTCAGAAAAAGAAAATCCTTTTGAGTATTCTTCTTTTTTAATTCAAACCGAACAATACAAACCCGAAACCTTGAGTTCGCTAAAAAGGTTTTTGAGAAAGATAGAAAACAGCAATTTGGCCTTTTCAATTTTTCAAATAAACGAAGGTTATGTTGTTAGTTTTGGTGCCAACAAAACAAGTGCTAGTTCTGGTGGATTAGCTTTTGGTATTGGCGTTGGTATTGGTTCTATATTGGCTAGTGGTACTTTTGTAGATGTAGGCAATTTTGATAATAGCAGAACGCAAAGTGTGTTTTTAGATTTTGATTGTGATGCTAATTTTAACATCATTCCGCCCAAAAACACGGTCTTGGCAACCAGCATTATTTCTGGTTTTATTGCCCAAAATGACAATATTCGACTGTATCAAACCTTTCCTTATCGCGATTATTTTGTGCTAAGTTATTATGACAAAAAAGCCAAGCAAGTTGTTTTGTATAAATTTCAAAACGGATTTAATTGAGATACGTCCAATTATTCCCATCACTAAAAACTGTTACTGTTCTTAGATTTCCTTCATACATATAAATTTGACTACTTCCTGTTGTAGAGTTTTTTGGAAAAAGCAAACCTGTTGTAGTTATCAATTGTGCTGTTACGGTATTGTTTATATTTCTAATAATATACATCCGCCCAGGTACTAATGTTGGATTGGGTAATTCAAATTTGTCATCGGTTGCTGTTGGATTTATCGAAATATATATTCCATCATTTATTACCACAGAAGTTCCTACAGAACCAGTTCCGTTTCCTGTAATATTGATTACTTTTACCGATAAATTCCCGTTAATATCTAAAGTGCTTTGAGGCATCACAGTATTGATTCCAACTTGAGCGAAACAATTACTTGAAGCATAAAGTACTAAAAATAAAAGAAATAAAAACTTAATTTTGTTCATGTTTTACAATGATACCATTTTTAAATGTACAGAAACTATTTAGAAAATGGCTGCCAAAATTATTTTTAAACCCACCGAAAACGTTTGCGTGTTGACAACTTTATCTTTTTTGTGTTAAAATTTTACATTTTTTGAACCAAAAAAATCAATAAAAAAACGATTAGTAGGCATTTAAAACAGCAAGAATATCATGACCATATTTTTCGGCTCTTACGGTTCCAAAACCAGTTATCTTTCCTAAATCATTCAACGACGTTGGATTTTCTTTTGCAATATGAATTAAATGTGAATTGTGACAAATTCTAAAAGATGACCAACCTAATTTTTCTGCCAAATCATTACGCCAACTTCGCAATGCTTTAAAAATTTTTTGCTCTTCGATAGATAAATCATCGATTGAAAAGGCAACCTCATTTTTTTCTTTAGTAACTTTTTTTGGTTCATAAAAAACTACTGCCGACCAATAATCGACCGTTCCATTAGTTACAAAATTAGTAGAACTCAACTTTACTTCTACAGTATCTAAAAACTCATTCATTCGGTTTTGATCAATAATACAAAACTCTTTGCTCAAACGAATATTAAAAACTCGAATATTCATAATTTAAAAATTTTAATGGATTAAAAAATGCACGAACTTCAAGAAATTCGTGCATTTTTATACTCTGCTTATTTTCCTAATAACAAAACATCGTTGGCAACAACTTCGGTTAAATAGCGTTTTACTCCGTCTTTATCAACATAATCACTGTATGTTAATTTACCCTCAATCGCAATTTCTTTACCTTTTGTTACATATTTTTCAATAATCTCGGCAACTTTACCCCAAGCTTTTACTCGATGCCATTGCGTGTCTTCTACTTTTTCACCTTTCGAATTGGTGTAACTTTCATTAGTAGCTAAAGATAAATTTACTACTTTTTTTCCTTCTCCAAAAATTTTTACTTCTGGCTCTTGTCCTACGTGTCCAATTAATTGTACTTTGTTTTTCATGGCGTTCATGGCGTTTAAATTTTAAAATGGTTTATATATTTATTTTTTTGTCTAGTGAAAATTGAACAATTATTTTATTGTCATTGAATTTGAATTTTAAAATTGTATTTGTCATTCTTTCATTTCGACGATGCAAAGTTGTGATAGTGAACAAAAATTATTCGGTAGTTATCTATTTACTTTCGGTTGTAACTATTTGTAACCGTTTGTAAATGGATAATATTTTTTTATCTTTACTAAAAATCAATAATTTAAGATGCAAGAGATTAAAACAGTAGAATTACGAAATTTACAACTAGAAGATTACAAACAACTGAAATCGTCAATGATAGAAGCCTATCCTGGCATGGAAAACAGCTATTGGAAAGAGGAACAAATCGAAAAACTGCTTACTATTTTCCCCGAAGGTCAGTTGGTAATTGTTGTTGATGACAAAGTAGTTGGCTCGGCGCTTTCCTTAATTATTGACGAAGACTTTGTAGATAAAAGTCACGATTATAAAAAAATAACTGGGAACTACACATTCTCTACTCACAACGCTGATAGCGAAATTTTATATGGAATTGACGTCTTTATTCACCCAAATTATAGGGGTTTACGACTGGGAAGACGGCTTTACGACGCTAGAAAAGAATTGTGCGAACAATTAAATTTAAAATCGATTGTCTTTGCCGGACGTATTCCTAATTATGGAAAATACGCAGAGGAACTTTCCCCAAAAGCTTATATTGAAAAAGTTAGAAAAAAAGAAATCCACGATCCCGTTTTGTCGTTTCAATTGAGCAATGATTTCCATGTGATGCGTGTGATGAAAAACTATCTTGAAGGCGACAAAAAATCGAAAGAATATGCAGTTTTATTAGAATGGAATAACATTTATTATGATGAAAGTCCACGATTTATTAATACTGAAAGAAGTATTATTCGCCTTGGGTTGGTGCAATGGCAAATGCGTTCGCTGAGTAACTTGGAAGAGTTTTTCAACCAAGCCGAGTTTTTTATCGATGCTGTTTCGGGTTATGAAAGCGATTTTGCATTGTTTCCCGAGTTGTTTATTGCGCCGTTGATGGCAGATTATAATCACCTTTCAGAGGCAGATGCCATTCGAGAACTTGCCAAATATGCCGAACCTATTAAAAAGAAATTTCAAGAATTTGCCATATCTTATAATATCAATATCATCAGTGGCAGTATGCCTTATCTGGAAGACGGCATTCTATACAACGCTGGTTTTCTTTGCAAAAGAGATGGCACAAATGAAGTGTACAAAAAAATTCACATCACACCCAACGAAGTATTCCATTGGGGAATTACTGGTGGCAGCAAAATTCAAACCTTTGACACCGATTGTGGAAAAATAGGCGTTGTTATTTGCTATGATATTGAGTTTCCAGAATTATCTCGACTAATGGCAGACGAAGGAATGAACATTCTTTTTGTACCGTTTTTAACCGATACTCAAAACGGTTATACTCGTGTAAAATGTTGTGCTCAAGCCAGAGCCATAGAAAACGAGTGTTATGTTGCCATTGCTGGCTGTGTTGGAAATCTTCCAAAAGTGAACAACATGGACATTCAATATGCGCAAGCGGCTGTTTTTACACCATCAGATTTTGCTTTTCCTAGCAACGGAATTAAAGCCGAAGCCACACCAAATACTGAGATGACACTGATTGTTGATGTAGATATTAACCTTTTAAAAGAACTTCACGAACATGGTAGTGTTAAAATAATGAAAGATCGAAGACATGATTTGTATAGTATAAAAAAATTGAAGTAAGTTGGGTTTAAAAAATGGATTAGTCTTAAAATTAAACAATCGATTATGACAAAGAACTGTTTAGAATGTAATGAAAAAATTATTGGTCGCGAGGACAAAAAGTTTTGCAGCGATGGTTGTCGTAATAGTTACAACAACAAAATAAACAAAGACAGCACCAATTATATGCGAAACATCAACAACAAGTTGCGGAAAAATTATCGCATTTTGAGTGCTTTAAACATTGATGGGAAATCTAAAACCACTAAGTCAAAACTGCTGAGCAAAGGATTTGACTTTGAATACATGACTACTATTTTGCACACCAAAACTGGAAATACCTATCATTTTGTGTACGATCAAGGATATATGGTTTTAGACAATGACTTTTATATGTTAGTTAAGAAAGATATTTAATAAAGTTCGCATGAAAAACAACCAACCGACCATAATTGTTGCCTTACTTTTGATTGGATTACTTTCGGGTATTTTCTACTTTATGATGCCACAAAGTTATGACACTTCAGAAGCACCACTTTCTGAGTTTTCAACCAAACGAGCTTTAGAAAAAGTGAAGCACATTTCGCAAAAACCACATTATGTTGGTTCGCAAAATCATGTTTTAGTGGCAAACTACATAAAAAAAGAGTTGCAAGATTTAGGCTTGCAAACTTCCGATCAAGAAGGTTTTGTAATGACCGAAAAAGGAACGTTGGTAAAAGCCAAAAACATTTTAGCCAAAATAAAAGGCACTTCTTCTGCGCTCAGTGAGACTAATAATTCTAAATCATTGGTATTACTTTCTCACTATGATTCTGCACCACATTCCTATTCACTAGGTGCTAGTGATGATGCTTCTGGTGTAGCAACAATTATAGAGAGTGTTCGAGGATTTTTGCACAATAAAACCAAACATAAAAACGACATCATTATTCTTTTTACTGATGCCGAAGAAATAGGTTTGAATGGTGCAGCACTTTTTACAACACAACATCAGTGGGCAAAAGAGGTTGGCTTGGTATTAAACTTTGAGGCACGTGGCTCGTCTGGTCCGAGTTATATGTTGATGGAAACCAACAAAGGAAATAGCAAGATGGTTGATGCTTTTAAGGCCGGAAAAGCACCTTGGTCTGTTTCCAATTCATTGATGTATAGCATTTATAAAATGTTGCCCAACGATACTGATTTGACAGTTTTTAGAGAAGTAAAACAAATACAAGGATTTAATTTTGCGTTCATTGATAGTCATTATAATTATCATACATCTCGCGATAATTATCAAAACCTTTCGAGAGAAACCTTAGCACATCAAGGAAGTTATTTGTTTCCGCTACTAACTTATTTTTCAAACGTTGATTTAAGTAATTTGAATGCTACTAACGACCAAGTATATTTCAACATTCCTTTTTCGTTTGTGAGTTATCCCTTTTCATGGATTCTTCCCATGTTACTCATCACTTTTGGATTATTCTTATTGTTTGTGTTTGTTGGTTTAGGAAAAAGAGCTTTATTATTAGACGAAGTTTTCAAAGGTTTTAAACCGTTTTTTGGTGCGTTGATTACGTCTGGTGCAGTTACTTATATTGGTTGGAAATTACTTTTGAATTTTTATCCTCAATACAACGACATCCTCCACGGGTTTACTTATAATGGTCACGATTATATTTATGCTTTTGTGAGTTTGACTTTAGGTTTTTGTTTTTTATTTTATAAAAAACAAGCCAAGCACAACGCTGCAATGAATCAATTATTTGCTCCATTATTAATTTGGTTACTACTAAATACTGCCATTGCTTTTAAACTTGAAGGTGCAGGATTTTTAATCATTCCTGTAATTTGTAGCACTATAATGTTGGCAGTTTATGTGTTTACCCAAAGAAGTTATTGGGTTTTAAATTTGATTTTGTCTATTCCAGCATTACTGCTTTTAGTCCCATTTATTATGATGTTTCCTATTGGGTTAGGGTTAAAAATACTTTTTGGAAGTGCTGTTTTAACCGTACTTGCCTTTACGCTTTTACTTCCGATTTTTGGAAATTTTGAAAAGAAGAATTTATGGTCAATTTTATTCTTTTTATTATCCATTGGATTATTCATAAAAGCACATCAAATCTCAGAGTTTAGTACTGAACGACCAAAGCCAAACAGTTTAGTATATCTATTGAATGCAGATACTCAAAAAGCCTATTGGGCTACTTATGACAAAAATTTAGATGAATGGACCAAAGGATATTTGGGCGAAAAACCAGCTGATGCAAAAATATTAAATACTAATAAACTGTACAGCAAATATGGTTCTTCCTATACTTATATGGCTGAAGCTCCGATAAAAAATATTTCTTCGCCAAACATTGAGTTTTTAACCGATTCTATCATTGGAAGTCAACATGTTTATAAAATAAAAATTTCACCCAATCGAAATGTAAATCGATATGATGTATTTGTAAAAAACGGAATTACTATTAATAGTTTAATCGCTAATGGCGTAAAATCAATTGATTTTAAAAGCAATATTGCAAGTAAAACTTCGGGTAAAATTTTAAGTTATTATGTAGTTGAAAATATTCCGTTAGAATTAGAGTTTTCGATAAAAGCTAATGATAAATTAGATTTAGAATTATTAGAGAGTTCTTTTGATTTGATGTCAAATACTGATTTTACAATCACCAAAAGAAAGTCGTGGATGATTCCAACACCTTTTGTATTAACCGATGCTGTGATTATTAGACAAAAAGTAAAACCATCAACTCATAGCAGTCTAAGAACACCAAGAATTGCTTTGCCTAGCCGAAGATATACTTCGCCCGATAGTTTGAATGTTGTAATGGATAGTTTAAAATAATGACACAAATATCAATACTTGGTTGCGGTTGGTTGGGTTTACCTTTAGCAAAATCTTTGATAGAAAAAGGTTTTTGGGTTAATGGTTCTACTACATCTTTAGAGAAAATTGCTGTTTTAAAAAACGAAGGAATAACTGCTTTTCAAATTGAAGTAACAGAAAACGAAATCATTGGAAACCTTGAAAATTTTCTTAAAAATTCAGCAATTTTAATCCTTGATATTCCACCCAAATTACGTGGAAATCAACCTGAAAATTTTGTTGAAAAAATCAAAAACATACTTTCATTTGTTGAAAATTCGAGTGTTCAAAAAGTGCTTTTTATTAGTTCAACTTCGGTTTATGCGGATGATAATTCTAAAATTAATGAAGAAACAAAACCTCAACCCGAAACAGAAAGCGGAAAACAACTTTTAGAAGTAGAACAACTTTTACTAAACAATACTAATTTTAAAACAACCGTTCTTCGTTTTGGTGGTTTGATTGGAGAAAACCGACATCCAATATATTTTTTAGCAGGAAGAAAAGATATTCAAAATCCTGATGCGCCGATTAATATAATACATCTAAAGGATTGTATTGGAGTTATTGAATCTGTTATTGAAAAAAATATTTGGAACGAAACTTTTAATGCTGTTTGTCCATTTCATCCTACTAGAAAAGACTATTATACTCAAAAAGCTATTGCGCTAAATTTACCAATTCCCGAATTTGATTTTTCAAATAAATCCATTGGAAAAATAATTTCTTCAACAAAAACAGAAACCGTTTTAAACTATACTTTTCAAAAAACTAATTTATGAATTTTAATGATTTGATTGGAACTATTGGCGTTGGAATTATTCTTCTTGCTTATTTTTTGAATATTTATTCCTTGATAAAAAAAGACGGTATTCTATTTTATTTGATGAATATTATTGGTGCAAGTATTGCGTGCTTTGCATCGGTTTTAATAAGCTATATGCCATTCATAATCCTTGAAGCAACTTGGGCAATCGTTAGTGTGATTGGATTACTTAAAGTCATAAAAAATGCCCCAAATAGTGATTAACTTTTTGAGGCATGTTTAGTATAATTTGAAGTTTTTTATTTTTTGTTTACCAAATCAAAACTCGTTTATCTGGTGCTACATACATTCCGTCGCCAGGCTTAATACCAAAAGCTTGGTGGAATGTTTCCAAATTTAATAATGGCACATACCCACGATACATTCCTGGAGAATGCGGATCAGTTTTTACTTGATTTTTGATGGCTTCATCGCGCATTTTACTTCTCCAAATGGTTGCCCATGAAATAAACAATCGTTGTTCTGGTGTAAATCCATCTATTTTTCCTGGATTTCCGTTTTCTTTTAAATACAGTTGTAGTCCGTCATAAGCGGCATTTATTCCTCCTAAATCGCCAATATTCTCTCCTAATGTAAATTTACCATCCACTTTAATTCCAGGTAATGGTTCTAAAGCCGAATACTGGTCTGCCAAAGCTGTTCCAAGAGCTGTAAATTGTTTCAAATCTTCGTCGGTCCACCAGTTAACTAAGTTTCCGTCAGCATTGTATCGCGCACCACTATCATCAAAGCCATGAGAGATTTCGTGTCCTATGACGGCACCAATTCCTCCATAATTTACAGCTTCGTCTGCATTATAGTCATAAAATGGTGGTTGTAATATTGCAGCTGGAAACACAATTTCATTATTGGATGGGTTGAAATATGCGTTTACCGTTTGTGGCGACATTCCCCATTCTGTTTTGTCAACAGGTTTGCTCAGTTTTTCAATATTTTTTTTAAAACTCCATTCAGAAATTAATAATGAGTTATCAAAATAGGTTCCTCCTTCGGCTGGACTTTTAATGGTTAGAGCAGAATAATCTTTCCATTTATCAGGATACCCAATTTTGATGGTCATTTTGTTTAATTTTTCAACAGCACTTTTCTTGGTATCAGGCGACATCCAAGATAAATTATTAATTCTAGTTTCATAAGCACGAATAACGTTTTTAATCATTTTTTGAGCTTTTTCTTTTGCTGCAGCTGGAAACATTTTTTCAACATATAATTTTCCTAAAGCTTCACCAGTAGCACCATTTACAACTTGCAAAGCACCTTCATCTCTTGGGCGTTGTTTAATGGCTCCGTTTAACGTTTTACTATAAAAATCCCAATTTGCTTTTTCTATATCCGTTGATAAATTATCGGCTGCGCTATTTAAGGCAGTCCAACGCATATAGGCTTTCCAATCTTCAACTTTGTTTGCCTTTAGAATATCTTGTAATGCTGCCATGTATTTTGGTTGCGAAACAATTAAAGTATCAACTTTTGGCAATCCAATTCCAGTAATTTGTTTTTCCCAATTGATAGCATTTGTCATTTTTTGCAAATCAGCAATTGTCATCGGATTATAGGATTTTCTTCTATCTCTACGTTCTACTCTGTCCAATCTTGGTCTTGACATTTCTGTTTCTAATGCCAATATTTTTTCGGCATGAATTTTTGCTTCTTGAGGTTTTTCTCCAATATACTGAAGCATTCTAGCTATATGCAAAACATATTTTTCTCTTTTCTCCTTAGAATCTGCATCATCAGAAACATAATAATCTCTATCTGGCAAACCTAAACTTCCTGGACCAACATAAACGACATTTTTAGAGCTATTTTTGGCATCAGTTCCAACACCAATGCCAAAGAAACCAACACCGCCTTTAGATGCCATTTGAATCATTAAATTTTGTAAATCTGACACATTCTTTACGGCATTTATTTTAGTCAAATACGGCAATAATGGTTTGATTCCAGCTTTGTTTCTGGCAACAGTATCCATAATTGATTTATACAAATTGATTGCTTTTCCTTGATCAGTATCCGATTTATACTTAGGGTTTTTAGAAGCTTCGGCTAAAATAGCTAATGCGTCTGCATCGGTTTTTTTTCTTAATTCGTCAAAACTTCCCCATCGGGTTCTGTCGGCAGGAATTTCAGTGTTTTTCAACCAAGTACCGTTTACGAAATTGAAAAAATCATCTTTTGGACTAACAGAAGTATCCATTAATGACAAATCTATTCCTACTCCATTTTGTTGTGCATTATTTTGATTAAAGCCAAAAGCAGTAATTAAAATAACAATCATTTTAGTTGATTTTGAAATCATATCTATTTGCGTTTTGTTTGTTTTACAAATTTATTTTTAAATCTTGTAATTATGTTTAAATTAACAAAAATATATGACGTGATAAATAGATAATTGTTACAAAATGCTTCTTTGTTTTGTATTTTTGCAAAAAAAATGCTTTCCTTTTTCAAAAAATATAGATGGTTTTTTATTGGTGTTTTGGTTTTTTCAGCCATTGTAGTTTCCTTATTTTATAGTGCTTTAAAGCCAAAAAAAACATTACCAATATATAATCCTGCCGATGTCAATCCTGAACTGGTTGATAGTACGGTACAATATGTAGAAAAATATCATACAATTGCAGATTTTAGTTTTACCAATCAAAATGGAAAAACTGTTACTCAAAAAGACTATGAAGGAAAAATATATGTTGCTGATTTTTTCTTTACTACTTGTCAATCTATTTGTCCAAAAATGACTGCAAACATGGTGGATGTGCAAAAAGCAATTTTGAATAACCCAAAAGTGATGTTGCTTTCACATACCGTTACACCAGAAATCGATAGTGTTTCCGTTTTGAAAAAATATGCCATTGAAAAAGGCGTAATTGATAGTAAATGGAACCTAGTTACCGGCGATAAAAAAGACATTTATTTCATTGCTAGGAAATCATATTTAGCTGTAAAAACTGGAAAACCAGAAGAACTTTACGATATGGTTCATACCGAAAATTTTGTGTTAGTAGATCGTAAAAGAAGAGTTCGAGGTTTTTATGACGGTACTAATCCAGATGAAATCAAAAAACTAATTGACGACATTAAATGGCTATCGGATAACGAATAATTTATAATCAAATGATTAAAATCAATTCGTATTCTATAAATTATCATTACTTTTGCGTTAAATTTATTCAATCTAAATAAGCATTGAGAACTACTGTAAATTTATTAAAACGAGGTCAAAAAGCAACTATTATACAAATAGACGTGGATAAAATTCCATTGAAATTGTTAGAAATGGGATGTTTACCTGGAAATGAATTAGAAGTTGTTCAAATTGCACCTTTTGGCGATCCCATTTATTTGAATGTAAATAATGGTTCGCATCTTGCCATCCGATTAGAAACAGCTTCAGAAATTGAAGTGGAATTACTTAATTTCTAATCCATGAAAAGCCATCAAAACATTAATGTAGCTTTAATTGGAAATCCTAATACTGGGAAAACTTCGGTTTTTAATCAGTTAACAGGTTTGAACCAACAAGTGGGAAATTATCCAGGTATTACGGTAGATAAAAAACTTGGTTTTTGCAAATTGCCAAACAATATCAAAGCAAATATTCTTGATTTACCTGGAACGTATAGCCTTAATGCTAGCTCAATTGATGAAAATGTTGTCATCGAATTATTGCTTAATAAAAACGATAAATTATTTCCAGATGTCTGCGTTGTAGTAACTGATGTTGAAAATTTAAAAAGAAATTTACTGCTTTTCACTCAAATAAAAGATTTAGAAATTCCTACAATTTTAGTCATTAACATGGCTGATAGAATGAAGATAAAAGGAATTTCACTCGATATTCCTTTGCTTGAAGAACAACTTAAAACTAAAATTGTTTTAGTAAGTACTCGCCGTGGCATCGGAATATCCGAATTAAAAAATGCCATTGTTGATTATAAAAATCTATCAACCGAACCTTGCTTGAATGCTTCGACTATTGATGCGGAGTATTTTGACAAACTGCGAAATGCATTTCCAAATCAATTGGTTTATAAACTTTGGTTGGTCATTACACAAGATGTGAATTTTTTGAATTTAGACAGAAATGAAATTCGAAGTTCGTTTACCAAATCACATTCTGATTTAAAAAGATTACAACAAAAGGAAACCATAAAACGCTATCAGTTTATTAATGATACATTGAAAATAGGTCAAAAAATTGACGTTTCAAAAGCAACCGATATAAGAGCAAAATTAGATAGAATTTTGACGCACAAAATCTTTGGTTATCTTATTTTCTTTGGCATTTTATTACTTATTTTTCAATCTATTTTTGATTGGTCAAGTGTTCCTATGGATTGGATTGATAGTACATTTGCGAATTTTTCAACCTATGCAAAAAACCATCTTGCACCAGGAGAGTTTACCAATTTAATTAGCGAAGGAATCATTCCAGGTATAGGCGGTATTGTGATTTTTATTCCACAAATTGCATTTTTATTTCTTTTTATTTCAATACTTGAAGAAAGTGGCTATATGAGTCGAGTAGTTTTTTTAATGGATAAAATTATGCGCCGTTATGGACTCTCTGGCAAAAGTGTTGTGCCATTGATTTCGGGAACAGCTTGTGCCATACCAGCTATTATGGGTGCAAGAAACATTGAAAACTGGAAAGAACGATTGATTACCATTTTAGTAACACCATTCATAACTTGTTCTGCCAGATTGCCTGTTTATGCCATATTAATTGCATTAATTATTCCTGATAAAAGAATTTTAGGATTGTTTAGTTTACAAGGTGCAACATTGATGATTTTGTATCTTTTGGGATTTGGAATGGCTATATTTTCTGCTTTCATTTTAAATAAAATATTAAAATTGAAAACGAAAGCTTATTTTGTGGTTGAAATGCCGAGCTACAAAATTCCGATGTTTAAAAATATTGCCATTAATGTAATTGAAAAGACAAAAGCATTCGTTTTTGGTGCCGGAAAAATAATACTTGCCATATCTATTGTCCTTTGGTTTTTAGGTTCGCATGGTCCAAATACTGAATTTAAAAATGCACAAAAAATTATTGAAAAAGAAGTGTATAATAGTGATTTAAAAATAAATCCATCTGTAATTCCTGATAGAGTTGCCGAATATAAATTGGAAAATTCGTATATCGGAATTATTGGAAAAAGTATGGAACCAGTCATAAAACCTTTGGGTTACGATTGGAAAATCGGAATTGCGGTTGTAAGCTCTTTTGCTGCTCGTGAAGTTTTTGTTGGAACATTAGCAACTATCTATAGTGTTGGCAGTCATAGCGATGAAGAAACCACTATTAAGAAAAGAATGGAAGCCGAAATTAACCCCGATGGCTCCAAAATATTCAATTTTGCTACAGGAATTTCATTATTATTATTCTATGCTTTTGCCATGCAATGTGTTTCTACTTTAGCTATTGTTAAAAAAGAAACCAACTCCTGGAAATGGCCAATTATTCAGTTGGTTTTTATGAGTGGATTTGCCTATATCACAGCATTAATTGCCTATCAACTTTTAAAATAAAACCTATGAATGTCCAAGAAATACTAGTTTATATTGCTTTAGGAATTGCTATTGGTTTTTTAGTGACAAAATTTATTTGGAAGCCAAAATCAAAAAAAGGTTGTGACAAAGACGATTGTGGTTGTCATTAATTTTTCACAATCAATAATGGAATCGAAATTTTGTGTCGCAATTTATTTACCGTTGTGCCAAAAAGCAAATCTTTAATACCTGTATGACCGTGTGTTCCCATTACTAAAACATCATATTTACCTTCATTTATTATTGTTGGAATTGCTTTAAATGGTTTTCCAAATCCTAATTTTGTGGAGACATTAAATCCTTTTTCCTTCAACATTTCTTGGTATTCCAAAAGTAATTTTTCGTCAATCGTCGTTTCGTGGTCATCAGTTTTTTCACCATATATCATAGCACCAACGGTTTCTACAATGTGAATTAGAGTATAATTAGCATTCCTTCCTCCCAATTCAATTGCTGCATTTAGTGCAATTTCATCAGCTGTGGAAAAATCAACAGAAACAGCAATGTCTTTTTTATCATTAATTTTTGTTTCCTCAAAGTTTAATTTTAAAGAATGTGGAGAATGATTTTCAATATTATTTTTAGTTTTCGTGATGAACGGTTTGAAAATAATAAAGAGTAATAAGAACAAAAAACCTATAGTTAACGGAACTACCGTAAACCAAATGACTGTAGGGTTTTCAGCTGTTTCTAACCAACCTTTTATTTCATCATAAACCAATTTTCCGTTTAAGGAAACAATAATTAAAGCAATTAACCAAGAAGCGATTTGTGTTGCTTTTCCAATATGAAAACCTTTCATTTTTGTTTTATCGCTCACAAAATGTATTAGTGGGATAATAGCAAAACCTAGCTGCAAACTCAAAATCACTTGACTAAGAATCAACAATTTTCCTGTAACACTTTCACCAAAATATAATATAGTTACAACAGCCGGAACAATAGCTATTAAACGTGTAATTATTCTTCGAACCCACGGCTGAATTCTCAAATTTAAATAGCCTTCCATAATAATTTGTCCAGCTAAAGTTCCAGTAATTGTAGAACTTTGTCCTGCAGCAATCAAAGCAACTGCAAATAAAATTGGTGCCCAATGTGTTCCTAAAAGTGGTTCTAACAACATGTGTGCATCTTGAATTTCAGCAACTTCAAACATACCATTTTTATAAAAAGTAGCTGCTGCTAAAATCAAAATCGCTGCATTTACAAAAAAAGCTAAGTTTAATGCAATAGCGCTATCCATAAAATTGTATTTCAATGCCTGTTTAATTCCTTCTTTGCTCCTATCGAATTTTCGAGTTTGTACCAAAGAGGAATGCAAGTATAAATTATGAGGCATAACGGTTGCTCCAATAATTCCGATGGCAATATACAATGCGGCTTCTCCAGGCAAGCTAGGTACTAATCCTGCAAATATTTTTGAAACTTCGGGTTCGGCAAAAATCATTTCAAACACAAAGGAAAATCCAATTATAGCTACTAATGCAATAATAAAAGCTTCCATTTTTCGCATCCCTTTGTTGATTAAAAACAAGAGCAAAAAAGTATCTAAAACCGTAATCAATACTCCATTAATTAAGGAAATGTCAAACAATAAATTCAACCCAATTGCCATCCCAAGAACTTCGGCCAAATCACAAGCTGCAATAGCTATTTCGGCTAAGAAATAAAGTATGTAATTAATAAATGGTGAATAGGTTTCTCTTGAAGCTTGCGCCAAATCGCGCTGTGTAACAATTCCAAGTCTTGCACTCAAACTTTGAAGTAATAATGCCATGATATTACTCATTAACAAAACCCAAATTAAGGCATAGCCAAACTGACTTCCTCCTGCCAAATCGGTTGCCCAATTCCCTGGATCCATATAGCCAACAGAAATCAAATAAGCCGGACCAAAAAATGCTAAAATTTTTCTAAAAGTTGATTTTTTGCCTTGAGTAGCAATTGATTCGTTTACTTCTTCTAATGATTTACTCATAGTGATTTATTTTTTACAAATAAATTTTTAGCAATTTTATTCGAAATGGTCAATGATGTATTATTTACTTCTATTGTTAAAGTTTCATCAAACTGTTCCTTATTGATAACTTTTATTTTTGAACCTAATGCTATATTTTGTTTGTCTAAATATTGCAAAAAATCCGAAGAAGAATCTTTGACACCAACACACTGATATTCTCTGTTTAATTCAGATTCGGACAACAACAACTTGGATACTTTTTGAATTTCTCCATTTTCATTTGGAATTGGATCACCATGTGGATCAAAGGCTGGAAAACCTAAAAATTCATCTAGTTTATTAATTAAATTTTCGGATTTTATATGTTCCAATTCTTCCGCAATTTCATGTACTTCATCCCAAGCAAAATCTAACTTTTCTACCAAAAAAACTTCCCATAAACGATGTTTTCTCACAATCATTTTAGCCGATAAAAAACCTTTTTCGGTTAAAGTTACTCCTTGATATTTTTGATAAAGCACCAATTCTTTTTCGGCTAATTTTTTCATCATATCCGTCACAGAGGAAGCTTTGGTTTCAAGCATTCCAGCAATGGCATTAGTGTTTACACCTTTTGGAGAAACTAAGGATAAATGATAGATTACCTTTAAATAGTTTTCTTCTGAATTTGTCATTTGCCTGTTTTTTTAACAAAAGTAGCAATAATTTTTGTATCGTGAAAAATATTTTTAGTTTTGTCTAAATTAAAAATTATGAAATCAAAAATTTTATTCTTTGCTTTGTTTTTGTATTCAACAATATTTGCTCAAGAAAAAGAAATTGAACCTATTCAAACTGACAGACCAGATTAAACTGAAACACCTTCTTTAACTCCGAAAGGAATGCTTCAAGTAGAAACTGGATTTTCTTTTCAAAAAAATGATGTCAATAGTAAAACAAATCTTTTGCCTTCAACTTTGTGGAAATATGGTTTTAATGAAAATTTTGAATTACGATTAATTACTGAATTTGCCTCAGAAAAGTTTAATGTAGAAACAATAACTGGTTTTAATCCGATTTTGGTAGGTTGCAAAATAAAAATAGCCGAAGAAAATGGTGTTTTCCCAAAAACTTCTTTTATTGGTCATGTTTCATTGCCCAATGTTGCTTCAACTGCTTTTATAACAGATTATTTTGCACCTGAATTTCTATTTGTAATGCAACATACTTTAAGTGAAAAATTCTCTTTAAGTTATAATCTTGGTGCTGAATGGGATGGTTTTACACCTGAACCAACTTTTATTTATACTGTTGCAACAGGTTATTCAATTACAGAAAAATTAGGCTCTTATATTGAATTATTTGGATTTGCTCCTCAAAACAATGAAGCAAATCATAATTTTGATGGTGGTATTACCTATTTGATTAGCACTAATTTTATGCTAGATTTGTCTAGTGGATTTGGAATTTCAGAAAATGCACCTGATAACTATTTTGCTCTTGGGTTTTCATTTAGATTATAAAAAAATGCTTCCAATATTTGGAAACATTTAGTTTATGGATTTTAAAAGGTCAAACATCGGGCAACGTTTGCACCGTTTTTTTTCATTTTTTTTATACTTTTCGCAACAACTAGATTTGCAGGCATCAAGATTTTTTAAAAGTATCAACACATCGATTGAATCTTTTTTCTTGTCTTTTTTCTTTTTTTTATCTTTTACTTTTGAGGCCAAAGTTTCTAAATTTAAAAACAGCTCAAAAGTAGTTTATTTTTATCTATTCTAAATAAATTTTAACAATTAGTTTTTAACATTCGAAGCAGAATTAGCTGCTGCAATTGATTGAATATCTCTGTCAAACAAATACAATCCGCCTTTATCATCTCCAATTAAATTGATTTTATCTAAAATTGTTTTGGCTTGTGATTCTTCTTCTATTTGTTCAGAAACATACCATTGCAAGAAATTATGCGTGGAATAATCTTTTTCTTCAAACGTAATTCTAACCAATTCATTGATTGATTCTGAAACAAAAAGTTCGTGCTTGTACAACAACTCAAACATGTTTTTAAAATTATCAAACTCTGTTTTTGGAGCGCTTAATTCTGAAATTTTAGCATGTCCACCACGTTCATTAACATATTTAATGAGTTTTAACATATGCTGTCTTTCTTCATCTGATTGTGCATACATGAAATTTGAAATTCCTTCTAATCCATTTACTTCAGCCCAACAAGCCATTGATAAATAAGTTTGTGAACTTTCTGCTTCAATTCTAATTTGTTTGTTTAATGCCACTTCGATATTTTTTGATAACATAATTTTATATTTTTATGTAAAGTTAATTAAAAAAGATTTTTTTTGGTTGGTTATTAAAAATTAGTTTTTATACTACTATTATCAAAATCTATAACGTTAAAAATGTATTTTTGAACAATGCAACATTACCATTATATATTCGCTGGTTCCGGACTTTCGGCTTTAATGACGGTTTGTGAAATGATTCGTTCAGAAGATTTTCAAGGCAAATCCATTCTTTTATTAGACATAGATTCAAAAAAGAATAACGACAGAACGTGGTGTTTTTGGGATGATACTAATTTATTTGATGAAATAACTTCCAAAAAGTGGAATGAAGCGTTATTTAAAAATGCAACTTATAAACGTGTTTTAAATCTAAACCCATACCAATATACAATGGTTCGTGGATTAAATTTTTATAACATGGTTTTCGAATTGATTTCAAAACAAGATAACATTCACTTTAGCAATCAAAAAGTTGTTTATTTTGAGGAATTAGGAAATCACTGTGTTTTAAAAACAGAAACCCATAATTATACTTGTAACAAGATTTTTAATTCCATTTTCAATCCAAAGCCTATAAAAAATCAATCAAAATATCCACTATTACAACAACATTTTATAGGATGGTTCATCAAAAGTAAAGAAGCTGTTTTCAATCCAAATTGTGCCACGTTTATGGATTTTTCTGTGGAACAAAAAGGCAACACTCGTTTTATGTATGTTTTACCAACATCTGAAACAGAAGCTTTACTAGAATATACTTTGTTTTCAAAAGACTTACTTTCTAAAAACGAATACGAAAAAGAAATAAAAAATTATATCGAAAAACTCGGAGTTACTGAATTTGAAATTGTAGAAAAAGAACAAGGAAACATACCCATGACGTGCTATAAATTTTGGAAAAACAATACTAAAAACATTGTAAACATTGGCTCAGCTGGCGGATGGACAAAAGCAAGTACAGGCTTTACATTTAAAAATGTAACTAAAAAATCAAAAGAATTGGTAGCGTTTTTAGAAACTAAAAATTCAAATTCGCACAATGAAACAGACTTTAGAAAACTTCACAAAAAAACTAAATATTGGCTGTATGATTTATTGTTTATTGATGTTTTATTTCAAAATAACGCATTAGGTTCTTTAGTGTTTTCGTCGTTATTTAAAAAAGGAAATCCAACCTTAATTTTTAGGTTTTTAGATGAAGAAACTACATTTTTAGAGGATTTGCAAGTGATTTGGAAATGTCCAAAAATTCCATTCATTAAAGCGTTATTTGGAAGGATTTTTACATTTTAATCTTCTATTTCATTATAACAATTCTTTATGATTTATTTAAAATAAAAAATTAGAATTCGTTGTATCTTTGCAATGATTTAATTAAATCAAATTTCTGTAATCAACAATCTAAAATCTAAAATATTATGTATCCAGAAGAAATGGTAAAACCAATGCGAGCTGAGCTTTCAGAAGCAGGTTTTCAAGATTTATATAGTGCCGAAGCAGTAAAAAATGCGATCAAAGAAGAAGGAACAACACTAGTTGTAGTAAACTCAGTTTGTGGTTGTGCCGCAAGAAACGCTCGTCCTGGAGCAAAAATGAGTTTGGACGGAAGCAAAAAACCAGACCATTTAGTAACCGTTTTTGCAGGTGTTGACAAAGAAGCAGTTGACGCTGCTAGAGAAGAAATGTTCCCTTTTCCTCCATCGTCGCCAAGTATGGCGTTGTTCAAAAATGGTGAATTGGTGCACATGTTAGAACGCCATCATATCGAAGGAAGACCCGCTGAAATGATTGCTGAAAACTTAAAAGATGCTTACGCTGAATTCTGTTAAGAACTTAAAAGAATATTTTTAGCCACAGATTCACAGATTTTATTAATAATCTGTGAATTTGTGGTTATTTTTTAATCATAGCGAACTTTGCGTAAAAAAACCTTGCGAACTTTGCGGTTAAGCATTAAATTTGCAAACGAATTCTTCCAATTAGAGTTCAAAAAAACATATTTCTCACTTAAACGTTTATAGCATGCAACTGTATAACACCTTAAGCGCAGAAGAAAGAAAAGAGCTAATTGATTTAGCCGGAAAACAGCGACTAACGTTGTCTTTCTATGCGTATGCCAAAATTGAAGATCCAAAAAAATTTCGCGACGATTTATTTATTGCTTGGAATGCACTCAATGCATTGGGCAGAATATATGTTGCTCACGAAGGAATAAATGCTCAAATGAGCGTTCCTGCTGATAACTTTGAAGAATTTCGTGAAACACTAGAAGTTTATGATTTCATGAAAGGCATCCGTTTGAATGTTGCTGTTGAACAAGATGATCATTCGTTTTTAAAATTAACTATAAAAGTTCGTCATAAAATTGTAGCCGATGGTTTAAACGATGAAACTTTTGACGTTACCAAAAAAGGAATTCACTTAGGCGCAAAAGAATTCAATAAAATTCTGGAAGATCCAAATACAATTGTGGTTGATTTTAGAAATCATTATGAAAGCGAAGTTGGTCATTTTAAAAACGCCATAACTCCTGATGTGGAAACATTTAGAGAAAGTTTGCCCATCATCAACGAGCAATTAAAAGATTATAAGGAAACCAAAAACTTAGTGATGTATTGCACCGGTGGAATTCGTTGCGAAAAAGCTTCTGCTTACTACAAACACCAAGGTTTCAAAAATGTTTATCAATTGGAAGGCGGAATTATCAATTATGCTAAACAAATCAAAGAAGAAGGTTTAGAAAGTAAATTTATTGGTAAAAATTTCGTTTTCGATAATCGTTTAGGGGAAAGAATTACGGATGATATTGTTGCTCAATGTCATCAATGTGGAAAACCATGTGATAATCACACCAATTGTGCAAATGATGGTTGTCATTTACTGTTTATTCAATGTGATGAATGTCAAGCTGTAATGGAAAATTGCTGTTCTACTGAATGTTTAGACATTACACATTTATCCCTGGAAGAACAAGTTCGATTAAGAAGTGGCAAACAAGTTGGAAACAAAGTTTTTAGAAAAGGAAAATCAGAAAAATTAAAATTCAAACATTCAGGAGAATTATCTGATGTGGCTTTGGCTGTTGCCAAAAAAACAAAAGACATTCGTCAAAAGATAAAAGCAAAAAAAGTTATTCTTGGCAAAGCCGAACATTACTTTGTAAAAGCTGGAATTGGATTATTCATCATTGAAAACAACGAATTGCAACTTGGAGATAAAATTCTAATTTCTGGTCCAACTACAGGAAATCAAGAGTTAATTTTAGAAAAAATGTTTGTCAACGGCTGTGAAAATTCAGCGGCAAAAATTGGTGATAAAGTCACTTTTGAAGTTCCTTTTAGAGTTCGTTTGTCGGATAAATTGTTTAAATTGGTAAACTAATTAGAAAAAATGGATATTTATAAACTGCTCAAATTCAATCATGCTATCAAAAGTCATCGAATAAAGTTCTTTGGTTTATGGTTATTGAGTGTTTTAAATAAACGATACCTTGCCATTCAATTTGATCCGGTTTTAGCCTGTAATCTTCGTTGTAAAATGTGTTATTTTACCGATGATGAATACGTTAGAACCAACATGAAAGGCATTTTTAAAGAAAATGATTTAGAAGAATTAGCCAAAGTAAATTTTAAAAACGCACTAAAACTACAAATTGGTTGTGGCGCAGAACCAATGCTTTTTAAGCATAACGTTCAATTAATCAAAATTGCCAAAAAACACAAAGTTCCATATATTAGTATGGTTACCAATGGAAATTTATTAGAAAATCAAGATATTATTGATCTATCTCAAGCTGGTTTAAATGAATTTATTTTCTCTATGCATGGCGTTTTCAAGGAAACGTATGAAGATTTGATGGATAAAGGTGTTTTCGAAAAATTCCATGCCGTTTTAGGTTACATTACCGAAGAAAAAAAGAAGAATCCAACGTTACGATTACGAATAAATTACACTTTTAACGTCGATAATTTTCATGAATTAAAAGAGTTTTTCAAGGTTTATGATAAGTATTCTATAGACATTATTCAACTTCGACCTATTGATAAAATTGGAGAAACAACCTATAATAATTTCAGTTTAAAAGCAATTGAAAACGATTATCAAGAAATAAATACATTTCTAAAAAAAGAAGCTTCCAAAAGAGGCATTACTTTACTTTCTCCCAAAACAATTAGTCGAAACGAAGAGCAATCTTTAAAAGTTAAAACAGAGAATGACAGCTCTTATTTAATTCCATATACCTACTGTTACGTTTCTCCAAAATACTATTGGAAGGACGATTTTGATTGGAAAACTGAAACCTTTTCAGAATGGCAAAAACGTAATTCTTGGAATAAAATTTTATTCAAAAACATATTTCTTTCTAAAAAAAATTTAGAAAAACCCAATAGAAATATGCTAAATTATTCGGTTGAGCTAAACTAGGCTACTTTTTTTAGGTTAAATTTCTTTTGAAATTTTAACTAACAAAATACTATCTTTACAAATTATTCGTTTTATGATAGTAGTTCCGATGTTTTTTTTCGGAATGACCAATATATATTCAAAATTATGGCATGTACAAATTGTTCCACTAGTACCAAAGACGGTACGCCACGTGGATGTAAAAATAACGGGACTTGCGGCACCGATAGTTGCAATAAATTAACGGTTTTCGATTGGCTTTCAAACATGAGTTTACCCAATGGTGAAGTAGCTTTTGATTGCGTTGAAGTGCGATTTAAAAATGGTAGAAAAGAATTTTATCGCAATACTGAGAAAATTACATTATCAATTGGTGATGTAGTTGCAACCGAAGCCTCTCCTGGTCATGATGTGGGTATTGTTACTCTTACTGGCGAATTGGTTAAAATCCAGATGAAGAAAAAAGGAGTTGATTTTAAAGGCGAAGTGCCTAAAATATACCGAAAAGCATCTCAAAAAGACATTGATATTTGGAGCGACGCCCGTGATAAAGAAGAACCGATGAAAGTAAAAGCCAGAGAAATTGCTATCCGACTCAACTTAGAAATGAAAATTTCGGATATCGAGTTTCAAGGCGATGGGTCCAAAGCAATTTTTTATTATACTGCTAATGATCGAGTAGATTTTCGTCAATTAATTAAAGAATTTGCACAAAGTTTTAAGACCAGAATCGAAATGAAACAGGTAGGTTTCCGTCAAGAAGCAGCTCGTTTAGGCGGTATTGGTTCTTGTGGAAGAGAATTGTGTTGTTCTACTTGGTTAACTGATTTTAGAAGTGTTAATACTTCGGCAGCACGATACCAACAACTTTCATTAAATCCACAAAAATTAGCGGGTCAATGCGGAAAATTAAAGTGCTGTTTAAACTATGAGCTAGATACTTACCTTGATGCTTTAAAAGACTTTCCGGAGTTTGAAACCAAATTACATACCGAAAAAGGGGATGCTATTTGTCAAAAACAAGATATTTTTAAAGGTTTAATGTGGTTTGCTTATACCGATAATTTTGCCAATTGGCACGTGTTAAAAATTGAACATGTAAAAGAAATTATAGCTTTAAATAAAGAAAAAAAACGAGCTACTTCGTTAGAAGATTTTGCATTAGAAATGGCACCACTACCTGAAAAAGATTTCAATAATGCTATGGGTCAAGAAAGTTTAACGCGTTTTGATCAACCCAAAAGGAAAAACAAAAACAACAAAAAGAAAAAACCAAGTAATCAAAACAATTCGAACAACACGAATAATTCAAAGAAAAAACCAATCATTATTTCTAAAAATGATGTTAAAAAATAGTTTAGTCCATTTATTTATCTGCTTGTGCTTTGTTTCTTGCGATAAGAATCGAGTTTTTGACGAATACAAATCAGTTGGAAATTCGTGGCATAAAGATAGTGTTGTTACTTTTGAATTGCCTGAACTTCAAAAAGATAAAACGTATAATTTGTTTTTGAATGTAAGAGACAATGATGATTATCCATTTAACAACTTGTTTTTGATTGTTTCTTTAGAGCAACCTAACAAAAAAATTAAAGTAGATACTCTAGAATATGTTATGACCAATCCAGATGGTACACTTCTTGGAGAAGGATTTAGTGACATTAAAGAAAATAAACTTTTTTATAAAGCCAATGAAAAATTTGACCAAAAAGGTGTTTACAAAATCCATATCAAACAAGCCGTTAGACAAACAGGAAAAATTGAAGGAGTAGAACAACTCAAAGGAATTACAGATGTTGGTTTTAGAATAGAATCTAAAGAATAAAAATATATTATGGCTCAAAATAAGAAAAACACAACGAATGACATTAAGTACTATAAACGAAAATTTTGGCAATTTTTTATTTATGGATTTAGTGCGTTAATTCTATTTTTCCTTTTGGCATCTTGGGGATTTTTTGGAGCAATGCCGACTTTTGAAGAATTAGAAAATCCCGAATCAAACTTGGCTACCGAAGTTATTTCGTCAGATGGTGTAACGATTGGGAAATTTTACAACGAAAATAGAACCCCAATTAAATACGAAGATCTTCCGCCACATTTGGTAAAAACTTTAATTGCTACCGAAGACGAGCGCTTTTATGAACACTCGGGAATTGATGCTCGAAGAACTTTTGGTGCCGCTATAAAACTTGGTGCCGATGGTGGTGCAAGTACTATAACACAACAATTAGCCAAACAATTATTTCATGGAGAAGGTTCCACTTTTAAGATTTTTAGATTAGTCCAAAAAGTTAAGGAATGGATAATTGCTATTAAACTTGAACGACAATATACTAAAAACGAAATAATTGCGATGTATTTTAATGTATATGATTTTAACAATTATGCCATTGGAATCCGTTCAGCTTCAAAAACCTATTTCAATAAAGAACCCAAAGATTTAACCATTGATGAATCGGCTATTTTAGTTGGAATGTTCAAAAATTCGTCGCTTTACAATCCTGTTAGAAACCCACAAGGTGTTAAAAATAGACGTGACGTAGTGTTGGGTCAAATGGTTAGATCAAAAATAATTACAGAAGCTCAGAAAGAAAGTTACAGCAAATTACCTATTAAACTGGATTTCAAATTACAAACACACAAAGAAGGAATTGCAACGTATTTTAGAGAATTTCTTCGGGAATACATGAAAAATTGGGTAAAAGAAAATAAAAAACCAGACGGAACAGAATATGATATTTACACCGATGGTTTAAAAATTTATACCACTATAGATTCCAAAATGCAAGAACATGCCGAAGAAGCCGTTCAAGCACACATAAAGAATCTTCAGGAGGAATTTTTCATCCAACAAAAAGGGAACAAAAATGCTCCATTCTTAAAAATTTCCGTAGATGAAACGAATAGAATCCTAAAACGTGCTATGAAATCTTCCGAAAGATGGCATATTTTAAAAGATTTAGATAAAACAGATGATGAGATTATCGCTTCATTCAGCAAAAAAACCAAAATGCGTGTTTTCACATGGAAAGGTGAAAAAGACACAATAATGACGCCTTTAGATTCTATTAGATATTACAAATCCTTCCTTCAAGCCGGAATGATGTCTATGGAACCTCAAACTGGACATATCAAAGCTTGGGTTGGTGGAATCAATTATAAATATTTTCAATACGACCACGTTGGTCAAGGTGCAAGACAGGTTGGTTCAACCTTTAAACCTTTTGTTTATGCCACAGCTATCGAACAATTAGGTATGTCGCCTTGCGATTCTATAATCGATAGTCCCTATACAATTCCTGTTGGAAGACATCATGTAACTGCAGCTTGGACGCCAAAAAACTCCGATAATAAATACCGTGGAATGGTCACTTTGAAAAAAGCATTAGCCAATTCTATAAACACAGTTTCTGCTAAACTTATGGATAAAGTTGGTCCAGAAGCTGTAGTTAATTTAACAAAAAAATTAGGTGTAAAAAGCGAAATTCCTCTACAACCATCCATTGCGCTTGGTGCTGTGGAAGTTACTGTAGAAGATATGGTTGCTGCTTACAGTACTTTTGCCAATCAAGGCGTTTACATCAAACCTCAATTCATTGATAGAATCGAAGATAAAAACGGTGTTGTTCTTTATGAGCCAATTCCCGAATCACATGATGTTTTGAATAAAGATATCGCATTTGCAGTAATCAAATTGTTAGAAGGTGTAACCGAAGGTGGTTCTGGTTCAAGATTGCGTACTCAAGGCGGTGGATATGGCTACGAAAGAGTAACAGGTTATCCCTACGCATTTACAAATCCAATTGCTGGAAAAACTGGGACTTCACAAAATCAATCTGATGGTTGGTTCATCGGAATGGTTCCTAATTTAGTTTCTGGTGTTTGGGTGGGTTGCGAAGATCGTTCGGCTCGTTTCAAAAGTATTACTTATGGTCAAGGTGCAACTGCTGCCTTACCAATTTGGGGATATTTTATGAAAAAATGTTATGAAGATAAAGACTTACAAGTGTCAAAAGATGAATTCGAACGACCAAAAAATCTATCTATAAAAGTAGATTGTTGGGCTCCAAAAGTAGTTGATTCACTAGAATTAGAACTACAAAAAGAGCAAGACACAGACGAATTTGGATTATAATTTTTAGAAGCTATTTCCCGCTATCCGTTACAATCTTTTTTTTAAAAAAAAAGGATTTTCACTACTATCGGGGCTAAAAAATAAATACAATGATTAACAAAAAAGTAAATTCAGTAACCGAAGCACTTCAAGGAATCGAAGACAACATGACCATCATGCTCGGTGGTTTTGGCCTTTGCGGAATTCCAGAAAACAGTATTGCTGAATTAGTAAAAAAAGAAGTAACCAATCTAACTTGTATTTCAAATAATGCAGGAGTTGACGATTTTGGACTTGGCTTGCTTTTACAAAAAAAGCAAATCAAAAAAATGATTTCTTCCTATGTAGGCGAAAATGCCGAATTTGAACGTCAAATGCTTTCTGGTGAATTAGAAGTCGAATTAACACCACAAGGAACTTTAGCAGAAAAATGTCGTGCTGCACAAGCAGGAATACCCGCTTTTTTCACTCCAGCTGGTTACGGAACAGAAGTAGCCGAAGGAAAAGAAACCAGAGAATTTAACGGAAAAATGCACGTTTTGGAGCATGCTTTTAAAGCTGACTTTTCTATAGTAAAAGCATGGAAAGGTGACGAAGCTGGAAATTTAATTTTTAAAGGAACAGCTCGTAACTTCAATGCACCAATGGCTGGAGCAGCAAAAATCACTATTGCCGAAGTAGAAGAATTGTTGCCTGTTGGTTCATTGGATCCAAATCAAATTCACATTCCTGGAATTATGATACAACGTATTTTTCAAGGTGAAAAATTTGAAAAAAGAATTGAACAACGAACCGTTAGACAAAAATAATTTGAAGATTCTTTAATTTGAAAATTTGAAGATGAGAAACGATAAAGATAATTTAATTGTAAAATTAACATTTGAGTTTGCTTTAGAAATTATTAATTATTCTGAAGAAATTAGAAAAACAAATCGTTTTGAAATGGCATCTCAAATTTTTAGAAGTGGAACTTCAATAGGCGCAAATATCAGAGAAGCTCAGAATGCGGAAAGTAAAGCAGATTTTATTCATAAATTTAAAATCTCAGCTAAAGAAACAGATGAATTACAATATTGGTTAGACCTTTGTTTGAATTCCGAATTCTACCCAAATCCTAGCGAAGAATTATTAAAAAAATTACAATCTATAAATTTGATAATTTCTAAAATTATATCTTCCTCAAAGAAAGGTTAATTTTCAAATCATCAAATTTTCAAATCAAATACAATGGCTTTAGATAAAAATCAAATCGCAAAACGAATTGCCAAAGAAGTAAAAGATGGTTACTATGTAAACTTAGGCATCGGAATTCCGACTTTAGTAGCAAATTATGTTCGCACCGATATTTCTGTTGAATTTCAATCTGAAAATGGCGTTTTAGGAATGGGACCATTTCCTTATGAAGGTGAAGAAGATGCCGATATTATTAATGCTGGAAAACAAACCATAACAACCTTACCAGGAGCAAGTTTCTTTGATTCAGCCTTTAGTTTTGGAATGATACGTTCACAAAAAGTAGATTTAACCATTCTTGGTGCGATGGAAGTTGCAGAAAACGGTGATATTGCCAACTGGAAAATTCCAGGAAAAATGGTCAAAGGAATGGGCGGAGCAATGGATTTAGTCGCTTCCGCAGAAAACATTATCGTTGCCATGATGCATGTAAACAAAGCAGGTGAAAGCAAAATTTTAAAACGTTGTACTTTACCATTAACCGGCGTTGGTTGTGTGAAAAAGGTAGTGACTGAGCTAGCCGTTATGGAAATTACTCCAAAAGGTTTTAAACTTCTTGAACGAGCACCTGGAGTTTCCGTAGAACATATCATTGCTTCAACCGAAGCTGAACTAATTATAGAAGGTGAAATTCCAGAAATGGTTATTGACTAATTCATTTTAAAGTAAATATAAAACCACAAAATTCTGCTGATTTTTGTGGTTTTTTTTTATTTTTTATTTATCATTTATTAGCCAAAAATTCTAACAAAACTTCATTTGCATTACCAAAACTCGGAAATTGTTCAATCATACTAACTGCTCTTTTTTTATTCAATTTATAAGTCAAATCAAACTCGGTTGTAAACAAAATAGCCGATAAAAACGGATTATTTATAAACTCCAATAAACGGTCAAAGGTTTCTTCAATAGTTCTTATTTCTATTATTTCTTCTTTTTGGAATTTAAATTTCAATTCTAGTTTTAAAACATCTTCATCAACAATCGGACGAACATAAATGTTCATTAAATCAGTATTTCCAATAGTTTTTGCCAAAGTTAATTTAGCAAAAGTACCATTGGCTATACTGTTTTTTACTTTTGAATAAAACTCCGAAAAGGTTTCTTTGAAATCCATTTTTATAAATTAGCGAAGAAATCATTTCCTTTATCGTCAGTGATGATGAATGCCGGGAAATCTTTTACTTCAATTTTACGAACCGCTTCCATACCTAATTCTGGGAAATCAACAACTTCTACTTTTAAAATATTTTCTTTGGCTAAAATCGCAGCTGGTCCGCCAATTGAACCAAGATAAAATCCACCGTATGTATTACAGGCATCAGTAACTTCTTTGGTTCTATTTCCTTTGGCTAACATAATCATGCTTCCGCCAGCTTTTTGAAACTCTTCAACATAAACATCCATTCTTCCTGCTGTTGTTGGTCCAAAACTTCCCGATGGCATTCCTTCAGGAGTTTTTGCCGGTCCAGCATAATAGATTGGGTGATTTTTGAAATATTCCGGCATTTGTTTTCCTGCATCAAGTAGCTCTTTAATTTTTGCATGAGCAATATCTCTTGCCACAATTAAAGTACCGTTTAATTTCAAACGAGTTTTGATTGGATATTTGGTTAATTCTGCCAAGATTTCTTTCATGGGGCGATTTAAATCAACCTCAACTGGTGCTTCTAAATGTGGCGCAACTTCTGGTAAAAACTGCTTTGGATTGGCTTCTAATTGCTCTACAAAAATTCCGTCTTTGGTAATTTTCCCTTTTATATTTCTATCTGCAGAACATGAAACGCCTAAACCGACAGGACAAGAAGCAGCATGACGCGGCAAACGAATGACACGAACATCATGAGCAAAATATTTTCCTCCAAATTGCGCTCCTATAGCACTTTCCTGACAAATCTTCAACACTTTTTGTTCCCATTCTAAATCACGAAACGCCTGACCAGCCATATTTCCCGAAGTTGGAAGATTGTCAAAATAACCTGCCGATGCTTTCTTTACTGCAGCTAAATTTGCTTCAGCGGAAGTTCCTCCAATGACCAAAGCCAAATGATAGGGTGGACAAGCCGAAGTCCCTAAATCTTTAATTCTTTCGCGAACAAACTCATCTAATGATTTATCATTCAACAACGATTTTGTTTTTTGATACAAAAAAGTTTTATTAGCACTTCCGCCACCTTTTGCTAAAAATAAAAATTCGTAATAGTTTCCTTTTTTGGAATAAATATCAATTTGTGCCGGAAGATTGGAACCCGAATTTTTCTCTTCAAACATCGAAATCGGAACAATCTGCGAATAACGTAAATTCTTCTCCTGATAGGTATTGAAAATTCCTTTGGACAACCATTCGGCATCATCAACACCGGTGTAAACATCTTCACCTTTCTTAGCCATAACAATTGCTGTTCCGGTATCTTGGCAACTTGGTAGTTCTCCATCGATTGCAACTACAGCATTTTGCAATAAATTGTAGGCTACAAATCTATCGTTATCGGTTGCTTCAGGATCGTCGAGTATGTTTTTTAACTTTTGTAAATGTGATGTTCTTAACATGAACGAAACATCATTCATGGCAACTTGAGAAAGCAATCCCAATCCTTTTGGATCAACGTTTAAAATTTCTCTGTTACCAATTTTTTCAACTTTTACATAATCGGAAGTGATTTTTTTGTATTGTGTATCGTCTTTTAAAATTGGAAAAGGTTCTTGATATATAAAGTCCATTTTATGAGTTTTTTTGAATTGTAAAGTTAAGGAAAGTCGGCTTCTCCTGCAAGGTTTTCAGAACCTTGTAGGTGTTAAGATTATTCAAAAGTAAACTTTTCAGAAAGTAAATCGTTTTTATAATCATGACAATAAATAAAATTGTCTACATCCCCAAATAATTTTAAAACTTCAATTCTCCGCAACTTAGTAGGTTTATTTGAAAGGATAGTTTGAAAAGAAGAATATTTATATGTTTTGTAATTAATATCCAAATGATGTTTTGGATTAAGATGAACATATTGAATAATATTTCTTAAATAATTTTCATCTTCAATTTTTATTCTTTTAAAGTGTTTTTCAAACAAACTTCCTGTTCTACTATTTTGTATGTTAAACGCTTTTGCATAAGCGTTGAAGAAATTTGAAAAAGCTTGAGTTACTTTCTTTTCCTCTTCAGTGATTTGCAATACAAAATGATAGTGATTGTCCATTAAACAATAAGCGTATGTAGCTACGTTTTCATGTAAATGTTTGTTAAATAAAGTTAGGAAATAACTTTTGTTTTCATCCGAATGAAAAATCAATTCGCTATTAATTCCGCGATTATAGATGTGATAAAAATGGTCTTTTTCTATAACCTCTAATTTCATTTCTAGTTATAATTATACTTTCAAAACTACAAATAAACTGCAGAACTTCGTACTAATTAATACCTACAAGGTTTTGAAAACCTTGCAGGAATCTAATATTAATTAAAAAAACCAAGTTGCCACAAAAATTGCAGTAATAACACAGATTAGATCTACTAAAAGCATTGTTCCTAATGCATAACGAGTATTTTTTATATTTACAGAACCAAAGTAAACAGCAATGACATAAAACGTACTTTCGGCACTACATTGAAAAATACTACTCAATCTTCCTGTTAACGAATCGGCTCCAAAAGTATTCATCGAATCAATTAAAAATCCTCTTGAACCTGCAGAACTAAAAGGTCGCAATAGTGCTACGGGTAAAGCATCGATTATTTCTTTATTCAATCCAACAATTGAAAATACGAATGCTAAACTATTACTAATAATATCAAACAAACCACTATTTCTAAATAATGAAATTGCGGCTAACATTCCCAAAACATAAGGAAAAATGGTAACTCCAGTTTTAACACCATTATTTGCACCCGTTACAAAAGCATCAAAAACGGTAGTTTTTGCTTCTGCAAACAATTTCTCTTTTCGAAAAGCATAAATTAAGGTAAAAACAATAATGGTCAATAATATCAATCCCGAAAGATTAGATGTGAAATAGTTTTTCCCGATAAGATCCAAATGATTTACATACATCAACAAACCAATAATGGCACCTATCAAAGTCATTAAACCTATTGCTAAAGAAGCACTTTTAAAATTGATTTTTTGTTTGATTCCAACGATGATAAAAGCTGCGATTGTTCCAATAAAAGAAGTTATGATACATGGCAACATCACATCTGCTGGATTACTTGAACCAGCTGCCGCACGATAACCAATAATAGATGTTGCAATCAATGTTAAACCCGAGGCATGCAAACACATAAACATAATTTGGGCATCGCTTGCCTTGTCTTTTTCGGGGTTTATTTCTTGTAAACTTTCCATCGCTTTTAATCCAAAAGGCGTTGCGGCTGAGTCTAAACCTAAAAAGTTGGCTGCAAAATTTAACGTCATATACGAAATGGATGGATGATTTTTAGGAATACTTGGAAAGACTTTTACAAAAACCGGACTCAATACTTTGGCTAATTTTCCGGAAACTCCAGAAATAATTAACAGTTCCATTAGTCCACAAAAGAATGCTAAATAAGCAATAAGCGGAATAATAATATCTACTAAACTGCTTTTACATGTTGCCAGCAAACCATCTGATTTTTGAACGCCACTGTATATTTGAACCGTTTTATTTTTATAAACATAAGTCGTATCAGGATTTGACAAATCACGATTAACAATCGTGGTTTTATCTTCTTTCAATTGGATACTGTCTCTGATAAAAGCAGGAACTTCATCAATATATTTTTCAGAAATTAAAATAGGATTGCCTTTTTCACCATTCAATACATAATCAATGGTGTAATTGGTGCCCGAAAATAAACTGATAATTACAAAGACAATTGACGAAATAAAAATTGCGAGCCAAAATCTACTTAAAACCATGTTTTATTAATTTTTGTAAATGTACTAAAAAAGACCTAACAGGTTTTGAAAACCTGTTAGGTCTAAAATAAAATTCACACATGAATTATCTCATCATCGACTAATAAATCTTCTCTGCGAAGTCTGAGGAAAATTTGTGCTACTGCAATTACATCTTTTTCACAATAGGTTACAATTCGGTCGATGTCTTTTTCTACATAAAAAACATGACCAACTTGACTACCATCAATATCGCCTTTTGGAGAAGGAATTCCGAGGATTTTGGTTAATAATTTTAAAGAAGTAAAATGTTTGTAATCGCCAAATTTCCACAATTCCAATGTATCCAAATGTGGAATTTCCCAAGGTTTTTTACCAAATAAATTCAGTTTATCAGGAATGGCAACCTGATTGATAATCATTCTACGAGCGATAAATGGAATGTCAAATTCTTTTGCATTATGACCACACAAAACATGTTGTGGCTGATTATAATGATTGTTTAATAAGTTAGAAAAATCTTTTAAAATCTTCACCTCATCGCCAAAAAAAGAAGTAACTCTGAAGTTTCGAATGTCACTTTTATTGACAAAATAACCTGCCGAAATACAGACTATTTTACCAAATTCAGCCCAAATTCCTGCTCTATCATAAAACTCATCGGGAGTAAATTCATCTCTACGTTGGTATTGTGTTTTTTGTTCCCAAAGCTGTTGCATTTCATCATCTAAATTATTGAAATTTTCTTCTATTGGAACGGTTTCAATATCAAGAAAAAGAATATTATTGAGGTTGATTTTTTCTATCATAAGTTATATCAATAAGAATTAGACATTTATTTATGCACATAAAAATACATAAAATTCTTATTCATGTGCCATTAGCAATAAAAAAATCTAAGAATTCAAAACAACGATTGTTGATTGGATGGATTTTCGTGTTCGAGTAACCATTTTTTACGCCACAAACCACCAGCGTAACCAGTCAAAGAACCATCAGTTCCAATAACACGATGACAAGGAATGACAATCCAAAGTGGATTTTTACCATTAGCAGAAGCAACGGCTCGAATGGCTTTTGCATCACCTGTTTTTTTGGATAAATCGAGATAAGAAATGGTTTTGCCAAAAGGAATTTTAAGTAATTCTTGCCAAACTCGTTGTTGAAAATCGGTTCCAGTTGGATTTAAAGTAAACGTAAATTCTGTTCTTTTCCCATCAAAATAGTCGCCGAGTTGTGCAACACATTCTTTTAGTGGTTTGGGAATGGTTTTAGAAACTTCTCCTTCTGCTAAAATTGAAATCACAGAAATTCCATTTTCATCGCCAACTATTTTTGTGATGCCAAGTGGTGAATTGATAAAGCAAGTTTCCATTCTATAAAAATAGTGAATTCTATTTTCTAATGAGCAAAAATATAATCTTCTAATGCTTTTAATTCATCGTCGGACATTTTCTTAGTTATGGCAAAATTGGTTTTCATTACTTCGTACTGACTTGGGTCAACAATGGGTTGGCTTTCTTCTTTTAAAAAGGAAACTATGCTAGCGTTTTTGTCTTTATAAATTTTGGAAATTTCTTCTAAACTTGGACCAATAACTTTTTGGTTTGTCATGTGGCAAGCTACACAATTTCCTTTAGTTTCAAAAAGTTCTTTACCTGAAATCTTTTCGGTTGCTTCTGATTTTGGTTGACCAAAATTATCTTCACTTTCTTTTTTACAAGAAAATAATAGTACCGTTAATGCAAAAAAAGTTACTCGTTTCATTATTGTTTGTTTAATAAAATAGCGGCTTCTTTAGCAAAATAAGTCGAAATTAAACTTGCTCCTGCACGTTTGATACACATTAATTGTTCCATCATGATTTTATCATGGTCAAGCCAACCTCTTTCGGCAGCTGCTTTTACCATGGCATATTCGCCAGAAACATGAAAAACCGTAACCGGAACATTCACTGCATTTTTTACTTCGCGAACAATATCAAGATAGGCAATTCCAGGTTTTACCATTACCATATCGGCACCTTCTTCAACATCCCAAAGTGCTTCTTTTACGGCTTCGATTCGGTTCGAATAATCCATTTGATAGGTTTTTTTATCTTTTGGAGCCACAACATCGGCTTCTTTTGGAGCTGAATCTAACGCATCACGAAATGGTCCGTAAAAAGCAGAGGCATATTTTGCAGAATAACTCATGATGCCCACATTTTGAAAACCTGCAGCATCTAAACCTTGTCTTAATCTTAAAACTCTTCCGTCCATCATGTCGCTTGGCGCAACAAAATCGGCTCCAGCTTCGGCATGAGAAACTGCCATTTTTACTAAAGCATCGTTGGTTTTGTCGTTAGCAATGTCTCCTTTTTCAATAATTCCGTCGTGACCATAAATTGAATATGGATCGAGAGCAACATCGGGCATTACAATCATTTCGGGACATGCTTTTTTGATGGCACGAATGGCATTTTGCATCAATCCGTCTGAGTTCCAAGCTTCTTTTCCGGTGTTGTCTTTTAAGTTATCATTTACTTTTACATAAATATTTACGGCGCGGATTCCGAGTGTAAAAAGTTCTTTTACTTCTTCTACTGTTAAATCTAATGTTCGACGATAAATACCTGGCATTGATGGAATTTCAACTTTGGTATTTTCGCCTTCCATGATGAACATCGGGAACATAAAATCTGCCGGAGATAAACTTGTTTCACGAACTAATGAACGAATGCTTTCGTTTACTCTTAGTCTTCTGCCTCTTTGTAATGGGAACATAATTTATACGTTTAAATTGTTTCAGGTTTCAAGTTTCAAGTTTCAAGTTTAGAACTTAAAAAACTAAACCCAATCAATTGGTTTTTCTAATATTTTTAATAATTTTTCTTCTTCGCTACCTTTTTCAGGATGATGGTCATAAACCCATTGCACATGTGGTGGCAAACTCATCAAGATGCTTTCAATTCTACCGTTGGTTTTTAATCCGAATAAAGTGCCTTTATCGTGAACTAGATTGAATTCTACATAACGACCACGGCGGATTTCTTGCCAATTTCTTTGTTCTGCTGTGTAAGCTGAATTTTTTCTTTTTTCAACAATCGGCACATACGCTTCTAAGAAAGAATTTCCAACTTCGGTTACGAAATTGTACCAATCTTCCATTTTCATGTCGTCGGTTGCTTTGCAATAATCAAAGAACAATCCACCAAGACCACGAGCTTCATTGCGATGTGCATTCCAAAAATAGGCATCGCATTGTTTTTTATATTTTGGATAAAAATCTAAATTATGTTTGTCGCAAGCGTTTTTGCAGGTTTGGTGAAAATGTTTTCCGTCTTCTTCAAACATATAATAAGGTGTTAAATCTTGTCCGCCGCCAAACCACGAATTAATCACTTCACCATTATCATCATACATTTCAAAATAACGCCAATTGGCATGAACCGTTGGAACCATCGGGCTTTTTGGGTGAATAACCAAACTCAATCCGCAGGCAAAGAAATCGGCTTCGCCAACGTTGAACATTTTTTGCATAGTTTCGGGCAACTTGCCGTGAACTGCGGAAATGTTTACGCCACCTTTTTCAAAAACGTTTCCGTTTTCGATAACGCGTGTTTTTCCTCCGCCGCCTTCAGGTCGTTCCCAAATGTCTTCGCGAAATTTGGTACCAACATCAATGTCTTCTAATCGTCTACATATTTGATCTTGTAGGGTTTGTATGTAGGTGTAGAATTTATTTTTCAATTTAAAAGTGTTTAAAAAGTGTTTAAAAGTATTTAAAAAGTGTTTAAAAGTATTTAAAAAGTATTTAAACGGTTTCCCAAAAATAACCTGGGGTATTAACAATTTTTCCTTCCATTCTTAAGGAAGATAAGTAATTAGTCACCTTGTTTCTCTTCTTTTCTTCGGATAATGCTTTAGATAGTTTAGGAATAATTAAATTATCAATTTTATCTCTTTTACATCTTCCATAAGTTCTAAGATAATCTAAAATCATTTTTTTAAAATGAGAATCATCAAAACTTCTATTTTCAAGATATTCTCTTTTTAAATCTTCATTATTCACAGAAACAACAATATCATGAGAAAGATAAATGTTTGGTTTTCTGCCTTCAATATATTTGCATTTTTTTAGGTGTTTAAACTCACTTTCGGTAATTTCTTTTTTCTTTTGAACTTTATCAAGAAGTATAATTTCTTCTAATTTTAATTCAGAGTTTTTAATAAGTATCCTTGCAAAGTTTTCATCGAGAATTTTACCAATGATGGTAACTTTTACTTTGTTATCTTCAAAATCAAAATCAGGTAAAGGAAAGAAACGTTGTTTTTGAAAATTAAACATTTTTTTGATTCCTCCACCTTGAGTTTCAATCATATCTAAGTTTTTCATAGCTTCCACTAAGAAAGGATTTCTATAGACTTCTTCAGGCGTATCATTTAAAACTACTTCTTCAACTGATTTAGGCAAAAATGAGCCATAATTTGAAAAAACCAAATGATCGTCTTCAAATTCCACAACGTTTATTCTAGCTCCTTTTGTATAATCTTGATGAGCGATGGCATTGTTTAATGACTCTCGAATAATAAAAGGTTCATATCTTAATACTTCATCTGGAAATAAAGTACCTTCTCTTAAATAACGATATTTAAGATTTCTAATTTTTTTATAAACCTCATCAATATTTAACAAAAATGGTATAGAAAATATTTCGTAGTCTTTATCTTGATTATCTAAACTTTTTAAGTTCCATCTAATTTTAACCGTAGAATTCAAGTAATGTTCTGCTTCTTCTTTACCTAATAAAATTAAAGCTGTTCTTGTTATTTTATTTTTAATAGTAATTTTTGCTTTGTTTAAGAAATCAACATTACTCCATTTACCTACTTCGTCGCTATATTTCGGATTTCTCTTTATAAATTCAATTTTTGCTTTTTTAATAGCTTCAGTATCTAAATCATCAATTGAAGCATCATCGATAATTTCTTTAGACCAATCTTCATTTATTTTAATCTCTGTTAAAATGGAATCCAATCTTGATTTAGTCATTGCAACTAAATTGTCATCTATTCTTTGCCAAGTTTTTTTGTGAGCATAAACAGGAAGTCTAAATTGATGTTTTGGAATTTTAAAAATCCAAATCGTTTTATTAGTGTCTGAAGTTTTAAATTCTTCAATAGAAAAATTTTCAATATCAAGGTTAGTACAATTTCCGTTTATTCGATAACGAATATTACTAATCGAATACCCAGCAAAGTCTTGAATACCAATAATATCAAGTGTTTCATCTTTTACACCAATAACTAAATGACCGCCTTGCATATTGGCAATTGCTGAAATATAAGAAACGATGTCATCTCCTTCTTTTCCAGCTACAGAATTTTTTAAAGATTTGAATTCTTTCCATTCGCATTTTTCATTTTCGATTGGAAAGTTATTTATCAAATAATTTTGTAACTCTTTTTCAGTCATTAGTCTTCTTTTTACACAAATTTAAAAATAAAATTACTACTTATTATACTCCTTCACCGCTTCAATAAAAGCCTTTGCATGATCAACAGGGATGTTTGGTAAAATTCCATGACCTAGGTTTACGATATAGTTGTCTTTTCCGAATTCGTCAATCATTTGATGCACCATTTTCTTGATGGTTGGAATTGTTGACAATAATCTACTTGGGTCAAAATTACCTTGCAGCGTTATTTTTCCACCTGTTAGGTAACGTGCGTTTCTGGCGGTGATGGTCCAATCGACACCAAGCGCTGATGCTTTTGATTTTGCCATATCGTTTAGGGCGAACCAACATCCTTTTCCGAAGACGATAACTTTGGTTTCTGGAGCAAGAGCTTCGACGATTTGGTTCATGTAGAACCATGAAAATTCCTGATAATCGGTTGGTGACAACATTCCGCCCCAAGAGTCGAAAATTTGAACGGCGTTGACACCGTGTTTTACTTTTTCTTTTAAATATAAAATGGTAGTATCGGTGATTTTTTGCAACAATGCGTGTGCTGCTGCGGGTTCGGTGAAACAAAAACCTTTGGCTTTATCGAAACTTTTGGAACCTTTTCCTTCCACGGCGTAGCAGAAAATGGTCCAAGGTGAACCTGCAAAACCGATTAATGGTACTTCGTTGTTTAACTTTTCACGTGTCATATCGATGGCATCCATCACGTAGCCCAATGTTTCGTTGATGTCTGGAATGAACACATTATCAACATCAGAAGCTTTTCGGATTGGGTTTGGTAAAACTGGTCCGATATTGTCTTGCAATTCGACTTGAATTCCCATAGCTTGTGGCACAACTAGAATGTCTGAAAACAGAATTGCCGCATCGGGTTTTATAATGCGTATTGGTTGTACCGTGATTTCGGATGCTAGTTCTGGTGTTTTGCAACGGGTGAAGAAATCGTATTTTTCTTTGATTGCCATGAATTCTGGCAAATATCTACCGGCTTGACGCATCATCCAAACGGGTGGACGATTTACGGTTTCGTTATTTAGGGCTTTTAGGAATAGGTCGTTTTTAATCATTTTTATTTCTTCTTTACCACAAATTACACAAATTTTCACAAAGAGATTTTTGAAAATTAATAACTTGTTTAAGTTTTACTTATAATATTCTACTACTTCTGTAATCACGTTTTCTACTGATGGTTTTTGTGCGATTACAATGTTTTTGATGTTTTTATTTTCTAATGCTTCTGCGGTGGTTTCGCCAATACAGAAACAAATTTCGTTTGTGATTTTATTTTTTTCTAAAAAACTTTCAACGCCAGATGGACTGAAAAAAAGTATTCCATTTAACTTTTGAGTAATTTTTTTAGAGGTTAAATTGGTTTCATAGACTTCAATTTCGTTGAATTGAATTCCGTTTTCTTTTAACGTGTTTGGTAAAATATCTCTGCGCAAATTTCCACTGAAAAAAGTGTAACTTTCTTTGTTGTAAATTAGTACAATGATTTCGGCCAAATCGGCTGCGTAACCTGTATATGCAACGACATTAAACCCATTTTCGGTTAATAACTCTTTGGTTTTTATTCCGACACAGAACACGTTTTTGGTTTTTAACTCTTCCCATTTTGGATGATTTAAAACACTTTGCACGGCGTTTTGACTGGTGAAAATTAAAGCCTCTCCTAAATCCTCTCCAAAGGAGAGGCCTTTTTTATAATTTATATTTATGAAATCTTCATCAATTACTTCAAAATTGGCATCTAACAAAGCTTTTTTCTGGATTTCAGAAAGTTTTTTTGTGGATAGTATGTTGATTTGTTTTGTCATTACTTTATATAAAACACGGTATCGATGAAATATAAAACATCTTCTTGCACCAGCACATTTTCATCATGTAAATCTTCAAGAATTATTCCTAAATCAGCATTATAATAATCGTTATTTCGAGTATTTTTAAAACCATTAGCAGCCATAAACTCTTTTACTTTATTTAAATCTGTAGGATGAGTTGCTTTTACAAAAGGTTGTTCAACTACTGCGTAAAGTATTTCATCTATGAGGCAAAAACCCACGAGTGTATAGGAAGTGTCAGGGAAGAAATAATTGTTAAGCAATAAACTATTAAAATAATCCAACCATTTAGTATAATAAATGGCATCATTTAGTTTGTAAACAGTTTTGTTGTCTTTTATGTAAACTTTTTGTTCTGCACCTTCAGAAATAAACAAATTGACGTCAATTTTATCATTATACCAAAGGTGATTTTGATTGCAGTATTCGATTAAACTCTTTGTTTCTTTTTCTCTGATTTGCTTATCGTTTTCAACCAAAGTACTTGTTCTTTGGCTTGCTCTAAGGTAACAGGCGATTGTTTGGACAAGCGTTTCTTGGCAATTATTGCTCGTTCCTTGAAGGATATTTTTAAGTTCATCTTTTACCGATTTTGCGTTCATACAAATGTAACATAATTTTTTTAAGCCTTTATTATCAGGCTATTTCTTCAATTGAGCTTTAATTTCACTCATCAACTGGCTTCCACCATTATTTAAAATCTCCAGAGCACAGTGGTAACCCAGTTTTTTCCACTCGGAAACTTTTGCTTTTTTTGTAATTTCCAATTTTTGTTTTCCATCAATAGAAAGTAAAACTCCTGAAAACTCCAAAACATCTTCTTTCTCATTATAATTGGCTAGAGTTCCGATTGGCGCCGTACATCCGCCTTCGAGTGTTCTTAGAAATTGTCTTTCGATATAGGTGCAAATCTCGGTTTCTATGTGATTTAATTGAGACAATGCTTCGATGGTATAGAAATCTTCTGCCATTGCTACGACTACCATGGCACCTTGAGCTGGTGCTGGAATCATCCAATCGAGTGCTTCCCCAACTCCTCCAAAGGAGGGGCTTTTTATTGCGTTTTCATTTATGAACCCCAGTCGTTCCAAACCTGCAGCGGCAAAAATGGCTCCGTTCCAATCATTTTCTTGGAGTTTTTGCATGCGTGTATTAACGTTTCCACGTAAATCGACTACGGTATGATTTGGATATTTATTGAGCCACATGGCTTGACGACGCAGACTTCCTGTGGCAATTGTTCCAGAATTTTCTATAAAATCAAGGTTTCCTTTGTGAACTAAAATGTCTAACGTGTTTGCTCTTTCTAAAACCGCAGCTTGCACAATTCCTTGCGGCAAAGCTGTTGGCACGTCTTTCATGGAATGCACAGCAATATCAACTTTACCAGTAATCATGGCAATGTCTAATGTTTTGGTAAAAATCCCAGTAATTCCAAGTTCGTAAAGTGGTTTGTCTAATTGAATATCGCCATCTGATTTTACCGCAACAATTTGTGTTTTGTACCCTAAGTCTTGAAGTTGTTTTTGAACGGTATGTGCTTGCCAAAGTGCTAATTCGCTATCACGAGTTCCGATTCTAATGGTTTTATTTGGAGTTGATTTTGCCACTATTTTGCTTCTATTTGAAATATTTTTTCAATCCATTCGATGCTTTCGTCCACCATCGTGTTTTCATCTTTCAGATGATTGGCGAAGTGATTGGTGATTTTTTGGATGATTCTGTTGCTGATCATTTCGGCTTGCTCTTCGTCGAAATTACTGCTTTTTTTGCGTTGCGAACTGAGTTCTTTTTCTTTAATCGTATTCAATTTAGCTTTTAAAGCATGAATGGCTGGAGCAAATTTTCTGCCTTTTGTCCAGGTGATGAACTCTTCTTTTATTTCTTCGATAATGGCTTCGGCGGCAGGAATGTGTTTTTTTCTATTTTCTAAAGTTTCATCGGTCATTTGAGATAAATGATCCATGTGAACCAATGTAACATTGTTTAGATCTTGAACATTTTCATGTACATTTTTTGGAATAGACAAATCTAAAATCAACAATGGTTTCTTTAAGTTCAAAATAGCTTTGTCAACCGTTGGGTTTTGTGCTCCGGTGGCAACCACAAGAACATCTGCTTTTTGAATTTCGAGTTGTAAATCGGTGTAATCTTTAACAATTACATTTAGTTTTCTTGCCAATCGTTCTGCTTTGTCTTTGGTTCGATTGATAAGAGTAATTTGTTCGTGTTTGGTATGTTTTACAAGATTTTCACAGGTATTTCTACCTATTTTTCCTGCACCAAACAACAAAATATTTTTATTGGAAATGTTTTCTACATTATTGAAAATATAGCGGACGGCAGCAAAGGAAACAGATGTTGCGCCCGAAGAAATTTCGGTTTCGTTTTTTATTTTTTTACTGGCTTGAATAACTGAATTGATTAATCGCTCCAGAAAAGCATTCATTAAATTCTTGGATTTACTTTCGGTAAAAGCAGTTTTTAACTGGCTGATAATTTCAAAATCTCCTAAAATTTGACTGTCTAAACCAGTTCCAACTTTGAATAAATGACTTATCGCTTCTTGATTTTTATAGACGTAAGCTACTTTTTGAAAATCTTCAACGGTTCCAGAACTATTATCGCATAGTAATTTTATCAATTGAAAAGGATGTTCGGCAAAACCGTAAATTTCAGTACGATTACAAGTAGAAGTAACAATTAAACTTTCAATTCCTGCCAATGTTGCTTGGTCAAGAAGTGCCTGTTTTGCATTGGTATCCAAACTAAATTTACCTCTAATATCAGCATCGGCTTTTTTATAACTCAAACCAATGGCGTAGAAAGTAGTAGGTTTAGAAAGGTGTTTGTTATCCATAAATGCAACTTTATCAAAAAGCTGAAGCAAAATTATAGTTATACTTTTTATAAAAACAACGCTTAAAGAACTTTTTGTGTCGCTATTGGATATTTTTCTAAGGATTTGTCTTTTTAGCGATATTTATTCTAAATTTGTAGAAAAATAAGGTGTTTACAATGTCTTTATGTAGAATAATTCTAAATAACATTAATTGTAATATATCGAAATATTTCTAAAAAAATATCGCTATGGGTTCAAAAGAAGAAATTAAGATAGACGATGATTTTATATTAATTCGTTTTCAAAACGACACTGAAGAAGTTTCCACTTTTCAGCGTTCAGTTCCATTAGGGTTAATTCAATTTCACTTTGGCTTAAAAGGAAGTGCCGACTATATTTTTAATCAAGGGAATTATATTTTGAACTTGAAAGAAGAAAAAGCGTTGTTGTTCTACAATCCTGAAAAAGAGTTGCCTTTGAATGTTGAAATTGCTCCAAAATCATGGTTGATTTCGATATTGGTTTCTATCAAAAAATTTCATGGATTATTCACTACCGATGCCGAACACATTCCATTTTTAAGTCAAGAAAACAAGGATAAGAAATACTATAACGAAAGTGATGTTAGCCCATCAATGGCAATTGTGCTCAATCAAATGTTTCACTACAACTTAAATCCATCGATAAAAAATTTATATTACAAAGGAAAAGGTTATGAATTATTAAGTCTTTTTTTTAATCGAAATGAAGATCCAAATGCAGAACAATGTCCGTTTTTAGTCGATGAAGAGAATGTTTTAAAAATAAAAAAAGCCAAAGAAATTATCATCGCTAATATGGCAGAACCTCCAAGTTTACAAGAACTTGCCGACCAAGTTGGTTTGACGTTGAAGAAGTTAAAAATGGGTTTCAAGCAAATTTATGGCGATACCGTTTATGCTTTTTTATTTGACTATAAAATGGAACATGCGCGCCAATTGCTCGATACTGGTTCGTTTAATGTAAATGAAGTTGGATTAAAAATTGGGTACAGTACCGGAAGTCATTTTATTGCTGCATTCAAAAAGAAATTTGGAACAACACCAAAAAAGTATTTGATGAGTTTAAATATTTCATCATAAACAATAAGTTTTTAAAATAAAATCATAAAAAAATAAGTTTCCCTACTTTTATAAAAAATTAAATAGCCAAAATGAAAGGTGTATTATTAGTAAATCTGGGTTCGCCAGAAAGTCCAACTCCAAAAGATGTAAAGCCGTATTTAGATGAATTTTTAATGGATAAATACGTAATTGATGTTCCGTATTTGTTGCGTGCATTGTTGGTTCGTGGAATTATTTTGCAAACACGTCCAAAAAATTCCGCTCATGCTTATGCGCAAATTTGGACCGATGAAGGTTCGCCTTTGATTGTTTTTTCTAAAAAAATGCATGAAAAAGTAGCCAAACAAGTTGATATTCCCGTAGCATTAGCCATGCGTTATGGAACCATGACTATTGAAAAAGGTTTGCAAGAATTAAAAGAAAAAGGTGTAACTGATGTAATGCTTTTGGCATTATATCCGCAATATGCTATGGCTTCAACTACTACTATTTGGGCTATGGCAGACGAATTGGTTGCGAAAAAATTCCCTGGAATGAAACTGACCAAAGTTCCAGCTTTTTATAATAAACCCGATTTTATCAAAACATTGGCAAATTCTATCAAAAAACATCTAGAAGGTTTTGACTACGATCATTTGTTGTTTTCCTATCACGGAATTCCAAAACGTCATATTCGCAAAACGGATGTAACCAAATCACATTGTACCATTGACGCAAAATGTTGTGTTACGGCTTCACCTGCTCATGAATTTTGTTATCGTCATCAATGTTTTGAAACGACTCGACAAGTTGTTGAATTATTAGGAATTCCCGAAGATAAATACAGTCAAACATTCCAATCTCGTTTAGCAGGTGACAAATGGCTAACTCCTTATACCGATGTTGAAATAAATAAAATGCCTGTCAAAGGAATCAAGAAATTAGCGGTTGTTACTCCTGCATTTGTTGCCGATTGTTTAGAAACTTTAGAAGAAATTGCCATGCGTGCCAATGAAGATTTTAAAGAAAATGGCGGTGAAGAGTTCTTTGCTGTTCCTTGTTTGAACGATGAAGATGAATGGTGTGATGTTGTTGCAAATTGGATTGAAGATTTTAAAAAAAACTAATTTAGTTTACAGTCTCAGCCACGTAAACAGATGCGACTGAAAACTGAAAATTGAAAATTGAAATATGGAATTCTACAACTACTTAAAATCACTTCATTTAATCTTTGTTATCACTTGGTTTGCTGGGTTGTTTTACATTGTTCGCTTGTTTGTCTATCAAATTGAAGCTAATGATAAACCTTCACCTGAAAAAGAAATTTTACAAAAACAATACAAAATCATGACGTATCGTTTGTGGTACATTATCACTTGGCCAAGTGCTATTTTGGCTAGTTTTTTTGCGTTTTGGATGTTGTTTTTTACCGATTTAGGAAGTGCTTGGCTAAAAATGCCTTGGATGCATGTGAAACTTGGCTTCGTTTTTGTGCTTTATCTGTATCATTTGAAATGTCATCAAATTTATAAACAATTGCAAAACGATGATTTTAAATACAGTTCCAACTTCATGCGTTTGTGGAACGAAGGCGCAACATTAATATTGTTTGCCGTTGTTTTTTTAGTCATTTTAAAAAATGCAATCAACTGGATTTACGGTGTAATCGGAATTATACTTTTTTCTGTTTTGATTATGCTCGGTTTTAAATTTTACAAAAGAATTCGAGAAAGAAACAAATCCTAAATTATGTTAAAAGGCTTCAAAATGTCAATGTTATCATTACGAATTAGGATTTTCCTATCGATGATATTATTGATTTTGATGGCTTCTATTTTGATGGCTTCCATTTCTATTATTCAGTTTAAAAACGAAGCTAAAGATTACCACCAAGAACGATTGGACCGAAAGGAGTTTGCCATAAAAGAACACATCAATTATGTGCTTGCAACTACCACTTATCCGTTAACTCCCGAAAATCTTCCTTTGATTTTTAAGGATAAAATTCATGAACTGGCCGATATTCATAATCTAGAAATCAACATTTATTCCCTTGATGGAAAATTACTCAAATCATCTAAAGCCAAGTTTTCTGTCGATAAAGTTTCGCCACCCATTGATAAGTTTATTTTGAAATTGGTTCAATCTTCTGTTGAAAAACGATATGTTGACATTAAAAACATAAATGGTATAAAAAATCGTTCATCTTATAGTCAAATTAAAGATGAAAAGTTTAAACCATTGGGGATTTTGAACATTCCTTATGTGGAAGATGATGGTTTTTATGAAGAAGAATTGAAGCAATTTTTACTTCGTTTGAGCCAAGTGTATTCGTTTATGTTAGTGATTGCTTTTGCTTTGGCCTATTTTTTAGCGAGTTACATTACCAAATCTTTAAAGACCATTTCCGATAAAATCAACGAAACCAGTTTGAATCAAAAAAACGAAAAAATTGTGATTGAAGCCAACAGTCGAGAGATAAATTCTTTAATTTCTGCTTATAATAAAATGGTAGATAAACTGGAAGAAAGTGCAAGCAAACTAGCTCAAAGTGAACGCGAACAAGCTTGGCGCGAAATGGCAAAACAAGTGGCGCATGAAATCAAAAATCCATTAACTCCAATGCGATTAACGGTGCAAAGTTTCCAAAGAAAATTTGATGCTAATGATCCTGAATTAAAGCAAAAATTAGATGATTACTCTAAAACTTTAATTCAACAAATTGATACGATGAGTTCAGTAGCTTCGGCGTTTTCAAATTTTGCAACCATGCCAGCACAACAAAATGAAAGTTTGAATGTTGTGGATGTGGTAGAATTATCGTTGGATATTTTTAATGAAGATTTTATCGTTTTTGAAAGCAATACTGAAGAAATTATTACCAAATTAGACCGAACACAACTCATCAGGATTATTACCAATTTGGTAAAAAATGCCATTCAATCTATACCCGAAGAGCAAGAAGAAAAAAGAATATTAGTTTCGGTTAATGAAGTAAAAAATAACGTAATCATTTCGGTAAAAGACAACGGTATTGGAATAGAACTTTACAATCAAAGTCATATTTTTGAACCTAAATTCACTACCAAAAACAGTGGAATGGGTTTAGGTTTGGGAATTATTAGAAACATTATCGAAAATTACAAAGGAACTATTACTTTTGAAACAGAATTCGGAAAAGGAACCACATTTGTTGTTTCGCTACCAATAATTAGTAACTAAATAGAGATTTCACAGATTTTCACAGATTAAAAATTAATAAAACAATTGTCACACTGAGCGCAGTCGAAGTGCTTCTAAAAAACAAAAACATGACTTACGAAAATATTCTAACCTCAACAGAAAACGGAATCGGACAAATTACCATCAATCGTCCATCAAAATTAAATGCGTTAAACGTAGCCACTATTCAAGAATTGCATGACGCTTTTGATGCTTTCGATAAAAACTCAGAAGTTAAAGTGATTATCATTACAGGTGAAGGTGAAAAAGCATTTGTAGCTGGCGCTGACATTTCTGAATTTGCGAATTTCTCGATTGAAGAAGGCGCACAATTAGCAGCACAAGGACAAGAATTATTGTTTGATTTTGTAGAAAATTTAAAAACTCCAGTCATTGCGGCCGTAAATGGTTTTGCACTTGGCGGCGGATTGGAATTGGCGATGTCGTGTCATTTCAGAATTGCTTCAGACAATGCAAAAATGGGTTTGCCTGAAGTTTCTTTAGGTGTAATTCCTGGTTATGGCGGAACACAACGTTTGCCGCAATTGGTTGGAAAAGGTCGCGCTATGGAGCTAATTATGACTGCTGGAATGATTGATACAGAAACGGCAAAATCGTATGGCTTGGTCAATCATGTTGTCCCACAAACGGAACTTTTAGAATTTACCAAAGGAATTGCTTCTAAAATTATGCGCAATTCTCCAATGGCAATAGGCAAAGCAATTTCGGCTATTAATGCCAATTATAAAGATGGCGTCAATGGCTTTGAAACCGAAATTAAAAACTTTGGAAAATGTTTCGGCACCGAAGATTTTAGAGAAGGAACAACTGCTTTTTTGGAGAAAAGAAAAGCAGATTTTAATGGGAAATAATTTTAAATATTGAACCAAATTTAATTTTCTTTTTAATTTTAATTCATTTTAAATATCATATTATTATACTTTTTTAATATTATAATATCATATTATTATGCTTTTTTGATGTTAAAATATTAAATTATTATATATTTGCATTGGAAATTGATGTAAAATGATAGCAAGAACGCAACAAACAGAAATAGATTCTCATCTTTTTAAAGGAAAAGCAATTCTTGTTTTTGGAGCAAGACAAGTAGGAAAAACGTCTTTAATAAAAAATACCATTAAAAATGATTCGTTTTTATGGTTAAATGGAGATGAACCTGACACACAACTTTTACTAGAAAATATTACAACTGATCGTTTAAAGGCAATGATTGGTAATCATAAAATTCTGGTAATTGATGAAGCGCAAATGATTCACAATATTGGCTTACTAATCAAACGAATGGTCGATAATTTTCCCGAAATTCAAATTATTGCATCTGGAAGCAGTGCTTTTGAACTGGCTGATAAAACCAAGGAAAGTATGGTAGGACGAAAAGAAGAACTCCAACTTTTTCCTTTTAGTTACCAGGAAATGGTAAATGAAACTAATTTTGTTGAAGAAACCCGTTTGGTTCCGCATCGTTTGGTTTTTGGATATTATCCAGAGGTGATTAAAAATCCTGGAAAAGAAGAAAAAATTCTAAACGATTTGGTTGATGCCTTTTTGTATAAAGACATTTTGAATCTTGAAGGAATAAAAAAATCAGCAACACTACAACGATTAGTTCAAATGCTGGCATTTCGCATTGGGACTGAAATAAATTACAGTTCGTTTGGAAATGATCTTGGAATCAACCGTTTGACTGTTGAAAAATATATTGACATTTTAGAGAAAAACTTTATTGTATTTAGTCTTAATACGTTCAGCAAAAATCAGGATAACGAACTCAAAAAAGGAAGGAAGATTTATTTTTGGGATGTTGGGTTGCGCAATCGAATTATAAAAAATTTCAAACCAATCGAGCTTCGAGATGATGTTGGAGCATTATGGGAAAATTTTATAATTAGCGAGAGAAAGAAAAAATTATCTTATGAAAACCAATTTAAAGACACGCATTTTTGGAGAAATACCCAACAAGCAGAAATTGACTATTTAGAAATTAGAAACGAAGAAATAGATGCTTTCGAAATAAAATACAGTCCAAATGTTAAGGTAAAATTCACAAAATCATTTACAGAAAAATACAATCCAAAAACAACCGAAGTAATTCACAAAGAAAACTTTTGGAATTATTTACTATAAAACTTTTCAAAACATTATGATTGATTACTTCTCACCTTCCCATTCGGCATAAAACTGTGACAAGAATTTTTCCATAAAAAAATGTCTTTCTTGTGCTATTTTTTTTCCAGTTTGAGTATTCATTTTATCTTTTAGTAACAACAATTTTTCATAGAAATGATTAATTGTTGGTGCTTCAGATTTTTTATATTCTTCTTTATCCATTCCCAGTTTTGGTGCAATGGATGGATTGTAAATAGTTCTATTTTTAAAACCTCCATAATTGAATGTTCTAGCAATACCAATGGCACCAATGGCATCCAGTCGATCAGCATCTTGCACAATTTCTAATTCGATGGAATTGAATTTCTTGTCAAAATTTCCGCCTTTGAACGAAATGTTTTCAATGATATTGATAACATGATTAGTTATTTCTTCAGAAACATTTTGTCTTTCTAAAAAAATTCGAGCTGTTTTTGGACCAACAGTTTCATCGCCATTATGAAATTTACTATCGGCAATATCATGAAGTAATGCTCCCAGTTTTACAATTTCTAAATTACATGTTTCGCTTTCGGCTATTAATAATGCATTTCTATAAACCCGTTCAATATGAAACCAATCGTGTCCGCCTTCGGCAGTTTTTAATTGGTCTTTTACAAACGAAATGGTTGAATCAATTAGTGACAATTTGGAATTTGGAATTTAAAAATTTGGAATTTACACAATAGCAGGTTCGACCCACTTAAAAATTTTTGTCTCGGCTGGCAATACTAATCGCTCTGATATTTTTGCCATTCTTTCTGGCAATTTCATCAAATAATCACGTGCTTTTTCAGCTTCTGCAGTAAGATTTGTGATTTTATCAATTTCCCATTTTTCGGTAAGTTTCTTTAAAATATCTACATAATCACTCGCCGTATAAACGCCTATCTTTTGGGCAGAATTAGAAAATTCTTCAAAAGCAGTGCCTATTTTTTCTCCAGATTCTCTTAAGAAATGAGCTGGCATTGTGATTTTTTGTTTCATCATATACTGAAAAGCAAGCATCATTTCGCTTGGATCAACTTTAAAAATTTGAGTTACAAATTCAGAATAAGCGTGATGATGACGCATTTCGTCTCCAGCAATCATTTTACACATTTTTGACAGCTGTTTGTCGCCATATTGTTTTGCCAATTGGGAAACTCTATTGTGAGAAATATAAGTAGCTAATTCTTGAAAACTAGTATAAACAAAGTTTTTATAAGGATCTTTTCCAGTGCCAATATCAAAACCATCATTAATTAAATGTTGGCTGGTTATTTCAACTTCACGCATGTTTACTCGACCTGATAGATACAAATATTTGTTCAACAAATCGCCATGACGGTTTTCTTCTCCTGTCCATTGACGCACCCATTTAGACCAGCCATTTCTGCCTTCATTATCAATGCCTTCTACTTCCATCAACCATGATTCATAAGTTGGTAATGCTTCCTCAGTAATAGTATCTCCAACCATAACTACCCAAAAATCATATGGTAAATCTTTAGCAATTTCTCTAAGTTCTTTTACTTCTTCAAAAAAAGTTTCGCCTTCAGAATTAGGCAAAAAATCAGAAGGCTGCCATATTTTTTCTACTGGAATTAAAAATTGATCTACAAAGCTATCTACTTTGTTTTCTAAAAACTGCATGACTTCTAGACGCATATTTTTCTGTGACATGATGATACGATTTGGGATTTTTTACTAAAAAATCAAAATTATTATTTAATGGATGAAACTACTGATTGCTCTGTTTTTTTTATCAATTCTTCAAAAGGGAAATCTTTAACAGGAATCGCTTGGTGTATGATAAATTCAAGTCTGTTGCCTAAACCCATTGGGAATGCTCCAAATTTAACCATTTTCCATGAATTATTAATCGAAATTGGTACAACAAATGCTGAAGGCGATGATTTGCATAAGATTTTTAGTCCACTTTGAGCAAATTCTTTTGGTTTTCCCGTTTTGCTTCGTGTTCCTTCGGGGAAAATCACTGCTGACCGATTGTATTTTTCTATATACTCTCCTAGTGATTTAATTACTGGAATGGCTTGTTTTGGGTCTTTTCTGTCAATTAAAACCGAACCTCCATGTCGTAAATTATATGAAACGCTTGGAATTCCTTTACCAAGTTCTATTTTACTGACAAATTTTGGATGAAACTTTCTTAAATACCAAATAATCCCAACAATATCATACATACTTTGATGATTGGACACAAAAATAATTGGCGCATTTTTTGGAATAGTATTTCTGTTTTTAAAAGTATAAGTTGTTCCAAGTATATTGGTGCATTTCACTAAAAAAAAGTTTAAATAATCAACACTTTTTTTGTGTGCTTGATACCCAAAAACATTGAGACAAAACCACTGAATAGGATGAAAAATAACCAAACAAAGTCCAAAATACAAATAATATACGACCGAAATAGGATGCGAAATTAGTTTTTCCATACTCATAAAATAGGAAACAAAAGTAAGAATTAAAATTGGCTTTAGATTGTTTATAATTCTTAAATTATTATTGTAAAGGCATAGAAAAAAAACTTATTTTTACGAAAATTAAGCACTTTAAATATTTAATGAAATGAGTTCAGAAAAAGAAGCCAAATTAAAAGCATTACAACTTACACTTGACAAATTAGATAAAGCTTACGGAAAAGGAACCGTAATGAAAATGGGCGATAAAGCCGTGGAAGAAGTAGAAACTATTTCTTCTGGCTCACTTGGGTTAGACTTAGCTTTGGGGGTAAATGGTTATCCAAAAGGAAGAGTTATTGAAATATATGGCCCAGAGTCTTCAGGTAAAACAACATTGACATTACACGCAATTGCCGAAGCTCAAAAAGCGGGTGGCATTGCTGCTTTCATCGATGCTGAACATGCTTTTGATAGAAATTATGCAGAAAAATTAGGTGTAGATATTGAAAACCTAATTATTTCACAACCAGATAATGGAGAACAAGCTTTAGAAATTGCTGAAAATCTGATTCGTTCTGGTGCTATTGATATTGTCGTGATTGACTCTGTTGCCGCATTAACACCAAAAAGTGAAATTGAAGGCGAAATGGGTGATTCTAAAATGGGATTGCACGCACGATTGATGTCACAAGCTTTAAGAAAATTAACTGGAACAATTAGCAAAACGAATTGTACTGTTTTTTTCATCAACCAATTAAGAGAAAAAATTGGTGTAATGTTTGGAAATCCTGAAACTACAACTGGTGGAAATGCTTTGAAATTTTATGCTTCAGTTCGTTTAGATATTCGCCGTTCATCTCAGATAAAAGATGGCGAAAACGTAATTGGAAACAGAACCAAAGTTAAGGTTGTTAAAAACAAAGTGGCACCACCTTTCAAAACAGCAGAATTTGATATTATGTATGGTGAAGGCGTTTCAAAAACAGGAGAAATCCTTGATTTGGCGGTTGAATTTGAAATCGTCAAAAAAGCAGGTTCATGGTTTAGTTATGGTGACACAAAATTAGGTCAAGGTCGTGATTCGGTTAAAGTTTTAATAAAAGACAATCCCGAATTGGCTGATGAATTAGAACAAAAAATAAAAGAATATATAAAAGAAACCAATTCTTAAAAATTAAAAAAACCGTCTCGTTAAAAAAAAGACGGTTTTTTTATACTTTAACGCAACCTTTTATTTGAATTAACATCCTAAAACAAACATTTAATTGAATTATGAAAAGAGTTTTATTTGCATTACTATTAAGCTTAACGCTTTTATCTTGTAGTCTCGATGATGGCGATAAACTTTATTTAGAAATTGTTCCTGTCAGTGCTGTAGAAATGCCAACAGCTTTTAGAGTGGATAGTATTACCCAAATACCAATTTCTTATATCAGACCAACGCCTTGTCATGAATTTTCAAATTTTTATTATAATTCTATTGGAAACGAAAGAACAGTAGCGGTATATTGTTTAACAAATGGAAACCAAAACTGTGTGCCAAGCACGGATTATGAAATAACAGTTCCTTTGAATTTTAAACCAAAGGAAATGGGAACGTATCATTTTAGGTTTTGGATTGGCGAAAATGAAAATGGTGTTGACCAATATATAGAACATGAAATAACAGTAGATCACTAATTATATTTCGTTTGAGTATAGAAGAACTCATACATGGTTGCAAAAAGAAAGACATAAAAGCACAAGAACAATTATATAGACAATATGCGCCTAAATTGTTTTCTGTGTGCTTAAAATATTCTCGTAACTATTCCGAAGCACAAGATAATTTGCAAGATGGATTTTTACTGATTTTTGAAAAAATTAATCAATTCGCCTTTAAAGGTGCATTTGAAGGATGGATAAAAAGAGTGATGATTAACTTCATTCTTCAACAATATCGAAAGGAAACATTTTTGAATTTAGTTCATGAAAATTTTCCTAAAGAAATTGAAATTGAAATAGAGAATGAATCAGAAATTCCAATTGAATTTTTGATGAAAATCATTCAAGAATTACCCGACAGGTATCGATTAGTGTTTAATCTATATGTAATTGACGGTTATTCGCATCAAGAAATAGCAGATATGCTTTCGATAAATATTGGCACATCAAAATCCAATTTATCAAGAGCAAAAGTGATTTTAAAAGAAAAAATAGAAACCATAACAGGTTCCAAAAATATTCCTTCAATAAAATGAAAGAAAACAAAAATATAGACCAATTCTTTAAAGATAAATTCGAAAATTTCGAAATTAATCCACCAGAAGAAATTTGGAAAAACATTGAAGAAAAACTTCAAAAGAAGAAAAAACGAAGAGTAATACCTTTTTGGTGGTTTGGCTCTGGTGTTGCAGCATTGTTTGTAATTGGCTTATTCATTTTTAACAATAATTATACAGTAGAAATTCACCCTGTAAATGATGTTGTAATTGAAAACAATACTCCTAAAAAAACAAACTCAATACAAGAAAACAACAATGAAAATCAAGGTATTATAAAAGAAAATACTGAAATAGTAACTTCTGAATCGGATAAAAACAAAGCGTCGGAAAAAATCAATACTGAAACTAACAAGGCATATAAAGAAAGCCTTAATTCAAATGAAAATTCTAGTATTGTTTCATCCGAAAAGAAAAGTACAATAATATATAACGATTACAAAAATTCAATTAAAAAAGAAAAAAACACGATACAAAACTCAAACAATACTATTGTAAACAACACAAAATCAAGTGCTAAAAAAAATAACAAAATTTCAAATAAAAGTAATGTTGACATTAAATCAAAAATTACTGAAATAGAAAATGGAACTGTTGAAAAACAAGAAAATATAGTTCAAAATAATTCCCGCTTTAATGAAACAAAATCGGAATTGAACAAAGAAAACAACATTGAATTGGGAAAAATTGCTATGAAAAATCATAACAATGTTGCTACAAAAGGTGAAGTAAATACTTCTAAAGATTCTACTGCAATTGCTACAGTAGAAACTAACGAATTGGAAGAATTGCTAAAAGAAAAAGAAAATCAGATTACCAAAGAACAAAAAATGAATAGGTGGCAAGTTACACCTAATCTTGCTCCTATTTATTTTGGTTCATTTGCCGATGGTTCGCCATTGGATTCCAGTTTAGATGAGAATTCCAAAAGTTTTAACAACAATCTAAGTTATGGTGTTGCTGTTAATTATAGCATCAATAAAAAAATTAAAATTAGAACTGGAATAAATTCATTTTCAGTTGATTATAATACCAATGACATCATTTTTTTTCAAAGCACTAATGCTAGAATGATGAAAAATGTTACTCCAACTGTTGAAGGTTCATTAATCGAAATTATTCCAATAAAAAATCTTAACGCTGCTTTCAACAGACTAGAAACAGAACAAAATGATGGTGTTTTAAACCAACGTATGGGATATATAGAAATGCCAATGGAGATTTCCTATAAATTACTAGACAACAAATTTGGCGTTGAACTTATTGGTGGAATGAGTGCACTTTTTTTAAATAAAAACGAAGTATATCTTGAAGCAGATGGAATCACTCTTAAAGTTGGAGAAGCTTCTAATTTAAACCCAATGCATTTTAGTGGCAACTTTGGTGTTGGTTTTAATTATGGCTTTTTCAAAAAATTTCAAGCTCGAATTGAACCTACTTTCAAATATCAATTGAATACATTTTCAAGAGATTCGCAAGATTTTAAACCCTATATTTTTGGAATTTACACGGGTATAAGTTATAATTTTTAGTTTGTTAAGTTTTTAAAAATTATTTAGTTGGTGTTATTACTTTCGAGCAATAACAGAAAAGAGTTCCAAGTTTTTTTTGGAACTCTTTTTATTTACTATCATTCTGAAGTTCATTTAAAATCAAAGTTCGAACTTCAGTTTTTAATGTCTTTTTAATTTCTGACTTTCCTTTTGTTTCAATAAAATGATGCACTTTGGCTCTCAATTGCCCAGGACTTCCGCTAAAAAAAGTATAGGAAAATCGTTTTTTATTGTCGTAAAAAGTCATCGGAACAACTGGAATTTCGTGTTCAAGAGCCAAACGAAATGCGCCATCTTTAAATTCATCCAAAACAATACTTTCATCAGGAACGCCACCTTCGGGAAAAATACAAATACTCATTCCTTGTTTTAATCTTTTTTGAGCACGTTCAAAAACTTCCATTCTGCTTTTAGGACTACTTCTATCAACTAAAATACAGGTTCTTTTATAAAAAAATCCAAATAATGGAATTTTAGCCAATTCTTTTTTGCCCACAAATACAAAAGGATTTTCAATTATTGAAAGCATCAACATAATGTCTATCATTGAAGTATGATTAGCTACAAACATATAACTTTTCCCTTTTTCTGGTCGTTGTTCAAAAACAACTTTTGTCCTGAAACCCATTCCAATAAGAATACATTTTGCCCAAATTCTTGCCATCATAAAAAAATAAGGATACCATGTTTCTTTTAAAATAGAAAGAAATAAAAATGGAAACATGATTAAGATTGGAATTGCCATCATGATGTAAAACCATATGCGGTATAATATCCAAAAAATGTATTTCAATACTTTCATAGTGCCAAATGTAGTAAATGCAATGGAAAATTTAATACAAAGCAGTAACTTTGCGTGAAGAATAAAAAAATTATGTCAAAAATTTTAACTGGAATCCAATCTACTGGAACGCCACATTTAGGAAATTTATTGGGTGCCATTTTACCCGCTATCGAATTATCAAAAAATCCAAACAATAAATCATTCTTGTTTATTGCTGATTTACATTCGATTACACAAATAAAAAACGGAGATGAACTTCGTCAAAATACATACAGCACCGCTTCGGTTTGGTTAGCTTGTGGTTTGAATGTTGACAAAGTCGTTTTCTACCGCCAAAGTGATGTGCCGCAAACAGCTGAATTATCTTGGTATTTGAGTTGTTTTTTCCCATTTCAACGGTTGACATTAGCACATTCTTTTAAAGACAAAGCAGATAGATTGGAAGATGTGAATGCTGGTTTATTTTCGTATCCAATGCTTATGGCTGCCGATATTTTATTATATGATGCCAATGTCGTTCCCGTTGGCAAAGACCAAATGCAACACATTGAAATTACTCGCGATGTAGCTTCACGATTCAATCATCAAATGGGCGAAACCTTTGTGCTTCCCGAAGGAAAAGTGCAAGAAGAAACCATGTACATTCCTGGAACTGATGGTCAAAAAATGAGTAAATCTCGAGGAAATTTGATTAATATTTTCTTGGATGATAAAGCATTACGCAAACAAATTATGAGTATTGAAACCGACAGCACGCCGCTAGAAGAACCTAAAAATCCTGATACATGCAAAGTCTTTGCTATTTATAAATTGTTGGCAAACTCAGAACAAATAGCCTCAATTAGAAAAAAATATACCAACGAAAGTCGAGATTTTGGTTATGGTCATGCCAAGCAAGCTTTATTTGAATTAATTGTAGAAAAGTTCAAAACCGAACGTGAAAAATACAACTACTACATGAATAACTTAGAAGAAGTAGATTCGTTATTAAAACTTGGTGCTGCAAAAGCGGGAAGTATTGCTGATGGTGTTTTGAATAGAGTTCGAGAGAAATTGGGGTTTAATTAATCCATTATCACTCTTGAATCAATTTTAATGTCGCCGTTTTTAAATGAAATCGTCACATCATCGTCAAAATAAAAATCAGCTTTCAACAAGTCTTTTGTTTGTGGTGCTAATTCTTTGAAACGGTATTCTACAATTGATTGGTTTCTGATGAATAAATGATTGGAATTGGTATTAAACGATGCCAAATTTTTTCCGATGTAAATATTAAAAACAGCATTGGAAGCTACCGAATTTAGAATTGCGTTTTCGCCAGCTTTTAAATAATATGCCGTTACTGGCATTTTTATAGAATCATAAATGACATTGTTTTCAAGCAAAACCATATCATAAACAGAAGTATTTTTTACTTTAATAAAATCACTACTTTCACTTTTTTCTACATTTTTATAAAACGTTTCAAACGGATTTTCGCCAGATTTTAATGCAGAATTTATGGTAAAGTTTTTAATTTCTGAAGCATTAAATTCAGATAAAAACGTATGAAAACTATCTATCTTAAATTTCATTTCCGAATAATAAGGATCTAACGTTGGCTTGGTATCGTTATAGGTTTCATCAATAGTATAATCATCATTACTATAATTATTTGATTTATTAAATAAATTAGAACTAGATATAAAAATACCAATTCTCAACAAAACAAAAGCACCAACAACAACATAAATCCAAGTTCGATTTTTCTTTTTTGGTGCAAATGGATTATAATAACGTGACGCTTTTTCGTTATAAATTGTAATTTTTTCAGCTATATTTTCATCTAAAGCGTGATAACTCCCCATGGATGAAAATGCTTTTCCTGCTATCTCAGAATAGGGGTTTTCTTTATACACATTAATTAATAATTCTAAAACTGAATGTAATTTTTCTTCAAGTTTAGGTGTTTTAATTTTACTTAAAAAAGCGTAAAAATTACTGTCTTTTAGGTATTCAATTTTAGATAAATCACTATACGGAGGAATTAGTTTGGAATGAGCAATATCCAAACAATCTTTTGCTTCATACAAAACATAGTAGGCAATAGTGTCAGGGAAATAAGGGAAAGCCTCGGCTAAAATACTGGCTTTATAAAATTGATTTTCTTCAAAACTTTGATTGAAAAAAGCTTTAATTTCACTTCCAAAAAACAAACCCACAAAAGTTTTCATTTTATCAACATCATTACTAACAGTTTCTGGTTTAAAAAAATCTCTTGGTTGGTCTTTATTGGTAAAAAAATTATATAAGACACGATTTTCAAAAATGCCTCTAAATGATTCTGAATGAAATTTTAAAGCATTCAAAAAATTTGTAATTGAAATGTCTGAAATCAATTGATTTTTTTCTTTTTCAATAAGTAAAACGTTTTCAATAGTTGAAAAATCATCTTGCGACAGTGCACCGATTCTAGATTTATCAATTGCAAGCGTTTCAAATAATTGGATGATATTCATTAGAGGATGAAGTTTTAAAAAACAAATGTAAGTTATTTTCTAATGGATTTATATGGCTTCAAATAATTTTCCAGGCAAAGGTCGAATGACGCCTTTCAATTCCATATTCAACAATATTGATGAAATTCTAAATATTGGAAAACTGCATTCAATAGCAATACTGTCTAGAAGTTGTTTTCCGTTTTTTTGCAAATAATCATAAATCAATTGTTCATCGTTATCCAAGGAAACAAAAAGTTGTTTTTGCACTGATTTTGTTGGTTTTGATTCCAATTCCCAACTAAGATTATAAATTAAATCGGCAGCCGAAGTCATCAAAGTAGCACGTTGGGTTTTAATTAAATCATTGCATCCTTGACTAAACTTATCAGAAATTCTTCCTGGCACCGCAAACACATCACGATTATAATCATTGGCTAGGTTTGCTGTTATCAATGAACCTCCTTTTTCAGCACTTTCGATAACAATAGTTGCTTCACTCATTCCAGCTACAATTCTATTTCTTCTAACAAAATTTTCTTTATCAGGATTTGAATTGCTCCAAAACTCCGTTAAAAATCCGCCGTTTTCTTCCATTTTAGCTACATATTTTTTATGCACTTTAGGATAAATTTGATTTAATCCATGCGCTAAAACACCTATTGTTTGCAAATTATTATCCATTGCAGCTTTGTGAGCCACAATATCAACGCCATAAGCAAAACCGCTAACAATTATTGGGTTAAAAATGGCTAAATCTTCTATTAGTTTCTTGCAAAATTCGGTTCCATAAGAAGTCACTTCTCGAGTACCAACTATGCTGATGATTTTTCTAGTATTCAAATCAAAATTACCACTTGAAAAAAGCAAGGTTGGCCCATCGATACAATGTTTTAATTTTTCGGGATAAGCCGTTTCTTGATAATACAAAACATTAAAATTCTCTTCTTCAATAAATTGAAGTTCTTTGGCTGCTTTTTCAAAAACTGATTTGTCTTTTAATTTTTTTAAAAGCATATCGCCGATACCGTCTATTGATTGTAACTGTTGTCTTTTTGATTTAAAAACTTCTTCGGCTGAACCACAATGATTTATTAGTTTTTTGGCAACAATATCGCCAACACCATCAACTTTGAGAAGTGCTAAAACATGAAAAAGTTCATTAGGAATCATCTTTATAATTTGAAATACAAATTAATTCTTTTTTATTGTAATTGTTAATAAAATTTGTGAATATTTTTTTGTCAATCCTGTTGATTATCTAAATTTGCCACTATGAAGATTGAACAATACATTTCTCAACTATTATACCGCTATCAATGTGTAACCGTTCCGGGTTTTGGTGCGTTTTTAACGGAGATTCAATCGGCAAAGTTGGACGAAAACACCAATTCATTTTATCCGCCAAAAAAATTAGTTTCTTTTAATCCTTATATTAAAAACAATGATGGATTATTGGCAAATCATTTGTCTAAAGAAGAGAAAATAAATTATGAAGTTGCCATTTCAGTGATTCAAACCGAAGTGGAAAATTGGAGAAAATCGATTCATGAATTTGGACAATTGACCTTCAAAAACATTGGTGGTTTTTCGTTAAATTCTGAAAACAATTTAGTTTTTGTACCTGCTGAACAAGTCAATTATCTTAAAGAATCTTTTGGATTAAGTACGTTTGTTTCACCAACCGTAAAGCGTGAAGAATATAAAGAAATAGTAGAAGAATTGGAAGAAAAAGCTCCAATTGTTTTTACTCCCGAAAAAAGAAGAAATTATTCGTTTTTAAAATATGCTGCAATTGTGCTTCTTTCGGTTGGAGTATCTGGCGCAATTGGTTATAAAGTATATCAAAACTACGAACAAGAAATTGCTCAACAAACCCTTTTGGTAGAGCAAAATGTTCAGAAAAAAGTAAATCAAAAAATACAAGAAGCTACTTTTTTTATCGAAAGTCCATTACCAAGCGTAACACTTACTATTCCATCAGAGAAAATGCCTTATCATGTTGTAGCTGGTGCTTTTAGTATTGAAAGTAATGCTGATAATTTAGTAGAAAGATTACTTAAACTAGGCTATAACGCAAAACGAATTGCGCCAAATAAATTCGGTTTAAACCCTGTTTTATATGGAAGTTATTCGAGTTATTCCGAAGCTTATAAAGCCATGAAAGAAATTCAACAAGCCGACAATCCAAAAGCTTGGTTGCTGATAGAAGAGTTTTAAAAATGTCCTGAGAAATCAGGATTTTTTGTTTTCAGTAGTTACCTTTGCATAAAAAAATAGTTATGCATCCAAAACCAGCATCAGAATCATTAACCATTTTAACCGATTTAGTTTTACCAAGTGAAACCAATCCCTTGAATAATCTATTTGGAGGCGAATTATTAGCTAGAATGGACAGAGCTGCCAGTATTGCTGCTAGAAGACATTCCAGAAGAATAACTGTAACAGCATCTGTAAATCACGTAGCGTTTAACCGCTCAATTCCTCTTGGAAGTGTGGTTACTGTGGAAGCAAAAGTTTCGAGAACGTTTAGAACTTCTATGGAGATTTTTTTAGATGTTTGGATTGAAGACAGAGAGTCTGGCACAAAAACTAAAGCAAACGAAGCCATTTATACTTTCGTTGCCGTTGATGAAACGGGTCGTCCAGTAGAAGTTGCGCCTGTTATCCCAGAAACAGAATTAGAAAAACAACGATTTGATGCAGCACTTCGTAGAAAGCAATTGAGTTTGGTACTCGCTGGAAAAATGAAGCCAAGTGAGGCAACCGAATTGAAAGCATTATTTATTTAATTTCTTTTTTGTATTCTAAAAAGAAGTATATTTCGTGAAATTTATTTACCAATGAAAATTACTTTTTTTTCGTTGGCATTTTTACTTTTTTTCGCAATTGATGGTAATGCTCAAAAAGGTTTAGATCCAACAGCTGATGAGATTTCTCAAGCTAAAAAACTTAGAGAAAGCTATTCTAAGGACGACATTGCAATTTTGGAAAGTTCCGAATTAATCACTTTCGATTTAAACAAAAAAGCAGCCAAAGTTATTGTCAATCATTCCATAAAAGAACATTTGATGAACATCAACCACCGTGCTGATATTCAAAAATATGAGTTCTATGACAGTGAATCTAGCATTCAAAATTTTTCTTTAAAATATAGAAACGATAAAACCGCTTCGTTTTCGGTAAAAGATGAGTTTTATAAAGATCGTGATTTATTTTATAATGACGCCAAAGTAAAATATGTTACCATTGATTTTCCAGTTCAAGGCTATAATTACAAATATGAAATGGAAAAAAAATATGATGATGTAAAATATTTTACTTCGCTGTTTTTTAATGATGAATATCCTGTTTTATCTAAAAAAATCACCTTTGAAATCCCAAATTGGTTGGATGTTGAATTGAAAGAATTCAATTTTGACGGTTTTAAAATCAATAAAACTTCTAATACTGAAGACAAAAAAACTATTGTTACCTATACTTTAGAAAATGTTCCTGCTGCTTTTAAAGAAAATTCAATGCCGGGAAGAAGTTACCTTTATCCACATATTTTGGTGATTGCAAAATCATTTACCAAAGACGGAGCAACCACCACTTTATTTAAGAGCAATGCAGATTTATACAATTGGTACAAATCGTTGATTGCAATGATGAAAGATGACACTACTGTTATGAAAAGCAAAGTAAACGAACTTACTGCCAATGCAAAAACAGATGAAGAAAAAATAAAAAACATCTATTATTGGGTGCAAGATAATATTCGATATATTGCTTTTGAAGATGGAATTGCAGGTTTTAAACCCGACGAATCCAATAATGTTTTTGAAAAAAGATATGGCGATTGCAAAGGAATGGCAAACTTGATCAAACAAATGTTAAAACTTGCTGGTTTCGATGCGCGATTAACGTGGATTGGAACCAAGCACATTGCCTATGATTACAGCACACCATCATTAGCCGTTGATAATCACATGATTTGTACTTTGATGTATAAAGGAAAAAAAATCTTTCTAGACGGAACAGAAAAATACAACTCTTTTGGCGAATATGCAGAACGGATTCAAAACAAAGAAGCCATGATTGAAGATGGTGACAAATGTATTATTGAAAAAATTCCAACTACGACTGCCGATTTTAACAAAGAAACTTTTAAAACAACACTTGCTATTGAAAATGAAACTTTAATAGGAGTTTGTAACAAAACCTATCAAGGTGAAAGCAGAGCCGAATTTTTAAATATTTACAACGGTTTTGAAAACACCAAAAGAAAGGAACGATTGGACGGATATTTGTCAAAACAGAACAAAAGCATTGCTGTTTCTGATGTAAAAACCAGTGATTTACAAAATAGAGATAGCAAACTTACCATTGATTATAACATTGCAATTCAAAACAAAATTTCTTCATTTGATGACGAAATTTATGTTGATTTGGAATTCATGAACGAATACAAAAACTTTGAATTAAAAGACCGTAAAGTAGCTTATGAAATGGGATATAAAACTAATTATGTGTCGCAAATTAACCTTAAAATACCTGATGGTTATAACGTTACAAAAATGCCAACCAATCTTTCAATAAAAGAAAATGATTTTGACATCAACTTAAGTTATGAAAACACTGGAAAAGAAATTATCTATAAAAAATCATTTATGTTTAAAAATGGTCTAATCAAAGCAGACGCAATTGAAAAATGGAATGAATTTAATAAAAAATTAAAAGAAAATTACAACCAACAAATCACTTTATCAAAATAACCAAGACCTAACTTAATGAAAACAAAATTAGCCTTACTATTCTTTTTAGCCATTATTGGCATTTGTTCTGCTCAAGATGCCAAAGAAGCTCGCGAGTTTTTTTGGGGTGCAAAAGATGAATTTAAAAAAGCCAACACCATTCCCGATAAATGGAAAAACGAATCGGCCGTAATTATTCATAAACGCGAACATTATAACTATCATAAGTTTGGAAAAAGCGTTACCTATGTTTCGGGTATTCGAAAAAGAATCATGTTGCTTGACCAAGCCGCAGTAACCGAATTTTCGCAATTCTCATATAAAAATAAATTTTATTCTAATAGAGCTTATGGTTATAAAAAAGGCACAAACTATGTTGGTGTAAAAATAATAAAACCTTCTGGTAAAGAAATTGAAATTGATACCGATAAAGAATCCAAAGAAGTAGATGGTGAAAAAAAATTAGCCGTACCCAATTTAGAAATTGGCGATATTATTGACTACTATTTTTATAGTGTCGAACCCTTTAAGTCATTTTTTGACTACACTTTTGAAGCCGTAGAAACTCCACTTGGCGATGTATATCCAACTATGGATTTAAAAATAACTTTAGATACCGAAAATGATTTTTTTATTAATTTTAACACTTATAACGGAGCACCCAATTTAAAAGAAATTCCAACCAAAAATAGCGGCGAACGCAGTTATGAACTCTCTGAAAAAGACATTCCTAAAAATGAATTTCCTCGTTGGTTTTATCCTTTAGCCGAAATGCCATGCTATAAATTTCAAGTAATTTTTGCCCGTTCAGGAAAATTTGAAAAACTAGCCGATGGGTTTCTTTCCGAAAAAGAACGCGACATTAAAAAGACTGTTTCCAAAGAAGATATTTTTGATTACTACAACAAAAAGTTTGTTCCTGCTGGAGATATTGGCGACATCAATGATTTTTTAAAAGGAAAAACATTTACCTCTGAAGAAGACAAAATTCGGGAAGTATATTATTTTACACGTCATCAATTCTATACTCGATATATTGAAGCTTTTGTGGTAAACGAAGCTAAGATTTTTTATCCTTTTGAATATTATGGAAATTACCCTATATTCTTTAATTCAGAAGTGCAATTTGTCAATTATTTTATGCAATTCTTAAGGAAAAATGATATTAGTTATGATGTTATTATTGCAACACCACGCTACGATGGTTCAATTGATGATTTGTTAATTCAATCTAATGTGAAAAAACTTATTCGAGTGAATACTAAAAACCCTGTTTATTTGGAGTATTTTTCACCCTATACCAGTGCCGATCAATTTAACTACAACATAGAAAATTCAAAAGCCTATGTTTTAGAAGTATCAAAAGGAAAACGCATAACAGATGCCTCAACAGTTCAATTACCATCAAGTACCTATCAAGAAAACAGTGTGAAAACCAAAACCGAATTAACCTTGGAGGATTTTACTGGATTTAAAGCCAAAAAACTATCTTCTTATTTAGGTCATTTAAAAGACAGCGAGCAAAGTGACAGACTTAATTTTTATGATTATGTATATGAAGATTACAAAAAATATGCAACAAAACCACTTCTGGATTACGTAAAAAACAAGAAAAAAAACGAGCAGTACAGCAATGAAATGAAAGCCTTAATCAATAAAATGAAAGACACTCAAAAAGAATCCTTTGAAAAATCAATCGAAGGAGAACTTGATTTTCTCGTGGACGATTATTCTTTTAAAATCAACAATACGGGTCGTTATGGCAAAAAATCTTCTTTTGAAATGGAAGAAGAGTTTAGCATTAAAGATAATTTGATTAAAAAAGCTGGCGATAAATATCTAATTGAATTAGGTAAATTATTAACCTCACAAATTGAAATTGACCAAAAAGAAAAAGATAGAAAAAACAATATCTATTCTGTTTATCCGCGCTCGTATGAGAATGAAATTATTTTAAATATTCCTGTTGGCTATTCGGTTTCTGGTTTAGAAAAATTCAATAAAAAAGTAGAAAACGAAACGGGCGGATTTACTTCAACTGCCGAAGTGAAAGGCAACCAACTCATTGTTAAAACCTACAAACATTATAAAAATTATTTTGAACCAAATGCAAATTGGAACAAAATGATCGATTTTCTAGATGCTGCCTATCAGTTTACTCAAGAAAAAGTGTTGTTGAAGAAGAATTAATTCTATCGTAATAATAAACATAATAAACCCTTTCAGAATTTAATACTCTGAAAGGGTTTTTTGTGTTTTAAAAGTTAACCTTATTTAGACAACCAAGGTGTTGGGTTAAAATAAGTAGTGTTTTGTGAAATCATAAACTTTAAAATCGTTTTCCCATCACCATCTGTTCTAATTTTTCCGATAGTTTCTCTTGCTGAAACTTTATCGCCTTCTCGAACGTTTACGGTTGATAAATTGTTATAAACTGTGAAAAAATCTCCATGTTTAATAATAACGGTTTTCTTTTGTGGCGATGTTAATTGCACTTGAGAAACTTCACCATCAAATACGGCTTTTGCATCTGCACCATTCTCTGTAGCAATTTCAATTCCGCTATTATAGACCGTTAATGTTCTAAAAACAGGATGTGGTTGCTCGCCATAACCAAGCGTAATGGCACCTTTTTCAACTGGCCAAGGCAATCTTCCTTTGTTCGCTTTAAAATTATCCGAAATTAATTTTCCTTCTGGTGTTAAAACAATATTTACCGAGTTCTCGATGGCTTTCTTTTCTGCGGTTGTTTTTGTTTTAGAGGATGTTGCTTTTGCCGTTTTTCTATTCGCTTCGGCAATAGCATCACGAATCAATTTTTGAATCTGAGCATCTATTTTCTTGGTTTCTTGCTGTTTCTTTTTTATTTCAGCAACAATGTTTTTCTTGTCTTTTTGTATTTGTTTGGCAATTTTTTCTTGCTCTTGCTTTTCTTTTTCTAACTCTTGCTTTTCCTTTTCATTTTCAACAATTAGTTTTTCCTTGTCCTTTTTTTGAACTTTAATTTCCTCAGTGGTTGACTTTAATTTTGTGGTTTTTGCCTTCAATTCATCTGCTTGCATTTTTCTGTAATTGTTGTACTGCTTCATGTATTGAATGCGTTTATAAGCTTGCAGAAAATTTTCCGATGACAACAAAAACATTACTCTACTTTGCTCGGAACGGCTTTTATAGGACTTGCGAATCATCTCGGCATAATCCTCTCTTAAAACCTCTAACTCTTTGTTTAATTGATTTATTTTAAGCTGATTTCTATAAATATCATCGTTCAATAGCTTGGTTTGCTTTTCGGTAGTTTTAATCAACTGTTCTTTTAAATTTATCTTGTCTTTTTGAATCAACAACTGACTTACCACAGTTTTCTCTTTGCTTTTCATAGAGTTCAACAGCTGCTGACGTTCTTGGATTTCCAATTGAATTTTGGCCTTGCGTTCTTCCAACTGCTCTTGTTTAGACAGTTGACTCCACATTGGCAGTGCTAAACAAAAGAATAAAAATGTTAAAATATGCTTTGTCATATTGGTTTTTTTGCAAATTTACTTAATAAATATTCTTTCATAACCATCCGGAACCGAATAGGGAAAAGAAAGTTCGTCGTTCAAATTAATGGTGTTGTATTTTATACTTATTGCTGTTTTCCCTTTTTCCTGTTCTGCATTGATTTCTATGGCAGCAGGCAGCATATATTCTCCTACTTTTTGATAATTTGGATACTCAATCGTTACTTTTCTGTTTTTACTGTTTTGAATGATTTCTTCTTTCTTTACTAAAAAATTATCGGCTTCAAAATAGAATGTTTTGTCAATTTCATTTGTGTTTATGTTATTCAATTTGTAAAAACTATCTACAATTAAAGCAACAAATTTTTCTTTATTCAAATCGTCTATGGCTTCTCCTATCAACAAATTTTCAACTTTTGTATAATCTAATTCGGTGCCTAAGAATTGGCTTAGTAACTCATAATCACCTTCAAAATAAGTGCCGTTAATTTTTTCGTAATAGTAAACATTACTTGGCGTAATCAATGCTTTTGCCATTGTAATACCTAAAAAACGAATGCTTACTAATATCTTTTCATTTCGTTGTATTCTAACTTCAGCCGTAACACTATTTGAGTTTTTCGGATCTTCATAGCGTGCCGAAGCTTTAATATATAACGTTTTAAAATCATTTTTATTGTTGTAATGATTTTTAATTATTTCGGTCGCTTTTATCTTTTCCGTGGCAATTCCTTCGCTGATAAGTGCTTTTTTGGACTTACAAGACATCGCAAAAAAACACATTGAAACAACAAATATTACTTTTTTCATTTCTTTTGTTTTTTTGATAAATCATTTGCTTTGGCAAAGTAACTTTCTTTCTTTTTCACATCGTCCAAACCATTAAAAGTTTCACTTAATTGCAAGTAGAAATTAATTTCTAATGAAACATCATCAATGATAAAGTCAAGTCCGGCTTCGAGTGCCTCTTTTGCTTTCTTAAAATTGCCCAATTGATTTTGCGCCAAGCCAGCATAGTAATACAAATCGGGTTGTGTTGGATAATACTGTGTTAAGTCATCTGCTTTTTTGGCTACTGCTTTAAAATCTTGCAATTCAACATACGATTGCAACAATAATTTTTGTGATTCTATGTCATCCGAATGGGTTTTTGTTTGCAACTCAAAATACTTTTTTGCCTTTGCCCAATCGCTTTTCATGAAATAAAACTTTCCTATTTCTTTAGCAACGTCAACATTCTTATCGTTATCAAAATAGGCAATCGCTTTGTCTAAATCAGGTTCAAATTGTGGGTTGTTGGTGGCAAATATCAAAAACTCATTCAACATTCGGTGCTTAATTTTCGAATCAATCTTTGCGCTTGGCAATACTATATTCATCGCTTTTACCGCTTGTGCTCCATCATTGTTATTCAAATGAAATTTAAACAAACTCACTTGCGCCCAATCGGAAGTTGGAATCTCTTTCTCTAATTTTTCGGCAATTTCCAACGCTTTTTCTTCCTGATTGCTTTGCGAATACATATAAATCAATGCAATATAATTCGACTCTTCCTTTGGAAACTTCTTAATTTGGTCTAACAAATTGAATTTCTCGGCACTTTGGTACTTGGCATCTCTAAGAATATCGGCTTTATACAATTCTCGCTTCTCCGATTTTCCAACCGTTTCATTCAAATTGTTAATCAACTCCAACGCTTTGTCAAATTGCTGCGTATTCATATAAAGCGACACCAAATCTTCCTTATAACTGTCTTTAAATGTTATCAATTTTTCAACGATTGGAATGGCTTTGTTATAATCTTGCGTTTCATAGCAAACATCATACATGCCTACCCATGCCCAACGGTTTTTGGCATCAATTTGAGTTACCTTTTCAAAATAGGAATAGGCAGTGGGATACTTTTTTTGGGCCAAATAATTCTTTCCCAACTCAAATAAAACTGCGGTATTATCGGGTTCAAGCACCAAGCACTTATCCAATGACTCGATAGCCTTGTCATAATTCTCAATTCCCTTTTGTTTCAATGATTCAAAGAAGTTATTCTCAAATTCATTGGTAATCGAGGCAACATCCTCAGGCTCAGTTTGCGCCATTAGGATGGTTGGAATAAACAATATCCCAAAAAGAAAACGATGTAAAACTATTTTTTTCATATCTATATTTTCTGCCTAACCGGTTAACCCTTTTTAGGATAGTTACTCTAAAACCGAGTAATCGCCGATGCTAATGCTGGTAAATTCGCCGTCAAATGTAGCGTGATTTCCTATCATCGCGTTGTCCAATTTAGCGTTTCTAATGTGCGCATGGGTTTGCACCAAGCTGTTTTGAATCTTCACATTCGTAAGATGCGTTCCTTTTCCAAGCGACACGTTCGGACCAACAATAGAGTTGATTAAAACCACGTCATCATCAATAAAACAAGGCTCAATGACGGTCGAATTTTCAACACGAACCACATCGCTTATTAATTTTTCGCCATCGTTAAGAAGAAACCCTAACATTCGCGAATTGGTTTCCACAGTCACGTCTTTATTGCCACAATCCATCCATTCGTCAACTTCTCCAGGTACAAATTTCATGCCTTTTGCCATCATTTGCTTGATACCATCGTTAATTTGATATTCGCCACCGTGAATGATGTTGTTATCCAACACCGATTGCAATTCGTTTTTCAAAACCGCAACGTCTTTGAAATAATAAATCCCGATGACCGCCAAATCCGAAACAAATTCTTGTGGTTTTTCAACCAATTCGATGATTTCGTTGTTATCGTTCAAATTTACAACGCCAAAAGCTTCGGGTTGCTCCACTTGTTTTACCCAAATAACGCTGTCGGCGGTTTGGTCTAAATCAAATTTGGCACGAATTAACGTATCGGCATAAGCAATAACCGCCGAACCCGTCAAAGAATCCTTGGCACACATGATGGCATGCCCCGTTCCGAGTGCTTCGTTTTGATAGTAAATCGTTCCTTTGGCGCCTAGTTTTTCGGCTATCGCAATCAATTCGTCTTCTACTTTTTTGCCAAAGCTTTCGTGAATAATGAATGCTACTTCTTCAATATCTTGGTTTAATACACCCGCAATGTCTTCTACCAAGCGGTGTACGATTGGTTTTCCGGCAATAGGAATTAACGGTTTTGGAATGGTGAGTGTGTGTGGTCGTAATCTGGAACCTCGTCCAGCCATGGGTACAATAATTTTCATCTATCTATTGATTTTTGATTATATCTTCACAAAAATAGGGTAAAAACCCGAGCAATTGTTGCCAATTTACCGAATTTCTATCCTTTTTTAATCATCATTTCTTTAAGCAAATCGTTTTCCCATTTCAACTTTTTATTTTCTTCCTCAAGTTGCGCAATGATGTTGTCTTTTCCGGTGCTGCTCTTCTTATCATAGTCATACTCGGGTGGCAACATGTTGGCTACATCCAAAAAAATATTGTATTTCATGGCATGACAAAGACGCAGCACAATATAAAACTGCAACGACGGTCGACCTTCGTATCCATAGAAGGCAGAATATTGTACGCCCATCTGTTGCGTAATTTCTTTTCTACGCAAGCGTTTTGTATCGATGAGTTTTGTTAAATAATTGCCTAAGTGAAATCCTGTTGCCATAGTATTTTGATTTAAAAGAATAATTTTTCACAATATTCGCTACTAAAACTATTTCAAAAATAATAATTTGGAATGAAAAAGTAGTCAAAAAATTAATTTTTTATATAATAAAAGATTGTTTTTGTGTAGAAAAAATCTTTTTCTGTCTAAAAATAGTCTGCATTTACTATGAAACTGTCTAAAGGGATGCAATTTTATCTTTCATACACTGTCAAAATAGCTATAAAGATGCAATTCTATCTTGTGTTTACTATGAAAACGTCTATAGCGATGCAATTCTATCTTGCAGATGACTTTAAAAGTTCTGAAGGGATGCAAGTTTATCTTGCTACTTGGAAACTTGTTTTGGAAAAAGCGTGTTTTTTTGAGAAAAATTACTTCACGCCAGTGCTTCCAAAGCCGCCTTCGCCTCTAGAGGTTTCCGATAGCGTTTCAACTGCCATCCATTCGGCGCGTTCGTGCTTGGCGATGATTAATTGGGCTATTCTTTCGCCGTTTTCTATGGTGAAATCTTCGGAAGATAGGTTGACCAATATCACGCCAATTTCGCCACGATAATCAGCATCCACGGTGCCGGGAGCATTTAGAACGGTGATTCCTTTTTTGGCTGCCAAACCGCTTCTTGGGCGCACTTGGGCTTCAAAACCAATGGGCAATTCGATAAACAAACCTGTTTTTACAATGGTTCGCTCTAATGATTTTAGGGTAATGGGTGCTTCTAAATTGGCGCGCAAATCCATTCCTGCAGAAGCAATGGTTTCGTAATTTGGAAGTTCGTGTTGCGATTTGTTGATGATTTTTATGGTCATTTTTTGCGTTTTACTATTGTGGCTAAAGTTTCTTTTTCGTTGTAATAGATGAAATATAAGAAAATCAAAATTAATGGAATGCCCACTAGATAATTTTCTCTAAAAAAGTAGAAGGATACGATGGAAAAGGCAACCGAAAGCATCAAATATAGGCCGATTTTCTTCATTTCATAAGGAATTGGATACTGTTTTTTGCCCAAATAATAGGAAAGAAACATCATCGACCCATAAGCTGCAATTGTAGCAATGGCAGACCCATAATAACCACCAAAATAACCCGTTTTTGGGATTAACCAGAAGTTTAAAACCAAGGTTACGGCGGCACCAACCAGCGAAATTAGTGCGCCAATATAGGTTTTGTCGATGAGTTTGTACCAAACGGAAAGGTTGGTGTAAATTCCCAAGAAGAAATTGGCCAAAATGATTAACGGAACGACTTTCATCGCTTCCCAATAAGAAGCATCTCGAATCATTAACTGCTTGAAAAGGTCGGCAAAAACGATAACGTTTAGCATGATGAACGAACCGAAGATGACAAAATATTTGGTGATGGTGGCGTAGGTTTGTGGCGCGTTTTCGTTTTTTGCATGGCTAAAGAAAAACGGTTCGATACCCAAAGTATAGGCCGTTCGGAACAACACCATGAATAATCCGAGCTTATAACAAGCCGAATAGACGCCAACTTCTGCTTCGGCAATATTGGGCGGCAAGAGTTTTTGCAATAATATTTTGTCGAACTGCTCGTTGATGGCAAAAGCAACTCCGGAAACCAAGATGGGCATTCCATACTTCATCATTTGTTTCCAAAGTTGCACGTCGAACTTCCAATTTAAGGTAAAATAATCTTTGGAAAGCAAGACGAATGTGAGCAAACTGGCAATTACATTTGAGATGAAAACATAACCAATTTGAAAGTTTTCGAAATAGATAGAACTTAAGAAACCGCTGGGTTGACTGGCTACAATTTTGGGTAAATATACGAGGAAGAAAACATTAAGCGAAAGGTTTACGACTACATTCGATATTTTTAGAAACGCATAGAAACTTGGTCGCTGAATGGCTCTTAGTTTTGAAAACGGAATGATAACTAGCGCGTCTAAAACCAGTATCCAAATGGAATAGGTGACGTATTGGACATCAATTTCAATGAACTTTGCAATGTCGTTTCTAAAGGTTAGTGCGCCTGCTAAAAACAGAATGGTCGTCCAGAAAATAGTGACCATCGAGGTTTCGATTACTTTCTTTTTGTCGTCTTCTTTGTTGTAAAATCGGAAGAACGAGGTTTCCATTCCGTATGCCAAGATAACATTAAAGAAAATCATGTAAGCAAAGATTACGGTGATTTGACCATACTCTGCTTTTGGTAGTAAATCGGTATAAAGCGGGACTAAAATAAAACTAAACATCCTTGGCAAAACCGTAGCTAAGCCATAAATCATGGTTTGTTTGAAAAGATTTTTATAGATGCTCAAGGTGAATATTTAAACTTTATGAAACAAAAATAACTATTAAATTGAACGAATAAAAAAAGAGCCAACGAATGTTGACTCTTTTTATAAAAATATATTTTTTATTAGCCTTTTAACGCTTCTGCACCACCAACAATCTCAAGGATTTCGTTAGTAATTGCAGCTTGACGTGCTTTGTTGTAGGTTAATTTCAATTGATTTCTCAATTCGGTTGCATTATCGGTTGCTTTGTGCATTGCGGTCATTCTTGCGCCGTGTTCGGATGCAAATGAATCTCTGATGGCTTTGTATAGCTGTGTTTTCAATGATTTTGGAATCAAAGTCAACACGATTTCCTCTTTTGATGGTTCAAAAATGTAATCGCCAGTAGAAACCGGAACATCAGAAACAATTGGTGCTAGCGGTAAAAATTGTTCGGTTTGAACGATTTGTGTTGCTGCGTTTTTAAACTGATTGTAAATGATTTCAATTTTGTCGTATTCGCCCGAAGTAAACTTTTCGGTTAAAGCGTCTGCAATATCTGCTACGTTATCAAAACTTAATTGATCAAAAACTTCACTTTTATTATCTACAACGTTATATGTTTTTCTTAAAATGTCGTTTCCTTTTTTACCAATAGCAAAAATATCTACCTGCTTGCCTGTGTAACTTTCGGCAACAAGTTTCGCTTGCTTAATTACATTGGTATTGAAAGCACCACACAAACCTCTATTTGAAGTTATTGCTACCACCAACACTTTGTTGATTTCGCGTTGAGAAGTAAATTCTCCACCAGCATCACCGTCGAGTGTTGCGCTAACGTTTTGCAATAATTCCGTTAATTTTTCGGCATAAGGTCGCATTGCTGTAATAGCATCTTGTGCTTTTTTCAACTTTGCAGCAGAAACCATTTTCATCGCCGATGTAATCTGCATCGTTGACGAAACGGAACTAATTCTATTACGGATTTCCTTTAAGTTTGCCATTTTTCTTGTATTAAGATAAAAGTATTAAGTATCAAGATGTCTTAATTCTTGATACTTAGTACTTAATACTTTTTAATTATATTTTGCTGAGATTTCTTTTGCCGCTTTTTCTAAAACATCAGTAATGTTGTCGTCTAACTTACCTGCTTTTAGAGCGTTTAAAGTATCTCTATGTTTTGCATTTAGATATTCGATATAATCTTTTTCGAATTCTTTAATTTTATTTACAGGAACGGTTTTTAATAAATTTTTTGAACCTGCATAAATAATAGCTACTTGATCTTCTACAGTATAAGGATCGTTTACGGCTTGTTTTAAGATTTCAACGTTTCTTCTACCTTTTTCAATTACGTTTAAAGTAACGGCATCAAGGTCAGAACCAAATTTAGCAAACGCTTCCAATTCACGGAATTGAGCTTGGTCAAGTTTTAATGTTCCCGATACTTTTTTCATTGATTTAATCTGAGCATTTCCTCCAACACGAGATACCGAAATACCTACGTTAATAGCAGGACGAACTCCAGAGTTAAATAAATCTCCATCCAAGAAAATTTGTCCATCAGTAATCGAAATTACGTTTGTTGGAATATAAGCAGAAACGTCACCAGCTTGCGTTTCAATAATTGGTAATGCTGTTAAAGAACCACCACCTTTCACGATTGGTTTTAATGAATCTGGTAAATCATTCATATTTCTTGCAATATCGTCATCAGCAATCACTTTACAAGCTCTTTCTAATAAACGAGAGTGAAGATAGAAAACGTCACCAGGATATGCTTCACGACCTGGAGGACGACGAAGTAATAATGAAACTTCACGGTAAGCAACCGCTTGTTTAGATAAATCATCATAAATGATTAATGCTGGACGACCTGAGTCACGGAAATATTCTCCAATTGCTGCTCCGGCCATTGGCGCATAAACCTGCATCGCTGCTGGATCTGATGCGTTAGCTGCTACAATTGTAGTATAAGCCATTGCTCCTTTTTCTTCCAACGTTTTTGCAATTCCTGCTACTGTTGAAGCTTTTTGCCCAATAGCAACATAAATACAATATACAGGTTGACCTGCGTCATAAAATTCTTTTTGGTTTAAGATAGTGTCAATACATACTGTAGTTTTTCCTGTTTGACGGTCACCAATAACTAACTCACGTTGACCACGACCTACTGGAATCATTGCATCAATTGATTTAATTCCTGTTTGTAATGGCTCAGTTACCGGCTGACGGAAGATAACTCCAGGTGCTTTTCTTTCTAATGGCATTTCGTATAAATCACCACCGATTGGTCCTTTACCGTCAATTGGTTCTCCAAGTGTGTTTACAACACGACCTACGATGTTTTCACCAACATTTAAAGAAGCAATACGTTGCGTTCTTTTAACGGTTGAGCCTTCTTTAATTCCTGTAGATGGTCCTAAAAGTACAACACCAACGTTGTCTTCTTCTAAGTTCAAAACGATAGCTTCCAATCCATTTTCGAATTGTACTAACTCTCCGTATTGAGCATTGGACAACCCGTAAACACGAGCAATACCATCACCTACTTGTAAAACTGATCCAACTTCTTCTAAAGTAGCACCAGATTGAAATCCTTCTACCTGTTTTTTTAATATTGCTGATATTTCAGCTGCTTTAATTTCCGCCATTTTGATATATCTTTAATGGTAATTTAATTACTAAACTCTCTTCTTAATTCTTGCAATCTGTTTGCTACAGATGCGTTATATTGTTTGTCACCCATTCGCAAAATAAATCCACCTATTATAGAAGGATCAATTGTGTTTTGTAAAGTGATTTTTTTATCTGAAATTGTTGCAATTTTAGCTAAAACTTGTGTTTCTAAAGCAGCATCCATCGGAATTGCTGTAGTCACTACTGCTACTTCTACTCCGTTCAAAACATCATATTGTGCATTGAATTGTTCGGCTATTGGTAACAATATCTCAAATCTTTTGTTTTCTTGCAATAAACGGAATAATGATTTTGTCTCATTTTCTACAGTTCCAAAAACTTCAGACAAAGCATTCATCTTTATATCTGAAGTAATGATTGGACTTGCCAAAAAATCGCTTAATTCTTTATTTCCGCTTACTACTTCAGTAATAGCTTTCATGTCATTATTCACTTTAGCAGTGTTTCCTGATGTAGAAGCTATTTCTAAAATCGCTTTTGCATATCTAATCGCAGCTCTAGACATATCGATTAATTTAATTTAACGTCACCTAACATTTTCTCAACTAATTTCGTTTGAGATTCTTTGTTAGACAATTCGCTTTTTAATACTTTTTCTGCAATATCTAAAGATAAATTAGATACTTGTGCTTTCAATTCTGCCATTGCTGCATTTTTTTCGCTTTCAATAGCGGCTTTTGCTTGTGCAATCATTTTTTCTCCAGCTACTTGCGCTTCTGTTTTTGCATCGTTAATCATTTTTTCTTTGATTTCACGAGCATCTTTCATCATGGCGTCACGCTCTAATCTTGCATCTGCTAATAATTTCTCATTATCAGATTTCAAATTTTGCATTTCTTTTTTTGCATTTTCTGCAGAAAGCAATGCGTTTTTGATGCCATCTTCTCTTTCATTTACAGCGTCAAGAATTGGTTTCCATGCAAATTTTTTCAAAAGAAAAACTAATGCAACGAATAAAACGAATTGTAGTATAAACAACCCTAAGGAAAACTGTCCAAATAATTCTTCCATTTTATATAAGTGTTAAATCTTTTTAATTTTAATAAAGTAACAAAAGCTACAACCAACCGTTATAGCTTTTGTTAAAAATTTTTAATTACGATGCAAAAATTGCAGCGAAACCAATACCTTCAATAAGTGCAGCAGCAATAAGCATCGCTGTTTGGATTTTTCCAGTAGCTTCTGGTTGACGTGCAATAGCATCCATTGCAGAACCACCGATTCTACCAATACCAATTCCAGCTCCGATTACTACTAATCCTGCTCCAATAATTCTAGGAATTTCCATAATGTATATATATTTAATTAAACATTCTTTTTAATATTAGATTTTAGATATTGTATTTCTGATATATCTACAATCAGAAATCTAATATCTAAAATACTAATGTGCTTCTTCATGGTGGTGTTCTTCAACAGCCGAACCAAAATATAAAGCAGCCAACATTGTAAAAATATAAGCTTGTAACAAGGCTACTAAAACTTCTAATATTGTTAGTACAAAAGACAATAATAATGCTAATGGACTTCCAATAAAGTGATTTGCAGAATACATTAATGCAATCAAACTCATTAATACCACGTGACCTGCTAACATATTAGCATACAAACGTATCATTAACGAAAATGGTTTGATAAATGTTCCTAACAATTCGATTGGTGCTAAAATAAATTTCATTGGAACAGGTACGCCTGGCATCCAGAAAATGTGTTTCCAATAATCTTTTTTAGCGGTAAATGTTGTGATGATGTAAGCAATAATAGCTAATGCGGCTGTGATTGCGATGTTTCCTGTTACGTTTACTCCAAGCGGTGTTAAACCAAACATGTTTAAGAACCAAACAAAGAAAAATATTGTTAACAAGAAACTCATGTATTTTCTATAATATTTTACTCCAATATTAGGAATAGCAATTTCATCTCTAATATAGAGTATAATAGGTTCAAAAAATCTTCCAGCTCCAGCAGCAATTGAACCATTCTTTTTGTATGATTTTCCTAAACCTGCAAATAATAAGAACATGATTAAACCTGTGATTAATATCATCGAAACATTTTTTGTTATCGATAAATCAATTGGTTTGTCATTCGCTATTTTACCTTTATCGTTTTCAATAAAAGTACCTGCGGCGTCTGTTTTATAAATTTGTCCGTTGTGATGATTAATAGCATAATAATTCCCTTTTGACTCAGCAGCTGCATGACCATGTTCGAATTTTGAAGACATAAAGAAATGAATTCCATTGTCCCAAAGAATTACTGGAAGTGGAAAACTTACATGGTTTTCATGTCCAGCCTCATCTTTCCCATAAGAAAACAAATGAAAATCATGTGAATCCAACAAGTGGTGTCTGATGAATTCTTTTGTTTCTTTTACTTTTAGCTGCTCCTTGGTTAATCCTTCTGTATTCTCATGAGTAGTTTTGTCTGCGTGAGCAACTTGATGAGAAACTGTAGTAGAATCGTTTGGATTGGCTAAACCGAATAACGGCAAAAGTGCAACTAAAGCTGCATATATAAAAAGGCGTGGTTTTTTTGAAATCACCATATCTGAAAATTATCTTAAATTTTGTTTTCTCAAATTTGGTGCAAAAGTACAATATAAATTAGTATTTAAAAGTATTCGATTTGATTTTTTTTATCAAATTATCACTTTTTAAAGCTTTTATTGTTTTTTGTTCAACATTTTTATAGTTACGCTGGTTTCTATTATCAAAAAAACAATAAATATGACAAAAAAATTCATTTTGTCCATTTTGATAAATTCGGTTTTAGAATTTAAAATCGGCTGAAGAAAAAAATAGGCTAATGCCATTTTTACAGAAGTGACTAATAAAAATGTATAACCAACATTATTAATGTTCTTTTGATTAATTTTTACTAATAAAAAAACAATTAAAACAGAACTAAATCCAAAAAACAAATACAACAATTCTAATGGATAGACAAACGTATTAATTTCTTCTTTTGGAAAAGCAACTAAAAAAATTACTTTATGAATGGTGTAAAAAACTATTGCTAAAATGAACGTTAAAATTACTGGTTTTTGAGTTTTGAAATTCATTGTTTATCAGAATCGTTGAGTTTTTTTAATTGTCGGTTTAAATTATAAAAGGCAATAGCTACACCTGAAAGTGTTAGTACTTTTACATAAACTGAATGTGTGTTTGGATAGGTTGTGTCTAGATATTTCCCTAAATAGGCAAAAAGGAATATTACAATTCCCATTTGAATCGGAATATTAATTAGAACCAACCATTTATTAGGCGATTTTTTCTTGTTCTGATTTTCCATCAGTCGTTATGTTTTTTACTTGTGGTTTCATGGCACAAGTGGCGCTAAATTCTGCTCCTGGTTCAACGGATAATTTACCGCAAATTACATCACCTTTTATATGTGCTTTTGATTTTATATTTAAAATTTCTTGCACTTGAATTTTACCTTCGAAAAGTCCTTCTATGTCTGCGTTTCTACAAATAACATCTCCTTTAATGTTACCTGTTGGACCAATTACTAACTTTCCTTTTGATTGAAGATTGCCTATAAGTTGTCCATCCAAACGGATGTCTGTAGCCGAAACAACATTTCCATTAATTGTTGTTCCTTCTACAATTCTATTTGTTTTTCCTAATAAATCGGTATAAGGCTTTGATCTTTTTTCAAACATAATTTTAATTATTTTCCATTCGGCATTTGTGGTGCTGGTGGCGGTCCAAAAGAATTTTCTTCATTTTGTGTTGCCTTTATCTTTTTATCATTTTGTATCGATTGAGCACCTTTTAACTCTTCTTTTTGATTCTGAATTGCTTTTTGTTCGGCTTTGGTATTTCTTGGTTTTTCCTCTTGTTTTGGAGGTTCCTGTTGTGCCACAGGAGCTTTTTCTATACTTCCATCCCAGTTTGGTTCTTTGGGATTGTCAACTAATTTACCGTCTATATAATCCTGAAGATTTTTCTTAATTTGAACTACTGAATAATTCTCTGTTGAAATGATAATCGGTGTGTCTTGAACTTTATATTCTTTGAATTCTTTTAAAATTGAAGCTATTCCTTTAGCATAGTCTTCCGATTTCATTCCGTGTATCACCACAAAATTATCGGTCATTGTATAAACATCTAACGAAATGGTTAGCTTATCTAAACTTCTTTCTTTAATAAATTTAGTGATTTTTTCGCGAAGTGCTTTAGTATTTTTATCATCAAAATCTTTTGATTGGTATAAGATTTTCCAATTTGTCGATTCATATTTTCCAAGTTGCAAAGCTCGTAATTTAGGCAAACTAATGCTTATTGTTTTCTCAGCTGTTTTGCCTTCTTCTACATTTGGATAATTTAATGCAACATAATTTAATGCTTGCTGAAATTCATCTAATCCTTTTAGTTTACCAATTAAATTAGCCTTAAGTAATTCTAATTTTGGTGCAATTTCATCACCTGTAAATCGCTCAATAGCTTCGTCTATTTTTACTAAAACCTCTTTAAAATTTCGTTCTTGATATTGTTTAAACAATGCTTCATAAACTGCTTTTGGTGAATTATTATCATCTGCCAATTGGTCTTGTGGATTGCTAAGAATTTGAGCATATCTTGACTCCGGATATTCCGCAATAATTCGAGCTTTCATTGCCAATGCTTTATTTTTATCTAAAATTTCATAAAGCTTATATAAATTGTACATCGAAGGCAAAATCAATCGTTCCTCGGGATTGTTTTTTAACAATTGCTCCAATTTATTGACTGCCAGTTGGTATTCTTTGAACTTTTCTTTATAAATTACACCTAATTGATAATAGGCAAAATTTCGTTCTTTTGATAAACTATCAATTACTTTTTGTGAAGTTGGCAACTGACTAATGTAAAATTCGGAAGTATAGGCTGGATTTTCATCAGAATTTTCTTTTCCGTCTTTTTCTTTTGAGGTTACGTCATTTTCTTTGGCATCTTTTTCATCATTTCCTTTGGCATCTTCTTTGGTTAACAAGGATGAAACTCTCCAGTTATCGACCAATTTTCTTTTTCCCCAAATTTTTGTAAATTCTTTTTTTCCGTAAGCAATTGTAGTTGGATTGTAGAAATAAAAATCAGTTTTAGAGCCCGTAAAAAGATTTGGTTTTGGAACATTTGCAGCCATTTTTGCTGCATTGATAGATTGAGAGTCGTCACCACCAAAAGATTCTGAATTTACTTTAATCTGTTCTTGTTTTTCTAATTCTTTAAGTTTTTTGGCATCTTCCTTTTTAAGTTTTTCGATGTATTTGTCAAAATAAGCTACTTTATCAGAAGAAGACATTTTGTACAATGAAATGATACTGTCATTTTTTTGTGCAATAGCCTCATATTTAATAACATCTTCTAGATTTTCTCTTTTCTTTTTTATAGCATTAAACTCTCTTGTTCTTGGTTTTAAATTCACCAAAGTACTATCATAATACTTTCCAGCTGTAGCATATTTTGCATCATTAAAATAAATGGTTGCCAGATTTCTATAGTTAGAAGCCATCAAATATTGGTCTTGCGATTTCTTTTTTAATGATAGATTGTAATTCTTTTTTGCGGCTTCAAAATTTTCTTGTCCTTCATAAAACTTTGCTTTTTGATGGTACAATGCATCTAAGTAAGGTCTGTTTTCTCTGTCGGCAAGTAGTTTGTTCCATTTTTTTAGAAAAAGCAACGTATCTCCTTTTTTATACTCTTGTTGCAAGACTTGATTAATATGAGCATGAATTGTATATTGTTTTGCAGCTTTTCTATGCATATCAATTACTTTTTGGTAACTTGCATAAGCACTGTCTTTGTGTCCTAAATTTTCATACAATTGTCCCAAAATAAAATCATATCGTGATTTTTCTTCGTTTGATTTTGTAAACTCTCTAGCTAATTTTAGTTTAGCAACTGCGCTGTCTTTTACTTCTAAATTTAAAAAAGCTTGTGCTAAAACAGCGTTGGCATCGGCAAAAATTTGATCTTTAAACTTAATTTCTTTTAGCAACTTTCTAAGATTATTAACTGCTAGTTGGTCGTTTTCCAATCGCATATTCGTTTTTTCACGCCAAATCTTTACTTCATAAATTTTACTGCTTTTTGGATATTTGTACAATACATAATTGAAGGCTTCCAAAGCTGGAACAAATCGTTGGTCATAATACCTGGCTTTTCCCAAAAGTAAATGCGCTTCATCCATTTGCGGGTTTTTTTCCGAACCTTGAATGTTCATAGAATGCTTTTGAATGGCTTTGGTAGCTTTTTCTTCGGCACGTTCAAAGTTTGGGTTTTTAGTCTCATTTGGAAGCAATTGTTCTTCCTTTATTTGCATTCTTTCAATGGGAAGAATTTCCCAAAAATTATCTTGATATTGAGATTTTAACTCTAGCAATCCTTGTTCTAAGGCAAGATCACCGTTGTATAAAATATTAAACTTTGAGCTTAATGCATGTGAGTTTCTAGACAGAAATGAATTTTTTTTGGTAGAACAAGCTATCAAGAAAAATAGAAATCCGAAGAAAAGAATGCGCTTTGTAATTTTAGTTTTCAATGTAAAACGTTTGATTTATAACGTAAAAATATACTTTTTAGTATAACTGACTGGTAAAAATACGTTTCTTTTTGATATAGCAAAAAAATAGCTGCATGTTTTTTGGACAATACAGCTATTCTAATTTTATTTATTCGTCGTTAAACAGCAAAAAAAGTTTCCAATTCTTTCAAGGTTTCTGGCGAAGTTTGAATGTCTTTTACCACTTCGCCAAGATTTAATGCTACAATTCTATCGCAAACCTCAACGGTATGCACTAAATCGTGACTGGAAACCAAAACGGTTACATTGGGATTTTCGGCTAGCTCTTTAATGATTTTTTTCAATCGGCTAACGGTTGTTGGGTCAAGATTGGCAAACGGTTCGTCTAAAATTACTACTTCTGGATTTCCGATTAAAGCCGCAATAATTCCGACTTTCTTCATGTTTCCTTTCGATAAATCGCGAAGGTATTTTTTGTTGTTAAGGATTTCGTTATTGAAAAATTGTTCGTGCTTTTTAAGTAATGCATCAACATCGGCTTTGTTTTGACCTCTTAAATCACCTATAAAATAAAAGTATTCTTCGGCAGTTAAATAACCAATTAAAAAACTTTCGTCTATAAAAGCAGCCGTGAAAGGTTTCCAAGCTTCGCTTTGATTTACAATTACTTCATTGTTTTTTATTGAACCTGTTGTTGGCTCAATCAAATCTAATAATAGACTAAAAAAAGTAGTTTTTCCAGCACCATTATTTCCTACTAAACCAAAACTTTGACCTTTTGGAATTTCAAGATTGGCAATGTTTAATACTTTTTTACCGTTGGTATATATTTTTGAAAGATTGTTTACTTGTATCATGTTTTTAGTACTTAGTTGTTAGTGAATAGTCCTTAGTTAGTTTGTTTGTATGCTGAAATAGTAGCGTATTTTTCGGTTTTATAGATTTTTTCAATCATGGTAAATACTTTGTTTCTAAAAGCAAAACCTAAAACTCCTGCTCCAGCCACAAAAAGTAAACCAACTTCGGGCGAAAAAATATAATAACCCGCTGCATACAAAGCCATTGGTAATAATAATTTTGGCAAAGAAATCAGCATGGTTTTCATGTTAAAGGCTTGTTTGTTTCCAAAGGCTTGTTTAGAACTAGACAAATCAATTGGTGTTTTTACAAAGGCACCGCCAAGCATTACCAAATGCGAATTGACACCTATATTAAAAATAGCGCCAACAACAATTAATAAATAAATATGCCAACCAAAATATAAATAAAATGATGCCAAAATGGTAGATACAACCGTTCCAATAACCATCAACCACCATTTTGATTTGATGTATTCGCGGTATGGAATGTTTTGACTCATCATTAGTTGATAATAAGCGCTGTCCCAACTTGGTACAAATTGTCCAAACGTGAAAAGAAATCCACCTGAAACAAATATTCCAGCAAAAACATGCATGGCAGGATTGTTATAAGCTTCTATAGAATTTGTAAAAAACAAAAGTCCATAAAAGATAAAAACAACGCTCATAATTACAGTTGTTCTAGATCGTTTGTTGCGTTTTAAAAGTTTGATGTCGTTTTTAAGAAACGTTCCTAAAGTTCCAAATTGGTCTAAAAAAGTAAGGTTTTCAGTTGTGGCTTCTTTACTTTTTACTGCTAAACCAGTATCAAGGGTTAGATTATTTTTGAAAAATTTGAAGTTGAAATAATATAATAAAACTAATGCTGCGATTGGAAATAAAAACAAATAACTGGTATCATACATTCCTTGAAAAAATGGAGAAGTATAAACCGTTACATCAAACCAACCATAATATTGTGCCAATCCAAATCCACCAACGATTGTCAAAACAACATAGAAAATACTATCTTTTTTGTTGACTAAAACATTGATGAAATTCATAGAATAAATAATACTGAAAACACCAATATGCCAAAAAACTACTTGCATTGGGTTAAAACCTTCTTTTACTAATACTATTGAAAACGGTATAAAGAAAAACGCATGTAAAAAATTAAAAAAAGATAAAGCAGATTTTCCAATTACAAAATTAACAATGGTGTTTTTCTTAATGTTTAAAATTGTTAATGGTTTGATGTTTAAAACTGGTGTTGTTTGTAAAAAATAACGAATAACTAAATCGGCTGTGAAATAGTAAATTAGAAATTTATTGACCGTTTCAAATGGTTTTAAACCTGCATCTTCTATGAGAAAATAAACAGCAATACCTAGTCCAACAAACATGGCTGCAAAATACAAAGCACCAAGCGTCATAAATATTTTCAGTGCTAAATTAGTTCCAAAAGAAGCCGAACGAAGGAAGGATTTCCATTCGAGAGAAATGAAATGTTTTATCATAGTTGAGTGGTTTAGGTTTGCTAGTAAGTATTTGGTATGTAAAAAATGTTACATTTTAGATTTTAGAAAATTCATATTCTGGATAAGTTTGCTTTAAATAATCTTCGGCTTTTGATGGTATTTCAAAAATAATAATATACTCGCAAATAAAAATCAGTACAAAAAACACGCTGAAAATCAAGAGCCAAATATCCACTAACGGCTCATCGATTTGTAAAAATAACTGTATGGGAAACTGAATTAATCCCAAGGAAGTAGAATGTCCAAAAATAATTTCTTTCAGCATCCATTTTTTCCCAGTTTTTGCCTCATATTTTTTTCTTTTTCGTACTAAATAAAATAGTGAAAAAAATAAAAATCCAATACTTATTAAACCCAATATTGACATCGTAAATACAGAAACCAAACTCATCTTTAGCAAATAAAACACTATACCAACTGCAGCAATGGTTCCAATGATTTGCGGGATTCTGAAATACACTTTCAAATGGTTTAAAATCATTTTATTATAACGCTTATTCATCGCAGCAGTTCTTTTCTCTACTACATCCATAAACCCAAAAACACCAAATTTTTTGAATTCTACTTGCAATGCTTCGTCAAATGAAAGTTTTGGTTTTTCTTGCCATTGTTCTTCAATTCCATTGGCTAAATGATCGACCAATTCGGTTTGTAAATCATAATATTCCACATAATGTTGGCGTGTGAATTGGTATAATTTCTCGATTTGTTCGGTAGAAAGTTTCATGTTTAATAATCCAATTTAGGTTGTACAATAGATTGCATGTTTTTGATAAATTCTTCTAGTTCAGCTAGTTTATTAACTGTTTCGGTTGTTCCTTTTTGAGTTAGTTTGTAATATTTTCGCAAGCGATTGTCAACGTTTTCTACCTCAACTTCGAGAATTCCTTCGGCTTCCATTTTGTGCAATGCAGGATACAATGCGCCTTCAGTAATTTTAAGTTCGCCTTTGGTAATGTCTTTTACTTTTTGGGTAATTTCATAACCATACATTCTGCCGTTTTCTTCCAAAAGCTTCATCACTATGGTGTTTAAACTTCCTTTATACAATTGTGAATTCTTCATTTAATCATCATTTTGAACTACAAATATACATAAGAAAATAATATATATTACATTCTTAGGTATATTTTTATTTTCGTTTCCTCTTTGCTGTTTATTATCTTTGCGAAAAATAAACCTCATGTCCACATTTTATAAATTAAATATAAAAGAAGTAACACAAGAAACGCCAAGTGCTATCTCTGTTGCTTTTACTGTTCCGCCTGAATTAAAACCTGCTTATCAATTTATTGCTGGTCAATATGTTAACTTAAAACTTACGCTTGATGGAGAAGAAATCCGTCGTGCATATTCCATTTGTTCTTCACCCAATAGTGATGAATTGCGAATAGCTATTAAGTCGGTAAAAGATGGTCATTTTTCAAAATTTGCAAACGAAAATTTAAAAATTGGTGATGTCATTGAAGTAGGTCAACCCGAAGGAAGATTCACTTTTGAGCCGAGCATTGAAAGACAAAAAAACTATGCGGCCTTTGCTGCGGGCAGTGGTATTACACCAATTATGTCAATTATTCAATCGGTTTTAGAAAATGAACCTAAAAGTACTTTTATATTGGTTTATGGAAATAAAACGCCCGAAGAAACTATTTTTCACAAACAATTACACGATTTACATTTAAAATATGTAGCGCGTTTTTTTGTGCATTATGTATATAGTAAAGTTAATGTTGAAGGCGAACTTTTTGGCAGAATTGACAAATCAGTCGTAAACTTTGTATTGAACAACAAACACAAAGAAAAAGAATTTGAGAAATTCTACCTTTGTGGACCAGAAGAAATGATTAACCGAGTTTCAGATGTTTTAAAAGAGCACAATATTGCTGATAAAAATATCAAATTTGAATTGTTTTCTACTTCTTCTTCTGAAAATAACCTTATTTCTTCATCCGAAGGTCATTCTAAAATTACCATTATGGTAGATGATGAAGAAACAACTTTTGAAATGTCGCAAAAACAAACTGTTTTGGAAGCTGCTCTTAAACACGGAATTGATGCGCCTTACTCATGTCAAGGTGGAATTTGTAGTTCTTGTTTGGCTCGAATCACATCGGGAACTGCGGTTATGGCAAAAAATTCTATTTTAACCGATAAAGAAATCGCTTCCGGATTGATTTTAACCTGTCAAGCACATCCAACTTCTACAGAGATTTATGTGGATTATGATGATGTGTAATTAATTAAATTCCAATAAATAAATTCTAAATTCCAATTTTGTTACTCAAGGTTGGAATTTATTTTTTCAATCAATTTCTCAACAGCAATCGTTCGCATCACATCTTCATAACCAGCTACTTTTTTGTTTCCATAAACTGATGTTGGCAATAGTGGAAATTGTTCTCTATCGGAAGTCAAACAATTTTCTAGTGGTTGATTGAAAGGCGCAAAACCAGCAAAAGGATGTGTTGCACCCCAAAGTGTGATGACTTTTACACCAAGCATGGCGGCGATATGCGCATTTCCGCTATCCATAGAAAGCATGACATCAAGGTTGGAAATTAATTGCAATTCGTGTTGAAATGGAATTTTTCCAGCAAGATTTATAACATTCTCTTTGTTTTTTGAAAATTGATTTAAAAGTTCAATTTCTTTGTTTCCACCGCCAAAAAGGAAAATTTTATTTGAAGCATTCAATGCTAATTCATCAATTACTTTTTGCATTAAATCTAACGGATATACTTTGCTTTCATATTGAGCAAAAGGAGCAATTCCTATCCAATTAAAATTTTGTTTTTCTCCCAAAATTTCAATTATTTCTTTGGATAAAACCGCTTTTTCTGGAAATTTTGGATTGGATAAATCAACATTGAAACCTAAAGTATTAAAGGTATCAACATGACGTTGAACCATCGATTTTACTGGTTGAAAGATTTTATTTTCGGCTCGAGTTAGTGCTTTTTTTTCAGCTCTACCTTTATCGGTTGCGGCTACTTTTTTTCCTGATAAAAAAAACAAAATCCTGATGATTTGGGAACGCAATACATTATGCAAATCGGCAACAGCATCTATATTTAACTTTTTTAAATCGGAATACAATTTCAGTAAACCAAGAAAACCTTTGTGACGCTTTTTTACATCAACCGCAAAAAAAGAAACGTTAGGAATTCCATCAAAAAAAGGTTTAAAAAATGGCCGTGAAACAAACGTGATTTTTACATTAGGATTTTGCTCCACAAAAGCTCTAATAACTGGAACAGTCATTGCCACATCACCCATTGCCGAGAGACGAATTACAGCGATATGTTGGATAGATTTTGACAAAAAAATAAATTACTTTTTGTTAAGATACAACACCGGATTCAAATCATCATCGTTGTACATTTTCATTTGTTTGTACACTTTCATGAATTTATCACCATTTTCAATATCGGTCAACAAATCATTGATTGAAGTAAACATATCGCTTTTTTGGTCTAACAATACATTTAATTTCTCTTGACATTTTGCACGGTGTTCTGGTGAAGCATCAGCTCGATTGGCTTCTTCCGCCATGTGGTAAATTTTCAATGCTAATATCGATAACCTATCGATTGCCCAAGCTGGACTTTCGGTGTTGATTTTTGCATTAGGTTTTACTTGAACGTCTTTATACTTTTGAAGAAAATAGCTGTCAATATATTCAACCATATCCGTTCGAACCTGATTGGAAGCGTCGATTTTTCTCTTCAAATCAAGAGCAGCAACAGGATCAATATTTGGGTCACGAATGATGTCTTCATAATGCCATTGAACAGTATCAACCCAATTTTTTGCATAAAGCAAATACTCAATACTTCCTTTTTCGAAGGGGTTTTTTGTAGGTTGATATACATCATCAATAACGTGATACTCTTTAATACTTTGTTCAAATATTGGGTAGGCAAATTCTGAAAACATAACTATAAAATTTATTTTATTTCATACAATTCGACCATATGGTCTCGGGTGCAAAGATAGTTTTTATACTTTTACCGATACAAATAAATTTATTTCTGATATGCACATTCATTATATTTCTGAAGAAAACAGTATTTTAAACCATTTTTTGGCACAAATTAGAGACATCAATATTCAAAAAGACAGCATGCGTTTTAGAAAAAACATTGAGCGCATTGGAGAAATAATGGCGTATGAATTGAGCAAAACTTTAGAATACAAAGAAATAACTGTCCAAACACCTTTAGGGATAAAACACACCACAACTGTTGCCGAACCTGTTGTTTTGTGCTCCATTCTTCGTGCTGGATTGGCATTGCATACTGGTTTTATGAACTTTTTTGATAATGCCGAAAACGGATTTGTTTCTGCTTATCGCCATCATTATGACAACGATGATAAATTTGAAATTTTGGTAGAATATCAAGCGGCACCAAGTTTTGAAGAAAAAAATTTAATTCTAATTGACCCAATGTTGGCGACAGGACATTCAATGGTTGCGGTTTTAAACAAACTTCATTTAGAACAAAAACCAAAAGAAATTCACATTGCTGTTGTAATTGCAGCTCCAGAAGGAATTGATTATTTACAAAAAAATCTTCCTAAAAACTGTCATCTTTGGGTTGCTGCTTTGGATGAAAGACTAAACGAGAAAAACTATATTATTCCTGGGCTTGGCGACGCGGGAGATTTAGCTTACGGAAGCAAATTATAATTGCGAAAAGAAACTAAAAAACCCAAATAAAATAAATAATCCCAAAACTATTTCTTGATAGGTTTTATTTTGTGAATACTCAATATTGTTGGTACATAAAATAGCTAGTGGTAAAAAAGTGAACACCAACATTGCATTACTTTTATTAATTGAGATTAAAAAAACAATCACTCCAATAAAAAATCCAAAAATCATTTTCTTATAAGATGCTTGTAAAATCATAGGTTTGTTGGATAGTGTAAAGATCATTGAAAACACGAAATAGAGTGATAAAACTACATATATTGATAAGGCTAAATTTTGGATATTATTGGTAAAATAATCGAGTTGAAAATTCGTTTTTGATGTTTCAATTAAATATGTAATCCAAGCTATATCAAAAACTAAAGCTGCCAAAATGAAAATTGTTAACGTAGTAAATAATGCTATAAAAGGAATTAACCAATTTCTATAATCTCGTGAAGCATGAAAAATTATGGATATATAAACGAGAAAAAGGAAAAGAATACACCAAAAATGGAATAAAGCTGCCACACAAATCCATAATGATGCGTCAAAAAGTTTTTGCTTTATCGCGTTCAAATTTTGTAAAGAAGCCAATCTTCTGTAGGCTAATAATAGGAAAAAATTAGCAAAAATTAAATTAGGTGTTTTAAAAATTGAAGGAAATAAACATAATAATAATAGAAAAAATAAAATTGGGTAACTGCTGTTTTTAGTCAAACCATTCTTTTTGGCAATAAAGTTAACAATAAAGAAAGAGGCTAAAAGAATTGCTAATATACTGATTTTATTAAACATACTAAAAGCACTGCTCAAATGGCTTTCTGCATGAAATTGAATTAATAAAAAAAATATAATCAACAAAAGCACAACCAAAGAATAATTTATTGGTGTAGATTTTTTAAAAAGACTTGTTATCATAAGGATATTTTATACTTTTGTGATTGTAAATATAATACTTTATACTATGAGAGCATTTTTTGAAGCTATTCAATCGTTATTTGTAGATTTTTTATTTCTTCCATTAGATGCTTTGCGCCATCTAGAATTAAGCAGTTGGTGGTTGGCTAATATTATTAGTTGGAGTTTAATGGCTATATGTGGATATTACATCGTATATTGGTGTAAACAATTAAAAAAACATCAAGACAATAACGAAGAAAACCAAGATACTACGGCACATTCGTTCTTAAAATAAGTCGAAACCAATATCTTTTCTATAATACATCTTATCAAAATGTAGCTTTTCTATATTTTGATAAGATTTTTTTATGGCTTCTTTAAAGTCGCTTCCATAAGAAGTAACAGCGATAACTCTTCCGCCATTGGTTACTACTTTTCCATTTTCTAGTTTTGTTCCAGCATGAAAAGCAATAGAGTCTTGAATGTTTTCTAACCCAGATATTTCAAAACCTTTTTCATACTCTTCGGGATAACCTCCAGAAACGACCATAATAGTTGAAGCACTTCTTTCATCAATCTCTAAAATCACTTCATCTAATTTTTGATGAGCAACTGCTTGAAAAAGTTCCACCAAATCCGATTTAATTCTAGGCATTACCACTTCTGTTTCCGGATCACCCATTCTAACGTTGTATTCAATAACTATAGGTTCTTCTTTAACGTTTATTAATCCAATAAAAACAAAACCTTTATATTCTATTCCGTCTTTTTGCAAACCTTCAATAGTTGGTTTCACAATTCGAGTTTCTATTTTTTCTAATAAAATAGCATCTGCAAACGGAACAGGGGAAATCGCTCCCATTCCACCTGTGTTAAATCCTGTATCGCCTTCACCTATTCGCTTGTAATCTTTTGCAGTTGGAAGAATTTTATAATTTTTACCATCGGTCAACACAAAACAACTTAATTCAATTCCATCTAAAAATTCTTCAATTACCACTTTTGCGCTTGCGGTTCCAAATTTAGCGTGAACCAACATATTTCTCAATTCGGTTTTTGCTTCTTCCAAATCTTGAATAATTAAAACCCCTTTTCCTGCAGCTAATCCATCTGCTTTTAAAACAAATGGTGGTTGTAGTGATTCTAAAAAAACACAACCTTTTTCCACGGTTTCTACTGTGAAACTATCATATGCCGCCGTTGGAATGTTGTGTTTTACTAAAAACTCTTTAGCAAATTCTTTGCTGCCTTCTAATTGCGCCCCTACTAAGGACGGTCCAATTAAAGGAATGGAGTTTAGCTGTGCATCGTTTTTGAAATAATCATAAATTCCGTGAACCAAAGGATCTTCTGGGCCAACAATAACCATTTCTACTTTTTCAGATATGACAAACTTTTTTATGGCAACAAAATCTAAGATATTTAGACTAACATTAGTTGCTATTTGTGATGTTCCTGCATTTCCTGGTGCAACAAAAAGTTTGGAACATTTTAAACTTTGTTGCATTTTCCATGCTAGTGCATGTTCTCTTCCACCAGAACCAAGTAGTAAAATTATCATTGTGTGTTTTTTAAAACTAATATACATGTTAAATCTTTTACAAAAATAAACAGATAATTTGGTATGCATCATTTTTTTTTCTAATTTAGACTCCTCAAACACATAAATAAAAAAAATATGAAAAAAATTTTACTTTCTTTATCATTCTTATTAGCTAGTTTTGCTACAAATGCCCAATCATGGGTTGAACAAGCTAGTGGTTTTAATGACGCAAGTCGCGGTATTTCTCAATTTAGCATTGTGAATGCTAATACCGTGTGGGCATTAGCCTATAATGGTGCTGATACCGCTGTAAACATTCAAGAATTCACAAAAACTACTGATGGAGGTACTAATTGGACACCAGGGATTATCGATTTAGGAGATTCCCTTTTAGAAATTAACAACATCATTGCAGTTGATGCCAATACAGCTTGGGTTAGTGCTTTAATACCAGCAGATGGTTTTGGTGTTATTTTTAAAACTACCGATGGAGGTTTAAATTGGTTTCAACAAAACTTTAATGCTTACACAACTTTTAATGAATCTTTCTTAAATGGCGTTCATTTTTTTGATGCTAATAATGGTTTATCATATGGAGATCCTGAAGGTGGTGAGTTTGAAATGTACACTACTACGGATGGTGGTGAAAATTGGACAAGAGTTCCTGGAGCTAACATACCAAACCCATTGAATGGTGAATATGGATACAATGGCGGAAACGTTTTTGTAGGTTCAACTTGTTTTCTAGTAACTAACAAAGGTAGAATTCTAAAATCAACTGACATGGGATTGACATGGTCTGTTTCTCAAGCGCCAGTAACAGATTTTGGTTCTGCAGCTCAAAGTGCTAGACTTTCTTTTAGCTCTGCAACAAATGGTTGTATGCTTAAAACAATCGGTACTAATTATACTTTTTATACAACAACAAACGGTGGAACATCATGGTCTGCAGGCACACCTTTCACAGGCTTATATAGAGTATTAACTTATGTTCCTGGAACTAACACTATTGTAGCTACTTCGGCTGCAACTGCAGCTTCTGGCTCTGCTTATAGTTCTGATAATGGTGTGACATGGACTTCAATAGACTCAGGTGCTCAAAGAGGTATTGCTGCATTCTTTAATGGCTCAACAGGTTGGTGCGCAGGGTTTAATCAAGATGCATCAACTGGTGGTGTATTCAAATTAAGTGGTACTTTAAGTAATAATCAATTTACTTCTACTAAATTCAGTGTTTATCCTAACCCATCTTCTTCAAATATAACTATCTCTTCAGAATTAGATTCTTATAAATTAAGAGTGTTAGATATTACGGGTAAAGTTATGATTAACAAAGAATTAAATGGTTTAGAAAACAATATAGATGTTTCAAGTTTTTCTAATGGGTTGTACTTCTTCGAAATAAATGCAGGAAACAATACCGAAACTATCAAAATTATTAAAAACTAATATTTAAAATAGTATTTTTAAGGGCTGACTTTTCGTTAGCCCTTTTTTATTTTATTATGCTCAAGCTTTTCAATTTATCCCTTATTTTTAAAGGTTTCCCGATGAAGGAAGCAAAGTCTGAATTATCAAACATTTTAGCTTTATCTGAAGAAAATTTTGAAAAGTATGCGCTTAAAAAAAGAAATGAAATTGTTAAATATCATTTAGAAAACAATAAATCCTATCAAGATTTTGTGGGCAACTCTTCTTTTGAAAATTGGAACGAACTGCCAATAATGACTAAAAAACAATTCCAAAAACCGCTAATGGAAAGGTTATCACATGGATTTACTGCCAAAAATATTTATGTTAATAAAACCTCTGGTTCAAGTGGCGATCCTTTTATTTTTGCAAAAGATAAATTTTGTCATGCTTTAACTTGGGCAAATATTATTTATCATTTTGGCTGGTTTGGAATAGATTTTAATACATCATTACAAGCACGTTTTTATGGTATTCCTTTAGACTTTATTGGCAACACAAAAGAAAGAATCAAAGATGTATTGAGCAATCGGTTTCGGTTTCCAATTTTTGATTTGTCTGATGTTTTTTTGGAGAAAGTTTTATTGAAATTTAAACGTAAAAATTTTGCTTACATTAACGGTTATACATCTTCAATAGTTCTTTTTGCCAAATTTTTGCAGAAAAAAAATATTGTTTTAACTTCAATTTGTCCAACTTTAAAATGTTGCGTGGTAACTTCAGAAATGCTTTTTGAAGAAGATAAAGTCTTATTGGAAAAACAATTTGGAGTACGTGTAATCAATGAATATGGTGCTTCTGAATTGGATTTAATAGCTTTTCAAAACATAACCGGAGAATGGCAAGTAAACTCTGAAACCTTATTTGTTGAAATTTTAGATGAAAAAAACAATGTTTTGCCAGCTGGGAAAGAAGGCCGAATTATTATCACTTCATTATATAATAAGGCACATCCTTTTATAAGATACGATATTGGTGATGTTGGAATATTAGACGAAAAAAGCACTTTTAGAAAGCCAATTTTAAAAAACCTAATTGGCAGAACCAATGATGTTGCACTTTTACCTAGTGGTAAAAAATCTCCTGGATTAACGTTTTACTATATAACTAAAAGCATTATTGAAGATGATGGAAATGTGAAAGAATTTGTGGTAAAACAAACCAAAATCAATACTTTTGACATCGAATATGTTAGTGAAAAAAAATTGACAGAAAATCAAATTGAAACCATTAAAATGGCAATTGAAAAGTATCTTGAAAAAGGATTAATTTTCAATTTTAAACGAAAAGAAAAATTAGAACGAACGAAAAGCGGAAAATTGAAACAATTTGTTTCGCTGATAAAATAAAAAAATATGAAAATCACAATAGTTGCAGGTGCAAGACCAAATTTTATAAAAATAGCACCTATTATTAAGGCAATCCAAAAAAAACAATCTATAAATAATAAATTATCTTTCCGCTTGGTTCATACTGGGCAGCATTATGATAAAAATTTAAGTGATACTTTTTTTGAAGAACTTAATATTCCTCATCCTAATTCAAATTTAGAGGTAAAAAGTGGCTCTCAAGCACAACAAACTGCGGCTATAATGGTAGCCTTTGAGCAGGAATTAATCGAAAACCCATGCGATTTGGTTTTAGTGGTAGGCGATGTTAATTCAACTATGGCTTGTGCTATAGTTGCCAAAAAAATGAATCTAAAAGTAACTCATGTTGAAGCTGGCATTCGTTCTGGTGATATGACAATGCCCGAAGAGATAAACAGAATTGTAACTGATAGCATTACGGATTATTTTTTTACCACCTCAACTTGGGCTGGAGAAAATTTAATGAAATATGGCGCAGAAGCTTCAAATATTCATTTTGTTGGAAATGTAATGATTGATACATTGTATCAAAATTTAGATAGAATTTCGGCTCCAAATTTTTGGAATGAATTTCAACTTGAAAAAGGAAATTATATTATTCTTACGCTGCATCGACCATCCAATGTTGACGAAGAGCACTCTCTGATTGATCTTTTAAAAGGGATAGATAAAATGGTTGGAGATAAAAAAGTGATTTTTCCAATTCATCCAAGAACAAAAGCTATTTTGGGCGAACAAAAATTAGAATTGAAAAACATTTTAATGGTTGATCCTCAAGGTTATTTAAATTTTATGTTTTTAATAAAAAATAGTTTTGCCGTTATAACTGATTCGGGAGGCATTTCGGAAGAAACTACCGTTTTAGGAATTCCTTGTTTTACATTGAGAACTACTACAGAAAGACCAGAAACTATAACTATTGGTACCAATAATTTAATTGGAATTTCAATTGAAAATTTAGAAAAAGTTTTCGGCGAGTTTCTTCAAAATGGCCCAAGAAAAGCTGGTATTCCAGAACTTTGGGACGGAAAAGCATCAGAAAGAATAATAGATATATTGCTTTCAAAAAAATAATGGATGAAATCCTAATCATATCCAATTATTATCCTCCAGAAAAAGGAGCTGCAGCTAATCGAATTGAGCAATTAGCACTAAAATTGCATCAAAAAAACTATAATGTTACTGTTCTTTGTCCATTAGGAAATTATCCTAAAGGCAAATTGTTTCCTGAATACAATGGAAAGTTTTCGGTAACTGAAAACAGAGACAACGTTACGGTAAAAAGACTTTGGATTTACCCTAGTGTGAGTAAAAATTTAGTTGTCCGATTGCTGTCTGTTTTGTCGTTTTCAATAAGTTTGTTTTTTTATTTGCTATTCAAAAAAACACCTAAAAAAATAGTTGTTCAGTCGCCACCATTGTTGCTTTCTTTTATTTCAGTATTAGTATTATCTATAAAAAATAAGAAAATAATTTTAAACGTTTCAGACTTATGGCCATTGGCTGCTATTGAACTTAAAGCGGTAAAAGAAAATTCTTTTTCACATAAATTTTCATTGTCTTTAGAGCGATATATTTATGAAAATTCAACATTAATTTTGGGACAATCCGAAGAAATAATTACTCATATTAAAACTATTTTCCCCGAAAAAAATTGTTACTTATACCGAAATTTTCCCGAACATCACACTTCTGAATTAGTTATAAAATCATCAGAAAATCAACCTATTAAGATTTTTTATGCAGGTTTATTAGGAGTTGCACAAGGTGTTTTAGAATTGTGTCAAAAAATTGATTTAAAAGAACTAAATGTTGAATTCCATATATTTGGAGATGGTGCTGAGAGAGAGCAATTAGAAATATTTATTTCTAATCAAAAAGAACAAAAAATATTTTTTCATGGTATGGTGGAACGAAAAAAACTTCATGAAATTTTAAAATCATTTGATGTAGCCATTGTTCCACTTAAGACTAGGATTTATGGTTCTGTTCCTTCTAAAATATTTGAATATACTGCTTTAGGTTTTCCTATACTTTATTTTGGTGGCGGCGAAGGCGGAACAATTGTTGAAGAAAATAAATTGGGATGGGTTGCAGAAGTAGAAAATTTTCAAGAGTTAAGTGAAAAAATTATTGAAATTTCAAAATTAACTCATGAACAACTAAATTCGATAAAAAATAAAGTTTTTAAAGCCTCCAAATTGAGTTTTAATTTAGACCTTCAAATAAATGATTTGATTGAAATTGGCGTTTTTTAATATGCTTTTTCTTCGCCTTTGAAAATATTAATTACCGTTTGAAAAATAATTTTTAAATCCATAAGTAATGACCAATTTTCGATATAGAAAACATCAAATTTGATTCGGTTCACCATATCTTCTTCTGTTTCTATTTCTCCTCTAAATCCTTTTACTTGTGCCAAACCTGTTATTCCTGGTTTTACATAGTGACGAACCATGTATTTTTTAATTTTATTAGCATACGCTTTGTTTTGTGACCAAAGGTGAGGTCTTGGTCCAACAACTGACATATCGCCTAATAAAACATTAAAAAACTGAGGCAATTCGTCAATGCTTGTTTTACGCATAAATCTGCCTATTTTAGTAACTCTTGGGTCATTTCTAGATGCTTCTTGTTCTGTTTTTACATTTAATTTCATAGAGCGAAATTTGTAACAATGGAATTCTTTTTCATCCAATCCTGGTCTTCCTTGTTTAAAAAAAACTGGTCCTTTTGATTCTAATTTTATTAAAAGTGCAATGACGGGCATCAACCAAGTTAAAACAAAAACTATAATAAATACTGAAAATAAAATATCAAAAGTTCTTTTCAACCCTTTTACAGTTGGGTCATGAAGTTCCGTTTTTTGTAAAGATAAAACGGGGAATAATTCATAGTAATCTATTTTTAGATTTTTTGAATAAATTTGTTTTGAATCGGGAATAAATTTTATTGTTTTATCATTATTGTCTGCAAATTCGACTAATTCCTTTAGTTTTTCATTTGATATTTCATTCAAGGAACAATATATTTCATCTATTTTATTTAGAATTGTAAAGTTTTTTAAATCTTCAATTTTTCCTTTAATATCTGGGTTTTGTTTTTTATCTGAAAAGAACCCAAAAAAACGATAACCGTAATCTTTTCTGTTTTCAAAAACTTCTTTTAATTTTATAGATTCAGCTGTATAGCCTATTATTACAGCATTTCTGAAATTACTGCCTGTAGATAAACGGTATTTTTTTAAATAATAAAATAAAAAATATTTGAAGGTTATAATTATAAAAAAACTAATTGTCATAAAAATAGCAGTTGCTTTTCCGCTAAAAATGGAAACTTTTGAAAAAGGAAAATAAGCAATTACTACTAATAAAAAGATGCTAAATTGCTTGATGAGTTTTGAAATTATTTCTACTGGAGTTGTAAATCGAAATACTTCATAATATTTTACAATTAAAGCAATACTTATCCAACTAATGGTTTGAAAAAACAAATAGTATTTAAAATTAATTTTCAAACCGTCAAAGAAAATTAAGCTTAATGATGTAATTACCATTAAGTCAAATAGAATACTTATGGGTCTAATGTACTTAGAATATCTGCCTTTATGAGTCAAAATTACTTAATTAATGAATAAATCCTTTAAAGTCTTTATGTTCTTCTTTTAACAACTCTTCAGAAGAAAGTGATTTGAAATAATCATAGGTTAATTTCATTCCTTCTAATCGCTTCACTTTTGCTTCCCAACCCAAAATCTCTTTAGCTTTTGTAGTATCTGGCTTTCTTTGCATTGGGTCGTTAACTGGCAAATCGTGATAGACAACTTTTTGATTTGTTCCGGTCAATTTTATAATTTCTTCGGCAAAATCTTTAATGGTAATTTCATCAGGATTTCCAATATTTACTGGATAAACATAATCCGAATGAAGCAGTCTAAAAATTCCTTCTACTTGATCGGTTACATAACAAAAGGAACGCGTTTGACTTCCATCTCCAAAAATGGTTAAATCTTCGCCACGCAAAGCCTGACCAATAAATGCAGGAATTACTCGTCCATCGTTTAAGCGCATTCTTGGTCCATAGGTATTAAAAATTCTAACTATTCTTGTTTCTACACCATGAAATGTGTGGTATGCCATCGTTATTGACTCTTGAAACCGTTTTGCTTCATCATAAACACCACGAGGACCAATAGTGTTTACATTTCCATAGTATTCTTCTGTTTGTGGATGAACTAATGGATCGCCATATATTTCCGAAGTTGAAGCTATTAGAATTCTAGCATTTTTAACTCTTGCTAATCCTAAAAGATTATGAGTTCCTAGTGAACCTACTTTTAAAGTTTGAATTGGTATTTTTAAATAATCAATAGGACTTGCAGGTGAAGCAAAATGTAGTATGAAGTCTAACTGTCCAGGTACGTGTACAAACTTGGTTACGTCGTGATGATAAAATTCAAAATTTTGATGTTTGAAAAGATGTTCGATATTTTTTAAATCGCCTGTAATCAAATTATCCATTGCTATAACAAAATAGCCTTCGTTAATAAAACGATCACACAAGTGCGAACCCAGAAATCCTGCAGCTCCAGTTATTAATATTCTTTTCATAGTTTTTTTATTCTATTTTTTTAGAAACGTTTGAATTAAATAGACAGTAGAAAAGAGTAAAAAAAACAACTCCTCTTTGTCGCCATAAAAACGATTCGGTCAAAAATAAACTTATCATTAGAATTGCGAAAGCAAAATGAACAAAATCTTTTGTTTTAAAAGCATTTTTTAGATTAATAAGGAGTATTATAATTAATATGATAAAACCGAAAACGCCTAACTCCGCAAAAACTTGAATATATTGGTTGTGAAAATTTTTATTTTGATATCCTGGGTCAACATCACTTCCTTTATAAAGATTGTATTGCGTAGCTTTTTCCTCTATTTTTGGATAGGACGCATTTAATCCAAAACCTGTAAAAAAAACATTATATTCTGAGATTAACTCAGTAAAAATTCTAAATTGATACACTCTAAATGCCGTACCCGGAAAATAATCATTAGGTGTGAAAGTTTTATTTTGCCAAGCTTCTTTAACACTTACAAAATGAACATTTTTTGGAATTCCTTCAAGCACATTAGCACTAAGACTCTTTTTTGTATGAGCCTGAAATTCATATGCTAATCTGTTTTTTATTGTGCTATATGAAAAAACCAAAAGCACCAAAAGACTAAAAACAATAAGGTTTCTAAGTCTCAATTTATGTGAAGATTTTGAAAAGTAAAAGAAATGAATTAGGGATAACAGAATTACCACCAAAATAATATTTTTGGAAGAAAGTAATAGAATAAATCCAAACAGTAAAGCACTTGCACAATAATCAAATTTAGATTTTATTTCTTTTGAAATAAAATAGAAAAAACCAATGGCAACAAATACTGAAACGTGAATGGCGTTTAATAATTTTGGAACTAAACCATAATCTAAATCGTTTTCTCCGTGATAGAAAAACACCCTAACATCGTTTGTTAAAAAATATCTAAAAAGTGCTCTAATTAAAAAGAATATGGCTAATAAAACCATTGAATAACTGTGATAACTGTAGGCTTTTTTACGCTGAATTGATGTGAAATCTTTATTTATAATAAATGCCAATGGTACTAATAGTAGTATTAATTCTTTTTGGATGGCGTCTAAAGTATCTTTTGCATCAATGCTCCAAAAAAAAGACAAACACATTAATCCAAATAAAAGAATTGGTAATAGCAAAGTGATCGAAAAATAAGACTTTTTTTTCTTATAACTTTTTATGCTTGAAAGAATAAATAACGTCAAAAAAATATTGTTAATCCAAACAGGATAAGGTATAGAAAGCAGTAACAATAAAAATGGAAGAAAGTTATTTTGATTGTTTTTTAATTCTTGAATTTCTATTAAAAATTTCTTTACCATGTCTTTTTTGATTAAAAGAATGTGAATTATTAATTTGTGAATTTAGTGTAAATTTCTTCAAGTTTTAAAATATTTTTCTTGATGTCATATTTTTCAACAAAACTACTTTTAGCGTTTTTTGATAATTCATTTAGCAATTTAGTGTCTTTTAATAATAATTTAATTTTACTTTCAAATTCTGATATATCTTCATTTTGAATTACATAACCATTATATTCATTTTGAATAAGGTCTCTATTTCCATCGCAATCGGAAACAACACAAGGCTTTCCTAATGCTAATGCCTCTATTATAGAATATGGCAATCCTTCATATCTAGCCGTTGAAATATAGAATTTTGAATTACTTATAATATTAAAGATGTTTTCTCTATTTGTCCATTCAATTAAAGTAACAAAATTGTTTAATTTAAAATCGTTAATAAGCTTTTTAACATCTTCTAATTTATCCGAATGATGACCAACACCCATAATTACTAAATGAATATTATACTCTTTATTGACCTCATTTAAAACACGTATCATTAATTCTATGTTTTTTTGAAACGATGGTCTTCCAACAGTACATATATATTCATCTGGCCAAGTTTTATCAATTGTTAAATTATCAATTTTATCAATCGAATTTATTGAATTATCGAATTTTAAAACTTTATCTTCTCTATACTTAACTTCATTTATAGCTCTTTCTTTTTCAGAGTTAGATGATGCTAATAAAATATTTTGATTAACATTTAATGCTTTTTCAATAAAAAGGAATATTTTTCTTTTTATTTTATTTTCTGTACTTAAATATGAAAAAGCTTGAGGCGTATAAAAAACTTTAATATTTAAAAGCCATCCAACAATTCTACCTATAACTCCTCCTTTAGCACTATGACAATGAATAATTGAAGGCTTTTCTTTTTTTATTATCTTATAAGTGTTTATTATTGCAGAAAAATCATTAAATAATGAAATGTCTCTTATAATTGAGACTTTAAAATCTTTTACTAAATTTTTATTTCCATCAAAAAAAGCATCATTTGTATCTTTAAATCCGTGAATAACTATATTTTGAAAATTAACATTATCTAGGTTTTCTATAATTAATCTCAAAGAGATATCAACACCACCTACACAATGCAAAACATGAGCGATCTTAATTTTTTGCTTTATCACTTATTATTTGTTTCTTGTTTAAATAAAGAGCCGTAAAAATAGTAAAAATAAAACATCCAAATTGTCTGTGAAAAATATTTTCTATGGCAAAAATCATAATAAACGAAACAACTATAGCTACTGAACAAAAATCTTTATTATTAATGTAAATGTTTTTTGCTAAAAAAATCACAAACAATGATATTCCAAATAATCCTCCAATTAAAAACAAATCTATAAATTGGCTATGAGTATTGAAACTGTGCTCTAAAAACCAATTTCTTCTTGAATAATCTGTTACTGATTCTGAATAACAATTTACTAAACTATTCTTTATGTTAGAATAAGAATGAGTTCCGAATAGCACTGAAAAATCATCTTGATTCGTTATTTCTTTTGCACATCCCCAAATAACAACTCTCGGTTCGAATTGTTTTGTTATTTCAATAGTTTTCTTTACACTTTCATCAATAAAAAAGCGCTTTATAATGTTTTTATTTAACAAAAAAATAACTGAGAACATCAAGATTGTTGCTGATGAAAATACTATTTTTCTTTTCCAAGAAACTTTATAATAAAATAATCCATAAAGCAAAAAGAGAACAAAAAGTGTTAGTATTGAAATTCTAATAGAAATGAAAAAAATAAAAAAGGTTGATAATAATAAGCTCAAGATAAACATGTATTTCCCTTTAGTCTTTAAGAGTATTTGATCAAAAGATAGTACTATACAAATAATACTGAAAATTCCAGCATAAGGTCTTTCTAAAATCAATACAGAATTTGTAGCCCAACCATCGGCAAAGGGTATAAAATTAAAATAGTAGTAAAACTTTATTATTTTATAAACTGAAATGAGTATTGTTAAATTGATGGTTATTATCGATACAAATTTCAATAATTGCAAATTTTTTGTTTTAAACATCAAAATTGGAATAATGATTAAATAAAAATATTTTTTATAAAATACCATATCTTCAATAAAACTATTATTATAAATTGCTTTCAAAAATGTATAAACAATTAGTATTGTAAGAAAGAAATAGCTCGATTTGTGATAATTTGAAAAATCTTGTTTATCGTATTTAAAAATAAAAATAAAACAGAGCAAACCCATTATTATATTCGGAATGCTATTTGAAAAAGGTATTGTAATAATTAATAATGAAAACAAATAATCATATGAATTATTTTTTAAATTTGATACATTAAACATAAGTTTCAATCTATTAGTTGATTTTATCTTCACTATTTAAACGAAGCAATGGTTTTGCTTATCAGATAAGAAATTAAATTTGTTTTTAAATATTTTTTATACTTCCCTTGTGTGTTTTTATTGATAAACTTATTTAGGTTTATCATTTTATAAATGTTCAAATATCTATTTTTAAGTTTCAAATTACTTTGACTCCAACTACCGTCTGATGAAAGTCTATACACACACATTATGTCCTCTAAATAACCAATTTTCCCTTTTTCTAAAGCTAAAAACATTAAAGGAAAATCACCAACATGACAATCAACATACCATTCAGGCAAAGGATTAATAACTTCTTTTTTAAAAACTACTGAAGGAGTACAAAATCTAGCTCCTAGTTTTACTAAAAAATTTTGTGGTTCAACTATTTCTTTATTTATATAACTTTTATGTCTATAATTTAAAGTGAAATTTTCTTTAAAAAGAATTTCAGCTCTATGAAAGGTAAATGATATTTCATTATTTGACTTCATAAAGTCAATTTGTTTCTGAAGTTTATTTTCATCAGTCCAATAATCATCGCCTTCACAAAGAGCTATATATTCACCTTTACACACATTTAATGCAAAGATGAAATTTTTCATCATTCCTAAGTTTTTTTCTTGATTGAAATACTTTATTATCTTGTGGTTGTCTTTTTCTTTAATGATTTTTTTTATGACTATGTCCGTATCATCTGTTGAATTATCGTTAGAAATAATTAATTCTATATTGAAATTTGTTTTTTGAAATAATACTCCTTCTATGGCTTTTTCTATATATTTTGCATGATTATAGGTAATCATACAAATGCTTACTGTAGGATTGTTCATTTAAAATTAATAGTTTTTATGATTTTTTTTCAATTGTTAATTTAAAATGCATACTGCTGAAATAACTTTTATCATCTTTTAATATATTAAATAAGGAGTTTTTTTATAAATAAAATTAGCATCATCTTAAAGCTAATTTCAATGTTCTAATTATAAAAACCCTTTATTTTTATATAGTTACCCAATCATTTGATTTATTAATTGACAAATCATTTTTAAATCATCTTCTAATAAACCAACATACAAAGGTAAACATATTATTCTTGAAGCTGTTAATTCAGAAACAGGCATTTCGTTTCCATCAATATAATTGATTTTATTTAAAGATGGATAAAAATATCGTCTAGGGAATATATTGTTTTTATTTAAAACATTTAGTGTACTTAATAATTCGTCTTCTGATTCAAAAATAACTGGATAATAACTGTAGTTCCAATTTGTATCTTTTCTGATTTTTATTTTTTTTAATCTTTTGAAATCTAAGTTTTTGTTATAATACTTAACAACTTTTTTTCTTTCTAAAATAATTTCTTCTATTGAAACTAGAACAGACAAACCCATTGCTGCTTGTAATTCTGAAATCTTGCCATTTATCCCTAATCCATGAAAATCTGTTGGTCCATTATGTCCAAAATTGTGACTATAAAATAGTTTATGAAACAATTCTTGGTTATTAGTAAACATGGCTCCGCCTTCTGCGGTATGAAATAATTTAGTAGCATGAAAACTGCATGTACTAACATCGCCATAATTAAATATTGATTTGTTTTTATAATAAACATCAAAGCAGTGTGCTGCATCATATATAACTTTTAAACCATGTTTTTTGGCAATGGCTTCAATGACTTCAACATTACATGGGTTTCCAAAAACATGAGTTGCTAAAATAGCTGTAGTTTTATTGGTTATTGCACTTTCTATTTTACTTTCATCAATTGTTAAATATTCTGGATGAATATCGACAAATACTGGTTTACAATTTTCCCAAATAATTGCCGAAGTAGTTGCCACGTAAGAAAAAGGCGTTGTAATTATCTCTCCATTATTTCCCAATATTTTTAAAGCAATTTGTATAGGAATTGTTCCGTTATTGGTAATAATCATTTTTTCTAATGATAACCTTTTTTTTAGTTTTTCCTCTAATTCTAATACCAATTCGCCTCTATTTGTTAACCATTGGTTATTCCAAGCTCTTTGAATTTCTTTTGTGTAAGTTTCAATTTTTGGAAGAAAAGCTTTTGTTACTGGTATCATTATTGTTTTTTTATTAAATTCAAAATATAAATTATACTCCTATTCTTAATCATAACATTATATGAGAAATAAAACAAATAGCCCACAGCTATTGGAATTAATATTTGTAAAAATAAGCTATATTTTTCTATTTGCATTAAAACAAAGTACATTAAAAAAGCCATAATAGTTGAAGATAATATCACAGGAAACATATCATATATTTGATTTTTAAAAGAGTAATTAATCAATTTTGAACTGTATTTTGTGTTTATAATAAGTGCTATAACGGAAGTTATAAAATTACTCCAAATAAGTCCATAAATTCCAAAACTAAATAAAGCTGTTATGCTTAAAACAATTATTATCTTTTTTAAAATTTCTATATTAAGATATAAATCTGTTCTGCCATATATTTTTAAAACTATTATATTAAATGCATGAATGGGATAAAATATACTTGCTAAGCAAAGTATTTGGAAAAAATTTGATGCTTCAATCCATTCTTTACCCAAAACCAATAAAAATAATGGTTTAGCAATCATTATTACTGAAAAAATTAAAGGTGTTGTAATGAAAAATGTTGTTTTCATTAGTTTTTTATAAGAATCAGCTATTTTATCTTTATCGTTTTGCATTTCAGATAAAATTGGATAACTTACTTTGTTAATTATCCCCACTATGACTGTTATTGGATATTCATTTAATGATTGTGCTCTATCAAAATAGCCCAATGTTTTAATAGAATAAAATTTTCCTATTATTAAATTATAAATATTTTTAAAAAGTGTATCAATAACTGTGGCTATCATTAACTTATACCCGTAAAAAAAATGTAAATCAAATTTTTGTTTCGAAAACTCTAGAGTTGGTTTCCATTCTGAATGTTTCCACAATAAAACTGTATTTATTAATTGTGATGTCAAATACATTACTACTAGACTCCAAACACCAAGGCCTTCATTAACAAGGTATAGGGAGAAAATTAATCCAATTATTGTACCTGGTATGTTAAGAATTGTAAGTTTTTTAAATTTTAAATTTTTTATTAAAATGGCAATTTGAATGGATGAAAAAGCAGATAAAATAAAACTTAAACAATAAACCCTAATTAAATTACAAAGCAACGGTTGCTTAAAAAAATTTGAGATATAATTAGCGGTAAAAAATAAAATTAAGTATATAATTAAACTAAAAATTAAGTTTGTAATAAAGACAGTTGAATAATCTTTACTATCTGTGTTTAGAGATCTGATTAAAGAAATTGATAAACCTCCGTCAACTAATGCGTTTCCTACTGATATGAAAACTGTAAGGATTCCAATTAATCCAAATTCTGCTGGCCCAACTAATCTAGCTAAAAATAATGTGAATATAAAAAGAGAGCCTTTTAAAAAAAAAGTGTCTAAAAATGTCCACTTTAATCCTGAAAAAGTTTTATTAGTAAGTGACATTATTTTCTTTTTTAGATAGGTTTGAAAACTTCATTAATATACAAAGAGACAACCAAAAAACATAAAGTCTAAAAGCATCTATCTGTATCCAGTTAATATAAAGACCTATAAATGTGATAAATAATATTATTCCTAAAACTTTTATTTCTAACTCGTCATTTTTCATCAAAATTTTGGTTTGCTTAAAAGTAGTAAATATTAAAAATAAAAAGATGATGATTCCAATAATTCCTGTTTCAGCTAATAATCTTGTATAAAGATTATAACCTGGCGGAAAAGACCTAACGTTGCTTTCTTGATATATTTTTTTAAATTCCCAGTTGTTTTTAACTGCCCAAGACGGATATAGATGTCTTCCAGTAAAAGACTGTTGACCAAAACCAACACCAATGATTGGATTTTTTTTAAAAACTTGCAATGAAGAGTATTGTATGCCAAAACGAGATTGATTGGACACGCTTTTTGTTAAATTTCCAACAAAATCTAATGATTCTACTTTTTTTGTAATGTCTTTTATGGCTTTATTATCTTTATTTAGTGTAGCTAACAATAACAAAGAAAACGTTAAAACTAGTGTTGATAAAACAATAATTCGTTTCATATTAATGCTTAAGAAAATGTTTAAGAAAAAAATCAATTGAATTAAAATTACAACTAATGCAGTTCTTGAACCTGAGTAATATGTTAAAATAAGCACCATAAATAATGGAATATATTTCGACCTTTTTTTTTCCGTTATCATATAACTGAACATCCAACCGGCAATAGAAATAAGAAATATTGCTAAAAATGGTGGTTCATAAGCAACAGATGATATTCTTCCTTGTGAGTCAAAATCTTCCTCTAAAAAAGGGAAATAATCAAAAAGGTTGTAAATTGGTTTAAGAAAAGAAAAGCCTAGTATAGTTACAGATACTTCGAAAAATCCATATATAAAAGTAAATATTAAAGAAAATAAAAATATCCTTCTTATTTTGAATAAAACCTGTTTAATATTCATTTCTATCAATACATTCCAAAAAAATAAAAGAAAAATAATCGTTGAAAATGAAAGTGAAATAAATTGACGGATAAATCGATTAAATCCAGTTGTATGTTTGAAGTAATTTTCAGAAACTGTCTGATAATTTAATAACGTACTTAATATTAACCACGCAATAAATGCTAACAATACTTGAAATACAGTTTTATTTAATGGAATATAAAAGGGTTTTCCTTTGAAAACATCAACTAAAAGTAAAGCAAAACCTATTAGAAAAAAGTAAGCTCCAGCTTCATTTTTATATTCACCTAAAAACTTTAATCCATCAAAAGAGGTAAAAGGAAAAAAAAACAACCCAAATAAAAAAAGTAAATAATAAGTTTGTTTTAAGCTCAGCATTGATGTTCATTTTAATTAAAAAAGGTTGTTGTGAGACAACCTTGTTTTTTTTCTTAAAAACAAATTTAATCGAATATTGTTTAAATTCCTTTATTTATCTTATCCATTTCATTATAGAATGGAATGTTTATTGACAAAAAAGGATCATAAATCCCTTTTGAATCTTTAAATGGAGTATAAAGTTTTGTCGTTGGGTCATACTTCACATATTCATTGTAATCAAAATAATCACTAATTTTATCTTCTGTTACTTCAAAACTCTTTCCTAGATAACTAATTTTTATTTTTAATATTCTAACAGGTTCTTGATCTGGATTTTTACTAAAATCAAATCTAATATTATTCGGTAGAACTCCTTCGGGTAATGCAAAAATTATTTCTTGCTCTTTATCACTACCTTTTACATGTACCCAAACAGCATGTTCATCATCAAACCACTCATTACTAGGGTCTTTATAGTAAACAATTAAGTCATCTTCTTTTGGTATAATAACATTAGTTACCACATTAAAAGTTTCAATTTTCTCTTCTGGTTGTTCTTGAGTAACTGTTTCTTTTTGTTCTTGTTTACAAGAAGTTAGTAAGGTTATTAATGTTATAATTGCAATTCCAAATTTTGTTTTCATAAATATTCTTTATTCTGTTAATTTCAATAATTCAGGATAAAACTCCATAGTTGTTTCAAAAAATGGATCATATGATCCGTCTTTATTTTTATCTAAGATATACGTTTTTGTAACCTCATCATAAGTTACATACTCATTCCCTTTAAAAAATAAATTGAATTTATCTTCAGGAATTACAAGTGATTTATCATAATATTTCAAAACAAATTTTTTAATTTGTATTGTTTCTTTTCCTTTGAAATAGTTTCTGCCTATATCTAATCTAAAATCATTAGGTAGAATGTTTGAATTGATTTTAAATATTGCTTGTTGAATGTTTTCACTTCCTTTTACACCAACCCAAACGGTTTTTTCGTCTACAAACCATTCATTAGAACCATCTTTATAATACAGAATTATATCATTATCGTTTTTGATAACTATATTTACTATCACCTCAATATTTCCGTTTTCATTATCATTCTTCTTTTTACAAGATAGTAAAAAAAAACAAAATAATATATATGTTAAGGTTCTTTGTAAATCCATTTTTTTTAGCAAAAATATAAATTTTTTTTTCTATTTGTTTTTATAAAAATTTATTGATGCATTAAGCTATTCTTTTTAAAACTTTTATTGCTTTTTTAAACTGCACTCCCAGCTTTTAATTTCAATTTTTAATTCTTTTTTAATTTTAGTTTTATCCAAAACACTATAAGCTGGTCTTTTGGCTGGCGTTGGAAAACTTGTTGTTGGAATTGGGAGTAAATTTATACTTATATTATTGATTTCAAATATTTTTTTGGCAAAATCATACCATGAACATTGACCTTCGTTCGAGAAATTGTAAATTCCGAAAAGGTTGGAAGTTGGAAGTTGGAAGTTGGAAGCACTTCGTCTCTCGACTGCGCTCGAGATGACAAGCTTAGCGCGACAAATTATTGTAATTATAACTTCAGCTAAATCAACGGCATTTGTAGGTGTGCCAATTTGGTCGTTTACTACTGAAATAGTGTCTCTTTCGGATGCCAATCGCAACATGGTTTTCATGAAATTATTTCCAAATTGAGAATAGACCCAAGATGTACGGATGATAAAATGTTTTTTCCAAGTATTTTGAATTGCAATTTCACCTTCTAGTTTCGTTTGTCCATAAACTCCAGTTGGGTTAGGAATATCCGTTTCTAGATAGCCTTTCGACTGCGCTCGAGATGACAAAGTACCGTCAAAAACAAAATCAGTAGAAATATGTAATAGGACTGTGTCAAATTCTTTGCAGACAATTGCTAAGTTTTTTGATCCATTTACGTTAATATCAAATGCTTTTTCTGGTTCGCTTTCTGCTTTATCCACCGCAGTGTATGCTGCTGCATTTATACAAAAGTTTGGTTTAAATTGTTTAAAAGCTTGTTTGATGCTGTTTAAATCTGTTATATTTAAAGTAGCCGAATCGCAAAAAACAAATTCAATTTCGGAATAATTTGGAGCAATAAATTGCAAACTTTGTCCTAATTGTCCTGAACTTCCTGTTACTAAAACTACCATGCTTTTTTGGCATTTTCAAGGTTAGGTTGTACTTTATCTTTTTCGGAAATGATTAAATTTTCTAATGGAAATTGCCAATCAATTCCAATGGTTTTATCATTAAAGTCAATTCCTCCTTCGGATTCTTTATTGTAAAAATTGTCGCATTTGTAGAAAAAAACAGCGGTTTCGCTCAATACTAAAAATCCGTGAGCAAATCCTCTTGGAACAAAAAATTGTTTTTGATTTTCACTAGATAAAACTATAGCTTCATATTGACCAAATGTTTTAGAATTAGGACGAATATCGACAGCTACATCAAGCACTTCTCCTTGTAGTACTCGCACTAATTTGGCTTGAGCATGTTCACCAGTTTGATAATGTAAACCGCGTAAAACGCCTTTTGTAGAAAAAGATTGATTGTCTTGAACAAAATGAACCGTTTGTCCTATTCCTTTTTGGAATGTTTCTTCATTGAAACTTTCCATAAAATAACCCCTTTCGTCCAAAATAACTTTGGGTTCAATGATAAAACAACCTTTAAGTTTGGTTTCTGTAAAAATCATGCTCAATATCAATATCAATGTTAAAAATCAATTTCAATAACATTGTGGTTAAACCCTTATTATTCTTCTAACAATGCCATCAAATGGACACCATAACCACTTTTTAGTAATGGTTCTGCTAATATTTTTAATTGATTTTTATCTATAAACCCCATTTTATAAGCAGCTTCTTCGATAGCACCAATTTTTAAACCTTGACGTTCTTCTATAACTTGAACAAATTGACCTGCTTGCATCAACGATTGGAATGTTCCTGTATCAAGCCAAGCTGTTCCTCTATCCAAAATAGAAACTTTTAGATTTCCTCTTTTTAGATATTCTTTGTTAACATCGGTAATTTCAAGTTCTCCTCGATGACTTGGTTTTATGTTGGCAGCAACTTCAATAACCGAATTATCATAAAAATAAATTCCTGGTACTGCGTAATTTGATTTTGGCTTTTCTGGTTTCTCTTCAATGGACAAAACGTTTCCTTGTTTATCAAAATCAACTACACCATATCGTTCGGGATCGTGAACATGATAAGCATAAATTATTCCGCCATCTGGATTGTTGTTTGCTTGTAATAACTCCGCTAAACCTGTTCCGTAAAATATATTATCACCAAGAATCAAGGCAACTTTATCATTAGCTACAAACTCTTTTCCAATAATAAATGCTTCCGCCAATCCGTTAGGGTTTTCTTGAACAGCATATTCAAAACGGCACCCAAACTTTTTCCCATCGCCTAATAATTGTTGGAAAAGTGGTAAATCGTGAGGTGTTGAGATAATTAAAATTTCATTGATTCCTGCCCACATTAAAGTTGACAACGGATAATAAATCATCGGTTTGTCATAAATAGGCATTAATTGCTTGCTTACTGCTAATGTTAATGGGTGCAATCTTGTTCCTGAACCGCCAGCTAGAATAATTCCTTTCATGTTTAAGTGTTTAATTTAGCCATTTGCCTTTTATAGTAAGCCTTGATTAGTCCTACTAAAATGAATAATGCCACAAAAATTAATGGTAGAATAAATTTCAATTTACCATTTATAGATTCTGTATATTTGATATTAAGTACTTCGGCACTATTTTTAATAATTTTATTTAAATTAATTAATTCAATTCTATGAATTCCTTGCTCTCTAACCAAATCATCTTTTGTTTTGATTACATCATTTAATTGTGAATTTTCATTGTAATAGACCAATTTATCACTTTTTTGAGAGCCATTAACAGTATTTGAAAATGTATTTAAAAAACTATTAATCTGATTGATAATAGAATCATTTTCAATTATTTTAATGCTAATGTTATCAATATACTGCTTTTGGATTTTACTATAAAACTCAGAATCATTTAAGTATTTTAAAATTGGATTTACAGTTTTATCAAAATCTGTTTCTTTAAGTGTTATAAAAGATATCAAATGATATGGATAATTTTTACTTGTGATATTATCTGAAAAGACTTTGCTAATATCTCCGTCTTCCGCCATCAATTTTATTAATTCAAAATTTTGGGGGTTTTCTTTAACAAACTTATAGACATCTGAAATAGGTTCGATTGTTATTTCTTTAAGCTTTTTAGCATCTTTAACACCCACTACATTCTTTAAAAAAAGAGTGTCATTGTCTTTAATTTTAGACTCTATTAACTCAATTTTGGAATATAAATAATCAACAGAACCAAAATTTGGTTGGACATAAAGTTTGTTTTCAAATTCTTTATTAGTTTTATCTAAATAGAAACCAAGAGCCACTCCAATTATAAATAATATTGAAATTATAATTAAATTTCTTTTCAAAAAAAGAAATCCTCTAAAAATAGAAGTAGAAATGTTTTCAAAAAATTGTCCTATTTTTTTTGATACTTGCGATAAATCAATCTCTTGATTATCCGAATTGTTTTTAGACGTATCGTTCATATAAAAATTTATTTTATGTTAAAAATTTGTTCTAATATTTTAATAGTAATCAAATATGTGGGTTTAACTCCCGTAGTTCCTAAGCCACCAGATGCTAATGTACTTCCTGTTTCCAATGGATTATCAGATGCATAATAAGCATATCTTACTTTTACATTTTCTGGAATACTTTTTCTAATTTTTGAAGCTGATTGAATGGCTTTTTGATAATAAGCACCTTCCATTTCCAGTCCGATTACTTCCCAGGTAGATTCGTGGAAGAATTTTAATAACTCTTTGTTTTGAAGCGATGTTCCAAGAACGGTTATCATTGGTCCGGCAAAAACAGGAATGCCATTTCCTTCAAACATTTCGGCTGTTAATTGATTTTCGAATGGATAATTGTCTGCTGTTCCTTCATTTATATGTGCTGATGGAATCATAATATCGCCTTTTCCACCTTGAAGAATTCCTGCTTTTCCCATGATGGAAACCGACGCTACATTGATTAATTTTTTGTCTTTTCCATTTTTAAAGGGTTTTAACAATTCATCTATGGTTTCAAAAGCTTGTTCTCCAAAAGCATAATCCATAACGATTAATACCGGAAATTCTTTCTCAATTTTTGCTGTTGGAAATGCCGATTTTTTCCAATCAATTTTTGCAGTATCAAAAATTTGTACATCAATGTTTGTTCCCGATTCGTCTGGAAGTGAAATCATTCCGTGCTGAACAGCAAATGCTTCTACTTTATCTCGAACATCATGTGCGCCTTGTTTGCTTAATTCTTGAAAAATATCAAACTCTGATTTTCCTTTAAACTTTGTTCCTAAAACATGGGTAGCAAATAACGAATTCATCACACTATGCATATTGGCACTTATGATATGAATTGGTCTATCAATCAATTTGTTTTCTTTTAAAACTTGTTTGATTCTTGTTGCCCAAATTTCTCCATGAATATGATGTCCTAATCGTTCTCTTAAAATAGGACTAAACGTAATAGTTCGTTTATTATTGTCTATTATTTCTTCTATGGCCAATTTTCCTAACCAATAAATTACATGTAAAAAGCGGTCTGGTTTTTCTTTGGTTCCAAATGAATCGTAGATGTCTAACACTTCAATAAAAGTTCTTCCTAATACATTTGCTGTATGTGAAATGGCTTTCTCTTTTTCAACTTGTGTTAATTTTTTAGTTTGAAGAACAGCTTGTTCTAATTTTTGCCAATCTCGCGATAATTTTCCTTCTTCATCTTCTAAAACTCTGTCTTTTATTTTATGTGATTCTATAAAAATAAAAGTCAAATGCGTTAAAATATCGTAGATGTCTGATCGACCACGAGTGATTTCAACATTCATTTGTTCTTCATCTATTCGGTAACAATTTCGTTTTCTCTTTGGTGGTACTATAGCTTGAAAATGCGACTTAGAATAACCCTCATCTGATGTTAAATTAATATAACGACATTCTTCAATTCCAACGGGTAATCTTTCTATAACATAAAGCAAACCACTTAGTTCTACTTTTTCTTCTGCAATACTTCCATAAATTTCTGGACTAAGCTCTAACAAAGCTTCTCTTAAAGTATCTCCCGAAACACCCATTGGTTTATAGAAACCTCTGTTGAATAAATGTCTCATGGTAATGTACAATCGTTCGATAGCTGCCGACGATTCTTGCGCTTTGGAGCGCGAAATGTTTTTAATTTCTTTCATTAAATTGTTTTTACTAACCCGCAAAGATAGTTTTTTTATAGTTTAGTTGGTTAAAACAAGGTTAATTGCTGGTTCGTATATTTTCATTTTTTCTTCGTTTTCTTCTTTACTCCACTTTCCTCCAAAAAAGATAAACTTGTCTCTTCGCTGTACATAATCATAAAGTATGTAGGGAAAATAAAGTCGTTCTGTTTTTGAAATGTTACTATTCTTATCTATTGAAGTGACTTCCAACTTGTTTTTTTCAATCATCAGTTTCTCAAAAACTACAAACAGTCCGTTCTTAGGCATCACTAAATGATAGTTGGATACGTCAAACTTGTGTTTAAAAACGCCATTTTTAATATAAACAATATTCTCCTTTTTTAATAAATTCTCGTCTGGCAAACCATCACTTCCAACGCTATAAAAATGCAATCTTATTGAAGCATCTTCTATTTTACTATCTGTTTGTAGCGTTACATATTTAATATAAGGTGTCTTTTTATATTCTGGTAAAAAAGGAAAAAATTTACAATCTACTTTGGGTCCATTTGGAAATGCTTCAAATATTTTGTTCTCACTTTTACCAATCGTTTTTTGTTTGGTTTCCAATCGTTTTGAAATAAATACTTCTTTCAGTTCGATGGATGATTCTTTTAAAATTACTTTTTTACAGTCTTTGCCTAAAATAATTTTCTTTTCATATCCTAAAACATTAAAAATCAAACGACTATTTTCATTATTGGTATGAATAATAAACTCGCCACTTTCTTCGCTCGAAGTGCCAATGTTTTCGCCTTCAACCCAAATATTTACAAATGGAATTGGAGTGTTATTTTCGTCAACAACAATGCCCTTTAGCTGACTAAAAACCGAACTTGTAATTAAAAACAACAGCAATAGTAGTCTTTTATCTTTCATCTATTTTCTTTGTTCTGTGCTCTATTTTCAAAATAATCAGCAATCTTTCTATCATTTGCCAATCGTGGTAATTTATTTTGTCCTCCTAGTTTTCCAATCGATTTCATATAGTCTTGAAAACCATTTTTAGAAACTTTAGTGATGACTAATTTTCGCAACACTTTGCCCACAATTAAATCATCGTAATAGGCATTTTGTTTGCGCATTTCGTCATCAATTTGCAAGGCAAAATCTTCTAATTTTTCAGGTTCATTTTCAAACTCAATGAACCATTCATGATAAGGTAATCCTTCTTTTGGCGTAATTTGTGGCGCAACGGTAAATTCATTAATTGATATGTTTGAATTTTGCATTGCTAATTGTAACGCGCTTTCTACTTCCTTACCAATAACATGTTCGCCAAAAGCTGAAATATAATGCTTGATTCTTCCAGAAACGATAACTCGATAAGGTTTCAGTGAAGTAAACTGAACGGTATCTCCAATATTATATCCCCAAAGTCCGGCGTTGGTAGAAATGATTAAAACATAATTCATGTTAAGTACTACTTCGCCAATAGTATATCGTTTTGGATTTTCAGTATAAAATTCATCAGCCTTTATAAATTCATAAAAAATACCCGAATTCAACAACAACAACATTCCTTTTTCGTGTTGTGAATCCTGATAAGCAAAAAATCCTTCCGAAGCCGGAAACAACTCAATAGAATCTACTTTTCGTCCTATTAGATTTTCAAATTTGGCTCTATAAGGTTCATAGTTTACACCGCCGTAGATAAACAAATTAAAGTTCCTAAAAATATCCCCAACAGGTTTATTGGTCTTTTGTTCTAGCTTTTCAAAGTACATCTGAACCCACGACGGAATTCCCGAAATCACCGACATGTTTTCGGTAATAGTTTCTTCAACTATAGCATTTACTTTGGTTTCCCAATCTTCAATACAATTGGTTTCCCAACTAGGCATTCTATTTTTCATCAAATATTTTGGAACAAAATGTGCTACAATTCCAGAAAGTCGTCCGAGCTTAATCCCGTTTTTTTCTTCCAAAATCGGACTACCTTGCAAGAATATCATTTTGCCATCTACAAAATCTGCTTTTCCTGTTTCGTGAATGTAACTCAAAATAGCATTTCGAGCTGCTTCAATATGATAAGGCATCGATGCTGCCGTTAATGGAATATATTTTGCACCCGAAGTCGTACCCGAAGTTTTTGCAAAATACAATGGTTTTCCTTTCCAAAGTATGTTTTCTTCACCTTTAACAACACGATCTACATAAGGCTTCAATGCTTCATAATCTCGAACTGGAACTTGAGCCGAAAAATCTTTAAAAGTCTTTATTTTTGAAAAATTGTGGTCTTTCCCAAATGCTGTTTCACGCGCTTGCTTTATCAAATCTTCAAAAACTTTTTGTTGTGTTTCCACAGGTTTTGAAACCCATTTTTGGGTTTGAAGATGAATCTTTTTAGCAAATAATTTAGCAGCAATTGCTTTTATTGACATACTTATTCTTGATTAGTAAATTTTTTCTTAATGTCTCTTTCAACCGTAAAAAACAATAATAATATAACAATCGCAATTGAAACCAAACTTGTTATTAATTCTTGTCCAATATCAAAAGGAATAAACAATTTTAATCCAGAAATCAGAATCAATAACAACCCTGATTGTATCATTTTTATAGAAGAAATTCGTTGTGAAAAATCCCAAACTTCTTGCGATTTCATAGATGCACTCGTTCGATAACCATAAAAATGATTAATCTTCTTTGGTGGAAAAAAATACATAATCAAACCCGTAACACAAAAAATAAAGCCTATAAAAAAAGGCATTCCCATCATATTGGTTGACACTATGTTAATGATATCCATAATTATTCAAAATTAATAAAAACCGTTGGATCAATCGGATAACCGTCTTTCCAAAGCTCAAAATGCAAATGAATTCCCGTCGATTCTTGACCAGTCGAACCAGCAAGCGCAATAACTTCTCCAGTTCTAACAGCATCTCCTTGCGATTTCGTCAACGAAGCAGCGTGTTTATAAACCGAAATAAATCCATTATTATGACGAATAATAATTACATTTCCAGTAGTTGGAGTCCAATCTGCAAAAATTACTTTTCCCGTCAAAATTGCTTTTATAGGTGTGTTTTTTGCCAAAGCTACATCAATGGCATAGTGCTTTTCCCTAGCATTAAATTTTTCAGTAATCAATCCTTTTGCAGGTGGAAAAAATACTGTAGTTACCTTCGGTTTTGCCTTTTCAAAAAGATTGTACTTATCTTCTTGCGCTACTTCTTCTCTAAGTTTCAATTCTTCCTCGTCGGGCAACATTTCTTTTTCATCAACAACTTCTGTCGTAGCTACTGCCAAAATAGAATCCTTATTAAACTTAGCATATTCCAACTCTCCAGTAAGTATCTTTTTAATTGATTTAATATAAGCATCGTTTTCTTGAATTCGTTTCGTTAAAGAATCCGATTTCAAAGCCAATTCCGTTGCGTCTTTTTTAAGTTTTGAAGAAGCATAACCAGGAATATATTCGCGCAAAGGTGTAAATGCAATTATAAAAGTAGTTACAAAAATGATAATAATAGCACCCAAAGTGGCCACCACAAAAACATTCATCATCGTTAATCGCAAAGAAAACAATTCTTCAAAAGTATCTTCATTCAAAATAACCAATCGGTTTTTGGTAAAGAGTTTTTTCTTGATTTTTTTACGTTTTAAACGTTTCTCAGACATGATTTTTGATTGTGTTACAAATATAGAAAATAATACTCGATACTATTTCCTATGAATAACGAACTTTAACACCATTTATTTTCTATAAATCAAAAAGAATATCAATTTCTTTTTACCTTTGCCTAACTTTATTACAAATAAAATCTGCGAAAGCATAAAATAAAATATCATGGGAAGATTAGGAATGCCTGAAATATTAGTAATTCTAGTAGTTGTATTGCTTCTTTTTGGAGGTAAAAAAATTCCAGAACTAATGAAAGGTTTAGGAACAGGAATCAAAGAATTTAAAGACGCTGCAAAAGGTGAAGACGAAGCAAAAGCGACTTCTAAAAAAGAAGAAACTAAAGAGTAACCTTTTTTAATTTACAAAACAGTAAACCCCAAAATACAATTCATAAAAAAATTGATGTTTGGGGTTTTTTTATCTATAAATAGCCACTGGCTAATCTTATCATAAATGAAAAAAATAATTTTACTATTGATTTTAATCTCAGGATATGCATCTGTTTTTTCACAAGAAATTATAGGCTCATGGGCTGGAGAACTAAATGTTCAAGGTAGAAAAATACCTTTAATTTTCAACATTAAAAAAATAGGCGACACCTATGAATCTACCGCAGATAGCCCAATGCAAGGTGCAAAAGATATTCCTATAGACAACACAATTTTTAGCAACGATGAATTACTTTTAGATGCAAAAAAGTTAGGTTTTCAATACAAAGGAAAATTTGAAAACCAAACCATCACCGGTACTTTTTCCCAAGGTGGAATGACTATTGATTTGGTTCTTTCTAGAAAAAAAGAAAATGAATTTGAACTAAAAAGACCTCAAGAACCAAAAGCTCCTTTCAACTACATTATTCAAGAAGTTACTTTTACAAATCCAAAAGACAATAATATTCTCGCAGGAACATTAACACTTCCAAAAGACAAAAAAGAATTTCCAATTGCTGTTTTAATAACCGGCTCTGGTCAAGAAAATAGAGATTCAGAAATTTTTGGTCATAAACCATTTTGGGTAATTGCCGATGATTTTGCCAAAAAAGGAATCGGTGTTTTACGAATTGACGATAGAGGAATTGGCGGTTCAAGCAAAGGAAATAACAACGATACTTCCGAAAATTTTGCAGGTGATATAAACACTGCTGTCGATTTTCTTAGTGAAAAAGGTTACAAAAACATCGGACTAATAGGTCATAGCGAAGGCGGATTAATTGCACCAATGGTAGCCGCAAAAAACAAAAATGTAAAATTTTTAATTTCAATGGCTGGTCCAGGTGTTTCTATTGATGAATTATTGCTTTTACAAACTAAGGCTCTTTCTAAGTCAAATGGTGCTAGTGAGGAAGAAATAATAGCTACCAGCGCATTCAATAAAAAATTATATTCTTTTATTAAAAATTATGACGGAACTAATTTAGAAACAGAAATTAGACCTATATTTATTGAAGAATTAAAAAAATCATTTGCAAACGAATTGCCAAGTGAAACTGAACTCAATCAATATGTTGACGATCAAATGCAACAAATAACCAATCCTTGGTTTGTCTATTTTATAAAAAGCAATCCACAAGATTATTGGTCAAAACTAAAAATACCCGTATTAGCAATAAACGGCACAAAAGATTTACAAGTAATCGCCACTGAAAATTTAGCTGGAATTAAAAAAGCATTAGAAAAAGCAGGAAACAAAAAATTTGAAATCAAATCTTTCGAAGGTTTAAATCATCTATTTCAAACCGCAACTACTGGAGCCGTTTCAGAATACGTAACCATCGAAGAAACAATTTCTCCAGCAGTTCTAAACACCATGAGCAACTGGATTTTAAAACAATAACAATAGTTATAAAAATCGAAATCCCAAACTCAATTCAACAATTGAGTTTGGGATTTTTTTTTGTTTCTATATAATCATCGTCAACTGAATTCTTTTCCGTGCTTCATCCACTTCAACCACTTTCACCTGAACATGCTGATGCATTTTCACCACTTCATTCACATCACTAACAAATCCTTCCTTCAATTGCGAAATATGAACCAACCCGCTTTCTTTTATACCAATGTCAACAAAACATCCAAAAGCAGTAATATTATTCACAATCCCCGGCAAAATCATCCCTTCTCGCAAATGTCCAATCGACTTCACATTTGGGTCAAATTCAAACACCTTTGCTGCTTTCCTCGGGTCCAAACCTGGTTTTTCCAATTCCTTCAAAATATTTTTGATGCCCAAAATTCCAACTTCAGCAGTAGTATAATTTTCAAGTTTCACCAAAGCAATCTTCTCTTTATTTCCAATCAATTCCGAAACCTTTACACCCAAATCCTTAGCCATCTTTTCAACCGTTTTATACGACTCAGGATGCACCGCCGAGTTATCCAACGGATTTTTTCCGTCTTTGATTCTAATAAATGCCGCCGCTTGTTGATAAGCCTTGTCGCCCAATCTCGGCACCTTTTTCAACTGATTTCTATCCTCAAAGGCACCATTCTCACTGCGATACGCCACTATATTCTCGGCCATCTTCTCTCCTATTCCGCTCACATAACTCAACAACGACTTGCTCGCGGTATTCAAATTAACGCCAACAGAATTCACACATCGAACAACAGTTGTATCCAATTCTTCCTTCAATCTAGTCTGGTCAACATCATGTTGATATTGCCCAACACCAATCGATTTTGCATCAATTTTTACCAATTCCGCCAACGGATCAGACAATCTTCTGCCTATAGAAACAGCTCCACGAACAGTAACATCATAACTCGGAAACTCCTCTCGAGCAATCTTACTTGCCGAATAAACCGAAGCACCAGCTTCCGAAACCACAAATACCTGTACCGGTTTATCAAAAGCAATCTTCTTTATAAAAAACTCAGTCTCACGACTAGCCGTTCCATTTCCAATCGAAATCGCTTCAATGTTATACGCATTTACCATCGATTTTATTTTCTTCATCGCCATCGTCGTTTCATTCTGTGGCGCATGCGGATAAATCGTTTCATTGTATATCAAATCTCCTTTTTCATCCAAACAAACCACTTTACAACCAGAACGAAAACCTGGGTCAATAGCCAAAATTCTTTTTTCTCCCAAAGGCGGAGCAAGCAATAATTGACCTAAATTTTCTGCAAAAACCGATATCGCTTTGGTGTCTGCTTTCAATTTCGCTTCCTGCAATGTTTCATTAGAAATTGCTGGTTCGAGCAGTCGTTTGTAACTGTCTTTTATGGCCAATTCCAACTGTTCCGCAGCTTCCGATTTTCTATTCTTAATAGTATTTTCTTCGATAAAATCAAGTGCTTCTTCTTTTTCTATAGATACTGAAAGTTTCACAAATCCTTCCGCTTCGGCACGCAACATCGCCAACAATCGATGCGATGGCGCTTTAGAAATCGGTTCGGCCCAATCAAAATACTGCTTAAACTTTTGTGCTTCTTCTTCTTCCGCTTTCTTCTTCACCACTTTGGTTTCAACAACTCCCGAACGCTGAAACATTCGTCTAAGGTTTTTTCTAATATAAATGTTTTCGTTTATCCATTCCGCAATAATATCTCGTGCACCTTGCAAAGCTTCATCTTCATTCACGACGTTTTTATTTAAATAGTTGGAGGCCAAAAACTCAATATCACCCGAATTTTGCGCCATAATGATTTTCGCCAACGGTTCTAATCCGTTTTCACGAGCCACATCGGCTTTGGTTTTTTTCTTCTTTTTATACGGCAAATACAAGTCTTCTATTTCTTGTAAATCAAAAGATTTCTCAATTTTAGATTTCAATTCCGCCGAAAGTTGTCCTTGTTCTTCAATCGAATTCAAAACGCTTTCTTTTCGTTTAACGATGTCATCAAATTGCTTCGATAGTTTAGCAATTTGTTCTATCTGAACTTCATCCAAATTTCCGGTAGCATCTTTTCGATACCGCGAAATAAAAGGAATAGTACAATCTTCCGAAAGTAATTTTAAAGTAGCTTCTATGTTTTTATCAGCAGTATTTACAACTGATTTTATAAATTGAATGTTTGTCATTATAGGAGTATCTAATCCTGAACTATAAAATCTTTTGGGTCAATTTTTTTAAATTCGGGTTGAATATTAGTATGGTTGATATTGAATTTTTGAAATAAAAGCAATTCAACTTTTTCTAATAAAACATTGAATTCACTCATTTTTATATCTTCCGAGCAATCCAAATGTGCTTCGAGATGTAATTCTTCGTCGTTCAAATGCCAAACATGAATGTGATGTAATTTTCCAACACCTTTTATTTTATGTACTTCTCGAACAATTTCTTTGATATTGATATGATCGGGTGTAAAAAGCATCAACATTTTGGTAGATTGAATTAATAATTTTGTTCCAACAACAATTAGATATACAGCAATTAGAATTGTCATCACGCTGTCAACCCAAAACCAACCGTAAAATTTCATTAAAATTCCACCAACCAAAACTGCCACCGAAGCCAACATATCCGTCAATAAATGCAAATAAGCTGATTTCATGTTGATATTATGCTCGGCATCTTTTTTTAGAAATAAAACCGAAAGTCCATTCACAATAATTCCTAACAACGCCAACCAAATCACTAAATTCGATTCGATAGGATGAGGATTAAAAAATCGTTCGATTGCCCCATAAATTAATATAAAGGCAACAATTACCAATGTTGAAGCATTGACAAAGGCTGCAATTAATTCGGCACGTTTGTAGCCAAAAGTATTTCCAATAGTGGCTTTTCTTCGAGAAAGTTTATGAGCCACTAAACTAAAAACCAATGATAAAACATCCGAAAAATTATGAAGTGCATCCGAAATTAATGCCAAACTTCCTGATATTAATCCGCCTATTAATTGAGCAATCGTGATGATAACATTTAATAAAATGGATAAAACGAGATTTTTACCTTTTACTTCGTGTTTATGAATATGAATTTCTCCCATTATTTTTAAATACAAGCTATTTTTTGAACTCTTCTTTCGTGTCTTCCGCCTTCAAAAGACGTGTTTAAGAAAGTATCAACCATTTCTACAGCTTGCGGAATTGAGGTAAATCGAGCCGGAATACTAATAATATTAGCATCGTTATGTTGGCGAGCTAATTCGGCTATTTCTTTTGTCCAACAAAGAGCAGCACGTATATCTTGGTGTTTATTAACGGTCATAGCAATACCATTTCCTGAACCACAAATTACAATGCCAAAATGTGCTTTTTTACTCTCAACGTCATACGCAACTGGATGACCAAAATCGGGATAATCAACACTTTCCTGATTGTCTGTTCCATGATTAAAAATTTCATGACCTTGTGATTGTAAATAGTCAACAATTGCTTGTTTATAATCTGGTCCTGCGTGATCGTTTCCAATTGAGATTTTCATATAATTTAGTTTGTTGTTTGTTTTACAAATTTACTCAAAAGCAATTGTTTTATTCGTTTAATTTAATAAAAATATAAGCTATTGATTTTTAGCGTATAATTTATGAAATAAATTTTAATGTTTTGATATTTAATGTTTTATATAAAATATAAAAACAATTGTTAATAGTGTTTTACAATCAATTGATTTTCAATTAACTTTAATTTAACATCTTTTGTTAACAACTTCGGATAGAATTTTAGAAGTTTTTTTAGTTGGTATGAAGATAAATTGTAATCAAAAATTGAAATGAAAAAATCAAATTTAGTTTGGTGTTTTTTTAGAAAAGTTATCAATATTAAAAATTAGTTTTTAAACAGTTTTTATAAATTTACTTATTTACAAAAAAGTATTTTTTTTAGATGTTAACAACTGTTAATTAAAACTAAAAATTAGTTTAAAATGAAATGATTACTATTTAAAAAACCTGTTAATAAATCAGTATAAAAAACTAAAAGTTTAAATAAAATTTATTTCTAATAAAGTTATTGTAACAATTAACATGCTATAATAACCATCATTTAATTAAATTTAAAATTCTTTTTTTGTTTTTGTTTTTAATAGATGTTGACAACTTTTAGATTTTAAATCAAACAATTTTTAAATTAGAATCTAAATTATCTAAAATTTGTTGAACCAATTCTCTATCGTTAGGATGAATTTTTAGTTTGATGCCACCGTAAGCTAAACTAGCAAAGGGATCAACCGAAACAATCATTTCATTTTCAAAATAATACTGAATTCCTTCATTATCTAAAATAGATTTTAGAACAACAATTTCATTTTGAAAATTAAAGATAGCAATAGTGATAAAATCATTCATAGTATTTTTTTTAAAGATACTAAATGTTACTTTTTTATTAAAACTATTCACTAATTACTATTTACTAATTACTATTTCGTAATTTTCAACATTAATTAGAAAAGATACAATGAGTAAGAAACCTAAGAAATTCGGAAAAAAAGAGAAAACCTATTCCGAAAAGATATTTAAAATATTATCTAAAAATGCCAATAAACCTTTCAACTATAAACAAATAGCGGCAATTTTAGAATTAAATGATACCAAAAGCAGAAATGAAATTATAAAAGATTTAAAAATTCTAGCTGCTCAAAAATTAATCATCGAAACCGAACCTGGAAAGTATTTAGTAAAAGCTTCAAGTCAGCAATACTATGAAGGTGTTGTTGATATGACGTCTAGAAAAGCAGGTTATTTTGTTTGTGATGAACTTGAAAATGATGTTTACATTCCGTTTATCAATTTAAATCATGCACTTGATGGCGATAAAGTAAAAGCCTATGTTTACAATCGAAGAAGCTCAAGAAAGCCAGAAGCTGAAGTAATTGAAATTTTAGAAAGAGCAAAAACAGAATTCGTTGGAGTTGTAGATATTCAAAAGAATTTTGGATTTGTAACTACTGCCAATGCAAAAATGTACACTGATATTTTTATACCAAAAAATAAATTAGCCGATGCAGAACATGGCGATGTAGTTTTAGTAAAACTCGAAGATTGGCCAGCAAAAGCTGATTCTCCTTTTGGTTCTGTAATTAAAGTACTTGGAAAACCTGGTGAACATAATACTGAAATTCATGCCATACTTGCTGAATATGGTTTACCATATGATTTTCCAATTGAAGTGGATGCTTATGCAAATAAATTAGATACTTCTATAACTCAAGAAGAAATAGCAAAGCGTCGTGATATGCGTGATATTTTAACATTTACTATTGATCCAAAAGATGCAAAAGATTTTGATGATGCATTATCATTTCAAGTTTTAGAAAATGGAAATTATGAAATTGGTGTTCATATTGCTGATGTTTCGCATTACTTGAAAGAAGGAACTATTCTTGATGATGAAGCATATAATCGAGCAACTTCGGTTTATTTGGTTGATAGAGTTGTTCCGATGTTACCTGAAGTATTATCAAATTTTGCTTGTTCGCTTCGTCCGCATGAAGAAAAATATACGTTTTCAGCCATTTTTCAACTGAATCCAAAAGCTGAAGTTGTTGATTCATGGTTTGGAAGAACAGTAATCTATTCTGACCAACGTTTTTCTTATGAAGAAGCTCAAAGTATTATTGAAACGAAATTAGATGTTATTCCAGCAGAAATTTCATTAACTGGAAACGAATATAAAGTTGATGCTAAAATTGTGGAAGCCACATTAAAATTAGATGAATTAGCTAAAATTCTTCGTAGAAAAAGAATGGCTGCAGGAGCAATTTCTTTTGATAAAGTAGAAGTAAAATTCAATTTAAATGAACAAGCAGAACCAGTTGGTGTGTTCTTTAAAATTTCAAAAGATGCCAATCATTTAATTGAAGAATTCATGCTATTAGCAAATAGAAAAGTGGCAGAATTTATAGGAAAGCAAAAGAAAACTTTTGTTTATCGTATTCACGATGAACCAAATGAAGATAAATTAATTAATCTTCAAACTGTAATTTCTAAGTTTGGTTATTCAATTAACATGAAATCCAAACAAGATATTTCAAAATCATTAAATAATTTATTGAATGAAGTAAGTGGAAAAAAAGAACAAAATTTAGTAGATACTTTAACGATACGTTCAATGAGTAAAGCTAAATATTCAACTGATAATATTGGACATTACGGATTAGCTTTTGATTATTACAGTCATTTTACATCGCCAATTCGTCGTTATCCAGATGTTATGGTGCATCGTTTGTTACAATATTATCTTGATGGAGGAAAATCAGCATCAGCAGAAGTATATGAAGAAAAATGTGAACATTCCAGTAATATGGAAGCATTAGCTGCACAAGCCGAACGAGATTCTATTAAATACATGCAAGTAAAATACATGCAAGATCATAAAGATCAAGAGTTTTTAGGTGTTATTTCTGGAGTTACCGAATGGGGAATTTATGTTGAAATTGTAGAAAATAAATGTGAAGGAATGGTTCGTATTCGTGAAATAAAAGAAGATTACTATACGTTTGACGAAAAACAATATGCCTTAGTTGGCGAAATGTCAAAAGGATTATTGCAACTAGGCGATGAAGTTTATGTAAAAGTAAAAAATGCCGATTTAGTTAAAAAACAATTGGATTTTCACTTTATTAGAAGGAAAGAGTAACCAATCCTGCAAGGTTTTTAAAAACCTTGTAGGTATATTAAAATAAAAATTTATGAAAAAAATAGTATTCAGTTTATTAATATTCAGTTCAATAGCTTTTGGACAAGTACATAAAAATTTAGGTGATTTTGATAAAGTAACTTCGTTTGATAAAATTGATGTGATGTTAATTCCATCTTCAGAAAATAAAATTGTTATTGACGGAAAAGAAGCAAATGAAGTAGAATTGGTTAATAAAAATGGAGAATTAAAAATCAGAATGCCATTTACAAAAATTCTTTCAGGTGATAATATTTCTGTGACGTTATATTTTAAAAAAATCAATGCAGTCGAGGCAAATGAAGGTTCAAGAATAGCGTGTAATGACGAAATTAAAAGCACTTCTTTTGATGTAAAAGCTAAAGAAGGTTCGGAGGTAAAACTAATTTTAAACGTTCAGAAGCTTACTTTAAGAAATGCTAATGGTTCTAAAGTTACATTAGAAGGTTTTGCTACCAATCAAGATGTTTTAGTAAATTCAGGCGGAATTTATCAAGCCAAAAATCTAAAAACAGAGCAAACCACTATTACAAGCAATGCGGGTGGCGAAGCAGCTATTTATGCAACTGTTTTTGTTGATGCTAAAGTTCGTGCTGGTGGAGAAATTACGATTCATGGAAAACCAAAAGAAATCAATCAAAAAGTAGTAGCCGGCGGAACAATTGAAGAAGCAAAATAGATTTTATTTTATCATATAAATTTTAAATTCTAAATTGCAATGTCAAAAAAATAAACATGATTTTTCTAAACGATATTTTATCTGCCATTCCACTAGGTTTCTTTCTTAGTTTTATGATTGGACCTGTATTTTTTGTATTACTCGAAACCAGTGTTGTGAAAGGTTTTCGTGCTGCAGTAATGTTTGATTTAGGTGTTGTTTTAGCAGATATTGTTTTTATTCTTATTGCTTTTTTTAGTAGTTATCGATTGATTCAAAGTATAAAAGATGATCCAGCTTTGTTTATTTTTGGAGGATTAGTAATGCTTACTTACGGAATTATTTCTTTTATAAATAACAGAAAAGAAGCAAAGAAAAATATTGATCCCGAAGATCCAGCAGAATTAGCAAAAAACGATTACTTTTCCCTTTTTATGAAAGGTTTTTTCTTAAACTTTATCAATATTGGAGTTTTGGGTTTTTGGTTGGCTATTTTAATTACGATTGGTCCACAATTAGAGTTAAAAACTTCGAGAATGCTAACTTTTTTCTCAACTTTAATCATAGTTTATTTTATAACTGATTTGTTTAAAATAATATTAGCCAAACAATTAAGAAGTAAACTCAATCCAAAAAATATTTTACTAATCAAAAAGTTTATTAGTATCGTTTTAATTATCTGTGGAGTTGTTTTATTATCCCAAGCTTGGTTTCCAAAAGAAAGAAAGATTGTTGATAAAGCTTTTGAGAAATTAGAAAAGCAACATTAAAATTTGCTCATGAAAAAAATAATCTTTCTCCTTTTTTTATTTTTTTCAATATCATTTTTTGCGCAGAATGATACTTTATCTGTAGTAAGACATACAGATAGTGATTTTATTATTCCAAAAAAATTAAAAGTAATTTATAAAGAACTACCAAATGAATTTTTTATAAATGTTCCAAATGTAAAATCTTTTAAAGTTTCAGGTAATGGATTATTTAAAAAAAGTAACAATTTATATTATATAGATAACAGAGAAGAAGATGAAATTTTTATAAATTTTGAAATTATATTGAACAACAATCAAATTAAAAAAGAAAGGCATTTGATAAAAAAGAGAAGTTTAAGTAATTTAATTATAGCTCTTAATAGTCAAGATGGACCAATTTTTAAACTTCAAAAAGAAAAACTTAAAAATGCAGTATTAGAATTAAAGTTTGAAGATGAAAATATAGATGTTAAAAAGTTTATGTTTATATATAAATTTAAAGTTAAAATTCCTGGAAGACAAGAGATAGAAGTTAATGGAAATAAGATTGATACTAAAACATTTGAGTCTATTAAAAAGTTTACTTCAAGGAATGATATTATAACAATTTATGATGTTAAAACTCAGATTAGATGTGGAATTTCGACAACACAAATTCAACCTTTAGTTATTACAATTCTCTAATCAATTTTTTCTAAAATTTATTACAAAAAAACCTCCAAGTTTCCCTGAAGGTTTTATAGACATCGTCCGGATTCGAACCGGAGTATAAGGTTTTGCGTATTCTTTAATCAATTTTTTCTAAAAATTTACCATAAAAAAACCTCCAAGTTTCCTTGAAGGTTTTCGAGGCATCGTCCGGATTCAAACCAGAGTATCGGTTTTGCGTATTCTTTTAATCAATTTTTTCTAAAAATTTACCATAAAAAAACCTCCAAGTTTCCTTGAAGGTTTTCGAGGCATCGTCCGGATTCGAACCGGAGTATACGGTTTTGCAGACCGGTGCCTAGCCGCTCGGCCACGATGCCAGTTGGACGGCAAATATATAAAAAATTCCAAACTTAAAACTCCAAATTCCAATATTTAAAACTAATTCGTTGGAATTTGGAATTTATTTGTTGGAATTTAACTTCTGTATTCTTCCATTTCAATAGTAACTGCTTCAACATCACCACCAATTGGCGGATTTAATTTAGAAACAGCTAAAACAATTCGAGAAACTTCTGGAATTTCTCCAAAAATACGAGTGATAATTCGATGCGCAACATGTTCCAATAACTTAGAACGGATAGCCATTTCTTCGACTACAATTCGATTTAAAAGTACATAATCTACAGTATCTTTCAATTCATCAGACAACGAAGATTTTCGTAAATCGGTTTTTATTTCTAAATCTACTCGGTAATCTGAACCAATTTTTGCTTCTTCCATCAAACAACCATGAAAGGAAAAAGTTCTAATATTTTGTAATTTAATTGTTCCCATTTTTTGATTTCCTTATCAATTTTCAAATTTTCAAATTTTCAAATTGACTAATTAAACATATCTTTGCTAAAATTACGAAAATAATGTCAACAGAAGAGAAGTCTTTAAATTTCATTGAACAAATTATTGAAGAAGATTTAAAACACGGTTTACCAAATGATAAGCTGCGTTTTCGTTTTCCACCTGAACCAAATGGTTATTTACATGTTGGTCATGCTAGTGCAATTTGTTTAAATTTTGGATTAGGTTTAGATTATAATTCGCCAGTAAATTTGCGTTTTGATGATACCAATCCAGCCAAAGAAGAACAAGAATATGTTGATGCCATTAAGCGTGATATCGAATGGTTAGGATATGAATGGGCAAATGAATGTTATGCTTCCGATTATTTTCAACAATTATATGATTGGGCAGTTGAGTTTATTAAAAAAGGCAAAGCTTATGTAGATAGTCAAACTTCTGAAGAAATGGCTATTCAAAAAGGAACACCAACAACTCCAGGAACAAATTCGCCTTATAGAAATCGTTCAATTGAAGAGAATTTAGACCTTTTCGAACGTATGAAAAACGGCGAATTTGAAGAAGGAACGCATATTCTTCGTGCTAAAATTGACATGACACACAACAACATGTTGATGCGTGATCCAATTATGTATCGAATTCTAAAAAAACACCATCACCGAACAGGAAATGATTGGTGTATTTATCCAATGTACGATTGGGCACACGGTGAAAGTGATTATTTAGAACAAATTTCACATTCGTTTTGTACGCTAGAATTTTTGCCACATCGTGAGTTATATGATTGGTTTTTAGACCAAATTTATGATGATAAAAAAGTGCGTCCGAAACAAAGAGAATTTGCGCGTAGAAATTTATCGCATACTGTAGTTTCTAAACGTAAATTATTGCAATTAGTTGAAGAAAAACACGTTACTGGTTGGGATGATCCAAGAATGAGTACCATTTCTGGAATGCGTCGTCGTGGTTTTCCGCCAATGGCTATCAGAAATTTTGCTAAAACGATTGGAATTGCAAAACGGACTAATTTGATAGATGTTTCACTTTTGGAGTTTTGTGTTCGTGAAGAATTGAACAAAACAGCACCAAGAGTTATGGCAGTTTTAAATCCTGTGAAATTGGTTATTACCAATTATCCTGAAGGGAAAACCGAAATATTGGAAGCTGAAAATTCACAAGAAGACGCAAGTTTAGGATTCAGAGAAGTGCCTTTTTCTAGAGAGTTATATATCGAAAGAGAAGATTTTCAGGAAGAAGCACACAAGAAGTTTTTCCGATTAACATTAGGAACTGAAGTGCGTTTAAAAAATGCCTATATCATTAAAGGTGAAAGTGTTATCAAAGATGAAAACGGAAATATAACAGAAATTCATTGTACGTATGATGTCGATTCTAAATCAGGAAGCGGTACCGAAGCCAGCCAACGAAAAGTAAAAGGAACCATTCATTGGGTTTCTATAGAACATGCTATTGAAGCTGAAGTTCGAGTTTACGACCGATTATTTACTAACGAAAATCCCGATGGAAATAAAGAAGTTGATTTTAAAGAATACATCAATCCAAATTCATTAGAAATAATAACAGGTTATGTTGAACCAAGTTTACAATCGGCTAAAAATTTAGACCAATTCCAATTTCAACGATTGGGTTATTTTTGTGTTGACAAAGATTCATCGGCTGAAAAATTAGTTTTTAACAAAACAGTTGGTCTTCGCGATACTTGGGCAAAAGTAGAAAGTAAAGAATAAATACATTATAAGTTTTATAAATGAAAATCCCGAAACACTTCGGGATTTTTCTATTATTAGGATTAACTATTATAATTAAAATAAGTATCATAAAAAGCTATTAAAAGTAGCTTTCATACTTTCGATTTAATCAAAAAATAAAAAAGGTTAATGTAATTTGTTATTTGATAATACGAAAATGTCTTAAATCGATTTATTTTAGTTTTTGATGAAAAATAATATAAATTTTCAAAATTTAGTTTACTGTTTATAGTTTACTGTAAACTATAAAGAATTTATTTGTATATTTGTTTATAGTTTACTGTTTATAGTAAACTATAAACTATCAAGTAATGGACAAAGCCGCATTAATCAAAAATCTTTTTCTTGAAAGAAAAGAATTGAGTGTTACCGAAATTGTAAACGAGATAAATGTTTCAAAACAGTACATTCATCGTGTTATAAAAACATTATTAGAAAATAATGAAATTATAAAAATTGGTATGCCGCCAAAAACAATTTACAAACTTAATGATACTGAAATTGTATCGATTGTAAAAAATGAAGGCGATTTTAGCCAAGATAAAATACGTTTTCTTGACGAAAATTTTATGATAATTACCGAAATTGGTCAAATACTAAATGGAGTAGAAGGTTTTCAAAATTGGTGTTTAAAAAGAAAATTACCACTAGAAAAAACTGTTGACGAGTTTATACTAACAAAAAAAAAATACACAAACTATCTCGACAGTAATGGCTTACTATCAGGATTAGCAAAACTTAAAAGCACGGTTGGTTTCAAAGAAATTTACATGGATGAATTACTTTATCTTGATTTTTATGCTATTGAAAGATTTGGAAAAACTAGGTTAGGAACTATTTTACATTATGCCAAACAAGGTCAAAACATAATGCTTATGAAAATTCTAATCAAAGAGATAAGAGATAAAATAGATTTGATTATTTCTACCTATAAAATTGATGCGATTGCTTTTGTACCACCAACAATCAAAAGAGAAACACAATTAATGAAAGTTTTAGCTAATGGATTAAAAATCAATTTACCAAGTGTGGAAATTTTGAAGATAAGCGGTATAATTCCCGTACCGCAAAAGTCATTAAACAAAATAGAAGAACGTATTAATAATGCTGAAAGCACCTTTGTTGTAAAAAGTAATGTTACGTTTAATACAATTTTATTAATTGATGATGCTGTTGGCTCTGGCGCGACGTTAAATCAAATTGCGGGTAAAATTAAGAATAAAGACGTGGCAAAAATTGTTATTGGATTAGCAATAGTTGGAAGTTTTAAAGGTTTTGATGTTATTACTGATGTATAAAAAAAAGAGCCAAATTTTGACTCTTTACTTTTTTTAAATTAGATACGATATTTTATTCTTCCGATTCATTTCTATCTAAATCGTCTGAATCACGTTTTGATAATCTTTTCGTGCTGTTCGCTTTTTTCATGGCTTCACCTACTTGGTTACTTGCTGTAAAACTTGCTACCATATTGTTTAACATGTCACTTCCGGCTTGTGGCGAATTTGGTAACAAAATTAAGTTCGAATTGGTGTCAGCACCAATGGCTTGCAAAGTATCATAATGTTGTGTAACTACAATTAAAGCTGATGCTTCTTGCGAATTGATTCCAACACTATTTAAAACCTCCACACTTTCTAACAAACCTTTAGCAATTTCTCTTCTTTGGTCGGCAATACCTTGACCTTGAAGTTTTTTGCTTTCAGCTTCAGCTTTTGCTTTGGCAACAATTCTAATTCTGCTTGCTTCCGCTTCATATTCTGCAGCTGTTTTTTCTCTATCGGCAGCATTAATTCTATTCATCGCATTTTTTACCTGAATATCCGGATCAATATCTGTAATTAACGTGTTGATAATATCATAACCATAAGTCGTCATTGCATCGTTCAATTCACGTTTTACAGCAACGGCAACGTCATCTTTTCTTTCAAAAACATCGTCCAATTTTAATTTTGGAACTTCAGCACGAACCACATCAAATACATACGAAGTAATTTGATCATGTGGATATTCTAATTTATAAAACGCTTCATATACTTTTTCTTGAATCACTTTAAACTGAACCGAAACTTTTAGTTTAACAAACACGTTGTCTTTGGTTTTGGTTTCAATAATAACATCCAATTGTTGAATTCTAAGATTTACACGACCAGCAATTCTATCAATAATTGGAACTTTTAATTGCAATCCCGAGTTTCGAATGCTTTGAAATTTCCCAAATCGTTCTACAATAAACGAAGATTGCTGCTTAACCGTAAAGAACGAAGCAAAAAGAATAAATAAACCTAAAACGAGAATAATAATTAAAAATGGCATAGTTTATATGATTTTGTTGTTAATAAAGTAGTTGTACGAAATATTGTTTATGTTTGTTACAAATTTCAAGCTACTTATTTTATGAACAAACTATTTACGCTTATTGTTTTGTGTTGTACAACAATAAGTTTTGCCCAATATGGAAGGCGCGATGGTAACAGAATTGGCCTATCGGCAGGAATTTCTCAAACTTCTTTATTCACCAATAATTTCAAATCTTCTCCCGAAATTGGTTTTGCTGGCGGTCTTTCCGTTAGAGGAAATTATTACAACAATTGGAGTATGATTTATGGAATGCAGTTTTTTTCGAGTAATTTCAATCTTCAATCTACTTTTGACCAAAAAATAAAATACAATCTCGAAGGTGTAAAAGTACGTTTGTTATTAAGTTATAATGTAGTAGAAGATCATGTTTCATTAGATTTTGGTCCTGTTTTACAGATTAACGGAAAACTAAAAGTAAGCGATAGTGATAAAAACAAAATTTTAGATGGAACATTACTTAGAGCTGAACAAATTCAGGACATTTCTACATTTAGCGGTAACTTTTATTTAGGTGTTTCTGCCGGAAGCAAAGTAGTTCGAGCGGTTATTTTCTATGAATACGGATTTACCAATATTCTAAACAACCTCAATAGTGAAGATGGATTAAAAGTGTTGAATAACGGAGATAAATTCAAAGGAAACCTTGGAACTATTAACGGACAAATAGTTTTTAATTTATAAAAAAACCCTAAATTTCAGGGATTTTTTTATTTTTATAAATAGCCGTTTGATTAATCGTTACTCAATAACTAGTAAACTACATAGAGTACAGATTAAACCACACTCAATAACTAATAAACCACATCGAGTAACTAATAAACATTACTCAATAACTAGTAAGCAACATTGAGTAACTAGGAAGCGTTACTCGATAACTAATAAGCAACACTGAGTAACTAGTAAACGTTACTCGATAACTAATAAACCACATCGAGTACAGAATAAGCATCACTCAATAACTAGAAAGCAACATCAGGTAACTAGTAAACGTCACTCAATAACTAGAAAGCAACATCGAGTAACTAATAAACATTACTCAATAACGAATAAGCAACATTGAGTACAGAGTAAACAACACTCAATAACTAGTAAACATTACTTGATAACTAATAATCAACATCGAGTAAGTAGAAAGCAAAACTAAAAAATCCCGAGCAATCGGGATTTTTATTTTTTTATAATGTTGTTATTGCTTTTCCAATTCGTTTGATGGTTTCCTCTTTTCCAATCATTTCGATGATATCAAAAAGATGCGGACCTTTCAAAGCACCAACTAAGCTTAGTCGTAACGGTTGCATTACTTTCCCCATTCCGATTTCGTTTTCGGTCATCCAGTTTTTTAAGATGGTTTCGATGTTTACAGAAGTAAAATCATCTATAGAATTTAATACTTCAGAAACTTGTTGCATCAAATTTGGCGTTTCTTCTTTCCAGTTTTTGGCTGCTTTTTCATCATACGATGTTGGTGCTACAAAGAAATAATCACTTAATTCCCAAAATTCAGACACGAAATTTGCACGTTCTTTTATGGATGAAACTATTTTTACCAAAGTCGTATAATCAACATCAATTCCTTTTTCATAAAGAATAGGAGCAAAGGCTTTTGCTAATTCTTCATCACTTTGTTTTTGTAAATACTGATGATTGAACCATTTGTTTTTTTCTGGATCAAATTTGGCTCCAGCTTTATGAACTCTGTTTAAATCGAATTTTTCAGCCAATTCATCTAACGAAAACAGTTCTTGTTCCGTTCCGTCATTCCAACCTAATAACGCTAAAAAGTTAACTACAGCTTCTGGGAAAAATCCTTTTTCTCTATAACCTGATGAAATGGTGCCGTCTTCATTTTTCCAATCTAATGGAAATACAGGAAAGCCCATTTTATCGCCATCACGTTTTGATAATTTTCCGTTACCAATTGGTTTTAAAATCAATGGTAAATGCGCAAATTCTGGCGCTTGCCATCCAAATGCTTTGTACAATAAACTGTGTAACGGCAAACTTGGTAACCATTCTTCACCACGAATTACATGAGATGTTTCCATCAAATGGTCGTCAACTATGTTCGCTAAATGATAAGTTGGCATTCCATCCGATTTAAACAAAACTTTATCGTCTAATAAATTGGTTTCAAAATTAATGTCACCACGAATGATATCTTTTAAATGCAACGTTTCGTTAACAGGCGTTTTAAATCGTATAACATAAGCTTCGTCATTGGCAATTCTTTTTTCAGTTTCTTCTTTTGAAATTACCAAAGAAGTATCTAATTTTTCACGATTGTGCCAATTGTAAATAAAGGTTTTGCCTTGTTCTTCGTGTTGTTTTCTATGAAAATCTAAGGCTTCGGCTGTATCAAAAGCATAGTAAGCCCAACCTTTTTCTATTAGTTCATCGGCGTACTTTTTGTATAAATGCTTGCGTTCACTTTGACGGTATGGTCCAAACTTCTCGTTTTTTCCAACCGTTTCACTAGGCGCAATTCCCAACCATTCTAAAGCTTCAAATATATAAGCTTCTGCTCCAGGAACAAAACGATTTTGATCGGTATCTTCAATTCGTAAATAGAAAACTCCGTTGTGTTTTTTGGCAAATAAATAATTAAATAACGCTGTTCTTACACCACCAATATGCAATGGTCCAGTTGGACTTGGTGCAAAACGAACTCTTACAGGTCTTGACATTTTTACTAATTTTTGGCAAAGATACAATTGTCGTTGTAATTGACATTGCTATTAAAATTGAAATTTGGTTTAATTTATTTTTAACTTTTATTCTATCTATAAATTTGTACATTTATCGGTTATTAACAAAAGAGGTACAATTTTGAACAATTCGAATATTATTTACGAGAAATTAGAAAGCTTTATTAAGAAGTTTTACACCAACGAATTACTACGTGGAACATTATTTTTCATTGGTTTGGGTTTGTTGTATTTTATTTTTACGTTGTTTATAGAATATTTTCTTTGGTTAAAGCCAACAGCAAGAACCATTTTGTTCTGGACATTCATCGTTGTTGAACTCTTTCTTTTGTTCCGATTTATTGCTTTTCCGTTGTTTAAATTATTCAAACTTCAAAAAGGAATTGATTATAACGAAGCTTCAAAAATCATTGGAAATCATTTTAGTGAAGTAGGCGATAAGCTGACGAATTTTTTACAGCTTTCTCAAGACCAGAATAAATCAGAGTTACTTTTAGCATCGATTGACCAAAAAGCAAATACTTTGCAACCCATTCCGTTTAGCAACGCCATTAATTTTGGAACCAATAAAAAATACATTCCGTTAGCCATTATTCCGATTTTGTTTTTTGCCTTCTTTTATCTTTCGGGAAACAGCAATTTTATTTCACAAAGTTTAAATCGTGTTGTGAATTATAAACAACAATTTTTGCCACCTGCACCTTTTGAATTTGTGGTTTTAAACCAAAGTTTACAAACCGAACAAAACAAAGATTTCCTTTTGAAAGTTAAAACGGTTGGGAAAATTGTTCCAGAAAACGCAATGATTGTAGTTGGCGATGAAAGTTATTTTATGGAAAAAGGCGAAACAGGTGAATTTCAGTTTGTAATTCCAAAACTAACAGAAAAATTAGAATTTTATCTTGAAGCGAATGATATAAAATCAAAAGAATATGAACTGCAAGTAATCACAGTTCCATCGATTGCCAATTTTGAAATGGTGTTGAATTTTCCAGGTTATTTGAATAAAAAATCAGAGACTATCAAAGGAACAGGAAATGCCATTATTCCAGAAGGAACAAAAGTAACGTGGAAAATGAATACGGTTGCTACTCAAAAAGTAGATTGGTTATCAGACAATATCAAGCAAACATTTGCCAAAACAGATAATATATTTTCACTTTCTAAAAACATCAATCAGAATACAGAATATCAAATACTTACTTCAAACAATAAAGTAGCGAATTACGAAAAATTGAATTATCAAATTTCAGTTATTAAAGATCAGTTTCCAACAATTACTGTTAATACTGCGCCGGATAGCCTAAAAGTGACTAAAAACTATCTATTAGGGCAAGTTTCGGACGATTATGGTTTAACGAAGTTACAGGTCATTTATTATCCAAAAGACAAACCTAATGATGCTAAACATGGAACAATTGCTGTAAAGAAAGACAGTTATGATCAGTTTGTTTTTTCTTTTCCAAGTACTTTGCCAGTTGAAGAAGGTGTTACCTATGAATATTACTTTGAAGTGTTTGATAATGATGCGCTTCATAATTATAAAAGCACAAAATCTACGGTTTTCAGCAATCGTATAGAAACACAAACTGAAAAAGAAGACCAAATGCTGCAACAACAGAATGATAATATTAATGCATTGTCAAAATCGTTGAAAGCTCAAGACAAGCAATTATCTGAAATGGATAAGTTGCAAAAAATGGGTAAAGAAAAAGATAATTTAGAGTATAAAGACCAACAAAAAGTAAATGAATTTCTTCAACGTCAAAAACAACAAGACGAAATGATGAAAGAGTTTGCCGAGAAAATGAAAGACAATCTCGATAAATTCAAATCTGAAGAAAAAGATGAAAAGAAAGAAGCTTTACAAGAACGCTTAGAAAAATCAAAAGAAGAAATTGAAAAAAATCAAAAGCTTTTGGACGAACTTAAAAAACTGAATGACAAAATCAGCAAAGAAGAGTTGTTCGAGAAAATGGAGAAATTCCAAAAAGAAAGTAAAAACCAAACCAAAAGTTTAGAGCAGTTAGTTGAATTAACCAAACGCTATTATGTCGAAAAGAAAGCAGAACAAATAGCAGACAAACTAAACAAATTAGCTGAAAAACAAGATAAACTTTCTGAAAAGAATGAAGAGAATAATGCTGCAAAGCAAGATGAAATCAATAAAGAGTTTGATAAAATTCAGGAAGAATTAAATCAGTTAGAAAAAGACAATAAAGATTTAAAATCTCCAATGGAATTACCTAAAACGGACGAAAAGGAGAAAAGCATTGATGAAGATTTAAAGAACGCTAAAGACCAATTGCAAAAACAGCAAAAAGATAAAGCCAAACCAAAACAAAAGAATGCGGCTAAAAAAATGAAGCAAATGAGTCAAGAAATGAGCGAGTCAATGGCATCGGGTGAAATGGAACAAATGGAAGAGGATGTTGCTATGCTTCGTCAAATATTAGATAACTTATTAGCTTTTTCATTTTCCCAAGAGGATGTTATGAAACAATTTAAGGGTTTAAAGCGAGGTGCACCATCGTTCAATAAACATTTAAAAACGCAACAAAATTTAAAACAACAATTTAAACATGTTGATGATAGTTTATTTTCAATGTCACTTCGTAATCCAAAAATTGCTGAAGATGTAACTAAAGAAATCGGAAATGTGCAATACAATGTTGATAAAGCTTTAGAAAATTTAGCAGAAGCAATTATAATAAAAGGAAATTCACACCAACAATATGCAGTTGCCTCTTCCAATAAACTTGCTGATTTGTTAAGCGAAATTTTAAACGGAATGCAAATGTCCATGCAAATGTCTGGAGCAGGAAAGGGTAAACCAAAACCAGGTCAAGGAAAAGGAGAAATGCAATTGCCTGATATTATTCAGAAACAAGACGGTTTAGGTGAAAAAATGAAAAAAGGAATGAAGAAAGGAGAAAAACCCGGCGAAGGAGAAGAAGGTCAAGATGGCGAACCAAAGAATGGAAGTCAAGGAAATAAAGAAGGACAAGGTCAAGGAAAGGACGGTAAAGGTAAAAACGGTAAGAATGGTCAATCTGGCGGAAGTGGAACTTCTCAAGGAAACAAAGACGGCGAAAATGGACAAGATGGCGAAGGCGATGCACAAATGATTATGGAAATCTATAAAGAACAACAACAATTACGAGAAGCTTTGCAAAATGAATTAAACAAACAAGGTATTGGCGGAAACGGACAAGGAACTTTAGATAAAATGAAGGAAATTGAAAAACAATTAATCAATAAAGGATTTAAAAATGAAACCCTTCAAAAAATGTTGAATTTAAAATATGAATTATTAAAACTTGAAAAAGCTATTCAGCAACAAGGAGAAGATAAAAAGCGTCAATCAGAAACAAATAAGAAAGAATTTAATAATCAAGCTAATGCTTTACCCGCCAAACTTCAAGATTATTTAAACAGTATTGAAATTTTAAATAGACAAAGCTTACCTTTGCGCTCCAATTTTAATCAAAAGGTTCAAGAATATTTCAAAAACAATGATAAATTATAATTATGAAATTGACTTTCAATTAGATAATGAAGAAAACTATTCTTTTTGGATAGAAAATGTCATTAATTCTGAGAATAAAATTTTAGGAGAAGTAAATTATATTTTTTGTGATGATGATTATCTGTTAGAAATTAACAAGCAATACTTAAATCATGATTATTTTACGGATATAATTAGTTTTGATTACACAGAAGGGAATTTAATTTCAGGCGATATTTTTATTTCTATCGATAGGGTTAAAGAAAACGCGAATGATTTTAAAGTTTCTTTCGAAGATGAATTAAAACGTGTTATTATTCATGGAATACTACATTATTGTGGTTATAAAGATAAATCATTAGCTGACGAAAAAATGATGAGAAGCAAAGAAGAGGAAAAAATTAAAATGTTCCACGTGAAACATTAAACGATAGTTTTAAATAAAACGTTCCACGTGAAACAATACAGAAAAGAAAAATGTTTTTAGAAAAATATGATGTTATAGTTGTTGGTGCTGGTCATGCTGGTTGCGAAGCTGCTGCTTCAGCGGCCAATATGGGTTGTTCAACGCTTTTGGTTACTATGAGTTTGCAAAATATTGCGCAAATGTCATGCAATCCAGCCATGGGTGGAATTGCAAAAGGGCAAATTGTGCGCGAAATTGATGCGCTAGGCGGTTATTCCGGAATTATCTCTGATAATACAGCGGTTCAATTTAAAATGCTTAATAAATCAAAAGGTCCAGCCATGTGGTCACCAAGAGTACAGAGTGATAGAATGCGTTTTGCTGAAGAGTGGCGTTTGCGATTAGAACAAACACCTAATGTTGATTTTTATCAAGAAATGGTAAAAGGTTTGTTGATTAAGAATAATAAAATTGAAGGTGTTGTTACTTCACTTGGAATTGAAATAAAAGCAAAGACAGTTATTTTAACCAACGGAACTTTTCTAAATGGATTAATTCACATTGGTGACAAACAGTTTGGCGGAGGAAGAGCTGGCGAAAGTGCAGCTTTTGGTATTACTGATGATTTAGTAAAAGCGGGTTTTGAAGCAGGCAGAATGAAAACGGGAACACCACCAAGAGTTGATGGTCGTTCACTTGATTATACTAAAATGCGTGAAGAACCTGGTGATGATAAACCAGCTAAATTCTCGTATTCAGACGAGACAAAACCCTTAACGAATCAAAAATTATGTCACATGACTTACACTTCATTAGAAGTACATGATATTTTGAGAGAAGGTTTTGAGCGATCGCCAATGTTTAATGGAAGAATAAAGAGTATCGGTCCAAGATATTGTCCTTCTATTGAAGATAAAATTAATCGATTTGCTGACAAAGAAAGACATCAACTGTTTGTAGAACCCGAAGGTTGGAATACTGTTGAAGTATATGTAAATGGATTTTCAACATCTTTGCCTGAAGATATTCAATTTAAAGCATTGCGTTCTGTAGCAGGTTTTGAAAAAGTTAAATTTTTCCGTCCAGGGTATGCTATTGAATACGATTATTTTCCACCAACACAATTAAAGCACACGTTAGAGACCAAATTGGTAGAAGGTTTGTATTTTGCTGGTCAAATTAACGGAACTACAGGTTATGAAGAAGCCGCTTCTCAAGGATTAATGGCTGGAATTAACGCAGCACTTAAAGTAAAAGAAGAACAACCTTTAATATTGCGTAGAGATGAAGCTTATATTGGTGTTCTGATAGATGATTTAATTACAAAAGGAACTGAAGAACCTTATAGAATGTTCACTTCTCGAGCAGAATATCGTACTTTGTTGCGTCAAGACAATGCCGATTACCGATTGACTCCTAAAGGCTATGAAATTGGTTTAGCATCTGAAAAACAGCTTCGTAGAATGGAATATAAATTCAATGAAAGTGAAAAAATGGTTGATTTTTTCAAAGAAACGAGCATTTCTCCAGAAGAAGCCAATCCAATATTAATTGAAAAAGGAAGTTCTACGATGTCACAATCGGATAAGATGTTTAAAGTTTTTTCAAGACCACAGATTGAGTTGGAAGATTTCATCCGTTTTGATAAGGTTAAAAATTATATTAATGATAATAATCTTGATGATGAAATTGTTGAGCAAGCAGAAATTCAAGTAAAATATTCAGGATATATTGAAAAAGAACGCAACAATGCTGAGAAATTAATTCGTTTGGAAGACATTAAAATTCCAGAAAATTTCGATTATAATAAAATCAAATCCATGTCAATTGAAGCTAAACAAAAATTGTCCAAAATCAGACCAATAACTATTTCTCAAGCCTCAAGAATCAGCGGTGTTTCTCCTGCTGATGTATCTGTTTTATTAATACACATGGGTAGGTAGAGATATTAGACTGTAGATTTTTGATTTGTGTAAATTAAAACGAGGAGTTTAATTTATTTTAAGTGAATTTTTCGTTGTATATGAATATAAAGTGAAATAAAATCTAAAATATAAATGTTCCACGTGAAACTAACTTTCAAAAAGCCTATAAATAAAGACATCAATGAGTTTTCATAACAATATTTTTTATCAAAAAACAAAAGACTATTCTGTTTCAAAAGAAGTTTTTGACTTGCATCACAATCCAGAATTTGATATGTTAATGACGTTTCCCAAACCAAGTTTGGAAGCGTTACCACGTTATTATGAAAGTGAAGATTATATTTCGCATACCGATGGAAAACGTTCTTTGTTTGAGAAAGTGTATCAAATTGTAAAAGGAATTGCACTTCGGAAAAAACTAAAGCTAATCAATACAATTTCAGAAAAAGGGAAGCTTCTAGATATTGGTGCTGGAACTGGAGATTTTCTATCAGTAGCCAAAAAGGACAATTGGAACGTTATTGGAATTGAACCCAACGAAAAAGCAAAATCAATTGCCACCTCAAAAGGAGTTTCTTTGGCAAACGATTTAAAAACTTTGGATAATAACTCATTTGATGTCATCACCATGTGGCATGTTTTAGAGCATGTGCCAAATCTAGAAGAGTATATTTCAGAACTGAAACGATTAATTAAACCTACAGGTACCATTATTATTGCTGTTCCAAATTTTAAATCTTTTGATGCCAATTATTATCAAGAATATTGGGCGGCTTATGATGTTCCAAGACATCTATGGCATTTTTCAAAAACTGCCATCCAAAAGCTTTTTGCAAAGCAAGAATTAAATTTGGTTGATGTTTTACCAATGAAATTTGATAGTTATTATGTGAGTTTACTATCCGAAAAATATAAAAATGGAAAAATGAATTTCCTCAATGCATTATGGATAGGATGGAAGTCTAACCAATATGGAAAACGGAAAAATGAGTTTTCTTCTCACATTTACATTATAAAAAATTAATAATTAAAAAAAACAAACTTATAAGTATTAATTATAGCAATATATAAAGCTATAAGATTTTACAATAGGTTAAATAACGAACAGAAAATGAAATTTATTTTTTACTTTTGGAATCTTATAAATATTAAATCAAAAATGAAAAAATCACTTATCGTTTTAGCAATAGTTTTTACTTTTATTGCTTGTGAAAAAACAACTCAGACTAAAGAATTTAAAACGGCTTATATTGATACCGCTAAGCTTATGGACGAAAGCATAGAGGGAAAAGATGTAGAAGCAAAATATAAAGAAAAAGCTAAAGTTATGGGCAGCCAATTGGATGCAGAAGTTGCACGTTGGAAAGACGAAGCTGCCAATTTTCAAAAAAATGCTCAAGCCAACGGACAAGCTTGGGCACAACAAAAAGGTGCTGAATTGCAAAAAAGAGAACAACAAATTTCGTATGCTCAAGACGGAATGTTACGCCAATTGCAACAAGAAAGTGGTGTTGAAATGGATTCTTTAGTGAAATCGTACAAAAAAATCATCAAAGAATATGGTAAAGAAAAAGGCTTTGATTACATTTATGGAACTGGAGAAGCAAACTCAGTTTTATACGCCAAGGACCAATATGATATTACCAAAGAAATTATCAAAATGGTGAATGATAAATACAAAGCAGCTGATAAAAAAGAGGTTAAAGCTGATGATAAATCGGAAGCAAAAAAAGCTGACAAAAAATAATATTATACCAGTTTTTACAATTAAAATGCCTTTTATAACGAAAGGCATTTTTTTATTGTTTGTTGAAATACAAAGTTTTATATTTGTTTTTCTTTAATATACCTGCCAAATGGAAACGCTATCTGCCGAAGCAAATTACGTCTTGCAATTTATCAACCAAACCAACCGTTCGATTTTCCTAACAGGAAAAGCCGGAACAGGAAAAACAACACTTCTCAAAGAAATCATCAATTCTACACACAAAAATTGTGTGGTCGTTGCGCCAACTGGAATTGCAGCTTTAAATGCAGGCGGCGTAACAATTCATTCCTTGTTTCAGCTACCTTTTGGTGGGTTTATTCCAGATAGTTCCGCTAATGCACATTTTTCAAGCCAGATAAAGTTTGAAACGAAAGCTACACTAAACCGTCATTTTAAAATGAGTGCTTCAAAAAAAGCAGTAATCCAAAATATGGAATTGCTAATTATTGACGAAGTAAGTATGTTGAGAGCAGATTTGTTGGATGCCATTGATTATATGCTCCAAAGTGTTCGAAGAAAAAAACAAGCTTTTGGTGGTGTTCAAGTTCTTTTTATTGGTGATTTATTACAACTTCCTCCTATAATTCGAGAGGAAGAATGGAAAACTTTACGCAACTATTATTCAGGAAAATTCTTTTTTCATTCGCATGTAGTTCAAACTAATCCGCCGTTATATGTGGAGCTATCTAAAATATTCAGACAAACGGATGAAATTTTTATTGATTTGCTTAATAACTTAAGAAACAACACTATAACTTCTAAGAATATTTCTTTTTTAAATCAATTTGTACAACCAAATTTTAATTTGAAAGCCAATAAAGGATACATCACATTGACCACGCATAACGCTAAAGCAGATGCTATAAACGAACAATCGTTAAAAGATTTGGAAGGCACTTCTGTAAAGTTTAAAGCAAATATAGTTGACGATTTTCCAGATAAAATTTTCCCTTTAGAAGAATATTTAGAACTTAAAGTTGGAGCACAAATTATGTTCATCAAAAATGATTTGTCATTTGAGAAAAATTATTTTAATGGAAAAATGGGTTTTATAAAATCATTATCCAACGATGAAATTTGGGTTCATTTTCCTGATGAAAATAAAACAATTGAAGTGGAACGCTATGAATGGCAAAATATTAGGTATTTCGTAAATGACAATACCAAAGAAATTGAAGAAGAAGTTTTAGGAACTTTTGTGCATTTTCCAATCAAATTAGCTTGGGCAATTACGGTTCATAAAAGCCAAGGATTAACATTTGACAAAGCAGCACTTGATGTATCACAAGTTTTTCTTCCCGGACAGGCCTATGTAGCACTTTCGCGTTTACGTTCGCTAAATGGCTTGATTCTGTTATCTCCAATTCAAATGAATGGTATTTCAAACGATGACGATGTGATGAATTATTCTGCAAATAAAGCATCTACTGATGTTTTACAAAGTGAACTGCAAAAACAAACCAAATTATTTCTTCATCACTATTTAAAAAACAGTTTTGATTGGACCGAACTTGCACAAGAATGGCGCAATCATAAGTTTAGCTATTTAGACAGCGATTTATCTGCAAAATCAAAACACAAAAATTGGGCAGATGAACAACTTGATTTTTGTGAAGCTTTGCTTGATCCAGCAAAAAAATTTAGGTCGCAATTAGATAAAATTTTCAACGATGATAAAGTTGATTTTAAATTCATAAATGAAAGAATTCAAGCAGCTTATGGTTATTTTTTTGAAAAAATAGATACTTTAGAATATCAAATTTTATATAAAATAGAAGAAATTAAGCGCATTAAACAAGTCAAACAGTTTTATCAAGAGTTACAGGTTATAGAAGAACTGCAAACTAATGCTGTTTTACGATTAATGAAAGCTAAAAAGCTGATTGAAAATGTTATGAACGAAACCATTTTGGACAAGCAAAGTTTAAATTCGTCGGAAATAAAAAATTATAAAAGAATTAAAACAGAACGTGTCATTGAAGATTTTAAAAAGAAAAACATCAATTTAATCGAAGAACAAGAAGACGTAAGTTACTATCAACCCAAAAAAAAGAAGTCTGAAAAAGAAGCAAAAAAACCAACGACTCAAATTACTTATGAACTTTGGGTTGATAAAAATTCGATTGAAGAAATCGCTTTAATTCGCAAGTTAACAGTTGGAACAATTTTGACACATTTTACAAAACTAGTTCAAGATAAAGCCGTTGCAATCAATGATGTTTTACCCGAAGACAAGCTGAAAAGTTTATCAAAACTATTTGAGAATTATAATGAAGAAACTTTAAATACTATGAAAGAACAAGTTGGAGAAGATTTTTCATGGAATGAATTACGATTGTTTAAAGCAAGTTTGAATGTTTAATTTAACCAATAAACCGCTAAAACCGAAGGTATAAAATAAATAGCAATCGTTCTTGCACCGTCATAATCTTTTGCCAGCCTTTGACCAAACAGCATCAATATTAAAGTAATTGACGATAAAACAGCACCATAAAAACCAAAAGTCCTTCCGCCATTAATTAGTAATTGAGCGCAACCAACAAGCGTTAAAATTCCAGTACAAAGTTCAAGAAACACTAATAAAACAATAGATTGTGCAACATAATTTTTTAAAATACTTGTTTTTGAAAAATGAACTTTAAGAAATTCAACGTTTGCTTTCCAATCAAAAATTTTATCATACGCTGATTGAATGAAAGTTATAGCCAAAAAAACTAAAATTAGTAGCGAAGCAGGATTGTTCATATTTTTATTTTTTATGGATTAGACGAGTTAATTTTATGGATAAGTCAGTCAAAACTATCTTTGCATTTCCATTCCGTTCAATCATATAAATGGCATCCGATAGTGACTCAAAAATCTCTGAAATGTTGTTTCCAGTAACGAATGGTGCAAATTTATCAAAGGTAAAACCAGAAGTTTGTGGCTCAACATAAACCAATTCCTTGGTTTCATAATTGTGTAACAATGCCTGTCGAAACATTACGATACAATAATTTAAAAACTGTTTTTGACTTTCACGACCAATGCTTGCAATCGAATCGCTCCAAGCAATTAAATCATAAATTGCCGTAGCATTTCCTTTGGCTTTAAAAGCAGAACGAACCCAATGTACAAACCATTCCTCAAACGGTAATTCGTCTTCATCATGTTTCAAAAAATGCATCGCTTTATTATAATTTCCTTGAGATTGATGTGCAATTTTATCAGCTAAATTTGTTTCAACTTGAAAACGATTTACTAAAGATGCTGCAATTATTTTTTCGGGCAATGCACCAAAATGCAATACTTGACAACGAGAACGAATGGTTTGAATAATAGCCTCTTCATCTTCGGCAATTAATAGAAAAAGTGTTTTTTCGGGTGGTTCTTCCAGCAATTTTAAAATCTTATTAGAAGCGGCAATGTTCATTTTTTCTGCCATCCAAACAATCATGATTTTATAACCACCTTCATAGGATTTTAAAGCAAGCGCCTTCAAAATATCTGTAGCATCTTCTACTCGTATTTCGCCTTGTTTGTTTTTTACACCAAGATGTTTGTACCAATCAAATAAACTACCATAAGGATTTGCAAGTGTAAATTCTCTAAAATCAGCTAAAAAATCAGCACTTTTAGGCTTTGATTTTACTTCATCGTTGGAAGTATTTGGAAAAATAAAATGTAGATCAGGATGCGAAAGCGATTGGAATTTCAGATTACAACTTTGGTTTCCTTCTGAATTGTCTTGGGAAGTATTTTTACACAAAACCAATTGAGCATAAGCAATTGCCATAGCCAAAGTTCCTGAGCCTTCTGGACCAACAAATAGTTGTGCATGTGGAATTCGACCTGCAACGGCACTTTTAATCAAATGATTTTTAATGTAATCTTGTCCTATAATTTCCGTAAAATGCATAAAGCAAATATAAATGAATTTAGAATTGAAAAGAGTAATTTGTTCTAAAAAAAGCCATTTTATTTCATGTCAAATGGTTCTAAAAACAACACAAAAATCGATTTTTGCCGATAAAAATCGACTTTTATCGACAAAATTAAGTATAATTGCAGTGAGTTTAAGATAAAAAGTAACAGGTTAAAAACAGAAACTCACTCTTTTTTAGCAATTTATTTAATAAAATTAAAGAAACTATTTATAAATTCTTGAAAAACTATTACTTACAAATGTCTTATAGTCAATAAATTAATGTAAATAAAGATGGAAAAAAACAATCATTTATCTCTTTTAATTTTTTTACTTCTTACTATTTTTTCACATCAGTTGTCCGCCCAATTAAACGTACCGTTTAAAGTTAGACACCAATCTTTTGTTAAAGGCGACATGACAATTATTGCTAACAATATTGTAAACAGGAAAGATTCATTTGTCAAAGCAGTTGCTCCCTATAACAGCACCGATTATAGCGCAAAACATAACGATGAATTAAACATGGAGTATATTGATATTGACAACGACAACTCCACTTTTTCATCTAGTAATGCTAATTTTTCGACGGAAAAAACGGCCAATTTAAAAGTGGTTTATGCTGGTTTGTATTGGTCAGCAACCTATAAGTACAATATAGGAAAACAAAAAAGAAATCGAAAATATGTTGCCGTAGATAAAGACAGAGATGCTTTTGATGTTGTTAAATTGAAATTGCCAAGACAAGAAAAATACATAGACATAAAAGGAGAAATTTTATTTGATGGATTGAACGAAAATGGCTTTGAAGAAAATGCGCCATATGCTGTATATGCCGATGTTACAAAACTGCTTAGCGATCTTCAAAATCCTCAAGGGAATTACACAGTTGCCAATGTAAGAGCTACAAATGGAACTTTAAGCGGCGGCGTTTCTGCTGGTTGGACAATGATAATTGTGTATGAAGACAAGCAAGAAACGGGTAAATTTATTACTACCTATGATGGTTTTACGGGTGTTAGCAAAGAATCATCCGATATTGATTTTAATGGATTTCAAACCTTGCCCGAAGGAAAAGTAAATTTGAAAATTGCAGGCGCAGGATTAGAAGGCGATTTAGGATTAAAAGGTGATCAAATTTCATTCAAATCAGCCGAAAATGAAGATTTTACAATTCTAAATACTAAAGTTAGAGATTTTAATAATTTTTTCAATAGTTCCATTACTATTAACGATGAAGTGTTTGCTAAAAGATTTCCCAACTCTCAAAATACACTTGGTTATGATTCTTTTTTAATGACGGTTTATAATCCAGACAATCAAGTTATTGGAAACAACACTACTGAAGCAAAATTAAGATTCAAATCAACAGGCGATCGCTATTTTATGTTTTTTAGTGCTTTTAGCGTTGAAGTTTTAGAGACGGCAAAAGCTATTGACGAAATTAAACCAAATGAACTACTAGTTGAAAACAAAACACTTCAAACAGCAACAAATACAACTTCTTTGTCAAATGCAGTTGCTTTGAATGAAACTACCGAAAATACAATTCAAAAAGAAGAAGTTAAAGAAGTAACGCAATATAAAATTACTGCTACAAAAGAAAAAGAGGAAAAAAGCCAAACTACAACAAAAACAAATGACAATGTAGTGGCAACAAAAACAGTAAAAACAACAACTAAAAAAGCTGATAAAATAAGAGTAACACCTATAGAATCTAAAAGTAGAAGTTTTCCAGGTGAAGAAAAAGGATATTATATTATTGCGAATGTATTTGCAAAACACTCAAATGCTACTCGATTTGTGTCAAAACTTCAGTCTCTAGGAATTGAAGCGGGTTATTTCATAAACCAAGCTAACAATTATAGATATGTATATGTTAGTCACCACGAAAATTTTTCGGAAGCACAAACACTTTATTTTTCAAATATTAATGAAAAGTATTTTGGTGATTTGTGGATAATGACGGTTAACAAAGAAAATGACAAGATTGTTAAAAATAAAATTGAAAATACTACTTTTGCAAAAGATAAAGATGTGGCATTGACCATCAAAAATACTACAATTAAAAAGTTAATTAAGAGTAGCTTAAGTTTTTTTGAGGAAAGTCTAAATTATATTTGCCATTTCAAACAAAAGGAATCCTAAACAAACCAATTGAAAACAACTATCCATTTTTAATATGAAAACCATTAACGATTTTAATTTTAAAAATAAAAAAGCCATCATTCGAGTAGATTTTAACGTTCCTTTAGACGAAAAGTTCAATGTTACGGATGTAAATCGAATAGAAGCAGCAAAACCAACTATTGATAAAATTTTAATCGATGGCGGAAGTGTTATCTTAATGTCACATTTAGGACGACCAAAAGGGAAAGAAGAAAAATATTCGTTAAAACATATCATTGCTACTTGTTCAAAAGTACTTGGAGTAAATGTAAAATTTGCTGAAGATTGTCGTGGAGCAATTGCTAAAGAAGCAGCATCAAATTTGCAAAAAGGTGAAGTATTATTGTTAGAAAATCTTCGTTTTTATCCAGAAGAAGAAGCTGGCGATGTTGAATTTGCAAAAGAATTAGCTTCGCTAGGTGATATTTATGTAAACGACGCTTTTGGAACAGCACATAGAGCACATGCTTCAACAGCAATTATTGCCCAATTTTTTCCAGAAAATAAATGTTTTGGATTATTATTGGCAAAAGAAATCGAAAGTTTAAACAGAGTGTTAAATAATTCGGTAAAACCAGTAACAGCAGTACTTGGTGGTTCAAAAGTTTCATCGAAAATTACGGTTATCGAGAATATTTTAGACAAAATAGATCACATGATTATTGGTGGCGGAATGACATTTACGTTTGTAAAAGCATTGGGAGGAAAGATAGGAAATTCCATTTGTGAAGATGACAAACTTGATTTAGCCTTAGAGATTCTCCAAAAAGCAAAAGAAAAAAATGTTCAAATACATATTCCAGTAGATGTTGTAGCAGCCGATGCTTTTTCAAACGATGCCAATACTAAAATTATTGATGTAAATCAAATTCCTGATGGATGGCAAGGTTTAGATGCTGGACCAAAATCGTTAGAAAATTTTAAAAAAGTAATTCTTGACAGCAAAACCATTCTTTGGAACGGACCATTGGGCGTTTTTGAAATGGAAAATTTTGCCAACGGAACTATTAAATTAGGTGAATTTATTGCCGAATCCACTAAAAATGGAGCATTTTCTCTTGTAGGTGGAGGCGATTCTGTAGCAGCTGTGAAACAATTTGGCTTAGAAGATAAGATGAGCTATGTTTCTACTGGCGGAGGTGCTATGTTAGAAATGCTTGAAGGTACTGTTTTACCTGGTATTGCAGCTATTTTAGAATAATTTTTTAAAAGTAACACAATAAATTTCAACAAATTGCGTTATTAATAGAATAAAATACCACTTTAGACAATAAAGTTATGAATAAATTAAAAATCACTTCGTTAGCGATTGTTTTGCTAACAAGTATCGGATTTGCACAAGACACCATCATTACAGCTCAGGTTAAGAAAGAACCGTTAACCAGACAACAATACTTAGATTCTATCAAGGGAACTTTTGTTCGCGATAATATTGCATCTTGTATTGATAGTATGTGGATGAAAGAATTAGCAAATCTCGATTTATATGATGAATTGAGTTTAGATATACAAAACATTGATGTAGATCAAAAAGTTGATTATGAACTTCCTACGGAATTATTAAAAGAACGATTAAAAAAGCTTAACCAAAAATCGGCTTTTAATATAGAATACAACCAAGGATTAGAAAACGTAATCAAATCGTTTTTAAAAAACAGAAGAAAATCATTTGAACGATTAATGGGAATTTCTCAATATTATTTCCCAATGTTTGAAGAATCGTTGGCAGCTCAAAATATTCCTTTAGAAATAAAATACTTAGCCGTTGTTGAGTCAGCCTTGAATCCAAGAGCCGTTTCTAGAGTTGGTGCAACGGGTTTGTGGCAATTTATGTATCAAACCGGAAAACAATACAATCTAAATATTGATACGTTTGTTGATGAAAGAAGCGATCCGTTAAAAGCTAGTAAAGCAGCAACACAATATATGAAAAACATGTATGCTATTTTTGGCGATTGGGATTTGGTTTTAGCATCATATAACTCTGGACCAGGAAATGTTGCCAAAGCCATTCGTCGTTCGGGTGGAAAACAAAATTATTGGAACATTCGTCCCTATTTGCACAAAGAAACTCAAGGATATGTACCAGCTTTTTTAGCTACGATGTATATTTTTGAATATCACAAAGAACACGGAATTGTGCCCAACAAAGCAATTGCCAACCATTTTGCAACGGATACCGTAAACATAAAAAGTAAAATGACATTCAAACAAATTTCAGATTTGTTGGACGTTCCTGTTGCACAACTACAATTTTTAAATCCTTCATACAAAAGAGATGTTGTTCCTTTTATAACTGGAGAAAATCATTATTTACGATTACCAATAGACAAAATTGCGCGATTTGTTTCTAATGAAGAAAAAATTTATGCTTATGTCAATTATGAAGATTCGTTAAGAGAAAAACCATTTGCCAACAATACAGCTATTGCTGCCAATGATGGAAACTCAACATCAAGATTAAAATATCATAAAGTCAAACGAGGCGATACTTTAAGTGAACTTTCGGAATCGTATGGCGTTTCTATTTCTGAAATAAAAAAATGGAACAAACTTAGAGGTAATTCGGTACCATTGGGTAGAAAATTAAAAATATATACGGAAGAAGCTGTTGCGGCTGTTGAAAAAAAATCATCTAAAATTGACACAACTTCTGTAAAAGAAACCAAATCAGCAATTGCTTCAAACAGTAAAAATTATACAGAAGAAAAAGTAGTTTCGTTTAAAGATGTAGTGAAGTATCATAAAGTAAAACGAGGCGACAATCTTGGAGAAATTGCTAGTAAATATGATGTTTCGGTTGCCGAAGTAAAAAAATGGAATAAGTTAAAAAACAACAATATTAATCTTGGTGCAAATTTAAAAATCATCAAAAATGAAAGAGTTGTAACGGTTGTTAAAAAAGAAATTAAACCAGAAAAAATCAATACAACTATAGAAGAAGAAACTCAAGTAGCTTCTAATGATGAACAAGAAAACCCAGAAGATTTTTATGTAGTTCAAAAAGGCGATAACTTATTTACAATTGCCAAAAAATTCAATGTTTCATTAGAAGATTTAAAAGAGTGGAACAATATTGAAAACGGAACTATTCAATCGGGTTCAAAGTTGGTATTAAACAACGCTTCAACGGCTCAAAACGAATCAGTTGAAACACCAAAAACAGAAACAAAGATTGTAGAATATGTGGTTAAAAGCGGCGATAATCTTGGTACTATTGCCAAAAAATACAACGCTTCAATTTCTGATATAAAAGATTGGAATGAAATGGAGGATGATAATATTTCAGTAGGTTCAAAATTAATAGTTTCTAAAAAATTATTTATCGTTCCAACTCAAATAGCTAAAACAAGCAAAACCTCTAAAAACCAAACCATTGCACAATCAAAAAGCGAAGAAGTAAAACACTATCTGGTTAAAAAAGGCGATTCGTTATTTAGCATTGCCAAAAAATATCCAGGAGTAACAATTTCGGATATTAAAAAGTGGAATGGTATAGGAAACGAAAGTATCAAACCAGGCATGAAATTAAGAATTAACGGTTAATCCGAAAATCTTCAATATCTTTGGGTTTTATTTATTAAAATGAATAAAACCCTTTTTTTATACTTGTGTTTTGCCTTTTTGACCTTTTCGTGTCAAAAAAAAGTCGATTCTCTAAGTCAAGAAAAAGCGGCAGCAATTAATACTATTTCTGTTATTATTGACGAACAGCTTTGGAATGGTGAAATTGGCGATAGCATTCGAAATAAATTTGCTTCACCAGTTTTAGGACTACCACAAGAAGAACCACTTTTTACCATAAAACAATTTCCGCTAAAACTTTTTGAAGGATTTTCTACCGGAAGTCGCAACATGATTATTGTAAAAAAAGAAAATAAAAGCGAATTCAAAATTGGAATAAACGAGTTTTCTACACCACAAAATTCGTTTCATATTTCAGGAAAAAATACGGTTCAAATTATAGCATTGCTTGAAGAACATTCGGCAGAAATGATTAAAAGAATGCGGCAAACTGAAATTGAAGCCTGCCTAAAAACAATAAAAGATTCGCTGCTAAATACAAAAACAATAAAATCAAAATTTGATATTGATATAACAATTCCAGGAAATTATGAATACGCGTTAACCAGTAGAAATTTTGTTTGGATAAAAAAAGAAATTACATCGGGCAACATTAGTTTACTGATTTATCAAGTTCCCTATCAAAGAATTCACAAGTATCATACGGTAAATGACATTGTAAAAGTTAGAGATTCTATAGGAAAAAAATACATTCACGGCAGACCAAGAAATTCTATGATGATTACCGAAGAAGCTTATTTCCCTTATTTTTCTAGAATAAAATTCAATAATTTTGATGCTTTCGAAACCAAAGGAACATGGCAAATGAAAAACGATTTTATGTCCGGACCATTTATCAATTATGCCCTAAGAGATAAAGCCAACAACAGAGTTTTGATTTTAGAAGGTTTTTGTTATGCGCCGTCAAAAACCAAACGTGATTTAATGTTTGAAGTAGAATCCATTATCAAATCGGTAAAAATTCTAAAAAAATAATATTTATGGCAACCGAATGGAAAATTAAGCGATTTCAAGCACTTTCTTTGGAAGAACTATACCAAATACTCAAACTTAGAAGTGAAGTGTTTGTGGTAGAGCAAAACTGCATTTATCTTGACATTGATGACAAAGATCAAAAGGCATTACATGTTTTTGGACAAATTGATGAAAAAATGGTGGCTTATGCACGACTTTTTAATCGAAACGATTATTTTGAAAACGCTTCTATTGGTAGAGTGGTAACACATCCTGATTTTAGAGCCAACAAAATTGGACATCAATTAATGAAACAAGCCATTGAGGCTATTGACAATCATTTTGGAGAAAAACAAATTACCATTTCAGCTCAATTATACTTAAAAAAATTCTACGAAAGCCACGGATTTGAACAAACCAGCGAGATGTATCTTGAAGATGATATTCCGCATATTGAGATGAAACGAAATTAAATCTTAGTAATCACCAACTCAACTCTACGGTCATATTCTGTGCCTTTTCCCAAAGGAACGGTGTTGCCATAACCTTTAAACGTCATTCGATTTTTGGCTATTTTTTTGAAAACTAAATATTTATAAACCGATTCTGCTCTATTGGTCGATAATTCTCTTTTTCGGGTTTCGCGGTCAATGGCTTCTTTTTGATACTGAGGCGTACAGCAAACATGTCCTTGTACTTCAAATTGCAAATTCTTGTACTTCAATAAAAGTTTGGCAATTTTATCCAAAGCTGTTTTTGATTTATAATCCAACTTGCTACTTCCACGGTCAAAAAGAATATTGTCTAAATAAATATGGTCGCCAACCACATGATTTTTTTGAATAGTATTATAAAAACCCGGAATTACAATTTTTGGCAATGGTTTTAGGTTGATAACCACATCAACCCGACGATTTTTAGAGCGTTTTTCTGGAAGATTTTCTACAACATCGTCATCAATTAAGATTCTGCCTTTTCCTTCGATTGTAACAATAATTTTGTTTTTTATACCGCTATCAATCATTTTTTGCTGAATCATTGAAGCACGCTTGGTAGAAAGTTTAAAATTATAAGCTTCTTTTCCAATATCATCTGTGTAACCAAAAATCTCAATGGCTTCAATTCGTGTGGAATCAATCGTTTTTATAAATTTAATTAAATCCTCGCCTTGTTTTGCATTTAAATCCGATTTGTCAAAGTCAAAATAAACAGAAAAAACAGCTTCTTCTTGCGCATGAACAACAGAAGTTAATAGGAAAAAAGCAAATAAATAGAACAGTCGCATTATTGTAGAATTTTAGAAAACGCAGATTTATCGTTTAACAAAGTAACCGATTTTTTAACTTCAGCGTTGTTTTTAATATAATAGTGATACAAACCTTCTTTGTACTGGTAGCGTTTGATGATTTCGTCTAAAATCAAAATTTTAATTTCTTTAGCATTTTTGTCAATCATTGTTTCTTCACTTTTTTGAACAGCAGTCAATAATTGTTGATATTCCGAGGCAATAGCCGAATCTACATTGTCTTTTTTGGCTTTTTCCAACATGGCTTTCAATGCAATTTCAGTATCAGTATTGATATTGATTTTTTCTTTTTTGATAAAATTTTTAAAATCTGTCAAATCAGCGTCAGTAATCGTTGGTATTTTATCGCCAAGTGTTGGGTTTTTATAATAATAATTGGTTACATAATTAAAAATAGCATCATTTTTTTCTAAAGCTTCAGCAATAGTGCTGGTTTTAGATTCTTCCATAACAACATCTGGCAAAATTCCACCACCATCATAAACGGTTCTTCCATTTTTGGTTTTGAAAGCGGTATAATTTTTTTCATCTGTTCTAATGGCTTTTCCATTTTTATCTTTTTTGGCATAATCCAATGCTTGAATGCATCTTCCAGATGGCGTATAATATTTAGAAATAGTAACTTTTACTTGCGTCCCATAGGTCATGTCAAATGGTCGCTGTACCAATCCTTTCCCAAAACTTCTGCTGCCAATAATCACGGCTCTGTCTAAATCTTGCAAAGCACCCGAAACAATTTCGGAAGCAGAAGCACTTTTTCCATCAACAATAATAGCAATTGGAATTTCGGTATCTATTGGTTCGCGAGTAGTTTTATAAGTGTTGTTGTATTTTTCATTTTTAGACTTTGTAGTAACAATAATTTCTCCTTTGGGCACAAATAAATTACAAATATTCACGGCTTCGTTTAATAATCCACCAGGATTTCCACGTAAATCTAATACAATTTGAGTACAGCCATCATTTTTCAATTTTTCCAATGCTTCTTTGGTTTCATAAGATGCTTTTTTATTGAATTGAGACAATACAATGTAACCAGTTTTCTCATCTATTTTTCCAAAAAAAGGTACTGCTTTTATTTCTACTTCATCCAAAATCAACTGTGCGGTCATTGCTTTTCCTTGACGTAAGTATTTTAAATCTATTTTAGTATTTTTGGCACCTTTCATCAATTGCGATGCATCGTCTTTGAAATCAGCAATTAAAACATCACCAATTTGTATGATTTCATCACCAGCTTTAAGTCCTGCTTTGTCGGCAGGAAAACCTTTATAAGGTTCGCGAATAATCAGTTTGTCTTCTTTTCGCGTAATCATGGCGCCAATTCCGGTGTATTCGCCCGTGTTGTTAATTTTGAATTTAATAACGTCTTGTTCGTTGAAAAAATTGGTGTAGGGATCTACTTCAACCAACATGCTTTTGATGGCTTTATCCATTAATTCCGCTGGATTTAAATCGTCAACATAATTTTGATTAACTGTTTTATAAACGTTGGTAAATATTTCGATTTGTTTGGCAATTTCAAAAAAATCTTGCTTGAAGCTTACGCCAACAAATAGAAAACCAGTTAGCATGGCGGGAAGTATATATCTTTTTTTAATTTTTGGAAACATAATTAATTGGTTGATTTATTTTTAAGGCAATACGAAGATACTAATTCTCGTTTTTAGTTTCGTTTTCCTGGAGTGAATTAACAAATTTTTCAAATAATTGAATGGTTTTTTGATTAATTTCGGCATATTCTAATCGGTCTTTTGATTGATAGAAAAACATAAAGCAATATTTTTGATTTAAATTATCAATCAACAGTTGTTTGTTTAGTCGATAACACTCTCTCAGCACACGTTTGAAATAGTTTCTATCAACCGCATTTTTGAAATATTTTTTGGAAACCGAAACACCCATTTTTAGCGGAATATCTTCTTCAAAATCTTTTTGAATATACACCAATCGCAGCGGATATTTACCTACTGATTTTCCTTCGGAAAAGAGTAAATCAATGATTTTTTTACTTTTTAATTTCTCCGCTTTTGGATAAGTATAATCCATTATTATTTGACATTGTAAATGTTGTAAACAAATTTTACTTCATTATAATTGATGTAAAATTGCATGCGATTGCCTTCTTTCTTTTTGGTAATAATCAGAATTGTACATTTAGAAAACTTATTGTCAATACATTCAAACGGAACAATATTTACTTCATCATTATCAGTAATTTCTCCGTAAGCTTTAATCATAAAGGATTGTACTTCGTTAGAATTTACGGTGATTAAATTTTTCTTTGCATCCAAGGTAATCAATACATTGGCATCAACAAATTCGGACCAATCGTTCCATTTTCCTTTACTGTCTTTGTCGGTAAAACTTGCGCTACTGGTTTTAAAACGAATGGGTTGAGCACTTACATTTTGAAAACCAAAACTAAATGCTAGAAAAAGGATAGTGATTTTTAAAAAATTCATAGTTAAAAATATTTGTGGTAAATCTACAAATTCTATTCCAAAAAAAAACCGTTCTAAAAAAGGAACGGTTTTAAAGTTTTATTTTGCTTCGTAAACGTTATTCTCACGTTTGACATCTGCCATCAAACCACTAGCATCAAGTGTGATTTTTTTAATAGCTGATTTTCCTTTAGGAATTTCAAAGAAATAATTAGGATTTCCCCAATTCCATGAAGGTAAAGTGGTTCGTTTGATTGATGGTGTTGGATTTTCTTTTTCAAAAAATAGCATTTCTAATGGAACGTAAAAACTTTCTTTGGAACCATCAATATATTCTACCATAACATCGATTGGCATTGGCGTTCTACCAATTCTTTCAAGTGAAACACCTGTTCTTTGAACACCATCAGTTGCAGCTTCAACATTTTTTATTCCATAATCAATAGTGTTTAAAGTTTCAGTCCAATCGATTAAATACCAACCTAAATGTGCACCCGAAACTCGTTCAGCTGTTCGTTTAATATCATTCGGCGTTGGATGTTTGAATTTGAAATCGGAATAATATTTTTTAATCGTTTTTCTAAGGTTTTCTTTTCCAATTAAATATTCCAATTGTGCCAAAAAAACTTCACCTTTACTATAGGAAGCAATGCTGTAACTTCTGTTTTCATCATATCGGTCAGCATGGGTTGAAAGCGGTTGTTCTTTGCCAGAATTGGCTAAATTGATATAACTTTTATAAGCACCAGCAAAAGGATTTTCTACTTTTTTAGATGATAATTCGTTCATTACCCAATCTTCAATATAAGAAGTAAAACCTTCGTCCATCCAACTGTGTTTGCTTTCATTGGTTGCCAAAACGTGTTGAAACCACGAATGTCCCATTTCATGAGCAATTAAACCAACAAAACCGCCTAAAGTTCCTTCGCCAAGCACCAAAGTACACATGGCATATTCCATACCACCATCTCCTCCTTGTATAACAGAATATTGTTTGTAGGGATATTTGCCAACGTTTTGATTGTAAAAATCCATTATTTTTGAAGTTAATGGTTCAGCTTGTTTCCAAACTTCGCTAATTTTTGGATTGTTTTTGTATAAAAAATGCAGCGTTACACCATCAGGACGAACTAATTTGTCGTGAATATAATCTTTGTCGGCAGCCCAAGTAAAATCATGAACGTTTGGTGCGATAAAATGCCAAGTTAAGGTTTTAGCATTTTTATCTTTCTTAACTGATTTGCCAACATCTTCGTAACCACAACCAATTTCATTGTTGTTTTTCAAATAACCCGTTCCGCCCAAAATATAATTTTTATCAATGGTTATTTTTACATCAAAATTTCCCCAAACACCGTGAAATTCTCTACCAATATAGGCATCAGCATGCCAGCCTTCGTTGTCAAATTCTGCCATTTTTGGATACCATTGCGCCATGGATAATTCAATTCCTTCCGAATTATTTCTTCCAGAACGACGAATTTGAACAGGAACTTGTCCGTCAAAATCTAATGTAAAACAGGTTGATTTTCCAGGTAATAAAGGTTTGTTGAGTGTTACTTCTAAGATAGTTCCTTTTTCAATTGCTTTTGCGGCAACTTTATCTTGCTTGAAATTGGATATTTTCAAATAGCCAATTTCATTTGGTTGTAATTTGGCTATTCTACTTTCTTTAACTTCTTTCCCGTCAACATTTTTAACTTTATCTACCATTCTTCCATCAGGATCAACGATGTTTTGCAATCTCATGTCCATTTCACTTCCTGGTTGAAAAGCGTTGTTATACAAATGATAATATACTTTTCGAAGAGTGTCTTCCGAGTTGTTTTTATAGACTAATTTTTGAGTTCCTTTGTATTGATAGTTGTTTATGTTCATCGAAACTTCCATCGTATAATCTACTTTTTGTTGCCAATAATGTTTGGTTTGAGAAAAACAAAAAATGGGTAGTAAGAGTAATAAATAAAAATACTTCATAAAAAATAATTATGCTTTTGGATTGGATTTTGGTTCTTTTGAAAGTTGTTCGGCCATTTTCATAGCGTTATAAGCATTGACAATTTTTCCCGAAACACATGTTTCTGAAAAAGGAATTAATTTGTGTTCATCACCAACTTCAACATCAAAATTTATTGGTGTGCCCGATTGCATGATGATGTTTTTAATTTGTGAGGCTTTTAAATTTGGATAGAAAGAACGCAACATCGCAGCCACACCAGCTACATTTGGAGAAGCCATTGAAGTTCCTTGTTCGTATTTGTATTTTCCTTCGGGAATAGTGGCATAAATTTTCACACCAGGAGCAAAAACATCTACATTTGTTTTACCATAATTAGAAAAATCGGCTACCATTTTTGAGCCATAATTGTAGTTAATGGCACCAATTTCTATAACATTTGAAGCAATTTCGGTTTTTTTATCTTTCGTATCAGCAGGAAAACTTGGTTCGGTATCTATATTTTTTCCGTCATTTCCTGCTGCAAAAACAATTAATACATCTTTGCTTTCGGCATATTTTATAGCATCCCAAACCCATTCTTTATGCGGTGAAAAATCTTTTCCAAAACTTCCGTTAATGACTTTTGCACCATTATCGGTAGCATATCGTATTGCTAAGGCGATGTCTTTATCATATTCATCACCATTTGGCACGGCACGAATTGGCATAATTTCAACATTTTGGGCAACACCATCACCGCCAATACCGTTGCCACGAATTTGAGCAATGATTCCGGCAACGTGTGTTCCGTGAAGCGAATCTTTTCGGTCTTTAGAATAGACTACATTGTTTCCATATTTTTTATCGTTGATGTCATTTGGATTATCACCAACAATTTTTCTTCCATCAAATTCTTTGTTTAAGTTAAAATTCAATTGGTCGTAAACATAGTCTTTGAATTCTTTTAAATCTTGGTGAAAATTTTTGCCTTCACTTTGTTCTATAAAAGATTGCATAATACGCTTACTTTGAAATAATTCGTATTTCACCGATGGCATATTGTTCAATTCTTCTGATGTATAATCCTCTTTTTTAAGTGCTTCTCGAACGTTTTTATCAGCATTTAAGAACAAATCAACGGTTTCTTTTAAAGGAAAAACTTTGTTGTATTTTTTTTCATATTCTGCTAATGCTAATTTGTATTCTTCCGAACCGTCGTTTGGTTTTTTTAACATTCTAACCAATTCTAGGTTTTCATTATTGGCTTCGCCTAAAAAGTTCCATCCATGAATATCGTCAACATATCCGTTTTTGTCGTCGTCTTTTTTGTTGTTGACTTTTTCGTTTTTATTAGTCCAAATAGTAGATTTTAAATCGGGATGATCAATGTCAACACCCGAATCGATTACAGCAACGATTACTTTTGAGCCTTTTTTGTCTTTGATAAGTTCAGAATATACTTTATCAACACTCATTCCAGGAATCGAATCTTTCTCAAGATCAAGATGACTCCAACGTTGTAACTGTAGTTCGCTAAGTGGCTGTTTTTTATAATTTTCTGAAATTGAATTTTGAGAAAATGCTGAATAAGATAAAGCAATTAGGTAAATTGCTATGAACTTTTTAATCATGATTTTATAATTTAGTATCAATAAACTAGTGCAATAATAATTCCTTTTGTTACACTTAATAAAAGGATTAACACTATCTTAAGATTTCATCACAATGAAAAACTTCTTTCAAACGAACACCTTTTTCAGTATTTTCAACGGTAATAATTTCGTTATGTGCATCGTGTTCTAACCATAAATAGAAATTATTTTCAGCAGCAGTTTTCAAAAATTTTTCTTTTTCGGGCATGGTTAAAAGTGGTCGTGTGTCATAACCCATCACATAGGGTAAAGGCAAATGTCCAGCAGTTGGCAATAAATCAGCACAAAAAACGATGGTTTTATCATTGTATTTAATATGTGGAATCATCATTTTTTCGGTATGTCCATCAACGTAGTAAATTCCAAAATTCATTTCATCTGAAAAGCCAAAATCGGAATCCTGTTTTTCAATAAAATGAAGTTGGCCACTTTCTTGCATTGGAATTATATTTTCATGTAAAAACGAAGCTTTTTCACGATTATTAGGTTTTGTTGCCCATTGCCAATGATTTTCGTTTGTCCAATATTTAGCATTTTTAAAAGCAACTTCATAACCCGTTTTGTCCTTATTCCAATTGACACTTCCGCCACAATGGTCAAAATGCAAATGTGACATAAAAACATCGGTAATATCATCACGATGAAAACCTATTTTTTGCAACGAACTATCTAAAGAATGATTTCCCCAAAGTGAATAATAGCTGAAAAATTTCTCTGATTGTTTGTTTCCCATACCTGTATCAATTAAAATTAATCGTTTTCCGTCTTCAATGAGCATGCATCTTGCAGCTATGTCGATGAGGTTGTTTTCATCGGCAGGATTGGTTCGGTTCCAAAGTGTTTTTGGTACTACGCCAAACATGGCACCACCGTCAAGTTTAAAATTTCCGGCTTCTATTGGGTATATTTTCATGTGATTTTTAATTTATACAAAGATAACATTGTTTATTTAATTTGAATTGAAGCTTTAAAAGTGAAGTTTTAGTATTTTTATAAAAATTTGCTTTGATGTTTACTTTTAATACAATTTTACACAAATTAAGATACTTAAATTGAAAACAACCATAATCATTATGAATAAGATTATTTTTTACTTTTTAATAGCCTTCTACAGCACTACATTTTACAGCCAAAACAATCTTGAAGTCTTATTAAAAAAAGTTGATTCATTAGAAAAAAGCGGAAATTATAAAGAAGTACAGCTCGTCTTTGAACGTTTAAAAAAAGAAAATAAAAATAAAAATCAGTTGTATTACTCAGCAAAATTTTTATTTGCAAAAGGTATGTCTTTGGCCAATAATGGTAACTACGATGCAGCTAAAGAAAATTTCAGCAAAGCGATACAAGTGGCAAAAAAAATAAAACCAAGCCACAATTCAAAACAATTATTAAGTAGAATATATTTAGAATTAAGTTATTGTTATTTTGACTGGGAAGTAGCATTGAAACAAAACACTATCGGATATAATTATACGTTAAAAAATTTACCAAAAGACACACTATTAATCGATTATTTGTCTGATTGTGGATTCATTCATAAGCAATTAAGGAATTACGAACAATCGATTTTGGCTTCTGAAAAAGCATTGAAATTAATCGCTAAATTACAACCAAAAAAGTATGATCTACTTGGCGATGTTCACAATAATCTTGGTATTGCTTATTCTGATTTGCATTTGCATAATCAATCTTTGTATCATTATGCAAAAGGTTTAGAATATAACATTAAATCAAACCAAAAGGATAAATCTGATATAGTCAACTCTGCAAATAATACCATTTGGGAAAGTTTGGATTATGGTGATGAAAAAAAGGCAAAAGAAATTTTAAATTTTTTAAATAAAAACTTTTATAAGTGGTATAATAATAAAGATTTTGCAACGACAGATGTGTCTGCGAATTTGCAATCTTGGAGGCTTTATTTCAAATCAATTTATCATTTGTCAAATTTAAGGAATGAAATTTATGATAAAAATTATTTTGAAGCAAAAAAACACTTTGACACCATCGTTTCAATATTTGAGAAATACCCTTCAGAGCGAAAGAAGAAAGACAATACTTTACTGCTTAGCCGATATGAATATGAAGAAATTTTTAAATCAAAACCTTTAACGGATGAACTAAACATCAAACAGCATATCGATTTTAATAAAAGAACAATACAAATAGCTAGAAGAGACGAATCTAAGCACGAAGAATTGGTGGCGTGTTTAAAATTAGCTATAGCTTTTAATAGATACAAAAAATATGATGATGCACTTAAAACCATTGATGAAGCAAAAAAAATAGACGAAACATTTTTTAATGCATCACGATTTACTATTGGCGTTTTAGAAGCCACAGTATTAAATTCTTTGAACAAAAATGAAGAATCTCGAAGAGTTATTTTAAAATCGTATCAAAAATTGTTAGAAAAACAAAAAAAAATTAAAAGTTTACAACACTTAAAATATGCGGATTTTAAAAAATTTAACAGCAGTACTTTTATTAGAAATACCATTAATTCGGCAACAATTTATTTTAAAATCTATCAGAAAGATAAAAATAAAGAAGACTTATTGATTGCCAACAATTTATTTTTTATAGCTTCTGATATTTTTGCCGAATTCTACCAAAAAGGGAAATATAATTACCATTTAAATGCTTTCAATAAAGAAATTGCTTCGGGACTTTTAGAAACGCAAATGCTAATCGACCCAAATGATAAAGTAAAAATAAAAGCAATACTCAATAGAATTGAAAATAACTCATCGCAGCATTTGTGGAATCTTTTTGAATTGAAAAACAGTCAAAATTTGAAAATACCTGCTTCTTTAATCCGAAAATTAAATGAACTTGTTTTTGAAAAAAACAGTTTACAAGAGCAACTTGAAAAAAGCAAATCTTCTGTTGAATTAAAAAATCAACTAGCAACTCTCAATAAAGAAATTGATAAAACACAAAAAGCAATTAATCAAAAGGATGCATCTTTTCAAAAATTCAAATCATCTGATTTTGATGTTGACAACGTCCAAAAACAACTTTTACCAACTCAAATTGTAGTTAAGTATCTTGTAATGGATAAAAAAACATTCGCATTTACCATTTCAGATAAAAGCATTCAATTAGTTAATTTAGGCGATACTGAATTATTAAAATCAACGGTTTTACAGTTTACGAAATCAATTAATTCGATTGATAATAATTATACTAAAATCTCCCAAAATTTGTACGGCAAACTAATAGAACCAATTCTCAAAGAAAAACAAGTTGCTACCATCATTTTTGTACCCGAAGATTTTTTGAATGCAATTTCTTTTGAAAGTCTAATGAATAAAAACGGTAAGTTTATAGCGCAAAATTATATTGTAAGTTATGCTTATTCATTAAAAATATGGGATTTTTTACAACAAAAGCAAATAGCAAATAAAGATACCCATCAATTCGTTTCATTTGCTCCTAATTATAACAAAACACCTAATTCAAACCAAAATAGAGGATTACGAAGAGGTAATTTGTTCGATTTGGCAGAAGCAAAAATTGAAGCACAAACCATAAACAATATGTTTAACGGAAGGTTGTTTTTAAACGAAAAGGCAACTAAAACTAACTTTTTACAATCAACGACACAATTTGATTTTCATCATTTGGCAATGCATTCTATGCTTGAAGATGATTATTCCAATTCGTCTTTAGTTTTCACAAATAACCAAAAAGTGTATTTTGATGAATTGTATCAACTTAATTTTCCTTCCAAAATGGTCGTTCTAAGTGCCTGTAGCACTGGGCTTGGCACGCAAGAAAGCGGAGAAGGCATTATGAGTTTATCAAGAGCATTAGCCTACTCAGGTGTAAAATCCTCAGTATATAGTCTTTGGCAAGTTCCGGATAAAGAAACCTCAGAAATCATGATTTCGTTTTATCAAAATCTCAAAAAAGGACAATCAAAAGACGAAGCATTAGCCAACGCCAAAACTACTTTTATTTCCAATAATCCGATGAAAAAACATCCATTTTATTGGGCTGGATTTGTAGTTAATGGCGATGTTTCTCCAATTGTTTCCAATTCAAATTGGATAATTTATATAGGAATAGGCTTAGTCATTTTAGCATTAATTTTCTTTTTCAGAAAGAAATTATTCCAATTCAGACAATAACTTTTTAGCCATTTCTTGTTGTGGATTATCGGTTTCAGTCAACGATTTCAATAACGGAATGGCTTTTTCTTTTTGATTTTCTTTGAGATACGAAAGTGCTAAATACCATTTTACAAAAGGTGTAAAAGCATTATTTTTGGATAAGTCAAATTGCTTGAAAGTTACAATTGCATCTTTAGTTTTTTCTAATTCCATTAATGATAATCCTTTATAAAACAAGGCATAATCAACATTTTCTGAATCATAAATTTTAGAAAACAATTCCAAAGATTTTTTGTAATTCCCATTATCATATTCAAAAAATGCTTCTGATTTACTATCTTCTTTCATTTCACCTCGAACGGTTGGCGCAACAACATTTGGATAGGATTGATAATAATCGTCATAAATTGAAGAAGTTGCGTTTTGTGTGAAATAAAATCCTACACCAAAAAGCAATACAATGGAAGCTGCTGCATACCAAATTTTAAACGATTTTAATTTTGGATTTGAAGTTTCAAAAGATTGTAATTTCTTTTTCAAATCACTTCTTTCGTTTAAAGTAATTGCTTTTTTTACACCTTTTTGATAGGATACTTCTTTGGCAAAATCGACATTGGTTTCCATCAATAGCACAAATTGCTTTTGCTCTTCTTCCGAAAGTGATTTTTCAAAATATTTATTGATTAATGTTTCGTTGTCCATTTTTTATAAGTTTACTAGTTCTGAAACAAGTTTAGATGTTCAGTGATTTTTATTTTTTGATTAAGTCTTTCAGTTGTTTTAAACAACGTGATTTTTGACTTTTTAAAACGTCTTTATTGGTATATTCTAATTCAATTTGAATTGCATCGAGTTTTTTTTCTTCATAATAGAACAACCGTAAAACTTTTTGACATTTTTCCCCAAGTTTTTTAAAATTATCTCGAAGGATTTTTATTTCTTCTTCGTCTTGCTCTTCTTCTTCATCTTCAACCACTTGAGGCAAGTGATGATCGTAATCTATTGAAATATTGATGTTTTTTGACTTCAATTTTTTGTAAATCATGTATTTGCCAATTGAAAATAAATAAGTTGTTATGCTGCTTTCTAAACTGTCTATCGTTCCTTTTTTAGCATTTTCACACAAAGCAACAATACTATCTTGATAAACATCTAATAAATCATCTGATGATAAATTATATCTGTTTGCAAATAACAAAAACCCATTTTTATTGTCAACATATATACTATGAATAGTTTTTTCATCGCCTTTTTTTAGCTGTTCAAGTAGAATCAAATGATTTGGTTTACTCATTAGTGTACAGTTTTTCTCAAAAGTAAACATAATTACTTCAAAAAATAAATTTCAAAAATAGATGTTTACTTTTTTTTATTTCTAACACTAAATTGGAAAATGAATCTAAAAATTAATTAATAAATAGAAATTATGAAAACAATTTTGACCATTGTAATTACACTGTTTACTGTATGTATGTCTTTTTCACAAGAAACAGTAGGCGAAAGAGTTGTAAAAAATGCTAAAGACAAAACCTATCAACGTGGTGAACAAAAAAGTGATGAAACGGTAGATGGTGCTTTAAACAAAGTTGAAGAAGGGATAAAGGGGATTTTTAAAAAGAAAGACAAAAAGAAAAAGCAAGAATCAGCAGCAGAAAATCAGGAAACTAAAGATTCTGGAATTCAAAATAGTTCATCTGAAAATTCTTCAACAAAATCAATAAAGAAAAATTCCAAATTTGATTTTGAACCTGGACAAAAACAATTGGGTTTTGATGACTTCTCAACCACTAATGTGGGTGATTTTCCTCTGGGTTGGAATACGAATTCCTCTGCTGAAATTGTAACACTCGATGAAAGCAATCAAAAGTGGCTTTCTATCACTAAAGATGGTTTTTTTCTTCCAGAATTCATTAAAGATTTGCCCGAAAATTGCACGATAGAATTTGATGTTTTTACACGCTATGTTTCTAATAATATACTGATGTATTCTTTTTATATCAATGCGGTTGATAGTCCAAAAAAAGATTTAGATAACAAATACATCCAAAATGGATTCAACTTTAATTGGCGACCAGTTGTTGGTTCAGCTAGTTATTTTGTCTATGAAAATGGAGAAGAAGTGAGTAAAAATGAAGGTTTAAAAGTAAATGCTTTTCTAACCAATAATCCAGAAAATCCAATTATTGCAAGAGTTTCTATTTGGCGTCAAAAATCTAGATTACGTGTATATGTAAATGAAGATAAAATTTTAGACTTACCACAAGCTTTTGACCCAAAACTAAAATACAACTCGTTCAAATTTGGTGCAGAATACATGAACTATTCTAACGGAAGAGAACAAGACGATGAGTTTATGGTTGCAAATGTTCGGTATGCAGTTGCAGGAGAAGATACACGAAGTAAGTTAATTACTGAAGGACGATTTGTAACTAACGGAATTTTATTTGATGTGAATAGTGATTCTATAAAGCCAGAAAGTGGTACGGTTTTAAAAGAAATTGCATCAACACTTCAGGAAAATCCAACCGTGAAAGTGAAAATAATTGGTCATACCGATAGCGATGGCGATGCAAATTCAAATTTGACTTTATCTCAAAAAAGAGCTGTAGCAGTAAAAACAGCCTTATCAACTTTTTATGGAATTGATGGTTCTCGAATAGAAACCGATGGAAAAGGTGAAAGCCAACCTTTAAATAAAAACGCGAATGCTACAGAAAAAGCAACTAATAGAAGAGTAGAATTTATCAAACTTTAAAAACATTAAATAATAGAAAACATGTATAAAAAAATAATTTTAATTTTTATCCTAAGTGTTTTAGGAAAAGCAAATGCACAATCTTTTACAGACGGTATTTTCACCACAACGTTTGGAAACATTTCATGGACAACAGAAACCGGTACTGATTATCCAAACGGCGGAATGGTGTATGGCGATTATAAAGACAAAGGAACAATTATAGGGAGTTTTGATAATAATGGAAAAGAGGTTGTTGGGTCATTTCATAACGGTGCAGCCGAAGGTAAATTTGTTTTTATAACTCCTTATGGAAAGGATAATTTTTTTGCAAATGGTATCAAAACTTTTGCTGGAAATTGGGGTTATAGCTCAAACAATAAATATTCTCAAAATCCTGATTATGAATGGAAAGTTACAGGTAAAATAGGCGAGAAAGATGCTGTAAAAAATGTTACCAATGTTTGGAGTGGAAAATGGAACACTACGGATGGCGCAATGTATTTAATGCAAGTTGGAAACAAAATAACAGGAACATACAAAGGTGTTGGAACCGTTGAAGCTACTTATAATCCTTCAACTAGATTGTTAAAAGGAACTTTTACAAACAACAATTTTAATAAAACAGGTTACATCGAATTTTATTTTGAAGGCAATACGTTCAAAGGAAAATGGGGTTGGAATACAAGTATGACTGAAGGCAATTGGGATGGAACGAAACATGTTAAAAACAATAAAGAGTTATCGAAGAACGTCTTAACTAATCAGCTAAGCAATTCATCTTCTAAAAAAATATTATTTAGAATTCAAGCTAAGAGTATTTATTTGAATGAACATGGAGTTAATCCTTCAAATGTTAGTCTATATGGATTTGTTGGTTTCGAGCTCTATAAAGTAACTAATAATTCAAGGGTTGAGGTCTTAAGTTTTGGAAATAAATCTAAATATTTATTCAATACTAACGAAAATCAAGCTTTTGTAGAAGGATCGACTTATATTTTTCCAAACCAACCTACGTATTATAGAGAATATGAAATTTCTGAAGCTGATTGGAATAATAACAATATTCAATTTGAGCTTAAAGTATTTCATCATATAAAGGCTGAAAAATTTGGATCAAATAGAGATGGTAAATATTTTTCAGAAACTTTAGATTTTAAATTAATAAAACTCAATACAAATCTAGTAGCTAAAAGAGAATATCAAAAAGAGTTTGGAGAATATTATGGTTTATTAAATTATATAATTACTAAATTATAATTATTATGAAAAAACTACTATTCACTTTAACAATCCTCTTACTTTTCTCATGTAACAAAGCTAAAGAAAGTGCACAAGACGCAATTACAGGTACAATAGAAGAAACCATTGAAAACAAAACTGGAACACAAGTTGAATTGCCAGACGCCGATGAAATGGATAATAATGCTGCATATATTACCTATAAATCGGAAAGCAAAAATTATCTAGATGGAAAAGAAAAAATGCAAGCATCGGTTATTTTTCAAAAAGATAATGACGGTTTATCTATTGCCTTGCAAGGTGTTGGCGAAGGTGGAAAATCTTTTCTGGCCACTCTAAGTCATGTTCCCGAAAATTTTAAGTTGCCATTAAAAGGAAAATTTGCTGTAAACAATCGTTATGATGGTAAAAATGCTTCCGCAGTAATTATGTTTATGAATGTTACTGATAATGGTATGATGACTTCAGAACTTCCGTATGAAGGCGAAATTTCCATTACAAAACTCTCGAAAGATAGTATTGAATTTGAAATTAATGGAAAAGGCGGCGATGCGTCCGATGCTGAAAGTCCAAGTAATTGGAAAGCCATTTCTGGTAGTGGAAAAATGATTTCACCTATAATTATGAGCTACGGAATTGATAAAAACAACGTTTTAAAATAAATTACAATGAAAACAAAACTCACAATAATTATATTTTTAATTCAACTGGCATTGTTTTCTCAAAACAATACTGTTTCATCGGGCGCAACAGCAACTGGCGCAACTGGAAGCGCAACTTACACTATTGGTCAAATAGGTTATACAACAAATACAGGTTCAAACGGAACTATTTCTCAAGGCGTTCAACAAGCTTTTGAGATTGTAACATTAAGTACAAATGATGTTCCTCAAATTCAGTTAACAGTAATAATTTATCCAAATCCAACAGTTCAAAATGTTACTTTATTTATAAAAGATTTCGAATTAACAAATTTGAAATTTCAACTTTTTGACATACAGGGAAGAATAATTTCAAACGGTAAAATTACACAAAATGAAACCGAGATTGAAATGACTTCATTAGCATCTGCTCAATACTTTTTAAAAATATCTGATAGTAATAGCGAAATTAAAACATTTAAAATCATTAAAAAATAAACATCATGAAAACAACTATAAAAATATTTTTTCTTTTTTCTTGCTTCTTATCTCTATTTTCTGCATTTGCTCAAGCACCAGAAAAAATGAGCTATCAAGCTATAATTCGCAATGCTTCAAATACATTAATCACTAATCAAGCTGTTGGAATGCGAGTAAGCATTTTGCAAGGTTCTGCTACAGGAACAGAAGTTTATAAAGAATTATTTAATCCAAATCCTCAAACTAATATTAATGGATTAGTAACTGTAGAAATTGGTTCAGGAATTCCATTAACAGGAACATTTGCTGGAATTGATTGGGCAAATGGACCATTTTTCATCAAAACCGAAACCGATCCAACAGGAGGAACCTCTTATACAATTGTTGGAACAAGCCAATTAATGAGCGTTCCTTATGCTTTATATGCAAAAAATAGCGGAAATGCTAGCTGGGAATTAAATGGAAACACAGCTTCTGCAACTAATTTTATTGGAACTACTAATGATTTTGATTTATTTTTTAAAAGGAATAATGTGAATGCTGGAAGGATTTCGGAAAATAATACATCAATTGGTTTTAACGCGCTTAATCCTATTAGTTCTGGAGACTCAAATACGGCAATAGGTGTACAATCGATGTTTTCAAACACTGGAGGATATAGAAATACAGCTACTGGTTTTGGATCATTGCGTTCTAATACTTCTGGTTTTGAAAACACTTCAATTGGCTATGCATCACTTTACAATAATATAACTGGAAATTTAAACACATCAGTTGGTTCAAATGCATTAAATTCAAATACAATAGGAAGTGAAAATTCGGCATTTGGAAATAGTTCATTGTCATCAAATACTTCTGGAAATCTTAATACTGCGAGCGGAAGGTCTGCTTTAGCTTCAAATACAACAGGAAGTCGAAATGTTGCTAATGGATCACGTGCCTTATATTCAAACACTTATGGTTTCAATAATACTGCAATAGGAGTTTTCACTTTAGAATTTAATACTTCGGGAGATAACAATACAGCTGTAGGTTTTGAAAGTTTAAAAACAAACATTACAGGATATCATAATACCGCAAGTGGTTATCAATCTTTATATTCAAATACTTCAGGCTATAGAAACACAGCTTTTGGATATCAATCTTTATATTCAAATAATGGTCTTTACAATGTAGCAATTGGTTATGAATCTCTTAAATTGAACACATCAGGATACTCAAACACAGCAATTGGATATAATTCAATGTATTCCAATGTTGATGGAAGATTTAATACAGCAATTGGTTTGTCCGCATTATACAATAATGTAAACGGATTTGATAATGTTGCAACAGGAATACAATCGTTATTTAATAATATTAGTGGAGATAAAAATACCGCTAATGGCAGAGAATCCCTGTCCTTGTTAACAACTGGAAATAACAACATTGGTATCGGATATCTAGCGAATGTTCCAACTGCAACTGGCTCTAACCAAGTACGCATAGGAAACACTGCCATAACTTATGCAGGAACGCAAGTAGCTTGGTCGGTAACTTCTGATAGACGCTGGAAAGAAAACATCCAACCTTCTAATTTGGGATTAAATTTTATTAACGATTTAAAACCAGTTTTCTATACACGTAAAAATGATGAAACTAAAAAAGTAGAATATGGCATTATTGCTCAAGAACTAGAAGCATCATTAGAAAAATTCGGGGCAAACACTAACGGAATTATTACCAAAGACGATGAAGGAATGTACAGTGTTCGGTACAATGATTTATTAGCTCCAATGATTAAAGCCATTCAAGAACAGCAAGCAATGATTGAAGAATTGAAAGCCGAAATACAAACTTTAAAAAATAAAAAATAATGAAAACAACCTTAATAGCATTAGTAAGTATTTTTTTGTTTGCTTTTTCCTGTAATGGAGATAAAACAGAAAAGGAACAATTAAATAGTTTAGAGAAAGAAGCATTAGAAGTAACTAAAGAAGCGGGTTTAAAAGCGGAAGATTTTAAAGACAAAATAGATGAACTATTAACTTTAGAAATGGCAGCGCAAGCTTCAGGTTTACCTGAAACTGAAGCTACCAAAAAACACAATACAACCGTAATGGAAAGCGTAAAATACGAATGGAAATCAGACAGAACAAAAAAAGTAGCCATAAATGGGCAAACTATAAATGTGCCTGCAACTAATTACATCGAATTAAGTTGGGTGAAAAACACCACTTTACAACAATTCAAACACGATTACCATAATCCAACCGCAGAAGAATTGCAAAAAGCATCTTCTGCAATGGATAAAAAAGCTAACGAATTAAATGCTGAAGGAAAAGCATCAAAAGAACAAACAGACGCTGCTAACAATATCGCAAAAAATTCAATCTCAAAATTTAAAGTAGAAGAAGTTCCCAATCTTGGCGATTATGCAGTGTTTGTCAATAGCGGTATTATGGGTGTTTCAACAAGAGATTTAAAAGTTTTCTATAAAGGACTTTCGTTTACACTTGAAGTTGATTTATCTGATAATGCTGCCAATAATGATAAAAAAGCCATTGAAACAGCAAAAATGATTATTAATCAAAAATTAAAATAAAATGAAAAAAATAATCATTCTGTTCTTACTTGTGATTGGCTTTCAAGCAAATGCTCAACTCAAATTTTGGAATACAGACGCTAGTTCAAACATGCCAAAATTTGAAGTCGAATACCAAACTAAAACCACCATTTTTATGAAAGTGGGTTATGAGGTAAAACCTTTATATGTTTTCAATAAAACAGCTCCACAAGTTTATAATGGCGATGGAAGGACAAAATACCAAATGACTGTGGAAACTTCAGATAATATAGCTCACAGAAAATTTGAAATTAGTTATACTTTTTATCGCCAAACAAATCGCTATTTAGGTTACATCAAAGCCACATATACTTATAAAGACAAACGGCCAACAAAAATATTTGAAGAAAATTTTGAAACTGTAGTTAATCCTTAAATTTAGAAAAATCATAAAATCATGAAAAAAATAATCATTCTAACAATCGTATTTTTTACCATTCAAACTCAAGCTCAATTGGTGCAAGGTGAATTAAAAATTGATGAAAATTCAAAAGCTGAACTTTCTTTTAAAGGAAATAAAGCCGTTAACCTTTATGCCGATTTTAGAGAAAACAAACACAAAATAAATTTTGTTTTTACCTCAACCGATATTCCTTTAAATTCTGATAAAAAAGAGGTAGTTCAGTTTGTGTTTTCAACTACTGTTTTCAAAAATGGTAAAAATATTGGAACCATGAAACGTTCACCAATGCCATTTTTTCCTGGTGATATGTTGATGCCTATAGAAACTTTCGATTTTATTTCGATTTTATCTAATTTACAGACCAATGCCGAAGATAAAATTTCCGAAATTCCTGCAGGAAGTTATGAGATAATTATTGAAGCTAAACCCATAGGTACAAAAGGAAACATTAGTTCGGCTCGATTATTCTTAAAAATAAATTAAAACTATTCTTCAAACATAAAATTGTGGGTTTATGTTTATTCAAAACCATTGACTTTTACCGTTGATGGTTTTTTTATTTTCAATGTTTACTTTTTTAGAAATAAGACACTAACTAGAAATTTTTAAAAAATGTATCATGAAAAAAATTACTTTATTTCTCTTTTTATTTGCTTTTAGCATGGGTTATTCGCAAACTATTTCTTTTACGGATCCAGAATTTAAAGCAAAACTATTGCTTGCAAATGGACCACTTAATAATATTGCTAAAGATTTAGCAGGAAATCCAGCCACAATAGATACTAATGGAGATAACGAAATTCAAGTTTCTGAAGCTTTACAAATATCATATTTGTCTGTCGTAAGTACAGCAATTACTAATTTTCAAGGAATAGAGTTTTTTACTAATCTTACAGAATTTCAATCTATTCAAAGTCAAATAGCACAAATTGACTTAACTAGTAATGTTAATTTAACAAGTCTTACTCTAAGAAATAATAATTTGTCAAGTATAGACCTTACTACATTATCTAACTTAATTTTATTAGATGTATCAGATAGTCAAATCTCAAATTTAAACCTTGATAATTTGACTCAACTGCAACAATTATATATTTATAATTTACCAATAACAAATATTGATTTTTCAAATTTAACCTCGCTTATTGTTCTTTATTGCTACGGAAGTAATTTGGTTGAAATTGATTTAAGTAATAATTTGTTTTTAAATGGTTTATATTGCGGAAGTCCCAATTTGACTTATGTAAACATAAAAAATGGTTGGCCAAGTGCTTCACAAGGTATTCAAATTTTTAATAGTCCAAACTTATCTTATTTATGTGGTGACGAAAGTGAATTAGGTCCAATAGCATTAAGTTTCGCAACCTTATATCCAAATTGTAATGTTGGAACATATTGTTCGTTTAATCCTGGCGGAACTTTCTATACACTTACCGGAACTAATAGATTAGATAGTAATCAAAACGGATGTGATGTGAATGATATTTCTATTCCTAATTTAAAATTTGACGTTTTTAGCAATACAACAGGATCATTTTATGCTAATAGTTCAGGAAATTTTTCTATTCCGTTTCAGGCAGGAAATTATTTTGTGCTTCCAAAATTAGAAAATCCTACCTATTTCAACATTTCACCATCACAAGTAAATCTGCAATTTCCCGACCAAACATCTCCATACAATCAAGATTTTTGTATCACGCCAAATGGTGTTCATTATGATTTAGAAATTATTGTTACAAGATTAAAAGCTCAAATTCCTGGAGCAGATGTTCCGTATAAAATAATTTTCAAAAACAAAGGAAATCAAATTCAATCGGGAACCATAACGTTAAACTTTGACGATGCAATAATGGATTTTGTGTCTTCAAATCCCGTTGAAGCTTCTGTTTCTACAAATCAATTAACCTGGAATTATTCAAATTTAAATCCATTTGAAACAAGAGAAATTGAATTTATTATGAATTTAAATTCGCCTATGGAAACACCAGCATTAAACAATGGCGACAGAATTCAGTTTACTGGAAATATTCAACCAGAAAATAATACTATTGTAGATGATTTTCCTGCTGATAATGATATTGCGGCTAATTTTAATGTTGTTAATTCAGCCGATCCAAACGATATCACTTGTTTAGAAGGAAATTCAGTTGGTCCTAATCAAATTGGAAAATACGTTCATTACATGATTCGTTTTGAGAACATTGGAACGGCAAATGCTATGAACGTTGTTGTTAAAAATCTAATTGATACAAGTAAATTTGATATAGCAACTTTGGTTCCGCTTTACAGCAATTATGATTTTGTTACTAAACAAACAGCTAATCAGTTCGAATTTATTTTTGAAAACATCAATCTTCCTTTTGACGATGCTAATAATGATGGATATTTAGTGTATAAAGTAAAATTAAAAAACAATTTAACTGTTGGAACAACATTCACCAACCAAGCTAATATCTATTTTGACTATAATTTTCCAATAGTAACAAATATAGAAAGCACAACAATTGAAGCTTTGAGTGCTAGCAATTTTGAAATAAATGATGTTGTAATTTCTCCCAATCCAACATCCGATTTTATAAATATTCAATTTAAAAACGCAGCAGATTTCAAAACCGAAATTTATGATATAGTAGGAAAGCAAATAGGAAATTTTAAAAACACAAATCAAATTGATGTATCCAATTTTAATTCAGGAATTTATATAATTAAAATTACCGATTTTGAATCAAAAACAGTCAAAACTCAAAAATTCATCAAAAAATAATAGTAGTAGTTTTTCTTAAAATCCTCATTTGAATTTATTCATTTGGGGATTTTGCTTTTAAAATCAATTTTTTCTATCCAATCATTCGTTATAAAAATGTTAGTATCCATTGAAAAAACGTAGAATTGTAGTAACTTTGCCTTTAATTTAGACAAAATCAAAATAACAATGATTAAAGTTTCAGACGAAGCAAGTAAGAAAATCGTTTCTATGATGCAAGAAGACGGTTTTGATGCAACCAAAGATTACGTTAGAGTAGGCGTAAAATCGGGTGGTTGTTCGGGTTTGTCGTATGAATTAAAGTTTGATAAAGAACTTGGAGAAAACGACAAGGTTTTTGAAGATAACAACGTTAAAATTGCTGTTGAAAAAAAATCATTCCTTTATTTAGCGGGAACAATTTTAGAATTCTCTGGCGGATTAAACGGAAAAGGTTTTGTATTTAACAATCCAAATGCACAAAGAACTTGTGGATGTGGAGAATCATTTTCACTTTAGAATAAAATATGTCAAAATATACCGAAGACGACTTAAAAGTCGAATTAGAAAATAAAGAATACGAATACGGATTTTACACTGAATTGGACTCAGAAACGTTTCCAATTGGTTTAAACGAAGAAATAGTTCGTGCCATTTCGATGAAAAAAGGCGAACCAGAATGGATGACCAATTGGCGAATTGAAGCTTTTCGTGCTTGGCAAGAAATGACTGAGCCAGAATGGGCAAATGTTCATTTCGAAAAACCCGATTTTCAAGCCATTTCGTATTATTCTGCACCCAAAAAAGCTGATCCAAACAAAACATTAGATGATGTTGATCCAGAATTGTTAGCCATGTATAAAAAGCTAGGAATTTCTATTGATGAGCAAAAAAAGATGAACAATGTCGCTATGGATATTGTGGTCGATTCAGTTTCGGTAGCTACAACATTCAAAAAAACATTAAACGAAAAAGGAATTATTTTTTGTTCTATCTCAGATGCCATAAAAGAACATCCTGAATTAGTTCGAAAATATCTTGGAACCGTTGTTCCGCAAAGAGATAATTTTTATGCAGCTTTAAACTCAGCAGTTTTCTCAGATGGAAGTTTTTGTTACATTCCAAAAGGCGTTCGTTGTCCAATGGAATTATCAACTTATTTCCGTATTAATCAGGCTGGAACAGGACAATTTGAACGCACACTTTTGATTGCTGACAAAGGCAGTTATGTTTCGTATTTAGAAGGTTGTACGGCACCAAGTCGTGATGAAAACCAATTACACGCAGCCGTTGTTGAATTAATTGCATTAGACGATGCCGAAATCAAATATTCAACCGTTCAAAACTGGTTTCCAGGAAACAAAGAAGGAAAAGGCGGCGTTTATAATTTTGTGACAAAACGTGGAATTTGCGAAAAAAACGCTAAAATATCTTGGACACAAGTAGAAACAGGTTCTGCAGTAACTTGGAAATATCCATCATGTATTTTGAAAGGCGATAATTCGGTTGGTGAATTTTACTCAATAGCGGTTACCAATAATTTCCAACAAGCCGATACCGGAACTAAGATGATTCATTTAGGTAAAAACACTAAATCAACCATTATTTCCAAAGGAATTTCTGCCGGAAAATCTCAAAATAGTTATCGTGGTTTGGTTCGAATAAGTGCCAATGCCGATAATGCGCGTAATTTTTCGCAATGTGATTCGCTGTTAATGGGAAATAATTGTGGCGCGCACACTTTTCCGTATATCGAAAGCAAAAATACATCAGCAATTATAGAACACGAAGCTACAACAAGTAAAATAGGTGAAGACCAAGTATTCTACTGTAACCAACGAGGAATTCCGACAGAAAAAGCAATTGCTTTAATCGTAAACGGTTTTAGTAAAGATGTTTTAAACAAATTACCTATGGAATTTGCGGTTGAGGCACAAAAATTATTAGAAATTTCGTTGGAAGGAAGTGTTGGATAATTTGAAAATGAGGTAATTTGAAAATTTGAAAATGGAAGTCAAAGACAATGTAATTATAAAATTAACTTTCCAGTTCGCATTAGATATTATTATATACTGTGAAAATTTACAAGAAAGCAAAAAATTCATAATTGCAAATCAACTTTTAAAATCTGGAACATCCATTGGTGCGAATATCAGAGAAGCTCAAAATGCAGAAAGTAAAGCTGATTTTATTCACAAATTTAAAATTGCAGCAAAAGAAATAGAAGAAACAATATATTGGTTAGAACTTTGTAAATATTCAGAAAACTATCCAAATGTAGAAGAATTGATAGAACAAATAAATAATATATCAAGAATAGTCAATAAAATAATAATTACATCAAAACAAAAGTAATCTTGGAATTTCCAAATTTCCAAATTATCTAATTTCCAAATTAATTATGTTATCAATAAAAAATTTACACGCTTCAGTTGAAGACAAAGAAATATTAAAAGGAATTAATCTTGAGATAAAAGCAGGAGAAGTTCACGCCATAATGGGACCAAATGGTTCTGGAAAAAGTACACTTTCAGCAGTAATTGCTGGAAATGAAACCTATAATGTAACCGATGGTTCAGTAGAATTAAACGGTGAAGATTTAGCTGATTTAGCGCCAGAAGAAAGAGCACACAAAGGCGTTTTCTTGTCGTTTCAATATCCAGTTGAAATTCCAGGTGTTTCAGTAACAAATTTCATGAAAACTGCCATAAACGAAAGCAGAAAAGCGAATGGTAAGGAAGAAATGCCAGCAAACGAAATGTTGAAACTAATCCGCGAAAAATCAGAATTATTAGAAATTGATAGAAAGTTTCTTTCTCGTTCATTAAACGAAGGTTTTTCTGGTGGTGAAAAAAAACGTAACGAAATTTTCCAAATGGCAATGCTTGAACCAAAAATCGCTATTCTTGATGAAACCGATTCAGGGTTAGATATTGATGCGTTGAAAATTGTTGCAAATGGTGTAAATAAATTAAAAAACGAAAACAATGCTGTTTTAGTAATCACGCATTACCAACGATTGTTAGATTATATCGTTCCAGATTTTGTTCACGTATTAATGAACGGAAAAATCGTAAAATCAGGCACAAAAGAACTGGCTTATGAATTGGAAGAAAAAGGTTACGACTGGATTAAAGCGGAATTAGTTTAAATTGTTTGTAGTTTATAGTTTGTAGTTTTCATAACTATAAACAAAAAACCATAAACCATAAACAACAAAAAATATGGATTTAAAAGAAAAATTAATATCGTCTTTTATGGCATTTGAAGAAAGCATTGATGTAAACCACGAGTTACATGATGTCAGAACTTCGGCTATAAAAAACTTTGAAAACAAAGGCTTTCCAACCAAAAAAGAAGAAGCTTGGAAATATACTTCGTTGAATTCAATCATTAAAAATGATTATTCGGTATTTCCAAAACATGAAAATACTATTGAATTTAAAGATGTTAAAAAGTTTTTTATTCATGAAATAGATACCTATAAAGTGATATTTGTGGATGGAAAATTTTCTTCATATTTGTCTTCAACAACCCATGATGGTTTGGACGTTTGCTTGATGTCATCGGCATTAAACAAGCCAAAATATAAAATGATTATTGATGAATATTTCAATAAAATTGCAAGTAAGGAGGAAAGTTTAACGAGTTTGAATACGGCTTTTGCCAATGAAGGTGCGTACATAAACATTCCAAAAAGTAAAGTAGTTGAAAAACCAATCGAAATCATTTATTTTTCAACAGGAAAAGAAAATGCATTGATGGTTCAACCAAGAAATTTGGTAATCGTTGGCGAAAACGCACATGTTCAAATCATTGAAAGACATCAAAGTTTGAATGAAAATCCGGTATTGACCAATGCGGTAACTGAAATTTTTGCTCAAAAAAGAGCTATAGTAGATTACTACAAAATTCAAAATGACATGCAATCGGCAAACTTAATTGACAATACTTATATTGCTCAAAAACAACAAAGCCATGCATCAGTTCATACGTTTTCTTTTGGCGGAAATATTACCAGAAACAATTTGAATTTCTATCATCAAGGCGAACATATCGAAAGCACGTTGAAAGGAATTACCATCATTGGCGACAAACAACATGTTGATCATTATACCTTAGTGCAACACGCTACGCCAAATTGCGAAAGTCATCAAAACTATAAAACGATTTTAAACGATAGCGCAACAGGTGTTTTTAATGGTAAAATTTTTGTAGAAAAAGAAGCTCAGAAAACCGATGCTTTTCAACAAAACAACAACATTTTACTCAGCGATAAAGCAACTATTAATGCAAAACCACAATTAGAAATTTTTGCAGATGATGTAAAATGTTCTCATGGTTGCACAATTGGTCAGTTAGATGAAACAGCGATGTTTTATATGCAACAACGTGGCATTCCGAAGAAAGAAGCAAAAGCGTTATTGATGTATGCCTTTTCAAACGAAGTGATAGAAAGCATCAAAATACCCGAATTAAAACAACGAATCACAAAGATTATCGCCACGAAATTAGGTGTGAATTTAGGTTTTGATTTGTAGAGTTTAAACGAAAAATTCGCTTCGATATATACAAAGAGCGCAAGATTTTGGTCTTTGCGCTCTTTGTATTTTCACTTTGCGCTCTTTGTGGTAAAAGAAGAAACAACCTCTCTCAAAAACCCATTAAAATCAAATTCAGGATCTTCCGTTAATCCCATTCTAACAATTACTAAATCTTGGCTTGGAAAAACAGCAACCATTTGTCCTTGAAAACCGCTACAACGATACATGTCTTTTGGTAAATCTGGAAAATTACCACCAGCATTCAACCAAAATTGTGCACCATAAATTCCGTTGGATGTATTGGTTGGGGTAGCCACATATTTTGCCCAACTTTCATCAAAAATTTGTTCGCCATTCCAGTTTCCTTTGTGTAAATATAGTAAGCCAAATTTTGCCCAATCACGAGTTGTTGCCCAACCATAACTAGAACCAACAAAATTTCCTGCCATATCGGTTTCTACAATCATAGAATGCATCCCTATTTTATCTAATAAAGAGGAATACCAAAAATCTAAGTATTCTTGATGGGTTTTAAATTGTTGTCGCAAAATTCCACTTAACAAATTGGTCGTTCCTGATGAATAATTCCAAGTTTGATTGGGTTTCCCAACTAAAGGTTTATCAATTTGCGATTTTGTCATGTCTTCATCTATAAAAAGCATTTGGGTTGCATCACAAATCTTATCATAACGTTCTTCCCATTCTAAACCCGAATTCATGTGTAGCAAATCGTTTATCGTAATGTTTTTGCGCTCATCGTTTTGCCATGCTGCAATTGGCGCAGGTTTCATAATGTCAATTTTACCTTGATGTTGCAAAATCCCAAAATAAGTTCCGGTAATACTTTTTGTCATCGACCAACCTAAAATTCTGGAGTTTTTATTAAAACCAGCAGCATATTTTTCGGCGATGATTTTGTCTTTGTAAACCACCAAAACAGAACGGGTTCGTTTGTTTTTTTCTCCTTTTTTATCAAAAGCATTCGCTACAGCATTTTGTAATTTTTCGTAATCAATGTTGGCAAAAACTGTGTCTTTTTGCTCAAGATTTCCATATGGAAAAGGTAAATTAGAAGAGATTTTAGTTCTTTTTGGAACTTCATAAGGTTTAGTAACATCAAAATCATCATTAATCAAAGTGGCACCCAAACCTTCACGAAAAATAGCTTTGCGTTCTTTAAAACCATATACATTTGAAGTTACAAATTGATGAGTTTCGTCGATTTCATTGGTTGCCCAATCAACTTTTGGAATATCATTATCACCATTTTGGATGGTTTCAAGTGAACGATTGTCCAAAAAATGTCCAGAAGCCACACTTTTTGCCGAAAAACCAGAAATCAAATCCAATTGTGGATAGATGGCAATTCGAAGATAAGCAAGAGCAACTAAAAGTAGAAGTACAAAAAAGAGAACTGTTTTTTTCATTTGAAAGAAAATTTGATGCAATTTAAAGTTTTTTATAGATAAATTAAAATTACGAATGCGTTGATTATCTTTGGTCAAAATCATTTTAATATGAATAAAGTTTTTGACTTATTAGTTTCCAAAAATTTCATCCGCAAAGAACAATATCAAGCGATAAGTGAATATCAAAAATTGGAATTGTTTTCTATAAGAAACGAATTGTTGTTTTTACTTTATATTTCTATTTTGCTATTCACCACTGGTGTTGGAATAATTATTTATAAAAACATCGATACCATTGGACATACAGTTTTGTTGTTTTTATTAGCCCTATTAACAGTGGTTTGTTTTTACTTTTGTTACAAAAAAAGTAGTGGTTTTTCAAAACAAGAAGTTACTTTTGAGAATCCACTCTATGATTATTTGGTGCTTTTTACCACAATCTTAATGTGTACTTTTATAGGTTATTTTCAATATAATTTGAATTTCCAAAACAGCAATTATAGCATTGCTACATTAGTTTCGGCAATGGCAGCCTTGGCAATGGCTTATTATTTTGACAATAAAAGTGCTTTAATTATTGGTATTACTGCTTTGGGAAGTTTTGTTGGACTTTCGTTAAAAATTCAAACAATTTTCGAGAACACCATTTTTAATGAAACAAATTTACTGGTTGCGGGAATATTATTTGCTAGTTTACTGCTTGTTTGGCAATGGTTTTCGGAGAAGAATAGGCTAAAAATTCATTTTAGTTTTGTAATACTTACGTTTGCTTTGCACCTAATGGCAATATGTTGTTTTGCTGGTTCTTCGCAAGACATATATTGGATTTTTTATCTAATCCTTTTAGGAACAGCAATTTATTATTTTTATCAAAAAAGCATCACATTCAAAGCCATTTCATGGTATGTTTTTGCTTTATTTTATGGATATATTGGTTTAAATGTGTTGATTTTGAGAATAATTGATGCAGTAAAGATGGATCAAATTTTCGAATTTTTAGTGTTCTTAACGCCATTTTATGTAATTGGCTCTATTGTATTGTTTATTAAAATGATTAAAAATTTTAAAAAGAAAACCAATGTTAGCTAGCAATTTTAATACCATACAAAACCATTTTTTACACGAAGAAATGGAGAAATTACAATCGCAAGATTTTGTGTCTAAAGCTCAGCTGAGTGAAATTAAGAACAACACGAAAACCACAAAAACCAATTCAAACATTTTGATGCGAATAGGTTTCTTTCTTTTAGGAAATTTTTTAATTTCTTCCATTTTAGGCTTTTGCGCATTGTTTTTAAGTGTGTTAGGAGATCAAAATGCAATTGCTTTTTGTTTTTTGTTGGCATCAATTGGATGTATTGTCGCTTCAGAACTTATTTACGACAAAAACTATTTTGCTTATGGTTTTGACGATTCTTTTATCTTGTCAATCACACTATTTTTTTGTGTTGCACTAGGGCTTTTTACAGAAAATGTTATCGCAGTATTGTTTGTTTTTGTGCTAATTTCAAGTTTTTGTTCCGTTAGATATGTTCATGTTCCATCGACATTTTTTGCGTTAATGGGATTGATAGGATTGGTTGGTTATTTAGTAACGGAAGAAGATATTATTCCATCTTATTATTTACCAATTTTACTATTTTTACTATCCATTGGGTTGTATTTTTTCCAACTTCAACTCGTTAAAAGAAGTACTAACTTTATTTATACCAATGTTTTCCAAATCATTAAAATTTTCAGTTTAGTTCTTGGATATGCTTCTTTGAATTATTATGTAGTTCGAGAATTGTCAACAGTTTTGCTTGATTTACAATTACAGTCAAATCAAGAAATTCCATTTGCGCCATTATTTTATTTTGCCACATTTGCACTACCTGTTTTTTATATTTCATTTGGTTTAAAAAACAAAGACCGCTTCTTTTTTTGGATAGGCTTATTGTCTTTGGCACTAGGTTTTGCTACCATTCGTTATTACTATTCTATTTTGCCTATCGAATACGCATTGCTTTTAGGCGGAAGCATTCTTTTTGCAATGGTTTATTTTTCTATTAAAAAAGTTCAAAACAATACCGTAGGAATTACTTTTAAGGAAGATAAGAGCTTGAATCCGATGGCATTCGATCTTGTAAAAGCTATTTTGATAAATGCCAATGTACATTCCGAAATTACTACAACAAATGAGTCTCCAATGGAGTTTGGTGGTGGTGGATTTAGCGGTGGCGGTTCTGGTGGAAATTTTTAGAAGATGCATTGATTTTTATTTTCTATTCCATGCACTTTTCACTACTTTTGTATTTAGAATTTTTCTAAATAAAATGATTGATATACAAAAGATAAGAGCCGATTTTCCAATACTTTCTCAAAAAGTGAACGGAAAGCCTTTGGTTTATTTTGATAACGGAGCAACTTCTCAAAAACCTAAAGTTGTTATTGAGGCAATTTCAAAATACTACGAAGAAATTAATGCTAATATTCATCGTGGCGTTCATACGTTAAGTCAATTAGCAACCGATGCGTATGAAGTTTCTAGAGGAAAAATCCAAGCACATATCAATGCGAAATTTGCTCACGAAGTGATTTTTACTTCAGGAACAACACATGGAATAAATGCTGTTGCCAATGGTTTTGCTTCTCTTTTAAATTCAGATGATGAGGTTTTAGTTTCTGCCTTAGAACATCATAGTAATATAGTTCCTTGGCAAATGCTTTGTGAAAAAACCGGCGCTACATTGAAAGTCATTCCAATGAATGAAAATGGCGAATTAATCCTGTCAGAATATGAAAAATTACTTTCAAACAAAACCAAAATAGTAACCGTTAATCATATATCCAATGCTTTAGGAACTATCAATCCTATTGAATTTATGATTAAAAAAGCGCATGAAGTTGGCGCAGCAATTTTAATTGATGGCGCACAAGCAGTGCCGCATTTAAAACCAGATGTTCAAGCACTAGACTGTGATTTTTACGTGTTTTCTGGACATAAAATTTGCGGTCCAACTGGCGTTGGAATTCTTTATGGAAAAGAAGAATGGTTGCGAAAATTACCTCCATATCAAGGTGGCGGAGAAATGATTGCAACGGTTTCTTTTGAAAAAACTACTTATGCCGATTTGCCACACAAATTTGAAGCTGGAACTCCAAACATTGCTGGCGGAATTGTGCTTGGAACCGCAATAGATTATTTAAACCAAATAGGTTTTGATAAAATTGCAAATTACGAACACGATTTATTGGAATATGGAACCAAAAAATTATTAGAAATCGAAGGATTAAAAATTATTGGTACCGCAAAAGAAAAAACTTCCGTAATTTCGTTTACTATAGATGGAATTCATCCGTATGATATTGGTACAATTATTGACAAATTAGGAATAGCAGTACGAACCGGACATCACTGTGCACAACCCATTATGGATTTTTATAAAATTCCTGGAACCATTAGAGCTAGCTTTGCTTTTTATAATACTAAAGAAGAAATAGATGCTTTGGTAGAAGCCGTAAAAAAAGCACAAATGATGTTGTCTTAAACCAAAAAGAATATGAAAACAATTACCATGATTTTATTAACGCTTTTAATGAGCAAGGGTTGTAGTAACGACGCCAAAAATGATATTTCAAAAGCAGTTTTGCAATATGATGCGCATACACGTGGTTATCATTTGAAAGTGGTAATTTCAAATCAAATAGCAACAATTTCTCAGGCAAGAATTCCAGATAGTCCATCTGAACAAATAAAAATTTCAGACGCTGATTGGAAAGAGTTAGTGGGTTGTTTTGAGAAAATTAATCTTGAAGAATTGCCAAATTTAAAAGATCCATCTCAAAAACGATTTTATGATGGCGCTGCCATTGCAGAATTGAAAGTGCGTTATCAAGATAAAAACTACGAAACAAAAGCGTTTGACCATAATAATCCACCAGCTGAAATTCAACAATTAGTTGATAAAATTGTTTCGTTGGCAAAACCATTAGAAGAGTAAGTAAAAAAATGACAATACAAGAAATACAAAACGAGATTGTAAATGAGTTTTCGATGTTTGACGACTGGATGCAACGCTACGAGTACATCATCGATTTAGGGAAAGCACTACCATTAATTGAAGAAAAATATAAGACTGAAGAAAATATCATTAAAGGTTGTCAATCTAAAGTTTGGGTTCATGGCGAAGAGGAAAACGGAAAAATAGTTTTTACAGCAGATAGTGATGCTATTTTAACCAAAGGTATCATTGCAATTCTAATTCGAGCTTTTTCCAACCAAAAACCAGAAGCTATTTTAGAAGCAAATACTGATTTTATTGACGAAATTGGGCTGAAAGAACACTTGTCACCAACACGCGCCAACGGTTTGGTGTCTATGATAAAACAATTAAAAATGTATGCTTTGGCATATAATGCTAAAAAATAATATTAAAATAAACCATATAAGTCATTTAAGTTTTAGTTTAAAATAATGAATGTAACGAAAAGTTATTTAAAAGATTTAGTTTATAAAGTTAATGGTGCTGCAATCGAAGTTCATAAAAATATTGGTCCAGGTTTATTAGAAACAGTTTATCATCAATGTTTAATAAAAGAATTTGAATTTAAAAACATTAATTTTAAATCTGAACTCGAAATTCCTATTAATTATAAAGGTTTTAATTTAGAAACTAAATTGAGATGCGATTTTTTGATTGAAGACTTACTTGTTGTAGAATTAAAATCTGTATCAGAAATACATCCAGTTTTTGAAGCTAAATTACTGACTTACATGAATTTATTAAACGCTCCAATTGGATTATTAATAAATTTTAATGTAAAAAATATATTTTACGAAGGACAAAAAACATACGTAAATAATCTTTATAACGAATTATGGGATTAAAAACTTAAATGACTTATATGTTAAAAAAAATAAAAAATGGAAGAATTTAAAGACGATATCAATTTAGGAGAAAATGTTGTAAAAGTATTGAAAAGTATTTACGACCCAGAAATTCCTGTTGATATATACGAATTAGGATTGATTTACGACGTGATGATTAATGAAGACAATGAAGTGAAAGTTTTAATGACATTAACATCGCCAAATTGTCCCGTAGCCGAAACTTTACCTCGTGAAGTGGAAGAAAAAATCCAAAAAATTGAAACTGTTAAATCCTGTGAAGTAGAAATTACTTTTGATCCACCATGGAGTAAAGATTTAATGAGTGAAGAAGCAAAATTAGAATTAGGAATGCTATAATTAAATTCCAAATAATTAAATTCCAAATTCCAAAAAATGGACGAAATAGTTAATAAAGTTGCCAATTCTGTACTCGAAGTGTTCGATTTAGAAGACTATTATCCTATTGGAATTCGAACGCAAATTGATATTTCACAATGGCTTTTTGAAGGTTTTTTATTGAAAGAAAAAGATTTTCGTGAAGCTTTAAAAAATCATGATTGGTCACAATATCAAAATCATTATGTAGCAATTCATTGTAAAACGGATGCTATTATTCCGGCTTGGGCAAGTATTTTAGTTACAACTTATGCAGCATCATTCGCAAAAAAAGTAGTGTTAGGTACTATAAATGATTTAAATACAGTATTGTATCAAGAAATTTTAAATCAGCTCGATTATTCCAAATACCAAGACAAACCATTAATTTTAAAAGGTTGTTCAAAAAAACCTGTTCCTGAAAGCGCTTATATTTTTGCTGTGCAACATCTTCAAAAAGTTGCCAAAAGCATTATGTATGGTGAAGCTTGTTCGGCTGTTCCGTTGTTTAAAAAACAGAAATAATTAATCTATTATTTATCAAATAGTTGTGTTTATTTTGGATTAGATAAATGTATTTGTACCTTTGCACCCGAAAAATTTAAATCTAATAAAATGAAAAAAATTTTACTTTCAGCTGTATTTTTATTCGCTGTAAATGGTGTTTTTGCTCAAGTTAATGAGAAAGAACTTTTAAAGAAAAACGAAGAAGCCGAAGCTAAACTAAAAGAAGAAAAACCTATGGGTTGGACAAAAAAAGGGATGTTTACCGTTTTGGCCAATCAAGCTAGCTTTAACAACTGGTTAGCCGGAGGACAAAGTAGTATTTCGGGAAATATTGGCATAAATTATGATTTTAATTATAAAAGTGAACAATGGAATTGGGACAATAAAATCATCGCCGCATATGGTTTGACAAAGCTGAAAGATCAAGATCTTCAAAAATCGGATGATCGGTTAGTTTTTAATTCTTTGGCAGGCAAAAAAGCTGGAGGATATTGGTTTTACTCATTGTTTTTTAATTTTCAAACGCAATTTGATTCAGGTTTTGATTTAACATCTGGTAGTAAAACATCACATTTCTTTTCACCTGCCTATTTTCAATTTGGACCAGGTATGATGTGGAAAAAAAGCGATAATTTGAAAGTAAATATTGCGCCTGCAACATCAAAATTGATTTTAGTTCATTCACATTTTACTGATTTAGGACCTTCTTTTGGAGTTGAACAAGGTAAATCTTCCCGTTTTGAGTTTGGTGCCGCTATAAACGGTTACTACAAATTTAATTTAATGGAAAATGTTTCGGTTGAAAATATCCTAAACTTATATTCAAACTATATCGAAGACCCACAAAATGTTGATATTGATTATACCCTGAATATTGTTATGAAAATCAACAAATACTTATCAACCAATTTTGCATTCCAAACTATTTATGACGATAACGCTTTTGCAGGTTTTCAAACGCGTCAAGTTATTGGTGTTGGTGTGAATTATGGTTTTTAAATAACATAAATTTTATAAAAATAGCTCCGAATTTCGGAGCTATTTTATTTTAGAAAAAACGATAAGTAATTATTTTCAGCACCTGGGTCTTAACCCGTTTTATCGTGAGATGGCGTATTTTTTAATATTCTATTTTACCAATTTGTCTCATGACACGTTGGATTTTGGCTTTTCTTCTGTTAATGTAAGAAGAAGAGTTGGACGCTTTAAACTTTCTTGGGTTAGGCAATATAGCTGCTATTCCTGCAGCTTGTTGTGGTGTTAAATCTTTGGCTGTTGTGCTATACCAATGTCTGGCGGCTTCCTTTGCACCATAGACACCGTTGCCCATTTCGATGCTATTCAGATACACTTCCATGATGCGTTCTTTTCCCCAAATGAGTTCTATTAGCACTGTGAAATAAGCTTCTAAGCCTTTTCGCAAATAACTTCTGCCTTGCCAAAGGAATACGTTTTTTGCTGTTTGTTGCGAAATAGTACTTCCGCCTTTAATGCGTTTTCCTTTTTTATTGTTTTTAAATGCTTTTTGCATGGCATCAAAGTCAAAACCGCTGTGTTTTAAAAAGTTTCCATCTTCGCTCGCTATTACTGCTTTTTGAAGATTGGGTGAAATATTCTCTAACGGCTCCCAATCGTGACTGAAAATAGTTTCGGAATCTTCAAATTTACTTTCTACAACGCGAATGACCATCAATGGAGTAATAGGTACTGGAACCCATTTGAAAATAATGACCGAAAGTATGGAAATAGCGAAAAACCACAAAAGGGTTTTCTTTATTAAGTTTAGTATTTTTTTGATCATGCTTGTACTAATTCTGCTAATTCTTTTCCTATTAAACTTCCGATTGCAACACCCATTCCGCCTAGTCGAACGCCGCAATATACATGTTCAGATAAATGTTCGACAATTGGGTTTTTGCTGCTGCCAATTCCCATGATGCCACTCCAACGATGTGCGATTTTGAAATTGGTATCGGGTAAAATTACTTCTTTTAGCAAATCTTCCAAACGATTTTGAATTTTTTCTGTTTGGGCTAATTCGGTTGTGGTTTCTCCTTCAAAATCAATATTTCTTCCGCCGCCTAATAATATTCTATCGTCTATGTTTCTAAAATAATAATAACCTTTGTCGAGATGAAATGTTCCTTTGATGTCTAAATTTGGAATTGGCTCAGTGATTAAAACTTGCGCTCTGGCGGGTTTCACGTGGTTATTAGTTAACTTTTGTGCAAAACCATTGGTGGCAAACAATAGTTTTTTGGTTGTGAAGCTGAAATCGTTTAGTGCTACTTCAACGCCATTCGTGTTTTCAGAATAACTGTTGACCATTACTTGATTTAATATGAGAATATTGTTGGAAATGGCTTTTTGTAATAAGGTTTGCATCATCTTTCCAGTGTCGATTTGTGCTTCAAATGGATTGAAGATGAGGTATTCTTTGATTTCTTTGAAATTAAAACGATCTACTTCTTTGGTGAAGACATCATTTTTGAAGAATGGTTTTAGTACTTCATTAATGAATGGAATTTTTTGTAAACATTCATTATAACTGCTTTCAGCATCTTTTAAAAACAATTCATAACCTCCAAAAGGTTTGAAATCTATAGCTGCATCTCCAAGGTTTTTTCTAAGCAATTGCAAACCATTCCACCGTTTTTGAATCAATTGAACCACTTCTTCCTCAGTATGCGATTTTAAATCGTCTATGATTTCAGAGATACTTCCAAAACAAGCAAACCCAGCATTTTTTGTACTGGCACCTTGTGGCAACATTCCTTTTTCTAGAATTAATATTTTACTATTTGGATATTTTTCTCGTAACGTCAAGGCACAATGCAATCCGACGATTCCGCTACCTACTATGGTGTAATCTACATCAGAAAACCATGTTTTTTGTTCCCAATAACTTAGATTCATTTGGAAATTTTTTTGATAAAAATACACTTTTTACAGAAATAATTCACAAGTAGTTAAAAAATAATTATGCATATTTCAGTCAAACGCCTTTATTTATGCGGATGCTTTAAAATATAAACATGTAGTTTGTCGATTTGTTAATAAATTAGAGTTTTGGTTTAAATATGTATAAAAAATAATTCTACATTTAAAATCTATTTTTAACTAACACCAAAATTATTATGAAGTACAAATTACTTTCGGTGGCTTTGATGGCTTTTGCAAGTTTTACTTTTGCACAAAGTAAAAGTTCGCTATGGAATGCTACCAACAAAATGAACGATAAGGTTGCTCTTAATGAAAGATTACAATTACCAGAAAACCAAGTTTTCGAATTGAATTTAAACGGATTAAGGACTAGTTTAACCACAGCACCAAAACGAACGACAAAAGGGCAATCGGAAAATATACTTTTAATTCCAACTGCTTCGGGTTCTTTAGAGCGTTATAAAATTTATGAGAATTCCATTATGGAGCCAGGTTTGGCGGAACGTTATCCTGAAATCAAATCGTATATTGGAATTGGAGTTGATAATCCTTCGGCAACAGTTTATTTTAGTGTTTCGCCATTGGGGTTTAAAGGGATGGTTTTGAGTGCTGATAAAGCAGCGGAGTTTATAGAGCCAATCACTACAGATTTGACTACTTATACAGTATATAGAAAATCGGATAAAGCAGCCTCTTTGACACCGTTTGAGTGTTCGGTTATTGATGTTATTAAACCAACAGAGGCTTCAGCAACAATGTTGCGCCCAAATGCTGATGATGCTACTATGAGAACTTTTAGATTGGCGATGTCCGTTACTGGAGAATACACGTCTTATTTTGGCGGTACAAAAGCTTTGGCTTTGGCTGCTATCAATAATACGATGACGCGTGTTAATGGTATTTTTGAAAAAGATTTTGGTGCAAGAATGGTGTTGATTGCTAATACCGATGCTGTTATCTATACTAATGCTTCTACCGATCCTTATTCAGCGGCTTCTACAGGAGCTGGTGGCGCATGGAACACGGAATTACAAAACACTTTGACTTCTGTTATTGGAAATGCTGCTTATGACATTGGACATTTGTTTGGTGCATCTGGTGGTGGTGGAAACGCGGGTTGTATAGGTTGTATTTGTGTTGATGATACTTCTAGTACTACCGACAAAAATAAAGGAAGTGGATTTACTTCGCCTGCAGACGGTATTCCAGCCGGTGATAATTTTGATGTGGATTATGTAGCGCATGAAATGGGTCATCAATTTGGTGCCAATCATACGTTTACCCATAGTAATGAAGGAACTGGTGTTCAAATGGAACCAGGAAGTGGCTCAACAATTATGGGTTATGCTGGAATTACTACTAAAGATGTTCAGCCACATTCGGATGCTTATTTTCATGCGATAAGTATTCAACAGGTTACTAATAATTTGAAAACAAAAACATGTTCTGTTAATACTGCCACAGGAAATTCCGTGCCTACGGCTAACGCTGGTTTGGATTATACAGTGCCTAAAAGTACTCCGTTTATGCTGACAGGAACGGCAACAGATGCTAATGGTGATGCGCTTACGTATAACTGGGAGCAAATGGATTCTCAAACAACTTCAGCTGTACCAAGTGCTACAAAAACAAGTGGTGTAAATTTCAGGTCTTATAATTCCTCTTCATCTCCAACAAGATATTTTCCAACGATGTCTTCGGTATTGTCAGGAGCACTTTATACTGCAGGAAGCGAATTGAATGTTGAGTATTTACCTTCTGTAGCACGAACGTTAAATTTTAGACTGACCGTTAGAGATAACAGAGCAGGTGGACCAGCAAACAATAGTGACGATATGAAAGTTACGGTTACAACTTCAGCTGGACCATTTACGGTTTCGTCGCCAAATACTGCTGTATCTTATGTTGGTGGAACTACACAAACGGTTACTTGGGCTGTTGCAGGAACGACTGCAAATGGTGTAAACTGTGCTAATGTTGATGTTTTGTTGTCAACAGATGGTGGAAACAACTGGACTACTATTTTGGCTGCTACTCCAAATGATGGAACGCAAGCTGTAACTATTCCAAATACACCAAGTACTTCTTGTAGAATTATGGTAAAAGGAACGAATCATATTTTCTTTGACGTTTCGAATACTAACTTTACGATTACTGCTGGTTCTGCTCCAGACACACAAGCTCCAACGGCTCCAACATTGGCAGCTTCTGGAACTACTCAAACTACAACTAACTTATCTTGGTCTGGTGCTACGGATAACGTTGGCGTAACAGGATATGATGTTTATCAAGGAGCGGCATTGTTGGGTTCTACTGCTACTTCAACATATGCTGTTACAGGATTGATGGCTTCAACTACTTATACTTTTACGGTTAAAGCCAAAGATGCTGCAGGAAATATTTCAGTGGCAAGTAATACAGTTAGTGTTACTACTTCGGCACCTGCTGGAGATACACAAGCTCCAACAGCTCCAACATTGGCGGCTTCGGGAACTACTCAAACGACAACTAACTTATCATGGTCAGGTGCTACAGATAATGTTGGTGTTACAGGATATGATGTTTATCAAGGAGCGGCATTGTTGGGTTCTACTGCTTCTACAACTTATGCAGTTACTGGATTGTCTGCTTCTACAGCCTATTCATTTACAGTAAGAGCAAAAGATGCGGCAGGAAATGTTTCTGTTGCAAGTAATACGGTTAGTGTTACTACACTTTCTGCTGGAATTACTTATTGCACTTCGCAAGGAAACAGTATTAATGACGAATTTATTGGAAGAGTACAAATAGGTTCAATTGATAATACTTCTGGTGGCATTTCGGGATATGTAGATTATACTTCGTTATCCACCAATTTAACTCAAGGTGCAGCTGCTACTATTACTATTACGCCAACATGGACTGGAAGCACCTATAGTGAAGGTTATGCCGTATTTATTGATTATAACCAAGATGGTGATTTTGATGATGCTGGTGAAACTGTTTGGAGTAAAGCTACTTCAACGACTACACCTGCTGTTGGAACATTTTCGGTGCCAACTGGTGCAACTTCTGGTGCTACAAGAATGAGAGTTTCAATGAAATATAATGGTACACCAACAGCTTGTGAAACGTTCTCTTACGGACAAGTAGAAGATTATACAGTAAACATTGTTGTGGCTGCTGGCGACACTACTGCTCCGTCAACTCCAACGAATTTGGTTGCTTCGGGAACTACACAAACTACAACTACTTTGACTTGGAATGCTTCTTCGGATAATGTAGCGGTTACGGGTTATGAGGTGTTTTTAAATGGAAGTTCAATTGGAACGGTTACTACAACCAGTTCTAATATCACAGGTTTGACTGCTTCAACAGCTTATTCGTTTACAGTTAGATCATTTGATGCTGCTGGAAATAATTCTGCGATGAGTAATGTAGCAAATGTTACTACATTGTCTAATAGTGTTTCTTATTGTACTTCGCAAGGAAATAGCACTGCTGATGAGAAAATAGGTAAAGTGGTTTTTGGTGCTATAAATAATACGTCAACAGGCACAACAGGTTATGAAAATTTTACAGCTTTATCTACAACTGTCGTTAGAGGAAGTGCTAACACAATTACCATAACACCATCATGGACTTCCACCAAATATAATGAAGGCTATGCTGTATTTATTGATTATAACCAAGACGGCGATTTTGTTGATGCTGGCGAAACAGTTTGGACAAAAACAGCTTCTAAAACAACACCAGTTTCAGGATCATTTACCATTCCTGCTTCGGCTTTATTGGGAAGTACACGAATGAGAGTTTCAATGAAATACAATGGAATTCCTACATCTTGTGAATCGTTCTCTTATGGACAAGTTGAAGATTATACCATAAACATATCGGCTAGTGGTAGAATGGAAGACATTTCTTCAACAGCTTTAACTTTTACTTTATATCCAAACCCAGTAAAAGGAAACTTACTTAACATTGCCAATATTGAAGGTGATGCCACTTACAGAATTTTTAATTTAATGGGACAAGAATTAGAAAGTGGTAACATCGAAGATAATGCTGTTTTGGTTGGAAACTTAAAAACAGGTGCCTACTTAATTGAAATTACTTCAAGAAATCAAACGGCTACTAAGCGTTTTATTAAGGAATAATATATTCTCAATTTTTACAATTGGGAAAAATGGAATGAACCCAAAAGTTTAGACAAATTTTATAAATAATTTTGATAATAATGAGCTCGATATTGTATCGGGCTCATTTTGTTTAAATCTGACTGGATTCTTGTCTTTATATATTTATCTATATTTTTTAATTATTTAATAAATACTAATAATGACTTATTTGATAGTGCCAAACCTGGTCAGAATGAAGTGATAGATTGGTATTGTTTGGTGTTTTCTTATCTACTTTTTTAAGCATCAGTACTACTTGATTAAAGACTGGTTGTTCGTTAATTAATAGTGGAATTATTTCTTGATTAAACAAATCGATTATTGATAATAAGTACAGTTATTTCCCGATAGATTAAACTCGTTTAAAAAGGTTGCCTATTTTTAATTTTGAGCTTCAACTTTAAAAGTTATTTCTAATATAGTTGAGCTATTTTACAAAACATTTAGTACAGAGGGTGCACTGTAATGTTTGTATGACAATAATTAATCATTCAATTTCAAAACCGCCATAAATGCTTCTTGAGGAATTTCAACATTTCCTACTTGACGCATTCTCTTTTTACCTTTTTTCTGTTTTTCAAGTAATTTACGTTTTCTAGAAATATCTCCTCCATAACATTTTGCGGTAACGTCTTTTCGTAATGCTTTTATGGTTTCACGAGCAATAATTTTTGCACCAATTGCGGCTTGAATAGGAATATCAAACTGTTGTCTTGGTATTAATTCACGCAATTTTTCAGTCATTTTTTTACCAATGTTATAGGCATTATCTTCGTGAATCAAGGCAGAAAGTGCATCAACGGTTTGTGCATTTAATAAAACATCAAGTTTTACTAATTTAGAAGTTCGCATACCAATTGGTGAATAATCAAACGAAGCATAACCTTTAGAAACTGTTTTCAATCTATCGTAAAAATCGAAAACAATTTCGGCTAATGGCATGTCAAAATTCAATTCAACACGTTCGGTTGTTAAATAGGTTTGATTGGTAATCACGCCACGTTTTTCGATACACAAACTCATAACATTACCCACAAAATCAGATTTGGTAATGATAGTTGCTTTTATAAATGGTTCTTCTACTCTGTCTAAACGAGATGGTTCAGGTAAATCAGACGGATTATTTACAACAAATCCAACTTCGGGTTCTTTTTTTGTATAAGCCAAATAGGAAACGTTAGGAACTGTAGTAATTACTGTCATATCGTATTCACGTTCTAATCGTTCTTGAATAATTTCAAGATGTAACATTCCTAAAAACCCACATCGGAAACCAAAACCTAATGCCGCAGAACTTTCAGGAGTGAAAACTAGTGAAGCATCGTTCAATTGTAATTTTTCCATAGAAGAACGCAAATCTTCGTAATCTTCTGTATCTACAGGATATATTCCGGCAAAAACCATTGGTTTTACATCCTCAAATCCTGTAATCATATTGGTTGTTGGCGTTTTTGCATCAGTAATAGTATCACCAACTTTTACTTCCTTAGCTTCTTTAATTCCAGAAATTAAATAACCAACATCGCCAGTTGAAATCACATTTTTTGGAACCTGATTTAACTTTAGAGTACCAACTTCGTCAGCAAAATATTCATTATCTGTTGCCATGAATTTAATTTTCTGACCTTTTTTTATTTCACCATTTTTAACCCTAAAAATTACTTCAATACCACGAAACGGATTGTAATGTGAATCAAAAATCAAAGCTTGTAATGGCTCATCAACATTACCTTTTGGTGCTGGAACTTTTTCTATAATTGCGGCTAAAATATTTTCAACACCAAAACCAGTTTTCCCCGAAGCATGAATAATATCTTCTAATTTACAACCTAATAAATCAATGATATCATCGCTAACCTCTTCAGGATTTGCACTTGGTAAATCCACTTTGTTTAAAACGGGAATAATTTCTAAATCATTTTCTAAAGCTAAATATAAATTTGAAATCGTTTGTGCCTGAATACTTTGTGCTGCATCAACAATCAACAAAGCACCTTCACAAGCAGCAATAGAACGAGAAACCTCATAAGAAAAATCAACGTGCCCAGGAGTATCAATAAGGTTCAAAATATATTTTTCGCCTTTATATTCATATTCCATTTGTATCGCGTGACTTTTTATGGTAATTCCACGTTCACGCTCTAAGTCCATATTGTCTAGCAACTGCGCTTTTTCTTCACGAGCAGTAACCGTTTGCGTTGCTCCAAGAAGTCTATCGGCAAGCGTACTTTTTCCGTGGTCAATATGTGCAATAATGCAAAAATTCCTTATGTTTTTCATTTTCAATATCTGTCAAATTTTAAACAAAAAAATGCTAACGCATTTAATCGGCAAATATAAGGCAAAGTTTTGATTTAAAAGACCTGAAAGCAGAAACCAACAAAAATTAGTATTTTTGCAAAAAATTTATCATTTCATGCCCAAAATTGGCAACATACTACTACCTGATTTTCCTCTACTTCTTGCACCAATGGAAGACGTAAGTGATCCACCTTTTAGAAGATTGTGTAAGCTTCATGGTGCCGATTTGATGTATTCCGAATTTATTTCGTCAGAAGGATTGATTCGAGATGCGATGAAAAGTAAAATGAAATTGGATATTTTTGATTACGAACGACCTGTTGGTATTCAAATTTTTGGCGGTGATGAAGAAGCAATGGAAATGTCATCTAGAATTGTTGATGCCGTTCAGCCAGATTTAGTGGATATCAACTTTGGTTGTCCTGTTAAAAAAGTAGTTTGTAAAGGTGCTGGTGCTGGAGTTTTGAAAGATGTTGATTTGATGGTGCGATTGACAAAAGCAGTTATTAAAGGAACTAATCTTCCGGTAACGGTAAAAACTAGATTAGGCTGGGATGAAAGTTCTATAAATATTGATGAAGTTGCCGAACGTTTACAAGATATTGGTGTGCAAGCGTTAACAGTTCATGCTCGAACTCGTGCTCAAATGTACAAAGGTCATTCCGATTGGAGTCATATTGCTAGAGTAAAAAACAATCCTCGAATTACAATGCCTATTTTTGGAAATGGTGATATCGATTCACCTGAAAAAGCATTAGAATATAAAAATAAATACGGATTGGACGGCATGATGATTGGTCGTGCCGCCATTGGTTATCCATGGATTTTTAACGAAATTAAACATTTTTTTGAAACTGGAGAACATTTAGCTCAACCAACAATGCAAGACCGAATTGAAGCTGCAAGAAATCATTTAACTTGGTCGATGGAATGGAAAGGTGAACGTGTTGGCATTGTAGAAATGCGTCGTCATTATACGAATTATTTTAAAGGAATTTCTAATTTTAAAGAACACCGTTTAAAATTGGTTACACTTGAGTCTAGTGAAGAATTATTTAAGGCTTTAAACGAAATTCAAGAAGTTTATGCGGATTATCAATTTTCTTAATCCAACATCTTAGCATTAATTCTACTGCTTGCTATCCAACTTGAAAGTACTCCAAGTAGCACTATCGTTGAAAAAACGATTAAAACATTTTGAATTGAAAAAACAACTGGATAGGCTAGAGTAGAAGTAATCATAACTACTTTAAATTTTTGTTGAATTAGCACAATAATAATTCCTAAAACTAATCCAATAATTCCGCCAAAAACACTTAATAAACTTCCTTGAAACAGAAATATTTTTTTCAATTCTTTTATTTCAGCACCAAGATTAAATAAGGTTTTTAGGTTTCCTTTTTTGTCTAAAATCATCATAATCAATGCTCCAACCAAATTGAAAAGCGCAATAATAATTACCAAAGTAAATATTAAATATACCGCAATATTCTCGGTATTTAGCATTTTATAAAGCGTTGAATTTTGTTCTGAACGATTTTTTATGATAACTTTATTTTTGAAAATTGTATTCAGTTTTTCGATTACAGTATTTTCATCAGCAAGTGAATCTATTTTAATTTCAATAGCAGAAACCTCATTGGGTTTATATTCTAATAGTTTTTGAGCCAATTCCAAATCGCAAAAAACATATTTGCTGTCTAAATCTTCGCTAATGGCATAAATTCCAATTGGCACGAGCTTGGAGCGGTTAAAAGCTTCGGCTTCACTTTCTATAATTGCTTTTCCTTTTCTTGGAACATATACTTCAAAAGGATTATTAAAATCAAATAAACCCAAAGATAATTTTTCGGAAATACCATATCCAACAACGACTTCGGGAGTTTTAGGTGAAAGCCATTCGCCATTAAAAAGGTTTTTTGAAACTACATTAGTTTTAGTAAAATTTGCGTCAACGCCTTTTAAATAAGTTACAATTTCTTTTCCGTTAAAATAAAACAACACTCGTTCTTCGGTTATTTTGGAGTAAACAGCAATATCTTTTACTTTTTTTAACTGATTTTCTTGAGAATTGCTGATGTTTATTGTTTTTCCTTTAGTTGGAAATACTTTTAAATCGGGATCAAAATCATTAGAAAATGACAAACTAAATACTTTTAATCCACTAAAAACCGACATTACTACAAACAATGCTAATGTACCAACAATGATTCCTAATGAAGCTATTCCTGTAATAATATTGATTGCATTATTATTACTTTTGCTAAAAAGGTATCTTTTGGCTATGTATAGCGAAAAATTCAAATTAAAATTTCTTGCGTTTGTCTAACAAATCTCTATTGTCAATTGGATTTTCTTTTCCAGAAAGTGCGTTATCAATTTTTTCAATATAATCCAAAGAATCATCGATGTAGAAAGCCAAATTCGGCACTTTTCGTAATTGTAATCTTACTCTTTGTGACAAATCATGCTTGATTAATGGTGCATTTGTTTTTACTGCTTCCAACAAGTCTTTGGCTTTATCTTGAGGAAAAACACTTAAATAAACTTTTGCAATAGACAAATCGGTAGTTACGGTAACTTTTGAAACTGAAATTACCAAATTTGAAATTCCATTTTTACGCACTTCGCCTTGAAGAATATCTACTAAATCTTTTTGAAGTACACTACCAATTTTTTTTTGTCTATTCGTTTCCATGATGCAAAAATACGACAAGATTTTTGATTGAAGATTAACGAATTTGGATTTTTGAATTTTTAAAGATTTTTATTTTCTAATTTTGTAGAAAACATTTTTAATGAGAAAAATAGAACACATTGGAATAGCCGTAAAAAACATTGAAGATTCAAACCACTTGTTTGAAAAGTTATTTGGTAATCCACCCTACAAAGAAGAAATTGTAGAAAGTGAAGGTGTAAAAACATCTTTTTTTATGAATGGTCCAAATAAAATTGAACTTTTGGAAGCTACAAACCTCGAAAGTCCGATTGCTAAATTTTTAGAAAAAAAAGGAGAAGGAATTCATCACATAGCTTTTGATGTTGAAAATATTTTTTCGGAAATCGACCGTTTAAAGGCTGAAGGTTTCGTTGTTTTAAATGATAGTCCAAAAAAAGGAGCTGACAACAAACTTGTTGCTTTTTTGCATCCAAAAAGTACAAATGGCGTATTAATTGAGCTTTGCCAAGAAATAGGTTAAAAAAATAGTTGCAACGAAAAAAAAATAGTGGTAATATTGCAACCTCAAAATAAGTGTTTTCTTTTTTTGAAAGCAGGTCCTATAGCTCAGTTGGTTAGAGCACCTGACTCATAATCAGGTGGTCCTTGGTTCGAGCCCAAGTGGGACCACAAATAAAATTAGACTTCAAATTGGAGTCTTTTTTATTTTAAAACTAAAATTATATATATTTCGTATATTAATTTTGAACGTTATATATTACTAAAGTTAAAGGTTTTCACTATTTCACCATAAATTTGATACCTTTGAATTTTTAATTTATAGTTAACTTTTAACATTTATATTACTATTTTATTTTGACCATTAGTTTTTTTTTATATTTTTACGCCCTATGAGAATTGTCCCAAATAGACTAATAGCACTAATTTTAGCCATGGCACTGCCGTGTGGCGTTGTTTTTGGCGCATCAAATCCGCCTCCGCCATCTACGCCTCCGCCTCCGCCAGGTTTGCCTATTGACGGAAGTTTGTACGTATTATTGGTAATTTCTGTAGTTTTTGGAATTTATAAAGTATATAAACATCACAACATAAAAAAAGCTTCAAATTAATTTGAAGCTTTTTCGTTTTTACTACTATAAAGTTTGCTGACATATTTTCCTATCACATCAAATTCTAAATTGACTCTTGAAGCAACTTTGAAGTTTTTGAAATTAGTGTTTTCAAAAGTATATGGAATTATGGCTACACTAAATTCATTTTCTTTAGAATTCACAACGGTAAGACTTACTCCGTTTATTGTTATAGATCCTTTTTCAATGGTAATGTTTTGTAAGTATTTGTCGTATTCAAAAGTAAAACACCAACTTCCATTAGTTTCTACTATTGATTTGCAGAGACCAACTTGGTCCACATGTCCTTGAACAATATGTCCGTCTAATCTATCGCCAAGCCTCATGGCTCTCTCTAAATTAACGATATCTTCAACTCGCCAATCACTCATATTTGTCTTTGAAATAGTTTCTTTAATAGCGGTAACTGTGTAGCAATCGTTCTCGACGGCTATTACTGTAAGACAAACCCCATTGTGCGCAACACTCTGGTCAATTTTTAATTCATTGGTTATGGAAGAAGAAATGGTTATCTGTAAATTATCCTCTTCTTTTCTAATTTCTTTAATTACACCAAGGGTTTCAATTATACCTGTAAACATTGTAGTTTTATTTTACTAAATTTGCACTTCAAAATTAGCAATAAATAACAAGTCTTTCTTATGAAAAAAGCAGAAAATATTATCGTTGGAATTTCCATTGGTGATTTAAACGGAATTGGAAGCGAAGTAATTCTTAAAACATTTGAAGATACAAGAATGCTAGAACTTTGTACACCTGTGATTTTTGCTAATGTAAAAATCCTCTCTTTTATTAAAAAACATTTGAATTTAACCGCCCAACTTCACGGAATTGATAAAATTGATCAGATTGTAATTGGAAAAATAAATGTTTTAAACATTTGGCGAGAAGGTGTTGATTTGAACTTTGGTGTAAACGACGTTAAAGTTGGAGAATATGCTATTAAATCTTTTGTTGCTGCAACTAAAGCTCTGAAAGAAAATAAAATTGATGTATTAGTAACAGCACCAATCAATAAATACAATATTCAATCCGATGAATTTAAATTTCCTGGTCATACAGATTATTTAAACCAAGAACTTGAAGGGAATGCATTAATGTTTATGATTCAAGATAATTTGAGAGTTGGATTGTTTACAGATCATGTTCCTGTAAATGAAGTGGCCAACCATTTGAATGAAAAGTTAATCCTTCAGAAAATTGAAACCATTAAGAAATCCTTGATGCAAGATTTTGGAATTAATAAACCTAAAATAGCAGTATTAGCGCTTAATCCTCATGCTGGAGACAATGGTGTTATTGGCAAAGAAGATGACGAATTATTAAAACCAATTATCAAAAAAATATTTGAAAAGAAGACTTTAGTTTTTGGACCTTATGCGGCTGATGGTTTTTTTGGAAGTAATCAATATCAAAAATACGATGCCGTTATTGCAACCTATCACGATCAAGGATTAATTCCGTTTAAAACACTTTCTTTTGGAAATGGCGTAAATTATACTGCGGGTTTAAACAAAATTAGAACTTCACCCGACCATGGCACTGCTTATGAAATTGCAGGAAAAGGAATTGCAGACTATAATTCGTTTAAAGAAGCAGTTTATGCTGCCATCGATATTTATAATTCAAGAAATGAATATGAAGAAATCACTTCTAATCCCTTGAAAACAAAAGAAAAGCAGTTATAAACAAAAAAATGTTGATAAGCTTATTGTAATTGCAATAATTTTATATCTTTGCACTCCCGAAAGTTTGGGGCAAATTGTTGTTTAGATGAAAAGTACGAATGAATATTTAATCCCTTTTATAGGGTTAAAGCTAGGAAAACATCAGTTTGAATATACTATAGACAAAAAGTTCTTTGACGAATTTAGTTTTGATGAATTTGAAAGTTGTGAAATTAAAGCTGCTGTTGTGCTTGAAAAAAAGGCAACCATGCTCGAAATCATGTTTAAACACAACGGAACTGTTAATGTTCCTTGCGATTTAACAGGAGAATTGTTTGATTTGCCAATTAAAGGGAAATTAAAATTAATAGTTCAATTTGGTGATGTCTTTAACAACGACAACGATGAATTATTAATTCTTCCTCATGGTGAACATCAAATTGATTTATCTCAATACATTTATGAAATGATTGCGTTATCAATTCCATTAAAAAGAATACATCCAGGCGTAAAAGATGGCACATTGCAATCGGAAGCATTAGACAAACTAAAAGATTTACAAGTCAACGAAATTAAAGAAAAAGACAAAAAAGAAGACGATATTGACCCAAGATGGGACGAATTAAAAAAACTGTTAACGGATAAATAAAAGAATAAAATGGCACATCCTAAAAGAAAAATCTCGAAAACTAGAAGAGATAAAAGAAGAACTCACTATAAAGCAACTGCTGCAACTATTGCAACTTGCCCGGTAACTGGGGAAGCGCATTTATACCACAGAGCTTACTGGCATGAAGGTAAAATGTACTACAGAGGACAAGTAGTTATTGACAAATCAGTAGCTGAAGCCTAAATAAAGTTTTTTATTAAAAAAACAGACTCTCACTTTGTGAGAGTTTTTTGTTTTGATTAACTTTGATAAATATCCGCTTCAAATTAAAGAAGGATTAAAAAAATTTTGTAATTTCCACAACTTTTCGAATCAAGAAAAGAAAATAACATTTTATGAATAAAATAACAGCCGCAATTACCGCAGTTGGGTCTTATGTTCCTGAATTTGTTCTTTCTAACCAAGTTTTAGAAACTTTGGTTGAAACTAATGATGAATGGATTACTTCTCGAACGGGTATTAAAGAAAGACGTCTTTTAAAAGAAAAAGGAAAAGGAACCTCCTATTTAGCCATCAAAGCAGCCCAAGATTTAATTTCAAAAGCGAATATTAATCCCGAAGAAATAGATTTAGTAATTCTAGGCACTACAACTCCCGACATGCCTGTTGCATCAACAAGTGTTTATGTTGCATCTCAAATTGGTGCTGTAAATGCGTTTGCTTATGATTTGCAGGCTGCCTGTTCAAGTTTCTTATTTGGCATGTCAACTGCTGCTGCTTATATCGAATCTGGCAGATACAAAAAAGTACTTTTAATAGGCGCCGATAAAATGTCTTCAATCATTGATTATACCGATAGAGCAACATGTATCATTTTTGGAGATGGTGCTGGTGCTGTCTTATTTGAGCCTAATTATGAAGGCCTAGGGCTTCAAGACGAACTCTTAAGAAGTGATGGCATAGGAAGAGAATATTTAAAAATAGATGCTGGTGGTTCCATCCTTCCTCCATCGATAGAAACTGTTGAAAACCGTCAACATTTTGTATTTCAAGACGGAAAAACGGTTTTCAAATACGCTGTATCCGGAATGGCTGATGTAAGTGAAAAAATTATGCAGCGAAATAATTTAACCAAAGACAATGTCAATTGGTTAATTGCTCATCAAGCAAATAAAAGAATCATCGATGCTACTGCTAATAGAATGGGATTAGAAGAAGAAAAAGTATTGGTAAACATCCAAAAATATGGCAATACTACTTCGGCAACTTTACCATTATTATTAAGCGATTTTGAATCTAAATTTAAAAAAGGCGATAATTTAATCTTTGCTGCATTTGGCGGCGGATTTACTTGGGGTTCTATCTACCTTAAGTGGGCATACAACAAACAATAAACTAATCATTCTTAAAAACAACTATTATGGATTTAAAAGAAATTCAAAATTTAATCAAATTTGTATCCAATACAGGAGTTGCAGAGGTAAAGTTGGAAACAGGAGACGTAAAAATAACTATCCGAACTACACTTGAAGGACATGCTCCTGAAGTGACCTATTTGCAAGCACCGATGCAACAAGCCATGCAAACGGCTCCAATTGCGGCTCCAGCTCCAGCTGCAGTTCCAGCAACTCCAGTTGCAGTAGCACCTGCTGAAGAAAATTCAAAATATGTAACTATAAAATCACCCATGATCGGAACATTTTATAGAAAACCAGCACCAGACAAACCAATGTTTGTAGAAGTTGGAAGTTCCATCGGAAAAGGAGATGTACTTTGTGTGGTTGAAGCTATGAAATTATTCAATGAAATTGAAGCAGAAATTTCTGGAAAAATTGTCAAAATTCTTGTGGATGATATGTCTCCAGTTGAATTTGACCAACCCTTATTCTTAGTAGATCCATCATAACTTTAAATTCCAATATTTTAAATTCTAAATTCCAAGTTTTTTTCTTGTAGTTGGAATTTGGAATTTGTTTTTTGAATTTTTAAAAAAAATAAGATGTTTAAAAAAATATTGATTGCCAATAGAGGTGAAATTGCTTTAAGAGTAATTAGAACCTGCAAAGAAATGGGAATAAAAACGGTTGCGGTTTACTCTACAGCAGATGCTGAAAGTTTGCACGTAAAGTTTGCAGACGAAGCTGTTTGTATTGGTCCTCCGCCAAGTAATCTTTCTTATTTAAAAATGTCGAATATCATTGCAGCAGCAGAAATTACTAATGCTGATGCTATTCATCCAGGATATGGATTCTTATCTGAAAATGCTAAATTTTCTAAAATTTGTCAAGAACATGGTATCAAATTTATTGGTGCTTCTCCTGATATGATTGATAAAATGGGTGATAAGGCTACTGCAAAAGCTACTATGAAAGCGGCTGGAGTACCTTGCGTTCCAGGTTCGGATGGAATTTTAGAAGACTTTGAAGATGCTAAAAAAGTAGCCAAAGCAACTGGATATCCCGTGATGATGAAGGCTACCGCTGGTGGTGGTGGAAAAGGTATGCGTGCCGTTTGGAAAGAAGAAGATCTTGAAAAAGCATGGGAAAGTGCTCGTCAAGAATCTGCGGCTGCCTTTGGAAACGATGGTATGTATATGGAGAAACTGATTGAAGAGCCAAGACACATCGAAATACAAATAGTAGGCGATTCATACGGAAAAGCTTGTCATCTTTCGGAAAGAGATTGTTCCGTGCAACGTCGTCATCAAAAACTAACCGAAGAAACTCCTTCACCATTTATGACTGATGAATTGAGACATAAAATGGGTGAAGCGGCTGTAAAAGCTGCCGAATATATTAGTTACGAAGGTGCTGGAACTGTAGAGTTTCTTGTAGATAAACATAGAAATTTTTATTTCATGGAAATGAATACTCGTATTCAGGTGGAGCACCCTATTACGGAACAAGTTATTGATTATGATTTGATTCGTGAGCAGATATTAGTAGCCGCTGGTGTTCCAATTTCTGGAAAAAATTATTTACCACAGTTACATTCCATTGAATGTCGTATAAACGCTGAAGATCCTTATAATGACTTTAGACCTTCACCAGGAAAGATAACGGTTTTACACGCTCCTGGAGGTCATGGAGTGCGATTAGATACGCATGTTTATGCTGGTTATACTATTCCGCCAAATTACGATTCGATGATAGCCAAGTTAATTACTACTGCGCAAACTCGTGGTGAAGCGATTAACAAAATGAAACGTGCCTTAGACGAATTTGTAATTGAAGGAATAAAAACTACTATTCCATTTCACAGACAATTAATGGATGATCCGGCATATGTAGAAGGAAATTATACTACCGCCTTTATGGATACGTTTAAAATGGATGAATTATAAATAAATAAACCTCACTAATTAGTGAGGTTTATTGTTTCTAGTAATTACTCTTCTTTATTTTCAGCATCAGTTATCAACTTAGATAGCTCTTTTAGTTTTTCTAAAGGCATTGTTTTTAGCGAATTTTGCCAGTCAAAGTCAGTTTCTTTTTGAATTAATTTCTGTAAAGGATGATTCGTTTGCTGTTTTTGAATACTGTTTGGTTTAAATCGAATCAAATCGTTGGGATCACAATGAAGAATTTCACAAAGCCTTTCGATATGGTCTAAACGAACGGTTCTAGTTTGACTATGTAAAAGTTTGTGGGCAGTATGTGGAGAAATACCTTGTTTTACCAAATAGGTATAGGGTCTTTCTATTTGGCGCGTTTTCATGATGGCGACTAGGTTGAAGTATAACATGTTGTTTTTGGTTTAAATTAATATGATGAATCAAACTATATTATTGTCTATTATTTATGCTATAAAACAGATTACCAGTACTATAAAGTGTTAATCAAATATACAAAATATTGATTACCAAAATTAAAACTTGTAAAAAAAAGCAATAATTACTATCCAACTGGAATGCTGAGAGGCTTAATTACTAAAGAAAAAGCTCCAAAAGAAAAGCAGAGATAAATAATTAAAAAGAATAATTATCCAACTGGAATGCTGACAGGCTTAATTACAAAAGATAAAGCTCCAAATGAAAAGTAGAGATATATAATCAAAAAGAATAATTATCCAACTGAAATGTTGACAGGCATAATTACTAAAGAAAAAGCTCCAAAAGAAAAGTAGAGAAATAAAAAACGAAAGTAAAATAGCAAAACCGGGAAGTTTTTTTAAAAATTATTTAAATAATAAAAAAGCCTCATCTTTTGGATGAGGCTCATTGGAGTTTATAATGTTTCTTTTAACCATTTGTAAAATTCTCTTTGCCAAACGATGGCGTTTTGAGGTTTTAGTACCCAGTGGTTCTCTTGTGGAAAATAGAGTAATCGGCTTTTAATTCCTTTTAATTGTGCAGCTTGAAAGGCTTCTTGTCCTTGTCCTATTGGTACTCGGAAATCAAGTCCTCCTTGAATGATTAGGATTGGTGTGTTCCATTTGTCAATATGGGTAATTGGGTTGAAGGTTGTGTATGTTTTTTTGGCAATTGGGTTTTGTTCCCAATAGGCACCACCGTGTTCCCAGTTGTCAAAAAAGACTTCTTCGGTTGTTCCATACATGCTTACTAGGTTATATACTCCATCGTGGGCAATGAATGTTTTGAAACGGTTGTTGTGTATTCCGGCAAGCATGAAGACAGAATAACCGCCATAACTAGCACCTACACATCCCAAACGGGTTTTGTCAACATAGTTTTCTTTAGAAACATCGTCAATCGCTGATAGGTAATCGTTCATTACTTGTCCGCCCCAATCGCCAGAAATTTGTTCGTTCCAAGCTTGCCCGTGACCATACATTCCTCTTCGGTTTGGTGCTACTACAATATATCCTTGTGAAGCCATCAAAGAGAAATTCCAACGGAACGAATAAAATTGTGTTAATGGTGATTGTGGTCCGCCTTGACAATATAATAGTGTTGGGTATTTTTTGGTTTTATCAAAGTTTGGTGGAAGGATTACCCATACAAGCATTTTCTTTCCATCGGTGGTGGTTACATATCTTCTTTCGTATTTTGGTAATGATAGTTTGCTGTATGTTTCTTGATTGGTATTTGATAACTGTGTCCAGGTTTTCTTTTTGGTGTTATAGCTAAAGATTTCGGCCGCATGGTTCATGTCGGTTCTTGTTAGGATTGCATTTTCACCTGAAAAGCCTACTAATCCTGTAACATCAAAATCGCCATCGGTAATTTGCGTTACTCTAACTGCAATTTTGGTAAGTCCAGGATAATTTACTTCGAAAAGCTGTTTTGTTCCGTTTACAGCAGCGGTAAAGTAAATTTTTTTACCATCGGCACTCCATTGGAAACTATCGACACTTCCATCCCAAGCCGCCGTTAGATTTAGGTCATAGTTGTCTTTTATGCGAACGATGATGTCGTTTTTGTCGGCTTCATATCCATCCCTTTTCATTTGAAGCCAGGTTAGTTGTCCGTTTGGTGAAAAAGCTGGGTTGGTATCGTATCCTTTGTTTGCTTCGGTTAGATTTTTTGTGGTTTTGGTTTCTATGTTGTATTCGTATAAATCGGTATTGGTTGAAATGGCGTATTGTGTTCCTGTTAGTTTTTTAGAAACATAGACGATGCTTTTGCTGGTTGGTGACCAAATGTAGTCTTCGTCTCCTCCAAATGGTTTTTGTGGGCAATCGAACGGTTCTTTTGCCATGATGTCTGTTGGTTTTGTATTTGCATTATTTTCGCCAAAGAAAACATGGTTGTGCAAGCCTTCGTTCCAAGTATCCCAATGACGATAGTCTAATGCGTCATAGATTTGAACGTCTGATTTTTCGAGTTCGGGATAATAATCTTTACCTAGTACTTTGTCTATTTTTACTTCGTTTGAAGAAAGAACATATTTGCCATCTGGTGATACATTTTTATCAACTAATAGGTTTTTGGTATCGGATATTTCGGTTGGATTTCCACCAGCAATGGGCATACTGTAGGTTTTTGAAGAGAATTTGTTTTCTTCGACAGTTGGAGTTTTTACTTTATAGATGATGGATTTTCCGTCTTTGGTGATTCCTAAAACTGAAACTTGGTTTAATTTCCATAAGATTTCGGGAGTTAGTACTTGTTGGGCTGTTGCTTGTAGTGCCATAAAGCTAAGAATAAGAAGTGCTGTTTTTTTCATTATTGAATAATTTTTAAGAAAAGTAAAAGTAGTGAATTAAGTTTGTAAAATAAAAAAGCCTCGAAAAAACGAGGCTTTATTTAATAATCAATAAGTTTTTACTAGTCAATTCTAACATTATCAACTCTCCATTGAGCTGCGCCAGATGTATTTGACGTATATTTAAATGCAATTCTAACATTGGAGTTATTTAAGTAAGAAGCCAATGAAACATCTCCTGAATCTTTCCAAGTAAAGTTTGAAGCAGTGGCAATTGAACCTCCTAAAGGTGTCCAAGTTGCAGTGCTTGGTGCTGCAGAGCCAACGTAATTTGTGGAAATTAAAACTTGAATCGCATTACCAGTAAAGTTTTTTGCCGTTTGATATGATAAAATAGCAGAAGATACGCTTGTTAAATCAAGAGAAGGTGAAATCAACCAATCTTCATTTGTTTGTGCGCCAGAAGCAAAACCATTCATATCTGCACATTTACCTGGATTACCAACATCTGATAGAGACCAAACTTGTGCTCCAGTTACGTTATATTTTGTCCAATCATCAAAAGTTGTTTGAAAAGTTTCTAGATAGAATGGAAGCACTCTAGGGTTTGTTAATTTAACATCAGCTTCTGTACGAATCATAAACTGGTAATCACCATTATATTTTGTTAATACACCACGTATTTTTCCATTACCAGATGGAACTTGATTTCCGCTAAAATTAGCATATTGGCTCACTCTAACAATTATTTTATTTCCATCTGCGTCACGAATTAAATGGTTTGTAGCAGTAAAGGTAGAAACTGGGTTTAAGTCTTTATCAAAATAGGTATGCCCAATAGAAGCATCAGTAAATTGAACATTATCGAATTCGACTAGCTTGTTGATATAACTATTATTGTTTGCTTGAGCAATAGTTATGTGGTTAACAATATTATCTTCACCTACATTATCTTCGCAACTTCTTTTAACTACATCTTTATAAAATATTCCAGAAATTCTTCCTACTTTACCTTGGTAATTGGAACCTATTTCAACCGTTGAAGTAGTATTGTTGTATTGAATAAAATTACCTTTTAACTTAATGAACACTTTGCTTCCAGGTTCGTATTTAGTATATAGATTGTAATCATCAAGTGGCATACTAAATCCTTTTGTACCATCTAGCGACATTAAGGAAATTGATTTGTAAAAATTACCGCCTTCATCACTAGAAGTTACAATTGCTTCAATGATGTCATTGTCGTATGCAGGTCCAAACTGTTGAATGTTTGAAGTTGCCATTGCCAAGATGTCTGGGGTGTTTTTGGTAGCAGTTAAATTGCTACATTCTCCACTTAAATCGGGAGTACCATAATCATCACTGTTTACACAACTAGTTAAAGCTGCAAAAAGTGTAATTGTTAAAAGTTTTAATAAATTTTTCATAGCTGTTATTTATTTTCAAATAATTTAATATCATCCAATTGAAATGTAGTTGAAATTCCAGAGGAACTTCCTTTGTAACGAAAAGCGATGTAAACAGTTCCATCAAATTCGGATAAATCAATAATTTCAGATTTTGAAAAACTAGAAGGATAACCTGTTGTTAAAAAATCTGGAAGAACAACATTCATGTCTGTCCAAGTTGCATTGTTTATGGCTTGAGCAGTATTGCTCCCGTCATAATTGGTAGAAATTAAGACAGACAGTGGTTGACCATTATAAAATGCTTGTTTGTAAGAGAAAATTAGACCTTCATTTTCAGTTAAATCAAAATTCAATGCTGGACTAATTAGCCAAGTATCCATGTTTGTTTCGTTGCTCTGAAATGCCTGAAGTTGAGCGTACTGACCATCAGCAGAATAGTATCTAGCTTCCCATTTTCTTGCTCCGCCATTTAATGATACATTACTCCATCCTTCTAAAGTTATAAATTGATTTGCTCCAGTGTTTGCTCTTGGAATTTCTTCAAAACCTTCATTAAAAAACAAAGGTTTATAAGGCGGAATGCTGTAGTCATCTTCTTTAGAACAACTTGACAAAAGTGTCAAAGAAAAGACAAGAAATAAAGTTACTTTAAATATATTTTTCATAGTGCGTTATTTTATAGGTTAATATAAACGTTTAGGAAATAAGTTCTACCGTATCCGTAAAAATATTTAGGACCAAAAGAAGGTGTTCCATTTGAATTATCAGCAACATAGTCTGGATAGGTTGCTTTTCTTGATTGCTCAAAACCGCCTGTTTTATATGTCACATCTAGGACATTGTTAATAGAAGCAAAGAATCCAACAGTGTTTCTGTTTTTAGAGCTAATTCTCCATGATTTTCCACCAGCAAGGTTTAATAGTTGGAAGGCATCAAATTTTTCTTGTTTCAATACTTTTCTTACGTTATCTATCGTTGCTCCATCATATCCGATTCCGTTATCATCAACAAAATTTGTTGTTCTTCTTACTGCTGATACATCTAAGTAATTATCATCTAAATGGTTGATATTAGCACTTATCCACCAAAATTTTGGGTCTCTATATTCTAACCCGAATGAATAGGCTTGTTGTGGCATGCCTGGCATTCTATAATCTTTTAGGTATGTACTGCCAAAGTTTGTAATTGGACTAGTATTTGTTAATGATGCTTGAGCATCATCATTTAAATAGACATTTGGATTATTATCATAAGTATATTGACCATAACTTGCATTAACCGTTGCTTTAATAGTTGAGGTTAATTGGTATTCAAAACCAAATTCTGCGCCGATATTCTTTTTATCAATACCTGTAATAATTTCACTAATGAAAGAATCTTCGTTTCCTACACCAACAGTAGCTTCATCAAATAAACCTTCACCATAGAAGAATGAAAGTTCGGTTGCTTTAGAAATTTTAGTATAGAAAGCGGTTAATCTCATTTTTAATTTTGGTGTTCTGATGATATAAGATCCATCAACACTGAAAACATTTTCGCTTTGTAAATCGGGCGTTATGTTGTTATTAATTCTAGCATTTGAGAATACATTACGCATTCCTGGTGCTTTGGTCATATAAGCTCCGTTAAAATTCAAATAGTGTTGTCCCGTAATTTTATAGGTTAATCCGCCTTTGAAGCCAAAGTTTTCAAAACTTACCTTATTACTGTATCCTAAAGAGCTATTTGCATAAATTCCATTTCTATACAAACCTTCTCTTTGATATTCACTTTTAGAAAATGATTGCGCTAAATAGAAATCAAATTTTTTATAATTAAACTTAAATTGAGTGAATGCATCAAATACATCTGCATTTAAGTTATAGTTGTATCCATACTCATCTCCTACAACAACCTTTCTGTTTGGATTGTTTAAATCTGATTGTGTTTGATCTCCAGAATAAAATGGATCTACATCTAAGAAAAATTGGCCTCCTAAAAGATCTTCTAATTTTTGATAATTGTGCGATTTTAATTTTCTATAAGTACCGCCAGCATTTAAACTTATGTTATCTGAAAGATTAGAGAATAAAATAGAGTTTGCCGAAAATTGTCTGTCATCGGTTCTGTCTTGGTACAATACATAGACACTTTTTCCTGCGTTGGCACTTCTTTTATTGGCTGCATACATTGCAATCCAATCAAGTTGACCATCATTAATAAACTTTTGTCTTGCGGCATCTGCTTCAGGATTGGTAGTTACACCACCAATAGTTACATAAGAATCAGGGTTATTTAAGTAATAACTTGGTAAATCTCTATAATACGATGGATCTGGGTTTTTAGAATTTTGATTATCAATTCTTGAATTGCCAATGTAGCCTAATTGATAGGCCACGTTTGTGTTTAAACTTGTTTTGTCTGATATTTTCCAATAATGACTTAACATGTTGATTGGTTCTTCAATGTCTTTATCTCTAGAATTACGTTTTCTTCCGTCTTGCCATCCCCAATAGGAGTTGTATTTTATACCTTTTAAATCATTAACTTCTTTAGTATTAGGTGAGCTTTTACCTCTACTATTTTGTGCATAAATTGAAGTAAAGTTTAAACTGTGCTTATCATTAAATTTCTTTTCAACACTAGCAAAAAGAGAGTTTGCACTATAATCTGTTCCTTCAAAGTAGCCTTCTTGTGCCCATCTTCTTGAGCCAGATACTACAAATGCCCATCCATCCGTATTCATTCCTGAAGCATATGTACCCATACTTCTCCAAGAATAATTTGTATTTGTACCTGAAAAAGTTACCCTCGTTCCTTTTCTATAGGTAGAAGCACGAGTATTAATTTCTTGTGTTCCAAGAATTCCTCCAAAGGTATAATCAGATGGGGTAGAACCCATGGTAAACTCTTGATTTCTAGTAGCATCATTTAAACCACCCCAATTACTCCATTGTGGTCTTCCATCAAGAATTTTATTCATGACAACCCCATTTATCATGGTAGTTCCATATTCGTTGTCTAAACCTCTTATTCTAAAACGAGCTTGCCCCCAGTTAAAGGCAGCTGCTTGTTGGTAAGAATCTCTTGAAGCTTGCAATAATCCTGATGTACTTTCAGAACCACTGTTGTCATCGCCTAAATCATTCTCGGTTAATGTAACTAAACTTAATTGTTGTTCGGTTGTAATGTCTTCTTCTAAAACAACAATTCCTAAATCAATTATTTCGCCTTTTGTAATTTCAACGGCAAGAAGTTGGTCTTTGAAACCAACACTAGATATTCTTAACAATTGCGAACCATCGCTAATATCTTTAATAGTAAATACTCCCAAAGCATTTGTTAGTGCTGTTAAATTTGTGTTTTGAATTGAAGCTACAACATTTTGTAAAGGTTTTTGTGATTTAGAATCGATAACTTTACCTGTAACACCAGATGAAGCTTGAGCAAAAATCAAAAAAGTTTGCAATACAAACAATGTACTAAAAACAAGTTTTTTCATAATTAAAAATTGGTTAAAAATTCACCTTCGTTATATTTATTTTTAACATAACGGGCAACAAATGTACATCTTTTAATAATATTATTTACTTTTGGCGCAAAGTTTGTATAAAACTTGATATTAAAATAATATACAATTTATGAGAATTAAAAAATTAATAGCCGTTTTCTTTGTTTTATTCGCAATTTTTAGCTCAAATGGGCAAGGAAAAAAATATAATATCCATACTGTAGCTTTTTATAATTTTGAAAATTTATTTGATACCATTAATGGTCCAAATAATGATGAAGAATGGTTGCCTAATGGTGCCATGAATTGGACAGGGAAAAAATACAAACAAAAATTACACAATCTAGCCAGGGTAATAAATGAAATTGGCTCTACTGAAAATCCAAGTAATTCTCCAACATTATTAGGATGTAGTGAAATTGAAAACAGAGGTGTTCTTGAAGATTTAGTGAAAGAACCTTTACTTATCAATCGTGATTATGGTATTGTCCATTTTGATTCGCCCGATAAAAGAGGAATTGATGTTGGTCTTCTTTACCAGAAAAAACATTTTAAACCCACTAGTTACAGAAACATTCCTTTGATTATTTATTCCAATCAAGAAGGAAAAGAAGACAAAAAAGACAAAAAAGACAAAGAGGAAGCAACAGACGATGTAACAACTACATCTAAAACGGATAATAGAGTTTATACTCGTGACCAACTTTTAGTTACAGGATTTCTTGATGGCGAAGAAATAAACATCATTGTAAATCACTGGCCTTCGCGTTCGGGTGGTGAGAAGAAAAGTTCTCCGTTTAGAGAAGCTGCTGGAAGATTGAATAGAAAGATAATGGATTCCTTATTTGCTATAAATCCAAATGCAAAAATAATTACCATGGGTGATTTGAACGATGGAACTTATAATAAAAGTGTAAAAGAAGGAATTGGCGCAAAACGTAAAAAAGAAGAACTTAAACAACCTTCTGATATTTATAACCCTTTTGAAGAAATGTTTTATAAAGGTAACGCCTCTTTGTTTTGGAGAGATTCAGGCGATATTTTTGACCAAATAATGGTTTCCGAAACGTTTGTTAGAAAAGATTATTCCACTTTCTGTTATTGGAAAGCTGGTATATTTAACAAGCCTTACATGATTCAAACCACTGGCCAATATAAAGGATATCCGCTTCGGAATTCGAGTTCTGAACCTGGATTTAGCGATCACTTTCCTGTGTACATCTATCTTTTAAAAGAAATAAAATAAATATCCGAAAGGTTAGTGAAAGCTAACCTTTTTTTATTTTTAGTATCTTCGTAAAAAAAAACATGTCCATTCAAAAACCATTCAACCTCAATCAATGGATTGATGAAAACCGTCATCTTTTGCAACCACCAGTTGGTAACAAAAACGTGTATGTTGATTCGGGTGATTATATTGTTATGATAGTGGCTGGTCCAAATGCCAGAAAAGATTATCATTATAATGAAACAGAAGAATTATTTTATCAACTCGAAGGTGAAATTACGGTTTATGTTCAAGATAATGGTAAAAAGAAAGCTATGAATCTTTCTGCTGGCGACATGTTTTTGCTTCCTGCAAAAGTGCCACATTCACCTGTTAGAAAAGAAAATTCTATTGGATTAGTTATAGAGCGAAAAAGAGTTGGTCATGATATTCCTGATGGTTTACTTTGGTTTTGCGACAATTGTAATCATAAACTCTATGAAGTCTATTTTGAATTAAACGATATCGAAATCGATTTTTTGAAACATTTTGAACATTTTTATAACTCAGAAGAACTTCGAACTTGCACCAACTGCGGAACAGTTATGGAAGCAGACGTTCGATTTGTAAAATAAAATTGCCACAGACAAAACGGATTTGGACAGATTTACACTGATTTTAATTTTAAAGACAAATAAAATCAGTAATAATCTATGGAAAAAAAATAAAACAGCTTTTTTTCAGGCATCTAAGATTTAGAGAATAAGTCAAAAAAAACCACTATTTTTGTAAAATATTTAAAAATCAATATTAAAACATATTAAATGTCAACAATTGCACAACAATTCGGGATGACCGAAGCATTAGAAATATTAGGTGTAAAAGCCATAAACGAAGGAACCTCAACAGGAAATGAATGGTTTTCTTCTGGGGAAATCATAGAAAGTTATTCACCTGTTGATGGACAATTAATAGGAAAAGTAAAAGCCACAACAAAAGAAGATTACGAAAAAGTAATGCAAGCTGCAACAAGTGCTTTTCTAACTTTTAGAGCAATGCCAGCTCCACAAAGAGGAGAAATTGTGCGTCAATTTGGAAATAAATTAAGAGAATTAAAAGAACCACTAGGAAAATTAGTTTCTTATGAAATGGGTAAATCGCTTCAAGAGGGTTATGGAGAAGTTCAAGAAATGATTGACATCTGCGATTTTGCAGTGGGTTTATCACGTCAATTAAACGGGCAAACCATTCCATCTGAACGTCCTGGTCACGTTATGCGTGAACAATGGCATTCCTTAGGTGTTGTTGGAATCATTTCTGCTTTCAATTTTCCTGTGGCTGTTTGGTCTTGGAATACCGCTTTAGCATGGATTTGTGGTGACGTTTGTGTTTGGAAAGCTTCTGAAAAAGCACCTTTATGTTCAATTGCATGTCAAAATATTATTGCTGGAATTTTAAAAGAAAACAATTTACCGGAAGGTATTTCTTGTATCATCAACGGTGATTATAAAGTGGGTGAAATGATGACTACTGACACAAGAATTCCTTTAATTTCTGCAACAGGTTCAACTCGTATGGGAAGAATTGTTGGTGCAAAGGTTGCTGAGCGATTTGGAAAATCCTTATTAGAGTTAGGAGGAAACAATGCCATTATCATTACGCCAACTGCTGATTTAAAAGTGGTAGTTCCTGGTGCTGTTTTTGGTGCTGTTGGAACTTGTGGTCAACGTTGTACTTCTACAAGAAGGTTAATCATCCACGAATCAGTTTATGATAAAGTTAGAGATGCCATTGTGGGTGCATATAAACAATTAACTATTGGAAATCCATTAGATCAAAAAAATCATATTGGACCATTAATTGATAAAGATGCTGTAAATACTTATTTAGCCGCCATTGAGAAAGCAAAAGCAGAAGGTGGAAAAGTATTGGTTGAAGGTGGCGTTCTTTCGGGCGAAGGTTATGAAAGCGGTTGTTATGTAAAACCTGCTATTATTGAAGCCGAAAATCATTTTGAAATTGTGCAACACGAAACTTTTGCTCCAGTTTTATACTTAATGAAATATTCTGGTGAAGTTGAAAACGCTATTGAATTACAAAATGGAGTTGCGCAAGGATTATCTTCTGCCATTATGACTAACGAAATGAAAGAAGCAGAAAAATTCTTGTCATTTGCAGGATCTGATTGTGGAATTGCTAATGTAAACATCGGAACTTCTGGTGCTGAAATTGGTGGCGCTTTTGGTGGTGAAAAAGAAACTGGTGGTGGAAGAGAATCAGGTTCTGATGCTTGGAAAATTTATATGAGAAGACAAACTAACACAGTAAACTATTCCGACCAATTGCCATTAGCACAGGGAATTAAGTTTGATTTATAGTCTTTTAGTGATTAGTAAAAAGTAAAAAGTGATTAGTCAAAATTGGCTAATCACTTTTTTTTACTATTTATTTTTAACTAGTTATTTTGTCTTCTTAACATATTGCGTTAAAATAACAATATGTTGGTTTTCAACTCTGCCTTCAATTTGTTCGGCATTGTCCCAAACTAATTTTATATTATGAACTGCTGCACCGCGTTTTGCAGTAAAATTAGCTCCTTTTACATCCAAGTCTTTTATCAAGACAACCGAATCGCCATCATTTAGAATGTTACCATTAGAATCTTTGTGAATAATTTTCCCTTCATCATCGTCTGCTTCGCCGGTTGCTTTTGCCCATTCTAATGCATCTTCATCAAGATACATCATCTCTAACATATCCATATTTTTTAGTCGAGCATGCATTCGCCAAGAAACAATTTGTACAGGCAGATTTTCATTCCACATGCTGTCACTTAATCCACGCCAATCATTAGCATTCGTTGTTTCTGGGTTTTCAATTTGATCTTTTAATTTTTGTGTAATTAAAATACAATTTTCGGGAATGTCTTCGGTTTTTGGTTCAACCATATATAATACCAAATTTTCATCGCTTCCGCTAATTTCGCAAACAGAACCACTTCTTTCTTTTACTCTTTTTTCAGTAACGATACTCATTTAGTCTAATTTGAAGGAAGTTCCAATAATAAAAACAAACTGATTGTTGTAATGTTCAAAACCATTTACATCGGTGTCATATCGAGCTAAAGGTGCTGAACCTTCTGCAAACATTCCAAAGCCATCGGTAAAAAAGTACCTAAATCCTACATGACCGCCAAAGTTTCTCAATCCAAGACTCAAACCTGGATATACATCCATATTATCGTCTAGTTTCAAAACATTTCCTATGTTGGCGTTAAAACGTACTTTAAAATCAGCTCGGTCTTCAAAACGTGGTTTTACCTCTGCAATTTTATCGGCATTTAGCATATAACCTGCTACAAAACCAAATGACATGTTTTCTCCAATACCAAAATCGGAAGAGATTCCGATACCCGTTCCTCCATTTTGAAGTGTTAAACCTATTTGACCTTTAATATCACCTTTTCCTTTAAATGCTTGAGCATGTAGTAAACTAATACTCAAAAAAGCTACTAGCGTTAAAATATTTTTCATTTATATGTGTTTAATGTTCGACAAAAATAACCAATTATATCAATTTCTTCCTTTTTCTATAGGATAGAGTTCAAAAACAGGTTCACTTTGCCAAAATTCTTTGGTGTCTATGTCTAAAATTGTTAGTTTTCCTTTAAAAGCGGCACCCGTGTCAACATTCCAAACATTGGCTTTTTGCAGTGGTTTTGTTTCATTAATTCGAGTTGTTGGTGTATGACCAATATAAATTTCATGGTATTTTTTCAATCGGCTTGGGTATAATTCACTTTCAATTGGAATTCTATCGTCTAAGCACAAAGCCATTTCCCAAAGCGTTCTATCCCAACTGAAAAGTTTTGGGAAATATTCATAATCGATTCCATTAAGGTTTGTAAATCCAGCATGAATAAACAACCTGTTTTTATCATCTATATAATGACTTTTTAACGATTGCAAAAATTCAATATGTTTCTCTTTGGTTTCAGAAGGAAATAGCGAATAGGATAAAACCGTTGATTCGCCGCCATGTTTGTACCAATCCAAATTATCTTTACTTTCCGAAAGCCATTCCAACAATAATTCGTCGTGATTTCCGTTAATGAAAATACAATCTTGTTTTTGTCCTAAAGCAATCAAATATTCAATTACCTGTGGCGACTCACTCCAACCATCCACATAATCCCCAAGAAAAATCAATTTATCGTTTGCTGTTACTTTAGCACGTTCCATGATTTGATGTAAAGCACGTAATCCGCCGTGAATATCACCTATTACTAATGTTCTAGTCATTTTCGTTGTATTTCATTTTTCGTAAAATGCGCAAAGCATCCTTAAAATTCAAATATACTAAAGGATTTGAGTGTGCTTTTAAAAAAGGTTTCGCATCAATAATTTTTTGTTTCGCATCGCCAAAACCATTCAAATAACAAATCATCAACGTGTGCGAAAAATGAAATAAATCTTTGTTTTCTCGCTCGGTTAATTCAATTTTTTTTTGCAATTTAGATAGCAGTGTTAGATTGGAATTATAAATGTGATGCAACATTTTTAGATTGTATTTTGGTGGTTCAAATAACATCTTGGTTTCCATTTTATAATACCCATTGTCATAAAAATGAATAGTCACTTTTTCCAGAGGATAATAACTCGTTTTGTCATTTAAGCCTAATTGAACATGTTCGGTTATCGTAAATGTATTTTCGTCATACGAAATTGTAACCACATCTAAGGTAGAATAAAATAATTTAATTTGTTCGTTAATCAATTCAATATCAACTCTCGATAAATAATTAGTTTCTCTAATTCTCTTAGGTATTCCTGCCCAACAAACGACAAACAACTCTTTAAAAACCTTGTATTTGGAAGTCATATCGCCATGACGAATGTTCATAAAATCCACCACACCATCCAAAGTATGAGCAATACTGTTTCGAGAATTGTTTTCGATGCTAATGACGGTTTCTATATTTGATTTTGAGTAGGGAATTTTATCTTCCGTTGGCATCGAATTGCTTCCAATTCTAATAAAAACTGAATTAGCAGTAATAGTATAAATGTTTTTCTTAAAAAAAGATGTTTTATGATTGGGTTTTATTGTAACTAAACCTATTACTCTATCTTTTGGAAGATTTGGAAAAGGAACATTTTCATAGAGGATTTTTGGAGGATTTTCTAAATAAGCATTCACTAGATTCTGAATTCGACTATCATCAAAAAAATCATCACCTGAAATTTCATTATTTTCATCTTCAACACCAACAACGATATACGAATTGTTAGATGGATTTGAGTTTGACAACGCACAAATGTGTTTCAAGAATTTAGCTTTTCCTTCTTTTGAGTGTAAATTCAACTGACGTTTTTTGTCATAAAAAGTACTCTCATCATTGTGAGCTAATAAATTTTTTATGAGAAGACGTTTGTTTATCATTTTTTAATGATTAGTGAAGAGTAAAAAGTGATTAGTAAAAAACAACTATTTACTAATCACTCATTTAAGGCACTTTATTTCCCATGCTTTCCGTCCAAATTGCAAACCAATCTAATGTATCAAAATTGAGTTCCACGGCTTTCATTAATTGTTGAATTCTAGCAATATTTACTGTTCCTGCCACTGGAATTATTTTTGCAGGATGTTTTAAAATCCACGCTAACAAAAGTGTATCCGAGCCTACACCGTACTTTTCTACTAATTGTACCAAAAGTTTTTTTAGTCTGCGCGTTTGCTCAATATCTTCTCTGAAAACGGTTCCCAATGGATTCCAACTCATCGGTCGAATGTTATGTGTTTGCATATAATCCAAACTACCGTCCAACATCGCTTCATGATGCGTTGCCGAAAATTGAATTTGGTTGTAGTTTACTTCTGTTTTTTGGCGAATTAATTCTGTTTGCGAACTGGTAAAATTAGACAAACCAAAATCAATAATTTTTCCCTTTTCTTTCAATTGTTCCACAGCTTCGGCAATTTCATCAGCAATCATTAAAGGGCTTGGTCTATGCAATAACAAAACATCCAAATAATCGGTTTGAAGATTTTTTAGGGAATTTTCAACTGACCAAGTGATGTATTCCTTGGAATAATCATAATGTTTTATCGCATTATTTCTTCCAAGAGTGTGCTGAATACCACATTTTGAAATCAATTGAATTTTGTTTCTATCCATTTTACTTTCCTTTAATGCTTTTCCAAAATCGGCTTCTGTGGTATAATTTCCATAAATATCGGCGTGGTCAAAAGTGGTAATTTTATTTTCAACGCATATATTAATTAAATGCACCATTTCTTTGGTGGATAAGTTTTTGTCCCAAATTCCCCAATTCATCGTTCCCGAAACAATAGGTGAGAGTTTTGTTTGCATAGTTTTTATTGTTTATGATTAAAAAATAAGTGGTATTGTATATTTTTTAGAAATTTTATTATTTTGGCACACAATCTTTAAAAAAAGATTTAGGTCTTAAAATTAGCAAAAGAAATTCATAAAACATCCTTAATATTTGCTTTAGAATAAAAGTTTTAACGCATTGTTAACATCATTCACTTGAATTAATTATGACTTTTGAAATGTTAAATTTTAACACTAACCCCCGACAGTTTAAATAAAAAAATATGGAAGAAAATAGTGCCGCTTTAGACATTAGAGCGATTAATGAAAAAATTGAAAGAGAAAGTGCTTTTATCGATTTATTGATCATGGAAATGAACAAAGTAATTGTTGGTCAAAAGCATATGGTGGAACGATTATTAATTGGTCTTTTAGGACAAGGACATATTCTGCTTGAAGGTGTTCCTGGTTTAGCAAAAACGTTAGCCATTAATACTTTGTCACAAGCCGTTCACGGAAGTTTTAGTAGAATTCAATTTACGCCCGATTTATTACCCGCGGATGTTGTCGGAACGATGATATACAATATTAAGCAAAATGAATTTTCCATTAAAAAAGGTCCCATTTTTGCCAATTTTGTTCTTGCTGATGAGATTAATCGTGCACCAGCCAAAGTACAATCGGCTTTATTAGAAGCTATGCAAGAAAAGCAAGTAACAATTGGCGATACTACTTTCAAATTAGAACGTCCTTTTTTAGTTTTAGCTACTCAAAATCCAATCGAGCAAGAAGGAACTTATCCATTACCGGAAGCACAAGTTGACCGTTTTATGCTAAAAACTGTCATCGATTACCCAAAAATGGATGAAGAACGACTGGTAATTCGTCAAAATTTGAAAGGAAGTTACGAAAAGGTAAACCAAGTCGTTTCTGTAGATCAAATCCTTCGCGCACAAGAAGCCGTTCGTGAAGTTTATATGGATGAAAAAATAGAAAAATATATTTTGGATATTATTTTTGCCACTCGTTATCCAGAAAAATACAAATTAGAAAGCCTAAAACCATTAATCAGTTTTGGTTCATCACCTCGTGGAAGTATCAATTTAGCCAATGCAGCAAAATGTTATGCTTTTATCAAACGGCGTGGTTATGTAATTCCCGAAGATGTTCGCGCTGTTGTTCACGATGTGTTGCGTCATAGAATTGGAATTACCTACGAAGCCGAAGCCGAAAACATCACTTCGGTTGACATCATCAACAAAATTGTTAACGAAATTGAAGTACCTTAATTTTTTGTTCCAAGTTTAAAGTTTCGTGTTCGAAGTTATCCTTTTGAACCTGAAACAAAGAAAACCTGAAACCTGAAACAAAGAAAAATGGAAACAAAAGACCTACTTAAAAAAGTTCGAAAAATAGAAATCAAAACCCGAAGATTGAGTGATCACATCTTTTCGGGCGAATACCACACCTCGTTTAAAGGTCGTGGAATGACTTTTTCTGAAGTGCGTCAATACCAATATGGAGACGACATTCGTGCGATTGATTGGAATGTTACCGCTCGATATAATGAAGCCCATGTAAAAGTTTTTGAAGAAGAACGCGAATTAACCATGATGTTGATGGTAGATATTTCGGGTTCAGAAAGTTTTGGAACAAAAAATCAATTGAAAAGCGAAATTGTAACCGAAATTGCTGCAACCATGGCGTTTTCGGCTACGCAAAATAACGATAAAATTGGTTTAATATTATTTTCAGATCAAATTGAATTGTACATTCCGCCAAAAAAGGGAAAATCTCATGTTCTAAGAATCATTCGCGAACTCATAGAATTTCAACCAAAAAGCAGAAAAACCGAATTATCGCAAGCCTTAAAATTTCTTTCAGCTACACAAAAAAAGAAAGCAATTGTCTTCTTGATTTCTGATTTTATTGTAGAAGATGATTATGAAAAAACATTAAAGATTGCAGGAAAAAAACACGATATTACTGGGATTCGAGTGTATGATGCTCGAGAAGAAAAAATGCTCAATATTGGCGTTGTAGAAATGATGGATGCGGAAAGTGGAAAATGGATAACGGTTGATACAACTTCAAAAAAAGCGAGAATGAATTATGAAAAAAATTATCACGAAAAGGTAAATTACTTTAAAGATATTTTTTCTAAATGCGGTTCAGGAACGGTCAATACTCGTGTTGACGAAAGTTATGTTACTAAATTATTGGGTTATTTTAAATCAAGAAGTTAATAATGAAAATTAAAATAATTTTATTTTTTCTTTTACTATCGAATGTGCTTTTTGCTCAAAAAGTAACAACGAGTATCGATTCTACAAAGAAAAAAATTGGTTCCGAATTTAAATTAACTCTCAAAACAGAAGTTGATACAACTGCTAAAGTAACTTTTCCAAAAAACAAAACTTTTGGAAGATTAGAAGTTTTAGAATCCTATAAAATCGATACTGTTAAAAAAGGAAGCCGCTACGAATTAATTAAAAAATATGGATTAACGCAATTTGATAGCGGAAAATATTTAATTCCTAGTATTCCAGTGCTAATCAATGGTAAAAAGGTTTTTTCAGACAGTATCCAAATCGAAATTGCCGATGTAAAAGTCGATACATTAAAACAAAAAATGTACGACATAAAAAACATCATTCAAGTAGATAAACCAATAGGGAATTGGTGGATTTATGTGTTAATTCTTATCGCAATTGGTGGTATTGGATACCTAGTTTATTATTTCATCAAAAAGAAACAAGCCGAACCAAAACCAGAAATAGTGATTTTTACTTCACCAATTGAAAAAGCGACTACATTATTATTACAATTGGAAACCAAAGAACTTTGGCAAAAAGGCGAAATTAAAGATTACTATTCAGAACTTACTGATATTGCTCGAAATTATATTGAAGAAGAAATTAAAATTCCAGCAATGGAAAGCACGACTTCCGAATTAATTGAAGGTTTGCGAAATGCAGCGCGTCAAAAGAAATTGAAACTTTCAAACGAAACCGTCGAAAACCTTGAAAAGGTATTAAAACAAGCCGATTTAGTAAAGTTTGCTAAATCCATTCCGGTACAATTTGAAATTGAAGAAGACAAAAAACGTATTTCAAGTAGTATCGTAACTATTCATAAATCCATTCCTGAAATTGTGGAAGAAGATGATGAATTGGCTTTGTGGAATGAACAACAAAAGGAAAAAGCACGCATTGAAAAGCTTAAAAAACAAAAGCGTGTTCGCATCATTACTACTATCGGAATTGTACTTGGAATTATTGTTTTATCGCTCGGAACATTAGTATATATAAAAGGTTTTGATTATTTAAAAGACAATATCATTGGTCATCCAACCAAAGATTTAGTTGAAGGCGAATGGATTTACAGTGATTATGGAAACCCTTCGGTGCGTATTGAAACTCCAAAAGTATTGAAAAGAATAGATGCCGAAAAAGTATTGCCAAAACAAACAATGGCACTACTAAAAGAAATGCAGATTTTCCAATACGGGAGTGCCATTGATGATTTTTATATTGCAGTTTCAACGACAAGTTTCAAGCAAGAAACACAAATCGATTTAACGCAGGCTGCAGAAGGAAGCATCAAGGTTTTTGAAGCACAAGGCGGACAAAATATTTTGGTCAAAACAGAAGATTTTGATACCCAAAAAGGAATAAAAGGTAAAAAAGCTTATGGAACAATGACGATGATGGATAAAATCAAAGGAAAATCAACCAAAATGTATTATGAAATATTAGTATTCAGTCAAAACAATGGGCTACAACAAATTACGGTAATGCATCGCGAAGACGATAAATACGGCAAAGAAATAATGAATAGAGTGTTAAATTCTGTAGAGTTACAAAATTATAACCAACCATGATGAAAGATGTTACATTTTTAAATCCTGAATTCTTCTGGTTATTTTTACTGCTTCCAGTAGCGACGGTGTGGCTTTTTTGGAAACGAAAAGACAGCACAGCAACACTAAAAATGAGTTCACTTTCTGGATTTTCAACTACTTGGAAAACCAAATTAAAGCCATATTTGGTTGTATTTCGAATTCTAGCATTAAGTTCGTTAATCATTGCCATGGCAAGACCAAGAACCGTTGACATAAGCAGTCAAACCAAATCAACTAAAGGGGTTGATATTGTGATGGCAATCGACGTTTCGGGAAGTATGCTAGCGAAAGATTTAAAACCCAACCGAATGGAAGCCCTGAAAAAAGTAGCGTCTAATTTCGTGGAAGGAAGACCAAACGACAGAATTGGTATTGTGCTTTATGCTGCCGAAGCTTACACCAAAACACCCGTTACTAGTGATAAAGCCATTGTTGAAGACGCCATTCGGAACATAGAATACAGTCAAGTTTTACAAGATGGAACTGGAATTGGAATGGGTTTGACAACAGCAATTAATAGACTGAAAGACAGCAAAGCCAAAAGCAAAGTAATCATTCTTATGACCGACGGTGTGAATAACTCAGGGTTTATTGAACCTGAAACCGCCTCAAAAATTGCAAAAGATTTTGGCATAAAAGTTTATACTATCGGAATTGGAACAAACGGAATGGCCGAGTTTCCATATGCGTATGCCCCAAACGGAAAAGGATTTTTATTTAAAATGATGCCAGTAGAAATTGACGTGAATTTGCTTCAAACGATTGCTAAAAATACAGGAGGAAAATATTTTAGAGCGACTAGTAATAGTAAATTAGAAGAAATATATAAAGAAATTAATAAACTAGAAACAACCGAAATCCAAGAATTGAAATTCTATGATTATGATGAAAAATACCGACCTTTCGTTTGGATAGCAGGAATTTTGATTCTTATCGAATTTGGATTACGAAATACGACTTTTAGAGGATTTATATAAAAATGAAAACACAAAGAATACCAAGAGTGCTCAACATTCACAGTGTACTTTAGTAAACAAATCTTAGTGAACTTAGTGTAAAAACTTTGTGAACTTAGTGGTTAAGAAAAAAAAACATGTACGAGTTAGAAGAAAAAGGATATTTTTATTTATTACTAGTCATTCCAGTATTGACGTTGGTTTTCTTGTACTTATTGTATTGGAAACGTAAAAAACAACGCGAATTTGGCGATTTGAATTTGATTGAAAAATTGAGTCCAGAAAAATCGACCTTCAAACCTATTTTTAAATTTATAGTCGTTATACTAGGATTAGTTTGTTTAATTATTGGATTGATTAATCCAAAAATGGGAACCAAATTAGAAACCGTAAAACGGGAAGGAATTGATATTATATTTGCTATCGACGTTTCTAAAAGTATGTTGGCGGAAGATGTTGCGCCAAACCGTTTGGAAAAAAGTAAGCAGTTGGTTTCTCAAATCATCAACAAATTAGGTAGCGACCGCATTGGAATTATAGCCTATTCCGGAAGTGCTTTTCCTGTTTTGCCGATTACAACGGATTATAGTGTAGCAAAAATGTTTTTGCAAAGCATGAATCCAGGAATTGTATCCACACAAGGAACATCGATTGATGAAGCGATTAATTTAGCAACAACTTTTGTAGATAAAAAAGATAAAACCAATAAGTTATTGATTATCATTTCCGACGGTGAAGACCATTCCGAAAACGCCGTAACTGCCGCCGAAGAAGCCAAAAAAGTAGGTTTAAAAATCATCACGGTTGGTGTTGGAACCGAAAAAGGCGGCACTATTCCATTGAAAAGAAACGGTGTTGTTGAAAGTTTTCAACGCGACCAAAATAATGAAGTTGTTATAACCAAAAGAAATGCAGAAGTATTGAGCCTCATTGCCAAAAGCACCAAAGGCGGTTATGTAGATGGAAATTCTACCAAAGATGTTTTAACTTATGTAAAAAATGCTTTGGAGAACATTGAAAAAACCGAGTTTGAAAGCACTCAAATGGCAGACTTTAAATCGCAATTTCAATGGTTTTTGGGATTTGGATTTTTTCTGCTGTTTTTAGATATGTTCTTGTTGGAAAAGAAAACCAAATGGGTTCGAAAAATGAATTTGTTTAATGAAAAAGAATAGATGAAAAGAATACTAACATACACTTTACTCTTGCTTTCCTTTTTGACGTTTGCCCAAAAAAAGGAAAAAGACCGTAATTTGCCCGATGGAAACGAAGCTTTTTCGGAAAAAAATTATTCAAATGCCGAAGCTGATTATCGTGTTTCGCAATCTGGATTTCCTAAAAAAGCAGTTGCTTCTTATAATTTAGGAAATTCTATTTACCGACAAAAACAAGCTTCCGAAGCTAAATTTCAGTTTGTAAAAGCCATAAAATCAGCAAAAACAAAGCCCGAGAAACACAAAGCCTATCACAATTTGGGAAATTGCTTGATGACCGAAAAAAATTATGAAGGCGCAGTAGAAGCCTATAAAAATGCATTACGAAACAATCCCAACGATGAAGAAACACGATATAATTTTGCATTAGCCAAAAAACAATTGGAAAACAATCCGCCTAAAAGCGAAGACGATAAAAACAAGAATAAAGACAAAAACAAGGACAAGAAAGAAGACAAAAAAGATCAAGATAAAAAGGATAACAAGAACAAAAAAGATAAAGACAAAGACAAAAACGACCAGAAAAAAGAAGGCGATAAAAACAAAGACCAACAAGACAAAAATAACGACAAAAACGGTCAGCCAAAACCGCAACCTGGAGGTATTTCAAAAGATAGAATTCAAAATATGTTGGATGCGGTAAATAATGAAGAGAAAAAAATTCAGGATAAAGTTAACCAACAAAAAGTGCGAGTTAATCCTAAAAAACCTGAAAAAGATTGGTAGTAATTGAAAAATAGCTATTTAATTTACAAGTAAAGATGAAAAGAATACTTTTTTTAACGGTAATATTAATCAGCAATTTGCTTTGTGCTCAAGTAGAATTTGAAGCCAAAGTGAGCAAAAATTCGTTAGGTTTAAACGAAAAATTGCGCGTTGATTATACTATGAATGCTGACGGCGACAATTTTGTACCACCAAATTTTGAAGCTTGTGGTTTCAAAGTTGTTGGCGGTCCAAGTCAATCTATCAGTCAATCGTGGATAAACGGAAAAAGTTCGTTTAACAAATCATATATTTATATTTTAATGCCTTTGCAAAAAGGAACATTAACATTAAAACAAGCATCGATTGAAATTGGAGGCCAAACTTATAAAACAACACCTGTAAAAATTAATGTGACCAATGCGGTTGATTTACCTCGAAATCCAGATGAAGCACCAGCTATTTCTGCAGATGATAATCTTTATTTAGTAGCCGACATTTCCAATAGCAATCCATACGTGAACCAACCAATAACGGTAGTCTATAAGCTCTATTTTAGTTACAACATCGGAATATCAAATTGGCGTGAACTCAGCAAACCAAAGTACAATGATTTTTGGAGCCAAAACATCGACATTAAACAATTGGCCGCCGAAGAAGGAATGTTTAAAGGTGAAAGATACCGATATGTCGTTTTAAGAAAAACCGTTTTATATCCACAAAAATCAGGAAAACTCGAAATTGAACCACTTTCACTCGATATTGACTGTCAAGTACCAACCAATAGAAGAAACTTTTGGGGACAGCCATTAATGACCGAAGATAGTAAAAGAGTTTCGGCAGGAAGTAAAGTTATTACTGTAAAATCCTTGCCAAACGAAGGAAAACCATTAGATTTTGGCGATGCCGTTGGAAAATTTGATTTTAAAGTGACACCATCTAAAACAACTTTAAAAAGTGGCGAGTCGCTCGATTTGACCGTAAAAGTGGTTGGAACTGGAAATTTAAAATTATTCAGTTTGCCAAAACCCGTTGTGCCATCATCAATAGAAATGTATGATCCAGAACACAACGAAAATGTTTCTACACCATTGTCTGGAATGACAGGAAGTATTAGTGACAAATATACCTTAATTCCACAATTTAAAGGAAATTATAAAATCAAACCATTGACTTTTAGTTACTTTGATTTGGATACTAAAAAATATAAAACCATCGAATCACCCGAAATTGTAATCAATGTTCTTGATGGTCCAAATGATGCTATTGCGGGTTCTAATTCACCCAAAACTTCAGAAAAAAATACCATCGAAAAAACAAAATCTTTTGCCTACATCAAACAAAAAACTACTTTGTCGCCAATGGAAGAAGATGATTTTCTAGGTTCAGGATTGTTTTATTCATTGGTGTTCTTACCTTTTTTAGCCATTCCATTAGTGGTTTTAGTGAGAAAGAAAAAAGAAGCAATAGACAATGATGTTGTTGGAAATAAAATTAAAAAGTCAAGTGCTTTGGCAAAAAAATATTTATCGGAAGCCAAAAAACAATTGAACAACAAAGAACCTTTTTATGTGGCATTGGAAAAATCATTGCATAATTTCTTGAAAGCCAAATTAAATATCGAAACATCAGAAATGAGTAAAGATAAAATTTCAGAAATTTTAGTTTCCAGAAAAGCGAATGTTGAAACCGTTTCACAATTTATAACATTGACTGAAAACTGCGAATTTGCTCGGTATGCACCATCAACCAGTAGTTCCATTCAACAAGATTTTGACAAAGCAGTAACAATTTTGTCGGATTTAGAAAAACAGATTTCATAAGATGAAAAATATACTTTACATCCTATTGATTTTTGCTCAAACACTTTGGGCACAATCCGATTTTGAAACGGGTAATGCTTTGTATGCTAAAGAAAAGTACACTGAAGCCGCTCAAAGCTATGAAAACATCATAAACTCAGGAAAACAATCGGCGGAAGTCTATTTTAATCTGGGAAATTGCTACTACAAATTACACCAAGTTGCACCAGCGATTTACAATTATGAAAAAGCATTATTGCTCAATCCAAACGATACTGAAATCAAAACCAATCTCGAATTTGCCCGAAAAATGACAATTGACGATATCAAAGTCATCCCAAAAGTAGGTTTTCATAAAATCATCGCCGATTTCACTTCAACATATCATTATGACACTTGGGCATGGATTGCGGTTGGATTATCATTCTTGTTTTTCGTGTTCTTTTTAGGATATTATTTTTCTGGAACGACAGTAAAAAAACGCTTATTTTTCTCTGGAATGTTTTTGGTTTTACTTGCAATTTCATTAAGCGTTTCCTCAGGAATTTATGAACGAGACCGAATGTTAAACGAAAAACCAGCCATTGTTTTTGCGGAAACTACTTCGTTGAAAAGTGAACCGAAAATTTCAGCAACAGATGCCGTTTTACTCCATGAAGGAACAAAAGTATTCATCATGGAAAGCATTGCTAACTGGAAAAAAGTACAATTAACAGATGAAACTACTGGTTGGATTGAAAGTGAAGCGATTAAGGAAGTGAAGAATTAATTTTCTTCTTTAACATTCTCTTTCAAATCATTAAACCAATTCGTCAACACTGGTAATAAAACTTCGGATGTTTTCATAACTGGATTGAAAAAAATGGAGCTTTCCTGAGTTTCCTTGGAAATAATAGCATTATCAATATTCACTTTTTGGAATAAACTCAAAACAATTCCTAACAAGATTGCGGTTTTTAAAACGGCGAAAACAGCACCACCAAGCATATTCAACCAACCTAGAAACACAAAGTTAGCGATTTTTGAAAATAGTTTGGCTAACAAATGAATCCCAACTACGACAGCAATTAGCGTAATGATAAAGGCAAAAACTTTCGCCGATTTTGAATCGCCAATAAAACCTCCAACCAAGTAAGAGAATTTTACCGCTAAATATATTCCAACGAAAAAAGAAAGCAAGGATGCCAATTCCACAAACAACCCATTTTTAATTCCACGAATTAGTCCAAAAATTAACAATCCGCCAAGAATAATGTCAATATAGCTCATTTTTTAAATCTAAAATTCAAAACAAAGATAAAAGAGTTTTAGTAGTATATTTGCAAAAATTAATACGATTTTGTTCAAAAATCTAAAATCGTTATTCTTTAATCAAAAATCATATGTCAAGAGATATAGAATTAAAAAACCGCTGGGATAAAGTTGTAGAAATCCTTTCCAATCAGTTTGCTGATGGCGATTTATTGGATTTAGATGCCATCATTTATCTAATTGGCGTACAAGAATTAGGTCAATTCAAGCGTGTTTTTGCCAAAGATGAAAAAGTAAACCTAATGCATATTGGCATTTGTCGTTTGCTTGAACCTTATGGTTTTTATGAATTCAATTTTACCGATAAAGAAGGTTGGCCACACTATAAAATCAAAGAAGAATTGCCGCCATTAAAAGCCGGAGAACAATCCATTTTAATGAAAGAAGCCATAGTAAATTATTTTATAGAAAAAGAAGTGATTGAGTAGCGATTGAAGATATTTGATTTTAGATTCGGGTTCATTCTGCGAAAAACTTCCAACTTCTAACTTCTAACTTCCAACTTTTCCCTAAATTTGCACCTTTACAAAAAGACGATGATAGACAAGATTAAAGAACATATCGAAGAAGCTAAAGCATTCAATGAAAAAAACAAAGAAGCTTTAGAACAATTTCGTATCAAATATTTGGGAAGTAAAGGTTTGTTGAAAGAACTTTTTACAGAATTCAAAAATATTCCAAACGACCAAAAGAAAGACTTCGGACAAGTCATCAACACATTGAAAGCCGTTGCCGAAGAAAAAGTAAAAACCATTCAGGAAGAATTGGAAAGTAAAGAAGAAGTGAAAGGTTTTTATGGCGATTTGTCTCGTCCTGGCGAACCGTTGACTATTGGTTCTCGTCATCCGATTTCGTTAGTAAAAAATCAAATTATTGATATTTTTTCTACCATTGGTTTTAATGTTTCAGAAGGTCCAGAAATTGAAGACGATTGGCATAATTTTACGGCATTAAACTTACCAGAATATCATCCGGCAAGAGATATGCAAGATACTTTTTTCATCCAAACGAATCCTGATGTATTGCTAAGGACACATACATCATCAGTTCAGGTGCGTTATATGGAAAACAACAAGCCGCCAATTCGAACGATTTCTCCAGGAAGAGTTTTTAGAAACGAAGCGGTTTCTTCGCGTTCTCACTGTATTTTTCATCAAGTGGAAGGTTTGTATATTGACAAAGATGTTTCGTTTGCCGATTTGAAGCAAACACTTTTATATTTCACCAAAGAAATGTTCGGAAAGTCAAAAATCCGTTTAAGACCTAGTTATTTCCCGTTTACAGAACCAAGTGCTGAAGTAGATATCTATTGGGGTTTAAAAACCGAAACCGATTATCGTATTACCAAAGGAACTGGTTGGTTGGAAATTATGGGTTGTGGCATGGTTGATCCAAATGTTTTAAAAAATTGTGGCATCAATCCTGATGAATATACTGGTTTTGCTTTTGGAATGGGAATCGAACGTATTGCCATGTTATTGTACCAAATTGGCGATATCCGTATGTTTTATGAAAACGATGTGCGCTTCTTAGAGCAATTTAAATCCAGTATTTAAAAACTAAAGATAAAAGACTGATAGACAAAAGACAGCGTCTGTTAGTCTATTTTCTATAAATCTAACATCTTAAAAATGAAAAAAGACATCCATATTCCAATTGTAGAAAATGTTTTTCTTGCTGCCGTTCAAGAATGGAGCGACGACTTTATGGAAAAAGTTTGGTATGTCTATCTAGTTAACGATTCTGACTTCGATTTAGATAGCGTAATGGTCGTTTCTAAAGCTTTTGGCACAGTTGACGGAGAAATGAAACAAACATCGTTCTTGCGTCACGCATTTACTCAAATTCCAAAAGTTTCAGTTGCCAAAATAGAGATGATTGAAAAAAGTGTATTGCGTTTAAATAATGAATTTATGGTAACTTATTTCATTGGAAATACTTTGTACGATAAAAAATTTATTTTCAAAGCACAATCTATTTCACCTGATTATGTTGAAGAAGTGCCGATATTGTTTGTTGATGGTGTTATTGTAAGGTAATTATTTTTTGACAATCAAAAATTCTGAACGTCTATTTTGAGCATGTTGTTCGTCAGTACATTTTTTTCCACAATTGATTTTTGGTTCGGTTGCTCCAAATCCTTTTCCTGAGATTCGTTCTTTTTCAATTCCTTTTGAAATAACATATTGTACAGTAGCTTGTGCGCGTTGTTCAGAAAGTGTTAAATTGTAATCATCTTTTCCTTTTGAATCGGTATGCGATTTTACAAAGATTACCATCTCAGGATATTTTTTCAAGACGTTTACTAATTTATCTAGTTCTTTTGCGCCTTGAGCTGTGATATTGCTTTTATCAAAATCAAAATAAATCGATTTCAAAATCACTTCTTTTTCGGTAATAATCACTTCTTCTGGAGCCAATTGAACTTTTGTAGTAGTTTCTTTTTCGTTACTTTTTTCTAAAATAACTGTGGCTGTTTCATATCCTTCTGCCGAAATTTGAAGCTGATAAAAAACATCACATTCAACATTGTATTCAACAATGCCTTTTGTATTTGTTTTTTGAGTTTCGATACTATTTCCTTTATTGTCAATAATAGTTACTTCAGCGTTTGAAATAATTTCTCCCGTTTTCTTATTGGTTACGATAATGATGGCGTTCGTTTTACAAATTGGTGTAGCCGAAAAAACTGCATCAAATCCGTTTCTATTTGAAGAAAAGAAACCGATATTAGCTTTTTTATTGAATGAAAACGAAAAATCATCTTTCTCGCTATTGACTGGTTTTCCAATATTTACGGCGTCTTCATTGGTTTTCAAATCTATTTTATAAACATCCAAACCGCCAAAACCTTGTCGTCCCATCGAACCAAAATACAATACTTCATCAGCAGTTATAAAAGGGAAATTTTCTTTTCCGGCAGTATTTACTTTTGAACCTAAATTTTCAGGTTTTCCATATCCATTATCAGATATTGAAATTTTCCAAATATCCGTTTGTCCAATTCCACCTGGCATATCAGAAGCAAAATATAATGTTCTTCCATCTTCGCTCAAACTGGGATGTGTTACCGAATAACTCACGCTATTAATGGGTAATGCTTCAATGTTAGACCATTTATCGCCTACTTTTGTCGCTTTATAAATTCCTTGTTGACCCACTTTTAATGTGCCTGTTTTGTCTTTTTGATAACTTCCTTCGCTTAAACCATCACGTGCAAAAAACATTGTTTTTCCATCGCTACTGATAGCCACCGGACCATCATGATACGGCGTATTTAATTCACTTACTGCTTTTGCTTCCAAAAACTTACCGTTAGTGTTTCGTTGTGCTTTATAAATATCTAAATAAGGTTGATCTGTAGATTTATCTGTTCTTTTAGAACTTTTTGTACTCGTAAAATAAAGTTCGTTATCATTGGTCAAAACAGCTCCAAATGAACTTTGATTTTTATAACTAATTGTAGTTTCTGCTACATCAAACATTTTAGTTTGATTGCTTAAACTGGGAATGTAATTTGGGTTTTCTTTGTATTCTTTTGCTCTACTATCACTAGGAAGTAATTTTGAAAAGACATCCATTTGACTATTGGCTTCTTTATATTTTCCTAAAGATTTTAAGGTTTGAGCATAACGAAAAAACACTTCGGCGTCTACTTTTTTTCCTTCGACTGCTTTTGCATACCATTTTGCTGCTTCTTCTGGATTGAAAATGTTGTAATAACTATCGCCTAGTTTTGCATAAACATAACTCGTGGCATTTTTAGTATCCGCTAATTTCAAGTATTCTTCTATAGCACCAACATATTGGTAAGTTTCAAAAAGAACATCCGCTTTTGCCGTGTTTTTATCTTGTGCAAAATTGGTTTGAGAAACTAAAAAAACACAAACGATAGTAATTATTTTATTCATTGTTTTAGATTTTAATCCAATTTATCCGTTAATTTTTTGAAAGTGGCTCTGGCATCTTTTCCTTCATACAAAACTTCATAAACAGCATCAATAATTGGCGTTTCGGCTTTGTATTCTTGGTTCAACTTATAAGCACTTTTAACAGCATAATATCCTTCGGCTACCATGCTCATTTCCATCATGGCTGATTTTACTGTATATCCTTTTCCAATCATGTTTCCGAACATTCTATTTCTTGAAAAAACCGAATATCCCGTAACTAATAAATCGCCTAAGTAAGCCGAATTATTAATGTTGCGCTTCATTTTATGCACTTTTTTGATAAATTTTTTCATTTCGCGAATGGCATTACTCATAATCACCGACTGAAAATTATCACCATAACCCAAACCATGTGCAATACCAGCAGCAATAGCATATATGTTTTTCAACATAGCCGCATATTCTGTTCCAATAATATCGTCTGAAATTTTAGTTTTTATATAATTACTTGCTAAAGTATTTGCTACAACTTTGGCTTTAGCTGAATCTCCACAAGCAATTGTCAAGTACGAAAGACGTTCAAGTGCTACTTCTTCTGCATGACATGGTCCAGTAATTACACCTATGTTTTCAAGTGGAATATCATATTTTTGATTGAAATGTTCACCAACAATCAAGAAGGTTTCTGGCACAATTCCTTTAATTGCCGAAAAAATGACTTTGCCCTTTAAGCTCTCTGTTAACTTAGCCAATTCTGCACTTAAAAATGCCGAAGGAATTGCAAAAATTATATAATCTGCATAAGCAACGGCTTCATTAATATCAGAAGTTAGCTTTAATTTCTTGGTATCAAACTCTACCGAACTTAAATAATTAGGATTATGTTTTTGTGTTTTTATATGATCAATTGATGCTTCATTTCGCATATACCAAGTAATCTCGGGTAAATTTACACAAAGCATTTTTGCGATTGCTGTAGCCCAGCTGCCACCACCGATAACTGCAAATTTTGGATTTTGATTCATTTTGGTTTCGTTTAAAATACCAAAAATAGGCTTTTTAAAAAATATCTAAAGATAGTTTGATGATAATCTAAATACGACACTACAAAAATTAACTTATTTTTATGATTTCCAATACAATAAAAAAGGAATTTTTGCGTTTTTATAGAAACATTATTTATTTTTAAGTAAGTTTTACAAAAGATTTGGGGGAAAAGCCATTCAAGAAATATTTTCATGAGTGGCTTTTTTATTTTAAGAGATGGCTAATTGATTTGCAAAAAGTTTCTAATTATTTTACTTCGTATAAAACAGATTATGGTCTAAATAGTCCCAAACTTTTTGTGGCAACATTGGCGAAACATTCTTTTTGTTTTTAATGTTTTCCCGAATAAAAGTGGATGAAATTTCAATCACTGGTGCTCCAACTCGATGAATCTTTTCATGATTAACAAATTGCTCATCTATTTCTCCTGAATTCATTCGTGGATACACAAAAATATGATGATGTTGCAAGATGTATTCGTAGTTCTTCCATTTGTGAAGCGAATTCAAATTGTCTTCACCCATAATTAAAGAAAACTCATTTTCAGGATATTTTTCCAATAAATGAGCTAAAGTGTTTACTGTATAATTGGGCTGAGGCATTTTAAATTCTATATCAGACGGTTTAATTTTTACAAAATCTTCTGTTGCCAAATGCACCATGTGCAAACGCTGATAGTCGTCTAAAAGTGTATTCTTTTTTTTGTGTGGATTGTGCGGTGTTACAACCATCCAAATTTGATCCAAATCAGAATGTTCCGCCATATGATTGGCTATGATTAAATGTCCAACATGAATTGGGTTAAACGTTCCGAAATAGAGTCCGATTTTCATTGTTTTAGTACTTAGTTTTTAAATATATAGTCCATAGTTCTTTAGTACATAGTACTTAGTTTTGTAAGTATATAGTTTTTATTAAATAGTTAACAAATTTAGTCTTTAATGGTTTTTGCAAAGGCATTTATCATTTTTGCTTCTTCTTCAATCATTAAAATAACTTCATCATATAAGTTGAAATCTACAATAAATTCAAGTTCTTTAGCAATGATTAATTGCGTTTCCAATTCATTTAAAGAACCTCTAGAAATATTTAAAAAATGATTAAAAGATTTGTCCGTTTTTCTTCCAAATCCTTCTGCGATATTGGAAGGAACGGAAACACTTGCTCTTTTTACTTGACTAGTTAAAGCGAACACTTCTTCTTTTGGAAAATTTCTAGTCAGTTTATAAACTAAAACGACTAGTTTAATTCCTTTTTGCCAAATTAATAATTCTTTATAATTTTTTACACCGCTCATAATGTGATTATTAAGTTATTATTGAAGTGAGATAATTTTATTTTAGTAGTAATTAGTCTTTTAGTACTTAGTCCTTAGTAAAAACTATATTCTATCAAACTACTTGTAAATAGTGTCAATCAAATCTTTTTAGTACTTAGTTTTTTAGTACTTAGTCCTTAGTAAAAACTATATTCTATCAAACTACTTATAAATAGTGTCAATCAAATCTTTTTAGTACTTAGTTTTTTAGTACAGACTATGTACTAAGTACTAAAAGACTATGTACTACGAAGAAACAAAATCCTTAACCAACTTATACGCTTCTTGCTTAGCAATTTCTAAATCATAATTCTTTATGATAGTATCAAATTGTGGTGCTGTGGCCAATTCAACATGTGCTTTTGCAATTCGCATGTTTATTTTATCATCGCTTTCAGTAGAGCGTTCTTTTAAACGTCGTTTCAGTTCATCAACACTTGGTGGTTTTACAAAAACTGCCAAAGTTTCCTGAGGAAATTTTGATTTTATGCGCAATCCGCCAGCAACATCGATATCAAAAATTACATTTTTCCCTTTTGCCCAAATGCGTTCTACTTCACTTTTTAAAGTGCCATAAAAATTATCTCTGTAAACTTCTTCCCATTCGATAAAATCATCGGCTTTGATGTGTTTTTTAAACTCAGGAATTGACATGAAATAATAATCTTTTCCATTCACTTCTTCACCACGTGGTTCACGCGTTGCTGCTGAAATAGAAAACTCTAAATTCAAATCTTCTTGAGTTAATAAATGTCTTACTATTGTTGTTTTTCCTGAACCTGATGGTGCTGAGAAGACTAATAATTTTCCTTTGTTCATGTTTTTGAAATCTAAATGAGCTTAAAGCGTCTTAAAACTTAATACTTTTATCTTGATACTTATAAAACATTCAAAACCTGTTCCTTGATTTTCTCCAATTCATCTTTCATTTGCACAACTAATTTTTGCATTTCAGCGTGATTGGATTTTGAACCCATGGTGTTGATTTCTCTTCCCATTTCTTGGGTAATAAAACCTAATTTTCTCCCGTTAGCTTCCGTTCCTGCAATGGTTTCTATAAAATAATTCAAGTGGTTTTCTAGTCGAACTTTTTCTTCCGTGATGTCATATTTCTCAAGATAAAAAATCAATTCTTGTTCAAATCTATTTTCATCTACATTTTCTTTTAATTCATCCAAAGCCGTTCTTAAACGTGTTTTAACGGTTTCTACTCGTTCAACGTCATATGCAACCGCATTATTCATCAACGTCATGATATTGGCAATTCTATGAAGAAATTCTTTTTCAAGCGAAACGCCTTCATCTTTTCGAAATTGTGCTATATTTTCTAAAGCTTCGTCGATTACTTTTTGAATTTCCCTCCATTCATTTTCGTCAATTTCATCGCGTTCTGTTTTTAAGGCATCGGGCATTCTTACAGCCATTTTCATCAATTCAGTCTCATCAGCATTAGGAATAACAGCTTTCATTTGATTAATGTAACCTTTTACAATTGGCACATTGATTTTAGACGAAGTTTCTTCGCCTGTAACTTCTATATACAATGAAAAATCAATTTTTCCACGTTCCAATCGTTGCGATAGTTGATTGCGCAAACCTAGTTCCATTTCTCTGAAAACCGATGGCATTCGGGTATTTAAGTCTAAACCTTTACTGTTTAGAGATTTTAGTTCAACGGTAATTTTTTTGGTTGGAAGTTGCAAAGATGCTTTTCCAAATCCAGTCATTGATTGTATCATTCGTTAATTTTAATAGAATTCAAATATACTCAAAAGTTTTTAGTTGCGGATTTTTAGCAAGTATTCAAAACGCAACTCTGAATACTGTTTACTGAACACTCTTCTTCTGCGTTACCAAATAAACTCCAGCAAAAATCAATATTGCCGCTGAAATTTTTACTAAATTCAATTCGTCTTTTCCTAAACTGATGGCAAAAATAGTTGCAAATAACGGTTGGAGATATATAAAAACGGCAACGGTTGTTGGTTTGAGTTCGCGCATGGAAATTAAATTAAACAAATAGGTTACAAATGTTGTAAATACGACCACAAAAACTATATCCCAAAGAATAATGGTTGGAATATTTTGCCATTCTATTTCCTGAAATTCGTTATATCCAAAAGGAATAACCATCAATAAACCAAACGTATAAATCCATTTTACAAAGGTAAAAGCATTGTATTTATCCATCAATTTTTTGACAATAATCAGGTAAAATCCATAAGAAACCGCATTGATGAATACCAACAAATTTCCTAACGAAGCATTGGTAGCATTTCCAACCGATTTTCCATAAAGAATTAAAAATCCAGTACCGATTAATCCCAAAATAATACCAAAAACCTTTCGTTTCAGCATTCTTTCTTTCATGATAATGGCAGATAATATCAAAACAATCATTGGCGTAGTTACCATAATCACCGCTCCAGAAATGGGCGAAGTATAACTCAATCCTTTAAAAAATGTCAGCATATTTAAAGCAACTCCAAATAAAGCTGCGGCGATAATTCGTGGAAAATCTTTTTTATCAATTTTTTCTTTTGGGCCAAAAAAAGAAATCGCCCAAAACAACAAAGTTGCTCCAAAAACACGAATTAAAATAAACCCAAACGGTTTTATATACAGTGGCATTACGTCTTTCGCAATCGTGAAAGACATACCGTAAATAATAGAAACAATAGTTGCGGCGATTAATGCCCAAGTTCTTTTTGACATTAACTCAACGCTTTTACAACATCAAGGATGTTTTTTTGACCATTTCCAATAAAAATCTTGTCGTCAATAATAAAAACCGGACGACTTAAAAAAGTGTAATGTTCCAAAAGGTATTTTTTATAGTCCTGTTCTGTTAAATTTTTATTCTTCAAATCCATTGCCTTATAAAGTTGAGCTTTTTTGCTAAAAAGTGCTTCATAACTCCCCGAAAGTTGGTATAATTCTTCTAAATCTTTCTCCTTTATAGGGTTTTCGCGAATATCAATAAAAATCAACTTATCCGAGTTAGGCAATGATTTTATGATTTTTCGACAAGTGCTACACGTAGCGAGATAATATATTTTATTAGTCATGATGTTTCTTTTGGCAAAGAAAATTCATTTAAATTTTAAATGATGTAATTTTATCAAAAAAAATGAAAACTACATTTGAAATTCTTTTAACCAGTAGGAAAGTTCTATTCAATTTTTTAGAACATAATTCCGTTGATAAACTAAACACAATTCCAGAAGGATATAGCAATAATTTAATCTGGAATATTGGACACATCATTGTTGTTCAACAGTTATTAATCTATAAACTATCAGGTTTACCATTGATGATTTCTGATAGAATGGTAGCAAAATACAGAAAAGGCACAAAACCTGAAGAAATGGTTTCTCAAGAAGAAATAAATGAGATGAAGTCATTGCTTTTTTCAACAGTAGAACAAACAAAGTTAGATTTCTCAAATAAAATTTTTAAAACCTATTCCGAATTTACTTCCATGACGGGTTATACTATGACGAATGCCAAAGAAGCCTTGGAATTCAACAATTATCACGAAGGATTACATCTAGGAATCATGATGCAAATTAAGAAATTCATCTAAATAAAATAGGGTTTCAATTAACTTTATTAGGTTTATCATAATTTATAATAGGTTTAAGATAAACTTTAATAGAAAATAAATAATTTAAATTATGATTAAAATAAACTGTTTTAGAGTTATTATAAACTCTATTAGCGTTATAAAAAGTTTACTTAGTTTTATAATAAACACTAGTCAGCAAAAAACATATTGTTTTCTAACTCTAGTAGTTAAAAGAAAAAAATTAATTCAAAATAAACTTAGTACTTTTGTACAACAAAATTAATTCCAATATGAAATTCAACACTAAAGTAATACATGGCAATCAACACCATGAAAAAGTAACAGGAGCAGTAATGCCACCCGTTTTTCAAACTTCTACCTATGTTCAAACGTCACCAGGAAAACCAATTGGTGATTATGAATATTCTCGAGCAGCAAACCCAACTCGACAGGCTTTAGAGGATGCCTTGGCAAGTATAGAAAATGGTGCTCGTGGATTGGCTTTTTCCTCTGGTTTAGCAGCAACCGATTGTTTACTTAGAATGTTTAAAGCAGGCGATGAAATCATTGCTATGGACGATTTATATGGTGGAACCTATCGTTTATTTACTCGTTTATATAAAGATAGCGGCATCAAATTTCATTTCGTAGATATGAATGATTTAGCGAAATTTCAGTCGTTGATTAATGAAAACACTAAATTAGTTTGGGTAGAAACTCCTACTAATCCGTTAATGAAGCTAGCCGATATTCAAGAAATTGCTAAAATCACTAAAAAACATAAATTACTTTTTGCTGTTGATAATACTTTTGCCACGCCATATTTACAAAAGCCTTTGGATTTAGGTGCTGACATCGTAATGCATTCGGCAACCAAATATCTTGGCGGACATTCTGATGTTATTGCTGGAGCATTGGTTATAAAAGACAAAACATTAGGCGACGAGTTGCACTTCAAACAATTTGCCACCGGAGCAACACTAGGTCCAATGGACAGTTTCTTAGTTTTACGTGGTATCAAAACTTTGCATTTACGTGTACAACGCCATTGCGAAAACGGAATGAAAGTAGCCGAATTTTTGAGCAATCATCCCGAAGTTGATAACGTTTTCTATCCTGGTTTGCCCGATCATCCTTTTCATGACATTGCCAAAAAACAAATGAGCGGTTTTGGAGGAATGGTTTCCTTTACATTCAAATCTGGAAAAATGCAAGATGCCATTTCATTTTTAGAAAAAATAAAAGTCTTCACCTTGGCAGAATCGCTTGGTGGCGTAGAGTCACTTGCTAATCATCCAACATTGATGACACATGCTTCCATACCAGAAGAAAAACGTTTGGAAGTTGGTATAACCGACGATTTAGTGCGTTTGAGCGTTGGTGTAGAAGACATTGATGATTTATTAGCAGATTTAGAACAAGCGTTTAGGTAATTCTATATAGCCACTGAAATTAAAAAAGCTTCAAAACATAGGTTTTGAAGCTTTTTTAATACTATTTTAGTTATTAAACAAAGGTCTATATTTTTCCCAATGTTTATAAATTAGAATTGAATTAATAACAACCACTAATAAGGCAAAGGACAATCCAGGAATATCTAAAAATAAGTGAAATAAAAGAATGTTTATAGAAATTGGCGCTAACAATATTAAAGCAAAAGCAACCCATTTTCTTAACAACAGCAATAATCCAATAATTATTTCTAACACACCTACTACTGGAAAAATGTATCCTGTAGCACCAAGTGAATTCATAAAATCTCCAGCAGCACCAGTTGGTGGATCCATGGGGATAAAGTGAAATAATTTATTTGCTCCAAAAACGACAAGCATTAATCCGAGCAAAATTCTAGCAATTTTAGTAAACATTGAATTCATAATCGTTGGGTTTAGTTTGGTTATAATGTAAAAATAACATTAATTTTCTAATATAAAACAAAATTTCAACGATGATTTTTAAAAATCCTCTTTTCAAATGTTTAAAATTCTAATAAATATTTAAATGTAACATTTATTAGAAACCGTAAACTAATAAGTAATCATTAAATACAATCAAATTATGAAAGCACACGAAATCGATTATCACATTTATGGCGAAGAAATGCAATATGTAGAAATAGAACTTGATCCGCAAGAAATCGTTGTGGCAGAATCAGGAAGTTTTATGATGATGGAAAATGGGATACAAATGCAAACTATTTTTGGCGATGGTTCTCGAGAACAACAAGGCATTTTTGATAAACTTCTTTCGGCTGGAAAAAGAGTTCTAACAGGCGAAAGTCTTTTTATGACGGCATACATCAATCAAGAACGAGGAAAAAAGAAAGCGTACTTTGCTTCGCCTTATCCAGGAAAAATTGTTCCTATTGATTTAACTAAATATGGCGGAAAGTTTATTTGCCAAAAAGATTCTTTTTTATGCACTGCAAAAGGGGTTTCTATTGGTATAGAATTTTCAAAAAAACTAGGTCGTGGATTATTTGGCGGCGAAGGGTTCATCATGCAAAAACTAGAAGGCGACGGAATGGCATTCGTACACAGTGGCGGAACATTAGCTCGAAGAGAATTGGCTGCTGGTGAAGTGCTTAAAGTAGATACGGGTTGTATTGTTGGGTTTACCAAAGATGTTGATTACGATATCGAATTTATCGGCGGTATTAAAAATTCCATCTTTGGTGGTGAAGGATTATTTTTTGCCACACTTCGCGGACCAGGAATTGTCTATGTACAATCGTTACCGTTTAGTCGTTTGGCGGATAGAATTATTGCTTCTGCACCAAGGAATGGCGGCAATAGTCGCGAAGAAGGAAGCTTACTTGGTGGATTGGGAAGAATGATTGACGGCGACAACCGTTTTTAAATACAAAAGCGGCTTGAATTTCAAGCCGCTCTTTGTTTTAGATTGTGAAGTTAATACCCAGCATTATATTTCTTCCAATATTAGGAATACCATCGGTTTTTAATCGCGACAGATGTGAAACATAGGTTTTGTTTAAAAGATTATTAGCGTTTAGGTTTAGATTGAATTTACTTTTGTTAATCGTAATTTCTCCGCCAAGTCCTAGGTTCACTAAAGTGTAATCGTTGGTTTTGGTTTCAAATTCACTAAAATTGTTTTGTGCTAAAGTGTAAACAATATTTAAGGTTGCAAAACCATCTTTTAACCAATTTCCTTGTTCGAATTCGGCTTTCAACGTATTGTTCCATTTGTTGGCAGGAATAAGCGGTAAATCATCGCCGTTGTCTTTTCTGCCGGTTACCGTTTCAAAGCTGCTGGTTAAGTGCAGCCAATCAATTGGATGTGGATGAAAGTGAACGCCAACTTCGCCACCAAACAACGCTGCATTGCTTTGCTCGTAATTATACACATCATAACCGTCCAATTGTGTTCCGCTTGGAGAAATGAAAATGTAATTGGAAATATGATTGTAAAAACCGTTTACGAACCACTCAAAGTGTGTGCTTTTGTATTCTAGATTCAAATCGGTTTGGAAGTTTTGTTCGTTGTCCAGATTGCTGTTTCCAATTTCGTAGCGATTGCTTCCTTCGTGAACGCCATTGGAAGTTAATTCGGCCAAGTTTGGTGCTCTGAAACCACTAGCCAGATTTAATCGCATGGTCAGGTTTTCAGAAAAGTTGGTTTTATATCCTAACGAAGCATTGAAGCTGTCAAACGATTTATCGATGGCTTCAAAATAACCTTCATCGCCAACTATTCCGTGGGTTTCTGAAGTTACTTTTCTATTGTCATATCGAATTCCAGCTTGAAGCACATTTTTTCCCCATTCATAAATTGAAGTTGTGTAGATTCCAAAGTCATTCGTAGTCGCATCAGGAATTAATAATTCTTCGCCAAAATTAGTGTTGGTTTGGTTCATACCTTGCGCACCAATAATGGTTTCAAATTTTCCTTTTTTAGGTAAATGATAATTGACTGTGTAATTAAATGTTTTCAACTTCATGTGTAAAACAGGCGAATAGCTGTCTTCAAACTCTTTTCTATCATTATAAATATAACCCAAATCAACATCTAGCTTGGAGTTTTTGAAAAACACATTGTTGTGCAAACTCAAAATATGACTATCTACACCTTGACTTGGAAACATTGTTTTTTTGCTTGATGATTGCTCAGCAATGCCATCTTCTGGAATTCCTAAATCGAGCTGATTGAAGTTATAGCGAAACACGGTTGAAAAAATCGAATTGCTATAACCAATTCCCGCTTTTAAATCTTTTTCGTTAAAACGGGTGTTGGTTACTCTATCGCCATCAGGAATTTGATAATCAGAATGTGTGTTGTAGTTTCCTCTTAGCAAAAACTTCCATTTATCGGTAGATGTTTTTAAGCCAAGCGATGTGCTGTTTCCCAACGTATTGGAAAATAATCGTTGATTTATATCGGCTTTAAAATCATTTGGGTTGGCAAATTTCTCAGGATTGAAATACAATACGCCACCCAAAGCATCGGAACCATAGAGTAACGAAGCCGGACCTTTGATGACTTCTACACTTTCGACACCAGAATCGTTAAGTCCTAAACCATGTTCTTCGCCAAACTGTTGGTTTTCCATACGAACGCCTTGCGAATAGACTAAAACTCGATTGCCACTCAAACCACGAATAACCGGTTTTCCAATAGATGTTCCGGTGGAAACTTGCGAAACTCCGGGAATAGTTGCCAAACCTTCAATTAAAGTAGTAGTGCCTTTTTGTTGCAACGATTTGATGCTTGCTTGTTCCACTTTCATCACGTTTTGCGACTGTAATCGTTTGAAAACATTAGAAACAATTACTTCGTCCATGTGTGTTACTGCTTCGGCTAACACAAAAGAAACTTGGAGTTCATTTCCTGACAGTGTTACGGTTTTGGTTTGTGTTTCATAACCCATAAAAGAAACGATTAGTTTAAAATTTCCTTGCGGAAGATTGGTTAACACAAAGTTTCCGTCTTTGTCTGAATTGGCTTCTTTGTGAATTTCGGGCATCGAAACGACTGCGCCTGGTATTGGGTTATTAGTATTGTCGGTAATGGTTCCAACGATTTTATTTTGTGAATTTGCTACAAATGCAAATCCAACTAGTATATAGAAGTATAAAAATTTCATGATTTAATTATTGATAAATGAATAGTAGCCGAAAAGAGTTTCGGCTTAAAAAATTTCGTTTAAACAATAAAAAATGGTGGTCCGCGATGGGAAAATAAGCTTCCTTCGAAGTTGGGTTTAATCGTTTCATAGAGCGAAACATTTTTTTGACTAGTATGGTTAAAAGTACAAAAATCAAAAACTTCTTTTTTAAATGATGTGAATTGACTGAATGTAAAATCACAAAGTGAACATTTATCTAAACCATGATGCTGGTGCGTAATATCAGCTTTATCATTTGTTGGACTGTGAACACAAACTTTTTCTGTAACTATCTGGCTTAAATGCTCCACAGAATGAAAAGACTGGAACAACAGCGCAAAGATTATTGCAAAGACTACGGAAAAATTAGCTATGTGTAGTTTTTTATTCATCAGTACAAAGGTACTTTTTTTCAAAAGAAATTCCGCTTGACTTTAACATACTTTTAGTGTGTGAAATTTTAATAATTTTTTATTTCTGCTGTTTTATTTGCATATATGATAATTATTATAGAATATTGCAAATATAAAGTTTGCATTTATGACAAATTGGAATGACAAAGCAAAACGATTATTAAAGTCAGAATTGGTTAAACGAGGCGTTTCTAATTCGGATTTGGCTTTAATGTTGAACGAAATTGGAGTAGAAGAAACTAAAGCAAGTATCGATAGCAAAATCAGTCGAGGAAGATTCAGTGCTTGTTTTTTGTTACAATGTTTAATGGTCATTGGTTGTCATAAAATTGAAATTGAAGATTACGAAAGTCAGTTATTGATGGTTGCTGAACCCTATGAACCTTATAAATCAATTGCGAAATGAAAAATAATTCAGTAAAATTTATCGATTTATTTGCGGGTCTTGGCGGAATTCGATTGGGTTTTGAAAAAGCTTTTAAAGATTTAGGAATTGAAACAGAATGTGTGTTAACTTCTGAAATAAAACCTTACGCAGTAAAAACGTTAAAGCAAAATTTCAGTCATGATTTTTTGGCTGGAGATATTTTTGAAATTCGAAACGAGTTTATTCCCGATTTTGATTTTTTATTGGGTGGTTTTCCGTGTCAGCCTTTTAGTGCTGGAGGAAAACGACAAGGTTTTTTGGATACAAGAGGAACCTTGTTTTTTGAAATTGAAAGAATTTTGAGAGATAAAAAACCGTATGGTTTTATTCTTGAAAATGTAGAAGGTTTGGTTAAGCACGATTTAGAAAACAAAAATGATGAAATTGGGAGAACGCTAAAAACCATTTTGCATACACTTGAAAATGATTTAGGATATAAAACAAGTTGGAGAGTTTTTGATAGTTTGGAATTTGGTCTACCACAGTCAAGAAAAAGAATTTTTATTGTTGGGACCAAAGATGAAAAGATTGATTTGTTTGGAAATGAGCCAAAGTTTAAAAAATTAGAAAGTATTTTAGAAAGTGGATTGCCTACTTTAAAATCTGATTTTATTGATAAATTGCTTTCTCATTTTTCGATTGAAGATTTGTACGGAAAATCCATTAAAGATAAACGAGGAGGCGACAATAATATTCACAGTTGGGATATCGAAATTAAAGGAAGTGTTTCAAAACAACAAGCCAAAATTCTTAATGAACTCTTCAAGCAAAGACGTAAAAAACAATGGGCAGAAGAAATCGGTATTGATTGGATGGACGGAATGCCTTTGACTTTAGTACAAGTTAATTCATTTATAGATTTGCCAAAAAAGGAGTTGAAATCTTTATTAGACGACCTTGCATCAAAAGGATATTTAAAATTGGAACACCCGAAAAAATTAGTAAAAACACAAACTTCAAATGGTGTTGCAACCTCTCGTGAATATGACGAAACCAAACCAAAAGGCTACAATATAGTTACGGGTAAATTGAGTTTTGAAATTAATAAAGTTCTCGACCCAAAAGATATTGCTCCAACTTTGGTTGCAACAGACGTTTCTCGCTTGGCAGTTCCCGATGGAAATGGTTTAAGACGATTGACAATTCGTGAAGGTTTGCGTTTATTTGGCTATCCTGATTGGTACGAAATTCCAACCAAAGAAAATGAAGCATTTGATTTATTGGGAAATACAGTTGCTGTTCCAGTTGTAGAATTTGTAGCCAATAAGTTAGCAACTATTTTTGCTAACGAACTTGTAGTTTAACTCCAGTATGTTCTTCGTAATTTTTCAAAACATTTTTCAACCAATGTCCGTTAGTATGTCTTGTCTGCGGATATTGGTATCTCGTTTCGTTGAGTGCTGACAAAAATTCTTCCAAAGAATTAAATGGTTTGAATTTAGTTCTCTCTGAATACCAAGTTGAAGGACGGATATTGTAAATTACGCTTTTCTTTTCTTGAACTTTTAACGGATAAGTTCCGCTTGGACAAGCCAACTCCCAAATCTTCTTTATCCAAACATTTTTTATAGAAAGTTCGCTTCCTTTCATTTGATAAGCAAAAATCAGATAATCAGAATCTAAACGATAGGCGGAAGTTAAAAGTGAGTTGCAATAAGAGTCGAAGTTAGCCAAATCAAAACCCGGACCTCTGTCCCAATCGAAAGACTTCACTTCCAAAAGTCCTAGTTTTTTGTCGTGCTTGTCAAGATAAAAATCTGGAAAAACTTGTGAATTTGGGTTTTCTTCAAATTCAATTCTCTCTTTCATCAACCACGCTTTCAACCATTCTTGTAATAGGTTTCCAACGGTGTCTTTGGTTTCAATCGAAATGGTCAAATCTTTTAAAGAAAAGTTAATTTGTCCCTTCTCGCCAATTATTTTGTATTCATTTACAAGTTTGTAAAATAATTCAGTACCTGATAATTTCATTTAGTTTAGCTTATAAAGATATAATGTAAATGTATCAAAAAATTACAAATAGATTTTAAAATTACACCAAGCTGTTTTTTACTAAGTATTCAGCAATTTGAATGGTATTAGTTGCAGCACCTTTTCTTAGGTTGTCAGCAACAATCCACATGTTTAAAGCGTTTTCTCTGCTTTCGTCACGACGGATACGACCTACAAACACCTCGTCTTTTCCTTGTGCATATAGCGGCATTGGGTAAGTAAATGTATCTAAGTTGTCCTGAACAGTTATGCCATCGGTATTGTGAAGAATAGTGCGTACTTCGTTTACATCAAAGTCGTTTGAAAATTCAACATTAACCGCTTCACTGTGTCCGCCAACTACTGGAATACGAATTGCTGTAGCCGTTACTGCAATGGTTTTGTCGCCAATGATTTTTTGCGTTTCACGTACTAATTTCATTTCTTCTTTAGTATATCCGTTTTCTTCAAAGCTATCACAATGAGGAATAGCATTTCGGTGAATTTGGTATTTATACGCCATTTCGCCTTTCACCCCAGCATATTCGTTTTCTAATTGTTGTACTGCTTTTACTCCTGTGCCTGTAATAGACTGATAAGTAGAAACAATCACGCGTTTGATGTTGTATTTTTTATGCAAAGGTGCTAACACCATCACCATTTGAATGGTTGAACAGTTGGGATTTGCGATGATTTTATCGTCTTTGGTTAATTCGTGTGCATTGATTTCAGGAACTACTAATTTTTTTGTTGGGTCCATTCTCCAAGCCGACGAGTTATCGATAACGGTTGTTCCTGCTTCAGCAAATTTTGGTGCCCATTCTAGAGAAGTTTCTCCACCCGCCGAAAAAAGGGCTACATCGGCTTTCATATCTACAGCAGTTTGAAGACCAACCACGGTATATTTTTTCCCTTTGAATTCAATTTCTTTCCCTACTGATTTTTCAGAAGCTACAGGAATTAATTCTGTAACAGGAAAATTTCTTTCGGCTAACACTTGTAGCATTACTTCGCCAACCATTCCGGTTGCGCCAACAACAGCAACTTTCATATTTTATATTTTGATTAATAGATTTTTAGAATTGCAAAAGTATAGAGAAAAAAACCAATATCTAAACTAATTATAAAGAAAAACCGCTTCAATTACGAAGCGGTTTAGGTTAGAATATGTATTGTAGCGGATTACTTTTTTAATAAATCTCTAATTTGCGTTAACAATTCTTCTTGCGTTGGACCAGCAGGCGCAGCAGGTGCAGCTTCTTCTTTTTTCTTCATGCTGTTAAGTCCTTTTACCATAATAAAAATAACAAAAGCAATTACTAGAAAACTAATTACAGCAGCTAAGAATTTACCGTATAAAATTCCACCATCTGTTTTTAATTCCGCTAAATTTTCAACTTGAGCCGCTTTTAAGGCTGGATTTAATAAAGCTGGTGTAATCACATCTGAAACTAATGAGTTTACAATAGCACCAAATGCGGCACCAATAATAACCCCAACTGCTAAATCCATTGCATTTCCTTTTGCAATAAATTCTTTAAATTCTGAAATCATACCCATATTTGATTGTTTTTAATTGGTTAATAGTAATACGAAATTAATTAAATTTTTAACATTTAACACTATTCTCTATAAAAAATACGTTTTACACGTTGCGAAATACTGGTCAAAATTTCGTAAGGAATTGTGTTTAATAGTTTTGCAATTTCTTTTACGGTTGGTTGTTCGCCAAAGATGATAACGGTATTTCCTTCTTTGCATTCAACATCAGTTGCATCAACCATCAGCATGTCCATACAAACACTGCCGATTATGGGTGCTTTTTTATTATTTATCAAGACATAGCCCACATTATTTCCTAAATGTCTAGAGATTCCATCGGCGTAGCCAATTGGAATGGTGGCAATTTTACTTTCTCTTTTAGCAATAAAACGTCTTCCATAACCCACGCTTTCTCCTTTTGGAATGGTGTGTATCTGAGAAATTAACGATTTTAATGTTCCTACGTTTTGCAAGTATTTTTGTTCGTCATCATCACTTGAAATGCCATACAGACCAATACCCAATCGAACCATGTCGAATTGTGCATCGGGAAAATTAGAAATTCCAGCGGTGTTTAATATATGTCGAATTGGATTTATTTTTAAAGCCGCTTTTAATTCGGAAGAAAGTTTATCGAACAATTGAATTTGGGAAATCGAAAAATCTTTGTATTCTATACTATCGCTTGTTGCCATGTGTGACAAGATGCTTTTTATTTTAACCAACTCATTATTGGTAAGTAATTCGATTAGTTCGGGAAAATCACTTTCTTGAAACCCTAGTCGGTGCATTCCTGTGTCAATTTTTATATGAATAGGATAGTGCGTTATTTTTTTTAGTTCGGCAATTTTAATAAATGCTTTTAACCCTTTGATGGAATAGATTTCTGGCTCTAACTGATGATTGATAATAGCATCAAAACTGGTAGATTCTGGATTTAACACCATTATTGGAATCGTGATTCCGGCGTTCTTTAGTGCTATTCCTTCGTCGGAAAAAGCCACGCCAAGATAATTTACTTTGTGATGTTCGAGCAGTTTTGCAATTTCGAAATCACCGCTTCCGTAACCAAACGCTTTTATCATAACCATCAATTTAGTGGATGGATTTAGTTTTGATTTATAGAAATTAAGATTGTGCGTTATTGCGTTTAGATTGATTTCTAAAACGGTTTCGTGTGTTTTATGTTCCAATAAAGTAACAATTTGTTCAAAATGAAAATCGCGTGCGCCTTTGATTAGAATTGTTTCATTTTGGAAATCTAAAGTATCAAAAGCATCTATGAATTCATTTGTGTTTTCAAATGCAATTCCGTTGATAAATTTTCGTTTGAATTTTGAAATCGTTTCTCCAATGGCAATTACCCGAGATATTTTGTTGGAAATGATTAGCAAAGAGACTTGCGAATAGAGTTCTTCATCGGTTAGACCACTTTGAAAAATATCGGAAAGAATGATGGTTTTCTTTTTGTGTTGCTTTTGATGCTCAAGAAAGTCTAAAGCGATTTTTAAGGATTGAAAATCAGAACTATAACTGTCGTCAATAATAGTACAATTGTTACTGCCTGTTTTTATTTTTAGGCGCATTTCTATAGGATACAATTCGCTCATTCGGGCATTAATGACGGTTGGGTTGTATCCAAAATACAACATTAATACTAAGCAATGAATGGCATTTTCGATAGAAGCTTGGTCTTGAAACGGAATTTCTACAGGGAATGTATCTTCTAAATACGTGCACTGTATTATGGTTTTGTTCTCGGTTTTTGAAGTTGTGATAAATACATCGGCTTTTTTATCATCGGACGACCAAGTGAATTGCTTGGTTTTTGGATTTATAAAACACGATATGGTTTTGTTTTTATTGACAATAAGCACATTGACATTTGAAAAAAGTTTTAGCTTTTCTTTAATTTTTTCGCCTACATCTGAAAAACCTTCATCATGGGCAGAACCGATGTTCGTTAGTATTCCGATAGTAGGTTGGATGATTTTTTGTAGTTTCTCCATTTCATTAATCATTGAAATTCCTGCTTCAAAGATTCCTAGATTGTGTTTTTCATTGATGCCTAAAACAGAAAGTGGCACGCCGACTTGCGAATTATAACTTTTGGGACTTCTAATGATGTTGTAATCTGGACTTAAAAGGAAGTTAAGCCACTCTTTGACAATGGTTTTTCCGTTGCTGCCTGTGATTCCGATAACGGGGAACTCGAATTGGCTTCGGTAGAATGTGGCAAATTTTTGAAAAGCTTCTAAAGTGTTTTCAACAACCAGAAAATTGGCTTTGTCTTTAAGGTTTTCGGGAATGTATTCGACCACAAAGTGCTCCACATTTTTGGATATTAAATCTTCTATGTATTCGTGACCGTTGTGATTTTGCCCAGAAATAGCAAAAAATAAAGTATTGGAATCGTTTTGTAAAGAGCGACTATCAATAGAAATAGAATCGATAACGGCTACATCATTTTTGCCCACCCAATTTGCTTTGAGTATTGAAATAATATTTCGGATGGCTATTGTCAATGTGGTTTTGTTTTAGTCTTTGTCGTTTAGATGTTCAGCATCTTTCACAATCATATTTTCACGTATGGCATTAAAATAGGCCGCACGACTCAGAGGTTCATATTCTTCGGTTTCGCCTAGCATTACTAGTTTGTCATTGTCGTTTTTTCGGAAACTGTAATTGGCTAAATTTCCTGTGCGTGTGCAAACGGCGTGGACTTTGGTAACGTATTCGGCTGTTGCCATCAGTGCAGGCATTGGGCCAAAAGGGTTTCCTTTAAAATCCATATCTAAACCAGCAACAATCACTCGAATGCCCGAATTGGCTAAATCGTTGCACACCGAAACAATTTCGTCATCGAAGAACTGTGCTTCGTCTATACCAACGACATCGCAACCTTGGGCTAAAATTCGGATGTTGGCTGCGGCAGGAACTGGCGTGGAACGGATTTCATTTTTATTATGCGAAACTACCATTTCTTCATCATAACGTGTATCTATTGAAGGTTTGAATATTTCTACTTTTTGCTTTGCAAATTGTGCTCGTTTTAATCTACGGATGAGTTCTTCGGTCTTTCCCGAAAACATGGAACCGCAGATTACTTCAATCCAACCAAACTGTTCTTTATGATTTACTGTATTCTCTAGAAACATTTTCTAAAATTCTTGTGCTTAAAATGAATAGTTTTTATTACTTTGTGAATAAAACTTATCGCTATAAATTTTATACATTTACAGCGTTTCAAATGTAGAAAAATTTATTAAAGCATTTGGTATAGTTTTGCCAAAATATATAAAAAACAATTTTATTTCACTATAATTTTAGCCTTATGAAAAAAAGAGTTGAAGCCGAATTAATTAGTATTGCACACCGAATTTTAAAGTTGAAAAACAAATCGGAAATCGACCAACTGTATAAAGAAACTCAAAAATTATACGAAGCCTTGACGATACTAAAGTTTTATGGCGATAATTATGAAATGTTGAAAAACTCAATTCCTGTAGAAGAAATTGAAGAGAAAGTGGCTGCTTTTATTGAATCGAATGAGGTTATAACTCCAGTGGCAGTAGCTGTTAAAAAAGAACCAGAAGTTGATGTTTTGGAAGAAACTATTATTCCTACTGCGAAAAAAATAGAAGAAGAACCCGTAGTTGTTGGCGAAATAATTATTGAGGAAGAAGAGGAAATTGAGGAGGAAATTGAAGCATCAGCAGAACCTATAGTTGAAGAAACGGAAGAAGAAAGTTTTATGCCTTCCTTTGAGCTTTCTTTTGAAGAAGAAAAAGAGGCTTTAGAAGAAACTATTGATAAAGAAACACCATCAAAACAAGTTACTATGGATGATGTTTTTGGCGATCATTTTAAAGAACCTGTTTTTGTAAAACCCGAAGATAATGTTCAAGGTAAATTTGTAAAAGTATTTGAAGAAAAAAATGTTGAAGAAGCGGGAAGAGTTCTTTCTTTAAATGATACTTTATCAAATTCTATTTCTATTGGATTAAATGACCGAATTGGTTTTGTGAAACATTTGTTTAATGAAAGTAACGAAGATTATAATAGAGTTTTATCGCAGTTGAACACTTTTGATACTTTTGATGAAGCTAAAACATTCTTGAACGAAATGGTTATTCCGGATTATAACTATTGGGTTGGAAAAGAAGAATACCTAGAGCGTTTTATGGAAATTGTAGAAAAGAAATTCAAATAATACTGAACTAAATTCAGCAACTATGGGTAAGCTTTTCATTGTTCCTACGCCAATTGGCAATCTTGAAGACATGACTTTTAGAGCGATAAAAGTGTTGAAAGAAGCGGATTTAATTCTTGCTGAAGATACTCGAACGAGTGGAAAATTGCTGAAACATTTTGAAATTGCTACGCATATGCACAGTCATCATATGCACAACGAACATAAAACCGTAGAAAACCTCATCAAACGACTGCAAGCCGGTGAAAACATTGCGTTGATTAGCGATGCGGGTACGCCTGCGATTTCTGATCCTGGGTTTTTGTTGACACGTGCTTGCGTTGAGAACAATATAGCTGTGGAATGCTTGCCTGGTGCTACGGCATTTGTGCCTGCGTTAGTGAATAGTGGTTTGCCTAACGACCGTTTTGTTTTTGAAGGTTTTTTGCCCGAAAAGAAAGGAAGACAAACTCGCTACTTGGCTTTAGCGGAAGAAACTAGAACGATGATTTTTTATGTTTCGCCACACAAATTACTTAAAACCTTAGCGGAATATATTCAATACTTTGGAGCGGAACGACCTGTTTCTGTTTCTAGAGAATTGTCTAAACTGCACGAAGAAACGGTTCGTGGTACTGCGGAAGAAGTGCTGAATCACTTTGAAGCCAAACCTCCGAAAGGGGAGATTGTTGTGGTTGTTGGTGGGAAAGTTTCAGAGGCAAGAGCAAAGAATAAAGAAGAAAGAGAGTAGAAGCAAGAGAATAATAGAAACATCTTTTTTCTTTCTTCTTGTAGCGAAGCGGTCTTTTTTCTAACTCACTTCCAAATCAGTAAACGCGAAGCTTTTTCCACTGAACAATCCTTTGTCCGATAATTTTAAATCGGGGATTACTAGTAATGCCATGAAGGAAAGTGTCATGAAGGGTGCTTTTAGTGTGCTTCCTAATTGTTTTGCCATGGCGTCTATTTCTTGATATAGTTTTCCGGTTTCCCAACCGTTTTTGTTGCTCATGATTCCAGCTACGGGTAAAGCCAATGATTTTTGTTCTTCACCATTTATAGCACAAATTCCTCCGGTGTTTTCGATAATTAAATTTACAGCGTTGCAGATTTCTTCGTCCGATGTTCCGACTACTACTATATTATGACAATCGTGTGCTACGGAACTGGCGATGGCACCTTTTTTTAATCCAAAGTTTTTGATGAACGCCACGGCTGGTTTTGTATTGGCATACCGATTGACAACCGCCATTTTTAGAATGTCGTTTGTTACATCGGAAACGAGGTTTCTATTTTCTATTTTAGGTTTGCAATGGATTTCGTTTGTAATCAATTGTCCCTCTAAAGCTTCGATTACTCTTATGGTTGCAGCGTTGCTTGGTATAGTAAATTCACTTACTTGTTTTTTGGAGGTATTGAAGTTGTTTGGTGTTTCGAAATCGATATGTTTTACAAACGATTGTCCGTTACTGGCTACCAGTTCGCCGTTGATGTAAGTTTGCAATACTTTGAAGTTTTTTAAATCTTCAACTACGATAAAGTCGGCGGCATCGTTTTCTTTTAGCAATCCGATGTTCATGTTGTAATGTTGTACTGGGTTGATGCACGCCATTTGAAGGATTTTGAATGTGTCAAACCCTTTGGCAACTGCACGTGCGCATAGCAAATTGATATGCCCGACAATCAAGTCGTCTGGATGTTTGTCGTCGGAACAGAACATCATGTTTTCGTAGTGTTCGGGCAGCAAGTTGATTAATGCTTCAAAGTTTTTGGCGGCACTGCCTTCGCGGATGATGACTTTCATGCCAAGGGATAGTTTTTCGGCGGCTTCGTCATAGGTGAAACATTCGTGGTCGGTTGAGATACCTGCGGAGATGTATTTTTTTATGGGTTCGCCACGTAATCCTGGTGCGTGACCATCAACGGGTTTGTTGAAGTGTTTTGCCCAAGCAATTTTTTTTAGTACTTCTTCATCGTCAAACAAAACGCCTGGATAATTCATCATTTCGGACAGGTAATAGATGTCGTCCATCGCCATTAGTTCTTTGATTTGCTCAGAATCGATTACTGCTCCTGCGGTTTCGAAAAAGGTTGCTGGTACGCATGATGGTGCTCCAAAATGGAACTTCAACGGTGCTTTTTTTCCGTTTTCAATCATGTAGTGCACGCCTTCTTTTCCTAAAACATTAGCAATTTCGTGTGGATCGGAAATGGTTCCGACGGTGCCGTGGAGTACGGCTATTTTTGCAAACTCCGAAGGCACTAACATCGAACTTTCGATATGAATGTGAGCATCAATAAATCCTGGTAATATATAATTTTTGTTGTTGTGTTGTTTTTCTATTATGGATGTGATTTTTCCGTTTTGAACGATGATTTCACCAGAATAGATGCGTTTGTTTTCTATATCAACAATTTGTCCTTGGATTTGCATTTGGATATGATTTTAATCCGTCAAATTTAAGGAATATTTTTTTAGAATAGTGTTTGTTTAAGGCTAAACCAGTAGCATTTTAAATCATTAAAATACTCTTTTTAAAAAGTGAAAATAAAGATTATAGTCAAATTTAAACAAAATGAGTCTCAATATAATATCAGGCTCATTATTATCAAAATTAATTATAAATTTCTCTAAACTTTTGGGTAAAAATCTAAAAAGGTTGAGGTTTTTATACCGCTTTAATCACATAAGTCACAATTCCCCAAATGACAAACTGATTGTCTTCGGTAATTTTTATGGGTTGGTAGTTTTTGTTTTCGGGCATTAAATAGAGGCAATTTTTGTCTAGTTTTATTCGTTTTACCGTAAATTCTCCGTCAATAAAACAAACGGCTATTTTGTTGTCATTGGGTTCCAAACTTCGGTCAACAATTAATACATCTTTGTCGTTTATGCCAGAATTTATCATCGAGTCGCCTTTTACTTTCACATAAAAAGTGGCCAAAGGATTTTTGGAAAGCTCTTTATTTAAATCAATTTTAGTTTCTAAGAAATCATTGGCTGGTGAAGGAAATCCTGCCGAAACCATCTCGTGACTATAAGCAATTTGAATATCGCTTTCAAAATCAGGAATAAAAAACTGTAATTTTTGATTTTTTTCTAGTGGCATAATACTTCTAATATTTTAGTAAAATCCGTGGTAAACTTGTTGGAAAGATGATTTTGTTTCATATCCCAAGTGAGGTTGAGGTTTTGATTGGCGATTTTCACTTTTTTTTCACCCATTTTCCGATTGATGTTGTCAATGGTTTTCATCAACATATGGTGTTTTGGATTTTCATTCTCAAAAAGATTGATTTGCAAATTATGTTCCGGAATCAATTCGGTTACAATTACACCTGCTTTTTTAAAAGTAAAGTGTTCGTTTCCAGCATATAATTCTTTTAGAATGCGAATAGCGGTATTGGAAATTGTCAAACTACTATGGGTTGCAAATGGCAATGTTATTGCACTATTAAAATAATATTTTGTGGTTTTGTATTTGTGTTTGTCAATAACAAGCATTACAATAATAGTGTAACAACTTGATTTTTGAGCTCTTAATTTTTCGGCACAAACGGTTGCAAAGGTCGAAATACGTTCTTTTAAAGCATCAAAATCGTTAAGTTGTTTGGGAAAACTTCTTGTAATGGCGATGGTTTTTTTCTGTGTTTTTTCGGGTTCAAGGTCTAAAACCGATTTTCCTTCGAGTTCATGTTTTAGTCGCAAGCCAACAACGCCCATTTGTTTTCTAATCCAATTTTCGTGTTGTGGCAACGTAAAATCATAAGCCGTTTTAATATTTTGAAGCAATGCTTTTTTCGACAATCGATATCCAATTCCCCAAACATCTTCAATTTTTGTCCATTTCAGTGCTTTTATTCGGCTTTCATCCGTATCAATAATGTAAACACCATTGGTTCTAATGACAAATTTTTTTGCAATTCTATTGGCAATTTTAGAAAGTGCTTTTGTTGGCGCAAAACCAACACAAGTAGGGATTCCAACCCATTTTTGAATTCTGTTTTTCATTTGAAGACCATAATCGTGATAATCTTCAATCGTCATTCCATCAAAATTTAAAAAGGCTTCGTCAATGCTGTAAATTTCTACATTGGGTGTAAAATCTGCTAAAATCTGCATTACTCGATTACTCAAATCGCCATATAAAGCGTAATTGGACGAAAAAACCGTTACATTATTTTCTTTTAAAAGTGTTCGGTATTTGAATTCTGGCGCACCCATTGGAATTCCAATTGCTTTAGCTTCATTACTTCTAGCGACCACACAACCATCATTGTTAGATAAAATTACGACTGGTTTTCCGTTCAAATCTGGACGAAAAACACGTTCGCAAGAAGCATAAAAATTATTACAATCTACTAAAGCATACATGGTATAAAGATACAAAAAAGTCAATTTTGTACCTTACTTTTTTTAAAAGATTTTCTTAAAACATACAAACCTGCGGATGACTTATATGAGAAAGATAAAAGAAGTTGCAAACATGAAAGATGTTAATGTTTTTAGTTCAAATAAAAAACTTTTTTGGTTGAACTTGAAAATCAAAGACAAGTAACTCCTAAACTTTTAAACCTATAAACTTTTAAACTTCTAAACTAAAGTTTACCTTTGCATCTTTAATTTGAAACTTCAAAAATGAACAAACTTTTAATCGTTGGAACGGTTGCTTTTGACGCTATCGAAACACCTTTTGGCAAAACAGACAAAATACTTGGCGGCGCAGGAACTTTTATAGGGCTTTCGGCTTCAAATTTTAGTGTAAATTCGGCAATCGTATCAGTTGTAGGAGATGATTTTCCTCAAGAATACCTTGATTTATTAACTGAAAGAAACATCGATATTTCTGGAATAGAAATTGTAAAAGGTGGAAAAACTTTTTTCTGGAGCGGAAAATACCATAACGATTTAAACTCTCGCGACACTCTAATTACGGAATTGAATGTTTTAGCTGATTTCAAACCTGTTGTTCCAGCCGATTTCACCAATAGCGACGTTGTGATGTTAGGAAATTTACATCCATTAGTACAAAGTTCGGTTTTAGACCAAATGACACAAGCACCAAAATTGGTGGTTTTAGACACGATGAATTTTTGGATGGATTGTGCTTTACCCGAATTATTAGACGTAATGAAACGCGTAGATGTGATTACCATTAATGACGAAGAATCCAGACAACTTTCGGGTGAATATTCGTTAGTAAAAGCTGCTGCCAAAATCCATACTATGGGACCAAAATATGTTGTTATTAAAAAAGGTGAACATGGTGCCTTGTTGTTCCATGGAAATGATGTGTTCTTTGCTCCTGCACTTCCTTTGGAAGAAGTTTTTGATCCAACTGGTGCTGGCGATACATTTGCTGGTGGTTTTGCTGGATTTATTACGCAAAGCGAAAACATTTCGTTCAATAATATGAAAAATGCTATTATTCACGGTTCAAACTTAGCTTCGTTTTGCGTAGAAAAGTTTGGAACTGAACGAATGCTTGTTTTGACAAAAGAAGAAGTGAACGACAGATTGAAACAATTCAAATCTTTAACACAATTTGATATAGAATTACAATAACTTTATGCCTCGAAATGTCGAGGCATTTTTTTTGACACAATACAACTAAACAACTACAACAATGAGTGATGCCATTAAACATGAATGTGGAATTGCACTTCTTAGATTAAAAAAACCGTTAGAATTTTACGAGCAAAAATACGGTTCGGCTTTTTATGCCATTCAAAAAATGTATCTCTTGATGGAGAAACAACACAACCGTGGACAAGATGGTGCTGGTTTTGCTTCGATAAAACTAGATGTCGAACCAGGCGAAAGATACATCAGTAGGGTTCGTTCCAATCAAGCGCAACCTATTCAGGATATTTTTGCCCAAATTAATGAACGTATTAATGAAGAAATGTCTTTGCATCCCGAATATGCAGAAAACATATCGCTTCAAAAAGCTAAAATTCCTTATATAGGCGAATTGTTTTTAGGTCACGTTCGCTACGGAACTTTTGGAAAAAACAGTATTGAAAGCGTACATCCTTTTTTGCGTCAAAACAATTGGATGCACCGAAATTTAATTATTGCCGGAAACTTTAATATGACCAATGTGACTGAGCTTTTTAATAGTTTGGTTGAATTAGGACAACATCCAAAAGAACTAGCCGATACCGTTACTGTTATGGAAAAAATCGGACATTTTCTAGATGATGAAGTAACCGATTTGTACCAAGAATGCAAAGTAAATGGTTTGTCAAAACGCGAAGCTTCACCAGTAATAGCTGAAAAACTAAACATTACTAAGATATTAAAACGTGCTTCTCGTGGTTGGGATGGTGGTTATGCAATGGCAGGATTACTTGGTCATGGCGATGCATTCGTTTTTCGTGATCCAGCAGGAATTCGTCCAGCTTATTTTTATGAAGACGATGAAATTGTAGTCGTTGCTTCCGAAAGACCAGTAATACAAACGGTTTTTAATGTACCATTTGAAAAAGTGCAAGAGTTGCAACCAGGACACGCCTTAATTATTAAGAAAAACGGGAATGTTACCGAAGAAGAAATCATTGTTCCAACCATAAAAAAAGCCTGTTCGTTTGAACGCATCTATTTTTCTCGTGGAAGCGATGCCGAAATTTATCAGGAACGAAAAGAATTGGGAAAACTTATTTTGCCAGTAGTTCTTGAAGCCATCGAAAATGATACGGATAATTCTGTTTTTTCATATATTCCAAACACTGCAGAAACTTCCTTTTATGGAATGGTGGAAGCGGCAAACGATTTCTTGAATCAAAGAAAAAATCAATTTATTCTTAACAATAGAAAAACGTTAACCAAAGAAAAGCTAGAAGAAATCCTTTCGGTAAAAATTAGAACTGAAAAAATCGCCATTAAAGACGCCAAACTTAGAACTTTTATTACTGATGATGCCAATCGTGATGATTTGGTAGCACACGTTTATGATGTTACCTATGGTGTAATAAAACCCACAGATAATCTGATTATTATTGACGATAGCATCGTTCGTGGAACAACTTTAAAAATGAGTATTCTAAAAATGATGGACAGATTGCGTCCAAAACGAATTGTAGTGGTTTCTTCTGCACCACAAATACGTTATCCAGATTGTTATGGAATTGATATGGCAAAATTAGAAGGATTAATTGCGTTTCAAGCTGCCGTTGAATTATTGAAAGAAAATAATAAAACAAACATTATTGAAGAAGTTTATAAAAAATGTAAACTTCAAGAAAACATTAAAGATTCCGACGTTATTAATCACGTAACCGAAATTTATGCACCGTTTACTGACCAGCAAATTTCTGATAAAATTGCAACTTTATTGCATTCAGACGATATTAAGGCTGAAATAAAAATTATTTTTCAAACTGTTGAAAATCTACATAGAGCCTGTCCAAAAAATCTTGGCGATTGGTACTTCACTGGCGATTACCCAACACCAGGTGGAAATCGAGTTGTTAACCGTGCATTTATCAATTTTTATGAAGGAAATAATGCTAGAGCGTATTAAATTTTAACATTTTTTGAACTTTAACGACTTTTAAAGCAGTTCATCAGAAATATTTTTTCAAAAATAACACTCACTATATATTTGTGGAACCATAGCATTAGTAGGTTAAGTTTATGGTAGATTTGGGGCAAAAAGGGTGAAAAGAAATTTTCACCTTTTTTATTTTATATAAGTACCAAATCGTGTCGTCCACCTCCAAAATCCTACTATTTACCATAAATTCCATCTTTTTTTAATAATTTTTTAAGAAAATATACTAATATTCAATAACTTGTTATTAGATTTGCGGTACCATAGTATTTAGTGTAGGTTAAGTTTATGGTAGATTTGGGGCAAACAGGTAGAAGCAATTCTACCTGTTTCATTTTATACCAACCACAAAAAAAACCGACTGCTTTCACAATCGGTTTGTTTATCAAATGATTTTATTTCTTATTTTTCTGTAGCATATAATCGAGCCACTTCAGTCCAATTAATTACATTAAAGAACGCTTCAATATAATCTGGACGACGATTTTGATAATGTAAATAATAAGCATGTTCCCAAACATCCATGCCTAATATTGGAAATCCACCACAACCAACATCGGGCATTAAAGGATTATCTTGATTTGGAGTAGAACAAACTTCAACCTTTCCACCTTTGTGAACGCAAAGCCAAGCCCAACCCGAACCAAAACGTGTAGCACCAGCTTTTGCAAACTGTACTTTAAAAGCATCGAAACTTCCAAAAGCAGCATCAATAGCATCGGCTAATTCTCCTGTTGGTTTTCCGCCACCGTCTGGCGACATAACTCTCCAAAATAAATTGTGATTATAAAATCCGCCACCGTTATTTCTAACGGCTGCATTTTTCATATCAAGATTAATTAAAATGTTTTCAATAGTTTTTCCCTCTAAATCGGTTCCTTCAACTGCAGTATTTAGATTGGTTGTATAGCCATTATGATGTTTTGAATGGTGAATTTCCATTGTTCTGGCATCAATATGTGGTTCTAATGCATCGTATGCATAAGGTAATTGTGGTAATTCAAATGACATAATATTTATTTTTTTAATTAGTAATTAATTGAATTCAAATTTAAACATTTAACTTCGTAAAAGAAAATTCTATTTATCAATTAACGAATAATTAAAACTTATATGCAGCTTGATTGGCAACCAAAAAACCTTCAAAACGAACTTATTCAGCTCATTCCTTTGAAAGAAAATCATTTTGAAGAATTATATGAAGTTGCAAATGATGAATTACTTTGGGAACAACATCCTAATAAATTACGTTATCAACGAAATGTTTTTCAAAATTTTTTTGATGGCGCCATGGTTTCTAAAGGCGCATTTCTCATTTTAGATACCAAAACAAACGAAGTCGTTGGTAGCAGTCGTTTTTATGATTATGACGAAATAAACAAAACTGTTTTAATTGGTTATACTTTTATCGGACGAAAGTTTTGGGGAAAAGGATACAACTTGGCTTTAAAGAAAATAATGATTGATTATGCTTTTCAATTTGTAGAGAAAATTCATTTTCATATTGGCGCAACCAATTTCCGTTCACAAAAAGCCATTGAAAAAATTGGTGCCAAAAAAATTGCTGAATTAGAAGTTGCTTATCATGGCGAAGATTCTAAATTGAATTTTATTTATGAAATTTTGAAATAATGACTAAAAAACCATTCTCAATCTACGACGCATCAGCAGGTTCGGGTAAAACCTATACCTTGGTAAAAGAATACCTAAAAATCATTCTTCTTGCTAAAAAACCTGATGCCTACCGAAATATTCTTGCCATCACGTTTACTAATAAAGCGGTTCACGAAATGAAAAGTCGTGTGGTACAAAACCTTTCAGAGTTTGCCAAGGAAAACCCTTCCGATAAAGCACATCAACTGATGCAAGTTATTCACTCCGAAACCGGTTTGAGTTTGCAAACAATTCATTTGAAAGCCAAAAGCATCATCAAGCATTTAATTCACAACTATGCCGCTTTTGACATTTCTACGATTGATAAATTTACACACAAAGTCATTCGAAGTTTTGCACACGATTTGAATCTACCAATCACTTTTGAGGTTTCGCTTGATACTGAAAATCTGTTGACTGAAGCTGTTGATGCCATTATTGCTGAAGCTGGAAACGACAAACAACTCACAGAATTATTGGTAAATTATACTTTAGAAAAAACCAACGACGACAAATCTTGGGATATTTCTAGAGAAATCATGGAAACGGGAAAATTGATATTGAATGAAAACAATCGCGAAGAAATCACGCATTTTCACAATAAATCGATAGAAGATTTTGTAGAAATTAAAAAGAAACTCGTCGATTTGTGTGAAGAAATCTTAGAAGAAACAGCTAATCTTGCTGCAAAGGCATTGGAATTAATCGATAGCAAAGGCATTGATATAAAATCGTTTTCAGCCGGACATTTTCCCAATCATTTAAAAAAATTGAGTGAAAAAGAATTCAATCCAAAAAATAAAACTTATCGCGAATTTGAAGACATCAAAATCAACAAAACTGCAAAAGACAAGGAAATTATCGAAAATATTATTCCAGATTTAATTGAGAATTTAGATAAAATCTACAAAAAATATGAAAAGTTATTTTTCTATGAAGCGTTTTTAAAAAACATCACGCCGCTTTCACTTTTAAACACGTTGAATAGCAAACTGAAATCCATTCAAGAAGAACAAAACATTTTATCTATTGCCGAATTCAATCAATTGATTTATGAGCAAATTCAAAACCAACCGGCACCTTTTATATACGAACGTTTGGGCGAAAAATACCGTCATTTTTTTATTGATGAGTTTCAAGATACGTCCGAGATGCAATGGCAAAATTTAATTCCATTAATTGGCAACTCGCTTTCGGGTCAAGATGAAGAAGGAACACAAGGAACATTGTTAATTGTTGGCGACCCAAAACAATCAATTTACCGATGGCGTGGCGGAAAAGCAGAACAATTTATTGCATTGAGTAAAGATGAAAATCCTTTTCCGAACGTTGAAAAAAACACCGAATCGCTAAAAACCAATTATAGAAGTTATGCAAAAGTAATCGAATTCAACAATGCATTCTTTGGTTTTCTGTCCAATCAATTTGAAAATGAAGACTATAAGGACTTGTATGCCAATCATTCGCATCAAAAAAGTAATGATAAAAAAGGTGGTTTTGTTTCAATTTCGTTTATTCCAAAATTAGACAAAAACAATTTTGATGAAGAAGAAAACCCATCAAAAGACGAGCTTTATTTAGAAAAAACAGTTGAAAGTATTTTAAACGCAAAAGAAAAAGGATTTAAAAATAAAGAAATTACCATTCTAACTCGAAAAAAAGTGCAAGGAACGTTACTTGCCAATTATTTAACCGAAAAAGGTATTCCTATTTTATCATCCGAAAGTTTGTTGCTCGGTTCATCAAGCGAAGTCAAAGCGATTGTGGATTTGTTGCGTTATTTGAACAATTATTCCGACTTGGAAGCCAAAGCCAATTTCTTGTATTATTTAGGAAGAAATGCGACAGTTGTAAAAGAAAATAAATTGCCCATTCACGATTTTATGGCAAAAGGAATGGAGTTTTCAGCCGAAAATGATTTTGAAAATTGGTTAACAGAATTTGGGATTACTTTTTCCTTTAGAAATATACGCAAAAAATCATTGTATGAAGCCACCGAAATCATCATTTCTAGAATAATTGCTATTGAAAAAAGAACGGCTTATGTGCAATTTTTTCAAGATTTGGTTTTGGAACAAGACTTAAAAAAACAAGCTGGAATAGGTGATTTTTTGAAGTATTGGGATGCGAATTCACATAAAATGAGCATTGCGTCACCCGAGGGAAATGATGCCGTAAAAATTATGACCATCCATAAATCGAAAGGGTTGGAATTTCCAGTAGTGATTTTTCCGTTTGCGGATGAAGATTACAGTAAAGGTCCAAAAGAAAAAATTTGGCTATTTGCTGATGAAGAAATGGGTTTGCCAAAAGTATTGGTCGATAAAAATTCGGGTGTTGAAAATTATGGCGAACAAGCTTCCGAAGTGTATTTGCACAAAAAACAAGAAGAATTATTGGATGACATCAATGTGTTATATGTTGCTTTAACACGTGCCGAAGAACAATTATATATTATTTCTGAAATGCAAACTCGTTCAAATTCGACTGGTGAATATCCAAAGAATATGGCATCATTTTTTATTAACTATCTAATTCAAAAAGGCGAATTTGAAGAAGGGAAAATGGAATATCTTTCGGGAGAAAACAATAAACTTTCGGCACCAAACACAATAGAAGATAAAACGCAAACCATTCCTCAAATGGCGGAAACACTTGATCCCAAAAATATTAAAATTGCGCAACGAGAAAGTTTAATGTGGAATACCTTTCAACAAAAAGCAATCGAATTTGGAAATGTTTTGCACGAAATATTGGCGTTTATTGAAACCAAAGCCGATATTGATTTGGCATTAACTAAAGCTATTGAAAGCGGATTGATTGTTCCTGCTCAAAAAGGAGAAGTCCAAAAAACCTTAGAACAAATAGTTGGTCATGACGAATTACGATCTTTTTTTGCAACAGAGCATAAAATTTTGAACGAAAAAACGATTATTCAAAAAAATGGTGGCATCATAAAACCCGACCGAATGGCGGTTTCTAAAGAAAATGAAGTTTTTCTATTAGATTATAAAACAGGACAACATTTGCCTAAACACAAAGCTCAATTAGACCATTATCAAATTGCGATTGAAAATATGGGCTATAAAGTCTGTAAAAAAACGTTGGTTTACATTGGAGACAAAATTGAAATTGTAAATTTGTAACCACAAACAATAAACTACAAACCAAAATTAAAAGTATGTACGGAAAAATACAACAACACTTACAAAACGAATTAAAAGCCATCGAAGAAAATGGTTTGTATAAAAAAGAACGTATCATCACTTCGCCACAAGGAGCGGAGATTATGGTAAATGGCGAGACGGTTCTAAATTTTTGTGCCAATAATTATTTAGGTTTGTCATCGCATCCCGAAGTAATTCAAGCGGCAAAAGATGCTTTGGATTCTCATGGTTTCGGAATGTCATCGGTGCGATTTATTTGCGGAACACAAGATATTCACAAAACCTTGGAACAAAAAATTGCTGATTTTTATGGAACCGAAGACACTATTCTTTATGCAGCAGCTTTTGATGCAAATGGTGGCGTTTTCGAACCATTATTAGGAGAAGAAGATTGCATTATTTCGGACAGTTTAAATCATGCTTCCATTATTGACGGAGTTCGTTTATGTAAAGCAGCACGCTATCGTTATGAAAACTCCAATATGGAAGATTTAGAAATGCAATTAAAAAAAGCCGTTGAAGCAGAACATCGTTTTAAATTAATAGTTACCGATGGCGTTTTTTCAATGGATGGCTTAGTGGCACCTTTGGATAAAATTTGTGATTTAGCCGATAAATATGATGCAATGGTAATGGTTGATGAGTGTCATGCAGCTGGATTTATTGGTGCTACTGGAAAAGGAACTTTGGAAGCAAAAGGTGTAATGGGAAGAGTTGACATTATCACTGGAACTTTAGGAAAAGCACTTGGTGGTGCAATGGGCGGCTATACTACAGCAAAAAAAGAAGTCATTGAAATTTTACGACAACGTTCAAGACCTTATTTGTTTTCAAATTCATTAGCACCAGCAATAGTTGGTGCTTCTATTAAGGTATTTGAATTGTTGAAAAAAGATACTTCTTTAAGAGATAAATTAGAATCAAACACCAATTATTTCAAAGAAGGTATGAAAAATGCAGGTTTTGATATTATCGATGGTGATTCTGCCATTGTTCCTGTAATGCTATATGATGCTAAATTATCACAAGTTATGGCAGATGAATTATTAAAAAAAGGGATTTATGTAATTGGTTTCTTTTTTCCAGTAGTTCCCAAAGGAAAAGCTAGAATCAGAGTGCAACTATCTGCAGCACACACTAAAGAGCATTTAGACAGAGCAATTTTAGCCTTTACGGAGGTTGGCAAGAAGCTAAACGTTATAAAATAGCGGCATTTTTATTTCAAAATTTTACTCTAATAGTTATATAATTCACACATTTTAACAATTAGATTTTGATATTATTGGAATACGTATTACTTTTGCTCTATTATAATTATTATAATCTAATCAAATTAAGTATGAAACACCTTAACAAATTATTCGTTGCTTTGGTAATGTTAGCTGGAATCAGTTCTCAAGCTCAAGACAGCAACAACCCATGGGCTATATCTTTTGGGGTAAATGCAGTTGACACTAGAGTTAGTGCAGCTTCTAAATTAGAAGATCAGTTTTCAGAATTTTTCAATGCAAAAGACAATTGGAACATTTTGCCTTCTGTATCTTTCGTAAACGTATCTAAATACGTTGGTAGTAACTTCTCTTTTGGAGTTACAGGATCTATTAACAAATTAACTAAATTTGTTAATCCAAGAGTTGGAACAAACGATTATACAGTAACCAATCCTGGAGATGTTAATTATTACGCAGTTGATGGTGTAATCAATTACAGCTTAATGAACGTAATCAAATCTAAAACTATTGATCCTTCTATTCATGTAGGAGGTGGTTATACTTGGTTAGGTGACGTTTCTAGCGCAGGAACTGTAAATGGTGGTTTAGGTTTGGCTTACTGGTTTTCTGAAAACGTAGGTTTATCGTATCGTGCTACTTACAAGTACTCATTTGAAGATAGTAGAGCAGACATGCCAACTCACATGCAGCACTTTGCTGGTCTTACTTTCAAATTTGGAGGGAAAGATACAGATGGTGACGGAATTTATGACAAAGATGATGCTTGTCCAGACCAAGCAGGTTTAAAACAATTTAATGGTTGTCCTGATACTGATGCTGATGGAATCGCCGATAAAGATGATGCTTGTCCAGATGTTGCTGGTCCAGTTGAATTCAACGGTTGTCCTGACACAGACGGTGATGGAATCGCTGATAAAGATGATGCTTGTCCAGATGTAGCTGGTTTAAAATCATTGAATGGTTGTCCTGATACTGATGGAGATGGAATTGCTGATAAATCAGACAAATGTCCAGACGTTAAAGGTCCTAAAGAAAATGGTGGATGTCCTTGGCCAGATAGAGATGGTGATAGCGTATTAGACAAAGATGATAAATGTCCAGACGTTAAAGGAACTGTTGCTAACAATGGTTGCCCAGAAGTATCTGACGAAGTTGTAAAAAGATTGAACGATTATGCTAAAACTATCTTATTTGATAGTGGTAAAGCTTCTTTCCAACAACAAACATACCCAGTACTACAATCTATTACAGGAATCTTAAAAGAGTATCCAAATTCTAAATTCTCTTTAGAAGGACACACTGATAGCGATGGTAAAGACGCTGCTAACCAAAAACTATCTGAAGATAGAGCAGCTGCTGTTAAAAACTATTTAGTAGAAAACGGTATAGATACCTCAAGATTATCTTCTAAAGGATTTGGTGAGTCAATGCCAATTGACACTAACAAAACGAAAGCTGGAAAAGCTAACAACAGAAGAGTTGAAGTGAAATTAGTAAAATAATTTATTTTTAAAATATTTTCATAAAAACGTCCCGAATTTCGGGACGTTTTTTTATTTTTATACAATGTCAAAAACAACTTTTCTCAAACAACTAGCGCAAACTATAATTAAGAAACATTCTGAAAACCTTTCGGATGTTGTGATTATTTTACCAAATAGGAGAGCAAAAGTTTTTTTGATAAATGAATTACAACTTGCTACAGATAAAACGATTTTTGCTCCAGAAATCACTTCCATTGAAGACTTTATTCAAACTATTTCTGGAATAAGAAGCATTGATTCGGTAGAGTTATTATTTGAATTTTATGAAGTCTATTGCAAAGTTGAGGAACAAGACAAACTAGACGAATTTGAAAACTTCGCAAATTGGGCAAAAACCTTATTACAAGATTTTAATGAAATTGACCGTTATCTTTTAGATCCCAATAAAATTCTAAAATATCTTGAAAACATAAAAGAAATCGAACACTGGTCAGTTGATAGTAACAAGAAAACCAACTTAATTGAAAAACACCTTTTGTTTTGGAAAAAATTGCCGCTCTATTATCATTCTTTTTACAAACATTTATTCAACAAAGGTATAGGTTATCAAGGGTTAATTTATCGTGAGGCCAAAGAAAATCTAAAAAATTATACCGATAATTTAAAAAATAAAATTTTTATTTTTGCTGGTTTTAATGCTTTAAATCAAGCAGAAGAATTGATTGTTCAACATTTTTTAGCCATTGATAGAGCGGAAGTTTTTTGGGATTTGGATGAGGTATTCTTAAGAGATGAATTTCATGATGCAGGTTTGTTTCAACGTAGGTTTAAAAAAGAGTGGAACTACTATAAAACCAATCCCTATCAATGGATTGCTAAAGATTTTGCAACTGAAAAAAAGATTGAAATCATCAGCACCCCAAAAGCAATTGGTCAAGCCAAAATTGTTGGAAACCTAATCCATCAATATGCCGAAAAAGAAAATCTTCAGAATGTTGCTATCGTTCTTGGCGAAGAAAATTTACTCTTACCGATACTCTATTCTTTACCATCTACTGTAGATGCACTCAATGTTACTATGGGCTTTTCAAGTAAAAACAACCCTGCGCAATTATTGATTGCGAAGCTGTTTAAACTTCATGTCAATACCACAAATCGAAACAGCTCGAGTTATACGATGTATTTTAAAGATGTGCTCGATGTGCTAACCAATCCTTTAATAGAGCCACATGTTGATGCTTATGACTTGGTAAACAAAATCAATAAAAATAATTTTTCTTTTATCTCTTGGAATAAATTGCACGAATTATATGGAAAAGAAAATGTACTTTATAAATTATTGTTTCAGAAATGGGATGCCAATCCAGTACAGTTTTTTGAAAGCATAGGCGAAATATTAGTACATATTAAGAACAAATTAAATCGTGAAAATGAGGAAGAAAAAATCACAACTGCTTTTGTCTATTCAATATACAAAGTCATCAATAAATTGATTTCTTATTTCGACCATCAAAATTCGGTTACCGATTTAAAAACAGTATTCGCTATTTACAAACAAGTGATTGATGTAGCCGAAGTTTCTTTTGAAGGCGAACCTTTGCAAGGATTACAGATTATGGGTGTTTTAGAAAGCAGAGTGTTGGATTTTGATACTGTAATTATCACCTCGGTTAATGAAGGCAAATTTCCAGCAGGAAAATCAATCAATTCTTTTATTCCCTATGATGTAAAACGTGAATATGGTTTGCCAACTTTCAAAGAAAAAGACGCCATTTACACGTATCACTTCTATCATTTATTGCAACGTGCCAAAAATATTTACTTATTATACAATTCCGACAGCGATGGCTTTGATGCTGGTGAAAAAAGTAGGTTCATCACGCAATTAGAGATTGAAAAACAACCCAATCATACACTGAAACATTCATTTTATAATCCAGCTGTACCCGAAATCGCGAATCAGCCAATCATAATTGAGAAATCAGAATTGGTACAGCAACGCTTGAAAGAAATTGCACATAATGGGTTTTCTCCTTCTTCGTTAACAAGTTATATTCGAAACCCATTACAATTTTATTTTCAACGTATTCTTCGTATCAAAGAAACCGATGAAGTAGAAGAAAATATTGCTGTAAATACTTTGGGAACCATTATTCATGCTACTTTAGAAGAGTTGTACAAACCTTTTTTAAATAGAATTTTAACGATTGATGACATTAAAAATTCATTTCCTAAAATCGCAAACGAAGTAACCCTTCAATTTAAAAAAGAATACAAAGAAGGCGAAATAAAAACGGGAAGAAACCTTCTTGCTTTTGAAGTCGCCAAACGCAATGTGGAAAATTTCCTCAATAGCGAACTAAAATCTTTAGAAAATGGTGATGAAATTCAAGTTTTGTCGCTAGAAACTTCTTACGAACGAACCATTGAAGACAAACGTTTGCCTTTTCCAGTCTTAATTAAAGGAAATATTGATAGAGTTGAACTTCATAACGGAAAAATCCGGATTATAGATTATAAAACAGGTAAGGTTGAAGGTAGAAATATGACGCTTTATGATTGGAATGGTTTAACTGCTGACATTAAAAACGATAAAATCATTCAGGTTTTGGCATATGCTTTTATGTATGAACCCGAAGCTAAAAACCGTCAGATAGAAGCAGGAATCATATCGTTTAAAAACATGAAAGCTGGGTTTCTTCCCTTCAATTTTAAAGTAGATAAGGTTACAACCGAAGTAATAACTCCCGAAATCATGGAAAATTATTTAAATGAAATTGTAAACTTGCTTTTAACCATTTTTGATAGAGACAAACCCTTTGAAGAACTACTATAATTAGGAATTGTCGTTTTTTTTTCGTATATTATTAATGAACTTAAAATTCAAAATATATGAAAAAAATAATTATTTTAACTTTCTTGATTTTAGCCTCTTGTGCATCAAAAGTCAAATTTCCAGTTTCTAATGTTACACCAGGAGCCGAAATTACGGTCAAAACCTCCAAAGATGATAATGGAAACAGTAAACTAAAGCTGAAGGCAAAGTTTTTAACTTCACCCGAAAGGTTATCGCCTTCCAAAAAGTTTTATTTGGTGTGGCTCCAAACGAAATCTAACGGTTTGCAAAATTTAGGAAAATTTGAGACCGATGCTTCATCAAAAGCATCATTTGAAACGATTACGCCTTATGAACCCGATGAAATTTTTATTACCGCAGAAGATGATGCTGCTATTAAGTATCCAACGGGTCAAGAGATTTCAAGAGCGAAACTCTAATTTAGAAGAATCATTAGAAAACAATTCACGAAAGTGAGTTGTTTTTTTTATATCCCTTTTAAAAAGCTCAATAAAACTTTCTTTAATTCAAATTGATTTTCAATATGACTCATGTGACCATCGGGAAAAGTGGTGAGTTTTACTTTGGTTCCTTCTATTTGTTCTAAATTCTCTTCGTAAATTAAAACACCATCTTTTTTCCCTAAAATTAATTGGATTGGAAACGGAGCAAAATGCAAAATAACTTCTCTATCTATTCTGATTTTCATGCCTTCAAGTGCCGCTACGATACCTTGAAGCGGTGTTTTAAGAGCTTCGAGTTTTACTTTTTCAATGTCATCTATCATTTTTTTGCGGTTGTCTTCGCTGAAAAGATTGGCGATACTCATTCGGACGAAATTGGTATAATTTTGTTTAACAGCTACAATGGCTCGATCACGATTTACCTTTCTTTCATTACTATCGGCGCGAGAAGTAGAGTTTAAAAGCACTAATCCTTTTATGTTTTCGGGATACAATTCGGCAAAAGCCAAAGCAATATAACCACCCATAGAATGCCCAATAAAAACTGCCTTTCTAATTTTTAATTCATGAAGAATAGCTTGTACCATATCGGCTTGATCTTCCATAGAATGTACATATCCCAAACATTCGCTATCACCATGACCTAATAAATCAATGGTGATGATGCGGTTTTTTTTGACCAAATCGGGGATAAAAGCATCCCACATGGTTTTATTTTCTAAAAAACCATGAAGAAAAACAACTGCAGTGCCTTTGCCTTGATCAGTGAAAGAGATTTTGGTGTTTTTGTAGATGGTGGTTTTCATTGATGCAAAAATAATTTATTTAACCCTATAAATCATTTAAGTTTTATAAAAGAAAACTCAAATCTTCTTAGATGACTTATAGGGAAAAAAAAGCGGCTCACTTTCGTAAACCGCCTTTTAAACTTATAATCCTTTAAACGCCTTAACTAAAATCTAAGAATTCATTATCGATTCAATCTCTTCCGCTTCAATTGGAATATTGCGCATTAAATTGAATGGTTCGCCCGTTTTTTGAATAACCACATCATCTTCTAAACGAATGCCCAAACCTTCAGCGGGAATATAAATCCCTGGCTCAACAGTAAACACCATATTGGCTTGCATTGGCTCGTATAATAATCCATAATCGTGTGTGTCTAATCCCATATGGTGCGATGTTCCGTGCATGAAGTATTTTTTATAGGCTGGCCAATCTGGGTTTTCGTTTTGTACATCGGCTTTGTCTAATAATCCTAAACCTAATAATTCTGAAGTCATGATTTTACCAACTTCAACGTGGTATTGTTTCCAAAAATTACCAGGAACAAGCATTTTAGTAGCTTCATTTTTTACGCGTAAAACGGCATTGTACACTTCTTTTTGTCTGTTGGTAAACTTTCCTGAAACGGGTATCATTCTCGTCATATCGCTAGAATAATTAGCGTATTCGGCACCAACATCCAATAAAATTAAGTCACCCGAATTACACTGTTGATTGTTTTCAATATAGTGCAACACGTTAGCATTATTACCAGATGCAATAATTGGCGTATAGGCGAATCCTTTGGAACGATTGCGTAAAAACTCGTGCATAAATTCGGCTTCAATTTCGAATTCCATTACGTTAGGTTTCACAAAATTTAATACTCTACGGAATCCTTTTTCAGTAATGTCACACGCTTTCTGAATTAAATCTAGTTCTTCGCTTTCTTTAATAGAACGAATGCGTTGCAAAATGGGATTTGATTTTTCTACTTTGTGTGCCGGATAATTTTCTTTCCACCATTTTACAAAACGAGCTTCACGGGTTTCGGTTTCTACCGATGCTCTATAATGTTCGTTAGTGTTAATATACATGGTTTCTGCATAGGTCATTACTTCATTTAAGGTTTTGTGAAAATCTTGTAACCACATCACTGATTTAATTCCTGAAACTTCATAAGCACGTTCCTTGGTTAATTTCTCACCTTCCCAAATGGCAATGTGTTCGTTGGTTTCTTTTAGAAAAAGAATTTCTTTCAAATGGGCGTATGGAGCATCAGGAAAAAGCAACAAAATGCTTTCTTCTTGATCTACACCAGACAAATAAAAGATGTCACGATGTTGTGCAAAAGGTAAAGTGCTATCAGCCGAAACAGGGTAAATATCATTACTGTTAAACACGGCAACGCTATTTGGTTTCATTCCAGCGGTAAATTTTGCTCTATTTTTTATAAATAAATTGCGGTCAATTGGATGGTATTTCATTTTTTAAATTTTTAAATAAATTAATACCCCAAATTTACATAAAGAAAAAAACTATAGAGTAGCCAAATGGCGTTATTTTATATTTTTGCGAATTCTGCTCATGTGCCGATTGGAAATTCCTAAAAAGGATGCCAAATAATGCAAAGGAACTTCTTGGAGAAGTTTTGGCTCAGTGACGAGTAGTTTTTTATAACGTTCTTCGGGAGATAATGTCAATAAATCTATGCGATAATCGTCAATTAGCATGATTTGTTTTTCTATCAATTTGAAATAAAAATGATGAAAAGCAGCATTATTTTGTAATAACTCTTGAAAGTTTTTTAAATCAATTATCCAAAGTTCTGTATCAACCAATGCTTTAATGCTTTTTTGAGAAGCCGTTTGATTTAAAAAACTTTTTAAGGAAGAAGTAACCGAATTTCGCAACCCAAGATAAGTAGTTTTTTCTTCGCCATCCACTTCAATGGCGTGTTGCAAAATACCGCTTTCGATGTAACAAAAATGATTACATATTTCATTTTCTTGGACTAAAAAATCATTTTTCTTTAAAAATGAGAATGAAAATGAACTCAAAGCAGCTTTTATTTGTAACTGCATTGCAACATCTGTTTTATCAATAAATTGATTGACGAACAATAAAAATGCTTCTTTAGGTTTTGTAGTTGCCATTTTATAATCTATAACTACAAAAGTATTCTTTTTTAAAAAAGTCGCTTTGAATTTAATAATAAATGAATAATTTTAGAAAAAATATTTCATGAAATCACTTATTTCTATCTTATTTCTTGTTTCTTTTTTAAATTTTGCTCAAAACAAAAGTCCGTATCAATTGTTTGATAAAAATGGTAAAAAAGTAAGTTATAAAAAACTACTTAAAAACATTGAAAATGCAGATGTTCTTTTGTTTGGAGAATATCATAATAATTCGATTGTGCATTGGTTGCAATTAGAACTCACGAAAGATTTAGCTCAAAAAAAGCAAGTGATTCTTGGTGCAGAAATGTTAGAAGCGGATAATCAAAAGCAGGTTAATCAATATTTGAATGATGAGATTAATCAAAAACAATTGGATAGCACCGCTAGGCTTTGGAATAATTATAAAACAGATTACAAACCTTTGGTTGACTATGCTAAAAAAAGAAAGCTAAAATTCATTGCTACCAATATTCCTAGAAGATACGCATCGATGGTTTATAAAAATGATTTTCAAGCATTAGATAATTTGACTGATGAAGAAAAATTGTGGATTGCTCCATTACCAATTCCTTTTGATATTACTCTTCCTAATTATCAATCGATGATGGAAATGACGGAACATGCTGGCGAAAAAATGCCCAAAGCACAAGCGATAAAAGATGCAACTATGGCACATTTTATTAATAAAAACTTAGCAAAAAATGCTTTGTTCATTCACTTTAACGGAACCTATCACAGCGACAATTTTGAAGGGATTTATTGGTACTTGAAAAAATTGCAAGAAAATTTAACCATAAAAACCATTTCAACTGTTGAACAAGATGATATTTCGAAATTAGACAAAGAAAATTATACTAAAGCAGACTATATTTTCGTTATAGATATAGATGCAACCAAAACCTATTAAAATAAATTTATGAAAAAGCTGCTTTTTATCACACTTTCAAGTTTGAGTTTGCTTTTATTTTCGTGTAGTAAAGACGATTCAAACTCAGAACCGATGTTGATTATCAAATTTAAATTTGACCCAACACAAATTCGATTGAATAATTTAGGACAACCCTCTGTTTTAGCCGCAGGACATGCCGCACAATCACCTCAATTCAACACTATTTCAGCTCATTATGTTGAATTTGCTCCAAACGCAACTACCCAGCTTGGTTCAGGAAGTATTGTTTATCATGCTCCCGAAACGATTATTGGTGGCAGTAATGCATTGGATTTTGATCAATCAAAAATAGTGGCAGAAGGTGAAACTTTCTTAAAAATACCATTAAGCCAACTCAATTCGGGAAGTTATGAATGGTTGAGAGTTTCATTATCCTATCAAAATTATCAAATCAACATTCGTCATCAGAATGTCGATTATCAAGGAACTCTGGCAAGTTTTATTGGATTTAACACTTATATTGGTTCGTTTTCAATTGGTAATAATTTTTTTGATGTTAACGGTAATCGAGCTCAAGGATTTTGGGCATTTGCGTTAAATAATCAAGCTTATTCTTCCTCTGGACAAGCACCAGCAAATGCAACTACAGTTCCAAATCCATTAGCTAGCACATCACCAATTCCAGCAGGTTCGTGCGTAGTTACTGGAAAATTTCCAACCAACTTGGTCATTACAGGGAATGAAACCAATGATGTTGTGGTTACTTTAAATCTTTCAACTAACAATAGTTTTGAATGGCAAGAAGTAACTTCAGACGGTAAATTTGAACCTTCAATTGGAGAAAATGTGGTTGATATGGGAATTCGAGGTTTAACTCCAACTTATGTGAAATAATTTATTATACGGAACTAGAAAAATAGAAACTTTAACAACTTGAAAATCAACAAACGTTAAACACACTTTAAATTCATTATAAATTACCTCGAAAAGGTTGTAGTTGTAGTCAATTAACATTATTTTTGTCTGTCTTTTTAAAATAAATTAAAAAAATCTTATGGCAAAATCTGCACTTTTAAAGTCATCCTTAGCAAAAAAATACTGGATGGCTCTTACGGGTTTATTTTTGTGCTTGTTTTTAACAGGTCATTTAGCTGGAAATTTACAATTATTAGTACCGAACAATGCATTGAATTTTAATAAATATGCATTATTTATGACGACTAATCCAGCGGTAAAACTTCTCTCGTACTTAACCTATATTTCCATTCTTTTCCACGCAATTGATGGTTTTATTTTAACGTATCAAAATGTAAAAGCAAGACCAATTGGTTATGCCAAAAACACTCCATCAAAAAACAGTAGTTTTTCCTCTAGAAACATGGCAGTTTTAGGAACTATTATTTTAGTGTTTATTATTACACACATGGTAAATTTTTGGGCAAAAATGCATTTTGATCGTAACATGCCTTTGGTTGCAAAAACTACCGATAATGGCATGGGGCAAAAACAAATTCAACTAGTTGGAACAAAAGATTCTCCTATTCCATTTTTAAATACTAACGGTGAATATGTAATTTCAGAAAATTTTATAAAAACTGTAAAAGAACAAACTCAAGGAAAATACGATTTACAATTGGTAAATAACACAACTCTTGTAAATAAAGTTGATGGTGAAATTGTATTTGAAGGCTATAAAGATTTGTATAAAATCACGATTGCTTTCTTTAAAAGTGAAGCAAAATTCATGGGTGTCATTCCAAAAGAAGGATTGGTTTTCACGATTCTTTATGTTTTAGCAATGGCTACATTGGCATTCCACTTATTACATGGGTTTAAAAGCGCATTTCAATCTTTAGGTTTAAATCATCCTAAGTATACACCAGCAATAAAAGGATTTGGGACATTTTTCGCAATCGTTGTTCCTGTGCTTTTTGCAGTTATTCCAGTTTACATTCATTTTTTCTTAAAATAAATCAACAACATATACTATGAAGTTAGATTCTAAAATACCTCAAGGCCCATTAGATAAAAAATGGACCGATTATAAAGACCATTTAAAATTAGTTGCTCCAAACAACCGTCCAAAATTAGATGTTATTGTTATTGGAACTGGTTTAGCTGGTGCTTCGGCTGCCGCTTCACTTGGTGAAATGGGTTATAATGTAAAAGCATTTTGTTTTCAAGATTCTCCAAGACGTGCACATTCAATTGCAGCTCAAGGTGGAATTAACGCTGCAAAAAATTACCAAAATGATGGTGATTCAACATACAGATTATTTTACGATACCATAAAAGGTGGTGATTATAGAGCAAGAGAAGCAAATGTTCACCGTTTAGCAGAAGTTTCTGCAAATATTATTGACCAATGTGTGGCACAAGGTGTTCCTTTTGCTCGTGATTATGGTGGAATGTTAGACAATCGTTCTTTTGGTGGAGTTCAAGTACAACGTACTTTTTATGCTGCCGGACAAACAGGTCAACAATTATTACTAGGAGCTTATTCTGCTTTGTCAAGACAAATTGGTTTGGGTAGAGTGAAAATGTACAACCGTCATGAAATGCTAGATTTAGTAAAAGTTGATGGAAAAGCTCGTGGAATTATCGCAAGAAACCTTGTTACTGGAGAATTAGAAAGACATTCGGCTCATGCCGTAATTATTGCATCTGGTGGATATGGAAATGTTTATTTCCTTTCTACAAACGCTATGGGAAGTAATGTAACGGCTAGTTGGAAAATTCATAAACAAGGCGCATTATTTGCAAATCCATGTTATGTTCAAATTCACCCAACCTGTATTCCTGTTCACGGAACCAATCAATCAAAATTAACGTTGATGTCTGAATCATTGCGTAATTCTGGAAGAATTTGGGTGCCAAAGAAAAAAGAAGATGCTGAAGCTATTCGTGCTGGAAAATTAAAACCAACGCAAATTGCAGAAGAAGATAGAGATTACTACTTAGAAAGAAGATATCCAGCATTTGGTAATTTAGTTCCACGTGATGTGGCTTCTAGAGCAGCAAAAGAAAGATGTGACGAAGGTTACGGAATTGAAGCAAATGATACTAACGAAGGTGTTTACCTTGATTTCTCTACAGAAATTAAAAATAAAGGTAAAGAAGTGGCTTACGCTCATGGAAATCACAATCCATCGGAAGAAGAAATTATCAAACTAGGAAAACAATGGATTGAGGAAAAATATGGTAATCTGTTCGAAATGTATGAGAAAATTACTGACGAAAATCCATATGAAACTCCAATGAAAATTTATCCAGCGGTACACTATACAATGGGTGGCGTTTGGGTTGATTATAATTTACAATCTACTATTCCAGGTTGTTTCGTAGCTGGAGAAGCAAACTTCTCTGATCACGGAGCAAACAGACTTGGTGCTTCGGCATTAATGCAAGGATTGGCAGATGGTTATTTCGTGTTGCCTTATACAGTTTCAAATTATTTGGCAGATGAAATTAGAACAGGTAAAATTTCTACACAATCGGCTGAATTTGATGAAGCAGAAAAGAGAGTTAAAGATTCAATCGATAAATTCTTAAACAATAACGGTTCAAAATCGGTTGACCATTTCCACAAACGTTTAGGTTTGATTATGTGGAACAAAGTGGGTATGGCGCGAAACGAACAAGGTTTAAAAGAAGCAATCGAAGAAATTGCTGCTTTAAAAGAAGAATTCTATAAAGATGTTTACGTTCCTGGAAGTTCAGACGAATTAAATCCTGAACTTGAAAAAGCACTTCGTGTTGCCGATTTTATTGATTTAGGTCAATTAATGGCAATGGATGCTTTGCAACGTAAAGAATCTTGTGGCGGACATTTCCGTGATGAGTATCAAGATGCCGAAGGAGAAACACTTCGTGATGATGTGAATATGGCTTTTGTTGGTGCTTGGGAATACATGGGATTTGATATCACCAAAGAAAATCTTCATAAAGAAGAATTAAAATACGAGTTTATTAAAATTGCTGCTAGAAACTACAAATAAGAAATCATGGCTACAAAGAAAAACATCAATATAAAACTAAAAATTTGGCGTCAAAAAAACGCTAAAGAAAAAGGTAAAATTGTAGATTATAAATTAGACAATGTATCTACTGATAGTTCGTTTCTAGAAATGCTAGACCAATTGAACGAACAATTAGTTAACGAAAGACAAGAACCTGTTGCTTTTGACCACGATTGTCGCGAAGGAATTTGCGGAATGTGTTCGTTATACATCAACGGTCAAGCACATGGTCCAGATAGTAGAACCACTACTTGTCAGTTGCACATGCGTAAGTTCAAAGATGGTGAAACGATTTATATCGAACCATGGAGAAGTAAAGCATTTCCTGTGGTAAAAGATTTAGTAGTTGATAGAAGTTCTTTTGACAGAATTCAACAAGCAGGTGGTTTCGTTTCGGTAAACACTTCTGGAAACACCATTGATGCTAATGCAACACCAATTCCTAAAGACGATGCAGACAAAGCTTTTGAAGCTGCCGCATGTATTGGTTGTGGTGCTTGTGTGGCAAGTTGTAAAAACGGTTCGGCTATGCTGTTCGTTGGGGCAAAAGTATCTCAATATGCTTTATTACCACAAGGAAAAGTAGAAGCAACTCAACGTGTTTTAAACATGGTGCGTCAAATGGACGAAGAAGGTTTCGGAAACTGTACCAATACTGGTGCATGCGAAGTAGAATGTCCAAAAGGTATTTCACTTGAAAACATCGCACGTATGAACAGAGAATATCTAAAAGCAAGTATCAAGTAATTTCATACTTCATAAATAATTATAAACGCATTCATTAATTTGGATGCGTTTTTTTTATCTTTGAATGACAAACACAACTTTATGAAAAAACTACTTTCATTAATTTTAGTATTACTTTCTTCATTTATTTTCAGTCAAAATTACCAACAATACGTCAACCCATTTATCGGAACTGGCGGACATGGTCATACCTATCCAGGAGCAACAGTTCCGTTTGGAATGGTCCAGCTTTCGCCCGATACCAGAATTGATGGTTCTTGGGATGGTTGTTCTGGTTATCACTATACAGACAATGTTATTTATGGATTTTCACATACGCACTTGAACGGAACTGGATGTTCTGATTTTGGCGATATCATGCTTATGCCAACCATGGGAGAACCAAGTTTTGACCCAAAAGAGTACAGTTCGATATTTTCTCATGCTAACGAAAAAGCATCAGCAGGTTTCTATTCAGTCAAATTAGACAAACACAATATTGATGTCCGACTTACAACCTCAACACGAGTAGGTTTTCACGAATATACTTTTAATAAAGCTGGACAAGCCAACATCATTTTAGATTTAAATCATAGAGATAAACTATTGGAAGGTGAAGTTAGAATAATTGATGAAAAAAGAATTTGGGTGAAACGTAGAAGCGAAGCTTGGGCAAGAGATCAATATGTTTTTGCTTTAATTGAATTTGAAAAACCATTTGGAATAAACAAAGTTAAATGCAATGGGGAAAAAGGAAGGCGATTTAATGGAACTGAGTTGGCTTTAAGTTTTTCAAGAAAAGTAGAAAAAGGAGAGAAATTAAAAGTTAAAGTAACGTTATCACCAACAGGTTATGAAGGTGCCGAATTAAATGCTTCAGAAATTAAAGATTGGGACTTTAATAAAGTTAAAAAAGCAGCCGAACAACTTTGGGATAAAGAGCTATCAAAAATTGAAATCTCGGAAAGCAATAATGATAAACTAACCATTTTCTACACGGCTTTATATCATACGATGGTGCAACCCAATATCGCACAAGATATCGACGGAAAATACCGCGGACGCGACAACAAAGTTCACGAAGGCGAAGGATTTGATTATTACACGGTGTTCTCGCTTTGGGATACATTTCGTGCTGCACATCCATTATATACATTGATTGATAAAAAACGAACAGCCGATTTTATCAATACCTTTCTAAAACAATACGAACAAGGCGGAAGATTACCCGTTTGGGAATTGGCGTCTAATGAAACCGATTGTATGATTGGTTATCATTCGGTTTCCGTTATGGCAGATGCAATGGCAAAAGGAATTACTGGTTTTAATTATGAAAAGTGTTTTGAAGCCGCCAAACATTCCGCCATGTTAGACCATTTGGGATTGGAAGCTTATAAGAAAAACGGTTTTATTTCCATAGACGACGAACACGAAAGCGTTTCTAAAACCTTAGAATATGCTTATGACGATTGGTGTATTGCTCAAATGGCGCAAATTTTAAACAAAAAAGAAGACTACGAATACTTCATGAAACGTTCACAATCATGGAAGAATGTTTTCGACTGGAATATAGGTTTTATGCGACCAAAGAAAAATGGCGGTTGGGACAAACCGTTTGATCCAAGAGAAATAAACAACAATTATACCGAAGGCAACAGTTGGCAATACTCCTTCTTTGTGCCACAAGATATTCCCGGAATGATTGATGCCTATGGCGGAAGTGAAAAATTTGAAGCCAAGTTAGACGAAATGTTCAACAGCGAAAGTAAAACCACTGGTCGCGAGCAAGTAGATGTTACGGGTTTAATTGGTCAATATGCACACGGAAACGAACCAAGTCATCACATGGCCTATTTGTATAACTACGTGGGTAAACCCGAAAAAACGACCGAAAAAGTACATTACATTTTAGATAATTTCTACAAAAATGCTCCTGATGGTTTAATTGGCAACGAAGATTGCGGACAAATGAGTGCTTGGTATGTGTTGAGTTCGATGGGAATTTATCAGGTAACGCCAGGAAATATTTTTTGGGACATAACTGAACCATTTATTAAAAATATTAAAGTAAGTATAGATGGTAAAAAACCAGAATACATTAATCAACCTTTTGAAAAAACTAGAATTTTACCTCAATTTTCAATGGATTTTAGAGAGAAAGAATGTTTCCCTTCAATTATTCCGGTTCCAGTAATTGAAGCAGAAAGTAAATCGTTTAAGGATAAGATGTTGATTGAAATAAAATCTCAAAATAAAACTGATAAATTATTTTATTACGTTTTTACTAAAGATACTAGCATGGTTTTCATTCCATATAAAAAATATGAAAAATCATTTGAAATTAATAATTCCTGTTACATTGTAGCTTATTCTGAAAACGGCAAACAAAAAAGCAACAGCATTTCCGCAACCTTCTTCAAAAAACCAAACAACTACACCATTGACATCAAATCTAAATACAATCCACAATATCATGCCGGTGGAAATGATGGTTTATTAGATGGGATTTTTGGCACAACCAATTGGAGAAAAGGCGATTGGCAAGGTTACCAAAGTCAGGATTTTGAAGCCGTGGTTGATTTGCAGGAAATAAAAGAAATAAGTTATTTATCATCAAACTATCTTCAAGATTCACGTTCCTGGATTTTGATGCCAACTAAAGTGGATTATTATGTTTCAACTGATAACGTTAATTTTACAAAAATTGGAACTATTGAAAACACTATAGATGCAAAAGAAAGCGAAAATATCATTAAAAATTTCAGCTTATCATTAGTAAAACCGATGAATGCGCGCTATGTTAAAGTAATTGCCAAAAACTATGGAAAATTACCCGAATGGCATCAAGGTTTTGGTGGCGATGCTTTTATTTTTATTGACGAAATCATCATTAAATAAATAAATTGTGTGACTTTGTGCAATACTTTGTGAAACCTTGTGAAACTAAAAAAATGAAAATAGCACTTATACAAACTTCGCTAGACTGGGAAAATCCACTAGAAAACCGCAGTCATTTATCGCAAAAAATCACGGGATTTATGGAAGACGTCGATTTAATTGTGCTTCCCGAAATGTTTTCATCAGGTTTTACTATGAATCCAAAAGCGGTTGCCGAAACCATGAAAGGCGAAACTATTTCGTGGTTACAACATTTGGCAAAAGCCAAAAATTGCGCCATAACAGGAAGTTTGATCATCAAAGAAAAAGGAAATTTCTACAACCGATTGGTGTTTGTTTTCCCCGACGGAAAAATGCAGCATTATGACAAACGTCATTTGTTTACTTTGGCTGGCGAAGACAAAATTTATACTGCGGGAAAAGAAAAATTAATTGTAGAATACAAAGGATTTAAAATTTGTCCGCTAGTTTGTTACGATTTGCGTTTTCCAGTTTTTGCTCGAAATGTAGAAAACTACGATGTGCTGCTTTACGTTGCCAATTGGCCTAAAGTTAGAACCAATGCGTGGGATATTTTACTAAAAGCACGTGCAGTAGAGAACATGTGTTATACCATTGGCGTAAACCGTGTTGGTGTTGACGGAAATAACCACGAATACATTGGTCATTCGCAAGCCATAGATTTTTTGGGTAATTATATCATAGAACCACAAGAAACAGAAGGCGTTTTTATTGTTGAATTGGACAAGAAAAAACTAGACGAAACTCGAAACAAATTAGCTTTTCTAGACGATAAAGATGAATTCAAATTGTCATGCTGAGCGCAGTCAAAGAACTAATTCGTAATTCCAATATTTATAGGTTGCTCAACATCCCAATTGGCGCGAACATCAATTTCTTTAGGGAAATAAATCACTTCTTCACTTTGACGATTTTCAAGATAACTTCCAGCATCCCAAATCTTGTTTTTATTGTCGTCATAAATAATCCTAACCGTATAAAGTAACGGCTCAATATTCATAAACTCAATAGTGGTTTCTTTTTCAGTATAAGCTGTAGCTTTTACTTTTCCATCTTTATCCGTCAATTCTATAATGATTGGAAATCGTTTTGCATTCTCTAAAATCAACCGCAAATTACCATAATCAGTAGTGTTTTTAGTCGTCAGCTTATAGTTCAACGTATCATTTACATTTTCAAAAAAATCAGTAAATGCATTTGGCATTGCCGAAATCGTATATTTTTCTAAAGGTTCTTTTTTAAAATCAATATAAAATTTTTGATTAAACTCATCGTATTCCGTAGTAAAATCAATAGCCAATGAATCTTTATTGATAATATTAATTTTAGTTTTATCAAATTTCACAAGTGGAGTTGTACTCGTCAATCCAAATCGTTCTCTAAGCGGAATTCCGCCTGCAAAATCAGAAGTAAAACTCAACGAATCTTTCTTTTGCTCTTTAATTTTAGTCCAAAACTCTTTTTTAAACGAATTTTTTTCTACCGAAACTAATAACGAGTCAACCTTCATCGGTTTATACCAAACTTGTAGCGAATCTTTTTTTGGAAATTGAGTTACAACTGTTGGCAAAACATCATTTCCGTTCTTTATAGTAACTTTTGTGTTTTTAGCATTTCCTTCTGTAGCGACAACCAGCCTATTTCCTGAGGCTTGATAGGTTTTTATTGCCTTAAACGGCAAGGATTCTTTAAACAATTCTAATTCATATATAGTATCATTCGGAATGGTAATTTCGCCCGAATAAAAACCAATCTTATCCGATTTTGGATTATATTTATTATTGCCGTTATCTTTTAAAGCTATCAATTTATATTTTCCAGCTTTGATATTTTCTATAGTTACCAATTTCAAACTGTCTAAAGTATTGGTAATATAGCGCGGTGTTTCCTTGTAAATAGTCGAATCATTAAACTTTTCATTCTTTTCATACAACATTACCGTTACAAAATTATCCGACTTCTTCTCTAAAGCATCTTTGATTTTCACATTCAATTTCAACGAATCAATATAACTTCCCGTAGAAAACACATATTTAAACTGCGAATACGGATTTCCTTCGTTATTGTCTTCAATACTTTGACCAAAATTAAAACTATACGTAGTATTCGGTTGTAGCGTATCTTTAATTTTTATGGTAATCGTTTTTGAAGCATTCTGTGGAAAAATCTCTGGTGGCGTTATCATTGGCGGCGAAACAATAAGTTGTTTGCTGATGCCTTTCAGCTTCACATATTCATCAAAAACCAATTTAATTTCTTTTCCTTGAAAATTTACCGAACCATTTTTTGGAAAACTCGCTTTTAATACTGGAGCCAAAGTATCTTTTGCTCCGCCAGTTATCGTTCCTCGTTTGGCACAACTCGAAACAGCAAGCACAACTATCAATAAAAACAGTTTAAAATAAGGTCTATTCATTTTCCAGTTTTTTCAAGTCACAAAATAACAATTATATTTAGTGTGAACGAAATGTTTTGTAAAAATTTGTAAATATATCCACTACGAAAAAAATCTTAGTAAGTAAGTGCAAATAATACAATAATTGAAGAAACAATTGATACTGGCAAAAGAAGCGTTTTTACAATAGAAAATTTTCTTTTATCAACTTTAGAAATTGAATTAATTGGAAATTTATGCTCTTCAAATTTACTGACAACAATAAGAGTGCTATCCGTTTTATTTTTAATGTTTATTATTGATTTTTTTTTATCTTGATATACTCTATAGGTTTTCCCAATTTCATACTGGCTCGAATTATTCTCAATTTCTTTATAACTAAAACAACTTTGCATCAAAAAAACAATTGAAAACAAGTAAAAAACCTTTTTCATAAAAAAAATTTAGTTGTTAATACAAATCAAATGTAATCAAAAAACACATTCGCAAAACAGTATCTATCAATTTATAACCTTAATTATGCGTCATCGCCATGCAAACAATACTAATCTTCACATTCGGAATTTTCAACAAAGCTCGACTACACGATTCTAAAGTAGCACCCGTAGTAATTACATCATCAATAAGAACAAAATGTTTACCATGGAAACTTTCGTCAAAGACAACATCAAATGTAGTGTCAGCAATATCAATTCTTCCTAATAAATTCTTTTGAGATTGCGTCTTGGCATACACTTTTCGAATCAAAACCGAGTCATCATATGGAATATTCAAATTGGCACTCAAAGTCTTTCCAAATTGTGCCACTTGATTATAACCACGTTCTCTAAGCCGTTTTTTATGCAACGGAACCGGAATAATATAATCAGCCGACTTCAATTGTTCAACCGTTTTCAACTCTCCCGAATACCAGTTTCCAGCCATTTCGCCAATTTCTTCATGTCCTTTGTATTTCAATTTATGAATCATTTCTTGCACCATTCCTTTTTTATGAAAATAAAACAACGCTCCACCAAACTCCAACGGAATCCTACCATAAAACTTTTTTACCACTTCATTTTCCTCCATCAAATGATGATTCGTCAACGGAAGTTTGTGTCTGCAACCTGTACAAATCACAATTTCTTCTGCCAATAAAAATGAAGTGCATGCCGCACAAGACTTTGGGAAAAATAAATTGATAAGGTGTTTAAACATAAAAAGTTAAAATTCAAATAACTCCTTGACATCAATTTCAAGTGCATTAGCAATCTTAAAGATGGTAGTAAGCGATGTCTTAATTTCGGCTCTTTCAATTCGACCAATCTGATTAATAGGAATATCGGCATCATTAGCCAGCATCTCTTGAGATAATTGTTTAGATAATCGTATATCGCGTAAACGATTGCCAAATTTTACAATAAATAGCTTTTCTTCACTTTCCATTTGTGAAAAGTGAACATATTGATGAAATTATTTAAACACATATATGTGTTATGTTAAAATAATTAATTACGTTTGAAATAAAAAGCGAAAAACAATTTAGTAAAAAACAGGTTAATTTGCCTGTATTCAATTGAAACGAATTTTTTTTATTTGAATAAAAAATAATCATTAACTTTATAAACCAAATAATTATGAAAACAAAAACCAAGATTGAAAAACTACTCTTTGTAGTAATTACAGCTTTTCTACTTTTTAGTTGCGAAAAAGAATTGTATGAAGACAGTATAAAAAAAGACTATAACGGCAAAACGGAAATCCTTATAGGAAAAGAAGCCGAAAAAGTAGCTTTGCGATTAAAAAATATTTTAGGATCTCGAAGTACTTTAGACAACGGTTCTTTAGCTAGAACTATTACATTAGATATAGGAACTATTAACTATGATGAAATAGTAAAGATAATCGATACATATGGTAAAGAAAACTACACCTTTGAAATACGATATCCCATCGAAGATGATAAAAAATTTGGCAATCTTATCCTTCAAGAAAAAGACAATTATACTACTGTCAAACTTATAGAATATTATATGACCGATGCTTTTGCTCAAGAGTATAAGCTCAATTATGATTTAAAACAATTTCAAGGGAATATAAAATTTATACCAATCTATACTGACAATCCTTGCCCAGACCCAGAATTAATTGTTCAAATAGGAAATGTACCAGCTAATTGTATTGGGTGTGGTGGTGGTTCCAACAATAACAATAACGGTAATATTCCAGGAGGAGGCACAATTAACCCCGGAGGAAATAATTATAGCGAACCTTTAATTATTACTATAACTGATGGAGATACTAGCCAAGATTCAGGAGAAGATAATACAGATGTTCCCAACTGGATTATATGGAACCCACCTACATTTGGAAAATTATCCATTGACCCAATAACTCCTACTGACCCAACTACACCAGAAGACCCATGTCCTCAAACCACTGAAATTGGAATTTTATACCCAGTCGATAAATGCTCAAAAACATTTTTAGAACACTTAGACAACACCTCAAGAAAATGGCTCTACACTCATAATGAAGTACACAATGACATTATGAATTATATAAAAAATAGTCCAAATTGTGATGAAGCAAATGAGTTTGCTAAAGATGCAATCGATTCTTTTAGAAATGGAGGAGAAGTTGATTTTATATATAAGATAATTATTGATGGTTCTTTAAAAAATAATCCATGTTTATTCGGTGTATATACTCAACTAGGTAAAGCTCCAACATTTCAAAATTATCTCCAAAATTTCGATGGAGAATTTTCGGTTGCAAATTTAAAACTAGCAGCAAGTTCAGCATTACCTAGCAATAGAAATGCGGAAACAAGTCCACCATCTAACTATTTAATAACTATAACATTTAATGTGAATAATTTAAATAGGCCTTCATTGTCTATAGCACGAACTTTTATTCATGAAATGATACATGCTGAAATATTTAGAAAATTATTATCTTGTGCTAACTTACCTAATTTAAATTTTAGCAATTACACATCAAGTGAATGGACTAATTTTATAGTAGGATTGAAAGATAATTACCCAGGATTATATGATTATTATTTAAGATATTTTTTTAATGTCCCAGCAGGTCAAGTAGTTTCTGACGAACAACATCAACTGATGGCTCAACATTATCGAACAATTATCGTAAATACATTGAAACAATTTGACAATACAAAACCAGAGAGTCTTTATCAAGCCCTTGCATGGGAAGGCTTGCAAAATACAGTTGCTTGGAACCTACTTTCACCCTCAGAAAAAGCAAGCATAAATACAATAATTTCAAATTTTAATAGCTCTAATTCAAATTGTCAGTAGTATGAAAAAATCAATTTTATTAATTTTTACAACATTAATACTTTTAAGTTGTAAGGACAAATCAGTTCCAAGTACAAATATAAAAAACGATACCAATTTACTAAAAGAGAGGATTGATAGTTTGTCAAGTCATTTATTAAAATATAAAATGGTTGAAGATAATTTTAAAAATGAATATGTAATTAACCCTGATAGTACTATAAATATCTATAATAAAATAATACAAAATCATCCAAATTCTTTTATAAAAGATTTTGCAACTTCAAGAATTATTAAAATTAAAAAAAACATTAAATTTTGGAATGAAATTGACGGTTGGAAAATTGATAAAAATGGTATATTATTGAAGCCCAATTATAATGTAGAAAAACAAGTTTGTGAATAAATCATTTGCAAGAAGTATGATAATAATCAACACAACGATGAATTTTATGATTCGCTTTCTTGGATTGGTTTAAAAAATACGGTTGCGTGGAATGGTCTTTCTGATAGTGAAAAAACTCAAATTAATCAAATAATTCAAAATAGCTATCAAAATGAAACATACTGTAATTAAATTATTGTTTATTTTTATATGTTTTTACACTTGTTCGTCTCAAGAAATAAAGATCAAGAAAATATACTTGGAATTTAAACCTGAGATGAATAGCACAAGAAAACAAAAATTTTACTTTAAAAAAGAAAGAGGTACTGTTTTTAATTTATTTTGTAATAAAAATGGCAGTTTGCTGTATAAAAAAGGTGCAGACACTTTATCTGCTGCAAGTATTAGTAAATTTAAAATATCCTCATTTGATGAAATAGTAGAATTACAAAAAATATGGCAACTAGAAAATAAAAAAGCATTAGTTAAAAAATATGGAAAACCACATCCACCATTTGATAAAAACGGTATGTTTGAAACATTTTTAATTGAAAAAATATGTGAAAATAAATATGTTATTTATCCTGTGATTTGGAGAAATCTAAATGTGATTAAATAAAATGATAATTCAAATCAACCATGTCAAAATTAACATACCAATTATTATTTTTATTAGCTTTAAAAAATTTTAGTTATTCGCAAAATATAAATGATTCAATAATTTTAATTAGTGCAAATGATAAATTAATAAGTTCGCTATTAATAAACGAAGATAGGTCAAAATTATCTTTAGGTATTTACATTAATGGTTTTGAATGTAAAAATAAAAGGAAGAAAGAAATAGCAAAAGCTAGTGATAAAAAAAACAATCAACTTTTGCCGACTTTTACTATTAATTTTTTAAGTTTTGAAAAACCAAAAATTCTAGACTCACTAGAAAATATAAATTTTTCACTTTTAAAAAATTTCAATCCTAATATAATAATACCTAATCCAACTTATATTTTAATTGAAGATAAAAATGGGAGTTTTGCACTTTGGAAAACTTTTTTAAATCCAATTGAATAATATAACACTCAAAAAAAGCACTCGAAAGAGTGCTTTCAAAAACCAACTAATCAATAAACTATGAAACATAAATTTTTTATATCATTTGTATTATTTATAACTTTAATCTGTCTTACTTCTTTTAATAGTAAACAAGACAACGATTATATTTTATTAAATAAAATATTAGAAAAAGTTATTGATCAGAATAAAACATCTAATATTGTTTTAGATATTAATAACAATAATGAAACAGTTATTTCAGTTGTAAAAAAACTTAAGTACTTCGACGAAGAGAAAAGTAAAATTAGCTTTGATAGTATTAGGCAAGAGATTGGAATTTATAAAGATTCTAAATTTTTAGAAATATTTAACAGGAATCAATATGACTATTTTATTAGTCAAAAGTCAAATTCTGAGTGGGACTTTAACAAAGTAACAAACCCTAAAATTATTAAAAAGGTAAAAGAAAAATTCACTAATAAACAAGTAATTGTTAAAGTTTGTAAACCAATTTATACTACAGATAATAAATATGCTTTAATATCTGTAAGTAAAAAAAACAGTTCTTACATTGTTGTTTTCAAAAATGAGAATAATATTTGGAATGAGTTTAAAATTTTCTCAGCTATTTTAAATTGATTCAAAATAAAACAAAAAAAGCACTCGAAAGAGTGCTTTTAATAACTAAGCATACATTAATAAATCAATAAACCATGCAAAAAATAAATCTTAAAAAACAAGCGTAAAATCACGGTATTTTTAACGTGAAAACCACACAAATTTGAGCAAAAATAACGTGATTTCACTAGTTCATATCTCAAAAACGTTTTCTAGTTTTGGTAAAACAATTTTTATTAACTTTATAAACCAAATAATTATGAAAACAAAAACCAAGATTGAAAAACTACTCTTTGTAGTAATTACAGCTTT
>JAIUNZ010000003.1 GCA_020161455.1 Bacteroidota bacterium
AAAGCTGTAATTACTACAAAGAGTAGTTTTTCAATCTTGGTTTTTGTTTTCATAATTATTTGGTTTATAAAGTTAATAAAAATTGTTTTACCAAAACTAGAAAACGTTTTTGAGATATGAACTAGTGAAATCACTAGTTTCTCTCTATAAAGGACTAGTGAAATCACTAGGATTACAGTATAAAAAACTAGTATTTCTCACATTGTGTTTTAGATTTATTTTTTGTATGTGCCAAAATAAAGAAGGCTTGTTATTGCTATGAAGATTTATAAAAAAAGCACTCGGGTGGAGTGCTTTTTTTGTTGTATTTTGTATTAGCACATGAAGGGATTTGTGTGGGAGTGGGTTAAGTTTTTAGATTTACAAAGTAACTTTTGTATTATTATGGTTGTTTGATTAAAATATAGTATCCACCAGGAATGTTTGGCTTTTGGGAGGAAGGAGTACCTTTTAGATGACCCGATATAGCCCAAAGAATCATTATTTTAATGGCCGGCTGTCCATCCTCAACAACTCTTCTAACAATAAAAGAATCGGTCAAGTTATCTGTTAAATCATCAACAAACCCTAAAAATAATGCTTTTTCATTTGGCGTGCAATCTGGACAAATACCGCTTGTTTTGGTAATAATATTATTGCCACAAATTGAATAGTTTGAGCCATCAGGTTTATTAATGTTTAAGCGATTTAATGTATTTGCAATTTCAACACCATCTTTTATATATTGGTATTCACCAACTATTAAATCTTCATAATATCTAAGATTACTATGAGAAGACATTAATTTTTTTTGCAATACTATTTTTAGAGATGTTGTACCATCAGTATAAATATAAGTTCCTATAAATGGGTCTAGTATGTTTTGAATATCTTTATAATATGCACCTGTTATCTCATCTCCATTATCATTCTGAATATCAATGATTTGATTTTGTGCTTTACAACTTGTTGTGAGCGCAAAAAGAGCTAATAATTTTAGTATATTTTTCATAATTATATTTTTAATTGTTACTGCAAGGTACTGATTTCACACCTGATGTTTGACTGCTGTCTAATTTTAATGTTTCCCAATTGTCAAAATTGTTGTTTGTAGCTTTAAGAATATCAATCCCGAATCCTGCAAACTCCTCTAAAAAGATTTTTTCTAATAAGTTAGTTTGATTGTTTGTATTTTTATATTTTTTAACTTGTTTCTTATGTATTTCATCTAATTTTTGTTTTTCAGAAAAACCTGCGTAATCTGAATTATTCCATATAGCATTAATTTTAGTTGTAAAAGACAAAAGGTTAGTTATTTTAATGGCATATGTACTAACTACTCCCTCAGCATCTTTACAAATAATTATTGTAAAAACATCTTGTTTTCGAAAACTAGGAACATGTGATATACAAATTTCTAACCATTTTAAATCGCCATAAGATGGTATAGCATATGTTAGGTTTGCAGGATGACTATGTGCTGCCCCAATAACATAGCCTCCAAATGATAATTCAACATGATCATTTTCGTTACTTTCTTTTTCTGTTTTTGTGTAGTTGTAATTTCCGTCTGAATTTGGATTAGGAGATTTCTCAACTTCAACACCAAATTCTTTTGTTTCATCAAGCTTTGTTTTTAACCAATCTATTTCAGGTTTTATATCTCCAGAATTGGGTTTAGATAAATCTGCCATATCTTTACAGGGATGCTCAGAAAGCTGAGGTAAAATAGCATCATTATCAACCACAGCACCCGTAATGATTGTACCTCCTTGAGAGTTATTGGTTTCATTGCCATTATTATTTCCATTTCCAATTGATGCACCACCACTATTACCAGTGTCAACACTTGAAAAACAAGCTGAAGAAATAGTTACCCATGTTAATTCATATCCAAAATTACCAGTCAATTCTCCATTATCTATTGGAATAGCTATTAATGCTTCTGTATAAAAACACAAAATCCATTGTGCTTCTATTGTATATTTAACTCCATTTTTTAATAATGCTTGGTATTTTATTTCACGTTGAGCTAATGCTTCTTTAGTATAATTAGCCATATCTTCTTTGGTAAAATCATACTTAGTAATATAAATATCATATTCATTATTACTGTTTTTATTAAAAACGATATTTTTTATTTTCTCAGTATCTTCAGTTTGAATCACAGGAAAAGTATAAGATTCTTTTCCGTCCTTTGACATATAAACACCCTTTTCATCATCATAGTATATCCCTAACTCTTCATCATAGCTAAATCTTGCATTAGGATTTTCAAGCAGACTTTTAGTTTGCAAACTTTTTAAATAGTTTACAGCATGATTAAGTTTCATGTCTGAACTCAACTTGATATCCTTCATAGAACATTTTTTGACAATAATTTTATTGTCGATTGCAAAATCTTTTTCGACCTCACAGCTACTAAAAGTAATACCCATCAAAAACAGACAGAGCAAACTAATAAATAATTGATAGAATTTCGTTTTTTTCATAATTAATTGGTTTATAAAGTTAATAAAAATTGTTTTACCAAGACTAGAAAACGTTTTTGAGATATGAACTAGTGAAATCACTAGTTTCTCTCTATAAAGGACTAGTGAAATCACTAGGATTACAGTATAAAAAACTAGTATTTCTCACATTGTGTTTTAGATTTATTTTTTGTGTGTGTCAAAATAAAGAAGGCTTGTTATTGCTATGAAGATTTATAAAAAAAGCACTCAGGTGGAGTGCTTTTCAAGTTAGGAAATATAGTTTTCTACAAAAGTTTATCAATAATCATTTCTTCTGTAATTCCTTCGGCGTCGGCTTTGTAATTTTTAATGATTCTGTGACGAAGAATTCCAGTGGCTACAGCTTTTACGTCTTCAATGTCTGGCGAGAACTTTCCATTAAAAGCGGCATTGGCTTTGGCAGCAAGGATTAAGTTTTGTGATGCTCTTGGTCCTGCGCCCCAATCTAAATAGTTTTTAACAAAATCATTAGACAAATCGCTATCAGGACGTGTTTTGCCTACTAATGTTACGGCATATTCTATAACGTTGTCTGCAACAGGAATACGACGAATAAGATGTTGGAAATCGATGATTTCTTGCGCCGTAAATAAAGCATTTATGGTTTGTTTTTCATCGGAAGTGGTGCTTTTTACCACCTGTACTTCTTCTTGAAAAGATGGATAATCTAGTTTAATCGCAAACATAAAACGGTCTAATTGTGCTTCGGGTAACGGATAGGTTCCTTCTTGCTCAATAGGGTTTTGTGTTGCCAAAACGAAATAAGGCAATGCTAGTTTGTAATGTTGACCCGCAATAGTAACCGAACGTTCTTGCATGGCTTCTAGTAATGCCGCTTGCGTTTTTGGTGGTGTTCTATTAATTTCATCGGCAAGGATGATGTTAGAAAATATTGGTCCTTTGATGAATTTGAACTGACGGTTTTCATCTAAAATTTCACTTCCTAATATATCCGACGGCATCAAATCGGGTGTGAATTGAATACGCTTGAATTCTAATCCTAACGCTTGCGAAATGGTATTGACCATTAATGTTTTTGCCAATCCTGGAACACCCACTAATAGTGCATGACCACCCGAAAAAATACTTAAAATAATTTGATCGACTACTTCGTCTTGACCAATGATAATTTTACTTACTTCTTTTTTGAGTTCGATTCTTCGTTGAACTAAATTTTGTATTGCGGTTACGTCAGACATTCGGAATGGTTTTGGTTAAATATCAAAGAATAAATAAGCTGTTACTTTACCCAATTATTGGCGAAGCTACAATCTTTATAATCTGCATTTATTTTAATATAAGTTTCTTGAATTTTTTCTTTGGTCCATTTAGCAATGGCTTTGATTTGCTTTTCTTTTAAGGCTAAATCTTTTATTTTGGTATAATCTCCAGCATAATCAGCTGTATGTTCGTTAATTCTGTTTGTTACGGTAATGATTTTGTATTTTTTTCCTGCTCTTGGGTCATCATCCAAAATGGGTTGTGTGATAGCTCCGTCTTTTAAATTAGACACCTCACTGTATAGTGTTGGATCCATTTTAGTTAATTCAAAATGCGTATCTTGGGTTTGTGGATTAATTAACACACCGCCATTGGCTCTTGTTTCTTTTTCGTCAGACATCGTTCTTGCAGCATCAGCAAAAGTTATTTCGCCATCTTCAATCCTTTTCTTAATTAACGTGATTTTCTCTTTAGCTTCTTTTAATGCTTCTGCAGAGACTTTTGGTATCATCAAGATGTGTCTTAATTCTACTTCTTGACCTTTAATTTTTTCAACCATAATGATATGATAACCATATTCTGTTTCGAATGGTTCTGATATTTCACCTTCGGCGAGACTAAAAGCCACGTCTTTAAACTCTTTTACGAATTGGGTTTTTCTATTTATTTTATAAAAACCTCCCGATGGTGCCGAGGCTCTATCGTCGGTATAAATAACGGCTCGAGTTTTAAAACTGGCTCCTGCCAATACTTCGGCTTTGATTTCCTTGAGTCGCTTGATGACTTTTTGCTTTTCTTCTTCGGTGACTTTTGGCGCAACGACAATTTGTGCTACTTCCATTTCGGCACCAAAAACGGGTAAATCTTTGGTTGGAATGGATTTGAAAAAAGTACGTGTTTCTTCGGGTGTAATTTCAACTCCATCTACAATTTTTCGTTTCATTTCTGCCGTTAGCTTGTTGGTTTTAATAATGTCAAAAAGCTCTGCTCTGAACTCGTCTTCGTTATCTTTCTTAAAGTATTGCAACACTTTATCCATAGAGCCTAATTGTTCTACCATGTAAGCAATTTGTTCGCCCATTTTTTCTTTTACTTCTCCATCTCCAATTGTAATACTGTCTTGTACTGCCTGATGGGCATACAATTTATCGTCTAAAAGATTAGAAAGCATTTGGCAACGGGTAATATCTTTAACTGAATAACCTTGACTTGAAAGTTCTAAGTAAGTTTTATCAATATCAGAATCTAAAATATTATAATCGCCAACGGTGGCAATAATTCCGTCTATTTTAATCTTTTTAGGCAACACACTTTTCGCCTTAGGTTTCACCGAGTCTTTAATGATTTCTTGACTATTTATGGAGCAAATAGAACAAATTGCTACAACTATTGTTAGTATAAATCGGCTATTTATAAATTTCATAATCTTTGTTTTTAATGGCATCTTCTGTAATTTCTTTTTCAAACTTTTTAATTAATTCGAGTTTTCGTTTGTTTATTATTATTTCCTTTAAGGTTGGCTTTATATATTCAAAAGGTGACAACTCATTTTTTGCAATCACATTGCTTATTTTAACTAAATACAAATCATTTTTATCCAATACTTGTATTTTTTTTCCCGACTGAATTAGTTCATCTCTATTGTCTGGGTTGATGATAGGCAATTTTTCATAGACTTGTCCCATGTCCACCCAAACGCTGTCATTAAAAGCAAAACTTTTGAACTGCATCGAGTTTAAATCCCAAAACTTTTTGTCTTTTTTATCAAAATTAAAAAACTTCCCTTTAATAGTTTCTAACTTTGGGTTGTCTTTGGACAAATTGATATATCGCAATCTAACTAAGCTACCATTGGTTTTAAAGTTCTCTTTATTTTCATCATAATACTTTTTCAATTCATCATTATTGATTAAAGTATCTACGGAACGCTTTACAATTTCTTCAATATAGGCTTTGGTGTATAAGTCAATTTTGTACTGGCTTATCAAAGCAGCATATTCTTTTTTCTTGGCTTCACCCAAATTTCTTTCTGCGGCTTCAATCAATAATTTTTGAGTTGCCCATCGGTCTATATAACTTCTGATGATTAAAATACTATCTTCCTTTGATGCGCCTTTTGGCACTAAATTCTGAATATCCTCTTTGTATAAATAACTTTTCCCAACACGTGCAATCGAATCTTCCTTCTGCTCTTCTTTAAACCAATTACATGAGCCAAGTGAAAGACAAAGTAGTATCAAAAAAAGTTTGTTCATCTATTATTTTAATTCAGTTTTAACCTTTTCAAAAACAGCTTGATTTACCGAAACGTTAAACTCTTTTTTCAAATCTTCAACCCAATGTTGCTCTAAATATTGTTGGTATTCATTGGTCAATTTACCTCTACATTCCTCTAATGTTTTTACGCCTTCTGGCATAACTTTATCTACTTTCGTAGCAAAATAATACTCGCCGTCTTTCGTAATTGAAGAAGTTCCTACTTCAAATTTTGTTCCTTTTGGCAATGTTTCATTTCCTTCTTCAAAAGTATTGGTGTTAATCATAATATTAACAACATCTTTCGTATTGAGTTTATCTTTTATTTCTTGTGGTTTAGCACCTTTTTTAAGCATCGAAATGGCTTTTTCAATCATGTCTTTCTTGGTGGAAGAAAAAATGGTTGCATCAATTCTTTTTTTCCAAAGATGTTTGTCTTTATTTGCTTTATAGAAATTCTCTAGTCCAATAGTATCTGTTTTTGAACGATTCCAAATTTCTTTTTCCATCAAATCAAAAAGCAATAATCCATCGCGATATTCTTCCATTACATAAGAAAACTCAGGAAACTCTGTTTCTAAATTCTCATCGTAATATGTATTTAATTGTTCGTCAACAAACTTGTCATACATAGTATCAACCAATTTATTGATTGGTTTTATTGGACTGGCTGATTTTTGTTGTTTTTCAAGATATTCTAAGAAGGCATTAGTTTCTATCTTTTTATTTTCAATAGTCAATATTGTAGCTTTTCCGTCAAAACCTGTAGTCGGCATTTGCCATTTCGACTCATAATAATCATTAGTTATCAACTTAGAAATTGTAGCCAATTGTTTGGTTTCTTTTTTGAACTTGTATTTTTTTCTAAGCTTCTCTTGCAATGATTCTACAATCCTTTTAGAACGTTCGTCTTTCCCGATTTTTGTCTCTAGTTCTGGCTTCATTTCCTCCAATGTTCGCACTGGATGTTTCTCAATCAATTTAACAATATGCCAACCAAATTGTGATTTGAATGGTTTTGAAATATCACCCGCATTTTTTAAAGAAAAAGCTATATTTTCAAATTCTTCCGAACTCAATTGTCCCGAACTAAACTTATTCAAAACACCACCTTTTGACGCAGAAGATTTGTCTTCAGAGAATTGTTTTGCCAATTCTTCAAACTTTTCGCCTTGATTTATTTTTTTGTAAATATCATTGATTGTGTTTTCTGCCTTATTTTGGTCTTCATCTTCTGGTTTTGGATTTAAAATCATGATATGCGCCACGGTAACTTCACCTCTATTTGGTCTAATATCGTTAATTTTAAGTATGTGATATCCAAATCGAGTTCTTATTATCTTAGAAACTTCTCCTTTTGGAGTAGTAAAAGCAGCGTTTTCAAAAGGATAAACCATTCTAAAAGCAGTAAAATAACCTAGATCACCTTTATTTTCTTTAGCCGATGGATCTTCCGAAAGCTGTGCCGCTAAATCTTCAAATTTTTCGCCTTTAACAATACGGTTTCTGATATCTTTTATTTTATTGTAAGCTTTCAATGTGTCTTGTGGAGCGGCATTCTCATCAACCAAAATAAGTATGTGAGAAGCTTTTATTTCTTTTTGTAGTCGATTATAACCTTCTTCAATAAGTTCTTCAGTTATTTTAGTATCGTTAAAATAGTTTTTGGCCAATTGGGTTCTATACGATTTCAACTCATTTTTATACGCTTGCCCATCTTGCAATCCTAGTTTGTAAGCTTTATTTACTTTTAATTTATAACCAATAAACAAATCCAAATACAAGTTTAAATCCTTCTGCGATTCGTCTTTTACCAAATCTAAATTCTTCTTATAAACCCTTGAAAACTCATCGGTGTAATAGGGTTTGTCATTTATTGTAAACAAAACTTCTTTTGATTTTGTTTGAGCATTTGCTATAAAAGCAACCAGCAATGCTACGCCTAAAAACAACTTTTTACTATTCATTACTTATTATTATAACTTAAAAAATGAAACAAATTATTAAACTTTTCTGTTGTATGCAACCAAAAAATCAATATGACAACATACCAATCAACAAAAGTAACAATTCAATCAGATTAAACAAGAATCAACTTTAGTATTAACAAAATTTTATTAACACTTTTTGAATCAACTTTAGGCAACAGTATAACCGAATAGTAGTCTATGAAAAAATAAATAGTATTTTTGCATCCAATTTAGAATAAAACATGAGCTTTTTAAAAGAAATAGAACGTCGCAGAACTTTTGGAATCATATCGCATCCTGATGCTGGAAAAACAACTTTAACAGAGAAGTTACTGCTTTTTGGTGGTGCTATTCAAGAAGCAGGTGCCGTTAAAAATAATAAGATAAAAAAAGGAGCAACTTCCGATTTTATGGAGATTGAACGTCAACGTGGAATCTCGGTAGCAACTTCTGTTTTGGCTTTTATTTATAAGGATAAAAAAGTGAATATTCTTGACACACCAGGTCACAAAGATTTTGCCGAAGATACCTTCCGAACACTTACGGCTGTTGATAGTGTTATTGTAGTTATTGACGTTGCAAAAGGGGTTGAGGAACAAACAGAAAAGCTAGTCGAAGTTTGTAGAATGAGAAAGATTCCTATTATTGTTTTCATTAACAAACTTGATCGTGAAGGTAAAGATGCTTTTGACCTTATGGACGAAGTAGAACAAAAACTAAAGCTAACCGTTACACCTTTAAGTTTTCCTATTGGAATGGGATACGATTTTCAAGGAATTTATAATATCTGGGAACAAAACATAAATCTGTTCAGTAGTGACAGCCGAAAGAATATTGAAGAAACGGTATCATTTAGCGACATCAACAATCCTGAATTAGAAAAAATAGTTGGCGAAAAACCAGCCAATAAACTCAGAGAAGAATTAGAGTTAATTTCTGAAGTGTATCCCAAATTCGATAGAGATGCCTATTTAGAAGGAACTCTTCAACCCGTTTTTTTTGGTTCTGCTTTAAACAATTTTGGTGTTCGCGAATTACTAGATTGTTTCATCGAAATAGCTCCAAGCCCGAGACCAAAAGAATCCGAAACGCGGTTAGTAAAACCTGAAGAAGAAAAAATGGCGGGTTTCGTATTTAAAATCCATGCTAATATGGATCCTAAACACCGAGACCGTTTGGCATTTATCAAAATAGTTTCGGGTACTTTCGAAAGAAATAAGCCTTACATGCATGTTAGATTAAATAAAAACTTAAAATTTTCGAGTCCAAATGCCTTTTTTGCTGAGAAAAAAGAAATTATAGACATTTCCTATCCTGGTGACATTGTAGGATTACACGATACAGGTAATTTTAAAATTGGTGATACATTAACCGAAGGCGAAATGATGAGTTTCAAAGGAATTCCTAGCTTTTCTCCTGAACATTTTAGATACATCAACAATGCCGACCCAATGAAAGCAAAACAATTGGACAAAGGTATTGATCAATTAATGGACGAAGGTGTTGCTCAATTATTTACACTAGAAATGAACAATCGAAAAGTAATTGGGACAGTAGGTGCATTACAATACGAGGTAATTCAATATCGTTTAGAGCATGAGTACGGTGCTAAATGTAGTTATGAAAATTTCCCTGTTCACAAAGCTTGTTGGGTAAAACCAAACGATCCTAAAAGTGAAGAATTTAGGGAATTCAAGAGAATCAAGCAAAAATTCTTAGCCCACGATAAATACAATCAATTGGTATTTTTAGCCGATTCTGAGTTTACTATTCAGATGACACAATCAAAATTTCCAAATGTTAAACTTTTCTTTACCTCTGAATACGATTAATTTAACATAAAATTTTTAAAGTACAAAAATGATTACTATCTTTACCAACTTGAAAATATAATGACATGAAAAACATTTTTAAATTATACCTTTTAACTTTTTTTATTTTATCAGACTTCGTTGTTTTTGCTCAGCCAGGATCTGATGATGGCAGTGGAGGTCTAGAAGGAGACGATCCACCAGCAGCACCAATCAATTCTAAGCTGATTGTATTATTGGTTTTAGGTTTAGTTTTCGCATTCATGCAAATTAAAAAATACAAAAAAGTTTCTTAGTTAACTTTTTAATCTATAAAAAATCCCGCTAATAATTGAATTATTAGCGGGATTTTTTTATGCTTGTTTTGAATTATAACAAATTAGGTTTAATTGTCAAAAAAAATGGTGAAAATTGATTTTATGCAAAAAAGTAGAGCTAAAAAAACCGTCTAACAAATTTTAGACGGCTTTTTTACTTATATTACTTTTAGTCTATTTTTAATCTACCTAACCACTTTCTTAGTAACTGTTGCACCATCAACAGAAGTGACTTGAACTAATAGTACTTGATTAGTTTGACCTGCTGTTATAGTAGCTTGAGTTGTATTGATATTGTTTTGAGTAGTTATCATTCTTCCTCTAATATCAAACACTTTTATACTTGCCATTGCAATAGCTCCAGAGTTAATTGTAAAACTTTGGTTTTCATTTTTATAGATAACTATTGTATTGGCATCCAATGTTGGATGATCAACTGATAAAGCTGCTGTATAAACTAATTTAAAACGAGTATCAAATGTTCCTGCTTCGCTACTAAATGTATAAGCACTTGCTTTTAAATCATGATCCATTCCTGTTTGAGTATCTCTCAAATAAATATCTTGAGATCCATTAAACAATCCATCTACATGGTCTATAGCGATACTAAAAGTTCCTGCTGTTGCTGCCTTAAATTGCATTGGTACAATATCCGCAGCGTCAAATGGCATACTTCTTCCTTGGATAGCATATGGCGTAGCGTCTATCAATGACGTTAATGCAATAGATCCATCGTTTATATATTTTCCATCGATAGTGGCATCATATCCATTAGTGGCATCGCTCATATAACCAACCATTGTTTGTGAAAACAATCCGTCAGCTCCAGTAGCATTTAACCAAATTCTATGACGTTCAACTTCACTTGAGATTCTAAAGAATTGATTAGCATGATTATCCGTACGCATTGTGTTATTAAATGCAACTGTGGTACCGCTTCCAGTTCCTTCTACAAAGAAACCTTGTCCTGTTTGAATAACTCCATTTGGATCATAAACTTCTGCTTCTCCATTTGAAACAAATCCTCCTGTTGTCCATGTACAATAACTTGGACTAGCGGCATTATTGGTTTTTCTCCAAAAATATAATGTTCCTGTAGTATTAGTTGCATTGGTAGTGTTTCCAACAAAGTCTGCTGCATCAATCGGTGATGGATAAGGATTTCCAACCAAATTAAAACGCAATCCTGAACCGCCGTCAACCATTGTAAAGTTATAATCACCACTATTTGGAACACCCACAAAAGCACCATCTGTCCAAACAGTAGCTGTAGTTGGATAAACATTTGGCATTCTTATCAAATAACCCGTAGCAGTTGCAAAATTAGTAGCAGATGGTGTAGCAACTGCAGCATATTGATCTGCCGAAGTATCATAAGTATAAAAACGATTCGACAAAGTGCCTGGCGAAAAAGACTGTAACTGTTGTCCAGCTACTGGCGAACTCCACAATGTGTAATCTTGACGCTTCAATGCTGAACTATAACGTTTAACAGTGATTGATCCTGAATTCTGGTTTGAACTTCCGTTTTGTAGTAAATTAGCGTTGTTTTCCAATGTAAAACTACTTCCAGCATCAACAGTCAAAGCACCATTCAAGGCCACGCTATCACCACTAGAAATAATCACAGTTGAATTATTAGTAACAGTTAAGCTACATGCATTAAGACTTGAAGAAGATGTATAATTTCCAGTCATAATTGCGGCAGTAGTACTTGTTGGCGCACCATTATCCCAAGAAGTTCCATTCCAAGTAGTTGAACCAATAGTAACTACTACATCATCCGTCACTGTACAACCATTCGAAGTTACTGCCAAAGTATAAGTAGTAGTAACTGTCGGGCTAACCGTTGGATCTTGAATTGAAGAAGTAAATCCTGAAGGACTAGATGTCCAAGAATAAGTTACTGGAACAGTATAAGTACCCGTGATAACAATATCATCAATGTACCAATAATCAATATTATAAATATTACCATCATATAAAAAACGATAGTAAAAAGAAGTATTATTCATTGAAGTTAAATCTACCGTAACCGTATTTGCAGCAACATTACCTGTCGCATTCAAATTCCAACGCGTTGTCCAAGTAGTACCATCTGTAGAAGTTTGCAAAAATAAAGGAGCTGTACCTGCAAACCAATCTAAGTTATGCTTGAAAGTCATCGATAAAGCGGTATATGCTGTTGCATCCAATAAAGGAGATTGAACGAAAGCAGTAACTGGTGTTGGATTACTACCTGTAAAATATTGCATACGCAACTCATTGGCACTTCCACCAGCATTCGCACTAGCAGATATTCCCCATCTATCCAAATCGTTAGTGGTTAAAGTTGTAAAACCATCAGTGTCATTTATCGAAGATAAAGTCTGTGTACTCGAAACTATAGTTACAGAACCATCAAGATTCACAGTAGATGATGCACAAACAGCTACATCGCTTCCTGCAGAAACTCCAGTTGGAGAAATTAAAAGTCCACTAACACTAATAGTTCTTGTTACAGCACCGGTACTGGTTATGGCAATATTCCCAGCGGTTGGATTACTCGACAAAGACTTCATTCGAGCATATACTGTAGTAGCAGCAACAGTGCTTCCTGTTTTTGTTAACGTTCGTGTATCAAAAAAGTTGACATTATCCGTAGAAACTTCAAATCCTGTTGGTGCAGTTATCAATATGTTTGCCGTCAACAATATACCTGAAACCACGAAACTCTGACTAGCAGAAGCCGTTAAATTACATGCCGTAAATTGTGACAAACTAGCAACAGAAGATGTAATTATTGGATTTGTTGGTGGATCAAATCTAAAAACCTGATCATTAGCTGGCTTAGCACTAATTGAAGTGGTAAATGTTGTTGAACTAGCACTTGGACTAGAACCCGAACCATCTAAGGTTAAGTAGGTACCACTTGCATCATAAATACCAATTGTCGCACTTGGACTATTCAAACCTGTTGCACTCCTTTGATATCTATATTCGATTCTATTAGAAGTTTCATACAACCAAACTTGAAACTTAATGGCATCTCCACCTGCATTGTAATTCCACTCGTTTCCTCTATATTCTATCTTCAGAATACGATTAGGAGAAGTTCCATCTAATAAATAACGAACTCTTGCGGTACTTTGTAAATCATCCCAAAGTGGCATCAAGACTGGTTTTGAAGTACCAGCATTTGCTTCAGTATTATCATAAAAAGTATCTGTCGAAGATGTATTAAAAGTAATAAATCCATTACTACACGCTTTAAACTGCGTATAATTTGTCCCTGCAAAATTAAAGGTAAAACCAATATTTGTAGCATTTGACAATACATCATCTGACGTATTGTTTAGCCCACCAACATTTGTTGTTCCTGTCAAATTGCTATAAGTAGCTGTTGTAGCGGTAAAATTATAGGTTGATGCACTTTGTGACATCCCATAATAACCGCTAAAAACAAAAAACAACAATAATAAAGGAGTGCTTGTGATTTTAATAGTAATGTTTCTCATATTTCACTTTTTAAATAATTAAATTCAACTCTTTTTTCAAAATTATAAAATTATTTGTAATAACAATTAATTTTAATCGACAAAATGCATTTTTCGTCGATTAATCACATAATCATGCCAAATAAGTAATCTTTAAGCTATAAAAATATTATTTATCATAATATACTTCTATAACAATACTTGAACAAAGTTATAGGAACAAAAAACTATTACATACTTTAATCGTTAAAAAGTAAGTTTTGTCGATAAGATACAACAAACCAATAGATTAAAAAAAAAGTGCCTGTCTAGCGTAAACTAGACAGGCACTCATAAAATTTTAAAACGGTTTTTATTACCTAACCACTTTCTTAGTAACTGTTGCACCATCAACAGAAGTGACTTGAACTAATAGTACTTGATTAGTTTGACCTGCTGTTATAGTAGCTTGAGTTGTATTGATATTGTTTTGAGTAGTTATCATTCTTCCTCTAATATCAAACACTTTTATACTTGCCATTGCAATAGCTCCAGAGTTAATTGTAAAACTTTGGTTTTCATTTTTATAGATAACTATTGTATTGGCATCCAATGTTGGATGATCAACTGATAAAGCTGCTGTATAAACTAATTTAAAACGAGTATCAAATGTTCCTGCTTCGCTACTAAATGTATAAGCACTTGCTTTTAAATCATGATCCATTCCTGTTTGAGTATCTCTCAAATAAATATCTTGAGATCCATTAAACAATCCATCTACATGGTCTATAGCGATACTAAAAGTTCCTGCTGTTGCTGCCTTAAATTGCATTGGTACAATATCCGCAGCGTCAAATGGCATACTTCTTCCTTGGATAGCATATGGCGTAGCGTCTATCAATGACGTTAATGCAATAGATCCATCGTTTATATATTTTCCATCGATAGTGGCATCATATCCATTAGTGGCATCGCTCATATAACCAACCATTGTTTGTGAAAACAATCCGTCAGCTCCAGTAGCATTTAACCAAATTCTATGACGTTCAACTTCACTTGAGATTCTAAAGAATTGATTAGCATGATTATCCGTACGCATTGTGTTATTAAATGCAACTGTGGTACCGCTTCCAGTTCCTTCTACAAAGAAACCTTGTCCTGTTTGAATAACTCCATTTGGATCATAAACTTCTGCTTCTCCATTTGAAACAAATCCTCCTGTTGTCCATGTACAATAACTTGGACTAGCGGCATTATTGGTTTTTCTCCAAAAATATAATGTTCCTGTAGTATTAGTTGCATTGGTAGTGTTTCCAACAAAGTCTGCTGCATCAATCGGTGATGGATAAGGATTTCCAACCAAATTAAAACGCAATCCTGAACCGCCGTCAACCATTGTAAAGTTATAATCACCACTATTTGGAACACCCACAAAAGCACCATCTGTCCAAACAGTAGCTGTAGTTGGATAAACATTTGGCATTCTTATCAAATAACCCGTAGCAGTTGCAAAATTAGTAGCAGATGGTGTTGTTACTGCGGCATATTGATTTGTAGAGGTATCATAAGTATAAAAACGATTCGACAAAGTGCCAGGTGAAAAAGACTGTAACTGTTGTCCAGCTACTGGCGAACTCCACAATGTGTAATCTTGACGTTTCAATGCTGAACTATATCGTTTAACAGTGATTGATCCTGAATTCTGGTTTGAACTTCCGTTTTGTAGTAAATTAGCGTTGTTCTCAACTACTACAGCTGCTGCCGTAAGTGAATTTGTTAAACTATTAACTATCGTAACAGTATCACCTGAATTTACAGTCAAAGAACCACCTGTGTTTATAGTAACAGCTTTAGCAGTAAATCCTCCATAAGTACTAGTATCATAAGCACCTTCAATAATAGCTGCTATAGAAACAGTAGGACCAGTAGTGTTAGACCATGCTGAACCATCCCAAGTACAGGTACCAAGAGTAGTTGTAACATTAATTTCATTGCTATTTGGTGAAATAACAGCACCAAGCACTGCTCTAACTACATAATGATATGCAGTTACTGGATTCAATCCTGTAACATTATATAAAGTTGAAGCGGCATTTATTGTAAAAGGTGAACCAGCAATTGGGGTTTTAACTTCTGGTGTTCCTGAAACAATCGAAACATCATCAAAATAGAAACTACCACCAGATCTTGCGGTCATAATCCATTGTATATAATAGGTGCCTGTTAAATTTAAAGTAATAGTAGATGCTGAATAAGTGGTTGATGCTCCTGAACCTGTTGCTACATAACTTTGATAATCTGTCCAATTTGAACCATCTGAAGAAACTTGAACTTTAACCGTATTATTAGCAGTACCACTACTATATCTATAAGAAAAACTTAATGATGTTGGGTTTGTAATCAAGTCTGTTCTAATATATTTTGCAGTTGCATTCAATCCTGCAAAATAAGTCCCCGTATTGGCATTTCCAGCTGAATTTTGAACATATCCAGTACCAACCCATCCTGTTGGAAAATTAGTATCCCCTTCAAAACCATAGTTATCTGTAACACTAGTTCCTGCTTGAAGTGTATAAACATCCAACTCATAACTAACTGCATCTGTAACTGCACTCCAATTAGCAGTAAAAGAGGTTGACTCAACATTTGTTGCTTCACCAGCAACAGGAGTACCTAATACATTCACTGTTAAAACACCACTTGTTGACCAAGGCGAACCATTTGTTCCTCCATAAACATAAGTAGTACTTCCTGATTTAATAAAACGAGAGGCATAATAATAGGTGCCCGGTGCTAAACCACTAAAAGTAACTTTATATTCATCATTATTAACATTCGCTCCTATACCATCTGCATGATAAGCAGCAGACAACCATGTCCAAGTACCATCTGGTGTACCATTGGTAGTAGAATAACCTATCTGAGCGGTAATGCCTGCGCCTTGTCCTGCAGGATTAGTTACCCCAGCTTCATACACTTGTGCATAAATATCAAAAGTCATCCCTTCTGTAATCGCACCCGATGCAGGATATTGAATGTTACAATAATCTACAACATCGGCAACTACTGTTAATGTAATACTATTGTTATTCCAAATTCCTGCCGAGCCTCCATATACATATGTACTACTACCCGATTTAATAAATCGAGAAGCTATATAATAAGTTCCTGGTGCTAAACCAGTACCTAAATCAATTTTATATTCATCATTATTACCTACTTCAACATTATAAACTGCAGAAATCCAAGTCCAAGTTCCATCAGGAGTTGTATTCGAAGTAGAATATCCAATTTGTGCCGTTATACCAGCTCCTGCTCCAGCACCTGGAGTCACACCTGGCTCATAAACCTGAGCAAAAATCGTTTTTGTTTCCCCTTGCGTAATTGTAGTGGACCCTGTAGTAAAAACATTTGCATAATCAACAACATCTGGGTTAACATTTAACTTAACACTATCATTATTCCAGTTACCGCCAGTTCCTCCATAAACATAAGGACCTGTTCCAATTTGAAAACGTCCTGCATAGTAATAAGTACCTATCGGCAAACCGCTCAATGTAGCTTTATATTCATCTTCATCACCACTTTCTGCATTAAAAGTAGCCGCTACCCATGTCCAAACAGCATTTGCGGGATCATCATTAGTACTGCTGTATCCAACCCATCCTTTAAGACTTGCTTGAGCACCACTATTTGTTGTCAATCCTGGCTCGTAAGCTCTCGTATAAACATCCAAACTTCCACCAACCGTAATGGTTTGCTCAGTATTAGGGAATTGTATTCTATTATAATCAACCAATTGGGCAGCCAAAGTAGTACCTCCTACCGATGTCCCAAAAGCCGTTTCAACATTGTCACCATTTCTAGCTTTGGCACTAAAGTTATAAGTTGTAGAAGTAGTCAAACCAGTAACCGTCTTAGTACCCCACGTAGCAGCCGTTTGCCAAACTGCTGTAGCACCTAGCGTACCGTTAGCCTGCACATATTGCCCGCCTCCTTCTCTAATAGCAAAAGTGGTTGCAGCAGGATTAGAATTTTCAGTAGTAGCATTTACAGTAACATCAAGAGTAGTTTGCAAAGCATTGTTCACAACTAAAACCCCTGGCGTTGCTGCCAAAGTATAAAATGTCATATCAGTACCATTAGTAGGCACGGCACTTACAGTACCAACCGCTCTATAATGATATTGTGTATTCAAAGCCAAAGAAGTTACAGCAGCCGAAATACTAGTTGCACTAGTACCAGTAGCAGTAGATGGCGATGCAGTAGCAGTACTTCCATAACTCAAACTAGTTCCATAATCAAAACTAGCAGCAGTACTAACTCCGTTCGCATTAATTGTTCCATTTAAAGTAGCACCAGTGGTAGCTACAGAAGTTGCAGCAGTAGTCGTAACCGTTGGACCTGATGGCATATATGTTACTTTTATATACATCATTCTAAGTTGCTCATTAGCTGTATTTGCATTTCTAATTTTCATACTAGAAGTAATATTCAGTCCAGTAATTTTATATACTGGAGTTGAACCTATTCTACTTATAATTGGGTCGCTTGCACTGAATCCAGCTGCACCAATAGAATATCTAACTGTTGGCATGTAGCTTGTTGAAAATGATTCAAATTCAACACCTGTGATAGTAACACCATTGTTAGCTGCTAAATTAATAGAACTACCAGAATAAGGTGAAGCACTACTATAGTACAATCTAAGATCTAAACCACTACTATTATAGGTAGCAGCAGTTGTACCAGCATTTTTAGCACTAGTATATGAAATATTAGTATCAATATTTCCTGATGGGTTAGTAACATTACTTCCACCTAAAACAGAGAAAGTATAAGTAGCAGTTACTTGTCCCATACTCACTGTGGAAAGCAAAAGTAAAAACAATTGTAAAAACCAGCTACTTAGTGATTTTTTAGTTAAAAAAGTAATTCTATTCATAATTTATTTAGTTTAAAATCTTAGCAGTTATTTTTTTATCTATGCAACTGCTACAACCTTACAAAAATACATTTTATTTTGAGATAGTCAAAAATACTTGTCAACCTTTTTAATAAAACCGTTGTATGACACAAATTAACATTTCTTTTAAGGAAAATATAGATTACCTAATTGTTAAATGAAAGAATATACTACCAACAATCAAAAAAAAAAAAAAAAAAAAAACAAAAAAAAAAAAAATTGTCTCCTTAAACTACCAAGCGCACAACTACAAACACAAACCCAATAAAAAACCCTATCAAGTACTTGATAGGGTTTTAAATGTAAAGAGTATGATTTTATGCCTGTCCTGCTGGTCCAAAGTTTAATGGAATATTAGGTTGCTCAGAATCTTTTATTTCTCCATTTGCCAATTCATATCTATGAATATTTTCACCCAGTGCTTTCAAAAATCGTTTAGCATGTTGTGGTGTTAAAATCACTCTAGATTTAACTTTAGCTTTAGGAATACCAGGCATGATTTTAACAAAATCAATCACAAACTCAGATGCCGAATGATTAATAATAGCTAGATTAGAATAAATTCCGTCTGCTGTAGCCTCATCCAACTCTATGTTAATTTGCCCTTGTTGTTGATTATCGTCTGCCATAACTTAGTATATATATTCTTCTTTTCTAGACATAATCTCGTTGAAATCATCTTTAGAACCTACAATCGTATGGTCGTATTCTCTCATACCAGTACCGGCAGGAATTCTATGACCAACAATTACATTTTCTTTCAAGCCTTCTAACGTATCAACTTTACCAGCAACAGCCGCTTCGTTCAACACTTTAGTAGTCTCTTGGAACGATGCTGCTGAAATAAATGATTTCGTTTGAAGCGATGCTCTAGTAATACCTTGAAGTACTGGAGTTGCAGTTGCAGTAATTACATCACGTGCTACAGCAAGATTTTGATCATTACGTTTTAAAAGTGAATTTTCATCTCTTAACTCACGTGGAGTAACAATTTGTCCTGCTTTCAACACTGCTGAATCACCTGCATCTTCAATTACTTTCATTCCATACAATTTATTATTCTCTAAAATAAAATCACTAGTATGAATCAATTGTTCTTCTAAGAATAAAGTATCTCCTGGATCTTCAACTCTTACTTTACGCATCATTTGACGAATAACAACCTCAAAGTGTTTGTCATTAATTTTTACACCTTGTAAACGATATACTTCTTGAATTTCATTGACTAAATACTGTTGAACAGCACTTGGTCCTTGAATTCTCAAAATATCTTCAGGTGTAATTGCTCCATCAGATAATGGCATACCAGCCTTGATAAAGTCGTTTTCTTGAACCAAGATTTGATTGGAAAGTTTTACTAAATACTTTTTAACTTCACCAAATTTTGACTCAACAACAACTTCTCGATTACCTCTTTTAATTTTACCAAAAGAAACAACACCATCAATTTCAGTAACTACCGCAGGATTTGAAGGATTACGAGCTTCTAACAACTCTGTAATTCTTGGTAAACCTCCAGTAATATCGCCTGTTTTAGACGAACGACGTGGAATCTTCACAAGAATTTTTCCTGCTTTAATTTTCTCGCCATCTTCAACCATAAGGTGAGCACCCACTGGTAAATTATACGTTCGCATTAGTTCACCATCTTTACCATAGATATGTAAAGTTGGGATTAATTTTTTATTTCTTCCTTCTGAAATTACTTTTTCTTGGAAACCAGTTTGCTCATCAATTTCAACCATAAACGATTGTCCTTGCTCTAAATCTTCGTAACCAATTTTTCCTGTAAATTCAGAAATAATTACTCCATTGTATGGGTCCCATTTACAGATAGTTTCTCCTTTTCCAACGATTTGACCATCTTTAACGAAGATACTTGAACCATAAGGAATGTTATGAGAGTTTAATAATATTCCTGTTTTCTCATCTACTAATTTTAATTCCGTAGAACGAGAAATAACAATATCAACAGTGTTTCCTTCTCCATCTTCACCTTTCACGGTCTTCAAGTCTTCAATTTCAAGTCTTCCTCCAAAACGTGTTACAATACTCGATTCTTCAGACAAACCTCCAGCAACTCCACCAACGTGGAATGTACGAAGAGTCAACTGTGTTCCTGGCTCACCAATAGACTGTGCAGCAATAACTCCAACAGCTTCTCCTTTTTGTGTCATTTTACCAGTAGCTAAATTTCTACCATAACATTTGGCACATATTCCTTTTTTAGCTTCACACGTTAAAGGCGAACGAACATCCACTCTTTCAAGAGGCGTTGCTTCAATAGCTTTAACAATAGCTTCCGTAATTTGAACACCAGCCTCAACTAAAACAGTGTTATCTAAAGGATTAACAACATCTTGTAATGCTACACGTCCTAAGATTCTTTCGCCTAAAGTTTCAACGATTTCTTCATTTTTCTTTAGTGCAGAAACTTCAATTCCTCTTAAAGTACCACAGTCAACAGAGTTTACAATTACATCTTGAGAAACGTCATGCAACCTTCTTGTTAAATATCCTGCATCGGCAGTTTTAAGAGCCGTATCCGCAAGACCTTTACGAGCACCGTGAGTAGAGATAAAGTATTCAAGGATAGAAAGACCTTCTTTAAAGTTAGAAAGAATTGGGTTTTCAATAATTTCACCACCTCCAGCGGTTGATTTTTTAGGCTTAGCCATCAAACCACGCATACCGGTTAACTGACGAATTTGTTCTTTAGAACCACGCGCTCCAGAATCAAGCATCATATATACAGAGTTAAATCCTTGTTGATCTTCTCTAATATTTTTCATTGCTAACTCCGTTAACATCGCGTTAGTAGAAGTCCAAACATCAATTACTTGGTTATAACGTTCGTTATTTGTAATTAATCCCATGTTATAATTCATGGTGATTCCTTCTACTTGTTCACGCGCATCTGCGATTAACTCGCCTTTTCTTGCAGGAATTATAATATCACCTAACGAGAACGATAAACCTCCACGGAATGCAAATTTATACCCCATATCTTTCATGTTATCCAAGAAAGCTGCCGTTGTTGGAACATCAGTTACGGCAAGAATTTTACCAATAATATCACGTAGAGATTTCTTGGTTAAAACTTCATTTATATATCCTGCTGCCGAAGGTACTACTTCATTAAATAATACTCTACCCGCAGTAGTTTGAATAATTTTATATACTAGTTCGCCATTTTCGTTAAAGTCTTTTGCTCTAATTTTCACTCTAGCATTCAATTCAACTCTACCTTCATTTATGGCAATATTACATTCTTCTGCAGAATAGAATGTTAATCCTTCTCCCAAAATAGGATGTTCAGGAGTTGACAATCTTTCTTTAGTCATATAGTATAAACCAAGAACCATATCCTGAGAAGGAACCGTGATTGGCGCACCATTTGCAGGATTCAAGATATTATGAGATGCCAACATTAATAATTGTGCTTCTAAAATAGCTTCTGGTCCTAGTGGTAAGTGAACTGCCATCTGGTCACCATCAAAATCCGCATTAAATGCCGTACATACTAATGGGTGTAATTGAATAGCTTTTCCTTCAATAAGTTTAGGCTGGAATGCCTGAATACCAAGTCTGTGTAATGTAGGAGCACGATTTAGCAATACTGGATGTCCTTTGATTACATTTTCTAAAATATCCCAAACTACTGGCTCTTTTTTGTCAATTATTTTCTTAGCCGATTTAACTGTCTTAACGATTCCTCTTTCGATTAATTTACGAATAACGAATGGTTTGTACAATTCAGCTGCCATATCTTTTGGCAAACCACATTCAAACAATTTCATTTCTGGTCCAACAACAATTACCGAACGTGCAGAATAATCGACACGTTTTCCTAATAAGTTTTGACGGAAACGACCTTGTTTACCTTTCAAGGAATCAGAAAGTGATTTTAATGGTCTGTTTGATTCTGTTTTAACCGCAGAAGCCTTACGAGTGTTGTCAAATAATGAATCTACTGATTCTTGCAACATACGTTTTTCGTTTCTCAAGATTACTTCTGGAGCTTTAATTTCCATCAATCTTTTTAAACGGTTGTTACGGATGATTACTCTTCGGTACAAATCATTCAAATCGGAAGTAGCAAAACGACCGCCATCAAGTGGCACAAGTGGACGTAATTCTGGTGGAATAACTGGAATAGCTTTTAGAATCATCCATTCAGGACGATTTTCTCTATTTAAGTTGGCTTCACGAAATGCTTCAACAACTTGTAGTCTTTTTAAAGCTTCTGTTTTTCTTTGTTTTGATGTTTCGTTGTTTGCATTATGTCTTAATTCGTATGACAAAGCATCCAAATCAGTACGTGCTAATAAATCCATAATACATTCAGCACCCATTTTGGCGATGAATTTGTTTGGATCAGTATCATCTAAATATTGATTTTCCATCGGAAGTGTATCTAAAATATTTAGATATTCTTCTTCGGTTAAAAAGTCTAATCTTTCAAGCGATTCACCTTCCGCTGTTTTGGCAATACCCGATTGAATTACTACATATCTTTCGTAGTAAATAATCATGTCTAATTTCTTAGATGGCAAACCTAATATATAACCTATTTTGTTTGGTAACGAACGGAAATACCAAATATGAGCAATTGGCACAACAAGGTTAATGTGTCCTACTCTATCTCTACGTACTTTTTTCTCCGTTACTTCAACACCACAACGGTCACAAACGATTCCTTTATAACGGATTCTTTTGTATTTTCCACAAGCACATTCAAAATCTTTTACAGGACCGAAAATACGCTCACAGAAAAGTCCATCACGTTCTGGTTTATGCGTTCTATAGTTTATGGTTTCAGGTTTTAAAACTTCACCTCTAGACTCTGCCAAAATAGCTTCTGGAGAAGCTAAACCAATTGAAATTCTATCAAATCTTTTGATAGTATTTTTGGTGTCTTTATTATTTCTATTATTCATCATAGTTTTTACTATTGATTTATTTGCAATTAAAATTGAATTTTAGATTTATGATTTTCCTCTCAAAAAAAGAGTATTTCATTCAGCTACTACCTCGAATTACTTCTCTAAACTTCAAGCCTCTTTCATCCTAAAGTGCTAGTTATATAACGTAAGCTATATAAAAAATCGGAACGGTTTACGGGTATAAATCTTTAAAAACTTATTATAAATAAGTATTCAGCCTCAACTAAATTGAGACTGAATACCACATTTTTTATTCTTCTAATCTGATGTCTAATCCAAGACCTTTCAATTCATGCATCAATACATTGAATGATTCTGGCAATCCTGGTTCTGGCATGGTTTCTCCTTTTACGATTGCTTCGTAAGTTTTCGCTCTACCAATTACGTCATCCGATTTAACGGTCAAAATTTCTCTAAGCGTGCTTGATGCGCCATAAGCTTCAAGTGCCCAAACCTCCATTTCTCCAAAACGCTGACCTCCAAATTGTGCTTTACCACCCAATGGTTGTTGTGTAATAAGAGAGTATGGACCGATAGAACGTGCGTGCATTTTATCATCCACCATATGTCCAAGTTTCAACATATAGATCACTCCAACAGTTGCTGCTTGGTGGAAACGTTCTCCTGTTCCTCCATCGTAAAGATAAGTATGTCCAAATCTTGGGATTCCTGCTTCATCAGTCAATTCATTAATTTGATCTAAAGTTGCACCGTCAAAAATTGGAGTGGCAAACTTTCTACCCAAATTCATTCCTGCCCAACCTAAAACCGTTTCATAAATCTGACCGATATTCATACGAGATGGTACACCAAGTGGATTCAAAACAATATCTACTGGAGTTCCATCTTCTAAAAATGGCATATCTTCATGACGAACGATACGAGCAACAATACCTTTGTTACCGTGACGACCCGCCATTTTATCTCCAACTTTTAATTTACGTTTTTTAGCAATGTAAACTTTCGCTAATTTTAAAATTCCAGCTGGTAATTCATCTCCAACAGTGATTGTAAATTTCTCTCTTCTTAAAGCACCTTGTAAATCGTTTAATTTGATTTTATAGTTGTGAATTAAGTCGTTTACTAATCTATTAGTTTCATCATCAGAAACCCATTGTCCTTTTGTTAAGTGAGCGAAATCTTCAACTGCATGTAACATTTTTTGAGTGAATTTTTTACCTTTTGGCAATACTTCTTCTCCTAAATCGTTCATTACACCTTGCGATGTTTTTCCGTTTACAATGTTGAATAATTTATCAACTAATTTGTCTTTTAATTCAACAAATTTTGTTTCATACTCCATTTCTAGAGAGGACAAATCATCTTTATCTTTAGTACGTTTCTTTTTATCTTTTACAGCTCTAGCAAATAATTTTTTGTCTAAAACCACACCATGTAACGATGGAGAAGCTTTTAAAGAAGCGTCTTTTACATCACCTGCTTTGTCACCAAAGATAGCACGTAATAATTTTTCTTCTGGAGTTGGATCAGACTCGCCTTTTGGAGTAATTTTTCCGATTAGGATGTCGCCAGGTTTTACTTCGGCACCAATTCTAATCATTCCATTTTCATCCAAATCTTTAGTAGCTTCTTCAGAAACGTTAGGAATATCATTTGTTAACTCTTCGTTACCTAATTTAGTATCTCTTACTTCTAATGAATAATCATCAACATGGATAGAAGTAAAGATATCATCACGAACAACTTTCTCGGAAATTACGATTGCATCCTCAAAGTTGTATCCTTTCCATGGCATAAACGCCACTTTCAAGTTACGACCAATAGCTAATTCTCCATTTTGAGTTGCATAACCTTCACAAAGAACTTGACCTTTAGTAACTCTATCACCTTTCCTAACAATTGGTTTTAGGTTAATAGACGTACTTTGATTTGTTTTTCTAAATTTAATTAATTGATATGTCTTTTCATCGGAGTCAAAACTTACCATTCTTTCTTCTTCAGTTCTGTCGTATTTGATGGTAATCATATTAGCATCAACATACTCTACAGTTCCGTTTCCTTCTGCATTAATTAATACTCTTGAATCAGACGCTACTTGTCTTTCTAATCCTGTTCCAACAATTGGAGCTTCAGGACGTAACAATGGCACCGCTTGACGCATCATGTTAGATCCCATCAAAGCACGGTTCGCATCATCATGTTCTAAGAAAGGAATTAATGATGCCGAAATTGAAGCAATCTGATTTGGAGCAACGTCAGTATAATGAATCTCAGATGGATCAACTACTGGGAAATCGCCTTCTTCACGGGCAATAACTTTGTCAGCAGTAATTTTACCTTTTGCATCCATTTCAATGTTTGCCTGAGCAATCATTTTTCCTTCTTCTTCTTCAGCGCTTAAATAAATTGCTTCTGAAGTTAAGTCAACTACTCCATTGGTTACTTTTCTATATGGAGTTTCAATGAATCCCATTCCATTAACTTTAGCATATACACCAAGTGATGAAATAAGTCCAATGTTTGGTCCTTCAGGAGTTTCAATTGGACATAAACGACCATAATGCGTATAGTGAACGTCACGAACCTCGAAACCTGCTCTTTCTCTAGATAAACCTCCAGGTCCAAGTGCTGAAAGACGACGTTTGTGTGTAATCTCAGCTAATGGATTGGTTTGATCCATAAATTGAGACAACTGGTTTGTACCAAAGAAAGAGTTGATAACCGATGACAATGTTTTAGCATTAATCAAATCGATTGGTGTAAACACCTCGTTATCTCTAACGTTCATTCTTTCTCTAATAGTTCTAGCCATACGAGCAAGACCTACACCGAATTGTTGTGACAATTGTTCACCAACTGTTCTAACACGACGGTTTGATAAGTGATCAATATCATCAATATCTGCTTTCGCATTGATTAATTCAATCAAATATTTGATGATGGTAATGATATCTTCTTTTGTTAAAACTTGTTTTTCCATCGGAATATCCAAGTTTAACTTTTTGTTCATTCTATAACGACCAACTTCACCTAAATTATAACGTTGGTCTGAGAAGAATAATTTATCGATAATACCACGAGCAGTTTCTTCATCAGGCGGTTCTGCATTACGCAATTGTCTGTAAATATGCTCAACGGCTTCTTTTTCTGAGTTTGTTGGGTCTTTTTGTAACGTATTGTGAATGATAGCATAATCAACTTGATTGTTATCCTCTTTATGTAACAAAATAGATTTTACATTAGAATCGATGATTTCTTCAACATTATCTTTATCGATAATCGTATCACGGTCTAATATAATTTCATTTCTTTCGATAGAAACTACTTCACCTGTATCTTCATCCACGAAATCTTCGTGCCATGTGTTCAATACACGTGCTGCTAATCTTCTACCAATATATTTTTTAAGTCCTGTTTTTGAAACTTTAATTTCTTCGGCAAGGTCAAATATTTCAAGAATATCTTTATCTCTTTCAAATCCAATAGCACGTAAAAGAGTAGTAACAGGTAATTTTTTCTTTCTATCAATATAAGCATACATTACGTTATTTATATCGGTAGCAAATTCTATCCAAGAACCTTTAAAAGGAATTACTCTGGCAGAATACAGTTTTGTTCCATTAGCATGGAATGATTGTCCAAAGAATACACCAGGCGAACGGTGTAATTGAGAAACAACAACTCTTTCTGCTCCATTTATTACGAATGTTCCGCTTGGAGTCATGTATGGTATCGTTCCTAAATAAACATCTTGAACGATTGTTTCAAAATCCTCATGTTCAGGATCTGTACAATACAATTTCAATCTTGCTTTTAAAGGTACGCTATAGGTTAAACCTCTATCGATACATTCTTCAATTGTATATCTTGGAGGATCTACAAAATAATCAAGAAATTCTAAAACGAATTGGTTTCTTGTATCAGTTATTGGGAAGTTTTCCATGAAGGTGTTATATAACCCTTCGTTGCCTCTCTCATCCGATTTTGTTTCTAATTGAAAAAAATCTTTAAACGATTTCACCTGAACATCTAGAAAATCTGGATATTGTGGAATGTTTTTTGTTGAGGCAAAATTCAATCTTTCAGTCTGATTTGTTATCATCAATGGACAAAATTTTGATTTAAAAAAGTAATTTTTTGTGTGTAAAACACTGTTTAATCTATACTTTCCTTTTCTTTTAAAACCAATACATCTTTAAAAACAAACCAGGAAAATAGTCAATTTTTTTCTTCGTATTGATTAAAAACTTTTTCGTATTTTAAAATTATTAAGCTAAAAAACTTGATAATTTCATTATACGAAAAATGGTTTAGGTCTTTGAGCGCTTTACTCAAGACCTAAACCTAGCTTTCAAACTGGTGTTTTGTTATTTCAACTCAACAACAGCTCCAGCTTCTTCTAAAGATTTTTTCAAACCTTCAGCTTCTGCTTTAGTAACACCTTCTTTGATGTTAGATGGAGCACCATCAACAAGATCTTTTGCTTCTTTTAAGCCAAGACCTGTTAATTCTTTAACCGCTTTTACAACAGCTAATTTAGAAGCACCAGCTTCTTTCAATACTACTGTAAATTCAGTTTGCTCTTCTGCAGCGCCACCGTCGCCACCACCTGGACCAGCCATTACAACTGCAGCTGCAGCTGGCTCGATACCATACTCATCTTTTAATATTGTTGCTAATTCATTAACTTCTTTTACAGTTAAGTTAACTAATTGTTCTGCGAATTGTTTCAAATCTGCCATTTTTTCTATCGTTTAAAATGTTCTTTAATTTATTTATTTTTTAGTCTGCTTTACTCTATTCTTCAGATTTACCTTCAGCGTTATTTAACAAGGCAGAAAGCACTCGTTTAGCTGGAGATTGTAGTAATCCAATAATTTCGCCAATAACCTCAGCTCTTGATTTAATAGAAGCAAGACGATCTAAATTCTCATCTCCTATATAAACATCTTCAGTTATATAAGCTCCCTTCAAAATAGGTTTTTGTCCTTTTTTACGGAACTCTTTAATGATTTTTGCTGGAGCATTTGCTACATCTGAAATCATTATTGACGTATTACCTTTTAATGTAGAGGGTAAGTCCCCAAAATCTACATCTGAAGCTTCCATTGCTTTTTCAAGCAAGGTATTTTTAACCACTTCTAATTTAATACCTGCTTTAAAACAAGCTCTTCTTAAATTTGAAGTTGTTTCTGCATCTAGTCCTGATGTGTCTGTTAAATAAACAACACTTACACCCGCTAACTTTGCAGTTAAATCTTCTATTGCGATTGATTTTTCTTCTCTAGTCATAATAAAATTTGTTAACTACCAATTATACTGCTTTAGGATCTAAAGCAATAGCAGGACTCATTGTACTTGATAAGTAAATAGACTTAATGTAAGTACCTTTAGCTGCAGTTGGTTTCATTTTAATTAATGTTTGAATAATTTCATGAGCATTATCAACAATTTTGTCGGCATCAAAAGAAATTCTTCCAATTCCTGCATGAACAATACCTGTTTTATCTACTTTGAAATCTATTTTACCTGCTTTTACTTCAGCAACTGCTTTACCAATTTCCATAGTTACAGTTCCTGTTTTTGGGTTTGGCATTAAACCTCTTGGACCTAATACTCGTCCTAAAGGACCTAATTTACCCATAATAGCAGGCATAGTGATGATTACATCAACATCTGTCCAACCATCTTTAATTTTTTGAAGGTAATCGTCTAACCCTACATAGTCGGCGCCAGCAGCTTTTGCTTCTTCTTCTTTATCTGGAGTAACTAAAGCTAATACTTTAGTATCTTTTCCAGTACCATGTGGAAGGGTAACAACACCTCTTACCATTTGATTTGCTTTTCTTGGATCAACTCCTAGACGAACAGCAATATCAACTGATTCATCAAATTTTGCAGAAGCAACAGATTTCAATAAAGATGAAGCATCTTTAAGTGAATACATTTTGTTTCTTTCAATTTTTGAAGCAGCTTCTTTTTGTTTTTTTGTCAATTTTGCCATTTCTTATCCTTGTTTTAGAGGAGAATCTCCAGTTACAGTTATACCCATAGATCTAGCTGTTCCAGCAATCATGCTCATAGCTGATTCAATTGTAAATGCATTTAAATCTACCATCTTATCTTCAGCAATAGCCTTAATTTGATCCCAAGTTACATTAGCAACTTTTTTTCTGTTAGGCTGGCCTGAACCAGATTTCAATTTAGCAGCATCCATTAACTGAATAGCAGCAGGTGGAGTTTTTACAACAAAATCGAATGATTTGTCTTTGTACACGGTAATTTGTACCGGTAACACTTTGCCAGGTTGATCTTGGGTTCTAGCATTAAACTGCTTACAGAATTCCATGATATTAACACCAGCAGCTCCCAGAGCAGGTCCAACCGGTGGCGACGGGTTCGCAGCACCTCCCTTAACTTGTAGTTTAACTACTTTACTAATCTCTTTAGCCATTGTTTTTTAAAATTTACAATAATCTGTGGAAGCGGATTATTGCGGTTTATAATAGTGTAACAAATTATACTTTTTCAACTTGCATAAAACTCAATTCTAAAGGTGTCTTTCTTCCGAAAATCTTAACCATAACTTCGAGTTTACGCTTTTCTTCATTAATTTTTTCAATAGTTCCGTTGAAACCGTTGAAAGGACCATCAATAACCTTAATTGTTTCACCAATGTTGAATGGAATGTTTTGATTGTCAGCTGTAATTGATAATTCATCTACTTTTCCTAACATCCTATTTACTTCAGAAGTTCTTAATGGCACAGGATTTCCACCTTTTACCTCTCCTAAAAAACCAATAACACCAGTAATCGATTTTATGATATGTGGTATCTCTCCCATTAAATTGGCTTCAACCATGACATAGCCAGGGAAATAAACTTTTTCTTTAGAAATTTTTTTACCATCTCTAACTTGAACAACTTTTTCAGTTGGAACAAGCACTTGAGAAACGTAATCTGACATGCCTAATCTGCTTATTTCGGTTTCAATATAAGCTTTAACCTTATTTTCTTGACCGCTTACCGCTCTAACAACATACCATTTTTTTGTACTAACTTCAGACATCTTTACTTATGAGTTTATCCAATTAAAAAGTGTTGCAATAGATTTTGCAAACATTTCATCTACACCCCACGTAGCAAGAGCAAGTACTATTGAAAAAACGGCAACAATAATAGTGTATCGTTGTACTTCAGCCCAAGGTGTCCAAGACACATTTGACTTTAATTCTTCAAAAGATTCGTTTATATAATTTAAAATTCCCATTGTCATATATATTTTGCACGGGCGGAGGGATTCGAACCCCCATCAACGGTTTTGGAGACCGCTATTCTACCCTTGAACTACGCCCGTTTATAATTAAAAACCAGTGTCGTCTTTGCAAACGACACTGATTATTTTATTTTATTTAGAAATTAATCTAAAATTTCAGTAACCTGACCTGCTCCTACAGTTCTACCACCTTCACGGATAGCGAAACGCAATCCAACATTCATAGCGATAGCACTCAATAGAGTAACATCAATAGTTAAGTTATCTCCTGGCATAACCATCTCTACACCTGCTGGCAAAGCAATTACTCCAGTTACGTCAGTAGTACGCACATAAAACTGAGGACGGTAGTTGTTGTGGAATGGAGTGTGACGACCACCTTCTTCTTTTTTCAAGATATAAACCTCAGCTTTAAATTTAGCATGTGGTTTTACTGAACCTGGCTTACAAATAACCATTCCTCTTTTAATATCTTCTTTTGCAACACCTCTTAATAAGATACCTGCATTATCTCCTGCTTCTCCTCTATCAAGGATTTGACGGAACATTTCAATACCAGTAACAGTTGAAGTTAATTTCTCTGCACCCATACCAATGATTTCCACTGGATCTCCTGTATTACAAATACCTGTTTCGATACGACCTGTAGCAACAGTTCCACGACCAGTAATTGTAAATACGTCTTCAACTGGCATCAAGAAAGGCTTGTTAACATCTCTTTCTGGCTCTTCAATCCATGCATCACATGCTTCCATCAATTCAAGAATTTTTGGTGTCCACGCTGGATCGTTATTCAATCCACCTAGAGCAGAACCTTGAATTACTGGTCCATTATCTCCATCATATTTATAGAAAGTCAACAAATCTCTGATTTCCATTTCAACCAATTCTAATAACTCGGCATCATCAACCATATCCACTTTATTCATGAATACAACGATTCTTGGAATACCAACCTGACGTCCTAAAAGGATGTGTTCACGAGTTTGTGGCATTGGACCATCAGTAGCAGCAACTACTAAGATAGCACCATCCATTTGAGCAGCACCAGTAACCATATTCTTTACGTAATCCGCGTGACCTGGACAATCAACGTGAGCGTAATGACGATTAGCAGTTTCATACTCAACATGCGATGTATTAATTGTAATACCTCTTTCTTTCTCCTCTGGAGCGTTATCAATTTGATCAAACGATTTTGCCTGACAGAAACCAGCATCAGATAATACTTTTGTAATTGCTGCAGTTAATGTAGTTTTTCCGTGATCCACGTGTCCAATTGTACCAATATTAAGGTGTGGTTTGGAACGATTAAAATTTTCTTTTGCCATTTTGCTTAATTTTTAATCTTAGTTATATATTTAGTGTTCAATTTTTTAATTTTGAGCCAATGACGGGAATTGAACCCGTGACCTCTTCCTTACCAAGGAAGCACTCTACCCCTGAGCTACACCGGCGGTAAAGTTTTTGTTTCAGGTTTAAAGTTTCATGTTTGTAACAACTTGAAACTTGAAACTTATAAACTTTTTGTGGGGAGAGCAGGATTCGAACCTGCGAAGACGTAGTCAGCGGATTTACAGTCCGCCCTCGTTGGCCGCTTGAGTATCTCCCCAAATTTTCCTTAACGTAAAAGAACGAGTTTCAAATCGCATTTGAAACAAAAAATAGAGCCGGCGGAGGGATTCGAACCCACGACCTGCTGATTACAAATCAGCTGCTCTAGCCAACTGAGCTACGCTGGCAAACTCAATAAAAAAGTCCGCTATTTCTAACGGACTGCAAATGTATGGATTTTATCTTTTATTCAAAACATTTTTTTAAAAATATTTTGTTAAATATGTGTTCTAACTTTTTCTTTACGTTTGATTAACAATCTTTCTAAGGATTCAGCAGCTAACTCAACTGCTTCTTCAAAAGTTTTACATTGTTTTTTTACTATAAAATCATCTCCAGGAACATGTATTTTAAATTCAACTCCTTTATTTTCTTTTTCACTTATGTTTTCGACTTTCAAGAAAACATCAGAGGACACTACATTGTCGTAATATTTCTCTAATTTAGTTAATCTTAATTGAATAAAATTAACTAGTTTTTTGTCGATGTTAAAGTTTACCGCATGAACATTTACTTTCATAGTATTAGATTTAATTTGTTATACAATAAAATTATTCGATTGTTCTTGGATGTGCATTTGAATATACCTTTTTCAGTTCTGAAAGACTGCTATGTGTATAAACTTGAGTTGATGCCAAGCTAGAATGACCTAATAATTCTTTTACTGAGTTAATATCTGCTCCGTTATTTAAAAGGTGTGTTGCAAAAGTATGCCTTAATATATGTGGACTCTTTTTTACCTTCTCGGAGACATTACTAAAGTAATAATTTATTATACGATACACAAGAGAATCATTTAATTTAACGCCATTTATTTTTATAAACAAATATTTATTTGATTTTGCATCAGTTAGAGAAGCTCTTATTTCAATATATTTAACAATATCGTCTTTAACATTTGGTAAAATTGGAATTATTCGTTCTTTATTTCGCTTACCAAGCACCTTTATTGTTTCATTATACTCATCAAAATTTTGAATTTCAAGATTTATTAATTCACTTCTTCGAATTCCTGTTGTATAAAACAAATCAATTATTAACTTGTTTCGGATTCCTTCAAAATCATCTGAAAAAGTTAAATGGTTTAACACTTGATTTAATTCTTTTTCTGAAAATGGAATTTGAAGTTTTTTAGGTGTTTTTAAAGCCTTATGTTTTGCTAAAGGTGTAACGTCGATTTGTTTTGATTTTAACAGATACTTATAAAACGCTTTTAATGAAGCTATTTTTCTATTAATTGAAGTGTTTGAAATTTCATTTTCCGATAGGAAAATTATCCAAGATCGAATTTGATTATAATTTACATTCAGTAAATTATCTTCCTCAAAATGTTTTGCAAGATGCGACTGAAAAAATAACAAATCTTTACTATAGGCTAATACAGTGTGCGAAGAATAGTTTCTCTCTAATTGGAGATAGTCTTGAAATTTCTTTAAATAATTCGTCATAAAAAAACTGTAAGTCATCAAAGTTAGAAAACTTCAATAACTTACAGTTAGATATTTTGAAAAATTTGAGTATTAACTTTCTAAACCGTCTTTCATGTTTTGAATGTAAGCTGCTTTTTGAATTTCAGCTCTTCTTGCTACTGAAGGTTTTGTAAAAGCTTGTCTAGCTCTTAATTGACGAACAGTTCCTGTTTTGTCAAATTTTCTTTTATAGCGCTTTAATGCTCTATCGATATTTTCTCCGTCTTTAATTGGTATAATTAACATAATAAAATCACCTCCTCTCGTTAAGTTTGCAAAAGTAATATATTTTTTTTATTCTTAAGTTATTAATCATTAATTATTTGTTAAATTTTTTTTGCCGTTCTGTTTAAATTCTTTTAGAAAGAAATAATTTCAAGGTAAAACACAATCATTATTTTACCGCAGGCTTATAGTTTTGTTTATCAATAATCATTTTAGACAAAATCTCTCTTAAGATTTCAGATGTACCACCGCCAATTGGACCTAAACGACTGTCTCTTAATAAGCGTGCTAACGGATAATCCTCCATATAACCATAACCTCCTAACATTTGCAAACAACTATAAATTGTTTCGTCAGCCACTTGTGTCGATTTTAATTTTGCCATAGTTGCTTCTTTAACCACATATTCTCCTTTGTTTAGTCTAGCAATGGCTGCATAATTAAATATTTTGCAATGTTCAACATCAGTTGCGTGATTTATCATTGTATGTCTTAAAGCCTGGAACTTGTCAATAGTTGTTCCGAATGCTTCTCGTTTTGACATGTAATCAATCGTATATTCAATAGCATATTCAGCTCTGGCGTGTCCATTGATTGCCATTATTAAACGTTCTAATGCAAAATGTTGCATGATATACGGAAAACCTTTTCCTTCTTCTCCCATCAAATTATCTTCTGATATTTCAACATTATCAAAGGCAATTTCTGCTGTATCAGAAGCTCTCCATCCTAACTTATCAAGCTTAGTTGCCGAAATTCCTTTAAGACTTGTGTCCATCAAGAACATACTTATCCCTTTATTTCCTAATTCTGGACTTGTTTTTGCCGCCACTACATAATAATCTGCATATACTCCGTTTGTAATAAATGTTTTTGAACCATTAATTACATATTTATTTCCTTTCTTCACTGCTGTTGTTCGCATTCCTGCTACATCACTCCCACCGAAAGGCTCTGTTATGCAAAGCGCACCTATTTTATCGCCCAAAATACTTGGTGCCAAATAATCTTGTTTGATTTGTTCACTTCCCTCTGCATTCAAATGCGTCATGGCCAAATAGGCATGTGCCCACATAGCAGCAGCAAAACCTGATGAGTTAATTTTCTGAAGTTCTTCTAAGAAAATCACGGTGTAAAATAAATCTAAATTCATTCCGCCATACGCTTCTGGATAAGCAATTCCGAAAAAACCCATTTCGCCAAATTTTTTCCAAATAAAAGGCTCAATTGTTCCTGTTTTTTCCCATTTTTCTATATGTGGAACAACTTCTTTACTCAGAAAATCTTTTAAACTTTTTCTAAACAATTCGTGCTCTTCTGTAAAATATGATAACTGCATATATATGACTGTTTTTTTGTGTTATTTTTTAGAATTCCAAATATAAGGCAATTATTTTTATCTTATCGACAGGAAATCCTTTAATTTTTGTTAAATCCTCAATTTTAATATCTCCATTCATACTTCTGTAGGTAACAATATCTTTTGCTAATTGATAATTAAAAAAAGGGAATTTAGTTAGGTCTTTTGATGATGCAGAGTTTATATTAATTTTTTTAACATTAGAAATTGATTTAATTATGAAAGAAGCATTTAATTTTTCAATTACTTCAGGTGTCAATCCCCAAATATCGTTTATCTGCTCCATGGAAACAAAACAACCATATTTTTCTTTTTCATTTAAAATTCTATCAGAAATTTTATCACCAATTCCATAAACCTTCATTAAATCCTCTTTTGTAGCAGTATTTATATCTAGCACTACCATTTTTTCTTTTGAATAAAAATCTTTTTTTGAATAAACTTGATAGTTTGATTTTTTATTTTTAGCCCATTCGGGAAATTTAAAATAGGGAGAAATGGCATTCAGTAATGAATCGGATATTTTAGTTACTATCTGAAATTCTTCTGCCGAATTAACATATTTATTCTCTTTTCGAAAAGCCAATAACCTATCTATTTCAGCTACTTTCATTCCAAGTTTATAACCTTTAAAATCGGTAATGAAATTCGGATTGAATGGGTAAATTGTTGTTTTGTTTTTTGAATTTGCTGCAAGAAATTTTAAACTATCAATTGATTTTTGATTGGACAACCAACTTTCTTTGGCTTTAACATCTATTTTTGGAACATCAAAATTATAGAAGAAGTAATACCCTTGAAGGATAATAATAATTGCAAACAACATGATTACTCCAATCTTTTGGCTTTTAGAATAATTCAAATATGATTTTAGAATGTTTGTTTTATCGTTTTGCATTGCTTACAAATCAAAAACTGAAGTTCGTTTCCCTCTAATTAAATCTTTCAATTTTATCCAAAAAGCTAAGGTTAGATATACCCCAAACCAAAGTCCAGCAGTTACAAAAGAGATGTAAATAAAAAATATTCTAACATTTGAAGTTCTCATTCCCAATTTGTCTGCCAAGCGAGAAGACACATGAAATCCATGTTTTTCAAAAAAATATTTTAGCTTTATTATCGGAGACATCCCTTCTTGTTTTGTGGGTTAAAATTAAGATTTTAATAATTGAATTCCAATGCTACATTGCAAACATTTATTTGCGTTGCAATATTCATTTTTTAATTGCAATAAAGATTGCGAATCGAATGCATTTTTTGATTGAATTTTAAACCTATTGAACTTTTCAATTATTGTATTTCTTTCGGGTTGCATTTCAAACATGGTTTCCAATAGTGTTTCTGAAATTTCTTTTCCTATACTTTTAGCATAGGCAAATTGAATCGGAATTATAGAATTTATAATAATCAAATCGATAAAAGATTTCGATAATTTTTTCTGCTTTTTGACACTTTCTTTATCTAGTTGATAATGTGTTTGCCAATAACTTCCTGTTTCAACTTCAAACAATGAATAGAAATCGGTTAATTTGTTTAAACTAATTATTTTTGAAAACAAATTTTCTTGTTGATGATAAACCTTTGCCAATTGTGCCAATCGAATGGTAGGGAAGTTATCTGGTCTGTGTTTAAAAAACTGCACAGGTGCTAAAATAGTTTTTTGTAATTGATGTTTTTGAGTTAAATAATCAACTCTTTTTTTCAATTCTTTGGTATAATTATCTTCCGCTTCAAATGGAATCAAACCAGTTTGATCAAAAAACAATGCCTCTAAGTTCTCAACATCTACCCGTTCTTTTCTAATGACTGAAAATGGTATTGATTGTGCCATTTTTAAAAAAACTTCTCCATTAGTGTTTAAACCAAAGTTTTTTGCCAACATACAAAATAACACAGCTTCCCAATCATAGCTTAATATCTTTAACAGTTTCTGAATTGGCATTGTTTTTCGTTCTAACCGTTCAAAGAATAACCTTTCTTTCCAATTTTTTAGGATAAAATCATCAACTGATGCAATTTGATTTTCACAAAAAATCCATGATTTTGGTGAAAGCAATGATTGATAATTTTCTAAAACTTCTTTTGCAACATGATGCTTCAATTCAAGAGTTGGTATTTCTGAGTTATCCTTTCTAAAAATTGGTGTGTCGTATTCCCAAACAACATGTAGAATTACATTGTCATAATTATTGTCTTTTTCGTGATGATGCAAATACCAGTCGGAAGATTTTATATGAATTTCAATATTTCCAGCCCATTTTTGTCGATCAATAAGTATTTGTCCATTAAAAAAATCTGGACCTGTTTGTTGTAAATAATTGCCAACATTTATTATGTGCATTGGTTCACCATTAACCGTTTTTAGGTTAGAAAAATCAAACTTCTTATATTGCCACACGTAATGAAGAAAATCTTCTTTCATCAAAAAACAAATTAAAACACTAAAGTAAGAAATTTACTTTTACACTCATCCAAATACTATGAAAAATTTTATTCTGATTTCATTCTTAATTTTCGGAAAGTCATTTTCACAAAATTATATGATTACTTATTCCAAAAGTTCAAACGGAAAAACTATAGAAAATCAAGATGTTTTAATGATTTTTACTAATGCAAACCATACTTTAATTACTACTAATAACATCATTTCAAAAAAAACAGAATTTCCTTTTGAACAAAATTTAGTAGTCAAAAATTCAAATGAATATATTCAAATTGCTTCTTTAAATGATAAAAAAATCATTCAAACAAAAGACAGCATTTCACTAAACAAACAAAGTTTTGAATATCTACCTGATACTAAAAAAATTCTTGGTTATGTATGCAAAAAAGCGAAAACAACAATCAATTCAAATACTATTGAACTTTGGTACACTAATGATTTAAAATTAAATGCTGCTCCAACCATCTTAGGGCAAAATTTAGGTTTGGTTTTAGAAATGACTCGTAATGGAAATTATTCTATTATTGCAACTAAAATTGAAAAGACAAAATCTTTTCCAAAATTAAACTTAAATAGCTCTGAAAGCTTAGATTTAGTAACTTATCTTGATGCATTGTTGAAAAGTAGATTTACTACTATTAAAATTTTCAAAGATCAAATCATTAATTTTTCGGAGGATTCAATATCAAATGACACCATTCTTCGTTTTGCCAACGGAACGATTGCGCTTAGAAAAATGAAATTTCCAGTCATTAAAAAAGGAAGTCAAATTTTTGCAGACATCACAGAACAATCTAATGGAGATGCTTATGATAGAACAGGTTCTTTTTTCATCATCCCAACCCTAACATCTATTTCATTTTTAGACGGTTTGAAAAAAGGAAAAGCAGCACTGCCAATTTACACTAATGGAAATGGAAAAGAATATCAAGGTGTTGTGGCTACCCAAAATTACACTCCAATTGTTGAAATGATTCGTTTCTTTACGCCTTTTGGAATTAAACACTACAATACGATACAACTAAAAGATAAGAACTGGCAAGACAATGTTTATTATCGTCAAGACATTTCTGATTTGAGAAATCTGTTGAACAATCAAGAAGTTTACGTTGGGATTTTTATTGGTAATTATGACAAAGGTGGACACAAAGTTTCTGCGAACATCACTATACATACCGAAGAAGAGTTGCAAAGCAAAGAGACAAAAATACTTCCGCTTTTTTGCACTAATAATGTAATGGAAATGGCCGGTCAAGAATATGGAACGATGTTTAATGTGGATAAAGGCTTGGAAGTTACATTCAAATTAGACCAAACTCTGAAGAACTGTAAACTCCGTTATATCGTAACTGGTCACGGCGGCTGGGAAAACGGAGATGAATTTGTTCCAAAGAAAAACTCCATTTATTTAGACGGAAAAGAAAACTTTAGCTTTACACCGTGGCGACAAGATTGCGGTTCATATCGTTTGTCAAATCCAGCTTCGGGAAATTTTTCTAATGGATTGTCTTCTTCAGATTACAGTAGAGCAAACTGGTGTCCAGGAACGGTGACTAACCCAATATATATCGATTTAGGAAATTTGGAAGTTGGAACACACACTATTCAAGTGAAAATTCCACAAGGATTGCCAGAAGGGAACAGCTTCAACTCTTGGAATGTTTCGGGAGTTTTGATTGGAGAATAATTATTTTTTTCTCCAATGCATTAATGGTAACAATTTTTCCTTCTTGCATGATAACCAAAGATTGATTTTTATTGTTTTCTCAAAGAGCTCACGAAACTTCGTTTTCAGCTGCATTAACAAACTCTTTACATTCTAACATTTCAGGTAAAATGGTGAAGGAAGTTGTTGTTTTTCCTGCACCATTACAACCTGCTGTGATATAAAGATTTATTACTTTCATCTTATTTTATCGAACTAATCACATCATGCTTAGTAATAATGTGATGTTTTCCATTTTCTAAAGCTACCAAAACCGCTTGATTGTCTTTAGTAATTAGCTTGGAAATTTCTTCAATCGGCGTATTTGCTTTTACTATTGGGTAAGGTTTACCCATTATTTCACGAATAGGTTTGTCTGCTATGTTTTTGTTTTCCACATAACTTCTAAACAAATCTGTTTCATCAATACTTCCCACAAAGCCATTTATATCCATTACTGGGATTTGTGATATATTATATTTTTTTAATCTATCAATAGCATGTGATACTAATTCTTCTGTTCTTACTATTACTAATGGTTTGTCTTTATGTTCTTTAATTAAGTCTTCTGCTTTGGTAATTTCTTCCTCCAAAAAACCTCTTTCGCGCATCCAATCATCGTTGAACATTTTGCCTACATAGCGGCTTCCGCTATCGTGAAATAAAACCACTACAACATCTTCAGGCTTGAAATGTTCTTTTAATTGATGTAATCCTTTAATACAAGAACCAGCCGAATTACCCACAAAAATTCCTTCTTCCAAAGCAATTTTTCGAGTATAAACAGCAGCATCTTTATCGGTTACTTTAGTAAAACCGTCAATTAAAGAGAAATCAACATTCTTTGGCAAAATATCTTCGCCAATTCCTTCGGTAATGTATGAGTAAACTTCATTTTCGTCAAAAATTCCAGTTTCGTGATATTTTTTAAAAACAGAACCATACGTATCGATTCCCCAAATTTTAATGTTTGGGTTTTTCTCTTTCAAATATTTTGCAACACCTGAAATGGTTCCACCAGTGCCTACTCCAACAACAAAGTGTGTAATTTTGCCATCTGTTTGCTCCCAAATTTCTGGACCAGTTTGCTCGTAATGTGCTATTGCATTGGATGGATTATCATATTGATTCACATACCAAGAATTAGGAATTTCGGTACTTAATCTTTTTGAAACCGAGTAATAAGAACGAGGATCTGTCGGTTCAACATCGGTTGGACAAACAACTACTTTTGCACCAACAGCACGAAGAATATCCATTTTTTCTTTTGATTGCTTATCAGTAATTACAAAAATACATTTGTATCCTTTAACAATCGCGGCTAATGCCAAACCCATTCCTGTATTTCCAGAAGTTCCTTCAATGATAGTTCCACCTGGCTTTAGTCTTCCGTCAGCTTCGGCATCTTCTACCATTTTTAAAGCCATTCTATCCTTGACTGAATTTCCAGGATTAAAAGTTTCTACTTTGGCCAATACTAAAGCATCAATTCCTTCAACAACTTTGTTAAGCTTTACTAAAGGAGTATTGCCTATAGTACCTAATATGTTTTCTGCGTATTTCATTCTTTTTGTGGTTACTTTTTGTGGTGCAAATGTATTGATAATAAAAATGTTTACAAAAATTCAATTGAATTATCGTTTGAATGTAAACTTACAAAGTTATAACGCTAAAATTGTTATTATTGAATTTTAAAAAAACTATTGAAAGAAAGTCCAAACCAACCCAAAACGGATAGTAAAATCTCGATAAGGATAATTTGGTGCGGTAAGGAAATTGTTTCCTGACATTTTTGAATTAAAATGTTCTGCTTTTAAGAAAATACGAGTTTGTCGGATTCGAGCATTGATGAAAAAATCAAGCATTGGATAATCACCTACTTTAGTATTATTTTGCACAAAAGCCTCCGCAACAACAGGATTATAGTCATTAATGTAATAGCTTGTGAAATAGTTGAATGTAAAACCTGTTTGCAAATAAAGTGCTTTCTTGAAGAAATAATTTGTAAAATACAACGAGTTTCGAGTAACAATTTGTGGTACGTTTAAAATAGGATCTTGTTGATCAACTTTTTGATATAAAATGGTATTATCAAGAGCTAATTTCCACCATTTGAATTCACGACTGGCTTTTATTGATAAATAATTTATGGTGTTTTCATATTGTTTTGGAGAAATGAGTTGTTGATTATCAATAGTGCTAACATTGGTGAAATACAAATGGTCATTTAAAGAAGAAACCTGTAAAGAGGCGGTTAACCATTGCGTTTTGGCTGTTGCTTCAAAATTATTAATTTTTTCGTTTTTAAAATTATTCGACCAATTATAAGCAACAAAATCACTTTGAAAAAGAGTATAAGTTACATCCGGTATTTTACTGATTAGTTGGTATTGAAAAATAAATTCGTTTTTTTCGTTTAATTTGTAATGCAGTTTCGCATCAAGATTTGACATAGGTTGCTTTGAAATAGAGTTAGAAGCGGTGAAAACACCATTCCATTTATTTTTTCTATATTCATATTGACCTCCAACAGTATTGATTTCTTGAGAAAGTTTATTTGGAATGACGCCACTTTCAAGAACTAACACTCTATCATAGTAATAATTATATCTAAAATCTTCGGCGAAAAATTGAAACTTACCTAATGTTTTGTTTTCATAGATAGCACCAACTTTATTGTACATCTTATTATAATGCGTTTGGTTCTTTAAATCTGAAAAAACATAAGCATCACCAAATCGATTAAACTTTGTAGTTCCAATTGTTGATGCTATTGTCTTTTGACTATATTCAAAAAACTTGGTTTCAAAATTAAATTGATGTGTGATATATAGATTATTTGAAACATCATTTGTATTTATACGAAAAGAATGATCAACAAAGAAACGTTTCCCTTTTAAAAAAGATTCGGCATCTCTCAAATAGACTGCCAAACGCTCTCTATTGTCAAAATCAGGATTTGCACTGGTAAAATCGGAAACAGTGGTTAAACCTCCATTTTCTCCATTTAACAAATCTTGACCTGTGTAATGAAAATTCATATAATAGCGCTTGTTTACTGTATTATAGCTTGATGTAAAACGAAAATTTCCAGCACTTGACAATTGATTAATATACCTTCCCAAAGACCTTATTCCTTTGTATGCAATAGAAAAATTAAATCTCTCCGAAGTATTTACAGAAATTATAGCATCTAACGACTGTCCTTGTTGCATTACAGTTTTAAAATACAATTCTGTAATTGGTGTTGCTACCGAATAATAGTTGATATCATTTACTTCTAAATAATTAAAGTGCTTTCCAGAAAAACCGATTTCTGGAAAACTATTTTGAGTTTTTAATCCATAATCTAGCACTGTATAGGTTTGTCCTTCGTTGGCAAAAGGCAATAAACCGAATATATCTTTTCTAAGATAATTATACTTATATTCTTTTTGAATGGTTAATGAAGTATCAACATAAGTTGTATCTTTTTCAATAGAAATTATTCGATATTGATCAAAAGTTGCTTTTGGGGAATTTGCTTTCACTGACTTTTTGGAACCTTCATTAATGACTGTTGGTTTAGAGTCTTTTGGAGCTAAATTTTTTTTTGCATTTTGAGCAAATCCAAAACTAAAAAAAACCAGTAAAATAAAGTTATAAATTAATCTATTCATTCTTGAAAATTACTTAGCAAAAATACACAAAACTATTTGTAATAAAATCATAAAAAAACCACCTATGAAGGTGGTTTTAATATTTTAATATAAAAACGTCTTATTGTTTTACAAATTTCTTAGTAACTGATGATTGCTCAGAAACAAAAGTAACGAAATAAATTCCAGATGATAAGTTTGAAACATCAATATCATTATGATTCAAATCAGCTTTAAAGTTATTTATAGCTTTACCCGAAACGTCATTAATTCTAATAGAATCTATTGATATAGCATCATTAATAGAATAATTCAAAGTATTAGTAGTAGGATTAGGATAAATAAATACATTTTTATCAAAATCATAATTACTAGTATTCAAGTTTATTCCAGTTGACCCATTTGCAATTAGTGAGAACACTTGAGAACCGCCTGTTAACGTGGCTTTATGAGAAACCTGAATAGTATAAACACCTGGTTGAGCGTTTTCTATTTCTACTTTTTCAATATTATCAACATTATTGTCTGAATCATTTGTTGCAGGAGCAGCAACATCTTCAACATTCAATTTCCAAGGAAAATACACTTGTCCATTTTTTAAAATTTTTAAGTCTAAATTATTTTTAAGTCTTGGTGTTCTATTATCTTCAGCAGTTCCATTTGAAGCTCCTGTTGGATCAGTCCAACAAATAGTTGCTGACAACTTTTGGGCGGAGTCTAATGTAATTTGTTTAGTAAATATCTGATTGTTGGTCAAAGTATTTTCTTCTAATACAGTTGATATATTTTTGTTGGTAATAATATTAGCAGCTGCTTCCGCATTTGCCAATCCCCATCCAAATTCATAATCAGGTCCAGGATTTAAACCAGCTTCACTCGCTGAATGACAAATTAGACCTCTAACAGTTGAGGCTCTCATGAAAAGAGAAGTATTTAAATTATTATAGTGCTTTTGTAACATCAAAATCATACCTGTTATTGCTGGAGCCGCCATAGATGTTCCGCTCAATACGGCATATTGATTATTAGTTAAACTTCCGCACGAACTTACATCCACACCTTTAGCAGAAATATCTGGTTTAATTCTACCATCATCAGTTGGGCCATAATTACTGAACGAACTCATTGAGACACTTGAACTATTAATGTAATTAATCACTTGATCAACTGCAGCAACAGAAATACCATTTTTAGAAGTTGAGAAACCTGTAACCAAATCATAACCTCCTTTAGCGGATACTTGTTCTAAATTTGTATTATTTCTATCATTGCCAGCAGCAATTACAATTTGATAATATGGATATGTATTTGATAGTTGATCTATTTGCACAGATGAACCATCATAAGAGCCAAAAGTTGCAATTGGAAGATTGGCTGTGTTATAACCATAAGAATGATTTGAAACTAAAAAACCTTGTGCACCATAAGTAGACATTTCAGAAATATCTGAACTCCAATCATATGTTTTAGCCATTGCCCCATAAGCAATACCTTTTCTAATTGAGCTAACTCCAGAAGCAAGAATTGTCCCTGTGACGTGAGTAGCATGTGAACTAAATCCAGTAGCATCATCACTAGGTGTTACTCTTCCAATCAATTCAATATGAGTTTCCCTAACTTTACTACCATCCCAAACTGCTGCAGTCATTCCATCACCTGTAACATTCAATCCAAGTGATCCAGAAGGATACATTGTATTAGTTTTTATAGTCTGTGAAGATCCCGCATTATAAGTAGTAAAAAAAACTGGAAGGTCATAATAAAATCGTTGTAATGACTTTATTTCAGAGTTTTTAATTGGATGGTTTTTTAAATAATCAGCAATTTTATCTTTTTGCTGTTTATCCATTAAGGCGATGGTATCATTTAATTTAATAATATCAACCTGCCTATAGGAAGATATAATTCTCAACCTCTCTTTTGTTGTTTGTCCAACGGAGACTACCGAAATTAATAATAATATATAAAAGTATTTCATTTTTTTTTAATAAGAAACCTCCCGTTAAGCGGGAGGTTTGTAAATTTTTAATACCCTGGATTTTGTTGGAAATTTGAATTTAAATCTCTGTAATACTTAGGTATTGGCATTTGCCATCTATAATCATTAGGTTCAATGTGTGTTATTGTAGCTGGAACACCTGTCCCATCAGCAAAATGACCATCTGTCGCACTTCTGTCCATTGGAAGTGCTAAGCGTTTAAGAGTAAAAAACCTGTCATACTCGAAGGCTAACTCTAACCTTCTTTCTTTCATAATTGCATCCCACAATGCAATTCCAGATTCATTACCTGAAACAAAAGGAGTATATCTTTTACTTCTAACATTATCTAATAAACTTAATCCACCTCCATTTATTTTGTATTGAGCCTCAGCCATGTTAAGATAAACCTCTTCCATTCTTAATACTTTAATATCGACAAGATTAGCAGGTGCACCTGGACGTCCATCATATTTGATTATATGATTATATGACTTTCCAGCATAGTTTGATGTAGCAAGATACGCAGCTTTTCTAACGTCAACTACAGAAGGAGTTGTTGGAGTAAATAAATCATAAAACTCTTTGGTCACAAGGAATTCAGACTTTCTATTGGATGCTGAACCTTGAAAAAAAACTGTTCCTGGTGTTACACCATCTGTGTTTTCAGCTCTAATTTTAAAAAGGACTCCATTAACATTAGCATCATTCCAAAGATTGACAAATGTTGTTCCAGATGCAATATTATTCATTAATCCTGTTGCATTGTTAATAGCCAATTGTCCATTATCAATAACTTTTTGATAATCTCCCAAATATAAATAAACCCTAGATAGTAACGCATACACAGCTGATTTACCTGCACGTCCTACAGCAACACCATTATCTACATTAATCAAGTCTTTTGCAATCAATAAATCATCAAGTATTTTTTGATAAGTTTCAGCAACCGTTGGTCTTGATGGTTTTGCAAAAGGCTCATATGTGTTTAAATAATACATTCCAAATGAACCATTTGCATCCAAAGATTGCGTTGGTATTTTTGAATAAGATCTCACTAAATCAAAATGACTTAGAGCTCTTAAAAAACGTGCTTCACCTTCAAAATTATTTTTATCTGAACTTTCTGGTAAATTATCTAAGTTATTAATAACTTGACTAGCCATTTCACAAGATCTATAAGCACCTTCCAAATAATCAAAGCTTGTCTGACTTGCTGTTAAATTCCATCTATAACCATCTAAATTTGTACCTCTTCCTTGAGGACTATAGATAACATTATCAGTCATACATTCTGTGTCTATAATAAATTGTCCTTCATAGCCATTTCCATCTTGAAGATATAAATAAGCTCCTCGGACAGCTCTTTCAAAATCTGCTTTATCTTCAAAAGTCAATTCAGGAGTAAAAGCATCATAAGGTTTTAAATCAATATCCTTATCATCACAAGAAAATAAGGTTATTGAAAACAATGATAAATAAATTATTTTTTTCATATTACAATTTTTTAAAAATTAACTGTTATTCCAAACACATAAGACTTTACTGTTGGATAAGAATATCCTTGAAATTGACCAACAACAAGCGAATTTGTCGTACTTGAGCCATCAGAAGCTTCATTATTACCAATTCCTACCTCAGGATCACCTAAAAATTTAGTCCATGTATGTAGATTTTGCAATTGACAATAAACTCTAACTTTATCTAAAGGAAGATCTTTCAATATAGTTTTATCAAAACTGTATCCAAAACTAAGATTTCTAAATCTAATATAGCTAGCGTCTTCAAGGAAACGTGTTGAAAATTGATTGCTATCAATTACTCCCCCATCTTGATCTGTTTCTCCATTTAATAATAAAATTTGATTTGGCACAGGTAATGAAGCAGTTGTATTTGTTGGCGTCCAATAATCAGCTGCTCCTACTGCCTGATTAGAAGAAACATTTCCTCCATCAGAAAAACTATTAAACTGTCTTAAATTCAATGAGTAATTACCTGATTTAAAAACAAAATCCGCACTTAAATCAAACCCTTTGTATGAAAACTCAGTACCAAAACCACCTTCATATTTTGCATAAGGTGTTTTTCCTTTTATCAATTTTTCATTATTATCAGAAAAAACATCTGTTGTGTTGCCGTCGAGATCATAATAAAGTGCATGACCATTAGTTGGATCGATACCTGCATATTCAACAAGAACAAAGGTGTCTGGTGCATAACCAACTTGATTAGCTGTAAACCCTCTTGTCAACCTATTATCAGGATCATCAGGATTATCTAATCTATTTACAATTCTATCAAATTTAGCTGCATTAATATAGAAAGATAAGTTCATATCTTCATTTTTAATTGCAAACGCTTTCAATTCAATTTCTGCTCCTTTGATTTTATAATCACCAATATTTGTTAATGACTGAAAACCAGTTCCATTGGTTGTTGATCCACTATAAATAAAATCGCTTCTATTATCTGTAAAATAAGAACCTGAAAGTGCAATCCAATTTTTAAACAACTGAATATCTACACCTAAATCGATCTTTTCAGCTTGCTCAAAACTTAATAATGGATTACCCACAGCATCAATAATTGTTGCAGATTGTGCACCATATGAGCTTGTTCCATATGTCTGTTGCGAATCATAACTACCAACGTTATTTAAAGAATTTAATTCTCCGTATGAAGCTCTAAACTTCAACAAATCTATAAAATTAGATTTAAAAAAATCTTCTTTTGTTATATTCCAACCAATTGATGCTCCTTTCGCATTTTTCCATTTAACTTGTGCACCAGCTTGAGATGAACCATCTCTTCTTCCATAAACTGAAAGCAAGTATTTATCTTTATAATCGTAATCAACATTAGCAAAATAACTAATAAAAGCAATTTCACTTTTTGAAGAGAATGCAGTTGTAGGAACATTACCTCCTCCAACTTCTATTCCTGGAGCGAACCCTCGTCTTCCAGCAGAGTAACTTCTAAAATTTTGTTTAAAAAATTCTTCAAGTAATATCACACTGAAATGATGAGATTCTTTTAAATCAAACTTATAAGTTAAAGTATTTGTCCATTGATAATCTAGATTGTCTGAACCTAAATCAGTTTTAGTACCTGTAGGAGTTCCTGAATTTATAATTAAATCCAATTGTGAACCTGGCTTAGTAAATCTTTCACCTTGAAATCTCTGATAATTCATACTAAATCTGGTACTAAAAGTAAGTCCTTTATATAAAAGTAACTCTAAATATGGTCTAAAAAAACCGCTAAAAGTTCTATTTTCACTAGTATTGTTAAGAATTGCTTCAGAAATAGACAAGCCTTGTTGTGTAGGATTAAATGACGGATTGCCATTTTCATCAAGCAACAATTCTCCAGTAGTAAGATCTCTCTCATAAATTGGCTCATATGGGTTATAATCATACATTGCTCTAAATGGGTTCTGAACATTGTTTCGATCACGAGATAGAGTTGATTTCTCATAAGCTCCACCAATACTTATACCCCCTTTTAACCATTTGTTAGCAGTAAAATCTGTAGCATATCTTCCAGTTATTCTGTCATATCCATTTAAACCTTTTATAATACCCTCATTTTTATTGTACCCAACAGAAAGAAAGTGAGAAATATTTTCATTCCCACCAGACATCGAGAAATTAAAATTTTGCAAAGTACCTTTTTTCAACAAATCGTCTCTCCAATCATGATCAAATGATCTTAGCACATTTAACTCAGTATCTGTTAGACCAAATGTAGGACCTTCTTGAAGAGCATTTTCATAAGCAATCTTTTGATTAGCATTCATTAAATCAAACTTATCGGCAATTCTTTCTTGAGAACCTAACGAATTAGTAATTTCGAATTTAGTTTTTGATTTACCTCCTTTTTTAGTTGTAATTACAATAACTCCGTTACCCCCTTTAATACCATACAATGCAGCGGCAGCACCATCTTTAAGTACAGTAATTGTTTCGATGTCATTTGGCCCTAAAGCTGGCATTTCAGAAGCTCTCACGAAAGCACCATCTACAACATAAGCAGCATTAGCATTTCCTCCTGTAATATTAACCGCTCCTCTAATAGAAACATAAGCTCTTTGACCTGGCTGACCATTTAACGCACTTACCTGAACACCAGCCGCCTTACCTTGAAGAGCATTTTCCAGCGAAGTAGAAGGCACTTGTTTTTTTAAATCATCAGCACTAACAACAGAAAGACCTGAAGTAATCTTGTTAGCATCTTTTTTGAAATAACCTAAATTAGTTTGAATTACTACTGTTTCAAGACTAATTCCTTCTTGCATTTTAACACTAACAGTATTAGATGCGCCAACAATAACTGTTGCATCCGACATTCCAACAAAAGAGACTACAAGAACTTCTCCTTGTTTTGCCATTATTGAAAATTTACCATCAAAATCAGTTTGAGCACTTCTAGTTGTTCCTTTAACAACAATATTTGCTCCAGGTAGTGGTCCAGTTGCATCTGAAACAACTCCTGTAACAGTTTTCTCTTGTGCAAAGGAAAACTGCATAGAAAACGCCAATAATAGCGTAAAAATCCATTTGAACTTCGTTCTCATATTAATTTTATTTGAGTTAGTTATTCCGCAAACTTCTTAATTATTTCTTAAATAAACAAATTTTACCATTTAATAACACAAATTAAATTTGTTAAACTTTGCAACTGTATGTTTTTCAAGAAAACAAATTCATTCAAAATAAAGATGATTATCTATTGAATTGGTTGCGTATAATTTATATTTTTATAAAAAAATTATGTTACTTTCCAATTATTCTGGTTTAAACTTCGAATGTGGTACTGATGAAGCTGGCAGAGGCTGTCTGGCCGGACCAGTGACAGCTGCAGCTGTTATTCTTCCTGATAGTTTTGAAATAGATTATCTCAATGACTCTAAACAATTATCTGAAAAAGTCCGCGAAAAATTAAAACCGTTACTTATCAAGGAAGCTATTTCTTTTTCGGTTACACATATATATAATGTAGAAATAGATGAAATAAATATTTTAAACGCATCTATGAAAGCCATGCAAGAAAGTATTTTAAAACTAAATCTTACACCAAATTATGTGATTGTTGATGGAAACAGAAGTTTAAACGCCAAACTTGGATTAAAATCAACAACTGGCAAAAACTTTTCTGTAGATGAAATTGAGCTCTTAAAGTCGATACCGAATAAAAGCATTATTAAAGGTGATAGTAAATATTTGAGCATTGCAGCGGCTTCTGTTTTAGCAAAAACATTTCGCGATGAATATATGAATAAAATACATGAAGAATTCCCTATGTATAATTGGAAAAAGAACAAAGGCTATCCAACCAAAGAACACCGAGATGCTATTAAAAAATATGGTATAACAAAATACCATAGAAAAAGCTTTAGATTATTACCAGAGCAACTTTTGATAGATTTTTGATTGAAGATGATTTAAGAAGTTTTAAACTCGGCTTCAAATAGTTTTTGAAAATGTTTTAGGATTTTTTGTTTTACTTCTTCCCTATCCATTTTTTCAACACCAAGTTCATTATTTAAACTGGTAACTGCTTTTCCTTTTATACCACAAGGTATAATATTATCAAAATAACCTAAATCAGTATTCACATTCAAGGCAAATCCATGCATTGTAACCCATCGAGATGCACGAACACCCATGGCACAAATCTTTCTAGCAAATGGAGTTCCGACATCAATCCAAACACCAGTTTCACCTTCGCTTCTTGTTCCTATTATATTGTACTCTGCTAAAGTGTGGATAATTACTTCTTCTAAAAAGCGAAGATACTTATGAATATCTGTGAAAAAATTTTCTAAATCTAAAATGGGGTATCCAACAATTTGCCCTGGTCCATGATAGGTAATATCGCCACCACGGTTTATCTTGTAAAAAGAAGCACCTTTTTGTTCAAGCTGTTTTTCGGATAAAAGTAAATTAGACAAATCGCCACTTTTCCCTAAAGTATAAACGTGTGGATGTTCAACAAAAAGAAAATAATTTGGCGTTGGTAAATTACTTTCTTCTCTCCTATTTTTAATTTTTACATCTACTATTTCCTTAAAAAGCTCCTCTTGATAAGCCCAAGTTTCTTTGTAATCTTTAGTTCCTAGCTCTTGAAGGATTATTTTTTTGTTCATGCTAATAGAAAATTAAAATAAGGAATTGCAAAAATACGAAACCTTCAGGGATAAACTATAAATAGTACATGGATAAAGCTTAGATAGTGTATGAGTAGTGTATGGAAAACATAGTAAACATTACTAAAAACTTTGAATCTTGGCGTATTTGAAACTTGGCTACTAATAACTATCTTTGCACACTTAAAACACATGAATATGCAACTTTCGGAACAAGAAATCATTAGACGAGAAAAGCTACAGGCTTTGCGTGACCTAACCATCAATCCTTATCCAGCAGATTTATTTCCTGTAAATCACACTTCAAAACAGGTTAAGGAGAATTTTAGCGAAGGCAAGAAGGTTATTGTTGCTGGGCGTTTAATGAGTGTTCGCGACCAAGGAAAAGCGGCTTTCGCAGAATTACAAGACAGCGAAGGAAGAATACAGTTGTATTTTAATCGTGACACCATTTGCCCTGATGACGATAAAACGTTGTACAACCAAGTTTTTAAAAAATTAACCGATTTAGGCGATTTTATTGGAATTGAAGGCGAAACTTTTCTAACCAAAGTTGGCGCAATGTGCCTCCGTGTAGAAAAATTTACTTTTTTAAGCAAAACATTACGACCATTACCGTTACCAAAAACGGATGAAGAGGGCAATGTGCACGATGCTTTTGTTGACCCAGAATTGCGATACAGAATGCGTTATGTTGACTTAGTTGTAAATCCGCAAGTGAAAGAAGTTTTCATCAAAAGAACAAAGTTGTTCAACGCTATGCGTAATTTTTTCAACGCAGCAGGTTATATGGAAGTTGAAACACCTATCTTACAGGCTATTCCAGGTGGTGCAGCGGCAAGACCATTTATAACACATCACAACAGTTTAGACATTCCATTATACATGAGGATTGCTAACGAATTGTATTTAAAAAGACTTATTGTTGGCGGTTTTGATGGTGTGTATGAGTTTTCTAAAAACTTCCGCAACGAAGGAATGGACAGAACCCACAACCCAGAGTTTACTGCAATGGAAATTTATGTAGCGTACAAAGACTACAACTGGATGATGGAATTTACCGAAAACTTGCTTGAATATTGTGCTAAAGAAGTGAATGGAACTACCGAAACTACTTTTGGGCAACATACCGTAAACTTTAAAGCACCATATGCACGAGTTACCATGACGGATGCAATAAAACAATTTACAGGTTTTGATATTTCAGGTAAAACAGAAGCCGAGCTTTTTGACGCTGCCAAATCTATGGGAATTGAGGTTGACGAAACCATGGGTAAAGGAAAATTGATTGATGAGATATTTGGAGCAAAGTGCGAAGGCAACTTCATTCAACCAACGTTTATTACCGATTACCCAAAAGAAATGTCGCCGTTGTGTAAAGAACACCGAGATAATCCTGAATTGACAGAGCGTTTTGAACTGATGGTTTGTGGAAAAGAAATAGCCAACGCTTATTCAGAATTAAACGACCCAATAGACCAAAGGGAACGCTTTGAAAATCAAATGAAATTAGCCGAAAAAGGCGATGACGAAGCAAACGGAATTATCGATGAAGATTTTTTACGTGCTTTAGAATTTGGAATGCCTCCAACATCTGGATTAGGAATAGGCATGGACCGATTGATGATGTTTTTAACAAACAATGCATCAATTCAAGAAGTGTTGTTTTTTCCTCAGATGAAACCAGAGAAAAAAGGACCAGAATTGACAGAAGACGAAAAACACATTATAGAAATTTTGAAAGCCAATGAAGGAATCACTATTGGAGATTTAAAAGAAAAAGCAGCAATGAGTGGTAAAAAATGGGATGCCGCCAGCAAAGGAATATCTAAACACGGATTGATGAAAATTGTGGTTGATGGAGATGCGAAAATTGTTGAATATTTAGGAAAATAATATTACTCAAAATAGATTAAAAAAGGAACTCAAATGAGTTCCTTTCTTAATTACAACATATAATTAATATTCACGAAAAAATTTCTTCCTTTTTGCGGCAAATTATTCCAATCAAGATAAGTAGAATAATTAGTATCCAAAATATTTTCTACTCCTATTTTGGTTAATAACTTACTTCTATTCCATTTGAATTTATAGCCAAAATTAGCATTTAAAACAGCAAAATCAGGCGTTTTATCTTCACCGTAAAACGGACTAAAATCATTTTGAATTCCATTGCCCAGCAACGTCAAATCTGCCGTGATTTTTTTATCAAAATAACTCACATTGGTAGAATAACTAAACGGACTCATGAACGGCAAATTCATTTTATCCGAATCAATTCCTTTAGTAATTATAAATTTCATATTCCAGTTGATTTTATCATTAATTCGATAATCATTTGACAGACTAACATTGTAAATAGTAGCATAATCTAATGCCGTATAAACCTTAACCCCATTGGCACCAATTGTCATTGGAATAAAAGAGCTATTTGGTCGTGAAATAATATAATCCATTATATGAAAATAGGATGTTTCGGCTTTTAGTGTCCATTTTTTATTTTTAAAACTAACAAAAGCATTTCCTTCAAACACCTTTTCATTTTTTAGATTTGGGTTTCCAATTTGGTCAAAACCATCAAAACTATTAAACAAATAAAATCCATAGGCTTCTGAAACAGATGGTGCTCGTTCGCCATAACCAGCGCCAACTCCGTATTGGAATTTTCCGTGAGTAATAGTATAATTTGTAGAAACATTTTTAAGAAAACGCGTTCTTGTATCTTTCATTTCTGGGTAAAAAATCTGCAAACTTTCTAATCCAAATTGACTCTTAATCTTATTGCTATGAACCCCAAAAGAAGCGGAAACACGCAAAGAAGAGTGACAATTGAACGCATAATTATCTTCCAAAAAGATGCCGTTATAAAAAGTATCAACATCGGGCCAAGTGAGCATAAACATTGGGTTTTCATTTGGATTATTTGGATACATCGTCATTTCTGCTAATGAATTATTGAGAAATGAATTTAGATTTACTAAAAAATGATGGTTCCCTTTTTGAGCTTCAACTTTAGAATAATACCCATAGGTTTTACTCCAACCTGGCATATCCATGTGAATGGCAACATTCGGTCTTTTGGTATCATCCATTTTATGCGTAATGGTATTGAAATAGATTTTAGTTTCCCAATTTTTAATCAAATTATCTACTGGTTTATATTCATATTTTAGTGACGTTATTAGTGCTTGTGCCAAAGAAACATCCATCGGCAATGCCGGGTAACCAACATTTGTAGCTTTATCATAAATAACCGAAGCTTCCAAAAAGCTCAATTCACTTGTTTTATAACCAATAGTTTGCGACAAATTCAACTTTCTGAATTGCGAAAATTGTACTTCTTTATTGTTTCCTGCTCTATAATTATCGGCATCGCGAAACATAAAATCTGTAGCAACATAAAACAAACTATCGGCATAATCTATTGCTAAACCAGCAATTTTTTGAGCATTATTGGTTTCAAAACCTGTATTCAAATTGAAATTCCAAGTAGTATCTCTAAATGTATTTTTCATTCTTTTTAAATCAATAGAACCGCCAATAGTAGTGCCAAAACAAGCACCTTCTTGACCCGAACAAATGGTAGCTTCCGAAAGATTGGAAACCTCTACATAGGATGTAACTGGATCCATTTTATCGGTACAAGCACCAAAAATTCGCATTCCATCAATTGTTACCAAAGTTCTTTCGGTGGGCATACTATTAATTATGGGTTCCCAAGCATAAGCACCACGTTTTATCATACCTACTCTAGATGATTTTTGCAAATATTCATCCACGGTTGACAATGATTTGGTTTGCTTTTCGAAAACTTGCGTTTTTTTGCCAATAACAATTATTTCTTTCAACTGTTTTGGGCTTATGGTATCTTGATGGGTTTCTTGTGAAATAACAGAATTAAAACCACAGAAAACCAACAGAAAACTTAGTATTTCCTTCATAATTCCTTTTTTTGAATTTGAAAAAGGCCAACAAAAAAGTATTATTGACCTTTTTGTTTACTATTAAAATTCTATTTCAAAAAAGAGGCTACTTTCGGTAACTGAATCTGTAATTTCTTCACCTTTAACGATGGTTCCTAAATCATTTTGAAGCTGTAAATTAATTTTCCAATAACCTGTCATGGTTAACGATAATTTGCCAATATAAAAATTATCAACAGCTGTTTGTTGTGCATTTACATTATTTGGCGAACTGTGATTCCCCATGCTTGGCATTCTCGGGTCAATTTTTACAGTATAGTCATTTATCATTGGAAAAGTCATCATGTCTTGCATTTTCCAAATCCCAACTTTTAAATCATTCATCCCTACTTTCGGACTAGTTGGATCGATATAAGCAATAACGTATCGAACGTTGTCGCTACCCATAAAACTACTCACAACACGTTTTGCAGTTGCAGGAACATCAATCGGAATGATTAAAGAATGCTCTTCTCCATCAATAGAGTAATCTAAAGTTAAATCCCAATATTCTGTTTCGTTTTGTGCCATTTGAAACACTATATAGCCTTCATATAAATTTCCAGTTGCTGCTTTTACAACTTCCGATTTCGGACAAGAGTGTGTCATCATCGTCATGTGCATTTTTGGCATCCACTCCACTTGCGCATCCGTGATATATTGATTGGTTTCGTTGTTTTTAATTCTAAATTTTATGTCATTATAACCTTGTGATAAAGCACCTTTTGGCGAATAAAACTCTATAGTTTGATTGCCTTCAACCACTTCTTTAAATTTGGTCAACCCGTCTAATTCATTTGTATTTGTTTGATTATCATCATTAGAACATGATGCAAAAGCTAGTGTAATCAATACTAAAGCTATTTTTTTTAATTGATTTTTCATTTTTATTTTAAATTAAAGCATAAGAGATTTTTACTTGAATGTTTTTCAAGCAATTTTTTGGATATAAAATCCTATTCAACATCTTAATAAAATGATTGAATAACTATGTTTAACAACTAAAAATTGGAGGACGAAAAACTGCATCACTATTCAAATGAAAGTAATGATTAGAATAGCAATCTAAGATTATTGATTTATCATCACCATTACTTTGTGTAAATTGTAATGAAGCTATTTCTTGAAAAAACAAAACTTCAAACTCCAAAGTGGCTTGTTTTTTATTATTTTGAATCGGCTTTTCGTTTTCAGCTTGTTTTGCCAACTCTTTCATTAAATGACATTTACCGTTACATTTTAGTTCGGGTTTCGTTTTGTTTTCACAAAGTACTTTTGCTATATAATCATAATTGACAATGTAATCTACAACCGGAAAAACTGGTTTTAGAAGCATGGTTAATGCCATCATCATTATAAGACTTTTCATGTTGCAAATTTAAAAAACATTCACAAAAGCACAACATGATTATAATCATATTTTATGCAAATAACTAAACTTAATTTTGCTTAATACTTCCATAAATAGGTTCAAATGATACAAAAACATAAAACAATCTATGCAAATTGACTTGGACATACTTTTTACTTGGGGTGCAATAGCCAAAGTTTACAAGAAAAACGAAACTGTTTTTTTTGAAGATGAAATGGCAAATTTTTACTATCAAATTATTGAAGGAAGCGTAAAAATGTTTAACTCAAACGATGAAGGAAAAGAATTTACGCAAGGCTATTTCTCTAACGGACAAAGCTTTGGAGAACCACCACTTTTCATCGACGAGGCATATCCAGCTACAGCTTTAGCTTGTCAAGAAAGCAAAATCATCAAACTTTCTAAAGATAAGTTTTTGAAAATAATGGATGAATATCCTCAAATTCAAAAAAAATTCCTAAAAACTTTAGCTAGCCGCATACATTCAAAAGCCAACACTGCCAAAGATATTATCAATCAAAAACCTGAGTTTAGAGTACTTTCATTTTTAAACTCTATCAAAAAAACATCGGAAACAAATCAAAAAGAATTAGTGCCTTTTACGCGACAAGAAATTGCAAATTTTACGGGTTTAAGGGTAGAAACCGTTATTCGTGTATTTTCAAAATTAAAAACCTGCAAAAAAGTAGATATTATTAAACATAAAATATATTATTAAAATGCCATTTGACACCAAGTTTTGGATAAAATTTTCACTCATCAACTTATCTATAGTCGCTTTATTAGGTTTAGTAATGCGCTATAAAATTGGATTTGAATTTTCACTTTTTAATCAAAAAAACATACAACATTCGCATTCACATTTTGCTTTTTCTGGATGGATTACACACACATTGATGGTAGTAATGATTAGTTATTTAACCACAAAAGTGCTTATTAATTCTAAAAAATATATTCTTCTACTTATATTAAATTTAGTTTGTTCCTATGGCATGCTGTTTTCCTTTTTTATAAGTGGTTATACAGCAATATCAATCATTTTTTCCACCGCTTCCATCTTTGTTTCTTATGTTTTTGCGGTTTATTTTTACAATGATTTAAAACGAATTGACTCTGATGATTTATCAAAAAACTGGTTTAAAGCTGCTGTTTTCTTTAGTGTCATTTCTTCCTTTGGCACGTTCTTTTTAGCCTATATGATGATGACCAAAAACATTCATCAAGAAGAATATCTAGCTTCAATTTATTATTATTTACATTTTCAATACAATGGCTGGTTTTTCTTTGCATGCATGGGATTGTTGTTTTCTTTTTTAAACTTAACTTCGGCATTAAATCCTTTTTTAAAACAAGCATCTAAACTGTTTTTTGTTTCCTGTATTCCGGCTTATTTCCTCTCAACACTTTGGTTAAATCTACCCAATTGGATTTATTTCTTAACCATAATTGCCGCTTTTATTCAAGTCTATGCATGGTTTCGGGTTTTAGTAATAATCCTCAAAACCAAATTAGAGTTTATTAAAAACCAAGCAATCTTTTTGCGTTATATTTTAGGCTTTATTGGCTTAGCGGTAAGTATTAAATTTTTATTGCAACTAGGCTCCACGATTCCTGCATTAAGTCAATTGGCGTTTGGCTTTAGACCCATTGTGATTGCTTATTTACATTTAGTATTGTTGGCAATTATATCCTTATTTCTTTTGTTTTACATCTATGCCAAACATACTTTTTATATGCACAAAAAACTAAAATTCGGCATTATTCTTTTTACCATTGGCATCTTTCTAAACGAACTAGCCTTAGCCATTCAAGGCATTGCTTCCTTTAGCTATACATTAATTCCATTCATTAACGAAATCCTTTTTGGCATTGCCATACTATTGTTTTTAGGAATAATCATCACGAGTTATTTCTCCATAAAAAAAGTTAAAATTAATGCTAATTTATGAGTACAATCATAAAATAAAACTCTAATAGTTAAGTACTTTGTTGCTATAAACCAAGTAATTAATTATTATGAAAAAATCAATTTTATTCTTAGCTATTGCTTCATTAATTCTAACCACAAGTTGCAAAGAAAATACCGAAGCAACAAAAGAGACAAATACTACCGAAAGCAACGTTGATTTAAGCGTTGGTCAAGAAGGTGTTCAAGATGAAGTTTCAAACCCAAACATCGTTCAAGTAGCTTCGGGCAGTAAAGATCACACTACTTTAGTTGCCGCCGTAAAAGCCGCTGGCTTGGTAACTTCGCTTAGTAATGCCGGTCCATTTACGGTTTTTGCGCCTACCAACGCCGCTTTTGATAAATTGCCAGCAGGCACAGTTGAAGGTCTTTTAAAACCAGAGAAAAAAGCCGATTTAGAAAACATTTTGGGCTATCACACCTATGTTGGAAATCTTAAAGCCGAATACATGCAAGACGGTCAAGAGTTTGACATGGTGTATGGCGGAAAAGTAAAAATCACAAAACAAGGCGATAAAACTTTTGTAAATGGCTCCGAAATTGTAGCTTCAATCCCAACATCAAACGGAATAATTCACGTTATTGGAGATGTCTTATTGCCAAAATAAAAGAGTAATTATTAATTCAAAAACTAGTCTTTTATTGATTTCAAAAAGCATAGGCTGCCATTGTCTATGCTTTTTTTTAATTGAAAAAGAATAACATGATTAAAGTCATAGTTATAAACTCTAAAATTGCTTCAATTTGTTGCTTAAAAAAACCTATCATGGAAAAGCACACATATACCGTAAATTTGATTTGGGAAAACGACCGTAAAGGAATTATGTCTTCACCTGAATTAACAACAAAAATAGAAGTAGCAACACCACCCGAATTTGACAAAGGAATGCCAAACATTTGGTCGCCCGAACATTTATTTACTGCTTCGGTGGTGAGTTGCTTTATGACTACTTTTTTAGCCATTGCTGAATATTCAAAATTAGAATACATCAAATTTTCTTGTAATGCAGAAGGTGTTTTAGAAAAAATTGATGGAAAATATTTAATGACAAAAATTATTCTAAAACCCGAGTTAATCATAGCTGAACTTGATAAAATGGAACGAGCACAACGCATATTAGAAAAATCGGAAGCAGCTTGTTTAATCTCCAATTCTATCAAAAGTGAAATAGAATTAATAGCAGTTATCAATATTGAAAATTAATGCATTACAATGTCACAATCTTCAAAGTATTTGATTCTTATTTTGGTATTTATTTGTGTTTTTTCTATTTACAACTTCATTATTTACACTTCAAAATCTGAATACAAAACAATTCATTTGTCTCAAAAAGCACTAAAAGGTGAAAACATTTGGCTTCAAAACAACTGCAATTCATGCCATCAAATTTATGGTTTGGGTGGTTACCTTGGTCCCGATATTACTAATGTATATTCTAGAGAGGGAAAGGGTGAAAAATACATCAAAACGATCGTAAATAGCGGCATCAAGTCCATGCCTAAATTCAATTTCTCGGAAGAAGAAAAAGACCAACTCGTACAATTTTTTAAAGAAATTGATCAAACTGGGCATTATCCAGATGCCAATGCAACAATCGGGAAAGATGGTTGGGTAACCATTAAAAACAAATTACTTGAAAATGGAAAATAACAAGTATCCTTTTTATTTTATAATCACCGCTTTAATTTCCTTGTTTTTAGGAATGTCTTTCGGTTTATTGGGCGGTTTGCAATATATTTTCCCCGATTTCATCAAAGAAAAACTTCCGTTTAACGCTATCAGACCGTTGCACACTTTATTTGTCGTTTCTTGGATTTTATTAGCCGCCATTGGTGGTATTTATTATTATTTAAAATCAAACTTAAACCTTAAATTTTATAGCAATACGCTGGTCAAAGCACATTTTTGGCTCTTTATTTTAACCGGAATTGGCATTGCTTTTTCTTATGTCTCCAAAAACTTTGCTGGTAAAGAATACCTAGAGTTTCCCAGTTACTTTTATTTTCCCATTGTTTTAGGATGGATTTTATTTGGAATCAATTATTTCAAATCAATGTTTTCTTCGTTCAAAACTTGGCCTGTGTATTATTATATGTGGTCCACTGGAATTGTATTGATGATTTTTCATTTTACCGAGGCACACCTTTGGCTCCTTCCCTATTTTAGAGATAATTTCATTCAAAATGTTGCGATACAATGGAAAGCCGGCGGTTCGTATGTTGGCTCTTGGAACATGCTCGTTTATGGAACAGCACTTTTTGTCATGGAGAAAATAAGTGACGAAAGTCGATATGCCACATCTAAAAAAGCATTTTTTTTCTACTTTTTAGGCTTAACCAATTTAATGTTCGGCTGGGCACATCACATTTATATGGTACCAACAGCACCGTGGATTCGCTATTTTGCTTACATAATCAGCATGACCGAATGGATTATCCTATTCTCTATAATTTATGACTGGAGAAAAAATCTTTTGCAAGAAAAAAAGATGCGATTTTCTATTGCTTATAAATTTATGATTTTAGCCGATTTATGGGTGTTTCTAAACATCATTGTGGCGCTATTAATCTCCATTCCAGCCATTAATTTATTCACACACGGCACACACATTACCGTAGCACATTCCATGGGAACAACCATCGGTATCAACACTTTAATTCTATTTTCATCCATAACCTATATCTTTAATACCGCCTTTACTTTTTCTGAAAGAACAATCCAAAAGCTTAAAAAGGGCATCCAAATTTTCCATATTTCGTTTTTCCTGTTTTGGACAACGCTTTTGATTATGGGAATGAAAAAAAGCTTTTGGCTCTTTGGAAATTCATCTGAAACCTTTAGCAAATTTCAGGAATCGCAACACGGTTGGCACATTGCTTTTGTGCTATTTGGATTGGGAATTATTACCGGATTGGGAATTATTATGCTTCAATTAATAAAAACCTTCCAACAAAATAAATTTAAAAAACATTTAAAATAATTATATGTCAAACAAAAAAAACAGTCATTCTTTTCACATTCCCGTGATGGGCTTGGCGTTTACAATTGATAGCCCTATTCGAGTGGCGCACTATGGTATATCGGCAACGGTTTCTATTATTGACGATGATTTAGCCGAAAAAATGCGTGCCTTTTACAGCGAAAAGTTCAGTATTCCTTATCAAGAGATTACACAGAAGATTCAAGATTATCGTGCAAAAAGAATCACAAACTATCTCAACACGATGGATAGCATTGTGAACGAAAAATTCGAAAACTTCAAAAAAGAATTGGCCGAGAGCAAAACAACTTTAGAAAACTACATTGCCCTTTTACCCAATAAATCCGACTTGAAAAAAGGCTTGCAAGAGTTCATTGATAGTGGTATTTCCATGAAAGACACCTTGATTAATTACATCGAAAAAAACCTTTCTTTGGGCGAAATCGATGTTAACATCATGACAAAAGTAGATAAGGATAATTATGAAGGCGATGTGCAATTGCCCACTGAATTTAACGATGCGCATGCTTCTTTGAGAGGATTTGCCAACAGCAACCTTAAGTCTTCCGTAGTGTTGTCGGCAGGAATGAACCCAAGATTGTACAGCTATTTTGAAAGCTTTCCAGACTTTTTTCCCGATGAAAATGGTTTCTTAAAAAAGAAAATCATTCTAAAAGTAAGCGATTATCGTTCGGCTTTAATTCAAGGGAATTTTTTAGCCAAAAAAGGTCTTTGGGTTTCCGAATACCGCATCGAATCAGGTTTAAACTGTGGCGGACATGCCTTTGCCACCGAAGGTTTTCTAATGGGACCTATCTTGCAAGAATTCAAAGAAAAAAGACAGGAGTTACTCCAATCTACCCACGATTTATTGATAAAGGCATTGACTATAAAAGAATTGCCTTTGCCCGAAAACAGTATGCCAATAAAAATCAGCGCACAAGGTGGCGTAGGAACTGCCGAAGAGCACAATTTTTTATTAGAAGAATACCAGCTAGATTCCATTGGTTGGGGTTCGCCGTTTCTTTTAGTGCCCGAAGCTACATCGGTGGATGCAGAAACCCGCAAACTGTTGGCCAATGCCAAAGAAGACGATTTCTATTTGAGCAATATTTCGCCTTTGGGCGTTCCGTTCAACTCGCTAAAAGGCGTTACAAACGATTTTTGGAAACAAAAAAGAATCAACGAAAACAAAGCCGGAAGCTCGTGTCCGAAAAAGTTTTTGGCATTAAACAAATCCTATAATAAAGAAGGAATTTGTACTGCTTCCAAAAAATATCAAGATGCCGAACTAGAGAAACTAAACCAACAAAAAAGCGAAATCTCTACTTCCGATTTTGAAATCAAACAACAAAAGATAACCGAAAAATCGTGTCTTTGTGTCGGTTTGGCAAATGCTTCTTATTTAGAACACGAAATGCCTATAAAAGGACAACAACAAGGCGTTGTCATTTGTCCAGGACCAAACTTGGCTTATTTTGATGCCGAATATTCACTAAAAGAAATGGTACAACACATCTATGGAAACGCCAATGTAATGCTGCAAGAAAACCGCCCAAACCTTTTTGTGAAAGAATTAAAAATGTATGTCGATTATCTAAAAAACGAGATTCGAACTTTTACAGACGAGAAATCGGCAAATCAATTAAAAAAATGGAATACCTATAAAAACAACATCAATTTAGGGATTGAATACTATCACAACTTACTGAAAAATACGGCGTTCTTCAAAAACAATCAAGACACAATGCACCAACAATTAGATTTCTACAAAGCAGAAATTAACGCTATCAACATTTAACATGAAAATCTGGAAAAAAACCACGCAAAGCGACCGATTAGAACGCATTACCAAAGCCTTGAGCGAAAACGTAAACTTCTCAAACGATGTAACGTTGGGTTATCCGGCTTCCAAATTAGACGGAAAAGTGTTCTATGACGATGCTTCGTTTCTAAAAGATGCACCAGTTTTGATGACCTACGTTGCCAATCCAAACCACATTGGTTGTCACACGGTGGGCATTTCTGAAAAAGCCTTCAAAGGCACGCAAGAAATTGAACGCGAAGTACTCGAAATCCTTGCCGTTGATGTTTTTAAAGCAACCACCAACGACTATGACGGCTATATTGCCACGGGCGGCACCGAAGCCAACATCGAAGCCTTGTGGATTTATCGAAATTACTTTATCAATACCCATCAAGCCAAGCCTTCCGAAATCATGATTATTACTTCCGAAGACACGCACTATTCCATTGCCAAAGGCTCTAATCTTTTGATGGTCGATTGGATGAAAGTCGATGTTCATTTTGAAAACCGAAAAATAAACGAAACCAAGTTTGAAACGGCTCTCGAAAACGCCATGGCTAACGGAAAAAAATACTTTATCGTAGTGGCAAATATGGGTACCACCATGTTTGGCTCTGTTGATAATCCCGATGCCTACACTACTATTTTAGAGAAACACAACTTACACTTTAAGCTTCATGTTGATGCCGCTTATGGCGGTTTTATCTATCCTTTTTTAACCGATAAAAACCAACTCGACTTTAGCAATCCACATGTTTCTTCCATCACCATCGATGCACACAAAATGCTGCAAGCGCCCTATGGCACCGGAATCTTTTTGTGCCGAAAGAATTTAATTGAAAACGTACTCACCAAAGAAGCCGCCTATGTAGAAGGCATGGATTTAACCCTGTGCGGCAGCCGTTCGGGTGCTAATGCCGTAGCGGTTTGGATGATATTAAAAACCTACGGCAAAAACGGTTGGTTTGAGAAAGTAAAAATACTAGAAATGCGTACTGATTGGCTCTGCAAACAATTAGACGCTCTGCAAATTACCTATTTCAGAGAACCTTTTATGAACATCGTCACGATGAAATCGGAGTTTATTTCACCTGAAATCGCCCATCACTACGACTTAGTTCCCGATTCGCATCAGGACGACAACCATTGGTATAAAATTGTACTGATGGAACATGTAGAAGTAGGCAGTTTGCAAGAATTAATCAATACGCTAAAAACAACCAAAACAACCTAACGCAGGTTTTGTTGATTTGCTGCTTATATTATTATTGCTCTGAAGTTATAAACTTTGGAGTGCTGGATTCCGTTCAACACAGGTTTGTCTTGTCCTGAAATAGGTTTACGCAAAAGTGTAAACCTATTTCAAGACAAGACATATGTTGACCACACAAAAGGATTCGTGCGGTAGCCTTTAGATTTGTTCATTGAAAATTTTATAAACTTAAAAACAACCTTCTTTAAATCGCTTTTAAAAAGGTTGTTTTTTTTAATTCTTGTCAAATCTTATTTTTTTGGTAGTGGTTGCGCAACAGCTACCGTTGTTAGGAGTAGGCAAGCCACGTCACTTAAGCAACCCAAATTTTTCAGTAACTTCTGTTTGCGTTATCATTTTCAAACTTGGTGGACCACCGCCATGCCAATCCGAATGAGGATAATTTAACAACCAATAACGATTGTCTTTTGGGTCTTGATAAAGTGTTTCCCAATTGCCTTCAGCAACTTTTCTGAGATAATTTGCCATTAGCTTTTCAATTCTTTGGCAAACTTTATCCGCGACCATTTTTCCATTGTCCATTTTCCATGAACCAACTAGTAAAGTTTCTTCTGGATTTATTTCGGTGATGAATTCCATATTCGGTTCTCGGTTTGCTTAATCCTAACTCACATATATGTCTGACAAAATCAGACTTATGCACCCAATTTTGGGTGTATAGGACTGACAAACGTCAGACTTTATTCGTTATTCAAATATATACAAAAAGTGTTTATAAATGATTAGGTTATGGATTTTTATAGTATTTTTTATGGGATTATTTATGGTGTGTTTTTTTTCTATATATAGGTAATGTGTTTTTTTGTTAGATGGTGGTTTAAATAATTGTTTAAAACTGTTTGAGTTTGTTTTAAAGTTTTGGGGATATTTTATCGGAACACTACATTGATGGTAGCCGTAGAAAGATTTTTTTCAAGAATATTCTTTTTGGAATAGGAAAGATTGCCTAAAGTTTTGGTATCGTTTCTAAAGTGTTGGATATAATAATTTCCAACATAACGATGCGTTTCTAGAAAAACAATCATTTTTTTAATATCTTCTTTATCTAATAATTCTGAGTGATAGGTTGTTCGAACTTCAAAAGGAATAGTATTGGCTAACAATATATCAAGCGATTGCTTGAAAGCAGCATATAATTTGGATTGTGTAATGTATTGAAATTTGCTTGGCAAAGCTTTGAAATCTAAGGCTACATAATCTAAGGCATTTTCATCTATCAAGCGTTGCAACAGCTCGGGTTTACTGCCATTAGTATCTATTTTTACCAAAAAACCTAGTGTTTTAACTTGCATTATGTGGTTATAAATTCTTTTGTGAAGGGTACATTCGCCACCGCTGAAAACAACAGCATCAAGCAGCCCTTTTCGTTTGTCTAAAAAGGACAGAATAGCATCAAAAGCAATAGTGCCTTTGCCTAAAACAATCTCGGGATTATAACAATATAAACACCGCATATTGCAACCTGCATACCAAAGTATGCAAGCTGCTTTATGTGGATAATCTAAAAGTGTAAAAGGAGTTATTGAAGAAATGGCTTTGGTTAGCACACGTTTTCTTTAAAATGAAGGCGTTGTTTGTGTTCGCCTTTTTTGCCAATATTGAAACTTTCGACAGGTCTATGATAACCCATTACTCTGGTGTACACCAAGCATTTGGTTCTTAAATGTTGTTGGTCGGTTAGCAAATTTGCTTCGTTAGTTTTTGTTCTCATAAGTAGTGTTATTATGGTTTTCGATTAAGTTTTCATCACATTTTGGACAATATTCATGCTCACCATTTAAATAGCCGTGAATTGGACAAACGCTAAAAACTGGCGTTACTGTGATATAAGGCAATCTAAAATTGGTTAGTACTGTTTTTACAAAGTTTTTACAGGCTTCGGGCGAACTAATGCGTTCATTCATATACAAATGCAACACCGTTCCACCGGTATATTTGCATTGCAATTCGTCTTGCAACAACAAAGCTTCAAAAGGATCTTGCGTAAAATCTACTGGAATTTGAGAACTGTTTGTATAATACACGTTTTCTTCCATTCCTGCTTGAAGGATTGCAGGATAGCGTTTTAAATCTTCTTTTGCAAAACGATAGGTTGTTCCTTCGGCAGGCGTAGCTTCTAGGTTGTATAAATTGCCTGTTGCTTCTTGGTATTCTTTCATTTTATTTCGGATGTATTCTAAAATTTCTATCGAAAATTCATGCCCAAAAAAAGTAGTCAAGTCTTCTTTGTCTTGTGTGTAATTCCGAATCATTTCATTCATTCCGTTGACACCAATGGTGGAAAAATGGTTTCTAAAATGTGATAAATACCGCTTGGTATAAGGATATAATCCTCTATCGTACATTTCTTGAATAAAGACTCGTTTTTTCTCTAAAGTGGCTTTTGCTATCTCCAGTAAAGCATCTAGTTGTGTATATAAAGCTTCTTTATCATCGGCATACAAATAACCCAGTCGTGCCATGTTGATGGTAACAACACCAATGCTTCCCGTCATTTCGGCACTACCAAAAAGACCGTTGCCGCGTTTTAACAATTCGCGTAAATCGAGTTGCAAACGACAACACATACTCCGAACGGCATTGGGTTTATAGGCATTTTCATTTTCAATTTTGTTCCCGTTTTCATCCAAAATATATTGACTTCCGATAAAGTTTTGAAAATACGACGACCCAATTTTCGCCGTATTTTCAAAAAGCAATTCGGTGTTTTCGCCATCCCAATCAAAATCTTCAGTAATATTGACCGTTGGAATTGGAAACGTAAATGGCTGACCATTGGTATCGCCTTCCGTCATCACGGTATAATACGCTTTATTAATTAAATTCATTTCTGTTTGAAAATGTTCATAACGCATTTCTTCTAAATTAGAAACGCCTCTGCTTTTAGCACGTGCTAACATCGATTGATTATCAATTCCTCTAAACAAATGAATATCATTTTTAGTAGGTACTTGCACTTTCAAATCATCTGGAACTACCCAATCCAAAGTGATATTAGTAAACGGCGATTGTCCCCAACGCGCCGGAACATTCAGGTTATACACGAAACTTCTAACGGCTTTTAACACATCGTCGAACGCTAAATTGTCTTTAAAAACATAAGGTGCCAAATAGGTGTCAAAGGAACTGAATGCCTGTGCTCCTGCCCATTCGCTTTGAAGAATACCAAGAAAGTTTGCCATTTGACCCAAGGCTTCTCTAAAATGCGACGGTGGTTTGCATTCTACACGTCCACGAACGCCATTAAAACCTTCATTTAATAAGACACGTAAACTCCAACCCGCACAATAACCCGTTAGACAATCTAAATCATGAATGTGCAAATCGCCATTTCGGTGTGCATAACCTTCTTCTTTGGTGTAAATTTTATCCAACCAATAATTAGCAATAATTTTTCCTGCTACATTGTTTACCAATCCAGCATTGGAATAAGAAGTATTTGCATTGGCATTAATCCGCCAATCGGTTTGTGAGATGTATTCTTCGATGGTTTGTGTGCTATCTACATAAGTAGTGTCATCATTTAAACCAGCAACATGTTCGCGTTGCAATTTTCGTGTATGCCGAAACAACATAAACGAACGCATCACGGAAAAATACTGTTTTTCGAAAAGCGTTTTTTCAATATTATCTTGAATTTCTTCGACAGCCCAAACTTCTTTTTGCTCTAAAAGGTTTAGAACAACTGAAAAAACACTTTCATCAAATGGAACTGCTACGCTTTTAAAACTTTTCTCAATAGCATCTTTAATTTTATATCCTTCAAAAGGTTTATAAGCTCCATTTCGTTTAATTACATATAGCTCCATACTAATTAATTTACAGTGTTTTAGATAATAAATTTGCTTTGCATTTCAATTGCTTTTGGAAACAAAATGTTGTTTTCTAGATGAATATGTTTGTGCAAATCTTGTTCAAACTCTTGTAGCATGGAAAATGTTACTTTATAGGTGTTACATGCATCGGCTGGTGGCGTATAATTGTTAGTTAATATTGCAATTTTCACAAAACGTTCACCTTCTGTTACGTGTTCGTCTTTCATCATTTCAATAGGGTTCTCTACTGTTCCAAAATGAGGTGCTTCAATGGCTTTTCCGGTTCTAATAGCATTTTCCATCTTTTTAATAAAAGGAAATAAAATCAACTCTTCTTTTTTCATGTGTTGTGCCAATTCTCCTGCACAACCTTTAAACAACTCATTAATTTCAAACAATTCAGGATGTCTTTCGCCATGCACTTTGCACAATTTATCTAAAAAAGGAAGCAAAACACTTGATTTTTCTTCTACATATCGATGATGTGTTTTTTCGATATAGTCAATCAATAAATCACTTGGCCATGATCTAAAATCAATAGCACCATCTGATTTTGTTTCTAAAAGTTGGGTAATTTCTTTTTCAATCTGTACAAAATCTAAGTTTTTCTTTTCGCTAGCTTCTTCGATGGTTCTATTTCCTTTGCAACAAAAATCGATTCCATATTTTGAGAAAACGGCTGCAGTTCTAAAATCTTTGGCAACATATTCGCCTATTGTTATTTGTTCTAAAACATTCATAATGATATAATTTAAAATTTAATTCTACGAAATTACTACTATTAAATCCTTTAGATTATGACCTAAATCATAGTTAAAAATATTTGTTGTATCTTACTTTGTGCTTTAATATTTTATTATTGCAAACGCATATTTTTAAATGAATACATTAAAAGAAAAAGTTCTTCAATTAAAAAAAGAAAAAAACGCAGTCATTCTTGCTCACTATTATCAAGAAGTTGCCATTCAAGAAATAGCCGATTATGTAGGTGATAGTTTAGGTTTGTCTCAAGTAGCTGCCAAAGCTGAAGCGGATATTATTTTATTTGCAGGTGTTCATTTTATGGCAGAAACTGCAAAAATTTTAAATCCAACTAAAAAAGTTATTTTACCCGACCTAAATGCTGGATGTTCACTAGCAGATTCGTGTCCGCCAAACTTATTTAAAAAATTTATTGCCGCACATCCCGACCATGTGGTTATTACTTATGTTAATTGTTCCGCCGAAATTAAAGCTTTAAGTCATTTAGTATGCACTTCTTCCAACGCGGTAAAAATAGTAGAATCTGTTCCTTCAAGTATTCCAATAATTTTTGCACCCGATAAAAATTTAGGCAAATACATTATGGAACAAACTGGCAGAAACATGGTGCTTTGGGATGGTTCTTGCATTGTTCACGAAGCATTTTCAATTGATAAACTATTAGAACTTCATAAAAGAAATCCCGATGCCGAGATCATCGCACATCCTGAATCGGAAACCCATATTTTAAAAGTAGCCCATTATATAGGTTCCACTGCAGGAATGATTGCTTATGTAAAGGAATCAAAAAAGCACAAATTTATCGTTGCCACCGAGGCTGGAATCTTATACAAGATGCAACAACAAGCACCTAATAAAGTATTAATTCCAGCACCATCACACGAAGACAACACCTGTGCTTGTAGCGAATGTGCGTTTATGAAAGTAAACACGTTACAGAAGGTTTATGATTGCCTTTTAAACGAAACTCCCGAAATACAGATTCCAAAATCAATTCAAAAGAAAGCGTTGCTTCCCATTGATAGAATGCTTCAATTATCCTAAAAATGACACAAACAAATTATTTGATTTTTGGTTCGGGAGTTGCTGGATTAACCTTTGCCATAAAAATAGCTACACACTTTCCGCAAAAAAACATTGTCATCGTAACCAAATCGAACGAAGCCGAATCGAATACAAAATATGCTCAAGGCGGAATTGCGGTTGTGCTAAACCAAATTGAAGATAATTTTCAAAAACATATTGATGACACTTTAAAATGTGGCGACGGATTGTGTGTGAAAGCGGTAGTAGAAAAGGTTGTTAAAGAAGGACCAAAATGCGTACACGAACTAATAGATTGGGGAACACGATTTGACAAAGACGAAACTGGAGGTTTTGATTTGGGTAAAGAAGGCGGGCACTCCAGTCATCGAGTTATTCATCACAAAGACCAAACTGGGTTTGAAATTGAAAGAGCCATTTTAAAACAAGCACACCTTCAAAAAAACATTACCCTTCTTGATTATCACTTTGGGTTGGATTTAATTGTTAAAAACAATAGTTGTTTTGGTGCTACGGTTTTAAACGAAAAGACCAATGAAATCAGCACGTATCTTGCAGATTATGTTCTTTTAGCTACAGGTGGAATTGGTCAAATATATGGACACACAACAAACCCTTCTATTGCAACAGGCGATGGAATTGCCATGGCTATAAGAGCAAAAGCAACAGTAAAAGACATGGAGTTTATTCAGTTTCATCCAACAGCTTTGTACAATCCAGAATTGAAATCAACATTTTTAATTTCGGAGGCCGTTAGAGGTTTTGGAGCTATTTTGAGAGATAAAAACGGAAGACGATTTATGTTTGATTATGATGTTAGAGGCGAATTGGCATCGAGAGATATTGTATCCCAAAGCATCGAAAACGAATTGAAAAAATCTGGTAATGATTGTGTCTTTTTAGATTGCACACATTTAGACACAATGGCATTCAAAAAACATTTTCCTATGATTTATGAACGCTGCAAAGACTTAACTATTTTAATTGAAAGAGATTGGATTCCAGTAATTCCTGCACAACATTATGTATGTGGCGGTATTAAAGTTGATGGTAATGGAGAAACAACGATTCAAAATTTATTTGCTTGTGGTGAGTGTTCTTATACTGGACTTCACGGAGCAAATCGATTAGCATCCAACTCATTATTAGAAGCATTGGTTTATGCCGACAGTATTTTTAACTTTTTAAGCACTAAAACCGCTTCAATACCCAAGTTTATCCCGCTAAATTGCAATTATAAATTTAACAAAAAAGGCAGTATTAAACTAAATCATGTAGAAGAAATTGTTTATGAAATTCAAGAAATGATGCGAAAGAATGTGGGTATTATTAGAAATAATGAAGATTTAGAAACGACTTTTAAAATTCTATCCAACTTGCAGCACGTTTTAGTGTCAATAGAAGAAACCCATCAAGCTACAAGGGAGATTTATGAATTGAAGAATATGGTAGAAGTTGCAAAAATTATTGTAAATCAATCTTTAAAAAGAACAACTAATCGCGGTAGTTTTTTTAAAGCTAATTTAGGGCTTTATCCATCATTGCTTTCGAAATATTCATTGCTCTTTTTTTAATTTCTTCGGCTTTTTCGCCTTTAAATAAAGCGTCAACTGTTTCATTAAACAAAGTGTTCCAGCGGTTGAAATGCGTAAAATCCATAGCCACTTTTTGATTCAATAATTTGTGTGTCATCATCGGATTGCCATCAAAATTTCCTGTATAAAAAAGAATGTTTTCCCAAAAATCATACATTCTCGGAAGATGCAAATCCCAGTTTACATGAGCAATATCACTAAAAATATACCCAATAACGTTATCCTTTTTAACCTTATCATAAAAGACATCTACAAGCTTGATAATGTCTTCCCTATTTTGAATATCATGTTTCATAACGGTAAAATTATTAATTATAAATCTTTGTTTTTAAACTTCAATAACGAAACAGTAAACGGAATAATTGCCCACAGAATCAACAATAGGAACGAAACAAATAAACCAACAGTAGTTCCAAAAAAATCTTTAAATATTGCACCAGTATAACCCATCATCGCAGATACATCCAAATGCAATAATATCTGAATTCGTGCCAAATCAATTGGACTAAAAGCAGTAACACCCACCATGGCATTTTCTATTGGATAGTCTGAAAGTTGAAACAATAAAAAAAGTACAATACCATCAAAAAGCAAAGCAAAAAACAACCAGGTCATGATAGCAATTCCAATTCCTTTGGCTTTATCACGCGTTACAATAGAACTTAAAAAAGCCAACGCAATAAACACCACCGATATAATACAACCTACCAAAATCATCATAAACCCAACAGCGTTTGAGGCAAAAATTAACAGCGGAATGCCAGCACCTACAAAAAAAGCAATCACCATAGACAATGAAAGCCCAAGAAATAGGCTAATCCAAATCTTCGCTCTTTTAATCGGTTGACTCAATAATAATTCAATAAACTCAGAACTATTATAAAGATATATCGTTGCAAAAAGAATAGAAACCAATGGCACCGTAAACAATATAACATTCAAAATAGTCAACAATCCTTTAGACGAACTATCTTCTAAAGCAAACGAACTCCACGCCAAAACCGCTATAATCAAGGTATAAGCCAACACAATTTTGTTTTTCAAGATGTCCAACAGTATGATTTTAATTATTCTATTCATCTTTTTTATTTTTTAAAACACTAGCAATCGCTCTAGAGATTTTAGTTTCGTTAGTTTCTTTCAACAAATCGGCAACTTTAGTATGAAAATGAACTTTGCCTTCTTGCATAAAAATAATTTCGGTAATCAAATCATCCAATTCACTCAATAAATGTGACGTAATAAGAATCAATTTTCCTTTTTCTTTTTCCTTAATAATCTTTTCTTTCAACAATTCAGAAGCTAAGGGATCTAAACCAGCCGTGGGTTCATCAAGAATCAATACCTCTGGATTGAACAAAAAAGCCAACGTAGCACTCACTTTTTGAGTAGTTCCACCCGAAAGTGTTCGCATTTGTTTATCAAACATTTTTTCGAGTTCAAACGCTTTTATTAAATCTTCATCCAATGCATCGTTAGAATTTCTAATTTTCTTAATCATTTCGATGATATTTCCAATAGTCATCGTGTCAGGATAACGACCAATTTGAGGCATGTATCCAATTTTGTTTCGGTATAAGTATTCGTTTTTAATGTTTTGTTCGTTAAACTTAATCGTTCCGTTATCGGGCAAAACCATTCCTAGAATTGCTTTGATTAAGGTTGTTTTTCCGCAACCATTTGGTCCAATTAAAGCGATGCATTCTCCTTTATTACAAGTAAGATTTACATTCTTTAATACTTCTAATTTCCCAAATCTCTTGTTGATGTTTTGTATCGTTATCATAAAGGCAGTGACTTCATTAAAGGCTTGTTATCTATAAAATTATCAGGCGTTATTGTAGGTAAAATTTTCTCCGATTTGTCCAAAAGCGTAATCATAAAACTGCGATAAAGCAACATAGTTGAAGGATTATTTTCAGATAAAACCGCAAACAAACTCAAAGGATGATAGGGCACATCGCCAAGTCCGTTTTTGTCTAAATCATAGCCTTCATATTTATCCCAATAATTGCTGTCAAAATTGTTTAAAACCAAACTACCATTGGTACCCATATCAAAAGTATTCCCGATGAAATTATTGCTCACAATATTGTTGTCATCGCAACTGGCTTGTATCTTCATTGCCCAACCATTCTCTTGAAACAAATTGTTTTTCAACTGCATTCTATTAGAGCCTTCCATATAAATTCCTGCCGTATTTTGAATAAATTTGTTGCCAAGTATATAGCCATCATTCAGTTCTTTTAACAAAAGTCCATACGCCGATTGTCCCCAGTTTTTTTCAAACAAATTATTAATCATTTTAACTTCTTTGCTGTACATAACGGCAACTCCAGCACCATTATTTCTAAAGATATTAGTGATATACGAATCGTTGTGCGAGAACATAAAATGCAATCCATAACGGATATTGTTTTCGCTTTTGTTGCGCCAAATCACAGAATCAAAAACAAACTCAAAATAAATGCCATCACGATGCCCTATAATAGTGTTGGCTATGATTTGAATATCATTGCTTTTCCAACAATGGATGCCGTTTCCAAGTTTTTGTTCTTCTTTTCCATAAGCTCTAAGACGATTGTTTTTGATGATACAATTTCTTCCATTTTGAATGTAAATCCCAAAAAAATTATCATCTAAAATGTTATTCTCAATTTGTATAGTATTGACATTATACACTTTTATTGCCGCAGGATCTTCCATTGAGGCAAAAGACGAACGTATTAATTTTAATCCTTTAACCACAACGCTATCATGCTTTATGGATAAGATTTCATACTTTTTCTGACCATCCAAAACAGGATAATCCACACCGATAATCACTACTTTTTTATCTACAATTATAGTTCCTTCTCTATACGTTCCTTTCTGGATTTTTATAGTATCACCAGCGTTTGCAATAGAAATCGCTTGTTTGATTGTTTTTATTTTTTGGTTCGCGCCAACATCAATAGTTTGACCTTGAACAACAACACCAAAAAAAAGTAAAAAAACTATTTTGAGTAAATATTTCATCGAAAGTTTTTCTAATTAATTAGCACTAATTTCTTCAAATGAAATTGGTTGTGCATTTAGTTTTGATTGAAAAGCACTGGCTTCGTTTTCATCTACAAATGCCGCAATATTTCCTCGCATCGGACTCGAAATAGCACCATCTTTTAGATAAAATGCTTTTTCAGCTGGTATTAAAATATTCTCTTTAGTATAATCATGCACAAAATAAGATTTGACATCAGTTTTATTTTCAGACAAATAGCCTTTCATACAATGCAAATCATCAAATTTATAAACTCTTCCTTTTTTGGTAATGATTTCTGCACCAAATTTCCCATCAGCAATAGTCATTTTACAAAAAGAACATTGATCAACATTTAACTTTATTGGCTCCATATCTTTAGTGCTACAAGACAAGAAAAAGCCAAAAGTTAAGAGTATTAGAAGTGTTGCTTTCGTGTTTTTTTGAAAACGTTTAAACAGTTTAAACTCCATTGCAACAACAGCAAATAGAAGAATTCCTGCCAATGTGAGCATCCATCCACCAATATCTGGAACAGAATAAGCACCAAAATTCAATAATTGTTTGTATCCAATTAATGGCGGTTGATAAGCCATTCCTGGTACTTTAATCGCAGCATTTGGGTCTAAATTATGACCGTATTCATAGTTCCATCTATAAAAATCGATAGCCGCTAGAACAATAAATAATACGTAGATAATTAAAAAATACAACACCATTTTTCTTCTAGCAACAAGTAAGGATACAATTGAAATTAGAGCAAAAGCAGCGAAGATATAGGGCAAAACAGTGAATTCGATAAAATTTTCAGTGTGTAAGGTTGCCATCCCAATATAATGGTTTAATCCGTTGATGATTTCTACATCACCACCAATTTTATTAGCATGCAGTTTCAACACTAAACCTTCTGGATATTGTGGTGCTTCTAATTCTATTTGCCACATTGGATAAAACAAAGAAGCAATAAACAAGCAACCGACTATCAAAAGTAACCCTTTTGATACTCCAGAAATTTTTGAAGTATTCATAACATTAATTTTTTTAAGAAAGGGAACAATGAAAACCACTGTTCCCTCTTTGAAGATTTATTTTTCTTTTGGAAGGTTTGTTCCTAAGCTATAAGTAATTGGAACAGAACTACCTTTTGGAGACACTCTCAAATAGCCTTGCATTTCTTGGTGAAGTGCACTACAGAAATCGGTACAATAAAACACTGTTGTTCCTACTTTTTCTGGAATCCATTTTAGAGTAGCCGTTTCTCCTGGCATGATTAACAACTCAGCGGTTTTGGCACCTTTTACAGCAAACCCGTGAGGAACATCCCAATCTTGTTCTAAATTAGTAACGTGAAAGTAAACTTCATCACCTACTTTAATCCCTTCGATATTATCAGGCGCAAAGTGAGAACGAGTACAAGTCATGTAAACATGAACTTTATTTCCTTCGCGAACCACTTTTGATTCTTTTTCGCCTTTAGTAACAAAAGGATGTTGATTGTCTTCAATTTTATAGAATTTTAATTGTCCATTATTTCTAATTAAATCGGCTGGAGCGGCTTGAGCATAATGAGGTTCGCCAATCGTTGGAAAATCTAATATCAATTGCATTTTATCTCCCGAAATATCATATAACTGAGCTGATTGCGTTAATTCTGGTCCTGTTGGCAAATACCTGTCCTTAGTAATTTTGTTATAAGCAACCATATATTTTCCAAATGGCTTTCTACTATCACCACCAGGAATCATTAAGTGTCCAACAGAATAATAAGTAGGAACTCTATCTAAAACTTTTAGTGTTTTGATATCCCATTTAACCACTTCTGATGAAACAAACATTGTAGTATAAGCATTTCCTTTACCATCAAACTCAGTGTGTAATGGTCCTAAACCAGGTTTTTGAACTTCACCGTGAAGTACTGCATCATATTTAAGAACTGGTATTCCTTGATAATCGCCTTCATAGTTTTTAGTTTCGATAGCTTTTAGCATTTTAGTGTAACTAAATACCGGAATTAAAGCAGCTAATTTTCCGCTACCGCAAATATATTCTCCAGATGGATCTACATCACAACCGTGAGGAGATTTTGGACAAGGAATCATGTAGCAAATATCTTTTAAAGCCATTGCATCTAGAACTAATACATCTTCTTTCATTTCAGAAACGGCAGAATGTGTTTTTTCATCCCAATAGTTATGAGCATATCTAGCTTTCTCTCTTTTACCTTTACCTGCTTTGATATACTCTTCGGCTTTTTTCCAGTTTACAGCCATGATAAAATCTTTATCTTTTTGTGAAGCGTTTACTTCTAAAAGTGTATTAGCTTGTTCTGAATTGTAGCAAGAAAAGAAAAACCATCCATGCGATTTTCCTTTACCAGCATGACTTAAATCGAAATCTACACCCGGTAATCGCAATTGAAAAGCAATATCCATTTCGCCTTCTTTACCCACTTTTACAAAACTAATATGCGCTTTATAATTTTGTTTGTATGTATTGATAGGTACATCACCATCTTCATAATCACCTGGCACACTAAAACGAGTACCAGCCACAACATATTCTGTGTTTTCAGTAATAAATGGTGAAGAGTGATTTCCTGCACTATTTGGTAACTCAATAATTTCTGCAGTTTTAAAACGTTTTAAATCAATTCGAGCAATACGTGGTGTATTATTTCCATTGATAAAAACCCAACGCCCATCTACTTCACCATTGGTTTGAGACATTTCTGGATGATGAGCATCATCCCAAGGAATAAATCCATGCGAAGTGTTTAACATTGGTTTGGTTTCTTCATTATAACCCCAACCACTTTCTGGATCGGCAGAAAAAACAGGAATTACCTTTAACATTCTTCCACTTGGAAGTCCATAAACGCTCATTTGACCGCTAAATCCACCTGAAACGAAATTGTAGAATTCATCGTATTTACCAGGTGCTACATAAGCTTTTTGAGCAGCGTCACCGCTAACGGCATCATTTGAATTCTTGGGTTTACAAGATGTAAACAGAGCACTTGCAATTATAATTGCAAAAAATGCTTTTATTATATTATTTTTATTCATGATAAAGTTATTTATTTTACACCATCAATTTTACGCATGTATTCTAAAATACTTCTAGCTTCTTCGTCGTTCAAACCTTGATTTGGCATACGAACCAAACAAATTTCTAATTGTGCTTGTACTTCTGGATCTTTGTCAATCATTGGGTCAGGATTGGTGATAAAATTCATTATCCATTCTGGCTTTTTACGTTCTGTAACGCCTTTCCAACCTGGACCAACTAATTTTTCGTCCGTTGTTTTATGACAAGAAATACATTTTACACCTGCAACTTCCTCTCCTTTTGTTGCCATAGCATTGTCTAGAGTGGCAGCAATTTCAACATTATGAAATTTACCTTCTCCTCGGTTTGGATCATAAGACGAAACGTCTGTTGTGGCTTCAGTTGTTGTGGCTGATGGATTGTATTCCTCATTTTCTTTTTCTTTCTTACCACATGCCATTAATAGGGCAAATGATAATGATACTAAAATTGATTTGTTCATGATAAATTATGTTTAAATTTCTTATACAAAATTCTTTAATAATGCATTAAAATTTTATGATTTCAATCATACTTCATGATTTAATACTAAAATTTTGTTAAAGAATAAACCTTTTAATAAACTCAAAGTCTAAAGTGAAATCATTAAAATTAAATACTCATGAAAAAATTAATTATTACCGCTTTATTAGTGGTTAGTTTTACAACTTTTGCACAAGGTAAAAAAGGGCACAAAGGTGACAGAGAAAAACTGACAACAGAACAAAAAGTTGATTTACAAGTAAAAAAAATGACAAGTGAATTGGCTTTAAATGAAACTCAAGTCAAAGAAATTCGTACTTTAATTGAAAAGGAAGTAGCGAAAAGAGATGAGAAAAAAAGGGAAGACAGAAAAGCCGCGTCAAAAGAGAAAAAAGCTGAAATGAAAGAAGAACAAGCCAGAATATCTGCTGAAATGAAAACCATTTTAACTACTGAACAATATTCTAAATGGGAAAAAATGAAAGAGGAACGCAAAGAAAAAATGAAAGAAAAAATGCAAGAACGAAAAGAGAAAAAACAGAATTAAAACTAATTGTTGATTTATTTTCGAAATAAATTTTGAGTTGATTTAAAAAAAAAGTAGCTTTGGAATATTAAATCAACTAAAATCAAAAAATAATGAAAAAAATAGTATTCGTATTAACTGCAATTATTGCCTTTTCTTTTAGCTCTAATGCCCAAAACAAAAAAGAGTTATCCAAAGAAGACATGGTTAAACAAGAACAGTTAAAAAAAGAAAGCCCTGAAGTTAATGCTAAAAATGACGCTGTGGAATTGTCTAAATACTTAGGTTTAGATGATACTATGACAAATGATTTTTACAGACTTTTTGAAATGAAATATAAAACACTTCAAAATGAATTAACTCCTGAAAGAAAAACAGAACTTTCAAGAGTAATGGATGCCAAAATTAGAGCAACAATTGGCGATGCTAAAATGGAAAAACTTGAATCAAATGAAGCTTTATACAAAAGGTTAATTAATTAATAATTACTATTATAAGTCAATAAAACCATTCCATTGAATGGTTTTATTTATTTATAGCTGTTTTGAAACAGTATCAATCGCTTGTATTGTAAAATCTAAATCTTCATAGGTTAATGCATCCGAGATAAACCAAGTTTCATAGGCCGAAGGTGCTATATATACTCCTTCTTGTAGCAATCCGTGAAAGAATTTTTTAAACCTATCATTATCGCCATTTTTAGCAGAATTAAAATCGAAAACCGGGTTTTCATCAAAATGTACAGAAATCATGGAGCCAACTCTATTTATGGTAAATTCGATTTTATTTTGAGTTAAAACCGTTTCAATTCCTTTGTGTAAATAAGCCGTTTTTTCTTCCAATCTTTTAAAAATTGTAATATCCTTATTTAAACTTTGCAACATTGCATAGCCAGCTGCCATTGCTAATGGATTTCCAGATAAAGTTCCTGCTTGATAAACTGAACCAAGTGGAGAAAGATGATTCATAATTTCATTACGAGCTGCAAAAGCACCAACAGGCAAACCGCCACCAATTACTTTTCCGAAGCAAACTAAATCAGCAGCAACATTATATAGCTCTTGTGCTCCACCTTTTGCAAGTCTAAATCCAGTCATCACTTCATCAAAAATCAATAACGAATTATTGGCGTCACATACCGCTCTTAAATTTTGAAGAAAGCCATCAGTTGGCGGAACACAACCCATATTTCCTGCAACGGGTTCGATAATTATAGCCGCAATTTCATTTTTATTTGACTCAAAAAGTGCTTTTACATTTTCGATGTCGTTATAATTTGCTAACAAAGTATCCTTTGCAGTTCCTTGTGTCACTCCAGGAGAATTTGGAGTTCCAAAGGTACTTGCTCCACTTCCTGCTTGAATTAAAAAAGAATCTGAATGTCCATGATAGCAACCTGCAAATTTTATGATTTTATCTTTTTTGGTAAATCCTCTAGCCAAACGAATAGCACTCATACAAGCTTCTGTACCAGAACTTACAAATCTTATTTTATCAATATTTGGCACCATAGAAACTGCTAATGTGGCAATTTTTGTTTCTAATTCGGTGGGCATTCCAAATGAAGTTCCAAGTTTTGTTTTTTCAATTACCGCGTCAACAACGGGTTGAAAAGCATGACCTAAAATCATTGGTCCCCAAGAATTAATATAATCAATATAGCGATTATTATCTTCATCATAGACATAAGCACCTTTAGCACTCTTTGCAAAAATTGGTGTACCTCCTACTCCTTTAAAAGCTCTTACAGGAGAGTTAACACCACCAGGAATTACCTTTTCTGCCTCAGCAAAAAGCTGACTACTTCTTTGATATAACATTTGAAATTATTTAGGAATGTTTAATTGACGTGTAATCTTTGTCCTAGTGACAAATTAGTATCCGATAAATTATTTTTCTTTTTCAGGTCTTCTATAGATATATTAAACCGTTTTGAAATCGAATATAAAGTATCTCCTTTAACAACAGTGTATTTTGATGGATCTTGATAAGCCACTTGAGAATTGGGATTTGTTTCATAATCTTTCCCTAGAACTTCAGCGTCAAAACGCTGTAAATCATACCGTTCAATTAAACTGATTAATTTGTCTGGATATTTTGGATCTGTTGCATAACCTGCTGCTTTTAATCCTTTTGCCCATCTTTTATAATCATCTTTATCCAATTTAAACAAATCGGCATATCGTGATCTACTTGTTAAAAAATAAGAGTGATCTCTAAAAGATTCGCTAGGATCATTGTATTTTCTAAAACATTCATCTTCTGCATCATCAGTATATTTTATACTTGGTCCATCCCATTCTTTATGACATTTAATACCAAAATGATTGTTGGCTTGCGCACTCAATGGTCCGGTACCTGCACCCGACTCTAAAATAGCTTGCCCTAGAGTTATACTTGCTGGAATTCCATTTTTCACCATGTTATCTTTGGCAATTTCTTTAAAAGTATCGATGTATTCTAAGACTAACTTTGTAGTCACTTTTACACTAGTTGTTGCTTCTAAAACCACGGTACTAATATCATTATTTTGAGAAGATGATGAATTGTTTGAACCAGATGTTGACGTGTTATTGGGTCTTGAAGTTACCACTTTAGACTTTGAACTATTATGAGCTATGGGTTTTCTAACTACCGTTTTGCTTGATTTAGAAGTTCTAACCACAGGTTTTGAGGAAGAACATGAAACTAAAAAAATTAGAAGAAAACCAATTAAAAACTTAGTATGCATTATATTTTATTTGTGTTAGATTATTATTTTTTAAAACTAAATTCATCCCATTTATACCTTGCAATCCACCAGTATGTAGTATAAGTATTTTAGCATTTTCAGGAAAATAATTCTTTTTAATTAAGTCAAAAACACCAAAAACCATTTTACCAGTATAAATTGGATCTAGTGGAATTTGATATTGAGTATAAAATTCGTTCATAAAATCGATTAACTCGTTTGTGGTTTTTGCATAACCTCCAAAATGATAATCGTTTATCAATTCCCAATTTTCTTTGTTTGCAAATTTACGAATATCTTCTTGCAAAAAATCACCTTTTAAAGCAGGAAATCCTAAAACTTTTTGACAGTGTTTTGAACAATTTATTACACCTGAAATAGTTCCGCCTGTCCCAACAGCACAACAAATGTAATCAAAAGCATCATCTTCGCTTGTTACTATTTCTTCACATCCCTTTATCGCCAACAAATTGGTTCCTCCTTCTGGAAGCAAATAAAAATCACCGAATTTTAATTTTAATGTTGCTATAAAATTTTCGTCATTTTTATTTCGATAATTATCTCTTGAAATAAAATCAAATTCCATTCCAAATTCTTTTGCTTTTGATAGAGTGGGGTTATTTTCTATATTATTTACTAACTCTTCTCCTCTAATAATTCCAATTGTTTTAAAACCATATTCTTTTCCTACAGCTGCAACCGCCAAAATGTGATTGGAATAGGCGCCTCCAAATGTGAGTAAAGTGTTTTTATTTAAACGCTTTACTTCCTCAATATTATATTTTAATTTCCTGAATTTATTGCCCGAAATATAAGGATGTAGTAAATCCTCTCTTTTTATAGAAAGTAGTTTATTTTTTATTATTATAGTTTGATACATACTTTGATTTGCAAATAATTACTGTTTTTTATGATTTTTTTATTTTTTTGTAGTATAATTATGGTTTTTTACTGACTGATTGTTAATAACCTTAAATATTGTTAACAAAAGTTAGGAATATTAACATTTCTTTCTATTTTTGATAGTACCCAAATATAACAAACTTAAAAATAATTCAGTATGAAAAAAAAATACTATTTACTTGTTTTCGCTTTTATATTTATAAAAAGTAGTTTTCTCTATTCGCAAACCATCACAAATGTTGATTGTGTTAACGCAATAAACCTAATCGTCAATGGACCTTGCGCACCATCAAGCAACTTAGATGATTTTTCTCAAAACAATCCATTAATTTCTGGATGTCTTAGTGCTGGAGAATCTTTTAAAAGAGAAGGTTGGTATAAATTTACCGTAACTAGTGGACCGCAAAATATAACTATTACTGGAAACGCTTCAAATAGAAATTTATTTTTACAATTAATTTCGTTAACGGGTACTTGCTCTTCTGGTACTTTTACCGAATTAGCTTGTGCCAATAATAATCATACTGTTGGTGCACAAACAGAAACCATTAACGCAACTTTAACTAATGGGACATATTATGTCAAAGTAGTTAATGTTGGAACAAACAACATTAATCTAACTTCTTTATGCATTACAAGCGACAATAACAATTGTCCTAATGCGGTAAATGTACCCGTAAATCCTGGTGCTACTTGTACATCGTCTGTATATTCAACAACTGTAGGAGCTACACAATCACAATCAGGTTGTACAGGTAATGCAGATGATGATGTGTGGTTTAGTTTTGTGGCTACAAGCACAAATCATAGAGTTACGGTAACTCCAAATAGTTTAAATGATGCTGTTGTTCAATTTTTTACAGGTACTTGTGGTAGCTTAACCAGTTTTGGATGTATTGATGCAACAGTTGGTAGTAGTGCTGAAATCACAGATTTATCTGGATTAACACCTTCTTCAACATATTACTATAGAGTTTACAGTTATGGAAACAGCTCTAATCAGGGTACTTTTAGTACTTGTATTACTACCCCACCAACTCCATGTAGTTCAATCACAAACATAGCAGCTTGTGGAACAACAATTAATACCACTATCACTTCTGGAACAGGTGTTTATGGTTCCTCAGCTTGTGGTTACACAACACCAGGAAATGAAATTATTTATAGTTATACGCCTTTAGTTACTGGAAATTATAAAATAAATCAAACCAGTTCATACTCTTTTATTGACTATCAATATAGAGCTGCAAGTACTGGTTGTGGTTCTACAGGATGGACATGTATTGATGATTTATATGGTGCATCAACAAGCTCAGGATTTACATTAACTGCAGGCACCCAATATTATTTTTTATTAGATCCAGAAAGTTCGACTGGAGGAAATATAAGTTTTTCAATTTCTTGTCCGCTTCCTCCTCCTTCAAATGACGATTGTGCAAATGCTATCTTATTGCCTGTAAACACATCATGTTCTTACAGTACATATACAAATGCAGAAGCCACATCATCGGGGGTTGCTTCACCTGGTTGTGGTAATTATTCAGGTGGTGATGTTTGGTTTAAAGTCGTTGTACCAGCAAATGGAATTTTACAAATAGATACAATTCAAGGTGTTGTGACAGATAGCGGGATGGCTATTTATAGTGGAACATGTGGTTCACTTACATTAATAGAGTGTGATGATGATGATAGCAGTAATGGTTTAATGTCTTATATTCAGAGTTCTGGATTGATTCCTGGTTCAACTATTTATATTAGATTTTGGGAATTTGGAAATGACAATACTGGAACTTTTGGTATTTGTGTAACAACGCCTACTCCTCCAATAAATGACAACCCATGTAGTTCAATAGAATTAAATGTTAATACAACATGTGCATACCAAACCTTTACAAATTTAGGTGCTACTGCAACTAGTGGAGTAACAGCTCCTGGATGTGCAAATTATCTAGGAAGTGATGTTTGGTTTAATTTTGAAGTGCCAGCAAATGGAATTGTTCGGATTGACAGTAATACTGGTACAATGTTAGATGGTGGAATGGCTGTTTACTCGGGAACATGTAGTTCGCTAACTTTGCTTCAATGTGATAATGACACAAGTGTAAACGGTGCTATGCCTTATTTATCTTTTTCTGGCTTAACGCCTGGAACTATTCTATTTATTAGATTTTGGGAATTTGGAAATGACAACAATGGTACTTTCAATATATGTATTTCAACTCCATGCACACCTGGAACAGGTATTGGAAATACAGATGCAGGATGTCCAAAAGTTTTTACTGGTGAATTGGGATTATTCGGCGCAGATCCATTACCAATAAATGCATGTGGTTCTACAGGTTGCGTAGATCTCGAGGCTACTTTTTTGACCTTAGGACAAACAACAAATTACTCGGTAGAATCAATTGCTTATAACCCTCCGCCTTATCAATTTGGATGCTTAGCAAACCCAGTTAGTGTAAATATTGATGATGTATGGTCACCTGTCATCAATTTGCCTTTTACTTTTTGTTTTTATGGCAATACTTATAATTCATGTATAATGGGTTCTAATGGTATGCTGTCCTTTAACACTGCAAACGCAAATGGATCAACAGGCTGGTCGTTTTCTAATAATTTACCTAGCACAACTGGTGCATTATTTGCTAACACTATTTATGGGGTTTATCATGACATAGACCCAAGTAAAGGAGGACAAGTTGGTTGGGAATTAATTACACTAACGAGCGGATGTAGAGCTTTAGTAGCTTCATGGGAAAATGTACCAATGTTTAGAACCAATAGTATCCTTTACACTGGAATGATGGTTTTGTATGAAAACACTAATATTATAGAAGTATATATAAAAGAAAAAAATGTTGAGTTTAATGGTAGCTCCAATTGGAATGATGGAAATGCAATTGTTGGTGTACAAAATGCAACAGGCACACAAGCCGTTGTTGCTCCTGGAAGAAACAGTCTAGATCCGAATTGGACAACATCACAAGAAGCATGGCGATTTACTCCATCAGGACCAACAATTACATCTATAAAATGGTATGAAGGTTCTGGCACCTCAGGAACAGTTTTAGGAACATCAAGTACTCTAACCGTTTGTCCAACTTCTACTCAAACCTATACGGCAGAAGTATCTTATACTACATGTACTGGAAGCATTATAAAAATTTCAGATGAAACGACAGTTACTGTAATTCCAAATAAAACTTGGAATGGTTCTGTTAGCACAGACTGGAACAACAATAATAACTGGACACCAGTTGGAATACCAAATGGTGTTGATTGTGTATTAATACCTGTTACTGCAAGAAACCCTATAGTTTCTGGGACTGGTTATAATGCTCTATCAGGTACGTTAACAATAAATACCAACGCTACTTTAACTATTAACTCAGATAGCAACATAACTATTACAGATGGCATTACAGTGCAAACAAACGGAAACTTTATTGTAAACAACAATGCAAATTTAGTACAGATTAATAACGCAACAAATACTGGAAATATAACATACAAAAGAGATGCTAATATTAGAACACTAGATTATGTATATTGGTCTTCACCTGTATCCAATCAAAATTTCAATTCTATATTCACACCAATTACACCTGGTCCTAAATATGAATGGAATACGACTATAGCAAATAGTAATGGAGGTCAAGGCAATTGGGTTAATTTGACCACTAGTACAATGACTAATGGTAAAGGATATATAATTAGAGGTCCAAGCTCAAGTCCTTTCAATAATTCAACCTCGAATATTTTAACTGGAAATTTTATTGGAACTCCAAATAACGGTACCATAATTGTCCCTATCTATAGAGGAAGCGACACGAACATATCGTACCACACAGGAACAAATGGAATTGAAATTACTAATTTGAGTGACAATTGGAATTTAATAGGAAATCCATATCCTTCTTCAATTAGAGGTAGTCAATTCTTATACAATAATAGAACAAAAATTGAAGGAAATATAAGATTGTGGACACACGGGACTTTACCTTCCTCACTTATAATAAACCCTTTTTACAGTTCTTTTGGATATAATTATACTGCTGGAGATTACTTAACATTTAACTTTACTGGTACAAGTTGTTGTCCAACAGCTTCTTTAGATTTATTTATTGGTGCAGGACAAGGCTTTTTTGTACAAATGAAAGATGGTGCTGCTGGAACTGATGTAGTAACATTTAACAACGGCTTGAGAAATGCCAGTTATCCAAACAACAATTTTTATAGATTCCAAAATTTATCACAATCAAACTCAGAATTAAACATTAATGAATTAGAAAGAAATAGAATCTGGTTAGACATAATAAACGCCAATAATCAATCAAGTAGAACATTATTTGGTTACATAGAAGGTGCTTCTTTAGGCTGGGATAGTTTATATGATTGTCTAACTCAAGAAAATGGTTCGATGGATATTTACTCATTAATAAATGATAAAAAATTCTCAATTCAAGGAAGACCAGTACCTTTTGATGATAACGACATTGTACCCATTGGTATCTCAACTCAAACAAATGGAGAGTATTCCATAGGATTGGCTGGTGTTGATGGAGTGTTTAACCAGCAGTCAATATACCTAAAAGACAATTTGCTAGGTATTTACCATGACCTAAAATTAGAACCTTATCACTTCACTATTTCAAGCGGCACCAATACAAATCGATTTGAAATTGTATATCGAAATGGCACTTTAGACAATAATAATTTTTCGCAAAATGAAGATTTAAGGGTTATAGTAAATGATCATGTAACGGTAGAATCTACAAACTTGATACAAGAAATCATGGTTTACAATGTGTTAGGACAAATCATCGATACTTACAGTAATGTTTCTTCTAATAAAATAACCTTATCATCACTACCTAGAGGCAAAAAGACATTACTCTTAAAAATAAAACTTGATAACGGACAAGTTTACAATAAGAAAATAATCTATTAAATTAATTTATAGACAAAAAAAAAGCGGTAATTTAATAAATTACCGCTTTTCTTTTTTTGATACTCATCTAAGAAATAAATATTAATGCAACTAACTAAACATTCCATTTAAACAAACCTATATATCCTTTATCAAAAATATATTGAGCTTTGAAAAACTAAACAGAAACAAAAAAACGCCCATTAACGTCTTATTTTTTCAAAATTATTTTCCTTGAGAAATAATAATTTTTTGAGATAATTTTAAATTCTCTTTTGTGATTATTTCTACAATATACGCTGCATCTGCTAAACCAGAAGTTGATAGCGAATATTCTATTTTGGTAGCTAATTTTTCTTGACAAGTAATTCTTTTACCATTAATATCATATAGAATGATTGTTCTAACATCAAGATTATTAGGATTTGAAACAAATAAAGTCTCTTGTGAATTATTCTGATAAATTATAACATTGTTTTTCACAACTTCATGATTAGATAAAGCATCCGTTTTAAAAGTTACTTCAAATCTATTGTCGTAAGTACCTTGTGGTAACACAAATTCATACTCATCATCTTTTATATCGTGATACAAATTTGTTTCAGCATCATATAAATAAATTTTTTGGGAAGGATTAAAATTTATAACATCGATAACTTTTAATTTAAAAGAAACATTCCCTCCAGATTTAATGGTTAGCGGTAATCTTTTGTTTTCATCAAATTGAATTACAGACAAAATACAGTCTTTATTTTCAATTAAAAAATTAATATCATTTGAAATAGTATTTGGATTTTCAGCATCTTTTGCATGATCCATGCCATCTGTAGCTTCATTATCAAAAGCAATTACAAATTGTTTGATTGCTTGATTATTTAACAAAGCATTAATTCTAATTTGTGGAACTGGTAATGAACTTACAGATGTATAATCAAATCCTGAAACAGAAGGTATGTAAGGTAAAAAATCAGAAGTTGCTGTTTGATTACTAGTATTTCTCTCAAAAACAGACAACGTTGGATCTTCTTTTTGAAAAACCCTATAAGAATTTTTTAGTATTGCAGTAGTACCAGAAGCATTTCCTTTTACCATGAAACCTTGACCAATTGGAGAAAAATACCTTGCATAACTATTATTTGGACTAGTATTTGTAAAAGGTATAACGACACCCGAAATATCAAAAGAATTAAAAACAGCTGGAACATAAACTCCAGTACCACCTCTTGAAACAGGAGAATATGTACCATAACCTCCGCGATATGCTAATATTAAATGCGAGTTGACCGTTTTGTCTTGTTCCCAAAAATAAGCCACACCAGTTGTATTAATTGCATCTGTTAAAAAAGCAGATAAATCCATGGCAGAAGGATATGGATTTCCAGTTAATGTAAACATACCGTCTGCAACAGTTATAGTTATATCTCCATCGTTTGGTTTTCCTCTAAAGTCATAACGCTGCGCACTACCTGGATTATTGGGAGAAGCTTCTCCTGCAGGTGTATATCCATCCAAAACACCACCAGTGCCTTTCATTGTAAAACCTTGCCCAGGTTCAATATCGGTATTAGAACCTGATTGAATCCAATTTGAATATCCAGCACCTGATAAAAATCGGTGTATCCATCTCGGAGCTATTTGTAAAGGATTTGAAATACCATTAGTGGCAGTCATAGATAACATAGAAGCAGATGTGCCATTTAAAACCGAGGTTGGTTGCTCTAACATTGTAATACCAAAATTTTCATTTTTAGCTAAACTTGAAGGAGAACCCACAGGAGAACACCAATAATTATAAGCAAAATTATTTACAGATCCTTCTTGAAAAACAGATAATTTTCCAAGACCAAGGTTTGTAGAAGTTCCTGTTGTACCTTGTAAAAATTGACCTTCTCTTCTTAAAACAATTTTGGCATCCGTTTCAAGTTGTACATTTTGTTTAACAAACACATATTGATTTCCAACATACATATAACTATTTGTTGACACAAACAACTGAGAGTGAGAAAAAACACTATATAAAAGTGCGAACGAAAGTATAACTCTTTTCATAAAACTAAAAATTTCTATAAAAATACAAAACATTCATATTCAAAAAATTAATTTTTAAAAAAAAATCAAATTATATACTTCAAAAACCGATATAAAGTTCTTTTTTCCAAATAATTAAAATTCATTTCATTACAATATGCTTCTTTTTCAAAGGAAATTGAACGATATGATTTACTCCAATTTAAACAAATCATGAATCGAAAAAAAAATTCCAAAAAATACCAAACAAAGAAAGGAAGAATTAATAATTCTAATTGTTGTCTCAAATGAATTTTTTCGTGATTAATAAAAACTTTGTCCAGCTTTAATTTTTTGTCTTTGACTATAATAAATGGAAAAATTGTCAAACCAATAATTTTTTTGGGTACTAAATATTTTAAAACAATAATATACATTCTTCTAAAAGTGATTAAATTTGCATTTATGGATGACCAAAATACAGAAAATAAACTAATAGAAGGTGAAGATTATTATTTAACATCCGAGGGTTATCGATGTTTTACCGAAAAATACCATTTAAAACGTGGTTATTGTTGCAAAAGCGGATGCAGACATTGTCCTTACGGATTTGACAAAAAAACTGGAACCATAAAACCAAAAAAATAAAGCAACTAACTATAACACACACTAAAATGACATTTAAAGAGCAAATTCTTCAAGGAATTCCGTCTATTTTACCTCAACCAAAACCTTACGAAAAGGAAATAAACCACGCACCAAAAAGAAAAGAGATACTTTCTGATGACGAAAAAAAATTAGCACTACAAAATGCTTTACGTTATTTCGAACCAAAACATCACGCAGAATTAATTCCTGAATTTAAAGCGGAACTTGAAACTTACGGTAGAATTTATATGTACCGTTTGCGTCCTGATTATAAAATGTATGCAAGACCAATTTCCGAATATCCTGGAAAAAGTGAACAAGCCAAGGCAATTATGCTGATGATTCAAAATAATTTGGATTATGCAGTAGCTCAACATCCACATGAATTGATTACATATGGCGGAAACGGAGCTGTTTTTCAAAATTGGGCACAATACTTATTGACCATGCAATATCTTGCTGAAATGACGGATGAACAAACATTAGCAATGTATTCTGGTCATCCGATGGGATTGTTTCCTAGTCATAAAGAAGCACCAAGAGTTGTTGTTACTAACGGAATGGTTATTCCAAATTATTCCAAACCGGATGATTGGGAAAAAATGAATGCTTTAGGCGTTTCGCAATACGGACAAATGACAGCTGGAAGTTATATGTATATTGGTCCGCAAGGAATTGTGCACGGAACTACCATCACCGTTTTAAATGGATTCAGAAAAATAAAAAAATCTCCAAAAGGTGGATTATTTGTAACTTCTGGTCTTGGAGGAATGTCTGGTGCACAACCAAAAGCAGGAAATATTGCAGGTTGTGTAACCGTTTGTGCTGAAGTAAATCCAAAAATCACGCATATTCGTCATTCTCAAGGTTGGATAAATGAAATAATAGAAAACATTAACGAATTAGTTCCAAGAGTTAAAAAAGCATTAGAGAATAAAGAAGTTGTATCGATAGCTTACTTAGGAAATGTCGTTGATGTTTGGGAACGTTTTGATAAAGAAAATTTACATATAGACTTAGGTTCAGATCAAACTTCACTACACAATCCTTGGGCTGGTGGTTATTATCCAGTTGGAATTTCATTTGAAGAAGCTAATGAAATGATGGCCAACAATCCAGAAAAATTTAAAGAAGAGGTTCAAAAAACGTTGCGTCGTCATGCTTCTGCAATTAATAAACACACTGAAAAAGGAACCTATTTCTTTGATTATGGAAATGCCTTTTTATTAGAAGCTTCTCGAGCTGGAGCTGATGTTTTTGCAGAAAATCACATCGATTTTAAATATAATAGTTACGTTCAAGACATTATGGGGCCAATGTGTTTCGATTATGGATTTGGACCATTTCGTTGGGTTTGTGCTTCAGGAAATCCTGAAGATCTGGCAAAAACAGATAAAATTGCGTGTGTTGTTTTAGAAGAAATGATGAAAAATTCTCCTGAAGAAATCCAGCAACAAATGGCCGATAATATTCAATGGATAAAAGGCGCACAAGAAAATAAATTAGTGGTTGGTTCACAAGCCAGAATACTTTATGCAGATGCAGAAGGAAGAATTAAAATTGCAGAAGCTTTTAACCAAGCAATCGCAAAAGGTGAAATAGGATATGTGATTTTAGGCCGTGATCATCATGACGTTTCTGGAACAGATTCTCCATATAGAGAAACTTCAAATATCTATGATGGTTCACGTTTTACTGCCGATATGGCAATCCAAAATGTCATTGGTGACAGTTTTCGTGGAGCAACTTGGGTTTCTATTCACAATGGTGGTGGCGTTGGTTGGGGTGAAGTAATTAATGGCGGTTTTGGTATGGTTCTTGATGGTAGTAAAGAAGCATCAAAACGCTTAGAATCAATGCTCTTTTGGGATGTAAACAACGGAATTTCGAGAAGAAGTTGGGCAAGAAACGAAGGCGCAATTTTTGCAATAAAAAGAGCGATGGAAACGCAACCTTTGTTGAAAGTTACCATCCCAAATATAGTTGACGAATCACTATTATAATTTTTTTAAGTTTTGTAGTTTTTGTTATATCTGAATTTTAAAATTATAATATAAATTAATAGCTATGAAAAACATCAAATTCCTTCCGCTACTTTTACTTTTTGTTATTACTTCTTGTAGTTCAATTAAAGTAAATCAAGACTATGATAAAAATGTATCCTTTGATGGGTACAAAACTTATGCTTACCATAAAAGTGGTATTGATAAAGTAGAAATATCTGATTTAGATAAAAAAAGAATTCTTCGCTCTATCGATGAAGTTATGGCAAATAAAGGATTTACAAAATCTGAAAACCCTGATTTGTTAATTAATTTTTTCACGAAAGAAAGAGAGCAAGTCAACGTTAACCAATTCAACGCTGGTTGGGGTTATGGCTGGGGTTGGGGTTGGAATCCGTGGATGTGGGGTGGAAACACAACCATTTCAAGATATAGTGAAGGCACTTTGACCATTGATATAATTGATGCTAAGAAGAAAGAATTGATTTGGCAAGGCGAAGGTGAAGGTGTTTTAACCAAAAACACTGAAAAGAAAGAAGAAAATGTAAAAGAGTTTGTCACAAAAATTCTGGCTCAATATCCGCCACAAAAGAAATAAATAAAAAAACCTCCAAATTGGAGGTTTTTTTATTTAATAGTTTAACAACTCTTCAATCTTAACTTTTACTTTATCTACATTTGGAATCATGGTGAATTCTAAAGTACTGTTTAAAGGAATCGCTGGCATATTTTCTGAACCGATTACCATAACTGGTGCATCTAAATTCTTGAAACATTTTTCTTGAATTAAACCGGCTAAACTTCTGGCAAAGGAATTATTGGTTGGTTCTTCAGTAACCACTAAACATTTTTTAGTCTTTCTTATAGATTTTAAAATCGTTTCTTCATCCAAAGGATATAAAGTACGTAAATCAATGATTTCAACTTGATTTTTGATATCCGAAGAAGCATTCAAAGCCCAATGAACTCCCATTCCGTATGTAATAACCGAAATAGTTTCCTCTGTTTCTTGTTCCCAAATTTCTTGAACTATATTTGCTTTTCCAAAAGGCAACATATAATCTTCGCTTGGTTCGTTAACTCTTGCTGCATCCGTTCCTTTTACTTTACTCCAATACAAACCTTTATGTTCTAAAAACACAACCGGATTTGGATCGTAATAAGCGGCTTTCAACAAGCCTTTTAAATCGGCACCATTACTTGGATAAGCGATTTTAATTCCTCTAATATTCGTTAAAATACTTTCTACAGATGAAGAATGATAAGGTCCACCACTTCCGTAAGCTCCAATAGGAACACGCAAAATCATACTTACTGGCCATTTTCCATTCGATAAATAACACGAACGACTAACTTCAGTAAACAATTGATTTAAACCAGGCCAAATGTAATCGGCAAATTGCACCTCAACAATTGGTTTTAAGCCTACAGCTGACATTCCTACTGTAGAACCAACAATAAATGCTTCTTGAATTGGTGTATTGAAAACTCTTTCGTCTCCGAATTTTTGAGCTAAAGTTGCTGCTTCTCTAAAAACTCCTCCTAATCGTCCACCAACATCTTGTCCGTATAATAAACTTTCAGGATGTTTTTTCATGATTTCTTCTACTGCAAACAAAGCACAATCAACCATTACGACTTTTTCTTCGCGTTCAGGATTTCTTTCACCAACTTCTTCTGTGATTGGTGTTGGTGCAAAATCATTCGTAAATAAATCTTCTGGTTTTGGATCTTCTGCTTGTTGGGCTTTTTTGAAATCAGTCTGAACTTTGGTTATTACTTCTTGTTCTATTTCTGAAATCTGAACATCCGAAAATCCATTATCTTTTAATTGTTGCATCAAAACAGGATAAGGATCACGCGATTGAGCTTCTTCCAAATCATCACGATACCATTCCATACGAACACCAGAAGTATGGTGATTCAATAACGGAACTTTAGCATGTACTAAAAAAGGTCTTCTTTCTGTACGAATCGTTTCAATTACTTTTTGAAGGGCTTCGTAACTTTCTGTAAAGTTGGCTCCATCGATAGAAATCGCTTCAATTCCGTGAAAACCTTTGGCATATTCAAACGCATTTTGAGCACGAGTTTCGGCCGCATTGGCTGAAATATCCCAACCATTATCTTGTACCAAATATAAAATAGGTAATTGCTTTAAGGCTGCCATTTGAAAAGCTTCGGCAATTTCTCCTTCGGTAACTGAAGCATCACCAAGTGAACAAACTACAATTGGTTTATCTTTTAAATCTTCAGCAATATTTGTTTTTTCTTTATACCAAAAACCCATTGCTGCTCCAGTAGCTGGAATGGCTTGCATTCCGGTTGCAGAAGATTGATGCGGAATTTTAGGTTTATCATCATCTTTTAAACTAGGATGACAATAATAGGTTCTTCCTCCAGAAAATGGATCGTCTTTTTTTGCCATCAATTGCAACATCAAATCGTAAGGTTGCATTCCTATTCCTAACATCATTGCATCATCACGATAATATGGAAATGCATAATCTTGAGGCAATAATTGCATTGCAACCGCAATCTGAATCGCTTCATGACCACGAGAAGTTGCATGCACGTATTTGGAAACTATTTTGAAATTTTCTTCATACAATTCGGCCATGGCTTTTGCGGTTGCCATGGTTGAAAATGCTTTTTGTAATATGTTTTTGTCTAACATTCTTTCTTTTTTGAAATCTATTCCGCTTCTATAACCCAACCGAATGGATCTTCAATTTCTTGTTTTTTAATTTTATTCAAAGTATCATTTACCATAACAGAAACCGGATTTTCTGATGGAAATTTGATTGATAAATCATTATTCCCAATTTCTTCAATCATGGCAATTCCTACTGCAGTTCCGGCGCCGAATGCTTCTTCCAACGTTCCGTTTTGTGAAGCTTCTATGATTTCAGAGATTTTTATTGGTCTTTCAGTTACTTCAAATCCTTTATGTCTTAATAAATCAATTACACTCATTCTTGTTATTCCGGATAAAATTGAACCCGTCAAGCTTGGCGTGATGAACTTTCCTCCTATTTTGAAGAAAATATTCATTGTTCCAACTTCTTGAATGTACTCAAAATCATGTGCATCCAACCACAAAACCTGGTCATAGCCTTTAGCTTTTGCATATTCTGTTGGGCGAATAGCTGCTGCATAATTTCCTGCTGCTTTTGCTTCTCCTGTTCCACCATTTACAGCACGAACATATTTTTTTTCAGCATATAACTTAATTTTTCTACTAAAAAATGGTCCAGCTGGTGAAGCAATAATCATAAATTTAAATTTAGTTGCAGCACGCATACCAATAAAAGGTTCGTCAGCATACATAAATGGTCTTAAGTACAACGCACTTCCTTCTTTTGATGGAATCCAATTTTTTTCTATTGCAGTGAATTGCTTTAATGCTTCAATAAATAAATCTTCTGGAAATTGTGGCATTCCCATTCTGTCAGCACTAAAATTTAAACGTTTTGCATTTTCATCAGCTCTGAATAATAATGGCGTTCCATTTTTAGACTTTCTGGCTTTCATACCCTCAAAAATAGCCTGTCCGTAATGCAAAGCCATTGCTGCAGGATGCGTTGGAATTAAAGCTAAAGGTTCTATTCTAGGATTATGCCATTCGCCGTTTTCATAATCGCAAATGAACATATGATCCGTAAAATTGAATCCCATTGTTACGTTTTCCAAATCAACTTGATTTACTCTTGATTCTTTAACTTTTGTTATTTTTATTTCTGAGGTCATAATCTCGTTCATAATTTATATAGTTGTGTTTGTGTCAAATTGTTCTAAATAATCGCCTACTTTTCGTAAAAACGAACCTCCTAAAAATCCGTCAACTACTCTATGATCAAAGGATAGTGAAAGGTACATCATACTTCTAATGGCAATTTCATCTCCTTTTTCAGTTGTGATAACTTCGGGTCTTTTTTTGATGATTCCTAAAGCTAAAATGGCAACTTCTGGTTGGTTGATAATTGGTGTTCCCATTAAACTTCCAAAAGTTCCTACGTTTGAAATCGTAAAAGTACTTCCTTGAATTTGTTCGGGTTTTAGTTTGTTATTTCTTGAAGCATCAGCTAGTTGATTTACATCTTTTGCTAAAGCTAGTATATCTTTTTCGTTGGCATTTTTTACAACTGGAACAATTAGATTGCCACTTGGTAAAGCCGTTGCCATTCCAATATTGATATCTTTATGCACATAAATTTTCTTCTCATCCACAGATACATTGATTAAAGGAAAATCTTCAATTGCTTTGGCTACTGCTTGAACAAATATTGGTGTAAAAGTTAGTTTTTCGTTGTATTTTTCTTGAAATTTATCTTTGTTAGCATTTCTCCAATCTACCAAATTCGTAACATCTACTTCTATGTATGAAGTCACGTGTGGAGAAGTTTGCTTTGAATAGACCATATGATCCGCAATCATTTTGCGCATTCGGTCCATTTCAACAATTCGGTCCTTGCCTTCTACATAATTGATTTTAGGTTTTGGATAAGAAGTTGTTGGTTGTTGGTTGTTGGTTGTTGGAATTGACTTTAAAGGATATTTTCTATTTTTTAGATAATTAAAAACATCACTTTTTTGAATTCGACCGTCGGTTCCAGAACCCGAAATGCTTTGTACTTCTTCTAACGAAAGATTTTCTTTTTGAGCAATACTGATAATCAAAGGTGAAAGAAATGCGTCAGGATTGCTTTTAAGTTGCTTAAACTCAATGTTTGATTGCTTAGCAACTTCTGGTTGAGTTTCAACTTTAGTGCTAACAACTTCTTGCTTTGTACTTTTAGCTTCTTGTTTTCCATCAGCATCAATTAGAGCTAAAACAGTTCCAACCGCTACAACATCGTCTTTTTGAAAACGAATTTCGGTGATTGTTCCTGAAACTGGTGAAGGCACTTCGCTATCAACTTTATCGGTTGCAACTTCTAAAATTGTTTCTTCTGCGTCCACAAAATCTCCTATGTTTTTCAACCAAGAAATTATCGTAGCTTCGGATATACTTTCACCCATTTTGGGCATTTTGAATTCTGTTATCATTTCTATAAATACCTACAAGGTTTTGAAAACCTTGCAGGATTTGTAAATTACTTATTCTTAAATTCTTCTAATGTTTTATAAAACGCTTCTTGTGTTGGACGATTAGCTGGAATTTCTCTTAACGGCTCAACGGCTTTTAAACTCTTATAACATTCTGATGGAAGTTTTTGATACAATGCTGTTCCTTTTGTTTTCCAATCAATCATTTCGTCTGAAACATCTTTTATAATTGTGGCTGGATTACCAACTACGATTTTTCGGTTTGGAATTTGCATTCCTGCTTTTACGAAGGCTAATGCTCCAATGATGCATTCATCTCCAACATTTACATCATCCATGATTACTGCATTCATTCCGACCATAGAATTTACTCCAATGTTAGCTCCGTGAATTATTGCTCCGTGACCAATATGTGCTCCGGCTTTTAAAACCATTGATTTTCCGGGAAACATATGAATGGTACAATTCTCTTGAACGTTGCAACCATCTTCAATAATAATTTCACCCCAATCTCCACGAATGGCTGCTCCTGGACCAACATATACGTTTTTTCCAATAATGACATTACCCGTAACAGCTGCTTGAGGATGAATGAAACTACTTTCGTGTATTACTGGGATGAACCCTTTGAATTCGTATATCATATTTTTAGGTTGTGGGTTGTAGGTTGTAAGTTGTAGGTTTTCTTCTAATACCTACCACCTAAATCCTACCACCTTATTTAAATTTCTTCAACGTTTCTTTTGTAAAATCTGATAAAACTAATCTTCCGCTTATGGCTGCTCTTTCGGCTAAAAGATTGTTCCAATCTTCTGTTCCTCTCCAAAAAACTTTTTTCATTTCTTGCATAGCTTCTGGATTGTATGTGCATAAATGTTCAGCAAATTTTTGAACTTCTGAATCTAATTCTTCTATGCTCTCATACACATTTGCGAACAATCCTTTTTCTTTTGCCCAAGTTGCTTCATAAAATGTATTAGCATCAATAGCTATTTGTGACATGGCTGAAACTCCCATTTTTCTTTCGATTGCTGGTGCAACTACAAATGGTCCAATTCCAACGTTTAATTCGGATAATTTAATGGCTGCAAATTTTGTTGCCATACAATAATCGGTTGCTGCTGCGATTCCAACTCCACCACCAACAGTTTTTCCTTGTACTCTTCCGATGATGAATTTTGGACATTTACGCATCGCATTTATTACGTTTGCGAATCCTGAAAAGAATACTTTCCCTGTGGCAGCGTCATTGATTGAAATTAGTTCTTGAAAACTTGCTCCAGCGCAAAAAGTTCTGTCGCCACCACTTTTTAGGATGATTACTTTTACTTCGTTGTTGTTTCCAACTTCTGTAATAGTGTTGGCTAATTTTGCTAATATATCGCTTGGCAATGAGTTGTGTTCTGGATGAAAGAACTCGATTGTTGCGATGTTGTTTTTTATTTCGTGTTTTACGTATGCTTGTGACATGTTTTTTATTTTAACCGCAAAGTGCGCAAGGTTTTACGCAAGGTTCGCAATGATTTTTATTTCTCGCAAAGACGCTAAGGCGCAAAGCTTATGTTGTTAATTATTTATATTTTTTTATACTCTAAATCCCTAGCCCAGATTGGAACGGCATCCTTTTCTTTTTTTCTTTAAAAAAGAAAAGATACAGTGGAAAGCTGGAAATAGCTCCTAATTATTTTATATCAAATCGAATTGTTCGAAATGATGGTTTAAATGTTTTCTTTCTAATAGATATGATGCGTATTTGTTCATTTCTCCAAAGACCATGTTTTTTACTTTTGCTTCTGGATTTTCTTTGAAATAGGTTTTGTAAGCTTGTCTGGCTTCTAAAAACTTTGCTTTTGCTGTTTCAAAATCGGGATGAACTAAAGCTTCTACTTCTCCTTTTTTCATGGTTGGAAAAGAAGTTCCCATTGGAAATTTATCGTAATTGTATAATGAATTGTGTACTTTATCTAGAATTTTTTCGGGTGTTGCAATTTCAAAATCTTGAATTTCACCTGACATGATTCTGTAACCGTGTTCTAAATGTTCTAACAAATGCTGGGGCGTTAAAATTCCCCATTTTGGTTTAGTGTTTTCTGTCAATTTATTGATGCATTCTTCTATTTTTTCATCGGTCATTTCAACAAAAACTTCTTGCTTCTTTTGCACCATCGTTAAGATAGTTGCCACTGCTACTAATTCGTCTTCTGCATCAAAAACTTCTACAAACCATTTTACTATTCCACTTGGATGTTCAGCTGAAGCTACATCTCTATCTACTTTTTGTTTGCATGTTAAACGAACGTAAACCGTATCGTTATGGTAAAGTGGACGTAAAAAACGACATTCTTCTAATCCGTAATTTGCGGCAACTGGTCCTTTATTTGGATAAACGAATAAACCTGCTGCTGCCGAAATAATAAAATAACCGTGAGCGGTTCTTTTTTCGAAAATACTTCCATCCAATGAAGTGATATCGGTGTGAGCGTAAAAATGATCCCAAGTTAAATTGGCAAAATTGATGATATCTGTATCGGTGAAAGTACGTTTGTGTGTTTTCAACGACATTCCTGGTTGAATATCTTCCCAATGGTATTTGAAAGGATGTTCTGGTGCTTCTTTATATTTGGCATTGGCTTGATAAATGCCTGTGATTTCTGTAATTGTAGTTGGTGAACCTTGAATCGCGCAACGTTGCATGTAATGTTTAATGCCTCTAACTCCACCCATTTCTTCTCCACCACCAGCACGACCTGGACCACCGTGAACCAACATTGGTAAAGGTGAACCGTGACCTGTACTTTGTTTTGCCATTTCGCGATTTCCGACTAAAATTCGACCGTGATGTGATGCTGCTCCGATTACATAATCTCTTGCAATAGCATCATCATAAGTAAAAATTGAAGAAACTAGCGAACCTTTACCCATTTGTGATAAAGTGATGGCATCTTCTAAAGTTTTATAAGGCATAATAGTAGAAACTGGTCCGAAAGCTTCAATTTCGTGACAAGCAGTATTTGTGAATGGATTGTTTTCTCGCATTAAAATTGGTTTCAAGAACGAACCTTTTTTAGCATCTGCTCCGATGGTTTGAACCTCATCAAAGTTTCCGTAAACCATTTCAGCAGTTTGAGCAATTTTGTTTACTTGGGTTTTTACACTTTCGACTTGGGTTTTGTTTACTAAAGCTCCCATTCGAACTTCTTTTACTCTTGGATCACCAATAGTGACTTTATCTAATTGTGATGCCAAAGCTTTTTGAACATCATCTATTAATTCTTCTGGAACAATTATTCTTCGTATTGCCGTACATTTTTGTCCAACTTTAACCGTCATTTCGTTTTTGACTTCTCTTACGAACAAATCAAATTCAGGTGTGCCTGGAACAGCATCTTTTCCTAAAATAGAACAATTTAATGAATCGGCTTCCATTGTGAATGGTACAGATTCTTCAATTAATCTTGGATGATTTTTTAATAATCTTCCTGTTTGTGCTGAACCAGTAAACGTTACAACATCTTGCGAATTGACTGTATCTAAAATTGATTTTGTCATTCCGGTTAATAATTGCAATGCTCCTTCTGGTAAAATTTTTGACGCGATAATTTCTCTAACAACTGCTTCTGTTAAAAAAGAAGTTTGTGGTGCTGGCAAAACTACAGCTGGCATTCCAGCCATCCAATTACAGGCACATTTTTCTAACATTCCCCAAACTGGGAAATTGAATGCGTTTATATGAACCGCAACTCCATGTTTTGGAACCAAAATATGATGTGCCATAAAACGACCTCCTTTTGATAAATCGATTGGATCACCTTCTACATGAAACGGTTGGTTTGGGAATAATTTACGTAACGATGCATTGGCAAAAAGATTTCCGAATCCACCTTCAATATCAATCCAACTGTCGATTCTGGTTGCTCCAGTTCGGTAGCTTAATTCGTAAAAAGCTTCTTTCTTTTTGGTAAGATACAAGGCTAATGATTTTATCATATTTCCTCTTTCTTGGAACGTCATTTTACGTAGTGTTGAACCACCTTTTGTTCTTCCGTATTCTAAAACGTTAGGAATATCTAATCCATCGGTTGTAGTAAATCCGATTATTTCTCCGGTTATGGCATCGAACATTGGAGTTCCTTCTCCTTGTCCTTCAACCCAACTTCCGTTTATGTAGTTTTGTAATTTCATACTTGTTCCCTAAATATCGTTCCTGCGGAACTTTTTATTATATATTTTTATCCGATGGCTGAAGCCAACGGCTATTCAGCTACGCGTTCGATAATTGCTGCGTAACCTTGTCCTACTCCGATGCACATTGTGATTAATGCATATCTTTTATTGGTTAGTTGTAACTCTAATGCTGCTGAATAGGCAATTCTTGCTCCTGTAACTCCTAATGGATGTCCGATTGCGATTGAACCTCCGTTTGGATTTACTCTTGCGTCATCATCTTTTAATCCTAATTCGCGTAAGCAAGCTATACTTTGTGAAGCAAAGGCTTCGTTTAATTCTATGATGTCGATTTGGTCTAAAGTTAAGTTGGCTTTTGCTAAAGCTTTTTTTGTGGCTTCCACTGGACCAATTCCCATTATTCTTGGCTCTACTCCAACTACTGCTGAACTTACTATTCGAGCAATTGGTTTTAGACTGTATTTTTCTACAGCTTCCGCTGATGCGATAATTGTTGCTGCAGCTCCATCATTTAATCCTGATGAATTTCCTGCTGTTACGCTTCCGTCTTTTTTGAAGGCTCCACGTAATTTACCTAATACTTCTATTGATGAATTTGGTTTGATGAATTCGTCTTTTGCAAAAACTATTGGATCACCTTTTCGTTGTGGAATTTCAACCGCTACAATTTCTTTGGTCAAACGACCTGAATTTTGTGCAGCAGTTGCTTTCATTTGGCTATTAAAAGCAAATCTATCTTGATCTTCTCTTGAAATGGAATATTTTTCAACTAAATTTTCGGCTGTTTCTCCCATTCCTTCTGTACCGAACATAGCATCCATTTTTGGATTAACAAAACGCCATCCAAAACTGCTATCATACATTTTACTATCTGTTCCGTAAGCAGAAGATGGTTTTGAAACCACTAATGGTCCACGTGTCATATTTTCAACACCTCCAGCAATAAAAACGTGTCCGTCACCAGCTTTTATAGCGCGATTGGCATGAATAATTGCTGATAAACCTGAACTACATAAACGATTTACAGTTTCTCCTGGAACTGTATATGGTAATCCAGCTAAAAGCAACGACATTCTCGCCACATTACGATTGTCTTCTCCAGCTTGATTTGCACAACCCATGATTACATCGTCGTAGGCTTCTTTTGGTATGTTTGGATTGTTTTCAACTACGGTTTTGATTACCAATGCTCCTAAATCGTCTGGACGAACTGGTGCTAAACTTCCTTGATAACTTCCTATTGGTGTACGTATTCCGTCTATTATGTATGCTTCCATTTCAATAGTTATGAATTATTAGTTATGAATTATTAGTTCTTAACTTGTAAATTTTTCTTTGTTGTAATAATTATACTTTTAATTATTTTTAATACTTCTGTTGCTTGAGAATAGATTGTTTTAAAATCTTTCTCTTCAATATATTTTGTTTCTTTTAATAGCTCTAACCAATACATTGATTCATCACATTCTTTTTGAGCAATTGATAATTTATGAATGAAGTCTAATTTACTTTGAGCATTTACAGCCTCTCTAACATTTGCACCAACAGAAGTTATAGATCGTAAAAATTGTTTGCTCATTACGAATTCCTTCTTTTCTGAAACTAAATGTTTATAAAAATTAACTCCTGAAATTGCTAATTCAAAACTTTTATTTTTAACAATGCTATCACTCATAACTCATCATTAATAATTCATAATTATTTACTCCCAATCTTTCTGAGTGCGATATACAACCCCTTTGAAAAGTGCTACTAATTCTCCATTTCTTTTAACTTCTATGATATTGAATCCTAGTTTATTGTTTACTTTTTCTATTACAGATTCGGCTACTAAATAATCTCCTTCGTTTACTGCTTCTATGTGATTTATTGATGTTTCAATTGAAACTGCAAATTTTCCGTGTGTATTGGCTGCGAATCCGAAAGCTGTGTCTGCTAGCGAATAAGTGATTCCTCCATGTGCTTTTTGCATGCTGTTTAGCATTTCTGGACGAACTTTCATGGCTACTTTGCAACGACCGATTTCACATTCTAAAATCTCGATACCTAACCATTGGCTGTAAGCATCTTGAGTAAGCATTTTGTATGGTATTTTTGTTCCTTCCATTTTTTTGTTTTTAACCGCAAAGATCGCAAGGATTTACGCAATGTTCGCTAAGTTTATTTTAGAAAAAAGTTTTATTCTCTTTGTTCATTCGACGTAAAATCGGACTGCACCTATATCTGTCTTCGTGGTATTCGTTGTATAATTCGTCTAATTTTTCTACGCACCAATTGATTCCTTTTTCGTCTGCCCAAGCTAATAATCCTTTTGGATAGTTAACTCCTTTTGTCATTGCGTTATCTATGTCTTTTGCTGAAGCGATGTTTAAAAATAAAGCATCTGCTGCTTCGTTAATTAACATTGCTAAAACTCTGTCGAATATTTGTTGTGCTTTAATTCTATCTTCTTTTGGTTTTGGCAATTCTTTACTGTAATCATAAAAACCTCTTCCTGATTTTCTTCCAAGATAACCCGCTTCGACTAAGCGTTTTTGGATTAATGATGGTTTGTATCTAGGGTCGAAATAAAAAGCTGTGAAAACGGTTTCTGTTACTATGTAATTTACATCATGACCGATAAAATCCATTAATTCAAATGGTCCCATTTTGAAACCACCGATTTCTTTTAAACTCCAATCGATTGTTGCCATGTCTGCAAAACCTTCTTCTAGAATTCGTAAACTTTCGCTGTAAAATGGTCTTGCTACACGATTTACAATAAATCCAGGTGTATCTTTAGCTACAGCTACAACTTTTTTCCAATCAGAAATAGTTTGAACGGTTTTATTTAAAACTTCTTCACTAGTTTGAATCGCTGGCACAACTTCCACTAATTGCATTAAGGGTGCTGGATTAAAAAAGTGAATTCCAATGACGCGTTCTGGTTTTTGGCAAGAAGCAGCAATGGAAGTTATGGATAAGGAGGATGTATTTGAGGCAAGAATAGTTTCAGGTGAAACATAATTTTCTAAATCTAAAAATAACTTTTTCTTTATTTCTAAATTTTCAATAATCGCTTCAATAATCAAATCGGAATGCGATAATTCGCCTAAAGTATTTGCGTAAGTAATGTTGCTTTGAATTCGTTTTTTTTCAACTTCATCAATTTTTTCTTTTTCTACTAATCTTGCTAAAATCTTGTCAAGACTAGTTTTGCTTTTTGCTAAAGCTTCTTGATTGGTATCAAAAATCTTCACTTCACAACCAGCAGTGGCAGCTACTTGCGCAATTCCGCTTCCCATTGTTCCTGAACCTATTACTGCTACTTTCATACCTATATATCGTTCCTACGGAACTTTAATTTCCTTTAAACTCTGGTTTTCTTTTTTCTACGAAAGCCGTTACACCTTCTTTATAATCGTTTGACGAACTTGCTTCGATTTGCAAATCACTTTCTAAAGCTAATTGTTGTTCCAAGTTATTTGTTAACGATTGATTTAATAATCTTTTGGTTAATCCTAATGCTTTTGTCGGCATATTTGCTAAAGTTGTTGCCAAAGTATTTACTTCTTCTTCAAAAATTCCTGTTGGATAAATTTTGTAAATCATTCCTAAATTTAATGCTTCAATTGCAGACACTTTATCGCCTAACATCATTAAAGCTGTTGCGTTTTGTAAGCCAATTAATCTTGGCAAAAAGAATGTTCCTGCACTATCTGGAATTAATCCAATTTTACTAAATGCTTGTATAAAACTTGCATTTTCATTGACAACAACAATATCACAAGCTAAAGCAATATTGGCTCCAGCTCCAGCAGCAACGCCATTTACAGCAGCTATTACCGGTTTTTCAATCGTTCTGGTTTTTTGGATGATTGGATTGTAATGTTCTTCTAATATTTTTCTGAAACCCGGATTTAATTCTGGATTGGTTACTTCTTTTAAATCTTGTCCTGCACAAAATGTTTTTCCGTTTCCGGTTAAGACAATAGCTCTAACATTAGAGTCATTTTCACAATCGTCTAATGTTTTCTGTAACAACAAAGCCATTTCACGATTGAAACTGTTGAAAACGTCAGGTCGATTTAATGTTATAAATGCTATTTTATTTTCTATTTTTAAAAGAATTGAACTCATGTATTAATTTTTTAAACCATTAAGAACATTAAGGTTCATTAAGATTTGATTATTATTGAAAAGATTCCCATTTTCATGGGAATTTATTTTAAACATTTGAAATAGTCGAAAGGTTCTAAACAATCTTCGCATTGAAAAAATGCTTTGCATGCTGTAGAGCCAAATTGACTAACTAATTTTGTGTTGAATGAACCACATTGTGGACATTTCACTACTTTTTTATTTCCAAGAAGTGCTTCTTTATCGGCTGATTCTGATAATGGTGAAGCAATTCCGTATTCTTCAAGAGCTTTTCTTCCTTTTGGAGTAATCCAATCGGTTGTCCAAGCTGGTGATAATATTAACTCTACTTTGGCATTGTAACCTTTGTCTTTGAATGCTTTTATAATATCTTCTTCAATAACATCCATTGCTGGACAACCGCTGTAGGTTGGAGTAATTTGAATTTCAACAATGTCATCAATAATTTTTGCAGAACGAACAACGCCCATTTCCATAATCGATAAGACTGGAATTTCCGGATCGGAAACGGTTTCGAGTATTTCGAATAGTTTTGGGTCGATATGTGTTAGTTCTTCTGTCATTTATTAACCGCAAAGAGCGCAAAGGTTTACGCTAAGTTCGCAAAGTTTTGTTTTTTTTGGAACATGGATGACACCTATTTAACGGATTATCACGGATTCCTTATTTTGTATTAATTGAGATTCTGAAACAAGTCCAGAATGACAAATCATTTTTTTTACCAATTCATATTTGGATAAGCCAATTGCATGTATTGCATTTGTGCTAAAAGGTAACCCATATGTTCGCTGTGGATTCCTTGTTTTCCTCCTTTTTGGAAATATTTTATGTCTGGTGTTTGAATTGTAGCTTCTTCTAAAATTTCGTTTACTTTTTTATAAAATAATTCTTTTAACAAACTTACATCTACTCCAATTCCTTCTGAAATCATAGCTTTATCAGCGTCAGTTGTGTGGAACAATTCGTCTGTGAATTCCCATAAATCGTTGACTGCTGTTTGAATTCTGTTGTGACTTTCTTCGGTTCCATCACCTAAACGCTTCATCCAATCTGATGAAAAACGTGTGTGGTAAGAAACTTCTTTGATGCTTTTTTTAGCGATTGCAGCTAAGGTCTCATCTTTACTATTTTGTAATTCTGAAAGCAATAACAAATGATAAATATCAAAAAAGTATTGTCTTGTAATAGAATAAGCAAAATCGCGATTAGGTTGTTCTACTAAAAGGACATTTTTGTATTCACGTTCTTTTCGTAAAAAAGCGATTGTATCTTCTGTAACTTCTTCACCTTGCAATTTGGCAGCATATTGAAAATAACTTCTCACTTGACCGAATAAGTCTAATGAAATATTGGTCATTGCAATATCTGTTTCTAAACTAGGTCCGTGTCCGCAAAGTTCACCTAAACGTTGTCCTAAAATCAGAGAGTTATCGGCAATTCCGTAGATGTATTGAATTAAATTGTTGTTCATTTTATTTTTTTTAAACACGAATTTCACGAATTATAACAAATTCATTGTATTGTATAAATTTCACAAATTAAACCTACAAGGTTTTGGAAACCTTGCAGGTTAATATTACATGTGTTTTAGTTCGTCAGGTAATTCATAAAAAGTTGGATGACGATAAGCTTTGTCTTTTGCTGGTTCAAAAAGCTCTGCATTGTCATTAGGATTTGAAGCTGTGATTTGTGCTGATGGAACTACCCAAATACTTACACCTTCATTTCGTCTTGTGTAAACATCACGTGCGTTTTCCAAAGCCATTGTTGCATCACTTGCGTGTAATGAACCACAATGACGATGTTCTAATCCGTTTTTACTTCTTATAAATACTTCCCAAAGAGGCCAATTTTTCATAGTGTTCAGTTTTTAGTGTTCAGTGCCCAGTTTTTTAGTGTTCAGTTTTACACTGCCTATTATTTACTGACCACTGAATACTATTTTATATTGCTTGTTTTACTATTTTATTTTCTTGTTTTTCTGCGTAAGCCACGGCAGCATCGCGAACCCATTTTCCGTTTTCCCAAGCGTTAACTCTTGCAGAAATACGTTCTTTGTTGCATGGTCCATGACCTTTGACTACTTGCCAGAATTCATCCCAATTCATTTCTCCGAAATCGTAGGATTGTTTTTCTTCGTTCCATTTTAAATCTGGATCTGGGATTGTTAAACCAATCATATCAGCTTGAGGAACAGTTTGATCTATAAATTGTTGACGTAAATCGTCGTTACTTTTTCGTTTCAATTTCCACTTCATCGATTGTTCTGTGTGAACCGATTCAGCATCTAAAGGTCCAAGCATCATTAAAGCTGGCCACCACCAACGATTTAAAGCGTCTTGTGCCATTTCTTTTTGTTCTGGAGTTCCTTCAGCTAAAGTCATCATGATTTGAAAACCTTGTCTTTGGTGGAAACTTTCTTCCTTACAAACACGCACCATTGCTCTTGCGTAAGGCCCATATGAAGTGGAACATAAAGGTACTTGATTTATAATAGCTGCACCATCAACTAACCAACCAATGGCACCCATATCAGCCCAAGTTAAGGTTGGATAATTGAAAATACTAGAATATTTTGCTTTACCAGAATGCAATTGTTCGTATAATTCTTCGCGAGAAACTCCTAATGTTTCGCAAGCAGAATACAAGTATAAACCATGACCTGCTTCATCTTGAATTTTTGCTAACAATGCAACTTTTCTTTTTAAAGATGGAGCACGAGTTATCCAATTCCCTTCTGGTAACATTCCTACGATTTCAGAATGTGCGTGTTGGGAAATTTGACGAATGTGTGTTTGACGGTATTTTTCCGGCATCCAATCTTTTGGTTCGATTTTTTCGTCGCGTGCAATTTTTGCATCGAAAATTTCTTCTAAATTCTTAATTTCTTTTTCTGACATAATTCTTAGTGATTAGCCGTTAGTAATTAGTGATTAGCTTTAAAAACTTTCACTTTTATATTTTTTTTAAACTCCGAAATCTACTACTACTTTATCAGTGGTTGGTACAGCTTGGCAGCTTAACACCAATCCGCGTGCAACTTCGTGAGCGTCTAGTGCATAATTTATTTTCATTTCTACTTCTCCTTCTACTACCATACATTTACATGTGCTACAAACGCCACCTTTGCATGCGAAAGGTAAATCGGCTCCAGCGGCTAATGCTCCATCAAGAATATTGTCGTAAGAATCCTCCATAACAAAATGGAATTCTTTTCCTCCATCTATAATGGTAACATCGGTACCGTTGACTTTATGTTCTACTATTTTTTGTATTCTTTTTTTATCTTCTTCAGAAATTCCTGATGTGAATAGTTCGTAATGAATTTTCTCTTTGTCTAATCCTGCTGCATTTAATTCATCACGTAGTAAGAAAATCATATCTTCTGGTCCACAAATGAAACAATCATCAATTGATGGAATATCTATGATTTTATCCGTAAGAACTTGTATTTTTTCTCTGGTAAACCTTCCATTGAATAATTCTGAAAAACGGTGTTCTTTGGTTAAGAAGTGAAAAATTTCAAAACGACCGAAGTATCTGTTTTTCAGTTGTTCAATTTCTTCTTTAAAGATAATTGTTTTTACGCTTCTATTCAAATAAAACAGTTTGAAAGTGCTATTTGGTTCTTGTGCTAAATGTGTTTTTATGATCGAAAGTATAGGTGTAACGCCACTTCCTGCAGCAAAAGCGATATAATTTTTGGCTTTTTCTGGATTTACCTCAACATTAAATTTTCCACTCGGAGCCATTATTTCTACAAAATCTCCTTTTTTTAAATTTTCATTAATAAAAGAAGAAAACAAACCACCAGGAATTTTCTTAACAGCAACTTGCCATTTATTTTCGATTGGTGAAGAACATAATGAGTATGAACGACGAATATCTTGACCATCAATTATTGTTTTTAATGTCAAATGTTGTCCTTGTTTGTATTGAAATTCAGAAACTAATTCGTCTGGAATTTGAAAGGTAACTACAGCACAATCTCTAGTTTCTTTATAAATATCTTGAACTTGAATGTTATGAAATTTTGCCATTTATATAATTTAATCTTTTCAACTAACAATTGTTAGTTTACAATGCAAATTTACTGAAAATATTAATTAGTTACGAAAACGTTGTAAATTTTTAACTTTTGTTAATTTACAATTCCATTAAGTAAAACTTCTTTTAAATTATTTTTCAAAGAAGTTTCCGTAAAGCCTTTTTTCTTTCCATACCATAAATAAAGTGTTCGAAGTGTTGAAAGCATTGAAAATATTATAACTTCTTGATTTAGGTTTTTAATTTCGTTTGCAGCGATTCCGGATTTGATAATATTTCTGAAATTTTCTTCATAATCTTCACGCATTTTTATAAAATAAATCAGTTCATTATCTGTTAAATGCATCCAGTCGTTGTTTAAACAAGCTAATGCTTCTGGGTTTCGTATTGTAATTTCAATATGTAACTGGATTACTTTTTCTAATTTTTGAATGGTGGAAATTTCAGAATTGACTATGGAATTCATTGTTAAGGTAAATTCTTCGGCAATTTCTATAATGATTAATACCAGAATCTCTTGTTTTGACTTGATGTGATTATACAAACTTGCGGCTTTAATATCTAAAGCTTGCGCAATATCTCTCATCGTTACGGCACTATATCCTTTTTCTTTAAAAAGTTTTGCAGCGCAATTTATAATTTCTGTTTTTCTATCGATAATCTTCATACTTGTCAAATATATAGATTTTATAGTTACGTAACTTTTGTTACTTCATAACTTAGTAAGGCATTGTATTTTTGTCAAAAATTAAAAATTAAAAAAATGGGAATATTAAGCATGATAGGATTAAGCGGAAAATCGGAAAGCGTTCAAGAGTTTATGAACAAAGGAGCTGTAATTATTGATGTTAGAACAGTGGGAGAATTTAGAGAAGGTCATATTAAGAATTCTAAAAACATTCCTTTAGACACTATTTTTTCTAAAGTTGAAGAAATAAAAAAATTAAATAAACCTGTAATTGTGTGTTGTAGAAGCGGTATGAGAAGTGCTCAAGCAAACTCAATTTTAAAAAACAGTGGTATTGAATGTATGAATGGTGGCGGTTGGCAGAGTTTGGAAGGAAAATTATAAAAAATGGCTTCCGATATTTGGAAGCCATTTACAGTGTTTTAGTTTAACAACAATCTAAAAGAACCATTGGTAATGTTTTTTGTGTCACCATTGCAACTTTCATCAGCTTTAACCTCTTTTGCAGCACAGGAAAAAGTGCCTTCAATTTTAGCTGAGTCGATATAGGTAATTTCTAATGTTCCTATAGAGTTATCACAATTTACTGAACTGAATGTTACTACTGAAAAAGTAGTTGTATTAACATCAATAAAAGTAAGTCCGCCACCGTTTTGACTTGTTGAATTTATATTATATGTTCCTGTAGTTAATGTTGTTCCTGATAATGGGTACAGTTGGATATTTAAAGATTTTCCATCTGTTGAAGTTCCCGATATATTCATAGAAGAACTACTAAAAGTACCACTAAAAAAATCTCCAGAAGACTGGAAATTACTACCTGCGACATTTGCCTGTATGTAACTGCCTGTTTCAGGAATTGAACTTCCACCACTGTCACTTTTACTACATGAACTTAACAAGACTGAAATGCTTGTTAAAAGAATTAATCCAAATTTGTTGATTGTTTTCATATTGATATTTGTTTAAGATTATGAGGCAAAGATTTAATTTTTCAAACCTTAAAACCATACGAAAAAATTCGTATTTATATCAAATTATTATTTTTTGCTTTTTGAATAGCTTCTAATTTATTATGCACTTTTAGCTTGTTATAAATATTTTCAACATGTTTTCTAATCGTTCCAGATGACAAAATTAAATTGTTAGCAATAGCGTCATATTTTAGACCTTTGCTCAACTGTTCTAAAACTTCAATTTCTCTAGTGGTAAGTTTTATATTTTCATCTATTGTTGAAGGTTCGATTAATGTTGGGTTTCTGAATAAATTTAGCGTTTTCATGGCAATGCTTGGTGTCATGGTTGCGCCACCATTTAGTGTTTCTAGAATTCCTTTTTTCAATTCGTCAGGAGAAACCTCTTTAAGCAAATAGCCATCAGCACCAGCTTTTATAGCATTAAAAATATTGGCATCATTGTCAAAAACCGTAAGCATAATTATCTTAATATGTGGAAATTTTTGCTTAATAATTTCTGTAGCACCAATCCCATCCAATTTAGGCATTTCAATATCCATTAATATCAAATCGTAATTACTGTTTTTTTCTAATTCTCTTATTATTTCTATGCCATTTATTGCAGTACATTTTATAATAAAATCTGAAAAAAGTGCTAGTTTTTGTCTTGTTGCTTGAATAAGAAATGAGTTGTCATCTACAATAGCTAACTTTATCATGATTTAAAATTTAATTTTATTTGTGTTCCTTTTGTTGGTTCAGAAACTATTTGGAATGTTCCTCCTATTTCTTCCATTCGCTTTTGCATATTTTGCAATCCGTTTCCATTAGAAATTGTTTCAACATCAAATCCTTTTCCATTGTCTTTTATAATGATTTTTATTTCATTTTTGTCTAAAATAACTTCTACTAAAATGTTATTGGCTTCACTATATTTTATGGCATTATTGATAGCTTCTTGAATACATCGATAGACATTCATTCCTTGTACCGAACTAAGATGTGTATTTTTCAAGGCATTGTCAACCATAAAATTAAAAGAAATATCTGTAGTTGCAGTTGTTGCCTTTTCTATAAAATTTAAAATTCGCAATCGCAAATCTTCAAAATTTATGGTTTCAGAATTCATTGCCCAAATGGTATCGCGAAGTTCTACAATAGTATCTTTTGTGAAATTGGAAATATTTGAAAGTTTGCTTTCTAGAGTAGTGTTTTTAATATCAGCAACATATTTTGCAGTTTCTACGGATGAGATAATAAAAGTCAATTGTGCACCAATATTATCGTGTAAATCTTTAGAAATTGAAAGTCGTTGTTGTTGTAATTCATTTTGTTTTTCAATTTGAGTAATTGCCGATTTGAGTTCAAATTCTTGTTTTTGTTGTTTGTTTTTTAGTTTTTGTTGACGGAAAATTAAAAACCCAAAAAGTGCGATAAAAAAAACAATTATTGTCAAACCTAAAAGCAAAATGTTTTTATATTTAACTTCTTCTTTTTGTTGCGCAATCAATTTCTCTTTTTTAACAGTTTGATATTTAGTTTCAAATTCATTGGTTTGTTTTCTAACAGTTTGTTCAATAATTTTATCTTGTAAACGCATAATTGCATTACTATAGAAAGAAACACTGTCTTTTTGATTAAGTTGTGAAGATGTTTGAATTAAATAGTTATAGGTTTGAATTAAATCTTCAAAATAGGCTGGCTCATTAGAGTATTCCTTTTTAAGTTTGAGCAGTATTTTTTTTGCCTCCAAAAATTTATGGTCTGTGATTAAGCTACTAACAACATTTAAACTTAAACTGGTATCATCTTTTGATTTATTTATTTTTGATAAAATTTGAGCTGATTGTTGATTAAGTATTTTTGATTCATTACCCTTGTTTTGATCATTTTTGATTTTAGAAATATTATTTAAAACAGCTACTTCGCTGATTTTATTTCCAATTTCTCGAGAAATTTTTAAACATTTTTTATAATATTTTAAAGCATTTAATGTATCTGATAGCCTTAAAAAAATATTTCCTTTTGTTAGATATGAAGTGGACAAACCATCCAATTTATTGTTTTCTTCTTGGTATTGTATTGCTTTATTTAAATATTTTGATGCTTTTTGATAATTTTTTAAATCCATAAACAATGAAGAAATATTAGCATTTGTTAATGCTGCTGCTTCAAAATTATTTGTTTTCTCAAAATATTCAACAGATTCTAAATAAGATTTTAAAGCTAATTCTTTTTGATTTTGTTTGTTATAAACATTCGCCAAATTTGCAGCTATTTTTGCCATTCCCGTTTTATCATTTCTAATTTTACGAATTTTGTAAGCAATTAAATAACTGTTTTTTGAAGCTTCAAAGTCTGTTTTTCTAAAATAAACAGCTCCTAAATCACTATATATTTGAGCCAAAAGAGTAGAGTCTTTTAATCTCTCAGCTTCTTTTATAGCTTTTGAACCATAAAACAACGAAGAGTCAACAGAGATGTTAGCATAATACCAAGTTAAATCTGAATATATAGATGCTGTTTTTTTATCATCAGGATTTGATGACAAATCTTTTTTTAATTTATTAATTATTTCTTGAGCATTTTGAGAATAAGAAACTGTAAAACAAAAAATTAACAAAAATAAATGAATTTTTTTCATATTTAGTATGGTATTAATCTAGTAAATTATTAGCCGCCAATTTTTCAATTATTTCCTTTTGCAAATCAAATACATTTTGATCAATGTTGTTTCGAGCATTATATAAATTTTGAATTAATGAATCGGAAAGTTTTACTTTACTTTCTTGATTTTTATTCATTTCTAATAAATCATTTATAATGTTTTGTAGAAATTTGATTTTAATACTATGGTCTTCCTGTTCTTTTTTTATTTTGTAAGTTAAAAACAAAATAACTGAGCTTAAAAAAGCACTTATTATAATTATAAACATCTTCTTTTTATTTTAATCAAAGATGCTACATTTTAGTATTTAAAGAAATACGCATAAATTCGTATTTTTTTAATTTTTTTAGCGAAAAATCATTTTCATTTTCATTCACATTTCCTTCATATTTCAACACTCAACTCATTAAATTTGTATTGATTAAAATATTTTTCACTTTTGTATCTGTGGCGTTTTTTCTCAAAACCTTTATCTATTAATTTAAAACGAATATATAAAAGTAATTTGATAGTTACTTTGATTTTTTAGTATTAAAAAAACCGTTCCAAGTAATCTTGAAACGGCTTATTAAATTAAGATTTAAAAAAATTATCTTTTCACTATTTTAAATGTATTAATAACATTATTTTCAGAAGTTACTCTCAATACATAAGTTGCTGTTGGCAAATTATCTAGATTTAAAATTACTTCATTTAAAGTGAATTTATTACTAATTAATGTTTGACCAAGTATGTTTATAACTTCTACTTTTTCAATCAATTGATTGGAAACTACATTTACCAGGTCACGAGTTGGATTTGGATAAACACTAATCTGAAGTTTCACAAAATCCTCTGTTCCTAAACAACTTCCTAATGTCATAGTGACCGCAAGTCTAGTTGAACTTTCGCAGCCACTTACTGTTTGTGAGGCATAATAAGTTGTCCCTGTTGAAATAGCTGTTGTAGAAGTCACTATATTTCCACCTATTGCCGCATCATACCAAATTACATTTGATCCAAGTACTGCAATTAATCCAACTGTTTCATCTTGACAAAAAGTTTGATTAGCAATTCCTGTCGGAGAAGCTGTTTGAGAGATTGTTGCTACTATTGCAGTTCTTGACGAATTACAAGTTCCATTATTTGATTCAACATAATAAGTAGTTGTTGCAGTTAAACTTGGAGTTACAAAACTTCCGCCTGTTGCTAAAGCTGTTCCGCCTACTGCAGTGGCATACCAAGAAATTGTGCCTGAATTCGCTGTTGCTTGAAGCGTAACACTTCCAGTTCCACATCGACTTGCTGGTGTTGTAGAAGTAATTGTTGGTGTAGTATTAATTGTTGCTACTATTGCAGTTCTTGACGAATTACAAGTTCCATTATTTGCTTCAACATAATAAGTAGTTGTTGCAGCTAAACTTGGAGTTACAAAACTTCCGCCTGTTGCTAAAGCTGTTCCGCCTGTTGCAGTGGCATACCAAGAAATTGTGCCTGAATTTGCTGTTGCTTGAAGTGTAATGCTTCCAGTTCCACATCGACTTCCTGGTGTTGTAGAAGTAATTGTTGGTGAAGAGTTTACTGTTGCAATAACTGCTGTTCGAACGGAAGTACAAACACCATTTACACTTTCCACATAATAAGTAGTAGTTGTAGAAATACTAGGGGTTGTAAAACTAGTTCCAGTTCCAAGTACTGAACCACCAGAAGCATTTGCATACCAGTTTAAAGTTCCTACAGTTGCAGAAGCATTTAACGTAACAGTTCCGGCATCACAACGACTGTTTGTTGTGCCAGTTACAATTGGTGTTGCATTTACTGTTGCAATAACTGCTGTTCTTACCGAAGTACATGATATAGTTGAAGCGTCAACGTAATAGATTGTTGTTGTAGTTAAACTTGGTGTTATAAAACTAGTTCCTGTTCCTAAACTAGAACCTCCAGATGAACTTGAATACCAATTTAGCGTTCCAGAGCTTGTTGTTGCTCCAAGTGTTACTGTTCCTGCATCACATCTAGTTGCAGGTGTTGTCGTTAACACGCTTGGCATAGTATTTACTGTTGCAATGACCGCAGTTCTTGGGGAAACACAAGTTCCATTTGCAGCTTCTACATAATAAGTAGTTGTTGCAGTTAAACTTGGAGTTACAAAACTTCCGCCTGTTGCTAAAGCTGTTCCGCCTGTTGCAGCGGAATACCAAGAAATTGTGCCTAAACTTGCTGTTGCTTGAAGTGTAACATTTCCAGTTCCACATCGACTTGCTGGTGTTGTTGAAGTAATACTAGGAGTAGCATTTACAGTAGCAATTACAGGGATTCTAGTTGAAGTACAAGTTCCATTAACCGTTTCCACATAATAAGTAGTTGTTGTAGAAATAGTTGGAGTTGTAAAACTAGTTCCTGTTGCTAAAGCCGTTCCTCCAGTTGGGTTTGCATACCAACTTAAAGCTCCAGCGCTAGCAGTAGCTTGTAAAATTACTGTTCCATTACCACAACGACTTGCCGGTGTTACTGAAGTAACTGTTGGGTAGGCTATTACCGTAATGTAACCCGTTATGGTTTCAATATCTGTTCCATTAAAATTGGCCGCTACTAGTGTCACCGCATAAGATCCAGCAGTGTTGAATGTTATAACTGGGTTTTGGTCTGTAGAAGTACCTGGAGTTCCTCCAGCAAATGTCCATGTCCAAGCCGAAGGAATATTTGTAGAAGTATCCGTAAAAGTTACTGTTTGACCTACACAGATTTCTGTTGTAGAAGCTGTAAAACTAGCTACTGGCGGTTGGGTTGGACAAATTGGTGCTGTTTTATCTAAAGTAAATCCATCATCTTGTCCACCAAAGTAGGCATAAAATTGTGATGGAAAACTACAAACATTTGCTTCAAAATTTTCTACAGCTGCACCATCATTAATTCCACCAAAATAGGCGTAAAAAGAAGGTGGAGTACTACATGTAGTAGAACTAAATTCTTCAGTAGTTGCGCCGTCAGAAATTCCACCCAAATAGGCAAATTGAAAAGCTGCTGTTCCGCAGGTTGCTGTACTTAACTCATTGACACTTGAACCATCGTTTAATCCTCCAAAATAAGCATAAAAATGCGAAGGAACTGAACAACTGTTTGCGTTTAAATTATTTATTGTTGCACCATTAGAGTTTCCTCCATTGTATTGTGCATAAATAGTAAACTGTGTCAAAATAAATGTTAAGCAAACAACGATATATATTTTTGTTGTTTTCATCTAATTTGATTTTTAAAATTAATATCATTCATTTTATTACAAGTAAATTTTACCTGTAAATCAAATTGGATTACTATCTTACACCTCGACCGCCAAAAGTATAATTTCTAGTGGCATTTGTTGCACTTGCAGATGCTCTATCAGATATTCTAACAAAAGTTGCTGGACTTACATATTCTCCACCTCTTTGTCCTATACCTGTTGCTGTTGTAACTGAAGGCCAAGTTGTTTGGTTTGCTTCACCTGTTGGAGTTAAAGTTCCATCACCTAAAGTTCCATTAAACGCAATACCGGAAGCATTTCCTACAGAGACAGCTCTCTCTACAAGATTCCCACCCATTTCCATAGCACCATAAAAAGCTGCTCCAGCTGATGATCTTCCTGAAGTTCCAGTTGCAAAAACACCTACTTTCAAAGGTCCATAAGCTCCACTTGAAGTACCTAACGCTACCGCACATCTTCCGTTAACTTCAGCATTAGCAATTTCTGTAGGTTGTAAACCATTTAAAACAGTAGTACTATAAAACGCATTAATATTCGTATCACCCCAAGGATATTCTCCAGCAACTCTAGGCATACTTCCACGACAAACTTTTTCAAATTCTAATTCTGTCATTGGTCTTAAAGCTGCCCAATCTAAATAAGCAGCTAAATCTGCCCAACTTAAATTTGACATAGCAACACTTTGACCATCATTTACATTATTTATAACACCATTTGTCGCATCACAACCAAAAACTGCTGGAATGGCTGCATTATTCCCTGGTGTTTCTATAACAATTCCGTTTCTATATGCATAACCTCCATAAACAACATAAGTTCCTGCTGCACTTGTTGGATCAGAATACACACGAGATTGTTGTTGAGCAAAAGTTAATGAGTTTAAAAATTCAACATATTGTAATTGAGAAATTTCATATTTCATACAATAAAAAGAATTATAACCCATTGGAAAAGTAGCAGGAATTGATGGTCCACCACCACCAATTGTTGCAGAAGTAATTCCTGAAGATTGAGAAGTTGCATTTACTGAAATGCTATTAAAAGTTGAGGCACTTACACCATCACCAATATCAAAAGCACCTTGAGGAACACTTACCATTTCAATTCCAAAAACTTTAAAATTATATGGTCCAGTGCCTATACCTGTCATTTTTAAAGTAATAGAAGTTGATGATATATTTCCACCACCTAAAGCACTTCTTCTAATAAAAACACCTTTACCATCAGCAACAGGATCTACTTGTAATGGAGAAGCTGCGGTATGGTCTGACGACAATGTACTTAAACCAGCATGAGCCCAAAGTCTAGTATTACAATCTTGGTATTTAATAAATACCCAAACAGCATCCCAATTTGCAGGAGCAACATTTGCATTCCAACTGTTTTCCCATGAAATATTAAATGTAATATTTGAACCCGAAACACTAGTTCCTGTGATTTCTACATTATTTGCGAATGCATTAAAAGCAAATAATAAAAATAATGCCGAAGCAATTTTTGAAAAATAATTTTTTGATTTCATTTTATAATTTATTTAAAGTTATAAGACAAAATTATGTTAGGTGAAGTTGTTTGGAAATACGAATAAATTCGTATTTTAATTTTACATTCATAAAAAAAGCCGTTTCAAGAAAATTCTTGAAACGGCTATTAATTTTAAATTAACACTTTACATTACTCTTTCAATATCTTGAAAATATTAATGGTTTTATTATCAGAAGTAACTCTTAATAAATAAGTTGCTGTTGGTAAATTATCTAAATAAACTTTCACTTCGTTTTCATTAAATGATTTTGTAATTAAAGTTTGACCTAGTAAATTTAGTAACTCTACTTTTTCGATTATTTGATTCGCGTTTACAATTACAAAATCTCTAGTTGGATTAGGATAAACACTCATTTGTAATTTCACAAAACCATCTATTCCTAAACAACTTCCTAATGTCATAGTAACCGCTAATCTGTTAGAACTTTCGCAACTGTTAAGCGTTTGTGATGCATAATATGTTACTCCAGAAACAATTAGTGTTGACGAATCAACAGTATTTCCACCTGTTGATGCATCATACCAAACTACATCAGTTCCATTGGTACTAATCAAGCCAACCGTTTCACCTGCACAGAATGTTTGATTAATAGCACCTGTTGGTGCGGCAGTATTGATTACAGTAGCCTCAACAGCCGTTCTTGAAGAATTACATCCTCCAATAGCAGCTTCAACATAATAAGTCATTGTTGCTGACAAACCTGGAGTTGTAAAACTTCCACCTGTAGCTAAAGCTGTTCCACCGGTTGCAGTGGCATACCAAGATATTGTTCCTGAGCTTGCTGTAGCTTGAAGTGTAACTGTACCATTTCCGCATCGATTGGCTGGAGTTGTACTAGTAATACTTGGTTGAACATTAATTGTTGCAATCACAGCCGTTCTACCAGAATTACAAGTTCCATTAATCGCTTCAACATAATATGTTGTGGTTGAAGTTAAACTTGGCGTTGTATAACTTCCACCGGTTGCTAAAGCTGTTCCACCTGTAGCTGATGCATACCAAGATATTGTTCCTGAGCTTGCTGAAGCTTGAAGTGTCATACTTCCGTTTCCACATCTATTGGCTGGAATTGTACCAGTAATAGTTGGTTGAACATTAATTGTTGCAATCACAGCAGTTCTGCCAGAATTACAAGTATCATTATCCGTTTCTACATAATATGTCGTTGTTGCAGTTAAACTTGGAGTTGTAAAACTTCCGCCGGTTGCTAAAGCTGTTCCACCAGTTGCAGTGGCATACCAAGAAATTGTTCCTGAGCTTGCTGTAGCTTGAAGTGTAACTGTACCATTTCCACATCGTGATGCAGGTGTTGTGCTTGATATTGATGCACCTGGATTTATGGTAGCAACTACCGGCACACGAGTTGTAGTACAAGTAGCATTAGCTGCCTCAACATAATAAGTAGTTGTAGTCGTCAAAATAGGTGTTACAAAACTTCCTCCAGTTGCTAAAGCTGTTCCGCCGGTTGCAGTGGTATACCAAGAAATTGTTCCCGAGCTTGCTGTAGCTTGAAGTGTAACTGTACCATTTCCACATCGTGATGCAGGAGTAGTTCCTGTTAGCATCGGCATTGCATTAATTGTTGCTACAACTGCCGTTCTTGACGAATTACAAGTTCCATTATTTGTTTCAACATAATATGTTGTGGTTGCCGATAAACTTGGCGTTGTAAAACTTCCGCCGGTTGCTAAAGCTGTTCCACCTGTTGCAGTGGCATACCAAGAAATTGTTCCTGAACTTGCTGTAGCTTGAAGCGTAACGGAACCATCTCCACATCGATTGGCTGGAGTTGTTCCCGTGATGGTTGGAATTGTATTAATTGTTGCTAATACAGCTGTTCTTGGTGAAGTACAATTGTTTTGTGTAACCTCAACATAATACGTCGTGCTAGAATTTAAATTTGGAGTTACATAAGATGTTCCCGTTGCTAAAACACTTCCGCCAGTTGCTGAGTCAAACCATCTGATTGTTCCAACATTTGCTATAGCTTGTAGCGTAACACTTCCGTTTCCACAACGACTTGCTGGAGTAGTTCCTGTAATTGTTGGCGTAGTATTTACCGTTGCAATTACCGCTGTCCTTGCTGATGTACAACTACCATTTGATGCTTCTGCATAATAAGTAGTTGTTGCTGTCAAACTTGGAGTAATAAAAGTTGTACCTGTTCCTAAAACAGTTCCGCCAGATGCAGCAGCATACCAACTTATTGTTCCTGCACTTGTTGATGCAGATAGTGAAACCGTACCGCTATCACAAACACTTCCTGGTGTTGTGCCAGTTATTGAAGGCGTTGCATTTACTGTGGCTATTACAGCAGTTCGTGTTGATGTACAAGTAGCCGTTGCCGTCCCAACATAGTAAGTAGTTGTTGTTGACAAACTTGGTGTTGTAAAACTCGTTCCTGTTGTCAAAGCTGTTCCACCTGTTGCTGCGGCATACCAACTAATCGTTCCTGCACTTGCGGTTGCTTCTAAGGTTACTGTTCCCGCATCACAACGACTGGCTGGAGTTGTTCCTGTAATAGTTGGGATTGCATTAATTGTAGCGACAACTTCTGTTCTTGGAGAAATACATCCATTTTGACTTACTTGTACATAATAACTTGTTGTTGAAGTTAAAGATGGAGTTGCATAATTTGCTCCTGTAAATAAAGCTGTTCCACCAACTGCATTTGCAAACCACTGTATTGTTCCTGTGCTTGCAGTAGCTTGTAAAGTTACGCTTCCGGTTCCACATCTTGATGCAGGAGTTGTTGCTGTAATTGAAGGTGTAGCATTTACTGTTGCAATTACGGCTGTTCGAGCAGAAGTACAGGTTCCAAATTGTGCTTCAACATAATATGTTGTTGTAGCTGTTAAACTAGGAGTTGTAAAACTTGTTCCTGATGACAACGCTGTTCCGCCTGTTGCTGCTGCATACCAGTTTAAGGTAGCTCCCGAGCTTGCCGTAGCTTGTAATGTTACTGTACCCGAATCACATCGTGAAGCCGGTGTAGTAGTTGTTACTGTTGGAATGGCATTTACCGTAATATAAGCTGTTTTTGTTTCAGTATCATTACCATTGAAGTTCGCTGCCAAAAGTGTCACAGTATAGGTTCCTGGTGAATTGTACACTACTACAGGATTTTGAACTGTTGAAGTATTTGGCGTAACCCCAGCAAATGTCCATGTCCATGCAGATGGCGAATTGGTTGATGTATCCGTAAACGTTACTGATTGACCTACACAAATTGTTGTAGCCGAAGCAGTAAAATCGGCTACAGGAGGTTCTGTTGGACAAGCTGGTGCAGTACTTCCAACTGAAAAACCATCAGCATCTCCACCGAAGTAAGCATAAAACTGACTTGGAGTAGCACAACTTACTGCGTTTATAGTTTCTGAACTAAAACCATCACCATTTCCACCAAAATAGGCGTAAAACTGATTTGGATTGGCACATGAAACTGCATTTATTGATTCAAATGCAAAACCGTCACCATTGCCTCCATTGTAGGCAAAGAACTGGTTTGGTGCATTACATGTTGTATTTATTAAACTATTTATTGTTGTCAAGCTACTATCTCCTCCATTGTAAGCAATGAATTGTGTAGGATATGAACAACTTGTGTTATTTAAACTGCTAGAAGAAAATCCATCTGAATCTCCACCATTGTATTGCGAATAAATAAAACTACTTGACAATAGAAACAGTATGAATACAACCTTTTTTATATATGTTGTTTTCATCGTTATTTGATTTTATTAATTAAAAATTATTTTATTGAACATATTTAAATATGTCATTATCAAATAAACGATTAACGAACACCTCTACCACCATAGGTATAACTTCTTGTTGGACTAGCTGTCGTAGCATTTGTTCTATCTGAAGTTCTTGATGGATTGGTACTAGTATTATAATATCCGTTACCTCTTAACCCTAAACCTAATGCTGTTGTAGAAGATGGCCAAGTAGCCACATCTGCATCACCTAAAACCGTTAAAGCACCATCGCCTAAAGCCCCTGTGAAAGCAGCTCCTGTTGCATTACCCGTTGTAACTGTTCTTTCCCAAACATTACCTGCCATTTCCATAACTCCATAATAAGCAGCTCCTGACGACGATCTACCTGTAACCGAAGTGGCAAACATACCTACACGACATGGCCCATATCCTGCACCTGCAACAACACCAGAATTTGACCATAAATTTCTACCGTTAACAATAGTTGAAATATTTTCATTCGATTTAAAACCTGTTCCAGTAGCTATTGAGCCTGTTGAATAGTAATTAAAATCTGTTGTTCCCCATGGATATTCCCCTGCTACACGTGGTGCAGTTCCTCTACAGATTTTTTCAAATTCTAATTCAGTCATTGGTCGTAAACAAGCCCAATCTAAATATGCTGCTAAATCAGCCCAACTCATCCAGTTCATGGCAATGTTTTGTCCATCGTCTACATTGTTTTCAACTCCAGCTGTAGCATCACAAGCAAAAACGGCTGGCAAAGTGCTGTTGTTACCAGATGTTATTAATGTTACACCATTTCTATATTGGCTACCCGTAGTAAAAGCACCGGTTCCTGGTGCAGCGATAGGGTCTATTCCTGTACGTTCTTTTTGTTGATCGTATGTTAACGTATTTAAAAATTCTACATATTGTTCTTGTGTCACTTCATATTTCATAGAATAGAAAGAATTATACCCCATTGGGAATGTTGCTGGAATATTTACTGATGCTCCACCAAGTGTTGCTGCAGATAATCCACCTGATTGAGAAGATGCCGTTATTGTTGCACTACTATATGTCCCTGTACTTGTTGCATCACCAACTTGGAAATCGCCTTGTGGGATGTTTACCATTTCGATTCCAAATACTTTGTAGTTATAGGTTCCTGCTGGAATGTTTAACGCTAAAGTTATTGCTGTTGAACCGATGTTTCCTCCACCAAGTGCGCTTCTTCTTAAGAAAACCCCTTTTGCATCTGTTACTTGGTCAACTTGTAATGGTGAAGCAGCAGTATTTCCTGAAGTTGCAATACTTGCATGATACCACTGACGTGTTGCACAGTCTTGATATTTAACAAAAATCCAAACGGCATCCCAATTAGCTGGTGCTAAATTTGCATTCCAACTGTTTTCCCAACTAACATTAAAGGAAATGTTCGAACCTGTAACCGCAGTTCCAGTGATTTGAAGATTATTTGCATTGGAAACTAATCCAAATCCAAATAATAAAAGTCCTAAAGACCATTTCGAAAATAATTTTTTAGCATTCATAATTATCATTTTAAAGTTATAGTTCAAAATTAGGTTTTGCCCAAACGCAAAAAAATAAGGCAGTTGCCCTATTTTTATGAAATCCTATTGATTGGAAAAGTTTTAAATTATATTATTATCTTTTGCTTTTTGAACGGCTTCTATTTTTGAATGCACTTGAAGTTTGCTATAAATATTTTCGATGTGTTTTCGAACTGTTGATGGTGACAGAAAAAGGTTTTCGGCAATTTGATTATAATTTAATCCTTTGCTTAACTGTTCCAAAACTTCTACTTCGCGGGTTGTTAATTTGATATCTTCTTGTTCTTTGGCTTCAAAATCTACTGGGTTTCTAAGTAATTTTAATGTTTTTAAGGCAATGGATGGATTCATGGCTGCGCCACCATTTAGTGTTTCTATGATGCCTTGGTGTAGCTCTTTTGGGTTTACTTCTTTTAAAAGATATCCATCGGCACCTGCTTTGATTGCGTTGAAAATATTTTCATCGTTATCGAAAACGGTGAGCATTATTATTTTTAGTTGTGGGTATTTTGCTTTGACTATCTTGGTTGCTTCGATGCCGTTGCATTCAGGCATTTCGATGTCCATTAGAATTAGGTCGAGGTTTTTGTCTTTTTCTAATTTTGCAAGTAAATCATTGCCATTAATTGCTGTATATTTTAGTGTTAAATCATCAAAAAAAGATAATTTTTCGGCTACTGCTTTTTGTAAAAAAACATTATCGTCCACTATGGCTATACGTGTTGACATTTTGCGTTGTATTTAATATGGATGTAATTTACAAAAAAGTCCTTTCCAAATCAAAAGTGTTTGGGTACTTATACATGATTTGAAAAGGACAACAATAAAAACAACCAGTTTTTATTTTTTATATTTTAGAAAACCACAAATTGAGTTACAAAGATGATTTTAATTACAATAAAACGAAATACGGCAAATGCCCTATTTATTTTTTGCTCTATAGTTTTTTTTTGAGTTTGTGAGAATTGATTTTAAAAAAATAGCCACTTTTAAATAGTAATTAACTGCCGAACATTTGTCTGTTTTACTCAACTGATTTGATTTTACTCAACTTTTAATATTGTAGCATTACTTTATAAATAAAAAATTTTATCGGTTTATGGCATTGGCACTTTAAAAATAATAATGGTTCCTATGCCTTTTTGGGCATTCATTTCAAATGTTCCTCCGATGTCTTTTATTCTTTTTTGCATATTTACAATTCCGTTTCCTAAATTTACTTCATCCGAAGAAAAACCTATACCATTATCATTAATAGTTACTTTAATGGTATCATTTTCTTTAAACATGTCAATAGAAATGGCTGTGGCATTAGCATATTTTATGCTATTATTTATGGCTTCTTGTATGGCCCTATAGATATTCATTCCTTCAACCGAACTGAATTGTATATCGATTAAACGTTCGTCAACTTTGAATGTAAAGGCAATTTCGGTTTTGACAATTTTTGCTTTTTCTACAAAATTATGGATGCGAGATTCAAGGTCTTCTAGTGTAATTTGACTTTTGTTCATTGCCCAAATGGTGTCGCGAAGCTCAATAATGGTTTCTCTAGCAAAATTGCTTATTCCAGAAAGTTTGTTGTCTAGTTTGTCGTTATTGATATTGAAAGCATATTTTACATTGTCAACAGATGATATGATGAAGGTTAGTTGTGAGCCTATATTATCGTGTAAATCTCTTGATATTTGAAGGCGTTGCTCTTGCAACTTGTTTTGTGTTTCAATTTTTGCAATTGCCGATTTTAACTCAAATTCTTGTTGTTGTTGTTTGTTTCTAATTTTTTGTTGACGGTAAATTAGCCACCCAATTAGTGCAATGATTAGTGCTATTCCGATTACTAAAAACAATCGGTCGCGGGTTTGTTTGATTTCTATTTCTTTTAAAAGTAATTGTTTTTCTTTTTTGGCTGTTTGATATTTTGTTTCGAGTTCATTGGTTTGTTTTGCAATTGCTGTTTCTACTATTTTGCTTTGAATGTTTGTTGCTAGGTTATTGTAGTAATTAACGCTATCAGGTTGATGTAAATAAGCATAGGTGTGGATGAAGAATTGATAGGTAGATAGCAATAATTCTTGCTCACTTGGGTTGTTTTGATAGCGTTTTTTTAATTGATACAGTACTTTATTTGCTTGATCAAAACGTTGGTACATGATGTGTTCTTTGGCAATACTGAGATCGGAAATGGAAGCGTCTTTTTTTACACTCAAACTGTCTTTAACTGCTTTTGAGTTTGCAAAAAGTGTTTGTGCTTCGCTGGATTTTTTTTGTTCTGATTTTATTACGCCAAGGTTGTTCATGGCGCTACTTAATGCTACATTGTTTGCTGATTTTTTTGCAGAAGCGATACTTTTTTCATAGAGTTTTAGTGCGTTAAGCGTGTCATTTGTTTTTAAATAAATATTTCCAAGTGTTAGATAGGATGTGCTCAATCCGTTGTCGTCTTTCTTTGCTTCTTGATACTTTATGGCATCGTTTAAATACTTTTTGGCTTTTGGATAATTCTTCAATTCAAAGAAAAGTGCGGCTACATTGCCTTTGGTATTTGCTACTATTTCGGGGTTGTTTGTTTTCTCGAAATAGTCTATGCCTGCTAAGTAATATTGTAGAGCTTTTTCTTTTTTGTTTTCTTTGTTGTAGATGTTTGCCATGTGCAGGTTTATTTTGGCAATGCCTACATTATCTTTTCTGGCTTTTCTAATGTTTAGTGCAACACCATAATACTTTTTTGCGTTTTCGAAGTCGTTTCTTCTGAAATATATGGCACCCAAATCACTATTAACTTGCGCAATGAGTACCGAATCATTTAGTTTGGTAGATTCATTCATCGCTTTTTTGCTGTAAACCAAAGCCGAATCGGTAGAAACATTGACATAATACCATGCGATGTCTGAATAGATTGTTGCTTTTCTTTTATCATCTGGATTGGTTTTTAACTCAGTTTTTAGTTTAGTGATGAGTTCTAGCGCATTTTGAGTAAATCCAAAAGTTCCTTTTAAAAAAAGCAGTAGCAATGTGAAGTAAACCTTATTCATATTTTTATTTTTTTAATCGAATGGTAATCGTTGTTCCTTTATCAATTATTGAATTAAACTTTATTTCGCCGTTGATATCTTTTACTCTTTTTTTCATATTTTCGATACCGTTTCCAAAAGAAACTTGGTTTTGATTAAATCCTTTTCCTTCGTCTTGAATGATGATTTCTATGGTATCATTTGTTTGGTTAATTTCTATTGAGATACTTTTGGCTTCGGCATATTTTATACAGTTGTTGATGGCTTCTTGTATGGTTCTATAGATATTCATTCCTTGTACGGAAGTGAATTTCACTTCTTTTAAACGGTCGTCAACATTAAAATTGAAGGCAATTTCTGTTTTGGCAATTTTGGCTTTTTCTACAAAATTATGGATGCGTGATTCTAAATCTTCGATGGTTATTTCGCTTTTATTCATTGCCCAAATGGTGTCGCGAAGTTCTATGATGGTTGCTTTTGCAAAATCGCTAATGCAAGAAAGTTTACCATCAAGTTTATCATTATTGATGTTGAAAGCATATTTTACATTGTCAACAGATGAAATGATAAAGGTTAGTTGCGAACCAATATTATCGTGTAAATCTCTTGATATTTGAAGGCGTTGTTCTTGTAATTTGTTTTGTGTTTCAATTTTTGCAATGGCCGATTTTAGCTCAAATTCTTGTTGTTGTTGATTTCGTTTTAGTTTTTGCTGACGGTAAATTAGTAGTGAGATTATAATTAACCCAATGGTAATTAGGGATAAAATTAAGAATTGGGCATTCTTGCTTTTTATTTCGGTTTCGCTTTTAAATAATTTTGCTTTGGCCTGAAGAATTTCATTTTCTTTTTTTTCGCTTTGGTATTTTACTTCTAGTTCCGAAAAGGTTTTGTCGCGTTCTACATCAAAAACTGAATCTCTAATTTTGATGTATTCTTCGAGGTCGGCAACGGCTTTTTGGTATTTTTTTGTTGTGGTGTGAAACTTTGCTCTTGCGGCATAAATGTCTCTTAGTTTTTCGGCACTATTGCTTTTTAATGCAAATTGATGGGCTTTAGAAAACCATTTTTCAGCTTGAAGATAGTTACCTAACTCCGATTCTATGGTTGCCAAATTGGTGTATAAAGTGGCTCTTCCATAAAAGAAATAAATGTTTTCTTTTTTATCGCTGATTTCAGAAATTTTTAACCCCGATGTCAACCAGCGTTTTGCTTCTTTATATTTTTTTTGTTTAAGTAACGTATTACCAATATTATTGAACGTTGTTGGAATTTTTAGTGTGTCGCTTCCTTTAAAAAAGCTCAAAGCCTTTTTATGATAATACAAAGCACTATCGGGTTGGTTCCAATCATCAAAATTAATGGCTATTGAATTATAGGCTCTCCAAAGACTTCCGGGATTTGTCTGTTTTTTTTTCTTAAGCTTTAGCAATGCTTTTTTACCATAATCAATTCCTTTTTCAAAGCTTTCGTAGTCGTGATAATCAACAGATAAATTAATAAAGTACTCGGTAATCCAAGCTTCATTTTTTTCTTTTTCGGCAATTTTCAATCCTTTTAGCGAATAGGCAATTGCTTTTTCATATTGTCCTTGATTGTTGTAGAGTTTGTTGAGATTTAAATAAACCGTTAAAAGTGAATTTAAATCTTCTTTTCTTTGTAATAATTTGATGGCTCTTTCACCATATACTACTGCACTATCAAATTGATTATAATCAGTGCATCGTGCATTTTTACAAAAGTAGTATTGTCCTTCGTCGGCTTTTGTTTTAATACTTTTTTTGGCAATTTTAAAATAATAATCTGACGAATCGGACGAAGTAAATGCTTTGCCAAGGGTTTCATGAAGGCTTTGAGCATTAAAAGTATTTTGAAACAAAAAGATGAAAAATAAAAAATAAAAACACCTCATAGTAAAAGTTTATGCATATAAATATACAAAAAATGACATACAAATCAATCAGTTCTTTTTGTGTAATTTTCTTCAATCAATTCATAATTTAAATCATAAATGTTCTGGCTAATTGTTTGGTTTATTGAGGCTATTTTTTGTTTTAAATCATCTGACAAAATCAACTGATTGTTTTGCTTTTTTTGCTCAATACTCAATTGAATAATAAAATCCTCAAGTGCTGAAATTTTACTTTTAAAGTTTTTTCTATCTATACTAATTTTAAAGCTTAAAAAAAACACCAAGCCTACTAGAAATAAGAAAAGTAATAGTAATAAATAGGTCATAACGATAGCTAATAAAGATTAAGTTTCCCAAACTTATCTAACAAAAATTACATTTAATATTGAATATTATAATATGATGATTGCTTATTTTTTTGACAAAAAAAGACCTGGAAACACAGGTCTTTTTTAATTTTTTTATTTACAATTTAATCTAAAGGAATGTTAAAAGAACCTTCTGTAATTTCAATTAAAGCACCATCACCCGTATTTTTTTTAGCCATGTAATGGAACGTTCCTTTAATGTTACTGCTTGTTACTTCAGAAACACTAACTTCACCAACCTTTGCTCCTCCTTCATATGGTGCTTGCCAAGTAGTTGATTCAAATGCTGTTGGATTTGATGGATCAACTAAAATTTCCATATAACTAGCAGTTGCTTGACCAAAACCTGTAGTACCACCGCCAATATCATAGGTTCCCACACCATTATAACTTCCTACATTAATATAAAATGCTTTGCTAGATGTGCCGCCAGTATTTCCTTGAAGAATTAGAACATTACTAGATATTGTTGCAAAAGTTGTTATTTCTAGAGTTGTTACGCTTGTTCCGTTAACTTTTGCTTTCATAGTTCCTGAGCCAGCGTCTCCACCGCTTCCTCCATCGCTTTTGCTACAAGAAGAGAGAGATACTGCTATTGTAGCAAATAAAATTAGACCGATTTGTTTGATTGTTTTCATAATTATTAATGTTTAAATTAGTTTAAAAAAAATTGTTTATAGCACACTAGTGAATAAATTACTTACTTTAAATCATAAGAAAGAATGGTATTGTTGTCTTTTTTATAATATAAAACTCCGGCATACTCATCTACTTCATATTCTGGTTTTTTGTCTTTCAATACAATTTCTTTCTCTTTTGCACCTGAATCTTTGTTGATTTTTACTAAGCCAACGCCATCATCAAGTTTTGTTAATATAAACTGTGCATTTGCAGTTGCCGCCGAGGCTTTGAAACGCTTACTCATATAATCAAATGAAGCAGAACCAATGTCGGCAAACATTTTTGAAGCTCTATCCGCTTCTCTACCATACTCGTTATACTGACCTATCGAATTTTTATTTGCTCCTGCTCTTGCAGCCATCGAAACAGATGCTGCAGTAGAAGCAACAGCCATAACGCCACCCATTATTTTACCAAATGTTGATCTACCTGGTGATTTATAATATTCATGAAATTGTTTTGTCCCATCAAAATTGAGCATCATTATATTTTGGTCAGAAGTTAATAGCAATCCGTTAGCACGAACTGAAAAACTATTTGGAGCTTCTTTTTCTTCAAATTTGAATTCCGATAACGTTTTTACATCTCCGCTATTTTCATCAATAGCCACTACATCATCACCAGTACTGATTAAATATCTTTTGTTTTTTGCATCATAGGTGCTTGCAACAGCACTTGCATTTTTATATTTAATTGGTTTGTTCCAAATAGATTCTCCTGTTTTTAAATCAATAATGTTCGCATCTGAATCAGTGATATAAATCATTCCTTTTGGAGTTAAAGCCATGGTATGAATGTTTTCACCTGTTTTTAATGGTTTTTTAAACAGTGTTTCTCCAGTAAATGAAATTTTATTGATTCCACCCGACTGAATACCAAATAATATACCGTCATCCATTACATAAAAATGCTGTACATATCCTTTTGTTTTTGGTGCTTTGTCCCATAAATCTTCTCCATCTTTTGCGCTTAACATCATAATCTTAGATTCTGCTCTAGCTGAAAAGACACTTCCACCTTTATCAGCTACATCACTCACAATTGCTATACCTTGCGGTAATATTTCAAATCGAGTAACTGCTCCTTTTACCTTTTGAGAATCTTTCCACAATACCTCTCCAGTACTGCTTATCTTGTGAATTTTAGTGTCACCACTATTTGTGTTTTCAAATCCATAGATTTCTTTTCCACTTTCATCTGCTGTCATCCATGATAAATCATCCACTTTTGCTGACCACACTCTGCTATTTGATTTAATATTATAACAAATTAGCTCTTTAGATGTTGGAATGTAAACCAAATTGTCTTTCATGAAAATACTACCAGTAACCGATACAGATCCCATGGTAACTTTACCGGGTTCAACAGGATAAATTAGTTTTTCTTCTTTTCCGGTTACTAAATCATAAATGCCAACCGCCATTGCAAATTTTTCTTTAGACGTTCGAATCCCTGAAACTATCAATTTGTTTTGAGGAATAAAGACTTGTGCAGAAAAAGCATCTTTCCATCCATTTTCTTTCGTTTCAAAAAGTTGTTTTCCTATTACATAATCAAAGACAATTTTTTTAGACGATAATTTTGCAAATCCTCCTTGAGAAATTACAACATAAGGAGTAGCTGGAATAAACTGTAATTCTTCTTCTTTTACAGAGCCATAATCCTTAAAATCAAAGATTAATTTATTTGACTCTGGTTTAATACCTGCAAATCCATCATTGTGTGCAATAAGCAGAATTCCGGTATCTGTGAGTTTCATAAAATTGATTTTGCCATCAATAGTATAGGTATTGGTTGGAGCTGTTTGTGCAAAACTGCTATTAAAAACCATGATGGTCAATAAGCAGATAACTTTGGTTGTTTTTAAAAATATTTTCATTTGTTTAGATTTATAAAATTGTATTTTACAAACCTCTGAAAAATATAAACTCAAAGAAATAAGGCAGATGCCCTATTTTTAAAACTGCACCTGTGGAAGCTTTTCTTTTATCTTTAAAATTTTTTGTTCAAGAGAAACTAAAAACTTTTGATGGCTTTCACTTTCGGGATTGAAAGGTTTGTGAGAAAGCGATTTTTGTATAGAACAAATTTCATTCATTATCTCAAACTCTGTTTCTGATACATAATTTTCAAAAAAGCGAACCCAGATATAATCTATAGCCACTTGGCTGGGATGCAACATATCTTCGGCATAAAAACGGTAATCTCGCAGTTCGTCCATCATGATTTCGTAACTTGGAAAATAATTGGAAGTTGGAAGTTGGAAGATGGAAGACTGAAGTGCTGTTACTAAATGTGCTTTACTTTGTTGGTTTTCTATAAAACCGTCTTTGATGTGTCGAACTGGTGAAATGGTGAAAATAAAATGGCAATCGGGATTGATTTTTTGAACTAAAGCAATCGTATTTTGAATAGAACTCTGAATTTGTTCCACCGAAAGCAACTCTTTTTCAAACTCTTTTTGCGGCACTTTATGACAATTAGCAACAATTTCGTTCGATGTTTTATGACGGTAAACCCATGAAGTTCCGTAGGTAATTTGGAAATGAGTTACTTTGGTAATTTGTTGATGTGATTGGTCGATGGTGTGATTTAATGATTTTAAAAAATCTTCTTTATCTGGATTACTCAACCCTGAATGCACTTCATAGCAATGCCACAAGTCGTTATGCAGAAATACATCTTGGTCTGTAAATGGTTTTTGATTTACCATTCGGTCAACCAACTTTTCTATTGAAACTGGATTAAAAATGATTCCAAATGGATTTATTGTAGTTTGAAACTTAAAATACTCCAATTTTTCACCCATGTTTTCAGCAAAACACGAACCCAATAACAGCAATTGACTATTGTAATCAATTGGGTTTTGGGATTTTTTTATTGGAATGATTGTTCTAAAGTCCATAATAACGAATTGTGAATTCAAAAATACCAAATTTAACTTCAAAACAATTTAATAATCTACAACAACTACTCGATTGAGTATTATTAGTACTTTTGCATTTCAAAATTTGCTACACATGAAATTGCTTTATTCTTATATACTCAAACATAAATTATTACTTTTTTTCGCTTTATTGATGGCTACCATCAACATTTGTTTTAGTTTATCTGACTCAATAATTACGGGTAAACTATTGCAGGATTGCGGTGTGAACATTGCAAATTATGCTGGAAACAAAGTTGGTTTTTTAAAATCGCTTGGTTTTTGGTTAGGATTGTCGCTTGGTGCCGCAATGATTTCTAGAATTACTAAAAACTTTCAAGATTACTTCACCAATATAGTTATCCAACGAACGGGTGCCGAAATGTACACAGACGGCATCAAAAAATCGCTTGATTTACCTTTTGAAGATTTTGAAGACCAACGTAGTGGCGAAACTTTGAGCAAATTATCCAAAGTACGAACAGACTCCGAAAAACTAATTACACTTTCTATTTCCTTAATATTCCAAACTATCATTGGGTTTGTTTTTGTTATTTTATATGTATCTCGAATTGACGCCAGAATATCATTAATATTTCTTGTTACTGCACCAATTATCGCATTAGTTAGCTCCTATTTAGGCAAGAAGATAAAAGTAGTCTCTAGAAAAATTGTTAATCAAACTAATTCGCTTGCTGGTTCAACTACAGAGAGTTTGCGAAATATTGAATTAGTAAAAAGTTTAGGATTAACTCATCAAGAGGAAAAAAGACTAAACCTCAACACATTAAGAATACTTCAATTAGAAATACAAAAGGTTCGTTTTATAAGAAGTTTGAGTTTTATTCAAGGTACAACCGTACATTTTTTAAGAACATGTGTTGTTTTTACCTTGTATTATTTCTTATTTGGCGGAAAAATTATTGTAGGTGATTTATTAACGATGGTGTTTTTTACCTTTTTTATTTTTGGTCCATTACAAGAATTGGGGAACTTTATTATTACTTTGAACGAAACCAAAGTATCTATGGAGAACTTTAAAACTTTGCTTAGCGCACCCAAAGAGTTTAGACCTGCAAACCCAAAAAACATTAAAAAGATTACCACTTTAAAGTTTTCTAATGTTTCTTTTAAACATAAAACCGCAACTCAAAAAGCGGTTGAAAACATTAATTTTGACATCAAACAAGGTGAAACTGTTGCTTTTGTTGGTCCATCGGGTTCAGGAAAAACAACGTTAGTAAAACTTTTAGTAGGTTTATATCCGCCAGCCGAAGGAAAAGTATTGTACAACGACATTGATTCTAAAGAGATAGACTTGTTGGATTTGCGAAAGCAATTAGGATTTGTAACCCAAGATGCTCAGCTATTTTCGGGAACTATTAGAGAGAATTTATTGTTTGTAAAACCAAATGCCTCCGATGAAGAGTTGTATGAAGTGATGCAAAAAGCAAGTTGTCAAAAACTATTAGACCGTGCCGAAGACGGGTTGAATTCGACTATAGGCGAAGGTGGAATAAAAGTTTCTGGTGGTGAAAAACAACGATTATCTATTGCGCGTGCAATTTTAAGAAATCCGAATTTATTGATTTTTGACGAAGCTACTTCAGCTTTAGATTCGATTACAGAAGAAGAAATTAACGAAACTATTAGAACCGTATCCGACCAAAACAGGATTACAATCTTAATTGCTCACCGTCTTTCAACAGTAATGCATGCTGATAAGATATTCGTATTGGAACAAGGAAAAATAATCGAAGAAGGGAAACATGACGATTTAGTTGCCGAAAAAGGATTGTATTATGCCATGTGGCGTCAACAAATTGGAGAACGATAAAAATTAATAGTTATTGCTTTTTGATAATTTTTGCGGTATAACTTCCTTCAAGTGTCATAACATTAACAATATAAACACCATTATCAAGTGCTGCAATATTTATGTCTTTGGATGATGAATTTGTCTGAATTACTTTTTTACCCACTATATCATAAATTGTTACACTTTCAATAATTATAGTATCACTGCCGTTTATTGAAAAACTTTCCTGAACTGGATTTGGAGTTATGGAAAATTTTGACGCTAAACTTTCATCAATTCCCAAGTTTCCATAATTAAAATCATGTGTTACTGAACTGCCTTGGTATGTTGCTGTAAATTGATAGTTTCCTTGTTGAATCATTTGATTTGATGGAAATATCCAATACCACCATGAAGCACTATATTCGTTTACTAAAGAAAAATTCCAATTGGCTTGAATTGAATTATCGGGTCTTTTTAGCACCAAATTAACACTTGAATTAGCCAACTGATCAGCTAAATAAATCGCTAAAACAACATTTGAACCAGCAGAAAAGCTTGAACTTATATTTGGTGTTTCAGTTGTTGGACAGGTATTAAACTGTGGTGGTGCAGAATGTGACAAAACAGCATTAATTTTTGGATCTAAGTATGGCTTTTGATTTTCCCACCAGGTTTCTGTTGAACTTGACCAATTATTACATGGTCCGAGATAAGTATCAACAAGCTGACCTGAATTATTATACACTTCAAAATGAAGATGTGGACCTGTTGAATTTCCAGAGCTTCCAACTATACCCACATATTCACCTGCTGCAATAAAATCTCCTACTACTTTGGTTGTTAGAGATCCGTTTTTAAGATGACCATACCATGATTGACTACCATCAGCATGCTGTATATAAACTGCATTCCAATTATTGTTATTGAACGCACAACTTCTATCAAAATTTCCATCAGATTTAAGAATTATAATGCCATCTGCAGCAGCTACAGCCTCGGCTTGATCATTATCCATTTGAAATAAAGAGAAAGGCCAAGTAAAAATATCTATTCCTTTGTGGTTATATCCTGCGGCTGTATCATAAGTTCTACTTCCGCAATTCCAATCTTGAACTGCATTAGGATAATTGGGGTTGTGGTCAACATAATTACTTATCGACCATACATTATTATAGGGTGCGGTAACACTTTTGACAACTGGCCATATAAACAATGGATGATTTGTTGGATTAAAAACAGAAGATTTATTGAGGTTAATTTTACTTTCAAGAGTCAAATGCCTAATATTTTTATCCAAAAGACCTTTAATTGTTAGACGCTGTTCTTCGCTTAAGCACTCAGTATTCTGATGATTAAAATCATAAAACCCTCCACCATCAGGCAATCTATTATTTTGTCCGCTAAAAAAATTAAATGAACAAATTGTCAGTAAGATTAAAAAATTTCGCATATCCTAAAATTTAAATCCAATGCAAATTACAAAAAAAAACAAACCAAAGTTTATTTATTTTAATGCACTAAAAAAAACTATTCTTTTTAAAGTGCTATCTATTAATAATCTAGAAATATTCGTGCCTAATTTGAAAATAGTATTCCTATTATTAAAATTGATGTGGCGTCAACAAATTGGAGAACGAAAAGCAGGTTCTTTAATCAAAAAAACACTAGTACTTATAGTTGTATTCAAATGCTCCTGGAGAATTTGGTGGAGACATTCTTGTGTTTGGGAAATTAACGTCAGTATATGTGGTGTTAAAAACCAACACATATTCTAAAGTTCCTTTTGAAGTATATACTGTTTGTTTTACTCTATTGTTTTGAATTCCTTCTAATCCGCTTGATGAAAATATTCCAAAAGAAGTGTTTAAATATACATTAATCTTATCCATTCCAATTACATTTTGCAACGGATTGTTTGCTCTGTCGTATTCATATATAGTTGAACTTGAAACCACTCCGTTCTCAACCTTTTTAACCAACTTATTGTCTGTAAAATACATCACTTCATTTTCAACTATATTATTTTGTTGACTAGAAGTACCAATGCTTCTTGCTGCGGTTACAGAAGCAGTTCCATTGTGTATGAAGTTTATCTTTTCTGCCTTGTTTTTTCCTATTTCTTCTGTAACCACGCCAGCCAATTGACCATTGGTATAAGTAAATGTTGAAGTAAAAAGATTTACGTTCTCTGTTGTAAATTCTTGAATTTTTGTGATTAAATCTCCTGAATAGGTAAACTTAAAATAACCTTTTCTAGTAACCCCATCAAAAGTAGTATAGTCAATTTTAGTTATTTTTTTGTCATTGTACGAAAACAAATATTCGCTATCATTACCCAAAACTTTGGATTGCAGTTTTTTTAACAGTATGGTTTCATTTTGAGGAGTCGTAGGGTTTGAAGTAGCACTTACGCTAAATTGAATTCCAACAAAAAAGAATACCAAAAAGATGATTTGTTTAAAAGTAGGTTTCATAACTAGGTTAGGTGTTAGTTAGATTTTATGATTTGGGTTGGGACATCAAACATAAAACTATAAAAGTAACCCGCATAAAAAAAACGATAAGAAACAAAAAAACTCGATTAGTTACCTGTTTTTCCTATTAATATGGACTAAATCCGTTTAAAACAAGGAATCTAAGTGTCTTTTTGAAATGAAATCTCTGAAATTTTACAGACACAGTGAATCCCCGTAAAACAAAGCTTTATCAGAGATGAGTCTTTGAAAACACCTTCTTTTAAGGACTTCTATTATTATTGAATTATCACCTAAAACCCAACAAAAAAACCCATTGTATAGCAGTGCTATGCAATGGGTAAATTAAAATATTTAAGCATGAAATTAGTTCACAAAATCAACCGCTTTTTCAAGTGCTTCTGGAATTCCTGCGGCATTTTTACCACCAGCAGTAGCAAAAAACGGCTGTCCGCCACCGCCACCTTGTATGTATTTTCCAAGTTCGCGCACTACTTGTCCGGCGTTTAGTCCATTGTCACTTACTAATTCTTTAGAAATATAGCAGGTTAACATCGGTTTATCTTCGGTAACAGTTGCAAAAACTATAAACAGATTGGTCTCGTTTGCGCCCAAATCGTAGGCCAAATCTTTAGCTCCATTGGCATCTAAATCTACTTGTGTAGCCAAGAATTTAACACCGTTTACTTCTTGAATTTGAGAAGCTAATTCGCCTTTTAATCCTTTCGCTTTGTCTTTAATCAACTGCTCAACCTGTTTTTTCAGCTTTGCGTTATCGTCTTGTAACGAGTTTACTGCTTTTAAAACATCTTGCGGATTCTTTAAAGTTTCTTTTAATTCTGCCAACGTATTTTCTTGATTGGTGTAGAACTCTTTTACTGCATCGCCCGTTATGGCTTCGATACGACGGATTCCTGCCGCAACAGCACCTTCAGAAATGATTTTGAAATGCCAAATATCGGCCGTGTTTTTTACGTGAATTCCACCACACAATTCTTTGCTTTCGCCAAATTCAATCATGCGAACACTGTCGCCATATTTCTCTCCAAACAATGCCATAGCTCCTTTTGCCAAAGCTTCTTGTATCGGAAGGTTTCGGTATTCGTGTAGTTGTACTTGCTCCGAAATTCTTTGATTCACAAAATCTTCTACTTGTTTTAATTCCTCGTCGGTTACTTTGCTAAAATGAGAAAAGTCAAAACGCAGGTAGTTAGGATTCACCAACGAGCCTTTTTGCTCTACGTGCGTTCCTAAAATGGTGCGCAAAGCCAAGTGCATCAAGTGCGTAGCAGAGTGATTTTTTGAAGTAGAAGTTCTTAGAGCGGTATTTACTTTAGCCACAAAACTAGCTTCTACATTCTCTGGAAGTTGCTTGGCGAAGTGTAGAATCAAGTTATTTTCTTTCTTGGTATCTATAATTTCAATGGTTTCATTGGCAGAAACTAACGTTCCTTTATCGCCTACTTGCCCGCCGCCTTCTGGATAAAATGGCGTAGCATCTAAAACGATTTGGTATAAAACACCGTCTTTTTTACTGTCCACTTTACGAATACGAGTAATCTTTACTTCGTTTTCGGTTTGGTCATACCCCACAAATGATTCTACATTTCCAGGAATCAAGACCGACCAATCTTCGGTAGAAACCTCAGAAGCAGCGCGCGAACGTGCTTTTTGTTTCTGTAATTCGGCTTCAAAATCTTCTTCGTTATACGAATATCCTTTTTCCTTTAAAATCAACGCCGTTAGGTCTTTTGGGAAACCAAACGTGTCGTACAATTCAAAAACTTTGGCACCAGAAACTTCTTTTCCACTGGTTTCTGCTACCACCTTGTCTAACAATTGTAGTCCTTGTTCTAACGTTCGTAAGAACGAAGCTTCTTCTTCTCGAATCACATTGGTTACTAAATTTTGTTGCGATTTAATCTCTGGAAAGAATTCGCCCATTTGATGTGCCAATACTTCTACCAATTTATAGATAAAAGGCTCTTTGGTATCCAAAAAAGTAAAGCCATAGCGAATCGCACGACGCAATATCCTACGGATAACATAACCAGCACCTGTATTTGACGGTAATTGACCATCGGCAATAGCAAAAGCTACCGCGCGCACATGATCAACAATCACACGGATAGCGATATTTATTTTATTTTGCTCTTCAGATATGTTTTTAACTTCGTTTGAAGTATATTTTAATCCTGTAATTTGTTCAATTTTTGCAATTAATGGCGTGAAAACATCGGTATCATAGTTAGATGTTACATTTTGCATTGCCATACACAAACGCTCAAATCCCATACCGGTATCTACGTGTTGTGCAGGTAATTTTTCTAACGAACCATCGGCTTTACGGTTGAATTCCATGAATACATTATTCCAAATTTCTACCACTTGTGGATGGTCAGCATTGACTAAGCTTCTTCCAGAAACGGCAGCTCTCTCGGCATCTGTGCGCAAATCAATATGGATTTCGGAACACGGACCACACGGACCTTGGTCGCCCATCTCCCAGAAGTTGTCTTTTTTGTTTCCTAAAATAATTCTATCTTCGGGAACATATTGCTTCCAAATATCAAACGCTTCTTGGTCAAACGGCACGTTCTCTGACGGGTTTCCTTCAAAAACCGAAACGTACAAACGGTCTTTGTCTAATTTTAACACTTCGGTTAAGAATTCCCAAGCCCAAGCAAGTGCTTCTTTTTTGAAATAATCGCCAAATGACCAGTTGCCCAACATTTCAAACATCGTGTGATGATAGGTGTCAAAACCAACGTCTTCAAGGTCGTTGTGCTTTCCTGAAACACGCAGACATTTTTGGGTATCGGCAATTCTACTGCTTTTAGGAGTTCCGTTACCTAAGAAATATTCTTTGAATTGGGCCATTCCAGAATTGTTGAACATCAAGGTTGGGTCGTCTTTAAGGACAATTGGTGCCGATGGTACAATTAAATGGTTTTTGCTTTCAAAGAACTGCAAATACGCTTTTCTAATGTCTTGTGATTTCATTGTTCTATTTATAATTTTTGGTTGATAGCTTTTGATTAAAAAACCATCAACACTCACTTTATTTTGGATGTCTAAGTTGCTCGAAATGTTAGAAATACTACTTCCAAAAAATTAATTTAGTATTTCATTGAAACATTTGTTAAATTTGTTCGTATAACTAGTGTTTCTCTTAAACGCTACAAAAATAGCATAAAATAAAAAATGGCGAAGAAAGTAAAGTATTATTTCGATACCGAAAGTTTAGCTTATAAAAAAATAAAGACTTCTGTGAAGAAAAAATTCGCCTATGTTGGTGGATTTATTTTGTCTTCTGCGTTGTTTGGTTTTTTGTGTTTTGTAGTTTTATTAAATTCTACTTTTTTTGAAACACCAAAAGACCGATTACTTACCCGTGAAATTGAAACTATGAAGTTGAAATATTCCATTTTGAACAAAAAAATGGATCAGATTGACGAGGTTTTGGCCAATATTGAAGATAGAGATAACAATATTTATCGTGCTTATTTTAATACTTCACCTATCCCAAATGAGCAACGAAAAGCAGGTTTTGGTGGCGTCAATCGGTATAAAGAATTAGCAGGATTAAACAATGCGGATTTGGTGATTAATACCTCAAAACGCGTGGATATCATCTCAAAAGAACTGGCTATTCAATCGAAATCATTGGATGAAATTTTAAAGCTAGCAAAAGACAAAAACAAGTTGTTAGCTGCAATTCCAGCAATACAACCGGTTAAAAATGAACAAATGAAACGCGTTGCTTCAGGTTTTGGATACCGAAGCGACCCGTTTACCAAAGCAAGAAAAATGCATGAAGGCATGGATTTTACGGCAAATACAGGAACCCCTATATACGCAACTGGTGATGGTGTAGTAATCAATGCTGATAATTCAAAGTCGGGCTATGGAAACCATATTGAAATTAATCATGGTTTTGGCTACCTGACGCTTTATGGTCATTTGAGCAAATACAATTGTAGAGCTGGACAACGTGTAAAACGAGGTGACATCATTGGATATGTAGGTAGTACTGGAAGAAGCGAAGCACCTCATTTACACTACGAAGTACATAAAGATGGTAAAGTAGTAAATCCTTTAAATTTCTATTATGGCAACATTTCAGCCGAAGAATATACCGTTATTTCAAAATTAGCTAACCAAGAAAATCAATCTTTAGATTAACTATTGTAACTATTAGATTGCTAAATAAAGAATCATAAAAAAACTATGTATTTAGAACTAAAAGAAGGAAAATTATATTACAGTATCGGCGAGCTGGCAAAAGCATTTAATGTTAATGCCTCTTTAATACGTTTTTGGGATAGCGAATTTGATGTACTTAAACCCAAGAAAAATGCCAAAGGCAATCGTATGTTTACACCAGAGGATGTAAAGAATTTGCAGTTAATTTATCATTTGGTGAAAGAACGCGGCTTTACGTTAGAAGGTGCAAAAACACATTTAAAAGAAGGCAAAAAAGAAACCCTTACTAATTTTGACATTATTACAAAACTTGAAACTATCAAAGCACAACTAACTGATTTAAAAAACAATTTATAAACTTAACTTAAATATTTAAAACATGAATTTTAAAAAATTTTTACCGTGGATTATTGTCATTGTTATTCTATTTATTGGATACAACTATGTAAAAGGAATAAACAACAAAGCCGTAGTTTTTGAGCAAGACATTAAAGAAGCTTGGGGTAACGTGAATACAGCTTATCAACGCAGAAATGACCTTATTGGGAATTTAGTAAAAACCGTAAAAGGTGCTGCTGATTTTGAAAAATCTACATTAGAAGCTGTGGTTAATGCAAGAGCAAAAGCTACTTCGGTTACTGTTGACCCAACAAACATTACACCAGAGCAGTTAAGTCAATTTAATCAAGCGCAAGGCGGATTAAACAGTGCATTATCAAGACTATTAGTAACTGTTGAGAAATATCCTGATTTGAAAGCCAACCAAAATTTCTTGAAATTACAAGATGAATTGGCAAGTACCGAGAATCAAATTCTAACGGCTAGAACACGATTTAATGAGGCTACAAAACCTTATAATAGTCATATCAAAGTATTTCCAAACAATCTATTTGCAGGAATGTTTGGTTTTAAAGAAAAACCATATTTCGAAGCCGTGGCTGGAGCTGAAAAACCAGTTGACGTAGAATTTGATTTCGATAAAAAATAAAACATGTCAAAAGTAGAAGATTTTTTAACCCAAGCAGAAGAACAAGAAATTGTTGCCGCAATTGGTCTAGCTGAAAAAAATACTTCGGGCGAAATACGTGTTCATATAGAAAAGAAAACTTCCATAGATGCGTTTGATCGTGCTATGGAAGTTTTTCATTTATTAAAGATGGATGAAACTGAGTTGCGCAATGGTGTTTTAATTTATGTGGCCGTAAAAGACAAAACATTTGTCATCTATGGCGATAAAGGCATTAACGAAAAAGTAGCTGATGATTTTTGGAATTCAACCCGAGACGTAATGGTTTCTCACTTTAAAAATGGTAATTTCAAACAAGGTTTAATTGACGGCATCATTAAAGCTGGTGAAGAATTGAAGAAGTTTTTCCCTTATCAAGATGATGATATAAATGAATTATCAAACGAAATTTCAAAAGGATAACCTACTAAAAAAACAAAATGAAAATTCCAAATTCCAAAAATTTAGTATCGTTTTTAACCGTTTTATTTTTAGTAGTTACCCAAGTTGTTTTTGCACAATTCAACATACCTGAAAAACCTTCATTTCAAACTTCTGTGTATGACTATGCCAACATGCTTAGTGGCTCTGAAAAACAACAATTAGAAGAAAAACTAATACGCTACTCAGATTCTACAACAACCCAAATTGTTGTCATTACCATTGAAAGTTTAAAAGGCTCAGACATTGGAATACTAACACCAGAATGGGGACAAAAATGGGGAATTGGTGGTACAAAGAAAGATGACAATGGTGTTATTGTAGTTTTAGCAAAAGCTGAACGTAAAATATGGATTTCTGCTGGTTATGGCGTAGAAGATAGACTTAGTGCTGGAATTATTGGCGAACTTACTAGAAATGTAATCATCCCTGAGTTCAAAGCAGGTAGTTATTTTAATGGTTTAGATAAAGGTACAACGGCCATTATTGAAGTATTAAAAGGGAAATACAAAGGCGAACGAAAGCAAAACAAAAAAGGTGATTTTCCTATTTTACCCATTATTATTGTAATCATTATAATTATAGTTATCTTTTCTAAAAACAAGAATAATGGCGGAAATTCTGGTAATCGTGGTGGCGGTATGAGTCTAACCGACATGATTATTTTAAGCAGTTTGGGTAGAAACAGTGGTGGTTTTGGTGGTTCATCAGGCGGTGGTTTCGGCAGTTCATCAGGCGGTGGCTTCGGCGGTGGCTTTGGTGGCGGCGGATTTTCTGGTGGTGGTGCTGGTGGTAGTTGGTAGCATTGAATTACGAGGCACAAAGTTGGAAGTTAAATCTTCATCACCCACAACAGTCAATTTAATAAAAAACAAAACATCAACAAGCAACTTTCATTTATCAACTCATACTAATTTGTAAATATTAATGAAATTTGAGGTGCTTTTTTTTGTCGAATACTATAATAAAAAACCTCGTTCAACTTGAACGAGGTTTTTGTTTAATCTTCAAAGAACATCATGTTTTCATTCTTTTTCTTCCCGCCAAACTTTTCTAGTTTATAGGTTAATGAAAACATTACATAACGCCTTAAAACTGTATTTTCAGAGTCGATGATTGCGGTTGGTGTAATTGATCTTCTTGTGTTGAGATTTTGATTTAACAAATCATATACTTTCACTTTGGCAAGTAGTTTGTCATTAAAAAAATTATAACCAATACTAGTATTCCACAGATAGAAATCTTTTTTAAATCCGTCAGCTATGTTGGAGTTGTAGGTATAACCAAAATCATTTCCGATGACTAGTTTCTTTGGAAAATAAGAAGTGATTTCAATCTTCGCATTATGTGTAAAATTGTCTGCTTTATCAATTACATAATTCTCAAAATTGGTTTTTGAAAATGAATATTTATAACTTGGTGCTATCGTGATTAACTCATCAATACTCCAAGTCAAATTCACTCGCGGATTGACTTCCAATTCTTTTGATTCAAATAAAATGGCGTTTGTTAACCCTTGATTGATATTGTAATTAAAACTTATTCCTGCTGAAAAACTTAATTTTCGTTTCTCTTTCTTGAACGATTTACTCCAATTTCCTCCGAAATAGGATGAAAAGGTTTTATCTACATTTTCATAGGTTGTAGTAGATTTAAAATTATCATCAAAAACTGTAGAAGAAACAATAGCATCTTTTCTAGCATCTATTCCAGAATAAATATAATAACCCGAACGTGATGCATAATCATAATTATTAAATCCAAAATACATATTATGTCGTTTGGTTGGCTCTAGGTTTTCATTTCCAACTATAGTATTTAATGGGTTTGATAAATCTTCCACAGGCAAAAGCTCCGACGCTCTAGGAACGGTAACTTCATAATTATAATTGGCATATATTGATTTTGATTTCCCTATTCGATGACTGATATATCCTTTTATTTTTGGGAAAACATAGTTTTTATTGACATTCGTTACTGCTCCTAAATAATTGGATTCTGTTTTGTAATTCACAAATTCAGGACCAAAATTAATTCTACCGTTGGTTTTGTTTTTACCAATAATTACACCTGTTGATGGGAAATAACTTAACTCTGTTGATAGAATGGAGTTGGATTGCAAATCATTAAAATCAGTATAGTCATTGCTACCCGCATCAAAATTGAAAGTTTTTGTTCTATGGTCTATTTTATTAAAACTAATTTCGGAAGTCAAGCTCAATCGAAGTGAATCGGTTATTGGTTCGCCATATCTAATTTCTAAACGGGTTTTGTTTTCTTTATTCTTCTCAAATCGGTTTTGTTGTCTTATATCGTCGGGTGTTGCGTCGGCAAAAAGTGTTGCTGAATTGGTGTTGGTAAACTGGTCTTGGTTATTAATCTCGGCATTAAAATTAATTGACATGCCTCGTAGTTTCTTTTTAAATTGTTTGTTGAAACTTGCTTCTGTTGCAAAACTGGAGTTGTCATTTTCAGAATAATCATCATTAGTGCTGCTATTTAACTCATTAAAAGTTTCATTAGTAGTCACTTGATTTCTAGAAAAAGCACTACTGCTTTTATTTTTAGAAAATGTTGGGTTGATATAAATTGTTGCTGTTGAATCAATTTTAATTTCAAAATCAGTATTAAAATTATGACCGTTACTCACACTTCTTGAAGAAGAATTTGAATTGGTAAATGTGGTTCCAGCAGGTAATAGGTTAATTCTATTGGTTCGGTTAATGTTCTCGTTTTCTGCATTTGAAAAATAATAACTTGTAGCATTATCTACTTTCTTCAGGAATTTGTCTTGATAGTTAATTCCAATTAGATTGGATTGAGTAATGCCATTTCCACCACCAAATTGCATCCCGTTGATGCCAAATCTTCCGTCATCGTCATAATACACAGAATTATTTCTTCCTCCACCCATATTGTCAAATATTTCATTCATGGAAAATCCCACTGAATTTATATTATTAGAAGATGCCAAGACGCTAATCTTTTGTTCGCCTTTAAAATAATTGAGCAACAAACTGGATTCATATCGTTTGTCTGATCCTCGTCCTGCCATCACTTTACCAAAAAAACCTTTGTTTTTATCTTCTTGAATGGTAAGATTTATGGTTTTGTCTTCTGAGCTTGCGCCTTCGCCAGAGAGTTCTTCGGACTTGGTTTTGGTATCTACTACCTGTACTTTATCAATGATTTCGGCAGGAAGATTTTGAGTGGCAATTTTTCCGTCTTTACCAAAGAATGGTTTTCCATTTACTAAAATATTATTGACTTCTTTTCCGTTGACGGTAATTTTTCCTTCGGGAGTTATTTCGACACCGGGTAGTTGTTTTAATAAAGCTTCTACATTCGCATCGGCACCTACTTTGAAAGACGAAGCATTAAACTCGAGTGTGTCTTTTTTAATCCGGATTGGTGGTGCTTCTGACTTTACAACAACTTCGTCTAATGATTTTGTGGTTTCTTCTAATTCGATTGTTTCAAAGTCTTTATCGATTGTTAAATTAGAAACATCTTCTTTAAAATCTTGATAACTTATATAAGAAACTTTAAGTACTAAAGGTTTGTTAGTCTTTTTTAGTTTCAAATCAAAAAATCCCATTTTGTTGGTAATGGTGTAATCTACCACGGTTGAATCAATTTTTGAAGTTAGGTAAACCGTTACTGATTCGAGTGGAATCTTGGTGTTTTTGTCGATTACTCTTCCTTTTATAGAAATAGTGTTTTGGGAAAAAGAGATGCTAGTGCCTAAAAACAATAGCATCCAAAGAAAGGATTTTGGCATAAAAAAAATAGTCGTTTAAGGTTAGGTATAACTATAAACGACTAAGTACTTATTTTATTGTGTAATGTTAAAAAATCTTACGATAATTTAACAAATTTTTTACTTTTCGCGAATGTAAATATCAATTGGCACACCTGAAAAATCCCAGTTTTCGCGGATTTTATTTTCAAGGAAACGTTTGTATGGTTCTTTTACATATTGAGGTAAATTGGCGAAGAACACAAACTGTGGTGTTGGTGTTGGCAATTGCATACAGTATTTTATTTTTACATATTTGCCTTTTAATGCTGGCGGCGGATAGGCTTCAATAAGTTTCAACATATAATCGTTGAACTTTGAGGTTGGTATGCGTTGTTTTCTGTTTTCAAAAACTTGAACTGTGGCTTCTAATGATTTTAATAAACGTTGCTTTGTTAAGGCCGAGACGAAAAGAATTGGTACATCGGTAAATGGTTGTAATTCTTCACGAATTTTACGTTCATAATCGCGGGTTGACATAGTATCTTTTTCTACTAAATCCCATTTGTTTACTAAAATGATTATTCCTTTTCTGTTTTTTTCGGCTAACCAAAAAATGCTTTGGTCTTGTCCTTCGAAGCCTCGAGTAGCATCGATGATTAAAATACATACATCTGAATGTTCTATTGCACGAACGGAACGCATCACGGAATAAAATTCTAAATCTTCTTTTACTTTGGCTTTTCTACGAATTCCGGCGGTATCAACTAGGTTGAATTCGAAACCAAAACGATTGTATTTGGTGTCGATAGCATCACGAGTTGTTCCAGCTATATCGGTAACTACGAATCTGTCTTCGCCAATTAATGCATTGATATAGGATGATTTTCCTGCGTTTGGACGACCCACAACACAAAAACGTGGTAAAGGATTTTCTTCTTCTATTACTTCTGGAAGTTCTGGTAACACTTCTACTAGTTTGTCTAGCAAATCACCTGTTCCGCTGCCACTAATACTGGCGATTGTGAAATATTCTCCTAATCCTAGGTTATAAAACTCGACTGCATCTTTTTCGCGCATGGCGTTGTCAACTTTGTTGACGGCGATTAGAATTGGCTTGGTTACTTTTCTTAAAAGCTTTGCAACTTCGGCATCCATTGGTGTAATTCCTTCTTCGACATCGACTACAAAAATGATGGCATCTGCTTCGTCAATTGCTAATTCTACCTGACGACGTATTTCGCCTTCAAAAACATCATCAGAACCTTTGATATATCCGCCAGTATCGATTACTGAGAATTCTTTTCCGTTCCATTCACTTTTGCCATAATTTCTATCACGAGTTACTCCAGAAACTGAGTCGACAATGGCTTCTCTTCTTTGGATTAAACGATTGAAAAAAGTAGATTTCCCTACGTTTGGTCTTCCTACTATGGCTACTATATTATTCATGTTATTTTAAATATTGGTGCAAAGGTACTATTTATGAAAACAATATCAATTTTTTTATTACTTTAGTCTATTAAACCAACCTATTTTTCAAATGGAAACTGAAAATGAAATTAGATTACGACTTCGTTTTTACAAAGATGTAAACGAACCTATTGCTGTTATTAAAGAAAAATTACAAGCGCATCGTGATACTCAACCTCAGGATTATTCCGTAAAAGTTAATGATGAACATGTTTGGTTTCACTTTAAAGGTGATAGAAAACACTATTGGTCTCCGCATCTTCATCTTGAATTAGAATCAAAAGAAGACAATACTACACATATTAGATGTTTATTTGGTCCAGATTCTACGCTTTGGACGTTGTTTGTGTTTCTCCATTTTGTGGTGGCAGGAATATTTATCATTTTTGGAATGATTGCCTACTCTAATTATACTTTGAAAGCACCTTTAATGATGGATGTTATTATTATGTTTATTATGGTGATTGTTTGGTTTTTGTTGTATGTCATAGCACGACAAATTAGAGAAAAAGGTCATGACCAAATGAATGAATTGGAACAAGTTTTTTTAAAAATAATACGCTAAATATTATTTTTGGTTGTATCCGAATCGTTTTAATTGATAGGCGTTGCTTCTCCAGTCTTTATTGACTTTTACAAATAATTCGATGTGTATTTGTTTTCCGAAAAATTTTTCTAAATCTTCACGGGCTTGCATTCCTACTTTTTTGAGTGCTGCGCCTTTGTGTCCGATGATGATTCCTTTTTGGGTATCACGTTCGACCATTATTACGGAACGGATTCGGATTATTTTTTCGTCTTCGATGAATTCTTCGGTGTCAATTTCTACGGCATAAGGTATTTCTTTGTCGTAGTTGATTAGGATTTTTTCGCGGATGGTTTCGTTTACGAAGAAGCGCTCTGGTTTGTCGGTTAGTGCGTCTTTTGGGTAATATGGTGGTGAAACTGGAAGTAATTCTAATATTCGGGCGAATACTTCTTTGACGTTAAAGTTTTCTAGGGCAGATATTGGGTATATTTCGGCGTTTGGTACTTTTTCTTTCCAAAGAGCGATTTGTTCTTCGAGTTGTTCTTGGTTTGATTTGTCGATTTTGTTCAACAATAATAAAACAGGGATTTTGGAGTATATAATTTTATTGAAAAATGCTTCGTCTTTTAGTTCCTTCTCTCCTATTTCGACCATGTATATTAGTACATCGGCGTCTTCGAAGGCAGATTTTACGAAATCCATCATTGATTTTTGCATTTCGTAGGCTGGTTTGATGATTCCGGGTGTATCTGAAAGGACTACTTGGAAATCGTCACCGTTTACTATTCCTAGTATTCTGTGTCGCGTTGTTTGTGCTTTTGAGGTTATAATGGAAAGTCTTTCGCCAACGAAAGCGTTCATTAGGGTTGATTTGCCTACGTTTGGGTTTCCGATGATGTTGACAAAACCTGCTTTGTGTTCCATGATTTGTATGGTTAATTCTTTTTGCAAAGGTAACAAAAAAAGCCACTCATTGCTGAATGGCTTTTTCTTTGTAGCGGGAACAGGACTCGAACCTGTGACCTTCGGGTTATGAGCCCGACGAGCTGCCTACTGCTCTATCCCGCGATTTGTGAGTGCAAAGATAAACCTTTTATTGTATTATTCAAACAAAATGTTTTAATTAATTTTTTGTTTTTTATTTCTGAGGGTTTGTTTTTACTCGGTTAGGTTGATTTTGGTTTTGTATATTTTGCTTAATCCGTTGTGACTTTGGAGGATGTATTGTTGGTATTCTTCGGTGTTTTTGAATTGTTTTGGGGTTATGTTGTTTCGTTTGCTGGTGAAATAGAGTGTTTGATTGGCTTGGTCGTAGAATGGGCAGTACTCCATGTACTTGGTGTTGATTATTTCGCCGAGGTTTTTTGGGGTTTGCCATTGTCCGTTTTTGTCTTTGTGGGCTATGTATAGGTCTCCGCTGCCGAGTCCGTCATTGGCGTTGTATTTTGTATAGATTAGGAAGTCTTCGTTTTTGGATATGAAGGCGTTGAATTCGTAGCCGGTGGTGTTGATGTTTTGGTTAAGGAGTTCGGGGTTTTCGTAGTTGGTGCCGTTCCATCTGGCGTAGTAGATGTCGTCTTTTCCTAGTCCGGATGGGGAATCTAGGGTGAAATAGAGGTTGTTGTTGTTGGCGAGTGTTGGGTAGAATTCGTTTTGGTTGGTGTTTATTGGTGTGCCTAGGTTTATGGGTTGTGACCATGGTTGGTTTTTGTTTTGACGTTCGAGGTACCAGATGTCGTAGTCTTTTTTTTCTGTGGATGAGTTGTTTAATGGTCTGTCGGAGGCGAAGTAGAGGCGTTTTTGGTCGTTGGATAGGAATGGTTCGAGGTAGTTGTATTGGTCTGAACAGGGTAATAGTTGTGGTTTTGACCAGTTGTTTTTGGTTTTTTTGATGAAGGCTATTTGTGATAGTTCGCCTGCTGGTGATTGGATGGTGAAGTAGGCTTCGGAACTGTCGGTTGCTAGGTTTGTGTCGCGGATGTTTGTGTATTGGTTTAGGATTGGGAAGGCTATTTCGATGGTTTGATTTTGTTGGGCGTTTATCAGGCTGGTGATTGCTAAGAGGAATGTGATGATTTGTGTTTTTTTCATGGTGATTTTGTTTTGTTGATGATGTTGTGGTGCTAATTTATGAAATTTATTGTTTTATGGGTTGGGTTGTTTGTTGATTGTGGTTTGTTGTTGGTTGTTTTAGGTGTGCGTTTGATTGTTTTAGGTATGCGTTTGATTGTTTTAACTGTGCAGTTATTTACTTTAGTCGTGCACTTGATTGTTTTACCTGTGCAGTTGATTATTTTACCTGTGCAGTTGTTTATTTTAGTCGTGCACTTGATTCTTTTAACTGTGCACTTAATTGTTTTACCTGTGCAGTTGTTTACTTTAGTCGTGCACTTGATTCTTTAAACTATGCACTTGATTGTTTTACCTGTGCAGTTGATTGTTTTACCTGTGCAGACGATGAATTTAGCTTTAATTCTTACAAAAATTAATGATTTTTTTAATTTTGAGATAGGTTCTTGATATATTCGCCTACGGCGAACACTTGAACTGACGAAACTGGAATTGTTTGGAATTTGTTCTCATTATATAAGTCTGCAGCGAACAATTGAACTGACGAATGGGTGAATTATTGAAATGATAATGCTTTACTACTTGTATAAAAAAAGCACCTTATTGAAGGTGCTTTTGATTTTTTATTGTTTAAAATTTCTGAAGCTTATAGCGTCGGCGGCTTTGAACTCTGGGGATGATGCTCCGAAGAGTCCTTTGATGTAATCTTTGGCTTCGAGTGCTGTGTCCACTAGTCCGGTTTCGGGTGTGTATAGGAATTGGTTTCTGTCTATTCTTTTTTCTTTTACTTGTGCGACTGCGGTGTCGATTCTTTGGTTTGCGTTTTTTAGATTTTCGCTGTAATCTTTGAGTGATGGGATTTTAAATTCATCTTCGTTTGGGTCGTAGTTTTCTGCGTTTTCTAATAAATCTACTAGGTCTGCAAAGTTTTCTTGGATTGATATGTGTGATTGTCGTGATGTGGAGTGTTTTTTTCCTAGTGGGTCGTTTTCGATGCTGTTGTCTTCGATTGGTTCTCCTTCTTGGTTTGTTGTTGGTGGTGTGTTTGGGTTGTCGATTCTTGTTCCTTGTATTTTTTTGTTGATTGATTTGGCATCTTTTATTAGTGCTTTTGACACGTTGGTTCCTGACATTATGCCTATTATTTGTGTGGAGAATGTTTTTACATTTTTGTATGCATCTTCTCTGTCGTCAACTTTTGTTGAGTAGTTGTTTTTGGAGGTTTGCACGAATGCAATTTGTTGGTTTCCTGCTGTGTAGAGTGCTTGGAGTTCTAGGAGTTTTATTCGGTTTTTTGCTGGGTTGTATTTTTCACCGAATGTGATTATTGTTTCGTTTAATTGGTTTAGGTGTGCCACATTGATGTTGTGTCCTGTTTCTGAATATGCCATGTTTTCCATATTTTTTATTGTTAAACTTTTAGCTAAAGTAAAATGAAAGTTTTTTGGTTTGGATGTGGAAAACCGTAATGTTGGGAATTATTTTTTTTGTATGGGGACGAATAGATGAATAGATGAGAGACGAATAGATGAGAGACGAGAGACGAATAGATGAGAGATGAGAGATGAGAGACGAATAGATGAGAGATGGAGAGATGAGAGATGAGAGATGAGAGATGGAGGGACGGAGAGATTATAGAGAATAGCTATTTGGTTTTGATGTAAAGATTTGGGTGTCATCCCTACGGGATTTTGGGGTGGGATGTTTTGTTTGACCACGGGTTGAAACCCGTGGCTACAAAGATTTTATCCCTACGGGATTGTGGGGTTGATGTAGAGAATAGATGATGGGTGTTTGTGGTGGCATTTGTTGGTGAAGGTAGGTATTGGGTATAAAAAACCACGGCTTTAATGCCGTGGTTGGTTGAGTGTTTAAATTTAAAATAATTTAGGTTGAAGATTATTAATTTCTTCTCTAAAACTTTCCATAAGAGTATAATCTGGGAATTCGAACTCATAAACCATTCCATCTTTTGTTTCTGTTGTATTGAATATTGCTTTATATTTATTAGCAAGATTTTGAATTTTTGATTCATGTATCCTGTCTTTTTCTAAAATTGATAGATTATAAATATTCATATTACTAGATTTATTAATGTATATTTTCTATTTCTTTTTCAATCATTTTATATTTATCCTTCACATCATCACCCATATAAAAGTCAAGCAAATCTTTTTTAGTTAGTGTGCCTTGGCTTAAAAATCGTTTTAAATACTCTTGATTGAATTCCATTAGTAGTACTGATTTTTCAAGCTGTTTTAAAATTGTCTTATTGTTTTCAATATTATTTTGAACCAGAGATTTTATGGTCAATACTTCATTGATATCTTTAATTATACGATTTACCATCATTGCCAAGATGTCTTTGTCAAGTTCTATTTCTTTTGCATTTAAAGCAATGTCGCGAGCTAACATGTAAGCAATAGCTAAATTGCTGTAATCTCCTTTTTGTGAATTGATTATCGCAATAAAACCAACTCCTGGAATATAGCCTACATTCTCGAAATTTTTTAGAATCGAGTTTTCGACTAAAGAAATATCAAAAACTATTAAACTTACTTTACTGTCTCTATTAGCTTGTGCTTCTATCAATTGACTCCAAGCGGTATCTGATTTACGCGTAAAAATATCTTTACTCTCAATATCTCCTAGGCGAACGCTTTTGTCAAATTTACATTCTATAGCTATTTTTAAATCAGGGGTTCCATTTATTTCACAGATTATATCTCCTGTTTTATTTTTAGGCAGATTGCCTGCTGTATTACCCGTTAAGAATGCACGGTCTTTTAATCTTCTATCTACAAAATATTGGTTTAAAAACTCCGCTATTTCATCTTCTGCTAAGGTTCCTTTGATGGTTGACTTATAAAAGAGCTCTTTCTTCATTTCAAAAATCATCTTCAAACTTTCTAATTCTGTTCCTAATTCGTTGGATGTTTTTGAAAGAAAAGATGAAATGCGGTCCTCCATTAATGCCAAAACACCTATGTAAATAGCTCGAAGTAATTTTTCGTCTCGTTCAGAAGCTGATAAATTATCAAAGTAATTGAATACAATTTGGTTTTCGATTTCGAATTCTTTGATTTCAATACGTTTAAGTTGTTGGTTTATTTTAAGCATAATATTATTCCTCAAATATCTTTAATATATTATCTATTGTTGAAGTGATTTCTTCATATACTTTGTCTTCATCTTCTTTTTTAGATTTTATTAGTTTTTGCAATCCAGAAGTGAGATTAATAAATTCGAGATCTAAGCCTTTTTTATTCAAGATAGAAGCAAACCTAATTTTTTCATCATTAAATATTTGAATAAAATCCTTTAAAGCTTCAATCAATGAATTATTTTGATTAACGGAATGATTTTTATCATTTTTATATTTATTTAATTCATCCTTTAAATGATTGAATAAATCACTAAATAATGTGTAGTCTTTATTTATTCTAATATTTTTTATAGCCACAGAGGTCATATTATTTATTCTATTGAGCGCTATTTGAAGAGATATAGTAGAAACTTTCGGGCTGACATCTTCAACTTTTGTTTTTATTTCTTCTATTTCAGCACTTTTACTCAATGCTTCGTTTGCATTTTTGATTGCCATCTCAAGTTCTTTATTATCAAGGTCTTTAGTTTTATCATGTACTTCCTTTAGCTTTTCTTTTAAATCGTCATAACTTAAAAAATTAATTACTAATGGTATGAAAATACCAATAATAGCAATAAAACCTATGCCTAATGCCATGTATAGATTAATTCTATCAATATCTTTGTCAATAATTGTAGTTGCTTTGTTTTGCTCAGAATAAACTTGTTCTGCTAAATGATTTATATTTGAGTTTATTTCTTCTAAATCATCTTTTTTTATCACAACATAATTTTTTGATTTTTCTAGGTTATCAATATCAATTAAATTAGTTTTTGAATTTTTTAATTTAATTAATTGATTAGTTTTTTCAATTTTATATTCTTCTAGATTTTTTGAAACCAAGTACCATTGACAGCAAAAAAGTAAAACGAAAGTTATACAGAATATTACTAAAACTACAACTATTCTTTTATTATAATTTTTTTGTGTTTTATTGTTGCTGCTCATAATTAATCTTTTTAGGTAATTCATACAATAACGACCAGTATTCGCTATTATCTTTAAAGGTTTGAGTTTTTTCATCTTTTTCTGAAACATTAAACATCCGTGCTATAATCGTATTTTCAACCAAATCTACTTTATGTGAATTATTATTTTCATCAACTTTAAATTCATAAATTGCATCAATAGAACTTCTGAAAATTATATCATCGTGAGTGAAAAGGATTATTTGTAAAGGAATATCAGGTGTGTGTTTATAGAAAAGTTGAATTACTTTTTGTAAGAAATCGGAAAATGAATTTTTATTGATGAAATCGCTTGCAAAGAACAAATCATCCATTACTAAAGGAAAATTTATTTTATATGTTTTTCGAGATGCTAAGGCTATGCTTAAACCAATCATTAAAGAAAACAACTTGTACCTAAAAGTGTTGAAATAGATTTGTGGTGAAGAAATCATATCATTAGTTTTGGTATTGACTATTTCTGCGACTATGTATTTTGTTACATATTCAATACCTTCGATGTTAAGTTTATTTTCTTTTAAGTTTATTTCAAGCTTGTATTGCGGATCATCTTGAAAATAGTCGTTTAAAATTTCTTCAACTGTATTTTTAATTGGTTCAAAAACATTGTTAACCAATTCGTCAACTTTTAATTTGTATTTTGAGTTGAAAATATCAATCTCTTCTTTTATTTGATTGAGAAAAACTACTTTTTTATTTGCAGGAATTAATTCTTCTTCAAGCTTCTTATTCTTGTTTTCGATTGATGTTATTTGCTCGTTAATCTCTTTTATTTCTCTTTCTAATCTAGAAATGCTATGTTCAATAGAATTACTTTCATTACTTCTAAGAAATTCATTTATTTCTGCATCTATTGTTTTTTTTCGTTCCTCTATTAGTGACTGAACTTCTTTAGCTAAATCGATGTATGCTTTTTCAAACATTTGTTTGTTATTATTTAAAAATTCAAATAAATCCAAATAATCTTTGTCAGTTAGAACGATTTTTTGTGTTAGAGAATAGATATGCTCATTTAATTTCATATCACTTATTATAGGGGAAAGTGATATATATAACCTGCTTTCCTCTAATCTTATTTTTTCAAAATTTGAAAAATTGCTTAAATCTTGTCTATCAGTATCTAGTATTTCATTAATATAATTTAAATCTCTGGTAATATTCCATAAATTTTCTGCTACTGACCTAAAGCTATTTTTTAATTGTTCATCCAATAATTTGGATTGCTCTAATTGTAATAACCTTTTTTCAACTTCGGCTTTAATTTCTTCTAATGATTTATTTGAACTTAAACAAAATGGACAATCGTGAAATTCATTTATTAATTCTTTTCCAGATTCTAAAAAATTCTTTTCTACAGCTGTCTTTTTGTTTCTTTCTAATGTACTTAACTCTCTTACTTTATTTTCAAATTCAAGAATATCGTTTAAATATTTCTTTTCTTCAAAATTTAGCTCAAGAGTTTTACTTTTCAATTTATTTAGCGTCTGTAGTCTAGATAGTTGGATAGAAGTGTTTTCTGAAGTATTGCCTTTTTTAAACTCTTCAAGCTCAATGGTTTTTGATTGAATTTCAGCATGTCTGTTTATGATGGTTGTTTTATTGTTTTGAATTTCTTTTTCAATATTATTTCTTGTAGAAGTTTCTTTGCTCCTTCTGTAATTTGGGATTTGAAGAGCAATTTTTTGAAAATTTATAAATTCATTGAGACCTAATGATAAAGCAATTTTGTTGTGGAATGAGTGGTCATGTTTGTCATCTTTTTCATATTCTAACTGACCGTTACTAATAATATCATACTCTGTAATGAAGTGGCTATTAGGATTAAAAATTTTAATTAAATCATCATTTTCAAAAATCTTATTTTCTAAATCAAAATCTCCTTCAACAGTTTTTACATTACAAGATATTTTTCCAGTTTGATTAATTCGTTGTAGATATTTATTATAATCTGTTAATTCGTTTGCTTTTGGATTTTTAGAGCGAAGATTTTTTTCTCCTATTTCTTGAGTATAAATCATTTCAAGACCTGCAAAAACAGATGATTTCCCAGTTCCATTATTTGCTAAAATAATTGCATTATTGATTTTTTCGCCTTCATCTGTTAGATCTATTCCAAATGGAATTCCATTATTTTCTTCCAATGAAGGAATTCCTCTTAAATTAGAAATCTCAACTTGTTTAATTCGATAATCTTTACCTCTATAAGCAAGGACATCAATATTATCGGTTTTAATTTTTTCTGATAAATCTTCAAAATCTAATTCTTGACCTTCAGAAGTCTCTAAATAAAACATTAAGCTTTCGAATAACGATTCTCTACTGGAACTATTTAAACTAGGGTAATAGTATGCAATGATTCTTGAAATAGTATTACTATTCTCCTCTTTTGCAATGTCGATAAGTACTTTTCTAAAATTTGCTGTTGTCATATAATAATTTTAATCATATTTCTCTATATATTCTAATCATATCTTTATCCCCTCTTTTATAATCATTTCGTGAACTGAAAGTATCCTCTACAATTTGTATTTGTTGCATTTTACTTAAAGTATACATTCTCCACCACATCTTATTTGAGGAAGAGTATCCATCAACTTGAAATGCCCTTAAAACATCATTTCCTGCTTTTGAAACTCCATAACAATGTGGTTCAACAACTCTTAATTCTCCATCGTAATAGAACTCTATAACATTTTGATTTTCTATTGCTTCAATAATTTTAGTATTCATGTTTTTGTTTTTAAAATTAATAAATTTTTTATTACAAGTGTATATTTTATTAAATAAAGTTATGAGATTGAGCCTGTTAATAAGCGAGTGCCTCTGGAGGAATTGGCATTACTTATTCGCTCCAGGGCAGACACTTCCACAATTATTTTTTTTGGAACCATCTTTTGAAGAATGGTTTTACTTTATTATGTTCTGCTTGTAGGCAATTTGTGCAGAGGATGGATTTTGGGTATTTTTTATTGGCTTCTAAAAGTGCTTCTTCTTGGTTGTCAAAATTGCCAAGGCATGCTCTGTTGAAAATGTTGGGTAGCAGATTGCAGTTTGCTATGTGCAATTCGTAGTTGTTGTCTTGGTTTGGGTATCGGTCTATATAGTAGAGTTTCATTTGTTTGTCTTTGTTGCAACAAACGTATGAAGGTATTTTGGATGTATTTTACGGAAAACCGTAATGTGAATTTTTTTTTAGATAATACCTAAATCTTTTGTAATGGTTATTAAATGTATGGTATTGTTGGCTTTGAAATAGTCTTTGAGTTTGTTTACTTTTTTTTCAATGGCGCTTTTGCTACTTGGTATTATATTTTGTTGTTTAAAAAGGTTTGCAATTTCTTCGTAGGTGTATCCGAATGCTATTTGTTTTAGAATTTGAATGTCTATTTCATCAATTTGGAAGTTGGTTTTATTCGCTAGGAGGTGTTTGAGTTCTGGGGAAATATAAGCGGTTTCTGTTTGATAGGTATTTGTAATGGCGGTTTTAAGTTGTTCTATACTGTTGCGGTTTTTGTGCACATAAGCATTGATGTTGTAGTTGTTGTAGAGTTCTTTGATGCGGTGCTTTTTATCTTCTACGGAATATACAATTACCTTGATGTTGGGTTGTGTTTTGCGGATTTCGGCTATAGCTTGTTCTCCTGATGTTAGTTTTACTGAACGTTTGTCGGGTTCGAAGGATAGGTCGGTGATGAAGAGGTCGAATGGTTCGTTGTCTCGGATTGCTTTTTTTACTCTGAGTAGTGCGTCGTCGCAGTATTTGACGTGTTGTATGTCGGTTATTGCCAATTGAAAAAGGGTTAGCTGAATGGCTAGGTTGATGGTGTCGATGTCTTCGGAAATTAGGACTTTTTTATACATGATGCCTTATTTTGGGATGGAAATAGTTACTTTGAAGCCTTTGTTGGTTTGGTTGTCAAAAATAATGGTTCCTTTTATGGCTTGAATACGGTTTTCCACATTTTGAAGTCCTTTTTTATCAAATGTTTGTGGATTTATTCCTTGACCATTGTCGGCATATTTTATTTCGAGTTGTTTTGGATGGTTGAAGAAGGTAATTACCACGATGGAGCAGTTGGAATGTTTTTTCATGTTGACCATGAGTTCTTGCAAAACTCGATGAAGTGTTATTTTGATTTCTTTATGAAGTTTGTCCCAATTGATGGTGTCATCAGATTTTATAATAACATTGATTGATGCATTGCTAAAATTATTGAGTAACTCAAATAATTGTTTTTTATAGTGTTCTTTAGTATCAATTTGGCTATTGGATTGCGAAATATCTCTTGTTAGCGAATAGATATTTTCTAATGAATCTAGCAAGATTTCTTTTTTGGTGTTGTTTTGGAGGTCTTGAGTTTCGGCATAGGTCATGGCTTGGAAGACGTCGTTGGCTAGTTCGTCGTGAATTTTTTTGGAGATTCTGATTTCGGTGTCGTAGATGGATGCTTTTAGTTTTTGTTTGTTTCGATAGCGCAGGATTAGGATAATGTTGATGGCGATGATGGCGACTGCGAATAGTAGCCACAAAATAATTTGTTTTTGGTTTTCGGATTTATCTTTTTCTAACACTGCTTTGGATGCGTCGTATTTGATTTTGGCGAATTGGTTTTTGGCAAATTGTCTTACTTTGAAAATACTGTCTGAAAGTTGAATGTGTTGAAGTGCTACTTCTTTTGTTGTTGTTGGATTGCTGAGTGCTACTTTTAGTTTTAGGGCTTCTAGTTTGTCATCGGGATTGTTTGTGGCATTGGCAAACGTGAACGCTTGGGTTGCCATTTGCAAGGCAAGTTTAGGGTTTGTTGCTTGGTGGTATTCGGCTAGATGGATATAGGTGGCAATCTTTTCGTAATCGTTGTTTAGTGAATCGCGAAGGAATTTGGATTGGTTTAAAAACGGTAGTGCTTTGGGGTTGTTGGTTTTGAAGTAGGCATAGCCTAGGTTATCGAGTACTTTGGCGTAGTTTTTTTTGTCGTTTTGTAATACCGTGTTTGTGAGTACCGCTTCTTCTATTTGGATTGCTTTTTTGAATTCCTTTTTTTCGAGATACACTACGGCGATGTTGTTTTTGACGATTGCTTTATCGAGATTGTTTAAAGTGTCGTTGTACACCTTATTATAGTATTGAATTGCTTCGCTGAAATTGTTTTGTTCTAGAAATGCAATGCCTAAAAGATTGTATAAATAGGGTGCATAAAGGTTTGATTTTGCTTGTTTGAGTGCGTCAATAGCGGTTTCTTCGCTTCCGTAAAAGTCGCCTACTTGTTGTTGAATGGTTGCTATTTGAAATAACGCATAGGCTTTTGAATCGCCATCATAAGCCGATTGGCTTGCTTGATTGTAATAGTAAAAAGCACTGTCTAGTTGCTGAAGGTTGTGTTTTTCAAGGCCTTTATTTATGTTGTTAGTATATACGCTATTGGTCTCAGTACTTGGTTCTGAATGTTTTTTACAAGATTGCAAGAGCAATATCATTGCTGAAAAGGCTATAAAAAAAAATGCTTTTTTCATAGTCCTAAATTATTAATTAATATTGGATTGTGATTTATTATTTTATGTAAAAAGAAAGTTTACCTTTGCCGAAAATTTAAAAAAGCTGAAAGGCAAAGCATTACAAAGATGAATACAAAGAAAATTGCAGAGTATCGCGCTTTATTAGAAGTTACTAAGACTGCTACTTTAAAAGAATTAAAAACTGTTTATCGTAACTGTGTGAAGGATTGTCATCCTGATAAATTTACGGATGAAGCTGAAAAACTGGCTGCTGAAGAAAAAAGTTTATTGATTATAGAAGCGTATCACTTTCTTGTAAGTATTGCTCCTGAGACTTTGGAGAAAACTAAAGCGGCTTATACTGCTACAACTTCTACTTCGGCAATTGAAGATTTTTATTTTGAAAAAGGTGTGTTGTATGTTACTTTTTTGGATGGTAGTACTTATGAGTATTTTGGAATTCCTAAAAACACATATGTAAAAATGATTAATGCAGAATCGCCAAGTCGTTTTGCTAGACGTCATATTTATAATCAGTTTTTGTATAGAAGTGCTTCAAAGTTGGTAGCTGCTGAATAATTACTGAACGTAGTAAACATAAAAAAGTCTCGATTGCTCGAGACTTTTTACATTTTGTTAACCCAACAAAATTAATTACAATCATAAGAACGTATTTTTATTCGTCTGCAGCGTAGGCAGAGTTTTTATCAATGCTGATTTTTAGTGTAGTTGCTACACCTTGCTCATTTATCATGGTCATGTTTAGCGTATCTAATTTGGCTAAATTTCTAGATACTAACCCGTTGAACATGTTATAAGAGATATTCATTTCTTTTAAGTTGTGCAATTTCTCTAAATCAAATGGCACTTGACCATCCATTTTGTTTTCAAACAAACTAAGGTTTTCTAATGATGTAAGATTTGCTACATCGGGACTTAGAGCACCCACTAATTTGTTGCTGCTTAATAAAAGTACTTTTAATGCTTTTAATTGATAGTAGCTTGATGGAATTTCGCCTTCGATTTCGTTATTGAATAAAGACAATGTTTCTAAACTGCTTAAAGTTCCAATGCTTGTTGGTAATTGACCATTTAAACGGTTCATGTGCAATTCGATTGATTGAAGCTGTGTAGCATTTCCAAGTGATTCTGGCAAGCTACCTGATACTTGATTGAATGCCACATTCAAATGCGTTAGGCTTTTTAGATTTCCTAAAGTAGCTGGCAAAACACCAGTAATGTAGTTGCGGAAAAAATTGATTTCCACTAGACTGGTTAAATTCCCTAATTCGTTAGGCAAATTTCCTGCTAGGTTGTTATTCATTAATTTTAATGAAACCACTTTGTCGTCTTTAATTTCAACGCCATACCATGTAGTTGGTGCTGCTTTTAAATCCCAAGTGTTTGTCCATTTTGCACCATTGGTTGATTTGTACAACTTAATCAGTGCATTTTTTTCTGTTTTGGATATTTCTGCAAAAACAGAAACCGAAACAAGCATTACGGAAATGTAAGTAAATATAGTTTTCATATCATATAAGATTTGGTTGTTATGACGGTGTAAAACTATACAGAACATCGTTTAAAAACAAATAAAATCGATGAAATACATTTTTTAATATTTTTTATCTATATTTTTCTTATGATTTTAATAAAAAAGGATAGCTTATTATTTGTTTGTAGTAAAATGTTTTTTTAATACATTTGAATTACTAACCAATTAAACATATTAAATATGGAAATGAATTTTTTAGCAATTTTAGTTGCTGCTTTGTCAACATTAATAGTTGGCTTTGTATGGTATGGTCCTTTGTTTGGAAAAGTCTGGATGAAGGAAAATGGATTTTCTGAAGAAGAAATGAAAAAAGGAAATATGTTGAAAATCTTCGGATTGACGATTATTTTTTCCTTACTATTTGCAATGATTATGCAAGTGTTAGTTATTCACCAATTTGGCGCATTAGGCATGATTGGTGGTGATGTAACTACTGCAAAACAATCGTATGTCGATTTTATGGCTGATTATGGCAATGCTTATAGAACATACAAGCACGGTGCATTGCATGGATTTATGACTGGAATCTTCTTGGCTTTTCCAATGATTGCTATTAACGGACTTTTTGAACGCAAATCGTGGAAATACATCTTTATTCATTCTGGTTATTGGACTGTTTGTATGATTATAATTGGTGCCATCGTTTGTGGATGGGTTTAATTAATAAAGAAAATCGCTCTTAGTTTAAGAGCGATTTTTTATAGCTTATCTATGCTTTCCGCTAGTTTAAAATCTTTTTCGGTAATTCCGTTTGCATCGTGTGTGTTTAAAGAGAGTGTTACCTTATTATAAACGTTCCAAATTTCGGGATGATGGTTTTGTTTTTCGGCTAAGATTCCAACCCTTATTAAAAAACTTAATGCTTCACTGAAATCTTTGAATTGGTACTTTTTTTGAATTTTAGCCTCAGTATAGTTCCAACCGTTTACTTTTTTTAATGCTTCTTCTATTTCTGAATTTGAAAATGGTTTCATGGTTTTCTTCATTTAAAATTAGTTAAATATAAAATAATGTTTCTAAAACACTGCATTATTTAATTACTTTTGAAAACATAAATAGTTGATTTGAACCAAGACATTACTTTCTCTATATTTAAAACGGTAAACGAACTTCCAAAGGAATGGGATATTGTTTCCCAATCGAATGCTTTTTTACAAACTCCATACTTACACGTTTTAGAACAGTCTGCTCCTACCAATATGGAATGCTTTTATATTGGAATCTTTGAACACCAACAATTAATTGGTGTTGCATTGGCGCAATATTTGGATTTAAACAAATTAGAATCTTTTGGCGAACGTGATAAATGTTTGAAAACTTACATACGGAATTTTATATTTAAGAATTTCGCTTCTCATGCTTTGTTTCTTGGAAATAATATGATTACGGGTCAAAATGGGTTTGTGTTTTCAAAGCCGATGGAATTTAATTGTATTAGTGAAATTCTCTTAAATTGCTCTCAAACATTGATTGCTTATTTTAAAACTAAAAAGATTAAAATTCATATTGTATCGTTTAAAGATTTCTATAAAAAATCGGCTACCGAATTGCAGCATTATGGTTTTGCCACAATTTATGAGTTCAACACGCAACCCAATATGATTTTTGAATTGGATAAAAACTGGAAAACTGAAGCTGATTATGTTAGCGCATTTTCAAAAAAATACAGAGACCAATACAAACGTTGCCGAAAAAAATCAGAAGGTATTGTTACTAGAGAGTTGACAACCCAAGAAATCATTGAACAGGAAAAACGGATTTATGAATTGTATCATCATGTTGCCAAAAATGCACCTTTTAATACTTTTTTCTTAGCCGAAGATCATTTTACTGTTTTTAAAAAACAATGTGGCAATCGATTTGTAATGGTCGGTTATTTTTTAGAAAATGAATTGATAGGTTTTCATTCGCTTTTACTCAATGGCGAAGTTTTGGAAACGTATTTTCTTGGTTATGACGAACAAATACAAAAAGAAAAAATGTTGTATTTGAATATGTTGTATAACATGACCGCTTTTGGTATTGAACATCAATTTAAAAAAATAATCTTCGGAAGAACAGCGTTGGAAATCAAAAGTTCTATTGGTGCGGAACCGATAATGATGTCGGGGTTTATTTTTCACACCAATTCATTCATCAACAAGTTTATGCCTAAAATCTTCCCGAAATTAGAACCAACATTGGCTTGGCAACAACGACATCCGTTTAAATAAATATTAACTTTCGATTTCTAATTGAATTTCTTCCCATTCCGCAAGTAGTTTTTCCAACTCTACTTTTTTCTTTTCATAGGCTGCAAAAAAACTAGCGTTTTCGATGTGTTTGTCATAATTTGACGCTAATTCTCTATCGTCGTGCTGAATGTCTTTTTCCAATTGTTGGATTTGACTTTCAACTTTACTTAAACGATTTTGAAGCGATTTTTGCGCTTTTTGTTCTTCGAAGGAAAGATTTTTCTTTTCAACTTTTGGAGTTTCTTTTACAACATCCTTTTTTTCAATTTCACGCATATTCATAGCGTTTCTTTGCTCAAGGAAGAAATTGATATCGCCAAGATATTCTCTTATTTTTTGATCTTTAAATTCATAAACCGTGTTTGCCATTCCTTGAAGAAAATCTCTATCGTGAGATACTAAAAGCAATGTTCCTTCAAATTTATTTAACGCTGCTTTCAAAACATTTTTTGATTTGATGTCTAAGTGATTGGTTGGTTCATCCATTAACAAGACATTGATAGGTTGTAGTAACAATTTACACAACGCCAAACGGTTTCTTTCGCCACCAGAAAGCACTTTTACTTTCTTTTCAACATCATCACCACGAAACAAGAATGAACCCAACATGTCGCGAACTTTGGAACGATTGGTATCTGTTGCCGCATTAATCATAGTTTCTAATAACGTAATTTCGCCATCTAAATATTCTGCCTGATTTTGAGCAAAATACCCAAGTTGAACATTATGCCCTAGTTTTATCGTTCCGTCGTATTTGAATTCGTTAACAATGGCTTTAATAAATGTTGATTTTCCTTGACCATTTTGACCCACAAAAGCAATTTTACTTCCACGCTCTACCAAAAGTGAAATGTCTTTTAAAATCACTTTATCACCATACGCTTTGGTTACATGCTCGGCTTCTATAACAACACGACCAGGCGTTTGAGAAACTGGAAAGGATATATTCATAACCGAATTATCGTCTTCATCTACTTCTATACGTTCTACTTTGTCAAGTTTTTTAATTAATGATTGCGCCATGGAAGCTTTGCTGGCTTTGGCACGAAATTTTTCAATTAACTTTTCGGTTTCTTCAATTTTTTTGGCTTGATTTTTTTGAGTAGCCAATTGCTTTTCGCGAATTTCTTCACGTAACACTAAATATTGCGAATAAGGCTTATTGAAATCGTAAGCTTTTCCTAATGAAATTTCAATAGTTCGGTTGGTTACATTATCCAAAAACATTTTATCGTGAGAAACGATTACCACAACACCAGGGAAATTTCTAAGGAAACTTTCAAGCCAAATAATACTTTCAATATCTAAGTGGTTGGTTGGTTCATCGAGTAGCAAAATATCATTTGATTGCAATAACAATTTAGCTAATTCGATACGCATTCTCCATCCACCAGAAAAAGTATCGGTTTGATTATTGAAATCTTCACGTTTAAAACCTAATCCAAGAAGAATTTTTTCGGTATCGCCTACATAATTATAACCGCCTAAAATTTCAAATTGATGTGTATAATCAGATAATTGTTCTATGATTTGTGAATAGTCTTCACTTTCATAATCAGTTCGTGTAACAAGTTGATGATTTATTTCTTCTAGTTTTCGCTCTACTCTTTTTATTTCTGTAAATGCTTCATAGGCTTCTTCAAGAACAGTTCTACCGACTTCAAAATCGATATCCTGACGTAGAAAACCCATACGCACTTCCTTTTCAGTAGCAATTTGACCAGAATCGGGTTTAAAATCGCCAGCTAATATTTTGAGCATGGTTGATTTTCCGGCACCGTTCTTACCAACTAGTCCTACTCTGTCGCCTGAACCAAGTCGGAACGTAACTTCTTCAAACAGAAACGTACCACCAAAAGAAACCGATAAATTATGAATATTTAGCATATAATTGTTACAAATGTTACATTGATAATTTTATAATAAGATTACCTTTGTATAAAATTTTTGCAAATGTTAAAAAAAGGATCCAAACTATATAGTATTTTAACAGGAAGTTGTCCAAGATGTCAAGAAGAAAGCATGTATTTGGAAAAAAACCCGTATCATTTATCAAAATTGTATCAAATGCATGAAAAATGTGGTCATTGCGAATTACATTATAATCTTGAACCATCATTTTTTTATGGCGCCATGTATGTTAGTTATGGATTAACCGTAGCTATTGGTATTGCTACTTTTATCGTTGCAAAAGTTGTTATTGGTTTAGAATTATTTGAATCTTTTATCGCAATTATAGCAGCTTTAATTTTATTAACTCCAATAACTGCGAGACTATCTAGAAATATTTACATTAATATGTTTGTACACTTTAATCCTGAGTCAAAAAAGAAACATAACGGTTAATATCAATTGTTTTGTCTAAGGGTTTATTTTTTTCAATATGGTTGTATAATTCTATTGCCATAGCTGGAGCAAGCATTACTCCACGTGTTCCAAGTCCGTTTAAAATGAATAGGTTTTTATGTTTTGGATGTGAGCCAAGTAATGGTCTTCTATCATTAACTGTTGGACGAACTCCAGCAAAATGCTGAATAATTTGAAATTCGCAAGAAAGAATTTCCTTTATTCGTTCAACAAGTTCCTTCTTACCTTCTTCAGTTGGAAAAACTGTTTTGTCTTTCCAATTGTATGTTGCTCCTACTTTGAACAAATCGTTTCCTAGAGGTAAAATAAATACACTTGTATTTACAATAACATCCAAATCCAAATCTGGTGCTTTAATTATAAACAATTCACCTTTTGTTCCATCTAGTGGTAAATACTTAAAAAATGGATTAGAATGCATTCCAAATCCTTCAGCGAAGACAATGTGACTTGCTTTGAAATCTTTATACTGAATATGATTGTCTGATTGTTGCAGTTGTGAATAATCAAATCGTTCCTTAACTAAAAAAGACTTTTGTTCTAAATAGCCATGATATTTATTAATTAAAATGGCTGTATCAACAAATCCGGAATGTAAAACTTCTCCATAACCAAATGGTGAATCAATACCTTTGAAAACTTTATGTACTAAATTCGTCGATAAAAAAGGTAAAAGATTTGGTTTATCCGAAGCTGAAAACCAATTATTTTGTTCTTCTATTGAGAAAAATTTTCTATAAATAGGCGTTTTAAAGTCTACTTGAGTTGCAATTTTTTTTTCAATGTTTTTATAAAAAACATCGGCAATAGCAAGTTGTTCTTTAGCATTCCAAACCTCACTAAACCGTTTTAAAATTACAGGATTGTATAATCCACCTGCAATTTTAGAAGAATTCTGAGATTCATCATCAAAAACAATAAATGACTTATTGTTTTGCAAAAGAGTTTCAGCAAAAGCAATTCCAGCCAAACCTGAACCAATAATTATATAATCTATCATTATTTTGAAATAAAAAAACTCTCACCATAAAGATGAGAGTTTTATATTATTTTATAAAATTTATTTTAGTAATTCCACATATCTGATTCGAAACTACGAATTTTTTCCTTGATACGTTCTGACTCTAAAAGTTGGTTTTGAGAATTGTCTTTCATGTATTGTTGAACTTCTCTATCACCATAAACGTTTTCTTCTTTATAAATTACTCCGTTAAAACGCCTTGAATTTAACAAATGGTCAAATGTAATTGGCATGGCTGAGTTTTTATCATTAAACGCTTTGGCTTCATGAAGTACATCTCTGATTGCTGGAAAATACACCCAAAACAAATCAATAACGTCTGGATTATCTTTTCCAATATCACGTGCTTCAGGAGTTACTGGACAAAGCGCCAATAATCTATATTTTAATTCTCCTTGACGTTTGTCAAAATACCAGTAACCTTTAATTCTATAACCAGATATATCTTGCGCAGTTAAATCTTGTTTGTTTATAAACTGAGGATCTAAAACTTTTTTACCTGATTTATAATCATCATAATAGTTATTAATTTCATCAAATCCAGCTTGAATTGTATCAATATAGGTAAATGATGAACTCATATCATTTATAGTTTTCTTGGTATTGAAATAATCATCAGCGTAAACTTCTTTTATTTTACCGTTCTTAATGTTTTTAACCAAAACATCAAATAAAGATCTTCTTTCTTTGCCTACAAAAGCGGTATCAATTGGATAGTATAGAGGAAAGTTTATACGCTCATCTATATCGATAAATTCCCAAATTGTTTTACCCATCAACACATCTCTATCATGCACATAGCCGTATGGAAGCGGTTTGTCATTGTCAGAAATCATCTGAGCAGCTGTTTTTTTACCAATCTCCTCAGGAGTTTTGGCATTTAACAGATTTGACTGTGCAGAAACAGTAATTGAACCTGCAAGCAAAAATGCACCGTATAAAAGATTTTTAATTTTCATGTTTTTAATTATAAGTTATTTAAGTAGGTATTAACTCAAATTTTATTGTATTTCGTAAATTACAGGTGCTGCTGTTGGTACAATAATACTTGCTCCTGTAACTTTGGTTTTAATATCTGAAACGGTAACTTGATCACCTCTTGTAACTCTTGCTAATGCAGCTTTACATCTTCCATCAACTCTATCGCCATTAACAACAATAGCAGGCTGTCCTGGAACTTTAAAAGTAAACTGAGTCACTTGGAAATCTAAATCATATAAAAAATCTTCTAGTTTTGCAGAAATCTGAGAAACTTCTAAACGTGACTTAGCACCTTTTGTAACTCCTGTTTGACCTCCAATAGCACCTGCAGGAGCAGGAATATTTTTAATACGGAATGATTTTTTATCTGACACAGGCTTACCATCAGGCAATTTAGCAGTAACACTAACTGTAACTTCAGTTCCAGACTGAGGATTTAAATTATATTTTCCAGCACCTGTTGATCTTGATAATCCAGGAGCAGAAGCAGTAACTTTATCATCTGAAATTCCTGCAAATGAAATTGTCATCGGGTTAGGTAAACCTCTGTAAACAACATTCATTTTATCAGCAGAGATATTAGCCGATTTAGGTTGAGGAACTACTACATAGTTACCTTTAATAGGTAAACTAACTACTTTACCTCCTTCATCAAAATTAAATGAACCGGTAATTTCATGTTCACCAACATTTCCTGCTCCAAAAGAGAAATTAGCTTGTCCTGCTTCAGCCTTCACGGCAGAACCATTGACAATAACTGATTTAGCAACTAAATTAGGATCAAATTTACCTAAGACAATTTTTCCAGTAACAGACTCTCCTTGAAAAAATGCAGTTTTATCAGGAACCACAATTGGTTGATAAGCGGTTAAAGATGCTGCTGCAACAAGGTCTGATTGAAACATTCCAGAAATAATATCACTTTCTGTTGTTTTAATATCTGCTTGTAATTGAGACAATTTAGTAACTGTTGCAATCAAAGGAAAACCTTTAAAGTTATAGTCTAACCAACCTAAAGTTGTTCCCGCATTTTTTGACTTAACTGGCTCAGTAGCAAATCTCTTTTGGATTTTTTTCATCTCAGAATCTGCTATAGAACTACCTCCAATTTGTTTAACTTGAGTAACAAAATTAGACATTTTATCTAAAAATACTTGACCATCTTTGGATGGTTTATCACCATTGAACCATTTTTGATCCACCATATCACCTTTATCCATTGCTTCAAATGGAAGGTTACCATCAGCATCACGAACAAGTTCTTTTGTGAATTCTGTTTTCATGCTTTCAACATAAGTTGAAAAGTCTTTACACAAAGCTCTAATTTTTTGAACTTTATCCTTTTTTGGTCCATATTGTAATGGTTGCTCTTGTGCTTTTTGAGCTAATTGTTCAAATGAAGATTGATTTCTTGCATCTGCTACTGAGTTTGACTCAATAATTTTATTATTTAAAATACCAAAAGCAGATAATACTTCTTTTGACATATTTAATGCCAACATTGCGATGAAAACCAAGTACATCAGGTTAATCATCTTCTGTCTAGGGGTTAATTTTCCTCCTGCCATTTTTTCTAATTAGTTTAAATTATTATTCTTTTAAAATATATAGTTATAAAACTAATTATCTATTACTCATTGCTGTTAACATTCCACCGTATACATTGTTTAATGAAGACAAGTTAGAAGTTAATGATTGCATTTGATCTTTTAATTTTAAATTATTCTCAGCTACCTCTTCGTTGATTTTAGCATTTCTCTCAGCACTTTGAAGTTGTACTTGATATAATCCGTTTAATGTTTGTAATTGCTCTGCCGCTTTGGTCATTTCTTCAGCATATTTTTTAGTAGAAGCCACTGAATCTACTGTTGGAGAAATTGCTTTTGCTGCACCTTCAAAATTTTTAATACTGTTTCCTAAACTTGCCATCAACTCTCCGTCAATTTTAGCTTCTTTCAACATGTTATCTAATTTTTGTGACAATAGTCCTTGAGCATCTTTTGGATCTTCTTTTTTGTCTTTTGCTTTAGCTTGACCTCCGGCCAATTCTGGATATACTAAAGACCAATCTAATTCTGTATCTACTGGATCAAAAGCTGACAATCCAAAAATTAGAGCTTCTGTACCCAATCCAATAATAAGCATCGCACTTGCTCCTGGCCAGTGCATCAATTTGAATAATGCTCCAATGATTACAACTGCCGCTCCCATACCGTAAGCGAAATTCATAGTTTTTTTGCTTAATAATGCCATAATAATAAATTTTTTAGTTAGTTAAGTTTTAATATTTAAAGTTGGTTAAAAATTATTTTCTAGGTGCGCCAGCTTTACCAGTCACTTGTGTTCCCATGTAATCTTGAACAGTTCTGAAACCAATATAGCTTCTTGCGGTATCTGCATATTCAAAATCTCTAGTAGCAACTTGCAAGAAATAGGCAACATCTTTCCAAGATCCACCACGAACCACTTTACGCATGTTCTTTGTGTCTGGAACATTTGGATTCATTGATGAAACATATTCATAAGCCGCAGCATCATAAGAGGAATCTGTCCATTCCGCAACGTTTCCTGCCATGTTATAAAGATTGTATCCATTTGGCTCATACGATTTGGCTTCAACGGTATATAAAGCTTGATCGGCAGCATAATCTCCTCTATTTGGTTTAAAGTTTGCTAAGAAACAACCTCTATCATTTTTAGCATAAGGACCACCCCAAGGGAAAGTACCTGACTCTAATCCACCTCTAGCAGCGTACTCCCATTCAGCTTCAGTTGGCAAACGGAATGAATTAGTCAAGTCTTGCTTCTTCTTTTTAGATTTGATATATGCATTCTTATTTAAAGTTCTCCATGCACAAAATGCTTTGGCTTGTTTCCATGAAACACCAACAACTGGGTATTCACTGTATGCTTGATGCCAAAAATAATCATTATGCATTGGTTCATTGTATGAATAAGCAAAATCCTTAATCCAAACAGTTGTATCTGGATAAACTTGTTGCTGCTCTGTTTTAATAAAAGAACTTCTTTTTCCTACTTTGGCTTTTGCCGCTGCTTGAATATCCATCCAAGAATAACGGAATTTTAATTTTGTAACATCAATAGTTCTTAAACCATTAAAAGATTCCGCTAATGGAAGATACATAGTATCCATCACCTCTGTATAATACTCATCAGGATATTTACTAGTATCTGTGATTAATTTTACTTTTTTGTTTAATCTTCTACCCGCATAAGGATCATCATCAGTTCCTACACTATAATAATTCTCATACATATATTTATCGTACGGAGTCATTTTTGAAGGATCAGAATCATTAAAAGCAAAGTCGCCAATACTTCCTGCTGATTTTCCTTTTCCTCCTGAACCAGCTGTTTGACCAACTTCATCAGCAAGAATCGCTAAACGAACTCTAATAATTGAGTCTTTAACCCATTCGACAAATTGACGGTATTCGCTGTTAGTAATTTCAGTTTCATCCATATAAAAAGATCGAACTGTTACTGTTTTGGTTGGAGCATCCTGCACGTTGGCTAAATCATCATCTGATTTACCCATGATGAATGCGCCTCCAGGTATCAAAGTCATACCATATGGTTTCTCTGGGTTCCATTTTTTTCCTTTAACACCTACTAACTCTCCTTTGTCGTTAGATCGTCCACAGCTTGTTAATAAAGCTAAAACAGATGCAAATGCGATGAACTTCTTCATATAAATTGGGGTTATTTGAATACTCAATTTTTTAAGGGCGTAAACCTATTTAATATTTTTTAAAAAAACAATTATTAATGTAAAAATTAATTAACAGGACAAAACTAAAATTAATTTTTGAATTAAAAAAATTTATTATCGATAAAAAGCAAAAAAACATCGATAAAGTGCGTTTTATTGTTGTTTTTGTAATCTTTTTTCTATTTTAAAACAGATTTTTATTAATTTTGTAACTTAAATATTTTCTATATTATATTTTTTCGTTGTGCTTTCCACCATCTTTCAGGTATTTCTTGGTTACACGCTGTTAAATATTCTTCTTGTGAACAAGGTAATAACGTATTTTTTTTCAATTTATTGTGCAAATTTGAAAAAAAAGGTATTTCTATCCACCAACGCTCGGTTTTATTGCTCTTATAAAAGATGATTTCTTCTTCTTCTAAAGGAACAATATACTTTGAATAGTTATCTTTTGATGTAAATGGATATTCATTTGACCTAAAATTAACACCTTCGACAAAATACCAAACCATTTGAGCGATTAAGACAGCTTCTTCTTTAGTATTGTTGTGATTAAAAATACCCAAACAGGACACTTTATCACTTATACCTGAATATCTAGCTAGGCTACATATTTCTTTTCCATTAAATCCATTGGGTGTAAAGTTATATAAATTTCCCGAATCTGATGACTTTACGGTTGTTAAATCTATTGAAACTAAATCTGCATCTCTCAATACTGGCTCTGCAAGGGTTATGTTATTCGATATTTCACCCAATCGGTAGGCGTCGAAATAGAGTTTTTCGATTAAATCTATTTCTTCTTGTGAATTAAAATAGGTTTGAAACCCAATATTACAGTAGTTGAAAAGATTATTTGGTTCATCGATTATAATTTTACCTAAATAAGAATTAGATGATATTTCTTCATCTGGTTTTCCTATGTCAAATTTAGAATCAACAGCAACTAAGTTTACCATTTGTTCTAATTTATCATAAGCACGATATAGTGGGTAGGTTAAATCTTGGCTTCCACCTAATATTATTGGGATAATTTGTTTCTTCAACAATACAGAAACTACTTTTTGTAGTGCAAAAAAAGTATCTTCTACTGAATTACCAGGAAGAATATCTCCTAAATCAGCTATATCGCTTTGCCAATTGCCTGGATAAAGTTTATAAAATTCTTTTCTAATGAAATGTAAATTAACTTCTTCATAAGTATTAAAATCGCCTCTGTTTTCAGGAACTCCTAGTAGGGCAATTTTAATTTTATCCAAATCAGGAAAATCCTTATCCGTATGAAAACTAACTTTATTGCCTAGGTTTTGACTGGACAGTTTGGCTACAAACTGAACAATTTCGCTATCTACGGGTGACAAAAAATCGAATTCCATGTATTATTTCTTTTTAGCGGTTGCTTTTTTTGGCGCGGCTTTCTTTTTGGTTGCCGTTTTCTTAGCGGGTGCTTTCTTTTCGATTAATTCTTTTACATCTTCAAGTGTCATTGCAGCTGCATCAATATCTTTACTCAATTCAATTTTGATTTTACCTTTAGTAATAACAGATCTTCCCCATCGTGCTTTCTCTACTTTTATTCCTTCGGATTCCCAGTTGTGGATGACTTTATCAATGTCTTTTTGAATTTTATCTTCAATAAGTTCGTTAATATCTGATTGGGTTAAATTATCAAAGTTGTATTTTTTGCTAACATTAATAAATATACCATTCCATTTTAAGAAAGGACCAAAGCGACCTACTCCTTTTTGGACATCCTTACCTTTGTATGCTGCTATTGGCGCATCGGCTTTAATCTTTTCGTTGATTAATTCTTGTGCTCGTTCCAAGGTTATGTTCATTGGATCTTCGCCTTTTGGGAGTGATATAAATTGTTTTCCGAAGCGAACATAAGGTCCAAAACGACCATTGTTTACTTCTATTTCTTCTCCCTTATAGTCGCCTAATTGTTTTGGTAATAAAAATAAATTCAAGGCTTCTTCTAAAGAAATGGTGGATATATTTTGATCGGGCATTAAACTAGCGAATTGCTTTTCGTCATCATCAGCTTCACCTATTTGTGCCATTGGACCAAACTTTCCTAAACGAACTAATATCGTTTTTCCTGATTTTGGATCAGTTCCTAAAATACGTTCACCACTTTCTCTGTCGGCATTTTCTTCTACTTCTTTTACATTTGGATGGAACTTATCGTAGAACTCCTGCATCATCTTTGCCCAATCTATATTTCCTTCGGCAATTTCGTCGAAATCTTGTTCTACTTTTGCGGTGAAGTTATAATCTAGAATGGCTGAGAAATTCTTTACCAAGAAGTCATTCACGATAGTACCAATATCGGTTGGGACTAACTTTCCTTTATCGGAACCTGTCATTTCTGAAAGGATTTGACTTTTTACTTCGTTATTCTTTAGAGTAAGTTGGTTGTATTTTCGTTCGCTACCTTCATTAGAACCTTTTTCTACATAGGTTCTTGCGATGATGGTTGATATGGTTGGCGCATAGGTCGATGGACGGCCAATGCCTAATTCTTCTAATTTCTTTACTAAAGATGCTTCTGTGTAGCGGCTTGGTGCTTGTGTAAAGCGTTCTTTGGCAGTAATAACAGTATTGGTTAACTTTTCGTTGACTTTCAAAGCGGGCAACATTCCTTCTTGTTCTTCATCTTCATCGTCGTTTCCTTCAAGATACACTTTTAGGAAACCTTCGAATTTGATTACTTCTCCCGATGCATTAAATAATTCGTTGTGCTTATCGGCAGCTATTTTAACGTTGGTTCGTTCTAATTCGGCATCGCTCATTTGTGAGGCTAATGTTCTTTTCCAAATCAAATCGTATAAGCGTGCTTGGTCTCTATCGATGTTTACGGTGTGCAATGACATATCGGTAGGACGGATGGCTTCGTGTGCTTCTTGTGCGCCTTTACTTTTGGTGGCAAAGGTTCTAGGTTTGGAATATTCTTTTCCGTAAGAGCGAATGATTTCGGCTTGTGCAGCTTCTGACGCTTCTTTGGAAAGGTTTACACTGTCGGTTCTCATATAGGTAATCAATCCGGCTTCGTAGAGGCGTTGTGCGATTTGCATGGTGATGCCTACGGGTAAGTACAGTTTACGTGAGGCTTCCTGTTGTAACGTTGATGTGGTAAACGGTGCTGCTGGTGATTTTTTTGTTGGTTTTGTTTCTAAATCGGCTACTTTATAATTGGAACCGATGCTTTTATTTAGAAAATCTTCGGCTTCTTTTTTGGTAGCGAAGTTTTTTGGTAATTTGGCTTTAACAATTTTTCCTGCGGCATTTGTAAATTCGGCAGAAACGGAATAGGATGCAACTGGTTTGAAGTCTTGGATTTCTTTTTCGCGCTCTACTATTAAACGCACTGAAACCGATTGTACTCTACCGGCAGACAAACCTCCTTTTACTTTCTTCCACAGAACTGGGGAAAGTTCGTAACCCACTAGCCTATCTAATACACGACGTGCCTGTTGTGCGTTGACCAAATTATAATCAATTTCGCGAGGATTATCGATGGCTTTTAGAATCGCGTTCTTGGTGATCTCGTGGAAAACAATACGTTTTGTTTTAGACTTATCCAATTTTAGTTCTTCCGCAAGATGCCACGAAATGGCTTCTCCTTCGCGGTCTTCATCGGAAGCTAACCACACTGTTTCGGCTGATTTAGATAAATCTTTGAGTTTTTTGACTAAGGCTTTTTTATCAGACGAGACTTCGTATTTTGGTTTGAAACCATTTAATACATCTACGCCAATTTCTTTGGAAGGCAAATCGGCTATGTGACCATAACTTGATTCGACTTGGAAGTCTTTTCCGAGAAATTTTTCGATAGTTTTTGCCTTTGCGGGTGACTCAACGATTACTAAGTTCTTTGCCATATGTCTGTAGTTTGTGTGGACAAATGTACTAGTTTTTTTTAAAAATCCGATTACTTGCTGTTTTTTCACGATAAAAGGTTGGATTTTATATAAAAATGATGCGTACAAAGCAGGCACGATGAGCACAAGAGAACCGTTTTACTAATAAAATGTTTTCGTTAGACGAAAAATATACTTCCACTAATTGAAATTTTATTGGGATGGATTAGCCACAAATTACACCAATTTGCACAAATTTTTCTTGGGTGACTCACTATTGTGGTGAATTATTAGCCACAGATTACACGGATTTAAAAGATTCTTGATGTATCAAGTAGATAATGATTAGAAGTAAGTATAAAAAACATATTGAATTTTTGTGAAAGACAAAAATATTGTTCAGATATAACTCAAGATTATGTTACTAGAATGGTGGCTGCATATTATAAAATTAATATGAACACAACTAAAAGAGGAGATGTTAATTGTAAGAATGGAATAACAGTTACAAATTGGATTGCCATGGATAAAACGGTTTAAATAAAACAACAACAGTTAAAAATATTTATCAAAATCTTTGTTAAACCTTGTCTGCCATCTTGTCATATAAATAAATTTAGTATTATCTTTGCTACCCGATTTAATCGAAATTATTTTATGGAAAAGGAATTAGACGAGAAGAAACAAGGCACGAGCTTGGTTTTGGAACAAAAGGCAGAAAACACCAAAAAACTTTTTATAGAAAGCTATGGCTGTGCGATGAATTTTTCGGACAGTGAGATTGTGGCTTCCATTTTGACCGAACAAGGTTATAACACTACGCAAAACCTGGAGGAAGCGGATTTGGTTTTGGTAAATACGTGCTCGATTAGAGACAAAGCCGAACAAACCGTTAGAAAACGTTTGGAGAAATATAACGCTATTAAACGCAGTATTAATCCAGGGATGAAAGTGGGCGTTTTGGGTTGTATGGCGGAGCGATTGAAAGACCAATTTTTGGAGCAAGAGAAGATTGTGGATATGGTTGTTGGTCCGGATGCGTATAAAGATTTGCCGAATTTGCTGAAGGAAGTGGATGAAGGCAGAGATGCGATTAACGTGATTTTATCGAAAGAGGAAACCTATGGCGACATTGCACCGGTTCGTTTGAACAGTAATGGTGTGAATGCATTTGTTTCGATTACGCGTGGTTGTGATAATATGTGTACGTTTTGTGTGGTACCGTTTACTCGTGGTAGAGAACGCAGCCGTGAACCGCAGAGTATTTTGGAAGAAATCAAAGATTTGTGGGATAGAGGATTTAAGGAGATTTGTCTGCTAGGGCAAAATGTGGATAGTTATTTATGGTATGGCGGCGGACTGAAGAAAGATTTTGTGAAAGCAACCGAAATGCAAAAAGCTACTGCGGTTGATTTTGCTCAATTGTTAGAACAATGTGCGATTGCTTTCCCTAAAATGCGTTTTCGTTTTTCGACTTCGAATCCACAGGATATGCATGAAGAAGTGCTTCATGTGATTGCTAAATATGATAATGTTTGTAATTATATTCATTTGCCGGTTCAAAGTGGAAGCACGAGAATTTTGAAGGAAATGAACCGACAACATACGCGTGAGGAATACATGGCATTGGTGGATAAAATCAAAAGAATTATTCCGGGTTGTTCTATTTCGCAGGATATGATTTCGGGCTTTCCAACAGAAACGGAAGAAGATCATCAGGACACCTTGAGTTTGATGGAATATGTGGAATATGATTTTGGATATATGTTTGCATATTCTGAACGTCCGGGAACTTTGGCTGCCAGAAAAATGGAAGATGATGTTCCGGAAGAGGTAAAGAAAAGACGTTTGCAAGATATTGTTGATTTGCAACAAGTGTTGAGCGAGAAAAGAACCAAACGTTTCTTAGGGCAAACCGTTGAAATATTGATTGAAAAAGAATCTAAGAAATCAGACAAACACTGGAGCGGAAGAAATTCTGAAAACATGGTTACGGTTTTTCCAAAAGGAGATTATAAGCCAGGAGATTTTGTATTGGTAAAAGTTACTGATTGTACTACTGCGACTTTGATTGGCGAAGCGGTTGGGTATTCGGAGATGAATTAGAGCTTTTTTTTAGCCACAAATTACACAAATTTTCACAAATAAATATCATTTTAAATGGATAACAATTTGGAATATTATTATAAAAAAGATGAAAACTATACAATAATTGGTCTTTGTATGGAAGTTCATAGAATTTTGGGTCCAGGATTGTTGGAAATTGTGTATAAAGATGCGCTGGAATTAGAATTTAGAAATAATAAAATTCCTTTTGAACGCGAAAAGGAATTTGAAATAGAATACAAAGGGATAAAGCTTCCACATAAGTTTTATGCGGATTTTATCGTTTATGATGATATCATTTTGGAAATAAAATCAGTTAAAGAGATTAATAACGAACATATAGCGCAAACATTAAATTATATGAAACTTGCAGATTCTCCAATTGGAATAATTGCAAACTTTCAAAACAAATCATTAGCTAGTAAACGATTGGTGATTTAATTTCAAAAACTAATTTGTGAAAATTTGTGTAATTTGTGGCTACATTTAAAATATGGAATCAGTTCAAAGTATAAAACAACGATTTGAGATTATTGGGAATGACCCAAAACTAAATCGTGCAATAGAAAAAGCCATTCAGGTTGCGCCTACTGATATTTCGGTATTGGTTGTGGGTGAAAGCGGTGTTGGTAAGGAAAGCATTCCTAGAATTATCCATTCACTTTCGCACAGAAAACACGGGAAATATATTGCGGTAAACTGTGGCGCCATTCCAGAAGGAACGATTGACAGTGAATTATTTGGTCATGAAAAAGGGGCTTTTACGGGTGCTACTTCTACTCGTGAAGGGTATTTTGAAGTGGCTGATGGCGGAACTATCTTTTTGGATGAAGTAGGCGAATTGCCTTTGACTACTCAGGTTCGTTTGTTGCGTGTTTTGGAAAATGGCGAGTTCATCAAAGTAGGCTCGTCGCAAGTACAAAAAACCAATGTTCGTATTGTAGCGGCGACAAATGTGAATATGTTTGATGCCATTGAAAAAGGGAAATTTAGAGAAGATTTGTATTATCGATTGAGTACGGTTGATATTCCGTTGCCACCATTACGTGACAGAAAGGATGACATTCATTTACTATTTAGAAAATTTGCTGCTGATTTTGCTCATAAATATAAAATGCCAGCTATAAAATTGCGTGAAGATGCGATTGCTTTTTTACAGAAATACCGTTGGAGCGGAAACATTCGTCAGTTGCGAAATGTGGCGGAACAAATTTCGGTATTGGAAACCAATAGAGATATTACTTTGGCGACTTTGCAATCGTATTTACCAACGGAAAGTTCTAATTTACCATCAGTAATTAGTGGAAAAAAATCAGATAGTGATTTTGCTACCGAAAGAGATATATTGTACAAAGTGCTTTTTGACATGAAAAGTGACTTGAATGATTTGAAGAAACTGACTTTGGAATTGATTAAAAACGGAACGAAAATTCAAGACATCAATCCGAGTTTAATTCAGAAAGTGTATGGTTCAAATGACAGTGAAATTTCGTTCGAAGAAGAACCACGAAGAAGTTCGTTGCCAATTCAAAGTCCTGTAATTCAAGACAATTATCAAGATGATGAAGATCAAAATTTCCTTGACGCTGAAACGGTTGAAGAAGAAGAAGTTTTAAAATTGGAACAAAAAGAAATAGAACTAATTAAAAAATCCTTGGAACGTCATAATGGAAAACGAAAAGCTGCAGCCGATGAATTAGGGATTTCTGAACGAACACTTTATAGAAAAATAAAGCAGTTTGATTTGTAGTTTTTTGTTACATTTATACTCATAAAATCAAACTTATGAAAAATATAATTTCCTTGTTTGTTATTATTATTGTTTTAGTTTCTTGTAATAATGACGATTCTACTAATTCAACAGTAATAAATCCTAATTTACTTCAAAGAGTAGATTTTTTTTCGGGAACCAGTTATGAAAAAAGGTGGTGTTTTAATTCCAATGGTTTTTTAGAAGAAATTAAAGATGCCAATGGGATATTACTTGAAAAATTTGTTTACAATTCAAACAATCAAGTGATACAAAATTTGATTTATGAAAATGGTATCGTTACTCAAACTTTAAACATAAGCTATAGTTCTAACAACATTATTTCTGAAATAAACGGAAATCCCTTTAATTACAATTCAACAGAAAATAAATATTATGATTCTGATGGGCTATTTTACAATTATAACTGTAATCTGAATTCAGAATTTTTAATGAAAAGTTCTTCTGCTATAAATGATGATCCTGACTACTATTATGAGTATACCTATAATACAATTTATATAGAAAATAATATGTTTTCATTTAGCAGTTATGACACAAATACATTTCAAGAAATATTTACTTTTTATGAATTTGACAATAATGTTAATCCTTTAAAACAAGCTCTGATGCCTGTTTTTAAAGTTAAAAGTATCACCAACCCAAAATTTTATTATGATAGTTTATCTTCTGCAAATAATATTATTTCTCAAGGTTATTTAGATGTTGATCCAGAATATCATACTTACGATTATACTTTTAATTCTAATAATTTGCCTGTAAATCAAACAAGAAATGACTATTATCTTGATGTTTTTGAAAATTCTATCGAATCAAAACATTATTATTATCAAGGCGATATAATTCCAAATTAAAAAGAATTACTTTTGAAAAATTTTCTTTTAATGAAATTCACTAAATATATTTTACTCCTTTTTGTTGTATTGGTTATCAATAGCTGTTCTGTGTATAATTTTACTGGAACTGGAAAAATTGATGCCAAAACTTTTCAAGTTAATTATTTTCTAAATAATGCCGAGTTGATTGAACCGGGAATTGAACGAACTTTTACCTTGAGGTTGCAAGATTTAATTCAAAATCAGACCAATTTGAACTTGACAAACACCAATGGCGACTTGGTTTATGAAGGTGAGATTGTTCGTTATAATGTTACACCAATGACTGCTACTGCGGATATTAGAGCAGCTCAAAATAGACTAACCATTGCTGTAAATGTTCGATTTACTAATAAAAATAAGGAAGAAGATAATTTTGAGAAACAATTTTCATTTTATGATGATTTCCCAGCAGATACACCATTAGCTGGCTCACAATTAACAAGTTCACTAGATGTAATATTTGAACGAATCACTCAAGATATTTTTAATGCATCATTAGCAAAATGGTAGTTTTTGAAAAAAATGTATCTTTAAAATCTGAAAACAAAACACTTTGAATTTAACTGATTATACTTATTTACTTAACAAACCCGATGCTATCAATGAAAAGCATGCCGAATCTTTGGAGAAAGTGATGGATGAATTTCCTTATTTTCAAAGTGCACGTGTGATGCGATTGAAGCATTTATATAATCAAGATAGCTACAAATACAATCATGCTTTAAAGGTTTCGGCAGCCTATACTACAGATAGAAGTATGTTGTTTGATTTTATCACTTCAGATGATTTTGTTGCGGTTCAAAAAGGCTTGTATGAAAAGAAATTACAAGAATTAATGAACATTCATGTAGTTGAAAGTGAAATTGTAGTGGTTAATAGCGGTTATAAAAGTTCAAATCCGTTAGAACAATCTATTTTAAGTTCTATTCAACAATCTAATCCAGAAGAAAGTTTGGCAATTGAAAAACTTGAAATTGGGAAACCGTTAGAGTTTTCTAAAGATGAGAAACATTCTTTTGAAGAATGGTTGCAGTTGGCGCGATTTAGTCCAATAATAAGAGAAGATAAAGAAGCTGACAACGACAAACCTATTTCGGAAGAAAAAAAGAAAAAAATAGATTTGATTGATAAATTTATTGAGACCAATCCAAAAATTCCAGCAATGGACAAAGAAAAGTCTATTGCTATAAAAGAAAATAGAGAAGAAGACACTTCCTATCTAATGACCGAGACTTTGGCTAGAGTTTATTTAGAACAAAAAAAATATACAAAAGCAATTCAAGCTTATGAAATATTAATTTTGAAATATCCAGAAAAAAGTAGTTTCTTTGCAGACCGAATTTTAGATATAAAGATTTTACAACAAAATAATAATTAGTAATGAGTACATTTTCAATCTTTTTAGTATTAATCACCATCGTTTGTTTTTTACTAATCGTAGTTATCATGGTTCAAAACCCAAAAGGTGGCGGACTTTCTTCATCCTTTGGTGGATCAGCACAAATGGGTGGTGTTCAAAAAACTTCAGACTTTTTAGATAAAAGTACTTGGACATTAGCAACAGTCTTAATCGTATTAATATTGTTATCAAGTTTAAGTTTCAGTGGTGCTTTATCCGATTCGAGTTCAAAAATCATTGATGAAACCGAAAAAGCAGCTCCTGCAAAGCCAGCAGATACAAAAACAGTTGCACCTGCAACTTCTACTACTCCAGCTTCACCTGCTGAAGGACAAAAATAATCTAGAGTTATAAAATACATAATGCCAGCATGTCAGTGTTGGCATTTTTTTTGGTAAAAAGTGTCAGTTTTAAAGGCTTGGCACAATTTCTGAAAAAACAAAAACAACTAATAAATTTTTAATTTAATTAAATATAAAAACTATGGCATTAAACATTAAACCACTTTCAGACCGAGTTATTGTGGAACCAGCAGCAGCTGAAACACAAACTGCTTCAGGAATCATAATTCCAGATACAGCAAAAGAAAAACCACAAAAAGGAACTGTAGTTGCGGCAGGAAAAGGTAAAAAAGATGAGCCAATGACCGTAAAAATTGGTGATACTGTTCTTTATGGAAAATATGCTGGAACGGAATTAAAGTTCGATGGAAAAGATTATCTTATCATGAGAGAAGATGATATTTTAGCAATAATCTAATTAGTAGTAAGATTTTGAGAATTAAGTATTAAGACTGAAATTTAAACAAACAACAAAATGGCAAAAGACATAAAATTTGATATTGAAGCACGTGATGGATTAAAACGTGGCGTTGACGCATTAGCAAATGCAGTAAAAGTTACCTTAGGACCAAAAGGTAGAAATGTAATTATTTCAAAATCATTTGGAGGACCAACAGTAACAAAAGATGGTGTTTCTGTTGCAAAAGAAATAGAATTAAAAGATCCATTGGAAAATATGGGTGCGCAAATGGTAAAAGAAGTTGCATCAAAAACCAACGATTTAGCTGGTGATGGAACAACAACTGCTACCGTTTTGGCACAAGCAATAGTAAAAGAAGGTTTAAAGAACGTTGCTGCTGGTGCAAACCCAATGGATTTAAAAAGAGGAATTGACAAAGCCGTTGAAGCTATTGTTGCTGACTTAGGAAAACAAGCCAAAGAAGTTGGAAGTTCTTCAAATAAAATTAAACAAGTAGCATCAATTTCTGCAAATAATGACGAAGTTATTGGTGATTTAATTGCTACTGCTTTTGGAAAAGTAGGCAAAGAAGGAGTAATTACTGTTGAAGAAGCAAAAGGAACTGATACTTATGTTGATGTTGTGGAAGGAATGCAATTTGACCGTGGTTATTTATCTCCTTATTTTGTTACCAATCCAGAAAAAATGAATGTAGAATTGGAAAATCCATACATTCTTTTATACGATAAAAAAGTATCTTCTTTAAAAGAATTACTACCAGTTTTAGAACCTGTTGCACAATCAGGAAAACCGTTAGTGATTATTGCGGAAGATGTTGATGGTGAAGCTTTATCAACATTAGTAGTAAACAAATTACGTGGTGCATTAAAAATTGCTGCGGTTAAAGCTCCAGGTTTTGGAGATAGAAGAAAAGCGATGTTAGAAGATATTGCAATCTTGACTGGCGGAACAGTTATTTCGGAAGAAAGCGGTTATACCTTAGAAAATGCTACTTTAGAAATGCTTGGAACTGCGGAAAAAGTGACTATTGACAAAGACAATACTACTTTAGTAAATGGTGCTGGAAGTGCAGATTTAATCAAAAATAGAGTAAATCAAATCAAAGCACAAATGGAAACCACTACATCTGACTATGATAGAGAAAAATTGCAAGAACGTTTAGCTAAATTGGCTGGCGGTGTTGCTGTTCTTTATGTTGGTGCAGCCTCTGAAGTTGAAATGAAAGAGAAAAAAGACAGAGTTGATGATGCATTACATGCTACACGTGCTGCTGTTGAAGAAGGCATTGTCGCAGGTGGTGGCGTTGCTTTATTGAGAGCTAAGAAAGCATTAGACAAAGTAAAAGCGGAAAATGCTGATGAAGCGACTGGAATTCAAATTGTATCAAAAGCTATTGAAAGCCCTCTAAGAACTATAGTTGAAAATGCAGGACTTGAAGGTTCGGTTGTGGTTGCAAAAGTATCTGAAGGAAAAGATAACTATGGTTATAATGCCAAAACAGATAAATATGTTGACATGCTAAAAGCTGGAATTATTGATCCTAAAAAAGTAACCCGCGTTGCTTTAGAAAATGCAGCTTCTGTTTCTGGAATGATACTTACTACAGAATGTGCTTTAATTGATATTAAAGATGAAAACGCTGGTGGAGGAATGCCAATGGGCGGAGGAATGCCAGGAATGATGTAATGCTATAAATTCTAAAAAATTAAATAACAAATTCCAAAAATCGCCTCAATTGAGGCGATTTTTTATGCTTTAGATTTCTCTTTTTTAAACATTTTAAGAATTACGGGAACTGTAGAAATTAAAATGATAATGATAATGATTTTCTCAATATGATGTTTTAAATCAATATTAAATTCCGTTAAGAAAAGCCCATACAAATAATGTCCTGAAAATATTAATGTGAATGACCAAAGAAAAGAACTTAATATGTTATAGAACATAAATTTCTTTTTGTCCATAAAAACAATTCCTGCAACTATTGGCGCAAAAGTTCTGAAAACAGGTAAAAAACGAGCAAAAATTATAGCTTTTCCTCCATATCTCTCGAAGAAATCCTTTGATTGAAGAAGATATTTTTTCTTAAACCAAAAACTATCTTCTTTTTTATAAAGATAATAACCGCTTTTGGAACCAAACCAATACCCTATCATGTTACCAAAAATACCTGATATGGCCACTAATAAAGCTAGAAAAAAAACATTTACAAAATCACTCTCTATTATGGTGAAGTTTTCTACTAGACTTCTACTGTAGATTCCAGCTAAGAAAAGCAAACTATCACCTGGCAAAAAGAATCCAGCAAACAAACCAGTTTCGGCAAAAACAATAAATAAAACGATCCATAATCCAACCTGAATACCACCAAATGTCATTGTGATATAAAACTCTGGATTCAACAACTGCATCCAATCAAAATTATTCATGTTTTAGCTTTTTTAATTCGAGCGTGAATTTAACATTATTTTTTTAGAAATCTTGAATAAAAAAAAACGTTAACTAATCTTTAGGAAATTTTAAAAATCAAGAAGCGTTAATGTCAGTTATTCTCGTTCATACATGCAACAACCATGAAGTTTTTGATATTGTTCTTCGGTGGCTTTAATCTCATCTGTATCATGACCGACTTCTGCAATTGCTTTCTTTACATCAATTATAGAGCATTTTTTTTCGTTAATAATCAAATGCAAAACATGATCGTCAATATGCCATTCGGCACTTTTTACTCCTGAAACTGAAAAAGCAGCATTTTCAATTCTTTTTTTACACATTTCACAATTGCCATTAACTGTTATATCATATTTGGCATTTTTATTTTGTTTCTCTTGTGCTTGTATTGAAAATGAAACTAAAAAAAGCATCATTCCTATTATTATATTTTTCATAATTGTAGTTGTTTATTGTTTGTAATCTATTTTATTTTAAATCGCAATCCTGCATAATACATATTTCCAAAAATAGGCGCATAGACTATTGAAGCATCAAAATTTGTTCCAAAAGGATTATCGCTGTCGAGAATAGCTCTATCTTGTCTGTAATTTCCAATATTTTCTCCGCCCAAATACATTTCAAAAATACTCGAAAATGTTCGAGTAACTTGAAAATTCATTACAGCAAATGAAGGCGAAAACTCTGGAAATCTATCTTCTTCAGGATTAGAAGCAGTATAAGGTAATTGTTGTTTTCCTAACCAATTGGTTGTAAAATCGAACTTCCATTGTTGTCCTTTATCCAAAATATGAGTTTCGTATTCAATATTGGCAAACAATCTATGTTTGGCTTGCAATGGTCGTTGAAAAGTTCCAGAAATATAATCGGTTGCAATGTCATAATACTTATAAGCAGTTCTTAAATTCAAGTGTTTTTTTAATTCTATATTAAAATCAAATTGCAAACTATTGGCAAATGACTTTCCTTTTAAATTGTAAAACAAAACTTGTTGAGGAGAATTCATTACATCTACTACTGCTTGATTTTGAAAATCAGTTCTATAAAAATCAAGAGTTATGTCTGCACTTTTTGAGAAAAATTTGAATTTTTGAGTAAAACTAACACCATAATTCCATGCTATTTCAGGATTTAAACCATAGATTTTTCCATTAGTATCTAAAACTGAAAACTGCCTTGAACTAGCAAAAAGTGTTTGATTTTCCGCAAAAATATTGGCAGCTCGTTTTCCTCTTCCAGCAGAAAGTCGCAATACACTGTTTTCAAAAACATTATATTTTACATGCAATCGCGGTGTGAAAAAAGTTCCTAATCGATTATGAGTATCAATTCGTCCGCCAAGAATATAACTAAATTTATCACTATCATCAAAAGTATATTCAAAAAATGCACCAATAGAATTATCTATTCTGCTTACATCAATTGTGTTTACGAACTCCGAATAATTATCAAATGCAAAATTTATTCCGGCAGAAAATTTATTACGAGTATTGTCAATAATTGAATTAAAAATCAGGTTAGAATAAAAACTTTGTTGTTTGATATCATACTGATTCAAACCATAGTAAGACTGTTGATTATGCAACGAAAACGCATTTTGAAAACCGATGCTTTGATATGGCATATCTTTAAAAACATATCCAATTTTAGAAGAAAAATCAAGCCGTTCGGTTTCAATCTCAGAACCCCAATGATTCGTTGTTAATTTATCTCTATTCGGGTCAAAATGTATTTCGCCCGATAGTTTTTCATCACGCATAAACCGAGCATTCAAGAAAGAAACCCAGCCCGTTTCTTGATTGGCATATTGCCATCGATTGGTTACATTCAATTGTTTTCCTTGAGGATTATCAAGAAAACCATCATTATTGCTGTCATGATGACCAAAGCGACCACTACCGTGAACTAGCAAACTCGTTGCCCATTTATCGTTTACTTTTTTATTGAAATGCGTGTTTAACTCAAATCGGCTACTGTTATCGCCATAAGCATTTAGAAAAAAAAGAATATCATCTATTGGTTTTAATAATTCGGTATTAATTTGTCCAGAAATGCTTTCATAACCGTTGACAACACTTCCAGCGCCTTTAGTTATTTGAATACTTTCCACCCAAGTTCCTGGTGTAAAAGACATGCCATAAGCTTGTGATGCGCCACGAACAGAAGGAATATTTTCTTCAGTAATCATAATATATGGGCTTGTTAAACCTAACATTTTGATTTGCTTTGTTCCAGTTAATGCATCCGAAAAATTAACGTCAATTGATGGATTTGTTTCGAAGCTTTCGGCCAAATTACAACATGCTGCTTTTAGCAATTCTTTGCTAGTCACAAGAGTTGTATTTGAAGCTCCTTTTAGAGATTTTTTTAATCCTTTTTGTTGTACTTTTATTTTTACTTCTTCTAATTCTTTCTGAGAAAATGAATTGGTAAAAAATAACAACGCAAAGAATAGAATTGTTTTTTTCATTAGTGTAATTTTAATTTATTTATATTCTAAAAAGATTCTATAAAAAAATTAAAATTATGAGTAGAATGTATATTGACAGTAGAGTTTGTATAATGGCGGCGCATTAGCGTCACAACTATAAACAATTTTTTCTTTAGCTTTTTTCGAAAAAACTTGATTAAATTCTAAAGGTGTAAATTCATTAAAGACAATAACAAAATTTGCATCAAATGAAATTTTTATTAAAACTTTTTCTACGTCGTCTTTTAGGGTTACTTCTTTATCCGAACAACATTTGCTATGTGTCGTTTCAACTTTTGCACAACATGTTTTTTCAACAACAATTGGCATATCACAAACTTCTTCTTTTGAGAAAACTGAAGTTATAGAAGCTATCTTTCCTTCACAAAAATGCACATTAAAAGCCAATCCAGAATTGGAAACCAAAACCAGAAATGCTATTAAAATACTTAGTTGTTTTTTGAAAATCATGGTGCAAAGATACTATAAGTTGATTTTTAAGTTCTTAATTTATAATTAATTTTTTAAATTTCTATTTCTTGTCCCATTAATGGAATCGAACATTCAATGCCAAGTTTTTCTTTAATTTTTATGCGAAGTTCATCTGCTGGTTGATTTTCACCGTGAACAAGAAATACTTTTTGCGGCTTAGTTTCTAAATCTGACAACCAATTTATTAAATCATTTTGGTCGCCATGTGCCGAAAGACCTTCTACTTCTAAAATTTTTGCATTCACAGAATAATATTTTCCATAAATCTTAATTTCATTTGCACCTTCCAATAATTTTCTGCCTCGCGTTCCTTCTGCTTGATAGCCAACAATAATTACAGAAGTTTCAGGTTTTCTAATATATTCTTCCATGTAACTCAAAATTCTTCCTCCAGTAATCATTCCACTTGCAGCTATTACAACTTTTGGTTTTGGATTATAAATTGTGTCAATGGTTTCCTTATAGTCAGAAATAAACGTGAAAATTTTACACATTTCTTCACATTCATGAGCATTTAACTTGTGCCAAGAAGTATTTTTTTGAAAAACATCCAATACATTTATTCCCATTGGCGTATCAATTATCAATTGAATATCAGGCAGTTTTTGTTCCTTTTTTAGTTGCCATAACAAAAACATCAATGTTTGTACTCTTTCAACAGCAAAACTCGGAATTAAAACTGTTCCGTGATTATGATATGTGTTATTGATAAACATTTCTAACAGTAGTTTTGTGTCTTCTGTTGGATGAACTCTATTGCCATAAGTGCTTTCTAAAAATACATAATCTGCTTTTTTAGGTTTTGTTGGCGGATACATCAATACATCATTATCTCTCCCAATATCGCCTGAAAAAACTAAAATTTTGTTCTCAATTTTTAGCTCTATGGAACATGCGCCAATAATATGACCAGCATTTTTGAAAACTGCAGAAATTTCAGCATCTAGATTTATTTCTTCATTTTCTTTAATAATTCTAAAATGAGGAAAAACTTTTTCTGCTTGACTTACATCATATAAAGGTTCAGCTAAATCATGTTTTGAATATTTGCCTTCATTTGCTTTTTCAGCTTCTTCTTCCTGAATTTTTGCACTATCTAATAAAATTAATTTTGAAATTGCTGCTGTTGGACTTGTACAAAATATTTTTCCAGAAAACCCTTGATTTACTAACCTTGGCAACCAACCGCAATGATCAAGATGACCATGAGTTAACAAAACAAAATCAATAGTTGAAGGTAAAACCGGCAATGGTTCCCAATTGAGTTCGCGCAAAGGTTTTATTCCCTGAAACAAACCACAATCTATTAGAATTCTGATTCCATTACTTTCAATTAATGTTTTCGAACCAGTAACTGTTCCTGCTCCGCCAATAAATTTTATTTTCATTTTATATATAATTACAAAGTTCTGTTGCTTCTTTTAAAATATTTACACTACGCTTTTGACTGATTCCAATTTTACTCAACAAATCAGGCATTTTTATTAAATGTGAAACTAAGATTAAACCTAATTCTAATAATTTACTTTTTTCAGCAGAAGAAATGGTTGTCAAACACGTTATTGGATACAAACCATCACGATCAACTTTTTTTCTTAAACAGTTTTCGGCGGGATAATCCCAACTTAATAATTGTAATCCTGAGCAAGTTCCAAATATAATTGCATCCGATGTAAATCTGTTATTTGTAACTATTATACATTTTGAAACTTCATCATTATTAGAAAAAATTGAATGCTTTTGACTTTTTAAATCATTAAACCTCGACAAAATATACATTGGAACTTTAACATCTGTGACTTTATCGTTTGTATTATGAAATTTGCATTCAATAATTGAAATCAGCTCATCCTTTTTAATCACAACGTCAATTTCGTGAGAAATACATTTTCCATTCAGGAAAAGGTTTGTTTTTGATGAATAACCTTCTGAAGAAAATAATTCTGCAATAAATTTTTCGAAATAAAAACCTGCTGGTCCAAGCTGTTGAATGGCCGTTCTCAAATTATACCTAGCAGCATGAGATTTTGCAGATTTTTTTAATAATGAAAAGGCAAGTTTATAAATTTTTCTTGTTGAAATTCCTTCATAAAGTTGGCTTTCTATTTGTGCCAATACTTTCTCAACAGTTTCAATACTTGCGCCAGATTTTAAGAGCGAATGTTTTAATTTTTGAATATTAAAATCGACAACTTGACCAGATTGTTTTATAATTTTCATCCTCAATATTTATCTATTAAAGATACAAAAATTAATCTTATTTAGCTATTTTTTGATAATAAAACCCAGGGATAAATAGTAAAATAAAAATTGGCTGAATCAAAAATCTTCTAATGTAGAACAACGTCATTTTGCTTTCTTCGGCAAAAAATGTGAGCACAAAAAAGAAACTTATTAACAGAATATAGCCTAGAAGCATAAATAAGAAAATAGAAAATTTCACTATTTTTCGGTCATCAAAAAGCACATAGAGCAATCCTAAAGAAATAACCATATTCAAATAAAACCGAAAACCTAAGCTAAAAAAAAGTTTAAAAATATTGAATTTTGGAAAAGGCAAATTGGCATATTCACTACTAAAATAGTTCAAAAAAGGGTCGTAAAACAATTGGTTTTCAAACATTCGAATCAATACTAACGCAAAAATTAATAGTGTCGAATAGATTACTTTTGATTTATATTTTTTTAGAAACGCTAGCATAAGACGAATAGTTATTAACCCAAATTACCCACAAAACAAAAACAACACCATATATAATCAACGGAAAAAGTACACCATGTAAAAAATGCTCAAATTGAGGATAGAAATACAATGCCATACTCAACAAAGCAATTCGAAGTACATTTAAAACATGAATAATAACAATTCCGAAAAGCAAAAACAGTAAGGTATTTTTAAATTTTCCGTTAAATGCAATTACAAAAGCTACAAATAAAATCATCACACTCAAACCATTACAACCTTCAATAACTCTGGAGATATACTTGTTTTTATAGAACAACTTTATACTTGGCTCTGTCAAATGTTTCGTTGTATAGGACTGATTGTCAATTAATGACAAAACCCATTCCGTTTGTTTGGCAACACTTTTTGTAAAACCATCTACTTCGGCATTTTTAACATCAAATTGATTGAGATAGCTTTGATACAGAATTGTTAAGATTAAGTAACTTAAAAAAAACTTACCCAAAAAAAGCAAAAAAGGTTTGTATTGTTGCAGCAGATTTTTCAAAGTTGAATTTTTAACAAATTTATATAAAATAAACCCTTTTCGTTAAATACTTTTGTATAAAAATTTGAAAAATGGAATTAGACGATTTAAAACCAGAAGTAGCAACTATATTGAATGACAACAAAATTGACCGAGATACAAAGTTGAAAAATCTTTGTCAATTTTTATCCGATTCAGTTTCCTATTACAATTGGGTTGGGTTTTATTTTGCAAATCATGATTCAAAAACACTACATCTTGGACCCTATGTTGGTGCCGAAACCGATCATACCGTTATTCCGTTTGGCAAGGGAATTTGCGGACAAGTTGCCGAGTCGAATGCTAATTTTGTAGTGCCAGATGTTGCTGCTCAAGACAATTATATAGCCTGCAGTTTTACAGTGAAATCGGAAATTGTAGTGCCTCTTTTTGTTCACGGAAACAACATTGGTCAAATAGACATTGATAGTCATGTAATTGACCCTTTTACAGAAACTGATGAACGTTTTTTAGAATTTGTAAATAAAGAAGTAGCAAAGTTATTTTAGGGAATTGAACTATTGTAATTATCGTTTTTCTTACGAATTTCATCAAATGACAGCCTTATGAAACTAAACATAAACAACAAATTTACGAACGAACTTCCGGCAGATGCTTTGGATTCAAACGAAACCAGACAAGTGGCTGGAGCTGCATTTTCTTATGTAAATCCTGTAAAACCCAAAAAACCTTGTTTAATTCATGTTTCGAAGGAACTTGCCGAAAGTGTTGGAATTTCGTTAGAAGAAATAAAATCTGATGCGTTTTTAACTATTTTTTCAGGAAAAACCATTTTAGAAAAGACAAAACCTTATGCCATGGCTTATGCTGGACATCAATTTGGAAATTGGGCTGGGCAATTAGGCGACGGAAGAGCTATTACACTTTTTGAAGCAATTCATAATAATAGAAGCACAATGTTTCAATTAAAAGGTGCTGGAAAAACTCCTTATTCTAGAAGTGGTGATGGTTTAGCAGTGTTACGCTCCTCCATTCGAGAACATTTGTGTAGTGAAGCCATGTTTCATTTAGGCGTTCCAACCACTCGTTCTTTAGCATTATTTACTAGTGGCGACATGGTTTTACGTGATATTTTATATAATGGAAATCCAGCTTATGAAAAAGGTGCCATAGTTTGTAGAACAGCATCAAGTTTTATTCGTTTTGGCAATTTTGAATTATTTGCTTCTCAAAATGACATCAAAAACCTTCAACTACTAACCGATTATACAATAAAACATTATTTTTCTGAAATAAATTCAGTAGGAAAAGAGAAATACCTTGAATTCTTTGAAACCGTAGCTGATAAAACTCGTGAAATGATTGTGCATTGGCAACGGGTTGGATTTGTACATGGTGTAATGAATACCGATAACATGTCAATACATGGAATAACAATTGATTATGGGCCTTATGGTTGGCTGGAAGACTTTAACCCGAATTGGACGCCAAACACTACTGATAATCAATATAAACGATACCGATTCGGTAATCAACCGCAAATTGCACAATGGAATTTACTGCAATTAGCGAATGCTTTATTCCCTTTGATAGAAGAGGCGAAGCCTTTAGAAAAAATTTTGAATGACTTTCCAATAAAATATGAAGTGGATTATATTGAAATGATGCACAGCAAATTAGGCTTTGAGTTTTCAAGTGAAACATCTAAAAACATCATCAATCTTTTGACTCAAAATCTTCAATTAACAGAAACTGATATGACAATTTTCTTTAGAAGTTTAAGTCTAGTTTCCAAAGTTGATTCCGTTGAAAATGCTTTTGAAAAAATTGGAACTTCATTTTATAAATTAGAAGAAGTAAAAGACTCCGTTTATGACACTTGGATGTATTGGTTTACTTTGTATATTAATCAACTAAAATTAGAAAATCAATCTGATTCTGAAAGAAAAAAAACCATGAATTTGGTTAACCCAAAATACGTTTTACGCAATTATATGGCACAACTTGCCATTGATGCTGCTGATAAAGAAGATTATAATTTGGTAAACGAATTGTATGAAATGCTTTTAAAACCTTATAACGAACAAAAACAATATGAAAAATGGTTTGCAAAAAGACCCGATTGGGCAAGATATAAAGTAGGCTGTTCGGCTTTATCATGTAGCTCATAAATAAAAAAGACAGCTCTATAATTTCTAATAATCATTTAGAATACTATTTCTTTGAAAAATAATACTCAATTTTGAAAAAACTTCTCTGTGAAATAAAAAAGTGCAAAGTTTGTGAACCTTATTTACCATTGGGTGCAAATCCTGTTTTGTATGTAAGTAAGACCAGTAAAATCATAATTATTGGTCAAGCACCTGGAAAAATTGTGCATAATACTGGCATTGCTTGGAATGATAAAAGTGGTGATACTTTAAGAAAATGGCTGGGTGTTGATAAAGAAACATTTTATGATGATAAACAATTTGCAACAGTTCCAATGGGTTTTTGTTATCCAGGAACTGGAAAAAATGGTGATTTTCCACCAAGAAAAGAATGTTTCCCATTGTGGCATCATAAAATTTTATCCGAAATAGAAGGAAATCCACTGATTTTGTTGATTGGACAATATGCACAAAAAAAATATTTAAACAAAAAAGGAAAATCAAACTTAACAGAAACCGTAAAATCATTCCATGATTACTTGCCAAATTATTTTCCATTGCCTCATCCATCACCAAGAAATAATATTTGGATGAAGAAAAATTTTTGGTTTGAAAAAGATGTTTTACCTGAATTAAAAAAAAGAATCGCTGGATTAATAAAAAACAACTGAAAAAAATATTAGTCAAATTTAATAACTTACCTACTTTCTGTTTACTGCTGATTTTTACAACGTTTTGATTATAAATTCAAATACTAAAGAAGGATTTTAAAAATTTTCACAAAAAAGAAGTTATAAAATTATTTTAATCTCATTATTTTATTTGTAAAATCAGAAAAGAAGATTACATTTGCAACCGAATTGAGAAAACCTCATTTCATACATAATAATCATTTATAACAATATTTGCATGTACTTAAGTAAAGAAACAAAAGCAGAAATCTTCGCTAAACACGGAGGAAAAGCAGAAAACACAGGATCTGCAGAAGGACAAATCGCATTGTTCACATTTAGAATCTCACATTTAACTGAGCACTTGAAAAAAAATCGTCACGATTATAATACGGAGCGTTCGTTAGTTCTTTTGGTAGGTAAAAGAAGAAGTCTTCTTGACTATTTAAAGAAAAAAGATATAACAAGATATCGTGAAATTATTAAAGAATTGAATATTAGAAAATAATCAATATAAAAGAGGTGCGAAAGTGCCTCTTTTTTATTTTAGATTTTAAATTTAAAAAAAGTTTGGTTTTTCATTGGAACACAACAACTACAACAACACAACTATTCTGTCGACAGGCAGGCAAACCAATGTAAAATTAAAAAGGAAAATTTATGATTCCACAATTATTTGTAGAAAGCATCGATTTAGGTGATGGCAGAAACATCACAATCGAGACAGGTCGTTTGGCTAAACAAGCAGACGGATCTGTAGTAGTAAGAATTGGTAAAACTGTAATCTTAGGAACAGTTGTATCAGCAAGAAAAGCAAGTCCAGGTATTGATTTTTTACCATTAACGGTAGATTATCGTGAAAAATTTGCAGCAGCAGGTCGTTTTCCTGGAGGTTTCTTCAAAAGAGAAGCTCGTCCAAGTGATAGCGAAGTATTAACAATGAGGTTAGTTGACCGTGTTTTGCGTCCACTTTTCCCAAGTGATTATCATGCAGAAGTTCAAGTAATGATTCAGTTGATGTCTCATGACGAAGAAGTTATGCCAGATGCATTAGCAGGATTAGCTGCATCAGCTGCATTAGCATTATCTGACATTCCGTTTGAAACTTTGATTTCGGAAGCCAGAGTAGGAAGGATTGACGGAAAATTTATCATCAATCCATCACGTGCGCAATTAGAATTATCAGACATTGATATGATGATTGGTGCTTCAAGAGATTCTATCGCAATGGTAGAAGGAGAAATGAAAGAAATTTCAGAAAAAGAAATGGTAGAAGCCATTAAATTTGCACACGAACATATAAAAGTACAAATTGACGCTCAAGAAAGATTAGCAGCAGCTTTTGGCAAAAAAGAAGTTCGTACTTATGAAGGCGAAAGAGAAGATGAAGCAATTTACGCTAAAGTAAAAGCTGCATCTTATGATAAAATTTATGCCATTGCAAGTAAAGGTTCTGCAAAACACGAACGTTCAGCTGCATTTGACGAAGTAAAAGAAGAAGTAAAAGCCTTATTTACAGAAGAAGAATTGGCAGAAAATGGCGATTTAGTTGGAAAATATTTCTACAAAGTCAACAAAGAAGCAGTACGTAATGTAACTTTAGATTTAGGAACTCGTTTAGACGGTAGAAAAACTACAGAAATCAGACCAATTTGGTGTGAAGTAGATTATTTACCATCAGTTCACGGTTCGGCATTGTTTACACGTGGAGAAACTCAAGCTTTGGCTACAGCAACTTTAGGAACCTCAAGAGAAGCTAACCAAATTGACTCGCCTAGCGAACAAGGAGAAGAAAAATTCTATTTACACTACAACTTCCCACCTTTCTCAACTGGTGAAGCTCGTCCTTTAAGAGGAACTTCTCGTCGTGAAGTTGGACACGGAAATTTGGCACAACGTGCTTTAAAAAACATGATTCCTGCTGATTGTCCTTATACCATTCGTGTTGTTTCTGAAGTTTTAGAATCGAATGGTTCATCTTCAATGGCGACCGTTTGTGCTGGAACATTATCCTTAATGGATGCTGGAGTTCAAATGATTCGTCCAGTTTCTGGAATTGCAATGGGATTAATTACGGATGGCGATCGTTTTGCGGTTTTATCTGATATTTTAGGTGATGAAGATCATTTAGGAGATATGGATTTCAAAGTTACTGGAACTTCTGAAGGAATAACTGCTTGTCAAATGGACATCAAAATTGACGGATTGAAATATGAAATCATGGAGCAAGCTTTAGCTCAAGCTCGTGATGGACGTTTACATATATTAGGAAAATTAACGGAAACATTAGCACAACCAAGAGCTGAAGTTAAAGATCATTCCCCAAAAATCATTACAAGAAGAATTCCTAATGCGTTTATTGGAGCATTAATTGGACCTGGTGGAAAAGTAATTCAAGAATTACAAAAAGCTACTGGAACAACAATTGTTATCAATGAAGATCCAGTTACAGAAGAAGGAATTGTTGAAATTTTAGGAACTGACCCAGCTGGAATTGCTACTGTTATGGCTAAAATTGACTCTATCATTTTCAAACCAACTGTTGGTGAAGCATATGAAGTAAAAGTAATTAAAATGTTAGATTTTGGAGCTGTTGTAGAATATACGCAAGCACCTGGAAACGAAGTTTTATTACACGTATCAGAATTAGCTTGGGAAAGAACTGAAAATGTTACTGATGTTGTAAACATGGGTGATGTCTTCATGGTCAAATACTTTGGTTTAGATCCGAAAACTAGAAAAGAAAAAGTGTCGAGAAAAGCACTTTTGCCAAGACCTCCAAGAGAAGAAAATAAAATTACTCCAAAAGGAGAATAACCATTTTTTTAATTAAAGCTAAAACCCCAATTTAAAATTTAAGTTGGGGTTTAGTTTTTTTTTACTATATTATCTCTAACAAAACTCAAAAATTTAAAAGACATAAGCATGAAACTAAACATTAAAATAAAATCCATTTATACCTTAGATGAAATTCCAAATTATTGGACAAATCAAGACTATGTAGCTTTACTAGCTGCTTTTGGGTTTGCAGATGGAAATACAATTAAGCCCGAAAATTTAACTGAAATGTTATGTATGGCAATTGCAGATTATGAACCTAATGAAGCAGCTCAAATTGTTCTTACTTACAAATTATCGAATGATTTAAACGAAGGTCAAATTGACCAACTATCAAACGAGATGTTACTTGATAAAGTATGCGAAGAATATCCTGAAATTCATTTACACAAACATTTATTTTCCATTAATCAATTGCTTTACAAAGCATTTAACGGAAAATTTCCAAATGCAAAAGCCAGTTCTATTCAATTTTCTGTTTTAGGAAATGATTCAAATGAATTGTCAAAATCGGATATTTTAAAAGCTTTCAATAGTGGATTGAACGAAAGCAACATTATTAAAAGATTATTTGGTGAACCAATGACCACAGGTGCTAAATTTCCTGAAGCCGAAAGTCTCATTTGGGAATTAAATACTAAAGAGGATTCAACCTTTCAATTAATCACTTCGGAATATTTAATAGATAGAGAGTCTTTTATAAATATGGAATTTGATGGTGAAATTTTGAATGAAGAAGAGTAAGTTGAAATAAATCAATTTGTTATAAATTAAAAAAATTGTGGTTATCTTTACCGCTTTCATATTTTAAAATTAAAATGAGTTCACACAAAAAACTTAAAGAATTTGCCGCAACAGCCATTTGTGGAAACGACATTACATCGTCATGTTTATATGTTTCAGCTTTAGCCATAATGTATGCTGGGCAATATGCCTGGATTTCGTTATTAATCGTTGCTGGAGTTTTATTTTTATTCCGAAAAATTTATGGTGAGGCTGTTGGCGCATTACCTTTAAATGGTGGTGCTTATAATATCTTGTTAAACACCACATCAAAAAGCAATGCCTCTATCGCCGCTTGTCTAACGATACTCTCATATATGGCTACGGCGGTTCTATCTGCCAGCGAAGCTATGCATTATCTTCACAGCTTAGTGTCTTCTATACCTGTATTTTGGGCTACAATTGGATTGCTAACATTCTTCTTAGTACTAATTATGTCTGGAATAAAAGAATCCTCGAATGTGGCTATTTTCATTTTTGTTTTTCATTTGGCATCGATGATTTTTCTAATTGGAAGCGGTATTTGGTTTGCCTATTCGAACAATTTTGACATCATGTCAATTAATTTCAGTCAACCAATAGAAGGAAGCATTCCTGTTGCTTTGTTTTTAGGATTTAGTACTGCTATGCTTGGAATTTCTGGTTTTGAAAGTTCGGCAAACTTTGTAGAAGAGCAAGAACCTGGCGTTTTCAGAAAAACACTTCGTAATATGTGGATAGCCGTAAGTGTAATCAATCCATTAATGGCATTGGTAATTATTGGCGTTGTGCCTCTGATTGAAGTGGGTGCACACAAAGAAACGCTACTTTCTCACTTAGGAAATTTAACTGGTGGATCAAACTTGGCTACCTTAATTTCAATTGATGCAGTTTTAGTATTAAGTGGTGCTGTTTTAACTTCTTATGTTGGAGTATCGGGTTTAATGAAACGTATGTCATTAGATAGAATTTTACCCCAAGCATTGTTAAAAGAAAACAAATCAGGAAGTTCACCAAGAATTTTGATTGTCTTTTTCTTATTGTGTGTCTCTGTTTTATTTATCACCAATGGTGAATTAGGACCATTGGCAGGGGTTTATACCATGTCATTTTTAGCGGTTATGGCTTATTTTGGATTTGGAAACTTTCTACTAAAAATAAAACGAACAAAACTGCCAAGACCCGAATACGCACAACCTTATGCGGTAGCCATTGCTATTTTAGCCATTATAATTGCTATTTATGGAAACATACTCATGCATCCTGAATATTTAGTGGTGTTTCTACAGTATTTTGTTCCGTCCATTGTATTGATATTGTTATTACTAAATCGAAAATTTGTATTGCAGTATCTACTAGTGGTTATAAAAAGTTTTATTGATTCTTTTAGAAAACACGCTAGAATTGGAGAAGCATTATTAACTAAAAAAATAAATCGTTTAACCCAACAAGAATTTGTGTATTTTTCTAAAGGAGATAATATTTCGCAATTGAACAAAGCGATATTATATGTTCAAGAAAATGAAATTACAAAAAAATTAAAAATTGTTACAATTGTAAATGAAGACAAGCAAGTGACGGATGAATTTATGAGCGATTTTAATGCATTAGACAGAGCTTATCCTGAAATAAAATTAGAATACATTCAAATGGAAGGTGAGTTTGGACCAAAACTAATTGAGACATTGAGTGAAAAATGGAAAATACCATCTAATTTCATGTTTATAAGTTCGCCAGGAAATCGTTTTTCTTATAGGGTTTCCGAGTTAAATGGTGTTCGATTAATTATGTAGAAAAAAAAATTACATCTAACATTAATAAATTGTAACTTTTTTGAATCTAAATGCGTATAACCATCTGAACACTTTAAAAGAAAAAGGAAAAATTCAATGAGACAACTCAAAATCACCAAGCAGGTAACGAATCGTGAAACTGCTTCCTTAGACAAATATTTACAAGAAATCGGAAAAGTTGATTTGATTACTGCTGATGAAGAAGTAGAATTAGCTCAAAAAATCAAAGCTGGTGATCAACGTGCTTTAGAAAAATTAACAAAAGCTAATTTGCGTTTCGTAGTTTCTGTAGCAAAACAATACCAAAATCAAGGTTTAACTTTGCCTGATTTAATCAACGAAGGAAATCTTGGGCTGATTAAAGCAGCACAACGTTTTGATGAAACTCGTGGTTTTAAATTTATCTCTTATGCCGTTTGGTGGATTCGTCAATCGATTTTGCAAGCCTTGGCCGAACAATCTCGTATCGTCCGTCTGCCATTAAACAAGATTGGCTCCATTAATAAAATAAACAAAATGTACGCTTTATTAGAGCAATCAAACGAGCGTCCACCAAGTGCTGAAGAAATTGCCAAAGAATTGGACATGACTGTAAATGATGTAAAAGAATCTATGAAAAATTCTGGCCGTCACTTATCCATGGATGCACCACTTGTTGAAGGAGAAGATTCTAATCTTTACGATGTTTTACGTTCTGGCGAATCTCCAAATCCTGACAGAGAGTTAATTCACGAATCACTTCGTACCGAAATTGAGCGCTCTTTAGAAACATTGACACCAAGAGAAGCAGACGTAGTTCGTTTGTATTTTGGTTTAGGCGATCAACATCCAATGACGTTAGAAGAAATTGGGGAAACTTTCGACTTAACTCGCGAGCGTGTTCGTCAAATTAAAGAAAAAGCAATCCGTAGATTAAAACATACTTCTAGAAGTAAAATATTAAAAACTTACTTGGGGTAAGTTTAAAATTTGAATAAAAAAAATTCCAAATCACATTGTTGGAATTTAACTTTAACTGACAGCCTGATTAACTGTTCGTTTTTTGATTGATGATTGAAACTCCGGCTGATTACCGGAGTTTTACCTTTTTAATACGTTAAGCACAACTTTTAAACCCTTAATCTTTTAAACTTTTAAACTAAAAACTATCTTTGTATAAACTACACAACTCATGAAAAACACTTTAATTGCACCATCTGTTCTAGCAGCTGATTTTGCAAATCTTCAACGTGATATCGAATTAATTAACACTAGCGAAGCCGATTGGTTTCATATAGATATTATGGATGGTGTCTTTGTTCCAAACATCTCTTTTGGAATGCCCGTTTTGCAAGCTATTTCAAAACATGCAAAAAAAACAATAGATGTTCATTTAATGATTATTGACCCAGATAGATATATTAAAACTTTCGCACAACTTGGGTCAAATATCCTAACAGTTCATTTTGAAGCTTGTACACATTTGCACAGAACATTGCAGGCCATAAAAGCAGAAGGTATGAAAGCTGGTGTTGCTCTAAATCCACACACCAATGTTGATTTACTAGAAGATGTCATTCAAGATATTGATTTGGTTTGTGTTATGAGTGTGAATCCTGGATTTGGTGGGCAAAGTTTTATTGAAAACACCTATTCAAAAGTGGAGAAACTTAAAGCCTTAATTCAAAGAAAAAATGCTTCAACATTAATAGAAATTGATGGTGGTGTAACCTCTAAAAACGCCAAACAATTAGTTGATGCTGGTGCTGATGTTTTAGTAGCCGGAAGTTTTGTGTTTACTTCGGAAAATCCAATACAAACGATTAGCGATTTGAAGAAAGTTGCTTCTAATTAATGTTTGTGATTCAACATCTTTGAAACATTGGCATATAATTCTGGAAATTCATTTTTGAACTGCTGTGGCGTTTCAAAATAATGCTCAATGATTACAGAAAGAAATTCAAATTGATTGGTGTAAGCATAAATTCTAAAATAATTTGAATCAACTAATCGTTGTCTATTGGGCGGATGATTTACTTCTTTAATGATGGTTTCGAAATGCTTTTTGAAAGACAAAGAACTGCCATCATTATTTCTTAAACTGTGGTGATGAATAACATGGCTAAATTCGTGAATGCCAAGATTTAAATTATCATTACTAATCTGACAACCCGCTTCAAAATGTTTCCAAGAAAATGCCACTGCTTTCATTCTTGGATTGAATTCACCCTTGTGATAATCTTCAGTTTGAGTTGAAAAATATTCTTCCGGATATATAATTATTTTATCAAAAACATCTACTATAAATTTTCGCATTCCAAAAGTTAACATCACATAAGTAGCACTAATTAAAATTTGTGCTTCTTTGTTCATTTGAAAATCTCCTCTGGCTATAAATTGATAGTTTTTTTGAAAAACTGCAATTCTATGATGGAAATATTTTTTATGCTTTTCTGAAAGTTTATTGTAAAAATCAAAATTCTGAATTAATAAAAACCGTTCTTTTTCAGAAATTTTCTTTGGCATTAAATACAAATGAACATACAAAGGACGATCAAAAGTTGAAATCCAAATATCATCTAAAAGACTTAAAACAAACATTATGGAATATAGCAAAAAAGCTCCAATTACTAAAATTCCGAACAGCAAGAGAATAATTATTCCAACTATTTCCATTTTTATAAAGTAACTAAATTAACAAATAGTGGAATTATTTTGTGACCGCGAAGGGATTCGAACCCCCAACCCTCAGAGCCGAAATCTGATATTCTATCCAGTTGAACTACGCAGCCTGTTTGAAGTATGAGGCACAAAATACGAAGTACGAGCAAAAACTTTGCACTTCGTATTTTGTGCCTCGTATTTCATATTATGTTAATAGTTTTTTCACTATTGTCGAAATAACTTTTCCTTCTGCTTGACCTCCAATTTGAGTCGATGCTGCTCCCATTACTTTTCCCATTGCTGCAATACCAGAAGCACCAGTTTCGGTGATTATTTTAGAAATAATTGCTTCGATTTCTGTCTCACTCATTTGTGCAGGAAGGAATTTTTCGATAACTGCAATTTGTGCTAACTCTGGTTCTGCAAGATCAGAACGGTTTTGTTTGGTAAAAATTTCAGCACTGTCTTTACGCATTTTTACAAGGCGTTGTAATATTTTAATTTCATCTGCTTCTGCCAGTTCTTCTTTTGAACCAGAAGCCGTTTGTGCTAATAAAAGTTCTGATTTAATAGCGCGTAATGCTTCTAAAGCTATGGTGTCTTTAGACTTCATTGCTTCTTTCATTTCGCTCATTACTTTTGCTGATAAACTCATTTTATTTCAGATATTAGATTTCAAATAGTAGATATTGAGATTGCAATTGATATTTACATTGTAATTCTTTGCGAAGTTAAAAAAATAAACCCGAAAATCTCTAGGAAACTTTCGGGTTTTGGTAATTGTTTCTTTTTTATTAATCTACATTATCATGAAGAAAAGAATTATTAGATCGCAACTGGCTGTCGTTGTTGCTGTCAGTTCCTAGTGACATCCTTGAAGTTGAATTTGCATTTGTATTTTCATTCAAATCAATTCCTGAACGTTTGTAGGCTGGTTCTTTTTCTAATTCTTCTACTTTAGAAGGATTGTTATGGAATTTATAATTGAATTCTTTTAACTTTCTTCTTCTCTCGTCTGCTCGTAATTTCAAAGTTTCTTCAATTGTCATTTCTACTGGCGAAACATCTTCAAATGATTGACCAAAAGTTGGTGTTTTTGTTTCTTCAATATCTTTGATTTTAATATTTAAATCTTCATCAACTGGTTCTTCTACTTTTAATATTGCAGCAACTGGCTTTGAATTCATTAAATCATTCTCCAACTCCATATATTCTTCTAAAGAATATTTGATAACGCCTTCTTCATTTAATTCTGTTACAGGAACAAATTGTACAGGTTCATTAACTACAATGTTTTTAGTTTCTTCAGATAAATCAAAAACAATTTTAGTTTCATCAATTTCGTTTTTTACATCAATTGGAGTTTCAAAACTGAATGTTATTTGTTCTTCCTCTTTTGAAACATTTTGAGCTTCAACTACCTTAATTTCTTTAGTATCTGGTGTAGTAATTCTGAAATCGATATCTTTAATTGGAGAAACAATTTCAAAAGTAACATCAAGATTATTAATGAATTGCGTCATAGCCATTAACTCATTAGCATCATCTACAACTTCAACTTCATTTGTATAAACTGTAGTGTTTTCAACTTCTTCTTCTATTAATTCAAAAACAATTTTTTCTTCTTTTTCTTCAACTTGAGAGTCAAATTTTGATTGAAAAATATCTACTGATTTTTGAGTTAAATCTCTAACCAATTTTTGCTCATCTTCTAAAGAGTGAATTATTTTTTTTGGCTCAGAATTTACAATTTCATTTTGTTGTTCAACGTCAAATCCAGTAGCTATAATCGTTACTGCAATTGATTCGTCTAGTGATTCGTCTTCACCAACACCCATAATTATGTTAGCGTTATATCCGGCTTCAGCTTGAATATGGTCGTTGATTTCTCCAATCTCATCAATAGTAATTTCATTTGAACCAGAAACGATAAGCAACAATACGTTTTTGGCACCTGTAATTTTATTGTCATTCAATAATGGAGAATCTAATGCAGAAACAATTGCTTCCTTCGCTCTGTTTTCACCCGAAGCAATAGATGAGCCCATGATGGCTGTTCCACTGTTTGAAAGAACTGTTTTTGCGTCTTTTAAGTCAATATTTTGTGTATAATGATGCGTAATCACTTCAGCAATTCCTCTAGAAGCAGTTGCTAAAACTTCATCTGCTTTTGAGAAACCTGCCTTAAATCCAAGATTCCCATAAACTTCTCTTAATTTGTTGTTGTTGATAACAATAAGCGAATCTACTTGTTTTCTTAGTCTATCAACACCTATCAAAGCTTGTTCTGATCGAACTTTTCCTTCAAATTGAAATGGAATTGTTACTATACCAACTGTTAAAATATCTCTTTCTTTTGCCAACTGAGCAATTACTGGAGCAGCTCCAGTACCTGTTCCTCCTCCCATTCCTGCGGTAATGAATACCATTTTAGTATTAGTATCCAACATTTTTTCAATGTCGGCAATACTTTCAATGGCAGATTGTTGCCCAACATCTGGATTGGCTCCTGCGCCTAAACCTTCGGTTAAGTTTACACCTAATTGGATTTTGTTTGGCACAGCACTATTTTGTAATGCCTGAGAATCAGTATTACACACAATAAAATCTACACCTTTTATTCCTTGCTTGAACATGTGGTTTATAGCGTTGCTTCCGCCACCGCCAACACCAATTACTTTGATGACATTTGACTGGTTTTTAGGCAGATCAAACGAAATGTTTCCAAATTCTGAGTTGCTTATCATACTATTTTGGTTTTTGTTTTGTATTTTGACTTAATTTTTTTTCTGTTTACACAAGTTTCACGATTTGAGTTTACGCACATCTGTTAACTACTAAAACTGTTAACTGAGTACTGAAAACCGACCACAAATTACTCTGCGTTATCTAAAAAATCTTTAATCTTTTCGACGTATTTATCAAAAAAAGATTTCTTTATTTTTTCTCCTGAAGTTTCCTTTGGAATTACTTTTTCATCTTCAAAAACTTCATTAGAAACTTCTTCCACTTTTTGTTCTGGCACAGGAACATGAACTTGTCTTGGAGCTTCTGTCAGAGCATCTTTCAACTCAATTCTGTAGGCACTAACGGTATCATTTGCAATACTATTCATCACTAATCCTACTGCTGTTGCAAATAATGGACTAGAAATTTCTTGACTAGAGTTGCCCGCCAAATGTTCGTTTGGATAGCCGATTCTGGTATCCATTCCTGTAATGTATTCTACAATTTGTTTGATGTGCTTCAATTGAGAACCACCACCCGTTAATACAATACCAGCAATTAATTTTTTTCTTGGATCTTCATGTCCGTATGCTTTGATTTCGGTATAAACTTGCTCAATAATTTCAACAACACGTGCATGAATTATTTTTGATAAGTTTTTTAACGAAATTTCTTTTGGATCACGACCTCTCAAACCTGGAATTGAAACAATTTCGTTGTCTTTGTTTTCACCTGGCCATGCTGAGCCAAATTTAACCTTTAATGCTTCTGCTTGTTTTTCTATTATCGAACAACCTTCTTTGATGTCTTCTGTAATCACATTTCCTCCAAAAGGAATTACAGCAGTATGACGAATGATACCATCTTTAAAAATAGCTAAATCTGTTGTTCCACCACCAATATCGATTAAGGCAACACCTGCTTCTTTTTCTTCTTGACTTAATACCGCATCCGCAGAAGCTAATGGTTCTAAAGTTAGTCCAGACAATTCAATTCCTGAGCTTTGAATACAACGACCAACATTTCTAATGGATGCTGCTTGCCCAACTACTACATGAAAACTTGCTTCCAATCTTCCTCCATACATTCCGATTGGCTCTTTGATTTCCGATTGTCCGTCAATTTTGAATTCTTGTGGTAATACATGAATAATTTCTTCGCCTGGAAGCATTGCCAATTTGTTTACTTGGTCTATTAGTAGTTGAATGTCTTTTCCACTAATTACTTCATCAGGATTGGTTCTAATCACATAATCCGTATGTTGAATACTGCGAATATGTTGACCCGCAATACCAACGACAACATCATTGATTTTATAACCTGAATTGTTTTCAGCCTCTAAAACGGCTTGTTGGATGGATTGAATAGTTTGTGTAATGTTATTTACCACGCCACGAGCAACACCAAGACTTTTGGCTTTTCCAATACCTAAAATCTCTAGCTTTCCATACTCATTTTTCTTGCCTATCATTGCAACAATTTTTGTTGTTCCAATGTCTAATCCAACGGCGATGTTTTCTTTTTCCATACGATACCTATTTAATACAAACCACTTGTTGTGTGAATTTCAGATTTATCATTTTGTATTTAATCAAAGTGCTATCTGAAACTGCTTTTTGAAAAAATGCTTTATAATTGTCGAATTTTCGTTTAATATTGATCGTTCGACCAAAATCTATCTTAAAATCGTAATTTCTATTCTCTAAAATCAAGCTACCATTAGGCAAAACTTGAACACCAATGATGTTTTTCTGCAAAAACTCATCTTCATAAATTGTCCTCAACACTTGAGCCAATTTTTCTTTTTTTACACCAGTAATATCCCCCGAAATGAGTGGAACTCTTGCTGTATAATTGTCCGAAAACGGCATTTTATTTCCTTCATAATCAATATAAAAAGAACCATTTTCTGCGCATATTCTTCCCAGAGGAGTTTTTTGTTTTACCACTGCTTTTAGAACACCATCTACTGTTATATAAACATCTGCTTTTTGAATTAACAATTGTTTATTGATGGAATTCTCTAATTTGTTCAAAACTAAAGTTTCTTTGGTAAAATTTTTAGCATTGTTATTTTTTTCTATTAACAATTTATTAACCGTTTCACTTTTTATAAAAGGTGTGTTGTTGTCTAGAATTTTCACCTCAACTTTCACTATTTTTCTATGATTATTTCTGTAAGATGTGAATGAATACAAAAAAATCACCAAAAAAAACATGAGTAGTAATCTTATGTTTGTCCAACTTAGAATTTTCATGATAATGCTTTTTTAATGGATGGAACTAACTCACCAATATCACCAGCACCGATGGTAACAATTACTGTTGCATCGCTTTTTAAAATGGTTGGAATCAACTCGAATTTTGATACTAATTTTTTGTTTTGGTTTTCAATTTTTGATAATAACCAACTTGACGTTATGCCTTCAAGCGGTAATTCTCTAGCAGGATAAATATCTAGCAACAAAACTTCGTCAAAACGACTTAACTTTTCTGCAAAATCATCCGCAAAATCTTTGGTTCTACTGAATAAATGCGGTTGAAAAACAGCCAATACTTTTTGATTTGGATACAATTCACGTACTGCTTGATGAACGGCATCAATTTCTGTTGGATGATGCGCATAATCATCAATATAAACCAGCCTTTCTGTTTTAATTTGATATGAAAACCTGCGTTGCACACCTTTAAATGAAGCCAAGGCTTTAGCAATGTCGTTGGTTGGGGTGCCAAAAGTTTTCGCCATCGCTAAAGCCATCAAGGCATTCATTAAATTGTGATGTCCAGGCAAGTTGAATGCAATATTTTCAATAGTTTCTGATGGTGAAATGACATCAAAAACATAAGTACTATTTTCTATTCTAATGTTTGTTGCCGTGAATGTTGCTTCATCATTAATTGCTACTGTCAAACCTTCTAAAGGCAATCCTTTTGGAACAATTAATTTTGACTTATCGGAAACCTTATCCGCAAATTCTCGGAAAGAAGATTCAATTGATGAAGCATCGCCATAAATATCCAAATGATCGGCATCCATTGAAGTTACACAGGCAATATTTGGATGAAGATGTAAAAAAGAACGGTCAAATTCATCGGCTTCCACCACCGAAATAGATTTTCCTGAGCCAATTAAATTGGAATTATAGTTTTCTACAATACCGCCAAGAAACGCCGTAACATCAGCACCACTTTCATATAAAATATGCCCAAGAATACTTGAGGTTGTTGTTTTTCCGTGTGTACCCGCAACAGCGAAACAAAAAGTATCCTTGGTTATCAACCCTAAAACCTCTGCACGTTTTTTTACAATAAATTCTCGTTCCAAAAAATAATTCAACTCAGAATGTGTTATTGGCACGGCTGGCGTTAAAATCACTAATGTATTTTCAACAAAATAATTTACAGGAATTAAACTAATATTGTCTTCAAAATGAATATTCATACCACCAGCAATAAGTTCATTGGTTAATGCTGAAGGTGTTTTATCATAGCCGGATACATTTTTGCCAATATTTTGGAAATAGCGCGCCAGAGCACTCATGCCGATGCCTCCAATTCCAATAAAATAAACATTATGTATTTGGTTTAAATTCATTATTTTATCAACTTAATTATTTCTTCTACAATATCTTTTGTAGCATTTGGTTTTGCTAGTTCTTTACAATTTTTAGACAAAGCATTCTGCAATTTTTCATCAGAAATTAAATTTTGAAAAACTTCATCAAATTTTTCGTCTAATTCACTTTCTTTAATCATTAAGGCTCCATTTTTTTCTACAATTGCCTTAGCGTTTTTGGTTTGATGGTCTTCGGCTACATTAGGCGATGGAATAAAAATAGTCGGTTTACCAACCAAACAGAGTTCTGAAACAGATGATGCGCCAGCTCTTGAAATTATAAAATCTGCTGCTGCATAAACCAGATCCATTCTATCGATAAAATCAGTTACTTGCACATTTTTTTCATCTGAATAATGCTTGTATTCGTCAAAATAAAACTTTCCACATTGCCAAATCACTTGAATGTCTTTTCCAACAATATCAAATATTTTACTTTCAATTAGCTGATTGATTCTTCTTGCACCTAAACTACCTCCAAGTACCAAAAGTGTTTTCTTTTCAGATTTTAATTTAAAATGTTCAATGGCTTCATTTCGTTTATTAGAAATATCCAATAAATCTTGGCGCACAGGATTTCCTGTAAATACAATTTTATCTTTTGGAAAAAAGCGTTCTAAATTTTCATAGGCAACACAAATCGTATTAGCTTTTTTACTCAATAATTTATTTGTGATACCTGGATATGAATTTTGCTCTTGCACTACCGTTGGAATGTTGGCACTATTTGCCATTTGCAATAATGGTCCAGAAGCAAAACCGCCTGTTCCAATAACTACATTTGGTTTAAATTTTTTAATAATGTTTCTCGATTTCCACAAACTGCTCATCAATTTCATAGGAAACATTGCATTTTGAAAGGTCAATTTTCGTTGTAAACCAGCTATCCAAAGACCTTCAATTTTATAACCTGCTTGTGGCACTTTTTGTATCTCCATTTTGTCTTTGGCACCTACAAAAAGAAATTCAGCATCAGGAAATCTCAACTTTAATTCATTGGCAATAGCAATGGCTGGATAAATATGTCCGCCAGTACCGCCACCGCTAATTATGAATTTTAGTTTTTTCATCGTTATTTATTTAAAACCACATTTAAAGGATTTTGATTTTCTTCTATTGAAAAGTCATCCTCTTCTCTTTCATCTTCTTCAATTTGTTTGTCAACCAATTTTTTTAACGCAGCTTCACGCTTGGCATTTTCAGCTTCTTCTTCGGCTATTTCTTCTTCTTTTTTGGTTACATTTATTATGATTCCCAATGCAATACAAGTTATCCAAATAGAAGTTCCTCCTGAACTGATTAATGGCAATGTTTGTCCTGTTACAGGCAATAATTCTACCGCAACGCCCATATTGGTCATTGCTTGAAAAATTACTGGAAATCCAAGTCCAACGACTAGTAATTTTCCAAAAAGAGTAGTCGATTTGTGTGCAGCGACTACAAAACGGAATAGCAGTAAAAGATATAATCCTAAGACAAACAATCCACCGAACAATCCATATTCTTCTACAATTATGGCATAAATAAAATCGGAAGAAGATTGAGGTAAGAAGTTTTTCTGAACACTTTTACCTGGTCCAAGACCATAAACGCCACCTGAAGCAATGGCTATTTTTGCTTTTTCAATTTGATAGTCATCTTCATCTGGTTTGTCTGAAGCAAAATTATCAATACGACTTATCCAAGTATCTACACGGTTTGGAAATGCATCTGGAAATGTTTTGGCTACTAAAATGAAAAAAGTTAAACCCACAATTCCAGCTCCAAGAATAATTCCAATATATTTTAACGGATATTTACCTATAAAAACCAACATTAAAACCATTGAAAAAATCAAAGCTGCCGTAGATAAATTTGCTGGTAGAATTAACATTAATGTAACAAATACTGGCGTCCACAATTCAAAAAGCGATGCTTTAAAAGTTATAGGCATTTCTCTTTTTTTGGATAAATATTGCGCCACATAAATATATAAAACAATAGCTGCTAATGTTGATGTTTGAAACGTTATTCCAATAAAAGGGATTTGTATCCATCTACTCGCATTTGCACCGTCAATCATGGTTCCTTTTAGCAAAGTGTACCCTAATAATATCCAAACAACAGGTAAAAATATCCAGGAAAGTCTTTTATAATAATGGTACGGTATTTTGTGAACATTATATAAAATTATAAACCCAACAAATACTTGTGCTGCATGTTTCAATAAATAGGTAAATGCATTTCCTGAACCATGACGCATATAAGCCAAATTACTACTTGCACTAAAAACAGGCATAAATGAAAGCATAGCCATCAAAGCAACGAATGCCCAGATCACTTTGTCTCCTTTTAAACTGTTTATAAAGTCTTTCATAATAAACTTCTATAGATTCTTTACAGCTGCTTTAAATTGATTACCTCTATCTTCATAATTTTGAAATAAATCAAAACTTGCACAAGCTGGCGACAATAAAACTGCATCTCCTTTTTCAGTTAAATGTTTAGCCGTGATTACTGCATCGCGCATGTTGTCCACTTCTACCATCATATCTACCACATCTCTAAAAGCGTCAATAATTTTCTTATTATCAATTCCTAAACAGATGATTGCTTTTACTTTTTCGCGAACCAAAGACATCAATTCGGAATAATCATTTCCTTTGTCAACACCACCAACAATCCATACCGTTGGAACAGTCATGCTGTCTAAAGCAAAAAATGTTGCATTCACATTTGTTGCTTTACTATCATTGATGTATTGCACGTTTTGGATTTTTAAAACTTTCTCCAAACGATGCTCAACACCTTGAAAATTTGATAAACTTTCGCGAATGGTTTCTTTTCTGATTTTCATCAATTGTGCTACTGATGTAGCTGCCATAGCGTTTTTCAAATTGTGATTTCCTTCTAAAGAAATATCTACAATTTTCATTTCCAATTCTTCTTCGTTGATAAGAATGTTCATAGTGTCTTGTTTTATAAATGCTCCAAATTCAAATTGCTTTGACAGTGAAAAAGGAACTAGTTTTGCTTTTGTTTTGTTTTGTTTTAACCATTCCGAAATTGCTTCATCATCTGCGTCGAAGATTAAAAAATCATCTTCGGTTTGGTTCATTGTAATTCTAAATTTTGACGCGATATATTTTTCGTACTTATAATCGTATCGGTCTAAATGGTCTGGACTAATGTTTGTAATTATAGCTATTTCTGGCTTATAGTCAATAATTCCATCCAACTGAAAACTGCTTAATTCTAATACATAAAAATCGAAATTTTCTTCTGCTACTTGCCATGCAAAACTTTTTCCAACATTACCCGCTAAACCAACATTTAATCCACCCGATTTTAACAAATGATAGCATAACATTGTTGTGGTTGTTTTACCATTACTTCCTGTAATTCCAATGGTTTTAGCCGAAGTATATTTTGCTGCAAACTCAATTTCTGAAATAACTGGTATTCCTTTTTCAACCAATTTTTTTACAATTGGCGTTTTTTCAGGAATTCCTGGACTTTTCATTACAATATTCGCATTCAGAATTAAATCTTCAGTATGGGTTTCGTCTTCCCATTTAATTTCATACTGATTAAGAACGTCTTTATAGTTTTCTTTTATTTTTCCGAAGTCAGAAACAAAAACTTCGTATCCTTTTTTCTTTCCCAAAATGGCTGTTCCAACTCCACTTTCTCCACCGCCAAGTATTACCAATCGTTGCATTTTATCTCAATTTCAAGGTTACAATAGAAACGATGGCAAGCATTATGGCAACAATCCAAAAACGGGTTACAATTTTACTTTCGTGATATCCTTTCTTTTGATAATGATGATGCAATGGCGACATCAAGAAAACCCTTCGTCCTTCACCAAAACGTTTTTTTGTGTATTTGAAATAACTCACTTGAATAATTACAGAAAGATTTTCAGCAAAAAATATGGCACACAATACTGGCAAAAGCATTTCTTTTCGAACAGAAATTGCTAAAACTGCAATAATTCCGCCGATGGTTAAACTACCTGTATCGCCCATAAATACTGAAGCTGGATAGGAATTGTACCAAAGAAATCCGATTAATGCTCCAACAAATGCAGAAATAAACACGGTCATTTCTCCAGAATTTGGAATGTACATAATGTTCAAATAATTGGACAAAATGATGTTACCCGAAACGAACGTAAAAATTCCGAGTGCGAGCACCGAAATAGCAGATGTTCCTGCTGCCAATCCATCGATTCCATCGGTTAGATTTGCGCCATTTGAAACGGCAGTGATGATAAAAATCACAATCGGAATAAATACCAACCAAGCCCAATTTTGATAATCATCAGTAAATGGTTTTAAAATTTGAGCATAATCCAACTCGTTGTTTTTGGTAAATGGAATTGTAGTTGTAGTCGATTTTATTTCGGCTGGTAATTCATTAATTACTTTCTCAGTACTGTTAAAAGGAACCGCATTATTAGTGTGTTCTCTGATGGTAACTGCTGGATGAAAATATAAAACAGAACCAACAATCAATCCAAGACCAACTTGACCAATCACTTTAAAAATACCTTTTAAACCTTGTTTGTCTTTTTTGAAAATCTTGATATAATCATCAATAAAACCGATTGTTCCCATCCAAAGCGTAGTTACAATCAGCAACAAAACATAAATATTATCCAATCTTGTGAACAATAATACCGGAATTAACGTAGCGATGATTATGATTAATCCACCCATTGTTGGCGTTCCAGCTTTTTGAGTTTGTCCTTCAAGACCAAGTTCTCTTACGGTTTCGCCAACTTGTTGATTTCTCAAAAAGGTGATTATTTTTTTTCCATAAATAGTAGACAACATCAATGAAAGTATCAATGCTAATGCAGAACGAAATGTGATGTATTGGAAAACTCCCGTTCCAGGAATATCCATTGTTTTATCTAGGTATTCAAATAAATAATATAGCATAATGTTTACTTATTTAGTTGCTCTAAAAATTCTTTTACTATTTTCATATCATCGAAATCATATCTAACTCCATTGATTTCTTGATAAGTTTCATGTCCTTTACCAGCAATCAGAATAATATCTTTAAAACTGGCCAATTGACAAGCGGTTTTGATGGCTTGTTTTCTATCAACAATTGAAAGTGTTTTTCTTTGATTTTGAACCTCAACACCTTTTTCCATATCAGCAATAATATCGATTGGATCTTCGGTTCTTGGATTATCAGAAGTTATAATTACCTTGTTACTCATTGATGTAGCAATATGCGCCATAATTGGTCTTTTTGCTTTATCTCTATCGCCACCACAACCAATAACAGTAATTAAATGTTCGTTATTCGTTCGGATGTCATTAATGGTTTTCAATACATTTTCTAAAGCATCAGGCGTATGCGCGTAATCAACAATTGCTGTGATTTGTTCTTCAGAAACTATAAACTGAAATCTTCCTGAAACACTTTCTAACTCTGAAAGCAATCGCAAAACTTCTAACTTATCTAAGCCAAGTTCTACCGCAGTTCCATAAATTGCCAATAAATTATAGGCATTAAATGTTCCAATTAATTTAACCCAAACTTCACTCTCATTAATTTTTAACAGCAAACCCGAAAGTTGGTTTTCAAGAATTTGAGCTTTAAAATCGGCATAACTTTTTAAGGCATACGTCAATTTTCTTGCGGCTGTATTTTGGAACATTATGGCTCCATTTTTATCATCAACATTTGTCAATGCAAAAGCCGTTTTTGGTAAATGATCAAAAAATAATTTTTTCACATCGCGATATTCGGCAAATGTTGGATGATAATCTAAATGATCATGAGACAAATTGGTAAAAACTCCTGCTGCAAAATGTAATCCTTCAGTTCTTTTTTGATGAATACCATGCGAACTAACTTCCATAAAACAATAGGCAACACCAACGGTATTCATTTCTGCCAAATAATGATTAATAGTCAACGAATCTGGTGTTGTATGTGTAGCTTTATACTCGATTTCATCTATCATTATTTTTACGGTAGATAGCAATCCTACTTTGTAACCAGCTTTTTTAAACAATTGGTATAAAAGCGACGCAATAGTAGTTTTTCCATTAGTACCAGTAATACCGATTAGTTTCAAATTGACGGAAGGGTTTCCATAATAATTGGATGCCATAAATGCCAAAGCTGAGTTGGTATCTTTTACTTCTATATAAGTAACTCCCGAAACAATAATTTCTGGCAAAGTGTCGCAAACTATGGCGACTGCACCAAGATTTATAGCCTTTTCAATAAAGTCGTGTCCATTAGAAACTGTTCCTCGAATAGCAACAAAAACATCGTTTTCTTGCACTTTTCGAGAGTCGAATTCAATTTTCTCAATAGCCATTTCTGTTGACCCATGAACCGATTCGATTGCTACTTTATACAATATGTCTTTTAAAATAATCACGACAATTCGAGTGTTATGGTTTTTATATTTTCAAGCAATTCTCCTGGCAAAATGGATTGTTTTTTAACTTTTCCAATACCTATTACTTTTACTTTTATTTTTAAGTTTTCAAGAAATGCTACTGCATCCATTCCTGCCATTCCTTTTAAGTTGGGTAATGTTTTTTTATCGGCTTGTATTTTATCATTATATTCTTGATAGGCAACTTCCACTTTTTGGATTTTAGTTTCTAGGTTTTCGATTTCTTTTATGGATGGCGAATCGGTAAAAATCTTTTGTGCTATTCGCTTAAAAACTGGGCCAGCAACGTCAGCTCCATAATAATTGTTTTTAGAGGTGTTTGGCTTGTGCACCACTACAATGCAAGAATATTTGGGATTTTCAACTGGAAAAAAACCGACGAAAGATGAAATATAATATTTGTCAGCTCCACCATTCGATCCATAATTAGCTGCAGCTGTACCTGTTTTTCCTGCCATTGAAAAATCTTTAGAATACAATTTTGAAGCAGTTCCGCGTTTAACCACATTTCCTAAAACTGCTTTAACTTTTTTGAGCGTTTCGTCCGAGCAAATTTTTGGATTGATAATTTCTGTATTGTATTTTTTAATGACTTTATTCCATTCTTTAATTTCTGAAACAAATTTTGGTTTAATCATTACACCATTGTTCGCTACAGCATTGTATAGTGCCAATGTTTGCAAAGGTGTAACCGAAACTCCATAACCGTATGCCATCCAAGGCAAAGAAAGCCCACTCCACTTTTTATCACTTGGTTGCGGAATATAAGGAACACCTTCACCTTCAAAAGGTAACCCGATAGGTTTATTCAAACCCAATCTATCAATTCTATCTACAAATTCTTTTGGGTCATCTTTATAATTTTCATAAACCGCTTGCACTAAAACCGTGTTTGAAGACACTTCAAAACCACGTGCTAGTGAAATTTTACCGTAACCGCCATCGTGAGAATCTCGAACTTTTCTTCCATAATAAGTTACAATTCCACCATTGGTATCATAAACTTTACTGGTGTCGATTTTATTATCATCAAGCAAGGCTATTAAATCTACTAATTTAAAAGTTGAGCCTGGTTCATGTGATTCGGCTACCGCATAATTTACGGTTTCATAATAGGAACCATCATTAGCTCTTCCTAAATTAGAAATTGCTTTTACATCTCCAGTTTTAGTTTCCATCACAACTACACATCCATGATCAGCTTCATATAGTTCTAATTGCTTTAACAAGGCATGATGTGCAATGTCTTGAATGTAAACATCGATAGTTGAAATCACATCATAACCATCTTGAGGATCAACTTCATTTATATCTCGAATAGGTTTCCACTGTCCTTTAGCAATTTTTTGTTTTACTATTTTACCATCTTTTCCGTTCAAATAGTTTCTAAACGACCATTCTATTCCTTTTCCATCTGGATGTCCAGCCGAAGTAACTCTTTCATAACCAATAGTTCTTTCTGCTATTTTACCTATTGGATGCTCACGAACCGTTTTTTGTTCGGTAATCATTCCACCTTTATAAGTTCCTAAATTAAAAAGTGGAAAACGTTTCATTCTTAAATATTCAGTGTAACTCAAGCTTCGTGCTAAGAGATAATAACGATTTTTATCGGCTTTTGCTTTTCTTAATTCAGAATGATAGTAAGCACTTGGTTTTCCCAACATTAATGACAATGAATCAGATAGAACTTTTACATTTGCATTAAAGTCTTCATCTTTTGGAGCAACGGCATCAAACCGAATTGTATAATTGGGAATTGAAGTAGCTAACAAACTACCATCCGCAGAGTATATATTTCCTTTATTGGCTGGAATTATAAAATTCTTAACCGTTCTTTCTTTGGCTAATTTTCGATAAAAATCACCTTGAACCCATTGTATTTCAGTTAGCTTAAAGGTTATTGCACATGCAACCAAAAAGAAGCTAACTGCTACTAGGTATATTCGATATGATATTTGCTTATCCTCTATTGCCATATCTTTTTAAAGAAACTTTTTTCTTCTATTTTTTTAACTTTTATTTTTTTTGGTGGTACCGACGATGGAAAAATATTTCGTTCTTCCATTTTTTGAGAAATAGTCGATTCCATTTTTAATTTCATTAATTCTGAGCGTCTATCAACAAATTCTGAACGCAATTCTTTTACTTCATTTGTCAAGGCTGTTATTCTGAATACTTTTTGGTCAAATCGATGGTTGTTGGCAATCATAAAAATGGCTAATAAGATTAGGAAAACGATAAAACGCCAATTTTTTGTTGCGTCTTCGTTGACTAATATTCTTGCTTTTAATATACCATAAACTCCTTTTTTCATCAACCTTTATTTTTTTTCAGCTATTCTCAACTTGGCACTTCTTGCTCTATTATTTATTTTAATTTCAGCTTCTGAAGGAATAATCATTTTTCCAATCAACTTAAAAGGAACAGAAAAGTTTCCAAAAAAATCTCGTTCAGGTTCTCCTTCAAATAGTCCGTTTTTCATGAAACGTTTTACCAATCTATCCTCTAAAGAATGATACGAAATCACACTTAATCTTCCTTCTGGTTTTAATATTTCAAGCGATTGCTCTAAAAATTCTTTCAAAACTTCCATTTCTTGATTTACTTCAATGCGAATGGCTTGATAGATTTGAGCCAGAATTTTATTTTTAAATTGCTCTGGCAAATATTTATTCAAGACCTGTTTTAGTTCTTCTGTTGTTTGGATAGGCTTACTTTCTCTAGCTTCAAGAATTGTTTTTGCCAAAGCTGGAGCAATTTTTAATTCGCCATAATCCAAAAAAACTCTTCTTAAGTTGGCTTCATCATAATGATTAACCACTTTAAAAGCATTCAAATCATTTTTTTTGCTCATTCTCATATCCAAATCGGCTTCAAAACGTGTTGAAAAACCTCTTTCTGGAACATCAAATTGATGCGAAGAAACACCCAAATCAGCAAGAATTCCATCCACCTTTTTTACTCCATAAAACCTAATAAACCGTTTGATGTATCTAAAATTCTCAGGAATCAAAACAAATCTTTCATCATCAAACACATTCGCCTGCGCGTCTTCATCTTGGTCAAATCCAAATAACTTCCCTTTTGGACCAAGTCGTTTTAAAATTTCACGAGAATGTCCGCCGCCACCAAATGTTACATCAACATAAACACCATCAGGATTGACATTCAAGCCATCAACTGTTTCTTGCAACAAAACAGGATTATGATATTCCATTGTCGTCATTTAAATTTCCCATTACATCTTCTGCCAAATCTGCAAAGTCAACATCATCACCAGAAATTGATTTTTCATACAACTCTTTGTCCCAAATCTCTACAATATTCACCGCCGAAGAAAGGACAATGTCTTTGGAAATAGTTGAAAATACAATCAAATCTTTCGGAATCAATAATCTTCCTAATTCATCAACCTCAACCATTTTAACTCCTGCTGTGAAACGTCTGATAAAATCATTATTCTTTTTCACAAAACGATTTAGCTTATTAATTTTAAGCATCATCAAAGTCCATTCTGCCATTGGATACAACTCTAAACACGGTTGAAACACCGAACGTTTCAAGACAAAACCATCTTTTAACGAAGGAGCCAATTGCTTTTTCAATGCCGCAGGAATCATCAATCTTCCTTTAGCGTCAAGTTTGCATTCGTATGTTCCAATTATAGAATCCACTTTAATTTGTTTGATTAAGAGCAAAAATATAAAAATATTTACCACAATTTACCACAAAATACCACTTTGTTAATAAGTTTTACCACTTCACCAAAAAAATTTAGTTTAAATACTGTTACGTAAATTTGATTTTTTTTAAGGATTTTTTAAGAATCTCAGTAACAGCAACCCTTTGAATTAATATGCATACTTTTTATAATCACAAAAACACATCTACAAACCCTTAAAGACACATTCTCAAAAAATCAACTATTTCTTAATATTGTTGATAATTAAAGATTTAAAAAAAGTAAAATATAAAACGACCTAGTCAAGAAAAAGAAATTTGAAATACTCCCAATTTAGTTAGTATTTAATTCAGAAAATTATATATTTGTCTTATTCGGAAATTAGCGATTTTTAATGGAAAAAATATACAAGAAAGAAGGCAGATATTCATATTATGAAGCTGGCGAAGGTACACCAATCGTAGTTTTGCATGGATTAATGGGCGGATTAAGCAATTTCGGAGAAGTTGCCGATTATTTTTCTAATAATGGCTATAAAGTTGTGATTCCCGAATTACCGCTTTATACTCAAAACATATTAAAAACGAATGTGAAAGCATTTGCAAAATATGTTAAAGATTTCATCACTTTTAAAGGTTTTGATAGAGTTATTTTATTAGGAAATTCACTTGGTGGACACATTGCTCTATATCACTCAAAAATGTATCCAGAAAAAGTAGCTGGAATTGTTATTACTGGAAGTTCAGGTCTTTATGAAAGCGCCATGGGCGATAGTTATCCAAAACGTGGTGATTATGAATACATAAAGAACAAAACAGAAGTTGTTTTTTATGATCCAAAAATCGCTACCAAAGAAATTGTTGATGAAGTTTTTGCCATTGTAAATGACCGAATAAAAGTAATCAAAACCTTAACAATAGCCAAAAGTGCTATTCGTCATAATATGGCAAAAGATTTACCAAAGATGCACATGAAAACTTGTATCATTTGGGGAAAAAACGACAAAGTTACACCGCCAGAAGTGGCTGAGGAATTTCATAAATTAATGCCAAATTCTTCTTTATATTGGATTGACAAATGTGGTCATGCTGCCATGATGGAACATCCTCAAGAATTTAATAGTATTTTGCACCAATGGTTAAAAGAAGTACATTTGTAACATCATAAAGTTCCTGTTTTGGAACTTTTTTTATTTTTAATATCATGGAAATACATAACGCCGAGTTTATAATTAGCAATTCAGAAGTAAGCAAGTGTCCAAAAGAACCTTTGCCAGAATATGCGTTTATTGGTCGATCTAATGTTGGGAAATCTTCACTAATCAACATGTTGACCAATCATAAAAACCTGGCAAAAACCTCTGGAAAGCCAGGTAAAACGCAACTAATTAATCACTTTAAAATTAATCAAAATTGGTTTTTGGTTGATTTACCAGGATATGGATATGCTAGAGTTTCTAAAAAAACAAAAGAAGTTTTTCAGAAATTCATAACCGACTATTTTGAAAAAAGAGAACAATTAGTTTGTGGTTTTGTATTGATTGACATTCGATTAGAAGCACAAAAAATTGATTTAGAATTCATTACTTATCTAGGTGAAATTCAAGTTCCTTTTTGCATCATTTTTACAAAAGCAGATAAAATAAGTAAAACAAAAATAGATTCGCATATTGCAGCCTATCGAAAAGCATTATTGGCTAATAACTGGGAAGAAATGCCACAACATTTTGTAACTTCTTCTACCGAAGGTACTGGAAGAAAAGAATTATTAGAATTTATTGACTCTGTAAATCAAGAGATGTTTAAGGATAACGGATTTTAAAATAAGCTATCAAATGACCTCTTTTTATTTAGTTAACTCCATTTTTTCGGCAAAATATTGACAAAAATCTTTCATAGTTTCTGCCATTTTTTCATCAGCAGTTGCGCGTTGAAAAGTATCTGCCATAGCTACTAAAGTTTGATGAAAAAACTGTTTCATTTCATCAACAGGCATTTCTTTCGTCCACAGATCAATTCGCAAGGTTTCTTTGGCCTTTGCGTCCCAAATAGAAAGCATCATGGCTTTAGCTTCTTCCAACTCAACTCCACCATCTTGAGCCGTCCAAGTTAATTTTTCTGGAACTCTATTTTCGTCTAATTCTACTAAAAATTTTATTTCTGAAGTCATTTTTTAAGGTTGTAGGGTTTAAGGGTTTAAAATATCAAAAAATCATGTTAACAATGAAATTTCATAAAAAAAAGGTCAACCTAATTTAAGGATTGGCAGGTTACTGCTTACTGAACACTTTATTCCTTTTTCGGTTTATACTTAGAGCGGTCAAAAATGTCTTTATATTCCATTTTTAACAACTCTTGAACAGTTACTTTTTCGTTATTTTTCATAAATGAACGAACAATTTGCCAGCCAATCCATTGTCCGACTCTACCTGGAGATTCGTTGTCAATTTCTAAATAAAATTTAGAAAATGGTGCTAAATTTATAAAGCGGTTTGGTAGTTTTGGATCGGAGTTATACAGCAAACTCTCATCAATAAAAAAACGCCACATATAACTTTCGTTTTCTTGACACCAAGCAATTTGTTCTGGCAAATATCCAATTTTTTCAGCGTCGGTATAATTTGGTAAAAGTAGGTCTTTTAAGAACAACTCTTTACCATAATATATCATTTCTGCTAAAAGCGATTGTTCTTTGGATGGCGGATTTGTTCGCATTGAAAAACTGGAAACTATATCGGGCATCATTTGTCTTTCTTCAAAATTTTGTTTGATATATTCGGGAAATTCATAAAATTTATGTTCTTTTCCTAAATACAATTCTAAAGCAATAATTAATTTATCATTGGCATAAATTGCCTTATTGTTATAATCCATTTCTCCAATAACTGTATAAACTGTTGGCGTAATAATGGTTGGGAAATAATATTTCAAATGTTTGAATAAATCTTCAATTTCGGTAGTTTGTTTTCCAAAATTTGAGTATTTTTTTTCAACTTCGGTATATAATTCGCGCCAAAGTGGATTTTGCATCTTCTCTAACCAAACGTTGTCGTCTTCATTTTCTGGAAAGAAAAAAGGGTATTCAGCTTTCAAATTTTGGAGTTCCGAAGGTTTGCAATCAAAAAAATCTTTTTCAAAACGAACTACTTTAATTTGGACTGGAATTTCCTCAACTGCTTTTTCTACTTTTGATTTCTTATCGCAAGAAATAAAAAATAAAAACAAAATTGGAATGCTATAAAAATACTTTTTCATTCGTCTAAATTTAAATCAAATCCTAAATAATTACTATTTTTGATTTTTTAACTTTGCAAATATACATTTCCGTTTCTTAAAACAATCCTAACAAATGACTAAAAAAAGTTCAATTAATGTTGAAAAAATTAACCAACACATTGTTAACTGGCTGAAAGAATATGCAAAAAAAGCAAAAGTAAATGGTTTTGTAGTTGGAATTTCTGGAGGAATAGATTCTGCTGTAACTTCAACATTGTGTGCGCAAACTGGTTTTAAAACACTTTGTGTAGAAATGCCAATTCATCAAGACTTAAAACAAGTCAATAGAGGAAAAGAACATATTGAACAATTGAGAAGCAGATTTTCTAATGTTTCTCATGCTATTACAGATTTGACACAAGTATTTGAAATTTTTAAAAGTGAAGTTCCAAAAAGTGATGATGCAACAAAATACAATTTGTCATTAGCCAATACTAGAGCTAGATTGCGAATGACAACTTTATATTATCATGCTGGAATAAATGGATTTCTAGTTGCTGGTACCGGAAATAAAGTTGAAGATTTTGGAGTAGGATTTTATACTAAATATGGTGATGGTGGTGTTGACCTAAGTCCAATAGCCGATTTGATGAAAAGTGATGTTTTTGCATTAGCGGAATATCTTAAAGTACCTCATTCAATTCAAACTGCTGCTCCAACGGATGGTTTGTTTGGCGATTCAAGAACGGATGAAGAGCAACTCGGAGCAAGTTATGACGAACTTGAATGGGCAATGGTTGAAGTTGAAAAAAACAAAACTATTGAAGATTTTTTTGGTCGTGAAAAAGAAGTTTTTTCTATCTACAAACGCCTAAATTCAGCCAACCAACATAAAATGCAACCCATTCCTATATGTATTTTGCCAAAAAACATAATAAAAATGACGATTAATAGTATTATATTTATTTTTTTATTATTTTTACTCTAAATTTCTATTAATCTTTATCAAAAACCACAATTATGATAAATGTATGTATTGCTGATAACTTTCCAGTTGTACACTTTGGTATCAAAGCTTATTTCAAAGACCACAATGAAATAAACATTGCATCCAATGTAGGAAATTTTTTTATGATTCCAGATGCATTAAGAAACAAAGAAATTGACGTCTTAATCTTGGATTTAGAACTTGACGGATTAAATAGTATTTATGAAGTAAAGTCAATCATTAAAAATTTTCCAAAAACTAAAGTTATTATTTTCAGTAGTTTGTCTGAACACATTTATGCACCAAATGCTATTAAAGCAGGTTGTGCCGGGTATGTTCATAAGACATCAAAACTTGAGAATTTAGGGATTACAATTGTTAAAGTTAACAATGGTCAGATTATCCTAAATGATGACATCAAGAAAAAGCTAGCATTAATTGCTAAACAAAACAAAACGGAACGTTTGTACCGTAAACTTTCTAACCGAGAAATCGAAGTACTTCGTTTTCTTAGTGACGGAAAAAAGAACAACGAAATTGCTAAGATTTTGAATCTTAATGAAAAAACGATTAGTACTTATAAGCTCCGTCTTTTGACAAAGCTGAATGTAACGAACTTGGTTGACCTTGTTAATAAAGCAAAAACTTTAGAAATCGTTTAAAAATTTAAAAATCCCGAGAAATCGGGATTTTTTTTAATAATATGTAGATCGAATTCTTCCTATTTTATTGGTCAACATCACTTTCAATTTATTATAATCATTAATATTTGCCTTTAATTCTTCAACATCTATTTCTTCATTTGTTGAAAAATCATTCATCAAATCTGCTATTACTTTATTTATTAAATATTCTCTAAACGATATTATCGTTTCTGAAACATATTGAGATATCGATTGTTCTTTTTGTTTTACATAAATGTGTTTGGTTTCCCAGTTATGTAGAGATTCTTTTTCTTCATTCATCAAAATATCTGTAACAATTTGAGATTGTTCTTCAGATAATTGTTGTAAAAATTGTTCTTGACTAAAACTTTCTTCTTGATTGTATTTTTCAATAAGAGTACTATATATATCCTTAAAAATTGGATTTGCCAATTCAATTTCATCTTCTTGCAAACTCAAGTAAATCCTTTGAAAAACTTTATAATTATTTTTCTCAGGAATTTCAATAGTTTCGCCTGTATCATTTGTCTTCAAAATAACATCTTCAAATTCGGCATCTACTGTTCCGTAAATCAATAATATTTCTATCAATTTACGTTCTAATTCATAAATAACATCTACTTTATGAGCAACAACTTGCGTGTCATTCTTTACAACTTTAAACGATTTTTGCTCAGTGTTCTCAGTGTTTTTTTGTTTTTTTCCAGCTTCTAAAATATCTTTCTTAACAATTTGCGCCAAAGTATTCAACAAAACTTGCTCGGAAATATCCATAATTCGTGAACATTCCTGGATATAGATTTCTCTTTTAATTCTATCTGGAATTTTGGAAATACTAACAACCATATCGCGAATTAAATCGGCTTTTTTAATTGGATCGTTCTTGGCTTCATCCATCAAAATGGAAGCTTTGAATTGGATAAAATCTTTGGCATTGTTTTCCAAATAAGCCACTAAATCGTCATAGGAATTTTTTCGAGCAAAACTATCCGGATCATCACCTTCTGGAAATGTGCAAACTTTGACGTTCATTCCTTCTTCAAGAATCAAATCAATTCCACGAATGGAAGCGCGCAATCCAGCGGCATCACCATCAAAAAGTACTGTGATGTTTTTTGTCAAACGATTAATCAAACGAATTTGGTCAGGTGTTAGTGCTGTTCCCGATGAAGCCACAACATTTTCAATTCCGGCTTGATGCATTTGAATAACATCGGTATAACCTTCGACTAAATAGCAATTATTCTGCTTGGCAATAGCTTGTTTGGCATGAAAAATTCCATACAACACTTTACTTTTATGGTAAATATCGCTTTCGGGTGAATTAAGGTATTTTGCCGCTTTTTTATCATTGGTTAAAATTCTTCCACCAAAGCCTAAAACTCTTCCCGACATGGATTGTATAGGAAACATAACTCGACCTTTGAAACGGTCAAATTGTTTGTCTTCTTTTACAATTGTTAAACCTGTTTTTTCTAAATAATCCAGTAAATAACCTTTAGACAATGCTTCTTTGGTGAATGCATCCCAACTTTCTGGTGAATATCCTAATCCAAATTTGGTAATCGTTTCAGAAGTAAAACCTCTTTCTTTAAAATAAGAAAGCCCGATAGCTTTTCCTTCTTCGGTATTGAGCATGGTTTCTTGAAAATATTTTTTAGCAAATTCTGAAACCAAATACATGCTTTCTTTTTCGCTTGCAATGGCTTTGTCTTCATTTGAAACTTCTGTCTCTTCTATTTCAATATTGTATTTTTTTGCTAAAAAACGAATAGCTTCCGGATAGGTAAAATGCTCGTGTTCCATCAAAAAAGTAACAACGCTTCCGCCTTTTCCGGTACTAAAATCTTTCCAAATTTGTTTTACAGGCGAAACCATGAACGATGGCGTTCGTTCTTCTGAAAATGGACTTAATCCTTTAAAGTTACTTCCAGCACGCTTTAGCTGAACAAAATCGCCTATGACTTCTTCAACTCTAGCGGTTTCAAAAACTTTATCAATGGTTTCTCTGGTAATCAAGATTTTTGGTTCTAAATTTAAATTTCAAAGTTACATGATAAAATAAAAAAAACCTACAAGCTTTTGAAAACTTGCAGGTTTCTTGCATAAACTAACCTTAACCTAAATTTTAATTTAAATCGAATCGAACTCCGAGTGAAATATTGTTTTGTTTCACAGCATTATTTCTAAACAATGGATTCAAATCGTATTTTACATATAAACTTGTTTCTCTGTAACCTATGTAAGCACTTAATCCGTAGATAAAATTACTTGAATTGAAATCGCCTTTCGTTTTCTGGGTTACTTCCATATCGTTACTATTATATTCTATAATTTGTTTCGATTTAACTCTAACACCTGCATAGCCACCAAGCCCCATCCTAAATGATTGATGTGTTTTAAAATAGGTTTTGTCTTCCTTAATTGTTTTGCCTGAAAAATCAAATTCTAAATGCAAAGGCAACACTAAATATACATTTCTAAAACGTGATTCTTTCAAATTTAACCCACTGTCTTCCAAATTGGTTTGATTTCCATTTTTTACAAACATTCTGTTTTCAGTTGGTCTCAAGTTGTTGTACATCACTGACATTCCATATTTTAAATGTAATAAATTGTTATTTTTTGCAATTCTTGTGTTATACGTTAAACCCCATTCGTAAAAGTGTGAACCCCAAAATCTAAAATCTGAATTTTCAATATTACCTTCAGTAACCACATTATTTAATCCAGCAGCAAAAACAAATTGTGATGTGGTTCGTCTTTCGGAATAATCTTTTTTCTTTTTAAAGCTAACTGTATCTTTTTCAAATTTTAAAACATAACGATTGTTAATCCTAACTGTTGTAGAATCATTTGATGGTTTGGACACTATTTTTCCATTAACCTTTTTTTGCACCAATTCTTTTAACTCTTCATGAGTAACAGCCACTTTATTTTCTATAATTATTGCACGTGCTTCGGCTAATTTTTTCTTTTTATCGTCGGCTTCAGCTTTAGTTATTGTTCCGTTTTCAAATTGTTTGTTTACTTCTTCAATCTCAATTTTTAGTGCTTCTTTTTCGTCTTTAGTTATTTTTTCAATTTTTTCGGCAATTTGTCTTGCTTTAGATTCAAAAGTTTCTTGTGCGGTAATTTTTCCTGCTAAAAGGCATGCCGCTACTGCTAAGTAAATGGTAAAATTTCTCATGATTGTTTGTTTTAAAATGATTAATGATTGTTATTCTTGATTTCTATTGCTTAATGCAACTTTTACTTCTTTATAATTTTTACTAATACTGTTAATGACTTTTTCTCTAAAAGTTTGTTCTACTTCGCCGTCAGCATGTGATAAAAGCGTATTAGCATCAACTTTTATTTTTTCTGATTTTAATTTAGTTTGCGACTTACTAGAATTTTCGGCCGAAGCAAGCAACGCATCTACATCTACATAAGTTGATTTCTTTTGAACTAATTCTTTTCTTGGTTGAACTACTATTGGTTCAGTAGAATTAACTTTTGGAATGTCTTTTACTGCTGCAACATCGCCGGCTACTAAATATTCTATTTCTTTGTCACGATTGATGATTGAATTTTGATTGCTTTTTTGATTGATGATTGAAACACCTTGATTGCTGATTGCTGATTTTTGATTTTTGATTTTTGATGGATTATTAGTTGTTGCTACTTGATTTTCATTAGTTATTGGTAGTTCGTCATTTATTTTAGGTTCTTGATTTTTTGGCATAACTACTATTTCATTATTAGGAATTGAAATGCTTTTTTCTTGATTGAATATAAACAAACCAACTGTTAGCAATACCAAAACGCTTGCAGCAACGCCAATAAACCAAAACGGAAAACGCTTTGTTTTTTTTTCTTCGGCAACAGTAAGCATTGCGTCCAATCTATCCCAAGCTTGTGTAGAAGGTTGAATTTCTCTTGAATTCAACTTTTCTTTAATTTGATTTTCCATATTATTCGGTTCCATTGTAATTCCTCTTTAATATTGTTTTTCTAGTCTCATTGAATTCGCAAACAAATAATCTATATTATTGATTATTTTTCTTGATGCTCATTTCATAATTTTTAAGTTTTGTCACATTTTGTTGAAGAATCCTTCTTGCGTGTGATAATTGTGATTTTGATGTTCCTTCGTTAATTCCTAACATTGCTGCAATTTCATGATGTTTATAACCTTCAATGCAATACAAGTTAAAAACCATTTTATATCCATCGGGTAAACTATCTATCAAAAACTGAATGTCTTCTATTGATAATTGGCTTTCAATATTGTTGACCTTTCCTTCTGTGAAATCTTCATCTTCTAAGAACTTTACTTTTTTTTGAACTCTTATAAATGAAATACATTCGTTAATCATAATTCGTCTAATCCAACCTTCAAAACTTCCTTCGTGTTTGAAATTTTTCAGATTCGTGAAAACTTTCATAAAAGCCGTAATCATTATATCTTCTGCTTCGTGAATATCTTTTATATATTGGCGACAAATGCTAAGCATTTTTGGAGAAAATTTAGAATAAATCTTTTGTTGCGCATGACGATTATTTTCGACTGCTAGTTCGATTAATTCTTTTTCTTCTTGATGTAAATTAATTACTTTCATTTAGATGGTTGAGTTTCTATCTGACTTCTATTAACATAGACGAAGATAGGTTCAAAATAGTTGCATGGTAATTTGAAAATTATTGAATTTGAAAATTTGAAAATGCGTAAAAATCACATTAACAATGCTTTATTGAAAAAATTATTTTGAAAAAATTATTTTTTTCTTTCAATAACGTAATTAACCATTAACTCTAAACTTGATTTATACTCTGAATTGGGGAAATTTTGAAGTAATAAAAGTGCTTCTTGTTGAAATTCGATCATTTTTTGTTCGGCAAAAGCTAGTCCGTTTTTGTCTTTAACAAATTGGATGACTTCTTTGACGCGTTTTTTGTCTTTGTTGTGGTTTTTAATGGAATTAATGCACCAACTTTTTTCTTTTGAAGTACAATTATTTAAAGCAAAAATCAACGGTAAAGTCATTTTTTGTTCTTTGATGTCAATTCCTGTTGGTTTTCCAATGGCATCATCGGTATAATCAAACAAATCATCTTTGATTTGAAATGCCATTCCAATCAGTTCACCGAACTTTCGCATTTTTTCAACCAAAACTTCGTCTTCGGAAACCGATTTTGCACCCAATGCACAACAAGCGGCAATTAGAGTTGCTGTTTTTTGACGAATGATTTCATAATAAACGTCTTCGGTAATATCAAGTCGGCGTGCTTTTTCGATTTGCAATAATTCGCCTTCACTCATTTCACGAACTGCTACCGAAATTATACGAAGCAAATCAAAATCGCCATTATCAATAGAAAGCAATAACCCTTTAGACAATAAATAATCCCCAACTAAAACGGCAATTTTATTTTTCCAAAGTGCGTTAATAGAAAAAAAACCACGTCTTCTGTTGCTGTCATCAACTACGTCATCGTGTACTAAAGTTGCTGTGTGAATCAATTCAATTACACTTGCGCCTCGATAGGTTCTTTCGTTTACTTTTCCTCCAGAAACCATTTTGGCAACCAAAAACACAAACATTGGTCGCATTTGTTTTCCTTTTCGATTTACAATATAATAGGTAATTCTGTTGAGCAACGCCACTTTAGAAGTCATTGATTCGTAGAACTTTTTTTCAAAAAGTTCCATTTCTTGCTGAATGGGTTGTTTTATTTGTGAAGTTATATTCATCTGGGTACATCCAATTTACATTGAATGTTCAAATATACAATAAAGCGTGTGTTTGTGAAATTTTTTAAGTATAAGACTAAAAACAAAAAACCTTCAATTTCTTGAAGGTTTTAGAGCGGAAGACGAGGCTCGAACTCGCGACAACCAGCTTGGAAGGCTGGAGCTCTACCAACTGAGCTACTTCCGCTTTTGTGAGTGCAAATATATAGCATTTGTTTTATTCGATGCAACTTTTTTTTAAAAATATTTTTTGAAGAATTTAATTTGTGTTTTTCATAAGTTTTAATTGTTTTACTATTAAAAAGTTATATTTTTATAGCACTTATCATAATGTGCTTTTACTATAAAATCTTCAAGAAAAAGATTAAAATTTAAAAAATAGCCTTATTTTTAATTATAAGATGAAGCTAAATTGCATTGTGTCTGTTTCTTTTATAAATTGTAATATGAGGTATTTTGTTTTATTAGTCAGTCTAATTGTTTTGTTCTCTTGCAAGAAAGAAACAGAAAAACCGATTCCTAAAAAAGTGATTATTGTTGAAAGGGAAAAACCTTTTGAAGGAAGAGTAATTGCCATTGACACTACTGTATATATATCTTTTAAAAATCCAGAATTAGAGTTTTTTTACAAAAGCTTTAAGAATGAAACCGTTTGGCAATCAACCGTGTTGCGTAAATTTGTTTTAAATGAATTTAAAAATGCAGAAAATGAAGGGTTGTTTTCTAAAGATTATAATTATTATAACCTATTGAGTTTGGAAAAAAAAATCAACACATTAAACGATAAACAATTGGTTGATTATGATTTGCAACTAACTTTAAATTTTCAAAAATACATTAAAGATATAAGTCAAGGAAAGTTAAACCCAAAAGAAATTTATAACGATTGGGATTTAAAATCAAAGAATACGGATGTCTCAAAAATTCTTATTAGTGCATTTAAAAGAGAAGCTAATTTTGTGGCAGTAATTGATAGCTGCAAACCTCAACATGAAATATATAAAAAGCTAAAAACGGCACTTTTGATTGTAAACTCTTTCCCAAAAGACACTTTAAAAACTATTCTTGTTGAAGAGAAAATTGTTCCTAAAGACACTCTGAAAGCGATGATTGCTATTAAAAAAAGATTGATTTACTGGAAGGATTTAAAAGCCAGTGATAGTCTAACTTCTATTTACGATTCAAAAACAGTGGAAGCTATTAAGAATTTTCAATTTCGACATGGGTTGGCTTCGGATGGTGTAATTGGTAAAGGAACGTTACAAGCTTTAAATTTTACAAAAACCAAAAGAAAACATCAAATCATGGCAAACATGGAACGCTGGAAATGGTATCCAAAAGAGTTTTCCAAAGAATATTTGATGGTCAATATTCCAGATTATAATTTGGTAGCAGTTGAAAATAAAGACACTATCCGAATGCACAAAGTAATTGTTGGCACTAACAAAAGAAAAACACCTATTTTAACTTCAAAATTAAGTTATGCCGTATTCAATCCAACTTGGACTGTTCCGCCAACAATTCTGAAGGAAGATGTGATTCCTGCAATGCTTAAGAACAAAAATTATTTGACCAAAAAAAATATTACAGCTTATGATAATCAAGGAAATATTGTTTCAGCAGAAGATTGGACAGCTTCAAAAGCTAAAAGTTATCGCTATGTGCAAAGTCCGGGCAGTTACAATTCGCTTGGAATGGTAAAAATTATTTTTCCAAATAAATTTTCGGTTTATCTTCACGACACAAATCATCGTGATTTTTTTGGAAAAACCAATCGCTCCTTAAGCTCAGGTTGTGTTAGGGTTGAAAATCCGCTTGAATTAACCAATTATTTATTAAAAGATTCCATTAATTATCCAATGGACAGCATTACTTCTATTTTGAAAAAAATGGAAACCAAAACAGCACCTATAAAATCGTCAATTTATTTATATCAATGGTATTGGACAGCTTGGAGCAACAATAACAAGCTGATTTTTAGAGATGACATTTACAATCTAGATGAAGACTTGTATAAAAAACTTGAAGAATAATCTAGATAAATACATCTTTTTGAGAAGAATGATAAATAAACAAACATGATTTATTTTTTATCAAACTGATAATTTTATCATTTAACTCTACTGGAACGGCAGGACAACCAAGACTTCTCCCTAGTCTTTTATTGTTGTGGATAAATTTTTCTGAAACATAATCAGCACCGTGCATAACAACTGCTCTTTCTCTAGCATTGTCATTCAGTCCTTTTTGCAAACCATCTAATTTTAAGGAAGCACCATGTTTTCCGTTATAAATTTCGGCAGTAGCATAAAAACCTAAACTACTTTGATAGGATTCTGCTCTATTTGAAAAATGATTGGCAAATTCATCGCCTGTATTTCTACCATGAGCAACATATGTATTTAATATTATTTCATCTTTATCCAAATCAATTATCCAAAGCCGTTTTGAATTTGAAGATTGCGAAAAATCAATTAAAGTTAAAATGTTTTTTTGAAAAATACCTTTTTCTTTAAATTTATAAAATCCTTCAATGGCAACTGAAAAACAGTCAAAACTAGGCATTGAAAAAGAGTTTGATTTTAATTTAAAATAAACCGACTCTACTTTTGATAAAGGTTTTTCTACTTTTATCAATATGCTATTTAAGTCAACATGTTTCGATGGCAAACTGCTAAAAGAAGTTAATAACAGAAACGCTAATAGGGAAAAAATCTTATATTTCATTGATTGTGATAGGTTTAAATGTTAGACTTGGGATGGCAAATCTATAAAAAAAAATTAAACTTCAAAATTTATCTTCACTTAAGATTGGGTTAATTAATTATCGATTAAGTGAAAAAGTAGCTTATTTATTGCACTTACTCTTGTTTATGTCAATAAATTTTCTATTTTTGCTATACATTTAAGTGAATAAATGCCCAAATTATATAACTTATTTATTCTCGTTGTTTTTTTACACTCAAATATATTTTTGGGTCAAAAAAAAACGCTTCAATCCATAAGAACTACCGAAAAAATTACAATTGACGGGTTATTGGACGAAGCAATTTGGAAAATTGCTCCCATAGCAACTGACTTCGTGATGATAAACCCAGGAAACGGTACTCCAATTCCTAATCGTCAAAAAACTGATGTTAAAATAGTATATGACAACGAAGCGGTTTATGTAGCGGCTACACTTTATGATGATGAACCTTCTAAAATTTTAAAAGAATTAACATTAAGAGATGATTTTGCTACTGCTGATCATTTTGGTGTTTTCTTTAACGGATATAATGATGGTCAACATGAATTTCGCTTTTTTGTAAGTGCAGCAGGTGTTCAACAAGATGGTTTATATACTGATGCTTTGGGAGAAGATTTTAGTTGGGATGCGATTTGGAAAAGCGAAGTAAAAATCACCGATTTTGGTTGGGTTGTTGAAATGAAAATTCCTTATGCTGCTTTACGCTTTCCTAATTCAGCTGTTCAAACTTGGGGTTTAAATTTTTATCGCGAAGTACGCCGTGACAGATACCAATACTGCTGGAATTTAATTAGTAACACCATTCAAAATGAAGCTACTCAAGCCGGTGTTTTAGAAGGTATTGAAAACATTAAAACTCCTACACGTCTTTTTTTTATACCCTATTCGTCCTTCTATTTAAACACAAAAAAAGGAGAAAGCAGCGTAAACGAATTTAAAGCTGGAATGGACATAAAATATGGTATTAATGATGCATTCACTTTAGATGCTATTTTAGTTCCGGATTTTGGTCAAACTAAATTTGATAATGTTGAGCTAAATCTGAGTGCTTTTGAACAAATTTTTGCAGAACAAAGACCATTTTTTACTGAAGGCACCGATTTGTTTTCAAAAGGCGATTTATTTTACTCTAGAAGAATTGGAAGCGAACCTTCAACCTATCCCGACACCACATCAGATGAAGAAGTAATCAATTATCCAAACACTGTAAATTTATTAAATGCATTAAAAATTTCTGGAAGAACAAAAAGTGGTTTAGGAATTGGCGTTTTAAATGCTATAACAGAGAAAACTAATGCAATCGTCCGAAAAAACACAATAAATCCCGACAATAGCGAAACGATTTCTGAAAGAGATGTTGTTGTAGAACCTTTAGCTAATTATAATGTATTAGTCTTAGACCAGCGATTTAACAAAAACTCTTCTGTTTCTTTAGTCAACACCAATGTTACACGCAATGGCGAATATAGAGATGCCAACGTATCAGCATTAGTATGGGATTTAAATACTAAAAAGAATACCTTTAATTTAGAGGGTGATTTTAAATACAGCTATGTAAATGAACTTTCAGATTTAGAGGATCGAAAAGGTTATGTATCATCTTTGAGTTTTGGAAAAACAAGCGGAAAAAGACGTTTTAGAATTGGTGGAAATTATGTTTCAAACGAATTTGACAACAATGATTTGGGTGTAAATTTCCAAACTCATTACCATTCTTTATACGGAAACACCAGCTATCGTATTCTAAAACCCAATGAACTCTTTAATGAGTTTAGCACCTATTTAAATTTATATTCAGAATACGATAACAGAACTGGAAGACTACAAGCTGGATCCGCAAATTTGCAATTTAACATTACGAATAAAAAAAATGATTATATAAGTTTTGCTGTAAACACGGTTCCATTAAAAACATATGATTTTTATGAACCACGCTCTTTTGACGAAAAAAGGTTTGTTGAAATTCCTGAACAAATACATTTTTCTTTTTTGTTTTCAGGAAATTATAATCGAAGATTTGCTTTAGATTTTAACCCATCTTTCACTTTTGTAAATGAACTTGAAAGAGTAAATTATGTTTTCTCAATTGGCCCAAGATACCGATTTAATGATAAATTTTCTATAAACGCCAATTTCAGATTTGTGCGTCAAAATAAAAACACAGGTTGGGCAGCTTTTGATGAATTTGACAACACCATTTTTGCTCGAAGAGATCGAAAAAGCATCACCAGCACACTAAGTGCAAAATATTCTATAAATAACAAAATGAACTTCAATTTGAATGTTAGACATTATTGGTCGTCATTAAATGTTTTAGAATATTTGACTCTTTTAGACAATGGAACTTTTGAAAAAAACACTACTTATTCCGAAAATAAAAATCAAAACTTAGACACTTGGAATTTGGATTTGGCTTATTCTTGGTGGTTTGCTCCTGGGAGTCAGATTTCTATTTTATACCGAAACAATTCCTATTTATTTACCCGAAACAATAGCCAAACTTTCAGTGAAAATTTAAACGAATCATTAGACAGTAAAAACCTAAACCATGTTTTTTCAATCAGTATTCGTTATTTCATCGATTATAATTCGTTGAAAAAATAACTGTTTATCCTTCAAATTTTTATCAAATTCGCATCATTAAAAAATAGTGCGCTTTTTTAAAATGAATTATCTTTGTTCAAAATAATTTCTGATGAACAAAAAAGTAATTCTAATGATTTTGGACGGTTGGGGAAAATCTCCCGATCCAAAAGTTTCTGCCATTGATAATGCTAATACACCATATATAGACAGTTTATACACAAAATACCCAAATGCTCAATTGAGAACCGATGGCTTAAATGTAGGTTTACCCGAAGGTCAAATGGGAAATTCTGAAGTAGGACACATGAATCTTGGTGCTGGAAGAATTGTTTATCAAGATTTGGCAAAAATTAATTTGGCGGTCGCGAACAAAACTATGAGTATAGAAAAACCTTTGCTAGATGCTTTTCATTATGCCAAAGAAAACAACAAGCCGGTTCATTTTTTAGGATTAGTTTCGGATGGCGGCGTACATTCTCACACATCGCATCTTCGTGGATTAATTGATGCATCACAAGATTTTGGTTTAGAAAAAGTATATGTTCACGCTTTTACAGATGGTCGTGATGTTGACCCAAAATCAGGCATTAAATATATTGAAGATTTACAAAATTATATTTCAAATACTACAGTAAAAATTGCTTCAGTAATTGGTCGCTATTATGCAATGGATAGAGACAAACGCTGGGAAAGAATAAAATTGGCATATGATTTAATTGTAAATGGTTTTGGCAAAAAAGCATTAAATCCAATCCTTGCAATGAAAGAAAGCTATGAAAACAACATCACAGATGAATTTGTAGAACCTGTTGCCATTGTTGATGAAAACAATGACCCAATTGCAAAAATTCAAAATGATGATGTGGTGATTTTCTTTAACTTTAGAACCGATAGAGGAAGAGAATTGACCGAAGCACTTTCACAAAAAGATTTTCACGAACAAAACATGCACAAATTGAATTTGTATTATGTTACGATGACCAATTATGACGATACTTATCAAAACGTACATGTAATTTATGATAAAGACAATTTAACAGAAACACTTGGTGAGGTTATAGAAAAAGCCGGAAAAACACAAATCAGAATTGCCGAAACAGAAAAATACCCACACGTTACTTTTTTCTTTTCTGGAGGAAGAGAAATTCCATTTGTAGGCGAAACCCGTATTTTAAGAAACTCTCCAAAAGTAGCCACGTATGACTTACAACCCGAAATGAGTGCTTTTGAACTTACAGCAGCATTAGTTCCCGAACTTCAAAAAGGCTCGGTAGATTTTGTTTGTCTTAACTTTGCCAACGGCGACATGGTTGGACATACTGGCGACATGCAAGCGGCAATCAAAGCATGTGAAGCTGTAGATGTTTGTGTAAAAAAAGTGACTGAAACAGCTTTGGAAAATGATTATACAACTATCATTATTGCCGATCATGGAAATTGTGAAACAATGATTAATCCAGATGGTTCGCCAAACACCGCACACACTACCAACCCCGTTCCGATAATTATGGTTGATAATCAAAAGATTAATGTTCACAATGGTGTTTTGGGTGATATTGCTCCTACTATATTGGAACTAATGGGAATTGAAAAACCAACAGTAATGACTGGTAAATCATTGCTTTAATAAAAATTCTATCTGAAATTCAATCATTTTATGAAAAATATCTTTGCACTTATAATCTTAACATTCATTGGATATGTTGGTAATGCACAAATTGTAACTATTCCCGATGCTAATTTTAAGGCAAAATTATTGGCTGCGAATCCGAACAATACCATTGCTTCTAACAACTTCGCCAATGTAACCATTGACACTAACGGCAACAACGAAATTGAAGTTAACGAAGCTCTACAAATTACAACTTTAAACATAAACATTTCGGGAATAGCTAATTTAACTGGAATAGAAGCTTTCACCAATCTTAGATCTTTAAATTGCACTCAAAATCAAATTTCATCGCTAAATCTAAGTAGTTTAACCAACTTAAAATCGTTATACTGTAATTTGAATTTATTAACTTCATTAGACGTTAGTAGCTTATCTAGTCTTACAACCCTAGAATGTGCAGAAAATCAATTAACCAATATTAATTTTGGAGCCATCACTGGTTTGCAAAACTTGAGTTGTAGATTTAATTTTCTAACTTCATTAGAAGTAACTCAAATGACAAATCTATCGTCATTAAATTGTGATTACAACCAACTTACTTCATTAAACCTCAAAAACTTATCACTATTAACGGATCTTGCTTGCCAATCCAATCAACTTACTTTTTTAGATTTAAACGGGTTGAATAATTTAGAATTAGTAAACTGTTCGTTCAATCAACTACCAACCATAGATTTAAGTGGTCTAGAATTATTAACCACTTTAAACTGCTCTCACAACCAACTTTCTGTTCTACATTTAGAGGATTTATCCAATTTACATCTATTAAATTGTGAGTCAAACCAAATTAATTCTACTTTGAATTTAAACGGATTATCAAACTTGAATGGGCTTTATTGTCGTAATAATCAAATTTCAAATATTGATTTTAGCGAACCTATTAATTTAGAAATAATTGATTGTGGTTTCAATCAATTTGTTGCTATCGATGCAAGTCCATTGACACAACTTTCGGTTTTATATTGTCAAAACAATTCGCAATTGACTAATTTGAATCTCAAAAACGGAAGTTCAGAACAGTTTTTAGATTTTTCGGAATGCGAAAACATGACTATAATTTGTGTAGATGAAGGAGATTTAATTGCGATTCAAAATCTTATTTCGGAGTATGGATACGCCAATTGCCAAGTCAGTTCAACCTGTGATTTAGCAAACGTTTCTAATGACACAAACTCTTATTTTAGTTTATCACCTAATCCTGTGAAGCAACTTTTACAGTTACAGACTAATGATATTGTTGCAATTAAGTCAATAAATATATATGATATTTTGGGACAAATAGTGCAATTTATTCCAAATGCTGAAGGTATTTCAACTATCGATGTGGCCACCTTAAAAACTGGAACTTATTTTATAAAAGTTACTACCGACAAAGGGATTTCAACTGTCAAGTTTTTGAAAGAGTAACAGTAAAATCGCTGTGTTTAGATCCTCATTTTATTTCAGCATTTCATAATATTCCTTTTCAATGCGTTCTTGATGCATTGGATGCGCAATTCGAATCAAGGAATCCATACGTTGTTTTAAAGTCTTTCCATATAAATCGGCAATGCCATGTTCGGTGATGATATATTGAGCGTGAGAACGTGTCGTTACAACACCTGCACCTTGCTTTAAAAAAGGCACAATACGGCTCTCTCCTTTTTTAGTAATCGACGGCAATGCTATTATGGCTTTTCCACCATGGCTTAAAGCTGCACCTCGAATAAAATCCATTTGTCCACCAACACCCGAATACATTTTGGCGCCAATAGAATCGGCACAAACTTGTCCCGTTACATCTACTTCAATAGCCGAATTAATCGCTACCATTTTTGGGTTTTTTCTAATACGTGCCGTGTCATTTACCATCGATGATTCTTTCATTTCGATAAATGGATTGTCGTTTACAAAATCATACAGTCTTTTAGATCCAATTAAAAAAGTAGCCAAAGCTCTACCGCGAAGTGTCCCTTTGTAATTGCAATTAATCACATCATTTTCTATTAAATCAATTACTCCATCCGAAAACATTTCGGTATGTAATCCTAAATCCTTATGATGTATTAATTTACTCAATGCAGCATTTGGAATGGAGCCTATACCCATTTGCAACGTGCTTCTATCTTCAATTAATGACGCTACATATTCGCCAATTTTTTCTTCTTCTTTAGAAAAAGGTGTGATTTCATGAGAAAAAATAGGCACATTCACTTCAACCAAATAATCAATTTCTGAAACATGTAAAATACCATCGCCAAACGTTCTAGGCATTTGCGGATTGACTTGTGCAATGACTGTTTTGGCATTTTCAATAGCAGCCACAGTGGCTTCAACAGAAACGCCAAGCGAACAATATCCGTGACTATCTGGCGGCGAAACATGAATAAAAGCCACATCAAGCGGTAACACGTTTTTTCGAAAAAGATTGGGCAATTCGCTTAAAAAAACAGGCGTATAAGAGCCATTTCCAGCTTTAATTGTATGACGAACATTGGCACCAATAAAAAAAGAGTTGACATGAAAACTCTCTCTCAACTCAGGATTTGCATAACGTGCTTCGCCTTCGGTATGAAGATGACAAATTTCTACATTCTTTAATTCCGAAGCTCTTTCGGTCAAAGCATTTGCTAAAACAGTTGGTGCTGCAGCGGCAGCTTGAAGATATACTCGATCATTAGATTTTACTACTTTCACAGCTTCTTGGGCGGTAACATACTTGCTCATGATTTTTTTTGCAAAATTAGGAGGATTATAGATTTTGCTAAATGATTTTTCTCATGTTTTTTTTAAATAAATCATTAATTAAAAGTTAAAATTTCGTTTTTGATAGTAATACTATTATATTTGCATGAAATAATATTAAAATGAACACGGTTTTAACACATATCAAAATTCAAGTAAATGAAAAAATTTATGTAAAAGACCCTGAAACCTCTACTCTTGGAAAAAAAATAATTCAAGAAAGCATACTCTTAATTGAAGCTATAGGTTTTGAAGATTTTACATTTAAGAAACTTGGAGAACGAATTGGCTCCAACGAAAGTTCGATTTATAGGTATTTTGAAAGTAAACATAAACTTTTATTATACCTTTCTTCATGGTATTGGGGTTGGATGGAATATCGATTGGTTTTTTCAACCAATAACATTAAGAGTCCTCTAGAAAAACTAAAAAAAGCCATAACTATTGTGACAGAAAAAATTGAGGATGATTCTTTAACACTTCATATTAATGAATCCATTTTGAATAAAATTATTATTTCCGAATTCAACAAAACCTTTTTAACTAAAGAAGTTGACCAAGAAAATAAAGAAGGCTACTTTTTGGTTTATAAAAGAGTCATCAATAGAATAGTAGAAATGATTGAAGAAGTGAATCCGAAATATAAATTTGCGAAAAGTTTTGCATCATCAATTGTAGAAGGAGCAATACACCAACATTTTTTAAAAGACCATTTGACAACCATTACCAATTGCAATCAAAACACTAGCGTAACCGATTTTTATATTGACTTAATTGAAAAAACATTAAACCCATAATTATGGCTTTACCTTCCTCTAAAAGATTACTTAACTTATTAAAACTAGATAAAAAAGATATTTCTCAAATTTTTTTCTATGCTATATTTTCTGGTTTGGTCAGCTTGTCATTGCCATTAGGAATTCAGGCAATCATCAATTTCATTCAATCTGGACAAGTAAGTATATCATGGGTTGTATTGGTATTTGTAGTAATCGTTGGTGTAGTTTTAGTTGGTATTTTATCTTTAATGCAACTTAGAATTACTGAAAATTTACAACAAAAACTCTTTGTGCGTTCTTCATTTGAATTTAGTTATCGATTACCCAAAATTGAATTTGAAGAACTTTACAACAAATATGCACCTGAATTAGCCAATCGCTTTTTTGATACTTTAACCATTCAAAAAGGAGTTTCAAAAATATTAATTGATTTTTCCTCCGCTTTACTTCAAATAACTTTTGGAATTATACTGCTATCCCTTTATCACCCATTTTTTATTTTCTTCGGAATGTTTCTTTTTATTTTACTGTATGTGATCTTCAAATTTTCATACAACACCGGACTTTCTACTAGTCTAAAAGAATCAAATTACAAATATAAAGTGGTAAGTTGGCTTCAAGAAATTGCCCGAAACAACTTCAGTTTTCGAAAAAATATAAATTTTGATTATGCCCTAACAAAAAATGATTTATTGGTTTCCGAATATTTAAATTATAGAGAAAAACATTTTGGAATAATAAAAAGACAATATATACAGCTTATTGCTTTTAAAATTATCATTACTGCCGGATTACTTTTAATTGGAGGCTATTTGGTTTTAAATCAGCAAATGAACATAGGTCAATTCGTTGCGGCAGAAATCATCATCTTGTTGGTTATTAACTCGGTAGAAAAAATAATAATTGGGCTTGAAACACTTTATGATGTTTTAACAGCCGTTGAAAAAATTGGTCAGATAACAGATTTAAAAATTGAAAATACAACGGACGTTCCTAATGAGATTTGCTATTCCAACATTACTTTGGAAGTAGAAAAATTGTGTTATAAGTTTCAAGATTCAAATAATTTTGTTTTAAATACGATTAACTTTAAGCTAGAACCTTCCGAAAAAATAATTATTAAAGGAAATAATGGCTCGGGTAAAACTACGTTAATTAGAATTTTATCTGGTTTGTTGCAACCAACATCTGGTACATTTTTCATCAATGACGATACTTATAGAAAAATAAATTTAGACCAATATAGATCTCAAATTTCAGTAATTATCAGCGGAGAAACACCTTTTGAAGGAACCATTTTAGAAAATATTACATTTAACAATCCAAACATTAGCCAAGAAGATTTAAAATGGGCTATTGACAGTGTTCAACTTGGAGAATATATCAAATCATTACCAAAAGGTTTGGACACAAAAATATATCCCGAAGGAAAACAACTTTCTTCTTCGAATGCACAAAAAATTTTATTAGCAAGAAGCATCATCACAAAACCTAAAATTTTATTTTTAGAAGAACCATTTGATAAAATGGATGATATAACGGCAAATGAATTAATAGATTTCATTACGGATAGTAACCAGAAATGGGCCTTAGTAATTACATCAAAAAATCCCTATTGGGAGAAAAAATGTACTCGAATAATAATAATGCAAGAAGGAGAAATTTACAACGATTTAAAAAAATAAAAATGCTAAACTTATCTGAAAACAACAGCATTAAAGATACCACTGACAAATACAAAACGGTTAAAGATTTAAGAAACAGACCACACTATAAAATCTTAAATCGAATAATCATTTGGTTTACATTATTAGGTGTTTTGATTTTGTTTTTGCCATGGACACAAAATATATCTGGCAAAGGTGCTGTAACTACTTTAAAACCAAATCAAAGACCACAAACTGTACAAACTGCAATTGCAGGAAGAATTGAAAAATGGTACGTCAAAGAAGGTGATTTTGTAAAAAAAGGCGATACTATTTTATTTATTTCTGAAATAAAGGAAGATTATCTCGACCCAAATTTAGTACAAAATACTGAAAGTCAACTACAAGCCAAAGAAATGGCTACCGAATCGTATGGCAGCAAAGTAAAATCGTTAGCTTCTCAAATTGAAGCAATTAGAAATGAAAAAAAATTAAAACTTGAACAAGCAAAAAACAAAGTACGGCAAGCCATTTTAAAAATTAAAAGTGATAGTATTGACCTAGTTGCCGTTCGAACGCAGATAAAAATTGCAAACACACAATTCAATCGATCGTTAACATTAAACAAAGAAGGCTTAAAACCTATGACTGATGTAGAAGAAAAACGATTAAAACTACAAGAAACTGAAGCTAAAATCATTACGCAAGAAAACAAATTAATCACTGCTGAAAACGAATTGATTAATGCAAAAGTTGAGATAAATAGAATTATCGCTGAATACAATGAGAAAGAATCCAAAGCTTCAAGTGATAAATATACTGCATTAAGTAGTCAATACGACACCAAAGCACAAGTTAACAAATTGCAAAATCAAGTTCAGAATTACCAAATCAGAAACGGTATGTATTACATCAAAGCACCGCAAAGCGGTTTTGTAAATCGTGCACTACAGTCAGGAATTGGAGAAACGATTAAAGAAGGAACACAAATAGTTAGCATCATGCCATCGGATTACGAAATTGCTGTAGAAACATTTGTTAATCCAAACGATTTGCCATTAATAAACAAAGGCGAAAAAGTACGCGTATGGTTTGATGGTTGGCCAACAATTGTATTTTCAGGCTGGCCAAATATGTCATATGGAACTTTTGGAGGAAAAATAGTTGCCATCGAAAATTTCATTAGCGAAAACGGTAAATTCAGAGTATTAATTGCTCCAGATGAAACTGAAGCACCATGGCCAAAACAAATTAGTATTGGATCAGGCGCACAAACTTTAGCATTGCTAGACAATGTTCCCGTTTGGTTTGAAATTTGGAGAACATTGAATGGTTTTCCGCCAAATTATTATAACCCCAAATCTGATAAAGCAAAAAAATAATGAAACTCCTACTTTCTATATTCTTACTCTTAGGGTTTAATCTTTTTGGCCAAAACAAAGCTTCCAATGAATTCACTTTTAATGAATATTTGGGCTATGTAAAAAAATATCATCCTTTGGTAAAATTAGCAGATTTAAATATCAGTGAAGCGCAAGCTTCTTTGATGATGGCACGAGGTGGTTTCGACCCAAAAATCGAAATTGATTATGAACAAAAAAGATTTAAAGACAGTGAATATTATTCCATTTTAAACAGCAGTTTCAAAATACCAACTTGGTATGGAATTGAATTAAAAGCTGGTTTTGACAACAATGATGGAGTATATCTAAATCCCGAAAACACAGTTCCAAATCAAGGATTAACATCGGTTGGTATTGCAGTTTCAGTTGGTCAAGGGTTGTTTATTAATCAAAGAATGGCTGATGTTCGAAAAGGAAAAATACAACTCAAGCTAGGCCAAGCCGAAAGAAATTTAGAAGCAACAACTGTTTTATACAATGCTTCGTTGGCATATTTTAATTGGAAAAAAAATTACGACGAAGTTAAATTATATGAAAATTACGCAACTTATGCTGCAACTCGTTTTAAAGGAATAAAAATTTCTATCGAGCAAGGCGACAAACCAGCAATAGACAGCATTGAAGCTGGAATTATTGTTAGAAATAGAGCATTAAGTCTCGAAGATTCAAAATTAAAATTAGCCAAAGCTACACTAGAATTGTCTAATTTTTTATGGTTAGACAATAATATACCCTTAGAATTACAAGATGATTTAATTCCAGAAAATAAATTAGAAAGTACTATATCAGAAACGTTGCGAACAAATGATTTGTTACAAAATGCATCCTTAGAGAACCATCCAAAAATTAATGCTTGGCAAACCAAAATTGATATGCTTACTATTGAACAAAAACTCAAATCAAATCTGTTATTACCTAAAATTGATTTAGGCTACTCCTATCTATCTGAACCTAGCTATTTTGAAAAATATCGTTTTGAAGACTATAAAGTAGGTGTTAATTTTTCTTTTCCTTTATTTTTGAGAAAAGAACGTGGTAGTTTAAAATTAGCTAAATACAAAGTGCAAGATGCTGAATACAGTTTAAAAGTAGTACGATTGCAATTAAAAAACAAACTAAAAGCACAACAAACAGAAATCAACTCTCTAATCAAACAAATAAATATTATCGAAAATCTAGTAAACGACTATCAAACGATGTTGCGTTCAGAAGAACGACTTTTTAGTTTTGGTGAAAGTTCAATTTTCTTAATAAATGCTAGAGAAAATAATTTAGTTAGCAGTCAATTATCAAAAATTAATGTTGCCAATCGTTTCTTTATCTCCAATGCTGAATTATTTAAAATCATGGCAAATCCAGATTAAATTATTTTAAAATAACTACTTTTGCGAACTCAATATTAATTTATGATTATTCCAAAAACTGCCGAAGAAATTGAATTAATGCGTCAAAGCGCATTATTAGTTTCAAAAACATTAGGCATGATAGCCGCTGAAATTAAAGAAGGCGTAACCACATTAGCATTAGACAAATTTGCTGAAGAATTTATTAGAGATCACAAAGCATTACCTGGATTTAAAGGTTTATATGGCTGTCCATCTACTTTGCTAACAAGTGTAAACGAACAAGTAGTTCACGGATTACCAACCAACAGACCAATAGAAAACGGCGATGTGGTTTCGGTCGATTGTGGTGTTTTAATGAATGATTTTTATGGCGACCATGCTTATACTTTTGAAATTGGCGATGTAAATCCTGAAACCAAAAAGTTGCTTCAAGTAACCAAAGAAAGTCTTTACATTGGAATTCGTGAATTTAAAGCCGGAAATCGTGTTGAAGATGTTGGTAGTGCTATTCAAAAATATACCGAAAGTTTTGGTTACGGCGTAGTTCGCGAATTGGTAGGACACGGTTTAGGAAGAAAAATGCACGAAGCACCCGAAATGCCAAATTATGGCAAACGAGGAAAAGGAAAACTATTTGTTGAAGGAATGGTTGTAGCTATCGAGCCAATGATTAATATGGGTACAAAAAACATAAAAACCCTAAGTGATAAATGGACAATCGTTACCCGCGATGGAAAACCAAGTGCTCATTTTGAACATAACGTAGCTTTGATTAATGGAAAACCAGAGTTATTATCTACATTCCAATATATATATGCTGTTCTAGGAATTCAAAGTGATGAGGAAAACGAGTTTAGAAACACAAATTCCACAAATTAACACAGATTTTTATGGAGAATTTTTACCTAAAAGAGGAAACTTTTAAGATAATTGGAATTTGTATGGAAGTTCACAAAATTCTGGGTAAAGGTCATAGTGAAGTGGTTTATAAAGATGCATTAGAATATGAATTTAAAATAAATTCAATTCCATACGAAAGAGAAAAAATCTATAAAATACAATACAAAGACATTATTTTACCAAGAAAGTATATTGCTGATTTTGTAGTTTATGATGAAATAATTTTTGAAGTAAAAGCAATTTCAGAACTGACAAATAGCGAAATTAAACAAACTTTAAACTATTTAGCAAGTTCTAAAAACAAATTAGGCTTGTTACTAAATTTTGGGGAAGATAGCCTTAAATACAAACGAGTAATTTTATAATATAATCTGTGAAAATCTGTGAAATCTGTGTTTAAGTTCATACTAAATACCATCCCAAGACCAATCCTAATACGAATGAGTATCGTAGTGCGTCCTATTTTAGCTTTTTTATTAAAAGGAAATCGTTTTACCGATCCTATTGATGGAAAAAGTTTTCGAATGTTTTTGCCTTATGGATACGGAAATCAAAGAAATAACGTGCTTTCACCAAGTACGCTTTCACTAGAAAGACATCGTTTATTGTGGTTGTATCTTCAAAATGAAACTGATTTTTTCACCACAACAGAAAAGAAAAAAGTGCTTCACTTTGCACCTGAGCAAGAATTCTATAAGCGTTTTAAAAAACAAACAAACATCGATTATACTACAACTGATTTGCTTTCGCCTTTGGCTGATGTAAAAGCTGATATTTGCAATCTTCCGTTTGAAGATAACACCTATGATATTATTTTTTGCAATCACGTTTTAGAACATATTCCTGATGACACCAAAGCAATGCAAGAACTATATCGCGTACTAAAACCCAACGGAATGGGCATTTTTCAAATTCCACAAGACTTATCTAGGGCAACAACTTTTTCGGATGATGCAATTATTGACCAAAAAGAACGCGCCAAAATATTTGGACAATACGATCACGTTCGCGTTTATGGAAGAGATTATTTTGACAAACTAAGAAGTATTGGATTTAAAGTAATTGAAGAAGATTATACTTCTAAAATAGCTCCAGAATTAGTTGAAAAATATTGTTTAGCAAATGGCGAAATCATTCCAGTTTGTTTTAAATAAATATTTTTTTGGCATAATTGTAGATTACATTTTTTAGTATCTTTACCAAAACGATTTGTTTATTATGTCAAAAAAAATATTATTCTCTAGCCTTTTTTTATTCGTTTTCTTAACTGCTTTTTCACAAGAAAAAGAAATAGCACCTCCATATAACATCAAAACAGTGACTTTTGTTCAAAACGCACAAAACACAATTCCTGTTTTTTCTTTAGGCGATTCATTTGAATTGCAATTTGATGATTTATTTGGCAATGAAGCAAATTACTACTACACATTAACCCATTGTAATTACGATTGGAAACCTTCGCAATTGGCAAAAGCAGAATACCTTAACGGTTTTGACGATCAACGTATTCAAAACTATACCAATTCATTAAATACGTTACAATTGTATTCTCATTATAAACTCACGCTTCCTAATAAATTTACACAATTGCGAGTTAGTGGAAATTTTGTTCTCAAAATCTTAGACGATGATAAAAATGTAGTATTTACTAAAAAATTCATTGTTTATGAAAATTTGGTTTCTGTTCCATTAGAAGTAAAAAGAGCAAGAGATGTTTCGATGTTGAATTACAAACAAAATTTAGAATTTTCCATAAAGTCATCCAACATCAATTTTCAAAGTCCTTTACAAAATGTTAAAGTATTGCTACTACAAAATGGTCGGTTTGATAACGCAATAAAAAACATCAAGCCAATGTTTACTATTGGAAATGACTTGATTTATAAATACGATAAAGAAACGCAATTTTGGGCTGGAAACGAATTTATGTTTTTTGAAAATAAAGATATTCGAGCGGCAAACAACAACATTGCAAGAGTAGATTCTAATCAAGGTGGCGTTTATAACTCTTATCTATACACCAATGAAGCTAGAGCAAACAAACCTTATACTTACTTTCCTGATTTCAATGGAAACTTTATTGTAAACAATATTGGCGCAGAACAAAATGAAATTGAAGCTGATTATGCATGGGTTTTCTTTTCTCTTAGTGCGCCAAATTATTTTGGGAAAAAATCTATTTACGTTAATGGCTTGTTTAATAATTATGCCACAAACGACGAAAACAAAATGGTTTACAATGAGAAAAAAGGCGTTTATGAAAAAGCCATCATGATAAAACAAGGATTTACCAATTATCAATATCTAATTTCAGATGGCAATGGAAATCTTGATGAAGAAAATGCAATAGATGGAAACTTTGCAGTAACCGAAAACAATTATCTAGTTTTAGTTTATTACAAAGAAAACAACCAACGTTATGATAGAGTAATTGGAAGAGGAAGTGCTTCTTCTTTAGATATAACTTACTAAAAATTAACACTAAATTGTTTTTGAACCTATAAAATTTTACTATTTTTGACCTAAATAAATCAAAACCAATTCATGGTTACACAAATAACAAGAGGCATAAAAATTTCAGTTACTACTAGTTTTGAAGGTACTTACTTTAAGAACCACAAGATTCATTTTGCCTTTAGTTATGAAATTACCATAGAAAACCACAGCAAAGATTCTGTTCAGTTACTTTCACGACATTGGGAAATATTTGACTCTTTAAACGACACAGAAACTGTTGATGGCGAAGGAGTAATCGGAAAAAAACCAGTTCTTAAACCAGGAGAATTACATACTTATAGTTCTGGTTGTTTACTTTCATCGCCTTTTGGAGCTATGCGTGGTCATTTTAATATGATTAACTTTACTTCTACACGAAACTTTAGAGTTATTGTCCCAACATTCAAATTGAGTGCTGCTTTTGCATTGAATTAAGCATTGAATTTAAATCGTGCTAAAAATTCAAAAAAACCTTTGTACTTTTGTGTGAAATTAAATTATCTGCAATTATTTTGCTTATAATTATCAACTTATCTAACTATTTAAATAATAAACATCATGCCAAAAGGTTTTTTTAATGTCCCAAAAGCAGTCAACGAACCCGTAAAATCATACGCACCTAATTCTCCAGAAAAAACAGCCGTATTGGCTGCATATAGAAAAATGTGGAATGAAACTATTGAAGTTCCGATGTATATTGGAAAAGAAGAAGTTCGCACTGGAAATACAAATAACATGTCTGCACCACATGATCATCAACACATTGTTGGAACCTATCATTTAGCAGAAAAAAAACATATAGATCAAGCTATTGTTGAAGCATTAGAAGCTAGAAAAAAATGGTCTCAAATGCCTTGGGAACAAAGAGCCGCTATCTTTTTAAAAGCAGCCGAACTTATTGCTGGACCATACAGAGCTAGAATAAATGCTGCAACCATGATTGCGCAATCTAAAACTATTTTTCAAGCCGAAATCGACGCTTCTTGTGAATTGATTGACTTTTTACGTTTCAACGTAGAATTCATGACACAAATTTATCAAGACCAACCAAAATCTACTTCTGATGTTTGGAATCGTGTTGAATACCGTCCGCTTGAAGGATTTGTTTATGCCATTACTCCTTTCAACTTTACTGCTATTGCCGCAAATCTTCCTGCAAGTGCTGCTTTAATGGGAAATACTGTCGTTTGGAAACCAAGTGATAGTCAAGTTTTCTCTGCAAAAATTATCATCGATGTTTTTAGAGAAGCTGGCGTTCCAGATGGTGTTATTAATGTAGTTTTTGGAGATCCTGCTATGATTTCTGATACAATTTTTAATCACCCCGATTTTGCAGGTGTTCATTACACTGGTTCAACATTTGTATTCAAAGAAATTTTCAAGAAAATTGGAAACAACATTCATACATACAAAACCTACCCAAGAATTGTGGGGGAAACAGGTGGAAAAGATTTTATCATCGCTCATCCATCGGCAAATGTAAAACAAGTAGTCGCCAACAGTATCCGTGGTGCTTTTGAATTTCAAGGTCAAAAATGTTCTGCCGCTTCAAGAGCGTATTTTCCAAAATCACTTTGGAACGCTATTAAAGAAGAAATGGGCAAAGAGTTAGCAAGCATCAAAATGGGTTCGCCCGAAGATTTTGGTAATTTTGTTACAGCGGTAATTCATGAAGGTTCGTTTAATAAACTAGCAAGTTTTATTGATCAAGCCAAAAAAGATGCAGATGCCGAAATTATTTTTGGTGGAAATTATGATAAATCAAAGGGATATTTCATCGAACCAACCGTTATTGTTACTACCAATCCAAAGTATGCAACTATGGAAACCGAACTTTTCGGCCCAGTATTAACCATATATGTTTATGAAGATGCAAAATGGTCGGAAACCTTAAAATTAATAGATGAAACTTCGGAATATGCCTTAACTGGCGCAGTCTTTAGTCAAGATAGATATGCTATTGTTGAAGCAGCAAATGCATTACAAAACTCGGCTGGTAATTTCTATATCAATGACAAACCAACAGGTGCTGTTGTTGGAATGCAACCTTTTGGTGGCGCAAGAGCATCGGGAACCAATGACAAAGCAGGTTCGGCACAAAACTTATTGCGTTGGGTTTCACCAAGAACTATCAAAGAAACGTTTGTAACGCCAACAGATTATCGTTATCCGTTTTTGGGAGAATAGTATAAAGTATTTTTAATAGTTAATGAGTTCGCCATTTTAGCGGACTCATTTTTTCATTTAATTCTTTTGATTGGAATTCAAATGCAACTTGTCTTTTTGTTTATAATATGGTTGAATTTTATAATTACCACCTAAATACAATTCTGCTAATAACAACTTGGGGTATTTTTTTTTATTTTGTGAATAAACGTTTGTCAGATTTTAATTTATATTCAAAATAATTTTTAAAATTCATAAAAAAAGCCCCAAAGAGTTTTTAACTTTTTGGGGCAATGTATTCTAAAAAGACTATAACATTATCTTTTTCAGCTTAATTTTTAATGAATTTTTTCACTGCATTTCCAGCATTTGAAGAAATTGTCATGAAGTAAACTCCAGAACTTAATTCTGAAACATTAATAGGTGCAGCATTAATTTCGTCAGCTTGAATTTGTTTAACTGTTCTTCCATTAATATCAGTTATTTTGATAGAATTTAACACAATGTTCTCGTTGTTGGAAATTGAAATTACATCACGTGTAGGGTTTGGGAAAGTCGTAAAGCTAGAGGCTAAAACTTGTTGAACTCCTAAATTACCAGTAATCATAATATCATCAACCGAAAGTGAGTCTGCATCATTACCACTATATAAGAATCTGACTTGTACATTTGCTTCTCCAAGATAAGCAGCCAAGTCTAATGAAATTGATAGAGTTTCGTAATCAACGAAAACACCTTGATCTTCTTCAACCCATAAAGTAGTCCAATTTGACCCATCTGTGCTAATTTGTACTTCTAAATCACCATTTGGAAAAGGATCAACCATATATTCAAATCCGATTTTAACATTAAAATCAAAAATAGCATCACCATATCCAACTAGACTGAATGCAGGCGAAGTTAAATCAGCAACGTTATCTTGAGCAATCCATCCAATTGCAGCTGTGCCGATTCCATTAATATCAAATGTTGCTTGACCTGTAGCGTTGAAAATATCAGTTGTTAATCCCCAAGGTCTAGTAGGCACTAAAGTTGAAGTTGTCCAACCATCAGGTGGAAATGTACCAGATTCAAAGTCTTCTGATAAAATTTGAGAGAAGCCTGAAAATGAAGAAACTAAAATAATTGAAAGTAAAAATTTTTTCATAAAGTTGTTTTTTAAAAGTTAATTTTATCAAATATACACAATTTTTTTTAATTTTATTGAAATTTAGCAATATCCATTCATGAAATTATTCTTTAGAATTTTAATTACAGCCATTTTAGTTATGGTTATTTCCTATCTAATGATAGGCATAAATGTTGATGAATTTACAACAGCTTTATCGGTTGCCATTGTTTTAGCTTTACTTAATTTTTTTGTAAAACCCATTCTTGTTTTATTCACATTACCCATAACAATTTTTACTTTAGGGTTGTTTTTATTAGTGATAAATGCATCCATAATTTTGTTATGCGATCATTTTATTAATGGATTTGAAGTATCTTCTTTTTGGAATGCCATGTTATTCAGTATCATTTTATCTTTATCCCAATCTTTAGTTTTTAAGCTTACTGGTGAAGCAAAATAATACTTTAAAATTCAATAAAATAAAAACTTGGTTGAGTTGCAGAAATGTGTTAATTTTGCCACCCAATTTTAGTATATAGAAAATGAACATTACAAGAAATAACGTTGACGCCTTAAATGCCGTTGTAACTGTTGAAGTATCCAAAGCTGATTATTCAGATAAAGTACAAAAAGTATTGACCGACTATCGTAAAAACGCCGCTATTCCTGGCTTTAGAAAAGGAACTGTACCAATGAGTTTAATTCAAAAACAATATGGGAAAGCCGTTTTGTTGGAAGAAGTAAACAAAGTGCTTCAAAGCAATCTTAATAATTATTTAGCGCAAGAAAAGTTAGACATCCTCGGAAATCCATTACCAAAAGTAACCGAAGATTTCAACTGGGATGTTGAAGATTATAAATTTGAGTTTGAGTTGGGTTTAGCTCCAGAATTTTCAGTTAATTTAGATGCAAAAAATGAGGTTGTTAGCTATAAAATCATTGCTGATGATAAAATGTTGAACGAACAAATTACAAGAATTCAAAAACAATACGGCAAGCTAATCGCTAAAGACACCGTAGAAGACGGCAATGATGTCTCAGGAATTTTCGCAAATGAAGAAAAAGGAATTAATAACAGAACAACCTTATCCTTAGATGCTTTTGCGGATAAAAATACTGCCAAATTATTTATTGGTAAAAAAATAGGCGATGTTATCACATTAAAGACCAAAGGCTTGTTTGATGACGACCATAAACTAATGGATTATTTAGCGGTTGGTCATGATGATGTTCATGGATTGGATGTTGATGTTACCTTTACCATTGATGAAGTAACAACTCATGAACCCGCTGTTTTAGACCAAGAATTATTTGACAAATTATTTGGACCAAAAATAATCACATCAGTGGATGAATTGAAAGCAAAAATTAAAGAAGATGCCGAAAAACAATTTGTGCAACAAGCTGACCAAAAATTCTTAAATGATGTAGTTGAATCTTTAATTGAAAACACAAAATTTGATTTGCCTTCTCAATTTCTTAAAAAATGGATTCAAGTCGCTGGCGAAAATCCGTTAACTGTTGAAGAAGCCGAAGCTGAATATGCAAAATCCGAAAAAGGACTTCGCTATCAGTTAATTGAAGGTAAAATTATGGCAGAAAATAATTTGCAAATTACTTTTGAAGATTTAAAGTCTTACACCTCAGAAATGATTAAAAAACAAATGGCACAATTTGGGCAGATGGATCCATCTGATGAAGATGTTCAAGGCATTGTAGCTAGAGTAATGTCAAATCAAGACGAAGTAAAAAGACTTTCCGAACAAGTTATGAGCGAAAAAATGTTGAACTTATACAAAGAAAAAGTAGCGGCAAAATCAAAAGAAGTTACCTTCGACGAGTTCGTTAAAGCTCTGTATGGTGAGATTTAAATAAAAATTATTATCTTTGAACGTCGAATCTGTCAAGATTTGACGTTTTTTGTATGGATAAAATATTAATTCATTCATTTATAATTTATTAAAAACGATGAACTACGGAAAAGAATTTAAAAAATTTGCTATAAAAAAACACGGTGTAAACAGTTTGTATTTTGATAAAATCATCACAAACATGACACCAGCAGTTATTGAAGAACGCCAATTAAATGTTACTCAAATGGATGTTTTTTCAAGATTAATGATGGATAGAATTATTTTTTTAGGAACAGGTGTTGATGATTATGTTGCCAATGTAATTCAAGCTCAATTGTTGTTTTTAGAAAGCACAGATGCTTCAAAAGACATTCAAATATATATCAATTCTCCAGGTGGAAGTGTTTATGCAGGACTTGGAATTTATGATACTATGCAATACATCAAACCGGATGTAGCAACAATTTGTACTGGGATGGCAGCTTCAATGGGAGCCGTATTACTGTGTGCAGGTGCAGAAGGAAAACGTTCTGCCCTACCACATTCTAGAGTTATGATTCACCAACCTTCAGGAGGCGCACAAGGTGTTGCAACAGATATGGAAATCAACCTGAAAGAAATGTTGAAATTGAAAGATGAATTGTATCAAATTATTTCAAAACATTCTGGGCAAACTTTTGACAAAGTGCATAAAGATTCGGAACGCGATTATTGGATGATTGCCGATGAAGCAAAAGAATACGGAATGATTGACGAAGTTCTTAGAAGAAGTTAAAAGGCACCCAAATAAACTTTATATAAAATGGCAAGAGAAGTATTAGAATGCTCATTTTGCGGAAGAAAGAAACCCGAAACAAACCTACTTATTGCAGGAATTAATGCACATATCTGTGATAGATGTATTGAACAAGCAAATGGTATTGTTGTTGAAGAATTAAAAACAACAACCAAAGTTAAAGTTTCTTCAGATTTAATATTACGCAAACCAAAAGAAATTAAATCTTTTTTGGATCAATATGTTATTGGTCAAGATCAAACGAAAAAAGTAATGTCGGTTGCTGTTTACAATCATTATAAACGCTTAGTTCAAGTTCAAAATTCAGAAGAAGTTGAAATTGAAAAAAGCAATATTATCATGGTTGGACAAACTGGAACAGGAAAAACATTAGTCGCAAAAACCATTGCAAAAATGTTAGATGTTCCTTTGGCAATTGTTGACGCAACTGTTTTGACAGAAGCTGGTTATGTTGGAGAAGATGTTGAAAGTATTTTAACACGTTTACTCCAAGCAGCGGATTATGATGTTGCTAAAGCAGAAAGAGGTATTGTTTTTATTGATGAAATTGATAAAATTGCTCGTAAAAGCGATAATCCATCAATAACAAGAGATGTATCTGGCGAAGGTGTTCAGCAAGCATTATTGAAATTATTGGAAGGAACGGTTGTTAATGTTCCGCCAAAAGGTGGAAGAAAACATCCAGATCAAAAATTTGTGGAAGTTAATACTCAGAATATTCTATTTATCGCTGGTGGTGCTTTTGACGGTATTGACAGAATTATTTCTAAACGCCTTAACCGTCAGGCTGTAGGATATAGCACTTCAAGAAATGTTGATGCAATAGATAAAGATAATTTATTGCAATATGTAATACCAAAAGACATAAAAGATTTTGGATTAATCCCCGAGATTATTGGTCGTTTACCTGTTTTAACTCACATGGATCCACTAGATGCGGAAACTTTAAGAGCTATTTTAACAGAACCAAAAAATGCCTTAATCAAACAATATAAAAAATTATTTGATATGGACAATGTCAAATTCACCATTGATAATGATGCTTTGGATTATATTGTTCAAAAAGCGTTAGAATATAAACTTGGTGCCCGTGGTTTACGTTCATTATGCGAAGCTATCTTAACGGATGCTATGTTTGAGCTTCCAAGTAGCGAAGATAAAGAACTACATATAAATAGAGAGTTTACCGAAGACACTTTGGGTAAAAATCTTTTGAAGCGATTAGAGATAGCCTCATAAATGAATTAAAAAAAATCCAGCAATTGCTGGATTTTTTTGTTTTTATTTCACAAAACCGCCTCCGCTTTGTACTTTTTCTATATCAATATCGGTGTTCTCTTTTTGTAGTTTTAAATTTCCAAAATTATAGGTCAACGAAATTCGAAATGTCCTACTATCTTCTTTTTTTCGGAAAGTAGAATTCAAATTTTGACCACCAATTAAAGCATCTATTTGATTTACATTAAAGACATCAAAACAATGCAACCCAACATTTAATTTTTTATTCATAAATTCTTTGTTGAATGAAATATCAAACTGCTGAATTGGTTTTGTGATTTTATAAATTTCCCAATTTCCTCGGTCAACAATAAAATAGGTAATTGTATTTTTAATATCCCACGGTAAAATGATTTGTGATTGTAAGGAATAAGTCCAAATGGCTTTGTTGGAATACGGAAAATTAAACCCACGAATATCATTTTTAACATAATTAATGTTGAAATAAATGTAATTCATTTTATCCATATAATTCATTCGCTTTTGAAATTCTTCTTTTCCTTTGAAGAAATAATCTAACGGAATTGGAAAATTAAAATAAGCACTAAAAGTATCAAATCGCTCAAATTGTTGAAAGGTTTGGTTGCTAATTGGTTCTGCAGCATCGGCATCGGCACTAAAAATGAATAAGTTATTATCTTTTGTTCTAGTGAAATTGGCACCAAGTTGGATAAACTGCATCGCCGAAATTTTGAACTCATAATTGTCAAAAAATGTTGGATTTAAAAAAATATTTCCTTGCGACGAATTGTATTGATCAAAGGTGGAACTATTATTTGGGTCTAAAGTATTGTAATTCGGTTGATTAATTTTCTTTGAATAAGAAGCTGATAAATTAACATTATCATTCACTTCGTAAATGGCACTAATATTTGGAAATAAATTGGTATTTCTAAATTTGATTTTATCTACAACGGTACTCGAAATTCGCTCAACATTATAATCCTCAAAACGAAGTCCTAAGGTAAAACTAAATTTATTAACACGCTTTCTGGCTTCGGCATAAAATGCTAAATTATTCTCACTGTAATCAAAATTAATTCTATTGACTGTTGGTGTGTTGATAAAATATTCGCCAACATTATTTACTTTTAAAATATTGTATTTCCCTCCAGTTGCAATCGAAAACTTATACTTTTCAAATGGAATATTGAAATCGTATTTTAAATAATAATTCTTCAAATCAAAATCGGAAGTTCCAATATTAAAGTAACTTTCATTAGAAATTACATCTTTGGCATTCGAACTTGAAATTGGATTTTGATGAAACAAATTTCCAAAACCAGTAACATCTAACGTTCTTCCTAAAGTGTCTAATTTTGTTTTGTATTGCAAACTTAATTCGTGATTTTGGTTTTTAGTTTTTCCAACACCCGAGTTTTGATAATCAATGTTTTCTCCATTTGTTGTTGCTTCAAAAACATTTCTATCATTGCCTAAATTCATATTGTAATTTAATAAAAAATTACTTTTTTCAGAAATTCTATAGTTTGTTCCTGTTCTCCAGTATAAATTTCGTTGTGTATTTACAGAGAAGTTTTCTTGGCGCAATGTTTTTACGGGCGAAAACGACGTAAAATCCTGATTAGTAGTTATCCTAGTTTCACTATCGATATAATTATAACCCAACATGGTTTGCCAACTCAAGTCTTTTTCTTTTCCGTTTAAAAGAATTTGCGGACTTGGTTTTTGGTATTTATTGAAATTATAATTGATGTTAAAACTAGCATTAATTCCTTTCATTCGTCTAGAACTTGTAATAATATTAACGATGGAACCACTTGCATTTGCATCAAAAGCAGCACCCGGATTATAGATTAATTCCACCTTTTCTATTGCTTTTGCTGGTAATGACGAAAGATAATTTTGTAAATCCTGACCACTCAAAGTGCTTGGAGCATTGTCAATATATACCGTGACAGCTTTGCCATTTAAAGACAAACTACCCGTTGGCGAAGTAATGACTCCAGGCAATTTTTTTACAGCTTCTAAAGCAGTTCCCGAGCTTAACATTGGATTCTCTTTGATGCTAACGGTTGTTTTGTCTGAATCAACTTTTATAAATTGTTTTTTGTTGCCAAAAATGGTAACACCTTCCAATTCGGTAATTTTTTTGTTTTTAATAGTGTCGTTGACTGTTGTGTTCTGTTGATTTTTTTCAGTTTCTTGAGCAAAAAATGCTGTGCTTGATAAAACAAGGAATGCAGTAAATAATGACTTCATTTGTAATTGATTTTGATTGATGATAATCAATATGACTTTTCAATTACCTATTTGTTACAAATCAGAACGTAATTTTTTTCTTTTATAATTCACGATAAAGACACCACTGATGATAAATAAAGTAGCCAAAATAATTCGTAGTGTAATTATTTCATCCAATAACAACCAGCCTAAAAATAACGCTACTACAACATTTGCATAAGATAAGACGGTAACTTTTGTAGAAGAAATCTGCGATAGTAAATAACTAAAAGCGACATAACCCACAACCGAACCAAATAATGCTAAGTAAATCATCGCCAAAATACTTCTTGTACTCCAAGTTTCATAAGTTATATTTGGCGTTAATGTAAATTGAATTGAAGTTAGTACGACACCAGCAATAATCATTTGCAAACTTACATTCATCAACATAGATAAGGTTTTTGTGCTTCCTTTTTTGGTAATGATTGTCCCGATAGACCAACTTATAATAGCGATGAAAATAGCTAAAATTCCAAAACGGTATTCTGGCACAAGCAGTTCTTCAATTCTGCTTTGATACAATAAAAACATACCCAACATGCCAAAAAATATTCCGAGAATAGTTTTGAATGATAATTTTTCATAACCCAAAAAGAGATTGATGAGCAATACAAACAATGGGTTTAGAGTAGATATTAAAGAAGCTAAACCACTAGAAATGTATTTCTCAGCATAAGTTGTCAATCCGTTGGCGAGAACAATCATCAACATCGAAAGTAGAAAAGCTCTTGCAAATTGATGAATGGAAATTTTCTCTAATTTCTTTTGATAAAAAAGGTAGGTTATAATAATAAATCCGGAAATAAAATTGCGAATTCCTGCTAGAATAAACGGCGGAATGGTTTCGACGCCAATTTTTATTCCTAGAAAAGTGGTTCCCCAAAAAAAGGCAACACAAAAAAAAGCGAGGTATAATTTTGTTCTCAAAAAGTATTAAACTACATTTTTATCAAGAACAAGTTTGTCTTTTGGCATTTCAACCATACATCTTCTACCTGGACCACATTTCAATCGATGAGGCCCACAAGATGTTAAAAACCCTAAAAGGATTAGTATTGCAAGTATTTTTTTCATTGCGTTTTATTTTGCACTTCAACCATCATGTTTTTCAATTGTTCCAAATAATCCCGTTCGTTGGAAAGTCTTGGTATTTTATGTTGTCCACCCAATTTGTTGTTTTCTTTTAACCAATCGTAAAAAAGGTTTTCTCGTGCTACATTGACTTTCAGATTATTTAAAGTCATGTTATTGTAGCGTTTGGCTTCGTAGTCTGAATTGATGGTTTGTAGGTTTTCGTCTAGTAATTTTTGAAATAGTTTAATGTCATCGGGATATTTTTTAAACTCAATCATCCATTCGTGTGAACCTTTTTCTTTGTTCTTCATAAAAATTGGCGCAACGGTATAATCTTTTACATCACAGTTTAATTCGGAACAAGTTTTGGCAATTGCCCTATCGGTGTTTTCAATCATCAGCTCTTCGCCAAAAACATTAATATAATGTTTTGTTCTTCCCGAAACTCTAATTCGGTAGGGACTTAAAGATGTAAATCGAACGGTGTCGCCAATCATATAGCGCCACAAACCTGAATTAGTGGTGATGACTATGGCATAGTTTTTATACAATTCAACATCCGACAAACGAATAATCTTTTGATTTTCGGTGCCAAAAGTATCCATTGGAATAAATTCGTAGAAAATTCCATAATCCAACATCAGCAATAAATCATTACTATCATTCAAATCTTGAATGGCAAAAAATCCTTCAGAAGCATTGTAAATTTCGTAATATTTGAAATTTGTACTCGGTAATATTTTTTTATATTGTTCGCGATACGGTTCAAAACTCACGCCGCCATGAAAATATACTTCCAGATTTGGCCATAATTCAAAGAGATTATCTTTGCCAGTTTCGGTTAAAATTCGGTTTAAAAGAACCAACATCCACGATGGAACGCCAGCAAAACTGGTTACATTTTCTACCTTAGTTTCGTTAATTATTGCGGATAATTTGGTTTCCCATTCGCTCATTAACGATATTTTGTTGCTTGGTGTGCTACTAAACTCTGCCCACATTGGCATATTTTCAATCAATATGGCTGACAAATCACCAAAATAGGTATTGTTATTTTCATAAATTTGAGAGCTTCCACCAAGTCGCAAACTCTTACCCAAAAACAGCTCGGAGTTTTCATTATTATTCAAATACATACACAACAAATCTTTGCTGCCTTTGTAATGACAATCCATCAAAGCCGTTTCGCTCACTGGAATAAATTTACTCTTGGCATTGGTTGTACCACTCGATTTTGCGAACCATTTGATTGGTTTGTGCCAAAATACATTTTGCGCACCTTTTCTGGTGAGTTCAATCATCGGTTCCAACTCTTCATAAGTAGCAACTGGAACTCTTTCGGCAAAAGTGGTGTAATTTTTTATGGATTCGAAATCATATTTTTTTCCAACAACGGTTTCCTCACAATTGCGAATTAAGTTCATAAGCAATTCATTCTGAACTTCGTGTGGATATTTTAGAAACAACTCAATCTGATGAATGCGCTGTTTCAAAACCCAGGAAGCTATAGAATTAATTATTGGAAATGGCATCTATTTTGGTATTAGGTTATAGGTTTTTGGAATAAGGCAGAAAATTAATTCTTAATTGTATTTACAAAATCTAAAATGCTTTGAGCAATTTGGGTTTGACCTTGTTCATTACAAACATAACTTCTGTCTTTCTCATTAGTAATAAATCCAATTTCAAATGCAATTGCTGGTGCTTCAGTCTTTTTCAAAACATAAAGCATACCTTTTTTGACACCACGGTTTTTTAAAGGTGTTTGGTTATCAAATAGGGTAACTAATTTTTTCGCCAGTTCTTCGGACTTTTCAAAATTAGAATTTTTATCAGAAACATAGGCTTCAAAACCATTTGTTTCGGTATTTTTATTTTGATTAACATGTAAAGAAAGCAGTAAGTTTGGCTTGATTTCGTTAATCATTTCTACTCTTTTTTGCAATTCAATAAATTCATCCGAAGTACGTGTAAAATAAATTTTAACGTTTTTATCAGTATTGATTTTTGCAATTTTTTGTGAAATGGCACTTACCAATTCTTTTTCAAGAAAAGTAGTGTGTTTTGCGCCAAAATCTTTTCCGCCATGACCAGCATCAATTACTACAACAAAGTCTTTATTTTCATTGTTTACAAACGATAAATTCAATAAAGCAACAGCAATAATGATGATTTTTAATAGATTTTTCATAATAGATAGTTTTGGTTATACATAATAACAACGCTAATATAGCATTTTTATTATATTTTTATACAAAATTTTCAAATCGATATACATGACTTACGAAGGAGTTTTAACCAAAATGCAAACCGAGTTTCAAGCACCAATTCAATATTATCTAGTGTTTGAAAATAGTTTTTTGAACCTAAATCAATTATTAGACAAATCGTTAGAAATTAATTTCACAGGGTATCAATGTTTGAATTGTGGCAAAAAGAAAAAAATTTTCCGTCAAGGATTTTGTTATGATTGTTTTATGTCATCAGCTTCTGCTGGCGATTGGATTATGAAACCTGAGCTTTCAACGGCACATCTCGACATTGAAGATAGAGATTTAGAATACGAGAAAAAAGTGCAACTGCAACCTCACATTGTGTATTTGGCATTGTCTAGTGAAGTAAAAGTTGGTGTAACCAGAAAAACCCAAGTGCCTACTAGATGGATTGACCAAGGCGCAGTACAAGCCATACCAATTGTAGAAGTTCCTAATCGTTATTTGGCTGGGATAACTGAGGTTGCACTCAAAGATCATTATTCCGACAAAACCAATTGGCAAAAAATGTTGAAAAACGAAGTGCCAGCGGCCGATTTAATCAAAGAAAAAGCATCGATACAATATCTAATTCCAAAAGAAGTTCAAGAATATTTTCATCTTGAAAAAGACGATTTGTACCAATTACAATTTCCAGTGTTGCACTATCCAAAAAAAGTAATCAGTTTAAATCTAGACAAAACACCAATTTTTTCAGGAAAACTAATGGGTATTAAAGGACAGTATTTACTTTTTGAAGACGGCACGGTTTTCAACGTTCGTACGTTTGAAGGTTATGTGGTAAAAATTTCGGTTTAGTATTATCCATAAACAACTTCTTTTAGAATTTCTTAAAGGGATTGTTATTATTCCGTTTTCTTCGGTTCCTCCTTTTTCGGCTCTTCTTTCTTCTTTCCGCCTAACAATCCTTTAAGAATACCCGTTGCCGTGTTTTTTACATCGGTTTTCACATCCGTTTTAGTGCTATCAGTAGTTGGTTTTGTGGCATTATTTATAATGTTGTTTAACGCATCTTTTCCAGTATTAACCAACTTATCTTTTTGTTGTTTTACCAAATTGGTTACCAAGTTAGTGGTCGCTTGTTTTAAATCGGTAGTAACTTTTGGATTCGAAAAATTTCCCGTCATCATGGCGTTTATCGGAATGGTTTCTACTTTGTTTGCATCGGCTGGTGTTAATTTCGCAATCAAATTATTGACTTCGGTTCCTAAATATTTGGCAGGAACGTTAAATTTTAAATCATAATTCATCGATTGGTCAAAACCATGACTACCACCAATGTTTACCGAAATGTCTTGGTATTTCAGGTCAAAAGGTTTGATGTTTACTTTTCCGTCTTTAAAAGTCAACGCCGCTTTTAAATCGTTTAGATTTAATTTATTCAAATCAATGAAACTCAATTTGCTGTCTAAAGCCGAAATTAATGTTGAATTGCTCGAATTAATCGTTGTTGAGAGCAATTGCCCAATCAAATCACCCGATAAGCTCTTTAAATCGGGTGTCATTTCTTTAGCATCCAAATTCCCGCTTACTTTGATAGTCGAATTTAATTTACCATTAATAATTCCGGCAATTGGCGCAATTTTTTTCAACATATCTAGTTGGGTAAACGTTTGTTGAATGTCTACATTGTTTAACCCTAAACTCATGTTGAATTTTGGTGTTTTTTCTTTGGTAGAAACGTCTCCGTTGAAGGTAATTAAACCGTTAAACATATTGGTTCTTCCGTTTTCAAGCGTTACTTTTTGGTCTTTAATAATCAGTTTTCCTGCAACATCTTTCAGTGTCAAATTATCATATAAAACCGTGTTCGCTTTTGCGGTAAGCGTACAATTTAAGAACGCTGGGATTTTTACAGCTTCAGAATTTTTCTTTTCGTTTTCTTTTGGAGTTTCAGCAGTCATAAAATCATCTACCGCAATTTGATTAGACGACAAATTGAAATCGCCTTTCAACTCTTGATTTTTAAATACAAATCCGTAGAAATTTTCTAAAACACCGTTAACAGCCAAATCACTTTTTCCGGTAACGGCGTTAAATTGTTTCAAATTCACACGACTAGGATTAAATTCTACAACCGCTTTGTTAATCGTCATTGCTTTACCGTTTTCGTCGGTATAATTAAAACCAGACAAATCGATGTTACCTGAGTTTTTAATTCGTGCGTAATCGCTTTTTTCCACCGATTGCATGTCGAATTCGGTTTTTACATCGGCTTTCAAAATTCCCGAAAGTGGTTTGTCTAACTTCACAGGATAGGCTTTAGTAACATTGCCAAGATTGATAGTTCCTTTTAAATCGGCGTTTACCAAGGCGTTTTCGGCAATGTTTCTAATGTTTGCTTTAGCATTAAAAACATCTTGGTCAATTCGGAACGATAATTTATCCAGATTTACATAAGTATCATTCATTACACCAGTTTCATTGATAATTCGGGTATCAATCATGATGTTTTGAACCGATTTTGGTAAATTCGGATATTGAAACGAAGCATTGTTAGAAGCAATTTCGATGTTGAATTTTGGAATCGTTGTATCAGTATACGTTCCTTTTGCAAAACCATTTACGGTAAAATCGCCTTCGGTTTTTACATCTTTAATATTCGATGCATATTGTGCAGGAATTAGTCCTAAGAAGTTTTTAAAAGATGAAGTTGGCGTTTTAAAAGTCAAGTCATACAGCTGACCATTTTCAACCATTTGAATGAAACCGTTAAATTCTAAAGGCAATTCATTGATTTTTGCTTTGTTTTCTTTGAATGTGTATTTGCTTTGCTCCATGTCAATACCAAGAACAGCATCTAAAGACAAGGCAACATTTTTTAAATAATTGGCTTTGTCCATATCCAAAGAAACTTTTGCAGTTGTTTTGGTGTCCAAATCGAGTTTTGAAGCGGCAAAATCTCCTTTTCCTTCATGATTTATAGAATCTAAAACCATTTTCATTTTAGAAGTTTCGTCATAATACTGAAATCTGAAATTTTCAACCGAATATTCTTTGATTTTAAAAGCCATTGGTTTGCTTTTATCATCGTCTTTTTGGTCTTTGTCATCTTTTAAAGCGATGTCAAAGTTGCCAATTCCGTCTTTGTTGAAAATAATATTAATCAAACCATTTTTTGATGAAATTCCATCTATATTGATTGGTTCATCTTCGCCTTTAAATAATTCTTTGATAGACATTTTCAGATTTAATTCTTCAAACGCTACCAAAGTATCACCTTCAAACGGTGCTTTGTTGATTATAGAGAGTTTGTCAATTCGGACACTTGCATTGGGAAAATTTCGAAACAAACTCAAATCAGCATCGTCAAAAGCGACTTTGGCATCTACTTTTTCATTAATAGTTTTTTCGATTTTTGCCTTAATTTGATCTTTGAAAAAGTAAGGAATAGCAAAAAGAGATACTACTAAAAGGATCAAAACAATTCCAACGATTTTTAAAATTTTCTTTAACATGATTTAAGTTTATAATTCAACATTGCGATTGACAAAGATAATGCCATCAAATGTATGATACATTATAGAATTATGACTAAATGTTTGCAAAACTTTAATATTTGAATGAATAGTTATCAACACATCGGGTTTTTGAATAGTATTCTTGAATAACTTTTATTTATTTTGCACTTCCTATGAAGCAACATCAAGTCATTTTATCGTTAGGCAGTAATCAAGGCAACCGACTTGAAAATATTGAGCGTTGTATTGCCCAGATTCAACAAGAAATTGGAACGGTAATTCGAGTTTCTAAACTATATGAAACACCAGCTTGGGGTTTTGAAAGTGAGAAATTTTACAATTGTGCTTTGGTGATGCATTCATCAAAATCGGCCAATCAGATTTTGGAAGAAGTTTTAGTATTAGAACTCAAATTAGGAAGAATCCGGTCGGAAACAGAAGGTTATCAATCAAGAATTATCGATATTGATGTGATTGCTTTTGATGAAGAAATTGTTGACAACGAGAAGTTGAAAGTGCCACATCCCGAAATGCAAAATCGTTTGTTTGTATTGGTTCCAATGCGCGATTTAAATTTGGATTGGCGTCATCCTATTTTGCAGAAATATTTACACGAATTAGTAGTGCTTTCGGAAGATAGAAGTAATTGCCGATTAGTGAAAAGTTTGGAAAATCCATTGACTAAAATTGCTCTAAATCACTTTAATTATATTGCGATTGAAGGAAATATTGGTGCTGGAAAAACCACATTGGCTAACAAATTTGCAGAAGATTTTAATGCCAAAACTGTTTTAGAACGATTTGCTGACAATCCATTTTTACCAAAATTTTATGAAGATCAAAGTCGCTATGCGTTTCCATTAGAAATGTCTTTTTTAGCAGACAGATACCAACAAACAGCCGATGATTTGGCACAATTTGATTTGTTTAAAGATTTTATTGTTGCCGATTATCACATTTTTAAATCGTTAATTTTTGCTAAAGTTACTTTGGCAGAAGATGAATTTAGATTGTACAAAACGATGTTTGACATCATCTACAAAGAAATGCCAAAACCTGATTTGTATATTTATTTGTATCAAAATACAGAACGCCTTTTGGAAAACATCAAAAAACGCGGTAGAGATTATGAACAAGAAATTCCGGCGGAATATTTAGAAAAAATCAATAGCGGTTACTTAGATTATATCAAAACACAAAAAGATTTGAATGTGTTGATTATTGATGTTTCTGATAGAGATTTCATCAAAAGTCAAGAAGATTATAATTTTATTTTGAACGAAATTCAGACTAAAATTTCCCGCTAAAATTTCATTTTACAAAACAAATCCCAAATCACAATTCCGGTACTTACCGAAATATTTAAGGAATGTTTAGTGCCTAATTGTGGAATTTCAATCGTTCCGTCGCAAAGTTCTATCGCTTTTTGATTAACCCCAAACACTTCGTTTCCAAAAACTAAAGCATATTTTTTTTCTATTTCTACTTCAAAATCGTTCAAAAAAATAGCATTTTCTACTTGTTCAATGGCGAAAATGGAAATATTTTCTTTTTTTAATCTCTCTATCAAAGATAAAACATCCTTTTCATATTCCCAAGCAACTGTTTCTGTGGCACCAAGTGCCGTTTTGTGAATTTCTTTGTTTGGCGGAACGGCGGTAATTCCGCATAAATATATTTTTTCAACCAAAAAAGCATCAGAAGTTCTAAAAACCGAACCAATATTATGAAGACTCCTAATGTCATCAAGAATAATGATGATAGGCGTTTTTTTAGCTTCTTTGAAATCAGTAACAGTCAATCGGTCAAGTTCTTTGTTTTCGAGCTTTCTCATAGTTAAAATTTTGGCAAAGATATTCAAAAAAAAGCTCCCGAAAAATCGGAAGCTTTCTTAAAAAACTATTTTAATAATTAACTTTTAGTTTCTGTAGCTGGTTTATCGTCAACGATAGTTCCTTTTATTGTTAATACTTTTGGCGTTTCTGATGCGTCAGAAGTAATAGTTACTGTTTTTGTAAATGGACCAACTCTATTAGTGTCATATTTCACACCAATTACTCCTCTTGCTCCAGGAGCAATTGCACCGTCAGGTTTTGTAGGCACTGTACATCCGCAAGAACCTTGAGCGTTAGAAATAGTAACTGGTTTGTTTCCGTTGTTTACAAAAACAAATTCTCTTTTTCCATCAGCACCTTTTTGGATAGTTCCATAATCAATAGTTTCGTTTTCAAAAACCATTCCTGGTCCATCAACTTTAGCCGCTTCAATTTTAGCAGCAGTTTTTTTAACAGCAGATTTTGCTGTTTGAGCATTTGCAGTAAATCCAACTAATGCTAAAGCAGTAAGTAAAATTATTTTTTTCATTTTTAATGTTTTTTAATGATTACGGTACAAATCTATTTAATTTCATATTACAACTTAAAATTTTATACTTAAGATTAAATTAATATTATAAATCAGTTTAACTTTAAAATAATTAAATTCGCTGTCAAATCATTTTAAACCAAAAAAATTGGCTGCAAAAGAAATTAAAAGCAAGGAAACTCCATTAATGAAGCAATACAACGAGATAAAAAGAAAATATCCCGATGCTTGTTTGCTTTTTAGAGTTGGCGATTTTTATGAAACTTTTGGAGAAGATGCTGTTCGTGCTTCAAAAATTTTAGGAATTGTATTGACTAAACGTGGAGCAGGCTCTGAAACAGAAACTGCCTTAGCTGGATTTCCACATCATTCTTTAAATACCTATTTACCAAAGTTAGTAAAAGCGGGACTTCGAGTTGCCATTTGTGACCAGTTGGAAGATCCAAAAATGACTAAGACTATTGTAAAACGTGGTGTTACGGAATTAGTGACACCAGGTGTTGCCATGAATGATGAGGTTTTACATTCCAAATCAAATAATTTTTTAGCGTCCATTTATTTTGGAAAAAAGCTACTTGGTATTTCCTTTTTAGATGTTTCTACTGGAGAATTTCTAGTTGCTCAAGGCAATGAAGAATATATTGACAAACTGTTACAAAACTTTGTTCCAAGTGAAATTTTAATTCAAAAGAACAATAGAAATCAATTTAAAGAAGTTTTTGGTGAAGATTTTAATACTTTTTATTTAGAAGATTGGGTTTTCAAAGAAGATTATGCTTTAGAAACAATGATGAGTCATTTTCAAACCAATTCTCTAAAAGGATTTGGTATTGAAGAACTGCAAGATGGAATTATCGCTTCGGGAGCTATCCTTTATTATTTATCGGAAACGCAACACAATAAAATTAAACACATCACCAATATTCAACGTATTGCTGAAGATGCTTATGTTTGGATGGATCGATTTACGATTCGAAATTTAGAATTGTACCAAAGTACGGCGCATAATGCAGTTACTTTATTGGACGTAATTGACAAAACATTGTCACCAATGGGTTCGCGATTGCTTAAACGATGGTTGGCTTTACCGTTGAAAGACTGTCATAAAATAAGAAGTCGCCATGAAGTAGTTGCTTATTTAAAAGAAAACCAAGACGTTCTCAAGAAAATACAACATCAAATCAAGCAAATTTCTGATTTAGAACGTTTGATTTCAAAAGTAGCAACAGGGAAAATCTCGCCACGTGAAGTTATTTATCTAAAAGAATCACTTGATGCTATTATTCCAATAAAAACTTTAGCACTGGAAAGTAAGCAGGAAGCCGTTCGAATTATTGGTGATAATCTTCATGCTTGTGATTTATTAAGAGATAAAATTAAAACTACTTTAAATCAAGATGCACCGGTTTCTATCAATAAAGGAAATGCAATTGCAAAAGGAATTCATCAAGAATTAGATGAATTAAGAGCCATTGCTTTTTCTGGTAAAGAATTTTTGGAAGCCATCGAAAAAAGAGAATCGGAACGAACAGGAATTACATCCTTAAAAATTTCATTTAATAATGTCTTTGGTTATTATATAGAAGTTCGAAACACACATAAAGATAAAGTGCCAACGGAATGGATTAGAAAACAAACTTTAGTCAATGCCGAACGATATATAACCGAAGAGTTAAAAGAATATGAAAGTAAAATTCTTGGTGCTGAAGATAAAATCCATCAAATTGAAACCCACCTTTTTGAACAATTAGTAAATTGGATTGCGACTTATATAAAACCTGTACAGCTTAATGCTAATCTGGTAGCACAATTGGATTGTTTAACCTCTTTTGCGCAACTAGCAATTGACAACAACTACGTATGCCCCGTTTTAGATGATTCATTTGAATTGGAAATAAAGGAAGGTCGTCATCCAGTTATAGAAAAACAATTGCCAGTTGGTGTGCCATATATTTCAAATGATGTTTTTTTAGATAGAGAAACCCAACAACTCATCATGATTACTGGCCCAAACATGTCGGGTAAGTCGGCAATTCTTCGTCAAACCGCTTTAATTGTTTTGTTAGCTCAAATGGGAAGTTTTGTTCCAGCCGAAGCAGTTAGAATGGGAATTGTAGATAAAATATTTACCAGAGTTGGTGCTAGCGATAACATTTCGATGGGCGAATCTACTTTTATGGTAGAAATGAATGAAACAGCTTCCATTTTGAACAATATTTCAGATAGAAGTTTAGTTTTGTTAGACGAAATTGGTCGTGGCACAAGTACTTATGATGGAATTTCAATAGCTTGGGCAATTGCTGAATTTCTTCATGAAAATCCGGCACAGCCCAAAACTCTATTTGCTACACATTATCATGAATTAAATGAAATGTCGGAACTCTTGCCTAGAATTCAGAATTATAATGTTTCGGTAAAAGAATTAAAAGACACCGTTTTGTTTATTCGTAAATTAGTAAAAGGTGGTAGTGCTCATAGTTTTGGAATTCACGTAGCAAAAATGGCTGGAATGCCTCAAATGGTGATTCAAAAAGCACAGAAACTATTAAAAAAGCTCGAAAAAGACCATTCAAGTGATGTTTTAAATGGAATAAAATCTACAAAAGATGAAATGCAGTTAAGTATTTTTAATCTTGATGACCCACTTTTAGAAGAAATCAGAGAGGATATTTTAAATTTAGATATTAATACTCTAACACCTGTGGAAGCTTTAATGAAATTAAATGAATTAAAAAGAATGCTTTTGAAAAAATAGTTTTGATTAATTGATTTTGTAAATCAAAGGTTTAAAGAATAGTGGTGTATTTTTTATAAAAAAGGTTTGTATAATTGAATTTATGTTTTACATTTGCATCCGCATTACAGAACAAGTAGTGTCGTTCTTATAAATATTTAATTGCGAAAATAGCTCAGCTGGTAGAGCGCGACCTTGCCAAGGTCGAGGTCGCGGGTTCGAGCCCCGTTTTTCGCTCAACTACCTAATAATTTGCTCGAGTGGTGGAATTGGTAGACACGCTGGACTTAAAATCCAGTGGGTAGTAATGCCCGTGCGGGTTCAAGTCCCGCCTTGAGTACAAAAAGCTTCAAACTATGTTTGGAGCTTTTTTTGTTTGTATTCAAGATTAAAATTATTTCCAAAAATTAGAAAAACAAAAAAAACCATTCCGAAGACGAAATGGTTTCTTTAAAACGTTAGTTTCTAACTGTTTCTTAGTGAGCAGCTGGAGTAGCTGGAGCAGCTTCTGTAGCAGCAGCTTCTGTAGCTTGAGCAGTAGAATCGATAGCTTCTGTAGCTTGAGCAGCAGTAGAATCGATAGCTTCTGTAGCCTCAGCAGCAGTAGAATCTACCATTTCAGTAGCTTCTGCATTAGCATCAGCTTGTTTACAAGATACTACAGTTAATGTAGCGATAACAGCTAAACTTAAAAATACTTTTTTCATCTTCTTAATTATAAAAGGTTAATTATTAATTCGGAGCAAAGATATGAATTTTTTCAATTGCAAAAACTTTTATTGCTTTTTTTTAAAAATTTATTTTCCTTGAATTCCGAAAAACTAATTTACAATAATCGTGCCAAAGTTTTGTTTTTATTTTTTTATTTTTTTAACGTTTGGATATTTGATATTCAATTCGTTAATGATATTTTTTGCATTAGCATATTTGTCAATCACAAAAAGAATGTATCGAATATCGACCATAATGTTTCTACAAATGTCCGGACTATAATAAATGTCACTCATAGTTCCTTCCCAAACTCTATCAAAATTCAGACCAATCAAATTACCGTTTTTGTCTAAAGCCGGACTTCCAGAATTCCCACCTGTTGTGTGATTGGTAGCGATAAAACAAACAGGCATTTTGCCATTCACGCCATAATCACCATAGTCTTTTGCATTATACAGTGAGATTAATTTTTGTGGTACATCAAATTCATAATCGCCAGGAATATATTTTTCCATTACTCCATCTAAAGTGGTAAATGGCTCGTAATAAACCGCATCACTTGGTTTGTAGCCTTTTATCTTTCCATAAGTCACTCTTAAAGTGCTGTTTGCATCTGGAAAAATTCGAGCTGATTTTGGACTTAATTCTAAAATCGCTTTCATGTATGTGCGCTGTAACGCTGTATTCTTTAAGTTAATTTCATCATATTTTGGTGCAATATTTTGAAAATAACTATCTGCAATAGCTTTTACAACTTGAAAACCTTTGTCGGTATTGAAATTTGCGATTACTGTTTTGCTGTCACCAGTTAATAATTCTTTTATTTTATCGTAGCTTACCAGTTTAGAGTTGGCATAAACGTCTTTTGACAATTTATCTGCATCTATATTTTTTAAATCAACCGATAAAAATTGACTTGGATAACGATTTGAATATATTGCAATTAATTGTTCAAAAACCTTTTCATCTACTTTGGCATTGAAATCTTTGTAGAAATCGCCCAAACCATTTATTAAATTGTTTCTTCTATCATTAAAAGATTGTTCACCTTTAGTGTTTAGGATTTGTTCTAATTGGTATAGTTTATAACCCACCGAAAGCAATTCGGTATTACGCAAAGCTACTTCGCTAAACAAATCTCTTGCCAATGCATAATCATTAATTTCTTTATAATTTTTTTCAAATTCGTTGAGTAAATTTCCATATTCAGCTTGCTTTCCTGCTTTGGAAACTTTTTCTGCAAATTCTTTTTCAAACTTTTGTTTTACACCAATTGCATTTGATTTTTTTAAACCTTTTGTTTCACCAATCCATTTTTTCCAATAATTGGCAACACTTGCATATTTGGATGCATATTGAATTTTGATAGCATTATCTTTTCTCATAAAACCATCTTGTACTTTTAATGCAGCATCACGAACTTCAATTTTGGCGGGATTTAAAGTATTTACAATTTGTTCTATAGCAAATGATGGTAAATATTCTTGTGTTCTGCCAGGATAACCCATCACCATCGTGAAATCATTTTCTTTTAAATTTTCTAAAGAAATTGGAAAGAAATGTTTTGGCACATAAGGAACATTGTCTTTAGAATATTCTGCTGGTTTGTTGTTTTTATCTGCATAAACTCTAAACAATGAAAAATCTCCAGTATGTCTTGGCCAAACCCAGTTATCTGTATCGGAACCAAATTTTCCAATTGAACTAGGTGGCGCACCAACTAATCGAACATCTCTATATGTTTCGGTTACAAACAAAATATATTGATTTCCGTCATAAAAAGTTCTAATGCTATTTTCTTGCCAACTTTCTTTTGGTAACGATTTATTCAAATTAGAAATATTCTCTTGAATTTTCTTTTGTTTGTCACTTTCGTTTGTCAAAGTTCCAACACCTTCTAAAACTTTTGTAGTTACATCTTCTATTCTGTTAATAAAAGTTACATACAAGTCTTTGTTTGGCAATTCTTCCGCCATGCTGTATGCCCAAAAACCATTTGTTAAATAATCATTTTCAACCGTAGAATGACTTTGAATATTGTCGTATCCACAATGATGATTCGTCAACAAAAGTCCTTTATTTGAAATCATTTCAGCAGTACAACCACCATCAAAATGTGGCACAGCGTCTTTTAAACTTGATTTGTTTACAGAATAAATATCTTCTGCTGAGATTTTCATTCCAAGGTTTTTCATCTCGGTTTCATTCATTCCTTTTAACAAGGACGGAATCCACATACCTCCTTGTTGTGCTTGGGTTTGAATAAAAAGGAATAAAATAAGTAGTTTTAAAAATTTCATTTTTTTTAATTTTATTGAGGTGCAAGATACAATTTTTGCTTTTTTAGAAAATCAATTTAAGGTTTCATTAAGAACATGATTTAAAATAATTTTAGTTGCTCCTTTATTCATTTGTACAAAAGTGGCGCAAATATGTCCTTTTTCAAGGCGTTCTGCTTCATTTTGACCAAGTATATCTAAGGCTTCGTTCAATTCAATTTGATTGGTTACCGAAATGCAACCTTCTAATTTTACCAAAGCAATGGCTTCGGCAAAATTGGAAAAATTTGGACCGATGACAATTGGAATCCCAAAAGTGGCAGGTTCCAAAACATTATGTAAACCTGCGGTTCCAAATCCGCCTCCAACATAAGCAATATCTGCATACGAATAAATTTTGGTCAAAATTCCGATGGTATCTACAATCATCACTTGAAAACTCGCAAGATTTTGATGTTCTTTTTCTGAAAACAGAATAGTTTTTTTTGAAATTGATTTTTTTAATTCTTGAATTTGTTCCGTTTTAATGTTGTGTGGAGCAAATATAAATTTTGTATTTCCATTAAAATTATTGATGTAGTTGACTAAATAATTTTCATCTTTTGACCAAGAACTTCCAATAACAATTGTTGTTGTGTCATTTTTAAATTGTTCAATGAAATTTAATGAATTATCGCGTTCTAGTATTGAAACTACGCGGTCAAAACGTGTGTCTCCTGAAATTTTTACATTCGTGATACCTAATTTTTGAAGTAATTTTATTGAACTTTCGTTTTGCACAAAAAAATAATCAAAACTTTTCAAAGCATTTCTATAAAATCCGCCATACCATCTGAAAAACACTTGCTTTTCCCTAAAAATTCCTGAAATCAAATAAGTTTTACTACTCGAATGTTTTAATTCATTAAGATAATTTGGCCAATATTCATATTTAATAAAGAAAACTAAATCAGGATTTACAATTTTCAAAAATCGTTTGGCATTTGATTTGGTATCCAATGGTAAATACACTGTAACATCTGCAATGGTATTATTTTTTCGAACTTCAAAACCTGATGGCGAAAAAAAAGTAACTACAATTTTATGACTTGGAAACTTTTCTTTGATTTTTTCCATCACTGGCAAACCTTGTTCAAATTCACCCAAAGAAGCGGCATGAAACCAAATGGATTTATCTGTTTTGGCGATTCTATTTTCTAATTGTTCAAAAACATTCCTCCTACCATCAACAAACAATTTTATTTTAGGACTAAAAACCGCTAAAATCTTGAGAAATTGCGAAGCGATTAAAACAATTAAATTATAGATAAACAGCATGATCTTTGAATTGTGTCGCTAAAATACATCAGTTTATAGAAATTTCATTGCAATACGTCATTAAATTAGTAGTTTTGCTTTATAAATTTTTACCCAATGAGAAAACTCCAGATGGTTGACCTTAAAAGTCAATATGATAAAATAAAACCTGCCGTTGATGCTTCAATTCAAGAAGTTTTAGAAACAACAACCTATATAAACGGTCCAAAAGTTCATGAATTTCAAAAACAACTTGAAGAATATCTAGGTGTAAAACACGTTATTCCTTGTGCAAACGGAACCGATGCTTTGCAAATTGCTATGATGGGATTAGGTTTACAGCCTGGTGATGAAGTGATTACCGCCGATTTTACATTTGCTGCAACTGTTGAAGTGATTGCGCTTTTGCAATTAACACCAGTTTTGGTTGATGTTGATTTGCACAACATGAATATTTCTTTAGAGGCAATTAAAAAAGCAATAACACCAAAAACCAAAGCGATAGTTCCTGTGCATCTTTTTGGTCGTGCTGCCAATATGGAAGCGATTATGACTATTGCTAAAGAACATAATTTATATGTAATTGAGGATAACGCACAAGCAATTGGAGCCAATTGTGTCTTTTCAGACGGAACGAAAAAGAAAGCTGGAACAATTGGTCATGTTGGAGCAACTTCCTTTTTTCCGAGTAAAAATCTTGGGTGTTATGGTGATGGTGGTGCAATTTTTACCAACGACGATGATTTAGCACATACCATTCGAGGAATCGTAAATCACGGAATGTATGTTCGTTATCACCATGATGTAGTTGGCGTAAATTCAAGATTAGACAGTATTCAAGCCGCAGTTTTAAATATAAAATTAGCACTGCTTGACGACTATAATTTAGCACGTCAACATGCGGCTCGAAAATATTCTGCCGCTTTTGAAGGAAATAATAACATCGTTGCTCCTATGATTTGCGACGATTGCGATTGTCATGTTTTTCATCAATACACATTGCGAATTACAAATGGAAAAAGAGATCAATTACTAGACCATTTGCAGGCAAAACAAATTCCCTGTGCGATTTATTATCCCATTCCGCTGCACAGTCAAAAAGCTTATTTAGATCCTCGATACAAAGAAGAAGATTTTCCAATTACCAATCAATTGGTACAAGAAGTTATCTCATTGCCAATGCATACGGAATTAGACGATGAACAAATCAAATTTATCACAGAGTCTGTTTTAGAATTTTTTAATTAATAATAATATTTAACATGAAAAAAGTATTAGTAACTGGCGGATTAGGTTTTATAGGTTCGCACACCGTAGTTGAATTACATAATGCAGGTTTTGAGGCTATTATTATTGATAATTTATCCAATTCTTCTATCAATGTTTTGGATGGAATAGAGCGCATTATTGGTTACAAACCTAATTTTGAAGAATTAGATTTAAGAGACAAAGCATCAGTTAAAAGTTTCTTTGGAAAACATACTGATGTCGCAGGTGTGATACATTTCGCGGCATCAAAAGCAGTTGGTGAAAGTGTAGAAAATCCATTGTTATATTACGAAAACAACATCAATACTTTGGTTTACATTCTGCAAGAACTGCAACAAAAAGAAGAAGCTAATTTTATTTTTAGTTCTTCCTGCACAGTTTATGGACAAGCTGAAAAAATGCCTATTACTGAAAATGCTTCTGTGCAACCCGCCATGTCACCATATGGAAACACTAAACAAATTGGAGAAGAAATCATTACAGACGTAACTAAAGTAACCAATATAAACGCTATTCTTTTGCGCTATTTTAATCCTGTTGGTGCTCATCCAAGTGCAGAAATTGGGGAATTGCCAATTGGTGTTCCACAAAATTTAATTCCCTATATTACACAAACAGGTATTGGATTGCGGCAAGAACTTTCGGTTTATGGTGATGATTATCCAACACCAGATGGAACTGCAATTCGCGATTACATTCATGTTGTCGATTTGGCAAAAGCACATGTTGTAGCAATGGAAAGACTCATCAATAAGAAGAATTTGTCGAAAGTAGAGACTTTCAATTTAGGAACCGGAACTGGAAGTTCTGTTTTAGAGGTGATTACTGCATTTGAGAAGGTTTCGGATAAAAAGCTTCCTTACAAAATTGTTGGAAGAAGAGAAGGTGATATTACTTCTGCCTATGCCAACACAGATAAAGCCAATGAAATTTTAGGCTGGAAAGCAAGTCTAACATTAGAGGAAAGCTTAGCTTCAGCTTGGAAATGGGAACAGAAAATTAGAAGTTAAAAAATTACATTGATTCTTTTACTTCTTTTGCTTTTTCTTCTACTTTTTTGGCACCTTTTTTTGTTGCATCTTTTACATCGTTTCCAATTTCAGTTGCAGTCGAATCTATTGTGTTTCCAGCATCTTCTACGCTGTTTTCAATATCATTTCCAACAGCTTCTGTAGCGTCTTCAACCTTGTCAGTGGTTGATTCTTTACACGACACAACTGTTAAAGTTGCGAAAACAGCCAAGCTTAAAATTTTTTTTTTCATAATAACTAATTTATAGATTCTCAAAGTTATTGAATTTTTCGCGGATTTTCAACAGTAATTCTGGATTTGGACAGTTTTGGTTGTAATATTCTAAATTGATTTTACTCGAAACACCTGGATAATCACCCATTTTATTTTCCATATCAATTATAATTTGGAAGTGCAGATGTGGTGCATAATCTCCATTAATTGGCGGCAATCCTAATGCTCCTATTTTTTCGCCCGATGTTATTTTTTTGCCCATTTTTTTTTCCAAACTTTCTTCGCTCAAATGTCCGTAAAGCGTGTGAAAAACAAAACCATCCACTTCATGTTTTAAAATTAGAGTTGGACCATAATCTCCTAGGGAAGTGTTGTTTTGAAAACTGTGAATTTCTCCATCTAATGCCGCATGAATGGTAGCTTGTTTATTAATCCATAAATCCAAACCGATGTGAACGTTTCGCTCTTCAGTTTCGTTGTTTTTAAAAACAGTGCTTCTTTTATACAAATTTCGAACTTCGTTATAACCGCCAAAAGCTATTTTAGCATTGTTTTTATCTAAATGTTTTTGAATATAAATCTCGTAATCTACTGCATTTTCTAAAGAATGATTTTGTAAATCAATATTTGACTCTGAGAAATCAATCGCAATATAATCTTCAAAATTAATTTCGGGTGATATGACTTTTGAAGCTTTTACTTTTGAAAGTATTTCTAATTTTTTTTTCATTTTTGAGTATTATGCAGAAATCGTTTCTATTTCTTTATTGATTTTATTTACCAATCCAACCAATACTTTTCCTGGACCAACTTCTGTAAAACTTGTTGCTCCGTCTGCAATCATTTGGTTTACAGATTGCGTCCATTTTACTGGAGCCGTTAATTGTGTAATTAAATTTTTCTTGATTTCTTCAGCTGAAGATACAGCACTTGCCGTTACATTTTGATAAACCGGACAAATTGGAGTTGAAAACGTTGTTGCTTCAATTGCCGCTGCCAATTCTTCTCTAGCTGGCTCCATCATTGGTGAGTGAAAAGCTCCTCCAACTGGCAAAATCAATGCTCGTTTTGCACCAGCTTCTTTCATTTTTTCACAAGCTAATTCAACCGCCGAGTATTCCCCAGAAATTACTAATTGTCCTGGACAGTTATAATTTGCAGCTACTACTATACCATCAATCGAAGCACAAATATCTTCAACTATTTTATCATCTAGATTTAGAACGGCAGCCATTGTTGAAGATTTTAATTCACAAGCTTTTTGCATTGCCAAAGCTCGTTGTGAGACTAATTTTAATCCATCCTCAAATGACAAAGCGCCATTAGCAACCAAAGCGGAAAATTCACCAAGTGAATGACCAGCAACCATATCGGGTTTAAAATTTTCTAATGTTTTAGCCAAAATTACAGAATGCAAAAAAACAGCGGGTTGCGTTACTTTTGTTTCTTTCAATTCTTCTGCTGTTCCTTCAAACATGATGTCGGTTATTCTAAATCCAAGAATTTCGTTTGCTTTTTCAAATAATTCTTTTGCTAAACTTGAGTTTTCGTATAAACCTTTACCCATTCCTGTAAATTGAGCACCTTGTCCCGGAAAAATATATGCTTTCATTAAATTTAAGTTTTGTTAATTTACAAAAATACTAATTTAGAAATTAACTAATGCTTCTATTACATGATTTGAAGTGTAACTTTTAAACACATTATTACACATATAAAAACATAAATATAAAATTATGAAAAAAGTATTCGCTTCAATTTGTTTGGTTGCATTAGCATTTTTATTGATTTATCTATTTCTTCCTGTACTCCGATATGGATTTGGTGGGTTTGCACTAATTTTATTGCTGTTATTGATTATTGGTATGATTTTATCTTTGGGAATTAAATCTGATTCCAAGAGTAAAAAAATTGTGCTTCAATCAAAACCTAATAAATTATTTGGGATTGGAATTTTACTTCTGTTAATTTATTTAATCGTTATACCAATAATTACATCTGCTACTATTTTTCATACGTCAAGCTATCAAAAATTAATAGGCGAAGTTAAGAATGGCGTGAAAATAGGAAATCATTTTGAACCAATTTCCATAGACAAACTTAGAGTTGTTGACCAAAAGTTGGCTTATCTTTTAGGTGAAAAAATTATAGGATCGCAACCAGCTTTGGGAAGCCAAATTGATTTGGGCGAATTTTCTATTCAAAAAGTGAATAATGAATTGTATTGGGTTGCTCCATTGTTGCATTCTGGGTTTTTTAAATGGCTGAATAACAGTGAAGGAACACCCGGTTATGTAATGGTTTCTGCTACTAACGAACGTGATGTAAGATTAGTGCAAACCATCAATAATCAACCTATAAAAATTAAATACCAACCGAATGCTTATTTTCAAAGTGATATTCATAGACATGTTTACTTTAATGGATATGCTACTATTGGATTAACTGATTTTACTTTTGAAATTGATGAATCAGGAAAACCCTTTTGGGTAATTACAACTTATGATAAAAAAGTTGGTTTTTCTGGTGATGATGCCACAGGGATTTTAGTTGTTGATGCGCAAACAGGAGAAATAAAACAGTATTCAATATCAGTTGCACCAACTTGGGTTGATAGAATTCAACCAACGGATTTAATAGAAACACAACTAAACGATTGGGGTGAATACATCAACGGTTATTGGAATTTTTCCAACGTTAATAAATTGCAGATTACTGAAGGAATGAGTTTAGTTTATGGAAAAGACAATAAATCTTATTGGTACACTGGTTTGACTTCTGTTGGAAATGATGAGTCTTCTGTTGGTTTTGTTTTGGTAGATACTAGAACTAAAGAAACAACTTTCTACAAACAAAGTGGTGCTACAGAATATGCAGCACAAAGTTCGGCAGAAGGGAAAGTTCAAGAAAAAGGATTTCGTGCGTCGTTACCAATTCCATATAACATCAATAATATCCCAACCTATGTAATGACTTTGAAAGACGATGGAGGCTTAGTAAAAATGTATGCGATGGTTGCTATTAGCGACTATACGATTGTTGGTGTCGGAAATTCGATGCGAGAAACCTTGACGGCATTCAAAAGTGTTTACAATTCGGCGGGAAATAAAATAAATCCTTCAAGTTCAGACGCTAAAAAGGTATTGAAATCTGTTATTAATCGTATTCAAAGCGATGTCAAAAACGGAAATAGTTTTTATTATTTCACCGTGAAGGATTACCCTAATATTTTTGTGGGTTCATCTCAGGTTTCTAATGAATTGCCAGTAACCATTGTAGGCGATAGTGTGAAAATTTCTTTTGATATAGATACCGAAGAAGTAATTGATGTGACGAGTTTTAAGAATGTTAATTTGAAGAAATAATATTAAAAAATCCAGCTTTATTGCTGGATTTTTTTCTTAAATAGTATTTATAATTTCAACTAATTTATCCTTTAATTCTGGATTCGTAATTCCTTTTTCTTTGTCAAAGTTATCATTAAAGCTTGGTAACGAAAACACACCAACTATTTCAGCATCATGTCTCGGAAAACGGTCTTTGGCTATTTCTAACACGGAACTTCCACCACGAGCACCAGGAGAAGTTGCCATCAAAAGCATTTTTTTGCTTTGAAATGTTTTTGGGTTTATTCTCGATGTCCAATCAAGGATATTTTTGAAAGCCGTCGAATAGGCTCCATTATGTTCGGCTAGTGAAACAACAAGCAAATCTGCAGTACCAATTTTTGAAAGAAATTGAACTGCTAAATCAGGAAAGCCATTTTCTTTTTCTTTGTCAACCGAAAACAAAGGCATTTCATAATCATTTAAGTCCAAGATTTCTACTTTAGCATCATTAAATAAAGATGTTGCATAAGTAACCAGTTGTTTGTTGATGGATTTTTTGCTAGAAGAACCAGCAAAGGCAATAATTTTCCTCATTAGTTGTTTTTATAATAGGTTAGTGCTCCAGATGGACATTTTTTTACAGTTTCTATAATTTTTTCAGTTTCCGAATTTTCAGGAGTTATCCAAGGTTTTTCTTTTGGTTTAAATACTTCAGGATTATTTCGAACACAATTTCCAGAATGTGTGCATTTTGCCGATTGCCAAACAATGGTTACATCGCCATTTGTGTATTCTTTTGTAATGTCTTTTGGTTCCATGATATTTGTGTTTAAATTTATAAAACAGTTCTAAACTCGGGTGTTTTGTCAAAAACGCTTTTTGCAAAAGGACAAAGAGGAATAATTTTGATGTTTTTTTCTAGTGCAAATTCTACTGCTTTTTGAACCATCATTTTCCCATACCCTTTTCCGTTATTTCCTGGGTTTACTTCGGTGTGATCAATAATTATTTTTTCATCGCCAGCAAACAGAAAAGTCATTTTGGCTTCGGTTTTTCCATCAACTTCAATGTAGAAAATTCCGTTTTTATCGTTTATATTTAATTTAACTTCCATAATTAATTTTCCATTGGAATTTCCATTATTAAAAATTTGGCAGTTGTATTTGCTTTGATTTCTAGCTCAGCTGTTTCCCAAATTCCTATTGCATCCCTTTTTTCTAGTTTTTCGCCATTTACTTCAATTTCACCTTCAATATTCATGATGTAAAACCCGTTTCCTTCTTTTTTTAGAGGAAGTTTTTTAGAAAAATCTTTGTCAAAATCAGACAAATAAAACCATGCGTCTTGATGTATCCATACGCCAGCATCATCTGCGTTTGGAGATAAAATTTGAGCAAAATCATTTTTTTCTAATGATTTGTCTAAAGTAATTTGTTGGTATCTAGGCTCTACATTTCTCGTTTTTGGAAATAGCCAGATTTGAAATAACTTCGTTTGTTGGTCAGCATTTGGATTAAATTCTGAATGTTGAATTCCAGTTCCAGCACTCATCACTTGCACATCGCCTGTTTTAATAGTTGCAGCATTTCCCATACTGTCTTTATGAGCTAAATCACCTTCTAATGGAATTGTGATAATTTCCATATTATCGTGTGGATGCGTCCCAAAACCCATTCCAGCTGCAATTGTGTCGTCATTTAAAACGCGCAAAACACCAAATTGTACTCTTTCTGGATTATACCAACTGGCAAAACTGAAACTGTGGTAAGCATTCAGCCAACCATGATTTGCATTTCCTCTTGTATTTGCTTTGTGTAAAACGGTATTTTTCATAATGTATAAATTTACTAATTATTATGATACAAATTTACAACCGCTTCAAATGAAAAGCACTTAACCTAGATTAAGAAATAAAAAAACTCTTAATAGCATTGATTTTTACAAACATTAAAAATAGATTTATCATCATAAAATAGTATAATTATATAAATGAAAACAAAATTAATGCAACAAGTTGTGTCAATGTTTGTTTTAACTTCGTGGTTTTATACTAATTTACATGCAACACTATGATAAAATTTTACAAAGTACTTTTTATTATGTTTTTTATAAATCACAATTCTTTCTCACAAATTGATTATAATAAGCAAATTATCAAAAAAAGCATATCGCAACAATGGGAATTAGACAGTATTGATAAAAAAGGAACTTTCCGATTAGTTAGCTATCATCCAATTTATTTTACTGCAGCACGTTGGTCTAGCAGAAAAAACGAACAGCCATTTGACGAAAGTGGTGAGTTTGCAACTAAAGATAAAAATTTTTTTGACAATATTGAAGCTAAATTTCAAATTAGTTTTAAAAGCAAATTGATTCAAGGATTACTTTTTGGAAAAGTAGATTTATGGGTTGGATATACCCAAAAAGCGCATTGGCAGGTTTATAACAAAAAACTTTCTCGGGCTTTTAGAGAATTAAATTATGAACCTGAAATAATTTTAAATTTTCCTTTAAAATTTGATTTACTTGGAGGTCAAGTTAGAAGTTTTGGGTTGATTTTTAATCACCAATCCAACGGAAAAGATATACCAACATCAAGAAGTTGGAATAGAATTATTTTTAATATAGGCTATGAGTATAAAAATTGGAATGTTAATTTTAGACCTTGGTATCGTTTATCTGATAGTGAAGATGAAAACCCTGGTATCACAAAATTTATTGGTGACGGTGAACTAGAAATAGGAACCAATTTTGGTAAACATGAGTTTTACACCATTATATCTCATTCGTTTTCGACACTTCAAAAAGGAAATATTCAATTGAATTATGTGTTTCCGATACATGGCCATTTGAGAGGTCAAGCGCAAGTATTTCAAGGCTATGGTGAAACTTTAATTGATTATAATGTGAGTCAAACAACTTTTGGAATTGGTGTTTCTTTTGCTAATTGGTAATTATTAATTGAATAAAATGATATTTAAGCATCAACTCCGAAGCAGTTTACTTTTCATTTTACTATAAAACTCAGGAGTAACGCCAATATAGGAAGCAATGTGTTTTTGCGGTACTTTTTGAAGTAATGTTGGATATTTTTTATAAAATTTTTCAAATCTTTCTTCGGCAGTTAAACATAAACTGTCCATCAATCGTTCTTGATGAGCTACGAGTGAGTTTTCAGTTAGTATCCTAAAAAAGCGTTCCAACTTTGGGATTTTTTCATACAACTCATCTTGATTTTCTTTGGACAACTGAATAACTTCGGCATCTTCCAAAACTTCGATGAAAAGATTTCCTGGTTTTTGTGAAAGCAAACTATACATATCGCCAATCCACCAACCTTCGCATGCAAAATGTAAAACGTGTTCTACAATATGATCATTAATAGTGAAACTTCTTAGAATACCAGAATTGACGAAATAGGAATGTTTACAAATTTCCCCAGCATTTAAAAGTACTGTTTTATGTTTGTACCTTTTTATTTCAACTTTTGTTAAAAACAAATTTTCTTCTTCTGTGGAAAGAGAAACTATTTTTGAGATATTTTCAAGAATTAATGCCAATTATTCTTTTATTGGAAGTAATTTAAAATAGGAAACAACAAACTTATTGTCTTTTACTTCACCAACAACTTCTGCTTTTCTTACTGCTGAACAAAATCCATCCTCTGCATGTGCATCTCCATGATCGTCTAACTTTGTTCCATCAACAAAATAGGATTTCCCGTCTATCCGAACGGCTAAATCACAGCCTTTTTTGTCTTTCATCCCAAACTGACATTGACCACAAGACGCTTCTACGATTTGAACTTTTGGTTTTTCTTGTGCGCTAATTGTAATCGAAACAAAAAGGATTACTAATGAGAATACATTTTTCATAATTTACGGATTTACTATTATTAATTTTGAATTGACTTTAGCTTTCTCTACAATTTCTTCAATTGGAGTTTGCAATGTGTCATGGGTTAATACAACACCCATTCTTCTGTATGGTCGCGAAGTTGGTTTTCCAAAGATACGAAAATCAGTTTTAGGTAAAGCAGCTACTTTTTCAATTCCAGTATAGGTTGGATTATTTGAGTTTTCAGATGCTAATACAACTGCACTTGCACCATTTTTCTCTAAAGTTATTTCGAAGATAGGTAAACTTAAAATGGTTCGAAGGTGCAATTCAAATTCGTTGAAGTTTTGTGTTCCTGCTAATGTTACCATTCCAGTATCGTGTGGTCGAGGCGATAATTCGGAGAAATAAACACCTTCATTAGTTAAGAAAAACTCCACGCCAAAAAGACCAGCACCACCAAGTGCTTCGGTAACTTTTCTTGCCATATCTTGTGCTTCTGCTAAATCTTTTTTAGAAACTCTAGCGGGTTGCCAACTTTCCATATAATCACCACGCTCTTGTCTGTGACCAATTGGTGCGCAAAATAAAGTTGGGTTTCCATTTTGTGTTACGGTTAATAATGTTATTTCTGAATGAAAATCAACAAAAGCTTCCACAATTATTTCAATTACATCGCCTCGTGAACCTTCAACTGCATAATTCCAAGCTTTTGAAATATCTTCTACAGATTTTATAGTTGATTGTCCTTTTCCAGACGAACTCATTAATGGTTTTACAACGCATGGTATCCCAACTTCTCGAACTGCTTTTTGTAATTCGTCTGCTGAGGTTGCATAGCGGTAACGGGCAGTTCGTAGCCCTAAATCTTTAGCCGCCAAATCACGAATTGCTTTTCTATTCATAGTAAAGTTGGCAGCTTTTGCAGAAGGAACAACAGTTATACCTTGTTTTTCATATTCGTAAAAACGCTCCGTGCGAATAGCTTCAATTTCTGGAACAATAAAATCAGGTTGATGTTTACCTACAATTCTATCTAGTTCAGAACCGTCAAGCATATTGATGACTTCAAATTCGTGTGCTACTTGCATCGCTGGAGCATTTTCATAACTGTCAATAGCTATGATATATTGACCAATTCTTTGTGCCGCAATTGCAAATTCTTTTCCTAATTCGCCCGAACCTAGTAGTAGTATTTTTGCCATTGTATTTGTTTCAAGTTAAGGTTTCAAGTTCCAAGTTTTAAACCTGAAACTTGAAACCTGAAACAAATTTTTATTTATGCTAACGCTTCTTTTATTCTTTTCAAAGCTTCAGTCAAAATAGTTTCACTAGTGGCATAAGAAATTCGCAAACAATTTGGATTTCCAAAAGCATCGCCAGTAACCGTTGCTACATTTGCTTCTGCCAGTAAATACATTGATAAATCGGTTGCGTTTTCAATTTTTGTTCCTTTTAGCGTTTTTCCAAAGAAAGAAGAAACATCTGGAAAAACATAAAATGCACCTTCTGGAATATTAATTTTTAAACCAGGAATATTTTGGATAAAACCTACTACTAAATCTCTTCTACTTTTAAAGGCAGCAACCATTTCGTTTAGTACACTTGGATCAGCATCAACTGCCGTTATAGTTGCTCGTTGTGCAATAGAATTTGCTCCAGAAGTAACTTGTCCTTGAATTTTAGTGCATGCTTTTGCTATAAATTCGGGTGCGCCAATGTATCCGATTCTCCAACCCGTCATGGCAAAAGCTTTGGCAACGCCATTGACAGTAACCGTCTTTTCAAGCATTCCAGGAATGGAAGCAATGCTACAAAATGTTCCCGAAAAATTAATATGTTCGTAGATTTCATCTGAAACGACATAGATGTTTGGATGTTTTTCTAAAACTTTGCACAAAGCTGTTAATTCTTCACGGTTATATACTGAACCACTAGGATTACAAGGCGAGCTAAACCACATCATTTTCGTTTTTGGTGTAATTGCTTTTTCTAGTTGTTCGGCTGTCATTTTGAAATCTGTTTCTACAGAAGTTGGAACTTCAATTGGAGTTCCACCAGATAGCTTGATGATTTCATAATAAGAAACCCAATAAGGTGCTGGAAGTATAACTTCGTCACCATCATTTAACATTACTTGTGCAATGTTGTATAAGGCTTGTTTTGCTCCAGTAGAAACAACAATCTGTGATGGTTTGTATTCTAGGTTGTTATCTCTTTTGAATTTTCTACATATGGCTTCTTTCAATTCTACATAACCATCAACTGGCGAATAGGTAGAATAGTTTTCATCAATAGCTTTTTTGGCTGCTTCTTTGATGAAGTCTGGGGTATTAAAATCTGGTTCGCCCAAACTTAAACTGATGATATCTTTTCCTTGGGCTTTTAATTCTCTTGCTAATGCTGCCATTGCAAGTGTTTGTGATGTTGAGAGATTATTAACTCTGTCTGATAACAAATGGTTCATGTGGATGTTTTTGTGTTGATTAGTGCGTAGCGATTTAGTACTTTGTTGAATTAGTACTCAGTACCTAGTGGATTAGTATATAGGCCTTAGTTGATTAGTTCTTAGTGTTTTGTACTACTTACTATGTGCTACCAACTATGTACTAAGGACTACTTACAAAACAACTAATTAAGCTAGTTGAGGTTTTTGACCTAATTCTTTTAAATGTTTGAAATGCGAATAGATAGCTTCGCGAGTTGTCTTAAATTCAAAATAAGGCAAATTACATTCTTGAGCCGTTTGCTTCACGATTTCAGCAATTTTACCATAATGAATGTGACTGATATTTGGAAACAAATGATGTTCTACTTGATGATTTAATCCACCAGTATAATAATTTACTAGCCAGTTTTTGGGTGCAAAATTTGCTGTTGTAAACAATTGATGAATTGCCCATGTATTTTCAATTTCTCCGTTATCATCTGGAATTGGATTGTGCGTGTCTTCTACTACGTGTGCCAATTGGAATACAACACTCAAAATTACACCAGCTGTGTAATGCATTACTAAAAATCCAATAATCACTTTCCACCAAATGATACCTAAAAGCATGGGAATAACAATCCATATAGAAAAATAAATAACTTTTGTAATGATTAAAGTTGTCCATCGAATAGAAGGTTTTTTCCATTCGCCATAAGAAAGATTTCTTTTAAGATAGCGTTTCATTTGAAGAAAATCGGTTGTAATAGACCAATTAAAAGTCAATAAACCATATAAAAAAACAGAATAAAAATGTTGGAACTTGTGAAAACGATACCATTTTGCTTCTTGTGTAAATCGCATTATTCGTCCTGCTTCTAAATCTTCGTCATGACCAAGAATATTGGTGTAAGTATGATGCAAAACATTGTGTTGCACTTGCCAGTTGTAAACATTTCCTGCTAAAATATAGATGCTTCCACCCATAAATTTGTTTACCCATGATTTGCTAGAATAAGCACCATGATTTCCGTCGTGCATAACGTTCATACCAACGCCAGCCATTCCTATTCCGATGACAACGCTTAGTAGTAAATAGGTCCAAAAAGGCATGTCCATTGCTAAAAGGAAAAAATAAGGTGTTAAAAAAATGGAGAACATCACAATAGTCTTTAAGTGTAATTTCCAGTTTCCCGTTTTATCAATTTTATTTTCTTTAAAATAATCGTTAACTCTTTTGTTTAAAGTTCTAAAAAACTTAAGGCTATCTGTTTTAGAAAATATTGGTGTTGTGGTATTCATTTATTTTTATTCTAAATTTGGTGTAAAGATAATTATTAAAATTTTTTAAAAGATGAAAAGAAATCATAATTATTAACCAAAAACCTTATTTTTGTTGAAAAGCTAAAACATGGAAGAAATTCTTAAACAATTTCCTAATCTTACTGAAAATCAAATACAACAGTTTCACAAATTAGAAACCTTATATCAAGATTGGAATGCAAAAATTAACGTAATTTCTAGAAAAGATATTGACGAACTCTATACCAAGCATGTGTTACACTCATTAGCAATTGCTAAAATTCAACCTTTTGTTGCCGGTAGTTATGTGTTAGATGTTGGAACTGGCGGTGGTTTTCCCGGTATTCCGTTAGCAATCTTGTTTCCCGAAACACGTTTTTATTTAATTGATGTTATTGCCAAAAAAATAAAAGTAGTTCAAGCCATAGCCGAAGCATTGGAACTTAAAAACGTAAAAGCCGAACAACTACGCGCAGAAAATGTAAAAGGTGATTACGACTTTATCGTTTCGCGTGCCGTAACCAACATGCCCGTTTTTGTTTCTTGGATTAAAGATAAAATCAAAAAGCAAAACAAACACGAACTTAAAAACGGAATTCTTTATCTAAAAGGTGGCGATTTAACCAAAGAACTCGCCTCTTTTCCAAAAGCTACAGAATATAACATTGCAGACTTTTTTTCAGATGAATTTTTTGAAACCAAGAAAGTAGTGCATTTGCCTTTGAAGTTTAAAGCATAAAAAAAGCGCCTAATACTAGACGCTTTTAATTCTTTTAATTCTTCACTAATTTCTTCGTGACACGTTGCTTTCCATTGTCAATCGTTAACAAATAAATCCCTTTTGAAAGTGAAATAGGAATCGATAAACTTCCATGGATAGTTTGATTATTCGATTGGTAAATATTTTTCCCTAACATATCGGTCAATAAAATTGATACATTTTCAAGAGAATAATTAGCATTTATTTCAATAACATTCTCCACAGGATTTTTTACCCAAATGGATTCCAATTCAGGATTACTAGTACTTAAAGGTGGGTTTAAAATTTCATTCAAGGCAAAAGCTACATTTTGAGCGTTAAACGTAATATGGTTTTCATTAATAGTAGGAATAGACGAAGCTACAAAAGGACTAACAGTGCTTGCAGTAACTGGAGTATATAAATTGTTAGTTCCAGAAATCGCCATCGAACTCCAAGTTGGAATAAACGTAAAATAGTCAGCATTCAAATTATCAAAAAACTCCGTTAAAATTGGGTCAGTTCCTAAGCCGCCAGCAAATCCAGTCATATCAAACCTTCCACCAGGTGCCGAATCTAGTCCTGCTGTAAAGGTTGGCGCTTTTGAATTGGCTAAACTTTCAAAACCTGTTATCCAAAGTATAACCACATATTGTTGACCTCTAAATCGGCTTACTTGATTGGTTTGATTGGCTGCAGGAGTAAATCGTAAATTAATAATCGCTCTTTGAGAAGTGGTGATATTAAAAGTATGATTCATCACTTCAAAATCCGGAGTATAATTCATCGTTCCATTTCCAGCACCGTTTGCAATCGAAACATTTCTTGTAAGTGTTGGAAAACCCATGGTATTCAATTCATCTTGAAAAGCTGTTCTAAAATTCGGTGCGCCTGTTGGCAATAAAGATGCTGCGGCGGTATTAAATTCAAAAGCACTTCCACTTTGCAAATGTCCTTCCATATGGTCTATAAGCATTTGTCGTGCCGCCGGACTCTTAATCAATCCATCTACAATAGGTTGCACAGCAGCATTTCCTAATGGCCCATAAGCCATATAATTAAACAAATGCTGGAAGCCAATCGGTACATTTGCTCCTTGATGTGGCGAATCAAAAGAGAGATATAAACGAGTATCATGAACTAAATTATTCATTTCCATATAGCGCAATGCATATCTCGAAATTAATCCGCCCATACTAGGACCAATAACCACATTTTTCTCGGTACCTACTTTTTGAGCATTAATTTGATTTAACAATTCTACTAAAATGTACGCGTTCCTCTGAATATAATCAGCACCGCCATCAATAACTGTAGTTGTTCCTGGAATTGTATAGGTTGGAAAATTTAACACAACAATGTCAAAACCTTGATTTCTTAAATCATCAGCAAAGTTTTGATTGGTTCCATAATTCAATAAATCATAAATAGTAGTAGTGTTTCTAGTATCTCCAGGATCAAAACCATCCACAAGAATAATCGGTTTGTCTAAAACTCCATCCACATTGTCTAAAAAAATTTCATATTCACCTTGTCCAAAAACGGGTGCCGTTTCTCCAAATCCTTGGTAAGGAATCGTTGCCGTTATTGAAGAAGCAGCCATTACCGAATTTGAATTTCTATGAATCAAAGTAGTACTATTCACTTCAAAAGATATTGATTCTTCAGTTGAAGTTCCGTTTGTAAATTCAATTTTTAATGCCAACTCTTGTGTTCCATTAGCTGCAAAGTGAACAGTAAAAGGTTGATTTTGATTTATTTTTTGCCAAGAACTATTTTCTTTTGAATAAAAAATCGATTTAATTTCTCTTGAAGTCGTATTAAAAATCAAATCGCTGTTTAAAACAAAAGTTACTTCATTTGTTTTTGATTTTGCAACAATTGGTGCAACGATATTAATAGCATGTTTTTCAAGTTCAAGCGTTTCGTTGCTTTTTAATTCTAATTGGTTCGAAGCATTTAAGTTAAATTTATTTTGCAAATCATTTTCAGAAATAGACTCGAAGTCAGAGATTAAAACAGATAGCGGAATTTGATTTTTGATGCTAGCCAGTGTTGCCGCTTTTCTAATGACTTCCAGTTTTGGCAAACGATTGTTAAAATCGGCACGTTGAATTTCGTGATACACTTGAAGAAAATAGCTTGCATTAATTTCCTTAGTTTTCATTTCGTTGGCATGCGAAAGCGCAAAAACACGGTTGTATAAAATATTCGTTTCTGTTTTATCTTTCAATAAATCGAACATTTTGTCTTGAGCAAAAGTGCTAATGAAGCCACTTAATAATGCAAGCAGTGTAATTTTCAATTTCATAGTAATATGGTTTATTGGGTTTTAACGCTCGAAGATACAAAAAAATAATATTGATATGCATAAAAAATAAGCTTTTATCGAAAGGTTTTTTAAACAAGAAAGTCTAATGTTATCTTAAGAAAAAGCTCAGGATTCTCTGCATGCAACCAATGCCCAACATTTGGAATGGTTTTTAATTCAAAATTGGGAAATTGTCTTTTAATGTCTGGCAAATCGGAATCTAAAATATATCTCGAATTACCGCCACGGATAAATAATGTTGGGTTTTCAAAATGTTTTTCGATTGGTAATTCTTTTCCAACTTCTTCAATTTTATCATTAAAAACCTCTAGATTGAACCTAAAAGCCAATTGTCCTTGTTCTCTCCAAAAAAGGCTTTTCATTAGAAATTGCCTTGTCCCAAAATCAGGAATATAGTGAGCCAAAACCTCTTCAACTTCGCTCCTATCGGGCTTTGTTGAAAAATCGACTGCATTTAAACCTGCTAAAATATCCTGATGATGAGGTTTGTAATATTTGGGACCAATATCGGCAATGATTAATTTATCAATTAATTTTGGGTAAGTACTTGCAAAAAGCATGGCTATTTTTCCACCCATTGAATGCCCAATTAAATCAATTTTAACAAGGTTATGGTTTTGACAATATTCAAAAATATCATTTGCCATTACCCTATAATTGAATTCCTCCGAATGAAAACTTCTACCATGGTTTCGCATATCTAACAAATGTACTTGAAAACCATTTTCAACATACTTCGAACCAATTGATTTCCAATTGTCCAACATTCCTAAAAATCCATGTAAGATTATAAGTGGTTTTCCTTCGCCTTCTATTTTTGAGTACAGCATCTTATATAATAGATATTAAATTTTGATTTTAAATTGACTGTGTCATTTATTTCAGTTTTTGCAAATACATATTTACTACATTATCCAATCCAAGATACAAAGCCTCTGAAACTAAAGCATGACCAATTGAAACTTCAAGTAAGTTTGGAATATTATCTTTAAAAAACTTGATATTTTCCAAACTCAAATCGTGACCAGCATTTATTCCTAAGTGCATTTCATTTGCCAGAACTGCAGCTTGTATATAGGGTTCAATACCTGTTTTATTTCCTAAATCATATTGTTTTGCAAATTCTTCGGTATATAACTCGATTCTATCTGTTCCCGTCTTTTTTGCTCCCTCAATCATTTCTAAAACAGGATCTACAAAAATAGAAGTTCTGATTCCGTTTCTCTGAAACTCTTGGATTACTTCTGCCAAATAGGATTGGTTTTTTTGAGTATCCCAACCAGCAGAAGAAGTTATTGCTCCGATTGCATCGGGTACCAAAGTAACTTGTTCGGGCTTACATTCTAGCACCAAATCGATAAAATTATGTTGCGGATTTCCTTCAATATTAAATTCTGTAGTCACAATGGATTTTAAATCTCGTGCATCTTGATAGCGAATATGTCGCTCATCTGGTCTTGGGTGAATCGTAATTCCTTGTGCGCCAAATTTTTGAATATCAGTGGCAACTTTTAATAAATCAGGAACATTCCCGCCACGAGCATTTCTTAAAGTAGCAATTTTATTGATGTTTACGCTTAATTTTGTCATTTTGTATCTTTAAAAATAAAATTTTATTTATGTGATTACAAAAATACAAAGTTAAGGAAGTCATCATGTCCTAAAATTTGATTATTTTGCAGTCGCTAACAGAAAAAAGAACATGAGAATACTTTCAGAATATATTAATAATGATTTTAAGCCTTTTTTGATTTCGGAGAATGTATCGGAAATTCAAGATTTTTTTGCCGAAAACACTTTTTCACATTTTCCAGTTGTGGACAATCAAGTATTTTTAGGCTGTATTTCTGCTAATGATTCGGAAACTTTTGAATTTGGCAAAACGCTTGCTGATTATCGTTACGCTTTCGAAGGTTTTTTTGTAAGAGAACCTATGATTTGGCTTGATGTTTTAGAAATATTTGCCAGAAACAATGCCAATATTGTTCCTATTTTAAGCGAATCCAATCAATATGTTGGCTATTACGAAATTACAGATGTTATTAAATTTTTAAACGAAACACCTTTTTTAAAAGAGACTGGTGGAATTATTGTAGTAGAAAAATTAACCGTTGATTACTCTATGAGTCAAATTGCTCAAATTGTAGAAAGTAACAATGGTAAACTTCTCGGATTATTTGTCTCAGAAGCTTCTAATGACAAAGTTCAAGTAACTGTAAAAACAACTCTTGTCGGATTGAATGAAATTATTCAAACTTTTAGACGTTATAATTATGAAATCATCTCTGAACACAATGAAGATGACTATCTCAATAACTTAAAGGAACGCTCTGAATATCTTGACAAATATTTAAATATCTAACTATGAAAGTCGCCATTTTTGGACAATATTATCAAAATGATACCCGACCAATTATCAAGGATATTTTTGTTTTCTTTAATAGAAATGAAGTAGAATTAGTCATTGAAGAAAAATTTCTTAAAATTCTATACGAAGAAAAAATCATAGAAAAAGAATACAATACCTTTAAATCAGGCACTGAATTAGACCAAAGTTTTGACATACTAATCAGCATTGGAGGCGATGGAACAATTCTCCGAGCAGCAACATATGTTGGCAACTCAGGCATTCCTATTCTTGGCGTTAATGCAGGAAGATTAGGCTTTTTAGCCAAGGTTCAAAAAGAAGACATTCAATCATTTCTTCAAATTGTATTAGAAAAAAAATATACCATTTCCGAAAGAACACTGTTAAAGCTGGAAACGAATCCAAAAAATGATGAAATAGAAATTGATTTTGCCATGAATGAAATTTCAGTAAGCAGAAAAGATACCACTTCTATGATTACTATTGAAACTTCGTTGAATGGTGAACATTTAAATTCTTATTGGGCAGATGGATTGATTATTTCTACACCAACTGGTTCAACAGGATACTCACTAAGTTGTGGCGGTCCAATTTTAACACCCGATGTCAAGGGATTTGTTATTACGCCAATTGCTCCTCACAATTTAAATGCTCGGCCATTGGTTATTCCTGACAACACCGAAATAAAGTTAAAAGTATCAGGTAGAGAAGAACAATATCTTGTCTCATTAGATTCCAGAATTCTTTCTATAAACAACAATTCAGAACTTTTTATTCGCAAAAACCACTTTTCCATAAACATGGTTGAATTTCCTAATGAATCCTTTTTTAAAACACTTCGCAAAAAATTACTTTGGGGTGAAGACAAAAGAAATTAAAAAAATATCCACTTTAAATATACTACTTTACATTTTTTTTCGTTTTAAAACTACCATAGTGTAACTTTACTTAGCTGATTACTTTTATTTTATTTGCCATAAATACGATTTTTATGCACAATAAGTACTCAGAATTATTATATTTGCACGCTATTTTAAATAGATGAAAAAGAATTTAGTTTTATTTTTTTTAATGATATCCACTCATTTTTTGAATGCTCAAATACATGAAATTGGTGTTTTTTTAGGTGGAAGCAATTATATTGGAGATGTTGGAAAAACGAATTACATCAATCCAAACAAAATTGCATTCGGAATTTTATACAAATGGAACAAAAGTCCAAGACATTCCTATAGGTTTTCCTATACACAATCAAGCATTATTGCAAATGATGCCAATTCAAAAATACTAGGAAGAGAATTAAGAGGATACCAATTTAAAAACAGCATTAAAGAATTTTCTGCTGGATTAGAGTTTAATTTTTTTGATTTTAATCTGCATGAAGCTTTAAAAATGAAAACAACACCTTATGTATATTCGGGAGTTTCCTATTTTATATATGATGAATTGTATGTCCTAAATGGTGTAACAAAAAATGATTATCAAAGAGGCGAATTTGCTATTCCAATGATTGTTGGCGTTAAAAGCAAATTGACTGAAACATTAATTATAGGATTTGAAGTTGGTGCAAGATATACATTTACAGATAATCTAGACGGAAGTTTGCCAAAGAACGGAAATTTACAATCCTTAAAATTTGGAAATATAAATAGTAATGATTGGTATGTTTTCACTGGGTTTACGTTAACATACACTTTTGGAAACAAACCTTGTTATTGCGCAGAATAAAATGAGTATAGAAAATATTGATACTAAAAAACTACCAAAACATTTGGCCATTATTATGGACGGAAATGGTCGTTGGGCAAAACAAAAAGGATTACTTAGAGCTTTGGGTCATGAAAACGGAACCAAATCTGTAAAAGCAACGGTTGAATCTTGTGCCAAATTAGGAATCGAAAATCTAACTTTATATGCTTTTTCTACTGAAAACTGGAACAGACCCAAGCTTGAAGTCGATACTTTAATGAAATTACTAATAGCTTCCTTAAAAAAAGAATTAGAAACGCTTCAAAAAAATAACATCCAATTAAACTCTATTGGAAACATTGACTTATTGCCTTCAAAAGCAAAAAAAGAACTTGAAGCAGTAATAGAAAAAACAAAAAACAATACCCGAATGACATTGACTTTAGCACTCAGTTATGGCGCTAGAGAAGAATTGTTAAATGCTGTTAAAAAAATAAGTGATAAAGTTAAAAATAATATAATTTCTCTTGATAGTATTGATGAATCAATTATTAATCAGCATCTTTACACACACAATTTACCCGATGTAGATTTGGTAATTAGAACCAGCGGCGAACACAGAATAAGTAACTTTTTGCTATGGCAAATTGCCTATGCAGAATTTTATTTTACAGATGTTCTTTGGCCTGATTTTAAGGAAGATGATTTATATCAAGCGATTATAAGTTATCAAAAAAGAGAACGAAGATTTGGAAAAACAAGTGAACAAATTAAATAGAATTTTAGTGCAAATAAATACTTTAAAAATAGTTCTAACAGTACTTCTTGTCGGAACTGTTTTTCAATTACAAGCCCAAGATAGAATACCATTTGATCAAGGACAAAAATACATTTTAGCCGACGTTGAAGTAGTTGGTAAAATTAGTTATAACCAACAAACTGTTGTAACCTTTTCTGGGTTAGAAAAAGGACAAGAAATTACCGTTCCAGGAGAACAAATTAGCAATGCTATTAAGAAACTTGGTAAACTTGGTCTATTTAGTGATATTGATTTTTACATAAATAAGACTCAAAACGATAGTATTTGGTTAGAACTTGCTATTAGTGAGCTTCCAAAATTAAGTGAGGTAAAGATTCAAGGCGTAAAAAAATCAAAAGTTGAAAGTTTAATTAAAGACAACTCCTTAACAAAAGGTAAAATTGTTAATGAAAATTTAATTACAACTACCAAAAATTATATTGAAAACAAATACAAAAAAGACGGATATTACAACACCAAAGTTTTCATAAAAACAATCGCTGATACTACTGAAGGAAATCAAGTAAAAATGTTGGTTAACATTGACAAAGGTGATAAACTAAAAATAGCAAGAATTGACTTTGATGGTAATGAAAAATTCTCAGACAAAAAACTGAGAGGTGCCATGAAAAACACAAAAAAGCAAAACTTTATTAGAATTTTCAAAGCTTCAAAATTTGTAAAAGACAAATACAAAGAAGACTTGGTATCCATCGTTGACAAATACAAAGAAAAAGGATATCGCGATGCCCGAATCATTTCTGATTCAGTTTATTTAAACGAAAAGAAAAACAAAATCAACATTAATATTAAACTTGAAGAAGGCAGAAAATATTATTTTGGAGATATTAAATTCCTTGGTAATTCTGTTTATTCTGATCAATTATTAAGTAGAGTTCTTGGCATTAAAAAAGGCGAAACTTACAATGGTGTTTTACTACAAAAAAGAATTGCTGACAAAACAAAACCAGATGCAGAAGATTTGACCAATTTATATCAAAACAATGGCTATTTGTTTTCAAACATCAATGCGGTTGAAGTAAAAACTGAAAACGACACTATTGATTTCGAAATTAGAGTAGTAGAAGGCCCTATCGCCTATTTTAATAACATTACAGTGGTTGGGAACGATAAAACCAATGACCATGTAATTTATCGTGAATTAAGAACACGTCCTGGAGAAAAATATAGTAAAGAAGATTTAGTAAGAACCATTAGAGAAATTGGTCAATTAGGTTTCTTTGATCCAGAATCTATAGACCCAAAATTCAAAAATGTTGACCCAGCATCGGGAACAGTGGATATTGAATACAATTTAGTTGAAAAAGGGTCAAGTCAAATTGAACTTCAAGGTGGCTACGGCGGCGGCGGATTTATTGGAACCTTAGGACTATCTTTCAACAATTTCTCTGTTAGAAATATGTTTAAAAAAGATGCCTACAAACCATTACCAATGGGTGACGGTCAAAAAGTATCTTTAAGAGCACAAGCAAGTTCCTTTTTCCAAACTTATAGTTTATCTTTCTCAGAACCATGGTTTGGCGGAAAAAAACCAATACAGTTTTCATCTTCTTTGTCACACAGTAAACAGTTTTTATATTCAGGAAATTCGGCAAGCGTTGATAAAACTAGAAGCTTCAACATTACATCGCTATCTGTAGGAATCTCAAAACGTTTAACTGTTCCAGATGATAATTTCTATTTTTCTAATGCGGTAAGTTTTCAATATTATGATTTGAATAATTATAATACTGGTTTATTTACCTTTGGAGATGGATCCTCTAGAAATTTAGCTTTCACACTTGGACTTACTAGAAACAACAAAGGAATAAATCCAATTTATCCAACATCTGGTTCAGAATTTAGTGTCTCGGCCAAATTTACCTTACCTTATTCCTTATTTAATGGTATTGACTATGGAAATTTAGGAAATCTTATAGAAAATAAACTAACATATGATCCATCAAAGGGATTAAATGTACAACCAACTTCTCAAGGGCAAGTTCCTTCAATTGGCGATTATCTGGGAGTGGCTCAAACAGTAAATGGACAAACAATTTATCAAGTTGTTGACACCTATCAAGAAGCAGCGGCCGACCAATCAAAAGTTGATCAATTAAAATTCAATTGGTTAGAATATTATAAATTAAAATTCAAAGCCGATTGGTACACCAAAGTAGCTGGCTCTCAACAAAAAGCATTGGTTTTAAGAGCTTTGGGTGAATTTGGTTATTTGGGTGCATACAACAATGCGAGAGGCGTTGTTCCTTTTGAAAGATTTTTTCTAGGTGGAGATGGTCTTGCGAATTTTGCTCTTGACGGAAGAGAAGTAGTACAATTAAGAGGTTATCCAAATCAATCATTATCCTCAGTTGATGGTGGAACCATTTATAATAAATTCACTCTAGAACTTAGATACCCACTAACTTTGAAAGCGGCTGCATCTATTTATGCTTTGACTTTTCTTGAAGCTGGTTCGTCATTTGATAGTTTTCAAGAATACAACCCTTTTGTGCTTCAACGCTCGGCAGGATTCGGTTTAAGAGTATTCATGCCTGCGTTTGGACTACTTGGTATCGACTTTGGTCATGGGTTTGATCCTCTACCAGGTGGAACCCAAAAGAACGGTTGGGAGACACATTTTATAATAGGTCAACAATTTTAATTATATTTGAATTTAATTATAAATTTATTCTTTATGAAAAAATATATTGCAATCCTTATTATTTTGCTTATAAGCACCCAATTGAATGCCCAAAGCAGAGGTGTAAAAATTGGTTATATTGATATGGAATACATCCTTCAAAATGTAACCGACTATTCGGAAGCAAAAAACCAATTGGAACAAAAAGCCCAAAAATGGAAGCAAGATATTGAAGCTAAAAAAGTGGAGATTGCTAAACTTAAGGACGAATTAAAAACAGAAAAACCTTTATTAACTAAAGAATTAATAGATGAAAGAGAAGAAGAAATTGCTTTTCAAGAACAAGAATTATTAGACTTTCAACAAAAAAGATTTGGTCCAAGCGGTGATTTAATTACTCAAAAAGCAGTTTTGGTAAAACCTATCCAAGATCAAGTATTTAATGCTGTTCAAGATATTGCTGAACAACAAAAATACGACTTCATTTTTGACAAATCATCAGACTTAACGATGTTGTTTGCTGCAAAACGATATGATATTAGCGATAGGGTTTTAAGGGTTTTAAACCGGTCAGAAAAAAGACAACAAATGTCTGCAAAACAGTTAAAAGAGCAGGAGAAAAAAGAAGCTTTAGAAGACATGGAAGATGAAAATCCAGCCATAGCCGAAAGAAGAAAAAAATTGGAAGAACGAAAAGCGGCTCGTGACAAACTATTAGAAGACCGAAAAGCTGCTGCTGAGGCTAAAAAAGCCGAACAACAAGCAAAGAGAGACGCAGCTGCAGCAGAAAGAGAAGCTAAAAAAAATGGCACGGTTAATGCAGATGAAAAACCATCAAGTGAAAACACAACTGAAAAAGACTCTACGGCAACAACAACAAAAGAAGATAAAGCCGCTGAAAGAGCTAGAATATTAGCCGAAAGAAAAAAAGAATTAGACGATAAAAGAAAAAAAATACTAGAAGAAAGAGAAGCTGCAAAAAAAGCTAGAGAAGAAAAAAATAACGAACCTAAAACAAATTAAAAATAAAATAAATTAATTAATACTTTTAAAACAATGAAAAGATTGAAATCATTACTAATAGCTGGAGTTTTGTTTTTTGGAACAATGCAAACGATTAATGCACAAGCTAAAACTGCACACGTAGATGTAAATGAAATTATTTCTAAAATGCCTGCGATGTTAGACTCTCAAAAACAGCTGGAAAAATTGAGTGCTACTTATGATGCCGAGTACAAAACAATGGCAGAAGAATATCAAGCTAAAATTAAGAAATACGACCAAGAAGCTTCAACAGTAACGGATGCAGTTAATCAAACACGTCAACAAGAAGTTCAAGATTTAGTAAAAAGAATTACTGATTATAGAGACAATGCTCAAAAAGAATTGCAAAAAAAAGAATCTGATTTAGTAAAACCATTAATGGATAAAATCAGAGCTTCAATTGCAAAAGTTGGTAAAGCAAAAGGTTACCAATACGTTCTAAATGCTGCTGATTTATTATTAACCGATGGTCCAGATTTAACAGCTGATGTTAAAAAAGACCTAGGTTTCTAAAATTTAACTATCATTATTATAAAGCAGCTCAATTTTTTGAGCTGTTTTTTTTTACTTTTGTTTTTATGATAAATAATAATCCTATAGGGCTTTTTGATTCAGGCATTGGTGGTACATCCATTTGGAAAGAAATTCATGATTTACTTCCAAATGAAAACACAATCTACCTTGCTGATAGTAAAAACGCACCTTATGGACAAAAGTCTAAAGAAGAAATTGTTCAATTAAGCATAAAAAACACAGAGTTTTTACTGAATCAAAATTGCAAAATAATTGTTGTAGCATGTAATACTGCAACTACCAACGCCATCAAAGAATTGAGAGCTAAATACGATGTGCCTTTTATTGGAATTGAACCTGCCATAAAACCAGCAGCTTTAAATTCATCAACAAACACTATTGGAATTCTTGCCACCAAAGGAACATTGAATAGTGAATTATTTCACCAAACTTTAGAAAAGTTTCAAGAAACAAAAATCATTGAGCAAATAGGACATGGTTTAGTAACCTTAATCGAAAATGGAGAACTCAATTCAATTGAAACGAAAAACCTTCTTAAAACCTATTTAAAACCCATGATTGAAGCCAATATTGACTATTTGGTGTTAGGCTGCAGTCATTACCCCTACCTTATTCCTCAAATAAAAAAAATAATTCCAACTAAAATAAAAATTATTGATTCGGGAGAAGCTGTTGCACGACAAACCAAGAATGTATTAGTTGAAAAAAGCATTCTAAACCTTGAAAACAAATTGGGAAAAGCTGTTTTTTATACCAATGCCAATCCAAAAGTGCTTGAAAACATACTTAAAAATAAAGAAGAAGTCATTCAAAAAGATTTTTAGAAGTTTGTGTTTTGAATTGTTATTATTTCAAGGTTTAAGAAACCTTGAAAATTAAAACTATTTCTCATTTTCATTTTTAAACCAACCCGAATACATTACATAATTATTAGAAATACGTTCAATTTCTCCACCAAAATCTGATTGATTAATTTCCTTGACTTTTCGAGCAGGAACACCAGCATAGATACTTCCCGATTCAATAACTGTGTTTTGAGTAACTACAGCACCTGCAGCTACAATTGAATTGCTTTCCACAACACAATTATCCATCACAATGGCACCCATTCCTATCAAAACATTATCATGAATTTTACAACCATGAACAATAGCATTGTGTCCAATAGAAACATTATTTCCAATTTCCGTCGGATGTTTTTGATACGTGCAATGAATAATTGCACCATCTTGAATGTTTACTTTATTCCCAATTTTTATGAAATGAACATCACCTCGAATTACAGCATTAAACCAAACGCTACATGAATGTCCAAAAGTAACATCGCCAACTATTGTAGCGTTTTCTGCTACATAGCAATCCTCAGGAATTTGAGGTTTCTTTCCATTTACAGTTTTAAGTATCATATAAAAAAAGTGTCCCGAATGAATCGGGACATTTATTAAAATCATTAATTAATTGCTGGACAATTACAGTGGTATTTTTCAGGCTTACAGAACAAATTAATTCCTAAAGTCAACTGATGAAAACCAGCCGAATCAAACTTTACATTTCCAAGCAATTGAGAATAAGTGTACGATAACATATAATTTTTAAAATTAACCCCAAGAATCGGTGTTATGTATTGCAACTTTTGGTCTCCAATACTTTGTCCTTCTACATATTGAGCACCATCAAGGCTTCTTCTGTAAGAAATACCACCCCAAAGCATTCCGAAATCTAAATTTTTATACGCCTTAACATTCAAATCAATTGTTTTTTCTTGAGTTTGAGTTACCAATTGAAACATAAAAGAAGGTTCCCATAAAATTTTATCTGCATCACCAAAAGTGTAACCCGAATTTAATATAAATCTTCTCAAATTTACAGGCTCTCTATCGGTATATAATTTTCTATTACTTGCCAAAGCATTTTTTACTGTAGCATGAACATAAAAATCAAGAAAATTATAAGAGGCTCCAATATCTACGTTAAAATAGGAAGCACTTTGCACTATTGTTCCATTAATTATCGGATCATAAGATGGATTGTTTATTAAAAAATCAGTTTCGTCCAATTGACTTTGCACAAACCCGGCACTCATACCAAATGATAATTGATTTAAATCGACTTGATCTCTAGAAAACATTAAATGGTGTGCATAAGTTAGTTTCATTCCGGTTTGTGAATGATAACCATTCTTGTCATTAAATACAATTAATCCTCCTCCAGATCTATCCCCAAGTGAGCCATTAATACTCAATGTTTGTAATGCTGGAGCGTCCTGAACACCAAACCATTGTTGTCTTGCGGTCAATCTCACTTTGGTACAATTTGCAGCACCAGCCATTGACGGATGTAGTAGGTAATAATTATCTGAAAGATAATCAGAGTAAACCGGTAATCCTTCTTGAGAGAAAGAGGATTGGGTTAGAATAACTAAAATAGCTAAATAAAATTTTCTTAAATTCATTTTTTTTTATCTTTTTAATGCGAAATGGGCTCTAAATTGTTTCATGACTCCTTGCTCTAAATAATCTACTCTAAACCAATAATCCGATGCTGGCATAAGCTTTCCGTTGAAAGTTCCATCCCAGCCTAGACTCATTGGACTAATTTGTTTCAATAATTTTCCTTGGCGGTCAAATATATAAATTTTTGTTGTATTAGCATAATCTCCTAACCCAGCAATATTCCAGGTATCATGTATTCCATCACCATTTGGGGTAAAGTAGTGAGGATAATC
>JAIUNZ010000004.1 GCA_020161455.1 Bacteroidota bacterium
AGCGAAAAATCACAGTAGGCTTCCTCTTTGCTAATGCAAATTTAGCAAAAATAATGTCAAGAAAATTTGTTTTTTAAGATAGTACCTGTTGGTGGTAGTTTTTTTTTAATCCTTAAAGTAATTTTTTATTTCTTCTATTCTATTTTTTAAAATGTATTGAGTTGAATCATCTTTTGTTACAAAATTGTAAATTAAATCAAATAATTGTTTTTTTGTATATGAAATACCATTATTAGCTCTTTCTTGAAAAACTTTCTCAATTGCTTGAAAAATAAATTTACCTCGAAGTTTTACTTTATAATCATTTGAAATATCTTCGTGTAATTCACTATTAGGTTCTGTGTAATTAATAGAATCTAAAAATTCTTGCTTTATTTCAATTTCATGCTTATTTATAATTGATGTACTCAAAATAGTAACATTTGAATAACAGCACTTTTCGCCTTGATTGTTCAAGTATAATTCAACCTCAAATGCAAACCATCTACATATTGATTTTATAATTTTATTGAATTTTTCAATTTCGTCATTTGTAAATAATTTTAATATGAAATTCTCTGAATCTTGGAAAAGTTCATTTTCAATTGAATATCCTGAAGTAGTTATTAAATCTTCATTTTGTTCAATTTCAGAAGGTTTAAAAACCCACATATCTTTATCACAAATAAAAAGATTTTTATTTCCAAATGAGTCTTTTTTTTGATAAACACCAAGAAGATTTATTTTTCCTTGACAAGGAAATAAGTCAAAAATTAAATCTTCAATGTCATCTTGAATTTTTCTGTAAATGAATAAATCATCTTTACCTTCAATAAAAAGAGTGTTTAAACTACTTCTTTTCATTGTTTCTATTATAATTTCCGCGGTTAGTTTGTTTTCTCTACTCATTAACTTCAATATCTTTATTTTCTCCTTTATCATAATCAATAATTATCTCTTTATCAGGATATTTAGAATATATAAAAGGCGAATGTGTAGCAATGATAAACTGGTTATCTTTTTTTTGTTTTAATAAAATTGGGAATAAAAGTCGTTGCCAATCTGTGTGAAGACTTAATTCTGGTTCATCAATAAAAATTACTGAATTATCGTAGAAAAAATTATAACACAAAAAACTTAACATTTGCTTTTCACCAGCGGATAATTTGTCAGAATTGATTGCTTCTTTTGCTTCACCTAATTCAAGATTATTAGAAATTTTAATTGATTTATCTTTAAAAATTTGCTTTATAAGACCAGACAATACATTAAAAGGTCTTAAAATTTCGTCTTTATTCTTATCGTTGTCACGAACCAAATTTCTGATTTTTTCTAATGATACATTTTCTTTTCCAGTACTGTTAGAAACAATATTTAAAATATTTTTTGACTGCGTAGCTTCTAATTTTCTAATTTCTTCTGAAATATCAGCATATTTATTACTTAAAAGATAGTTAATATCATCAGTTGAAATAGAAGCTATAAATTTATGTTGGAATGATGTTGTTAAATTGTCTGAAATTGAATCAAAAGCTTCTCTAAGGATATTTCTTCGATATTTTTGTCTTGTATTTGGATTCGATGTAGTTGTAAAACCTCCTTCAATTCTTCTAAATGTTGGAAAAAAAAGTGAACCAGAAGTAGTGGTATATTTTGGTATAGTATCAATACCATTTATAGCAATAGTATGAGAAATGTTATAATCTTTTTCTTTTGAGTCTACGTTTAACTTAATACATTTTATTTTTTCATCATTTTCGAATACAGTGATTTCTAATGAAGAACCACTAAACATTGTGATTTTAGCATAATCAATAGTAAGTTCATCAAAAATTTTATCAATATTTCCGCTAACCATGTACCACATTAATTTCATTAAAGTAGTTTTTCCGCACCCATTTTTACCAGTAAGAATATTAATGTCTTTCTTAAACTTATAGATATCTGAATATTTATTATTCAAGTTCGTTATTTTAAGTTCTTGTATCATTTATTGTATTTTATTGTTATTTTCATTAATTCTCACATTCTGATGTAAAATTACCGCCAACGTCAGACTGTGAAAAAACTTTCTCTTCACAGTAAACAAATATACTAAAATAGTTGTACGAAAAAACAGTTTTCTGTATTTTTAACCATGCAACACATCACTAGAATTCAACGCAATCAACTGAGGTTGTCTAGTTTAGAAGACACTATTACGGCAGACAATCCCGTTCGATTTATCGACGTTTTTGTTGGCGTGATGTGAAAATTAAGTTGCTGCGAAGTCAGAGCCATTGGCAGAGCTGGCAAGTTTAACTTATAATTTAAAGAAATACTTGCGATTTGTTGTCAAAAAACCAACCATCCAACTGCAACTAATGCAACTAAAAGTTAGAAAAACGGCTGGCTTACTCAAAACCTATTTTCACGAAATCAAAAGCGGGTTTTTATGCCATTATATTTTTGCAAATTTCTATGTAAAACTTAAAAACAACCTTCTTTAAATCGCTTTAAAAAAGGTTGTTTTTTTAATTCTTGTCAAATCTTATTTTTTTGGTAGTGGTTGCGCAACAGCTACCCATGTTAGCGGTTCGTTGTTCTACTCGGGGTCTTTAAAAGTGTGATAGATAGCCAACGAATGTCCATGGCCTAAATCAAAATCTTTTTTAAGCCATGCTATCACTTCGGCAGGTTTTACTGTTGATTTTAAAATGCCGTTTTCAAAATATCCTTTGGCAATAGCTAATTTTTTAAATTCGTCAGGGGTTTTGCCTGTCTTAATTTTGATGTTCTCAAAATATTTCTGAATCGGTACTTTATTGGGCATATATTTTTGATTTTTTAAAATGGGTGTTAAACATCAAATTGCCGAAGGTGGTGGTCAATATGTTTATATGCAATATAACCTGTCTGTTCTTTTGTCATTGCTCCAAAAAAAGGATGAATAAAGCTCTCGTTTGGAAAATGCTCATACTCATCAAGTAGCCTAATCCATTTATTTTTTTCTTCGGTAAAATCAGGGTTGTTTTTTATTATAAAAGAAGAAACTGTAGGCATATTTTTTTTCATTGGTTCATCTTTCAACATATCTTTTATCGCCCACTTACCAATTAACTTGCCGAGAAATGATTGTTTATATTTCTTTTTGCCCAATGCCATTTCATCCCATTGCGTACAATGCTTCATCATTTGCGAAACAGTCATTTTGCCCCATTGTGCCGTGCTGTTTTCACTAAGGGAACCAACTCTATTTATCAGTTCATCTCTTGTCGTTTTATCAAATATTGATTTCATTAGTAGGGCTACTTTTTTTGGGTTAAAGAAAACCAATTTCCAGAGTCATCTTTAAAAACAGCCGCTACGCCATAAAATTCTTCTTTGGGTGGTTTTGCAAATTCAACCCCTTTGCTTTTTAATTCTTCGTAAGTAGCGTAAATGTCATTGCACTCAAAGCCACCATGTCCAAATGTTCCTTTTTGTATAAGTTCGGTAACGGTCTTCACGGCTTCTTTCGTAAACATTTCTCCCTCGGTAACAAGCAGTAATGAAATCTCAATTTCGGGTTGGTCTGGTGGCGTAACGGTCAGCCATCTGTTGTCTTTTCCGATTGGGGCGTCAGTATGAACTTTAAAGCCCAGTTTGTTTACATAAAAGTCATAGGCACTTGCCTGATTTAAAACGTAAACGGTTGCAAAAGTTAATTTTCTAATCATTGCCTTTATTTTAATTGTTTATGATGTGTCAAAGGTCGGCGGATGATTATTATTTAACTTCTTCAAAATTGCTATATTCTGTCCACCCGAATTTATGGGCAAAACAGCCCGAAATATAATTTAGTGGGTTCTTTATAATTTGTTGCTTTCTACATTGTTGTTGTGCCAAATATGTAGAAGGTGAAACACCAACATTTTTTTTGAAAAGTCCGCTAAAAGAGCTCAAACTCTCAAAACCAACAGCAAAGCAAACATCTGAAACTGGTTTGTCCTTCTGAAATAATAGTATCGCATTGTCAATTCTAACAGAGGTCAAATATTGGTGAGGTGTCTTGCCATAAATTTGTTTGAATAGCCTTATGAAGTGAAATTTAGAAAAAAATGCTTCGTCCGATATATGGTCAATATCAATTTTGTCAGCAAAGTTTGTGTCAATGAAAAGTTTGGCTTTAACGATTCGCTTGTAGAGATATACTTTTGGATATTGTTCTGTCGTCATAATGTTGTCTGTTCAATTTTTGATGACTGTCACTTTACAATGACCGCTAACTTGTATATATGTGTGACATAATCACACAAAGCCACCCATTTCTGGACGTATATGTATGACAACCGTTATACTTCTTTTTTCAAAAATAACCAAAAAACCAATTCCATTTCAAATTTGCCTTACAATTTTTTAACAGGCAATATAGTCGTTGGTTTTGGGTTTTTCAAAAGTAGCAAAATCGGGGCATTCTATTTTACGGTTTTCCACATTTGGAGTAAAAAAAATCTAAAAACATAGGCTTTTTTTGTGTCCAACAAAAAGTTTTTCATCACTTGGAGAACGCTCTCCACCAAATGGAGAACGGTTTCTGTCTCATGGAGGACGCTCTCCACCAAATGGAGAACGGTTTCCATCACATGGACGACGCGCTCCACCAAATGGAGAACGGTTTCCATCACATGGAGGACATGCTCCACCAAATGGAGAACGGTTTCCATCTCATGGACGACGCGCTCCACAAAATGGAGAACGGTGTCGAAATGGTGGGCGACTTTTTTTAAGGTGGGATAAAAGGGAAAAGTATTTTTTTTTAGACTATAAAAATTATTGATTTACAAGGTGTTAAAAAAATAATGAATTTTTTTTTACTTTTTTGCATACTATTTTTAATTTCTTTACGTTATAAGAATATACACTGTTGTGTATTTTTGAACCTAATACATTTTAATAGCATGAAGCATTAGTACGTTGGTCTATTCTTAACTAAATAATACCGGTTAACTTGGTTTTGGATGTGGACCAAAATGAGTCAATAATTTAGTATTAATGTTTTTTAATTTTTTTATTAAAATGAAAAAAAAACCTTTTTTTCCAAAGGCGATAACTCAGTTATCGGCTTGGGCTCACAATTACAAAACTAAAATTGTAATTTATGCAAGTGCATTAGAAATTTCTGACGAAGAATTAGCCACAGAGATTGCTATATGCGACAAAATTATCGATAGTATTAATGATGTTATTGGTTTGAAAGCCGGTTTTAAAAGCGGCGTAAACAACCGAAACGATATTATTAACGTTGATGGAACCAATTTGCGACTAGACATTAAACGTCATAAGTCGGCAGCAGGATATACCGATGCTATTGGTTTGGCTTTGGGTATTATTGGTACGGATACGGAGTTTGACCCAAACACGTATAAACCAGTTATAACGGTAGAACCTTTTGGTAATTTGGTAAACATTCGCTTTACCAAAAATGGGGTTAATGGAATTAATATTTATACACGCAAAAAAGGCGATACTAATTTTAAACTATTGTCGCGCGCTACTAAAAGTCCATTTAAGTATCAACCAGCTATAGACGATTCAGGCAAACCAATCCAATGGGAGTTTATCGCCTTTGGGGTCATCAGGGATGAAGAAATTGGGTTGCCTAGTGATTCTGTAACGTTTGTATTCAGCCAACAAACCGAAGCCTAAAACATTTTTAATATTCAAGAAAAAGACACCACTAATTAGTGGTGTTTTTTGTTTTAAATCTTGGGTAGATTTATTTTCTGTTTTTTAGAAAATCAAAAAAGGCTCCAATAGCCACACCAATAGACAATCCGATGGCGATGCAAAATGAAATGTTATGGGTTATGGCACCATAGGTAGCACCAATCAGTACTCCAAAAATGGCACCGAGAGCAATCCCTCTTTCTGGTTTTTTATTTTTGTTTTCTGACATATTTTTTTTTAGGTGATAGTGAGGTTAGCTTGTATGCAGGAATGTATACTAAAGCACCATTACCTCAAATATATAAAAAAATATTGAGATGATGTTTTTGCGGTAGTAAGGGAAGTGTCGTGAGCGGTGGATTGTTTAATTTTTCAGCAAGATAATCCAATCCCATTCTTCAGGGTTTCCAATGCCTACGCTTGGTGTATAAAGAAAGATTTTTACAGTTGCGTTGGGGTTAGAAGTAAGGTATTGTCTAACTTTTACTAAACCTTGAACAGAGGTCCAAATGGGTTCATAATCGTAGGTAGTGTTGTCTGGATTGAATATATTTTCAAATCCGGCACTTGGGGTAACATAATCTGTAGTAAGAACTCTTTCAAATTGATTGGCATCAAGCAGGTTTTGAGGATAAGTCATTTCTCCTAGTCCATTCCACACTATTGTTCCGTCAAAAAGGGTTTGATTTATTTCTTGATAGGATAGTTTTAAGCTACCAAAATCACTAGGTGTTACATATTGATTGGTTATTGTCATTGTTGGTGAAAGTGTAGCAAAAGACATTTCTTTTCCATTTTCAAATGTATTGGTGTTGTAATCTACTTTTAGAAGTAACACTTTGTTTTGATTTGATGGTGAAGAATCACTGTTGCTTTTGGAACAAGAAAGTAGGGTGAAAATAAGCAGTGCTATTGTAATGATTTTTGTTTTCATACTATTTTTTTTAAGTTACTTCTTTATTCTTAGGATGTAATTTTCAAAAAAAGGTTGCTTTGTTATTTTTAACTATTTTTTTCACAAGATAACTAACATCATAAAAATAAAAAAAGAAGCAATCCATCGAGTGCTTCTTTCTTAAAATTATGATTTGAATTTTATAGGGTTTCCATGTCAATTACAAAGCGATACTTTACATCACTTTTTAGCATGCGTTCGTATGCCTCGTTGATGTCTTTCATTTTAATGATTTCGATGTCGGAAACAATGTTGTGCTTACCACAAAAATCGAGCAATTCTTGTGTTTCGGCAATACCGCCAATGAGTGAACCCGCCACCGATTTTCTTCCCATAATCATAGGAGTGGTGTTGATAATAGGGTCTAATCCGCCTAGATAGCCCACTAAAACTAGTGTTCCGCTGGTGTTTAATGTTGCTATATAAGGGTTAATATCGTGCACATAAGGAACGGTGTCAATAATGACATCAAAAGTTCCTAGCACTGAACTCATTTGGGTTTCATCGGTAGATATGATTACAGTATCTGCGCCTAATTCTTTGGCATCTTTCTCTTTATTGGGAGAACGAGAAAAAAGTGTGACGTCGGCACCTAAACCTTTTGCCAATTTTATAGCCATGTGTCCTAGTCCGCCTAACCCAACAACGGCTACTTTACTTCCTTTTGTTACCTTCCAATGGCGTAGTGGCGACCAAGTAGTGATACCAGCACATAGTAACGGTGCAGTGGCAGCCAAGTCTAAATTTGAGGGTACTTTTAAAACAAAGTGCTCTTCAACAACTACTTTTTGCGAATAACCGCCATAGGTCATGCCGCCTAAGTATTTGTCTTTGCCATTATAAGTGCCCACCCATCCGTTTAAACAATATTGTTCTAGGTCTTGTTTACAGCTAGCGCAAGTGCCACATGATCCTACCAAACAGCCTACTGCAGCAAAGTCGCCTACTTTTAATTTGGTTACTTCGCTACCTACTTTGGTTACTTTACCCACGATTTCGTGTCCAGGAACGGCAGGATAGGTTGTAAAACCCCAGTCGTTTCGGGCGATGTGCAAATCGGAATGGCAAACACCACAATACATTATTTGTATTTCAATATCCTTGGCTGTAACTTCTCTGCGTTGGATATCCATTGGCATTATGTCTTGGTCTGCGGCATGTGTACCGTATGCTTTTACTGTTGATGTTTCCATAAATGTTGCTTTTAATAGTAATTATATTTCGTTATTGGGTTCGGTTTCTTCGGTTTCTACACCTTCTGCCTCATTGATAAAATACTGTTCTACTTGTTTTTTGTCTTTGAGATTTTTACGGATTAAGAAGATAACAATTGCTATTGCAATCATCACAATAGGTACTATGATTTTCCAGTTAACTTCCATTGGATATAGTTTTCTGTAAAGTTATGAAAAATAAATGGTTATCAGATTACCAAATTGTTATATGTGACTGCGTGTCGTTTTTTATTTTAATTATATGTTTACGCCAAATAAATACCCCACCAAAGCCGTTAATCCCATAGCGATAGTACCCCAAAAAGTGATGCGCAGTATGGCTTTTCCAACCTTTGCTCCACCCGTTTTTGCGGCTACTGCGCCAAGAGTTGCTAAGAACAAAATGGTAGTGCTATAGAGTAAGTATTCCATATTTTGCAAAGGAAGCAAAAGGACTACCAACAAAGGTAAAATACCACCCACCGTAAAAGAAGCACCCGATGCTATAGCCGCTTGAATAGGATTTGCTTTACTTATTTCATTGATACCCAATTCATCTCTAACGTGAGCACTCAAAGCGTCGTGTTCCGTCATTTCTATGGCTACTTGCAGTGCGGTTTCCTTTTTAAGACCTCTTTGTTCATAGATTTGTGCTAGGCGTTTCAGCTCTAATTCGGGCATTTCTAGGAGCTCTTCTCTTTCCCGATTGATGTCGGCAGTCTCCAAATCGGTTTGAGAACTCACTGAAACATACTCGCCCGCCGCCATAGATAAAGCACCGGCAACCAAGCCAGCAAGTGTAGCAAGAATAATAGGTTCTCGAGTACTACTTGCAGCAGCAACCCCAATTGCAATACTGGCAGTAGATAGTATGCCGTCGTTTGCGCCTAAAACTGCAGCACGAAGCCAATTGCTTTTATGGATGTAATGATTGTCTAAATACTCGTTTAAATGTTTGTAAGTTTCCTTTGAACTCATAATAATTGTACCGTTTTAACCTGATTGTTTGTGGCTAACATTCCACCAAAATACGCCATTGGAATATATGCTACCCCTAAATCGAGCACTGTAAACCACAATGGAGATGGCATCATAAAGACCATGCTCACTCCTCCGAGGAAAAACCAAATGCCAACGCCAATTGCAAACTTCATTTTGTGCGTAGCTACTAGTTTGGCAGCTACAAAAGCACCTAAAAGACTCCCGAGAGCATGCGCCAAAAACGGCATGATAAAGTGCTTTGCTTCCATTAAATGCATGGCTGCTTTTAAGCCTTCGGTGGTGGTCATGTCTGTGCCTTCGGGTGGTGGAATGATGGAGCCACTGATGAGTATAATACCCATATTGAGTATACCGCCAGCTAAAACGCCAGCCAAAACGCCAAGGATGTTTCGTAAAATAGGGTTCATATATTTTGGTTTTTATTGGTTAGAAATTTCCTTTTGCTGGGTCGTCGTAGTTAACCATCCATTGGATGCCAAACTGGTCGGTAAACATTCCAAAATAGGCTCCCCAAAAGGTTTCCTCCATTGGCATGGTTATCGTTCCGTTTTTGGAAAGTTTGTTGAAAAGCGAATCGGCATCTTGCTTACTTTCGGTATTGATGGAAATCGAAAAATTGTTTCCCGTCACCAGTTTAGAAGCCCATTCTCCGCCAGTGTCGCTTCCCATAAGTCGGGTTTCTTTGCTGATGGGTAACGAAACGTGCATTATTTTTTCATGGTCGGCTTCGTCAACTTTACAGTTCGGGTCGGCTGGCATGTCTTTAAATTTTCCGATGTAGTCAAACTCGCCACCAAAGACGGATTTGTAGAAATTAAAAGCGGCTTCGCAAGTGCCATCAAAGGTAAGATAGGTGTTTATTGTGGTCATGATGTGTTGGTTTTTGGTTTTATAGTCTTTCAAAGATACACATTTGAGGGTACAATAGAATCGAAAACACCGATTATTTTCAATACTTTTCAGGATAAATCTATTTCATTTCAATTTTTAAAATTGACTCAAAAAATGGATTTTACAAAAACTGCTAAACAGCCATTTTTGCCCTAAAAAGTCCATTTGAAAACTGTACGTTTTTGTATGATAGGAAAAAAAACATTGATTTTTCTAAACCATGCCCTAAAACCTTTCTAAAAATTCCAACCAAAAGTTTTTTTTATAGGAATTAAAGAGAAAAATTTACCCGAATTAGTATTTGAATTTTGATGTTGTCTTATTACGAAAGAAGGAATACTCTCGAAATGATTTTTAGTTGCTATTTTTTTTTTTGTGAAATGGACGTGGTGGTGTTTCCTTCCTTATTTTAAATAAATGAGTTAAGCTTTTTTACAGCAATTGTCTAGGTTTTCGTAGGCAACAGCATCGGCTTTTACCTCATCGGCATCATAGCCAAGTTTTGAAATGGCAGTTTTGATGGTTTCCAAATCGGTCTTTTTGGTGTTGTAATAAACGGTTATAGTCATGTCCTCGGCATTGAGTTCATACATCTTAACTCCTTCTATTTTGTAGATATTTGATTGAAAGTTTTGACCACAAGTTTCGCATTGGTTACAATGGTCACAGTAGATAGTAGTCTTGATTACGGCTTTTTGATTGGTGCTCTTTTTTTGTGCGTTTGACGTTTGTAAATTAAAAAATACGCACAAGAAGAATAAAAGATATTTCATAAAATAAGTATTGTTTTTACAAAAATAGATATTTTAAACTAAATTATTTTCAGCAAAAAGTTAAATTTAAAAGGACTTTAATTTTCGAAAATAATAGTGGTTATTCTAGTGGAAAGAGGCTAAAAGTATGTTAAACTGCTTTCTATTTTCATTAGAAATTCTTAATTTTAGGGAAATTAAAAAAATATGAAAACTCTACTTAAATCTGTTTATACTTTCGCACTATTACTTTGTTTTTTAGTGTCTGGCAATGGTTTTGCACAGCGAATAGAGCACAATGTTCCGATAATTGTTATGGATGCTTTTCAGAAAAAGTTTCCTAATAAAGAACCTGTTTGGTTTAGAGAATACCAAGGTCGTTTTGACCAAAAGTTAGTTTATGAAGCACGATTTATGTTTGATAATCGGTACTCAAAAGCATTTTATGAAAACGAAGGAAAGATGTTGGCGTTTGCAACCGTTGTTGAAAAATCAGAACTGCCCGAAAAAGTACTTACCTATATGAAAGAGAAGTATCCCGCATTTCCGATTGCCGAATCATTATTAGTTACTTATTCTACTAATGAAGTGCAGTTTGAAGTTGGGATTTATATAGACAATAATTTTTTGGTACAAGTGTTTTCTAAGGATGGTGACTTTATAAAAATGACAAAAGGCTAAGATTATTGACGTATTGTTTTTGCGATTCCCAATAGCAAAAACAAAGAAAAGGAGGTTAGAATCATCTAATCTCCTTTTTGTTTGTTGTAAAATGGGTTACTCTACTTTCTTCATTTCCTTCCATCGTTGGTCTTGAAATACCGAAGAAGGATTGAAGTTAGGGTTATCGCTCATAATAAAACTGCTGCCGTCACTTCTACTCCACGCATGATTGTAGCCCGTAACTAACTCAACTTTGCCCGTAGCATCGCTATAATTTTCGACTTCTCGAATGGTTTTAATAAAGTACAGAAAAGTGTTATTGTTTTTTAGAAATAACAAGTATATAATATTACTCAATTACCATTTCTTTTAATTTGACACGATATTTTTCTAAAATCCTTAGTTTAGAAAGGCAACCATGATAAACACCATGTTTTAATACGGGCAGTTCTTTTGCTTTAGATTTGTCGAACGATTTGATTATTTTTATCATACCGTCTTCAACATTTATTTTTGCTTTTGGAGGTGTCATGATTTCTTCAATTGGAGTGAATTTTATTCGATAAGGATTGAAGATAAAAGCTTTTACATTTTCATACTCTACAACTCCCAGTAGGATTTTATTTTCATCAAGAATGGGGATTATTTTTTGATTGGAAGTAGAGAATATTTCGACAACTTTTTGTAAAGATTGGTCTAAAGTTAACGTAGCATAATCGGTTGCAATAATTTTGTTTACATCAATGTTGAGCAGTACATTTCGGTCTTTGTCACTGGTATAAGCTTCGTCTTTTGCAGCCAATCCTTTTACATCAATAGAGTGACTTTCAAAGCGTTTGGAAACAGCGTAACTAATCGAAGAAACAATCATCAAAGGCACCATTAAATCATAGCCGCCTGTAATTTCGCCAATAAGGAATATGGCTGTTAATGGTGCGTGAAATAATCCGCTCAAGATACCTGCCATTCCTACTACTGTAAAATTAGCCACAGGCAAGTTGGTATTAATGCCGGTTAATATGAAAAATTTGGACACAAAAAAGCCTAGGTAACTTCCAACGAAAAGAGATGGTGCAAAGTTTCCTCCATTTCCTCCAGCACCAATGGTTAAACCAGAGGCAAAGGCTTTGAGAACAATAGTGGCTCCAACAAATAATAATAGTAACCATTCGTTGCTTTTATGTTCGTCAAATAAAGTGTTTTCTAATAAAACATTTGGATTTGAAGATGTCAAAGTTTTGATGCTTTCATATCCCTCTCCAAAAAGAGTGGGTGAAAAGAAAATTAGAAGTGCTAAAAGTGAAGCTCCTAAAAGTGCTTTATTATACACTTTCATCTTCCTGTGATGGAAATAATTTTCAATAGCTCTAAAATGACGAGAATACATCACAGATGCAAATCCTGCTAAGATTCCTAATAAGATATAATAACCAATATTGTGATAATCATATTGTTCTTCTTGGCGGAAAGATAATAATACATCTTCTTTTAAAACAATAGTAGAAATTAAAGCTCCCGTGGCCGCCGAAATCATTATCGGAATAAAAGCAGAAATAGCAACATCGACCAACACTACTTCGATGGCAAATAATACACCCGCAATTGGGGCATTAAATGCAGCACTAATACCAGCTGCAACACCGCATGCCAGGAGCAATACTCGCTCTTTTTGACTAAGATGGTATTTCTGAGCAAAGTTAGAACCAAATGCAGCTCCAGTGATTACAATTGGGCTTTCCAGACCTGCCGAACCACCAAGTCCAACGGTTAACGAACTAGTAACAATTTGCGCATACATTTGTTTTTTACCAATAAAACCACCTTTTTTGGCAATGGCATACAAAATTTTGGAACTTCCTTTTTCGATATGACCACCAAGAAAATGTTTGACAACAAATACGGTCAATAATATCCCAACAATGGGCAAAATACTGTTTATATAAGGTAACTTTAAATAGGTGTTAACGTAGTTGGCAAATAAAAAGACTTTGTGTGCAAAGTACTTCAAGACAATCACCGCCAAAGCACAAGAAATTGCTATCAATACTGAAGCCAAATAAATAAATTGACGTTCTGTAAAACGAACTTTTAACAACGTAATACTGTCTTCCACTCTTCGAAGTATATTTCGAACGATGATTTTGGCTAACGATGCTTTTTTGGTTGGCATTTTAATTATTTTACGTGCAAAAATAAGGATTTATAAATTCTTATGTAGGTTTCTAATAGCTTCTCTTTTGCTTAAAGGTTTTAAATTGGTGCTAGTCACATAGTTTGAAACTCCATCTGGATTAAACCGGCTGTAATCGCGTAGCGCCCAACCGATAGCTTTCTGAATAAAGAATTCGTTGGAATGTTTGTGTTTTTCGCATTCCGCTTTCAGCAAATCAAAATTGGTTTTTTCTTTATAACTCAATTGAAATAGAATTGCTGTTCGGTTCAACCACATGTTCTTTGAATTAGAAAAATGTTTAATCACAACATAGGTTTCTTTGGGAAATTGATGTAAATATCCACCCACTAAATATTTCGCAAAAGCATCTACAGTATCCCACCATGAGTTGGTTGTAATCAACTTTTCGATTAAATTAATATCTTCTTGTAGGTAGTTTTTCTTAAATTCTTTAATAGATAAGTCTAAGGCAACATAATGAAATTCACGTTCGGTTTTATTTAGTAATTCCCAAATCATGTTTCTGAAATTAGCTTTGATTTCGGGTTTGTGTTTTTCATATAATTTTTTAAAAACTGTTCTTCGTGGTTCTGTTTTTATGCCTAGAAAAGAAAACTTATTCTTCATATAATTCTCCATCGGAGTAGCGCTTTCCTTTGAAGCTATTTTTTGAAAAGCAATGTCTAGTTCTGTGATGAAATCCATAATACCTATTTTAAAATCCTGCTGCTTTATCATCGCCACGACCATCCGCACCAGCTTCAAGTGTGCCATTGGGTAATACTAATATAGCGTCTATCTTTCCAAGTACAGGTGCGAATCTTTCATTAATATCATACCCAATTTCTATCAATTCTTCTTTTACAGCATTTGAAAACTTATTCGGTTCTAGCATGATGGCATCAGGAAGATATTGATGATGAAAACGCGGTTGATTGACGGCATCTTGCATTCCCATTTTGAATTCATATACATTCAATATCGTCTGTAGCACCGAAGTAATTATGGTTGAACCACCTGGTGAACCCAGTATCATCAATAGTTTTCCGTTTTGTTCTACAATGGTTGGTGTCATAGAACTGAGCATTCTTTTTTGTGGCGCAATACTATTGGCTTCTGCACCTAGTAATCCATAGGAATTGGGAACACCAGGTTTTGATGCAAAATCATCCATTTCATTATTGAGAAAAAAACCCAATTCGTCGCAATACAATTTAGAACCAAAAGCACCATTTAGAGTTGTAGTAACCGAAACGGCATTTCCAAAAGCATCGATTATCGAAAAATGCGTGGTTTCATCGCTTTCTACAATTTGGGTTTCGCCATGACTAACTTCGCTTGACGGTGTTGGATTATCAAAAGAGAAGGATTGCATGCGTTTGTTTAGGTATTGGGTATCGAGCAACTCCTTTACGGGTATTTTTACAAAGTCGGGATCGCCCAAGAAATAATTTCTATCGGCATAGGCACGACGTTCGGCTTCAGAGATGAGTTGGATGTATTTGGTATCATTATACAAATAGGAATTTAGAGGAAAAGGTTCAATCATTTTCATAATTTGTCCCAAAGTAATACCGCCACTACTCGGTGGTGCCATCGAGATGATGTTTAAATCTTTATATTGAAAGTTAATTGGTTTACGCCAAACGGTTTTATACTTTTTCAAATCTTCCATCGATAGAATGCCACCTTTACTTTGAATAAAAGCGGCTAGTTTCTTTGCCGTTCGTCCTTTGTAAAATTCTTTTTCACCTTTTCGGCAAATTCGTTTTAAGGTATTGGCTAGTGCGAGATATTTAATCGTATCTCCAACATCAAACTTCTGATTGTATAGTGTTTTTTCACCACTAATCTTTACAATAACTTCTCGGTAATAGTCAATACTGTTTTTATCTTTGTTGGTTATTACAACGCCTCGTTTTGCTAAGTCTATTGAAGGTTGAAATAAATCCTTAATTGGCAAACTTCCATACTTTCGATGAATTTCAAAGATGGCGGCTAAGCTTCCTGGTACTCCAATAGACAATGCACCATCCGTACTCAAATCGGGAATAACATTTCCGGTTTTATCCAGATACATGTTTTTGGAGGCTTCCATAGGTGCTTTTTCTCTAAAGTCAAGTGAACCTGTTTCTCCATTTGCTTTGCGAAATACCATAAAACCACCACCAGAAATATTTCCAGCATAAGGATAAACTACCGTCAAAGCTAATTGTGTGGCAATCATGGCGTCAAAAGCATTGCCTCCTTTTTTGAGAATAGCTGCGCCAATTTGTGAAGCTTCTTCTTTAGCCGAAACTACCATTGCTTTGTCTGCTATCAATCCTTGTTTTTGTGAATAAACCAGAACAGGAAATACCAATAGCGCTAAAAAAATGTTTTGCTTAAAATGAATAACCAAATAACCAAGTAAACGCATAAACTAAATTTATTGTAATTGTGATATTTTTTCTCTGCAAAATAGTTGGAGTTCTGCGAAGAAAACAAAAAACTCTTGCTCAAACTGTTTGTCAAATTGTGCTAATTCAACCATAGCTTCGTGCATAGCTACCCGGTTTTTGGTTTTATGATCCATCTGGAAAAGAATCATTTCTAATCCTGCCAAATTGGAATAGCTCACCAACCAATTGCGCGCAATCATATATGGCAACATTCCCTTTATGCGGTCGGTAAGTAAATGGTGGTTTTCTTTCGCAAATTCATAAAAACGTTCGGCATAGTCTTCTAGTTTTTCACAGGAATAGTTGCTCCAGTTTTTAGCTAGATAATGGTCGTAGAAAATATCCATGATGACACCCGAATAGTGACCATACTTTTCGTGCAGTCGGTGTTTGCTTTGCCTATAAATGGGATGTGTATCGGTAAAACTATCGATGGCACGATGGAGTAGAATTCCTTTCTTGATTTCTTTAGGGTATTTTTTATAGGTATTGCCACGAATGCTGTCAGCCATGAAGTTACCAAGTTTTAATTTGTCGTTTTCACCAGAAAGAAATATGTGGGCTAAGAAATTCATTTGCCTAATTTAACAATAAATTCTTAACAATAATATTTTTTTTAAATAATCTATATTTAATTAACCAAAATGTTTTTTAAAAAAATAGTTTTCCAAAAAAGACAAACTTGGAGTCTTTTTTTTAGTGTTTTTTCTTTTATGGAGTAGTGCGTTTTATTTTTCTCTGAGCCGAAAACACCTGCTTTATTAATTAACACATTTATTAAGGTTGATAAATATTTATGAGAAGTTAACCAAAAATTCAAGCTGTTTTTTACAGTCAATTCGGCTATTTAAGTATCATCTTTAAAAAAGGTCATGACGTAAATGGTCAATTTTTTAATTAACTGATTTGTATTCCGTTATATAATAAAAACGTAAAGTGTCTTTGGGCATTGCTAATTGTCACAAGAAATATAAGGAGAAGTAATGATATTTTGGTTTTCATTGTAGTACGAATTTAAGAAAAACTTATTTGTTGTATAGTATTCTTTCTTATTATTTCAGCAATTATCTAATGAGGATGATGTCTATTGATTACCTACAACTAGCAGGAACAATTAATATCTTGTTGGTAGGCAAGTAGTTTAGGCGTTCCCAAATGAAATAGGGTTGGTCTAGATAGTTATAGAATATTTTTTTATAAAAAATACCATCAGGTATATTACATACGCTTTATTAGATTCATAGCATACAGGACTTATGAATATAGGTTTATGAAAAGCCGTTTCTTTATCGACTATGTATTGATAGGAGCCTATTTTTTTTCGTTTCTTTCTTTTAAGATTACTCGATTCTATTCTATAAGTTGTGTATTCTTTATTGTTTATTAAAGTATCCTTTGGCTTTGTAAACTGATAATGTTTGACGAGGTCATTAAAAGGATGTACGCTTTTATTTATATCGAGGCAATTAACAGTAATAGATTCTGCGGTGGCAAATTCTTTTTGATTAACCACTACATGAATTGAGATTGAAGTATTATCTATAAAGGTTAACCAAAAGTTCAAACTGTCTTTTACAGTCAATTCGGCTTTGTAAGTATCATCTTTAGAATTGGTCAAGATATACATGGTCCAACTTTTAGCTAATGTGTCTTTTAAATTGACTGATTTGTATTCCGTTATATAATCAAACGTATAGTGTCTTTGGGCATTGCTAATTGCCACAAGAAATATAAGGAGAAGTAATGATATTTTGGTTTTCATTGTAGTACGAATTTAAAAAAAACTTATTTGTTGTTACTAGTTAGAAAGGAAATTTGTTAACAAAAAAACACCAACGGTTAGGTAGGTGTTTTAGAATATTCTTTGTTCGAGGTACAAGTAGGTAATGTGTCTTATGTTTCTAACAATACTTCTAGAATGCTAATAGCGGCATCGCTTATCTTGGTACCAGGTCCAAAAACAGCAACAGCACCTGCATCAAAAAGGTATTGGTAATCTTGAGAAGGAATAACACCGCCGACAATGACCATAATGTCTTCGCGACCATATTTCTTCAATTCTTCGATTACCTGTGGCACTAACATTTTATGACCAGCAGCAAGAGAAGACACTCCCAGTATGTGTACATCGTTCTCTACGGCTTGCTTGGCGGCTTCGTGTGGTGTTTGGAATAAAGGACCAATATCTACATCAAAACCTACATCGGCATAGCCGGTAGCGACTACCTTGGCACCACGGTCATGTCCGTCTTGTCCCATTTTGGCAATCATGATGCGTGGACGACGACCTTCTTTCTTAGCGAAGGCATCGGCCAGTTGTTTTGCTTTTTCAAAGCTTTCGTCGTTTTTAATCTCTTTGCTATACACTCCGCTGAAACTTCTTATTTGTGCTTTGTATCTGCCGTAAACGCTTTCGAGTGCATCGCTAATTTCTCCTAATGTAGCTCGGTTTCGGGCAGCTTCTACTGCTAAAGATAATAAATTATCGTTTTGATTCTTGGCACAATCGGTTAATTTTTCTAAACTCGCTTTTACTTTGGCAGTATCGCGCGTTACTTTGATGTGTTCTAACTGTTCAATTTGTTGTTTGCGCACCGTTTGATTATCTACTTCTAAAATGTGAAGCGGATCTTCTTTGTCTAAGCGGTATTTATTTACACCCACAATGATGTCTTGTCCGCTATCGATTCGCGCTTGTTTTCGAGCAGCCGCTTCTTCGATACGCAGTTTTGGAATTCCAGCTTCAATGGCTTTGGTCATGCCGCCAAGTTCTTCAACTTCTTCAATTAGAACCCAAGCTTTTTCAGCAATTTGAGCCGTAAGGCTTTCTACATAATAACTGCCTGCCCAAGGATCGACGGTTTTGCAGATTTTGGTCTCTTCTTGCAGGTATATTTGTGTGTTACGAGCAATGCGCGCCGAGAAATCGGTTGGCAACGCGATGGCTTCGTCTAAGGCATTGGTGTGTAATGATTGAGTTCCTCCAAAAGCAGCTGCAGCCGCTTCAATACTTGTTCGCGCTACGTTATTAAAAGGATCTTGTTCGGTTAAACTCCAACCCGATGTTTGACAATGGGTTCTAAGTGCTAAAGATTTATCATCTTTTGGGTCAAATTGTTTTAGGAGTTTTGCCCAAAGCATTCTACCCGCACGCATCTTGGCAATTTCCATAAAATGGTTCATCCCAATAGCCCAAAAGAAAGATAGGCGCGGTGCAAATTCGTCAATGTTCATTCCAGTGGATAATCCTGTTCGGATGTATTCTAAACCATCTGCCAAAGTGTATGCCAATTCAATATCAGCTGTTGCACCTGCTTCTTGCATGTGATAACCCGAAATGGAAATGGAATTGAATTTAGGCATGTTTTTGCTGGTATATTCAAATATATCGGCAATTATTTTCATAGATGGTGTTGGTGGATAAATGTAAGTGTTGCGCACCATGAACTCTTTTAAAATATCATTCTGAATAGTTCCCGAAAGTAGGTGAGGAGCCACGCCTTGTTCTTCGGCAGCTACAATATAGAATGCCATGATGGGCAATACTGCACCGTTCATGGTCATGGAAACCGACATTTCATCTAAAGGAATTTGGTCAAATAAAACTTTCATGTCTTCTACCGAATCGATAGCCACACCAGCTTTTCCAACATCACCAACAACTCTTTCGTGGTCGGAATCGTAACCTCTATGTGTAGCCAAATCAAAGGCTACGGATAGTCCTTTTTGACCTGCGGCAAGGTTACGACGGTAGAAGGCATTGCTTTCTTCGGCAGTGGAGAAACCAGCATATTGACGAATAGTCCAAGGACGACGCACAAACATAGTCGTATATGGTCCGCGGAGATTGGGTGCAAAACCAGCTCCAAAACCTAGGTGTTCTAATTCTTTGATGTCATCTTCAGAATAGGTTGGTTTTAGTTCAATACCTTCTGCGGTTTGGAAAGTTCTGAGTTCCGAATTGTTGAAATTTGGAAATTCTTTTTTGGAATTTTCTAATGTAATATGTTGGATGTTTTTTCTCATGAGTTTATTGTTCCTGAGCTAATCGTTCTTGTTCTAGTTTCTCGGCTAAGCGTTTTTCGATAATTGGAACAATTAATGTTTTACGAGGGTTTTGTTTTACGAAAGGGTATAATTCCAAATCGTTTTTCATTTTATCGTTTTTGTTTGGGTATTTGTTAGTTCCTAATAACACTTCTTTTCCGCTGTCGAACCATTCTTGTTCTTTTGCAGCGCTTTCGCTTATTTTCTTTTGAATAGTTCCTGCAATAAGTTGGGTAATTAAGCCATCATTGGCTTCTATTTCTTTAAATAATAACAATGCTTTTTCGGCTAGTTGCGCTGTAAGTTCTTCGATATAATAACTTCCATCGGCTGCATTAGTCACTTCGTCAAAGTAGCTTTCGTGCTTTAGAATCAATAATTGATTACGTGCTATCCTATCGCCAAACTCGTTGTCTTTATGATACAAAGTATCATAAGGAAGATTTGAGATAAAATTAGCATTTCCCAATATTGCACTCATACATTCGGTAGTAGTACGAAGCAGGTTTACATTATAATCGTAAAGGGTTTTGTTTCTTTTGGTAGGAGTTGCAATGATGATACATTCCAAATTGTGATTGTATTCTTTGGTAAGTGTATTGAAAAGTAAACGCAATGCTCTGAGTTTAGCAATTTCAAAAAAGTAATTGCTTCCCACGGAAATTTCAATAGTTATAGGTTGATTGATCTTCGAAATTCGGTTGAAATATTCATTGACATGAGCTAAAGTGTAGGCTAGTTGCTGAACGATATTGGCACCCGCATTTTGATATATTGAACTGTCAATAGTAATGAAGCTCGATTTGGCTTTACATGCAATTTGATTCAGTATATCAAAGTCCTTATAAAGGTTGTCAAACCAATTTCCATCTTTACATAGTTGATAAATTGGATCGATTTGAAGTTTAAAATCATATCCGTTATCTAGACTAAAATCGTTTAATTTGTTAATGAAAGAGATTGATAGAAAAGGCAAATAAAAAAAATAGGTTGTATTTCCTTTAGGGAGATTTTCCATCAATTCATTAACTGAAATAGTTTCATTTTCGATAGTAAATCGGATACTTTCCGCACCTCGGTTTAGGGTTTCTAAAGTGCGTTTGTTCGATTTAGCAACATCATGAACATAGATGCTTTGGAGTATAGAAAAAGGTTTTGCCTCATTAAAAGAAAATTTATTTTCCATTTCATCACTGTGATAAAATGGTTTTACTTTAATTCCTTCTAAACTTTCCCATACTAAGGTGTCGTTATAATCTGCACCTTTAAGTTCGTATTGGATTTTTTGTTTCCACTGTTTGGTACTTATTGTTTCAAAGGAATCAAATAATTTATTTTCCATAAGATAGACTTATAATGATTTCGTTTTGGATTGTTCTTCGTGAATCGTGTCGCCTTCATATTCTATGATATAAATGTCTTCACTGTCACGTTTCATATAATACTTTTCACGAGCGTATTTTTCAATTTGATCTGGATTTTTTAAGCGTTTGATGTCTTCTTCATCTCTTTTGATTTCATCTTGATAGTATTTTTTGTTAACTTCAAGTTCTTCGAGTTCTTTGTTCAATACTCTATGATCAAAATAAGAAGTATTGTCTAAGAAAATCATCCAAATTGCAAAAAAAATCAAAACAATAACAAACCTATTGCTCAATATTTTGAGAATAGGATATTTGTCTATGATGTTTGTAAAATAACTCATTAAAAAATAATTATCGTAAAGTTACGTAATTCTTTGGTTAATAACGGCACGGACCACATCGATAGCTACAGTATTGTATTTGTCATTAGGAATAATGATGTCGGCAAAAGCTTTAGTGGGTTCTATAAATTGTTGGTGCATAGGTTTTAACGTAGTTTGATAACGGTTCAATACTTCTTCCATATCACGACCACGCTCTGCAATATCTCTTTTTAAACGGCGAATTAAACGTTCATCAGAATCGGCATGAACAAATATTTTTACATCAAATAAATCTCTAAGTTCTGGATTTGATAAAATTAAAATTCCCTCTACAATCATTACTTTTCTCGGATGAGTAATGACTGAATCATCCGTTCTATTATGAGTTATGAATGAATATATAGGTTGTTCAATAGTATTTCCTTCTTTAAGTTCTTTTAAATGCTGAACTAAAAGTTCAAAATCAATAGCTCTAGGATGGTCAAAATTAATCAAGGCACGTTCTTCAAAACTTAAAGTATTGTTTTCTTTATAATATGAATCTTGAGAAATGATACCTACTTCTGTTTGAGGTAACTCATTCATGATTTGGTGAACTACGGTTGTTTTTCCACTTCCAGTTCCGCCAGCAATTCCAATAATAAGCATAAAAAGTTGTGTTTTTTGTGTTGGAACAAAAATAGAAATTATATCGAGAGCTTTTTGGTTTTCTAAAATAAAAAGACTAAAAAAAATCCTTTCCAAAAAAATATGAAAAGGATTTAGTCGGGGTGGCAGGATTCGAACCTGCGACCTCCTGCTCCCAAAGCAGGCGCGATAACCGGGCTACGCTACACCCCGAAAAGTGAGTGCAAATATAAAACTATTAATGAGTTCTCAAAAATTTTTACTATAATAATATTTGTTTATAATAAAATAGATTTTTGTATGGTAGTTTACAATGATATATTTTTATAAAAACTTACATTTGCGGTTTAAAATAATTTATACAATGTCAGACACAATAGAAAAAGTAAAGTGCTTAATTATAGGTTCAGGTCCTGCGGGATATACGGCTGCAATTTATGCAGCTAGAGCTAATATGAACCCAGTTTTATATCAAGGAACGCAACCTGGTGGACAATTAACTACAACTAATGAGGTTGAAAACTTCCCAGGATATGTTGATGGTGTTACTGGTCCAGAAATGATGATTCAATTACAAGCACAAGCGCAACGTTTTGGAACGGATGTTCGTGATGGTTGGGCAACAAAAGTTGATTTTTCTGGAAAAACCCATAAAGTTTGGATTAATGACTCTAAAGAAATTCATGCAGAAACAGTAATTATTTCTACTGGAGCATCGGCAAAATATTTAGGTTTGCCTTCCGAACAACATTATTTGCAAACTGGTGGTGGCGTTTCTGCGTGTGCTATTTGTGATGGTTTCTTTTATAGAAATCAAGAAGTAGTAATTGTTGGAGCTGGTGATTCGGCTTGTGAAGAAGCACATTACTTATCAAAATTGTGTAAAAAAGTGACCATGTTGGTTAGAAGTGATAAGTTTAGAGCTTCTAAAATTATGGAAGAACGCGTTAAGAAAACGGAAAACATCACTATTTTAATGAATCATGATACGGTTGAGGTTATTGGTGATGGACAAGTTGTTACCTCAGTAAAAGCATTGAATAAAACAACTAACGAGGAAATTGATATACCAGCTACTGGATTTTTCGTGGCTATAGGACATAAGCCAAACACCGATATTTTTAAAGATTTTTTAGAATTAGACCAAACGGGTTATATCAAAAATATTCCTGGCACTTCTAAAACAAATGTTGCTGGTGTTTTTGTTGGTGGCGATGCTGCCGATCATGTTTATAGACAAGCGGTTACCGCTGCTGGAACTGGTTGTATGGCTGCTTTAGATGCAGAACGTTATTTAGCATCTATGGATTAATCATTACAATTTATAAAAAAAATCCTGAAGCAGTTCAGGATTTTTTTTATTTAATGGGTTTCTTTTCTAAGGTTGCACTGTCAGTAAATCTTTTGATCTCTATTTTTGGTTCACCAAAAAGTTGTATTTCTGATTTTCCTGCGGCATCAATAATTACATTAGTTTTTACGTTGATTTTAGCACTCGAATAGGCATCTGCAAAAATTTGAGTATTTGTTGTAGTTAATTTTGCGCCGTCAAAATTGGAGTTGTTATCCGCTCTTAGTTTAAAATTAATAACATCACCTTCAATTTTTGCTTCAGTTTTTTGATACATATCAATACCTAAATCTTTTGATGAAATTAGTGCTTTTAGTTCAGCATTTTTACTAATATCAATAGTTGTTTTTTCTGACTTTAAATTAAGTTCAATCTTAGATTTGTCGTTTGCCATCAATGTAAAATCTTTGGTTTTCGCATTTAAAAAAAGCTTTGCATAATCGTAACTTTTGAATGTAACATTTGCCAAATCAACATCAGATAATGCCGTTACATTGGTTTCGTGTTTAGCGATGATTAGATTTAAATCGGAAGTATAAGTAACCCTAACACTTAGTTTTTTAAAACTATTCATGTCACGAGTTGTTGAAATTCTTAGGTTGTTTCCAGCACTTTTATAGTCAATAAATTCAATAAGATTATCGTCGGCTTCAATTTCAAGACCACATTCGTTTCCTTTTACCAAAAATACCTCAAGATTGTCTTCCACTTCTAAAGAAGTGAAACTTTCTACTTGTTTTTGTTCCATTTTTACTATTTTGGAGCCTTTTACTTTTTCTTTTCTTTGAGCAAATGAGAAAGTTACAAGCAAAAGAAGTAGTAAGGATAAACTTTTTTTCATTGTTATAAAACTAAATGTTTTTCCAAAAATAGAAAAAAAAACATCCCAATGCGAATTGAGATGCTTTTATTACTGATTAATTTCTTGAAACGCTTCCTCCAGAACTTTCTTCTTTGGATATAGACTTCGGTTTGTTTTTATAGTCAATAGAACTTCCGCTAGATGCTTTTGCTTTTAAACTAACTATTGGATTTACTTCAGTAGAACTCCCGCTAGTGGATTGCGATGAAATTTCATTTGCTAACAAACCTTCGGCTTCAATACTGCTTCCGCTTGATGATGAAGTAAATAAAACCAATGCTTTTCCTTTAATTTTTTGTTCACTTCCGCTGGTTGATTCCAGTCTAATAGTGTCAGATTCGGTTTCAACATTCATTTCACTTCCACTACTTGTTTTTAAACTTAATGAGTTTTCACGAATGGTTTTTATAGTTTTAAGCGATGAACCACTAGTTGTTTCTAAGCTTTTTACATTCGGCATTTCAACAATTATTTTTTTAGAAGTTACATTTACATAATTGCCATAATCTGTTGAAATTTTTAAAGTGCCATTAATGACAGACGTTTTGATGTCTTTAATAAGATTGTCGTCAGCTTCAACAGTTACTTTAAAATTGGGTGCTTGTATGATTTCACATTCCAATCCGCAACACACTGTTACTTTGTCAAAAGAATCTAAATTTCGAACTTCTTTCACCACTTTTCCGCTTCCAGTGATGGAGTTTCCTAAATCAATTTTTCCGTTGCATGAAGTTACTAACAAACCCACCAGAGTTGCAACGAAGGCTTTTACACAAAACATTACAAATTTTATCATGATTAATTGGTTTTAATTATTACTCCGTCTTTGTTTATTTTTAAACTTCCTTTTTTGTCTGATTTTGTTTCAGAAACAACTTTGCCATTAATTTTTACAGTAACTGTTTTTATAGAATCATTTTCATCAGAAGCGTTGATATCTTCTGTTTTTACATCATTATTTTCATCATCTGGACAATTTAAACAAATTAAATCGGTGTTTTTTACTTTGTATTTGTATCCTTCTGGGCCATAATAATAATCAAAATCAGAATTAGATCCTTCTAAAAAATATTTTACATTTTCGTCAGGATAATATACAATTCCTTCAGGCAAGTATAAATACAATTCTACTTTTTGATTTCTATATTTACTAGCCATTTCGGTTAGTAAATAATTATCTAAAAGTAATTGATTTCCATTAATTTTGAAAGAATATTTTATTTTTTCGGCTCTTAGATTGGCTTCATTAAATGATTTTCCTTCTGCTAATCTTTCAATTTGAAGATAAGGTTGAGGTTTATCTGTTTTTTTGATAATAAACTTAACTTCATTAGAATAAATCACTTCGTTTTTTAAAGAGTCTTGTGTAAATAGAAAGTCTTCATGATTATTAATATCTTTTGAAAAGAAATCATTATTCACAAATTTTATTCTCAAAGTGTCGTTAGATTGTATGTTTATCATTTCTTTGGTTACCATTTTTCCATCAAAAGCTCTCTCTGTTGATTGCTTGATTCCGATGAAGACCAAGGCACCAACTGCAAATATCCAAATGGCTAAGAAGCTATATTTTATTGGACTTCCAATAGATTTCATATTGTTTACCATTAGTTTTAAACCTAACAATAAGAAGAAAAACAATGGTATTCCTATAGCAAGAAATGATAATAAACTAAATGCCCAAAGCGGAACATCAGTATAATTTACCGCATCAATATATCGCTGCCACGGAGTGTTAATGAACGAGGTGCTTCCAACAGTGAACATTCCAATTAAAAGTCCAACCAATGACATAGAAGAAAACACAAGAATTAAAGCACCAAGTACTTTTGCAAAGGCACCAAATATTTTAATTAACACATCTCCAACACCATTACCAACTCTTTCAGCACCATATTTTACTTGGCTTCCTAATTTGTCATAATCAGCATTTTTGAATTTTTCGGAAACAGAATCAAATTCTTCTCTTACCTTTTTTTCGATGCTAGAAATAGTGACTGGTTGCCCAGTCATTTCTAGTTTCTCTGATGTTGTAATTGCTTTTGGAACAGCAATCCATAAAATAAAGTAGGCAATTATTCCAGTTCCAAATCCTGCAAATACGAAGATTAAAAATAATATTTTAAACCAAACAGCATCAACTCCAGAATAATGTCCTAAACCAGTACAAACTCCTGCAATTATTCCTCTATCTTTATCTCTATATAATTTTTTTCGACTTGAAGAAGTATAATAGGTTTCAGTTTTTGGTTGTTCTGTATCATCATCAATGCGATAATCTTCAGGTTGTCCCATAACAGCTATAACTTCTTCAACATCTTTGTTATTGATAACATGTTTGTCTGATTGTTGTCTTGCTGTCAATAGTTCAGCCACACGCATTTCAATATCTTTCATTATTTCATCTTGACCAGAAGAATTTGAAAGTGATCGTTTTATTGCCTCAAAATATCTTGACAATTTTTGGTATGCATCTTCATCAATATGAAAAATTAAACCACCGATATTAATATTTACTGTTTTGTTCATGATTAGTTGTTTTTGGTTGTGATGATGTTTACAGCGTCAGACAATTCAGTCCAAGTGCCGTTTAATTCGTTTAAAAATGTTTTTCCTAATTCGGTCAGACCATAATATTTTCTTGGCGGACCAGATGTTGATTCTTCCCAGCGATAGCTAAGTAATCCGTCGTTTTTTAACCTTGTTAGTAGCGGATATACTGTTCCTTCTACTACTAGCAATTTAGCGTCTTTTAGGGTTTCTAGAATATCTGATGTATAGGCTTCTTTTTCTTTAATGATAGATAAGATACAGAACTCTAAAACTCCTTTGCGCATCTGAGCTTTTGTGTTTTCAATGTTCATAATTCGATTTTGATTTAATCTGAATATTTTTCAGAATTGATTAACGTGTTCATTTTTTGATTGATGATTGAATGATTAATTATTTTATAAAATTGATTGTTAATGGATATTTATATGCTTCGCCATTTGAAGCTTTTGCCGAAGCATATATAATGAGTATAAATTCAATTACTTTTAAAAAGCAAAATAATAAAACAGTAATTATTGCTAAAATAATGATTCCCGAAATATTTCCAGCATTCAGGTGATCAACAATAAAATCGCGGCCATCATGAATATTTTTTATTGTAGTATTGTTGAAAATACTATAAATAAAAACTGGAATAGCAACTACTAAGGTAATCATCGTATATAAAAACATACTTAGTTGAAAATTAATGGTATTTTTCCCGTTTACATCTATAAATTGCGATTCATTTTTTTTTGAACTCCAAATGATAATAGGAATGATATAATTCCCAAACGGAATAATATACTGTGACAATGTACTCAAGTGAATGAATGTTGCCGTGTTTCTGTCGTTAGTTGATGTCATTTTTTGATTGATTTTATTGATAATTGAAATTTGTTTTTATAATATACTATAGATTGGCTATTAATTTCTTATACAAAGATAAGGTTAAAAAAAGGTATTGTGCAATGCAAAGTACTTAAATTTAACATATAATTAACATTTCTGTTTTTTGAATATTTTATTTAAAAAAGACTATATTTACAACAAAACCAGTACTTCATGCCAATTACACCTATTAAACTAAACACATTTTTATTCTTTAAGCTTCCTTCTGCATTTTGGTCTGGAGTGCGATTAAAGTCCATTTCAAAAGACAATTGTGTGGTTACTGTAAAACACAGGTGGTTTAATCAAAATCCGTTTAATTCAATGTATTTTGCTGTTCAAGCAATGGCTGCAGAATTGACAACAGGAGCGTTAGTTATGATGAAAATCAGAGAAAGTAACCAAAAAATTTCAATGCTTGTTGCTAATAATAAAGGAAACTATTCTAAGAAAGCTACTGGCAGGATAACTTTCACTTGCAATGACGGTCATTTAATAGAAGAAGCTATCAAAAAAACAATTGCCACTAGAGAAGGACAAACCATTTGGATGAAGTCAATTGGCGTCAATCAAAAAGGCGAACAAGTTTCGGAAATGGATTTTGAATGGAGCGTAAAGATTAAAGTTTAAACAAAAGTTAAACTCATTAAAAAGGTTTGATAACTAACCACTTTTAAACGTATTTTTGATTAAATCTTTATAAATGAAACTACTAATTACAGGTGCAACAGGATTAATTGGAACCGCATTAGTGAAACAACTTCACAAAAACGGGCACACCATTAATTACTTAACCACTTCAAAAAACAAACTCAAAAGTGAGCCTAATTATAGAGGATTTTATTGGAATCCTGAACAAAATGAAATTGACACTGATTGTCTTAAAGGAGTAGAAGCAATCATTCATTTGGCAGGTGCAAGTATTGCAAAACGCTGGACAAAAAAGTATAAAAAAGAAATTTTTTCAAGTAGAACCAAAACTGCTGATTTACTTTTTTCTACTTTGAAAAATACAAATCATAATGTTAGTCATTTTATTTCAGCATCAGGAACAGCTATTTATCCTGAAAGTTTTGAAAAAGTACACGATGAAAATACTACAGCAACTGCAAACGATTTTTTGTCAGAAGTAGTTAAAGTTTGGGAAAAGGCAGCCAACCAATTTGAAATACTGGGAATTAAAGTTTCAAAAATCAGAACAGGCGTTGTATATGCTAAAAGTGGCGGTGCATTTCAAGAAATTGTAAAACCAATAAAATTTTGTGTAGGAGCCATTATGGGAAATGGAAAACAAATGCAATCTTGGATTCACATCGACGATTTAGTTAATCTCTATTGTTTCATTGCTGAACAACAATTAGAAGGAATATACAATGCCATTGCTCCAGAAACTATTTCTAATGAAACACAGACAAAAAGCATTGCAAAGTATTTGAATAAACCGTTATTTCTTCCAAATATTCCTCAGTTTTTGATGAAAATAGTTTTAGGACAAATGTCAATTTTACTTTTTACCAGTAAAAATTTGAGTTCCGAAAAAATTCGTAAAAAAGGGTTTTCATTTATTTATCCAAATTTTAATGCAGCATTGAAAGAATTACTATAAAAAAAAGGTACTTGAGTTTAATTAAGTACCTTTTTGATATTTGAATTAATAAGTTTTATAACCTTTGGCAGTACATTCATTTAATTGTACTATCACAAATATAGTATATTCGAAATCGATATAACCTTAAAATTGCATTAATTTTTCTAAAAAAGGGAATAAAAGTTTCAAATATTTTAAAAATAAAAAAAAGTAATGACAATTTGACATTTTTTAAGAAATGGCAGTACTTTTGCAATCCAGTAAAACGATATGAAATTTAAAGATGTTTTTAAAACAAAAAAAGCAATGAATACTGATAATACAGAAAAAGAACCTATAGAAAACGAACAAGAAAATAGTTTCAATGGAGTTGAAGCAGCAGAAGAATTAACTGTTGAGCAACAATTACAAGAAGAATTGGCAAATGAAAAAGATAAATTTCTTAGACTTTTCGCTGAATTTGAAAACTATAAAAAAAGAACTACCAAAGAACGATTTGATTTATACAAAACTGCCAATCAGGAAGTTTTGCAAGCCATGTTGCCGGTTTTAGATGATTTTGATAGAGCTATGATTCAAATTTCTAAAAGTGAAGATGAAACGTTATTAAAAGGTGTAGAATTAATTCATGAAAAATTAAAATCCACTCTAGCCTCAAAAGGATTAGAGATAGTAGAACTAAAAGCAGGTGATGTTTTTAATGCTGATTTTGCCGAAGCAATTACCCAAATCGCAGCACCGAGCAAAGAATTGAAAGGAAAAATTGTAGATGTAGTTGAAAAAGGGTATAAACTTGGCGACAAAATTATTCGTTTTCCAAAAGTAGTGTTAGGAGCTTAAAATTCTCGCTGTCACCCAAGCATTTCAAAGGGAATTTAATTTAGAATAGAAAAATGAAAAAAGATTTTTACGAAATTTTAGGCGTTACCAAAAGCGCTTCGGCTGAAGAAATAAAAAAAGCTTACCGCAAAAAAGCAATCGAGTTTCATCCAGACAAAAACCCAGGAAACAAAGAAGCTGAAGAAAAATTTAAATTGGCTGCAGAAGCTTATGAAGTGTTAAGTGATGCTGATAAAAAAGCCAAATATGATCAATATGGACATGCAGCATTTGATGGTGCTGGAGGTTTTGGCGGAGGACATCATATGAATATGGATGATATTTTCAGTCAGTTTGGAGATATTTTTGGAGGTGCATTTGGTGGAAGTTTTGGTGGTGGTTTTGGTGGAAATTCAGGAGGACAACGCAGAGTGAAAGGAAGTAATCTTCGGATTAAAGTAAAATTAACTCTAGAAGAAATTGCCAATGGCGTTGAAAAGAAAGTTAAGGTTAAACGAAAAATTCAAGCACCGGGTGTTAAATATAAAACATGTGGCACATGTAATGGGCAAGGACAAGTTTTGAAAGTAACCAATACCATTCTGGGAAGAATGCAATCAGCTACCACGTGTCATGTTTGTGGCGGTTCTGGTCAAACTATTGAGAGCAAACCTAATAATGCCGATGCTCATGGAATGATTTTAGAAGACGAAACGGTTTCTATCAAAATTCCAGCTGGTGTTGTTGACGGAATGCAATTAAAAGTCTCAGGAAAAGGAAATGATGCCCCAGGAAATGGAATTGCCGGAGATTTGATTGTTGCCATTGAAGAATTAGAACACGAATTTTTAAAACGTGAAGGAGAAAATCTTCATTATGATTTATATATAAGTATTGCAGAAGCAGTTCTTGGGGTTTCCAAAGAAATTGAAGCTGTAAATGGAAAAGTAAGAATTAAGTTGGACGAAGGTATTCAGTCGGGTAAAATACTGCGATTAAAAGGAAAAGGAATTCCAAGTTTAAACAGTTATGGAAACGGTGATTTGCTAGTTCATATCAACGTTTGGACACCAAAAACACTCAATAAAGAACAACGTCAATTCTTTGAAAAATCTTTGACTGATGATAACTTTCTACCACATCCAGAAAAAAGTGATAAATCTTTTTTTGAAAAAGTAAAAGATATGTTTTCATAATTGAAAAATTAATTATACATTTGGATAATACTAGGAAACTAGTATTTCTTTTTCATAGCAATTTTTCCCATCCTGTAATTCATTTTATTGGGTGGGTTTTTTTGTGAAAAAATCAAAAAAAACAATACTAAAATAGTACTTTTACAAAAGTAATTTCAAAAGTCAATTTCAATAGCAAAATCAATTTCAAATTAGAATTTGGAGTTTTAATTATTTGGAATTTAATTATTTATTTATGAACAATATACTTGAAGTTAAGAATGTAGTAAAAACCTATGGCGATTTTACGGCACTTAACGAAGTTTCATTAACCATTCCAAAAGGAAGTATTTATGGATTATTGGGTCCAAATGGAGCTGGAAAAACATCCCTAATTCGAATCATCAATCAAATTACATTGCCCGATAGCGGTGAAATTCTTTTAGATGGAGAGAAATTAAATTTAAATCATATTCAAAATATTGGATACATGCCCGAAGAACGCGGTTTGTATAAAACCATGAAAGTCGGAGAGCAGTGTTTGTATTTGGCACAATTAAAAGGTTTATCCAAACTGGATGCTACCAAAGAATTAAAGTATTGGTTCGAACGATTGGAAATTCAAGGCTGGTGGAACAAGAAGATTCAAGAGCTTTCTAAAGGTATGGCACAAAAAATTCAATTTGTGGTTACTGTTTTGCATAAGCCAAAACTATTGATTCTTGACGAGCCATTTTCGGGTTTTGATCCTGTGAATGCCAATTTGATTAAAGATGAAATCATCGAACTAAATAAACAAGGAACATCCGTTATCTTTTCAACACACCGAATGGAAAGCGTTGAAGAAATGTGTGACCATATTGCACTTATTCATAAATCGAATAAACTAATAGAAGGAAAATTATCCGATGTTAAGAAAGAATACCGAACCAACACTTATGAAGTTGGCATACTTACGGACAATGTAGAAGGTTTGATGTTTGATTTAACTCAGAAATTTACTTTGTCGCAAACGGATTTCAAATCGTTAAACGACGAATTAAAGTTAGCCATCAATTTAGGTAATGCTACACCTAATGAGTTGCTAAACACTTTGGTGCAACGCGGTCAGGTGACTCATTTTGTAGAAAAAATTCCAAGTGTAAATGATATTTTTATTAAAACAGTAACTGAGTAAAATACCAAAAAAATATAATACCAAATTCCAATTTTGTCACACTGAGCGCAGTCGAAGTGCTTTTAATAAAATACTATGAGCAAATTAACCCTAATCATAAGAAGAGAATTTCTTGCAAAAGTTCGCAACAAATCATTCATTGTAATGACATTTTTGAGTCCGTTACTTTTTGTTGGAATTGGAGTTTTCGTTGGCTTTTTAAGTACGATGAAACCCGAAGTTAAAACCATCGCCGTTCATGATGAAACAGGAAATTATTTTAAACTATTAAAAAACAGCGACGAATACCATTACACGGATTTCTCATTAATTGATGTTAAAACATTAAAAGACAGCATTATTTCTGAAGCCTACGAAGGATTACTTTTAATCCCAAAGAAAGCCAATCCGGATTCTTTAGCTAAAAGCATTGATTATATTTCTAATGACAGTCCCGATTTTGATATTATTTCTGATTTAGAGAAAACCATAGGTCAGTCCATCACGCAACAAAAGTATGCATCAAACGGATTAGATACCTTAAAGATTAAAGAATTAAAATCAATGGTTGCTATTAACATCAAGAAAGCTTCTGGTGAAAAATCCATTCAAGGGTTAAACTGGATAAAAACCATTGCTGGTGGTGCGTTTGGCTATTTAATTATGATGTTTATTGTATTATATGGTAACATGGTTATGCGCAGTGTTATTGAAGAAAAAACTTCACGTATTATCGAAGTAATTATTTCTTCGGTTAAACCATTTCAACTAATGATGGGCAAAATTATTGGAACATCCTTAGCTGGAATTCTTCAGTTTTTAATTTGGGCATTGCTTGGTCTATCGGCTATGTTTATTTTATCGTCTGTTTTTGGCGTTCAAGTAGGTGCTACTGGTGCTCAGTCACAACAAGCTATGGAAATGGCATCAAAAAACATGAGTAATGTACAACTTTATTTTCAAGAGATATGGAATTTACCAATAGCAACCCTTCTAGTCTCATTCATGCTTTATTTTATTGGGGGTTATTTTTTGTATAGTTCATTCTATGCGGCAATTGGTGCAGCTGTGGATAACGAAACCGACTCACAACAGTTTTTATTACCAATTATCCTACCTTTAATATTAGGCGTTTACATTGGCTTTTTCACCGTAATTAATGATCCGCATGGCACTATTGCTACAGTATTCTCCATGATACCATTAACCTCTCCAATCGTTATGATGATGCGCATTCCGTTTGGTGTGCCTTTATGGCAGATTGTAATTTCGTTGGTGTTATTATTCGGAACGTTTATATTGGTTGTATGGTTTGCTTCAAAAATATACAGAGTAGGTATTTTAATGTATGGCAAAAAACCTTCGTGGAAAGAATTGTATAAATGGTCTAAATTTTAGCGATAAATTTATTAACAATCCGCCATATTCACCGCAATAGCCAATCCACCTTCTGAGGTTTCTTTGTATTTTGAGTTCATATCTTTTGCTGTTTGCCACATCGTGTTAATCACCTTGTCCAAAGGCACTTTGGCATTCTTAGCATCGGTTTCAAAGGCAAGTTCGGCAGCATTGATGGCCTTGATAGCACCCATAGTATTGCGCTCAATACACGGAATTTGAACCAATCCACCAATTGGGTCACAGGTTAACCCTAGATGATGTTCCATAGCAATTTCGGCAGCCATTAAAACCTGGTCGGGAGTTCCACCCATCACTTCGCACAGTGCGCCGGCAGCCATAGCAGACGAAACACCTATCTCGGCTTGACATCCACCCATAGCGGCAGAAATGGTTGAACCTTGTTTAAACAAACTACCTATTTCGCCAGCAACCATCAAGAATTGTTTGATTTCTTTTTCGCCAGCGTTGTGGTTTTCGATTACAAGATAATACATTAATACGGCTGGAATAACGCCTGCACTTCCGTTGGTTGGAGCAGTAACTACTCTTCCTAGTGCTGCATTGACTTCATTTACAGCCAAAGCAAAACACGATACCCATTTTAAGATTTGGCGAAACTTTACTTCTGTTTTTCTAATCGATTCTAACCATTCTTGAGGATTGGAATAATTGGCAAGTCCAATTAAACCTTGATGCATATCAAAAGCTCTGCGTCTTACGTTCAAACCTCCTGGCAGGATGCCTTCCGAATGACAACCGATGTACATACATTCCAACATGGTGTGCCAAATGGTCATCAATTGTTCGTTGATTTCTTTTTCGGAACGCATGGATTTTTCGTTAATCATTACAATTTCGGAAATCGATTTGTTTTCATCGGTACAATACTTCAAAAGCATGTTGGCATTGTCTATCGGATAAGGAAATGCGCACTTAAATTCCATCTTTTTCTTGGCGTTTAGTCGTTCTTCTACTACAACAAAACCTCCACCGATAGAGTAGTAAGTATTGGTGTAATTACCCAATTTGGTGGTGGCGGTGAAAGTCATACCATTGGCATGGAAGGGTAGAAATTCTCTATTGAAAACAATATCGGTATCAGGATTAAAAGCAATAGTATGTTGATTTCCTAAAAGTAATTGTTTTGTTTTTTGAATTTTTTTAATAATCGTGTCAATATTCTGAACGGGAATTGTTACTGGATCTTGACCGCTTAGCCCTAACATTACAGCTAAATCTGTAGCATGTCCTTTTCCGGTTAGGGATAGCGAACCATATAAATCAACCTTTATAGTTAGAATAGTGTCAAGTATTTTTTCTTCATGCAGCTCTCTTAAAAAACGTTCGGCGGCGCGCCAAGGTCCAAGTGTGTGTGAACTTGATGGTCCAACGCCTATTTTAAGCATATCAAATACTGAAATACATTCTTCCATTACTATATCGATTTAGTTGACACAAATATAATTAATAAATATGAGTGAGAAGTTATGTGTTATAAATTATAAGTTTGAAGTCGAGATTAAATAAAATCATTATTTTTCATATTTTTTTAAAAGAACCCAACAAAAAATTGAATAAATATAACAATAAGTTAAGCCTTTTTGTATAATAAACACTATCACTCAAATAAACACTATCACTCAAAGTATCTTTATCTACTGCAATCCATAAAGATGTGGTTTGTTGTATCAATAAAAAATAACATTACAACGATATTTTAACACTTCTCCGTTATATTTTGTGTAATTTCGTATTTCTAAAAAATCTACATGAAAATTGCAATTGTCTGTTATCCTACCTTTGGTGGTAGTGGTGTTGTCGCTACAGAATTGGGTTTAGAATTGGCACACCGCGGTCATGAAATACATTTTATCACTTATCGACAACCAGTACGTTTGGCATTGTTAAACCCAAATGTACATTATCATGAAGTAAATGTACCCGAATATCCTTTGTTTCACTATCAACCTTATGAGTTGGCACTTTCAAGCAAATTGGTGGATATGGTAAAACTCCATAAAATTGAATTGATGCATGTGCATTATGCTATTCCGCATGCCTATGCTGGGTATATGGCAAAACAGATGTTGAAAGATGAAGGTATAAATATTCCTATGATAACAACACTTCACGGTACAGACATTACTCTGGTAGGCAATCATCCGTTTTACAAACCAGCCGTAAATTTTAGTATCAATAAATCCGATATTGTAACTTCGGTTTCTCAAAGTTTAAAAGAAGATACCTATGCTTTGTTTGATACTCAAAAAGAAATTCATGTAATACCTAATTTTATCGAATTAGACAAGCATAGAAACGAGCAACAAATTTCGTGTCAACGCTCAGTAATGGCATCCAAAGACGAAAAAATAATTACACATATTAGTAATTTTAGAAAAGTAAAACGCATTCCCGATGTGATTCAAATTTTCAATAAAATTCAACAAAATATACCTGCCAAATTAATGATGGTGGGCGATGGACCAGAGAAGGAAAAAGCAGAAGCATTGTGTCAAAAATTAGGCATTCAAGATAAAGTGATTTTCTTTGGAAACAGTAACGAAATAGATAAAATATTATCCTATTCTGATTTGTTCTTATTGCCATCGGAAACCGAAAGTTTTGGTTTGGCAGCTTTGGAAGCAATGGCATGGAGTGTACCAGTAGTGTCTAGTAATTCGGGCGGATTGCCAGAGGTTAATTTTGAAGGTGTTTCGGGTTATTTGAGCGATGTTGGAAACGTAGATGATATGGCAGAAAATGCCTTGAAAATTTTGGAAAACGAAACTATTTTAAATGAATTTAAAGCAAATGCATTAAGTGTAGCAAAACAATTTGACATCAAAAACATTTTGCCACTTTATGAAGATTTGTATAGATTAGCCATTCAAAACTCTAAATCAATTGTGCAATCATGATGAAAAGAATTTGCCTATTGCTTATTGGATTAACCTTGTTTTCTTGTTCGACTTCTAAAAAAAAGATAGTTAAAAAACCATTGTATGAAGTTTTAGTAACCAAGAATGATGGTGGTGCTAATATTAAGTTTTATGAAATCATTTCGGAACCAAAAGAGATAAACATGCTCATGGGCGATAACGATTTGAGAAAGTTGATTAAAAAAGACGATATACTTTCTTGTAACTATATCATCATAAACTTAGGACCATTACCCAATGGGAATTATACAACTACATTAGAAAAAGTAGAGGAAACACCAACCAATATTATTTTGAAAATTAAAGAATTAAAAATAAAAGAAGCTAATGTAGCCGATGAAAACACTACATATCCCTATAGTGTTGTTAAGATAAATTCTAAAAAACCAATAATTTTTAAATAAAAAATCCCAATACAATTGGGATTTTTGTGATTATAATATTTTGAATTAGAATCTATAACGAATACCTAAACCAAAATCTGGTCCAAAATTGTTTTCTCTAAATTGATTATTTCCATTATTGTTTAAATAAAATTCAGGTCTTAAATCTAAAGACAATTGCAGCGGTATATCAAAGTTGTATTCAATACCAATATCTCCAGCGGCTAAAATAAATGTTCCACTCGCACTTTGGCCACTTTTATTGTAGCTCCAACTTCCAACACCAGCCCCAACACCTGCATACCAATTAAAACCTTGATCGATGTTCCAAACCCATTGATACAAACCTACTAATTTAATTGCATCATAGTTTTTGCTATTACGCCAACCTAAATCAAGTTCTAATCTGTTGTTATCGCCTAAGCCTCTTTGATAGGATACTTCACCACCAAATCCATCGTTGTCACCCAATCGAAGACCTAATGCATTTTTAGAAATATCTTGTGCTTGTGTTGCAAATGCTAATCCAATTAGCATAAATGCAGATAAAATGATTTTTTTCATAATGTTATTTGTTTGTTTTTACTTTTACAAATCTATAACGAAGAAAGTTACTTTTTGTTATATAATTTTTGTTTTTTTTATCATAATTATATAATTAAGGAAAAAATAAGATAGGTGATTATTACATCAAAGGTTGCTTCATAACCATAGAAGCTATTAATTGATGTTTGTTTAAATCATCCATTTCAAATAAGTCTTCATCCTCTTTTTCGGTATGATCTTCATAGCGGTAAAGTTTCCATCGTTTATTTTTGTATTCTAGCGCAGTTAAATTTTCTACCCAATCGCCAGAGTTCAAGTATATCGTGTTTCCATCTTTACGAACTTGTCTTGTTATTTTTGGTTCGTGTATATGTCCACAAATAACATAGTCATACTTATTTTCGATAGCCAATTCCGTGGCTGTGTTTTCAAAATCAGAGATGTGTTTTACTGCTTTTTTGACACTTGCTTTTATTTTTTTGGAAAATGAATAAGGTTCTTTTCTCATTTTTTTCAAACACCAATTGACCATTCTATTTAATACAATAAGATAATCGTAGCCCAAACCGCCGAGCTTTGCTATCCATTTAGAGTGTTGCACGGAAGCATCAAAAATGTCACCATGAAAAATCCATGCTTTTTTATTGTCTAAATCCAACACAACTTTATCGGCTAAAATAAAATTTCCCAGTGTAGCAGGACTAAATTTGCGGAGCATTTCATCGTGATTTCCGGTTAAATAATAGACTTTGGTTCCTTTTGACGCCAAATCAATAATTTTTTTAATCACTTTTAAATGTGATTTGGGAAAATAGGATTTTCTAAATTGCCAAATATCAATGATGTCACCATTCAGCACCAGTGTTTTTGGTTTAATAGAGTTTAAATAATGGTACAACTCTTTAGCATGTGCACCATAAGTCCCGAGATGTGTGTCTGAAATTACAACTAAATCAAGTTTTCTTTTTTTCATTCTTATTGAAGTTTTACAAATTAAAGATTTGAATATTAATTGGATGTCGCATTATTGTTAAATCATTTTCATAAAACCATTACCGAATTGTAAAATCCATTTTATTTAAAATAGTTACAAAGTTTTAAAAACTAAGTACAAAAAACTATATTTGTTCAAAACCTTAAAACAATGGCTGGAAACAGTTACGGAACACTATTTAAACTTACCACATTTGGCGAATCGCATGGCGAAGCACTTGGCGGAATAATTGATGGTTGTCCACCAGGGATTGTATTAGATTTTGAAGCCATTCAAAAAGAAATGCACCGCCGAAAACCAGGTCAATCAACATTAGTAAGCCAACGAAAAGAAGAAGATGAGGTACAGTTTCTCTCTGGAATTTTTGAAGGAAAAACAACAGGAACACCCATTGGATTTATCATTCAAAATACCAATCAAAAGTCAGATGATTATTCACTTATAAAAGACAGCTATCGACCTAGCCATGCCGATTATGTATATGAAAAAAAATATGGTATTCGTGATTATCGTGGTGGTGGAAGAAGTTCGGCTCGTGAAACTGCAAGTAGAGTAGCTGCTGGAGCCATAGCAAAACAAGTGATTTCAAACATCAAAATAAATGCTTTCGTTTCCTCAGTTGGAGAAATATTTATAGACAAACCCTATCAATCATTGGATTTTTCAGTAGCAGAAACCAATGCTGTTCGTTGTCCTGATTACGACACAGCGCAGAAAATGGAAGAGTATATCAAAGAGATTAAAAAACAAGGCGATACTGTTGGTGGAACCATTACGTGTGTCATTCAAAATGTACCTGTTGGATTGGGCGAACCTGTTTTTGACAAATTGCATGCCGAATTAGGAAAAGCAATGTTATCCATTAATGCCGTTCACGGTTTTGAATACGGTAGCGGATTTTGTGGTGCCAAAATGAAAGGTAGCGAACACAATGATTTGTATAACGAAGATGGAACTACAAGAACCAATCTTTCTGGAGGCATCCAAGGTGGTATTTCTAATGGAATGGACATTTACTTTAGAGTTGCGTTTAAACCAGTTGCCACATTATTGCAAAAACAAGAAGTACTGACCAATAAAGCTACAATTGAAGAACAACAAGGAAAAGGAAGACACGATGCGTGCGTAGTACCAAGAGCTGTTCCAATTGTAGAAGCTATGGCAGCTTTGGTTTTAACCGATTTTTATCTAATTAATAAAATATATTCATAAATGAGAGGTTTCAAACTTAAAATGCACTGGAAAATACTTATCGGTATGATTTTAGGTTTGCTATTTGGCTTATTGATGAAAAGCATAGAGCAAAAAGGATTAATAATTGATTGGATAAAACCATTTGGAATTATCTTTATCAATTTGCTCAAAATGATTGCGGTTCCATTAATTCTAGTTTCATTAATAAATGGTTTGGCCGATTTGAAAGACATTTCAAAATTATCAAAACTAGGAGGAAGAACAATAGGTCTGTATTTATCAACAACCGTAATTGCAGTCACAATCGGATTAGTATTGGCTAATGTAATCAATCCTGGAAGTTTTATTAATGAAGCATCTCGAGAAAGTTTATTACAAAATTTTGCTTCTGATGCGGCTCAAAAAATTGAAATTGCATCCCAAGCCAAAAATAATGGACCATTACAACCATTAATTGATATCGTACCAAGCAATGTTTTTCATGCAATGACGGATAACGCTAGCATGTTGCAAGTGATATTATTTGCCATCTTAATCGGAATTGGTTTAATTAGTATTAAAAGAAAACAAGCAAAACCAGTTGTAAAATTCTTTAAAGGATTAAACGAGGTTATTCTTAAAATGATTGACTTTATTATGCTTGCGGCACCAATTGGTGTGTTTGCATTAATGGCTGCATTACTTGTTGAAATTCCTGATTTTACAACGCTTCAAGCCTTATTAGTTTACGCCTTAACAGTGGTTTTGGGATTAGGTTTAATGATGTTTATCGTTTATCCAACATTATTATATTCTTTTGCAAAAGTAAAACCCAAACGTTTTTTTAATGCCATTGCACCAGCACAATTGTTAGCTTTTTCTACCAGTTCAAGTGCAGCAACATTACCCGTTACGATGGAATGTGTTACAGAAAACTTAGGCGTTGATGATGAAGTCGCCAGTTTTGTCTTGCCACTTGGTGCAACAGTAAATATGGATGGAACAAGTTTGTATCAAGCTGTTGCTGCGGTTTTTATTGCTCAAGCTATGGGTATTCATTTGGATTTATCAGCACAATTAATGATAGTTTTAACGGCATCGTTAGCCTCTATAGGTTCTGCTGCTGTGCCAAGTGCCGGAATGGTAATGTTGGTTATTGTTCTGGGACAAGCCGGAATTCCAGAAGCTGGTTTGGCATTAATATTTGCTATAGATAGACCACTTGATATGTGTAGAACAGCCGTAAATGTAACTGGTGATTCTGCCGTTTCGGGAATTGTAGCATCTTCTATTGGAAAACTTCACACTAAAAAATCTAATCTTTTTGACTAAATGGAAACTAACCAAACTCCAAAAAAATCCGTTTTTAAAAATTTAACGGTACAAATTATTATTGCAATGTTAATTGGCGCAATAGTTGGAATTTATGTTCACAATAATTATGACGTTGAATCCGCAAAATCGTTTAGTGGCTATATAAAAATTTTAGCAACTATATTCATTCGTTTGGTTCAAATGATCATTGCACCATTAGTTTTTACTACTTTAGTGGTTGGTATTGCTAAACTAGGCGATATAAAATCCGTTGGAAGAATTGGCGGTAGAGCATTAGGTTGGTTTTTTACGGCTTCATTCATTTCCTTGTTAATAGGAATGTTTTGGGTAAATACATTACAACCAGGAGTAGGATTAAATCTAAAAGATGTAGATATGACTGCAGCTTCAGATTTGGTAGATAAAACACAAGTTTTTTCGATACAAAACTTTATTGAACACATCATACCAAAAAGTATTGTTGAAGCCATGGCAACCAATGAAATATTGCAAATTGTAATTTTCTCCATATTCTTTGGTTTAGCAGCAGCATCTATAGGTGATTATACGAAACCTGTTGTAATTGCATTAGAAAAAACGTCACATATTATATTAAAAATGGTAAATTATGTAATGGCTTTTGCACCACTAGGTGTTTTTGGTGCCATTGCAGGTGTTTTTGCTGTTAAAGATGTTTCTGAGTTATTGATTACGTATGCCAAATTTTTTGGATCATTCATGGTGGGTATTTCATCTTTATGGTTATTGTTGTTAGTCGTTGGTTATATTTTCCTAAAAAGCAATATGACAACTTTACTAAAAAGAATCATCGGACCTATATTTATTGCTTTTGGAACAACCAGTAGTGAAGCTGTATTCCCTAAATTGACGGAAGAATTAGAACGTTTTGGAATAAAAGATAAAATAGTTTCTTTCATGCTACCGTTGGGTTATTCCTTTAACCTTGATGGAAGTATGATGTACATGACATTTGCCAGTATTTTTATTGCTCAGGCATATAATATACCCTTAGATACAGGTACTCAATTTACAATGCTATTAGTCTTAATGCTTACTAGTAAAGGAATTGCAGGTGTGCCAAGAGCAAGTTTAGTAGTAGTAGCAGCCACTTGTGGAATGTTTAAAATTCCTGTTGAAGGAATAGCTTTAATACTTCCAATTGACCATTTCTGTGATATGTTTAGAAGCGGTACAAACGTTCTAGGTAATGCGCTAGCAACTAGCGTTGTAGGTAAATGGGAAAAAGATTAGTTAAAAAAAATAGTTATGTCAAAATCTTTATTAAATTTGCTACTTAAATTAACTAAAAAACAACTTATTTATGAAAAAAATTTTACTCTTAATGTTTGCGTTTTCAGTTTCACTTGCTAACGCACAAGTTTTACAGTCAGAAGACTTTAATACTTTAAACAATGGTGATGTTGGAACTGACATTACTGGTGTTACTCCTGGTCAAGGGGAGTGGTTAACATTTTCAACTAATGGGGCAGCTCCAACTACATCGGATAACGCTGGGAATTCTAATTTTGTGATTGTTGACAATGGAAATGAAGTAACTAACGGCTTAAAAATCATTGGTGCTAATGGAAATAAAGGCTCTCGATATATGTGGAAAGATGGTCTTGGAACAGCTTGGGATGGTAGAGATTTAGGAAATGATATTATCGAAGTAGAATTTGATTTATATACTGGTGCTGCAACAACTAGTACTGCTCAAGTTGGGGTAAGATTGTTTGGTACAGATGATTCAGTTACACCATCAGTTACAAGAACTTTAAACGGATTTGTTTATACAATGAACACTAGAGTTTTGACTGGAGTTGCTTATTTGAATAATGCGGGTACTTATAATACTTTTTTAATTACTTTACAAACTGGAGGTTTAATTTTAGATGCAGACACTTGGTACAGAATTGGTTTTGCCTATGATTCAAACACTGGAGAAACAATCTGGAAAACTCCAACTGTTTACACAGGATTGCCTGCAGCAAATTGGGCTGGTCCATTTATAGTTGATGAAGTTGATTTTATTACTACAACACCAACAACAAATGCTGCAGTTTCTGAAATAATTTATGATAATTTGACAGTTAAAGCTACTCCAGAAGAAGCTTTGTTGAATGTATCTGAAGTTATTGCAGAAGGAAGTTTCTCTGTTTATCCTAATCCAGCTAAAAATGTTCTTAACATTTCTAATACAATAAACGCAGTAGTTAACAATGTTGTATTAACGGATTTGAATGGTAGAGTTGTAAAATCTCAAAATTTAAATACAGTAGAAGGTCAAGTAAATATTAGTGATTTAGCTACTGGAATTTATATGATGAATGTAAACACTGATAAAGGAAGTATTACTAAAAAAATTATTAAAGAATAGTTTTTTCATCTAAATAAACTTAAAAAGACTAAGCATTGCTTAGTCTTTTTTGTTTTTTGAATTTCCCATCATTAGCAAAACAGCAACAACCAGTCCAATAACAACTAATGAAAAAATGCCAATCATTATTATTGTCCCATTGCCATGCGAATATAAAGGCAGAATTAAACTTTTCATAGGCTATTGATTTAGTAGTTCAAAATTATATTTATTACATGATTTTAAACATGATATTTATCACATTATAAAAATTTAGCTTTTAATTCAGGTGTTGGCATCATACAACTTTCTTTTTTTCCATACCATTTGTAACGATTTGTAGCAACAAAATCATAAAAATAATTTGAAACAACATTTGGAATTATTTTAAAGATAACCAATAAATTATAAAAGCCACCCAATGATGTTGCAATTTTTAAAGCAGCTTCGGCTTTATAATAATAAGCATTTCCTGGCTCATAAAGCAAAATGCTATCAATAGAATTTGTATTCACACCAATATGATTTAAAATTTTCTTTCCTAATTCAGATTGCAAAGCAACAAATCGAAAAACATCTTTTTTATCTTTTCTGATTATCAGTTGAACAGAAGCGTTGCATAAATTGCATACACCATCAAAAAGAATGATTTTTTTATCAATAGGCAATTCATTAATCTCCATGATTATCTAAATTTATTTATGAGTTGCTTGAACAAACTCCAGTTGTTCTATACTTACTTTTGAAGTAAATGTTCCATAGTTAACTACGGCTTTCTTTTTCTCAATTTTGTCCAAAGTTCCTATAGCTTTTCCATCAATCATTCGAACTCTATCGCCAACTTTTAAAACGACAGTAGGTTTAATTTCTACTTCTTTTTTCTTTTTCTTTTCCTCTATCTTTTTTTCCCTAATCTTTTCAACTTTTAAGGTTACTTCTTTGATGGTTTCTTTTTTTATAACTTCAGCAGCTTTCTTCTCTTTTAAAGTTGTCTTTTTTCGTTTAGAGTTTTCAATTTCTACCACTTTTAGAAACTCTCCAATCAATACTTTTTTGTCTTTATTATTAAAATATTTCTCTGAAATATCATCAATTTTTTGTCCTATATAAATCAAACGCTGATTGGCATCATACAACTCTTGATAACGTTCTAACTTGTCTTGAATCTTAACATTGATGCCTTCCATTTTTTTGCTCTCTTCACGCGCTTTGCTTTCTTCTTCTTTAAGATTTAAAGAAGTTTTTTCCAATTTTGAACGTTCTTTTTGTAAAGTAGCAATGGTTTTATCAAATCGCACTTTCCCTTTTTCTATTTTCTTTTTGGCACGATTGATTAATCCATAAGGAATACCATTTTTTTGGGCAACCTCAAAAGTAAACGAACTACCAGCTTGACCAAGAACTAATTTATACATTGGTTCCAATGATTTTTCATCAAAAAGCATATTAGCATTGGATGCAAAAGGCAATTCGTTGGCAAGGATTTTTAAATTTGAATAATGTGTGGTAATAATTCCAAAAGCTTCCCGATGATAAAATTCTTCTAAGAATGTTTCTGCTAAAGCACCACCAAGTTCAGGATCGGAACCAGTACCAAATTCGTCTATTAAAAATAACGTTTTTGCGTTGCATTTTTTTAAAAAGAAATTCATGTTTTTCAAGCGATAACTGTAGGTGCTCAAATGATTTTCTATCGATTGATTGTCGCCAATATCCGTTAGAATCCTATCGAAAAGAAAGGTTTCACTACGTTCATGAACTGGAATTAATATACCGCATTGAAGCATTAATTGAAGTAAACCAACTGTTTTTAGCGATATTGTTTTTCCGCCAGCATTTGGACCAGAAATTACAATAATCCTGTTTTCATTAGTTAATTCAATGGTTTGTGGATATGTTTTTTCTTTTTTTTCAAGATTGTTTAAATACAAAATAGGATGAAAAGCTTCTCTAAAAAAAAGTCTTTTGTTCTCATTTATAGTTGGTAGTAAACCATTTATTTTATTAGCGTATTTTGCTTTTGCTGAAATGACATCAATATCACTTAAGAAGTCTTGATATTGCCAAAGCAATTCCACATATGGTCTTATTTCGTTAGAAAGTTTCTTTAAAATTCTTGTTATTTCTTCTCGTTCTTCATATTCCAAGTTGCTCAATTCTCTTGAATAGCGTAATGTAGCTTCTGGTTCGATGTAAGCAATGCTTCCTGTTTTAGAACTTCCTAAAATAGAACCTTTTACTTTCTTTCGATACATGGCTAAAACCGCTAAAACTCTACGATTTTCTACAAAACTTTCTTTAATTTCATCTAAATATCCCAATGAATTGCACTGATTTAAGGCTTGTCCGAAACTTTGGTTTACTTTGCCTCTAACAACATTCATATCGCGACGTATATTGATTAAATCGGGTGATGCATTGTCTTTTATTTCGCCATATTTATCTACAACTTCATCTATTTTTTGAACAATGTATTTTGTAAATTCAACTTTGGTAGCTTTTTCGTTTAATTTTGGATAGTAATCATGAAACTTTTTAAAATACAACAACAATGTATTCACAGTTTCCGAAAGTGTGGCTATTTTTCTAAAACTACCAACTTCTAGAAAACTATCTTCAATGTTTAAAAACTTTAAATCATTGGATAGATTATCAAAGCCATGATTTGGAATAGCGTTGTTATTACTAAACGACGAAAGATATTCCGAAGTTTGGAGTAACGAATCCATTAAATCGTTTTTTTCTTTAATAGGTACTATTTCTAATGCCTTTTGCTTTCCAATTTCAGTGTTGCATCTATCGGAAATAGTCTGTAAAACTGTTGTGAATTCTAAGTCTTTAAGTGTTTTGTCCGTTATTGAAATCATAAATTGTATCTTGACACAAAGTTACAATGTTTTAAACTATTTATATTTGTAAAAAAACTAAAATGCAATTCAAATTACATCCTTCTTGGAACGTTAAAATTGGAAGTGAATTGGAGCAACCGTATTTCAAAAAATTAGCCACTTTTGTAACTAACGAATACCAATCACACATTTGTTTTCCCAATACAACCGAAGTTTTTGCCGCTTTTGATTATTGTTCGTTTGAAGATTGCAAGGTGGTTGTCATTGGTCAAGATCCGTATCATGGCATTGGTCAAGCGAATGGCTTGTGTTTTTCGGTGAATGATGGTGTTTCTTTTCCGCCGTCTTTGGTGAATATTTTCAAAGAAATAGAGGCTGATTTAGGTATTCCAATCCCAATTTGGGGAAATCTTGAACGATGGGCTAAACAAGGTGTTTTATTGCTAAATGCCACATTAACGGTTAGAAAAGGAGAAGCAGGAAGCCATCAAAAACATGGTTGGGAAACCTTTACCGATGCCATTATCCAAAAAATATCAGATAAAAAAGAAGGTGTTGTCTTTCTGCTTTGGGGTGGATTTGCACAAAAAAAAGGTGCTAAAATTGACCGAAATAAACATTTAGTTTTAGAATCGGGACATCCATCTCCGTTGAGTGCCAACCGTGGATTTTGGTTTGGAAACAAGCATTTTAGTAAAACAAACGATTATTTGATACAAACCAACAGAAAACCTATTGAGTGGTAATTAATTTACTGTAAAAATATAATAACCACTACTATCAATTCCTGAAACAGTGGAATTAATGTTCATCACTAAATTTTTTGGCTGACTTACTGAACGTAATTCAATCTTAGTAGTTGAAGAACTATTGTAACCAAAGCTCAAGCGGTAATTTCCAGCGCTAAGTAATGGAAAACCAACATTGTATTGATAGTTTTCAGTAGTTGCGTTATAGTTACATAAGGCATAAACATATGCGCCAATGGTGGCGTTTCCTTGGTTGATGTCTAATAAATTATTAGTAACTGTAACTACTTCCCAATCGGTATCGTTTATTTTTTTCTCAATTACATAAGAAAAGGCAAACTGTGTAGCACCATTAGTAGTTTGATATACATCCAACAAAGTAGCAGGATTGGCAGTGTCTGGCAAATATCTTGAAAAGTCAGCAGTTACATATATATAATCACCAATTGTATATGTTGGTTGCGTATTAATAGTTACTAAATTTGCAGCGTCCAAATAGACGTTGTTGTAAAAACCATCATCGTTGGTATCACAACTGTTGAAAAGAAATGAACTGCTAAAAAGAACGATATAGAATAACTTTTTCATAAATTTTATATTAAAAACGGTAACCTAAACTAAGCCCAACTCTTGATATTTTATCAGGACTTTTATAGGTGTTGGCGAAGTTATAACCAAAACCTACTAAAAGTTCCATTCCAAAACTATCAGTAAAATACATTTTATATCCTAAAGCACCACCAGCTCCAAAATCAGTATAAGTAGATGTTTCTGTTTTATGATATCCATTCAAGTTAGCATCTACTTTGTAAACAATTTCTTTATAATCACCACCATTGTAGGAACCAAAAACTTCGGCAAAATAATAAGTTTTTTTCCCTTTTGATAATGCATATCGCACATAGGGATTGAACTCATATCTTGGTAAATTGCTCACATATCCTTCTTCAAAATCTCTTTTTACTTTGGAGCTGCTATTGAAATTCACATTAAATCCAACAGAAAAATCATTGGCTAAAAAACGTTCATAACTAAAACTTGCTTTTGAAGACAAAATGGCTTGAAGAATATCAATGCGTATTTCGTTTTTTCGTGGATTTGGAGTGCTTTCTTGTGCGTTTGTAAGTGAGGAAAACAAAAGTAAAATAAGAATAATTTTTTTCATCTATCAAGGAATTTGATTTAGCGAATATACAAAATAACTTTAATATTTTTTTTTAGATATTAATCCAAAGTTAATGCACCAAGGATTTCTTCATTCATAAATGGCCCACCAGGATAATGAGCCGTATAGTCAAGATTGAGCCATATTTTTCCACGTTCATCTATGTGATAATGCAATACTTGACCTTTTGATTCTTGTGGGAATAATTCTTTTTTAATCAAATAATTTATGGCTTCCAAATCACTTTTTTTATCGCCAATATAGATTTCTGGATAAATATGTCCTTTAGTATGTATAAGTCTTGGAATGCCACCAATTGACTTTATACAAGCCGCCATAAAGATTGAATGGTCGTCACAATCACCAGAAAGATAGGGTAGTGTTTCGGTAGCTTTTGCAATATAATCACGTCCTTTTGGATCGCTAACATAGTTCCAATTGGTATTAATTTCTTTAAAAACGGCAAAGCATTGTATTAGCGTAAAATATTCATTGTATCCTTTTACTTTTTTGAAATATTTTGAAGTAGCTCTAATTGCAAAGTTTCTGATTTTTGGATTATCATATTCTACAGCTTTGATGATCTTATATTTATTCGGAAAAGGTAACAGTTTTGAAACTATCAAGTCTTGTGGATTTGGATTTTCTGACATTGCATAAATCATCGACCGATAATCTTCAAAAACACTAACAAAACCATAGCCGCCAAAAACAGTTCCATAAAGCAAAGTAACGAGATAAATGATTAAACTAATCAAGGTGATACGCCGCATGGCTTTTAATACAAAATGAAATATAGTAGTAATTAAAATAAACATTAAAATTCGATCCATTTGAAAAGGCCAATTGAAATCGATGAGTTTTTGGTGCGCAATAATAAAGACAGGAATGGTAAAAAGAATACTCAATATGAAAATAATAATTGAATCCCATGGACTTTTAATCCTGAGTTTTTCTTTTAGCGATTGATACTTAATGTCTTTTAATTTTACCATTGTGCTAAAAGCAAAAGCTACATGGCTTTTACTATTTCAGCAAAAGTACCTTTTTTATCAATAATTTTGAGGTCAAATAATTGATTTTGAATTTTGTTTAACACTTTTTCTTCTAATGGTTTTTGCGACCATTGGGTTAAACGCAACCATTGTTGTATATCTTCTAGTTTTTGATTGTATTTAGATGCCAAGGTTCTATCAATACTTGGAATATCTTTAAACTCTATAGTAGTGTTATTTATAATTTCTAAAATACGCGTAATGGTTTGTGGATGTTGGGCTAATACCTCATTTCGTACCGCAATCACAAAACACGGCCACGGCGTAGGACATTCACCTATCCGACGAAAAACCCCTTTGTCAACCAAAGGTTGCGTCATAAATCGTTCCCACATAAAATAGTCTGATGTTCCATTAGTCAAAGACTCAACTGCGCCATCAATGGTGTTTACCAATTCAAATTCTAATGAATCTGTTTCCCAATTGTTATTCTGCGCATAAACAATCGCCATCAAATGGGAACCTGAACCATAGCGCGAAATAGCTACTTTTTTATGTTCTAAGTCAGCAAGGGTTTGATATGGCGAAGTAGCAGCCACATGAATTCCCCATAGCAACGGACTGTTTACATAAACTTGTACTATCGAACTTGGGTTGCCACCCACAATATCTTTTACAATGCCTTCCGAAAGTATCACGGCCATATCCGTTTCTCCATCTCGAAGCATTTGACACATTTTTCCGGTACCTTCTGGCACATCAGTCCAGTTCAGATTGATACCTTCTGCTTCAAATTCGCCATTTTCAATGCATAAATGCCACGGCAAATTGAAATGTTCGGGTACACCAACGATATTTATGGTTTTCATTAGAGTTGTTTTTTATTTCGCTTTATAGGTTTGTGTTCTTCATTTGCCACCATTTCCAAAGCACTCCGCTTTCATCTGGATAGTCTTCCATAAAACTCATGCCACATCTACCTAAAACTTTATTTGAAGCGCCGTTTTGAGCATGAGTATAAGCATTAAGGTCGCTAACCTTCATTTGGTCAATTCCATAAGCCAACCAAAAATTGGTAGCTTCAGTTGCATAGCCTTTATTCCAGAATTTTGGATTCAAGCGATATCCATAATCATAAAAGTTAGTATTACCATTTTCCACATGGTCATCTACAAATTTTATACCTGTCCAGCCAATAAACTCGCCTGTTTCTTTGAGAATAGTGGCATATCTTCCAATAGAATGTTGGTTGTACTGACGATTCACATACTCGATAACCTTAATGCTTTCTGCAATATCCGTGCTGGGTTTTTGCCACAAATAGCGGTGCACTTCCGGATGACTATCCATAGCAAACATAGCTTCTGCATCCGAAAGTTCTAACGGTCTAAGTATCAATCGAGGTGTTTCCAAGAGTATGTTCATTTTTTCTTTTTTAATTTAGTTCCACACCAAGGACAGTATTTTATTTTAATAAATGAACTTCCACCATCATGGATGATAATACCAAAAGTATTTTTTTTAGGTGATGAATAAATGATATTATCAGGACAATCAAACACGTTTTTATGTTCAGTACATTTATATTCTAAATGGTATTTCATATTTGAGCAACAAATATCATTTTCCATAGCTAGTTAACCTTTAAATTTGAAATAACAACCCTATATCCATCAGGATCAAGCAGCATTTTTCCGTTAGTATTCCAATAGGGATTTTTTGCTTTAATGAAGGTAAGTTGGTGTGTTTTAATACGATTTACAATAGCATCATACTCTATTTCCGAAGTTGGATAAAAAACTAAAATATCGTCTTCGTCAAAAGTATGTTGCGCTATATCGGTACTTTGTGTAAATTCTAAATGCCAGTTATCATTGGGTTGCCCAATGAAAATGCCATCATACTCTTCATGATTTATAAAACTTCCAAGCTCTTGAAATCCTAAAATAGTTATATAAAAAGCTTTTATTGCTTCAAGATTGTTGGTGTGTCGTGCTACTCTAAAGGTCATACCACGAATTTATTCTGCCAATTTATTCAACGTATATTCAATCAATTCATCAACTGCTTTATACGGATCATCGCTAAATGTTCCGTTGGCTCTGTTGGCAATAATAGCGTTCATCGACAAACAATTGTGACCCAAAAGCTTGCCTAAACCATAGATAGCCGATGTTTCCATCTCTAAATTTGCCATTCTACGACCATTAAACTCAAAGCTATCCATTTTGTTATTCAATTCAAGGTCTTGAATTCCTAAACGCAATACGCGTCCTTGTGGACCATAAAAACCACCTGCTGTTCCAGTAATTCCTTTGTGAATTCTAGGGCTATCTATTTTTGATTTTAATACTTCCGAACACGCAATTACATACGGCGTTCCTTTTTTCAAATCCCAATTGGTGTGTTTGATAAATGCGTCTTCAATGTCTTTCTCGCAAATGTCATCAATCAAATAGGAGCGAAGCATGTTATCTAATCCTAATCCGTGAGTTCCCATCACAAAACTATCAACAGGAATATCGGCTTGCAACGAACCCGAAGTACCAATACGAACGATATTTAGTGAAGTAAGTTCTTCTTTAATCGTACGCGTTGTGAGGTCTATATTCACCAATGCATCTAATTCGTTCATAACAATGTCAATATTATCCGGACCAATTCCCGAAGATAATACAGTCATTCGTTTGCCTTTATAGATACCTGTTTGGGTTTTGAATTCTCTTTTTTGAGTTGAATATTCAATACTATCAAAGTGTTTTGTGATTTTTTCTACTCGATTTTGGTCACCTACAAAGATGATATCGTGTGCAATATGTTCTGGTTTTAAGTTTAAATGATAGACACTTCCGTCTGGATTTAATATTAATTCTGATGATTTAATCATGGTTTATAGTTTATAGTTTTCGGTTTATTGTTTATGGTTTAAAGGTAGCAAATTCTACTTAGTACTATATATTTCGTTCCTCGTACTTAAATATCATCCGCCAACACGTTTTGTTTTAAATCCTTTTTCTTTTAGGATGGTCATTATTTTATCGCGATAATCACCTTGAATAATGATGGCGCCGTCTTTAAAACTACCGCCAACACTAAGCTTTGTCTTAATTTCTTTGGCTAATAATTTAAAATCATCGTCACTGCCTTCATAGCCTTCAATGATGGTAGTGGCTTTTCCTTTTCGCTTTTCATATTTACAAATCATCGGTTCTTTTTGAACGTATAATTCGTGTTCGGTTTCCTCTATTTCTTCCATTTCGTTAGAAACCACATGGTTTGGGAATAGGTTTTTTAATTGTTCTTGTAAGTCCATAAGCTTTAAAAATAGCAATAAAGGAAAAATCCAAACCCCAATGCAATATTGAGATTTGGAGATTTCTATTTCAAAGATAAAGATTTATTTTTTGATAAGCCCTAATTCCACCAATCTTTCGTGTAAAAATTCACCCGCAGTGATGTCATCAAACGCCTTAGGATGCTCGGCATCGATACATTCTTCTAAACAATCTAGTTTCATATCACTTACTGGATGCATAAAAAATGGAATAGAATAACGAGAAGAACCCCATAATTCTCGAGCAGGATTTACCACTTGATGAATCGTAGATTTTAGTTTATTATTAGTATGTCTTGATAACATATCGCCCACATTAATCATCAATTCATCAGGTTCTGCCATCGCATCAATCCATTCGCCATCGTGGTTCATTACTTGCAACCCTTTTCCTTGCGCACCCATCAATAGCGTAATCAGGTTGATATCGCCATGAGCTGCCGCACGAACAGCGCCGTCTTTAGGCTCGTCTGTAATAGGTGGATAATGAATTGGACGTAAAATTGAGTTACCATCTTTAACGTATTTGTCAAAGTAAAACTCATCTAAACCGATGTATAAAGCCAAAGCTCTCAACACATAAACACCTGTTTTTTCAAGCATTTGATAAGCTTCTTTTCCTACGGTGTTGAAGTTAGCCAACTCATTTACCGTAACATTGTCGGGATAAGCACCTTCGTATTTGGAACCTTCCGACACATACTGTCCGAAATGCCAAAACTCTTTCAAATCGCCTGCCGAACGACCTTTGGCTGATTCTTTCCCGAAAGAAACATAGCCACGTTGTCCGCCAATGCCTGGAATTTCATATTTTTCTTTGGTTTCCAATGGAAGATTGAAAAAATTACGCACTTCGGCATATAGATTTTCAACCAACTGGTCATCTAGAAAGTGACCTTTTAATGCTACGAAGCCTATTTCTTCGTACGCTTTTCCGATTTCATTTACAAACTTTTGTTTACGTGCCGGCTCATCCGACAGGAAATCACGTAAGTCAACACTTGGAATTTGTTGCATACCTTTAAAACTATTTTGTTATTGAATTTTAGGGAAATTTTCCCTTTAAAAAGCGCAAAGATAAGGGTTTTTTAAGGATTTTTTGTTAAGAGAATGAGAAGATTATGCTTCAATTTCTGTTGCCTTTTTACTTTTTCTAATAGTGCTTAATTCCCAAATACCATAAAGAATCATGCATACTATTGCAGCAAAGAAAATAGATTTAATTTTTCTTTCGCCGTTATAAAACATTGTAAAAAAGATAATTACATTAAAAATTAAAGTAAAAAGTCCAGCGTAGACTTTAATATAATCAGGAATTTGCTTTTTAATTATTTCATAAACACTAATTAGAATTAATGATAAAACATATACAATTACTGCTCCAACAACTACATAACTTGGTATATCATGTTTGATTTCAAAGTTAAATGCCGCCGCTGCAAAAAGAATTATAAGAAATATTCTAAAAATTCTAAAACCAATATTTATTATTTTCATGTGGAGTAAAAATTGATAACTGCTGCTAATCTATTAAAAAAAAAACAAATACAATTCTAATTTTTTACATCACCCACCAGCCGTCTTTGCCATGACCACCATAGCCAGGCTAAACTTTTTTGAGTTCATGAGAGTAATATCATCAAAAAAAAGTTTAATTCTTTTTTATTTTATGAAATCTCCTCTATTACTTTTTAAATTGGATGAGGTTACTTTTGCAGTGTGTTTTTAGAAAGAAAATATATTTATTATGTGTTTTTTTATATTTTAATTTGATTCATCACGATTTGTATTCAGTAAACTTATCAAAATCAATATTTTACAATTTTTAAAAAAATTTAAAAACGGCAAAAAAAATCTTCAAAAAACGAATTGAAATATGTGTAATATGATTTACATTTGAGTTATTAATTATTAACTAATGTCATAAATTTATGAAGAAATTTTACTTTTTGTTTTTATTTGTTGCGGTATCTGCTTTTTCGCAACAAGGTAGCCTTTGTTCTGACCCAATCGTTATTGCTGCTTTACCGTTTTCTACGACAGACAATACGGCAAATTATGGTGATAATTATGATCCACCAACATCAACTCCAATAGCCTGTGGTGCTGGAACAGCTGGAAATTATTACTTATCAGGGAACGATGTAATCTATGCTTACACGCCAACAACTAGTGGTACGGTTAAGATAGAAATTCCTTCTTCTGTAGCATGGACTGGGCTTTTTGTTTTCAGTAGTTGTGCTGAAATTGGTGCTCCTCCTGTGGCTTGCAACTGTAGTTCGAGTTCTGGAAATCGCACAATCAACAACATGCCAGTAATGGCTGGACAAACGTATTATATTGTCATTTCATCTTGGGCATCGCCTCAAACCATTGCCTACACGTTGAATATCACAAGTACATCTTTGAATGATGCCGATTTTAGAAACACAAAAACGATTGAATTGTACCCAAATCCGGTGAGAAATGAATTGACAATTAATGCAGATTTAAGCATTAAATCGATAGCTGTTTTTAATATAAACGGACAACTCATGATGCAAAAATCGGTGAGTAACAATATTGTTTCGCTTTCCGAATTGGCAGTTGGTTATTATTTAGTGCAGTTAACGGATACTGAAGGTAACGTGTTTTCTAAGAAATTATTGAAATCAAATTAAAAAAATTGAACTCTATTTAAAAACTCCAACTTAGTAATTAAGTTGGAGTTTTTTTATAATTACTTGAATCAATAATTATAGAACAATATTTACTTAATGACAAATATATCATTTTCAGATTGATAGTTAGACCAATCAGTTGCAATTAGGGTGGAAAGGATTTTGATTAAAGTGCCAAATTCAAAAGGTTTTACCACGTAATGAGTTGCACCAAACCATTGACACTTGGAAACACTATCAGTATCTGAACTAGTAGAAAACATAATTGTAGGTAGATTTTTAGTAGCTGGTTCACTTTTTATTTCTTGAAGTATTTCAAAACCTGATTTACAAGGCATGTTTATATCTAAAAAAACAAGACAGTTAGAAGTCTTATTGTCTTTTAACTCGGCAACAAGTTCTATACCGCTGGTATATAAATGTAAGTATATTTCTTTATCAGAATCAATTTTTATTTTGGCTATAGCATCACTGAAAAATGACAAATCATCTTCATCATCGTCAGCATAATAAATAGTAATTGTATTCATGGTTTACGTTTGAATTAATGATGCGTAAATTTATTTCTATTTAAACGTAAACACTTGTTAATTTTTGGGTAAATTTTATTAATATTTATGATTTTAATCAGCTTTCTTGGTCAACTCTTGGATGGCTAGTCGTCGTTTTTCTTTTAGGTTTTTAAAATGAGTAGGATTAAAACCAGTTACTTTCTTAAACGCAGCAGAGAAAGCTGATAAGTTGTTGTAATTCAGTTTATGGGCAATCTCGGTAAAGGAAACATCATCAAAAATAATCATTTCTTTTGCTTTTTCCATCTTATAAGCAGTAATGAAATTGTTGATGGTCATCAGTTCAATTTCAGAAAAAAGGGTAGAGATATAGTTATAATCCTTCTTGATTTTTTTGGACAAATATTCAGAAGCGTTTACCTTAATTTCCTTTTCAGAATTGACATATTCGAGGCAATAGTTTTTTATTTGTTCGATTAAGATACCACCTTTGTTTTCTACAATTTCGAGACCAACGGTATTAATCGACTTTTCAAACTTTTTAAGAGTATTGTTACTAAGGTCTTCTTTGGTTTCTACTTCGCCAAGTGCCACTCGTGTTGGGTTGATATCTAAGTCTTCAAGTGCTTCTTTTACAAACACTTTGCAACTTTCGCAGGCCATGTTTCTAATGTAAATTTTCATACTATAAATTTACTCAAATATACATTTTTTACATTTTTAAAAATAATTTTATCAAACTATAATAAATATTATTCTTATCATTCAAAATTACTGTACAAAGCTATTTGTTTTTTATACTTTTGCATTGCTTTAAATAAATAGTAATGAATTTCGACAGAAGAGAATTATCCAATACACAGCTTTTAGATTTATACAAAAGTTTACTTAAACCTAGAATGATAGAAGAAAAAATGTTAATTCTATTACGACAAGGAAAAGTATCCAAATGGTTCTCTGGAATTGGACAAGAAGCCATATCCGTTGGGATAACTTCGGCTTTGGATGCTGACGAATACATCCTGCCAATGCATAGAAATTTGGGTGTTTTTACGGGTAGAGATATTCCGATGCACAAACTTTTTTCGCAGTGGCAAGGCAAGAAATCAGGATTTACCAAAGGAAGAGACCGCAGTTTTCACTTCGGTACTCAAGAGTATAAAATCATCGGTATGATATCGCACCTCGGTCCTCAAATGGGTGTTGCCGATGGAATAGCACTAGCAAACAAGTTGAAAAAAAACGGCAAAGTAACCGCAGTTTTTACGGGTGAAGGTGCTACCTCTGAAGGCGATTTTCATGAAGCTTTAAACATCGCTGCCGTATGGGATTTACCCGTGTTATTTGTTATCGAAAATAATGGTTATGGACTGTCAACACCTACCAACGAGCAATACCGTTGTGCTAATCTAGCCGATAAAGGCGTGGGCTATGGAATGGAAAGTCATATCATTGATGGTAATAATATATTAGATGTGTATGCTAAAATTTCGCTCCTAAAAGCATCGATGGTTGACAATCCGCGACCTGTGTTGTTGGAGTTTAAAACCTTTAGAATGCGTGGACACGAGGAAGCGAGTGGTACCAAATATGTTCCCCAAGAACTGATGGACGAATGGGCAATCAAAGATCCAATCTCAAATTATAGAGACTATTTAATGAGCATTGGCGTATTGTTTGAAGACGTAGATACCGATATAAAAGCCAAAATTAAAGCTGAAATCGATGAGAATTGGGCAATAACTCAAGCCGAACCCGACTTTACAGCCTTGCTAAGCGAAGAACTAAACGATGTGTATATGCCTTATGATTTTGAAGCATTTACGCCAAGTTCCACAACCGAAAACATCCGATTTATAGATGCGTTGTCTTCAAGTTTGAGCCAATCAATGGAGCGTCATCCCAATTTGGTCATCATGGGACAAGACGTAGCCGAATATGGTGGTGCGTTTAAAATCACCGATGGCTTTGTAGCTAAGTTTGGAAAAGACCGCGTGCGCAATACACCTATTTGTGAAAGTGCCGTGGTTTCTGCCGCTAATGGGTTGTCAATCAATGGTTATAAAGCCGTAATGGAAATGCAATTCGCTGATTTTGTCTCTTCAGGGTTCAATCCCGTGGTAAATTTATTAGCCAAACAACACTACCGTTGGGGCGAAAAAGCTGATGTGGTAATTCGCATGCCTTGCGGTGGTGGTACACAAGCAGGTCCTTTTCATTCACAAACCAATGAGGCTTGGTTTACCAAAACACCAGGATTAAAAGTGGTTTATCCAGCCTTTCCCTATGACGCAAAAGGAATGTTGAATACGGCAATCAATGACCCAAATCCGGTAATCTACTTTGAACACAAGCAGTTGTATAGGAGTATTCATCAAGAAGTGCCTACCAATTATTATACCATTCCTTTTGGAAAAGCAGCCTTGTTGCAAGAAGGAAATGATGTTACGGTAATCTCTTTCGGAGCTGGTATTCACTGGGCTTTGGATGCGCTAAACAAGCATCCAAACATAAAAGCCGATGTTCTCGATTTACGAAGTTTGCAACCATTGGATACAGAAGCTATTTTTGCTTCCGTAAAAAAGACCGGAAAGTGCATCATCCTTCAAGAAGACACCTTGTTTGGTGGAATATCTAGCGATATATCAGCTTTACTGATGGAAAACTGTTTTCAATATTTAGACGCGCCAGTACGCAGAGTTGGCAGTTTAGAAAGCCCGATACCGTTTGTAAAAACATTAGAAGATCAATATTTACCAAAAACAAGATTCGAAAAAGAGCTGTTGGAATTATTTAATTATTAATGATTACCATATTATATAACATAAAGCCGTATTACTCAATACGGTTTTTTGTTTTAGAGCATGTTTTGTTTATTCGTATAAATTCAGGCGGTCTTTTAATGTTTTGATGTCTGTATTGAGTTGGTTTATTTTTTCTAATAAGTCTAAAATGACTTCAATCCCTTCTTTATTTATGTTTAAATCGGTATGCAGTCGGATGATTTTTTCGACAGTAATAATTTGATTTTTATCTAAATAGCTAACTTCTTCATGTTTGATGGTCTGTAATAGTCCAAACTCTTCTAATTCCCAAATCAAACTAATGTCAATTTGACATTCTTGACAAAATACATCAACGATGATTAATTCTTGTGCTTCCATGGTTGTTATTTAGGGGTTAATTGGGATAATTTCTGAAATAATTCTTTTTCTTTTTCTGATAACTCCGTTGGAATTTTTACTATAAAAGTAACATATAAATCTCCAAAAGCACCTTCTTTTTTATATATAGGAAAGCCTTTTCCTTTGAGTCTTACTTTGGTTCCGTTTTGAGTACCAGCAGCTACTTTGAGTTTAAGTTTGGTTTGCTCAAAATCAGTAATGGTAATTTCACCACCTAAAACGGCTGTATATAAATTTAAATTTTCATTAATATACAAATCGTTTCCTACTCTTTTAAATGGCGTTGTATTTAGAATAGAAAAAGTAATATATAAATCACCATTTGGTCCATTGTTTGCACCTGGTGCGCCATAGCCATTTAATTTAATGGTTTGTTGGTCTTCAATACCTGCAGGAATTGTAATTCGGATACTTTTTCCGTTTACGTTAAATTCTTTTTTATGTGTTGTTGCAGCTTCTTTAATGTCAATTTCTAAAGAGGCTTGAATGTCTTGACCTCGATATTTTGGTTGGGTTCTTCTGCCACCACCAGCCTGATTGCCAAACATTGAAGAAAAGAAATCTGAAAAATCTTCACTATTATAATTGCCACTCTGATAGGATTGCTGTTGATTATTTTTTGAATACTGTTGTTGCTGAGTGTATTTTTCGTATTCTTCACCGCGTTCCCAATCTTTTCCATACTTATCATATTTCTTCCTTTTTTCGGGATTACTCAATACTTCGTTGGCTTCATTTAATTGTTGAAATTTGGCATGCGCTTCTTTATCATCCGGATTGATGTCGGGATGTAGTTTACGTGCTAGTTTTCGGTATGCTTTTTTAATTTCGTCTTCCGTAGCATTTTTTGAGATGCCTAAAACTTTATAATAATCTATAAATTCCATAAGCCATGACTATTTATCAATGTAAAGTTACTAAATTGAAAGTGGATTTATAGAGAAACAAACGCTAAATTAGAATAAAAATATGATTCTTTTTTTGAAAAACGAGTAATTAATAAACCATTTTTTTGGTAACACTCATACCATTGGTAAGTTGTATGGTAACTAATAGTACTTGATTTCTTTGTGATACTACAGCAGTATTCCATAAAGTAGTGTTGATGTTGTCAAAAGTATTCAGCATACGACCCAGTGCATCATAAATAGTAATCTTATTCATTTCCTCATTTCCAGAACTAATAAACAGTTGATTGTTGTTGGAATACAAAACAATCGAATTGCTATCAAAGGCGTTGTTATTTAATGCTTGTTCTCTAAATACAATTTCAAAACGATTGGGAAACAAACCTTCATTTGTAGAAAAGTTATAATTCCCATTGTTTAAATTGTTTGTAGTTTGCAATAAGTGGTCAATAAGAAAAACCGATTGATTATCCGATTCAAACAAACCGTCAAGATGGTCAATACCTATTGTAAAGTTTCCAGCAGCCGTTGATTTGAATAGTAATGGGAAAGTAGCTTCGTCATTAAAAGGCAATCCTTTTAATTGAATAGTATATTCGTCGTCATTGAGTAGCGAACTTAGGGCTGTTCCGTTGTCGTTAATATATTTTCCATCAATTTCAGTGTCAAAATCATTAGTAGCATTGGTCATGAAACCCACTAATATTTGATGAAAAAAGCCATCATTATTGGTAAGATTTAACCATATGCGATGCTTTTCAAGTTCTGTGTTGGTTCTGAAAAACTGGTTTTCGTTATTACCTTTTCTAATAGCATTGGTAAAAGAAACCGTTGGATTTCCAACATTTTTAGCTTGTACAAAGAAACCTTGGCCAACTTGAATTGTACCGTTAGGCGTTGGACTTGTTGGCGAAGTTGTAGTACCACCACCAAGGGTATATGTAGCATAAGCAGAACCAGCAGCATTATTTATCTTTCTCCAGAAGTATAAAGTCCCAAAAATAGAAGCAGTATTATTGGTGATAAAATCATCAGCGTCTATAGTTGATGGATAAGGATTTCCAATAATATTAAAGTTTTGCGTAGCCGACACGTAATCAATGTTTTTGGTAATAGTTCCGTTATTTAAAACACCACCGTTAAATTCCCCATTCCAAATAGTTGCAGTAGTTGGATGATTGTCGGGCATTCTGATTAGATACCCATTTCCAGTTTCGAACAATTGGCTTAATGGGTCAATAGTATAATATACATTTGTATCTGTATTGTAGCTATAAAAACGATTGTTTAATGTGCTTGGTGAGAAGTTTTTTAGGGTTTGTGCACTAACAATAGGCGAAGACCAGATGGTATAATCCAAACGCATTAACGGATTTGAATTTCTTCTAACTACTGCATTTCCAGTATTAACAGTGTTATTTACTTGAATTAAATTCGCATTGTTTTCTATCGTTAGATTAGCATTAGTTGCAATGTTTACACCGTTAGTAATTTCTAAATTTTTACCAGAGCTAACCGTTACTTGTGAAGTTCCAATTATGTCCAAAGAACACATTTTAATGTTTTCATTGATGTTGTAATTTCCATTAATAGTTGTAGCTACATTGTCCGAAGGTTTGCCATTTGACCACGAAGTGCCATTCCAGACGGTTGTTAATTGACCACATGTTGGAGGCGTTGTTGGTGATGAACAGATTTGTAAACTCCAGTTATTTAAAGAACCACCATCTCCAGAAGCACTATCTAGAACTCTTAAAGTCCATACGCCTTGTGAATTTTGACCGTTCAAAGCACTCAGTGATTGCGCAGGAATGACAAAGCCGCTAATGGTTGGAGTTGCACCACAAACCAAGGCAACACCTTGGTCGTCAAAAGTAGCATTAATATTATCGTTACTGCTACATTGTAATGCAACAAGTTGGATTTGAGTATTGTTTGGACTAATTAGAGTCACTGTTAAATCAGAAACCCATGTATGAGTAATATTTACAGACACATTAACATCAGATATTGAAACATTCTGATTGGTTGGAATAGTTAAAGTAGAGTTTACTGTGACATTTGCAGCAGTTGTTATTGTCAGCGGCACATTGACAGAATTGTAGGTGTTACAAATATTCTCTTTGGTTGTAAATCGATAGACTTCACTAAAAGCACCTGAACATCCTTGATTCTTTGGGAGTACTTTCCAAAAATAATTAGTCAATTCTGAAAGACCAGAAAGAGAATAAGTGGTTGTTGTTACATCTGAATTCACAATTATATTAGTAAAGTCTTCATCTGTGGCAACTTGTAAGGTATAAAGGGTTGCGGCAGAATTGGAAGACCAATTTAAATTTAAACTAGTTTCTTGGGCAAAGGCTAAATTTGAAGGAGCAACTAAGGTTTGAGTTGTAAAAACACCATTAAATATAGTCAAGAAGAATTCAACTGTTTTTGATGTAGAGCCAGAAGTTCCAGTAACTATCATTACATAATTTCCAGACGAAACATTTTGGGTATTTGAAATAGTCATGGTAACAGTTCCATAAGCAGAAATACTAGTAGGCGAAAAGGTAACAGTACTTCCAGTTGGCTGACCTGTTACGCTAAAGGAAGTATTAGCAGAAAATCCACCAAAAATTTTATAGTTTACATAAAATTCTGCAGTATTACCAGAACATATTTTTTTGTTTTGTTCACCTTCGACACCATTAAAGCTTACCGAAAATGTTGAGGTTGGATTGGTAATAGTAAAATTAGTATTTGAGATGTCATAAAAAATATGTTTATTTCCTTTAATCATAATTCTATTCGTTGTGCCAACATTGTTTGGTATGGTAACTACTTGACTTCCATCATTAGGAACTTCACTTGCCAATAAAATTGGATAGGTGTTTCCACCATCAGTAGATAAATAAATGTCAACCGAAGCACAGTTTATGCCGTTTGCCGTTGTTCCAGAAACATTCCAAGTAATCGTTCTATTAGAACCAACAGTCCAATTTACATTTGTATTTGGAACTGTAATTGCAAAAGGTCCAGCAGTTCCATTGACTGTAACAACCATAGCATCACTAGCCGTTTGTCCTGCACCAGCAAAATTATCTCTAGCTGTCAATACAAAGTTTAGAGTGCGAGCAATAGAACTTATAGCTTCAACAGTAATATCCAACCCTGTTGTTGTGGTTTGATTAGCAATAACTCTACTTAATGGAGGAAAATAACGTGTCGGAGAAGTAGTTGGTGAATAAGAACGCCAGTTTGGACCTATCGTTTTTGTTGCTGATGCCGCACTATTGGCAGCACTTTGGGTTGTTGCAGTGTCGTTTTGTTCCCAAGTATAGGTCAATGTATCGCCATTCCCGTCAGCTCCAGTTCCCGTTAATATAAAAGGTGTACTTTTCGGAATAGTATAATCTATGCCAGCATTTACTGTTGGTGTTATGTTTGTTAGAGTAACTCTATTTGGACAAGTTTTACCTACCATATTATCTTGTACTTGTTTTATAGAAGCATAAACGAAGTAATCGTCAGAATGGGCTTGAACATCGTAAGAAGTTATTCCTGCATATCCCATAATAGTAGAACCTGAACCAGGTTCAACGTTTACACCTGTACCTTCAATATTATGTGAAAAAGTATGATTTCCACCAAATTGATGTCCTAATTCATGCGCTACGTAATCAATATCAAAAGTATCGCCCATAGGAACTCCATTTGAAGGCGATGTAAAACCTCTTCCTTTAATACCATCTACACATACACAACCAATACAACCTGCGTTTCCACCGCCACCCGAAGCACCAAATAAATGACCTACATCATAAGTAGATTCTCCCAAAACTGAAGTTAATGTACTTTGTAATTCTCCATTCCATGCACCACCAGCACCTGTTGAGGCATTTGAATACGGATCAGTAGAAGCATTGTAATAAGCTACGTTTTGAGAATTTGTGGTAATGTTCATGTGTATTGAAAAATCTTTTTCAAAAACACCATTTACACGTGTCATAGTTGCATTATAAGCAGCCAAAACTAAACTCCATTGAGACGAATTGGTTGCGCCAAAATATGCTGCATATTCTGAAGTGGAAGAAAGTGCTAATCGGAATATTAATAATTCTCCTGCACCAGAACGGTTTGCATTATTAACATCAGTAGCTACTCTGTTTGCAAAAGAAGTATCTTCAGTGGAACAAGAAAATGGTAACTCTCCTTTATTGCGTTGCGATTCATAAACGGCATATGTAGTCAAATCATCTGAATATGGTTCAATAAATTCATTGTTCTTATTTCCTCTAAAAATCATAGCTTGCATTCCTTTTGGATCCAAACTTATTCTAACTTGTGCCGAAGTATCGTCAATTCCAATTCCTACATAAGAACGAATTTCAGGAAATGCATCTTGTAATTGTTTTTCAAAATTAGAAAATTCAAAAATTTTAAAACGCTCAGTTGTTCCTTTGCTATTAGGAATTTCAAGAATTACATTTGAATCATTAGCTTTTAACCTTTGTGGAGCATTTTGAAATTGATTTTTTAAGCTAGTACTATTTGTGCTAAAAAGTATAAAATTTTCAGGAAAATTAGAACGAGTGACATTTTTATTTGTTCTAATCGATTTTTTGTTTGTTAATGTCCAATTTGTATTCTGACTGAAAACAGAAAAACAAAATAGCAACGTTAATATTAGTAAATTTTTTCTCATTTAATTTGAATTTCTAGTCAAAACAACCTAATAAAAGGTCACTTTAACTGCATTTTTTAATTTTAAAATGTAATATACATTAATTTTTCCTGAGGTAGAAAGAAAAATTAATTTATTTTAAATTGAATAGTAATTAAAGAATAAAATTAAACATGCGTTTTAAACTTTTATGAATTTAAAATTATAAAGAATAACTTAGTAAATGTAATAATCTCGAAATTTAGTTTTCGAGTTTTTGTGTGTGATTGTTTTTTTAATTATGATGTAAACTAGCATGATAATCGGGACATGCAATGCAAAATATACTCCATGAAGACCTACTAGCGTTACGCAATTGCTATAAATAAAAGAAATACAATTTTATGTTTAATTCCGTTTATCAATATTTTCCATTTAACAATTCACCACCAATAGGAGATTTTGCTTCGATACTGAGTTTTTTCATCATTTCATAAGTGGTGCAAACTGCTGCTGAAGTCACAGGAATTCCGCATTCTGCCTGAATTAAGTCAATCGCTTCCAAAGATGGCATTTGTACACAAGCAGAAACGACTAAAACATCCACATCTTTCAAATCCAATTGCTTATAGATTTCTAGTAAATTCATTGGGTTTTGTGCAGCAACTTCTAGATTATCAGGAATTTCAAGTGCAATACTTTCTTTTACTTTAATGCCTTGATGCTCAATATAATCCACAACCATATCCGTTAAAGGTCGCATATACGGAGTGATTATTGAAATTTGTTTTGCACCTAAAACATTTAAACCATTTATTAATGCTCCAGCAGAAGTTACAATTGGAGTAGGGAAGTCGTTGGCAACCGTTTCTTGGTGTAGATTCACTTCTGAAACACAATGATAACCTCGACCCATACTCATAATAGCAACCAAACAAGCATAACCCATAACATCAACATGCGCATCAGAAAGTTCTTGAGCACATTTCAAACTCATGGCATCCATGGCTTCGAGTTCTTCTTTGGTTACTTTTTTCATTCGCATTCTACTGCTGTGAAACGTAAAACGTTCTGGCAAAATGGTTTCTCTAGCTCTAAAAATAGCTGGTATTTCGGTTTCCATCGTGACGTTTGATGATGGAACTATTTGGCCTATTCTGTATTTAAGCCTCCCCAACCCCTTCAAAGGAGTGACTTTTTGTGTTTCGTTTATCATTTTTTTTTTAAATCAAATTATTTTTTTTAAAAGCTAGTAATTCCCCCTTTGGGGGTTAGGGGGCTATTTCTTTAACTGTATTCACAATCGAGCCAATTCCTTCAACAGTACATTTTACAACATCACCGTCTTTTAACCATTCTTGAGGGTTTCTTCCTGCTCCAACTCCAGCTGGAGTTCCAGTGGCAATAATATCGCCAGCTTCCAAAGTAAAAACGGTACTTAAGTCTTCAATCAAATCGTTGATGTTGAATAACATTAATTTGGTATTGGAATTTTGTTTTTCAATACCGTTCACTGTTAATGATAAATTTAAATTATGTGGATTTTCAATTTCGTCCTTGGTGACTAAAATTGGTCCCATTGGTGCAAAAGTATCTTGTCCTTTTGAAACAATCCATTGTCCAGAACGACGACAATCTCTTGCTGAAATGTCATTGATTATAGTATATCCAAAAACATAATCCATTGCGTCTGCTTTAGAAACGTATTTCCCTTTTTTGCTAATCACTACAGCCAATTCAACTTCCCAATCCAATTGATTAGTTAATTTTCTATTCAATAGAATTTCAGTGTTTGTTGCTGTCACAGTTGTAGGTGGTTTTGAAAAAATAATGGGTTGTTGTGGTAATTCATTTGATGTGTCTAATGTTCTCGCGCTTTCAGCAACGTGTTCGGTATAATTCAAACCAATTCCGATGATGTTTTTTCGCGGTTTAGGAATAGGAGCAAGGAAGATTACTTCGCCTATTTCGTAAGCAATTTCATCTAATAATTTTTGGTCTGTTTCAGCAACCATGTCGTTTAATTCCTCGACCAATTCATAGCCCATATCGATTAATTCTAACATAGTTGATGGTAATGGAAAATTAGATATTTCACCGAAGTCTTCCATGTCGATTACTTGATTGTTGTGAAGGAATCCTAAGCGTGATTCTGTTTCGTTTGTTTTGTAAGTAAGTAGTTTCATTTTATTTGTTTAACCGCGAAGAACGCAAAGATTTACGCAAAGTTCGCAAAGTTTTTTATTGAATTTGATTTTAGAACATGTACTTTTCTTGCACTATAAAAGTTATTGTACTTGTTGATGTCCCTTATTATCTGTTAATTCCTTTTCTTGATACAAACCTAGTTTTTCTATTACAGGTAAATCATTAAACGAAAATAAACAGGCATCTTCATTTTCTGATGCATTATGATGTTCGTGCCAAGCCCAACTTGGAACACAGAAAATATCGCGTTCTTTCCATTCAAAACGTTTTCCGTTGATGATGGAATAGCCGCTTCCTTTGGCACATTGGTAAACAATTGAACCAGTATGTTTGTGTGCTTTTCCTTTGAATCCTGCGGGTAATAATTGCATACTTGCACCCATAGTTTGCATGACATGTCCGCCATTTAATGGATTGGAATACTGCATTATAATTCCATCTATTGGATTGATAGGTTTAACTTTTAATGTTTCTAATAAAGTTGGATACACTTCTTTCCATGAATATTTGAAAAGTGGCGAATAAGGTTTGTTCCAAGTTACATCTGCAGGTAGTAAACCAGCGCAACCATAAGCTAATGGAGAATAATTAATTTCTTGTTCCAATGGTTGTTTTCCATCATAAACTGCGTAGTCATTTGCTTCTAAAGCATTCACCAATGGAATATCCAAACCATCTTGCCAAATACACATTTTTCCGTTAGCATCAACTCCGTGTTCATGCCAAGTAGAATTGGGTGTTATCACAAAATCATTTACTTCAAACGTGATTTTATTGCCATTTACAACAGTATATCCGCCTTCGCCTTCCATGATGAAACGCAATGCCGAAGCTTTATGTCTGTGAGCCGAGGTGCTTTCGCCTGGACGTGTAACTTGAATTCCAGTATATAACCAGCCTACAGCAGCAGAAACATCTTTTCGTTTGTCGTTTACCAAGTAAACCACGCGTCTTCCTGCTTGCTCAGGAGTTACTAAATCGGATGATTTTACCACCAATTCTCGTAAATTGTCATATTTCCATAGCATTGGTACAGACGAACTTCTTGGTTCCCATGGTTCTATATCATTGGCAACCGTCCATAATGCACCAGCACCTAATTTTTCTAGTTCTTTGTAATAAGCAATTAATTCAGGTGAATCCTGAACTCTTGCTCTACCGTATTGATCGTCTGAATGGTTTTCGTTCATGTTTCTTTTTTTTTTTTTCATAACCCTAAAATAGTTTTGAGTATTGTCAGGGTTTATTATTTTGAGTAATTCAAAAGTTAAATTTATAATTTCTTTAAAATTAACCCGTTGGGATAATATTTTGATGAAAGCTACTGAAATCATAAGAGTGAAAAAACAACTTGTATTTTTTCAAAATAATGAAAATCAATACGTTAAGTGCTTAAAGCTAAACTAAATCTATGTCAAATATAGTAAAAAAATATTTAAGAGTTTTAAGTTCTTTGAATTGTGAATTACTATATAATTCAGCTATTTATATAAAGTTAAAAATATCTGATTTGTAGGTGTTTGTTGTTATTTTGACTTCTTAATGTATGTTTGATTTTATTTGTCACAGAGCATTCAATTAGTTTTTTTCTAAACTGTAAAAATCTACCTAAAAAACACTAAAGAAAAACAATAAAAAAGCTATACAAGTCAGAAGCCTATTTTTTAAAAAAAAAGTGAATAAGAATACAACTTTTTTTTCTAATTATAAGCTAATAGTTCATGAATAGAAAAAAGCATACTAAAACTTTTGAATTTGTAAAACTGAGGATAATTAGAGTTCTGATAATTGGGTTGAGAAACTAAAAAAAACTATCGGAAATTTTGAATTTTTTGCAGATAAAAATAAAAAAAATCTTTGTTAAAGTGAGAGCACTTCAACAAAGATTTGGTAGTTCCTGTAACATTGAAGTTCGTTACAGAAACAAAAACAAACATTTAGATTTTTTGTTTTTTATTTTTTAGAAGAAACACTAGCAGCACCATCTTTTACTTCTACTTTTGTTTTTTTATCTCCATCTTTGGTAGAAAAATCAACACCATCTTTACTAATACTTACTGAAGTACCATCGGTTTCTTCCTCAACTTCTTTTACAGGAGTTGCTTCTACTTGCTTTTCAATAACAACCGTTTTTTCAGTCGTTTTCTCAGTTTCTCCTTTACAAGATGCAATTAACATCATGACTACACTGGCTAAAATAAGGCTTACATTTTTCATACTATATTGGTTTTAATTTCTTTTGTAAAATTATACTAAACACCAAGACTTTAAATTACATGGTTTTTCTAATTGTTTATACAATTGCCATGATGAGTTTTTAATTTTAAAAGAAATCCAACGGCAGTAGCTACAAACCACCAAGCAAAAAAAAACCTAACAAGCTTTGACACTTATTAGGTTTTCAACATTAAAACACCCAACTATGAATACAATTAATTCTTAGAAGCAATAAAAGTATTTCCACCATCAATCAATCTAATAAATTCTGCTTTATAGCCTTCGTCATCGTTGGCCAATCCTTCTTTGGCAAGTTTCTTAATAGCTACTAATGATTTATTGCTTACCAGTTTCGAATCTCTTAAATTCAACCCAAACCAAGCTACTGCAGCCGTAAATTTATAATCATCCGATGCAGTATTCAACGATTTTGAAGCCGAAGCAATTGTACTCACCATCTCAATGCTCTTATCGCCATTTGGTTTTTTGTATCGGAATTTAATCGTTGCCAATTCATTTTGATAGTTTACGCCTTTGTTTTCCACTTTTGAATATTTCGTATCTTCAATTGGTTTAAAATAGTCACTTTTTACATTTACAGGAACAATTTCATACAATGCCGTTACTGTGTGTCCGCTACCCAATTCGCCAGCATCTATTTCATCATTCTTGAAGTCTTCTGGACGTAGTTTTCTATTTTCATAACCAATCAATCGGTAGGCTTGTACAAAGGTTGGGTTGAATTCAATCTGAATCTTCACATCTTTGGCAATGGCAAACATCGAACCTTTAAACTCTTTTCCTAAGAAACGATTGGCTTCTTGAATATTATCAATGTAGGCATAGTTTCCGTTACCTTTGTTAGCTAACGTTTCCATTTTGCTGTCTTTATAATTACCCATTCCGAATCCAAGACTGGTTAAAAATACGCCCGATTTGCGTTCTTCTTCTATCAAGCGTTGCATATCATTGTCAGACGATGCGCCTACGTTAAAATCGCCATCGGTTGCCAATACTACGCGGTTGTTGCCACCTTTGATGAAATGTTCTTTTGCAGTTTGGTATGCCAATTGAATTCCGGCACCCCCAGCGGTGCTTCCACCAGATTGCAATTTCTCTAACGCATCAATAATCGTCATTTTTTTATCGCCCGAAGTAGGAGGCAAGACCAATCCAGCTGCACCAGCATAGACCACAATGGCAACTCGGTCGTCTTTGCGCAACTGATTGACCAATACTTTCAACGATTCCTTTAGCAACGGCAATTTATTAGCAGCAAACATCGAACCCGAAACATCAATTAAGAAAACAAGGTTAGACGCAGGTAGTTTTGAGTCGTCAATGTTTTTGCCTTGCAAGCCAATGCGCACTAATTTGTTATTTGTATTCCACGGGCAATCGCTGTATTCGGAATTGATTGAAAATGGATGCTCGTTTGTTGGTTGTGGATACTTGTATTTAAAGAAGTTCATCATTTCCTCAATACGCACGGCATCTTTAGGCACTTTTTGTCCGTTGTTTATAAAACGGCGAATGTTGGTATAGGATGCGTTATCGACATCAATAGAAAAGGTAGAAAGCGGCGATGCTTTTGGACTTTCAAAAACGTTTTCTGCAAACGCTTCATAGTCTTCGTAATCGTTAGTAGCAGGAATAATGTCGGTTGTTCCAGTAACGCTTCTGCTTCCTCTAATTACTATTGCATTTGTATTGGATTGTGAAATAGACAACCCTTTAGCATACCCTTGCACTTGCTGACTCACCATTGATCGTGCTTTAGTATCCATAACAGCTTTACCAATATAACTATCATATTCAGATTCTTTTTTATCATCATAGGAAACTACGACAACTTCTTGAAGTGTTTGTGCGCTTTCAAGTTTCACGTTAATAGTTGTGCTGTTGCCAACCTTAACGGCTTTTGAGGTATAGCCAACATAACTAAAGACTAGTATTTCGCCTTTTGTGGCTTTGATGCTGTACTTTCCATCAAAGTCGGTTTGAGTGTTTCGTGTGGTGTTTTTTACTACTACGTTGGCTCCAGCTAATGGTCCTAAAGCATCCGAAACTACGCCTGTGATGGTTTTTTGTTGTGCCAAGCTTACGAAACATATAAGCATAGCAAGGACTGTTGAAAATGGTTTAAATTTTTTCATGATGTTGATTTTTAAAATGTTAGTAATCTTTTGCTACTTCTTTTTAGCAGCGGGTTTTCCCCCTTTTGTGGCAATGATGACGATACCTTTCTTTCCTTTTTCGCCATAAACTTCGGTTGCCTTTTCGTTCTGCAGTATCGAAAGGGTTTCAATGTTTTGTTGGTTTAAAGGTGCATAAGGACTGGTTGGGTTTGGTCCAAAAAGTTCTTTTTCGGTATATTCTACACCATTGATTATATATAATGGATCGGGAAGAAGAATGATGTTATCCACATCGTTTGGGTCTAGTTTTCCTAAGGTTTGTGTGTCTGATACTTTATCGTCAATAACTAAAAGAGGTGCTTCTTTTTTAGAAGTTTGTTTTGCTTCTTTGGCATCACCACTATAGTTTAAATAACCTTCATGTTGTCTTACGCCACGTACATTATCTTTTCGTTTAGCAATTCCATTATAACTATCATAACTATTGGCAACTGTTGCGGCTGGTTTTTGAAGTTCCATAAGGTCATCACTTTCTGCTACGGATTCGCTTTTTGAAACAATCATTTTAGGCATCATTCTTCTTAGCGTATCACGAACAACCACTTGGCTTTGGGTGTTGATTTGTTCTTTCAGAATCATTTCGGCGTTAGCGTTTATGGCTGGATTTTGTTTTTTTTCAACAGTTACTATGTCATTGTTTGTGGTGTTATCGGTAATGGTTTTTAGGGTGTCAATAACAACTACGTCATTGGTAGGAGTGATGTTGATTTTGTCTTCTTTTAGATATTGATAACCAATAGAAGCGACCAACAATACCGATGCTGCCACTGCTAGTTTTCTCCAAAAGGTATTTTCTTTGGTTAACAATTTGTTGTCGAGTTTGTTTTCTACACGATTCCAAACCTTGTCCTTGGCAGCAAATTCTTTTTGCTCTGCGCTGTTGGCGGCGGTTTTAAATTGTTCGAATATGTCGTCTTTGTTTTCCATTTTTGGCTGAATTTATTTCAGTATCACTTAGCGTTTTGATAATAGAACTTGTTGATGAGTTCCTTTAGTTTTGTTTTGGCTACATTCAATTGCGATTTGGATGTGCCTTCCGATATATTGAGCATCTCGGCTATCTCTTTGTGACCATATCCTTCGATGACAAAGAGGTTGAAGATGGTTTTGCATCCATCTGGGATGACTTCCAGTAGTTTTAACAAATCTTCTTCTTCCAGTTGGGTTGCTGATGCCGTTTCGGGATGCAGGTATATAGATGTGTCTTCGAGATAGAGGTTAAAATTGACGTTTCGTTTTAGATGTAACAAACATTGATTGACGGTTATTTTTCGTGCCCATGCTTCGAAGGCGTTGTTTTCTTTTAATTGGTCTATCTTGGTGAAGATGGTATAAAACGCATCAGCCAATACTTCTTCTATTTCTTCTTGTTTTTTTAAATACCGTTTGCAGGTGCGAAACAATTTTGGCGACATATAGTCATAAACTTGCCTTTGCGCATCGCGTTGTTTTTTTCGGCAGCCAACTATTTGTATTTCGTTAATCACAAAGGGTGTTTTTTATATAGAGCACAATTTAATGGAAAAGGTTGGGACGGGAATGATTTTTTTTAAAATTATTTTTAAGTGGGATTTATTGTTTTTGTTGTTCCTTTATGTTTACTAATGAAATAACCGCTTTTTTATAGAGAATAAAAAAAAGTGATTTGTCAAGATATTAATAGTAATAACTTTTTTTTAAAATTGGAAATTATTATTTTTAACCAAAACTAAAGACCAAATAGTTACATTAATTGAGAGATTCAAAATTGCGTCAAATGTTTTTTGAAGAAACAATATTCATAAATCAAAAAGGGAAATAGTATGAGAAAAATAATTGCAGCATTAAATATGACAATTGATGGTTTTTGTGACCATACCGCTGGAATACCTGATGAAAATATTCATCAGCATTATACTGAATTATTAGGTCAAGGAGATGCAATTCTATATGGCAGAACTACCTATCAATTAATGGAATTTTGGCAAACTGTGCTGGATAATCCTTCCGAAGAAAAATCGATGAATGACTTTGCTATGGCAATTGATAAAATTCCAAAAATAGTTTTCTCTCGTACCATAAAAAATGTAGAATGGAAAAGTGCCACAATTGCAAAACAGAACTTAAAAGAAGTAGTTTTAGAACTCAAGCAACTTCCAGGAAAAGCTATTTTTGTTGGTAGTCGCAGTTTAATTATACAGCTGATGAAACTGGGTTTGATTGATGAATTTCAACTTTGCATTCATCCAATGGTTGAAGGCAAGGGGTTGCCATTATTCGAAAACATTAACGACAGGATTATTTTTAAGCTCGTTAAGAATAAAATTTTTACGAATGGTGCCATAATTCTGTATTACCAACCAAAAAAGAATTCATGAATGCTTAAAGTAACAAAGGAATAACAATATTTTTTTTGAATTAGAAATAGATAAAAAAAGGCTAACCTCACAGCTAGCCTTTTTGATTAAACTACAAAACAATGTTTAACCCGAGTTTGAAGTTTCTTCCGCGTGTTGCATAGCCAACATTTTCTACAAATTCTTCGTTTAAAATATTAGTTGCTGCACCAAAAACGGTTAGACGATTTTTAATAAATTCGTGTTTTACTAAAAGGTTTACCAATTGGTAAGAACCTAGTTTGATTGGTAAAACGCTAAAAGTATTGGCGTCATAAAACGCATCGTTTCTGGCATCAAAGTATTGGTAACTAACGTTAAAAAGTGTTCTGCTTGATGGTTGGTACTCTAAACTAGCGTTGGCTTTGTGTTTTGGTATCAATCGATTTAGTACTTCATCTACTTGAGTGAAAGTATAGTTGGCGTTAATATGTAATTTTGGTAAAACAGCATAACTCAAAGAGCTTTCGACACCTTTGGCTTTGGTACTTCCATCCACATTTACATAAAAAGAGTCAAAGGTGACAGGATTGAAATAGAAATTGATGGCATCGTTTTGATCTCTATAAAATGCAACGGTGTTTAATTTTAGTTTTTTGTTCATCAATTCGGTTTCAAAACCTGCTTCGATGGTGGCATTTTTTTCGGGTGTTAATGTGTCATTTCCATATTCAGAATAGAGTTGGTATAAACTTGGCGTAACATAGGCAGTACTATATGATGCCAACATTTTAAATGGAAAACTAGTTTTAAAATTATAAGATGGATTGAAATTAAACACAAAATTATTGCCATAAGCACTGTGATGATTCAATCGTCCGCCAGTGTTAACATTTAGACCAAAGTTAGAGTTATAGACCAATGTAGTATAACCATCTACAATATTGAACTTGGTTAACTCTTTTTCGATAGTGCTAAAAGGTGTTTGGCTTTTCATGTCATTAAACTGATATGTAGCACCTAAAATAATTGCCAATTGGTTTGAAAAATTATATTTGTTATAACCATCTACCACTATACTTCTCGATTCATAAAGCGAATAATCAACGGTGTTACTGAAAGTGTTTAGCTCATCATAATCGCGCGTTATTTTTGTAAAACCTGAGTTTAAAACGAATTCGCCTTTGTTGTATTGGTACTTAGGTGCAAACCCAAAACGGATTTGTTCTGATTTGGTTTTGTTTATATCAGTATCATTAAAACCAGTGTTGTCAAAAGATAAATCGTAATCGTTTTTGATTCTGTCATAATTCCCAAAGAAATCTAACGTTAGTTTTTCGGTGGCTTTATATCCTAATTTTGCTAACACATTTTGTCTAGAGAAACGGTCGGTTTCATAGTCGGTATCCGAAGTTGGAGCAGCAATTTGTGACATGCCGTTGGTTTCGGTAGAATTCAAACCAGCAAAATAATTTACTTTCGAAACGGTTCCATTAACCGAAATACCTTGGTTAAATTCTTGACCGTTATAATGATGATTATCCGCAGTATTGTTTGAACCGATGTTCATATAGGCATTTCCTTCGATTTCTTTTTTGGAAGATTTTTTCAACGTAATGTTGATTACTCCTGTGGCTGCACCTGTACCGTAGAGCGTACTCGCAGCACCTTTCATAATCTCGATTCGTTCTACTTGTTCTACGGGAAGCAAACGCAAATCGTACTCAAAGCTAATGCCCGAAGCGTCGGTAACTGGAATGCCATCAATAAGAATTAAGATTTGGCGATTTTTTCCACCACGAATGTAATAGCCCAAGTTTTTTCCATTAGCCGATTGGTTTCCATTGATTTCAAGACCTGTTACCTGACTTAAAACCGTGGCCAAACTTTGACCTGACTTTTTTTCTAAATCGGCAGCCGAAATCACTTCGATAACTTTTCCTGATTTTTCTCTGTTTTGCGAAAATTTAGTGTCTGATACGACTACTTCTTTTAGTGCGTTTACCGCTAGCGAATCTTTTTCTTGCGCCAATGCACAAGAGGTTATCAATGCAAAGAATGCACTGATGCGAATTGTTTTTTTCATTTTTTAATTAAACAATAGTTTACTAATACTGGGAGAAAAGCATAGAATTTACCCATACCCAAACCTTTTTTCCCGAAAGTTTGTTACTCAATGAATATAGGCAGGTTTCCTGGCTTGCGTCTTGTTGTCGACCTTCTCATTCGCCGTGGCGAACAATGGTAATGTAGATGACAACAAGCTTGATAGCTTACAGTTGCGGGAACAGCTTTGGATTTGAACCAAATTCCCTTTTAATGTTTTTCACAAAAGTGAATAACAACCAAAATTCAGGTGCAAATGTAACTTAAATTATTAAAAACAAAAGTTTACTTTTGTGAAAACTTCATTTTATGAAATTCACATTCAAAATCATTTTAATACTAGCCATTCTTTTTTCTTTTGTTCAATGCAAAAAAGAAGTAAAGACGATAGAAAATGCAATTGTGTCCGATGAAATTCAGTATGCCAAAGGCTTTTCTCTCGAAAACTACGAAGGTTACTCGGTAGTTACTGTTAAAAACCCTTGGCCAAAAGCGACTAAAACCTATACTTATATTCTAAAAAAAGAAAACGGTGTTGTACCTGATAGTTTAAATACACACACAACCATTACTGTTCCTATAAAAAAGATTGTCGTTACTTCTACAACACATATTCCATCGTTGGAAATGCTTGAAGTAGAAAAAACTCTAGTTGGTTTTCCAAACTTAGATTATATTTCTTCCGAAAAAGTGCGTGCCTTAATTGATGAAAAGAAAATAAAAGAATTAGGAGCTAATCAAGCACTAAACATTGAAGTGCTGATTGATTTGCAACCCGATGTTATCATTGGATACGGCATCGACAACGATACAAAATCATTAGAGAATTTAGAAAATAGCGGTTTAAAAGTTTTATTAAATGGCGATTGGAATGAAGAAACACCATTGGGAAAAGCTGAATGGATTAAACTTTTCGGTGCCTTGTATGACAAACAAGATAAAGCGAAAAAACTATTTTCAATAATCGAAAAAGACTATCTAAACACGATTGAAATAGCCAAGTTAGATAGTGTTACTCCAACTATTTTGGCTGGTGATATGTTTCAAGACAAATGGTATTTACCAAAAGGAACCAGTTGGGGAAGTATTTTGTTGAAAGAAGCAAATGCTAATTATTTATGGGCAGATACTTCGGGAACTGGAAGCTTGTCACTTTCTTTTGAAACAGTATATGAAAAAGCAAAAGAGGCTGATTTTTGGATAACTTCTGGTCAGTTCTCAACTTTAAAAGAGATGATGGATGCCAATCCGCATTATGAGCAATTTGAAGCCTTCAAAAAAGGAAATGTCTATTCCTTTGCTGGAAAAAAAGGAAAAACAGGTGGTGTTCTCTATTATGAACTAGCGCCCAATAGACCCGATATGGTATTGAAAGATTTAGTAAAGATTTTGCATCCTGACTTATTACCAGGTTATGAACCTTTTTTCTTTGAAAAGATTAAGTAGTGAGAAGCTGGAAGAAAGAAGTTAGAGTTATATGAGTAAAAACCGAAATACATTATTATTTACTTCTTTGTCATTGGTGCTGCTATTGACCTTAGTCTTGAATATTTCTATCGGTCAAGTAACCATTCCGTTTAAAGAAGTATGTAAAAGTCTTTTTGGCTCTTCGGCAAGCAAAGAGACTTGGGAATATATCATCATCAATTATCGTTTACCCAAAGCCATTACGGCAATGTTGGTTGGTGTTTCGCTTTCTATCAGTGGTTTGTTAATGCAAACATTTTTCAGAAATCCATTGGCTGGACCATTTGTTTTAGGGTTGAGTTCAGGCTCTAGTTTAGGGGTTGCTTTTGTGGTTTTAGGAAGTAGTTTTTTGCCAATCTTCTTAACGGATTTTCTGCTTTCATCACATGGAATCATATTGGCTTCTTGCGCCGGGAGTTTTCTAGTATTACTGCTCATTTTTATTGTTTCCAAATATTTGCGTGATGTAATGTCCATCTTAATTGTTGGGTTAATGTTTAGTAGTTTTACTTCAGCCATTGTTAGTATTTTAACTTATTTTAGTACTGCAGCACAATTGCAAAAGTTCACCTTTTGGTCAATGGGAAGTTTAGGTAATTTGACTTGGGGGAATATTTCATTTTTAACGTTTGTTATTACTATTGGTTTGCTTATAAGTGTTTTTTCTCTGAAATCATTAGATGCATTATTACTCGGAGAAAACTATGCTAAAAGCATGGGATTGAATTTTAAGAGATTTAAAAACACCATCATCATTAGCACCAGTTTATTAACGGGAAGCATAACCGCTTTTGTTGGTCCGATTGCTTTTATCGGTTTGGCAGTTCCGCATTTAACAAAACTACTATTTCAAACCAGTAATCATAAAATATTATTTATAGGAACACTTTTAATTGGTGCAATAATTATGTTACTTTGTGATAGTATTTCGCAATTGCCTGGAATGGATTTTACACTACCAATCAATGCTATAACTTCGCTAGTTGGAGCACCGATTGTTATTTGGTTGATAATTAAAAAGAAAAATATTTTATAGATATGAAAACAATTTCACGAAACCTGATATTACTTTTAGTGCTTGTAAGTTTTAACAGCTGTAGCGAATTATTGGATTGTATTGTAAGAACTGAACCTGTTTTACCTAATAAAACTTTAGAAATTGCAACTGTTGGTAACAATTACAATCAATATATTATAGCCGAAGTTAAAAACGACTCTAATGATGATGCTTATTTTTATCATTTTAGTATCAATGGAGATTTGCCCGCTGGAATAAATTACAACATTAGCGACAGAAGAATAAGCTTTTATGGCGTTCCAACCAATCCTGGAACTTTTCGTTTTACTGTTCTACTAACCATTGATTATCCAAATGATTCATATTATGAAGATAACGATGGTATTTTTATTGACGACAATCGAATTTGTTTTGGTGATAAAAGAACATCTAAAACGTATGAAATTAAAGTTCAATGAGTGTAAATTCAAATGAAATTTTAATTACTAAACAATTAGCAGTTGGCTATTCTTCCAAAAAGAGAGCCAATGTCATTGCGAATAGCATTAATTTGACCTTACAAAAAGGAAAACTCATCACCTTAGTTGGCGCTAATGGTATTGGTAAATCTACTTTATTACGAACTTTAACCGGAATTCAAAAACCACTTTCGGGCAACGTTTTTCTGGAAGATAAAAACATTCAATCTTTAGATGATTTGACTTTAGCCAAAAACTTAAGCTTGGTTTTAACCGAAAAATTACCTCCAAGTAATTTGACTGTTTTTGAATTGGTGGCACTTGGAAGACAACCTTATACCAATTGGTTAGGAAAACTTTCAGAAAATGACTTGAAGATTATAAATGAAGTTATTGCCATTACGCAAATTGAAGAGTTACTCGAAAAAAAGCATTTTGAAGTCAGTGATGGTCAGTTGCAAAAAGTAATGATTGCTCGTGCTTTGGCACAAGATACGTCAATAATTATTTTAGACGAACCGACTACACATTTGGATTTATTGCACAAAGTATCGGTATTTAAACTCTTGAAAAAACTGTCACAAGAAACCAATAAATGCATATTATTTTCAACACACGATATTGATTTAGCAATACAACTTAGCGACGAAATGATTGTGATGACGCAAGAAAAAGTGTATCAAGACCAACCATGTAATTTGATTTCAAATGGAGTTTTTGAAACTTTATTTAAAGATGAAAAAATTTCGTTTGATGGAACAAAAGGGAAGTTTGTTATTTCAAATTAATTTGTCTTTTGGCTTCACCAACAACAAAAGCCACTGAATTAGCAATATTATAACTTCTAATCAAATTAGACATAGGAATCTTTAAATGATTTTCAAATTGGTCAAGCACTTCTTCTGATAAACCAATGCTTTCTTTACCAAAAACCAACCAATCGCCATCTTGAAATTCGGCTTCATAAATAGATTTATCAACACGTGAACTCATCAAAAACACTCTTGATTTGTCTTTAATTTGAGCAATCCATTCATCTACATTTTGATATTCAGTCAAATCTAAATGCACCCAATAATCCAAACCTGAACGCTTTAAATTAGTATCGGTTATATGAAAGCCTAGTGGATGAATTAAGTGTAAACGACTTTCGGTGCCAACGCAAAGACGACCAATGTTTCCAGTATTATTAGGGATTTCGGGTTGTACTAAAACGATGTTTAACATTTGATTATTCGGTTATTTGAAAAACTAGCCACTTCTAGAACTTCACCAGCTTTAAGTTGCAAATGTATTGTTCCTACTCGAATTCTTACCAATCGTAAAGTAGGAAATCCAACAGCGGCTGTCATTTTTCTAACTTGACGAAATTTGCCTTCGGTTAAAGTAATCGAAACCCAAGAAGTCGGTCCGTGACGTTCATCGCGAATTCGTCTTCCTTCGCCAATACAATCAGGAAGTTGGTTGATGATTTTTGCTTCGCATTTTTTGGTTGTATATCGAATGCCTTTAAAACCAATTTCTACTCCATTTTTCAATTGTTCGATAGCTTTATTCGTAATAACACCATCTACTTGAGCGTAATATTCTTTTTCAACCGTTTTGCTTCTAACGATTTCACTCATCATTCCGTCGGTTGTCAACAATAACAAACCTTCCGAGTCTTCATCCAAACGACCAATTGCCATTGTTCCTTCAGGAAAAGAATACAATTCACCAAGCAACTTTTTATGTCGCTTTTTTTCATAAATAAATTGACTCAAATAGCCGTGTGGTTTGTGAAATAGGAAATGGCGATGCATGAATAATTATTTGCAACAAAAATACAATTTTGAAATCCTACATTTCAATTTAATGTTTAAATTTACAAAAATCATAATTTTAGTATGTCAGATTCATTATTCATCATTATTGCTTTCATTATTGCGCTTACTATTGGAATTTATTTAGGAAAAATGCTTTTTTCTGCCAATTCTAAATCAGAAAAAGCATCATTAGAAGAAAAAACAAACGGTTTATTATCGCAAATCAATCAGTTGAAAGAGCAGTTTCAAAATGAACGTAACCAATTTGAAAAGCAATTGTTTGCATTAAATGCAGAAAAAGAAACTATCCGCAGTGAAAAAGAAGCCTTTGCTATTCAATTGTCTAAAAAAGAAACTGATTTTGAAAATCTTTGGGAACGAAATAAAGAACAAAAAGAAGAAGTAGAAAAATTGCAGGAGAAATTCACCAAAGAATTTGAAAATTTAGCCAATAAAATACTAGAAGAAAAAACTTCAAAGTTTACCGAACAAAACAAAGAAAACCTCAAGAATATTTTATCGCCATTGCAAGATAAAATTCAACTTTTTGAAAAGAAAGTAGAAGACACGCACAAAGAAAGTATTGATTATCACGCTGCTTTACGTCAACAAATACTTGGTTTGCGTGAAATGAACGAACAAATGAGCAAAGAAACGTTGAATTTAACCAAAGCATTGAAAGGCGACAGCAAAATGCAAGGAAATTGGGGCGAATTGATTTTGGAACGCGTTTTAGAAAAATCAGGATTAGAAAAAGGTCGTGAATACGAAGTGCAACAGAGTTTTACTACCGAAGATGGAAGCCGAGTTTTTCCTGATGTTGTCATCAATCTTCCGGATGGAAAGAAAATGGTGGTCGATTCAAAAGTGTCTTTAACCGCTTATGAAAAATATGTAAACGAAAGTGATGATGATGAAAAAGGAACACATTTAAAAGAACATATCAACTCCATAAAACGTCACGTAGAACAATTAGGTAACAAAAACTACCATGATTTATATCAAATGGAAAGTCCTGATTTTGTATTGCTTTTTATACCAATAGAATCGGCTTTTGCATTAGCATTGAATGAAGACAATTCTTTATACAATAAAGCTTTTGAAAAGAATATTGTAATCGTCACACCTTCTACACTTTTAGCAACTTTGCGAACTATTGATAGCATGTGGACGAATCAAAAACAACAAGAAAATGCTTTGGAGATTGCACGTCAAGCAGGAGCATTGTATGACAAGTTTGAAGGTTTTGTTAGCGATTTGGTGAAAATTGGAAAAAAAATGGACGAAGCCAAAACTGAATATCAAGGCGCAATGAACAAACTTGTAGATGGAAAAGGAAACTTGATAACGAGTGTTGAGAAATTGAAGAAAATGGGTGCCAAAGCGAAAAAAGCATTACCTGAAAACATACTAATTAGAGCCGAAAAAGATGAACAAGAACTTTAAAACTGTTGCAGAATCGCAAGTAACTCTATCGATGTTGATGTTGCCTTCCCATTCCAACTTTAGTGGAAAAATTCATGGAGGTTTTATATTGTCGCTTTTAGATCAAATAGCTTTTGCAAGTGCTTCAAAATTTTCGGGCAATTATTGCGTCACTGCTTCGGTAGATACTGTTGACTTTTTAGACCCAATTGAAGTTGGAGAATTAGTCTCTCTAAAAGCAAGTGTCAATTTTGTTGGAAGAACATCAATGATTGTAGGCATTCGTGTAGAAGCTGAAAATATTCAATCTGGAAAAGTAAAGCATTGTAATTCAAGTTATTTTACCATGGTTGCCAAAGATGATGCCGGTAAACCAACCCAAATTCCAGGATTACTTATTAAATCAAAACAAGAATACAGACGTTTTTTAAACGCTTTAAACCGCAAGAAAAAGCAAAAAGAAATAGATGATTACAAAGTACCGATTGATTATAACTCAGAACATCTGAAAAAAGAATTAAGTCAATACAATATTAGAATTGAAAATTTTATTTGATTCAGTATTTCATAAGTTTTTAAGTATAAAATTGTCATATATGCAACTGATGTTTGATTTTTGATTTTTTTGTTTATATTTGGAATACTTTTTAAAAAATACAATGAAGAAAATTTACTGTCTATTTATTGCCTTGTCAGCTCTTATTATTACTTTCTATGCTTGTTCAGACGATAACAATTACACTCCAATCAATACTTATCCAATTGCAACTGATGATACGGTTTCAAATAATTTAATAAATCCAGTTGTAATAGATGTATTATTAAATGATACTACTGGAGATGTTCCTGTTGCTTCAACTGTTTCTATAATTGGAGGAACAGACACCAATTCAAACGGAACTTTAGATAATTTAGTAGTTCCAAGTGAAGGGACTTGGTCTGTTAATGCAACTTCTGGAATGATAACTTTTACACCAGTACCAAACTATGTTGGAAACCCATCCCCAATTTCATATACCGTAAAAAACGCTCAAGGAAATGCTTCCAACGAAGCTACAGTAACTATAAATGCTACACCAATTGTAAGTGCAGATATAGAAAATATTCCATACGCCAATTTATCGGAGTATCATTTTTTTGTTGGAAATATCGCCAATCAAATTCCTTCATTAAATGTAATTCCTTATGCACCTGCGAGTACTTTGTTTACTGATTATGCTCAGAAAAAAAGATTTATTTGGATGCCTAATGGAGAAACGGCTACTTATGTAAACGATTATACCATATTAAATTTTCCAGTTGGAACTGTCTTGCTTAAAACGTTTTATTATACTACTATTCAGCCAGGAAATACAACCATGTTGATTGAAACCAGAGTAATGGTTAGAAAAAGCGATGGTTGGAAATTTTATGAATATTTATGGAACGATGCACAAACAGATGCAAGCTTAGTAACAACTGAGGATTTTGCAAATGGAAGTTTTAAATCCATTACTTTTTCAAAACCGAACAACGACATAGTAAATACAAATTATAGAATTCCATCAGACGGTGAGTGCTTAGCGTGTCACAAAATTAATGAAGTGCCTACGCCAATTGCTGTAAAACCTCAAAATCTTAATTTTAATTACGACTATACTACAGGAAGTATGAATCAATTGCAAAAACTAGTTACCCAAGGTTATCTTGATACCTATCCTTCAAATATTGTTTCAACGGTCGATTATCATGACACTTCACAACCATTAGGTTTGAGAGTACGTTCTTATTTAGATGCTAATTGTGCACATTGTCATCAAGATCAAGGACGATGTGATTATAGAAACATCCGTTTAACATTTAGACAATCAAGTGAAGATGCAAACATAGGAATTTGTTTAACCGCTGATGAAGAAGTAAGTCCAACATTACAAAAAATAATTTCTCCAGGAAACTATACCAAATCAATTATGCATTTTAGAATGAGTTCTAACGAAGAAAGTGAAAGAATGCCTTTATTAGGAAGAACTATTGTGCATGATGAAGGTGTAGCACTTTTGGAACAATGGATTAACTCCTTAAATCAATCTTGTGATTAATTTAGATACTATCAATACAATATTAAAAACCAATTTATGAAAAAAACAATACTTCTTTTAATTTTATTCTTCAGCACTTCAATGATAGTGGCACAATCGGATTGTGCCAGCGCAATAGCTGTTGCTTTAAACTCAACTACGACTGCGCCTCCATTTACCAATGAAAATGGAACTGTGCCACCTCTTTTGTGTGGATTGACAAATGGGAATAATGGTGTTCCCACAAAAGGGAAATGGTATAAATACACTCCAACCGAAAATTTAAACATTACTGTTTCAACTGTACTACCTCAAAATAACAATCCCGATACTAGATTATTTATATATTCCGGAACGTGCAACAGTTTAGTTTGTGTTGGCGCCAACGATGATTTTCCTGGCGGAGTAACATCAAAAGTATCTTTTTCTGCAACCAGTGGAGTTACATATTATATAGCATTTGATAACAGATATAGCCAAAGTGGTTTTGATTTTACAGTAATGGAATCTGCTCCACCACCCGTGGACAGACTTTCCTTTACTTCAACACCAGTGGCAGGAATTGCAGGAACATATAACAATTGTATAGTAGATATGAATGGTGATTATCTTGATGATATAGTATCAGCAGTTAATACAAACCAACTTGTCATTTCATACCAACTAGCCAACGGAAACTTTGCAACATCTACTTTTCCATTAATTAATACAGTTGTTTCTCCATCTTGGAGTATAGCAGCAGGCGATTTTGATAATAATGGTTTTAATGATTTAATGTATGGTTCGGGTAGTGGCGTTACCTTCTTAAAAGCAAATAACGATGGCTCAGCATACACAACCGATAGAAAAACACAATCTTTTTTAGTGCAAAGAACAAATTTTATAGACATTAATAATGATGGTTTGTTAGATGCTTTTGCATGTGACGATAATGCTCCAAACCGATTATACATAAATGATGGTGTAAATTTAAATCATACACAAGGTGGTATTGGTGATTTTGCATCGGGTGGAAATTATGCAACCAATTGGTTTGATTTTGATAATGATGGAGATTTAGATGTTTACATTGCAAAATGTGGTCAAGGTGGTTCTGGAGTAGGAGGAAATATTGACCAATTGTATAGAAATAATGGTGACGGAACATATACCAACATTGCTGCTGAAGCAAATATGGCAAACCCTGAACAAACATGGTCTGGTGCTGTTGGCGATTTCAATAATGATGGATGGATGGACGTTATAGTCGGAGTAAATTCATTATCCGATGGACATACAAATGTTAAAAGAAATAATGGTGATGGTACGTTTACTAGTGTTACAACTGGTTCTGGATACGATCTTGTTTCTTCAACGGGAAGAGAATACATTGCACAAGATTTTGACAATGATGGTTTTTTGGATGTATTAGGTGCTGGAAGTACAATCATGTTTGGTGATGGAAATTTTCATTTTACACCAAACCCAAACACCTATCCATTATCAGCAGTTGATAGACCTGTTGGCGACTTGAATAATGATGGGTTTTTAGATATTCAAAATGGTAATAATGTTCTTTTTAACAATGGAAATTCTAATAATTGGATAAATGTAAACTTGAGAGGTATTCAAAGTAATAGAAACGGAATTGGCGCAAGAGTTGAAATTTATGGTGCATGGGGAAAACAAATTAGAGATGTTCAAAGTGGTACTGGTTTTCAAAACATGAGCACAATAACCGCTCATTTTGGAATTGGTCAAGAAACAGAAATTACTCAAATAATTATAAAATGGCCGTCGGGAACTGTTGATACCATTCAAAACCCTACTAGCAACCAGTCGTTATTAGTAGTTGAAGGCTCTACACTAGCAATAGCCGATTTTAATAGTGCTGCCTTTAGTTTATACCCAAACCCAGCTAAGAAAATTTTAAATATAAATTCTAAAAATGGCGTTGCTTTCAAATCAGTAACAATATTTGATTTAAGTGGAAGAATTGTTCTTAAATCTGCTATCGAAAATGCAACTGTTAATGTTCAAACTTTAGCATCGGGAACCTATATTGCCTTGTTGCTTGATGAAAATGGAAAAAATTATTCCAGCAAATTTATAAAAGAATAGTAAAATCCAAGTATAAATTTAAGCTCTGTAAAAACTTACAGGGCTTTTTTTTTAGTGATTGATTCAACTTAAAAGAATAATTTTTAACTACTTAAAAAATATTTTATTATATTTGAGTTTATTTTTTGCCAATGAAAAGAAATTACTTATTGCTTTTATCGGTGTTTTTTAGTTTCCTATTCTCGTGTTCCAAAAGCGATGACGGAGAGGAATACGTTCCTGTTTCACCCGTTACAGTTGATTTGTCTCAAGTTCCCTATCCAAAATTATCCGATTACAAATTTTTTGAAGGCGATTTAAAAAATTTATCACCATCTTTAAACGTTTTACCCTACAAACCTGCAAGCTCTCTTTTTAGCGATTATGCTCATAAAAAAAGATTTGTTTGGATGCCAACTGGTAACAAGGCTACTTTCAATGGAGATGAAAATGCTTTAGAGTTGCCCGTTGGAGCTGCTTTGATTAAAAATTTTTTCTATGAAAATGTACAACCAAGCAATGATACAAAAATCATCGAAACAAGGTTGATGATAAGAAAAACAACAGGATGGATTTTTGCAAATTATGTTTGGAATGAAGAACAAACAGAAGCTTATTTTGATTTGAACGGAAGTACTGTTCCAATAGTATGGAAAGATGAAAACAATCAGATTAAAACAGTAGCTTATAGAATTCCTAATGAAGTACAATGCATCACTTGCCACAAAGCAAGAGCTACAGTTAATGGTGAATCAGTTACCGTTTATACTCCAATCGGCATCAAACCTCAAAATCTAAATTTTAATTATGATTTTGAAAATGAATCTAAAAATCAACTTTTAAAATGGAGAGAACAAGGTTATTTAGAAAGTGATTTTAATTTGCCAAGTGACGAAAATACTACTATTGATTATGAAGACACTTCTAAATCAATTGAACTCAGAGCACGCTCTTATGTCGATATTAATTGTTCACATTGTCATCAAAACGACAGACATTGCGATTATAGACCTATGCGCTTTGCTTTTTATGAAACAGGAAATGCAACAAATGGACTGACCAATATGGGTGTTTGTGTAAATACTAGCGATATTCAGGATTTTCCAGTACAATTAGACAAAGTGGTAACACCGCAAGATATTAATAGATCAATGTTGTTCTACCGTATTAATACAACAAATGAAAGCTACAGAATGCCATTGCACGGTAGAACATTAATACACACTGAAGGTGTTTTACTTATAAAAGATTGGATAAACTCATTACATAATTGTGAATAAAATTAATTAACCAAAAAACTATGAAATCAAGAAACGAAAACCTCAAAAAAAATCCTAGCTGGCTAATGCTTCAAATTAGCTTGGTATTAACTCTTTTTGCTTGGCAAAATAATTCTGCACAAAATACTTGTGCTACAGCTATTCCAATAAATGCTGGTTTATATACTATTGATGTTATTGATGGAACGAACATTCAAACAAGTTGCTCTACACCAAATCTAGCAGAATGGTATGTCTATACTCCAACTCAAAACTGGAATGTTACTATTACTTCCGATTTACCACAAAACATTTGTAAAGACACCAATTTTGAGGTTTATACAGGTAATTGTGGAGCACTAATTTGCTACACAGGTGATGATGATGGAGGTATTATCCAATGTAATTCTGGAGCCAATACAAACTCTTATTTATCAACTAAAACCTTTGAAGTAACAGCTGGTACAACCTATTACATCAACTGGAACAATCAATGGAATCAAACTGCTGGTTTCGATTTTCAATTAATTGAAACAGCTATAGTTCCCAATCCATGTAATACCGCTACAACAATTACTGCAGGAATAACAACAGTTGATGCAATTGATGTGCCTTCATTTACAACGGCTTGTTCCTCAGCTACTATGGCAAAATGGTACAAATATACACCTACTCAAAATTATCAAGTAACGGTAAGCTCAGACTTAGCTGAAAATATTTGTAAAGACACCAACTTTAGTATTTATACTGGTTCGTGCTCCTCATTAACTTGTATTGCTAGCGATGATAATTCAGGGATTATTGCTTGTAATTCGGGAAATACAAATTCATTTCTTTCTACAAAAACATTCATTGTAAATGCTGGAACAACGTATTATATCGTTTGGGATAATAAATGGAGTGCTACTGGTTTTAATTTTCAATTAACAGAAGCTGTAATTCCTCCACCAAGAATTACTTATGATTCTCAAACAATGACAACTACAACTAGTTCATACAATCTTTGTATAGTTGATATGAATGGTGACCATAAAGACGATTTAGTTGGAGTTAGTGGTAATAGTGTTAAAATACACTATCAAACTGATACACCTGGAAGTTTTGCTGTTGTTGATTTTACAGTGGCAGGAACAAGCTTTATGCCATCATGGAGTATGGCAGCTGGTGATTTTAACAAAGACGGTTACAACGACTTAGTATTAGGAAGCGGTAGCGGGCTTTCGTTATGGCGATCAAACAGTACAGGAACTGCCTATACAAATATAACGCCTGGTGAATACATCTTTTGTCAAAGAACCAATTTTGCAGATTTAAATAACGATGGAAACTTAGATATTTTCTCTTGCCACGATATTGCGCCTAATGTTTATTACTTGAATAATGGTGCTGGTGGTATGACCTATTACCAATCAAACACTACTGGTGGAGCCATGAATCTCGATGCAGGTGGTGGAAATTATGCAACACTATTTACCGATTTTGATAATGATGGAGATACCGATGTATTTATTTCAAAATGTTCGGGGCCACCATGTCAAATGTTTAGATACGATGGTGGAAATACATATACCAATGTTTCAGCAATGGCTGGAATTAGCATTACACCAATTCAAACGTGGTCTTCTGCCATAGCCGATTTTGATAATGATGGCGATATGGATATTATTATTACTGCAAGTGCCAATGCACACCACTATTTTAGAAACAACTTCGAAACTACAAATACTTTAAGTCAATTTACCGAAATTACTTTAGGTTCAGGATGGGATACTAACACTTCTACCAATATCGATAATATTGCTTACGATTTTGACAACGATGGTTTTGTTGATGTACTAGGTGGTGGAAACAAAATAATGTTCAACCAAGGTGACGGCACTTTTGCACCGACAAGCTATCCAATTAGTGTGGGCGCAGTTGGAGATTTAAATAACGATGGTTTTCTTGATATTCAAAATGGAAACACGATTCGATATGCTATTCCAAATGGAAATAACTGGCTTAAAGTTAGTTTAAACGGAATTCAAAGTAACAGCAACGGAATTGGTGCAAGAATAGAAATCTATGGTGCTTGGGGAAAACAGATTAGAGATATTCGTAGTGGTGAAGGTTTTAAATACATGAGTTCGCTTAACGGACATTTCGGATTGGGAACAGCAACCTCCATTGACCAAGTAGTGGTAAAATGGCCTTCTGGAATAGTAGATACTTATTACAATGTGCCAATCAACACTACGCTAAACACGGTAGAAGGTTCAACACTTTCTGTTAACAATAATGCAAATACTACTTTTAAAGTATATCCAAATCCTGCACAAAATATAATTTCAATTCAACAAAGTGCTACTGCTGTAGCATCATTGGCCAAAGCTGAAATTTATGATTTAAACGGCAGACTAATTCTTGAAAAAGAAATGAATAACGAACAAACTATTTCGGTACAAAGTTTAGCAACAGGAACCTACATTCTTTTACTTGTAGATTCAAATGCTAACCGATATACTCAAAAGATTATTAAAGAATAACCCAACCAAATTTTTGCTAAAACGCCTTGATATTTTATCAAGGCGTTTTTGTTTAATGTAGTTTATTTTTTAAAATATCTTCCGAGAAATCTTATTGACGTGCTTTTTCTATAATGGTGCTTAAAGCATTTTTAAGTTTTTCAACAGCCCCCGAAACTGCTTTTTCAATAGTATCGGATTGATTGGTAACCGCAATGGGTTTTCTGCCTTCAAGTCTTGCTTCCAATAAGCATTGTTTGTCATCTCCGCGTTCTTTCCTTCCGTTTTCGTCAGATAAGTGTACTTCTATTCTTGTAATTTGCGATTGAAATCTATCGAGTTCTTCTGAAATTAAAGTTGTAAAAAAAGCTTCGTTTCTTTCGTTGCCACTAATGGTTTTGTCAGTGTTAAATTGAATTTTCATCTATCAATGTTTTATAGGTTCATATCCTATAAAGATACGAAAAAACTATCTTATCTGAATTATACAATCCAATGTATTACTTACATAAATTAGTACATAACACCATTTCCACAAATTAATTATATTTGCATAAACTCATAACTCAAAATTCAAAAATGACTTTAATAAAATCAATATCAGGAATACGAGGAACTATAGGCGGAACAGTAGGCGAGAACCTAACACCCGTTGATGCCGTAAAATTTGCCGCAGCCTACGGAACCTTTCTAAAGAAAAACTCCAATAAAACAAAACTTAAAGTAGTTATCGGTCGTGATGCGCGTATTTCGGGACCAATGATTCACAATTTGGTGCAAAATACGCTACTTGGTTTGGGTATCGATGTCATCGATTTAGGATTATCTACTACGCCAACCGTAGAAATTGCTGTGCCCATGGAAGGTGCCGATGGCGGTATCATTCTAACGGCTTCGCACAATCCAAAACAATGGAATGCCTTGAAGTTGTTGAATGAAAAAGGCGAATTCCTTAGTGGTGCCGATGGCGAACAAATACTAGAAATTGCCGAAAGCGAAAGTTTCAACTTTTCAGAAGTAGATGATTTGGGCGAAGTAGTTATAAACGATGCCTATATGGACATTCACATTGATGAGGTGCTCAACATGGCATTGGTAGATGTAGAAGCCGTAAAAAAACGCAAGTTTAAAGTCGTGGTAGATGCTGTTAATTCCTCAGGAGGCATCATCATTCCAAGACTGTTGGATTTGATGGGTGTAGAGTGCATAAAACTATACTGCGAACCTAACGGACATTTTCCGCACAACCCAGAACCGTTGAAAGAACATCTTGGTGATATTTGCAAACTAGTGGTAGAAGAAAAAGCCGATTTTGGTATTGTGGTTGACCCCGATGTGGACCGTTTGGCATTCATCTCTAACGATGGCGAAATGTTTGGCGAAGAATATACCTTGGTAGCCATTGCCGATTATGTATTGAGCAAAACTCCGGGTAACACCGTGTCCAACATGAGTTCGTCTCGTGCTTTGCGCGACATTACCAACAAACACAACGGAAATTACCATGCCAGTGCAGTAGGCGAGGTAAACGTGGTAACGCTAATGAAAGAAACCAACGCCATCATTGGTGGCGAAGGAAACGGCGGTATCATTTATCCAGAAAGTCATTATGGACGCGATAGTATCGTAGGAGCAGCTTTGTTTCTAACCCACATGGCAAACCTTGACATGACGGTTGCCGAACTAAGAGCAAGCTATCCGCAATACTACATGAGTAAAAACAAAATTGAGCTTACACCACAAATTGATGTGGATGCCGTAATGCAAAAGATTGCCACCAAATACAAATCCGAAGACATCACTACTATTGATGGTGTAAAAATTGATTTCCCAACCGAGTGGGTACACTTGCGCAAATCGAATACCGAACCAATTATTCGTATTTACACCGAAGCACCAACACAAGCCGAAGCCGATGTTTTGGCAGTACGTTTTGTGAAAGAGTTGAAGGAACTAGCAGGAGTTTAGGAGAAGAAAATAGAAAAAAGAGAATAGATAATAGATAAGGAAGCTTTAGGGCTTCCTTTTTCTTGTACTTTTCTTTGTTGGCACGGATTAGAAATCTGCGGTAGCGACCGAGGGACATATCCACGCGGTCGGGGCTGTTATGGGCAGTTTATTTTGGTATTCCTTTGCGCTCTCCATTATTCATCCATTTACTAATCCTTTCGATAAAGTTCCAAACATCATCATTCGTTGGCTTAACATAACTAGAAGATGAAGGATTTGAACCCATTTTTAAGAAGATTTCCGATAACCAAACAGATTTGTGTGCTTTAACTCCAAGATTAGAAAGCCAATGCTCAACTTCACCTTTACGAACTGTGAAAAAACCATATTCTTCAAGTTGATTGAATAAATTGTTTGCCGCTTCTTTCTCAGAATCAGGCAAAGCTTCAATACCTCCATCGCTCTTCATATCTTTTTTTAAAGCAGTAAATTTATTTTTTATTAAACTTCGAGTTTGTCCAAGAGGTTGGTGGCTAATCTCTGGAATAAAGGATGCTTTTAAAGAATTCGTCCAATTACTACCTTCGTTTTTTAATATATCTATATCATAAATTCCTACTGTTGGAATTCCCATTTCGCGTAGCGGTTTAACAATTTTCCAAATTGTATCCTTTCCAACAGCATTTAAAAATAAGCAATCGTGTATTGCATTATCTGGTTGAAATTGTATCAATCGTTCATTAATTTCTTGGTAAAATGCTCTATCAGAATCTCCTTCAGTTACCACAATATATTTATAGAATAACGCATTTAATACGCCTGTTGAACGCAAAAGAGGATCACGCATTAAAGCCTCAATTTTTTTATTATTTAAAAGCCTAGCAGTTCCTATTTCGTTCTGATATGTTAATCTGACGACGTTCACCATCGCTCCACTTTGAATACATCCCATTAAAAAATTTGCACTATGTGTTGAAACAAAAAGTCTTTTATATTCATTTCGTGCGGAATAAGAAATTTCTCTTCCTAATTTATATGATAATGAAGGATGTAAAAATGCTTCCGGTTCATCAAGTATAGTAACTTTAGGGTTTCCCGCTATTATAGAAGTGATAATTCCTGTAAAAGCTTTTACACCATCACTAAAATCTTTTATTTCAACTGCTGAATTGTGAAAATCAACAGATTCTTTGTGGAGACCTCTTTCTTCGTGGTGATTTTCGGGAGCTACTTTTGAAAGGCGTATTCTCAAATTACCACCGTTAGTAGGGTCTATGACAAAATATAAATTAAAAGCGTCATAAATAATTCGACGAACTTCCAATCTTTTTTCATCATCTTGAAATAGAGTTGCTAATTCATTGGTAGGATTTTTTTGCATATCTCCCAATGGTTTATTTTTAATAAGAGTTATACGATTTAATGCATCAAGTTTTAGAGTTTTTCCACTTAAATAATATACACAAAATTCATCCTTGCGGGAATTAGGTGTTTGGAGAAATTGCGCGGGAGAAGTCGCTGGAATTTGGTTTCTATTTTTTCCAAACAATATGTGACCTACTCGCAAATGTTCATTTTCTTCAGGTTCTAAGGTATTTGCGGCAATTTCATTTTCTAAATATTCATTTTCAATTGGAAAAAAAGATATTTCATCAATTAACTTAAAAGCACTACTAACACTTCCTTTTTTACAAAACTCTTGTATTTCAGTAAGTATTTTACTTTTTCCTGAATTATTTGGACCCACAAAAATTGTAACTGGTGTTGTTTCAATTTCAAGTTTTTCACCCTCGGTATGTGAACCAATTTTTAACTTAAGTTTTTTTATCATCTAGTGTTTTTTAAATTGCCCATAACTTATATATAGTCGCTATAAACTTTCGCCTATACACCCAAAATCGGGTAGATTTTTTAAAGTTTACTTCTTTTTATATTTCAAAAATAACCAAAAAACCAATTCAGTTAACAAATTGCCTTCAATTTCTTAAAAATTATTCCTACTCTTAGGTTCTTGGCGTGTTGGGTAAGGTTTTGGAGCTGAGTAGGGTATAAAGCGTTGCTTTTACTTGGCAGGGATTATTTTTGGTCAAAAGTGGTCCCAATTGAATGGAAAAGGGACAATTTTATGTCCATTGTTGTCCCAAAATGATAAATCAGGGACAATTTTTGTACAATCGTGGACAATTTTCGGTCTGGATTCGTCCCTAAATGAAGCTCCGTGGACAATTTTTGGTCATCTTGGGACGATTTTTGTTTTTTTTGAACCCTTTTTGGGCATCAAAAATCCCAAAATGATGGTTTTTGGAGCACTTTTGGTCATTTTTTGTCCTAAGCAGGTCATTTACGGATTACTCTCGGTCCGAATTCGTCCCTAGTCGGTCCTGATTTGTCCCTAAATGGTTGCTCATGGACAATTTTTAGTCATCTTGGGACTGCTTTTGGTCATCTTGGGACGACTTTTGGCATTTTGGGTCGGTTTCCAGAGCATCTAGGTCTGGATTCTGACCCAAACTGTTAAATTTTCACTATTTTGATGTTTTTTTTACTTTTTCATACAATATTCGATTTACTTTTTACGTTAATATTAGGAAGCAGGAAAAAAACATTTTCTGTATTGTAATAGTAACTAAATTTATAAAAGGATGAAAAAGCCATTCTGTAAATTGAATTTCAGGCAGTTTTCTGCCACGGGTTTAGATACCTTCACCCAGTTGGTGTTGATTGGTATTTATCAAAATGCTCCTGTTTTTGCAACGCCACCAATTGTGGAAGCAGCATTGAGAACATTGTATGACAAATTTGTCATTGCTTACGCTGATTTTGACAAATATGGGATTACCAAAAAAACGACTTACCTCACTGCCAAAGACGAATTGCTTGAAGCTTTAAACACTTTGGCGGTGTATGTAGATTCGGTATCAATGGGTAATGTTTCTATCATTGCTTTAAGTGGTTTTGAACCGTCAAAAGAAACGGATGAACCTTCAAAACCGTTAGCTAAGATTGACAATTTTTCGGTGAAACGTTCTGAAAACTCGGGACAGTTATTGGTTACCATAGGCGCCATATTAAATTATGGGCGTTTGTCTTATGGATGTTTTTGTGTTGAAGGTCAAGCTCTAGAAAATTTTTCGATGGAAGATGGTCTATTAAAGATTCCAGCGGGTTCGCCAACGGTTTTTATTGATTACAATAAATCTCGTCAAAAAGTAATTAAAGGGGTAACGCCTGGTAAATTGTATTTTATTTATGTATTTGCTAACAATTCGGTTAGCGTATCACCATTGAGTGATTACCGCCAAATTATGGCTACTTAGTTTTTATTTCCGTTTTTTGTAAAAACCTTTTGGATCGCGACCGAGAGGTTTTTTTTGTGTCTGTTGGTAAAACAATTCCATAAAAAATGCCCCAAATAGTGTCTAACTTTTTGGGTGCAGTCAAGAACAGAAAGGTTTTTTGGTAGTTTAATTAAAAATTAAAAACTCATTTTATACGTAAGACCAGCTGTAAAAGCACGCGTTAAACCATCAGGTCGTTCTTTTCTCACCAGAAAAGGTGTGGCTAAAGAAAGTTCTAATGAATTGTTCGCATTCAATTGATAGGCTGTAATCAAATTTCCGTTAATAGTCAAACCATCCGAACCTTTAATGTTTTCTCTGCTGCCTAAACTATTTTGAAAAGTATCTTCGCCTAAGTGATAAATGAACAATACATTGGGTTTAAAGCTCCATTTGGTAGTAACATAGGTATAAGTAGTTCTGAATAATGCATCTGGTTTTCTTTCAAATAAATTGGTAGAAACAAAATCAGTGGAAACCAAAGGATTTGCAAAATAAGAATTCTTATTGTTGTTGCCAATTGGCAGTTGCAAACCAGCATTAAAATCCCATTTAGCCATGTGGTAATTAGTACCAACAATTAAATCATACGTTCCTAAACTGGCTTGATAATCCATCGGTAAAGGAAAACCATCACTTTTAGCATCGGCACTTGTAAACGGAATTTTAAAACCAACCAATGCACTCCATTGTTTTTGGTCTTTTTCGGCAAATTTGTAGTTACCAATTAGGTAAGCATCACCCAGTTGACTATTAGAAACATTATTTCCAGAGGCACTAAAATAAGTTACTTTAACACTCATGGCTAACGATTTTGAAAACTCTCGCGAGTAAGTAGCATAGCCAGTAACCGAAGTAACATCACCATCACCAACACCATACACAGCACCTAATTCAATCAAATTTTTTGTGCTTTTTTCGGTAACAAAACTGTTGCCAATAGAGCAAATGCCAGCATCGCTACAACCTTGCGCATTTGAAGTTTGAACACCAATAGTTAATAAGAGTAAGGATAGGAATAATTTTTTCATATGTTTTTTGTTTTGCAATTTTATCAAAGTTACTGATTTAAAAAGGAATAATTTGTCGGCTAGCTTACATTTAGGTAAAAAATACCGACAAACAACATTGAGAAGTATTTTTATCGAGTATTAAAGTTAGTTATCGATTTAATGATGCAGAGATGTTGGTTTCCAATACTTTTACATTGTAATCAGAAATGATTTAGCAACCGAAAGTACATTACTTAAACATAAAACGTCAAAAATCAAATTCAAACTTAGTTTGAGAAACCACTTCCAATAGAAGTGGTTTTTTTTATTTTATGATTTTTACCAATTTCAAAGCTTTTTCAATCACTTGATTGATTTCTACAGAAAGATTGGTTTTATAAGTTAAGAATACATAAACCAAAGTAACCAAAATGGATTTTAATATGATGCTGAGAATGGGATGAAACGGAAAATCCCAATAGTAGAAAAGAAAGAAACACAACAGACCAATTGCAAACGAGTATATGTTTTTTGGTGTGAAAGGGAAAAGTTTCATTTTGAACACTACAAACAACAATTTTGCCAAACTATATAAGGTTATCGAAATCAACGTTGCCATGGCGGCACCATTAATACCAAATTGTGGAATGAAAATCATGTTGAGGGTAATGGCAAAGAAAGCCAGCAATAATCCAAGAAACAAAACGGCTTTGTAATATTTGGAATTAAAGATAATGGCGTTGTTATTACCAAGAATCAAATCGAAATATTTAGACAAACCAATGACAAAAACCACAAAAATTCCTTCGCGATAACTAGGTGGCAAGAAAGAATAGATTTGGTTGAGGTTTACCAATATGCCTACAAATACTAATCCTCCAACAATTTGAAGTGTAATGGATGTTTTTTTATACAATTCATTTAGTTCGTCATGTTTGTTTTCGGTCATTAGTTTTGCTGTAATCGGGTAGGTGATTTGATGCATCGCACGACTTGGTACCGAAATGACAATTGCCATGAAAACTGCCACTGAATAATAGGCAATGTTTTCAATCTTGATGTATTGATTAATCATGGTTTTGTCGATGTCCAGCAACATATTAGCAACGCTTCCCGAAAGAATGATAAATGCAGAATAGGTAAAAATAGCTTTGGCATTTTGAGGAATTACCAAATCAAAGGTAATGCGTTGCACACGGTTAGCATAAAACAGCATAATCAACATGGATACAAAATAAATTAGCATCGTGGCAATGATAAATTCATTGACCGTTAACCAATCAAAATAAACACCAAAAAGAAAAATAGTAATCAATACCCGAAGCACAATTTCTTTAACAAAACCGCCAAAAACAGATTGCATGTGAACTTTTACCCAAGCATAAAATATCTCAAAATAACCCATACAAAATCCAATGACAGGAATTTGCCAAACGTAGTCATATACAATAGGGTTTTCTTTGGATAGAAAACTTGCGATGCCATCATAAAAAAGAAACTGAATGATAAAAATGGGTATGATGGCAAGTAAAGGCAGAAACATCACAAAGCTGAGGAATTGACTTTTTTCTTTTTCAGTTTTATACTGCGAAAAGAATTTCACCAACGTATTGTGAACACCAAATGCCATCAAGGGAAAAATAACATTGGCAGCCGAAAGCAAATAACCCGTTAATCCATAAAACTTAGCACCCAAAAAATGTGGATACATAAACAATGTATTTGCCGCACCAATCCCAAAACCTATATAGGTAATGATAGTGTTTTTGATAGATTGATTAACGACGATTCCCATTTTTTAGTTATGAATTAGGAGTTATGAGTTAAGTTTGAGATAATTTTTTAATCTTCTTCTTCATATTCACCACAATAGTCATTATAGAAATGAACAATATCAAGTGTGTTTTTGGATGTAAATTCTTTTTTATTAATCTTTTCCATTAATGCTTTACAATCGCCAAACAGTTTTTCAGCTTTTTTCTTAAAATTTAAGCTAAGTTCAAATGCTTTGTCTTCATTCTGTTTTTTAATGTAGTAAGAGTTTTGAATTAATGAAACGGTATTCTTAGTCATTCCAAAACCCGAACTAGAATTTATAACTGATACATCTCTGTAAAGATTTACAAAACCTTCTTCAATAACTTCCATCAAATATGGCTTTTTATAGGTATCTGTGATAATATATTCATAGCGTTCGTGGTAGCCCATTCCATCAAAATCTAATCCCTTAGCAATATCATAATCCCATTTTTCGGGTTTTTCAGTATTAGATAAACGAAAGTAAATTATATTGTTTTTAATTTCACCTAAACCTTTTACTTTGGTATTATCATAAAATATTAAACTCGCTTCTCTTTCTTGGCAGTAAGAAAATTGGAATTGAAAAATAAAATAGAAAATTAATAATCTTATCATCACTTTGAAATATGTTTCACCAATTGCTCCGTCAAATTCTTTCTTGAATACTGTTGCAACCCAACAGCATGTACTTTCAGATTATTATTTTGATACAATTCATAATAGTTCAAAAGTAGTGCTTTTAGTTTTTCTTTTTCATCATAGGTAAAGAAAACACCCGTATTGGTAGAAGTAATGATTTCGGCAAAATCAGAATTCTCAGGACCAAGTGCTATAATTGGGCGTTCGGAAACCATGTATTCAAAAACTTTCCCTGGTATGATGCTTTTAGTTTCTTCCGAATTGATTTCGATTAACAACAATACTTGTGATTTCCGTTGATGTTCAATGGCTCCTTGATGCGAAACATAGCCTAAATTCAATACAAAATCAGTAAGCTTGAATTCCATAATTGCATCCAACACTTCTTGACTCACGGCACCAATTAATTTCAGTTGAAAATCGTTTTTGAAGTCTTTGTTTTCTTTGACAAGTTCATTGAGTGCTTTCCACAAAATTCTCGGATTGCGCTCGGAAAGGAAAGAACCAATGTGTGCCAAAGTGAATTTTTCATCCAAAGGTTGTTTGCCAATTTTTTCTACGTCATAGCCATTAGTGATGACTTCGATTGGTTTTGAAGTCAAGGCTTGAAATTCGGTTTTGGTAGTTTTACTAGTAACAATTATTGTGTCTGCCGAATTCAAAACTGCTGCTTCTAACGCTTTGTGTTTTCGGGAGGCATAGTTAGACAGTTTTAATGCCTTATGATAGCCAATGGTTGTCCATGGATCGCGAAAATCGGCAAACCACGTCACGTTTAAGTCTTTTTTTAACTGTAAACCAATTAAATGCAGACTGTGTGGCGGACCAGAAGTAACAATCGTATTAATGTTATTTTCTTCAATGTATTTTTTCAAATATTTTACTGAAGGTTTCACCCAAAGAAAGCGCGCATCGGGAATAAACAAATTGCCGCGAACCCATAGTAACGTTTTCTCTAAAAAAGATTGTTTCTTTTGATTGGGAATAATCCCCGAACTGATTTTCTTAGTTTTATTTTTCCCAAAAAAAGAAGCAAAACCATACGGTTCGGTGATTTTGTTTTTTAGAATAATGGCTTTATCCGAAACTTCACTTTCCAAACCTTTATCAATAATCGGATAAGTCGGATTTTCGGGAATATAAACTATCGGTTGAATATTAAATTCTGGTAAATACTTGACAAATTTTAACCAACGTTGCACGCCTGGTCCACCAGCTGGTGGCCAATAATAGGTGATGATTAAAAGTTTTTTTGGTTCAGGTTTCAAGTTTCAGGTTTATACCATTTTAATAAAATAAATTTTTTAGTCTATTTTCTATTATCCATACTCTTCTCTCTTTTTCTCTCAAAATAAACGCCACCAATAATCAACAACACCATTCCGATAGAGCTAAACAATGTAATCATGCTTCCTGTTTTTACCACTTGTGGTTCAAATTTGAATTCGATAGTATGTTTTCCAGCTGGAATATGTAATCCACGCAAGGTGTAGTCAACTCTATGAATTGGAGTTTCTTTTCCGTCGATAGTTGCTATCCAACCATTTTCATAGTAAACTTCAGAGAAAACTGCAAAACCGTCATTGGTATTGTTTGAAGTATATACTAAATGATTAGGTCGGTATAAGTCAAGTTTTATAGTGGCTAAACTGTCTTTTGCAAATGATTTTGGTTCAGTTTTTAACCAAACACCAAATTCTGTGGTATTTATTACAGCCACATTTTTTGTATCTAATTTATCCAAAGCTTTCATTTCTTCATCCGCAGAATTTACCATTTTCAACTCTTTTACAAACCAAGCATTACCATTCGCATCTGGGTTCATCGTCGGGAATTCTTGTCCTTTTTCGTCGGTTTGAATGATATATTTAATGTTCAGCATATCCAAAACTTCTTTATTGTTTTTGGCAATTTGATAGTCAAACAATTGCTGCATTCTTCTAGGTTTTGCCGCATGATAACCACCAATTGATTTGTGGAAAAACGAAGCTCGTGCACTGCTCATATTTCCTGAAACTTCAAACACACGGTAATGCGTTGTGTCTTGCAAAATTTGCATATCGGATTCTGTAGCTTCAAATGGTTCTGCCATTTCTCTTTTGCTCACGAAATCTTTGTTGTTTACATAGTTTTTGTCAATAAAAACTAAATCACCAACCATAAATACTCCAATAATAATGATGGCTGTGTTTTGAACTAATTTTCCTTTGTGATAACTCCACAAAACGCCAAAAGCAACCAACATAAAAAATCCAGAGCGTAATAAATCAGCAGCATACAAACTGGCTCTGTCGGCTTTCAACGCATTTACAAAAGCACTTCCCATTTCTTCGCCATACGCTTTAATATAGTAATTGTCATTGGCGGTGGTGAAGTCGAACATTCCTTTGGCTAGAAATAATAAAACTACTAAACCTAAAGTAACAATTCCTGTATATTTCAAGGATTTCCATTGGTCTTCTTTTTCGATAAAGAACGATTGTAATCCCATAATCGCTAAAACTGGCATACATAATTCTAGTAACACTTGAATGGAAGAAACAGCTCTGAACTTATCATACATTGGTACAAAATCAATGAAGAAATCAGTTAAGAAACCGAGATTTTTTCCCCAAGAAAGTAATAAAGAGAAAATAGCTCCTGTGAGGAATGCATATTTAATTTTTCGTTTGTCATGAAATAAACCCAAAATTGCTAGAAAGAAAACAATCGCACCAATATAGGCTGGCGCAGCTACAATAGGCTGGTTTCCCCAATAAGTTGGCACATTTTCTGCAAATTCTTCTGCTTCACTTGGCGATGCACCCTGATTGATGATGAATTCATAGAGTTTACTGTCAGTTCCCACATTCTCTGCATTCGAACCACCAAAAAGACGCGGCGCAATAAGGTTTAAACTTTCGGCAATTCCATAACTGTATTCCGTGATGTATTCTCGTGATAGGGCATTATCCGTCGTAACTTTTGAACCATTTGGATTAAAAGTTAATTCGTTTTTACTTCTCGTACTAAAAGAAGCATATTCTTTGGTAGCTAATAAATTAGTGGCATTGGCTCCGATAGCAAAAATTACCGCTATGGCAAATGTTCCAATGATTTTTGGTAATTCTTTGAGTTCTTTGTCTTGATATAAACGATAAGTAAAATAAACTGAAAACACCAACAAAAGCAAGAACAAATAATACGTCATCTGAAAGTGATTGGCATTTATTTCAAGTGCAACGGCAAGCATTGTTAAAGTACCACCATGCAAATAGCGTTTCCTGAAAACCAATATAAATCCGGCTATAACCATTGGCATATAGGCAATAGCATGTGCTTTGGCATTATGTCCAACACCGAGAATAATGATTAAATAGGTAGAGAAACCGAAGGCTAATGCTCCAAAAAATGCTTTGAGTGGATCTACTCTAAAAACTAAAAGTAACCCATAAAAACTCAAGAAATATAAAAACAAATAATCAGCAGGTCTAGGAAGAAAACGCAAGGCATCATCCAACATTCCAATATAATCATTTGCGTATTTTGCACCTAATTGATAAGTTGGCATTCCACCAAATGCTGAATTAGTCCAATACGGTTCGGTGTGATTTTCGGCTCTGAAATCGTTTTGTTCCTTTGCCATTCCAGTATATTGAACAATATCTGATTGATAAATGGTTTTTCCTTGAAGTACAGGTGAAAAATAAACTAATGAAATGAGTATAAATCCGAGTATTGCTAATAAGTGCGGATAAAATTTTTGAAGTTGTTTCATTTAATAAGTTAATGGTTTATAGTTTTTTGTTAATGGTTTTTTTCTGACAAATAGATTCTGTCTTCTAACGCCCAGCTTAATCAATTTCTTCAAAATCGACATACTCTCCAACTACTTTCTTGGATTTTGGTTTTTCTGAGGTGTTATTTTGTGCTTGAGATTGATTTTGTTGTTGGTATTGTTGCTGTTGCTGTTCAAATTGTTTACTGGCTTTTTCGACTACTTTTTTGGCTAATAAAGGCAAAAATAATCGCGCTAAAAACTTGAAAATATAGTAAAAAGCTAAGATGTAAAGAATTGCCTTAAGTAATCCGTTAAATGATGCAGTTTCCATTTTATAAATAATTTTTTGTCAAAAATACAAAATTCAATGATGTAAAAATTGGTTTGTCTTCTTAAATAAATGATAAAATGTATTACTTTTGGAGGAATGAAATAAATACTTAAATCAGCATGCTTCAAGTTAAAAGACTATTATTAATTGGGTTTTTGATGAATACAACGTATCATTTTGCTCAATATACTGACATCATCAATTCCAATCGTCCTGGGAAATCCATGTCTGCTTATTCCGTTGGTAAAACGGTTATTCAAGCAGAAGGTGGCTTTTTTGGCATCAAAGAAAAACATGATTTAGCACGGTATGAAGCTAATGGTTTTGGTTCTGATTTAAGCGTTCGCTATGGTGCTTTTTTTGAGCAATTTGAATTAATGTTGGACATGCAATACCAAAAAGATTGGTACACAGCACCATTAGTTGATAAAACTCGAAGTGGTTTAAGACAAACAACCATTGGAGCTAAATATTTAGTTTATGATCCATTTAAGAATTTAAGAGAAGACAAACCTAATTTATACAGTTGGAAAGCCAATCACAGTAATAAATTTGATTGGAAACAGTTGATTCCAGCAGTGGCTCTTTATGCAGGTGTAAATCTAAGAATTGGCAATAACCCATTTTATGTTGATGATGCTTTTATAAGCCCAAAAGGAATGATTATTACTCAAAACCATTTTGGAACACATTGGGTTTTTGTCAATAATTTTATTTTAGATAAAGTAACAACCAAAGATGCAAATATTGGTTTAGTTTCGTCCTTAACTAGAGGTTTTAATATGCGTTGGTCTGGGCTTTTAGAGTTTCAAGCCACCAAAAGCGATTACTATGCCGACTATTTATTTCGTGTTGGAGCGGCCTATTTAATTAGAGAAAACATTCAAATTGATGCTTCGATTAGTCAAAATGTAAAAGATACGCCTTATATTCTTGCTGGTGGATTTGGACTTTCATGGCGTTTTGATGCTAATTATGAAACAGTATATTTAAGAAGTCAAAAACCAGAAGATCCAAAAGAGAAAGCGAAAGATAAAAAAGCGAAGAAAGACAAGAAAAAGAAAAGAAAAGACGAAGTTGAACTTGAAGAAACAAAGCCTTAAATGATTACTATAGTTGAAGCCAATTCTCCCAAGCTTTTAAAAGATTTTGTAAAGTTTCCATTTGATTTATATAAAAACCATCCCTATTGGGTGCCACCATTAATTTCAGAAGAATTAGAAACGTTTGATAAAACTAAAAATCCAGCATTTACTACTGCAGAAGCGACATTCTATTTGGCGTATAGAGAAAATAAAATCGTTGGAAGAATTGCTGCGATTATCAATTGGAACGAAGTGAACGACCAAAATAAAAAGAAAGTTCGCTTTGGTTGGTGGGAAACGATAGATGATGTTGAAGTTACTAAAGCATTATTGGAAAAAGTAAAGGAACTTGGTGAACAAAACCAGTTAGAGCATATTGAAGGCCCAATGGGATTTTCTAATTTAGACAAAGTAGGAGTTGTTACCGAAGGTTTTGACGAAATAGGTTCTATGATTACTTGGTATAACTATCCCTATTATAAAGAGCATTTGGAGCTATTGGGTTTTGTTAAAGAAAAGGAATATCACGAAAATAAATTTCCTTTTTCAAATGTAAAACCTGAATTCTTTTTTAGAGTACAAGAAATGATTAAAAAGCGTTACCAATTGACGCCAATTAATTTTACCAAAACAAAAGACATCATGCCTTATGTGGATGAAATGTTTGATTTGTTTAATAAATCCTATGCTAGTTTAGCTTCATTTGTAGCAATAACAGATATTCAAAAAGAGTATTTTAAAAAGAAATACATCAGCTTTATCAATCCAGAATACATAAAGTTTATTGTTGATAAAGATCATAAAATTATTGCATTTAGTATTGTCATGCCAAGCTTTTCAGAAGCGTTACAAAAAGCGAATGGAAGATTATTTCCATTAGGATTTTATCATTTACTAAAAGCCAAAAAGAACAGTAAAGAAGTGTTGTTTTATTTAATTGGAGTTGATCCAGAATATCAAAATAAAGGTGTTACAGCAGTAATATTTAACGAATATTATGAGTGTTTTAAAACAAAAGGAATTGAAAGCTGTGTTCGCACACCAGAATTAGCTGACAATTACGCCATTCAAAACATTTGGAAACATTTCGACCCAGTAGTTTTTAGAAAACGCTGTACATATATAAAGAACTTATAATAAAGTTACACTTTTATAGATTGTTTGTCTTTATACAATGAGAAAATGATACCAATAGCTAATGATAGTGCTATAAAACCTAAAGAAACCCATTCTGGAAATTTGAAGTAATGAATGGCTAACATCTTAATTCCAACAAAAGTTAGAATAGCTATTAAACTGTATTCTAAATAGCTAAACTTTTCAAGCATATTTGCCAAAAAGAAATACATCGAACGCAAACCAAGAATGGCAAAGATATTAGAACTAAATACTAAAAATGGATCAGAAGTAATGGCAAGAATTGCAGGAACACTATCCATGGCAAACAATACATCCATTACTTCAATAACAATTAAGGCAACAAACAATGGTGTTGCGAAGGTAATTTGTCTTTTCTTAATGAAAAACTTTTGACCATCCATGTGCATTGTCACTGGAATAATTTTTCGCATACTTCTAAAAATGAATGATTTTTTTGGATTAAATTCTTCTTCTTCACCTTTGAAAAGCATTTTCGCAGCAGTAAAGATTAAAAATGCACCAAAAACATAGGTCATCCAGCTGAACTTGTTTATTAATAATACACCAAAGTAAATCATCAAACCTCTAAAAGCAATGGCACCAAGAATTCCCCAAAACAATACTCTATGCTGGTATTTTTGTGGAATTTTAAACGAAGCAAAAATTACAGCAATCACAAATATGTTGTCAACACTTAGGGATAACTCAATTAAATAACCTGTAATGTATTTTATGGATGCTAATGAAGGCGATAGTTTTGTGGGGTTTTCTATAAATCCATTTTGATAGACCCAATAAATCACTCCTGAAAAGAGAAATGATATTGTAACAAAAATAGCAGTCCATTTTCCTGCTTCTTTTGAAGATATAATATGCGGTGTTTTGTTGAAAACTCCTAAATCTAATGCTAAGAAAAATAAAATTGCAGCAAGAAATAATATCCAAACTATCATAAAAGGTAATTTTTCTCAAAGATAATAGAAATGTTTATAATTAAAAAAAAACCTTTCAACGATAAAATTTAATGTTTTATCAATTTTACCCCTAAAAAAACAAGGTGTATGTATGTTAAATACAAAATATTTATATATTTGCATTGAAAAATTAGGGTATAACTTAAAAAATAGAATATTTTATGGCAACATTACGATTTCAAGCATTACACGATGCCTCTTCTAGAAAACCGGTAAAATTTGAAGAATCAGGAAAAAAATCAGAACTTTTTGGTTCGAATGTATTTAATGACAAAGCAATGCGTCAGTTTTTAACTTCGGATGCTTATAAAGGTGTAAAAGATGCTATTCTTCACGGTTCTAAAATTGATAGAAAATTAGCGGATTATATCGCAATGGGAATGAAAGAATGGGCAATAACTAAAGGTGTGACTCATTATACACATTGGTTTCAGCCATTAACAGGAGCAACTGCCGAAAAGCATGATGCTTTTTTTGAAACTTCTTATGACGGTTCAGATCCTGTTGAAAAGTTTGGTGGTGGTCAATTGGTACAACAAGAACCTGATGCTTCTTCTTTCCCAAATGGCGGAATTAGAAATACGTTTGAAGCTCGTGGATATACCGCTTGGGATCCAACTTCTCCAGCATTTATTTTTGGAACAACACTTTGTATTCCTACGGTTTTCATTTCTTATACAGGAGAAGCTTTAGATTATAAAACACCATTATTGCGTGCGTTGAATGCAGTGGATGAAGCGGCAACCGATGTATGTAAATATTTTGATAAAAACGTTAAAAAGGTAACTGCAACTTTAGGTTGGGAGCAAGAGTATTTTCTTGTAGATAGTGCTTTAGCAAATACACGTCCTGATTTAATTTTGACAGGAAGAACGTTGTTAGGACACACTTCTTCAAAAGGACAACAATTAGACGATCATTATTTTGGTTCCATTCCATCTCGTGCCTTATCGTATATGCGTGAATTGGAGGAAGAATGTATGTTATTGGGAATTCCAGTAAAAACTCGTCATAACGAAGTAGCGCCAAACCAATTTGAGTTGGCACCCATTTTTGAAGAAACAAACTTAGCAGTTGATCACAATTCATTATTAATGGATGTGATGTCTAAAGTAGCAGAACGTCACGATTTTAAAGTACTTTTCCACGAAAAACCATTCAAAGGAGTTAATGGTTCTGGAAAGCATAACAATTGGTCTTTGGCTACAGATACTGGTGTAAATTTACTTTCGCCTAGTAAAACACCAATGAGCAATTTGCAGTTCTTAGCGTTCTTTATCAATACGATAAAAGCGGTTCAAGAATATGAAGAATTACTAAGAGCAGCTATTGCAACAGCAAGTAATGATCATAGATTAGGTGCAAATGAAGCACCACCTGCTATTATTTCTGTGTTTATCGGAGAACAATTAACTAAAGTTTTGGCTGAATTAGAAGGAGTTTCAAAAGGAAAACTTTCTCCTGAGGAAAAAACAGATTTAAAATTGAATGTTGTAGGTAAAATTCCAGATGTAATGTTGGATAATACCGATAGAAATAGAACATCACCATTTGCATTTACGGGAAATAAATTTGAATTCCGCGCAGTTGGTTCTACGGCAAACTGTGCTAACGCCATGACAACGTTGAATTCTATTGTGGCTAAGCAATTAAAAGATTTCAAGAAAGAAGTTGATGCATTAATTGAGAAAAAGGACCTGAAAAAAGACGAAGCAATTTTCAATGTATTAAGAGAATATATCAAAGAAACCAAAAACATTCTTTTTGAAGGTGATGGTTATAGCGATGCTTGGGAAAAAGAAGCTAAGAAAAGAGGTTTGAGCAATCATAAAACTACTCCAGCTGCTTTGAAAGCTAAAATTTCTAAAAAGGCATTAGATTTATTTGCAGGATTACAAGTAATGAATCATGTGGAAGTTGAAGCACGTTATGAAATTGAATTGGAGGAATACACCAAGAAAATCCAAATTGAAGGAAGGGTTTTAGGCGATATTGCCCGCAATCATATTATTCCAACTGCTATTCGTTATCAAAATACTTTAATTGAAAACGTTCGAGGGTTAAAAGAAATTTTTGGAAAAGAATTTGAAAAAATAGCAAAAGAGCAAATTGTTTTAATCAAAGAAATATCTGCACATATTGAAGGAATTAATACTAATGTAGATGCTATGATTGAAGCTCGTAAAAAAGCTAATGCATTAACCGATGCTCAAAAAATGGCGGAAATGTATTGTGATAAAGTAAAACCATACTTTGAAGTAATCAGAGAACATTGTGATAAACTTGAATTATTGGTTGACGATGAAGTCTGGACAATGACTAAGTATAGAGAGTTGTTGTTTACAAGATAAGGTTTATTGAAACTATTATATAAAATGCCAGTTGTGAATATTCATAACTGGCATTATTTTTTTTATAGTTGAGTAACGGTATAAGATGCAGAACCGTTAAAGTTTATTGTCAATTCTACTCGGTAATTTTTTGGTGAGGAAGTTGTATTACTTATTGGAATACTAGTGCCATTACTTTCTATGCTACCATCAGCAAGATTGTCACCATGAGTTGATCCTTTAGGATCAAGATATAGAAATTCATAGCGATTAGTAGTATTAGCTGAAATGCTTAAATTAAATGAAAATTTATTTGTAGCTACTGAATAAGTACTATTTGTAAAACTTCCAGTGAGTGAATTAATTAGTTGCGGTGCAAGAGAATTTAATGAAAGCCTAAAATCATTTACTGGATAAGAAGGGTTGTTAAAATTATTTAAATCAATTAAATAGAACCCATTTGTATCCACTAAAAAATTAGCTCCATTAACTTGAAGATTATTTGATAAATCGACTCCGTAAACTGGTGAAGATGCATTGTTTGTAGCAAGAAACTTTAAATCTGATCCGGCAGTTATATATTTGTAGCCATATCTGTCCAAATTTCCACCATTATTATAATTAGCCATTAATAAAGCTGTTGTTGGATTAAATGTATTGAAAGTGCCATACATGTAGAAATTATTTGGCGAACTTGGTGAAGAACTTCCCGAAGTTGGTAACGATAATTGTCCCGCATCATTTACAGAAACTACAAAAGGCGTTCCATTTGGCGACACCAGTGTAATTCCTTCACCAGGCGAAGTGATTAAACTATCTGCGGCTAGTGCATAAGGAACACTCAACAACTGAGTTGTGCCAACGTTTGCAAAAGTTGTTCCGCCAGTAACATCCATTTCAACTTTTAGAAATTTAGAATTCGTAGCCCAATTAATAGTATTAAAAACACCAGAAACAACTGTTCCTTGCCCAATGATTAAATTGAATAAACCTTGTGCATTGGTGGTTTTCAAATGCGTTTCGCTGTATAAAGTTGTTCCTGTTACCGAAGCGTCTAAAATTGATAAACGAACTCTAACGTTTGAACTTACAACAGGATTTCCTGCTGTATTCATAGCAATTGCTTGATAAGAAATTCCTTGTGGCACTTGACCAAAAGAAAATAAAGTGACTAAAAGTAAACTAAGTGTAATTATTTTTTTCATATTGATGTTTTTTTTAATTTTTTTGCACTTCGACTGCGCTCAGTGTGACAACTTCGACTGCGATAGTGTGATACTATTTTTATTTTTTAATAATTTTAAACGAATTAATGTTTTTATTTTCAAATTGAATCAAATAAACTCCAGTTTTTAATTCAGATAAATCTAGGGAATTGGAACTTGAAATTAGTTTTTTGGCAACAATTTGTCCAGATAGATTTACAATGGAAACTTTTTTATTTTCAAGACTATTTTCAGTTTGAAACGTAATAGAACTCATCGTAGGATTGGGATACACAACAATTTTATCATTCAAAGCCAATTCTGGAACTTCAAGATTTTGTTGGTTTACTTGTGCCAATATTCCAATAATTCCCGAAGTAGATTGGTTAGCATTTTCAGGAATAACAATTATTTCACCAATCGAAACCGTACTGTTTGGTGCTAAAATGCTTCCCGAATTTACAGATTGAATTACCGATTGACAATTGACAGAAAAAGTGGTTGTTAAGAATAAAAAAAGTAAATTTTTTTTCATGTTTTTTTGATTTTAAAATGCAAATATAAACAACAGTTTTATTAATTTGGTATAAATTTTGACGGTTCTAAAGTAATTTTTTTCGTAACTTTCAATTTTAAAAAATAGAATGAAATATAGAATTCTTTTTGCGTTACTTTTTATTTCTTTTTGGGGTTATTCTCAACTGCAGTTTACTGTTTTTTTTGAAACCAATAAATACCAATTAAATGATAGAGAGGATTATAAGCTTCAAAGCTGGATTTCTGAAAACAGAAACAACAAGGTTGTTGCCATTCATGGTTTTACCGATGAAGATGGTACCACCAGTTCCAATGATACTTTAGCCCAAAAAAGAGTAAAAGCAATTTTTGAAATTATAAATGGCAAAATGCCAATTAGAGAGGATTTTAAAACCATAAGCTTTGGTGAAAATTTCAATCAATCCAAGAACAAAGCCGACAATCGAAAGGTGACCATTTATTATATCCTTGAAAAAGATTTAGCACGTGAAAATGAAATTCTAGGCATAAAAGAAGCGCCAAAATTAATTGAAGTTGCACCAAAAGCCGAAATCAATTATCCAGACAAAATGGTTTTTGAAAACCCAAACGGAACAACCTCTGAATTTAAATTGGATGTTGAGTTTATGAAAAAAGTAGGTAATGCTACTGTTGGCGAGAAACTTAAAATAGATAATTTAGAGTTTATGATTAACACTTTTGCGGTTGTCAATGAATCTCGCGGTAAGCTTTATGAATTGCTTTTAGTATTACAACACAATCCGCAATTAAAAATCGAAATTCAAGGTCATTTGTGTTGCATGCCAGTTGACAGAACCGATTTATCAACCAAAAGAGCAAAAGCCATTTATAGTTTCTTGGTTGCCAATCAAATTTACCCGCCAAGATTATCCTATAAAGGTTTTGGAAGTTCACAACCTATTTTTCCAATTCCAGAAAAAAATGAAGCCGAACGTGCAGCAAACCGTAGAGTAGAAATTGTAATTGTTGCCAATTAGAATGAAATTATTTTTAGCATATTTATTTTTCGGTGTTACCACTATTGCATTAGGTCAAGAAAAACATTTTGAAGTCTTTTTTGATTTCAACAAAGATGTACCAACTGAAAATTCTATGGTTTTATTGAACAATTGGATGAAATCCTCAGAAAACATAGAGATAGTAGCCGTTTCTGGCTATTGCGATAGTATTGATTCTAATGCTTATAACAAAGAATTGGCCAATAAAAGAATCAAAACTGTTCTTGAAATAATTAGTGGAAATGCCATTCCAATCAAACAAGATTTATCTATTTATGTTTTTGGTGAAGAGTTTAGACAATCAAAAACACAAGCTGAAAATCGAAAAGTTATTATCGAATACTTTCAAAAGTTGCAATCCAAAAAAGAAGATGAAGCAAGTAATGCACCAATGGAAGCCGTAACAATCGATGCTGAAGATAAAGTGGAAACCGAAAGAATAACATTAGTAGAAAAATTTGAAAAAGCAAAAGTAGGCGATAGGATTGCGATATATAACATCAACTTCATGTTCAACTCTGAGAATATCGAACTTAAATCAGAACCATTGTTGGAAGAATTGTTGTTTATCATGGAGCGAAATCCCAAAATGGTGATTAAAATCCACGGTCATATTTGTTGCAACCCAAATCCATACAATACTAAACTGTCCTATCGCCGCGCTTTGAAAATATTTAAATATCTGAAAGAAAACGGAATTCAACAAAACCGATTAGCATATAATGGAGTAGGAAGTAACAACCCAATTTATCCCATTCCAGAAAAAAATGAAAACGAACGAATAGCCAACAGAAGAGTAGAAATTGAAATCGTTAGAAAGTAAAATGAAAACAATTGCATTTTTAATACTAGGGTTTTTTACAAGCATTTGTTTTGCCCAAAAGCAATTCGAAGTATTCTTTGATTTCAATAAAGACTTCCCAAACCAACAATCGATACTTGATTTTAACGGATGGAAAGCCACTTCAAACATTAATGAAGTAATCCGAATTGAAGGCTATTGCGACAGTGTGGATACCAAAAACTACAACAAAAAACTTGCCGAAAGACGTATCGAAAGTGTGTTGAAATTATTAAAAAGTAGTTCGGTTGCCATTACTAAAGATATAAAGAAGATTGCCGTTGGAAAAGACTTTGAACAATCGCAAGTGCAAGAAGAAAACCGAAAAGTAATTATATACTATACCGAACCATCACTCGAAAAGCCCAGATCTGTGCTTTACGAATCCATCAAAAATGCTAAAGTTGGCGAAAGGATAAAGCTATCAAACATCTATTTCTACAATAATTCTGCTCGAACAGTTTCAAAATCGCAAACTACTTTATACGACTTACTTTGTGTGATGGAAGACAATCCAAAGTTGAAAATCGAAATTCAAGGACATATTTGTTGTCAAATAGAAACCGATATCAATGATGTTTCCACCGCAAGAGCCAAAGCCATTTATAATTTCTTAATCAGAAATAAAATAGACAGAACCCGAATGTCCTACAAAGGATTTGGAACCACAAGACCAATTTACCCTATTCCCGAAAAAAACGAAATCGAAGCCAACGAAAACCGACGCGTTGAAATAATGATTGTTGAGAATTAGAAGGATAGACAATATACAAATTGATGAATTGTTTAAAATTCTAGCAATCTTAAAGTCTCTCATCTATCATCTCTTCGTCTATTATCTATAAATCTAAAAAAAAACTATCTTTGCAAAACAACATCTTCCTGTCGGCAGACAGGCAACTAACTACTACAAATGAGTTCTGATAACAGCCAACGTTACAATCTTCGCGGAGTTTCTGCTTCCAAAGAAGACGTTCACAACGCTATAAAAAACATTGATAAAGGTTTATTTCCTAAAGCTTTTTGCAAAATTGTTCCCGATTATTTAACCAACGACGATGACTATTGTTTGATCATGCACGCCGATGGTGCAGGTACAAAATCGTCTTTGGCATATATGTATTGGAAAGAAACGGGTGATATATCCGTTTGGAAAGGCATTGCACAAGATGCGTTGATTATGAATATTGACGATTTATTGTGCGTGGGTGCTACAGACAATATCATGCTTTCTTCCACCATTGGCAGAAACAAAAACCTAATTCCAGGCGAAGTACTTTCGGCTATTATTAATGGCACCGAAGAACTGATTGCCGATTTGAAAAAGTTTGGTATAACCATTCATTCCACTGGCGGCGAAACGGCTGATGTGGGTGATTTGGTGCGTACCATTATTGTAGATTCTACCGTTACGGCGCGTATGAAACGCAGCGATGTGATTGACAATGCCAACATTCAAGCAGGCGATGTTATTGTTGGGATGGCTTCTTTTGGGCAAGCTAATTATGAAACCCAATACAACGGCGGCATGGGAAGCAACGGTCTAACTTCGGCACGACACGATGTGTTTGCCAAATATCTTGCCGATAAATACCCTGAAAGTTATGATAATTCATTACCTACAGACTTAGTTTATTCTGGAAATATTAAACTTACTGATGCAGTGGAAAACGCACCGTTGGATGCTGGAAAATTGGTCTTATCGCCAACGCGAACCTATGCGCCAATTATCAAAGCGATTTTAAATAAATACACACCAAATGACATTCACGGCATGGTGCATTGTTCTGGTGGCGCGCAAACTAAAGTGTTGCATTTTATAGACAACGTACATGTTATCAAAGACAATCTGTTTCCAATTCCACCTTTATTTCAATTGATACAAGCGCAATCTAAAACCGATTGGAAAGAAATGTACCAGGTCTTCAACTGTGGTCACCGCATGGAAGTGTATGTGCCACAAGAAATTGCCAACGATATTATCGAAATCTCTAAATCCTTTGGTGTTGATGCTCAAATAGTGGGTAGCGTAGCAGCAAACTCAACCAAAAAACTTACCATTAAAAGTGAGTTTGGAGTTTTTGAGTATTAAAGATTTAAAATCTCCATCTTAGGTCTGAAAAGACAATGTACTAATTAACGATGAGAATTAGAACACGGATAAAATGGATGCTTGGCAACACTGATGGCTACGGATTATTTTAGTGCCGTTTTGATGAATGTTCTTTTGAATATCTCTCCATATTTTACACTTTTGTTTAAACCTATTTTAGGACAAGACAGGGTATAGTAGAAACTTTATTCCGTTTTATTTTCCCAAAAATAACCAAAAAACAAATTCGCTTAACAAATTGCTTTACAATTTGTTAAAAATAATTCCTACTCATAGCTTCTTGAGGTTTTGGATGTTGTTTTAGTTTTGAGTGGGTTATAAAAAGGTTCTTTTTTATTGAGTCAGGGATTATTTTTAGTATGCATGGACTTTTTTATGTTTATGCTATCAACTCAGCAAGTGTTTCGCCTATAAGCGACATTCGCAAACTGATGGTAGCCTAAATTTTATTTTTATTGTAAAAAACATTTTAGAACCCGTCTGAATGTTTTTTTATTAACTTGCAATGTGCTTTTGAAAAAACAATTAAAGTAATTAATTGTAGAAATGAAATGTTTAACGACTCATGAAAATGAAGTCTATAAAAAACAACAACAACTTACTAACTCATTTGCAATGCCTAATAGATAGTGTAGAATTAATTCTACATAAAAAATTACAGAGTACTACATTGTTGTGTGAATAAGAATACTAAATTTGTTCTATAATTTAGAAGTGCTTTTCAACGCATTTCTATAGAAATAAAAAGAAAACCCCAAATCTTTTTAACATTAAAGTAATATTTTTAAAGTTAAGCTTATTAAAGTGGTAACTAACTTAATTTTAGTTTTTAGTGTAATTTACTAATGCAATTTAAAGATAAAGCTTTATGTTTTTTGATGTAATTTAATAATGAACAGCGTTATTTTTTATTCTTAGGAAATCAATAAAAATAGAGAGTAAATATATTTTTGAGTAGTTGGACTAATTACTCAAACAGATTTTGCAATTTTGTTTTAAATCCAATAAAAAGTAGCCCCAATTTTTGACCATTTGAAACGACTAAAATTTGAACATCGAAAGTTAATTCATTACGCTTTGTTAACTTGTATTGTTTTGTTACAGATAATTGCCATCATAATTTGGTATAACGAAACAAAGCATACAGAAGCTTATGACAACCTAAAGGCTACCAACAAAATTTTGAGCTATACAGATAGTTTGAATACAAATTTGTTGCATTCACAAGTGTTGTTTACTACTTATAGGCTCAATAATGATAGCGATATATTGACCAACTATGGTGTTTCTTTAGAAAAAGCAAACCGATATTTAGATAGTTTAAAATCGGAAACAAAAAACAAAAACCTATTAAAAAAAGTAGTAAATAAAAAGCAAAAATCAGAAGTTGAAATTAGAAATATTAAAAAATCAATCGATTCCATTATCCATTTGCAAACTACTTTTTCAATTGAAAATAATCTAAAACCAATCAACCTTAAACCATTCGAACTCAAAAATGTATTAGACAATGTAAAAGAAGATTCTTATATCAAAATTGATAGTGTTTCAAAGAAAAGACTTTTTTCAAGATTGAGTGATGCTTTTGCAGGAAGAGTAAGTGTTCAAAAAGAATATTTGAATACTGTGGTTACCATTCAGTATAAAGATAAAGTTTCTAAAGGTACTTTTGAAGAACAAATAGCTACTGCAATTGGATATTCGAATAACTATTATTCAAAACAAATTTCGCAGCTGCAACAGTCTTTTTTAAATCTTCACGAAAATGATTTGTTATTAATGAAGTTGAATACTGATTTATTGAGATTAACACAAAATAAAATTTCTGAATACAACCAGGATTCGAAACTTTTTAAAAAAAATAATCAAAAGCAACTTCAAAAAGAACTAGACACCGCAAAACAAGTAAGAAGCTATACCTTGATTTTTTTAATTCTTTTAATGATTGTAATTTCTTTATTGTTATTTAATTTTACCAAAGTTGCTTTTGGGTATGAAAAAAGATTGACGGTTGCCAAAAATCAAATCAAACAAAGTCTTGATTTTAAAAATAGAATTACGGGAATGATTAGCCACGAAATTCGATCGCCATTAAACATTATTGCACTTTATAGCCGAAAAGCGAGTGCAACCACTAAAGACAATCAACTTAAAGAAACATTTCAGTCTATAGAGTTTACTACCAATTCTTTACTGCTGTTATCCAACCAAATATTAGAATATTCTAAACAAGAAAAACAAGAATTAAAATTGAAGAACAAAAAAATTGACATTCAAAATGAAATCAATCAAATTATTGTTTCGATGAAAACCTTGCTCGAAACCAAAAGCAATAGACTTGTTGTTGATTCTAATTTAGAACCCGAAACTTTTGTATATGCTGATGTTGGAAAGATTTATCAATTGTTTTATAATCTCATTGGAAATGCTAATAAATTTACCGAAAAAGGAATTATAAAAATAAAAATCAGGTTGACTCCTCTTTCGGATTTCGAAATGAATCTGGATGTATTAATTGCCGACAATGGTATTGGTATCTCCGAAAATGATTTAAAAAACATTTTTGAATCGTATTATCAAGGTACTGTTTCCGAAAAAGTAACCAATCTTGGTGTTGGTTTAGGGTTAAATATTTGCAAAGAAATAGTAACACTTTTTGAAGGAACAATAAAAATTGAAAGCAAAGTAGAGTATGGTACAAAAGTTGCCTTTAATTTAATTGTAACTCAGGATTGATAAAAATGAAAACAACAAATAACCATCTTACTTTTTTAATTGCAGACGACCATAGTGTTGTCCGACAAGGAATTTCTTTAATAGTCAAAGAGTTGTATAGCAATGCAAAAATAAAGCAAGCAGCTAACTTTAAAGAAACTTTTTCTATACTTAAAGAAACCAAAATTGACCTGATGATTTTGGATATTAATTTTCCCGAAGGTAATAGTATTACTATAATTACAGATATTCTTATTATTCAACCTAATGTAAAAATATTGGTTTTTACGGCCTATGATGAAAATTTTTATGCATTGCGTTATTTAGACGCTGGTGCTTCCGGGTTTTTAAACAAAGGTTGTGAGGAAGAAGAAATCAAACGTGCCATTACCAGTATGTTTAGTAGTGGAAAGTATGTAACCAAAAACATTAAAGAAAAAATTCTTGACTCTTATATGTCCAAAAAGCCAATAAATCCTTTAGAGAAACTTTCGGCTAGAGAAGTAGAAGTAGCCAAGCTTTTCATAAAAGGTTATGGTAATCTCGAAATTTCTGAATTGCTCCAAATAAAAAAGACTACAGTAAGTACTTTTAAAATTAGAATATTTGAAAAACTAGAAATTCAAAACCTACCCGCTCTAATTGAATTGTTTAACTTTTATTATGAAGAAAAAAAATAAGCTGTTGATGTAGAAACAATTCTACAAAAACGATAGCGTTATTCTACAAATTGTTGTTTTTCTTGAAATTATATTTGCATTGTTATTCATAGAGAATTACAGCTGGATATATAAAAAAAAAAAATAAAATGAACAGTTTGAAAAGCGAAACCGTTGCACCAAGCTCTAAAGAAGTAGCGTTGTTGGACAAATTGTCTTTGTATAGCGATTTGAATAATCGCTTATTAAATCTAGTCTATACTGTTGCACACAATTTGAATGGATATACAGGAAACATCAAGTTACTTTTAGATTTTATTGACCTTGAAGAAAGTAAGCAAGAAAATAATTTAGCACTAGAACATTTAAAAACGGTAACAAATGATTTAGACAAAACAATTACTGATTTATCTCAAATAGTATCGTTGCAAAATACTTTGGAAGTTAAAAAAGAAGTATTGTTGCTCCATGATTATATCGAAAAAGTTGACAATATCGTCAACAGTTATACACATAAAAAAAAGATTGAGATTGTTAACACCATTTCCCAAAATCATTTTGTTAAATTTTCTCCAGCATATTTAGAAAGTATATTGATAAACTTTACCACCAACGCCATCAAATATGCGCATCCAGATAGATTTCCGAAATTGGAATTCTCACTTATAACAAAAAATAACCAAAAAGTGCTAGTCATTGCCGACAATGGAGTTGGAATTGATTTAGAAAAACACGGTAGTGCTTTATTCGGATTATACAAAACATTTCATAATAAACAAGAAACTACAGGTATTGGATTGTTTATCACAAAATATCAAATAGAAGCAATGAAAGCTAAAATAAGTGTTACCAGTAAAGTTGGGTTTGGCACTACATTCAAGATTCATTTTTTTGATTAAAAGTTACTAATGCTTGGTTAAGTATTTTTAAAGTTGTCCCCAGATTTGGATTACTAGGTAAGAAGCTTGAAAAGAAAGAGTAACCTTCATGATTACTCTTATCAAGTTATGGTTTTTTGAGACATTCCTTTCTTGCCTAGTTTTCATTTTTATAATTCAGTAGTATATATTATATTTATATAAATAAAAAAATTAACATTTTTTTTGTTAGTTGTATATAATTTTAATGTAATTTTATATAAGTTAATTTTATGAGTTAGTTTTATTTTCGTTTGGTTATAAAAATTCATAATTAACTAATTTGGATGTAAAATTTCTAAAGTATTGGTTTTACTATTTTAAAAGATTCATTTCCAAAAACGTTCATACAAACTATGATGCTTTTGAATCATACCAACTCAGATTTGAGTTGCTTTTTTTGGTTCGAGCTTGATTAAACCTGAAACAAGCAAGTTTAAGTTATACCTTTGTTACAGACAATTGTTTATTTGATACAAACAACCCAATACAAGGTACCTATCGATAGCTAATTCAGGAATTTATTTTTGACATTTATTTTTAATTAATCGAAAATGTCAAAACATTTTACAAATAGTAGATGACTTTCTTGATTGTTGAAGGTTCAATAATCATTTGAGAAAAAGAAAGATGTAAAATGAATAATCAAATCGTTTTGGATAAATTGATGCTTATGAATGCACATCCTAAGAAAACCGTCCTACTAAAGAAATAGGACGGTTTTTTAATGCTTTTTTGTGTCGCATAATTGTTTTAAATTTATCCCAATTACAAATCAACACTAATGAACAACCGTCAAGAACAACTAAAAGCCTTCAACCGATTGTTAGACATCATGGACGAACTGCGCGAAAAATGTCCTTGGGATAAAAAGCAAACACTTGAATCATTACGTCATCTCACTATCGAAGAAACTTATGAACTTGGCGATGCCATTCTTGACAACAATTTGCCCGAAATTAAAAAAGAACTTGGCGATTTACTGCTACATATTGTTTTTTATGCCAAGATAGGCAGCGAAACCAACAACTTTGATATTGCCGATGTAGCCAATAGTATTTGCGACAAACTCATCGATCGTCATCCTCACATTTATGGTGATGTAGTAGTGGCAGACGAAGAAGAAGTAAAACGCAATTGGGAAAAACTAAAACTAAAAGAAGGCAAGAAATCAGTATTAGAAGGCGTTCCAAAATCATTGCCAGCATTAGTAAAAGCCAGTCGCATTCAAGACAAAGTAAAAGGAGTAGGCTTTGACTGGGAAGAACCACATCAAGTTTGGGACAAAGTGCAAGAAGAATTGCAGGAACTTCAAGAAGAAGTAAAAACCAACAACCAAGACAAAATAGAAGCAGAGTTTGGCGATGTGATGTTCTCCATGATTAACTACGCACGCTTTCTAAACGTAAATGCCGAAGACGCTCTAGAGCGCACCAACAAGAAATTTATCAAACGGTTTATGTATCTCGAATCCAAAGCCTCCGAACTGGGCAAACCACTTTCGGACATGACTTTGGCTGAGATGGATGTTTTTTGGGAAGAAGCAAAGAAATTATAAATTATTCAACTGATTGTCTTTTTTATTTTCGCTTATTGTCCAAAAGAAACCAACAAAAAAGAACTGGTCGGCAGTTGGTCTGATGGCACGACGGTCATACATTCCGTTAGCGTTTGGGGTGTTGGCATATTCGTAGCCAAATACGTTTTGTGTGCTCAAAACATTGGAAGCTGAGAAATACAATATCTTTTGCTGACTAATTAAATACGCCCAACTCAAACTCAAATTGTTATATCCTTTCGTCTTGCTGCCTAAAAAAGTACTTTCATTCGGATTGTTATAAGGTCTTCCGGTAGCGAAACTATTAGTAAAACTTACTTGCGATTTCAATTTATCAATCCACCATTTACCCACTACCGATAAACTTTGATTGGCTACAAAACTAGGCGTAGCTTGTGTTGGATAGTTTTTATAATCGCGCTCGGTATCAATAAATGAATAAGAAATCCAGTATTCAAAATTCTTAATAGACTTGTTGTCTCTCCAAAATATATCGATTCCTTTGGCATAACCTTGCCCTTTGTTGTTGTAAACAGTTGCAAAGTTGGCATTGGCATCATCATATTTTACCAAATTGGCATACTCTTTAAAGTAAATTTCGGCTCTAAAAGTTTGACGGTCTTTGTTGTATTGATAATTCAAGATATAATGATTGGCTTTCTCGCTCGAAAGATAATCGGCAAACTTTAAATACTCTTGTCGTGGTGCTTGCGAAAACATCCCATACGCCAAAGAAAACTGTCCCGATTTAGAAACTTTATACCCCATCGAAAGTCTTGGTGTAAACACCGTTTCTTTTAAATAATCATTGTTCGAAATTCGTGCACCTACTTTCATAGCGAGTTTTCGGGAAAAGAAAATATCCGTTTCTGCATAAGCAGCAGCAATGTTAGCATCATATCCATAATCAAAACGAGAAGCATCCGTCGATTTAAAATACTCATCAAATTTGGTAATGAAATAATCGCCACCAAAAGTTATTTTGATTTTATCGGTCAATGATTTATTTATTCGTGCTTTAATATGATTGGAGTTTTCTACATTAAAAACTCTTCCTGTTGAGATGTCTATTTTGTTTTCGCCATAGCCATATGCCATTCCGGTAAACAGTTTCCATTGATTACCCAAATTAGTTTTATAGGAAGCATTCAAATAGAAATTGTTGTTGCTCAAATCTACACGTGTTGGTGTCGGACTATTGATGCTTTCTTGGTTAATATCAAAAGCCGAAGCATCAAAAGCAGCATAGAGTTTGAAAATACCATTGCTAAACGAATGACGATACACCGTTTCACCCGATAGCGAATGAAAAGGTTTGTTCCAAGAAACGTTTTGAGGAATTAGCTTTTGATAAGGTGCCAAATCAATGTAAGCCGTATTGAACGTTATAGAATTGTTTTTCCATTTCTGAGTATTGGCTAGTCCTAAACCAACAGTCATTAAAGAAACATCTGTTTTCTCTTCTGTGGCTTCGTCTGTAGTATTTAATAATAGTACACTCGATAAAGCTTCGCCATATTCAGCCGAATATCCACCAGTAGAAAACGACATACCACTAAATAGAAACGGTGAAAATCGTCCTCGTGTTGGAACATTTCCAGTAGTAGCTCCATATGGTTGTGCTACTCGAATGCCATCTACAAAGGTTTGCGTTTCATCGGCTTCGCCACCACGAACAAAAAGGCGACCATCTTCACCAACGGTTTGTGTTCCTGGCAACGTTTGCAAAGCCGCTATAATATTAGCATTAGAACCTGCAGTTGTAACAATGTCTAAAGGTTTTAGCACCGAAACTCTTGCTTTCTCGCCAGCGTCAAATGTTCCTGCAGTAATAATTACTGCATCCAAAGTATTTACACTTTCTCTTAGTATGAATGTTTTGTCTTTACAATTGGCTACGTCAATAATTTCGTTAAACGATTCGTAGGTAATCATAGTAATTACTAAGTTTTTTGAACCCGTTTCGGTAGTAGTAAAATGGAATTTACCGTTTTCATCTGAAGTACCACCATCATAAGTGCCGTCTATATAAATGTTGGCACCAGCAAGTGGTTTGTTCTTTTGGTCAACAACCGTTCCTGATATTTCGGTTTGTGCAAAGGTGATGAAGCTACAGCAAAAGAATAAAAAGAAGTAAAATATTTTCATGTTTTTGATTTTTGATACTGCAAAGTTGCTTCAAAGCATAAAACTATGAAATTTAAAATTACCGAAGTGTTGTTTTTTTGGGATGAGTTGTAGAAAGGTTAAACTTTTTGTTTAAAGTGATAAAATAATAACCATTCTGATGCCGGTGTTATTTTTGAAATTATTAAGAATAGTGAAAGTTGAAAATTTTCCATAAGTTTACAATACTAAAATTAAAGGATACGATGAAAACAATAAACCCAGATGATTTTAAAGTCATTTCTCCAATAAAATTAAATAATATCCCAACAGAGCTTGACATGGATACCTCAAAAAAACAAGAAGAAACCGCTTTGGACGAAATTCAAGTAAAATTGAGCAGAAAACAAGACATGATGTATGCTCACAATCGCTATGCTTTTTTAATCTGTTTGCAAGGTATGGATACTAGTGGTAAAGACAGTTTGATTAGAGAAGTATTTAAAGAATTTAATTCGCGAGGCGTAGTGGTACAAAGTTTTAAAACACCAACTTCTAATGAGTTAGAACACGATTACCTGTGGCGTCATTACATAGCTTTACCCGAAAAAGGAAAGTTTGCCGTATTTAATAGAACACACTATGAAAATGTATTAGTAACTAGAGTGCATCCCGAATACATCTTGTTTGAAAACCTACCAGGCATCGAAAAAGTAGAAGACATAACACCACAGTTTTGGGAAAACAGAATTAATCAAATTAATAACTTTGAAAAACACATTTCGCAAAATGGCACTAAGATTCTAAAGTTCTATCTTCATCTTAGCAAAGAAGAACAACGCAAGCGATTATTAAAACGACTAGAAACACCTGAGGACAACTGGAAATTCTCTACTGGCGATTTAAAAGAACGCGCGCTTTGGGACGATTATATGAAATATTATGAAGAAGCCATCAATAAAACGTCAACCGATTATGCACCTTGGTATGTCGTTCCTGCCGATGATAAAGGCGTGGCACGTTACATAGTGGCCAAAACCATTTGGCAAGAGCTGGACAAACTAAAAGATATAGCCGAGCCTCAGCTAGACCCAAAAGTAAAAGCAAACTTTGACGAATATAGAAAGCAGTTAGAATAAAAAATCAATTACCTTTGCCGTCGAAAAAATTGCAAAGTGACTTTATCTAATTACACCAAAGAATTCAAATATAATATGCAACTAGCATATCCAATCATCTTAGGAATGATTGGTCACACTGTGGTTAGTATTGTAGATAACGTTATGGTTGGAAAATTAGGACCAACCGAGTTGGCGGCTGTTTCTCTTGGAAATAGTTTTGTGTTCATTGCTATGTCGTTAGGAATTGGTTTTTCTACTGCCATCACACCATTAATAGCCGAAGCTGATGGAAAGAAAAGCATCGAAGAAGGTCGTTCGGTGTTTCATCACGGGTTGTATTTATGCACCATTTTGGGGATAGTATTGTTTGCTCTAATTTATTTCTGTAAACCACTAATTGCCTACATGGGACAATCGGACGAAGTGGTAACTATGGCAAAACCCTATCTAGACATTGTTGGTTTTTCATTAATTCCGCTAATCGTTTTTCAAGCCTATAAACAATTTGCCGACGGATTGAGCGAAACCAAATACTCTATGTGGGCAACCATTCTTGGCAATGTGGTCAATGTGGTCATTAACTACTTTTTAATTTATGGAATTTGGATATTTCCAAAGATGGGCATCGTGGGTGCCGCTATTGGAACGATAGCATCTCGCTTTGTCATGTTGGGTTTTATGCATTATATGATGAACTTAAAGACGAAGTTTCATCCCTATTTTAAAGGATTTACATTAAAAGAAATTAAGAAAGAAATCAATATCAAAATCATCCGACTCGGAACACCATCGGCGATGCAAATGCTGTTTGAAGTCGTCTTGTTTACGGCAGGAATATGGCTTTGTGGTATCATTGGTGTAACAAGTCAAGCGGCAAATCAAGTAGCGTTGAGTATCGCTTCGTTGACCTTTATGTTTGCTATGGGTTTAAGCGTTGCAGCCATGATTAGAGTAGGAAATCAAAAAGGAAAATCTGATTTCATTACATTGAGAAGAGTAGCTTTATCGATATTTTTATTGGCTATTTTATTAGAAATAGTGTTTGCGTTGTTGTTTGTGGTTTTCCATGAAGTCATCCCAACGTTGTTTATAAAGAACAATGATGTTATCAATATGGTTGCCAATATGGAAGTGGTTACTATAGCCGCCAATCTATTATTAGTAGCCGCTGTGTTTCAAATTTCGGATGGCATACAAGTAGTAGTGCTTGGAGCTTTGCGTGGTTTGCAGGATGTAAAAGTACCCATGTACATGACTTTTGTTGCCTATTGGCTAATAGGTTTCCCAATTTCGTATTACTTAGGATTATATACCGAATTAAAAGCTGTTGGTGTTTGGATAGGATTGCTAGCAGGATTGTCTGCAGCAGCATTATTTTTGTATCTTCGCTTTAATTATCTAACAAAAAGACTAATTACTAATCACTAAAAAATGCAATTACCAAAATTTGTACTAGCCGATAACTCTGATTTTCCAGACGATATATTCATCATCCATTTGGATTTTCCTCGTTTTTTAATCAATTTAAAAGATGATGAGGTTGAGTTTTTAGAAGACTTAGAAGGCGAAGATGAAACCGAACTAGAAAGCGAAATGGAACATTTGATTACGCTTGCAGGTGAGTTTTATGATAAAGAAATGAAGAACTACGAAGAATAGTTGTCTTTTACCAATCCCGATTTCATAGCATAAACAGCTAGTCCTATGCGTGATTTAACCTTTAGTTTTTCACACAAGGTATTTCTATAATATTCAATGGTTCTAGGGCTACACTTCATTATTTTGCCCATTTCTTTATAGCTCATTTCGGTCGTACATAAGCATAGAAACTCTTTTTCTCTATCGGATATTTCAAAATACTCAACAACTTCTTCGATGGTTTCTTTGTTAAACATATTTGCAAAAACAATATCCGATGCCCAATCGGGAAAATAATGTCCTTTGTTTACTATTCTGCGCAAAGCAGTTTCCAATTCGGTAGGTGCTACATTTTTTAGAAGATACCCTTTCGATCCGTTTTTAATCATTTTGATTAAACTTTGCTCATCATCTTGCATGCTTAGTGCCAATATTAATACCAAAGGATGTGCTTCTTTCAACCATTTGGAAGTGGCATAACCATCCATAATTGGCATACTAATATCCAATAATACTATTTTTGGAATGTTGTTTTTGTCTTTAAATTTGTCTTGCAGTTCTTTTCCATTTCCACATTCATAAAGCACTTCAAAATCTCTAAAATTAGAAATAATGCTTCCTAGTGCTTTCGCTATTAGGATGTGATCGTCAACAATAACAATAGAGTGTTTCATGATTAGGTGTAAAACGTAGCTAATCTAATCATAATTTTAATCATTCTATAAATTATATTATAAAATAATTGGAAATTTTAAGGTTAAATGCGTTCCAGTATTACTACTTTCTAGAAAAAACGTACCGCCAACACTTTCTGTTCTCTTTTTCATATTTTGGAGCCCAATGCCTAAGGTATTCGGATTGGAAACATCAAAACCTTTTCCGTCGTCTATCAAGTTAAGGACAATAAAGTTTTCAGCATGACTTAAATGCAAATTTATGCCTTCACATTCGGAGTGTTTCAAACTGTTTTGAATAAATTCTTGTGCAATTCTAAGCAGCATACTTTTAAGATGGTACGAAATTTCTATTTTATCAATATCATCATAATGATTGAGAAGACATTTTTTTATTCTAGATACTTTTTCACATTCCAATTGAAGAAGAGCAACTATGTTTCTTTTGGCAATAGCATCATCGGTTAACGTTTTAGAAAGTTGCCTCAAATCACTTAATGATTCATTAATAATGTTGCTAATGTTTTGCAAATTTTCGTTGCTTTCAAAAGTTTTGTTTTCATACATATTACCTTGAATATATAAACTTGCCAACGTTAATTTCTGACCTATATTATCATGAATTTCTCTTCCAATTTCTTGCATCGTTTGTTGTTGCATTTCCAATTGTGAAGCCAAAAGTTCTCTTTGGTGTTTGCTTTTTTCAAACTCAAGAAGCATCTCACTTTCTTTTTTCTTCTTTTTATATTGCAACATATACGTGATGATAGCTACCATAAAAAGTAAAAAAAACAAGTTAAAAACAATGGTGATTAATAAGTATTCGGTTTTCCCCATATAATTGCTGCTGTAAAGAGTAAGTACATCAAATGATTTACGATTAGAAAAATCGTATAGTAATTCATGTAAATATCCATGTTTTTTAATAATATACCAAAGAATGAAAAGAAAGGTAATGTGCCAATATACAACATACATACACCCAAATTAACATAGAACATCATGTTGTCTTTAAACTTAATAATGTCATCCGATTTAATTTGTTTCATATATTCTAGAAACACTAAAATACCTAGAAAAAAAGCACCAACAACATAGTTAAAAGAATAAATAGAACTAATTGTTTCTTTTATTAAAGCATGAAAGGCAAAAGAAAGTAAATACAAGATACTAAATATCCAATACAATTTTTTTTGGTTAAGTGATTTATAGGCATAGAGCCAATAGAAAAATAAAAACTCAATAGGTATTACAAAATAACTTAAGAAATAATTTCCAAAATCATCTCCCAAATAATTGAAATATTTTTGAATTATCCAATTGTGTAAAGCTCCTGCAATAAAAATAAAACCTAAATAATAGATGAAGTACTTCCAGTAAGTATCCTTAAATTTTTTAAAATATAGAATCCCAAAAATTACTGGAAGTAGCTCAAAATAAAGTAAAGATTTTATAAGGATTTTAAATAATACAATCACTTTATAAAAAGTTTTTTAATTAAAAATATTAAAACCAAACACCAGATCCAGAAAATGGTGGCGGACATAATACCCCATGATTCTCTGCCATAATTGCTAACGCAGTATTAGTAGGTTTTGTACCATCATAAGTTTTGGTATCAAATGGATCAAAATCTTGATTAATTCCATCTATTTCTGTGGTGGGAATGGCTATTACAGTATGTAATTTTTCATAATCTTTTGCAATAGGATCTGTCAGCATAAAGGCTAAATCTTCATATCCTTGCTGATCCCATTTGTCTTTTTTAGGATAAGCAGCATAATAGAAACGTACCCCAAAGTTTTTCAATTCATATTCGGGATGTAAAGCAGTTTCTTCTTCAATAGTTTTTAAAAAATCTTTTAGAGTATTCAAATCGAGCCATACCGATTGGGCATCAAAGCTCATTGGGTGCGCTGTGCTAGATAAAATAGAAGATAATTGATTGTTTTTGTAGTTAGAAACCATCTCTTCGACCAAGCCTAGTTGTAGTTTTTTTGTGGACATAATTGGTGTGTTTATTGGGTTAATCTGTTTTTTGTTACAAAGCAATACTATTTATTTGAAATAGGGACTAGTGATTTCACTAGGATTTCGAAAAAAATCCTAGTGTTTTTCACACTAAAATAATCTAAAAATCTAGTGAAATCCCTAGTGCAATTTACAACAACAATTCCAACCTTTGTATAAGTTAAAGAGACAATTTGTATTCTGTAATAACCAAAATGTTTTTTTAATGAATTAGAAGTAAATTTTTGAGTTAAGTTAGAATTTCAAAACCTGCCCAAAAAATTTTGGTGGTTTAAAGTTTAATAGAAATGGGCAGGTTTTTGAAAAAAAAGATACAGCAGTACTAACTTCTAAAAAAGCATAAAACTATGAAACAATTATTAATGAATGATTATACTCTCATGTTAGAATCAGACAAAAAAGCCAAAAACATCATTACGATAGTAGTTTTGTTTGCTATTTTCTTAATTGTATGCGAACTCTATATATTGATAATTAGTAAGTAAAAAACCAAATAACTAATTTTTTAAAATTATTGTTTAACCCAATAAAAAGAACGCCATGTGTTGGAATACCCTTAGAAATAATTGCTCCCAATTGATTGATAGTTATCTTTTTAAAGAATCAAAACCTCTAAATCGCAAACTGTTAATTCAATTAACTGCCGATGAATTTCCCGAAATACCACGACTTCGTATAGCTTTTGCCGTAGATAGATACCTAGAAAGCCAACCCCAACCTATTACTTCGAGTGGTTTTGTACACTATATGCAACATTATTTACGATAAACAGGGAAGCCGAAAACTGACTAGAGTAGGCAGTGTTTTAATTAAATATTTTATGCCATTTGCAAATTTTGACAACCGTCATTTTGATGCTGCTGAAAAAACGGCAGTAAACAATGCACTCTCTAGTTTAGAGGATGCACTCAAAGAAAAACAAGCTAATCTTTCGGCAGAAGAACGCCAAAAGTATGGTAGCGTTAACGAACAAAATAAACTGATTATTAACAAAGTAAAAGATTATCACGATACTCAGCCTGCATTGAGCAGTCCTGATATTGATTGGAATGAATTTAATGACGATCATGACACTCGTAATTTTCTTCAAAGTACTATTTTACGTTTACAAGGATTAGTTATCGGAATGGAAAACGCAAAGATTTTGCATGATTATGATAATTATTCTGCGGCTTTGACCGATTATGATTATTCAAAATACAAAGCAGGAACACAATCAATAGGCTTTCAGCCAAAAGTTGACGAACTAGCACAGTTTTTTTCAGGAAGACCAACAGGTAGCACTGCTGCAAAACCTACAGAAGAAGAGGCGTAAACCACTTAATATACGTTCAGAACTAGTTTTAATAGGCTATACAACCTGTTATACTACGTTCTGAACTGGTTTTAATACGTTATCTAACCACTTTTAATACGTCTGGAATCACTTAATATACGTTCAAGACGACTTTTAATACGTTGGTTAACCTATTAAAATACGCTTCGAACTACTTTTAAGTGGTTATAGACCACTTAATATACGTTTATCAACCACATAAAACCAGTAATGAACCACTTAAAATAGGTTAACCAACGTATTAAAAGTAGTTATCAACCCCTTTAAAGTGGTTTTAAAAGGGTTATAAAAAAAGAAAACAACAAATAAAGAAGCTCAATACTTACTTGTTTTTTTGAGACAAAAAGCAAGTGAGTAGCTTGAGTAACTAAAACAGGGAAGCCGAAAACTGAGAGAGTAGGTGAATCATTTTGTAAATAGAAAAAAGTTGTATAAACTTGTATATATACTTCTTAGCAAAAACCTTTAAAAAACGATACAATGAGCATAATATCAAAATCACGTCTTACAGAATATAGAAATAGTACTCGTTACTATAGCAAAACAATCAATGAGAGCTTAATAGAATTTAAGGCAGAAAGCCGATATTCTAAAGTGACGATTTTCCTTTCTCATAAACACGATGAAACAGAAGAACTTGATAGTGCAATCAGTTTCCTGAAAAAATTTGGAGTTGAAGTTTATGTGGATTGGTTAGATGAAGGAATGCCAAGAACGACAAGTGGAACAACTGCAAATCGAATTAAAGAAAAAATTAAAGAAAACAGAAAATTTGTTTTTCTAGCGACAGAAGGTGCGATAAGTTCTAAATGGTGCAATTGGGAATTAGGACATGGTGACGCTCAAAAATATATTGAACATATTGCTGTACTTCCAGTGAAAAATAATTACACAGACTATAGTGGTGCAGAATATTTACAGATTTACCCTTATATCTATGAAAGCGACTTAACACCAAACTCATTTTTTGTGAAATATCCAAATGGAGTTTTAAAAGAACTTGGTGAATGGTTAAAAAGTTAAATATGGAAGACAAAAAAATTAAACATCTTGAATTCATTCAACTTGTGATTACAAGAATGAATGTAAACTCATTTCTACTTCGTGGGTGGTCTGTAACGCTTGTAGCAGCTTTATTTGCATTTGCGGCTAAAGATACGAATATTGAATATGTACTGATAACTTATATTTCAACACCACTTTTTTGGATACTAGACGGTTACTATTTATCCCAAGAAAGAAAGTATAGAGATTTGTATAACATCATCAGACAGAAAGAAGAGAATGAAATTGATTTTGATATGAATGCAACTATAACTGATAATACAAAGAATAGTTGGCTGAATAGCACATTTTCAATTACACAATTAATTTTTTACGGAACACTGATTATCATAACTCTTGTTGTGATGTTCATAATCAACTAATTTATGGCAAAAAGAATATTTTTCAGCTTTCATTACCAAGATGTATTTGATTTTCGAGCAAATATAGTTAGAAATCATTGGCTTCTTAAAAAGGATAGAGAGGATGCAGGTTTTTTCGATGCTTCTGTATGGGAGAAAGCCAAAAAAGATAGTCCGATTGCACTTAAAAGACTTATTAATGGTGCAATACAAAACACTTCTAACACTTGTGTTTTAATTGGTACTAACACTTTTGAACGAAGATGGGTTAAATATGAAATCATAAAAAGTATTGCAGCAGGAAATCACCTTTTTGGTGTTCATATCAACAAAATTAAGGGTAAAGACCAATTGACAAAAAATTACGGTAGCAACCCGTTTGACTATCTAGGTTATAAATATAGCGAAGATGGCACAAAACTCTCTCCAATTGAATATAAGAATGGTAAATGGGTATATTTCGGAGACTATGATTCTTATAAACTGAAATCTAAACCAACCCAATCAAAATGGGGCAAAGCATTTAAGTTATCTGATGATTACAAGACATATTGTTGGATTAAAGATGATGGTTATAATAATTTTTCAAGTTGGACAAAATAAAACCCGATAGCACGGATTTGTAATCCGTGCTCCAAAAACAACAATAATACTAACCACTAATACCAACTCTCATGAAAATACAACAAACCAAAGACGATTATATCATATCCTATATGCTGTTGCGCCAGTTAATAGGTGTTATTGGCATTGCGTTGCCATTTGCATTAATTATAGGCAATAGGTTGCTGGGCAACGAGTATTGGGTGCAAGTATCTATCAGTCATTATTTTTACAGTTATATGCACATTGCGTTTGTAGGTGTGTTGTGCATCTTGGGTGGTGTGCTCATTTCGTATCGTGAGAAAGAATATGTGTTTGCAAATAGAGTGGCCACTTTTGCAGGCTATTTTGCTATACTAGTGGCTGCTTTTCCTACTGCCTATAAAGGTTTTGAGGGAAAACATTACTTTGATACCACGGTGTGGCATGGTTGGTTTAAGTACATTCACTTTGGTAGTGCGGCGTTGTTGTTTGTTTGCTTTGCTATCTTCTGTTTTGTCATCTTTCAAAAGTCAGACGAAGGATTTGTACCTGCTGAATTTCCAGAAAAGAAAAAGCTACGCAACCATATTTATAAAATTTGCGGCTGGGGAATTGTACTTAGTATTTTGATGATTGTGGGATGCACACTTTATGAATATCTAACAGATAGCCAAACTACGTTTACTAAATATTCTACCTTTATATTTGAAACCACAGCGTTGTTGTGTTTTGGTAATTCGTGGTTACTAAAAGGTTCTGTTAATTGGAAACATTCCGATAATGCTGTGTTACGAAAAATAGCATCACCAGTGCGGTAAATAACTACCCAAAATACTTCTTCAATAACTCTTGAGCAGCAGCAAACGGTGACATTTCATTGGTAGCTACTGCTTTTTTGTGGGTTTCTAGTAGCGATGCAATTTCAGGATGTGTATAAAAGCGGTTTTTCAACTGCTCGTTGATGGTTTCGAGCATCCAATATTGATTTTGGTTTTGGCGTTTGGCATTAAAGTAATCGTTGGTTTTTACCTGTTCAAAATACTCTGAAATAATCTTCCAAACACCATCAATGCCAGTCTTTTCAAAAGCACTACAGGTAGTTACTTTGGGTATCCATCCCGAGGATTTTGCAGGAAATAGATGCAACGCTCGGTTAAATTCGGTTTTGGCTAGCTTGGCTTTGGCTACGTTATCGCCATCGGCTTTGTTAATAACAATAGTATCGGCCATTTCCATAATACCGCGTTTGATGCCTTGCAGTTCATCGCCAGCACCCGCAATTTTAAGCAGTAAAAAGAAATCGACCATACTGTGCACGGCAGTTTCGCTTTGACCAACGCCAACGGTTTCTATAATAATGGTATCAAAACCTGCGGCTTCACAAAGGATGATGGTTTCTCTGGTTTTTCGCGCCACGCCACCAAGTGTTTCTCCCGATGCCGACGGTCTGATGAAAGCGTTTTCGTCTTTCACCAATTCTTCCATTCTAGTTTTATCGCCCAAAATACTACCGTGACTGATGGTCGAACTTGGGTCAACGGCTAGCACGGCTACTTTCTTCCCAATAGAAGTCAAGTAAGTACCAAAGGCTTCAATAAACGTAGATTTTCCCACACCCGGAACGCCCGTAATACCAATGCGAATAGAGTTATTGGCATGGGGCAAACAGCCGTTAATGATTTGATTGGCTTTCTCTAAATGCGTTGGGTTGGTGCTTTCTACTAGAGTAATGGCGCGCGACAGGGCTACTTTGTCGTGGTTTAGAATGCCCGAAATCAGGTCGTCAGCACTAGGTTGTATTTTGCGCTTTGCAATTACTTTTTTTAATGAAAAGGCACTGATGCTTTCCGGTTGCGGAATGCCATCGTTTTCTGTAAGTGCGCTTTTTGGGTTATTTTTTTTCAAGAAAAATGCTTTTGGTAAAAATACAACTTTTTGTAGATAATGTTTATTTTTGTGTAAAATTAGACACATGCTTTTAGCCAAAGAAATTCTCGATAAATTAACCGCTATAGTTGGCGAAAACTATATTTTTACCGACCAAGAAACCCGCAATCACTATGGACATGACGAAACGGAAGACTATGTTTTTCCGCCAAGTGTTGTAGTAAAACCAGCCAATACCCAAGAGATTTCGGAAATTATCAAATTAGCCAACGATTATAAAATACCTACCACACCCATAGGTGCACGAACTGGCTTGAGTGGTGGTGCTCTTTCAATTTATGAAGGAATTGGGTTGTCAATGGAGCGTTTGAATAAAATCATCGAAATTGATGAGCAAAACCTTCAAGTTACCGTTGAACCAGCCGTTATCACACAAGTACTAAGAGAAACCGTTGCCGAAAAAGGATTGTTTTATCCTGTTGACCCAAGCAGTATGGGAAGTTGTTGGATTGGTGGCAATGTAGCCGAAAACTCAGGTGGTGCAAGAGCGGTAAAATATGGTGTAACCAAAGATTATGTACTCAATTTGGAAGTTGTTTTGCCTAGTGGTGAAATCATTTGGACGGGTGCAAATACGTTAAAAAACTCAACCGGATATAATTTAACCCAGTTGATGGTTGGCAGTGAAGGAACATTGGGTGTTATTACCAAAATTGTGTTGAAGTTAATTCCGAAAAACAATCACAATGTGTTGATGTTAGTGCCTTTTTATAAAGCACACGAAGCATGCGAAGCTGTTTCGGCAATCTTCCGCGCAGGAATTACACCAAGTGCTTTGGAGTTTATGGAGCGTGATGCTATTGATTGGACGATGCACTATGTTGAGGGTATAAACATCACCATAAAGCCAGAACATCAAGCACATTTATTGATAGAAGTGGATGGAAATTATCCAGATATTTTAATGCAAGAAGCCGAAAAAATTCTTTCGGTAGTAGAAGCTTTTGAAATAGATGAGGTATTATTTGCCGACACCGAAGACCAGAAGAACATGCTTTGGAAAATGCGCCGTGCAGTGGGTGAAGCCGTAAAATCGAATTCTATTTATAAGGAAGAAGATACGGTTGTACCACGATATATGTTGCCCGAATTGTTGAAAGGCATCAAAGAAATAGGAGCGAAGCATGGTTTCAAATCGGTGTGTTATGGTCATGCAGGCGATGGAAATCTACACGTAAACATCATTAAGGGCAACATGACTGATGATAATTGGAATACGCAAGTTCCTATTGGAATTAGAGAAATATTTCAGCTAACCGTTGCTCTAAAAGGAACACTTTCGGGCGAACATGGCATTGGTTATGTGCAAAAGAATTATATGAACATTGCTTTTTCTAAAGCAAATTTAGAGTTAATGGAAAGCATTAAACGTGTTTTTGACCCAAACAATGTGCTAAATCCTGGAAAGATTTTTCCGGATAGTAATTAATAAAACAAAAAAAATATCCGTCAATGTTGACGGATATTTTTTTAATCTCTTTTAGGAGCATTCTTTTTATTTCGCTTTTCTTCTTTCTTTTCTTTTGCAGTTTTAAGCGGTTCTTTTTTAGCCGATTTTTGAATGTCTTTACCTTTTGCCATAACTATTTGGGTTTATTGATTAGTTAAAGTAAAGATACCTACTAATTATTTAAACCAAGAGTAATCTTTATATTATTATCAAATAAAGTATTAAAAGCATTTGATTGAAATGCATCATCTAGATTGAAAAACTTCCATTCACCCATTGTTTCTGCATCAAAAACAGCCACATAAATACTTTCGCTTCGCACATTAAAACTGTTTCTATTTGGTTCAAAAGTTACGTTTTGTGTTTTCTCTTTTTCTTGCAACCACGTTTTCTTTTCTTCGGCTTTGGTTGCGGTTAATTTTTTTTCAAATGTGTATCGTTTTGGGTTTCGACTTCTGACTACACAAAAGGTTTGAGCACCTATGGTTTTGAATTCACTAAATAGAAAAGGAACTTTTTCTAGTTGTAAACGCATTCGGTAGTCATCATTTTGAAAATCGGTATCTAATTTTTCAAGAAAAGCAGACTTTCCATCAGCTTCATACACTTTAGGATACGTCAATTGAGCGATATCTTCAAACTCCATTAAAAAGTTGGCTTGATGCAATTTTGTGATAGCGTTTTGTAACTCCGATTTTGATTGGGAGAACGTTGTAAAAGGAATAATGATGAATAGTAAAATGTAGTTTTTCATGCTATTTAAATTCTAAATCCAACACCAAGTTTTACTATACTTGCATTTGTGTTGTAACTACTTTTAGGAATGTTACTTTCTAACTCAAGGATTTTGAGATAATCATAAGCAACATTTACATAAAAACGGTTTGTCAAATCATAATTCGCACCAAGATTTATATTTAAACCACTTTGATTATTACTACTATTTGGATTAGTAACTTCAGGACTTGAGAATTTTGTTTTAAAAATTAAAAAAGTGTACCCAATTCCTGCATAAGGATGAAGTTTTGTTACCTTTTTTAAATTCATTTCACAAAAAAATCTTGGTTGTATTGTGTATAATGAGGTATTAAATTTTAAGTTTTCATCAAAAGCTGGGAAAAAACGAGTAGCTTCAAAAGTATAATAAGCACTATTCAAGGAAACACCAAAATTGAATTGCTCCAGATTTTTGATTTTTTATTTAATACCCAAATCTGCAATTCCCTTATATTCACCGATAAAATTATTATCAATTGGCAATGGATAACTAGCTTCTATGCTAAACTTAGTTTTTTGTCCAAAAGTAATAAGAGTGTTCAAGCACAGTGCAATAAAAAAATAGTTCTTCATAAAATAGTAATGATTTAGTTATTTAGTAACGATTACTTTAAATTTTTTAATAAGATTTCCATTTTGAATTTGGATAAAATATAGTGATGGAGTTAAAGCAACGTCTAATTTATTTCCATTGAATTCATTTTGTGCATAAACTTGTCTTCCATTAATATCAAAAATTAGAACAGAATCTGCCGTGATAGTAGTGTTAAATTGAATAGAATTGTTTGATGAAGGATTTAAGACAAAAATGTTTTGGTTACTAAAATCAGGATTGTCTAATGTTAGACATACACTAGACAAAACATTTTCATTTTCAATAATTCCTGTTGTTGATGTCATGTTTTGACCTGTAAATCCAATAAAATTGGCAGGGTATTTTTCTGCTCTAAAAAAAGAATTGTCACTTCCTGAAATAGTACTGTTTTGTTGATAATAGGTTGGATTTGAGTTAACAATGCTTCCAGTAGGGTTTTTGTAAGACCATACTAGAGTTCCTGATTTTGTTATTTCGGATACTCTTCCTGTAGAAGTTTCAGCAATTATGATGTTTCCATTGGGTAACGAATGTGTGCCAGATTGTTTAGATTCATGTACTTCTATTCCCAAAATAGAACCATTCCAACTCCAATCATAAGTTGCAGGATTGAATTTATTGTTGGTTTTGGTATAGATGTTATTTACAATTTCTGGTGCAATCAAGCATACCGAAGTAAAATTTTGATTGGTAGTAGCATCACCATTGTTAAAGACGGTAATTTTTCCTTGGTCTAAATAGTCATTTTCTACCCATTTTGGATCATGTTGGAGGAAAAGTTTTCTGTCTGCACTAGTTCCTTGTCCATACACTTCGGGATTTCCCCAACGCCAAATAAAATCGCCACCATGATTTAAGTTTCCTCCAGTATGTCCCATAGCTTCTTGTGTAGTTGTACTATGATCAATAATATAAATTTCATTCAAATGTCGTGCTGAAACCAGAATTTGATCTAAATCGGCATTGTAATCCAAACCATTGGTGTGAATATAATCAACTGGATTACCTTCATAATTAATATCAAGTAATTCGGGATGATCGCTTACAATACCATAGTTAGACTTAGTGTCATCAAAATCTTGAATTATATGATCCATAAATTTCCACTCCCAAACTATTGAGGCTGTGTTTAATCCCGTTGGATGCAATTCAACTATTTTTTCAGATTTAAAGCTGGCATTTGTATTTGCTGGATTTCTACCCATGGCAGTCATTTGTGCCAAAGTATAGGATTCAGACACTAGACACAAAACATTTCCATTGGGTAAAGGTTCTATATCGTGATGTTGAGGAATTCCATTGGCTGTCGTGGCATAACTCCAAATAATGGTGTTACTCCAATCTCTTATTTCTATATGGTCTTTACCAGCTCGTAGTAAATTTCCATTTGCAAGTAAATAACATGTTGCTCCAGGAAGCTCAGTAAATGTCCATTGATTTACCTTTTCACCACAATTATTGATTAGAAATACTTCGTTGTTTTTTAGTGGAGAAAATAATGTATAACCTTCAGTAGCTCCGCTATCATGATATAACAAGCCAATAGTTTGAGCTTTTGCAAATAAATTGAATACTAATAAGACATATAATAGCGTATTTTTTTTCATATCTTTTTTTTCAAATTTAAAAAAAATGTTTTTATAAATGTTGCTTCAACATATTTTAATTAAAAAATCCTCAATAGTAAAACCATTGAGGATTGAAATTATAGTTAATTAAATATTATTCAGAAACTAAAACCCATTCGCCAGAAGCAATCATACTTTCTGCTTTTTTGTATTTCATGGATTCTGTTTTTCCACTCATTACATGTTTAATTGTAACGGTGTCGTTTCTATTTATTTTTGGAGTTTCACGAACGATAGTTTCAGTAACCTGAGGACGTTGTGATGCTGCTTGACCAGCTTCTCTATTTGCACTTTCGCTACTATTAATTTCTTCTTTTGTTTCGGTGTAATTCTCTTTGCGCTTTACTTGACGTGCTTCTTGAATAGTATTGTTTTGCTGTGGCAAATCACCTTTAAACAAGAACGAAATCACTTCTTTATTAACGCCATCAAGCATTGCTCTAAATAAGTTGAAGGCTTCCAATTTATAAATTAGTAAAGGATCTTTTTGCTCATGAACAGCCAATTGAACCGACTGTTTCAACTCATCCATTTTACGTAAATGCTTTTTCCAAGCTTCATCAACAATAGCAAGTGTGATGTTTTTCTCAAAATCAGCCACAAGATGTCTTCCTTCTGTATCGAATGCTTTTTTCAAATCGGTAACTACATTCAAACTTTTAATTCCATCTGAAAAAGGAACTACGATACGTTCAAATTTGTTGCCTTCATTTTGATAAACATTAGCAATTATTGGGAAAGCTTCTCGTGCACTTCTTTCTGTTTTTTCTGTATAATAAGCCATTGCCGCTTTATATACTTTACCCGTGATTTCCATTTCAGACATTTTATCAAATTCTGAAGTCGAAATTGGAGATGTAATTGAGAAATAACGAATTAATTCGAATTCAAAGTTTTTGAAATCATTCGATCCTTTGGTTTGGCTTACAATCAACTCGCAAGTGTCGTACATCATGTTGGCGATGTCTAATTTTAAACGTTCTCCATGCAAGGCGTGACGACGACGTTTATAAACTACTTCACGTTGCGCATTCATAACATCATCATATTCTAGCAAACGCTTACGTGTACCGAAGTTGTTTTCTTCCACTTTTTTCTGAGCACGTTCAATAGATTTGGTCATCATCGAATGCTGAATCACTTCACCTTCTTTCAAGCCCATTCTATCCATAATTTTGGCTACTCTTTCGGAACCAAATAAACGCATCAAATTATCCTCTAAAGAAACATAAAACTGCGAACTTCCCGGATCACCTTGACGACCAGCACGACCACGTAACTGGCGGTCAACACGTCGTGAATCGTGACGTTCTGTACCAACGATAGCTAATCCACCAGCGGCTTTTACTTCTGGAGACAATTTAATATCTGTTCCACGACCGGCCATATTGGTTGCTATAGTTACTACGCCTGGTTTTCCAGCTTCGGCAACAATTTCTGCTTCACTTTTGTGCATTTTGGCATTCAATACGTTATGATTAATACCACGCATTTTCAACATTCTACTCAATAATTCGGAGATTTCAACCGAAGTTGTTCCAATTAAAACGGGTCTTCCAGATTGTGATAGTTGTGTAACATCTTCGATTACGGCATTGAATTTTTCACGAACTGAACGGTAAATGAAATCTTCTTTATCATTTCTAGCAATAGGTCTATTGGTTGGAATTTCAACTACATCTAATTTATAAATTTCCCAAAATTCGCCCGCTTCTGTAACAGCAGTTCCAGTCATTCCTGCTAATTTATTGTACATACGGAAATAATTCTGAAGAGTAATGGTAGCAAAAGTTTGTGTAGCAGCCTCAATGGTAACTTGTTCTTTGGCTTCAATAGCTTGATGCAAACCGTCAGAATAACGTCTTCCATCCATGATACGACCAGTTTGCTCGTCAACAATAAGGATTTTGTTGTCCATTATCACATATTCTACATCTTTTTCAAACAAAGTGTAGGCTTTTAAAAGTTGCGTTAAAGTGTGAATACGTTCTGATTTTATACCAAAGTCTTGAAATAATTTTTCTTTAGCTTCGGCTTCTTTATCTTTTTCTAAATTAAGTTTTTCAATTTTTGCAATTTCAGTTCCAATGTCTGGAAGAATAAAGAAATCTTCTGATGTGTCTTTGGATAAGAATTTGATTCCCATATCCGTCAATTCTACCTGATTGTTTTTTTCTTCAATAACAAAATATAATGCTTCATCAACGATTGGCATTTTTCGGTTGTTATCTTGCATGTATTCATTTTCTGTTTTTTGCAACAAAGCTTTATTCCCTTCTTCACTCAAAAACTTGATTAATGCTTTGTTTTTTGGTAAAGCTCTATACGCTCTCAACAATTGGAAACCACCGTCTTTGGTATTTCCTTCTTTGATTAAACGTTTTGCTTCGGTCAAAAAGCCACCAGCAATTTGTCGTTGAAGTGCATAAAGATTTTCAATTTTTGGTTTTAATTCAGTAAACTCATGTCTATCACCATCAGGAACTGGACCCGAAATAATTAATGGCGTTCTGGCATCGTCAATTAATACAGAATCCACCTCATCCACAATGGCGTAGTTGTGTTTTCTTTGCACCAAATCTTCTGGAGCATGCGCCATATTATCACGCAAATAATCGAAACCAAATTCGTTATTGGTTCCATAAGTAATATCTGCTTCGTATGCTTTTCTTCTTGCATCCGAGTTTGGTGAATGATTGTCAATACAATCCACAGTCATTCCGTGGAATTCAAATAATGGTGCTTTCCATGTACTGTCACGTCTTGCCAAATAGTCATTCACGGTTACAAGATGAACACCATTTCCGGTTAAGGCATTAAGATAGAGTGGAAGTGTTGCTACTAAAGTTTTACCTTCACCTGTTTGCATTTCAGCAATCTTTCCTTGGTGTAGAACAATTCCTCCAATCAACTGAACGTCGTAGTGGATCATGTCCCAAGTAATTTCTTTACCCGCTGCATTCCATGAATTAGACCAAATGGTCTTTTCTCCTTCTAATGTAATATAAGGTTTTGTAGCAGAAAGTTCTCTGTCTTTTGGAGTTGTTGTTACTTCAACAGTAGTGTTGTCTTTAAAACGGCGTGCGGTTTCTTTTACAACACCAAAAGCTTCTGGAAGAATTTCTAATAATATTTTTTCTGAAATATCGTAAGCTTCTTTTTCTAAAACATCCACTTCATTATAAATATCTTCTTTTTTATCAATATCAACGATGCCTTCTGCTTCCAATTTTAAAGCTGCAATTTTAGCATCTTTTTCGGCTCTGGCATCTTTGATTTTCTGTTTGAATTCAACAGTTTTGCTACGCAATTCATCATTAGATAATGCCATTAAGCTATTTTCGAATGATTTAATTTTATTTACTAAAGGTTGTATTGATTTAACATCTTTTTGAGATTTATCTCCAACAAAAGCTTTAAGAATACTATCAATGAAACTCATATTATTGTTATGTTTTTAAAGTGTGCAAATTTAAACAAAAAAAAAGCCCTCAAAGGACTTTTCTTTCTTAGTGTTTACTTATTTTTTTAATATTCATCCTCGTTCCAAAGATAGTCTTCGTCAGTTGGATAATCTGGCCAAATTTCTTCCATCGATTCATATATTTCGCCTTCGTCTTCAATTGATTGAAGATTTTCTACTACTTCAAGTGGCGCACCAGCTCTAATAGCGTAGTCGATTAATTCGTCTTTAGTCGCAGGCCACGGTGCATCGCTTAAATAGGATGCTAATTCTAATGTCCAGTACATTGTCTATCGGGTTTAATTTTATGCAAAAATAAATTTATTACTGAAAAAGTCAAGTAAAAAATGATTTATTTTAAAAAAAAGATAAGAACGGCTTTTTTTAAATTCAAATTTTAAATTCCAAATTCCATTGTTTTCGTTTTTACCGTTGGAGTTTGGGTTTTATTTTCTAGAATTTTATTTACGTGGAATCCATTGTACTTCATCTGCGTTCAAATCGTAAGACAACTTCCGTGCCAATACAAAAAGATAGTCAGAAAGTCGGTTTAGGTATTTGATAACATAGGCATCTGTGGGTTCAATTTCGTTTAAATGTACTGCTAAACGCTCAGCTCTTCGGCAAACGCAACGAGCAATATGACAATATGACACAGTAGTATGTCCGCCTGGCAAAACAAAATGTGTCATCGGTGGCAAACTTTCTTCCATCCTATCAATTTCTTTTTCTAAAAACTCAATATCGGATTCTATAATTCCTAAATTTTGAAGTCGTGGTTGACCATTTTTTAGTGTTTCTTTTTCGGGTGGTGTGGCAAGTATTGCGCCTACAGTAAACAATCGGTCTTGAACTTCTATTAGAACTTTTTTATATAATGAATTGATTTCTTGGTCTCGAATTAAACCAATATGTGAGTTGAGTTCGTCAACTGTTCCATAACTTTCAATTCGGATGTGGTGCTTTGGAACTCTTGTTCCGCCAAAAAGAGCTGTTGTTCCTTTGTCGCCTGTTTTTGTATATACTTTCATATGGATTTTAGACTTTAGATTTATAGAAATACATTGTTTTTTAAGAAATATAAACCTGTAATTTTATGATGATTGTTAATGGTTATTCTTATTGTTAGGTTCCCGTTTTCAAAAGTAGTGTCATAATTGTAGCGGATTGTGTTTTGTGTATTTATTTTGAAATCTAACAAATTATAATTTATTATTGTTCCGTAGTCTTTTTTTATTTTGGTTAAAAAAGAACTATAATATTCTTTTGTCCTTACTTTTTTCATGGCAGGCGAAAAAGTTTGGTAGATGGTTTCAAATTTTGAAGAATTGAAATTTAAAATAAAATTATCGAAATCAACATTTTGACTTTGTGAAAAGACGTTTGTGTTAATGAGGATAATTAATATTAGAAATAGCTTTTTCAATAGATAATAGAATTGACAATTTTAAAGTCCCAAAGTTACTAAAAATTCAAATGGTTTATTCATCTAGCCCTGATTGAAGCAAGTATCCTTTTTTGAGAAAATTGCGTCTAGACTGCGAATAGCATGACAAAAAAGATACTGCAAAAAGCATGAATTACATTTCTAAAAATGCCCAAAACTTATGCTTCAATTATTAAAGATGCTCTGTGTTTTGTTGGTCACTTTCAATCATTCCATCACGCAAACGGATGATTCGGTGTGCATATTTGGCTATGTCTTCTTCGTGGGTTACTAGGATTACGGTATTCCCATTTTTGTGAATATCATTAAAAAGACTCATAATTTCTACCGAGGTTTTACTATCTAAATTTCCAGTTGGTTCGTCGGCAAGAATGATTGAAGGATTATTGACTAATGCTCTTGCTACTGCTACACGTTGGCGTTGACCACCAGAAAGTTGGTTGGGTTGATGATCCATTCTGTCACTTAATCCAACTTGACTTAAAACTTCTGTAGCACGTATATTCCGTTCGGATTTTGAAAATCCTGCATAGATCATTGGTAAAGCAACATTGTCTAAAGCAGTTGTTCTTGGTAAAAGGTTAAATGTTTGAAAAACAAATCCAATTTCTTTGTTTCTTATCTCAGCTAATTGATCATCATGCATTTGTGAGACATCATTTCCATTAAGAATGTAAGTTCCAGAAGTTGCAGTATCCAAACATCCTAAAAGATTCATTAGGGTTGATTTTCCTGAACCACTTGGCCCCATCAATGCGACATATTCGCCTTTATTGATTTGTAAATCAATGCCTTTTAAAACATTTATAATTTCGCTACCTAGAACAAAATCTCTTTTAATTTGTTTGATGTCTATTAACGGATTTGCCATTTGAGTTATGATTGACGATTAACGATTTTGGAATTATTGAATGTAAATATAGGTATTCAAAACGGCTAATTTGTTACAAGTTAAATTCTAATAATAAAATTTTCTTTCACCTGTTCGCTTCTAAAAAAGACAATTCCCCACTGAAAAGTATCGATAGTTACTGTTACTTTTGGATGATTTTTAATGATTTCCCAAGCTTCTTCCATTTCTTTTGACCAATGTATGTCATCGAAAATCCAAACTGTTTCATTTGCAATTGTTTGTAATAAAAGCTCAAAATATTCTAGTGTCGCTTTTTTGGAATGGTTGCCGTCGAAGTAGATTAGGTTGTAGGTTGTAGGTTGTAGGTTGTAGATTGAAAGGTATTCTTCAAATTTTGTGGTTACGAATTTTATATTTTGGAATTTGGAATTTTCTAATTGGAATTTTGCAATTTCTTGAGTTTTTGGACAACCTTCTAATGTAGTTATTTTAGCAGATTCATTTCCTAAAGATAGGGCAGAAGTTGCTAATCCTAGCGAAGTTCCAATTTCTAAAACACTTTCAGGTTGAAAATAATTTGTAATTCTGAAAAGTAATTCGGCTCTTTTTGGAGAAATTCCAGCAGTGTTGGCAATTTTTGAGATTTGTCTTTTATTTGATTTAAAAACTCTTGAACCTGCACCAAAATCAGTTACTTCAATGAATTTTTTGTTTTCTAGAAGTGAATTTCTATATTTTTTTATAATTGAATATTCAGGATATTGTTTCTTGTCATAGAAACATTTGGTCACTAAATTAAATACAAATGGAGAATGCACTCCATGTTGGTTTGTTGAATTCCACAGAAAATTTAAATATGATTTAATTAGATGTTTCATTTGACACAAATTTCACAAATTTCACAGATTAATTTGTGAAATCTGTGAATTTTGTGTTTGTAATTTATTCAATTTTAGAAGAAAGTTCAAACCAACGCTCTTCGTTTTTTTCCAATCTTTCAATTACTTTCTGAAGTTCGATGGCTTTTTTCTCAATTTGGTCATCAGCAACTTTTCCTTCTGAAAATAAGTTTTCAATTTGTTTTTTCTCGTATTCTAAATCTTTGATTTCTCTTTCGATTTTGTTGAATTCCTTTTGTTCATTGAAATTTAAGCCCGAATTAGTTGGGTTATTTTGTTTCCAATTAGTCTTTTCGGTGCTTACGTTAGATAAGTTTTTTGGTTCTACACTGTCTTCATACGATCTAAAATCAGAATAATTTCCTGGGAAATCCTCAATCTGACCTTCGCCACGGAAAATGAATAAATGATCCACAATTTTATCCATGAAATAGCGATCGTGCGAAACCACAAGCAAGCAACCTGGATAATCCAACAAGAAACTTTCCAAAACATTCAAGGTAACAATGTCTAAATCATTCGTTGGTTCATCGAGAATTAAAAAGTTAGGATTTTGAATTAAAACCGTACATAGGTACAAGCGTTTTAATTCGCCACCACTCAATTTTTCTACAAAATCATATTGTTTTTTGGCATCAAAAAGGAAGCGTTCCAATAATTGTGAAGCAGAAATTATTTTTCCTTTCGTTAATGGAATGTATTCGCCATATTCTTTGATTATATCAATAACTTTTTGTCCTGGTTTTGGGTTAATACCGCTTTGTGTATAATAGCCAATTTTTATCGTGTCACCAACAACTACTTTTCCAGCGTCTGGCAGCATAGTTTTGGTCAAAATATTCAAGAAAGTAGATTTTCCTGTTCCATTTTTACCAATAATTCCAATCCGTTCGCCTCGTTGAAAATCGTAGCTAAAGTTGTCTAAAATTGTTTTTTCTTTAAATTTTTTGAACAATTTGTGCAACTCGATAATCTTGCTTCCCATGCGTTCCATGTTGATTTCGAGTTCTACTACGTTTTCTTTTCTGCGACTTTCGGCTTTTTCTTTAATCACATAAAAATCATCTTGACGTGATTTTGATTTGGTCGTTCTGGCTTTCGGTTGACGTCTCATCCAAGCCAATTCTTTCACAAAAAGATTTTGCGCTTTGTCTATAGAAGAATTTTCCATAGCAATACGTTCTTCTTTTTTCTCTAAATAATAGGAGTAATTTCCTTTATAAGAATATAATTTTCCGTTGTCTAATTCGATGATTTCGTTACAAACACGTTCTAAGAAAAAACGGTCGTGCGTCACCATAAACAGCGTAATGTTTTCTTTTGCAAAATAACTTTCCAGCCATTCTATCATTTCCAAATCCAAATGATTGGTTGGCTCATCCAAAATCAACAAATCAGGTCGATTAATCAAAATTATCGCTAACGATAAACGTTTTTTTTGTCCACCAGAAAGCGATTTCACTTTAAGTTTTAAGTCATCCAGTTTTAATTTGGAAAGAATTTGTTTGAACTGTGTTTCAAAATCCCATGCATTATAACTGTCCATTTCATCAAATGCCAACTGATATTTATCTGCATCTTCTGGATTTTCTAATGCTTTTTCGTATCGTTCAATTACTTTTAGTATTTCGTTGTCCGAAGCAAAAATACTTTCTTCAATCGTCAATTCGTCTTGCAAATTATTGCTTTGCGACAAAAACGCCATGTTCAATCCTTTTCGGACTACTACTTGTCCGCTATCTGCTTCATCTTCGCCGTTAATAATCTTCATGATACAGGTTTTTCCCGAACCATTTTTGGCAATAAATGCAATTTTTTGGTCTTTATTGATGCCAAAAGAGATGTCTTTAAATAATACACGTTCGCCAAAAGCTTTGGATATATTTTCTACTGAAAGGTAATTCATTTTAATTTGAAGATTTGATAATTGTTAATTTTAAAATTAACTGGTTTGCAAAAGTAGTACATTATTTATTAAGAGCATTTTCAAATTTTCAAATTGTAACATTTTCAAATTACCCTATATTTGTCAAATGCAATTATCCGTAATTATCCTTAATTATAACGTTCGCTACTTTTTAGAAGTATGTGTTTTGAGTGTACAAAAAGCCATTCAAAATATAGATGCTGAAATCATTGTTATTGATAATCATTCTTCAGATGATAGTTGTGCGATGATGAAAACTAAATTTCCAAACATAAAACTCATTGAAAACAAAGAGAATTATGGTTTTCCAAAAGGAAATAACATTGCAGTAAATGAAGCTAAAGGCGAATTTATTTGTATTTTAAATCCGGATACAATAGTTGCAGAAGATACATTTGTTAAAATTCTAAATTTTGTCACACTGAGCGCAGTCGAAGTGCCAAACTCGCAACTTTCCGCTGGAATAATCGGTTGTAAATTAATTGATGGTTCGGGACAATTTTTACCCGAAAGTAAACGTGGTATTCCAACGCCTTGGGTTGCTTTTACAAAAGTTTTTGGTTTGTATAAATGGTTTCCGAAAAGCAGTTTGTTTAACAAATATTATGCACAACATTTAGATAAAAATCAAACTGGAAATGTAGAAATTCTTGTTGGTGCATTCATGATAATGAAACGCGAACTTTATAATGAAGTTGGCGGTTTTGATGAAAATTGCTTTATGTATTCTGACGATATTGATTTGAGTTATATGGTTTTACAAACCGGAAAAGCAAATTATTATTATCATGATACAACTGTAATTCATTTTAAAGGAGAAAGTACAGTTAGAGATGAAAAGTACATGAAGCGTTTTCAAGAAGCTATGAATTACTTTTATAGAAAACATTTTAAGAAATCATATTTCTTTAGCTTTATGATGAAAATGGGTTCTATATTTTTTTCATTTGTAAAAAAATATCAAGCTGAAAAGCCAGCAAAATCTTCACCAGATAGTTATGTTTTAATTTCTAGCAAATTAGACCTTAAAGATAAATTGTCAAAAGAACTTCAAAAAAACATTCAACTTGCAACGATAGAAAATGGAAAAGTAGTATTTTCGCAAACGATTTCGGAGCACGAGAAAACAGAGATAATATTTGACTGTTCGTATTGCAGTTTCAAAGAAGCGTTGATTTTTATGGAACAAAATGCTAAAAGATTTACTTTCAAATTTTTAATTAAAGAAAATGGCTATTTAATAGGCAGCAACAGTAGTAATGACAGAGGAGAAATTATTTTTATTTAATTTCAATTGTTGAAAAGTAGCTTCGAAATTATTAATAAATAAAAAAAGCAATTCGTAGCATAAGCGCAATAATTAGTAATTTTGCAACGAAATACAACCACACTTAGTTTACAATTATGGCAAAGTTTGAATTGAAATTACCAAAAATGGGAGAAAGTGTTGCAGAAGCAACCATTACCAATTGGTTAAAAAACGTTGGAGATACAGTTAATGCAGATGAAGCTGTACTTGAAATCGCTACTGACAAAGTAGATAGCGAAGTACCAAGTGAAGTCTCTGGAACATTAACCGAAATATTATTTCAAGTAAATGATGTTGTTCAAGTTGGTCAAACCATTGCATACATAGAAACAGAAGTAAATAGTGCTGTTTCAACTCCTGAAGTACAAGTAAATCCTCCAGTTGCCGTTGCAGAAGTTACTAAAACTTTTGAAGCAGCAAGAGAAAGTGTTGCGCCAGTTGTTTTAGAAAAAGCAGATTATTCTAATTCTGATAAATTTTTCTCACCATTAGTTAAGAATATAGCACTCCAAGAAGGTGTTTCTGTTGGTGAATTAAATTCTATTTCGGGTTCAGGAAAAGAAGGAAGAGTTACAAAAGAAGATATTTTAACTTTTGTGACCAAAAGAAATACAAACGGTGTAGCAAAAGTAGCAACGATTGAAGCTCCTGTTCCAGTTGCAACGCCACAAATTGTAGAACAAAAAGTAGAAGAAACACCAAAAGCTTCTCCACAACCAGCGGCAACAATTTCTAAAACAGAACCAGTTAAAGCTCCGGTTTCTGTTAATGGTGGCGACGAAATCATCGAAATGGACAGAATGCGTAAGTTGATTTCTGGTTATATGGTGGCTTCAGTGCAAACATCGGCACACGTTCAATCATTTATTGAAGTTGATGTAACTAATATTGTAAAATGGCGCGATAAAGTAAAAACAGCATTTGAAAAACGTGAAGGCGAAAAATTAACGTTTACACCAATTTTTATGGAAGCCGTTGCCAGAGCATTGAAAGATTTTCCAATGATGAACATTTCTGTAGATGGTGATAAAATCATCAAGAGAAAAAATATTAATTTAGGAATGGCAGCTGCTTTACCAAATGGAAATTTAATTGTTCCTGTTATTAAAAATGCAGATGAATTAAATATCGTTGGAATGGCAAAAGCAGTAAATGATTTAGGAAATAGAGCCAAAGCCGGAAAACTAAAACCAGACGATACACAAGGCGGAACATATACCGTAACCAATGTTGGGACTTTTGGTTCTGTATTTGGAACACCAATAATCAACCAACCACAAGTTGGAATTTTAGCGCTAGGAGCCATTAGAAAAGTGCCAGCAGTTATCGAAACTCCAGATGGTGATTTTATTGGAATTCGTCAAAAAATGTTCTTGTCACACAGTTATGACCACCGAGTTGTAGATGGTGCATTAGGTGGAAGTTTTGTAAAACGAGTAGCCGAATATCTTGAAGCTTTTGATGAAAATAGAGATTATTAGAAATAAAAAATTCCCGATTGAAAAATCGGGAATTTTGCTTTGTATAAGTTCTAAAAATATATTATTTTCTCTTCAATACTTTTTCTACTGCTTCAACAATTGCTTGGTTGTTTAACTTGTATTTTTCCATCAATTGCTCAGGTGTTCCACTTTCTCCAAAACTATCATTAACAGCAACAAACTCTTGTGGTTTTGGGTTATTTAATGCTAAAACTCTTGAAACACTTTCACCCAATCCACCAAGAAAATTATGTTCTTCAGCAGTAACAACACAACCAGTTTTTGCAACCGATTTTAAAATGGCTGCATCATCCAAAGGTTTTATAGTGTGAATATTAATTACTTCTGCCGAAATTCCTTTGGCTTCTAAGGCTTCAGCAGCTACTAATGCTTCCCAAACCAAATGGCCAGTTGCAACAATTGTTACATCTGTTCCTTCATTTAATAGAATTGCTTTTCCAATTTCAAATGTTTGGTTAGTAGGAGTGAAGTTAGGCACAACTGGACGACCAAAACGCAAGTAAACTGGACCATGATGATCAGCAATAGCAATAGTTGCCGCTTTGGTTTGATTGTAATCACAAGTATTGATAACCGTCATTCCGGGTAACATTTTCATCAACCCAATATCTTCTAAGATTTGGTGTGTTGCACCATCTTCTCCAAGTGTTAAACCAGCATGCGAAGCGCAAATTTTTACATTCTTATCCGAATATGCCACCGATTGACGGATTTGGTCATAAACTCTTCCTGTAGAAAAGTTAGCAAATGTTCCTGTGAATGGAATTTTTCCACCAATAGTTAAACCAGCTGCAATTCCAATCATATTGGCTTCTGCAATTCCAATTTGAAAAAAACGTTCTGGGTGATTCTTTTTGAAATCGTCAAACTTTAACGAACCTATTAAATCGGCACAAAGTGCTACCACATTTTCGTTTTTTTGTCCTAATTCGGTCATTCCTGCACCAAATCCAGAACGGGTATCTTTACTTCCTTGATTTTCGTATTTTTTCATAATATAATTACTTTAAAATTTAAGTCTTACTTCTGAAGTCTCAAATCTTAATTCTATTTAATAATCTCCTAAAGTTTCTGCATTTTGTGCTAATCCTGTTGCTAATTGTTCGTTGTTTGGTGCTTTTCCGTGCCAAGCATGTGTGTGCATCATAAAATCTACACCATTGCCCATAACGGTATGCAATAAAACACAAATTGGTTTTCCTTTTCCAGTTCTGCTTTTTGCTTCATTCATTCCAGTTAAAACTGCTTCAATGTTGTTTCCTTCTTTGATTTCTAAAACATCCCAATCAAAAGCTTCAAACTTGGCTTTTATGCTTCCCATATTTAAAACTTCATCTGTAGAACCATCAATTTGCTGACCATTCAAGTCAACAGTTGCAATTAAATTATCCACTTTTTTGGCAGAAGCATACATTATAGCTTCCCAGTTTTGACCTTCTTGTAATTCTCCATCACCAGTAAGTGCATATACTAAATGTGAGTCTTTATTTAATTTTTTAGCTTGAGCTGCTCCAATGGCAACCGATAAACCTTGTCCTAAAGAACCCGATGCCACTCGAACTCCAGGCAAACCTTCATGAGTAGTTGGGTGTCCTTGTAAACGAGTATTTAATTTTCTAAAAGTAGCCAATTCAGAAACTGGAAAATAACCGCTTCTAGCTAAAACGCTGTAGAAAACAGGAGAAATATGACCATTAGATAAGAAGAATAAATCTTCGCCAATGCCGTCCATGTCAAAACCAGGTTTTCTTTCTAAAATGTTTTGATATAAAACAGTAAAAAATTCAGCACAGCCTAGTGAACCACCAGGATGACCTGAATTTACAGCATGAACCATACGAAGAATGTCTCTTCGAACTTGTGTTGTAAAATCGTGTAAGTGTTGTGTGTTAGACATTTTAAGGTGTTAAAATTAATATGCAAAATTAACCTTATTTTTTGCTTACACAAAATCAAAAAGCGATTAGTTGTTAAATATTTTAAATAAATTGAAACTTATATTTTAATGATTTTTTTAGTGTCAATTTGTTTGCCATTTTTGCTTATAGTTACATAGTAAATCCCATTAGATAAGTGGTTTAAAGGGATGGTTAACGAATGGTTAGCTATTGCTTTTAGGGAAGAAGCAATACTTTGTCCTAGTGAATTGTAAATACTGATTTCAACCAATTCCGAATTGTTTTCTGAAAAAACAATTGTTAAACTTTCTTTTACTGGATTTGGATAAATAATGAAGGAAGCATCTTGAATCTTTATAGTATTTAGGTTGGGTTGAAACTCATAAGCACCCAAATCCACATTATCAATTCTGGAGTTACCGTCTTTATCAGTTATTGGTGCAACAGTTGAAGAACCACTATTTATAGCGATACTACTTGGCATCAAATGAAAATCAGCTTCTAAAGGATTAGTACTCGGAAACACAAAATCTGGATTTCCAATTAATGTGTTTGTCCCAAAATGTGCAGCCAAGTCTGAGTTTTCTGCCCAAAGATTATAATCTACAATTAAATTAGCAATATTGTAAATTGCAATAGGCGGAATATTTACATCAGGGAAAACAATGTTATTGATGTAGGTAATAGCACTTGAATCGAAAGCGGTTAATTCACCTTCTTGAGTATCATCAGACTGACAGTTTTTATACAATGTATTATTAGAAACGATGATATTATCCGAAGAATAACTATGAATTCCTCTAGCACCATTATCAAAAATCACATTGTTTATGATATAGGTTTTACCTAAATAAGCACCTAATGGCGAATCAAATTGCGTATTTCTACTATCATCTATTACAATACCATTTCCATCAATTATCGTTGGAACACCTTCAATTAATCTTGGGATATAACATTCGTTTCTATAACAAGTATTGCCCGAAATGATGTTTTTAATTTCCAATGAATTATCTGAATTCCAGTTTTGATACATAGAAATTCCACTATTATTGTATGGCGAATACCAAGCACATTCATAAACTGTGTTGTTTTCAATAGTTATATAATCCGAGTGATAGCTGTAAATTCCGCCACCGCCACATTTTGAAATCGTACAATTTCTAATAATGACATGATGACTTTTATTTTCTTGATTATCAAACTCAATTGAAATAGCAATTCCATTTCCAGAAGTGGCAGCATTGTCAAAATTATTTTGTTCAGAAAGTGCATATTCGAGAGAAATAGCATCATTATTTCCAATAATTTTCAATCCATCAATAATAATATAATCTGCTCCTTGGATGTTAACCGCTTGCCAATTATTAGCATTTAATTTTAAAACAGGTTGATGCCCTTCATAATTTTTGTAAGTTATCCATTGATTTTCAGTTCCAGATATTACAATTTCTAAGATGTCACTATCAGCATTGTCATTTGAATAAATGCCGTTCATGATAAAAATGACGTCACCAGGCTGAGAAATGTCATGGGCTTGCTGAAGAGTTAAAAAAGCGGTTTCAGGGGTTAGACCATCATTTGAAATAATTCCAGTTAATTGACTCACATAATAATTTGTAGCATTTCCTGAAATGAAAAATAAAAGAAGCAATGAGTAAAGTTTTTTCATAAGTTGGTAGTAGATTGCAATATTAATTTTGTTTAAAACTAAACATAGCTAGCAAAACAAAAAAATTATTAAGTGCAAATGAAAATAAAATCGACGTACTGCAACTTTATAAAAATTAAGATTGTTTGTCAATTATTTTTTATCTGAAAACTTACTGATGATGTAAACTATTATTGCTAAAATAGCAATGACAATAAATATTCCAACTCCCATTCCTGCTTTAAAAATGCTCTCTATAGCGGAACAACTTGTGAATAATAGACTGGTTAAACTTAACACAATAAGTTTGTTGATTACTGATTTCATAGTTTCTATATTTTTAATTAAAAATCCAATTTATTAGTTTAACAAAATTGTAACTTTTACTATAATAAATACTTATAAAATTTTTGTCAAAATTTATAGAATTAATTGATGTTTGTTTTGTCACTCCCAAAAATCATCATGTTAAATTATTTCCTAATTCCTAATTCCTAAATCTTAATTAATTTATCTTTGCCCATTGAAAAAAACTTTAAATGAAATTTGAATTATTACAGACTGATGTACAATCGAAAGCCAGAGCAGGTAAAATAACAACTGATCATGGTGTGATTGAAACACCAATTTTTATGCCAGTTGGAACTGTTGCTTCGGTAAAAGGTGTTCATCAACGAGAACTGAAAGAAGAGATTAATCCCGATATTATACTTGGAAATACTTATCATTTATACTTAAGACCACAAACACAAATTCTTGAAAAAGCTGGTGGTTTACACAAATTTATGAATTGGGATAGAAATATTTTGACCGATTCAGGTGGTTATCAAGTCTATTCACTTTCCTCTAACAGAAAAATTAAAGAAGAAGGTGTTAAATTCAAATCGCATATAGATGGTTCGTACCATGTTTTTACACCTGAAAACGTTATGGAGATTCAACGGACAATTGGTGCTGATATTATCATGGCTTTTGACGAATGCACGCCCTATCCTTGCGATTATCGTTATGCTCAACGAAGCATGCACATGACTCACCGATGGTTAGACCGTTGTATCAATCATTTAGAAAAAGTACCTTATAAGTATGGCTATGAACAAACTTTTTTTCCAATTGTTCAAGGAAGTACTTATAAAGATTTACGTCAACAATCGGCAGAATATATTGCCAATGCTGGTGCGCAAGGAAATGCAATAGGTGGCTTATCAGTGGGTGAGCCAGCTGAAGAAATGTATGCTATGACTGAAGTTGTTACCGCAATTTTGCCTCAAGACAAACCACGTTATCTCATGGGCGTTGGAACACCAATCAATATTTTAGAAAATATTGCTTTGGGAATAGATATGTTTGATTGTGTAATGCCAACAAGAAACGCAAGAAATGGAATGCTATTTACGGCAAATGGAACCATAAATATTAAAAATAAAAAATGGGAAGATGATTTTTCTCCAGTTGATGAAATGGGACATACTTGGGTTGATACTGAATATACCAAAGCTTATTTGAGACATTTATTTGCAGCAAACGAATATTTAGGGAAACAAATTGCTACCATTCACAATCTTGGTTTTTACATGTGGTTGGTTCGAGAAGCTAGAAAACATATCTTAGCAGGCGATTTTAGAACTTGGAAAGAAATGATGGTAAAACAAATGAATCAACGATTATAATAGATGTTAAAAATCATTGATAAATACATTCTCAAACGCTATTTAATAACATTTTCAGTAATGTTGTTGATGTTTATTCCTATCGGAATTGTTATTGACGTTTCAGAAAAAATCAATAGAATTATTGCAAATAAAGTACCTTTTACTGATGTTGCTCGATATTATTTAGATTTCACTATTTATTTTGCCAACTTATTGTTTCCGATATTTTTATTTTTATCCATAATTTGGTTTACCTCAAAACTCGCAAACAATACCGAAGTAATAGCCATTTTAAGTTCAGGAATTTCATTTACTCGCTTTTTACGTCCATATATTGTGGGTGCTACTATAGTTTCTTTATTGGCATTAATAATGAGTATTTATCTTGTGCCAAGTGCTAGTGCAGGATTCAATTCATTTAGGCGTAAGTATTTAAATACCTATGACAATTCGAGTGCCAAAAACGAAACTAACGTACTTCGACAGGTTAGTAAAGATGAATACATCTTTGTCACAAACTTTCAAGAAGTTTCTAAAACAGCTTTCAATTTTTCGATGGAAAAATTCAAAGACGATAAACTACAATACAAGCTGAATGCTACAAGATTAAAATATAATCCAAAGGATAGCACTTATACTTTATTTAATTATACCAAAAGAAAAATCGGTGCTTATAGCGATATTATCGAAAGTGGTGAAAAAAAAGATACAATTTTTAATTTTGATTTAGATGATTTAACGCCAGAAGTTTACATTGCAGAAACTTTACCGTTAACGGAACTGAATAGTTTTATAGAAAAAGAAAAACTACGAGGATCTTCAAATATTAATGTCTATTTGGTTGTACTATATAAAAAATACAGTTTACCCGTTTCTGCTTTCATTTTAACTATAATTGCTGTAGCAGTTTCTTCGATGAAACGTCGTGGAGGAATGGGAATGAATTTAGCCATTGGAATTATTTTGGCATTTAGCTTTGTATTTTTAGATAAAATATTCGGAGTGCTTGCCGAAGCTTCTAGTACGCCACCACTTTTAGCCGTTTGGACTCCAAATATTATTTTCGGAATTCTAGCCATTTATTTACTTCGAAATGCTAAACGATAACGCAAAAAGCTATTTACATCTTCATTTGATAGTATTCATTTGGGGGTTTACAGCTATACTTGGCGCGTTAATTACACTTGATGCAATGCCACTAGTTTGGTTCAGAATGCTTTTAGCGATAGTATTTATTTTAGGATTCATTTATTGGAAAAAAATGCCTTTAAAAGTTTCTAAAAAAGCATTACTTCAATTCATTTTCGCTGGGATAATAATTGCTTTACATTGGTTTACATTTTTTAAAGCCATCAAAATTTCCAATGTTTCAGTAACATTGGCTTGTTTGTCTTCGGGTGCTTTTTTTGCTTCTTTTATTGAACCTATTTTATTTGGAAAAAAAATCATTTGGTATGAAGTATTGCTTGGAATTTTAGTTATTGTAGGATTGTATATTATTTTTAATGTAAAAGGGAATTATTTTTATGGAATTGTATTAGCCTTAACATCAGCATTTCTATCAGCGTTGTTTTCTGTTATTAATAGTAAATTTGTAAAAACACACGATGCCACGATTATTTCATTTTATGAACTATCAGGCGGAGTTGTATTCTTTTCGATATTATTGTTGTTTACTAATAAATTTTCGGTTGAATTTTTTAGTTTAACATTTCATGATTTACTGTATTTATTAATTTTAAGTTCCATTTGTACAGCTTATGCTTTTATTGCATCTACAGCCGTTATGAAACATTTAAGTGCTTATACTGTTATGCTTACAATCAATCTAGAGCCAATTTATGGAATAATTTTAGCAGTACTTATTTTTGATGAAAAAGAAAAAATGAGCGTTGGCTTTTACATTGGTGCCTTACTAATTTTAGTCACTGTTTTATTGAATGTCATTATAAAAACTAAACTTAAAAAAAGAAGATAAACTTGATGTTTTTGCCAATTTTGCGATAAAATATTAAATAGTTTTAACTGTTTCAGAATTTAAAATTTTATATTTGCTTTCATAAAAATAAAACAATCAATTTTATGGAATATTTAGATTTTGAACTCCCTATAAAAGAACTTGAAGACCAGTTAGATAAATGTTTAATAATTGGACAAGAATCAGATGTAGATGTTTCAAAGACCTGCAAACAAATTGAAAAAAAGTTAGAAGAAACAAAGAAAAATATCTACAAAAATTTAACCGCCTGGCAAAGAGTTCAACTTTCTCGACATCCAAATAGACCTTACACTATGGATCACATCAAAGGTTTTTGTGGCGAAACTTTTTTAGAACTTCATGGAGATAGAGGTTTCAAAGACGACAAAGCAATGGTTGGAGGACTCGGAAAAATTGATGGGCAATCCTTTATGATTGTCGGACAACAAAAAGGATACAATACCAAAACACGTCAATATAGAAATTTTGGAATGGCAAATCCGGAAGGTTATAGAAAAGCATTGCGCTTAATGAAGATGGCCGAAAAATTTAATATTCCTGTACTAACTTTAATTGATACACCTGGAGCTTATCCTGGATTAGAAGCCGAAGAACGCGGACAAGGTGAAGCAATTGCTAGAAATATTTTTGAAATGTGTCGCCTTAAAGTACCAATTATTTGTGTTATTGTTGGCGAAGGTGCTTCTGGCGGTGCATTAGGAATTGGCGTTGGCGACAGGGTTTTAATGATGGAAAATACTTGGTATTCCGTAATTTCTCCAGAATCTTGCTCTTCAATTTTATGGAAAAGCTGGGAACACAAAGAAACTGCCGCCGATGCTCTAAAATTAACTTCTACTGATATGAAAAAACAAAAATTAGTTGATGAAGTTATTCCAGAACCACTTGGTGGAGCGCATTATGACAGAGAAACGACTTTTAAAACAGTAGAAAAATATATTATGAAATCTTATAACGAACTAAAAGTTTTATCAACAACCGAACTTATTGCCCAAAGGATGGACAAGTATAGTAAAATGGGTGAGTTTAAAGAGTAAAAATCATACAAAATAGTTCTTAATCCGAAACCCAATCGTTTCGGATTTTTTTATGGTTATCAACAAAAAAAAATAACTTTTCAACAGTTAAATTGTATAACTCAACTTTAATTTCTGTTTAAAAAAAAGTACTTTCGCTCAATGGAAAATTTCAAAAATATCAATCCAATAAAAGTAGATAAAACTACTATAATAAACCTAGAAAAAGGAAAATTACCACCACAAGCCTTAGACCTTGAGGAAGCTGTTCTTGGAGCCATGATGATTGATAAAAAAGGAGTTGATGAAGTTATTGATATTTTGCAACCTGATGCTTTTTACAAAGAAGGACACAAGCATATTTTTGAAGCCATTTTTCAGTTATTCACAGATTCTCAGCCAATTGACTTATTAACAGTTTCTGCTCAGCTCAAAAAGAGTGGAAAATTGGATTTGGCAGGTGGTGATTTTTACTTAATTCAACTTACACAAAAGATTTCGTCTTCGGCACATATTGAGTTTCATTCAAGAATTATTCTGCAAAAATTTATTCAAAGAAGTTTAATCAGAATATCATCAGAAATTATTGAAGAGTCGTATGATGAATCAACCGATGTTTTTGACTTATTAGACAAAGCAGAATCAAAACTATATGAAGTAACACAAGGAAACATTAAACGAAGTTCTGAAACGGCACAAAGTTTGGTTATACAAGCAAAAAAACGAATTGAAGAAATAGCTAATAAAGAAGGTTTAAGCGGTATTGCAACAGGATTTGATAAATTAGACAAAATCACTTCTGGATGGCAACCTTCTGATTTAGTGATTATTGCGGCTCGTCCAGGTATGGGGAAAACAGCATTTGTACTTTCTATGGCGCGTAATATGGCTATCGATTTTGGTCATCCTGTAGCATTGTTTTCTTTAGAAATGTCTTCTGTTCAACTAATTACACGTCTTATTTCCTCTGAAACAGGTTTGTCATCAGAGAAACTAAGAACAGGTAAATTAGAAAAACACGAATGGGAACAGCTTTCAACTAAAGTAAAAAATTTAGAAAAAGCACCACTGTTTATTGACGATACACCATCACTTTCAATATTTGATTTACGTGCTAAAGCAAGACGTTTGTCTTCACAACATGGTATAAAATTAATCATTGTGGATTACCTTCAATTGATGACTGCAGGTGGAAGTAATGGAAAAGGTGGCGGAAATCGAGAGCAGGAAATCTCTACTATTTCTAGAAACTTAAAAGCATTAGCAAAAGAATTGGAAGTGCCAGTGATTGCTTTGTCTCAATTATCACGTGCTGTTGAAACACGTGGTTCAAGTAAAAGACCTTTGTTGTCCGACCTACGTGAATCTGGAGCTATTGAGCAAGATGCTGATATTGTTTCGTTTATTTATCGTCCTGAATATTATAAAATTGACGAATGGGATGACGACGAGCATACGCCAACTGCAGGTCAAGCCGAATTTATTATTGCAAAACACAGAAATGGTTCGCTTGAAAACGTGCGTTTGAAATTTATTGGAAATTTAGGAAAATTTGATAATCTTGAGGATTTTGGTAGTATGTATGATGATTTTCCTTCAAGAATGAATGCAGATGAAAATCCTTTTTTTACCAAAAATCTTCCTTCAGCAAACGATGCTTTTGGTAGTAATATAAATACTTCAGAAGATGATGATAGTGATGTCCCGTTTTAGATAAAAATTCAAATAATATTATTTTGTTGCTAAAAACAGGTTGAATAGCCTGGTTTTAGCATTTTTTTTTGTTTTAATTTTACAAACACTAAACAGCTAACAATAACTATGAAAAGTATAAATTTTGACATCTATTTTATACAGAAAACAATAGTGACCACTTTTATAGTTGCTTTAATTCTTTGCTCTATACTTTTATTTATTTTTTTTAAAACAAGAAAAATTTTAAGTCAATAATGCTTAAATTACCAACTAATTCAAACTTAAATCAGATATTATGAATGACAATCAAATTAAATTAGAAGAAGCACAAAAATGGGCAGAAAATTGGAGAAATAAACAACCTGATGTGGTAAAAGCATTCTTAATTCCAAAAGAAGACATCATTGCATTGTATGAAAGTATAACTCTAAAAGGAGCTCAAGATGTACGTGGTTACTTAGGAATACGGGAAACAGGCGAATACAAAATGATGTTTGTAGCAGTAGATACTAAAGGTAACGACAGAATCGATTTGGGAATATATGATTTAACTCAACCTTGTCCTAATTTTTGTGATTTGGAAAGTCCTTTATATGATTTGAAAAAATAATGGCAAGAATAACTGGTGACATTGCTTTTTACCTTTTGATACTTAATTGTATCCTTTACTTTAAAAGTTATCCTAATTTTGGAAAACCTTTTAAATTTTTTACTTTATATATTTTTTCACATACAGTTGTAGAAATAGGTATGCGAACATTATCTTTTTATAAGCTAAATAATCACTTTATGACGCACATTTATTTTGTTATGCAGTTTTTGTTTCTAAGTCTCTTTTTTTATGAATTAATTGAAAAAAGAATCCAAAAAAAAATAATATTGAGCTATATGCTGGTTTGTTTTAGTACCCTAATTTTGCAATATGTTTTTAATCCAGTATTGTTCTTTAAGTTTAATCTTCTAGAGATATTTATAACAACTTTTCCATTAATAATTTATGCAACTTTCTATCTTTTTGAAATGCTAGAAAAGAAAAAAGAATTTTATATGATAACCATTGCATTAATTGTTTATCTTTTCGGAAGTACAATAGTATTTTTGTTTGGAAATATTTTAAATAATATAAATTTTAATTTCTCTAAGTTTTTTTGGTCACTTAATACAATATTGTATCTTCTTTTTCAAGTAATTGTCTTAATAGAATGGTTAAGAAATTATTCCAAAAAACCTTTAAAATCTAAGTAATGAAAACGACAGTTGACATCGAGTTTTTAAATGTAATTTTTTATATTTTCCTAGGATTTCTTCTAATGGCAATAGTCATTATCGTTTTCTTTTTTAAATCTCGAAAAAAAATAATTGAGAAAGAACTTGAAAAAAAGAATTTGGAATTAAGTTATCAAAAAGAACTATTACGAGCCGTTATCATTACACAAGAAGAAGAACGAAAACGAATTGCTCAAGATTTACACGATGATATTAGCTCAAAGTTGAACATAGTTTCATTGAATACACATCTTTTAAAAACACCAAATTTATCTGAAAATGAAGTGAAGGATATTACAGAAAACATTATAAGTTTGACAACAAAAGCACTTGATAGTTCTAGGACGATTGCCCACAACTTGCTGCCTCCAGTTTTGGATAAATTTGGATTTCATGCTGCAATAGATGAACTTTCACTAGAATATAGAACGATTAAATCAGTGGTTGTAAACTATAAAAACGAAACCAAAAATGAAATATTTTCTAATGAAGTTCAATTGCATTTATTTAGAATCTTACAAGAATTGATGAATAACTCTATAAAACATGGCAAAGCTAGTGAGATTTCAATTTTGGTAAGTAAAAAAGCAGCAACTAATATGTTGGTTTATACGGATAATGGTATTGGCTTTGAATTAGAAAAGCTAAAAAATAAAAGTGGATTAGGAATAAAAAACATCGAAAGTAGGGTTGGTTTTATCAATGGAAAAATGATTTTAAAGACCTCAAAAAATGAAGGGATTTATGTAATGATTACTTTTTAAATATGGAGCCTATAAAAATTATTTTAGTTGATGATGAAGTATTATTCCGAAAAGGAATTTTCTTTCTATTGCAACGAGAGCCTAATTTTGAAATTATCTTTGAAGCAAGTGATGGTCAAGAATTAATTAATTATTTGAAAAATACAACCATACATCCCGACATCATCATGATGGATTTAAAAATGCCAACATTAAATGGTGTAGAAGCTACAAAAATCATCAGAAAAGATTTTCCCAAAATAAACATCATTGCTTTAACAAGTTACAACACAGATACATTTATTAAGAATATGATAGAAATTGGTGCATCTTCTTATTTAATAAAAAATGCTACTCCTATAGAAATGGTCGAAACGATTACTAAAGTTGCCAGTCAAGGATTTTATTATAGTGAAGCTGTTTATAAAATTCTCAATTCTGAAATTCAAATTGATGCTCTTAATTTAGAATTAAAATTCTTAAAATGCGATTTGTCTTCTAGAGAAAGAGAAGTTTTAACGTTAATTTGCAAACAGTATAGTGCTACTGAAATTGCTGAAAAGCTTTGTATCAGCGCAAGAACTGTAGATGGTCATAGAAATAATTTATTATTAAAAACAGAAGCGAAAAACATTGCTGGATTGGTAGTGTTTGCAATTCAAAATAAAATTGTTTTATTAGATTAAAAATTAAAAAAAAACGTGGTTAAAACAAATAAACCACGTTTTCTAAAAATAGGTAAGTCTCAATTTACCCAATAATAATATCAAAAGCCATTATAAAATTTACCACAATAATCATAAATAGCACCAACAAAGCTATTTTTACAACAGAATTCAATTTATTTAAACTTTTAGACATAACCACAATGTTTTTATAATGACTTTTTGATATTCCAAAATTAATGGATACAATCGGACTGTATATACGCAAATCAACCTGTTTTTAGATTTTATTTTTAACAGAAATTTGACGTAAAACTTCATTTTATATAGTATATTCGAATAAAATTTTGAAAATGAACTTTTTTACAAAAACCATTTTATTGCTTTTTTTGTGTTTTTCAACTGCGGTTAAAGCCAATTTTATACTGCTGCCAATGGATGATGTTTCTCAAAAAAATCATCTAAAAGCTTATGGTATAACTTATTGGTGTTTGGACAAAAATTACAAAGCCAGTTGGTTGCTCAATTATCGTGGTGGTTCATTTTTGTTGCCCGACGCTCCAGAAATTAGAAAGGAATGCCAAATTCGAGGTGTTAGTTTTGAAATACTATCCATTTCAGAAGCAAACCAAATTTTAGATGAAATTTCATCACCATCTGTAAATATGGAAACAGTTGTGCTAGAAAAAGCACCTAAAATAGCTGTTTATACACCAAAAGGGAAACAACCTTGGGATGATGCTGTAACAATGGTTTTAACTTATGCCGAAATTCCTTTTACGCCAATATATGACGAAGAAGTGTTGTCCGACCAATTAATTCTATACGATTGGTTGCATTTGCATCATGAGGATTTTACCGGTCAATATGGAAAATTCTTTGGTGCTTATAGAAATGCTCCTTGGTATATCGAACAAAAGAAAGACGCAGAAGCTTTGGCTGCCAAATTAGGTTTTGCAAAAGTATCGCAAGAAAAATTAGCCGTTGCCAAGAAGATTAGAGATTTTGTAATTGGTGGCGGATTTATGTTTGCTATGTGTTCTGCAACAGATAGTTTTGATATTGCACTAGCAGCCGAAGGTGTTGATATTTGCGAACCCATGTTTGATGGTGACAATAGTGACGCCAACTATCAATCGAAAATTGATTATTCCAAATCATTTGCCTTTAAAGATTTTATTTTAGAAAGAAGACCAGAAAAATATGAATTCTCAGATATTGATATGACGGAAAAAAGGAGAATTCCAATGGAGAAAGATTATTTCACGTTAATGGATTTCTCAGCAAAGTGGGATGTTATTCCAAGTATGTTGTGTCAAAATCACACACAATTGGTTAAAGGTTTTATGGGGCAAACCACAGCTTTTGATAGAAGTTTAATTAAATCAAGTGTATTAGTTTTGGGTGAAAACCAATTAAACGAAGAAGGAAGATACATTCACGGACAAAAAGGAAAAGGATTCTTTACCTTTTTTGGAGGTCATGATCCAGAAGATTATCAGCATAGAGTAGGAGATGAGCCAACCGTTTTAGACTTACATCCAAATTCTCCAGGTTTTCGATTGATTCTGAATAATGTATTGTTTCCAGCTGCTAGAAAGAAACCGCAGAAAACCTAACATAAAAATTTCAAAAGTTAAATTCCAAATTCCAATTCTAAACTTTGGGATTTGGAATTTAACTTTTGAAATTTCACTTATTTATTATTCTCAATAATATAATGCAATACTTTATCAATCAAATGTACTCTGTCTTTTCCGAGTACGTTATGTTTGTGCATTGGATAAGGAAAGAAATCTACATTTTGATACCCTAACTCAACAAATTTTTTCACTAAAGCCAAATTGTGTTGCATTACTACAACGTCATCAACCGTTCCATGAATTAATAAAAGTTTTGCTTTTAAATCTTTAGCATGATTGATTACGTTGGCTTCTTCAAATCCTGCTTCGTTTTCACTTGGCGTATCCATATAACGTTCGCCATACATAATTTCATACCACTTCCAATCAATAACTGGTCCGCCAGCAACACCAACTTTAAACACATCTGGTTTTCTGGTTAAAAGTGAAGTAGTCATAAATCCGCCATAACTCCAACCGTGAACTGCCAGTCTATTTCCATCCACATAAGGCAATGATTTTAAATAGTCAACACCTTTTATTTGATCTTCAATTTCGTTTGTACCAACATTTCTATGAATAACACTTTCAAAAGCAACACCACGATTGTCCGAACCACGATTATCAACTGTAAAGACCAAATAACCTTGTTCAGCCATCCAATACATCCACAAATTGGCACCGTCTAAATAGGAATTGGTAATCATTTGTGCATGTGGTCCGCCATAAACGTAAACCATTACAGGATATTTTTTGGCGGCATCAAAATTACTTGGTTTGATTAATCTGGTATATAAATCGGTTGTTCCATCGGCACTTTTTATCGTTTTGATTTCAGCGGTTCCTATTTGATAACCATCGTATTTATTTGGACTAACTAATAATGTTTTTGCAGTTCCTTTTTTGCTATAAAGCAATGTTTTTGATGGTGTGGCATGATTTGAAAACTCATCAAAAAACCAATTTCCATCTGAAGAAATACTTACATTATGAACGCCTTCGTCCTTGGTAATCAACGTTTGTTTTCCTTTTAAATCAACTTTGTAAACCAACATGTTTGTTGCATTTGAACCAGTTGCTTTGAAGTAAATTTCTGTTCCACTAGCATTTGTTCCTATGATTTCTCTAGTTGGAAATTTATTAGCAGTTAATTGCTTGATTAATTTTCCTTCTAAAGAATAATAATACAATTGATTAAATCCGTCTTTTTCCGAAATCCAAATAAAATTGTTTGAGTTTGCATTAGGAAAAAAAGCGGCATGTTCTGGTTCAACCCAGGTATTGCTTTTTTCATTGATTAAAGTTTTTACGAAAGTTCCTGAAATAGCATTGTACAAATTTAAATCCATATTATTTTGACCGCGATTTACTTCGGCAATTAAAATGTATTTTTCATCGGATGACCACGAAAGATTGGTTAAATAATCATCTGAATTTCCTTTTGGTGTAATGAAAACGGTTTTTCCAGTAGTCAAATTGTAAATTCCAACTTTTGGTTTCTCTGATTTTTGTCCAATCATTGGGTATTTTATTGAAACTAATTTTCCTGGTGTTTCATTTATATCTAATAAAGGATAATCAGTAACATCGGTTTCGTCTTTTTGATAAAAAGCTAGAAAATTGCTTTTTGGCGACCAAAAAATTCCTCCAGAAATTCCAAATTCGCTCCTTGCAATGGTTTGTCCAGAAACGATATTTTTATCTGAATTGGATGTTATGGCAATTTCTTTTTCATTATTAATGATATATAAATTATTATCGATAGTAAAAGCCACTTTTGATTTAGCATTGTCTAAAGTTGTATTCTCAGCATTTTCTGGAGATTCATAAAGTAATTTTCCAGATTTTGAAGGAATAGAATAAGAGTAATACTTAGATTTTTCGGTGATTAAAATAGTATTTGAATCTATCCATTGAATGCCATAAAAGTTTCTCAAATTTGTTCCTAATACCGCGTTAATTTCAGATAATTTTACCAATTCTTTTCGATTAGATTTTAAAGCATTGTCTGAAACCATTTTGGTCCATGAATCTGTAAAATAAACATAGTCAGCTGAATTCGGAATCCATTGGAATCCAGTTAATTTATCGGCTCCAAATTTTCTGCCTTGTTGTAAAACGGATTCTTCAAGTGTGATTTGTTTTAGTTGTGCATGGTTTAAAGTTGCTGTCAATAGAAATGCTGCAACGAAAATTTTTTTAATCATGTTGTTGTAATTATTTTTTGTAAATATAAAAAATTTGATTTTAACTTTTGGCTACTTTTCCAATAGTCATTCCTTGAACTAAAATTGAAAAACAAACCACTACATACGTTATTGTAACCCAAATGTCACGATTTAAACTAATAGGTATTGAAAGCGCTAAAGCTATAGAAATACCACCACGCAAACCACCCCACGTTAAAATTACAAGTGTCTTTTTTGTCATTTGCTCTTTCAAACGAATGAATATTGACGGAATATAAACGGAAATGTATCTTGTTATTAAAATGACTCCAATTAAAATGAAGGAAACTATAAAGATGGTTTTACTTGTTTCAATAATCAATAATTCTAAACCAATCAAAACAAACAATATAGCATTTAGAATTTCATCTATTAATTCCCAAAATTTATCTACATATTCGGCAGTAATTTTTGACATTCCATAAGCTTTTCCATGATTTCCAGTTATCAAACCAGCAACTACCATTGCTAATGGGCCAGAAACGTGCGTATAATGTGCAAAGGTATAGCCACCCATTACGACAGCTAATGTTACCAATACTTCCACCTGATAATGGTCAATGCTTGCTACTAATTTATAACCTGTCCAACCGAGAACTAAACCAAGCAGAATTCCACCAATAGCTTCTTGACCAAATAATGAAAGCACTCCGATAAATGAAGTGTCAACATCAGGTTTACTTAATTGTAGTATTGTAATGAAAACAACTACAGCAACACCATCATTAAATAAAGATTCACCAGCAATTTTGGTTTCTAATGATTTAGAAACACCAGCACTTTTTAGAATACTCAATACCGCAATTGGATCGGTTGGTGAAATTAAGGAACCAAAAAGCATGGCATTAATTAAACTTACCTCTAAACCAAAAGCATTTAAAAGGTAAAATGAAGCATAACCAATGATTACAGTACTCAAAACAACACTAATGGTTGAAAAAAGCATGATGCTGAGTTTTTCAGATTTTAAATCGGCATATTTGATGTGAATAGCGCCAGCAAAAAGCATGAAACTCAACATGCCTTCAAGTAATAATTCGCTAAAATTAATCTCGTTTAAACGATGTTCGATAACGGTTTTAACTTCTGGAAAATAATTACCAGTTATTAAAATTAGGAATGAAAAAAGTAAAGAAACCAACATTAAACCGATGGCATTAGGAAGTTTTAGAAACCTAAAATTGATATAGGCAAATGCGGCAGAAAGAACAATTAGAATTGAAAATAGGTGAAAAAATTCCATTTTATTTTTTGAGGTTTATGTTAAAATCAGGTGTTTCTACGATTTGGAAAGTAGCAGAAGCAAATTTCACTTCACCATTTGTAGCTTCAATTTGTTGTAGTAGTTTTGTAAACAAATCGGTTTTCGTTGCTCTTCTTTTGTTGTATCGAACTACATATCGTAACGTGAATTCTACCCAATTATCATTTGCAATTAAGGATACCATGGGTTCCGTTTGAGCATTTTCGAGTAGATATTTCTTTTGTAATGAATTCCATTTTTCTTTTGATTCTAAAGTTAAATCACCTGCAACTTCTAAGCCAACATTTAAAATAATTTGCTTTGCTTTTTCGTAATTACTTCCAAATTGAATTGGAACTTTAATTTCATCCCAAAGAAAAGGAAAGTCACCAGAATAGTTGAAAACAGGTTCTTTGAAAATGTAGCTGTTGGCAATCAAAACGATTCTTCCGTTGTATAAATCGCCATCAACCCATTGTCCGGTTTCCATTATTGTTGTTCTTAAAACACCAATATCCATTACATCACCTTTAATTCCGCCAAGTTGCACTCTATCACCTGTTTTGTAAAAATCACCAAACATAATAGCTAACCAACCTGCAAAAGAAGCAATCACTTCTTGAAGCGCAAATGCAATTCCAGCACCGGCAACACCAAACGCTACGGTTAATCCTCCAAGTTTATTGCTGTAAACAATAGTTATGAAAATGATAGTTATTATATAGCCTAAAAAGCTTCCAAACTTCTTTGCTTTATAGCGATTGTCAACATTATCAATTTTTGTAAAAAGTTTCTTTTGAATAAATTTTATAACAATCCAAATAACGGCTATTCCTACAAACAGAGTTACTAATTTTCCAATTGTTGGATCGTATAATATTTCGGTGATTTTATTTTCCATTAGTTTTCTTTCTTCATGTTTACATTAAAACTTGGTGCTTTATAGTCTTTGTCCAAATAATTTTCTGGAATTGTAGTGGTATTTCCATCACGAGCTGCTCTATAATGAGGTGAAAGAATTTCGATACCGACTTCGTTACAACAATCTTGAATATTTTGATGAAGTTCAGAATAAATGGCAGCTTGTTTGTTGGCTTCTTTGGTGTAGGCATTAATTTGATAGGAAACATAAAAATCATCCAAACTTGTTTGTAAAACAAATGGTTTAGGTTCTTTTAAAAGTAAAGTAGTTCTATCTGCAGCTTCAATAAGAGTTTGGTGCATTTTTTTCCATGGTACATCATAACCTATGGTAACTGTTGAGTGTAAAATTAATCCAACACTACCTGTTTCGCTACTATAATTTATAGTATGACTACTCATTACAGTAGAGTTTGGGATAGAAATGATTTCGTTTTTTATAGTTTTTACTCTAGTGACTAAAAGTGATTTTTCGATAACATCTCCAACAACATCACCAATTTTAACTCTGTCTCCAATTCTAAATAATCGCATGTAAGTCAATACTAATCCTGCAATAACATTGGATAATGAACCGGCGGAACCAAATGTAAATAGAAAACCTAAAAATACAGAAACACCCTGAAAAACAGGTGAATCACTTCCTGGCAAATAGGGAAAAACTAAAACAAACATAAAAGCATACAATATGACTTTTAATATTTGATAGGTTGGATTTGCCCAATCGGGATAAAAACCAGATAATTGTAAATTACCAACTTCGACTTCATTTTTAAGAAAATGAATTCCCTTTATGATGTATCTAAAAACTACTACAATTACAATAATGGTAATTAGATTTGGCAAATAATGCCAAAGACTTGAAGTCATTTTTTTTAATGGATTTAAGATATAGCCAAATAATGTTTTGGAAAAATCTTGTGTCCATGGAAAAATATTAAAAAGAATAGGTAAAACTATATAAATACATATACCAATGAAAACCCATTTTAATAGGGTGTTGATTGATAACAATACGCTAATTTCTCTTTTAGCATCAAATAAAACATAATTTTTTAATTTAATTCCTTGAATTAATTTTCCTTCTTGTTCTTCAATTTTTTTTGCTGTCCAACGGAAGAATTTTTTTAAATAAACAATTAGTAATACAAGTATTAAAATTACAAGTAAAGCCAAACCAATTTCCTTTAATAAGGTTCCAAAACTTGTTTCAGATTTGTATTTTAAAACAGAATTAGTTATGATTTTTTTGTATTCTTCTGCTAGTTTTTGTTTGGTAGTCCCATTCCAAATGGCATCATTTTCGGTAATACTAATGATGGTTTTATCTTTGAAAACAATATCGATATTGGATTCTGTAGCGTCTATAGAAAGTGATTTTTTGTCAAAAACAACATTGTCTTTTAATTCAGCAATTCTTTTTGAAATAGCATCTGCACGTTCTTTTGCAGAGAAACTACCAATTTTACTATAAATAACAAATAAAGAATCATTGAAAAAACCTTTTACAGGAAATCCAGTTGCGGTAGCTTTTAATGAATCTATTCGTGCTTTTTTTAATTCAAGTCTGTTGTTTTCAGAATCTTTTAATCGATTGAGTTCAGATAAAAGTTCTTCTTTTTTTAAATTATCGGTGTTTTTTAAACCTTTTAATTCGTTCTCAAGAGCTACTTTTTTTAATGAATCTTTGCTTTGTTCTTCTTTTAATTCGATGAGCTTTTGATTGTATTGATTCAATAAAACGGTGTTCACTGAATCAATTTTTTTCTTTTGAGGAATACTATCTTTTACTTGTCCAAATGAAATCGAATAAATGATAAGTAAGAATAAGGGTAAAAATATTTTTTTCATATTATTTTCTAAAATTTAAAACTCTCCATGAAATTCCGGTACTGATAAAATAATCTGTTACATTTTGATTATTTCCAAAACCGCTTGAAATGTCCAACTGAAAATTATTGTTGACTAGGTATGCAAAACCTGTGTCAAATCGAGTTTGAAAAATATTATTATTAATTTGCCCATAGTTTTCAATAAAACCACTTAACTTTTGATAGATTGGAAAACCAAAATTCAGTACATATTTTCCAGTTGGATTTGCATCATTTCCATTGTAAGAAAGAATCCAATTGGAAGCAATACTCATGTTTTTAGGTAAGTTCCAATTTGCCACAAAAACTCCAACAGGAGCAAAATTATTGCTTCCATAATCTTTGGAGATTTTTGGAAATTTAAGTCGCATTTGAAAAGCTGTTGCTGGAACCCACCCCTTTTGATTATTCAAATGAATTCTAAAACCCAAATGAAAATTACTCAAACCTGATTGAAAGGTTGTTTCATTATCATATTTTTGTTGGTCGTATTGGTAATCAATTAAGGCACTAATTTCAATTTTTTCTATTATCCCGAAGCGAATTATATTATTTGAAACAATTCCAAACGGTTTGTACTCTGCATTATCAAATGAATATACATCTATTCCTTGTTGAAATTGTAATATGTTTTTACCTACGGAAAATGCACCAATAGCTTGTCCTGGTCTTCCAGTTCGTATGGTCTCATTATATTGACTAAATGATTTTGAAAAAGAAATAATTAAAAGGAAAAGTAAAATTTTTTTCATCCTTTATAATATAAGTTATTTTTAGCAAAAAAGCAATAAAAAATCATACTTTTTTAAACTTCCTCATTTTCTTTATCCAAATATTCTTGTACAATTTCTATAGCATTTGTGACTACATCGCTCAAAGCAGTTATGAAGCTGCCGTCTTCAGCATTGCTGATAGCATGTTTGATCGCTTCTACTTCGCGTTTGATGATTTCAGTGGTCACATTTCTTCCAGAAGCTTCTATTCCTTCCATGATTAAACCAATGATTTCTTCTTCGGTTCTTCCACGTAAATGTTTTTCTTGACGGATGATAATATGATCAAACATTCTGGCGGCAATTGTAGCACATTCTCTAATGTCTTCGTCACGTCTATCGCCAACACCAGCAATAATGCCAATCTTTTTAGTAGCTTCTACCGACGTTAAAAAATCTTCAACACCACGATAACCAGAAGGATTGTGCGCAAAATCAATTAATACTTTAAATTTTTTAAATTCAAAAATATTCATTCTACCTGGTGTTTGTGCAGCACTAGGAATAAAGGTTTGTAATGATAAGCTAATGTCTTCTGTTTTAAATCCATGCAAATAACCAGCTAATGAAGCGGCTAGAACATTGGCAATCATAAATCGAGCTTTTCCACCAAGGGTTAACGGTACATGAGTCGCTTTTTCAATTCTGATTTTCCATTCTCCTTTTTTGATGGTTATGTATCCATTTTCATAAACAGCTACAATTTTGCCTTCTTTGGATAATTTTTTAGCCACTGGATTGTCTTCGTCTAAACTAAAATAAGCAATGTTACAGCTCAATTCATTTGCAATTTTCATGCATTGTTCATCTTCTGCATTCAAAATTGCCCAACCATCTTTTTTGACACTGCGAACTACTACACTTTTTACTCGTGCTAAATCTTCTAAAGTATGAATATCGGATAATCCTAAGTGATCCTCTTGTATATTGGTAATTAGTGCTATATCGCAACGGCCAAATCCTAATCCAGAACGTAAGATTCCACCGCGAGCCGTTTCTAAAACAGCAAATTCAACCGTTGGATCTTTTAAAATATATTCGGCAGAAATTGGTCCAGTAGTATCACCTTTTTCCATCATGTGATTTTGAATGTATATTCCATCAGATGTGGTGAAACCAACTTTAAAACCATTATTTTTAACAATATGTGCAATCAATCGGGTAGTAGTTGTTTTTCCATTGGTTCCAGTAACAGCAATAATCGGAATTCTACTTTCTTTTCCTGGTGGATAAAGCATGTCAATTACTGGTGCTGCAACATTTCTTGGCAATCCTTCGCTTGGCGCTAAGTGCATTCTAAATCCAGGTGCGGCATTAACTTCAAGAATACAACCACCATTTTCTTTCAATGGTTGCGTTAAGTTTACTGCCATAATATCAACACCACAAACATCTAATCCAATCACACGTGAAATACGTTCGCAAAGGAAAATATTCTCAGGATGCATCATATCAGTAACATCTACGGAAGTTCCACCAGTACTCAAGTTGGCAGTAGATTTTAAATACACCACTTCATCTTTTGTTGGAATGGTTTCTAAGGTATATTCTAATTTTTCTAGTAAATCGGTTGTATCTCTATCAACATCTATTTGGGTTAAAACATTTTCGTGTCCATAACCACGTCTTGGGTCAAGATTGGTTTCGTCAATTAATTGTTGAATGGTTTTAACACCGTCGCCTTTTACGTGTGCTGGTTCTCTTTTGGCAGCTGCAACTAATTTATTGTCAATGATTAATACTCGGAAATCAAAACCTGTAATAAATTTTTCAACAATAACTCTTCGGCTGTATTTTTGAGCATAAGCCAAACCTTCTACAGCATCTTCTCTATTTTTCACATTAATGGAAGCTCCTTTTCCGTGATTTCCATCTAAAGGCTTTAAAACAATTGGAAACCCAATTTTCTTTATTACGTCATCTAAATCTTCTTCATCAACACAAATTCCACCGCTTGCAACAGGAATAGAAGCCATATCGAGCATGCGTTTTGTTTCTTCTTTGTTACAAGCTATGTCAACAGCAATATTGGAAGTTTTACAAGTAATAGTGGCTTGAAAACGCATTTGATTTATTCCATATCCAAGCTGTACTAATGAGTTTGTTCCAAGTCTAATCCAAGGAATGTCCCTTGAAACGGCTTCTTCAACGATACTTCCTGTTGATGGACCAAGTCGAACACGTTCTCTAATTTCACGCATTTTTTGGATATCACCTTCAACATCATATTCTGCTCCAGAAATTAGAGCTTCTGCAATGGCAACTGCACTTTCGGCGGCAAAAAGACCAACGTTTTCTTCGGTGTAACTAAAAACGACATTGTAAACACCGGGTGTTTTGGTTTCTCTTGTTCTTCCAAAACCAGTTTCCATTCCAGCTAATGTTTGAATTTCTAAAGCAATATGTTCAATGACATGTCCCATCCAAGTGCCACGTTCTATTCTTGAGAAAAATCCGCCACGTGTTCCTTCTGAACAACGATGTTCAATCATAGTGGGAAACATAGCTTCAATTCGTTCTCGAAAACCTTCTATTTTATTGGTTGGAAATTGCTCCATTTCCTCTAAGTCTAATCGCATTTGAATTAGTCTTTTTCTATTAATGCTCCAAATATTTGGTCCACGTAATGCTTGTATTTTTAGGATTTTCATATCGATTTTGGTTGTAGTTGGTAATATGTTAATGATTTTGTTAAAAATAACAAATTATTGTTTCAATGCTTCTTTTTTTACAAAGAAATATTGAAAATTATGTTTTGAAATAATTTTTGAATAAAAAGCTGTTGAAAATCAAAAGTTTGTAAAAATTGAAACTACAGTTATTGTCTTTACAGTTTAATAAAATCAGTAATCGTTTTATATAAATCTTTGCCATGAAGACTGTGGCCCAAACCTTTGGTTTCAATATATGTAGCATTTTTCCATGTGGAGGCATATTTTTTTCCTTCCTCAACTAAAACAACTTTATCATCAATATCGTGAGCAATAAGTGCTTTTTGTGAAAAATTTTCTGCGAAAAGATGACCTTTGAAATCGTCAAGATGTATGTTAAATTTTTCTTGAATATATTTTTCTAAAAGTATTTTTACTTTAGCATTTAAACTTAATAAAGCTACATAATTGTTGTTTAATAATTTAAAGTCAGAAGGTGAACCCAATAAAATTACTTTTTGAACCGATAAATCATTGTACTTATTAAGATAACAAGCAATAGCACCACCACCGATGGAATGACCAATAAGTAATTTAGGTTGATATTTTTGTGTTACTACATTGATGTATTCTGCATATTTTGGCGCGCTAAACTCTTTTCCGCTGCTCAGTCCGTGAGCTGGAGCATCAATGGCAATAATTGTTTTTCCTAAAGGGAGTAAATATGGTAATAATTTTTTCCAACGAGAGGAATTGCTTTCCCAACCGTGAATTAATAGAATTATCTCTTCATTTCCTCTCCACATATAGGTTTGAAAAGTCTCATTTTGAAAAGAGAAAGTTTCTTTTTCGGTATTGACCAATGTTTTAGGTAATTTAGTTGAATCAATTCTTCCTTTTCGAGGTTGACTAAACAATTGATACGCTAGCTTTTTGGCTTTTTCAGGACGAACAAAGCTTAGTATATTGACGTATAAACCAACTGATTTTACCAGTATAAAGTGTTGTATTCTTTTCATAAAAAAATCCCGAGAAAATCGGGATTTAAAGTATTACATTTTTGCGAATAATTTTTCCATTTTTTCTCTTTCTTCTTCTGCCAAAGCTGCATCAACAAGAATTCTTCCTGAATGCTCATCGGTTAATATTTTTTTGCGAGAAGCAATTTCAACTTGTGTTTGTGGTGGAATAGTAAAGAAAGAACCAGCCGAAGCACCACGTTCAATCGATACAACTGCTAAACCATTGATTACGCTACTACGAATTCTTTTGTAGGCTGCTAATAAGCGTTCTTCAATTTTTGCTTCATATTCAGCTGATTTCTGCATTAAGAAATTTTCTTCTTTTTGAGTTTCAGCCATAATATCATTTAATTCGGCTTTTTTATGTTTTAAATGAGTTGTTTTTTGATCTAATTTTTCTTTAGAATTTGCAACAACTTCTTTTTTATGTTCAATAGAAGCTTTCATTTCTTTAATGTGCTTTTCGGCCAATTGAATTTCCAATTCTTGAAACTCAACTTCTTTGGTTAAAGAATTGAACTCTCTATTGTTACGAACATTCTTTTGTTGCTCTGTATATCTTTTAATAGAAGCTTGGTGTGCTTCGATAGCATTTTTTTTAGCTTTTATTTGGTCTTCAATCGAAACCAAATCGGCTTTAAATTTTTCAAGACGCGTACTCAAACCTGCTACTTCATCTTCTAAATCTTCCACTTCCAAAGGTAATTCGCCTCTAACGTTTCTTATTTCGTCAATTCTTGAATCGATAATTTGTAAATCATACAGCGCTCTTAATTTGTCTTCAACGCTCAATTCTTTTGTAGTAGCCATATTTTATAAGTACTTAACTGGGTTTGTATTTTCTTCTGATAAAACGATTTTCACTATGGAAAATGCAGGTGCAAAATTAGTAATTTTTTCTTTAAGAAAATCAACAATATAATTTTTTGTATATCTTTCGCTTTCAAAATGTCCTATATCGGCTAAAACGAGTTGATTTTCAGCTTCGTAATAGTTGTGATATTTCAAATCGGCTGTTAAAAAAACATCTGCATTAGCTAGAATAGCGTTTTTTATAGCAAAACTTCCTGAACCACCAAGAACGGCTACTTTTTTAATTGGTTTTTCAACTAATTGTGAATGTCTGATGTTTCCACATTGCATTTTTTCTTTAACAAAATGAAGAAAATCTTTTGCATTCATAGCTGTTTCTAGTTCGCCAATCATTCCTAAACCAATATTTTGATGTTCATTTTGCATGTGATAGATTTCATAAGCAATTTCTTCATATACATGATTGCTAAAAAGTGCTTTCAGAATTTTTGATTGTAACTGTTTTTCAAAGGTTACCTCAATTTTAATTTCTTTAGCTTCAATAAACTCAAAACGTTCACCAATTTCGGGATTACTATTTTCATTTCCCATATATGTTCCTATACCTTGAGAATTGAAACTACAATTTTCATAATTTCCAATTTTACCAGCGCCAGCATTGAATAACGCATTTCTGAGTTGTACTTCATTTTCAGGAATAGTATAGGTAACCAATTTTTGAATGAAATTTTGTTTTGGGACAAGAACTTTTGTGTTAATTAAACCAAGTGCATCACAAAAAATTTTGTTGACGCCATTTGGATGATTGTCTAAAGCAGTATGTACCGCATAAATAGCAATATCATTTTTAATAGCTTTTAGAACAGCACGTTCTACATAGTTTTTGCCTGTGATTTTCTTCAAACCTGAAAAAAGAATAGGATGGAAGCAAACCACTAAATTACACTCTTTGGCAATTGCTTCGTCAATTACAGCTTCCAACGCATCATGACACACCAATATTCCTGTTAATTCTTGTTCTTGATTTCCAACCAGCAAACCCACATTGTCAAACTCTTCTGCATAAGCTAATGGTGCTAATTCTTCTAGTATAGGGAAAAGTTCTTTTACTTTCATTTGTTTATTTTACAGTGTTTTAATATTGAAAACGGAACATCTTATTAAGTGCTCCATTCATTCAGAGTTTCTATAATTGTCCATATAGTATTCTTTTTTTCAAATAAGTAAAAACAACCACTATTGTGTTCAATATTTCGATAAAAAGCTACTTTGACTAGACAGTAATTTTTGGAAAAATACATTGGTTTGCTAACAATCATTAACCGTTGATTGTTTTCACCATATTGGGTTGAAACTTTCTGAAAATCTTCTAAAGATAGGCAATCATTGACTTTGCTTTTTAAATATTGGTGTTGATTGGTAAACAATATATTGAATTCTTTGCTCCAATCTTCATTTATTGTAATATCGATTTGCTTTTTAATTATTTCAGCATTTTTTTTTAGCAAATCATTTTTAGAAATGACTTCTAATGTTTCTTCATTATTTGGTGCTTTATTGCAATAAAAATTTAATAGTTGCAAACGATTTTTAACAATTACTTTTTCATTAACATAGGCTTTGGTAAGAAGTACTTTTAATATGGCCGCATTTTCAATTTCTTGTGAAAAACCAAGTTGTATTGTAATAAAAAAGAGAAAAGTAAATTTTAATTTAAAAGACATAGATAAGAAATGATAATTAATTCCAAAGATAAAACTTTAAAAAAATATTCGTGCATTCCATTCAAATTATCTACTTTCGTACTATGATTATCTTAAGAAAACTACTTTTCCCTTTTGCTGTTTTATATGGAATAATTACTTCTATTAGAAATTTTCTATATAATCAAGGAATTCTTAGAAGTTATTCTTTTTCCATTCCTCTTATAGCTGTTGGAAACCTTAGTGTTGGTGGAACAGGCAAAACACCACAAATAGAATATTTAATACGTTTACTTTCAAAAGATTATAAAGTAGCGGTTTTAAGCAGAGGTTATAAACGAAAATCAGAAGGTTTTGTATTAGGAAATAAAAATTCTACAGCTGAAATGCTTGGAGATGAACCTTTTCAAATTTTTCAAAAATTTCCACAAGTTCAAGTAGCAGTAGATGTTGATAGGAAAAAAGGAATCGAGCAATTATTAAAATTAGAAAACAAGCCTGAAGTTATTTTATTAGATGATGCTTTTCAACATCGTCGTGTAAAAGCTGGATTTTATGTTTTGTTAACTGCTTATGATGATTTATATTGTGATGATTTTATGTTACCAACAGGAAATTTGCGAGAAAGCCGTAATGGAGTTAAACGCTCTGATTTGGTTGTGGTTACAAAATGTCCAACGGCTCTTTCAAAAGAAGAAATGAAGCGAATTATAAAGAAATTAGGAACAACAAAAAAAGTTTTTTTTAGTACAATTGCTTATGATGATTTTGTTTATAATGAAAATAACTCTACATCAATATATGAAATTAAATCAAAAGAAAAGTTACTTTTGGCAGGAATAGCGAAACCTGCGTTGTTTTTTGACTATTTGAAACAACCCAATGATGACGTAATGGCTTTTCCTGATCATCATCATTTTACCGAGAATGATATAAAAAATATTAATAATAAAGCTAAAAACAAAATAATTATTACTACTGAGAAAGATTATGTTCGATTAAATAACCACACTTTACAATCGGATATTTATTATTTACCTATAAAAAGTAAATTTCTCTCAGATACAGATGATTTCAATAAAACTATAAAAAATTATGTGGGAACAAGTGCAAGAAACCGTTAATTACATTAAGAGTAAGACCGGATATACACCAGATTATGGTGTTATTTTAGGCTCAGGATTAGGAAGTTTTACCAATGATATTGCTATTGAATTTACAATGCCTTACAATGAAATTCCAAATTTTCCAGTATCTACCGTCGAAGGACACAAAGGTGCTTTGGTTTTTGGAAAAATTGGAGACAAAAAAGTAGTTGCCATGCAAGGTCGTTTTCATTATTATGAAGGCTATTCCATGCAAGAAGTTACGTTTCCTGTTCGAGTGATGAAATATTTAGGAATCAATAAACTGATTGTTTCAAATGCTTCTGGTGGTGTAAATCCAAATTATCATGTTGGTGCTGTTGCTATAATTACGGATCATATTAATATGTTTCCCGAGCATCCGTTACGTGGGAAAAATGACACTCGTTTTGGACCCCGATTTGTAAATATGAGCGAACCTTACGATCGTAAAATGATTGTAAAAGCCAAAGAATTGGCCAAAGAACATAATTTAGAAGTTTTTGAAGGTGTTTATCTCGGCTTACAAGGACCAACATTTGAAACATTAGCCGAATATAAAATGGTCATCAATATGGGTGCAGATTGTGTTGGAATGTCAACTGTTCCCGAAGTGATTGTTGCCAAACACATGGATATGGATTGCTTTGGTGTTTCTGTAATTACCGATATGGGTGATGTTGATAGTATCGATTCCATTTCACATGAAGAAGTACTTGAAGCAGCCAAAAGTGCCGAACCAACGGTTAGGACATTAATTAAGCAACTGATTTTGAATTACTAAGAACTTTCGAAATTACTGTATAAAAAGTATTTATATCAAATGGTTTGGTAATTACATCATCCATTCCAAAGCCTAAAAGTATGTCTCTATTTTCATTTAAAGAAATAGCCGTTAATGCTATTACGGGAAGTGATTTGTTGAACTTTCTTATTTCTCGTGTGGCTATTGTACCGTTAATACTTGGAAGATGTACGTCCATTAAAATTAAATCATAGACATTGTTGTTTCTGATTTCTTCAATTGCGTCTTCGCCATTGTCTATTATTTTAGTGATCATACCTTTCTTTTCAACCATTTTTTTAGTAATCATTTGGTTGATTTTGTTGTCTTCTACAATAAGTACATTTTTGCCTTCCAACATTGTATCAATGTCTGTATCTAAAAGTAATATTTCTTCTTTTTCTCTATCAACTTGATTTTCACTTATTTCAAAAGCTAAATCGAAATAAAAAGTTGAACCTTTGCCTAATTCGCTTTCAAGTTTTATTTCGCCACCTAATAAATCGATAAGTTTTTTTACAATTGCCAATCCTAATCCTGTTCCTCCAAATTTTCTATTAATTTCGATTGAACCTTGCGCAAAGCTGTCAAATATAGTTTCTTGCTTGTCTTTTGCAATTCCAATTCCAGTATCCATCACTGAAAAATGAATAGTGGCACTATTTTCTTTTATACCAAATAATTCTACAATTACTTTAACTTCACCATTTTTGGTAAATTTTAAGGCATTGTTGATTAAATTTAAAAAGATTTGTGACATTTTGGTTGGATCGCCAATAACTACATTGGGAACATTTTCGTCTATATCTAATATAAATTTGTTGTTATTGACTTTTGCTAATTCTTTTAGTGAGTTTTGAATATTGTTTAATAAATCTTTTAGTTTAAAATCTATTTTTTCAATTTCAATATTATTGGATTCAATTCGGTTAATTTCTAATATTTCATTAATAAAAGTGATTAAATAATTTCCGGAAAACTTCAAAGAATTTAGATAATGTACTTGACTTTCTTTTGGGTTTTCTTCAATCAATAAATGTGTAATTCCGTTGATAGCATTTAAAGGTGTTCTAAGTTCGTGACTAACAGTTGAAAGAAAATCTGCTCTAGCTTGAGATGCTTTTTCAGCTTTTTCTTTAGCAATTTCAAGTTCAGAATTTTTTTCTTGCAATAATTTATTGGATTGGGTTCTAATAATATTGTTCTTATACAAGGATAAACTGAGTAATGAAAGGATGGAAATTAAAGCAATTGCAAGTACACTAATCAATTTAGCAAATTTGTTAGTCTTTTGTTGCGTTTCATTTTCTTTACTTAATTGTTCAAATAAGTCAATGCGTTCGCTTTCTTTTAAGGATATATAATCGTTTGCTGCAAGACGTTTATTGTTCAATTTCAACAAACTATCTCTAAGTAATACATGTTCTTTTAAATAAGTATGCGCTAATGATGTATTTAATAAATTATCATTTGTCATACTTAATAAAAACAATATTTTTATGCGTTGTTCAATATTATTGTTACTACTAGTATTAAGTGCTAAGGCTCTGTTTAGATAATTTAAAGCCAAATTACTCCTGTTTTTATTGTATTCTATTGATCCTAATTGATATAAAGCTTCAGCTTTCGTATTGTAAGAGTCTTCATCATCAGGTTTAGAAATGAGTTCGTTAAATATTTGTGCTGCTTCAATTTTTTTGCCTTTAGCATTATATAAAATACCTTTTTGCAAAAGTAACAACTGTGTATTTTCAATTTTTAACGTTCTGTAAATTTTTTCAGCTTTGCTAAAGTATTTTTCTGCCAAAGTGTATTCTTCCAAAGTCATGGCACAAAGACCAAGTTTGTAGTAGTTTAAAGCGAGTTGTGATGTCAGAGGCAGTGTGTTAAGTTCATTAATACTTTTTATGAATGCATCTTTGGCATCTGGAATTTTCTTTAACTCAAAATAAATGGTTCCAAGTGAAGTTAAGGCAATAGATTTATTAAGAACATCATTATTTGCAGTAGCATATTTATAAGCCAAATTGGAGTTAGCTATGGCAAATTTGTAATTGTTTTTTTGTTTATATATATCTGCCAATTTTATATAATAAGCAACGCTATCGATTTTTTCGACAGTTTTTTTTTGACCAAAAGCTATGGTCGTAACTAGTAAAAAAATAAAAATTCCTCTCAACTCATTATAGTTTAAGAGAATAAATATATATGATTATTTACTTAAAAGCGAAATTAAATCGATTATTCTCGATGAATAACCAATTTCATTGTCGTACCAACCTACAACCTTAACCATTTTGTCAATTACCGATGTTAATTGTGCATCAAATAAACACGAATTTCTGTTCCCTAAAATGTCAACGGATACAATTGGATCTTCGGTATAAGCAACAATTCCTTTCAATTCCTTTTCAGAAGCATTCTTAAAAGCAAGATTGATTTCTTCGATAGTAACTTGTTTTTTTACATAACAAGTAATATCGGTTAATGAACCATCAGGAACTGGAACACGAATGCCGCTTCCACCAATTTTTCCGTCCATTTCTGGAAATATTTTGGTCAGCGCTTTTGCTGCTCCAGTCGTAGTGGGTACAATGGATTGACTTGCCCCACGAGCTCTTCTCAAATCTTTATGTGGTTGGTCGTGTAAACTTTGGTCAGTAGTGTAGGAGTGAACCGTGGTAATATAGGCTTGTTCTATACCGCAAAGTTCATTGATGACTTTTATCATCGGTGCGGCATTATTTGTAGTACAACTAGCATTTGAGATTATTTTTTCCGAGCCATCAAGAATATGCTCATTAACACCCAAAACTACTGTTTTTATTTCATCTACTTCACTAGGTGCCGATAGAATTACTTTTTTGGCACCAGCAATAATGTGTTTATTAATTTCATCAAAAGTTCTGAATTTTCCAGTCGATTCTACTACAAAATCGATGTTAATCCATTTTAGATTAGAAATTTCTTTCTCATGAAAAAAAAGATATGATTTTCCATCTACAATAATGTGATTCTCATCAAACGAAGTATCATAAGGTAAAATACCATGAATACTGTCGTATTTAATCAAATGTGCCATTGTTCGGTTGTCGGCAAAATCATTGATGGCAACAACTTCAATAGTAGGGTGATTTAATAACAATCGGAATAAATTTCTTCCAATTCGTCCAAAACCATTAATGGCAATTTTTGTTTTTTGTTTCAAGTTTAAGGTTGTTTAATTTGGCTTAAAATTTCCATTTTCCATTTTTTTTCACTTCGTACCTCGAACCTAATAGCTTATAAAATATGTTTTTCTGCATGATACGATGAACGAACCAATGCACCACTTTCAACATGTCGGAAGCCCAACTCTTTGCCTATTTTTTCATATTTCTCAAACTGTTCTGGAGTAATATATTCTTTTACAGGTAAATGTTTTTTACTAGGTTGCAAATATTGACCTATAGTTACAATATCAACATTATTATTGCGCAAGTCTTGCATGGTTTGAATAACTTCTTCTTCTTTTTCGCCCAATCCAAGCATTATTCCCGACTTAGTTCTTTTAATTCCTTGTTGTTTTAAATAGCGCAAAACTTGGAGACTTCTATCATATTTAGCTTGAATACGAACTTCTCTTGTCAATCTTCGTACGGTTTCTACATTATGCGAAACTACTTCAGGATTTGCAACAACAATTCTATCTATGATTTTTTCGTTTCCTTGAAAATCTGGAATTAAAGTTTCTAAAGTGGTTTTAGGATTCATTCTTCGGATGGCTTGCACAGTTTCAAACCAGATAATCGAACCCATATCTTTCAGATCATCTCTATCAACACTGGTAATAACAGCGTGTTTGATTTTCATTAATTTAATCGAACGTGCTACTTTTTCGGGTTCGTCCCAATCTACTGTTTCTGGTCTTCCCGTTTTTACTCCACAAAATCCACATGAACGTGTGCAAATATTTCCCAAAATCATAAACGTAGCTGTTCCTTCTCCCCAACATTCACCCATGTTTGGGCAACTTCCCGAAGCACAAATTGTGTTTAGGTTATATTTGTCAACTAAAGAGCGAAGTTCGGTATATTTTTGTCCAATAGGCAGTTTTACTTTCAGCCACTTTGGTTTTCCAATAGGTAAATTATTTTCGAGTACTGAATCCATAATCTTTTTTTAACAGTGCAAAGATAAAGAATGTAGTTAGAAGTATAGTTGATTTTTAAATTTTGTGATTATTATTTAGACCTAGAGGTTTCCTAATGCAATTATTTTTTCTAATTTTTGAATTCCAAAATATCGCCTGGCTGACAATCTAATGCTTTGCAAATTGCTTCTAAAGTGCTAAATCTAATAGCTTTTGCTTTACCAGTTTTTAAAATAGAAAGATTCGATAAAGTTAAATCTACTTTTTCTGAAAGTTCGTTTAATGACATTTTTCGTTTGGCCATCACAACATCAAGGTTTACTATTATCGCCATGGCTTATATTGTTAATTCGTTTTCTTCTTGCAGTTCAATTCCTCTTTTAAAAATGAGAGAAATAATATAAATAATAGCCGCCATTAAAATAAATGCAGAACTATCTACCCAAAATTGACCTAATTTATCAATATAATAGCCTTGAAGTTGTAAACTTTTGGCAATTTGACTTGCTATGAAACTCAATATTCCAATCCAAAATGTAAACTGGCTAATTTGTGAAATTTTAGATGATACAAATACGCTGAATGGATTGTTTATATCTAACTTGATAAGTAATTGTATTACAACATAGAAAAGTATAGCTTTTAAGATTGATATAAAGAGTATAAAACTATACATACCGAAAAAAACCATTTCACTTTGTTGATGCAATTTACTTAAATCAAGTTTTTGATATAGATTGCCTACAAATTCTGGTTTAAAAACACTAAAAACAAAGTTAACAATTAGACCACCTGCTTCAATACTTAAACCGACAAAGATTATCCATGCTATTACATGTAAAATTTTAAATACTAAGTTGTTCATTTTTGACATAATTATGATTTTTAAATTGGTATAGCAAAAATAATAAATATTTATTGATAAACAATAAAATTATATTGAAAATAACTATTTTTTTTTATTCTTAATAAAATATAAGCCTAAAAAATAAAAATTTAAGTTACTTTTTCTTTTAATATTTTGTTTATGAAATTAGGTATGTAAATAAATCTGAATTATTATTCAAGTATTGAAACTTGAATTTTCTACGTGTTAATAGTTCTTCTATTTTAAGAAAATCATTTTTATTTTTCAATTCAATACCCACTACTTCAGGTCCGTTTTCACGGTTATTTTTTTTAGAAAATTGAAAATAGGTAATATCATCATTGGGACCTAAAACATCATTTACAAATTCTTTTAAAGCCCCTGGTCGTTGTGGAAATTGTATTAGAAAATAATGTTTCAATCCTTCATATAATAAAGACCGTTCTCTAATTTCTTCGGTTCTTGTTATGTCGTTATTGCTTCCACTTATGATACAAACTACATTTTTTCCTTTAATTTTTTCCTTGTAAAAATCAAGAGCAGCTATTGTTAAAGCTCCTGCTGGTTCAACTACTATGGCTTCTTCATTGTACAATCTTAAAATAGTCGTACAAACTTTTCCTTCTGGAACAAGAATTATGTCGTGTAGAATATCTTTGCAAATTGAAAAATTATTTTCTCCTACACGTTTTACTGCTGCACCATCCACAAATCGGTCAATTTCATTTAAAGTTGTATTCTTTTTATTGGTAATAGATGTTTTCATAGAAGCTGCTCCAGAAGGCTCTACCCCAATAATTTTTGTTGTGGGACTCAATTGCTTAAAAACAGTACAAATTCCTGATGCCAAACCACCACCACCAATAGGAACAAATAAATAATCAATTGGTTTTTGTGCATCTTTTATTAATTCTAAACCAACAGTTCCTTGCCCAGCGATAACTTCTTCATCATCAAACGGATGAATAAAAATTGCTTCTTGTTTTTTACAAAACTGACTTGCTTCAAAAAACGATTCATCATACGTATCTCCTTTTAAAATAATTACTACTTTGTCTTTTCCAAATAATTTGACTTGTTTTATTTTTTGTTTTGGAGTAGTAACAGGCATAAAAATTGTTGCCAATATGTTAAGCTTATTACACGCAAACGCTACACCTTGTGAATGATTTCCTGCGCTTGCACAAACAACTCCTTTTGATTTATCAGTTTCGGATAAGGAAACAATTTTATTGTACGCGCCTCTAATTTTATAGGAGCGCACAGGTTGTAAATCTTCTCTTTTGAGCCAAATGTTTGCTGCAAATTCGTCACTCCAATTCTCGTTTTTCATTAACGGTGTATGCACTGCCACTCCGCTGATGTTTTTTTGAGCTTGGTATATCTTATCTAATAAACTCATGCTTTGGTTGGTCTTAATTTACGCACTTCAACACCGGTTTGCCAAAGTTCACTTTGCTGTAAAGTTGCTAATTCTTCTTGTAATTTTATTCTATAATCTGGTTTGCTGTTGGCTTCAATAACGATTTCCGCTTCGCGACCAGAAGCTACACTATCATATAATTCGTTTAAAATAGGTTCGTTTGCTTTGCGAAATTTCTCTTTCCAATCTAATGCTCCACGTTGAGCAGTGGTTGAACAATTGGCAAACATCCAATCCATTCCGTTTTCAGCAACCAAAGGCATTAAACTTTGTGTTAATTCTTCTACGGTTTCGTTAAAAGCTTCACTTGGCGAATGACCTCTTTGACGTAATACATTAAACTGCGCTTCAAAAATTCCAGCAATGGCACCCATCAATACACCTCTTTCACCTGTTAAATCACTATAAGCTTCTTTTTGAAAAGTGGTTTCAAATAAATATCCAGAACCTATTGCAATTCCTAATGCTAAAGCTGTTTCTTGTGCTTTTCCTGTAGGATTTTGATATACCGCATAACTGGAATTAAGTCCATGACCTTTTAAAAACAAACTTCTTAATGAAGTTCCAGAGCCTTTTGGAGCAACCAAAACTACATCAACATCTTTAGGTGGAACGATACCTGTTTTTTCTTGAAAAGCAATTCCGAAGCCATGCGAAAAATATAAGGTTTTCTCAGTTGCCAACTTTTTTTTCATGCCTTCCCAAGCTTGAATTTGTCCAGCATCTGAAAGTAAATTCATGACTACTGTTGCTTTTTCACAGGCTTCTTCTACTTCAAAAAGTGTTTTACCTTCTTGCCATCCATCAGCTAATGCTTTTTTCCAACTGTTGGTTCCTTTTCGTTGCCCTACAATGACATTAATACCATTATCTTTTAAATTAAGTGCTTGTCCAGGTCCTTGAACCCCATATCCGATAACGGCTACTGTTTCGTTTTTTAATACTTCTTTTGCTTTTTCAAGAGGAAATTCATCTCTTTTTACTACGTTTTCTACTACTCCACCAAAATTTATTGTTGCCATAATTATTGTTATTTATTGTTTTTAATTTGATTCTTCTAATTCTTCTAAATACATACTTAATTCCTTCATTGGTTTGGTAACTGCCACTCGTCCTGAACGCGCAAACTCAAGCATTCCAAAAGGTTTTAATTTTTCGAAAAGCAATTGCGTTTCTTCCACATGTCCTGTTTTTTCGATGACCATAAATTTTGGATCTACCGTGAGGATTCTAGCATGATGTTCTCGTATTACTTTTTCGACATCGCCATTAGTTAAGGTTTCTGATTTAATCTTATACAAGGCAATTTCTTGATGTACGATATCAGAATCTTTATGAACAAAGGCCTTTAATACATCGATTAATTTTTCAAGTTGACCAATTACTTTATCAACTTGACTTTTGTTTGTTCTTAAAACAATGGTGTAACGAAATACTCCTTTTACCTCTGATTCTGACGCCGTGATACTGTCAATATTCAAATGTCTTCGGGTAAAAATGATGGTGATTCGATTCATCATCCCAATGCTGTTTTCGGTAAAGACCAGAACTGTATATGTTTTTTCCATTTTAAATTAGTTTAAACGTACTTCTGATACGGATGCTCCGGTTGTCATCATAGGAAAAACATTTTCCTCTTTTGCAACCATCACTTCTAGTAAATAAGGACCGTTATGATTTAACATTTTTAGTAAATTTTCTTTTAAATCTTCTCTTATTTCAATTTTTGCAGCTTGGATGCTATAAGATTTAGCAAGTGCAACAAAATCTGGACTTACCATATTGGTAAATGAATAGCGTTTTTCAAAAAACATTTGTTGCCATTGACGCACCATTCCCAGAAAACGATTGTTTAAAATGATGATTTTGACATCCACTTTACTTTGTAAAATTGTTCCTAATTCTTGCAAAGTCATTTGAAAACCTCCATCGCCAATAATAGCTACTACAGGTTTATCTGGAACTCCAAATTTTGCTCCAATAGCTGCAGGAAGTGCAAATCCCATTGTACCTAATCCTCCTGAAGTAACGTTGCTTTTTGTTTTGTTGTACTGATAATAACGAGCCGTCATCATTTGGTGTTGCCCTACATCTGTGACCACAACCGCTTCTCTGTTAGTAAGTTCTGAAAGCATTTTGATGACCTCATCCATTTTTAGTTCTTCAGAATGCAGTTCTTTAGCACTTTCTTGTAAAGTTTCCACTTCTACTTTTTTAGCGTCGTTAAATTCTTGAAGCCAAGAATTGTGTTGTTTCTTTTTTGTTAATTCCGTCAATAAATTCAAGGCTTCTTTTGCATCAGCGTGCACCGCAACATCTGCTATAATTATTTTATTCAATTCTGCTGCATCAATATCAACATGAATCACTTTGGCTTGCTTTGCATATCGAGATACGTCGCCCGTAACTCTGTCGTCAAAACGCATTCCAACGGCAATAAGCACATCACATTCATTGGTTTTGATATTGGGTGCATAATCGCCATGCATTCCTAAATAGCCTACATATAAAGGATGATTTTGAGGAAATGCACCTAATCCTAAAAGCGTTGAAGCGACTGGAATTCCTGTTTTTTCTATAAATGCTACTAATTCTTTTTCAGCATTGGATAACATAATTCCTTGTCCAATTAAGAGATAAGGTTTTTTGGCTTCGTTGATTAATTTGGCAGCTTCTTCTACAACAACTCTATTTAGCTTTGGTTTCGGACGATAACTTCTAATTGCAGTACATTTTTCATACGTAAAATTCATTTCACCAAATTGCGCATCTTTGGTTATGTCAATCAATACAGGACCAGGTCGTCCTGATTGTGCGATATAAAATGCTTTTGCTATGGCAGCTGGAATGTCTTCTGCTTTGGTAACTTGACAATTCCATTTGGTAATCGGCATGGATATTCCTACTACATCTGTTTCTTGAAAGGCATCTGTTCCTAAAAGATGAGAAGCCACTTGTCCGGTTATGCAAACCAAAGGAGTTGAGTCTATTAAGGCATCGGCAAGACCAGTGATTAAATTAGTTGCTCCCGGTCCCGAAGTTGCAAAAACAACTCCTGTTTTTCCTGAAGTTCTTGCAAAACCTTGTGCCGCATGAATGGCACCTTGCTCATGACGCACTAAAATGTGATTGATGTTGTCTTCATAATCATATAAAGCATCGTAGATTGGCATTATAGCACCACCTGGATAGCCGAAAATTGTATTGACATTTTCGGCAACTAAAGACTTCATTACAGCTTGAGCTCCTGTTATTTTTGTTGTATTCATTTGTTGTAATTTATTTGCAATTATTTATCTGTTACACAACCTGTTGATGCACTGGAAACACATTTGGCATATTTATACAAAACTCCTTTGGTTGCTTTTAGTTGGGGTTGTTTCCATTCTAATTTTCGTTTTGTTAATTCTTGTTCGTTCACTTTTAATTCAATCGTATTGTTTTTGGTATCAATGGTTATGGTATCTCCATTTTTTACAAGAGCAATAGTTCCTCCTTCATAAGCTTCAGGTGTAATATGTCCGACAACAAAACCGTGCGTTCCTCCTGAAAATCTTCCATCAGTGATTAATGCTACTTCCTTTCCTAAACCAGCACCCATTATGGCTGAAGTAGGTTTCAGCATTTCTGGCATTCCTGGTCCACCTTTTGGTCCGCAATAGCGAATTACCACCACATCACCTGATTGTACTTCTCCGTTTTTTACACCATCAATAACTGCATATTCATCATCATAGACTTTGGCTTTTCCTTTAAAATAATCTCCTTCGTTACCACTAATTTTTGCTACACTGCCTTCTGATGCTAGGTTTCCATAAAGAATTTGCAAATGACCAGTGGCTTTTAATGGATTTTTTAAAGAAAGAAAAACATCTTGTCCTTCCTGTAAACTTGGAACATTTGCTAAATTTTCCGCTACCGTTTTTCCAGTTACGGTTAGGCAATCATCATGTATTAATTTATTTTCTAACAGGTATTTCATGACTGCTGGAACTCCACCTACAGCGTGTAAATCTTCCATTAAGTATTTTCCACTTGGTTTTAAGTCGGCTAAAACAGGAATATTATCGCTTATTTTTTGGAAATCTTCTAAAGTCAATTCAATATCTACCGAATGCGCCATGGCAATCAAATGCAAAACCGCATTGGTAGAACCACCCAAAACCACCACCATCGTCATCGCATTTTCAAAGGCTTTTTTAGTCATGATGTCTTTTGGTTTAATATCATTTTCTAATAAAACACGGATTGCTTTTCCAGCATCAAAACATTCTTGTTTTTTCTCTTGACTCAAAGCTGGATTAGAAGAACTGTAAGGCAAGCTCATTCCTAATGCTTCAATAGCCGAAGCCATTGTGTTTGCTGTGTACATTCCACCACAAGCACCAGCACCTGGACAAGCGTTTTTTATCACACCTTTAAAATCTTCAGATGTTATAGTATTGTTGAATTTTTTTCCCAAAGCTTCAAAAGCAGATACAATGTTTAAAGATTCTCCTTTCCATTTACCTGAATGAATGCTTCCTCCATATATCATTATCGCTGGTCGGTTCAGTCTTCCCATTGCCATTACAGATCCGGGCATATTTTTATCACATCCTACCACTGCTAAAACCGCATCGTACCATTGTGCACTTACTACTGTTTCAATAGAATCGGCAATGACATCTCTGGAAACTAAAGAAAATCGCATGCCATCAGTTCCATTTGAAATTCCATCACTTACTCCAATAGTATTAAATATTAATCCGACTAAACTTTCAGACTTTACACCAAATTTCACGTCTTTAGCTAAATCGTTCAAGTGCATGTTGCACGTATTTCCTTCATAACCCGTGCTTACAATCCCGACTTGCGCTTTTTGCAGGTCTTCTTCTGTTAAGCCAATTCCATAAAGCATGGCTTGTGCAGCAGGTTGGGTTTCGTCTTGGGTTATGGTTTTACTGAATTTGTTTAATGTGTTCATTAGTGTGTTGTACTTAGTGTTGCATCTGATTTTCTAACCAGTTTTGAATATTCTTCTTGTAATTTTTTTCCCAATGTATTATTCCATTCTTTAGGGAATTTTGAATCATCTACCGATTCAATTCCAATGATTTCAGCAGCAGTGCCGCAATAAAAAGCACTGTCAGCCACCGCTAAATCATCCTTTGAAAAAAGTCCTTGTCTGACTTCGATTCCAAGTTCTTTAGCTAATTCTAAAACAGTTGCACGTGTAATTCCTGGAAGAATATTTCCTAATTGAGGTGTATATAAAACACCCTCTTTTTCATAAAACAGATTAGCTCCTGGACCTTCTGCTAAAAAACCATCACTATCTAAAAGCAAGGCTTCGTCGAATCCTTTGTCTTTGGCTTCATTGGTAGCAAGTATAGAGTTGACATAATGACCGCAAACTTTTGCTTCAATTTTTATCGAACGAGGATGTGGACGACAATAAGTGGATATGGTTAAACGCAATTGTTTATCGCCTAAATAAGCACCCCACTCCCAAGCGCAAATCATGATAGAAACATTGTTAGGTCTTGCAAGCGCCATGTTTGGATCACAGAAAACTAGCGGACGAACATAAGCATCGGATAAGTTGTTTTTTTCTAAAAGCTCATAAGATGCTTTTACCAATTCTTCTACATCATAATTAAAAGGAATATTGACTAATTCTGCTGATTTTTTTAATCGGTCATAATGTTCTTGAGCTTTAAAAATACTTGTTCCATTTTCGGTTTCATAGGCACGGATTCCTTCAAATACACCATAACCGTAGTGTAGCGTTTGGCTGTACAAATCGGTTGTGGTTTCATTTGCTTTGACAAATTTTCCGTCTAAATAAATAAGTGTGTTGTTGTTGTAATACATAATTGGTTTGATTTAATTGTTGTTTAATGAAATAAAAAAAGCCCTTCTCAAACGAATGAGAAAGGCTTAAAATTGGAATATACCAGCCTGACTCACTCGATAAAGTGAATAATAATGCTGATAATAATAATGTTAAAATTTGTTGTCATGGTTTAATTTTGTTTGAAATAAAAAAGCCTTTCTCAAACGAATGAGAAAGGCTTAAAATTGGAATATACCAGCCTGACTCACCCGAAAGAGTGAATAATAATGCTGATAATAATAATGTTTGTATTTATGGTCATATTTGTTTTAGTGTAATAAAAAAAGCCTCCAGATTTTTCGGGAGGCTTTTAAATATATTTTAAAATATTCTTATAGCATTCCCTCTGCAGATGTGATAATCACATTTGCAATACTAATTGAAGGAATAATATTAAAATTTTTCATTTATTTTTTAAATCTGGTGCAAATGTACATAAAAAAAGAATTAAGATATGTCATTAAAAAAAATAAATTATTATTACTACATGAAAAATTGGTTATCATTTTTTTATGAATTTATAACATTTGAATAATAATTTCAGTTGATGTATTTAAATTTATTACTTTTAGTATATTAACCATTTAAAAAAAAATCTTTGCATTTTGGTTAAAATACAGCGAAGTAATTTGCTTTCTTCTTTAGATGAGGGTATAATATAATATTTAAATGAACACATCGGAATTTGAATTAAAAGAACGAATAAAAGAGTTAACTTGTTTATACGAAGTTTCAACCATTTTAGGTAATGCAAACCAAGAATTATTAGAAGAAACATTGAAAGCGGTTGCATTTAGTCTAAAAAGAGCAGTTCAACATCCTGAACATACTAATATAACTTTTGTTTTAGACGTTATTTTAATTTCAACAGATAAGCAAGCAAATGGTGAATTAAGTATTCAATCGGATATTAAGGTTTTTAATCAAACAAAAGGAAAGTTAATTGCAATTCTCGACAACTCGGTTTCTAAAGAAGCTCATTTTTTAAAGGAAGAACAATACTTATTAGATAATATCGCTTTAAAAACAGGAAACTTATTAGAACGAATTGAAATTCAAAAAAATGAGACCTCTTTAAAACAACAGATGGAACGAGCCGATCGTTTGACTATTTTAGGAGAAATTACTGCTGGTATTGCACATGAACTTAATACACCACTGGCTAATATTTTAGGTTTTGCTGAATTGCTTAAAAATGATATGGATAGTACTAGTGATTTATTAAAAGATGTAGACAAAATAATTCATAATGCTATTTTTTCGAGAGAAGTTGTTAAAAAACTTATGTTTTTTGCCTGTGAAATGCCACAAGAAAAGAAACATATTAATCTTGTTCCTCATATAAAAAATGCTATTAATTTGCTTGAAGCTACTTTCAAAAAGGAGCATGTAAAATATATAGTTAAAGTTGAAGAAGAAGAAATATGGTTGCAAGCTGATCCTGTTCAGATTACCCAGATTATTTTCAATTTATTAATGAACGCCATTTATTTTTCTCCAAAAGAGGGTTTAGTAACCGTTGAGGCATTTAGTACAAATAAAGATATTGTGCTTAAAATTTTGGATGAAGGTAAAGGATTTACCAAAGATGAAATAGAAAAAGTCTTTCAGCCTTTCTTTACTACAAAACCTATCGGTGATGGATCTGGTCTAGGATTAAGTGTAGTTCATGGTATTGTGGCATCGCATAAAGGTACTATTACTGCTGAAAATAATATAAATAAAGGTGCTATCTTTACAATTACTTTTCCTCTAAACTAATTTTAAGTAATGAAGTTACTAAAAGAAAACATACTAATTGTTGATGATGATGTAAATATTTTAGAGCTTTTGCAGCGACATCTTCAGTCATGGAATTATCATGTTTATAAAGCTATTTCGGTAAAAGAAGCTGTTGCCATTTTGCGAGATACAAAAATAGACTTGTTAATTACTGATCTAAAAATGCCAGAAATAGATGGTTTTGAACTCATCAAATTTGTGTCTGAACATTATCCAAAATTACCCAAACTTGTTATCACAGGTTATCCTTCTGTTCAAGATTCCTTAGCAGCTATTAAATCTGGAGTTGTTGATTATTTAACTAAACCTTTCACAAAAGACGAGTTAAAATCGGCTTTAGATAGATTTTTAATTTCTTCTGAAAAAAAAGGGCAAAAAACAGAAGCTCTTTTGGACGAAAAAACCAAATCGTATGGCGAAATTATAGGAAATTCTGAAAAAATAAATGATGTAATTCAGATTATTGAAAGAGTAAAAGACAATAAAGCTACTATTTTTATTAAAGGTGAAAGCGGTACCGGAAAAGAACTTGTTGCCCGTGCTATACATTATCAAGGTAAGTTTTCAAGAGCACCATTTATTGCAGTAAATTGTGGAGGTATTCCAGAAAATCTTTTAGAGTCTGAATTATTTGGATATGTAAAAGGTGCTTTTACGGGTGCAGATACTACTAGAGAAGGTTTTTTTCAGGCAGCAAATGGAGGTACTATTTTTTTGGATGAAATTGGCAATGCTTCATTAGCAGTACAGTCGAGATTATTACGTGTACTTCAGGAAAAAGAAGTTGTAAAAGTTGGGACCACAAAAGCTGAAAAAATTGATGTACGCATCATTGCAGCTACAAATAGCGATTTACAAGACATGATAAAAAAACAAGCCTTTAGAGAAGATTTGTTTTATAGATTAACCGTTGTAGAAATCAACGTAGCACCATTACGAGAAAGAAAAGATGATATTCAGCTATTAGTGGATAAATTTCTTTTCAAATATGGTGTTGAGTACAAAGACCGATTTGTAAAAATCACACCTGAAGCATTAGTGATTTTAGAGCGATACGATTGGCCTGGAAACATAAGAGAATTAGAAAACATCATCCAACGTGCCGTAATTATGTGCGAAAAAGTTATAGATATTGAACACTTGCCTGATCATTTAAAATATGCTTTAAACTTTTCAACTGAAACGTTGCAACCTTTAAAAATCATTGAGAAACAATACATTGAAAAAGTATTAAGGGCGACAGATAATAATAAAACAAAAGCAGCCAAAATTCTTCAAATCGACAGAAAAACCATTCGAGAAAAACTTTCAGATTAACTAGTATTTGCTGATACAATTTTACTCAACTGGGTAATTTTGTACCAGTTTATGATTTATCATCATTCATGTCATAACATAGAAAAACCCTTTTAAACAAAGGGTTTTCTGTGTTATAAACAGTGTGTTAAATTTTTTTTGGCATAGGCATTGCATTTTGGTATGCAAATAACATTAACAACGTTTACTATGAATCCATTTAACATTTGCCCTAATTGCAATCATCTCAATTCTTGTGTGCTTACTTCGCAGAAAGATAAAGTTTGGTCGTGTAGCGAATATGATGAACAAAAAACTGAAGAAACAATTTTAATACAAGAACAAAAACCAGAGTTAGAACTGGAATTAATTTAAAACTTAAAAAATTTAAATATGACTTTACATACATTTTTTACCGAATTTTTAACTAGAATGATAACCGAAGATAAATTAAGATTTGTGACTCTAAAAGTGAGTTCAAGTAGGTTTTCAAACAATAGAAACAGTTAAAAAAAAATATTAATAAATAATACAAATGACAACAATAACATTAGATAAAAAGAAAGAAACTAAAAAAGTACCAGTAAAAGGTATGATGGATAATGTGATGGAGCAATTTAATAGTGCTTCAGACCAAATCAATTTACATCCTAATATTAGAAAAATTTTAAGCATCACAAACAATGAAATTTTAGTGAATTTCCCAGTAAAAATGGATAATGGTGATGTTGAGGTTTTTACAGGTTACCGAGTACAACACAACAACGCATTAGGACCTTATAAAGGTGGATTGCGTTATCATCCAACAGTAGATATTGATGCAGCAAGAGCTTTGGCAATGTGGATGACTTGGAAAACATCTTTGGCAGGATTGCCTTATGGTGGAGCAAAAGGAGGAATTAAAATTGATCCTTCAAAATATTCGCAATCAGAATTAGAACGAATTACAAGACGCTTTGCTTTTGCTTTAGCAGATAATATTGGTCCTGAGCATGACATTCCTGCTCCCGATGTAAATACAAACAGTCAAACTATGGCTTGGATTGCAGACACATACATGAGTATGCGTACACCTGCTGAACGGACTGCAAACCAGCATGTTGTAACGGGAAAACCTGATGGAGCTGGTGGGTTAGAAGGACGTGACAGAGCAACAGGTTACGGAGTTTATTTATCAATTAAATTATGGTACGAAAAAAACAACAAGTCTTTAGATGGCAAAAAATTTATAGTTCAAGGATTTGGTAATGTAGGTTATTGGGCTTCACACTTTTTAGAAAAAGATGGTGCCATAATGGTTGGTGTTGAGGATGCAAGTGGAAGTATATTTAATCAAAAAGGAATAAAAGTTGATAACCTATTTAAATATAGTGGAATTAATAATGGTAGCATTATAGATTTTCCAGGAGCAGAGCCAGTTGAAAAAGAAAAGTTTTTTGGATTGGAATGTGATATTTGTATTCCGGCAGCTTTAGGCAATCAAATAACAGTAGAGAATGCACCTATAATTAAAGCAAAACTTATCGCAGAAGGTGCTAATGGACCAACAAATGTAGAAGGTGAAAAAATTCTTCTGGAAAGAGGCATTAACATTATTCCAGATATTTTATGTAATTCGGGTGGAGTAATTGGAAGTTATTTTGAATGGTTGCAAAATCGTAATGGCGAATTATGGCAATTAGATGAAGTGATGGAAAAACTATACAAGAAATTAAAGGAATCTTTTAATAAAGTACATGAATATTCAAAACGTGAGTCAATGGATATGCGAACTGCTGCTTATTGTATTGCAATTAAAAGGATAGAAAAAGCATACATTCAAAGAGGTATTTTTCCTTAATTATTTAAAAAAGAAGAATTATGAAATATGGAAGTTTAATATTAGAAAAGAAGGAGTATGTGTATTTAAAACGAATAATTAATATTTCGGGATATGCTGAAGATTTTGAAACTAAAAAAGCCATTCAACAACTAAGTGATGAGCTCAAAAGTGCTACTATAATAGATGAAAAAGAAATGCCAGCTGACGTTATTCGTTTTAATAGTAAGGTTACCGTAGCATCAGATAATGGATGGGAAAGAACAATACAAATAGTAATGCCTATGGAAAAAGATTTAAAACAAAATAAAGTTTCTATACTTACCCCAATGGGAACAGCATTAATTGGCTATTCAAAAGGTGATACAGTAGTTTGGGATTTCCCAAAAGGAAAGCAAAATCTAAAAATTACTAATGTAATACAAGAAGATATTTTTAATAATATAGAAATTTAAAATTTAGAAAGATGAACACACAAAACGCGGAAATTTTTAATCATGACACAGATGTGGTTATTTTACACAAATACAATTCTATTGAATTAAAAGGATGGATAAATCAACTTCAATATATAGATAAAGAAGTTGATAAATTATTAAATTTATTTGCTCAATTTATTCAAAATAAAGAAATTCCAGAATCAATTGTAACTCTTTTTTCAAAACGAAAAGAAGCTAACAAACAATTTTACAACACTATTTTGAATTATACTAACACATACAATAAAGCTTTAGAATGTGATGATATTCAGTGTGATATGGCTTATATTGAAGAGTATGAACGTTTGAGACATAGTTATCAATATCATTTAGATAAATACCAAAGACTTAAAGATCAACTTTATGATTTGGCAGTAACGAAATCTTGAAATTGAGTATCTTAATGTGAAATAATCTACCTAAAAAACCGTGAAAAATTAATCTATTTCACGGTTTTTTTAAATATTATAACAATACGAAATTTTAAAAAATACCAACGCTATTTTAGCAGTTCATCAATAAAATTTAATTTTTGATGTATTCGTTTTTTACAAAAAGATATTGTGTTTTGTTATTTTTGTTGGTGTTCAGTGCAATCAATTCGCAATTCTGTGTCTGCCAGTTTTGTATTCATCAAACTACAAAAATGTGCTTGGCCATTTTCGTTTGATTTGTAAAAATGACAAGTAAAACACATTCTCTGAATGGTTATAATTCCAGCTTTATTCAAATGATGGATAATTTCTAACAAACTTAAAAGCAAGTTTTCTTTATCAGTTTCATGTAGTTTATCAATCGGAACTTGAATTTGTTTGGCAAATAAAGATGTTTTTTCAGCAACGTCTTTTCCTTTATCTGTTAGATGAATAATGTAGCTTCTTGTATCGTGAGGTTCATATTCTTTAGAAATTAGCTGTTTTTGTACAAGTGTTTTTACCGTATCACTTATGGTTGCTTTGGTCATGTTAAATTCATCAGCCAAATAACTTACTTTCCTTTTTTCGTCAGAATGATGTAATAAAAAAATAAGAACTTGAATTTGAATTGGACTTAAAGAAAATTCTTTACTTTCGTTCCAAAGTAATACTCTAAAAGCTTGTGAAACTCGTTCTAGTGAAGCTACAATTCTACTTTCAACACTTGCATTTTGATGGTCTAAATCAAACACAGATTTTTTCATACAGATTGAATTTTGAGTAACATTAATCGTGCTATATTTCCAGCTCTAAATTTTGCTTCATTGGCAATTTCACCTTTAAATAACTTGTCAACAGTAGTTGTAAAAAGCAAAAGCCATTCGTTAAATTGAATTTCTGTCATTGAAGTGATTCTGCTTAAAGTGATATGTTTTTCCATTGGATTGCCCGAAAAATGATGCTCATTTAAAAACATACTTGTCCAAAAGGCATACATTCTTGGCAAATGTTCGTCCCAATTTATTTTGGCAACATCATTAAAAATAAAACCTAATATTTCATTTTCTTGAACAGCGTTGTAAAAAGAATTTACTAGTAAAACAATATCATTTTTGTCTTCAATGTCCTTTTTCATTAATTGCAATTTTCCATTTCTATGATGAAGTATCCTTTTTCGTTGATTGCTTCTTCCCAATGAGGTTTAACGGTTTCTAAATGACAAAATCTACATTCTTTTGAGGTTAGAGTTTGTTCTTCTTGATTTTTAGTTTTTAAATACTCTTTTCCATATTGATATATTTGAGTTGCATCCTTAATTTCTTCAGGCACAAGAATATCAAAATGCATTACTGTAGTATCTTTTTTAGTTACATAGGTGTCCCAAACAGCTACTTTCATTCTGTTAATTTTAATTGATTATTTATTGAATTAAAGATACTCCACAAAGGTAGTTATCCTAACTTTGTGGATCAAATTTTTTACCCTTTTACATCAGCCATTGAAGCACCAAAGTTGATATGCAAAACATTTCCGTTTGGTGTGACCAATGCAGGAACAGATTTTACACCTGCTTTTTCAGCTTCTGCAATTCTAGATTTGTCGTTACCAAAGTGAACTACTTCTACTTTGTCTTTTCCTAAAAGATTAATAATGTCGTGTTCAGCACTTACACATACTGAACAACCAGCGTGATAGAAAATTGATTTACTCATTTTTTTTAGATTTAAATTATATTGACACTATTGCCAATACAAATATAGTTAGGATAACTAACAATAGCAAATAAAATTAGTATAACTTTTTTAAAATCGTTTACTTATTTCAAAAATGAATTGTTTGAAGCGATGATAATATAAATTGGTGAATGAATTATTTAGTGCTATGATCTATTTCGAAAAGCTATTAGATATATATTTATCTGACGTTCAATTTTGCGATTAGTTTAGCCGAAGCAGCATCAGCGTACATTCCATAGGCATTTACTAATAATCCTTTTAAATTATGTTGTGTTGATGAAATTGCATATAAAATACTTTCATTATCAACATCAGACATTTCTTGAAAACGATGTACTTGATCAATTTCGAACTCATCCGGTTGTAGTTGCGAATTGTTTTCGGCACATACTACACAATCATCTTTAATATTAAAATTAAAAGTATATCCTATTTTGGTAAGATCATTTATAGCTTCTGATAAAGTGTTATATTTTCCCATTTTATTATGTTTTAGGATTTAGTTTAAAATTAATATTCAATAATAAATTTTTTTGCAGCGTATAATAGAATTTTAACGTATTTAAATTCATAACATAAAAATCCTTTAATACGCTGTAATAAAGTATAATAGATAAAAGCCAAGATTTACATTTAACTCAAATATGAATTAAGCATCCAAAGGGTTTTCTCTGTTTGAGTTATATAATCACTCATTAAACTTACAGTTCCTTCATCATTTGCTTCACTTGCAAGTTCTAATATTTCTCTTTCTGTAGTAATAATAGAGGCAAAATTTTTCACAATTATCTTAACGCCATCCACTCCATTAGTAATATTGTTTTCTTCTTTAATTGAAGAAGTTTTTAGGTAATCGGTATAAGTGTGCATAGGAATTCCCTCTAATGTAAGGATTCTTTCAGCTATTTCATCTATTTTTATAAAGGCATCATTGTATAATTCTTCAAATTTAACGTGCAATTCAAAAAATTCTCTTCCTTTAATATTCCAGTGAAATCCTCTTAAGTTTTGGTAAAATATTTCATAATCTGCTAATAGCTTATTTAATATTTCAGTAAGTTTTTTTGCTTTGTTTTTGTCTATTCCTATTAAATTTTTCATGTTTACCTTTTTAAATTTATTAAATTTTAGTTTCATTTTCGTTTCCACATAGAGCCATTCTTTGTGGTTATTTTTTCTAATTTTCCAGCATCGGAAAGCTCATTTAAAACAATTTCACTTTCTATTCTTGGAGTACCTGAAAGCACAGAAAATTCTTTTGCAGTAAGTGAATTGTATTTTGAAAAAAGTGTTTCCCAATTTTTACTGTATTCGCTTTTAACAATTGTAGGCTGTATATTTAATATTGCGGTTTCATAAAAAGCATAAGGTTTTGAACCATAAATGGTTTCTTTTTTACCTTTATTATCTATAAAAAAAATTGTTGGAAATCCTCTTACGCCAAAATCTTTGGCTAATATCAAATCTTCATTAAATAATTCTTTTGCGTTTCCTTCAAAATCAGTTTTCAATTGTGCTACATTCAATCCTACATTTTTAGCAGCAGTTGCTAAATGCTCCCATTTAGTAATATTTTTCTTTTGCAAAAAAACCATTTCTCTTATTTCTCGCATAAATAAGTTGGCTTTTATTTCATCTTGTAGTTGAGCTGCTTTAAATGCTATTGATGGTGGATAAGACGAGTTGAGAGGATCTTCTAACCACAAATCACCATCGATAGGCATATCGTAATGAATACTCACTTCGTCCCAATGATGCGCAACATCAGCTGGTTTACTAATTCCACCACTATTATAGCTCCAGTCTGGCAACAAACCACCCATTCTATATTCGATTTCAATAAATTGTCCATATTCTAACTTGAGTTTTCTTAACTGTGGCTCAATTCCCCAACAAGAAGAACAAATTGGATCTGTAAAGTAAACTACTCGTATTAGCTTATCGTTAGATTGAACAGTTTTGGTTATTAATACTTCTGTTTCATTGCTTGTCATTTCGCACATTCCAGTTTCAATGTCGCATAAAAGCGGATTCGTATTTGATGTTTCGGTATTCATTTTTTTGGTTTTTAGTTGTGCTTGTGAAGCTATAAAGCTCAACAATAAAATTAGTAATGCAAAGAAATTTAGTTTTATATTCATAATGCAATTTAATTTGCTTCTTCTGAAGTTGCAAACTCCTCCATTTCGTAATCAATTGATTATTGATGGTATTAACCTGAACCCATTTTTGCTTTAACTCTCTGCCAGAATGTTGTATTTTTTGGTGTTCTTAGCCTAAAATCACAACTGTATTTCCTTCTACATTGGATTATTGTGATTCAAAGTTGATAATTTCAGTTTTTTTCATATTGTTATTAAAAAAAGTTCTTACACCTTCTTTTTTTTTTCGAATCTTCCAGCCGAAATTATTTTCGTAGCATGATAAATTTATAGTGTATTTTTGGAAACTGTTTCAATGAATTTTTCTACATCACCATTACTAAATGCTGCGAACATTTTTCCTACTACTTTTTTTTGCTTAACCTTTCATTTTTACATATTTATAGTTCACAAATATAACATCTTACTTATGTTTTTCTAAAAAAAATTATATCAATAAAGATAATCAATTCATTTTATTTTAACTACTATTTATCTTTAGTTTTTACTTTTTTAACAAACATTAACGTATTCAAATTTTCTAACTAAGGAAAAACTTTGTCAATTTTAGTTTTAATTTTTTCTAACTCAACTAATTTCAAAATTTTATTAAGCATTTTGATGTTTTTTTTGAGATTTATCAGTAGCTAGTATTACGTTTATTTTATAAAAAAAAGAGGAACTTAGCTTTAATTTTCCTCTTTCTATTAACTTTAATAGTATTAGATTGCTTTTGCAATTGCTTTTTCAGCTATTGAATTTCTATTTACTATGAATAGTGAGCATACATTTTATTTACTTTCCCATGTTCATTAAAAAACATTACTTCAATTGCCATTTTGTTCATTACCGATTTATAGTACAAAGCAACTGAATTTACGCTTTCAGTAACATCAATTAATTCAAAATGTAAATCGGGTAATTTTACTAATGCTTTCTGCCAGTAATCAGCAACTTCTTTTTTTCCTTTTAGAGAACCATTATCAATACCAAGTGCCATTTTTATCATTGGAGTAGTAATTTCAATATCATCGGAATAGTGTGAAAGTATATCCTCTAATTTATGAGAATTCCAAGATGCAATCCAATTTTCTGCGAATTTTGTTTTATCTATTTTCATGTTTAATTTTTTTTTTTTCATTAAAATGTTACTGTATTAAAATAAATGGGTTAGATGACTTTTATTCATTCGTCAATAATTGCTCAAAAATTACACCAATATTATTTTTTCTATCTACAAAATGTAATTCCTACATCCGATGTCTTTAGTTTCCGATTTTGTCTAATTGAAGAATATCTTGATGATTGTCTGGATGTACATCAAAGCATAAACCAGATGGGTCGTCTGGTTGTTCGTGTGGATATTTACCAATGATATGACTTGAAATGGCATTTCCAAATTTGTAACCATATTTTTTTTTTGCAAGTTCACAGGTGTCCATTTATTGAAAATGAAAAAAATAGTAGTATGTAAATAATTTTTTTCTCATCTTTTTTATTTTAGAAATAATAACATCTTTAGATTCATTAAAGTCATTGTAGTTATTTAAATTAAGATTAGTCATATATTTTAAAAAACACCTAATTTGAAATGGTAGGATTTATTAGTAAAAATACAATGTTTTTTATAAATAATATTAATTAAATAATCCCATTAATTTTAAACTAGTTGCGTTTAATTCTGAATACTATATTTTATTAAACGTATCTTTTAAAACTTTCATGTCATCACTAACTTTTCTATCCAATAATTTTGCATAATGTTGCGTAGTTCTTAAATTTTTGTGTCCAAGTATTTTGCTTACACTTTCTATTGGTACACCATTGGTATGAGATTGAATGTGCTTCTTCCGAAGTACTTTTCATTTTAGTTAACTCGCTAGACCATTTTAATCTTTCTACAAACTTTTTGGTACTAAATTCAGAACGTTTCCCGTCAACTGTTAAGCGCACATAAATTGGGATTTGTCCTGCCGCATTGGCTTTTGTGCTTTTGGCATAAAAGTGAATTGTGATTTTTGTTTTCATTGTGGGGACCAATTAATTATTACTCAATTTAAATTCCTAATTGAAATCAAACAAGATGTTTGATGAGTGAACAAGCCATTGAACACGTCTTTAAACTGCCAATTTGCAATGCTTTCGAGAATTTAGCGAGACCCTAATTTTTGAATTTTCTAGGGTCTCGATTTTATCTCGATTTAAATAAGATTGAATAATTTGGTATGTCTGCAAAAGCAAAAACCCCGTAAATCATAAGATTTACAGGGTTTTGATACCGTTTAGGATTTTTTCCGCGGAGAAAGAGGTTATTGACCTTTTTATATTAAAATATATTTAATATATTGCAAACCATACTATAAACAGTGGATTTATAGAATATTTTATATCTTAATTTTATTTAAAAATCATATTAAATTATACTGTAATTTACACCTAAATTTACACCCCATACAAAAAGGTGTAAATTTTTAGATTAATAAATGCAATAAAAAATTAAATTATGAAGAGTACTTTTAATTTAAAAGAGCCAAATAAAGACGGAGAAACATCAATTAGATTAGTTGCGTATTTTAAAAACGAGGGAAAGAAACTAATTTACTCTACTGGAGAAACAATACACCCAAACGAATGGGATTTTAAGAATATCCAGCCAAACAATCTTACAGGGAGAACTCCAAAAGCAGAAGCACAAAGAACAATAAAACGACAATTGGATAGGTACTCTAATTTTTTTATTGAAATTACAAACAGATATATTAACTCCGACCAAGAAATTACTATAGAAAACATTAGAGCAGAGTTTGATAAAGAATTTAAGAAAACAAAGGCACAATCGAATAACTTCTTTAAAGTTTATGATTTGTTTCTTGAAATGAAAAAATTAGACCAAACTGATGAAGCAAATTCTGTTTCCACCATTAGCAGGTACGAATACAATAAAACATTATTACTGGAATATGAAACCTACTCTAAAACATCTTTACATCTTAACAAAATAGACAAAGCGTTTTACAATTCTTATATCTCTTATTGCGTTTCTGTAAAAAAGCACTCTACCAATACTTTAAGTAGAAATTTAGGTTTGCTTAAAACGTTTCTTTTTTGGGCTTTTAACAATAATTACACTTACAAAGCCGATTTTAAAGAATTTAAGAACATAAAGAAACAAATTACCGACGAAGTTGCTTTAACAATGGAACAGGTAACAGAAATTTTCGAGTTTGATTTTAGCGATAACGAAAGATTAGAAAAAGTTAGAGATTTATTTGTATTTGGGTGTGTAACAGGTATGAGGTTTAGCAACTATTCTACAGTTAAAAAGAACGATATCCAAAATGGATTTATCAAGGTTCGTGATTTGAAAGATAAAAATAAAGAACTTTCCATTCCTTTAAATGATTATTCGAGTTTTATACTGAAAAAGTATAATTATAAACTACCTCTGATAACAAATCAAAAATTTAACGACTACATTAAAGAGGTAATCCAAAGAGTTGGTTATACAGAAGAAATTAAAAAGACTGTAAAATTAGGACAGGATTTGGTAGAATCTGTTTCTCCTTTTTATGAGAGAGTTTCAAGCCATACAGCAAGAAGAAGCTTTATTACGATTATGAAAAACAAGAAAATCCCCGACAAAGTAATTATGGGCTTTACAGGACATAAAAGTTTGGAAGTATTTAACCAATATTACAAACCTAATACAGATGATAAAGTAGATTTTATGCAAACAGTTTGGAAAATGGAAAAAGCACCTTTAAAAAAAGTTGATTAATGGATATTATTAAAAATAAATATGAAGTTATTACTTTAGATTGGATTGCAAATTATATCGATGAACTGTATGAGCCATACAAAGTTTATGATAAACCCGAACTATTGAGAAAGAATACGAAACTGTATAACACTCCAAAAGGAAACTACGATGATAAACTTGAAATTTTAAATATCGTTTATAATGGTAAAGATAGTTATGCTATATACAAACCAACGAGCAATGAAATTGATAAAATCAAAATGTTCAGGGAAATAGAATACAAATGGTCTAAACTTATTGAGTTAAGAAATTTACAAATCGAATTTCTAAATAAAAATTTGAAAAAGCAACAGGAAATAGAAATCGAAAATAGGATTGATACTATTATTAATGAAATATTTGTAGTTGATAAAAAAAATGATAAAAAAAATGAAATTGCACTAATTGATAAGGTTTTTAAGAACAGAGATAAGTTTACAGACGTTTTAGAAATATTAGAGAAAAGGAAAATAATAATTAGAAATGGCAATTTAGTTGAGTGTTTGAAACTCTCTGATTATCCAAGTTTAGCAAGGAAAAAATTAATTGGAGTATTATTTAATATATTAACACAAAGAGGATATTTACAGAGTAGAGTTTCTGATGTAGATATTGTGTCATTTATTAAAGAAAATTTTAATTTATCGATAACCAAAAGATACTACGGACAAATAAAAAATGATTTAAGTCTTGATTATAAAAAATCAAAACTTTCTGATTATTTTGATTTTTTGCATTTTATTCCTGAAAATAAATAAGCTGTTTTGTTTACTTTCTTCACAAGTGAACAAAGTGAATATCATTAGATTTTTGTATAAATATTTTTGAACCAATATAAACAAAATATTGGGATATGGAGACAATTATACAAATTCACGGTTTATCTAAAACCGAATTTATCTCTATTATTGAAACAGTAATAGAAGATAAATTAACATCGCTTAAAGAGGACGAGGGAAACGAAAATTTAACAGTACAGCAAACTGCTAAAATTTTAGGAGTTACAGAACTAACAATCCACAATTACATTAAAAAAGGATTTATTCCTGCTTCTAAAATTGGCAGACGAATAATTATTAAAAGTTCTGAACTTGATAAGGCATTAAATGAAGTTAAATCTTTAAAATATAAAAGATGATAGACTACATTAAATGCTATTTAAAGCAAGAAAACATCAAGTATTTACTTGAGAGTGATTTACTTGATTTCGTTAGTGATTTAAGCCACAAATCAGGTCTTATCTATGACAAACTTAAAGCCAATTACAATGGTTTGGAATTTATAATAATAAATAACCAAAAAGCGATAGTTAAGGGAAGTTTGCATAAATACAAGAACAAAGGATTACACAATTTTGACGACTTTACTTTTAGCCAACTAAAAGAAGTGCTATTGGATATAAAAGCAAAATTTGGTATTGAATTAACGGACTATGTATTATGTAATATCGAGATAGGGATAAATGTAACACCACCAATAAAATCAAGTGAAATTTTAGATAACTTATTATTACATAAGGGAGAATATTTTAAAGACAAATCTTTAAGAGCGGGGAATTATAAACAAGCAATGCACCAAAGATATTTGGTTAAAATTTATGATAAGTTGTTGCAATATAAACGAGCATATAAATTAAATAATGAGATTTTTAGGTTTGAAATTAAGTTTGTAAAAATGTTTGATTTAAAAGCGAAAAATATTTTTACATTACAAGATTTAATGAACCCTAATTCTATGCTTGTATTTGGAGGTATTTTAGAAACAGAATGGATTTTTGTTTTATTGTATGATATTACAATTAAAGAAAATAACTTACCTGATAAAATAAGAGAAGTAAAATTAAACCAATGGAAATTGAATAGTTATTGGAAGAATTTAGATAAGTACAAACGTTACAGAGAGAGAAATTATTATGAACATTTGTTAAAAAATAATTCCGAAGAAATACATTTAGAAATGAGTGTTATAATTTACAAAAAATTGAAATTCATAATTGAAAATTAATCACTAAATAACACATCTAATAGAGAGTTCGGTAGTAACATTTTTAAATTGAAAAACTACAAACCTACACTATAAAAAAGGACATTACACAAAACTCAAAGTTACACCCAAAAACCTAATTGAAACAGGCGTATTTTTTAAAAAAAAACTAATATTCTATTTAACACTTGCACACTATAAAAAGAGTGCTAATTTAAAATTGAAATTTAACTTTTGCTTTACAAAGTTACACTATAAAAAAGAGGGCTTTTCTCTCCGAAAATAATTATCTAAATTTGAAAGAAATTATTTTGTGATTTATGAGTAATGATATATTTAAAAATACGCCTTTACATCTCTTTGACAGCATTACAAAAACCCAGCAGTTAGTAAACAAAAGTCTTGGGGGATTGAATTTCGACAAATTGAGTTCTATAAACGAGATTTCCAACAAAATGAGCAAAATGCCAAGCTATAATTTGGCTTCGGGATTACAAAGTGTTCTAAATAATAATACATTAAGAAACTTCCAAACTTCTGCTTTAACGATGCAAATGGAGAATTTTAATTACATTGATAATTTAACTTCTCCATTTGCTTCTATATCTAAAAATTTGCAAAAAATGGTTTTAGAGCAAGAAAATTTGATTTCTAAAATGACAATTCCACAGGGTTTTTTACCTCCAAATTTTAATAGCTGGGTTGAAAATATGAACGCTGTACAAATACCAAACTTTGTAAAAGGAATAGAGGGAATACTCCCGCTGATTGAAAGCCAAAAGCAGATAACTAATAATTTAAGTGCAGTTTTATCCAATTCTTTTAAAATCTATTCCACAGCAGTAATCGAAAATGAAAATTGGGAAGATTTTGAAGAGGAAGAAGACAAGTTCGAGCAACTTTTATCTATTGTAAATAAGATAAACGAAGACCAAAAGGTAACTAAAGAGGATATTAAAAATATTAATACAATCCTAACTACAAAAAAGTTTGACAAAGTTGGATTTATATATTTTGCTATTTCGTTACTGTTTTCTCTTTTATTGTATTATAATCCATTACCAACACCGACCGAAAGCAAAAAGGAAATTGAAATAGAGAATACGGCTAAAGAAGAATTTTCCAAAACGCTTAATATCCTTTCCATAGAACAAAGAGTTGCGAAAGCAAATGTTTATTTAAGAACAAAACCAAATCTAAAAGCGGGAAAAGTGTTTTTAGTTCCAAAATCTTCGTGGGTGTATGTGCAAAAAATAAATCATAAATGGATTTATATAATTTTTATTAATAATGAAAAGCAGGTTTGTAGCGGTTGGGCTTACAAGAAATATTTTGAAAGAACTAAAAATTAATCTATGGAATGGATAAACGTTATTTTGCCAATTTTTACTTTGATTATTGGTTTTGTTTTGGCACAGTTTGGAGAATTGTTTAAAGAAAGGAAAGAGAAAAAAAAGAAGTTTAAAAAATTACTTTTTAATCTATTGAGATTGCATTTTGTACTTAAAAGAGAATATGAAACGGAAAAAATTTTTGAAAGGTATACTAATGAAGCAATATTAAGATTACCTTTAAATTTAAGAGAAGAAGCAACTAAAGATTTGATAACATCATCTCCTAAAATTTTAAAATCGATTAAAAAAAATAACTTATCTTTAGAAAAAGTTACATATTTGGAAAAAAATATTGATGTAATAATTGAAGATTTAGCTGAGATTTTTCCGATATTTGCTTTTGAGTTAATTGAAGAGTTTAAGATTAAGGAAAGATTGCAACAAATTGAAAATTATCTAAACTCTATGGCAGAGGAAGTAAATGAGTTGCCACCACCTGAAATTAGTGATTGGCTTAATTTACAGATTAAAAAAACTGCAATTGAAAGACTTGAAGAATATATTAAACGTGCATCTGTAAATATTAATAGAAAAACAAAAAATGCCACAAATGAGATGCTAAATGAAGACTCTAATAATATAAAAATTGATGAAGATTTGATTAATAAGTTTATAGATGAATTTAATAAAACACATAATTTATGATTTAAGATAAATAATTAAAATATAATAAAGCGTTAGTCTTTATTCTTGCTTTGGAAAACTGGTAATTTTAAGAAGTATACAAGAATATTAGAATTAATGCTCACGTTCTGGCGTGGGCTTTTTCTATTTTGTATACAGGTATACCAGTACCGCCAAAGCAGATAGATTATAGTTCCACGCTTTTTTTGTGGTTTAATGTTGCTTCGGGACTTGGCAATGCTAAAATTGAATAATGAAAAAAACATTAATTACCTTACTACTTCTTACTTTTTCTATCGGTGCAAAATCACAAGAAATTGAAAAAATCCAAAAAAGAGATACAATTGGATTTTTGAGCAAACAATCTATTCCATTCTTCGCTAAAATAATAAAAGCCGACAAATACACATTTGTGGCATTTGAATTAGAAGAGCTTACAAAATGTTATTACTGTGTTGGAAGTGTTGAGATTGGGCTTGAAAATAGCGATGTGGTGCAATTAAGTAATATTGAAAGAAGTACAACAGAAAATCAACCTTATTTAACATTCTTAAATAATGAAGATTTAGCAATATTAAAATCAAGTCCGATAAAAAGAATTACCGTTAGAACAGATGATGGAGAATTTGAGATTAATAACATTACAGAAACTAACTATTTTCAAAAAAATCTTAATTAACTATGAAAAAAATACTATTAACCATTGCAATAAACTTGTTTTTAATTCCTGTATTTGCACAAGAAACCAAAGAAGAACCAATAAAACTTAAAGGCGTTGAGGTAGAAAATGACTACCACAAAAACATTTCTTGGATAAAATCCAAACCAATTCCATTAGTTTCCAAAGATTTTACAGTAAGCCCATACTCTGTAACCTATATCCAAATCTATTTCGGTATGTATGTAAAAGACGGAAAACAGTATATGACACCAATACGATTAGTGAACAGGTACAAAGACAGCGAATGGATATTTTTTGATGAAGTAAGTTATTTACTTGGAAGCAGAAAAGAGGTAAAAGCAGGAAAAGGAGTTGTTTTTAAAGTTGTAGATGATGAAACTGACAAAGACGTAAATAAAGGTATTTCGGAGCATTCGGACATATTGGCTAATGAAAACGCAATATCTTTTATTAAATACGTTTTAAACAACGAGACAGGGCTTAACATACGATACACCAACACAAGAGAAAACAAATACGTTGAAATTGATGTGCCTGACGGCACTAAAAAACTCCAAAAGCATTTTAAAACTTTGATTGATTATTATAATATGTTTAATGAAAAGTTTAAGTTAAATCAAGAATTTTAATATTTATGGCTCGAAAGAGCCTTTTTTTTATTTACAAATTTTAAAATATTTACAACTTTTTATTTTTTGATAATAAATTAAAAATATTGATTAAATTAGCCAAATGAGTAAGAAAATTAAGAATATAGCAATAGTAATAAATCTTCTGATTTTAGTTTTGGCAATCTTTTGGATTAAGAAATCTGATTTTGATTATGAGCCAATTACTGTTTTATGTGGACAGTCTTTATCTTTAATTGTATTGATCTTTGGCGATGCAATACAAAATAAATTTTCTGTGAAAGATGTTTCTAAATCAAAAGTTAATATTGATATTGATAAAGAAGATAATGGTGATTATGATATTTCTAACATTACAGATAATTCAGAAATAAGAATTAAAAAAAGATAAATGTTTAGTAATTTTTTTAAAACCTTTTTTAAGAAAACCAAAGAAAATGAAAGTATAGAAGTTAAGCACTTAACAAATTCTAATGTTTTCATTTTACAATCTGCCACAACTAAAGATATTGTTGATATTTCTTCTATACTTAAAAATAATCCATATAATGATATTATAATTGGCAATCCACATTCTTATAGTGGTTCTCTAACTGCAATCTCAAAAAACATAAGTCAAAGGATAGAAACAGTTGAAAAAATTAAAACAGATTGGGGTGATAAAACTTGGCTAAACATACATGGGGGATACGATACAGGTAAATCACAACTCTCTTTATTATTAAGTAAAAACTTTAATAATAATTTATTAAGTTTTAGTTTCAAAGATTTATCCCATAATGAATTTAAGAATGTAATTGTATTAGTTTTTAAAGAGATATTGACTAAAAATTTAGAAAGTGAAAATAATAAATTAATAATTTTTGATGATTTACCACAATTAGGTTTTGATGATAATATAAACAGACTTTTTATTGAATTATTGAATTATTGTTTAGCAAGCAACATAAAAATATTATCTACATCTAATTTTAAGATTAATAATAAAATAATTAATCCAATTAAAGATAACTTTGTTGAATTACCGATGCCTTTGCTAAATAAAGAAGAAATAGAAGATATAATACTTACTTATTCCAAAGAACCAAAATCGTTAAAGTATGCAACAATAATTAATAGTATTTCCGATGGATTTCCTATTTATGTCCAAATAATTTGTCAATATTTAGAAAGTAAAGATTGGATTATCCCTTTAGATGAATTTACAGATTTTATTTCGGGAAAAGCATTTAATGAGTTGAATGATGAAACGTATCAAAAATTATTGCATAGTACCCAAAATGAATCTACAAGAGAAATTTTATATAGATTAAATATTGTGTTAGGTACAATTTCAAATGAAACTATTGAAATTGTAAGTAATGTAAACCCTCCTATAAATTCTCCTTATGAAAAAATAAATAGTTTATCAGGAACATGGTTACAAAAAAATAATGATGAAACATATTTTATTTCGCCACTAATTAAAAGTTTAGGCAGTAATAATGTTTTAAAAGAAACAAAAAAAGAAATAAATATTAGATTAGCACAAAATGTCTTATCTAAAAAAAATCTTTCGCAATATGATTCCCAAAGAGCAATAACTTATTTTTTAGCTGGAGAATCATATGATGATGCAGGTTTTATAATGATAATGGCATTACAATCATATTTTAAGCATCCTGAAATTTTTACTGATACTATTTTTGGGAGTTTTTGGGTTGATACATATCTTCCTGAACAAATGCAGTCTATAACAAAATTATCCATAAGAATATTACAGTTACACATTTTTGACGATTTACAATTAAAAAATCATTCTAAATTTAGTTTAGAAAACAAAGTGTTTATTAGAGAAGATTTAGAAAACATCATTACAGATAATTCCAATATTCAGATTGAAATTATCAAAATGTCTAAATTGATATTATTTAAAAGCTATATACAAGATGATGTAAAAAAAGCACTTCTTTATTTAGAATCTTTAAATGAAATTGGCTTTAAGTATTTTGAAGAATCCGAAAATAGTTTATATAACAATTTATGGATAATTTTAGATAAGATTATTGATAAAAGTGAAATCCAAGCTTGGTTTGATTGCTTTAATAAAGTAGGTAAAGAAGAATCTTTCTACGATAATGATATGGTGCATCTTTTTTCAAGAAGACTATTAGATAATATATTAGAACATGAGAGTACTTGGGAGCAAAAAATTGAATCTATTGAATTTATTGAAGCGAAAGCAATCGAAAATAATTTACAAATTTTAGGAGCATATTCTGTAAAAACAAATCTATTTATTATTGCTGAAAAGTTGAATAAATTATCCGATGCTGAAGTATATTATGAAAAGTTTAAAAGCAACTACATATCGCAAGAAGCAATATTTTTAATAAAGGATGAATTAGGAAGACAGCAATTTTATAATGGTAAAAAAGATGAAGCTCTATTAATACTTTTAGATATTGAATCAATAGACATTTTTGTAGTAACTAAACTTGATACCTATTTAACTATTGCAAAAATATTTGGAGACAAGGATAAAGTTGTTGCACACCAATACACAAAGAAAGCTATTGATTTTGCACAAAATGAAATAAAAGTATCAAAACTTACCATTGCAAAATTACTTGGAGAGTATGCAATATCTTATTGGCTAATGGGAGATTCTAAAACTGCTATTTATAAACTTGCAGAATGTTATGATTTATTATTAACGGCATACAAAGAAATGAATGCTCTTGAAAATATTGATGATTATAATATTATTGTAATACAGGTTGGTAATGCTTTAAATTACATATTCCAAGTTTTAAGTTTCGGTAGACCACCTGAGAAATCACAAAATGGGGATTCTTATGTAGTACCATATAGAGGAATTTTAAATAACAATTATAACCCAGTATTGCTTAAAGAATGGTATTATGATGAAAGGAAATATTTAAACGTTTATATTTTAATACAGTGTTTTGAATTTTATAATGATAAGGAAAATGCTGTGAAATGGGCAAATACAGCTTTTGAAATGGATAAAGAAATTTTCTTATATAATTTTAAAAACAGTTTAAGAAGTTTTGTTGGTTATAAAATTTTACAACGTGAGTATCAGGAATCTGTAGAAATTGAAAAAGAACTAACAGAGTATGAAAACACTATTAATATCGGAATGGCTGATGAATTGCGAAACAACCAACAAAAGCAAATGTTTTTAGATATATTAGAGCGACTACATTCTAATAAAGATAAGGATAAAGACGATTATTATTTCACATATAATTTAGTTCCAATTTTGTTAAAAGAACTAACTCTAATTTTAGAGAACAAGAATACAGAGGTACAATGTATAAAAAACCTAAAAGAGCATTTGTTTAAAAATGATTTTTTATTTGAAGATAAAGAAGCAGTAAAAAACATACATTATGTTTTAGATAATTTTCCAATGGATTACGTAAGCAGTAAGAAATTAATTGATTGGATAAATGGAATTGAGAATGAAAATAAAAAACCATTACAAATAATATGTTATTTAATTTGTTCTCTTAAAGCACCGTCGAGAGAAGCTCTAAAAATACATTTGGCATTAATGCCTTATTTTGAAAAGGTAATTAAAGGATTTTCGACAGGAACATTACTTTTCATTCTATATCCTTTTATAAAGAAATTTTGGACAACTCGAATTTATACTAATCCACAAGATTTTTATTTTCTTGAATTGTGGAATAAAAATTTAAACAAGAGTATTGAAGTTAAAAATAAATATAAAATCGTAGCATTTTATTCTTTGGTCTGTATGCACATGGCTTATAGACCAAATGTTAATGAACAGGAATGGATGCAAGACTATATAGATTATATGTTAAAAAATAGATAAACAAAGAAAGAATAAGCAAATCTTTTTAATGTGGATAGACTAATTTGGAAATCCTTTATTAATAAAGAAAGTTTAATATAGTGGATTAAAACAATTGATTTATGGATTTTTATTTATCTGATTCCCGATTATTACAAAGAGTTGAGAGAAGAAACATTATAGTTTTAAACCACTCTTCTTGGGATGATTGGTTTTCATATAATACGCTTTACAGAGTAAGTTATTATGATAATGATAGTAATGAGATTGTATTAGGTGCTGTAAAAATTGGAGAATTTAATATGGAAGAGAGAACACCAAGACTTCCTGAAAGATTTACAACTTTAGAACCTAATTTTTTTTCTGTAGGTCAAGATGTTAGTTATTATGAGATATTAAATTCTAAAGGAGAAGTATTTAGAGATACTATTTTGGAAGCATTAAATGATATTTCATTAAAAAATGAATTATTTGAGAATGCAATTCAAGAACGAGTAACAAAACAATCACTATTGAGGTCTGTAAGTATTGTTTCTGTAAAGGGAGAATATAGACGATTAGCACAGGGGATAGTAAAATTAACGCCTTATGATTTTACGTTTTATGCACCAAAACATTTTAAAAGTAGTATTACTCCAATGGTGCTTGATTTTAGTGTAAAACCTAAATCTAATCCACCAACTAATATACACGTTATAATTGGGAGAAATGGAGTTGGCAAAACACATCTTTTTAATAATATGATTACTTCCTTAATAGAGGAAAAGCCAAGTAGAAAGGTTGGATATTTTGAGAGTAAAGATGGTTTTGATATTCCTTTTGCAAATTTAGTATCTGTTTCTTTTAGTGCCTTTGATGATAGCAATCCAATAGTTGAAAAAAGAGATAAAACCAAAAGTATTAGTTACTCTTATATTGGATTAAAAAAAGTAGAAAAAGAAAACCTTAAACTACCACCTAAAAGCCCGACTGTTCTTAAAAATGAGTTTGTTAAAAGTATTGAAGTTTGCAGACTTGGAGCAAAAAATGAAAGATGGCTTAAAGCACTTAAAACGTTAGAAACAGACCCAATTTTTGAAGAAGCAGAAGTTTCACAAATAGCCAAATTAGGAATAAATGATGATTTTAAAGAATTAGCATCTAATATTTTCAAAAATTTAAGCTCGGGTCATAAAATTGTACTTCTAACTATTACTCGTTTAGTGGAAACAATAGAAGAGAGAAGTCTTGTATTATTAGACGAACCCGAAGGATATTTACACCCGCCATTATTATCTGCTTTTGTGAGAGCATTATCAGATTTGTTACAAAGAAGAAATGCAGTTGCAATTATTGGAACACACTCTCCTGTGGTATTACAAGAGGTTCCAAAAAATTGTATTTGGAGATTAAGACGACAAGGTGCTGATGCTATTGCAGAAAGATTAGAAATTGAATCTTTTGGAGAAAATGTTGGTACATTGACACAAGAAGTCTTTGGATTAGAAGTAACAGACTCAGGTTTTCATAAAATTTTAAAAGATATTGTAGAGCGAACTGAAACTTTTGAAGAAGCAGTTGTAAAGTTTGATAACCAATTAGGATTAGAAGCGAGGGCAATATTAAGAAATTTGTTTTACCAAAAGAACTTGTAAAATGAAAAAGATTAAGAAACCCGAATTAAAAGTAAAACAGGTATTTACTGACTGCATTAGTATAGTAAGAAATTCACTTTATAAACAGCAATTAAATAATTGTATTGATACATTAGAGGAAGCAGAGACAGTTTTAGAGAATAAAATTATAGAAAATAAAGTCCACGAAATTCCCCAAAATGAAGTTATTTTAGGAAGCATCGCTAAAGAGGATATGGAAAAAGTCTATAATGATAGAATGGTAAAAAAAGGAACACCAGCAAGAGATTATTATAATATAATTTTTTTATCCGCAGTGAAATGTCCATTTTGTTCCCAAAGAATTGTAAAAACATTAGACCACTATTTACCAAAGTCCAAATATCCAATTTATGCTGTTACACCAATAAATTTAATACCGTCTTGTTCTGATTGCAATAAGGACAAACTCGTTGAATATCCTGAATCTCCTGAACAAGAAACATTACATCCGTATTTTGATGATGTAGATGATGAAGTGTGGCTTAAAGCAAAAATAATATTAACAGAGCCAATTGGTTTTGAATATTATGTATTTGCATCTCCTAACAGAACAGATTTATTAAATGCAAGGATATTAAATCATTTTACTTCCTTTAGTTTAAATAAACTATATAGTGTACACGCAATAGAAGAATTAGAGAATAATAAATACCATTTTAAAAAATTATATACTAATGGTGGGGTTGATTTACTAAAAGCCCATTTAAAAGATTGTTTTGATAGTAGAAGTAGTAATGATATTAATTCTTGGCAAACTGCTTTCTATGGTGCTTTATATGAAGATGAGTGGTTTTGTAACGGTGGTGTACTTGATTTAGAATAGAAAAATGAATAAGTAATAAAATAAGCATTAAAATTACACTAATTTACACCTTGACTTACACCCTAAAAAATAAAACCCCGAAAACATTGCGTTTTCGGGGTTTTTTGCGGAGAAAGAGGGACTACAATTATTCAAACCTTCAAAAACTCAATTATTCTATTTATATACAAAAACTCAATAAATCCAATACTTAACAAGGGTTTTGTAAAATTTAAACATTGGATAATATGGGATAAATTAGGATGATTTTTGATAAATGTGGACTAAATGTGGACTAGATTTTGTATCTTTATGGAACATAAAAAGGCAAAAATATGGCATCAATTTATCTACTTCTTCAGAGCAAGAAAAGTCCAGCAGTTGTTTATATCCGTTTGCGTGATGGCAGAAATTTAGACATCAAAGCTAAAACAAATTATCATATTGACCCAATTAATTGGGATGAAGTTGAACAACGTCCAACCAAGAAAGCTTTAAAAGAAATTCATATTGCTAACCTGGATACAGATTTAAAAGATTTAAAAAACGACCTTTTAAAAGAATACAACCGAAGCAAGGGTAAAAAAGTTATAGATGTTGATTGGTTAAAAAACTTCATCAATCCACCACAGGAACAGGAAAAGCATCCAGATAAATTAGTAGATTATATTGATACATTCATTGAGTTTAAAAAAGCTGATGTAAAAAGCAGCACTGTAACAAAGTGTAATGTAATCAAGCATTTATTGATGCGTTATGAAAAAGAAACAAAAACCACTTTATACATTCGTGATATTGATGCAAAGTTCAAAATGGATTTTGAAAAATATTGTATTAAAGTCGGTTACGCTCCAAATACTACAGCTCGAAACATTCGTTTTATAAAAACATTTTGCAGACATGCAAAAGCTAACGGAGTGGAAACGCATTATCAATTAGACAGTATTAAAGCCAAATATCATAAAGTCGAAAATATTTATTTAGATGAAAAAGAGATTGCAGCAATAGAAAAAATAGAAAGCAAGAAATTAACGGAAGGCTTAGAAAACGCAAGAGATTGGTTGTTGATAAGTTGTTATTGTGGTCAGAGAGTATCAGATTTTCTGCGTTTTGATAAATCGATGATTAGATATGAAAAGAATAAAGCAGGCGAATTAAAACCTTTAATTGAGTTTACACAGGTTAAAACTGAAAAGATAATGACAATACCATTGCACAAGAAAATCATTGAAATAATGAAGAAATACGATGGTAATTTTCCAAGAAAAATATCAGACCAAAAATATAATGAACACATCAAAAAAGTATGTGAAGCAGCTGAAATTGATGAACCAACAAACGGAACATTATTCGACCATGAAACAAAAACAAAAATTACAAAAGATTATCCAAAACATAAATTAGTAAGTAGCCATATCGGAAGAAGAAGCTTTGCAAGTAATAACTATGGTAAAATTCCAACTTCATTTTTAATGTACATAACCGGACATACAACAGAAGCAATGTTTTTAACTTACATTGGAAAGAGCAACAAGGATATTGCAATGGAGTTAACAAATTACTTTTAATATTTGAGGGTTTTTCATACTTTCACACTTTTAAAATGAATTTGCAAACTGATGGGTGAGTTAAGCAAGAAAGAAAAGGAAGTTTTAGACTTCCTTTTAGAATTTGTAAACATGGGTATTTTCAGTATCGAGCAACAAGAAAGAGACTTGGGCAAGCTTGACTATTCTTTATGTTCTGATGATAACGAAAAACAAATTATCACCCAAAAGAAAGTAGAAAAATTCAAAAAAAGAATAAGTAAATGCAATCCTATTGTTGCAGGTTACCTAAACGCTTTAACAACTTCTGATCCTTTAAATTTAGACTACGATGAAAAGTTAGAATTAATAACTAAAAATTTTCTTTATACGGAATACTATGAATTATTTGAAGTTTTAGTTGCTGAAGATATAAGTAAATTTGAGAGATATAGATTTGATAGTATTATTGAAAGTTTAGGATTTAAATACAAACCTTTGAAAGACTTTATTCAAGGTGTTTGCGATGTTAACAGTTTTTACACTTATAAATCATTTCTTGAAATTCCGAAAGACGATACTTTAAATTACGATAAAGTAGTTAAAAAATTGAATGATGCTTTTTTCAAATTAGAAGCTTTTATGAACGGTACTGTTAATCAATACAATCATTTTGACTTCAATACTGCTTTTACGGAATTATTTTATTTGACAAGAAAAGCAGAAAACTATACGTATGACAATTGCAAACGTGTCGGACAATATTGGGGACTAACTGAGCAAATAAGAGTTGATTATGACAAAACTAACTTTGATAATGTAAAAGCTTTCGAGAATAAAGCATTTTGCAATGATTGTAACGTAATTACATCAATAGCTTGGGACAGGATTGAAGAATTTAATTCTTTTCAAACTCCAGATGAAGTTGAAGAACAAACTAGAAAAAAATCAATATCTGATTTAATGAGACCTACAGCAATTAGCCCAGTAATTGTAAAAGTAGAAAACACAAATAATACTGATATTTCAGAAAAAGAAGAAAACCCATATCCACGAATATTTACAACTACAAAAGCTTACAATAAATTCAAAAATTTATTAGATGAGTTTGGTAATACAAAAGAAAATTTAGCCAATTATAGTTTTGTATATCACAGAATGAAAAAAGATAAATTTATTTTTGACGATTATCAACAAACGCAATTCGTTTACTTTTTGCTCGATTTTAATATTAATATAAGTAGAATAAAACCTAAGACCCAATTAGGTAATAATGACCTTCGAGAAGGTATTTACAACAGGATTTAAAATACCTAAAAGGAACCGTGTCATAAAACACACGATTTCATTCAATCCACAACACGACCGCATACCAACCTTTGGCTTGTTAATCTTAAATATAACAAGTCATGCAAAACAATGCAATTTTACTTCAAAACCTAACTGTTGAACAACTACAACAGATAATAGGCACATCCGTTAGAAACGGAATTCAAGAACTTCAAAAGGAGTTACAATCAAAAGACAATTCGGAAGAATTAATGACCAGAGACGAAACCTGTAAATTTCTCAAAATTGACAGCAGCACGTTATGGGCTTGGACAAACAATAAAAAAGTCAAAGCTTACGGAATTGGTGCAAGACGTTACTACAAAAAAAGCGAGTTATTGGAATGTTTAACCTTATTAAAAAAGTAAGCTATGAATAATTTCTATGATGATGCCGAAAAAGTACTAAAACGTATTGACGAACAAGTTACTTTAATTGCTGCCAAAATGAAAATTGATAGCAGACTAGATCCCGAAGATATATTTTTTGACAACCAAGAGTTTATGAAACTAATGAACATTAGTAAACGAACTGCACAGGAATGGAGAAACAAAAAAATTATTGAATTTTCCCAGGTAGGCAATAAAATATATTACAGCCTTTCCGATATAAAAATATTATTAAAAGAAAACTATAATACTAAGTAAACATGGAACAGATAGCAAACAACAAACTGATGGTTTCTGTATATCAAGAGTTCAAAACCAACTTAGGAGAAAAAAACCTTTTAGATGTTTTACAGGAAATTAAATCTGACAAATACCAAAGTGACATCAATTCAATCCGTTATGCTTTGCATAAAGGTGATGAAAAAACAGCAAGCGAAATAAAAAGCGGATTGATTGGTTTTACTACTTCTGGAACATTTGGAGCAAGCAGAACAAAGACAAATATAAATTCTTACTCTCAAATTGTGGGTTTAGATTTCGACCATATTTCATTAAATTATTTAGAAGAACTTTCAACACTCATAAACGACTGTAAACACACTTTTGCATCATTTGTTAGTCCAAGTGGCGAAGGTTTAAAAGTATTCATTAAAGTAAACACAAATGCAGAACAACACACAACAGCATACAATCAAGTGGCTAATTTTTATAAAGAGTTATCAGGTTATGATTTTGATGCAAAATGCAAAGACATTACCAGATTATGTTTTGTTTCTTGTGATGCAGAATTATTTTTAAATGAAAATGCAGTAATATTTGAAGTAAAAGAAGAAGTGAAACCATTAAAATCTGAACCAATAAGAGAAGTGAAACACAATCTTACAACTGACGAATTATTAGACAAATGCTTAAAGTTTACGGAGAACAAAGAACAATATTACAATGGTAACAGAAACAATTTTATTTTCTTATTTTCTTGTAATGCTAATAAATATGGTATTTACGAAGAAGATACTTTAAACTTTTGTTTAAATAATTTCGATTTAGAAGAAAAAGAGATTACAGCAACAATAAAAAGCACGTATAAAAATCAAAGTGCCGACTTTGCAAAGTATGCAAACTTTGCAAACCTGCAAAGTTCCGAAAAACCAAATGAAACAGGTTCAGAAAATAGTTTTGAAGAGTATGAAGATTGCCTAAAAGCAACTCCAACTATTCCGCAATCTGTTTACGATAATTTACCACCTATTTTATTTGAAAGTTGTCAAGTATTTCCACAAGAAAGAGAAAGAGATGTTTATCTAACAGGAGCATTAGCAATTCTTTCAGGCTGTTTGCCTAACGTATCAGGTTTATATAGCGGTAGTATTGTTTATCCAAGTTTGTTTTCTTTCATTTTAGCTCCAGCAGCTTCAGGAAAAGGAGCGTTAAAATTTGCTAAAGCATTAGCCGACAAATACCACGATAAAACATTAGCACTTTCATTAGAAGATAAAAAAATATATGATGAAAAACTAACAGCTTATAAAATGCTGAAAGGAAAAGGAAAGCTAGAACCTAATCAAGAAATGCCAATGCCACCAAAATTTAAAGTAGTGTACATTCCGGCTAATACAAGTAACGCAAAAATAATGCAGCATTTAGATTGGAACGATGGCAAAGGAATTATTTGCGAAACCGAAGCAGATACATTAGGGCAAACCTTTAAAAACGAATGGGGTTCATATTCCGATATGTTGCGTAAATCATTTCATCACGAAAAAATATCAAAAAGTATTAAAACAGATGGAGAATATATCGAAGTAAATAATCCGCAGTTATCAGTAGCATTATCAGGAACACCAAAACAAATTTTTAATATTATTGCATCAGCAGAGGATGGTTTATTTAGTCGTTTTATTTTTTATGTTTTCAAAACAGAAGCAGTTTGGTTAGACCCATCACCTAAAGGAAATCCTGTAAACTTAACAGACTATTTCACAACACAATCAAAACTAGTTTTAAAGTTGGTAGAGTTTTACGAAAGAGACGAATTAATTTTACATTTAACAGACGAACAATGGGATAGATTTAACCCTATTTTCAGTTCATTTTTAGAACAAATAAACACTTTTGTTAGTGAAGATGCTTTAAGTATAGTTAAGCGTTTAGGATTAATATTATATCGATTTTGTATGATTTTCACAGCAATAAGAAAGTTTGCATCAAATGACTACCACAAAGAAATATATTGTTCAGATATTGATTTTGAAACCGCATTAACATTAACTAAAACATACATTCAGCACAGTGTTATAATGTTTACTAATCTACCAAAGCAAGGGGAACAAGGTCCATTCAAATCAGGTGAAAATAAAAAGAAGTTTTTCGATGCTTTACCGAACAAATTTCAGAGAAAAGAAGCAGTTGAAATAGGTCAAAAGTATGATATTGGGGAGCGTTCAGTGGGTAATTTTCTAAAATCCTGCCTAGGCAAGTACTTAACACAACCTAAAACAGGGTTTTATGAAAAGGCTTAGCATTGTTTTAAAAACCCTATTTTATTCCTACATTTAACCCTTTAAATTAAAATCACAAAATGAGCATCAATATACTACAATACGAAAGAGACGTATGGAAAACAGCCGATTTACTAATTGCATCAGGAATAAAACAAAGTGATTTTCCTAAATACATGATGCCTTTCTTTGCCTTATTAATGGTAGAAAGTAGATTAGTACGTGAAGCAAAAAGATTAAAAGAAGATATAGGGGATATTGATATTGAGGACTTTATTGATATGTTTCAATTGGAAGGTTTAGGATATAATGATTTTGTAATTCGTAAAAATAAAACACTAAAAGACATTTGTAAAAATGATAAAACTTTCGATGTAGATTTTCACGCCTACTTAAAAGCTTTTGATGCTGAAACTAAATATTTGTTAGGTGTTGATAAAGGAACTGAAGAAGAAAAATTCTTAGACATATCAGGTATTAGTGGATTATTGAAAAAGAAAAGAATATTATTTGAAACAGTTCAAACCTGGAGCGAAATAGATTTAACACCTTTCAACAACTCAGAAATAACAACTTTAGAAGAACATATTAAAAGAAAATGGGCTGATATTTCGGCAGAAACAGCTGGAGAACAATACACACCTGATGATATTATTACCTTAATTACAGACATTATTGCTTCTAAAATTGAGGACAATGATAAGTTTTTAACAATTTATGATCCTACGTGTGGTGGAGGAAATTTACTTTATGGTGTAGAAGATAAAATCAAAGAAAAATTCAAAAGACCTACCAAAACTCACGGACAAGACTGGAACGATAACTTGTACGCTTTAGCAAAAATAGAAAGTCGATTTAGAACCGATAGTCAAATAGAATACGGAAATACGTTAACAGATATTAAATTCATTGAAAAGAAATTTGATGTTATTGTTGCCAATCCACCTTACGGTGTAGATTGGAAAGGTTTTCAAAAAGATATTGTAAACGATACTACCGAAAGATTTGTAGCTCTACCATCAATTTCAGACGGACAATTTTTGTTTACACAACATATTTTATACCAATTGGCAGATGATGGTTTGGCTGTTGTAGTTCACAATGGTTCTACTTTATTTAGTGGTGATGCAGGTAGTGGTGAAAGTGCTATACGAAAACATTTCTTAGATAATGATTGGGTAGAAGCAATTATTCAAATGCCTACTGATGAATTTTTCAATACAGGTATTTACACCTATTTATGGATATTCAATAAAAATAAACCATCAGACAGAAAAGATAAAGTAATGCTAATTAATGCTGCTAATTTATTTGTGCCTTTAAAGAAAAGTAAAGGAAAAAAACGCAAAGAAATGGCAGCTGAAAATAGGTTTGATATTGTTAATGCTTTTACAGATTTTAAAGAAAATGAGTTCTGTAAAATCTTTGACAAATGGCACTTTTATTTTAACAAGCAATCCATAATGTTAACTAACGTTGATGATGTAGGAAATGCTATCGGAATGCCTAATAAAGTAACTAAAGACGGAGATATTACAGAAGAAAAAAGCATAAAGCTAGATACTAAAAGTATTTTAATTGTAGATAGTTTCAAAGAAAATGGAATGAAAGCCATTAATGAAATGATAATTACAACTTATGATAAAACCAAGTATTCAAGTTTAGCAAATTACTACGAAGACTATTTTAAAGCTTTTGTAAACGATTTTGATTTTAAAGACGATGCTTTTATCTTAATTGATAATCAAGGTAATTCATTTACGTATGACAATTATAAAGAAAGTATTGTAGTACAAGACAAAAAACAAAAACAAGAATTTTTAGGTAATGGTAAAATTGTAATCAAATCTTCATTCAAAAAAGCGACTAAAACAAAAGAAGAATACATTTTGGTTACTGCCGAATTAACCAAAGACCAGCAAAAAGATTATGAAATAATACCGTTTCATCCTGATGAAGAACAAAACAAAAATAACATTGCCACTTTTATGGCAAAATATATTACTAAACCGTTTGAGTATTTAGACAACACCATTGGAGTAGAAATCAATTTTAATAAAGTATTCTACAAACCAGAGCAATTAAGAGAGATTGTAGAAATTACTGCCGATTTAATGGAGTTAGAAAAGGAATTAGCTAAACTTGAAACGAGCCTCCAAATATGATATTACTAATAAAAGTATTGAGTTTTATACTTCCAATAAAATATAAACAAAAATTGGTCACAAACAAAAATTAGTAATATGATAACATACGAAAACTATAAAAAATCAGGCATTGAGTGGTTGGGTGATATTCCATCAAATTGGAAAACAATTCGTACTACAGATGTTAGTATATCTAATAAGTCTTTAAATAGAAACTTACTAGAAAATAATTTATTATCATTGAGTTATGGTAAGATAATTAGAAAAGATATAAATACTGCTGTAGGGTTACTACCTGCATCATTTGAGAACTACCAAATTGTTGAAAAGGGTGATATTATATTAAGACTTACTGACTTACAAAACGATAAGAAAAGTTTAAGAGTAGGTCTTGTTGAAGAAAAAGGTATTATTACGTCTGCCTATCTTGGTTTAAAATTAAATAGCAATGTTAACTCTAAGTTTATTTTCTATTTATTGTACTCTTATGATATTAACAAGGTATTTTATTCTCAAGGCGGTAGTATGAGACAATCGATGAAGTTTGACGATTTTAAATCGATTTATTTAGTAATCCCAGACGAACATAGTCAAAAGCAAATAGCAACTTACCTTGACAATAAAACCGAGGCAATTGACAAAAAAATAGACTTACTTTCCAAAAAAATAAATTATTATAAAGAGTATTGTAAAAGCATAATTAATGAAACAGTTTGCAAAGGTTTGGACAAAAATGTGAAGTTAAAAGAAACCGAACTAGGATTTAAGGTAAATTCAAATTATAATAATTATAGATTAAAAGATTTAGGGAAATTGTACAGTGGTTTATCTGGTAAAGCTGGTGATGATTTTAACCAAGATATTAATATTAATAATAAAGGTTTTATTCCTTTTACTAATATAGCAAACAACATCTATCTAAAAAAAGACCATTTAGGTACTGTTGTAGTTTATGAAAACGAAAAACAGAATAAAGTAAAAAAAGGAGATATTTTCTTTTTAATGAGTTCAGAAGGTTATGAAGATATCGGGAAATCAGCAATTTTAGATGATGAATTAGAGGAAACTTATTTAAATAGTTTTTGTAAAGGGTTTAGAATGATTAACAAAAAAGCAAATCCATATTTTTTAAACTATATATTACTTTCAGATAATTACAGAAAACAACTAACTGTTGAGGGTAAGGGTTTTACAAGGATTAATTTAAAGATGGAAAAAGTAAATGATTTTGTAGTTTACATTCCTAAGTCTATCCAAGAACAAAACAATATTGTTGAATATATTGACACTAAAACACAAACTATTGATAAAATAATTAAAAATATAAATTCACAAATTACAATATTGAAACAGCTTCGTAAAACATTAATTAATGATGTAGTTACAGGTAAAATAAAAGTAACACAAGACTAATATGAATGAGTTAGATTTACAAGACAAATATTTAGTAAACTTTTTTTGCGAGCGTCCTGATGGTCTACAATATAACGAGGCTAAAGCAAATACAGTTTCGGCACAATTTTTTATCAATGAAGATTTTAAACATTTCATTTCTGAAACTTCTTTAAATAAAGATAATTATAGAAAATTACTAAAAAAGTTTAGCAACGAAAAGGAGTTAATCGAAGCATTTACATTGTTTTTAGATGAAAAAATAAAATCATCAATGAATATGGCTTTGTTTATTAATACCAATAAATCAGTAACATTTGAAGGTTTAAAATTTCATTTATTTTATCCAAGCGGCAGTGAAACTCACGAAGACAAATTGTTTGATGAGAATATATTTTCAATTGTTCAGGAGCTTCCTTATACATTCAAATACCAAGGCAAACAATATTTTTCATTTCGTCCTGATTTATCTTTTTTCCTTAACGGTATATTTTTAGGATATAGCGAATTAAAGAGCAATTGGAACAATCAAAATGCAAAGAAAAATGGTAGAAAGAAAGTTGCAATGGATTATCTATCAGCAGCACAAGAATACTTAAAAATTGCTGATGGTAATGATATATCACAAAGTATAAGAAAAGATTTTTTAAAAATATTTGAGAAAGCTATACACATTACTTCAACAGATATTAATGAAACATATATTATTAGAAACATTTCAAATCAATTTGAAGAAATAAAAAACACAGTTGTTTCTGGTGAATATGATTTTGATAATTATGAAAAAAAGGTATTTAAAGATTTCAAACCTTATCCGTTATTAAATAAAGATGCTGATAAAAACCTAAAGTTTGAAGAGGTGTTTAAAGCATTGTATGATAAAAAAATGATAGAAAAAGAAATACTCTATTATAATTTTATTGAGCGTGAATTACTTAAAAAAGAAGGAAGTAAAGTAAAAGAATACAAGCATAATGACGGTAGATTAATAAGTCCAAGACCTAAACAAAAGTTTGGTGCAGATAAGGTAATTGCAAAAATTAATGAGTTTTTAGAACACGAAAACGAACCTGATTATTTCATTAATAAATTAGAAAAAGAACTAAAAGCAAAAGGGATTGGGGAAATTCAAATAAAAGAACTTATTACAAAAAGACAAAAATACCAAAACAATAAAAATATCTATTCATTATTGCTTCAATATGCGGCAGGATTTGGTAAAAGTAATATAATTGGATGGACAGCATTACAATTAAAAGATTTACGTAAAGATGGAAACTATATCTATGATAAAGTGATGTTAGTAGTAGACAGACTGCAATTGAGAGATCAATTAGATAGTATGTTACACAATATGAATATTCAAAAAGGAATGTTCTTAGAAGCATCAGACAAAAAAAGCTTTATTACTGCATTAAGTAGTGATAAAAGGGTAATTGTAGTTAATGTTCAAAAGTTTGGAACGGTCAAAGATATTTTAGATGATGAGGTTACTACTAAATTATCAAAATTAAGAATTGCTTTTTTAATTGATGAAATTCATAGAAGTAATAGTGGTGCTCAACACGAAGAAATGATTAGTGTTTTCGATGAATTACAAAGTAGTTTCGACAATAATAAAAATTATACTGCATCAATACATAAAAAGAATTTAATTATTGGTTTTACTGCAACTCCAAGTGATATTACATTAGCTCGATTTGGAGAATTTAATAAATATGCCGAAGCAGAAAAAATATGGATACCATTTGATAGTTACACAATGAAAGAAGCTATTGAAGATGGCTTTATTTTAAATCCTATTAGAGGTATTGTTCCTGTTTCATCAAAAATGATATTCGAAGTTCCTGATAATGACTTAGAAGGATTTGAAGGAGATTTTGGATATGAAGAAATACCAGAAGATACAGATACAGGAATAGATGATGAAGGTAAAAAATATGCTATTCGAAAAAAGAAAATATATGCAAACAAAGAAAGAATTGAAGCTATTTCAAAGTTTATTGCAGAAAGATTAGTAACAACAGTTTATCATAATATTAGAGGTAATGCAAAAGCGATGTTGGCTGTTTCTTCAATTCCAAATGCAATTAGATACAAAAGGTTAATTGAGAAACAATATAAAAATTTAGTAGAACAAAAAAAATACGAAAGATTTAAAGAAGCACCAGTTTACATAGTATATTCTGATAGTCAAGACCAACCAAGCAGTAATAATGTTAATGATGGCATTAATGAAAAACAAGTATTGCAAAACTTCAAATTATGTAAAAACGGTTTAATAATAGTAGTTGATAAATTACAAACAGGATTTGATGAACCTAAACTACATACCTTATTTTTAGATAAAGAAATTAGAGGTATAAATGCAATTCAAACAATATCAAGAGTAAACAGAACAACTAAATATAAAAACGATTGTAAAATTATTGACTTTTCATATAAAAATGTAAACGTAAAAAACATTAAACAAGCATTTGAGCATTTTAGTAATGTTGTAGTTTCTGACTTTGATCCTTTAGGTGATGAAGAAAGATTAGATATTTATTTGAAAGAATTAAAAGACCACGATTTGTTTAAAACGCATTTTAAAGCCTTTCAAGAATACAACACCACTAATGACGATATAAATCTTATTCTAGCAATAGATAATGATTTTACAAGGTTTATAATGTCATCAAAGAAAGAAGCAAAGAAATTAAAGCAAATTATTAATGATTATTTCAAAATATTAAATCTCATAGAGTTTGTAATTGAAATAGATAAAAAATATAGCGAAGAATTATTTTTACAGTTTTGGAGAAAGTTCAGTATTATTTATGGACAAATTAACAAAGGCCAAGATGAAATTGATGATGTAGAAATATATTTTGATAATAAAATAGGAATTATTGCTCCACAAGATTATAAAGTAAAAGAAAAGAATAAAGTAACCGGTGTTCCAAATGGTTCAGATGATAATAAATATAAATACAATATTTTAAAAGTTATCGAAAAACGCAATCAAGAGGAAGATGCAATTGCAGAATTAATTGAAGATTTTGAAAATAAAATTGATGCTTTTTTTAGTTTCATCAAAGCGGATGAAAATGGTAAAAGATTAATTGCAAAAATCAAAGATGATGGTTCTGCATTCTCTCAGGATGAAATATACACCGACTTCAATAAATTGTATAGAAAATATACCATAATGAATAAAGATTTAGGAGAGTTTTTCAAAAGAGAAACAAAAGACATTTTAAACCAATTGTGTGATGACTTTGAAAGAAATTTAAATTAATTTAGTTATGATTTTATTTAATAATAATTCAAATAAACTTTCACAAGTAAAAGAAAAACCTTTTAAACTTGAGCGAGAAATTCAAAATATTTTTGAAAATAATTTATCAGAAATAATGGGTTTGCAATTGGTTAAATCGGAATTTTCTATTAAAAACAAGCGAATTGACACCTTGGCTTTTGATAAACAAACACAAGCATTTATTATAATTGAATATAAGAGAGATAAAAATTATAGTGTTGTAGACCAAGGCTTGACATATCTTAATATTATGCTTCAAAACAGAGCAGAATTCATATTAACTTACAATGAGACATTAAACCAATTGTTACATAGTAAAGATGTTGATTGGACACAATCAAGGGTTGCTTTTGTTTCTCCAAGTTTTACAGAAAACCAAATATCTGCAAGTGACTTTAAAGATTTAGGTATAGAATTATGGGAAATTAAGCAATTTGAAAATAATATAATAAGTGTAAATAGTATTAAAAAAAGTAATTCAGCACAAAGTATTAAGCCACTTTTAGAGAATAATGAAAGCTTCAAAGAAGTAAAAGAGAATATAAAGGTCTATACAGAAGAAGATCATTATAAAAATGGCTCAGATACAACTATTGAATTATACGAGAAGTTTAAATCTTCATTATTTAATTTAGCAGACAATATTGAAATAGTACCTCAAAAGTTTTACATTGCTTTTAAAAAAGGCAGTAATATTACAGATATAGAAATGCAAAAAAAAGGATTAAAAATTTTCATTAATGCAAAATACGGTACAATTAACGACCCTAGAAACATTGCTAAAGATGTATCAAATATTGGGCATAGAGGGAATGGTGAATATCAAATACAGATTGAAAATGATAACGATTTGGAATATATTATGAGTTTAATTAAACAAATTATAAAATAATGAAATATAAATTTAAGTTATTGTTTTTTTTACTCTTCACTAATTTTATTTATTGTCAAACAACCTTTACAGCTAAAGTTGTTGGGATAAAAGACGGTGATACTGTTGTTGTATTAGATAGTTTAAACAATCAAACTACATTAAGGTTAGCAGAAATTGATACACCAGAAAAAAGTCAACCATTTGGTACAAAAGCAAAGCAATTCACATCAGACCAAATATATCTAAAAAAAATAAAATATGTTGTAACAGATGTTGACAGATATGATCGCTCAATTGCGATGATATATTATGTTACAGACAATAAATATTTATCAGCAGAAATTATAAAGGCAGGAATGGGTTGGCACTACAAAAGATATTCTACTTCCAAAGAATTGGCAGAATTTGAAATCAGTGCAAGAAAAAATAAAATAGGTCTCTGGGTAGATAGTAACCCTGTAGAACCATCTGAATGGAGAAACAAACAATAATCTATATAGTTTGATAGAAAATATTACAATAGTAAGAGCTGTACAAATATTAAAGTGCCATGGTACTAATAGTATTCCATTGGAAGTGCTATGTGACGACAATGAAGTTTATGTTATTAAAACAATGTTCAAAAATCATCCTCCTTTTGAAGATTTAATAAACGAAATTTTATGTAATTATTTTTTTCAATGCTGGGACATACCAGTTCCAGAACAAGCTTTAGTAATTTTTGATGATGTATTAATTGAACAATACTTACTTGAAAACAAAATATTAAATAAAAAATATATTGATTTTAAGTTTGATAATCATTATTTCTATGGGTCTAAATTTTTACCATATACTACAGAAGTTGATTTGTATAATATCACTCTCAAAGATAAACACGATTACAATAAATATGAAAATCCAATAGATTTAATAAAGATAGGTGCGTTTGATAAATGGATTGCGAATATGGATAGACGCTCTGATAATCCAAATATATTAGTTGATACTTCAGGTGCTAAATTCAAATTTGTTCCAATCGATAATACACAATCATTTGCTAATCAAATAAACTATAAAGCTTTAAAAATAGCAATTATGGATACGGTTAATAATAAATCAATATTAAATTCGCCTATTACAAAAAGTATTAGTAATTTTGCAAACTCAAAAAAATACAGTAATTTAGCAAAGGAAATCACTAGCAATATTGAAAATTCCATTGATTTTATTGAGCCAATTTTTGCTAATATTCCTTCTGAATTTGGATTAAGCAAACAAGGAAAAAATAAGATTAAAGAAATATTGTCAGACCAAACACGAAATAGTAATATTTCACGTTTATATTTAAATCATTCTAAATGAAGTCGTTTTACAGCATAATCCGTTTTGTTAATAATCCTCTTAGTAAGGAGAATTTAGCTATTGGATTAATTATGATTTCAAATGATAAAATTTTTCATAAGTTTTCTGTTGAAAAAATTCAATTAGTTAATAAAATCAATCCTTTAAATTTCAAACTATTAGAATACACTATTGATAAAGTAAGTAATTTTATTAAAAGCGAACTTGAAAATGAAGTTTCTTTATTCTCAGACGATAGCAAAGTAAACCTAGAATATTTAAAGAGACTTTCAATTTACAATAATGGTTTTCTTCAATTTGATAGTCCTTCAGTAATTAATATAGATTTTGATGAAGTTAAGTTTAACGACTTCTTTCATAAATATATTGATTTAGTTATTAAACCTGTTGAGAAAAAAGTAATTGACAATAGTTTTGCTAGAGTTATTAAAAATGTTTTTAGAGAACCTTTAAAAGACATTATTAATATTGATTACAAAGTTAAAAAAGCAGAAATTCCTAATCTATTCTTTGATTATAAGCTTGATGGCATTGGTTATAATGGTATTATTTATTCTGTAAAATCAATTGATTTAAATTCAGAAAGACCAATTGACCAAATAAGAAAAGACATTTCAGAATTAGAAAGTTTAAATCCAAGAATTGATTTATTTGGTAAGTCTAAAGGATTTGAACCGCAATACAATAAACACTACTTAGTTATTGATAAATACAAAGGAAAAAAAGCTAGTTATCATGAATTGTATGAAATACTCAGTAATCAAAACTCAGATCATTACAAATATCATTTAATTAATTCAGAGGAATTAAAAGACGTTACAAGTGATATTAAAAATGCAAATGCTAATAAATTTACTGATTTAATAAACATTTCTAATTAATAAAAATAAAACAATAAGAGTTAACATTTTAGTTAGCTCTTTTTTTTATTACCTCATTCATCTGCACAAAAATCGCTCCTAGTCCAAGTATTCCTAGCATCAATTCTTTGTTTGCTTCATTTCATTAATAATTAAGAGGAAGCAATAAATAAAAAAATAGGAACGCTATCGCTGACCTTTTTGCACCCACCCAACCCAACGCTCTGCCAACGCTCTAGTGGTTTTCTCCCAACCCTCTAAGCACTTGTTTTTTCCCATGCTGGGCAAAGCTTTTTTTGCCTGTTTTATTTTCCCAACCCCATCGCACATAAAACAGGCAAAAAAAGCCCTGCCCTTTCCCAACGCTCGAAAAACAAGAGCTTCCCAACGCTAAAAACCACTCCCAAGCTATTTTACATAATGAAGGCAACATTATAGTTCAAAAAAAAGGTTAATATTTTTGGTTGAATTTTTTTTGAACTATAATTTCATTATGTAAAATAGCCGCCACACCAGCCGCACCCACCCAAAAGCGGTAATGTATTTGCATTGTTTTTTGAAGATGCCATTACGTTTCTAAACAACATTTCTACTAGATAGAAAACATCCATTTCAAATGAAAAATCAGGCATCCTCAAAAATCAAATTTGCCCACAAGAGTATATTTTTTTATTTGCCAGAAGAGTAGAAGTAAATTGCTTTTAAGCTGCCTTGATGCCATCCGATTAACAACAACACTTTCGTTGAATAAAAAGTTAGATTTTCATAATGAATTATAAGGCATCAAGTCAACAATAAAAGCAATCAGAAAATCCAAGTAAGCAAATAAAAAACTATACCCTTGTTTCGCTTCTGCCCACGCACTAGGTAAGTTCAGTTGGGGAAATCTTCCATTTCCCCAAACCCCTATGGATGCAATTTTTTTTAAAATAATGCTAGAAATTTTTCACTCCGATTGACGAATAGCGGTAGGCATTATTTCAAAAAAAACAGCTCAAATTCCACCTTACCCGAATGTTGAATTTTAAATGGAAAGTTTAAGGCTTCCTTGCCATTGTGGAATGGATAAACAAGCAATTATTTTTTTGAAGCCTTATTCGTGGTTATTCCGTACTTGTTTGCACCATAAGTCGCATATAAGTCCCCATTATAGACAAATTAGTGCAAAATAAAAAACCCTCTCTTTCGAAAGGGTTTACTTTGCAACATTGCAGACTTTGCAAACTTGCAAACTGATGGTATTTTTAGAATACTTCTTGAACCTTCATTGCATTTCCTGCATTGAATAAGTAGTAATTTCCTCCAACTTCTTGATAAAATTCAATACCCACACAACCCAAAACAGAAATTTCAGGTGTTAATGTTGGCGAACCTGGTAAAGTTGCAGTAATATCAATTAAAGGAGTAACAGCGTCTATAGGAGTATAAGTTGAGTAACCAATATTTGACAATTCGTTTAGTAATGCATCCGCAGGCTCATAAGCACTTGTTGCAGGATTGTAAACGAAATCCGAAACAGCTGCCAAAGCATTAATAATTCTGAAATGTGTTGCACCAGATGGAACATTTAAGAAACTCATTGGATTAAAAGCAGGTATTGACAATGTACTTTCATTTCTACCAGCAGTAGCAGTTAATGTAAATGGAGCACTTAAAATACCATTAAACGAAATGTTTTTATTAAAATCCAATCCTTTTAAATATTGTGGTTGTTGAGAAATAAGAACAGCTCTTTGTCCTCTAGCTTCAGAACCATCTTCAATATTTATTTTTTTCATAATAGCAGTTAATCTTCCTGTAAATTGACTATCAGTCATTTGTTTCATTAAAGCTGATAAAGCAATTCTAACAGATTTTCCTGCCATTGCACATGCTGCAAACTCTGACATGTTTTCACGTGTACGAATAAAGCCTGGTGCAGTTTTTACTTGTTCTGCTGTTGGTCCTCCTTTTAATCCTGCAAAGTAACCGGTGTTACCTTTAATTTTGAAGTGTCTAACTTCTCCAAGTGTTCCGACATATTTTACATGTCCTTTTTGTCTTGCCATTTTTCTACAATTTTAATTAATATTATTTAAAAAATTTTACCTAAATTTAACACATAAAGCACTGATAAACAACATATTAAATAAAGCAAAATGAAGCATTTTAACGCTAACGAAATAACAATTAAAAAAAACCTTCTTAAAATTATAAAGTTTGTTGATGGTGATGGAATTATTTTAGAGGATATTATTTCAAAAAATAAAATTGAAGTTAGATTTTTAGGGATAGATGCACCCGAAATAAATTATTGTGATAAGATAAAAAAGGATGAAAAAGAACTTCAAACTCCTGCTGCACTTTTAATAAAACTAGGTTATTTATCATTTGAATTTTTAAAAGATCAAGTCAGTTTAGGAGATTTTTGCACTTTAGTACAGGAACAAAATAATTTAGTTGATAAATATGGTAGACTTTTAGGTTACTTAGTTTTGAATGATGGTAGAGTATTAAACGAAATTATGATAAAAGAAGGCTATGCAAAGCCATATAACGAAGTATTTTGCGAAATGCTTCCATTGTATCAAGAATGGAATTTACAAGCTAAAAGCAGTCAAAAAGGACTTTATGCAATTGTAAATAAATTTTAAAATATATTTTATCCGATTGTGGACTAAATGTGGGCTAGAAGTAGAAACAAAAAACCCTAACTAATTGAATATCAATTGTTAGGGTTTTAATTCCGCGGAGAAAGAGGGATTCGAACCCCCGGACCTGTTACAGTCAACAGTTTTCAAGACTGCCGCAATCGACCACTCTGCCATTTCTCCAAAAAGTCGTGCATTGTTTTCTAATGCGGTTGCAAATATAACAACCTTTTTGGGATTGCAAAAAGAAATTTAGTAAAAAATATAACTTATTTTTTTGTTGCTTTTAACTAATTGTAATTCTATTAGTTGCAATTAGTAATTTACATATTCTGCGATTTCTAATCCGTAACCTATCATTCCAACACGCTTGGTTTGAGTGGTATTCGATATTAATCTAATTTTTGAAATGTCTAAATCATGTAAAATTTGCGCACCAATGCCAAAATCTTTATTGTCCATTTTAATTTGTGGTGCCTTAATCGTTCCTTTTTCTTGAAGTGATTTTAATTCAACTAAACGATTTAATAGTTCCAATGATTGAATTTCTTGATTTATAAAAACAATTGCACCTTTTCCTTCTTTTGAAATTAAAGAAAACATATCATCAAGTTTTTTATCAATATCACCCGTTAAAGTTCCTAAGATATCATTGTTAACTTGAGTAGAGTTTATTCGAGTCAAAATGGCATCACCATTATTCCAACTTCCTTTAGTAAGGGCTATATGAACTTGTTTATTCGTAGTTTGTAAATAGGCTCTTAGTCTAAACTCCCCAAAACGAGTTTTTATTTCAAAATCTTCTTTTTTAATAATCAAACTATCATGTTGCATTCTATAGGCCACCAAATCTTCTATGGAGACCAATTTTAAATCAAATTTTTTGGCAACTTCATATAATTCTGGTAATCGAGCCATTGAGCCATCTTCATTCATTATCTCAACAATTACTCCAGCCGATTTAAATCCAGCTAATCGCGCAAAATCAATTGCAGCTTCTGTGTGTCCTGTTCGTCTTAAAACACCACCTTGTTTGGCGGTTAATGGGAAAATGTGTCCAGGACGTGCTAATTCAAATGGTTTGGTGGTATCATCTACTAATGCTAATATTGTTTTGGCTCTATCTGCTGCAGAAATACCCGTTGTAACTCCATTTCCTTTTAAATCTACAGAAACTGTAAACGCCGTTTCCATATGATCAGTATTATTAGTAACCATTGAATGTAGCTCTAATTCTTTACAACGTCTTTCAGTTAACGGTGCACAAATTAACCCTCTTCCATGCTTTGCCATAAAATTTATCATTTCTGGCGTTACTTTTTCTGCAGCGGCTAAAAAGTCACCCTCATTTTCACGGTCTTCATCATCAACAACAATGATTACTTTTCCTTGTCGAATATCTTCGATGGCTTCTTCAATGGTGTCGAGTTGTATTTTTGTATCATTTAAAATCATAATGATTGTTTTTCTGTAGTTCATTTAAAGCAATTCTATTATAAATATAAAAAATAAAATAGAAAGGTAATGCAGCTATAAGTAGTATATATGTATTAATTGGTGTTGTAATCTCTTTTGATGTATAAATCCGTTTCAAGATTTGCTGAGAGTATGTTAAGCAAGTAATTAGCAATATAAATAACAGTGATAGGAGGTAAATATTTTTAAGTTCCATAAATAACAATAGGAGTAAACCTATATTTATGATTAAACCTAAATTACTATATAATTTGTAATTTTTTGAAAGTTTGTTGAATTCGGTTTTTTCTAAATTGAATTTTTTATCAGTTATTAAAATCGTTTTTTCATTTAAAGAATTAGTAGAATCAGCAACCGGAACTGCTTCTGGGATAGAATTGCTAATTTCAGAAATTAAGATTAATTTATTTTTCTTTGGAAATAATTTTTCAAACCATTCTACAAATGGAAATAAATTAATTGACATCATTCCTTTATCGTCTGTCGCTCTTTTGGTTAAAAATACTGCAAATGGTAATAATAGTAATGTTGCCATCCAACTTCCCAAAAAAGGTGTAATGCCATTTTCTTGAGCTAATTTTTTTCCAAAAGTATTGATGAAATGATAAATAATAAAAATTAATACGGCAAAAACAATCGGCAATCCCAACCCACCTTTTCTGATTATAGCACCCAGTGGAGCACCTAAAAAAAACATTAAAATACAGGAAAATGCAATTGCAAATTTTTCATAAAGTGCAATCCAGTGGGCATTAATGTTTTTTATTTTATTTTCAAATTCATAGATAGAGTTGTCTAACGAAAAACTTATACCATCTACAGTTGCAATGGCAACTTTTAAAATTTGCAGTTTATTTGTTTTATCAAAATTGGATAAAATTGAATTGTTTACTAATGAAATTTTAGTTTTTGTAGAATCTTGAGAATTCATTACTGTTCCTATGCCATAACTTGAACCTGAATACGCTGTACGATCATTTATATTATCCACAAACGAATTTAAATCTTTGGAGTAGTTTCTAGAAAGTGAATCTAATGTATATTTTAATTCACTTACCGTAAGCATGGTGTTAGTGTTTGTTATTTCTTCATTATCACCTTCTGAGGAATTTAATTTTGATAAATCGATATTGATGATGTATTTCTTGAATTCACTTTTGGCAAAAGGAACTTTTTTTCGTTCTTCATATTTTTCAGGCGTGATGTCTTCGTAATAATTTCCGTTATTTAATACTAATTTTAAAATATTAGATTCTTTACTACTAACTATTTCACCACTTTCGGCTTTAATTACTGAATTGTTTCCAGAGCCAAATCTACCTTTTTTATGAATGGTAACTTTGTCTAAAAAACGGCCTTCATTTCCTGATTTTTTTTCAACTTTTATAGTATAACTACCAACATTACTAAATTGTCCTTCGGCTATAGCCATTGCTGGTTTTAATTGAGCAATGTTTCTTCTAAAATTCAGAAATTTATATTCTGCATAAGGAATTACATTGTTAGCAAAAAGAAAGGCTACAATACTCAATAGTCCAATAAAAACAATAAGACTGTTCATGGCACGTTTCAACGAAATACCAGATGATTTCATTGCAGCAAATTCATAGTTTTCAGCCAAACTACCAAAAGTCATGATGGAAGCCAAAAGCACAGAAAGAGGCAAAACCAACGGAACTACTCTAGGTGTTGCGAAAAGTAAAAACTTTATAACAGAAATAAAATCTAAATCTTTTCCTGCCAATTCAGAAATAAATAACCAAACCGTTTGAAGGATAAAGATGAAAAATAGTATAACAAATACCGTTAGAAAGGTAGAAGTAAATAATTTTAATAAGTACTTGTCAAGTATTTTCACTTGTTTTTTAATCTAGTTTATTGATGTAGTAATTTGGATATTTACTGGAGGCAAAGGTAAACTGATTTTTTGATAAGGGTTGATTTGTTTTAAAAGAATTAACAGTCAAAGTAGTTTTTGTTCCATTTTTTCCAATTTCAATAACGTTGTAAATTATATTGGTTTGGGAATCAACACCTAGTAAAATTTCTTTTCGTGCATCTTTGGAACTATTTGGTACTAATTTTATATATTGAATTTTTCTTCCTTTAACATCTTGAGGAATATCCCAATAATACTTAAAACCAGTATTGAAGAAAGTTAACATTTTTGAAGGTGTAATGGCATTTTCGTCTTTTTCATCAAGGCTCGATATGGTTATTTCTTCATCTTCTGGAACAATGGTGTAGGTCTTTTTGCCATCATATATTTTAGTTATTCCCATGAAATTTAGGTAGTATTTGTTACCATCTAAAATTACATTTCCTTTACTTTCTTTATTAATATTTTCTTTGGAATTTGTAAGCGAATATTTAAAATCGATTATGATATTGTCATACGATTTAATTTTTGCAGTTACTTTATCCAATAAGTCTTTTGCTTTTTTATCTTGTCCTTGCATTGAAATACTCAATGCTAAAAATAAAATTAACGAAACTACTTTTTTCATTGTTTAATTATTTTTGTTCATTATCTAAAAATTGTTCAAGTGAAGTCAAGTCTGTAATGTTTACACTTCTAGCTTTACTTCCTTCAAACGGACCAACAATACCTGCAGCTTCTAATTGGTCTATTAGCCTACCAGCACGATTGTAACCCAGTTTCAACTTTCTCTGCAATAATGATGCCGAACCTTGCTGTGCCGTAACAATTATTTCAGCAGCTTCTCTAAATAAAGTGTCTCTTTCGGAAATGTCAATTTCTAAAGAGGTACTACTTCCATCTTCTCCAACGTATTCTGGAAGCAAATAGGCACTAGCATAGGCTTTTTGTGAACCTATATACTCTACAATTTTTTCTACCTCTGGTGTATCTACAAAAGCACATTGTACACGAACCAAATCATTTCCGTTTGAAAACAACATATCTCCACGTCCGATTAATTGGTCAGCACCGCCAGAATCTAAAATAGTTCTTGAATCAATTTTTGAAGTAACTCTAAAAGCAATTCTCGCTGGAAAATTGGCTTTAATCATTCCAGTAATAACATTTACAGATGGTCGTTGCGTTGCGATAATTAAATGTATTCCAATAGCACGAGCCAATTGTGCCAAACGAGCAATTGGGGTTTCTACTTCTTTACCAGCAGTCATGATTAAATCGGCAAATTCATCTACTACCAATACGATATAAGGTAGAAATCGATGTCCGTTTTCTGGATTCAATTTTCTAGATTTGAACTTGTCGTTGTACTCTTTGATGTTACGAACCATAGCATCTTTTAGCAAATTGTAACGGTTATCCATTTCTAAACAAAGTGAATTCAAAGTATTGATTACTTTGTTATTGTCAGTAATGATAGCATCTTCTGTATCAGGAAGTTTTGCTAAATAATGACGTTCTATTTTATTAAACAAGGTAAGTTCAACTTTCTTTGGATCAACCAAAACAAATTTTACTTCTGCTGGATGTTTTTTATATAAAAGTGATGTCAAAACAGCATTTAAACCAACCGACTTTCCTTGTCCTGTTGCACCAGCCATAAGTAAGTGTGGCATTTTTGCTAAATCGACCACAAAAGTTTCATTAGAAATTGTTTTCCCCAATGCTATTGGCAATTCCATCTCAGCTTCTTGAAATTTTGTTGCAGAAATAACTGTTCGCATCGGAACCATTGTTGGATTTTTGTTTGGAACTTCAATTCCAATTGTGCCTTTTCCTGGAATTGGTGCAATAATACGAATTCCTAAAGCAGATAAGGATAGAGCAATATCATCTTCTAAACTTTTAATTTTTGAAATACGAATTCCAGCTTCAGGAACTATTTCATATAATGTAACTGATGGTCCAACAGTTGCTTTGATTTGCGCTATCTCGATTTTGTAGTTTTTTAAAGTTTCTACAATTCGGTTTTTATTTTCTTCTAATTCTTCTTGGTTTATAGTAATTCCAACAGATTTATATTCTTTTAATAGATCAATCGTTGGAAATTTATAATTTGACAATTCTAAAGTTGGATCAAATTCACCAAAATCAGCAACTAGTTTTGCCGCTAAATTTTCTTCTACGACATCTTCTTCTTCAGCCTTTTCAATTACAAAATCTTCATTGGTTGTTTCTGTAATTTCTAATTCTCTAGAAGGTGTTGGAGTAGAAATGGTTGGTTTAATGGTAGGTTCTAAGTTAATCTCCGAAGCATTTTCGATTGTTGGTTTTAAAGCTTCTTTGTTAATTTCAAATGTGGAAGTTTTTAGTGTTGGTTCCGCTATTTCTTCTTCATCCTCAGTAATTGCAAACTCTTCTAAGTTATAATCGGTAGAAGACGAAGGTGTTCTGATACTTTTTAAATCTTCGGTTAAATCTTTTTTCTTTTTTTCAAAAAAGGTTTTAATAGCTTCTGGAGATACTTTAATTTTAAAAATAGCATAAATTAACAATCCAAAGACTAAAATTAAGATAGTTCCCGTTTTTCCGATATAATCTTGAAAAAACAAATTCATTTCATAGCCGATTGTTCCACCAAGTTCGGGCAAGGTTGTAGCGAAAAAACCAAAAGTTATAGAAAGTATAATGATAGCAAACAAATCCCAAAACCATGAGTTTTTTAATTTTTTGATGGGCAAATCCAATAAAAAAAATGCACCACTTAAAAAGAACAGTTTTACAAATATAAATGAGGCAGCACCAAAACCACGATAGATGAAAAAATCAGCTAAATAGGAACCAAATTTACCTAACCAGTTTTTAACAATTTCGTCTCTGTCCGTTAATGAAGCAACGGCACTTTGATCTTCTTGACCATAGATGAAAAAGGAAATGAATGAAAATAATAAAGCGATAGAAAAAAGTATGAGTACAAAACCAAATAACACTCGGTATTGTTTGCTTCGATTTTTAGTCGGTGAAGCATTTTTTTTATCAGTAGTTGTTTCCTTTTTTGTTGTTTTAGCCATAGTTGGTGTATCGTTGCTATAAAAGTAAAAATTAAATCTAAAAAATTACATCAATTTTGGAACATATATCAACAAACCAACTGCAATTGATGCAATAGCGGCAAATAAAACGGCTCCACCAGCAATATCTTTAATAAAACCAATTTTTTCATGGTATTCTGGATGTATAAAATCACATATTTTTTCGACTGCAGTATTCATTCCTTCAATTGCCAAAACCAAACCTGTAGATAATATTTGCATCATCCATTCTTCTCTTGAAATGTCATAATAAAACCCTGCAAAAATTAAAAGTACTGCAATGGAAGACTGAACCATCACACTATGTTCTGTAGTAATCAATTTGTGTGCGCCAATAATGGTATAGCGAACACTTTTGATTCTTCCAGCAAAAAAAGAGTTGTCTTTTTTAAATTCCATAGATTATAATGTTGCTAAAGCTGCTTCATAGTTAGGCTCGTCGGCAATCTCAGAAACTTGCTCAGAATATTTTACAACACCATTCTCATCTAAAACAATAACTACTCTTGAATGCAATCCAGACAAAACACTGTCTAAAATTTCTAAACCATAATCTTTTCCAAAACTACCCGTGTTAAAGTCAGAAAGATTGATTACATTTTCTAATCCTTCTGCGCCGCAGAAACGTTTTTGAGCAAAAGGTAAATCTCTTGAAATGCATAAAACTTTAGTGTTTTCTAATTGGCTTGCTTTGGTATTGAATGCTCTAACTGAAGCGGCACATGTACCAGTATCAATGCTTGGAAAAATATTTAACACTAACTTACTTCCTGCAAAATCGTTTAAAGTAACTGTGCTTAAATCCGTTTTAATCATTGAGAATTGAGGTGCTTTTGTACCTATTTTTGGTAATTCACCATTGGTATTAATAGGATTTCCACCTAAAGTTATTGATGCCATATTTTTTTATTTTTTTAAATGTCAAAAGTAATAAAAATTAATTAGCTAATAAAGTCAATTCTTATCTAACTTGCAGTGTTGTTAAAGTTAGAATTTACTAAAAATTTAATAAATTCGCCCAATGAAAGTAAATTATAAAGAACATTGGGAAAAAGTATTTAGCACAAAAAAAGAAAATGAAGTAAGTTGGTACCAACCTAAGCCTGAAACTTCTTTAAATTTTTTTATAGATAATACAATTCCCAAACAAGCTAAAATTATTGATATTGGTGGTGGCGACAGCTATCTAATGGATTTTTTATTAGAATTGGGCTATACTAATTTGTATTTATTGGATATTTCTCCAAAAGCTATTGAGCGTATTAAGAATAGGTTAGGAGCAAAGGCAAAACAGATTTCTTTTATAATTTCAGATGTTTTAGATTTTAATTCAACGGAAACTTTTGATGTTTGGCATGATAGAGCTTCTTTTCATTTTCAAACAAGTCAGGAAAACATTTTAAATTATAAAAAGAAAGTCACAAAATATGTAAAAGCCGATGGTCATGTATTTATTGGAACATTCTCTGAAAATGGGCCAAAAAAATGCAGTGGTTTGGACATAACACAGTACAATTCAAAATCGTTACAAACTGTTTTCTATCCAGAATTTGACTTAGTTTCTAGCTTTGTTGAAAACCATAAAACTCCATTTGATACTAATCAAAATTTTATATTCGCACATTTTAAGAAGAATGAATAAATGATGTATCTAAAATATTTATTTTTTTTGCGATTAATCTTTATTAAATATAGGTGTTTTTTTTTAATTTAATTTGCTATTCTTGTAGCTAAAGCCAAAGTAAATCAATAATCCAATTAAAAGCCAACAAGTAAAATATATCCAGTTCCAAACACTCAGTTCTGCCATCATATACAAACAGCTCACTAACCCAAGAAGCGGAATAAGAGAAAGATTTTCTTTCCATGACCAAACCGCAAAAAAGAGCAATGAAATAAGGAAAATCCACATTGGAATTTTGTGTTTAAATAAAGAGAATCCACTTTCATATTTAATAGCATCATCCAGAGGCAATTGGTCAACAATGTTTTTATACATATCTGCATCATTATGAAAAAAGTCTAAAACATTTTCTAAATCACTGTTTTTATAATCGGTTACATTTTTTTCTAGATAATCATGAACGGTTGCTGTTTGTTCTTTTGTTAAAGTTGTTACAATAGTTGTTGGATCGTTTATCTGTTTTTCATTAGTAAAAAAAGCCATAGTTTGCTCTTTTTTTGCTGTAAAAGCAAACACCAACCCAAAAATAATAAGCAAAGGAAAAACATACTTTGCATTAAAATAAGGTGTTTTGAATTTTCCTCTAGGAATGTCTTTTTTGTTTTGTAACACCAATACACCAGCACAAACCAGCACAAAAGCAAATAGGGTTCCAATACTACACAAATCAGTAACCATCGTTAGGTTTAAAAATAAGGCTGGAACAGCCACAACAAATCCCGTTACAATAGTAGCATACGAAGGGGTTTTGTATTTTGGATGCACTTTTGAGAATTTCTTTGGCAATAATCCGTCACGGCTCATACTCATCCATATTCGTGGTTGACCCATTTGAAAGACTAATAAAACACTTGCCATAGCAATAACAGCACTAACAGCTATGATGCCCGACATCCATTTTAAGTTTAATTTATCAAATACAAATGCTAATGGGTCACCAACATTTAAATCTGCATAATTTACCATTCCTGTCAATACCAAAGCAATCACAATGTATAATATTGTACAAATAATAATTGCCCACATCATTCCTTTGGGTAAATCTCTTTGAGGATTTTTACATTCTTCGGCAGTAGTTGAAATCGCATCAAAACCAATATAAGCAAAAAAAACAGCCGAAACACCTTTTAAAACTCCTGTAACTCCATTGGGAGCAAAAGGATGCCAGTTAGCGGTATCAACATAAAAAGCACCTACGGCAATTACTAAAAGAATAATGCAGAGCTTTACTACAACCATCAAATTACTAGCATTTCGTGATTCTTTCATCCCACGATAAACCAACCAAGTGATTAATATAATTATCAATAGAGCAGGAAAATCAGCCACGAAATGAAAATTTCCAATTGTTGGTGCAGTTGTCCAAGCGGTGTGCGCTTGTTGTAAATATTCAGGTAATTTATCAAAAGATTTTCCGCCTTGCATAAAGGCATTAGCATCATTAAAACCATTAGAAGCTGTTAAATAATCCATTTGTGCCCATTGAGGCATATAAATACCACCACTTTCTAGCAATCCTGTAAAATAATCGCTCCACGAAATAGCAACGGTTATGTTTCCAATAGCATATTCCATAATCAAAGCCCAACCAATAATCCAAGCAATTAATTCACCAAAAGCTACATAGGAATAGGTATAAGCACTTCCAGAAACGGGAACCATTGAAGCGAATTCAGCATAAGCAAATGCTGCAAATCCACAAGCCAAAGCCGTAAATAGGAATAAAAAAATAACTGCCGGACCACCGTCTGCACTGGCTTTTCCAATAGTACTGAATATTCCAGCACCAATAATAGCTGCAATTCCAAAAGCTGCTAAATCCTTTGCCGTTAAATGTTTTCCTAAAGTAGCGTGACCATCACTTTCGTTTTTGGCAACTTGGTCTAAAATATCTTGAACTGATTTTTTTCGGAAAAGATTTGAAAATCCCATATATGGCTTTGGTTATTTATGGTTTAAAAAAAACAAATATAATTAAATCTGCTTGGTTTTAAATTTTTCAGGATATAGTTATATTGTTTTTTCAATACGAATAGTATATGTCTATTGTTTTATAATTAAATATAATCAAAACTTATTGTTATGAGTTGCATTTGGTAGTATCTTTGCAATAGAAAATAATACTAATTTAAAATAATACAATATGGCTTTAGTTGGAAAAAAATTCCCAAACATTACAGTTGATGCAATCTCTTTTATGGGTGACAATTTAAGAATTAATGTGCTAGAAGAGGCAATTGAAAACAAGAAAAAAGTAGTTTTATTTTGGTATCCAAAAGATTTTACTTTTGTATGTCCAACAGAATTACACGCTTTTCAAGCAGCTTTAGAAGAATTTGAAAAAAGAAATACAATGGTTATTGGTGCTTCATGCGATACAAATGAAGTTCACTTTGCTTGGTTAAATACAGCCAAAGACAATGGTGGAATTGAAGGCGTAACCTATCCTATAATTGCAGATACCACAAGAAATTTATCTGCGGCATTAGATATTCTAGATGCAGAATGGGTTTATGATGAAGTTCTAAACGATGAAATACTTGAAGGATCAAATGTAACTTTTAGGGCTACTTATTTAATTGATGAAGACGGAAAAATCTTCCATGAAAGTGTTAATGATATGCCATTGGGTAGAAATGTAAATGAATATTTACGATTAATAGATGCCTATACACACGTTCAAACAAAAGGAGAAGTTTGTCCTGCTAACTGGGAAGAAGGAAAAGATGCGATGAGTGCCGATAGAAACAGTACTGCTGCTTATTTAGCTTCTCATTAATAAAAAAGTGTTTCAAGTTTTAAGTTTATTTAGTTATACTTAAAACTTGAAGCTTTTTACAAATTTGAAAAAAAAAGTATGTATATAGAAATAGAACAAGATAATTTAGCAGAAGTTGTAGCAAATAACGAAAAAGTTGTAGTACAATTTTCAGCAACATGGTGTGGTAATTGTCGTATTATGAAACCAAAATTTAAACTGTTATCTGCTCAAAATGAAAGTATTTCTTTTGTGATGGTTGATGCAGAAAAGTTTCCTGAATCTAGAAAAATGGCAAAAGTAGATAATTTACCAACCTTTGCCACCTTTAAAAATGGAGTTTTGGTTAATCAAACACAAACCAATAAAGTTGATGTTTTAACTGATTTAGTAAGTGAAATACTTTAATGAATTTTAATTTCGTGTAAATTGCATTAATGAATATTACTTTTTCCATTAATACATTAAACTTATAAACCATTAAACTTTAAAACAAAATTTTCATGAAATTACCTATAATAAAACAATTAACTCAATTTATTGAGGAAAACGATCAAGATTATATAGTCGAAACTATTGAGGTTTTAGAAAATTTATGTGAAATTTCTTCCTTGAAAGATGAAGAATTAGATGTAATTGCAGAATTAATTTCTAATATGTATGGTGCGTTAGAAGTACATAAAATGGTCAAAGACGGCACTGATAAAAAAATAGCCTTGAATGATTTTATGAAGCGGGTACTGGGTTCAATAGATAAATAAAATTAACGTCCTGAAATTTCAGGACGTTTTTTTATGGTTTAAAAACAGTTTTGTAATTTTCTCTATAACTATAAATTAGAAACAAATTCCCTAAAAACAAAGCAATGGCAATAGGCAAAGTTTCAGGCGACATAAAATAATTAATCATCAAAATGTTTAATGTTACAGGAAGAATAACAATATTGGCTAAGGTTACATATTTACCTACTAAAAACGATAATCCACATAATAATTCAATTCCTTTTGCTAATGGGATTAAGTAAGATGAAGCTACAAGCCCAATTTGGAAAGCTTTAAAATCTCCGGTCGTTACAGGTTCTGGTGCTAACTTCAAAAAGAAACTCATTGAAGCAAAAATAAATACCAGTCCTAACAATACTCTAACAATAATAGTTGCAATTTTCATGGTTTTGTGGTTTATTGATTGTATCAAAGTTAAACAAAAAAACACCAACTCTATACGATATTGGTGTTTACTTTGTTTAATGTCAGTGTTTTATTATTTCTTCAAATAGTTTCGATAGATAATAAACCCAAAAAAAACTAATAAAAGAATAGACCACATTTGGACAATAAATGCAATGATTACTTCCAAAACATACCAACCTGTTTTTAAACTATCAACTATTTGCAAGCCAATACTAGGCCGATAAGCATCAGTATTTGTTTCATTTTTTATAAGTTCTTGCCTTGTAGTTTCTCGTTGGTACAAATACAACGTCACTGTACTAAAGTTAACCTGATCTTCCAGACTCAGCGTGTTTAATTGCGAAGCATCAGCATCAGATTCTTTATCTAAAACCCTGTCTTCAGCATTCACAATTTGGTCAATTTTTTTTCCTTTGGAGTCAATTCCTTTTTCCAATCGTGTTTGACTTTTTTGCAATCTTTTTTGAGTGAGTTTATTGGATAACATTTGTAATGAAACGTCATCAGCCTTAATTAATCTGTTGTCTAAAAATTCAATTTGGTTTACTATCGATTTTAAAACAGTATCCATTGCCGTGTTTGGAACTCTAAATGTAATCGAATTATCAACCGTATATTTTGTAGTTTCAAGTATAGAACCTTGACTGATTTTTGTGCTATTTCTTTCGTTGATGTTGCTTTTTAAATCAGTTAACGTAACAAATCCACCATGTTTTGCTATGCTATTTTCAATAGCATAAGTAGATTGTGCAACGTTCTTTACTTTAAATTTAATATCTGCCGTTCGAACAAATTTTCGATTAGAATTTTTGGGTTCCAAAGCAGCATTGGAAGAAATCATATCTGCTGATGTTTTGTTTTCTGTTGTACTTTCTGTTTCCATCGAGTGGTCAGCTTGTTTGCATGCAAAAGCCAAACCGATTAGAAGCAATACCAATCCTAGTTTTGAATAGTTTTTCATTTTACTTTTTTTTAATTGTTAATAGTATTTCAAAAATGTTTAAAAAAGTATAGTGTTATCAATATGCAAAATGAGGTAAGGTTCGTTAAAAAGAATTACTACTAAAAAGCGTGCCAAACTTAATTTTTGCTTAAGACTATTTTTTTATCGTAATTTTGAGGTCAAAAGAAATCACTTTGAGAACTCATTTTTCTAAAACTATTTCGAATGTTGCAACGTTCAAAAATCAGCTATTACTGTGGTCACAGCAGTTTAGAGAAGTTGTTTTTTTCGACAGCAACAATTACCATCAACAATATACTTCCTATGATTGCATACTTGCAGTCGATGCATTCACATCAATTAAAACAGATTATCACAATGCTTTTGATGAATTAAAACAGTACCAGCAAACCACTAAAGATTGGTTGTTTGGTTACTTGTCCTATGATTTAAAAAATGATGTGGAAGCGTTGCAATCAAAGAATCAAGATGGTTTGCAGTTTCCCGATTTGTATTTCTTTCAACCCAAAAAACTTTTTTTGATTAAAGGCAATCAACTTGAAGTGCAGTATTTACGATTATGTGATGACGAATTTGTGTACGATTTCGAAGAAATTATTCAAAGCTCTGAGATTGAAGAAGAAGTTGTCATGACAAGTGCAGTTGAAGTGAAACAACGCATTTCAAAAGAAAATTATATTCAGAAAGTCACCAAAATATTAGACCACATCCATCGTGGAGATATATATGAAGCTAATTTTTGTATGGAGTTTTTTGCAGAAAACGCTGCCATCGAACCATTGACGGTTTATAATAAACTAAACGAAATTTCAACGCCGCCGTTTGCCACTTTCTTTAAAAACAACACCGATTATTTGCTTTCGGCATCACCAGAGCGTTATATGAAGAAAGAAGGCTTCAAAATAATTTCGCAACCCATAAAAGGAACCACCAAACGTTTTGAAGAAGTAACTTTAGACGAAAAATCAAAAGTAGATTTAGAAAACGACCCAAAAGAGCGTTCTGAAAACATCATGATTGTCGATTTAGTTCGCAATGATTTATCACATACAGCCTCAAAAGGTTCAGTAACTGTTGAAGAACTTTGCCAAATTTATTCCTTCAAACAAGTGCATCAAATGATTTCCACTGTTGTTTCCAAAGTCGAAAGCAGTATTGCTCCAATCGATATACTAAAAACTACTTTCCCAATGGGAAGCATGACAGGTGCCCCAAAAATTTCAGCCATGAACATTATCGAAGCACTAGAAGAAACAAAACGCGGTTTATACAGCGGTAGTGTTGGCTATTTTACACCCCAAAACGACTTTGATTTTAATGTTGTCATCCGAAGTATTTTGTATAATGCTAAAGAAAACTATCTTTCCTTTTCAGTCGGTAGTGCCATTACATCATTATCACAACCCGAAAAAGAATACGAAGAATGTTTGTTAAAAGCCAAAGCAATGTTCTCTGTTTTGAGTGAATAAAAATTCTTATTTTTGAGGATGCTGGATAAGTTTCAAAATAATATCTCTGAAAATTTACCTTTTCTACCTGAAAGCAAACTCCTGTTGGCGGTTAGTGGTGGATTAGATAGCATGGTGTTATTGCATTTATGCCAAGCAATGAAACTTGATATCTCCGTGGCACATTGCAACTTCCAATTACGTGGAGAAGAAAGTAACAACGATGAAAAATTTGTTACATCCTATTGCGAAAAAAACAACATTCCATTATTTGTAACTCATTTTGATACTGAAATTTACGCCAAAGAACAAAAACAATCCATTCAAGTGGTGGCTCGTAACTTACGCTACGATTTTTTTCATTCTGTTTTGATAAATAATGAGTACGATTACATTCTAACAGCACATCATTTGAACGACAGTTTGGAAACATTTCTAATCAATTTCACGCGCGGTACAGGTTTGGAAGGACTTACAGGAATTCCACAGCAGAATGAAAAAGTAGTGCGCACCTTGCTACCATTTTCCAGAGTTGAAATCGAAGAATATGCTGTTAGAAATGGAATTCAGTGGCGAGAGGACAGCAGCAATCAAACGGAGAAATACCAACGAAACAAATTTCGCCATTCTGTGGTACCAATTCTTCAAGAACAAAACATCAACTTGCTACAATCGTTTCAAAACACGTTAGAATACCTAAACCAAGCACAATCTATGGTAGAAGATGCTAGTCATTTGGTGTATTCTAAAGTAGTTACCGAAGAAGAAACCATCAAAATTAGTCTAACAAAACTATTGGCGTTTCCCAATTACAAAGCCTATTTGCATCAATGGTTAGCACTATTTGGGTTCACCGCTTGGGATGATATCTACAATTTAGTTTCGGCACAATCGGGAAAACAAGTGCTTTCCGAAAATTACATTTTACTAAAAGACAGAACATATCTTATTTTGTTTCCAAAAAAAAATGAAGAACATTCAGATTATTATTGGATAAAGAAAGACCAAAAAGAAGTTAAATTTCCCTTAAAATTGTCGCTTTGTAACGTAGATTACATTTCAAATGAAATTCCAAATGCTATATTTGTGGACGAAGAGAAATTGCAGTTTCCATTGCAAATTAGAAAGTGGAAAGAAGGTGATGTTTTGTTTCCTTTTGGGATGAATGGTTCCAAGAAATTGAGCAAATATTTCAAAGACGAAAAGTTTTCTCTTTTTGACAAAACAAACACTTGGCTACTTTGTTCCAACAATCAAATCGTTTGGGTTATTGGAAAACGTCAAGACAATAGATATAAAATAACAGAACACACAACACGAATTTTACAAATAAAGTACAAACCCTAATGAAAAAATTACTTTTAATTTTAGTAGCAATTTTGACTTTTGCTAACACAAATGCTCAAATTGTCAAGCCCGTAAAATGGACCAGTAAGGTTGAAAAAATAAGCGACACAGAAGTCAATCTTATTATGCAAGCCACCATCGAAAAAGATTGGCACGTTTATTCGCAATACACGCCAGATATGGGTCCGTTGCCAGCCGAATTCAAATTTGAGAATGCTAAAGGCAATTACGAACTAATAGGGAAAGTCAAAGAAAGCCCATACAAGAAACAATACAATGACGTTTTTGAAGTAGATGAATACTATTTTGCCAACAACGCAACCTTCACCCAAAAAGTAAAAATCATCAATCCTAAACTGACTACAATCAAAGGTTCTATTGATTTTCAAGTGTGCAAAGAAGTATGTATCAACGATAATAATGTGTTTACCTTTTCAATTCCTAAAATGGTTTTGGAAACAAAAGAAGCCGTTGCCGAAGCACCAGTAATGGAAGTGCCTACAGCCGACACAACACAAGTGGAAACTGTCGCTGTTGACACAACAAAGGTTAAAGAAGCCGTAGCTATATCACCTACCGAAACTCCAAAAAAAGAAGATAAAAAAGGATTGTTAACCATCTTCTTTTTGGCATTTCTTGGTGGTTTTGCAGCCCTACTAACGCCATGTGTTTTCCCAATGATACCCATGACAGTGAGCTTCTTTACAAAACAAAGTAAAACACCAGCGCAAGGAAAACGAAACGCCATTTTATACGGATTATCCATCATCATTATTTATTTAATTCTCGGTTCGCTAGTCACCGGAATATTTGGTGCCGAAGCGCTCAACGAACTCTCAACCAACGTTTGGTTCAATATAATTTTCTTTGTTTTATTAGTAGTTTTCGCAGTTTCTTTTTTGGGTGCCTTCGAAATCATGTTGCCTAATTCTTGGGCAAATAAAGTCGATAGACAAGCCGATAGAGGTGGAGTCGTAGGTATTTTATTCATGGCATTAGCTTTAGCCATCGTTTCCTTTTCGTGTACAGGACCAATCGTTGGAACACTTTTAGTTGAGTCAGCTTCCAAAGGAGGTATAGCACCGATAGTAGGAATGCTTGGTTTTTCTTCAGCATTAGCATTGCCGTTTATGTTATTCGCCATGTTCCCAAGTTGGTTAAGTTCTTTGCCAAAATCGGGTGGGTGGTTAAATACCGTGAAAGTGTCGTTAGGATTTTTAGAATTAGCCTTAGCTTTTAAATTCTTATCTCAAGCTGATTTAGTATTGCAAATGCACCTATTAGAAAGAGAAGTATTTTTAGCCATTTGGATAGCCATTTTTGGTGCTTGGGCATTGTATTTATTTGGAAAAATCACCACGCCACACGACAGCCCATTAACCCACATTTCGGTTGGTCGATTGTCTATGGGGTTAATTGTATTAGCCTTTACGGTCTATATGATTCCAGGATTGTTTGGTGCGCCGTTAAAACTAATCAGTGCTTTTCCACCACCACAAACCTATAGCGAAAGCCCAAGAGGTTTCTTTGGAAATTCATCTTCAACTGATTCAAAAGTAGAATTGCCAGAAGGAGCAGAGCTTGGTGAGCACGACATCATCACCTTTCACGATTACGAAGACGGATTTGCCTATGCCAAGAAAGTCAACAAACCAATCATGCTCGATTTTACAGGATACGCTTGTGTTAATTGCCGAAAAATGGAAATCAACGTTTGGTCAGATGAAAAAGTTTTGAAAGTATTAAAGAACGACGTCGTTTTGATTTCATTATATGTAGATGACAAACGCATGCTTCCAGAAAGCGAGCAGTATATTTCGAAAGAAACCGGCAAAACGGTGAAAACCATCGGTAACAAATGGAGTGATTTTATCATTACCAGATATAAAACCAACACACAACCCTATTATGTGTTGACCGACTTGAATGAAACTAATTTAAACCAACCTATTGGCTATACACCCAACATCGACGAATACCTCGCTTGGTTAAAAGACGGAGTAGGGAAGTTTAAATAACAAATACATATAAAACGTTGCTTCGGCAGCGTTTTTTATGCCTTAAAATCATCCACTGCAACTAAACAAGAATACCATCATAAAACGATATGAGTCTTTAGAAAATAAAATATAATTTGTTTTGGTTTATACTTAATTAGTTTGCCCAACAGTTTTGGTTTTTTGTTGGGCTTTTTTTGAAAACTTAAAAACTAAACAAACCATTTGTCATCCCAACTCAACAAAACACGAGAAATAAGAACTAATTTTACAATCATATAATGAATAGTTATTATTTTACTTTTTGAGAAACAATAACCCAAGATTTGTCAAATCCTAAAGCTTTAAGAACAGCATCTTTATCAAGTTTTTCAGGTTGCTTAATTTTTATAATCAAGCATTTTTCAGGAACTTCTGCAACAATGGTAAATTGTGAACCGTGAGGTTGCCAAGTAAAACAATGTTCTCCAGTCTTTTTATTTGTTCCTGTTAGATTATTGTTTTTGTTCCATTCCCAACTATAAAGCTCATGATCATATCGGATAGTGTCAAATTCAAAAACGGCAACTTCTGACATATCATTTGATTTTAAAAGCACAACAGTTCTTAAATGCTTATACTTTTCACGAATTGAAGAAACTCTCTCATTCCAAATTTCTAGCACAAGTTCTCCAATTAATTTTGGGTCAGCTTTTTCATCGCTACGCTCTCCAAATGAATAATTTGGAGAATTTCTTCCAGAAATCAGCCTAATTTTTTTCTGTTTTGATGGTTATTTAGCTTTAACAGTTTTTGCGCCACAAGCAGTATTAACCATTACAACATCATCTAGTCCAACATTTGATGGTTTCCAATCTGCTCCAATACAATTTGCAAAAATAGTTTCCCAATCTGAACCTTCTAATTCAGGTTTTCATTTTGAAGCAAGTAAATAAACTATTTCTTTTCCAAACAGAAATGGAAAATCTTTTGGACAATCATTAAGAGGAAATGCGGAAACAGATTTAGTAACTGTTCTTAATTTAGGTGACTGATTATTGTTATTCATAGTTTATACAATAATTACTTAATACAGCACTTTTATCCATTGAATTTGAAACGTAAGGAAGCAGTTTTAAAATTACTGCTTTAACTAAATTCACAGGTACAGCATTACCAGCTTGTCTTTTAGCTTGCCCATCAGAAACTACAATTTTGTAGCTGTCTGAGAATCCTTGTAATCGAAACATTTCTCTTGGTGTTAATCTTCTTTCACCATTTACAAGTAAATAATTGTGCGAAGCACCAGAGCGTAAGGCACACGAATAAGGATAAGAACAGATGTTTCCTGACTTGTTTTCGTGCCAAATAGAAAGATTATATGCAGATTTATGCTTGCTTTTTCTTTTTTCTAAAATCATTTCAGAAGCATAATATTTAGCATCAACTTTCTTTTGAAGAATTTCTGATAATGGTTTAAAAGGTCTTATTGGAGAAGGAAAATTAAATAAAATGGGTTCTTTATGTCCAACAATTATTATACGCTCTCTTTTTTGAGGAAGACCATAATCAAGTGCATTTAATACAGCAAATCTAACACTATAACCTAAATCTTTTTCGAGAACATTTACAATAGTTTTTAGTGTATTTCCACCATCATGTCCTAAAAGTTGTTTAACATTTTCTAATACAAATGCTTTTGGTTTTTTATTTTTTTAAATTCTAGCAATATCAAAAAACAACGTACCTCTTACATCATCAAATCCTTTCCTCTTACCAATTATGCTAAATGATTGACAAGGAAACCCAGCAAATAAAATATCATGGTCTGGAATATCTTTTTCGTCAATTTTTGTTATATCGCCAAATGGTCTTTCTCCAAAATTAGCTTCATAACTGTCTTGACAATAAGTGTCTATATCCGATGAAAAAACACACTCAGGATTTATATTGTTTTCAATACAGGCTTCATCCATTGCTGTTCTAAATCCGCCTATTCTACAAAATAAATCAATAAATTTTATATTTTCCATTTTCTCAAACTTTAATTCAAAAAATAATATTTTAATTTATCATTAAATAGTTCACACTAATTACTTATTGACATCTTTTCAACCCTATATCTCATTCAGATAGTCTCCAACCTCGGAGCATCTTAATCCCAAAAAAATCCTTAATCATCTTTAATGGTAAAAAAAACAAACCCCCAAAAAAAAACCTTCTCATTTGAGAAGGTTATTACTTTGTATGGTAAAAGATAAGTAGTTATACTACCGTTACATTTACTGCAACGATACCTTTTCTACCTTCTTCAAGGTCATAGGTTACTTTATCATTTTCACGAACTTGACCATTAAGGCTAGTTGCGTGAACAAATACGTCACTACTTCCATCAGCTGGAGTAATAAATCCGAAACCTTTGGCTTCGTTAAAAAATTTGATTGTTCCTTCGTTCATTGTAATATTTATTAAAATGCAAATATAGATTTAAATTATTGATTTGCAACAGGATATTTAAAAACTTCACAAAAAAGAAGTATATTTTCACTATAGTGGTGATTATGAGCTATCCTAAAACCTCGCTAACCTCCGATTTCAGATAGGCTAAAGCAACAGTACTAGCCGATTCGTTATCAAATAAATTACTCAATATTTTTTCTCTCAATTCATCTGCATTAGCGATGCTTTCATCCAAAGCAACCTTTCTAATGTTTTGAATAATAGTATTCTTCGCCGTCAAAATCATCACCCAAGCATCATCCGAAATATAAATTTGTTGCGTCAAATTGTGTTCGTATTCTTGCTCAATATGACGAATCAGCAAGTTCTGATAATCCATTTTATCATCGCCAATAGGTGCTACACGAATTAATAATTTAGAAGGATTAATGCGTTCCAATAATAATGCCAATCGCTCATAAGCTTGCAATCGTAAAGGCAAAGCTTGCTTTTGATTTTCTCTAAGAACCAACCATTTTCGAGTATTTTGTTGGTCTTTAAAGTGTCTGTCAAACATATAATAGGCTACAGCACCAGTAATTAAAGATGGAATAGCATACATAAGTAACTCTAATAACTTATCAAGATTCATGATTTTTGATTTATATTTTAATTGTTCACAAATATAATAGAAATACTAGTAAAAATTATTGTTAATCAGGAGCAGTAATATTAAATTTGAACTTTATCAATTGCTATGATTACTAAATACATTTCGCAGCTTAACGAAGCCCAACAACAACCTGTTTATCAAAAAGATGGTCCAATGATTATCATTGCTGGTGCAGGTTCCGGAAAAACACGTGTGCTCACCGTTCGCATTTCCTACCTGATGAGCTTAGGCGTTGACCCATTCAATATTTTGGCGTTAACGTTTACCAACAAAGCCGCCAAAGAAATGAAAAAACGTATTTCAGAAATAGTAGGAAGCAACGAAGCCAAAAACCTTTGGATGGGAACATTTCATTCCGTTTTTGCCAAAATCCTACGAATAGAGGCAGAAAAACTTGGCTATCCGTCCAATTTTTCCATCTATGATTCCCAAGATTCCGTTCGATTAATTTCTTCTATAATCAAAGAAATGCAATTAGACAAAGACATTTACAAGCCAAAACAAGTCTTTAGTAGAATTTCATCTTATAAAAACTCCTTAATTACCGTAAAAGCTTATTTCAACAATCCAGAGTTGCAAGAAGCCGATGCTATGAGCAAAAAACCACGCTTAGGAGATATTTACGCCAACTATGTAGAACGTTGTTTCAAAGCTGGTGCGATGGATTTTGACGATTTGTTATTAAAAACAAATGAATTACTAAACCGTTTTCCCGATGTCTTGGCAAAATATCAAAACCGTTTTCGATACATTTTGGTCGATGAGTACCAAGATACCAACCATTCGCAGTATTTAATAGTACGAGCGTTGAGCGATAAATTTCAGAATATATGTGTCGTAGGAGATGATGCGCAGAGTATTTATGCCTTTCGTGGTGCCAACATCAACAACATTTTAAACTTCCAAAAAGATTATGAAAATGTAAAAACGTATCGATTAGAACAAAATTACCGTTCTACCAAAAACATAGTCGAAGCCGCCAATTCCATTATCGATAAGAATAAAACCAAACTAGACAAAGTGGTTTGGACAGCCAATGATTTTGGACCCAAAATAAAAGTGCACCGTAGTATTACCGATGGTGAAGAAGGGCGTTTTGTAGCCAGCGAAATCTTTGAACAAAAGATGCGCAACCAGATGCTCAATGGGCAATTTGCCATTTTATATAGAACCAATGCACAATCACGTGCTATGGAAGATGCGCTGCGAAAAAGAGATATTCCCTACCGAATTTATGGCGGGTTATCATTCTATCAACGCAAGGAAATCAAAGACGTATTGTGTTATTTGCGATTAGTCATCAACCCAAAAGATGAAGAAGCGTTAATCCGTGTTATCAATTATCCAGCACGTGGAATCGGAAATACTACCATCGAAAAACTAACCGTTACCGCCAATCATTACAAGCGTTCCATCTTTGAAGTGATGGAAAATATTGATAAGATTGACCTCAAAATAAACTCCGGAACCAAGCAAAAGCTAGAAGACTTTGTCATGATGATTAAAAGTTTTCAAGTCATCAACGAAAGCCAAGATGCTTTTTTCCTAGCCGACCATGTGGCAAAAAAAACAGGTTTATTGCAAGAACTCAAAAAAGATGCCACTCCCGAAGGAATAGCAAGACTTGAAAACATAGAAGAATTGCTTAACGGTATCAAAGATTTCACCGACGGACAAATAGAAGTAGATGGCGCACGTGGTGCTTTATCCGAATTCTTAGAAGACGTAGCCTTAGCAACCGATTTAGATAAAGACACCGGCGATGACGATAGAGTAGCACTAATGACAATACATTTGGCAAAAGGTTTAGAATTTCCCTATGTATTTATCGTTGGTCTAGAAGAAGATTTATTCCCAAGTGCTATGACCTTAAACTCTCGTTCCGAACTAGAAGAAGAACGTCGTTTGTTCTATGTTGCCTTAACGCGTGCCGAACATCAGGCGTATTTAACCTATGCACAATCGCGCTACCGTTGGGGAAAACTAACAGATGCCGATCCATCTCGATTTATAGAAGAAATTAAAGATGAATATTTGGAATACATGAATCCAGACCAGCACAGCAATTACCGTTACAAACCAACCATCGATTTGGATATTTTTGGCGATATTGATAAATCCAAACTGCGCTCTGTAAAACCAGTGGCAGGAACACCACCAAAACAATATGGCGAAGAACCTTCATCATCCCTAAACATTAGAAGATTAAAACCCGTTTCAGGAAATGCGCCAAGAATACCAAATGCAACAGATAGCAAAGTAGCGGTGGGCAATATCGTAATGCACGAACGCTTCGGAAAAGGACAAATCCTAAACCTAGAAGGCATTGGCGGCGATAAAAAGGCCGAAATAAAATTTGACGTCGGCGGAATTAAAAAGCTATTGTTGCGTTTCGCAAAATTGGATGTAATAGGATAAACTAATTAGATATGAATACTTTTTTAAAAAATATCAACTGGAAAATTGTTCTTTATTGGACGATATTCATGTCTTTTTTCAATGTTTTTTTATTACCTTACTATGATGGCGAAGCATTTTTAGCCAAAAAAGTGATTTTAGGAATTATAGTTTGGTTTCTAACAGGCATTATATTTGCAAAAATCATTCAATCAAGAAGTAGTTAACATTAAACCCTTAAATCACATTAAACTCTTAAACCATATTAAACCCTTAAACAATCTTTAAAAAATGGCTGAATTCATCAAAATATACGAAGACAAACCCAGCGAAGCTGCCATTAAAAAAGTAGTGGACGTTTTGAAAAATGGCGGATTGATTATTTATCCAACCGATACCGTATATGGTTTAGGTTGCGATATTACCAATTCAAGAGCTTTAGAAAAAATCGCAAAAATCAAAGGTATTAAAATAGAAAAAGCCAATTTCTCTTTTGTGTGTAGCGATTTGAGTAATATTTCCGATTATGTGCGTCAAATTGATACATCAACCTTCAAAATCTTAAAACGCGCTTTGCCAGGACCATATACCTTCATTCTTCCAGGAAATAATGATTTGCCTAGAGAGTTTAGAAAGAAAAAAACCGTTGGTATTCGTGTTCCTGCCAATAATATTGCACTCGAAATAGTAAAACTACTAGGAAACCCAATAGTGTCAACATCTATTCATGATGATGATGAGGTTTTAGAATATTCCACCGATCCCGAATTGATTTTTGAGAAATGGCAAAATATAGTCGATTTGGTTATTGACGGTGGTTATGGCGACAATACACCATCAACTATTATCGATTTATCAGGTTACGAACCCGAAATCATCCGAGAAGGAAAAGGCGATATCGATATATTTTAAAAGCTTCTGTTTCTATAATAGTTAATCAGTAAATCCACAAATTTACTATAGCTTTCAATGCCTTCTTGTTGTTGATTCGCTTTTAGATATTGGTCATAAAAAGCATGAAACCCTTTGTCGATTATAGTATCATATTGTTCCCAAAAAACTTCACTTTCTTTATAGTTTTTTAAAACTCCTCGGTTTATTTTTTTCTTTAGTTGATCAAAGGTTGCTTCATTTTTTTGCGCAATGTTTGACAAACAATAGCGCAAAGCATTACTATAGGCAGCATATTGAAAGTACAAATCATCATTTTTAATGCAAGCCAAAAAGCCTATAAAGTTACATTCACTTTCACTGCCATAGCCCATTTGATGCGCCATTTCATGTGTAACCACGGCAGGAAATCCATACATTGGTAATTTATAATTCACCTGTGCTTCATTAGTAAAGGGATTCAAATAACCACCAAAACCCATGTAAGTCAATGGCAAGCTAAACAACGATTTTTTTCTACTTGGAATTGAATACTTAAAAAACGGATATTGTTTTGTCAAATTATCATAACCATTCTCAGTTAAATCAAAAACAACTTCTTGCGTATAAGGATTTACTACTTTATTGTTTTTATTCTTCGTTATTTCAAATTGAATTTCATTCGTTTTCTGAATCAGTTTTTCAGTAAAAACAATTAAATCATTATCCGAATATTCTTTTCGAATATTCATTTTCTCAAAAAGAGGTTCCCGATAATAATTCATCGCCCAAAAAAAATGAAACAAAAAATAGAATACAGAAAGAAAACTCAAAATAGCTAAACCTTTTTGTTTCCACGATGTTTTCCAATTTTTATAAAGCCAGTAAATGCAATATACTATCAAAATTCCATATAAAATATCACCAACCGAAAAAGGAATAGGTCCTAAAATAGTTCTCAAAGCTTTTGAAATAATCGGATAAATTCCATTAGAATAAAATCGTTCTACAATTTCAGGAAAAAAGGCAATTATTTTCAAGAAAAGGATCTGAAACAAAAGAAAAAGCGGAAGAATGTAGTTGTGTTTCAATTTTGACATTTAAAATGTAAATATAATCACAAAACTATTTGAAAGCATTGTAAACTTTGTAACTTTGGGTTTTTAACATTCAAATATATTACATGAGCCAAGAAATTAGAAACCTAGAACCAAAAGTTCTTTGGAATAAATTTGCCGATTTAAATGAAGTGCCACGTCCATCCAAAAAAGAAGAACGTGTAATCGAGTTTATGAAAAACTTCGGAAATAATCTAGGATTAGAAACTTTTGAAGACGAAATTAGAAACGTAATCATCCGAAAACCAGCAACTCCAGGAATGGAAAATCGCAAGACGATTGTACTGCAAGGTCATTTGGATATGGTACACCAAAAGAATAATGATACCGATTTTGATTTCCTAACACAAGGTATTCAAATGTATGTCGATGGCGACTGGGTTCGTGCTAAAGGAACAACTCTTGGTGCTGACAATGGGTTAGGAGTAGCGGCTATCATGGCAATTTTAGAAAGCAAAGACATTCCACATCCTGCGATTGATGCACTTTTCACTATTGATGAAGAAACCGGAATGACTGGTGCGTTGAACCTAAAAGGCGGTATTTTGAAAGGTGAAATTCTTTTAAATTTAGATACCGAAGAAGATGATGAAATTGATATTGGTTGTGCAGGAGGAATTGATGTTACGGCAAACAGAACCTATAACGAAGAAGAAACACCTGAAGGTTCTGTAGGTTATACCATCACCGTAAAAGGCTTAAACGGTGGACATTCCGGAATGGATATTCACAAAGGTTTAGGTAATGCCAATAAGATTATGAACCGTTTATTATTTGACGGATTTGAGAATTTTGGACTTCAAGTTGCTGAAATTAGTGGAGGAAGTTTGCGCAATGCGATACCAAGAGAAAGCGTTGCCAAAGTGATTGTAGCTGGTATGTATGATGAGGCTTTTGTGTTTGATATGCAAGAAATCATCAACGATATCAAAGCTGAATACAAAACTATGGAACCTAACTTAACTGTCGAAATTGTAAAAAGCGATTTACCAAGTAAAGTGATGGATTTAGGTGTTCAAGAAGGGTTGTTACGTTCTATTTATGCAGCACACAATGGCGTTTACAGAATGTCGCCTGATATGGCGGATTTGGTAGAGACTTCTAATAATATCGCTAGAGTAGTGGTTGCTAATGGTGAAATCTCTATTCAAAACTTAACCCGTTCCTCAGTAGAAAGTTCTAAAATGGATTTGGCAAATAGCCTACGTTCTGCATATGAATTATTTGGTTGCGAAGTTACTTTTGGCGGAAGCTACCCAGGTTGGACACCAAATGTGAACTCTGAAATATTGGATGTTTTAGTGCCAATCTATGAAAAACAAAACAATGGCGAAAAACCAAGTGTTGTAGCCTGTCACGCAGGTTTAGAATGTGGAATTCTTGGAACAAATTATCCAGGTATGGACATGATTTCTTTTGGACCAACCATTCATGGTGCACATAGTCCGGATGAAAGAGCTTCTATTAAATCGTCACAAAAATTCTGGAAATTTTTATTGGAAATATTAGCAAATATACCTGAGAAGAAATAAAAAGAAGAATATAGAAATTAAATCCTCACTTATCACTAAGCGAGGTTTTTATTTAACATTGGTCAAATCATTTATTTTGTATATTGGCATTTCAAAAACAATACTACAATGAAAAAAACAGCTTTCCTTTTGATGATTATGTTATGTGCAAATTTGAGTTTTTCTCAAAAGAAAAAAACAACTGCAAAAAAGACAACAACCGAAAAAACGTCTTCAATAAAAGTGGATAACCTACTAGCTGAAGTAAAAGGGAAAACGTTTCAAGTTACCATTACTGAAAAAGGAAAACCAACAGATGCTTTAATTGTAAAAGAGCTAAATGATAACTTAAAGCCAACAGACATTAAATTATCATCCTTTACAGTAAGCGGAACAAAATTGTATTTGTTGCAGTGGACTGAAAAATCAAATACTAAAACAGATGTAAAAACAGAGGATATTACTACAGTTTTTTCGGTGATTTATGAAATTGCAACTAAAAAACAAGTCTTTTCTAATTTTGAAAAAACGAGTAATATTGTAGAAAAAGTATTTTTAGATAAAAATAAAAACGCTTCAGAAACGCAGGAGAAAATAAGACGTGAAGGATTTGTATTAACACTAAACGCTGATGGAACTGTTTCTCAAAAGAATAAAACGCAAGAAAATAAATGGGTTTATGATGCTGCCAAAGTTGACTTTGTTGATGCTAAAAAGAAATAGTTTTAAAGATTAGCAAACTGTTAAAAAAACAAAAGTCGATCTGGAGCGATCGACTAATGAAATGAATTGTAACATCCTTTCGGAATACTCATAGCAAAGATATATTTTTTTTTTGAATACTGAATTATTTATTTTGATTATTTGCTAGTCTTTTTAAAATTGCCCATTGTTTAAGAGCATCTCGAGCTTCAACCGCTGGGTAACCCAACATTGTTTTACCTGCTTCAACATCAGCAGCAACGCCAGAACCTGCACCAATTATAGCACCATCTCCAATTGATGTGTGGTCTTTTATCGAAGCACTTCCGCCAATAATTACTCCATTTCCAAGAGTGACAGAACCTGCTAAGCCAGAATTTCCTGCCATGATACAACATTTTCCAAGTTTAGAGTTGTGTCCTATTTGAACCAAATTGTCAATTTTACAACCATCTCCAAGAACTGTAGAACTGAATTTCCCTCTATCAACACATGAATTGGCTCCAATTTCTACACCATTTCCAATGATTACGTTTCCAATTTGTGGAATTTTAACCAATCCTTTTTCAGCACAAGGACGGAAACCAAAACCATCGGCACCTATAGTACAATTTGGATGCAAAATGCAAAAAGCACCAACATGACAGCGCTCACGAATAACAGTTCCTGACCAAATCACGGTGTTTTTTCCAACCGAAGATTCGTCAAGAATTGTAACGTTAGGGTAAATAATAACGTTTTCAGCAATGGTAACATTTGGTCCAACATAACAACCAGCTCCAATCTTCGTTCCAGTTCCAATAGTAGCCGTGTCATCTATTACTGCTGTTGGGTGAATATTGACTTTGAAAAAAGGAGTTGGTGGCGCAAACAATTCTAGTACTTGCGACATGGCCAAATCAGCATTTTTAACTTTTATAAACACACGATTTTCACCTGGTTCAATAGAAATATCTAGATTAACTACTGCTACAGAAGCTTTAGAATTTTTCCAATACTTTTCGTATTTTTTATTTCCTATAAAAGAAATTTCAGTTTCAGTCGCATTTTCTAATTGTTCAGGTGCAGTAATTTTATTTGTTGTAGTTCCCGTAATTTTACCACCCAAAATGTTACTTATATATTCAACTGAAAAGGATTTCATGTATATTAATTTATAATTATCTTCAAATTAAGCGAAATCCTTTTAATAAACCTATTTAGTAGGATTTTTTAGTGTAAGTTAAAATGATAAATTTTCACCTTTATAATTACAAAAATTTACTATCGAATGTCAGACTGCCAACTGAAAACTACTCCTCTTTTTGTCCCATCATCATTAAATAGGCTTTTAAGAATTCGTCTATTTCGCCATTCATAACACCATCAACATCGCTGGTTTCTTTTCCGGTGCGAACGTCTTTTACAAGTTTGTAGGGTTGCATCACATAATTTCTAATTTGTGAACCCCATTCAATCTTCATTTTTCCGGCTTCAATATCGCTGCGTTGTTCTTGTTGTTTCTTTAATTCAATTTCATATAATTGCGATTTCAGCATTTGTAAAGCACGAGAACGATTATCGTGTTGCGAACGAGTTTCTGAACATTGAATCTGTATGCCAGTAGGTTTGTGAACCAATTGTACTTTAGTTTCTACTTTGTTTACATTTTGACCACCAGCACCACTAGAACGCGCAGTGGTAATTTCAATATCAGCAGGATTAATTTCAATTTCAATGGTGTCATCAACTAGTGGATAAACATATACTGATGCAAAAGAAGTATGGCGCTTGGCATTACTATCAAATGGTGAAATACGCACTAAGCGATGTACTCCGTTTTCTCCTTTTAAATAGCCAAAAGCAAAATCGCCTTCAATTTCTAGAGTTACGGTTTTTATTCCAGCAACATCGCCTTCTTGAAAGTTCAATTCTTTTATTTTATACCCTTGACGTTCTGCCCACATTAAATACATGCGCATCAGCATACTTGCCCAATCGCAACTTTCCGTTCCTCCTGCGCCAGCAGTAATTTGAAGTACAGCACTTAGATTATCCCCTTCATCAGAAAGCATGTTTTTAAACTCGATGTTTTCGATGAAAGTATTTGTAGTTTCATATAAAGAATCTAATTCTTCCTCAGAAGCGTCGCCTTCTTTTACAAATTCGTAGGTAATTTGAAGTTCTTCCAACAGATTGTTGGCTTTCTCAAAATCTTCTACCCATTGTTTTTTAGAACGCAAGTTTTTTACAATGATTTCGGCTTCTTTGGCATTGTTCCAAAAATCAGGTGCATAGGTTTTTTCTTCCTCGTTGGCTATTTCTATAAGCTTGGCATCAATGTCAAAGATACCTCCTCAACGCACCAAGACGTTCTACAATACCTTTTATTTGTTCGGTATTTGTCATAAATAATGTAGTTTTGTGTTTGCAAAAGTAAGTACAATTCGTGAATTGTCAATATATAAAATAAACTATGGAAATTAATTTAATTAGCGATACGGTAACAAAACCTTCACCAGAAATGTTAAAAGCAATGTTCAATGCCAAAGTAGGCGATGACGTTTTTAAACAAGATCCAACGGTTAATGAGTTTGAACGTATTGTTGCTGAATTGTTTGGCATGGAGGCTGCTTTGTTTTTTCCAACAGGAACGATGGCCAATCAAACGGCGGTTAAATTAAATACCAATCCTGGTGACCAAATTATTTGTGATAAATGGACACACATTCATTTGTATGAAGCTGGTGGCGCATCGTCTAATAGTGGTGTAAATTTTAATCTATTAGATGGAAATAGAGGAATGATTACTGCCGAGCAAGTAAAAGAAGGGATAAATGACCCAGAGTTTTACCATGCACCTTTAACTAAAATGGTGGGAATAGAAAATACAACAAATAAAGGCGGCGGTGCTTGCTATGAAATGGAGGAACTTATCAAAATAAAGCAAGTATGTATTGATCATAATTTAAAATTTCATCTTGATGGTGCACGATTGTGGAACGCTTTGATTGCTAAAAAACAACATCCAAAACAATTTGGTGCATTGTTTGATACCATTTCGGTTTGTTTCTCTAAAGGATTGGGTTGTCCAATTGGTTCGGTATTATTATCGGATGCTGAAACGATGAAAAAAGCGTTACGTATCCGAAAAATATTTGGTGGAAACATGCGCCAATCGGGCTATTTGGCTGCTGCAGGTATATATGCGTTACAAAATAACATCAATAGGTTAGAAGAAGATCATAATCGAGCCAAAGAATTAGGCAAACAATTGCAACAATGTTCTTGGGTAAAAGTAGTGGAACCAATAGAAACGAACATCATAGTATTTTCGCCAATTGATACCGTTTCTGACCAGCAGATTATGGATAAATTAAAACAAAAAGGCATTTCAATCAGTTTGATGTCAAAAGGAAAATTGCGAATTGTAACGCATTTAGACTACCGACAAATAATGCATGAATATGTTTTAGAAGCCTTGAGCAAGTTGGCGTTTTAATTCAGAAATTGTTTTAAAATTGTAATTAAACCAATGATTAAAATTAATACCAATGATAGGTTTTTGAATTTGTCTTGAGGAATATAATGTAGAATTCTTTTTCCTAAGTAAGTACCTACTAATCCAATAACAAACAAGAAAGGAATATATATGATAATATCTTTGGTAATATATCCATTTTCATAGTAAACCACGGTTCTTGTAGTATCTATCATCATATCGATTGCTGCTGATGTAGCAATAAATACACTTTTTTCAAGATTGTAAGCAGCCATGGTTAATCCGCGGATGGCACCGCCAGTTCCGAGTAAGCCAGCTGAAAACCCTGATAAAATTCCACCTGTTATTGAGTTTTCTTTATTGGGTTCAATGACTAATTTTTGTTTGACTAAAAACAATAAACTTAGTACAACTAAAAAAATCCCTAACAATAGTTCTAATAATACTGTATCTAAGTAGCGTGAAACTATCCCGCCAATTATAACAAAAATAACAGAAGGCAATCCTATGTATAATAATAGATTTTTATCAAGACCTTTTTTAAAAAGAATTATTTTACTCAAATTGCTTGATAAGTGAAACACAGCAGTTAATCCGAGTACGGTATGAAAATCAAAATAAAAATTTCCTAATGGTACAAAAAACACCGAAGAACCAAAACCACCAATAGTTCCAATAATTTCTGCCAATAAAGCGAAAACTAGAAAAAGGTAGTTGATGTTATTCATTATTTAAATAAATCCATTCCAGGAATATTTGGCATTCCTTGTTTTGCAACCGCCGCAAGCTCAGTTTCATTAACATTGGTAGCTTTTTCTATGGCTTTGTTTAGTACTAAAATTAGGTAATCTTCTAGTTGCTCTTTGTCTTCAAGCAAGTTGTTGTCTATAGAAATTGATTTAATCTTTCGGTTGGCTGTTAAGGTTACTTTTAGTAAACCGTCGTTGCTTTGTTCGTCTATTAAAACGGTGTCTAGACGTTTCTTAGTTTCTTCAATTTTTTGTTGGGTTTCTTTTAATTTTCCCATCATGTTCATCATGTCTCCAAACATAGTTGTATCAATTTAAATTAGTTGGTAAAAATACAAATTCAACTGTTAATTTTTATTGGATAACTTAATAAAAAATTAACTATTTCAATAGAGTATTATTCTAATTTTACATGCTTAAATAAATCAAAATGCCAAAAAAGATAGTTCCGCCAATCGCTAAAATTATTCCTAAAACGCTAGAAAAACATGGTGATGTTCGCATAGATAATTACTATTGGCTGAATGATAGAGAGAATCCAGAAGTGATTGATTATCTGAATAAAGAAAACGACTATTACCAAAAATCAACAGCTCATACCAAACAGTTTCAAGCTATTTTGTTTGAAGAAATGAAGGCAAGGATTAAGGAAGATGATCAATCGGTTCCTTATTTTTATAATGGATATTGGTATATCACTCGTTTTGAAATAGGAAAAGGTTATCCAATTTATGCTCGAAAAAAAGAATCATTAGAAGCTAAAGAAGAAATTCTTTATGATTGTAATGAAATGGCCAAAGACCATGCTTATTTTAAGTTAACAGGTTTAAGTGTTAGTGATGATAATAAATGGGTAACATTTGGAGTTGATACGGTTTCTAGACGTCAATTTACGATTCAAATTAAGAATTTAGAAACCAATGAAATATTACCCTATAAAGTAGAAAACACTACTGGTGATGCTACTTGGGCAAGTGATAATAAAACATTTTTCTATTCCAGAAAAGATGAGCAAACACTTCGCCCAGATAGAATTTACAAGCACATTTTAGGTACGAATCCTGATGATGATGAAGTAGTGTATTTTGAAAAAGATGAAACTTTTGATGTTTCGGTTTATAAATCAAAATCGCGAAAGTATATTATTATCAATTCCGATAGTACTATGACTAGTGAATATTGGTATTTACTTGCTTCAAAACCAAATGGTAAATTCAAAGTCTTTCAAAAAAGAACTCGTGGTTTAGAATATTCGATTTCGCATTTTGAAAACCATTTTTATATTGTAACTAATAAAGATAAAGCAACCAATTTTAAATTGATGAAAACTCCTGAAGACGCAACATCAAAAAAAAATTGGGTTGATTTAATTCCACATAGAGAACAAGTTTTAGTAGAAGCAATCGATATTTTTAAAGATTATTTAGTGGTTTCTGAACGGTTTAATGGTCTGAATCAATTGAAAATTATGCCATGGAAAGGGAAAGAATATTATTTGCCATTTGATAGTGAAACTTATATGGCATATACCACATCCAATATCGACTTTGATACCGAAATTCTCCGTTATAGTTATCAATCATTAGCAACTCCAAGCTCAGTTATTGATTTCAATATGCGAACCAAAGAAAAAACAGTATTGAAAGAACAAGAAGTTCTTGGTGGAACATATGACAAATCAAATTATACAGAAAAAAGAATTTGGGCAACAGCAAAAGATGGAATAAAAGTTCCTATTTCAATGATTTATAAAAATGGAGTAGAGCAGAACGGTAAAAATCCGACTCTTTTGTATGCTTATGGTTCCTATGGTGTTACGATGGATTGTCATTTTTCATCCGTTCGATTGTCATTGTTAGACAGAGGATTTATTTTTGCCATTGCTCATGTTCGTGGCGGAGAAGATTTAGGAAGAAATTGGTATGACAATGGAAAATTATTGAAAAAGAAAAACACATTTACTGATTTTATTGCTTGTTCGGAGTTTTTAATAAATGAAAAATACACTTCAAACGAACATCTTTATGCCGAAGGTGGTTCGGCTGGAGGATTATTGATGGGTGCAATTATTAATATGGCACCAAATTTGTATAAAGGAGTAATTGCGCAAGTTCCATTTGTAGATGTAGTGACAACAATGCTTGATGATAGTATTCCGCTTACAACAAGTGAATATGATGAATGGGGAAATCCTAATCAGAAAAAATATTATGATTACATGAAAAGATATTCGCCATATGATAATGTAGTAGCTCAGGACTATCCAAATATTTATATATCAACTGGTTTGCACGATTCTCAAGTGCAATATTGGGAACCTGCAAAATGGATTGCTAAGCTAAGAGTTTTGAAAACTAATAATAATCAATTATATTTGGATGTTAATATGGATGCTGGTCACGGTGGTGCATCTGGACGGTTTGAAGCATTAAAAGAAATTGCAAAAGAATATTGTTTTTTATTAGATTTACAAGGAATACAAGGCTAGTTAAAATTTTTTTTATTAAATTTGCAACGTTTTGGGGTTTTCAAACATGTCCCAAAATTTAAAGCTTGACTAATTTATTTTATGAAAGAAGATATAAAAGCTTACGATAATGTACTAGGATTAATAGGTAATACACCATTAATTAAGCTTAACAAAGTAACTGAAAATATAGAAGGAAATTTCTATGCTAAAGTTGAAGCATTTAATCCAGGACACTCTACTAAAGACAGAATTGCATTATACATTATTGAAGAAGCTGAAAGACAAGGAGTTTTAACTCCTGGAGATACCATTATTGAAACTACTTCGGGTAATACTGGGTTTAGCTTGGCAATGGTAAGCATCATCAAAGGTTATAATTGTATTTTGGCAGTAAGTTCTAAATCTTCTATGGATAAAATAGATATGCTTAGAAGTCTTGGTGCTAAAGTTTACGTCTGTCCAGCACATGTTTCTGCAGATGACGAGCGTTCGTATTACAATGTTGCCAAGCGTTTGCACGAGGAAACCAAAGGTTCTGTTTATATTAATCAATATTTTAATCAATTAAATATTGATGCTCATTATAAAACTACAGGTCCAGAAATATGGGAACAAACTAATGGAAAAATAACACATCTTGTAGCTTGTAGCGGAACAGGAGGAACTATTTCTGGTGCGGCAAAATTCTTGAAAGAAAAAAATCCGAATATTAGAATTTTAGGCGTTGATGCTTTTGGTTCGGTGCTGAAAAAATATCATGAAACAAAAGAGTTTGACTCAAATGAAATCTATCCATACCGAATAGAAGGTTTGGGTAAAAACTTAATTCCAACAGCAACCGATTTTGATGTAATTGATCATTTCATGAAAGTTACAGATGAAGAAAGTGCACATACAACTAGAGAAATAGCTAAAAAAGAAGGTTTGTTTGTAGGTTATACTTCAGGTGCAGTAATGCAAGCCATTAAACAATATGCAGAAGAAGGTGAATTTGATGAAAACAGCAACGTAATAGCTATTTTTCCTGATCATGGCTCTAGATATATGAGTAAAGTATATAGCGATGATTGGATGAACGAACAAGGTTTCTTTGATACTAAAAATCAAGAAGAAGCTCAAAAAATAGAAATCATTAAATAATTTTTTGAAGAATTACTTAAGTTTTAGTTTTTTTTAAAATTATTAATTATTCTATTATATAATCAATTATTTTTTATAGTATAGTTCTTATCTTTATAAGTAGTCATTTTTTAATAGAAATGAAGTATGGTTAATCTATACTTAGCTTATTATCAAAGTGTTTTAGTTTTTTAACTATTTTTTTTATAACTATTTCTTGCTTTAATTTATTATATTTTGAAAAAAATAGTCATGTTGATTAAACCTTTTTATTAATTCAATATCTAATTTCAAAACCATAAAAAATAAATGATTATGAATGTTAAAAAATTAATTTTTGGATTGACATTATCTATGTTTATCTTTAGTTGTAACAAAGACGATTCTACTTCAAGTAATTCTTTAGATGCATCTCAAGCAAGAACCAGTGTTGAAATTGACAAACTAACTGATGATGTTTCTTATGTTATTGAAAATCAAATTGATATTCAATTAAGTGATTCTGGGAAAATGACTGAAATTCCCGAAAGCCTACTTCCACCTTGTGCAACTGTAACAACTGTAATTACTGGTAATACATGGACAAGAACCATAGATTTTGGAACAGAAGGTTGTACTATGCCAAATGGAAATGTATATAAAGGTGTGATTACTATTTCCAAAATACTTACTAGCAATCCTTTGTCTAGAACATTTACTATAACTTTTGAAAACTTTTATAGTAATGCACGATTAATAGAGGGTACAAAAACTATTGTTAGAACATTAACAACAGTTGCACCAATTCATCCAACAAGCACAATGACAATGAATATTACCGTTACTTTTCCAAATGGAGAATCCTATGAAAGAACTGGAAATAGAGTTTCTGAAATGATTGAAGGATTTGGAACTGCAATTTGGAGTGATAATATTTTCAGTGTAACTGGAAATTGGTCAACAACAAGATTAAATTGGAGCCAAACTACAACTATTACAACACCATTAGTTTTTAAAATGAATTGTCAGTATGGATTAGTTCAAGGAGAAATTCAAATTGTTAGAAATAACAATTCGGCAGTTATTAATTACGGAGATGGCACTTGTGATAATCAAGCTACAATTTCTATAAACGGAAGTGCTCCTGCTACTTTCACTTTCGGAAATTAATATAATTTACACACTTACTAGAAAACGTTTCAAAAATTTGAAACGTTTTTTTTTTATGATTTATTTGCCAATTGACCACAAGCAGCATCAATATCTTTTCCTCTACTGCGTCGCACTTTTGCCACTATATTGTTTTTCTCCAATTCTTTTATATATAAATTGATTGCATCATCAGAAGCTTGTTGAAATTCGCCATCATCAATTGGATTATATTCGATTAAATTTACTTTGCAAGGAACATATTTACAAAATTTCACCAAAGCATCAACCGCTTCTTTACTATCATTTATTCCTTTCCAAACCACATATTCGTAGGTAATTTTGCTTTTAGTTTTTTGGTACCAATATTCCAAACTTTCTCGTAAATCTTTTAATGGAAAATTTTGTGAAAAAGGCATTATCTTGGCTCTAACGTCATCAATTCCAGAATGTAGAGAAACTGCTAATTTGACTTTTACATCATCATCTGCCATTTTTCTTATCATTTTTGGGATTCCCGAAGTGGAAACTGTAATTCGTTTTGCCGACATTCCCAAACCTTCGTTAGATGTGATTTTGTCAATCGCTTTCATCACATTAGGATAATTCATCAAAGGCTCGCCCATTCCCATAAAAACAATGTTGGAAAGCGGACGATTGAAATACAAACGACTTTCTCTATCTATGGCAACTACTTGATCGTAGATTTCATCAGGATTTAAATTTCGCATTCGTTTTAACCGAGCAGTAGCACAAAAATTACAATCCAAACTACAACCTACTTGACTGGAAACGCAAGCTGTAGTTCTTGTTTTCGTTGGAATTAAAACACTTTCAACAATCAAATCATCGTGCAAGCGAACGGCATTTTTTACGGTTCCATCATCACTACGTTGAATAGTATCAACTTTGATATGATTTATAACGAAATTATTTTCTAACATGGTTCGTGTTTCTTTGGAAACATTGGTCATGTCTTCAAAACTATGTGACGCTTTGCTCCAAAGCCATTCATAAACCTGATTGCCACGAAATGCTTTATCACCATTGGCAACAAAAAAATCTCGCAACTGTTCTTTCGATAAACTTCGTATGTCTTTTTTCTCAATTTCCATGGTGCAAATTTAGATTATTTTGATTACTTCTTAATTTGTATTTTTGTAAAAAATAAAATCATGCACTTTCTTTCCGACGAATTAGACCATTATGTTACTGTTCATTCGCAAGACGAACCAGAGTTGTTAGCACAATTAAACAAAGAAACCTTTCAAAAAATATTACAGCCTCGAATGTTGAGCGGTCATTTTCAAGGTAGAGTTTTGAGCCTACTTTCAAAAATTATTAATCCAAAAACTGTTTTAGAAATAGGCACTTATACGGGTTATGCAACGCTTTGTATGGCGGAAGGTTTGGCCGAAAATGGAACTATTGACACTATTGATATTGAAGAAGAATTGGTCGATTTTCAACGAAAATATTTTGACAAAAGTTCTTGGGGAAATCAGATTACTCAGCATCTTGGTGACGCTTTGAAAATCATTCCCAATCTAAATAAAAAATACGATTTGGTTTTTATAGATGCCGATAAAGAAAATTATATCAATTATTTTCATTTGATAGTTCCAATGATGAATAAAGGCGGTATTATTCTTTCGGATAATGTGCTTTGGAGCGGAAAAGTAATAGAAGAAGTGAAAGCAAATGACGTTACCACAAAAATTCTTTTAGAATACAACAAGCTTTTAAAAGAAGATTCAAGAGTAGAAACTGTTTTACTACCAATTCGCGATGGTTTGACGGTTTCGAGAAAGTTGTAAAATTTCGTGCTACGATTTATTTAAGACATATTTTTGATATAATTTAAAAAAAAGAAAACCAAAAGTAGCACCAAAAAAATAACCTGTTAAAATATCAGAAGGAAAGTGCAACCCTAAGTAAATTCTACTGTAAGCAAATATGAATGGAAAAAGAAATAGTAAATAACTGTGTTTATAAAATTGTTTTAAAATCATAAATCCAAAAACTGTAGTTGCCATAGAATTGACAGCATGACCAGAAAAAAAACTGAACGAATTACTGGTTTTTACAATTCTAATCATTCCTTTTAATTCTTCAACATTACACGGGCGAAGTCGCTGAAAAGAGTTTTTAAAAAGATTGGCGGTTTGGTCGCAAATTAAAATTAAAATTGCAGTGAAAAGAATATAATACCCAAATTTTTTCCAGCCTAATTTCTTTTGTAGTAAATAAAATATGAAAAGAAAAAAAGGTGTCCAATAAATTTGTTTGGTAATCAAAAGCCATAAATTATCAAAGGTTTCCGAACCTAATCCATTTAGATAAATAAAAATTTTATGGTCTAAATCTATTAGTTTCTCCAACATTATTTTTGACGTTTAATCGGTCCTGTCATTTCTTCAATGTCTTCAATTTCTTTTTGGAATTTTGTGATGCTGTTTGGGTCAATTCCTGCTTTTACTTCATCAATTTCTTTTGTGAAAGACGTTGTCAATTCTTTCATAGACTTATCAAGACCATTTTCTTCGGCACTTTTTTGAATTTCACTTTTAATTTCGTTGGTTGCATTTTTTAATTGTGCCATAGCTTTTCCTAAAGTTCTAGCAATAGTTGGAATTTTATCCGAACCAAAAAGCATCAAAGCAATAAAAAGTATAAAAAACAATTCGCCACCACCAATTCCGAACATATATTAAAAATTAATTTTGAAGTGCAAATGTACAAAGATTTTTTAGCATATAAGACTTTAACCAAAAGCTTAACCTATTTTTTTGATTTGTCAATTTTTGGTATAATTCTTATATATAAAAAAAGTTTATTTCTTAACTTTAAATTCTTGATATTCTTTATTTTTATCGATTAAGAAATTCATGATTTCAAAATTAGTTTTGGTGTTAAATTGTTCAAAATCATGTTCGCCTTTTTCACAATAATATAAAAATAACCGTATTTCTTCATCTTTCAGTTTTAAGGTTGTTTTATAAAAATCATAATCAATTTTTTTCATCACCAAATCGGTAAACAATATTTCTTGAGCTTGTTTTTCTTTCTTTTTCTTCTTAAATATTCGTCCAATGTCCTTGAAAATTCTAGCAAAATCAACTCCATTTTGAATTTCTCCAGTGTAGATATAAGGATTTTTCAATGATGATTTAGCATCGTTAGTATATTGGGTATCAATGATATTTCTATTGGTGTCAATGTTTGGTTTTATTTTAGTTCTAACCACAACTTCTTGAAGTTTGTTCATAAAAGCTTCTAAAGGAACAGTCAACATCCCTTTATCAATTTCGCGTTGTGTTATCAGTATTTTTTCAGGTAAAAAAGATAAACTTGAAAAAAACAAAGTATCGTTTTCTCTAACTTCAATTTCAAACGACCCATCATTATAAACAGTCGTTCCTTTCTGATTATTAATGTTAAAAATCACAACATTATCCACTTTTAAAGAATCATTTACTACTTGACCTTTAAGGTTTTTGCGCATTATCGATTGTGAAAAACACATTTGCGTTAGACAAAAAACAATTAAATAATATTTTTTTTTCATGACATGTTATTTATTCTTTTGGAACTGTTATTTTTATATATTTTGTAGCTATTTCTCCTAAATAAAACTGTAGTAAGCTTTTGTTATTTTCGGATGCAAGCTTCACTAATTTTTCATCATCAACAGCATAATAAAGAAATCCATCAATATTTTCTGCTGGAATTTTTAGTGTATTGGTAAAGTAATCTTCCTCAAAATAATTTTCAAGTTTCTTTTTTAACATCTCTTTCCTTTCAATTTCGAGTTCTTTTTTAAGCATCGCAGTTCTTCCTGAAATACTGTTCAACAAGCCATCCACGCTCATTCCTCCAAAAGGTATTAACAACGGGCTGTACCATTTAAATACTCCTGCGGCACTAAGTTTGCGTTCTGCTGGAGTATATTTTTTTGGAGCTTTTGGAAGAATACCTAAAGAAACTGCATTTATTTCTGGATATTCATTGACTTTAACTTCGTTTAATTCAAATACTTTTGGTTGTAATGTTACTGCAAAAAGTGTTTTTGAAATATCATTTTTAGTCAATACAATATTTTTTGAAACTACCTGTAACCCCGAAAAATTTAATGTATCGCCTACTTTTGCAAAAAGAGAAAAATCACCTTTAAAATCAGTTGTTGTTGTCGATTCTGATCGTGAATTGAGGACTAAAATTTCATTTAATTCTTTAATTTCAGAAACTATTTTTCCTTTCAAAAAAACCAATTCATCATTTTGAGCCAATGCAAAACAACTATACAATAAAGTTAAGCAAAGTAATTTAAACTTCATAATTGTTTGATTAATACTTTTTCAAAGATGTTTAAAAATCATCAATTGTGCTTGTAATTTTTTGTTAAATAAAAAAGGAAAATGTTACTTTTGGAGAAATACATCTTTTATATGAAGAAATTAATAATTGCAAGTACTTCTACACTTCATGGCGGAAATTATTTAGAATATATTTTGCCCGAACTAAAAAAACATTTTTCAAATGTTTCAACACTACTTTTTATTCCCTATGCGCAACCAAGTGGAATTTCTTATGATGATTATACCAATATTGCTAAAAGAGCATTTGCAACAATTGATGTTAAAGTAAATGGAATTCATGAATTTGAAAACCCTACTGAAGCTATTGAAAATGCGGAAGGGATTTTTACTGGTGGTGGAAACACTTTTCTTTTGGTTACAAAACTTTTTGAAAACAAGGTTATTGATACATTAAAAAAAGTTGTTGAAAACGGTACGCCCTACCTTGGTTCAAGTGCAGGTAGTAATATTACAGGGTTAACCATGCAAACCACTAATGATATGCCTATTATTTATCCGCCTAGCTTTGAAACTTTAGGGTTTTTACCTTTCAATCTTAATCCTCATTATCTGGATCCAGATTTGCAAAGCAAACACATGGGAGAAACAAGAGAAACAAGAATTAAAGAATATCATACGCTAAATTCAAGTCCGGTTCTAGGTTTGCGAGAAGGGAGTTGGCTCGAAGTAACTGGTAAAAAGATACTCTTAAAAGGAAACTTAACTGCTCGATGGTTTAGACAAAACGAAAAACCAATTGAGCTTAATCCAGAAACGGATTTATCTTTGCTAGAACATTAATTGTATTAAGTTTAGTTTTTAATCATCACTAATTAAAAACGCCTAGAAATCTTTTCTAGGCGTTTTTTAGCATTTTTTGATTATTTATTATTCTTTCATAGTATGATAAACATTCATCACATCATCATCTTCTTCAATTTTTTCTAACAGTTTTTCGACATCTGCAATTTCTTGTTCGGATTTTAATTCTTTGGTAATTTGTGGAATACGTTCAAATCCAGAAGATAATATTTCAATTCCACGGTTTTCTAATTCTTTTTGAATAGCACCAAAACTTTCAAATGGTGCATAAATTAATATGTCATCTTCATCAACAAAAATTTCTTCTGCACCAAAATCAATGAATTCTAATTCCATTTCTTCAATATCAATTTCCCCTTTTGGAATTCTGAAATTACACGTATGGTCAAACATAAATTCAACTGAACCTTGCGTTCCCATCGTTCCATTACATTTATTAAAATAACTTCTAATATTTGCAACGGTTCTGTTATTGTTATCCGTTGCGGTTTCAATTAAAATAGCGATACCGTGTGGAGCATAACCTTCAAATAATACTTCTTTATAGTTGGCAGTATCTTTATCAGTCGCTTTTTTGATGGCACGTTCTACGTTTTCTTTAGGCATGTTTGCCGATTTCGCATTTTGAATAACAGCTCTTAAACGCGAATTGGCTTCAGGATTTGGACCTCCTTCTTTCACAGCCATTACTATGTCTTTACCTATACGTGTAAAAGTCTTGGCCATTGCTGCCCAACGCTTCATTTTTCTTCCTTTTCTAAATTCGAATGCTCTTCCCATTTCTTGTTTTTAATTTTTGCAAAATTATAATTATTATATGTATTTCAAATTGTTTTTTTCAACCAATGTAATTTTTTAAATTTTGAATTGGAAACTTATTTATTAATATACGACATTACTTAAAGATTAAATTTAAAATTATTAGCTAAAATATTTGACGTATAATTATTTTGGATTAAAAAATAATATATTTTTACAAAAAACTTAACAAAATTTATATGAAAAAAATTTACTTTTTTATTTTGATTATTAGTTCAATAAACTCTCAATCTCAGGTTTTACTTTCTCAAAGTTTTGATACAGCTATTGGATGGACTTATAATTCTGTTGTAAATGGTCAAACTGGCGCAACTGAGGCAGGTTGGATTAGACAAACTATAGGAACTAACCCTAATTGTTCGCCATATGTAGGCAATGGTATGGCTTGTTTTATGTCGCACAATGTTTTAGGAAATACTATTGCAGGTCTTTATTCTCCTTCAATAACATTTTCTGGTCTTAATTACAGAGTTAGATTTAAAATGTTTAGAATAACAACAAATACAATCCTTAGCAATGAAATAAACGTTTATATAAATTCGACTAATAGTTTAACTGGTGCTACATTACTAGGTACTTTTAAGCCTTTTATTAATGAATCTCCAAGTGTTAATGAAAGTGGTTGGTATGATTGTTATGCAAATTTGCCAGCAGGAACAACAGGAAGTAAATATATAATTTTTAGAGGAAAAGCCAACGTTGGATTTGGAGATAATGTCTATATTGATGAAGTTTCTATAGAACAAACGCCTTTAGTTGATGCTAGTTTAGATACTTTTAATATGTCATCAAATATACTCTCAGGTTCGAAAACAATTTCAGGAAAATTTAGTAATAGAGGTACAACAACAATTAATTCAATTAATATTAATTGGCAAGAAAATAATGGAACAATAAATACACAAACTCTAACTGGGTTAAATATTACAACAGGTCAAACCTATAATTATTCTCATTCAGTTAATTGGAATGCTGTTCCTCAACAGACTACTATGAGAGTTTGGTTGACAAATATTAACGGAGGTGTTCAAGATGGCTATTTACCAAACAATGAAATAATAAAACCAATTAATGTTTTTTATGAGTATTTCCCACATAATATAGTTTATGAGGAAATTACAGGAACATGGTGTGGATACTGTCCTAAAGGAATTGTTGCACTTAAAGATATGCATCACTACAATACAGATGGTTCTTTTATTGGCATAGCTGTTCACAAAGGACAAGGAAGTGATCCAATGAATTTTCCTGAATATGTTACTGGACTTACAGGTCTTTCGGATGCCGTGCCTACTGGAGTTTTTAATAGAAATAATCAATTGATTGTGTATCCTAATTATTCGGCAGTTAACCTATCCTATATTGATGAAAAGGCAAAAAAACCTGTAGCTAAAATTAATTTAAGTAATACAACATGGAATTCAGCTACTAGACAAATAACAGTTGATGCTCAGGTGCTATTTGCAATGAATTTATCAAATTTAAATTATAGAGTTGCAGTAGTAGTTTTGGAGGATAATGTATCTGGAACAAGTTCTTCCTATAATCAGTTTAATTATTATTCCGGTAATACAGATGTCACTGATTGGGAAGGAATTAATTGGAGAAATTTGCCAAGTCAAGTATCGTTCAACACTATGCGATATGATTATGTAGCTCGAGCATTGTTAGGAGGTTTTAATGGTGTTTCAGGAGTTATTCCCAATAATGTTGTGTTTAACACTTCTTATAATCATACGTTTACACACACTTTGCCAACTACTCAAAATGTGAATAAAATCAGTCTAGTTGCGCTCCTTTTAGATAATGCTACTGGCCAAATTGTCAATGCCTCTAAATTAGTTTCAGGAACATTAGCTTTGTCAGAATTTAATAATAATTCAAGCAAAATTTATCCAAATCCATCATCAGGAATCGTCACTATTGAAAGTATAAATGAAAACAATACTCTGGAAGTTTATGATGTAATGGGGAAAAAGGTGTTTTCTAGTAATCTAGAACCTACATCTACAATAGACATTTCTTTTTTACAAAAAGGAATTTACATTCTGAAAATTAGTAATGAATATAGTAGTGAATCGCATAAACTGATTCTTAAATAATTTTTAATTATGAGCATAAAAAACACCAAACTTAAACGTATTATTAAGTTTGGTGTTTTCAATTATAAAAGATAAAAATTATTTCTTGTAAAAAGGCAATTTTACGACTTTAGCTTTAATGTCTTTATTTCTAATTTTAATATAAATTTCACTATCGACACCAGCAAATTCTGTTTTTACGTAGCCCATTCCAATGGCAATTCCTAAAGATGGCGATTGTGTTCCAGAAGTTACGATACCAATATTGTTACCATCAGCATCAACTATTTCATAATCATGACGAGGAATTCCTCTGTCGATTAATTCAAAACCAACTAACTTTCTTGTTACACCAGCTTCTTTTTGCTTCTTTAGGTTTTCAGAATTCACAAATTCTTTAGTAAATTTAGTAATCCAACCCAATCCAGCTTCTAGTGGAGAAGTAGTATCATTAATGTCATTTCCATACAAACAGAAACCCATTTCTAAACGCAAAGTATCACGAGCTGCTAATCCTATTGGTTTAATTCCATAAGAAGCACCTGCTTCAAAAACTTTGTTCCAAACTTGTTCAACTTCTGAATTCTTGCAATATATTTCAAATCCGCCTGAACCAGTATATCCTGTTGCAGAAATGATTACATGTTCTATACCAGCAAAATCGGCTACTTCAAAATGATAGTATTTTATAGCTGATAAGTCAACAGAAGTTAAACTTTGCATAGCTTCAACTGCTTTTGGACCTTGGATTGCTAGTAAAGAATAATCTTCTGACAAATCACGCATTTCAACATCTAAATCGTTGTGCGAAGAAATCCAATTCCAATCTTTTTCAATGTTTGAGGCATTAACTACCAATAAATATTGATGCTCTTTTATTCTATATATAATTAAATCATCAACAATGCCACCATCATTATTTGGTAAACACGAATATTGGGCACGACCAATTTCAAGAACAGAAGCATCGTTAGACGTAACTTTTTGGATTAATGCCAAAGCATTTTCACCCGATAAAAGAAATTCGCCCATGTGTGATACGTCAAAAACGCCTACACCATTACGTACGGTTTCATGTTCAATATTCACACCTTCATATTGAACAGGCATGTTATAGCCTGCAAATGGAACTAATTTTGCACCTAATTGTTCGTGAACATGTGTTAAAGCAGTATTTTTCATTTTATTGTAATATAGTTTTTGTATTTGATAAGGCTTTTTTAATTAAATATTTACTTTCTGTTATAAGGTGGTAATAATTTTGTTGAAACCTCACCAAAACCAATTCTAACTGAATTGTTTTTACAAAATCCTTTCATAATAACTGTATCGTTATCTTGAATAAATTTGCGTTCTGTTCCATCGTTTAAAGTGATTGGGTTTTTTCCACCCCAAGTTAATTCTAACATTGATCCATAACTATCAGGAGTAGGACCAGAAATTGTACCTGAACCCATCATGTCGCCAGAATTTATTCTACATCCATTAGATGTATGATGTGCTAATTGTTGTGCCATTGACCAATACATATATTTAAAATTGGATTTTGATAGTAGTGTTGGCTCATTCGATTTTTCAGTATTAATATAAACTTCTAAATTAATGTCAAAAGCATTTTTTCCTTTTTGTTGTAAATAAGGTAGTGGTTTCGGCTCTTGATTTGGACCTTTAACTCGAAACGGTTCCAAAGCATCCATGGTTACTATCCAAGGAGAAATTGAAGAAGCAAAGTTTTTTGCTAAAAATGGTCCAAGAGGCACATATTCCCATTTTTGAATGTCTCTAGCGCTCCAATCGTTTAATAAAACCATTCCAAAAATATAATCTTCTGCTTCGTTTACAGGAATGTTTTCGCCCATTACATTGGCATCAGTAGTAATAAAAGCAGTTTCTAATTCAAAATCAACCAATCTCGAAGAACCAAAAACGGGTTCGGTTTCACCAGCAGGAAGTGTTTGTCCCATTGGTCTGTGTACAGGAATTCCCGAAGGTATAATAGTAGAACTTCTTCCATGATAACCTACAGGAATATGTAACCAGTTTGGTAATAAAGCATTTTCTGGATCACGGAACATTTTTCCAACATTCGTTGCATGTTCTTTACTCGAATAGAAATCAGTATAATCACCAATTAAAACTGGTAATTGCATTTCTACTTCATCCATATTGAAAATGACAATATCTCTGTGTTTAGGATTATCTCTAAGTTTTGGATTGTTTATGTCAAAAATATCGCCAATACGATTTCTAACCATACGCCATGTTTTTTTCCCGTCAGAAATAAAGTCGTTGAGCGTATCTTGCATAAACATATCATCGGTCAACTCAATGCCATCAAAATAATGTAATTGTTGAAGCGCACCTAAATCGACTGCATAATTACCTATGCGTGTTCCAATGGTAATCACATCATCTTTGGTTAAAAAAACACCAAAAGGAATATTTTGAATTGGAAAATCACTGTTGTCTGGAACGTCTAACCATGATTTACGGCTTGGGTCATTGGTATTTATGGGCATTTTTTATTTTTTTAGTTGTTGAAAAATTTAGTAATCAAATATATCATTTCCTATTAAAGAAACAAACGATTTTTTGTAATTTTGAACTCAATTAATCGAAATACTGAGAAATGCAACGCGACGAACAAATTTTTGACCTTATTCTTGATGAACAAGAAAGACAAATTCACGGATTAGAACTAATTGCTTCAGAGAACTTTGTTAGCGACCAAGTAATGGAAGCAGCAGGTTCTGTGTTAACCAACAAATATGCCGAAGGCTATCCTGGCAAACGTTATTATGGTGGTTGTGAAGTAGTTGATGTTATAGAACAAATTGCTATTGATAGAGCCAAAACGCTTTTTGGTGCTGAATATGTTAACGTGCAACCACATTCGGGTTCACAGGCAAATACTGCTGTATATGCAGCATGTTTAAAACCTGGTGATAAAATATTAGGTTTTGATTTATCGCACGGTGGTCATTTGACACACGGCTCTCCTGTAAATTTTTCTGGAAAATTATACAATCCTGTTTTTTATGGTGTTGACCAAGAGACGGGTGTTTTAAATTATGACAAAATTCAAGAAATAGCAACCAAAGAACAACCAAAAATGATTATTGCTGGTGCTTCTGCTTATTCTCGGGATATGGATTTTGCTCGTTTTAGAGTCATAGCCGATAGTGTTGGAGCATTGTTATTGGCGGATATTTCACATCCTGCGGGATTGATTGCAAAAGGTTTAATGAATGACCCAATTCCTCATTGTCATATAGTTACAACAACTACACACAAAACGCTTCGTGGTCCTAGAGGCGGAATGATTATGATGGGTAAAGATTTTCCAAATCCATGGGGATTGACCACACCAAAAGGTGAAATAAGAATGATGTCGCATGTGTTAGACATGTCTGTTTTTCCTGGAAATCAAGGTGGGCCATTAGAGCATATTATTGCGGCTAAAGCGGTTGCTTTTGGAGAGGCTTTGTCTGATGAATTTTTTACGTATCAAATGCAAGTACAGAAAAATGCAAAAGCAATGGCAGAAGCTTTTGTAAAAAGAGGTTATAATATTATTTCGGGAGGAACAGACAATCACATGATGTTGATTGATTTGCGAAACAAAAATATTTCTGGAAAAGAAGCGGAGAATGCTTTGGTCAAAGCTGAAATTACGGTGAATAAAAATATGGTACCATTTGATGATAAATCACCATTTGTAACTTCAGGTATTCGTGTGGGTACACCAGCCGTTACAACTCGTGGTTTGATGGAAGCTGATATGGAAACAATCGTTGATTTTATCGATAGAGTGATTATGAATCACACCAATGAAGAACTGCTTGAAAGTATAGCGGATGAAGTAAACGAAATGATGAGTGAAAGAGCCATCTTTGTTTATTAATTAATAGTTAGCTACAATATTCAAAACCTCCAAATACTTTTGTTTGGAGGTTTTTTTATATGCTTTATTTTTTTGTTAATAAATCACTAATTACTTTTTACTAAAAACAACGTGTTTTTTACATCTATATTCTACATTTGATAGTATCAAAATGTAGTAGCTATGCGCATAGAAACCGACCTTAAATTGGGATTTAAAGATGTAATGATTAGACCAAAACGTTCAACACTAAAGAGTAGAGCAGAGGTGTCTTTGGAACGAACGTTTAAATTCATGCACAGCACTTATGAATGGAAAGGCGTTCCCATTATGGCAGCCAATATGGATACTGTTGGTACTTTTGAAATGGCGTTGGCGTTGGCTCAAAAGGATATTTTTACTGCCATTCACAAACATTATTCTGTTGAGGAATGGAATGCTTTTTTAAAAAAAGCACCTGCAGCAATCTTTAACTACATTGCCTTAAGCACAGGAACAGGAAGAAACGATGCCAAGAAAGTATCGGATATAATCACCGCAAATCCTAAATTGAATTTTATTTGCATTGATGTTGCCAATGGCTATTCAGAAGGGTTTGTAAATTTTGTGAAACTGATGCGCAAAAATTATCCCGATAAAGTAATTATTGCTGGAAATGTAGTTACGGGCGAAATGGTGGAAGAGTTACTGCTTTCGGGTGCTGATATTGTTAAAGTAGGCATTGGTCCAGGTTCTGTTTGTACTACTCGTGTGAAAACAGGTGTTGGTTATCCGCAATTGTCTGCCATTATTGAATGTGCAGATGCAGCTCATGGTTTGGGCGGGCAAATTGTTAGCGATGGTGGTTGCTCAACGCCAGGTGATGTTGCAAAAGCTTTTGGTGCTGGTGCCGATTTTGTTATGCTTGGCGGAATGTTAGGCGGACATACCGAAAGCGGTGGCGATTTGGTGGAACGCAATGGGCAGAAATACAAACTCTTTTATGGTATGAGTTCTGAAACAGCAATGCAAAAATATGTTGGTGGCGTTGCAGAGTATCGTGCTAGCGAAGGAAAAACTGTAGAAGTTCCTTTTAAAGGCGATGTTGAAAACACCATTCAGGATATTCTTGGAGGCATTAGAAGTACATGTACTTATGTTGGAGCACCACGATTAAAAGAACTAACTAAACGCACTACTTTCATTAGAGTAACCGAACAGGAAAATAGAGTATTTACCAAATAACTATTTAATCACTAACTGATATTTCTCCAAAAGTCCTTTTAAACCATCAGTAGAAAAAACGGCTTTTTTTACTTTGTTTTTATCCAAGTCCAAGGCATAATCATAACTAGTAGAAAGGTCGGCTTTGGTTAGATTAGTTTCACTAAAAACGGCTCTTCTCAAATTGCAATTATCAAACAACGCCTCTGTTAAATCAGAAGACATAAAATCTACAGATAGCATGCTGCAATTGATGAATTGCATTTTTTTAAGTTTCAAAGCATAAAACTTGGCATAATCTAACAAACAATCTTTAAAGTGAAATTCATAAATCACTTGATCGGTCATGGCAAAGTTAACACTGGTAAAGTTACACCCATTAAACCAAACACCACGCAAGGAAACATAGTTAATGCGCGCATCTTGAAAATTACAATTAAAAAAAGTACAATCAATAAAAGCAACCGATTGAAAGCTACAGGTTCTAAAATCACAATCGGTAAAAATGCATTCTTCAAATTCTTTGTATTCTAATTGTCTGTCGTCGTAGGTTATACCATTAAATTTTTCTTCAACAAAGAAATTTGCGCTCATAATTGTAAATTTGTGCAAATATAACCAACCAAAAGTAACCCTATGGATTTCCAAACTTCTTTTTTTACCTATTGCCCCAATTGTCAATCAACAGATTTTAGTTTTAAAAATGTTACCAAGTTTCAGTGCAACGCTTGTGCCTTCGAATATTATCATAACATTGCGGCAGCCGTGGCAGTTGTTTTTACTTTTGAAGATAAAATATTGTTTACCGTTCGCAATGAAAACCCCGACATTGGTATGCTCGATTTGCCTGGTGGATTTATTGATCCAAAAGAAACTGCCGAAGAAGCCGCATGCCGAGAGATTAAAGAAGAATTAGATTTGGATATTTTGCCAACCAGTTTAAACTACATCACTACTTCGCCCAACGAATATTTGTATAAAGATGTGCCCTATAGAACGATGGATTTGTTCTACGAATGTCCTTTAACAAATGATAAACTCTCTATAAAAGCCAAAACAGAAATAAAAGATTTGGTTTGGATAAAACGCAATGAAATTGATTTGACTAAGATTGGTTTTGTGTCTATTCGTAAAGTGATTGGAGAGTTTTATTTGGGATAGATGAGTTTTTAACTGTTTTATTCTCTAATCATGCAAAACCAATTTGGATTCTTAATTACCTTAGTGGTAAAAAAAATGCACCAATAAAATGAGTCTTTGTATCAGTTACCCGACATCTCAAATCTAATTTTTATTATAAAGTAATTTAAAATCCTATTAAAATAATAAGCTAAACCATAAACTAAAGATAATAAATTTATAACACCCAAATCACTTTATATTAAAAAAAATCCTAGAATAATTACTTCATTAAAACATAGATGGCCACCAGAATATGGCTTTTTTGAACATGTTCAAAAGAGAGTATTTTAGGAGTTAAAGATTCGGGTAGTCCTATAACTTGTGCATGTTTTGCGCCAAAGTTTCAATAAACTTCGAGATAGGACCTTTAATCATCATCGCCATCATTGGATTGAATTCTCCATTAAAATGAAGTTGTACTGCACTAGAGCTTTCCGACAAAGTATCGATATTAGCTGTAAGCGTAAAAGGTAGTTTATCACTCGCCGCTGCAAGAACTACTTTGCTAGTAGGTGTGGTTTCTTTCATGCGCAATTTAATTTCGGGCATTCCTTTTAGTCCAAAATTAAATATATCATCGCCCAATACTTCAAACTTTGAAATATTTTCGGGCATCAACTTCTCAAAATTCTTTACATCCGACAATGCATCAAACAAATGCTGTGCCGATTTTTCTACAGTAACTTTTGGACTTTCTAAATTCATTTTTTTCTATTTTCTATCTTAACCATTCCACGTTGAAGGGCTAACCTGCCATTCTTGTAGTGTAATTTGTTCTTCTTCGGTAATGTATTTTTTTGCCACTGCCAAATCCAAAAGATGACTATAATCTGCCAAAGTGTTTAAATCAACATTGGCTTTCTTAAAGTTATCTTTGGCAACATCAAAACCATAGGTAAAGATTGCTACCATACCTTTAACATGTGCGCCAGCTTCTTTTAGTGCTTCTACAGCCATCAAACTGCTGTTTCCAGTACTAATTAAATCTTCGACTACCACTACGTTTTGACCGCTTTGCAAAAAGCCTTCAATTTGGTTTTGTCTTCCGTGTTTCTTTGGCTCCGGACGAACATATACAAATGGCAGTCCCATGTATTCAGCAACAAGCATGCCAATGCCGATTGCTCCAGTAGCTACACCGGCAATAACATCGGGTTTTCCAAATTCTTTTTCAATGTGCTTAGAAAATTCTTCACGAACAAAATTTCTAATAGGTGGAAATGAGAGTATTAAACGATTATCGCAATAAATTGGCGATTTCCAACCCGAAGCCCATGTAAAAGGATTTTTAGGATTCAATTTAATTGCATTTATTTGTAAAAGCAATTCGGCTGTTTTTTCGGCTGTGTCTTTATTAAAAATCATAGTACAAATGTATAAAGTTTTTGTCAACGATAAACCACTTTTTTTAACAAATGAAGTTCATAAAGAAACTGATTTTCAGTTGTTCTTGTTAGAAAGTGTTGATATTGAGCAACTCATCGTTAAGATGTATCAAAATAAAATTCAAAAAGCCTATTTATATTTTCCTGATGAAAAAGCCATTCTAAAGAAACTAAAAGAAAAAATACCCGTTTGCAAAGCAGGTGGAGGATTAGTTTATAACAAAAAAGGCGAAGTGCTCTTCATTAAACGCAATGGAAAATGGGATTTGCCGAAAGGTGGAAAAGATAAAGGCGAAATGATGGAAGAAACTGCTATGCGTGAAGTGGAAGAAGAAACGGGTGTAAACGGATTGGAAATAGTTAAGAAACTTCAAAAAACGTATCATGTTTTTCAACGCAATGGCAAGTATAAACTAAAAGTAACCCATTGGTTTGAGATGAAAACTGATTTTGATGGAAAAACTAATCCTCAAAAAGAAGAAGGTATTAAAAAAGCAGTTTGGTTAAATCCAAAAGAAATAATTGAAGCCATGACCAACTCCTATGAAAATATTAAACTGTTATTTGAAGAGGAGAATCAATTATAATAAAGTTACATTTTTCGTTTAATTTGCAATTCGTAATTTTTAATTCATAATTGGCTTTATCTTTGCCAAATGACAAATTACCACCATTCCAACAACCTACTTTTAAATTTAGGCATCGAAAGCTTAAATGAAATGCAACTTGCTGCACAAGAAACAATTCTTAGAGATAATAATGTTTTGTTACTTTCTCCAACGGGTTCAGGAAAAACGCTAGCATTCTTACTACCAATTTTTGAATTGTTAGAAGGAGAAGGTGCAGAAGTTCAATGTTTAATTTTAGTGCCATCAAGAGAACTAGGCTTGCAGATAGAACAAGTTTGGAAGAAAATGGGAACAAATTATAAAGTTAATGTATGTTACGGCGGACATTCCATCGATACCGAAATTAAGAATCTATCCAATCCACCAGCAGTTTTAATCGGAACACCAGGAAGAATTGCTGACCATATTGATAGAGGAACTTTTAAAGTAGATAATCTTCAAATGTTGATTTTGGATGAGTTTGATAAATCGTTGCAGTTGGGTTTTCATGAGCAAATGTCTTTTATCATCAGTAGATTACCAAAATTAAACAAACGTATATTAGTATCGGCAACATCTGGTATTGAAATTCCAAGATATACACAAGTAATACATCCTACGGTTTTAGATTTTATTCCGATTGAAGAAGAGAAAATAAACCTTTCGATGAAGATGTTGGTTTCTAAGGAAAAAGATAAGATAAACAGCTTGTTTAACTTGATTTGTTCGTTGAAATCGCAATCAGCTTTGATATTCTGCAATCACCGAGATGCCGCAGAACGCATTAGTGACCTTTTGAACGAAAAAGGAATCTACACCACTTATTATCACGGCGGAATGGATCAAGATGAAAGAGAACGTGCTCTAATTCAATTCAGAAACGGAAGTGTTTCTTATTTAGTGACCACCGATTTGGCAGCACGTGGTTTGGACATTCCTGAAATGAAGCATGTAATTCATTATCATTTGCCATCAAAAGAAGACGAATTCACCCATAGAAATGGTAGAACAGCCAGAATGTTAGCTTCTGGAACGGCGTATATCATTACACACGAAAGCGAAAAGAAACTGGACTATATAGATTATTCGATGCCAGTTTTAAATGTTGAGAATGCTATCACGTTGCCAAAACCACCCGAATTTAAAACAATTTATATCAGCGGTGGTAAGAAAAACAAACTAAACAAAATAGACATCGTAGGCTTCTTTTCCCAAAAAGGAAAACTCGAAAAAGGCGATTTAGGATTGATTGAAGTAAAAGACTTTGTATCTTTTGCAGCCGTAAAAGCCAAAAAAGTAAAAGACTTACTCAATGCTATTCGAGACGAAAAGATGAAAGGAAAGAAATTCAAAATTGAAGTGGCTCGAAAAGTAATAAAGAAAGAAGAAGAGTAGTCTTTTTTAAGTTTACTTATGCTTTTTAACTTGAACAGAATCGGGAACTAAAACCGTATAATCACCGTTATTTCTAATAACATCGCGAACAATGCTCGAACTGATATAGGATGTTTTAGAAGCCGTTAAAAGAAAAACAGTTTCTATTTTAGACAGCTTTCTGTTAGTATGAGCAATAGCTTTTTCAAATTCAAAATCAGCAGGATTACGCAAACCACGAAGAATAAATTCGGCATCTAGTTTTCTGCACAAATCAATGGTCAAACCTTCGTAGGTAATGACTTTAACTTTTGGTTCGTTTTTAAACGCTTCTTCAATAAAATACTTGCGTTCTTCAAGAGAGAACATGTATTTTTTATCAGCATTAATACCTATAGCAACAATCACTTCGTCAAAAAGCGAAATGCCTCTTTTAATAATATCATAATGTCCAAGAGTAATTGGGTCAAATGATCCAGGGAAAACAGCTTTTTTATTCATGGTTTCTGATAATTTTGATTATAGTTTCATTATTTAAAGATTCTTGTAAATTTAATACATTTATAGTGTCTTTAAATTTATTATAATTTTTTGATTCATCAATCGTAAAAATATCAGATTCTAAATCAATTTCAAAATCATTGTTGGTTATGTAAACTTCAGTTTTAGATACTTTATCAATTCTTAATGTGGTGAAATGACCATTTGATGCTTTTAAATAATAAACATCTCCAGCTTTTGGATTTTTAATATATACTTCATTGTTTAAGTCGGTCATTTTTGAATCATAAATGCCATATCCCATTAATGCAAAAAGTATAAATACACCAGATAACATCCAAACTGGATATCGTACTGGATTCTTTTCGGTTTCTCTTTGAATTTTCGTTCTAATACTTTCATATAAATCAGGATAGTCAAAAGTTTTATAACAAGAATTACATTCGGCTACAGTAATTTTTTTTATTGGAAAAAAAGGTATCCAAAATGCATACCCATATTTTCCAAAAACACTGTATTTCATAGTGGTTACTTTTTCGCAGCTAGGACAATCAACATTAATAATTTGACCGTTTTGTAAATTAGTTGCTTTGGTACCGAAATTAATAAACATTTTTACTTTTTTAAAGCCAACTCAATAGCATTACTAAACAATTCTTCCAAAGAAATTCCAGCTTCATTGGCTTGTTGAGGAATTAAACTTTCGTTAGTTAAACCTGGAATGGTATTCATTTCCAACATAAAAGGTTCGTCATTCACCAAAATAAACTCACTACGAGAAAAACCAGTCATTTTTAAAATTTCGTAAGCTTTTTTAGCAACATTTCTAACTTTTGCAGCTACTTCTTCCGAAATTCGAGCTGGAGTTATTTCTTGTGATTGTCCCAAATATTTGGCTTCATAATCAAAGAAATCATTTTCAGAAACAATTTCTGTGATAGGTAAAACGGTAACTTTTCCTTTGTAATTAATTACGCCAACGGAAACCTCGGTGCCATCTAAGAAGCTTTCAATAATAATTTCATCGTCTTCTTTATAAGCGTTTACAATGGCAATAAGCAATTCATCTTTGGTTTTTACTTTGGATATTCCAAAGCTAGAACCTGATTTATTAGGTTTTACAAAACAAGGCAAGCCTACTTTTTGTAAAATTTCGTCTTCGTTGATTTCATCACCTTGATTAAGATAATAGGATGTAGCCGACTTAATGCCATAAGGTTTCAATACCGAAAGTAAATCACGTTTGTTAAATGTTAATGCCGCTTGATAATAGCCACAAGACGTTTGCGGAAGATTTAATAATTCAAAATAAGCTTGCATCAAACCATCTTCGCCTGGTGTTCCGTGTATGGCGTTAAACACAGCATCGAAAGTAATTTTGGTTTGTTTAACAATTACCGAAAAATCATTTTTATCTATAGGAAATTCAAAACCTAAATCATCAACATAAACCCATTTTTCTTTGAAAACATGAATTCGATAGCCTTTAAATTTAGTTGGGTCAAGATTTTGATAAACCACATTTCCACTTTTTAGTGAAATTTCAAATTCGCTAGAATATCCGCCCATAATGATGGCAATGTTTTTCATATATTTTATTTTCTTTAGTAGATTTTTTACTTTGCTCAAATAACTTCAAAATTGATAATTAAATTTGCTTAAACAAAATTATCATTTTTTTTCAAACCAATAAGCTTTATGTTTTTTATATCTTTGCGTAAATTAAATTTTTTATGAGTTTTAAAAACTATATCACTAGTAAAGTCTTTTTTACACAAGTATTAATTGCTTTCGGAATTGTAGCTTTGGTTGCTTATGCATTTTTTCATTGGATTACTTATGCTACCAATCATGGAGAGGAAATTGCAGTACCAAATTTAGCAAAACTGAGTGCTGAACAAGCTGGCGAACGTTTGGAAGCCTTAAACTTAGATTATATTATTTTAGATACAATTGACTACAATCCTGATTTTCCAAAACTTACAGTAGTTGACCAAGAACCAAAACCTGGACGAAAAGTAAAAGCTGGACGAAAAGTATATTTAAAAATAAATGCCGAAAAATTTACAATGGTTGTTGTACCCGACTTAGTTGAGAAAACGTATCGACAAGCTTTACCAACACTGAATGCAGTTGGTTTACAAGAAGGATCAATTACTTATAAGCCTTATTTAGGAAAAGATATGGTACTAGAAATGTATAGCAACGGTAAAAAACTTAAAGCTGGCGATAAAGTATTGAAATCATCAAAAATCGATTTGGTATTAGGTGATGGAAATGTAGTTTTCGACGATTCGGAATTAGATACTTTAAAAGTGGATACAACAGATGTTAAATAGTGAAATGAATAGTAATCAAGATGCCGATTTTGATGAAGAGTTATATGAACACCATAAATTTGTTTCTCCCAAAGGACAATCATTACTACGTGTAGATAAATTTTTGATGCAATTAATCGAAAATGCAACCCGAAATAAAATTCAACAAGCGGCTACAGACGGTAATATTTGGGTAAACGATATTCCAGTTAAATCAAATTATAGAGTTAAACCTTTTGATGTAGTGCGTGTAATGCTTTCGCATCCGCCGTTTGAAAATCACATTATCCCAGAAGATATTCCACTTGATATTGTATATGAAGATGATGTTTTGTTGGTGATTAACAAGCCAGCAGGATTGGTCGTTCATCCAGGACATGGAAATTATACAGGAACTTTAGTGAATGCTTTGGCGTTTCATTTTGATAATCTTCCGATGAATTCTAGTGAAAGACCGGGGTTAGTGCATCGAATCGATAAAAATACTTCTGGACTTTTGGTTGTTGCTAAAACCGAAGCCGCCATGACCCATTTGGCGAAACAATTTGAAGATAAATCATCGGAGCGTGAATATGTTGCTTTGGTTTGGGGAAATGTTAAAGACGACGAAGGAACAATCGAAGGAAACATTGCTCGTCACGTGAAAGATAGAATGCAAATGGCAGTTTTTCCTGACGGAGAAATAGGTAAACATGCTGTTACCCATTATAAGGTTTTAGAACGTTTTGGTTATGTAACTTTAGTTTCTTGTAAATTGGAAACAGGAAGAACACACCAAATTAGAGTTCACATGAAATACATTGGTCATACTTTGTTTAATGATGAACGTTATGGTGGCAATTTGATTTTAAAAGGGACTACTTTTACAAAATACAAGCAGTTTATAGATAATTGTTTTAAAACTTTGCCAAGACAAGCACTTCATGCCAAAACACTTGGCTTTGAACATCCTACTACTAAAGAATTCATGTCTTTTAATACTTATATACCTCAAGATATGGCAGAATGTATAGAAAAATGGCGAAATTATTCAAAATCACATACAACGGATGAGGATGAATAATTAGTCTATCTTTATGGGTCTTTCTGCCATGAAAATATAGAAAATACCAACTAAAATAAACGGAATACTCAGCCATTGTCCTGTTGAAAAAAGTCCAAATAAATGTTCTATTCCTCCTTGGCTTTCTTTTACATATTCAACAATAAACCTAACAGACCAAAGCAATACTAAAAAATAACCGAAAAGTAAACCGTGTTTTTCGGCAGTATTTGTTTTCCAATATAAAAAGAATAGGGTTAGGAATACAAAAACATAACAAATTGCTTCATACAATTGTGCGGGATAACGATAAGGAACTTCAGCCAATAGTTGAGCAAATTCAGGTTTTGTAGCAATTGCATTGTATGCTTCATTGACATTATTTATTTTTGTTAATCGAACAGCATCAGCACTAGAATAGAAGTCTCGGATGAATTTTATTCCAAATTTTTCATCTGTAATTTTTCCAATGATTTCAGAATTAAAAAAGTTTCCTAAACGCACAAAAATAGCTCCAGATGCAACAGGAATCACAACTCTGTCTAGCATCCAAAGCATAGGTCTTTTAATAACTTTTTTGCTATAAAAATAGATAGCAATGATTATTGATATGGCAGCACCATGACTAGCCAATCCTCTAAATCCAGTAAACTCAAACCCATTGTCAAATTTAAAAGGTAAAAGAATTTCTGAAAGATGATTTCTAAAATATTCCCAATCGTAGAAGAAAACATGTCCTAATCGTGCTCCAAGTAGCGTGGCTACAACCGTCCAGATAAATAGAGTATCTAATTTTTCTAACGATTCTCCTTCTCGTTGATAGATGTGTTTCATGATGTACCAGCCTAAACCAAAGGCTACTACAAACATTAAACTATAATATCGAATTATAAAAAAACCTAAATCTATTCCTTCTGTTGGATTCCAAATCATTTTCTTCTATTTATTTTTCAAAAATAAGGATAATTATTAATTGCTTCCTGATTTTTTTTCAGGAACTGGATCATAACCTGATTTTCCCCAAGGATGACAACTCAAAATTCGTTTTATTCCAAGATAATTACCATAAAAAATACCATGAATTTTTAGAGCTTCCAGATAATAATGCGAACATGTTGGCTCAAATCGGCATGTTGCTGGGGTAAAAGGTGAAATCGCCAATTGATAAAAACGGATTAGTAATAGAAAAGGTGCTATTAAAATCTTTTTTATCATTATAAACTAAAACTGGTTCCTTCTTTTCCATCTTTTAATTGAATACCCAATTCCATAAGATTGTCTCTAATTTGGTCGGATAAGGCAAAGTTTTTATTGGCTCTAGCTTCATTTCGCATCCCAATCAACATTTCTATAACACCCGATAATTTTTCAGAATTATTGGCAGAAATAGTTTCGTTTTTCAATCCTAAAATATCAAATAGGAAGACATTCAAAGTAGCTTTTAAATCTTCTAAATCAATTGTGGAAATGGTTTCTTTTTTATCTAACAGTAAATTCACAAAACGAACGCTTTCAAATAGTTGAGCGATTACTATTGGTGTATTGAAATCATCATTCATAGCATCATAACAGCTTTTTTTCCATGAAACGATGTCAATTGATGATGTGTTTTGTGGTGCAATATTGTTTAAATTAGAAACAGCTTCCATTAAACGAATATAGCCTTTTTCGCTAGCTATCATGGCATCATTAGAAATATCTAAAACACTTCTGTAATGCGCTTGCAGAAAACAAAAACGAACAATATTTGGATTAAAAGCTTTTTCAAAAAAAGTATTTTCACCGTTGATTAATTCCATGGGAAGAATATAATTTCCAGTCGATTTACTCATGCGTTGTCCGTTCATAGTAAGCATATTGGTATGCATCCAATACTTCACTGGTTCTTTTCCAGTGCTGGCTTTTCCTTGTGCAATTTCACATTCGTGATGCGGAAACTTTAAATCCATTCCGCCACCGTGAATGTCAAAATGTTCTCCTAGATATTTGGTGCTCATGGCAGTACATTCTAAATGCCAACCAGGAAAACCTTCACTCCAAGGTGAATTCCAACGCATGATATGTACAGGTGATGCTTTTTTCCAAAGTGCAAAATCTTGTGGGTTTCGTTTTTCATTTTGTCCGTCTAAATCACGAGTATTTTGAAGTAATTCATCAATATTTCTATTGCTTAATTCACCATAATTTAATCCTTTTTTGTTGTAGGCTAAAACATCAAAATAAACCGATCCATTACTTTCATAAGCAAAGCCGTCTTTAATTAACTTTTCAGTTAGCTCAATTTGTTCCAAAATATGACCCGTAGCAGTTGGCTCAATACTTGGCGGTAAGAAATTGAATAAATCTAAAACTCGATGAAAATAAACTGTATATTTTTGAACCACTTCCATGGGTTCTAATTTCTCTAGTCGCGTTTGTTTTACAAAACGGTCGTTATCAACATTTCCATCATCGGTTAGATGCCCAGCATCGGTGATATTTCTAACATAGCGAACGTTATATCCTAAATGGTTGAAATATCTAAAAATCATATCAAACGACATGAATGTTCTAACGTTTCCTAGGTGAACATTGCTGTAAACTGTTGGTCCACAAACATACATGCCGATGTTTCCTTCGTCAATTGGAACAAAGTTTTCTTTCTCACCCGAAAGTGAATTGTATAGTTTTACAGCTTGACTTTTATATAATGCATTCATTTTTTTCTTTTTTTGAGCTACTTTTTACATGAAGTAACACATTCTAAAATATGATTTAATGCCCTTCGACTGTGCTCAGGGTGACAAAGTATTAAAAAAATTGTCTCCCTAGTTTTTTTGATCTATCAAGTATGATTAAAAACTAGTATCTAATTTAATGTAATCTAAAAATTCACGTTTGGTACTTTCTTCTTTAAATTTTCCACCAAATTCCGAAGTAACAGTACTGCTTTCTATATCTCGAATTCCTCTAGAGTTAACACACAAATGTTTAGCGTCAATTACACAAGCTACGTCTTTCGTATTCAAAACTTTTTGTAATTCCTGAACAATTTGCATCGTTAGGCGTTCTTGAACTTGAGGTCTTTTGGCAAAATAATCTACAATTCGATTCATTTTTGATAAACCAACAACTTGACCGCTAGAGATATAGGCAATATGAGCCTTACCAACGATTGGCAATAAATGATGTTCACAAGTAGAGTAGAGTGTAATGTTCTTTTCAACCAACATTTCTCCATATTTGTAATTATTTTCAAATGTAGAAGAACTTGGTTTTTTATTCGGATTTAATCCCCCAAAAATTTCTTTCACAAACATTTTAGCCACTCTGTTAGGTGTACCTTTCATACTGTCGTCTGTCAAATCCATTCCTAACGTTTGAAGAATGTTTTCAACATCTTTTTTTATAAGTTCAATTTTTTGATCGTCTGAAATTTCAAATGCATCTTTTCTTACTGGATTTGTAGCATTTGTAGCAATATGATTTTCGCCAATTTCGTCTTCAAATTCTCTGTTTTGTATCATTGAATAGCAATATTTGTGTAGTTTTTTTTAAGGTAGCAAAGATAAATAATATTACTAAATGAATTAATCATTACTCGAAAGTTTTAAAAAATTAAAATTTTATGATAATTTTTTCTTAAATTTATGTAAATTTCGCTCCTCTAAACTTTTCTTGCTATGAAAAATGGACTACTACTATTATTATGCTTTCTTTTTGTAAACAGCTTAAATTCACAGAATTTATTAACCAATGGCGATTTTGAGAACGGTGCCAATGTTGGTTATATAACTAATGGAGCTGGTTACAATCAACTTACGGCACCATTTTCTGGGACAACAGTTCCAGGAAATTATGCAGTAACTAATTTTCCAAAAACAATTAACACGGCAAACTTTCTTTTTGTTGGTGATAAAACTTCTGGAAATGGAAAAATGCTTATCATCGATGGTAAAAGTACCACTGCTGGTAACACACGATTTTGGTCTGCAGGTAATGCTGGAAGTGGCGTTACAGGTTTAACAATTGGAACAACTTATGTTTTTAGTTATTGGATTCGTTCTGTTTCTTCATTAGTAACCAATGCAGCTACACAAGCTGATATTTCAGTTTTGGTTACTGGTGGAAATCTACAAACCTTGGTCACTGGAGCTTCGCTTGCACCATTGCCAGCCGTAGGTTGGAAACAAGTTGCTTATACTTTTGTAGCTACAGCAACAACAGTGCAAATAGAAATGTGGAATACCAAAGGAAGTACTGTTGGTAATGATTTTGCTATTGACGAAATGATGCTGACCAGTGATTTAATGGTAACGGCTAATGTTACTAATGCTACTTGTGCTACTGCTAATAACGGTTCCATGACTGTTTTAGGTTTGTTAGGGGTACCGCCTTATATAAATTATAGTATTTCTGGACCTGTGAATCAAAATAATGCAACAGGTATTTTTCCAAATTTACCACCAGGTGTTTATACTGTTACTGTTACTGATAGTGCTTTACCAACAGCTTCAACTGCTACTTTAACAAATGTTGTTGTAGGACCACAATTGACTGTGAGTTTAGATGAAACGATATGTGCAACTGTACCAATAACACTTAATGTAGGAGGAAGCTCTAGTACTTACACTTGGACAGCAAATCCAGCAGATGCAACTCTAACCACACCAAACGCAAGTTCGATAACAGTTTCTCCCACTGTTACTACAGTTTATACAGTAACTTCCACTGTTGGATCTTGTGCTCAAATGTCAAAATCAGTAACTGTTACGGTTCTGCCAAGCACTATACCAACTTTTGATCCTGTAGCTCCAATCTGTATAGGTGATACTTTTGCGGCATTACCAACAACTTCAACGAATGGAATTATAGGAACTTGGTCACCAGCAATAGATAACACTATAACCACAACCTATACTTTTACACCAACTGTTCCTGCACAGTGTCTTTTAAATGCTCAGATTACACTTACCGTTAATCAAGCAACTGTTAATCCACCAATAGATCAAACTATTTGTCCAGGAAATGTGGCAACAGTAAATTTAGTCGGTACAGCATTTTCAACTGTTACACTTACAAATCAAGACGGTGCTACTTTTGTTGGAAACATTGGACCAGCAGGAACTGGAACATTTGTAACTCCAATTTTGCAGTCAACTCAAGTATATACTGTTGTTAAAGTAAAAAACTTTTTTACACAATGTGAACGATTTTATACGGGTATGTCTTTTACGATAACTGTAGTACCTAATGGTTGTGCTACAGTAGGTACTGTTCCTGCACCAGGAACACAACCCTTAGACTTAACATTATGTTCACCTGGAGAATGTAGAACAATTGAAGCAAATATTTCTGATGTGCCTTCAACAACGAGTTATGCAGCTTCTCAAATACCATATTGTCCTTATCCATTTACCGGTCCAGGTTATAATATAGTGCCAATTACAAGCGGAGATGATTTCTGGTCTCCTTTGATTAATCTTCCATTTAGTTTTTGTTTTTATGGACAAAATTATACTTCTTGTAATGCAGGGACAAATGGTCTGTTAACTTTTAGGTCTGTTACAGCTGGAGGTTTTTGTGATTGGCCTGATACGAGTGTTTCGATTGCTAACATTATAAACCAACAACAATCTATATTTGGGGTATTTCAAGACACAGATATGTCAGTACCACCATCAGCTCCTGACTTTCAGGTAAATTGGGTTCTCGAAGGAACTTATCCTTGTAGAAAGCTTATTGTGAATTTTTATCATTTAGGACAATGGAACTCTACTGGTAGTAATCCTGGTTTGCAAACTTCACAAATTGTATTATATGAAGTTTCTAATATTATTGAAGTTTTTGTTGAAAGAAGAGTTGCAGGAACACCTTGGGCTGGTTCAGGTGTGATTGGTATTATAGGTTCATCAGGAGCTCAGTCATTAGCAGCGCCAAATAGAGATACTGGAGCTTGGTCAGCAAATATGGAAGCTTGGCGTTTTACACCAACAGGTCCAAATGTACCAGTATTGATAAAATGGTTTGAAGGCCCTACACAAATTGGAACAGGACCGTCAATTACTGTTTGTCCAACAGCTACTACGACTTATACCTTGAATGCTGAATATACTATTTGTAACGCCATACAAACAGCTACATCCAATGTGACATTGACAGTAAACCCTGACCTAACAAGTGCGCCAATTAATATTCCGCAATGTGTACCTAATAATTTATTTGATTTAACACAAAATAATATAAATATATTGGGAAGTTTGGATCCAAACGATTATGATATTAGCTATCATTTAACGCAAGCAGAAGCCAATGTTTTAGGTAACCCAATAATGAACCCAACAGCATATCCAATTGTTGGAGCTTCTCAAACGATTTATGCTGCCATATTTTTAAATGCTTTTGGTTGTATTGTTGTAAAACCATTTGTTATTAGTTTAACCAATTGTACACCAACATTAACGATTCCGCCAGACTTGACTTTGTGTGAAAACACTATTGGTTCAGGAGTGGCAACTTTTGATTTTACACCACAAATACCTATTATATTAGGAGGAAATAGTCCAACTGATTATACAGTTTCATTTCATACTTCATTACTTGGAGCCACCAATAACACGGGTATAATTTCTCCAATTAATTCCGTTAATGGAACAGATGGACAACAAATTTTCATTCGTTATCTAGACAACGCTACAAATGGTGTTGATACTGGATTTTTTACTTTACATGTCAACCCAAAACCAACAGCTACCATTTCTGGAGCGGTTTCTATATGTTCAGGTCAAACCGCTACTATTAATTTTACGGGGACACCAAATGCTGTGATTAATTTCTCAGGTGGGTCGGTAACTCTAAATGCGGCTGGAACTGCTACGTTTACAACACCTGCATTATCTGCTACTACTAGTTATTCATTAATAGATGTTACTATTCCAGCAACAGGTTGTTCTAGTATTTTCACCGATTCAATTACTATAACGGTTTACGATTTACCAACAGCTACAATTTCAGGAACTACTACAGTTTGTGTAAATGATGCTCAACCTTCCATAACGTTTACAGGAGCAAATTCGACATCACCATACACCTTTACTTATTTAGATCCAGCAGGTGCAACGCAAACCATTACTACTACAACTGGTAGTTCTATTGGATTGTCAGTTTCTACGGCTATTGCAGGTACTTTTAACTATCAATTAGTAAGTGTCTCAAATAGCACTACACCGGTTTGTTCTCAAAATCAATCGGGTACAGCAACTGTAACCGTGAATCCACTACCTTCTGTCTCAATTTCGGGAACTGTGTCCATTTGTTCTGGTAATACTGCAACAATAACGTTTACAGGTACACCTGACGCTGTTGTAGATTATACAGTTGGTAGCACTCCAGCACAAATAATATTAGATGCTACTGGAAATGCAACTTTAGTTACATCGGCTTTAACAGCTACGAATGTTCCAACAACAGTTACTTATACTTTAGTAAATGTAACTAATCCAACTACTAATTGTTCTAAATTAATTGGAGGTTCCGCAGTGATTACAGTCATTCCCCTTCCCACCGCTACCATCACAGGAGATGCCATAGTTTGTCAAGGTTCACCATCACGTACAATAACCTT
>JAIUNZ010000005.1 GCA_020161455.1 Bacteroidota bacterium
AAGGTTATTGTACGTGATGGTGAACCTTGACAAACTATGGCATCTCCTGTGATGGTAGCGGTGGGAAGGGGAATGACATTTAACTGAAAACTTGTAGTGCCATAAAACCCATTGCTTAAAGCCTCAAGTCTAACATAAATAATTTGTCCACCAAAGCCAAGATAGGAATCAATTGGGTTGATAGGAGCTATATTTCCATTAGCATTGATTAATGATTCATAAAAAGTAACCACATATTGAGAACTGTTGTAGGAACCCAAAACAATTGGAATTTGAGAAGTAAAATCAAATTGACCAAGACCGGTTGAAGTCTCACAAACAGTTAAATTTGGTGGAGTAGATGGAGTTGGTGGTAAACATAAACTTGAATCAAGAATTAAGTTAAAAGATGTAATTGTCAAACATCCATAATTTTCATCTTCAACTGCTACAAAAATCTCTTCACCATTAGTTCCGTTATAATTTGTTAAATTAGTAATTGGATTATTGTAAATTAAAGCATCAGCTTCAGAGTGATAGTAATAAATTGTTGAGGAAACACCGTTTAAAATTAAACTTTGTTGTGTTGTTAAATCAAATGGTGCTGCACATTGAACCATATCACTAGGTGTCCCAATACTCAATGGAGGATAGTACTCTACGGTCATTGTGTCCGTTTGCTGACAACCGCCAGGATATGTAATTATCAAACCATAATCACCTGCTTCCGATACCGTATATGAATTTGAAGTTGCGCCTGGAATTGGATTGGTGTTAAAAAACCATTCATAAGTACCTCCAGGAATTGTAACGGAACCAGCTTCAATATTAATAGATGTATTACCACACAAGGCAGTTCCATCCGCTATTGTCAAATTATCAATCCCATCATAAATACCAGTTCCTGCCAAATCTGGACTTCCAATATTAAAACTTCCACCTCCTAAAAAAACAGCCGAGTCATATTGAGTATCATTTCTATCGGCAATAACCAATTTTATGTGATATGTATTTCCAGGAATAACTGCTGAACTAGCAGTCATTACAATAGTTTCTCCATTAAAATTTGTTGCTGCTGTAGCAGCATTTCCACCACCATTATAATTTCCAAAAAACTCAGGGTTTTCAGAAGTACATCCATTATTGTTTGCATCGTCTCTAATAGTTACAACCGATACTGGCGTAGTAGTACTAGGAATTAAAGCTAAATTTGTTGCTGGTGTTCCAGCAGTAACATTCGTTAAAAAAAAAGCAAATGCATCAGAATAAGAACATTGAAAAGTTCCATATTCTTCTGAAGCAAATAAAAAGTCAAAACTCATTTGATTTGTATAGGGCGTAAAATCAAATTCTAAAACAGTAGCATTATTATAACTCGTTAAGTTTGGATCAATGCCTAATGCTGTAATATAATTAAACAATTGTGCATCACCTGTCCATGCATTTGTACCATTACTTTGAGTATTGGTATTTGGACCTGGTGCTGCAGCAACATTACCTGTACTTAGAATAACCCCATTCGTAAGTGGAAAAGTAGGGTTTGTGTTTTGAAAATAACCAATCCCATTTGGATTTCCTCCGCTAAAATTTGTTCCAGTACTCCAAGTTATATTGTTTAAAGTACCAACACAAGATGAACCAGCTGCGCCATTACCAAACAAAACATCTTGCACCAATTGCGGCACAGTATAAGTTGTGGTATTAACAGTTATAGGCTGAGCTAACGCTTGGAATAATCCAAAAAAGAAAAGTAGGTATAGTAATTTTTGTTTCATATGTATTTAAAAAAGCAACAATTTTAAACTTAAATCAAATTGTTAATGTTTATTAAAATCTCCAAATATAACCAATCATTGAAAATAACTTTGTTAAATTTGCAGAAAAATACACTAGACTAATGAAAATCACAATAAAAGAAACCCAAAACCCAACTATACTTAAATTTGAATTCCCAGATTTTATCACTAAAAACGAAAACTTTGAATTCAAAAACATTGATGAAACCAAAAATTCACCTTTGGCACAACAACTATTTTATCTTCCTTTTGTTAAAACGGTTTATATTTCAGGGAATTTCATAGCCATTGAACGTTTTAGCATCGTTGAATGGAAAGATGTTCAAGAAGATGTTGCCCAACAAATAGAAAATTTCATTTCTACTGGTGGGAAAATTATTCTTGAAGACGAAAGCAAAACTAAAAAGCAACCTATTACAGTATATGGTGAAACGACTCCAAATCCAGCAGCGCTAAAATTTGTGATTAATAAAGGAATCACCAAATCAACTGTTGAATTTAAGAATATTGATGATGCCAAAGCATCTCCACTAGCGCAAGAATTATTCAAACTGCCTTATGTGAAAGAATTATTCATCACCGAAAATTATATTTCTGTTACTAAATACGAAAGTTATACTTGGGAAGAAATCACTTTAGAATTAAGAACTTTTATCAAACAATTTATTGAAAATGGTGGAACTGTTCTTGACGAAAGTTTAATTGAAAAGTCTTCAAAACAAGACAAACAAGAAATCAAAAATTTTGACAATCTTGATGTCACTTCACAAGAAATCATCAACATACTAGAAGAATATGTGAAACCCGCAGTAGCTGCTGATGGTGGAAATATTTTATTTGATTCTTATGATGAAACTACTAAGAAAGTGAAAGTAGTACTCCAAGGTTCGTGCAATGGTTGTCCGTCATCAACATTTACTTTAAAAAATGGAATTGAAAACATGTTAAAAAGCATGTTACACAATGAAGACATTGTTGTTGAAGCAATTAATGGATAATAAATTTTAATAAATCCGCATTTTTTTGTACATTTAGAGTTCACTTTAAATTTAAGATAAAATGGCAGTATTAAAAGTTATCGAAGTATTATCAAGTTCAACAGTAAGCTGGGAAGACGCCACACAAAAAGCAGTAGCTCAAGCTTCAAAAAGTTTAAAAAACATTCGTTCTGTATATGTTCAAGAGCAAAGTGCGACAGTGAAAGACGGCAAAGTTGGCGAATATAGAATGAATTTAAAAGTTACATTTGAATTAGAATAAACTTCAAAAAATCAAATTACAAACGTCCATTTTTGGGCGTTTTTTTTATATCAAATAAAATCGTTTTAAAAAAACTAACAAACACTATTGAGGAAATAATATTACAATTGAAAATTAACTGATTATTTTTCGTAAACTTGTCTTTACTAACCAATAAAAAACTACATCATGGGAATTGGAGGATTTTTTAAAAACTTGTTTGGCTCATCCAAAGAAAAAGTAAGCGAAATGGCAGTTAAAGCAGAAGATTTTGCTGAAGGAACTTTTGAAAAAGTAAAAGAAACTGCTGCACCAATTATGGAGAAAGTAGAAGATTTTGCTGAAACTGCCAAAGAAAAAGTGGAAGAATATATGCCACAAGCCAAAGAAACTGTAGAAAAAGCATATGATTCTGTTAAAGAAAAAACTAGTGAACTTGCAGACAAAGCCGAGAATTTTGTAGAAAATTCAGTAGAAACGGTTAAAGAAAAAGTAAATTCTTTTATGAATGATGCCTCAGAAGATGCCGAAGAAATTAGAACAAAAGCTGAAGATATAGTTAAACCTTCGGATGAAAATGCCGATTAAATTTAAGATTTGTATCTTTGTACTACTAAACTATCCCGATTTGTCGGGATTTTTTATAATTAAAAATCATGAACAAGAACAACACAATTACAGCTTTCGAGAATTACATTAATAAATTTTTCACGGTTTTAATCGATTATTCTCCAAAATTAATTTCGGCTATATTGATTTTATTTATTGGTCTTTATGCCATTCGATTAATCAACAGAATGGTTAGAAAAATTATGGTAAAACGTGATTTAGACCCAACATTATCAAAATTTTTAGCGGATATTTTGCTTTGGACGATGCGTATTTTATTGTTTGTAACCTTTATTTCAAAACTTGGCGTAGAAACCTCATCGTTTGTAGCAATTCTTGGAGCAGCTGGTTTGGCTGTTGGATTGTCGTTACAAGGTTCGCTATCTAATTTTGCTGGCGGTATTTTGATTATTTTATTTAAACCCTTTCGAGTTGGACATACTATTGAAGCACAAGGCGTAATTGGGACGGTTTGTGAAATTCAAATATTTGTGACCAAATTGGTAAATGCCAACAACCAAACTATTTTTATCCCAAATGGAATTTTATCTAACGATACGATCATCAATTATTCAATGGAAGGCAATCGCCGTGCAGATTTAACATTTTCGCTTTCGTATGACACCAATATTAAAACTGCAAAAGACATCGTAATGAATGTTTTGAAAAACAATCCTCAAGTTTTACAAACTCCAGCACCCGCAGTAATCACCAAAAATTTAACAGATTCATCCATTCAATTGGCAATTCGTCCTTGGGCAAAATTAGAAGATTTTTTCCAAATGTCATCGGATGTTTTAGAAGATTGTAAAGAAGCTTTTGAAAATGCTGGAATTGTGATTCAGCCTTATGTTCGTGAGTTATCGGTAAAGAAATAATTACGTTATTGTTTCTTCGTAATCATAAAATCTTTTAGATAAAACGGCTCAAAGTAAGCCACATCTTCCCATTCTTGGTTTACAAATTTTTGATGGCTCAAAGCACTCATTTCATTTGCTGATGGGAAAATAATATTCGATACAAAATGAAAATTAGGCTTGGTTAAAACGGTTTTACATTTCTCTTGACAATCACCAACAAAATAGGCATCTTCTTCAATTTCCATATAACTTTCAGCAGTTACTACTTCTGCTTGAACATCCATTATTTTATTGTAATTTTTATCAAAAACAGCACTATACACTTCCATTCTACGAGCATCAAGCATCGGGATGATGATTCCTTCATCAATTTTGGCTTGTTTGGCTAAAACCTGTAAAGTATCCACTGAAATTAATGGAATATTTAAAGCATAACAAATTCCTTTTGCTGCCGAAACTCCAATACGCAATCCGGTATAAGAACCTGGACCTTTACTTATGGCAACGGCTTTCAATTCTTGAAAATTTGTATTGGTTTCTTTTAAAATCTCTTCAATAAAAACATGCAATTTCTCTGCATGTGAATAGCCTTCCTCAGACATTTCTTTGCATAAAATTGTTTTTCCTTCTTTTGCTAAAGAAACCGAACAGTTTTTGGAGGCTGTTTCAATATTAAGTATCAAAGACATTATTTTTTTGCTTTTGTGGCTGATTCTGTTTTTGACTTTACTTTATCGCCAGAATTTAAGTCTTTGGTAACCGTGGTATAAGGTCCGGTGATGACTACATCTCCTTTTTGTAAGCCCGAAATCACTTCAATGTTAGTATCGTCTTGAATACCTGTTTTGATTACTTTTATTTTTGCCTTATCTCCTACTTTTACAAAAACACATTCAAATTTTTGATCGTTTTTTGATTTTATTTTATCATCACCAACGTCTTTTACTTCATATTTCTTAGTAGCCGAAGTATCTGATTTTACAACTACTGAACTAATAGGCACACCCAATACTTTTTCTTTTCTTTTGGTGATAATATCAACCGTTGCTGTCATTCCTGGTCTAAATGGAGAATATGTCGCTGGTTTTCCTTCAACTAGGTCTTGATAGGATTCTTTTAGAATTCTAATTTTTACTTTAAAATTGGTTACTTGGTCTGCCGTTGTTGCATTACTCGCCGAGTTTGAAATACTAGTAACGATTCCTTTAAAGTCTTTCTTCAAATAAGCATCTACTTGTATTTTGGTGCTGTCTCCAATAGAAACTTTTACAATATCATTTTCATTTACATCAACTTCAACTTCCATATTGTTTAAATCGGCTACTCGCAAAAGTTCAGTTCCTGTCATTTGTTGTGTTCCAAGAACTCGTTCTCCAAGCTCAACTCCTAGAGAAGAAATGGTTCCATCTGCTGGCGAATAAATCGTAGTTCTACCCAAGTTGTCTTTGGCTTCTTTAACCGTTGCATTGGCGCTTTGAACATTGTAATAAGCCGATTCTTTGGTAGCTTTTGCAACTTCAAATGCTGCAACTGCTTTATCCCAATCTGATCTTGAAATTATTCCTTTGTTGAATAACGTTTGGCTTCTGTCATAACTTGCTTTGGCTTCTTTGAATGAAGCGTCGGCTTGACTTAAACTTGCCTTTGTTCCTGATAGATTTGAAATCGTTCTATTATAACCCGAAGTATATAAATCGGGATTGATTTTTACTAACAAATCACCTTTTTTGACTACTTGACCTTCTTTTATTGGCAAAGCAATGATTTCTCCTGAAACTTCAGATGATATTTTTACTTCGGTTTCGGGTTGAATTTTCCCGGTTGCTGAAACGGTTTCAACTATAGTAATTTCATTTACTGCTGCCGATTCTACCTCTATTAATTCAGTATTGGAACCAAGCATTCCTTTTTTCTTCATTACTACTAAAGCAATGATGACAACTATTACAATTGCAAGTATCCAGTATATTTTTTTCTTTGACATGATTTATTGTTTAATGATTGGGATTCCGAAATAAAATTCTAATAATTTAATTTTAAAAATATAATCGTATTTTGTTCGTATTACTTCCGATTGTGCATTTTCATAAGTGATTAACGCTTGACTGTAATCAAACGAATTTAAAAGTCCAACATCGAAACGTTCTTTAGAGAAATTTTGTGCTAACTTTCTGGCTTCTGAAGTTTTCACTGCGGCTTCATAACTTTTTTGTGCATTCAACACATCATTGTATGCTTGAAAAACGGTTCGTTCTAAATCTAATTCGGCTTGGTCTAGTAGTAATTTTGAACGTTGTTCGTTGACTTTACTTCGTTGTACTCTTCCCCGAGTTGAAAAACCATTTAATATGGGAACATTGAGTTGAATACCAACATTAGTTCCATCAAAAAGAGATAACTGGTCAACAAAACCAATTGGAATAGTTTCTGACCAGCGTGTATTGTATCCCAAAAAGCCTGAAAGGGTTGGCATATAACCTGATTTTGCTATTGAAACATCTTTTTGTGCAACTTCATAATTTGAAGAAGCAATTTTGATATCATTAACTACTTCTCTGGCTTTTTGAGCAATAGCTTCGGGTGTTTGAAAAAGTATTTCGGTTACAGGAACGTCCATATCCTCTACTGCAATATCAAAATTGGCATAATCTTTTAGTAAAAGCGTTTGCGCCAAACCTAATTTTGAAATTAATAAAGTATTTTCAGCATTTACAATTTGTTGTTCTTGTGAAGCATCGGTAGCTTGTAATTCGTAAATATCACCTGCAGGAAGTGTTCCAGCATCAATCAATTGTTTTGTTCTTGTGATGTTTTCTTTGGTGATTTTATTTTGATTTGATAATACTTTTATTTGTTCTTTATTGAATAAAATTTGCAAATAGGCATTGGCAATACTAAGCATGATATCGTCTTTCATTTTGTCTAAACGATAGGTATTTGCTATTTTATTAAGCTTGGTTCTTTGAAGTGTTTTCCAGTTGGCCAATCCATTAAAAATAGCAATTCCAGTATTAATATTTGCTGAAGCCGAACGGAACGATTGATTTTCGAACTGATTGGTTGTAGGGTTAATATTTGCACCTGTATTGATACCATAATTTGCCGTTCCTGATATATTTGGAAGAAAATTTCCAATAGCTTCCAACTTTTCAATATCTGAAATCTTCAAATCTAATTCCGATTGTTGAATAGAAATATTGTTTTCTAAAGCGTAGGCAATACATTCTTCTAAGGTCCATTTCTTTTGTTGCGCATGTATCGAAATAGTAGCGAACAATAAAAAGAAAAATGTGATTTTGATGATGATTTTCATAGTTAATAATAATACTACCATTCTTTGCGCAACAAAGATAAAACTTTTGAATTACTTGAAATAGTAATGACTTACCCATTTAGACTTTAGTTTTTTGAAATTGTTACACTTTATTTCTGTTTTACGTCTATTTTTGCCAAAAAAATCAATACAATATGTCATTTCATCGTATAACTTCTTTATTTATTGTTGTTTCTTTTTTGATGTCAAGTTGTGGCACCACAAACAAAATTGAAGCTTTAAAGCCTTTGCCATCTGATGATTCGCCGATGGTTTACAAGTCGAATACTTCTTTTGTGAGCATGCCTTTGGAAATTTCTTTGAAAGAGATTGAAAAGCAGGTGAACAAAAAAATGACAGGTTTGATTTATGAAGATGCTGACATGAAGATTTGGAAAACAGCTGACATTAAATTGACTGAAAAAAGCGGAAAAATTGAATCTATTTTGCCACTGAAAATTTGGGTAAAATTCAAATATGGCACTAATTTTATGGGCTTGAATGATACGAGAGAAGTGAATTTGAATGGTACGATTACGCTTTTGAGTAATGCTAGAATGACCAATTTTAAGTTGACGACGAGTTCTAAAATTGATGACTATGTGTGGAGTGAAAGCCCATCGATAGTGGTCGCAGGAAGAAATGTTCCGATTACCTATATTATTAACCCTATGTTATCGATGTCGAAATCTAAAATTTCTAAAATGATTGATGATGCTATTAATGATTTGCCCGATTTTAAACCTGTTGTTTTGGATGTTTTAGAAAATATGAGCAAACCATTTATCACGAGTGATGTGTATCAAACATGGTTTCGACTGGAACCTATTGAAGTTTATGTGACGGATGCTGTTTTGGATAAATCTAAAATTGCTATGGATTTGGGTTTGAAATGCAACATGCTAACAATGGTTGGGCAAGAACCAAAGAATATTTTTGACCGAACTGCGGTTGCCTTTAAACCTGTAACGAAAGTTCCCGACAAGATTACTGCCAATGTTGCTGCTATTTCTACTTATGAGAGCGCTTCAAGAATTATTACTAAGAATTTTAGAGGACAAGAGTTTGCATCTGGCAGTAGAAAAATTGTGGTGAATGAAGTAAATCTTTGGCAAAAAGACGGGAAGATTATTATTCAATTATTGATGAGTGGCAGTTTGAACGGCACGATATATTTGGCGGGAATTCCTAAATATAATGCTGAAACTCATGAGATTTATTTTGACCAAATGGATTATGTTTTGCAAACAAAAGGCATGCTAACTCGAACGGCTAATTGGTTGTTGCAGGGAGTTATTTTGAGAAAAATACAAGAGAGTTGCCGTTATTCTATTAAGCCTAATCTTGATGAAGGCAAGAAAAGCATGTTGCCCTATTTGAATAATTTTTCACCAATGAAAGGTGTTTTTGTTAACGGCACGATGAATGATTTTGAATTTGATAGAGTAGAACTTACCAATAAAGCCATCATTGCTTTTTTGAAAACTACTGGAAAAATGAATGTGAAAATAGATGGGATGGAATAAATAGTTGCTGCTAAAACCTTGAAATGAATTGCTAAAAGCTATAAACTAATTGCTAAAAGCTACAAATGAACTGCTAAAGGCTACAAATAAGTTTCTAAAGGCTTTTTAAAAAAAGTGTTAAAGAAATTACTTTTTCTTAAAATACATTTTATAAATAAATATTCCGATGACACCCACTAATATATAAGGAATTGCCATTAGGTAAACGATTCCGTCGTTTACAGCTTCGGCTTGGGTATTGTTGCCATTGCTTTCTAGTGATGCGCGACACATGGCACATTGGGCGGTTGTGTTTAGAGTATAAAACATAGAACACAGAAGAAAGAAGCCACTCTTTATGGATAGCAATCTGTATTCTTTTTGCTTTGTTCTTTGTTCTTTATTTTGCATAATAGGGCGAAATCATTATGAATACTACAACGCCTGTAATGGCTACGTATAACCAAATTGGAAATGTGATTTTGGCTAATTTTTTATGTTTATCAAAACGTTCGGCTAATGCTCGTGCAAAGGTGAACAACACTAGCGGAATAATGACAATGGATAAAATGATGTGGCTGATTAGAATTAGAAAGTAAACTATGCGCCAAACACCAACTTTTGCAAGCTCTACTTCATCCACAATTCCATCGTGATTAACATCACCAAACTTGGTAGAATCGGCTGTTAGATGATAGGCTACATACATGATTAGAAAAACAACAGAACACATTATGGCTGTGGTCATTAAATTTTCGTGAAGTTTTCGTTTGCACTTTTTGATAGAAATTACAGCTGCAATTAATAGTAAAGCCGTTATTCCATTAATAGTAGCATAAATGGGTGGTAAAAAAGTTAACGGTTCAACATCTATCCCAAAATCTTTTAGTTTGACACTAAACAATACTGCAACTATTAGCGGAATTAATATCGAAACAACCATAATTAGGTTGTTGAATTTTGTATCAATGGAGTTGATTTCTTTCTTACTCATTTAACAATTTTTTTATGTCTTTTATAATCGCTTTTACATCTTCTTTTTCCAATCCGTTGTAATAAATAATTGGATTGCCATTCTTGTCTTTTCGGCTTCTGATGTTGCCTTCTTTATCCACCAAAGCAAAATAGCCTGAATGTTCAAAGCCACCACTCACATTACTATTTTGACCAGCATAGAGATTGAACCCTTTGTTCGCCAAATCATAGATATAATCTTGCTTACCGGTTAGGAAATTCCAGTTTGAGGAGGCAACTCCTAATGCTTCTGCATGTTTTTTTAAAATTTGTGGTGTATCAGTATCTGGATTGATGGTAATAGAGATTATTCCGAAGTTTGGATTACCCAAGAATTCTTTTTCGATAACCAACATATTTTGATTCATCTTTGGACAAATAGATGGACAAGTGGAAAAGAAAAACTCTACAACATGTACTTTTCCTGCATAATCTTTTTTGGTAATTGTTTTATTATCTTGATTGGTTAGTGAAAAAGCAGGTTCTGGACCAATTTTTACCAAACCGGTATTTGCACTTTTGCTTCTGTGATTGGATACGCCATCAATTCTGTCTCCTTGTATCACGGAACCGTCTTTTATACGTTCTATAATTTTTGGGATAAAAATAATTCCAAATACCAAAATGACTAATGAAACGCCTATGTATGATTTATTTTTCATGATTTATACACTTATATTTTTCGCTTAGCATTATTTTTCTTTAATGCTAAACGGTATTCTGCTAAAATAATTTTTACATCATCTGTCATTTCATTGTGCAATTCGGCCGAAGAATTGATGTTATATCCTTCTTTATATTCGGCTTCTCCTTGAACACTTTTGCCTTTTCTTCCTCTTAGGTTGCGTTCTTTATCAATAATATAAACGAATTTAGTTCCATGATGACTGTCTAGTTTTTCAACCAGCTTCAGTTGTTTATAATAAGCTTCTATTTCGGCTACTGGTGCAAAAACAAAATGATACCCAGAAACATTGGTAAGTTTGCTTAACCGTTCTAAAACTGACTTTACTTGGTCTTGTGTTCCTTCTGGAGCGATGAAGACAATTTGAAAATCTTTGAAGGCTTTATTTCTACTGTATATTTTATCGGTTAATAAAAAATAATTTCCCCGATTATCTAACATGTTTTCGCCAGAAAACCCTAGTATGGTGATTTTATTATTAAGTGTGACTTTTTCGCCATTGAGAGCTACCCAATTGGAATTGACGTCTTCAACTTTTGGAGTAACTATAGGTAACCTCATGAAACTATTAACGCCTGTTGCAAAAAAGAGGTAAACAACTAGTGGAAGCATAAAAAGTACAATCAGAACGGTTTTCTTTTTCATTTCAATATAAAATTGGTAGTGCAAAAATAAAAAAAGGTACGCAAAGCGTACCCTTTTTATTGAATTAATATTTTGTTAAAAATTCCATTTGATAGTAGAATCTCTAAAGACATCGTGAATGTAATCTGCCTCAACTAATAGAATGAATAATAAGTACAATACTAAGAAAATAACGGTTGATACAACAGCCCAACGTAAACTTGCGGTTTCTCCTTCCATGTGCATGAATACCCATGTAATTTTATAGGCTTTGTAAAGTGTTAAGATGATGAAAACCCAATTAAGCAAATTCATTGCTAAAAAATCATTCATTACTAAAGCATCAGGTCTAATAATTCCTAGATAAACCTCTACTATTGTAACTACAGAAAGAATTCCAAAAACTTGCCAAATTCTTTTGATGTTTGAACTGTGTTCGTGTGTGTGAGTATCGTGTGACATATTAATTTGTATTATTGTAAATGATTAAACTAAATAGAAGAATGTAAATACGAATACCCAAACCAAATCGACAAAGTGCCAATATAGTCCAACTTTTTCGACCATTTCATAGCTTCTTCTTTTCTCATAGGTTCCTAATAGAATATTAAAGAAAATAATAATATTGATGATTACTCCAGAAAACACGTGGAATCCGTGAAAACCAGTGATAAAGAAAAAGAAATCGGCAAATAACTTATTACCATACTCGTTGTGCTTAAGATTTGCGCCTTCTATAACTATATGGCTATTATCAACTAATTTCTGAGAAGCTTCTCTGGTCAAAATTTCTCTTTTCTTATTATGATTCAAACCAGGCTGTAAATCTTTGTTGGCCTGATCTTCTTTAGTATCTCTGTAAATTTTTTCTGTTTTTACCAATATTTCTGGATGTGCTTTGAAACCTGCTTGTATTTCAGCAACAGAATACGAAGGCAATGTAGCCTCGCTCATGAACCATTTTCCTTTGCTTCTAGTAAGTTCTTCTCTTTCTTCTGGTAAAACGACTGCAAAATCTTCTAATTTTATGCGTTTACCTTCTTTGTTTACAAACTGAATAACACTTCCGCCTTTGGTTTCAACAGCTCCAAATTCTCCTTTGATGAAGTTTTTCCATTCCCAAGCTTGTGACCCTACGAAGATTAAACCACCAACAATAGTCAAAAGCATGTAAAAAGCTACCTTTTTTTGTTTCATTTGATGTCCAGCATCAACGGCTAATACCATTGTTACCGAAGAGAAAATCAAGATAAAAGTCATCAATGCCACATAGTACATTGGCGCATCTACACCATGTAAAAACGGAAAGTGAGTAAACACTTCGTCGGCAATTGGCCAATTATCAATAAATTTAAATCTTGAAAAGCCATACGCAGCTAGGAATCCAGAGAATGTTAAAGCATCCGATACGATAAAAAACCACATCATCATTTTGCCATAACTTGCACCCATTGGTTGGTTTCCGCCACCCCAGGTGTTTTCATTTGTATTTGCAGTAGTAACTGTCGCTCCCATAAAAGTTGATTCGTTAAAAAGTTCCCAAATTTAGATTTTTTTTCTTATTTAAAGAAATATAAAAATAAAAACAAATAAACCCATAAGAAATCAAGAAAGTGCCAATACATCGCACCTAGTTCAATTCCAAGGGTTTGACTTGAATTGTATTTTTGTTTAAAATGATTATAAATTATGATTAAAAGTGAAATAATTCCACCAAACAAATGCGCCAAGTGAACAACAGTTACTACATAGAGAAAAGTTGTTGTAATATTACTTTCAGGTCCTGTGAAAAAATAGCCTTGTTTTACTATTTCACTAAACCCTTGAAATTGGAAAAACACAAACAGAAAACCCAATACTAAAGTTGCTAATAGATAATTTGTAGTGGCTTTTCGGTTGTCTTTTTTGATAGACAATTTTGCTAAATGAAACGTAACACTGCATAGTAATATCACGACTACGCTCACAAAAAACGCTTTAGGCATTTCGAAATTTTGCAACCAATCGCCACGTGATTTACTTACTACAAAAGCACTGGTCAAACCAGCGAACATCATGGTCATGCTTAGCATAGCAAACAACAGCAACAGTTTGTAGGAACGTGCTGATCGTGCTTTATGTTCTTCGGCAGTCATTGTCATATCTTCTATCTTAAAAATTTATCAAAAATATAAATCAATTGCAACAAGGTAATATAGGAAACGCTTACTAACATCAATTGTTTTGCGGCTTTAGATGTTCGTAGTTTATATAGTCGTGCTGCGTAATATATCATCCACAAACCTATGAAAGCTACAAAAACTGCTGCTATTGGTGTGAGAAATAATCTTCCTGTATAGCCTAATGCTGGCAAAAGCGATGCTATTAGCAACCAAACAGAATACAACACGGTTTGCAAAGCTGTAGAGGTGTCTTTTTTCCCGGTAGGCAACATAAAAAATCCTGCTTTCTCGTAGTCTTCGTAAAGAAACCAACCGATTGCCCAAAAATGTGGGAATTGCCAAAAAAACTGAATTAGGAACAATGTTCCTGCTTCGATACCAAAATCATTGGTGGCGGCAACCCAACCTAACATGAATGGAATAGCACCTGGAAATGCACCTACAAAAACGGATAGCGGTGTGTAGGTTTTTAAAGGTGTATAAATACTTGTATATAAAAATATGGAAATCGCGCCAAACATGGCGGATTTTGGATTGATTAAGTATAACAATACTAAACCAATAATTGTCAGAATGCTGGCAACAAATAACGCTCTATTTGGTGACATTCTTCCTGAGGCAACTGGACGATTTTTGGTTCTGTCCATCAAAGCGTCGAGGTCTTTTTCGATGACTTGGTTGTAGGCATTGGAGGCTCCAACCATACAATAACCACCAACTGCTAGCATTAATAAGGTTAACCAATTAAGGTTGCTGAAGCTGGTAACACCCAATAAATATCCTGCAATGGAAGAGAAAACGACACTAACTGCCAAACCTGCTTTGGTGATTTCTTTGAAATCCGTAGCAACTGACTTGAGTGTAAAAGGTTTTGAAGTGACGTTCAACGTTGAATTCATTTGTTTTAAAAAACTTTTGCAAAGGTACTTTATAGAAAGTGATTTGACAAACAAACATTTCATAAAAATAATGGTGGAATTTGGAAGTTAAATTGTAGTTGTTGTGCGGTTGATTGTTTTAGGTGTGCGTTTAACTATGTTAATCGTACGTTTGATTGTTTTGGTTATGCAGTTGCATTTTAGTTGTAGTTCGATGAATTTAGCGCAGTTACTTGCAAGTCTAGCAATTTTTAAAAAAAAATGCAAGATGTTAATTGGATTTTAATACATGAATGCTTAGAATTTATTGGATAATTTAAAAATTAGTTTTGATTATTATAAATTGCTTTATAGATGAGAAAATATTCTGTAATTCTTTAATACATTTGTTTTTTTAATTTTTTGCTTTTTGTTGTTAGCTTAGGCTTGATGACTATCGTTTTTTGTTTGTATCAAGTAAAATAGCTTATTTTTTTGTACATAATAGTTTTTAGTCGAGTTTTCCGCTTCAATTTACATAATGATTAAATTTATATATTTTTTAATACCGTTTACATGTTTTTCTTCTGTGTTTTCTCAGGAATTAAATGATTTTGAGGTAAAAAGAACCCGAACTATTCAAGAAGAACTTATTTCAAATCCTGATAAAGCCTATGCAGATGCTTTAGAAATTAGTAATTCTAAAAACGAGTTATTTGGCTTTTTTGGCAAGTATTATGTGGCCAATTACTTTTATAATAAATCAGAGTTTACTCATTCAAAACAACTCCTTGTAGCACTTATTGAGAACATTGAAAAAAGCAAGCATGCCAAATCAAGCAAAGTTTATCAAGATTTGATGGGAATGTGTGTCAACAAACTATTTTACATCCACAAGAATTTAGGAGAATATGATACGGCATTGTTTTATCTTGATACATACAAAAAGAGTGCAAATAATCAATTTAATGAACAATACGGTTTGATTAAAGTGGCTATGGGTAACTATGTTGACGGTATTGCAATGTTGAAGAAAGAATTAAAAACCACACCACATCTAAAATTAGGAGAAGGCGAAAAAAAGGTAATGAATAAAAAGTTATTTGCCGATAAACACAATATCATTGGCGAAGCCTATCAAAAGTTTTATGTACAATCGAGAAATACAGCATTACTGGATTCGGCTAATTATTACTTTAGAGAAGCTGCAACAATGCTGATACAAGAAAATTTTCAACCCGAGTACACAAAAGCATTGTTGTATATGCGTGAGGCAAAAAGCGCAGCTTTGGAAGGAAATTACAACAAAGCATTGTCACTTTATCGAATGAGAAATAAGTACCCTATTATAGATGAAAATATAAGAACAGTACAATTGTTTGATTTAGGAATGGCTGATTGTTTTCATCATTTAAAGCAAATTGATTCGGCACTTTTTTATAGTAAAAAATATATAATAAGCTATGAATCAACTAAGGTTTCTAAAGAGAATCTATTAATGGCATACACTATTCTGGCACAATCTTACAGTGAAAAAAAAGACACTAAGAGTGCTTATCTGTATGCGCAAAAGAGTTTAACCTTGATTCAATCAATAGATGGTATAAAAAATAAATCTGTAAATTTTCTTCATAATTACGATTTGGATAGCATTAGAGATGAATCGAATTCAATTATTGCCTCTAAGAATTATATTAAAGTTTCTCTTTTAAGTATTTTGGTAGTTTTAGTTTTAGTTCTCTCTAGTTTTTATTTTTACTATAAACGCCAAAAAGAAAAGCATCATCGTTTTTTAAAGATTATTCAGAACCTAAAAGAATTTAAAACTTCTAGTGCTAATCCTAAAACAAGTAGTGAAACAATAGAACCACCAAAACAACTCATGGACAATAACCTTATCGAGAAATTGTCATTAGGGTTAAAAAAATTAGAACAGAAAAAAACTTTTTTAGATCCGAATTTTAAGTTGGCTTTTGTTGCCAAAAAATTAAATACAAATACGGCTTATTTGTCACAATACTTCAATCAGGTTATGCAAAAAACCTTTTCGGAATACACACAAGAATTACGAATTCAATATGTACTTCAAAAGTTTAATGATGTACCTCAATTTCGAAAATATACTTTACAGGCTATTGCGGAAGAGGTAGGATATAAAGATGCTACTACGTTTGTTCGCGTTTTTAAAAAGCAAACAGGACTTTCTCCAAATTATTATATGGAAAAATTAAAAAACACTGAGTAATTATTTAAAAATAAAACAATTAAATCTTAATAGGTTACTGATTATTTATAAATAGTACAATACATAAATTGTAGTAGTTACTCTTATCTTTTAGTTTTGGTGAAAAATTAACTTCAAAATAAAATTTCCACAAAACAAAAAGTATGAAAAGAACAATTACTATTTTAGTATTATTTATAACATTACAAATCTCGGCACAATGCTGGCAAACCATTAGTGCCGGATACAGTCATTCATTAGCTGTTAAAGAAGATGGAACACTTTGGGCATGGGGTTCTAATGGCGTAGGTAATCTCGGAGACAACACTACAGTTGATAAAAATACGCCAATACAAATTGGAACAGATGCTAATTGGCTAAAAGTGTGTGCTAATTTTAGTTCATCCTATGCTATTAAAGCAGATGGTACTCTTTGGGCTTGGGGTGTAAATTCTCAAGGCCAATTGGGTTTGGGTACATCAACCTTTTCATACCACGTACCTACACAAGTAGGAACAGATACTAATTGGCAAAGTATAAGTTCCTCAGACGACTATTGTTTAGCAATAAAAACAGATGGTACATTATGGTCTTGGGGAAGAAACAATTTCGGGCAATTAGGAGATAATACAACCGTGAATAAAAACATACCTACTCAAATAGGAACTGATACCAACTGGCAATCTGTTTCAGCTGGTCATAGTTATGGTTTGGCAATAAAATCCAACGGAACACTTTGGGCATGGGGTAATAATGGTAATGGAAGATTAGGTGATGGAACAACCACCAATAGAACTGTTCCAACACAAATTGGAACAGATGCAAATTGGCAAAAAGTAGATGGGGGCTATTCTCATTCTTTGGGTATAAAAACTGATGGTACACTGTGGGCATGGGGTACAAACACAAGTGGTGAGTTTGGGATAATAACATCTCCTCTTATATCCTATGTTCCTATTCAAATTGGTACCGATACTAATTGGCAAGATGTATCAGCAAGTCAGTGGTTTTCTTATGCAATTAAAACCAACCATTCCCTTTGGAGTACTGGTAGAAACAATGAAGGACAGTTAGGTAATGGAACAAGTAGCACAACAAATACGCTTGTTTTTACTCAAGTTGGAACTTTTTCAGATTCTTATGAAATTGCTACTGGATTTTATCATGTAATAGAAAAAAACGGTGATGGCTTTATAAGAGTAACTGGAAAAAATAACAGAGGTCAACTAGGTAACGAAACTAATGTAAATATAAATACACTTAACTACATTTCATGTTATCCTTCAACACTTTCTTCTGAAAATTTTGAAATAAACGAATTAAAAGCATATCCAAACCCAGTTAGTGATGTATTACATTTTTCAATGGATAAAGAAATTGAAAGGATTTCAATTTGTAATTTAATGGGACAAGAAATCTTTAAAAAAGAAACAAATGCAACGAATGTAACAATAGACGTTTCCAATTTAACATCTGGAACATATTTGGCAAAAATTACTTCGAATGATGCAAACAAAACAACGAAAACAATCAAAATTGTAAAAAAATAATTTTATAAATTCCTACAATTTTTATAGTATTGCAACTTAAACCAATCAAAAAACATGAAAAAAATTTACTCATTAATTCTTCTTCTTCTTTCGATTTGCTCTTTCGGACAAGCATATGATTACACTATTTATAACACTTCCAATTCAGGTATTGCCAGTGACTACATTGGTGATATTAAAGTAGATGCCAACGGATTATTATGGATAGCATCTTACAGTGGTGTTTCCACATTCAACGGAACTACTTTTTCCAACTACAATACCAGTAATTCAGGCATTGCTAGTAATTCAATTGTAAAAATTGAAATTGATGGTTCAGGCAAAAAATGGATGGCAACACAATCAAACGGAATTAGCAGCTTGAATGGAACAACTTGGACCAATTATACAACAGCAAACTCAGGACTTCCTAATAATGCGATTGACGATATTGCCATAGACGGATTAAATAACGTTTGGATTGCTACGAGTGCTGGACTTACAAAGTTTAATGGAACTACTTGGACAACCTACAATAGTTTAAACAACATTGGATCAGTTGCAACCGATAGTAATAATGGTGTTTGGGTAACTACTGGAAACATTTTGTACAAATTCAACGGAACTAATTTCAATAGTATTACGGATGGCGTAAATAAAATATTGAAAATCAAAAATAACATCATTTATCTTGATGCTTTTGACGCATTAATGACTTATTCTACTGGCGGAACTTTTATTGACATTTATTTTCAAAGCAACTCTTGCCTAGGCGGCTATCAGTTGAATGCGCTTGACGTGAATAGCAACAACAAAGTTTGGATTGCATTCAACGGTAGTGGATTACAAAACTTTACCGACTGTATCTCTTATACCTCTTCCAATTCGGGATTGCCTGACAATTATTTTAGTGCGCTTAGAACACAAGCCTCAGGCATTATTTGGGCAGGAACGTTACAACTTGGTTTGGTTAAAATGACACCAACTACTTCAACATGTAGTGCGCCAACACAAACTTGGTCTGATAATATTACAGCAACAACCGCAACTCTAGGTTGGATACCAGCTGTTCCAACGCCTGATAGTTATGTGATTCGTTACAACACTACAAACGTAATAGGAGGAATACAAGATGCTACTGTTTCTACCTCTTTATCGTTGGAGAATTTAACTCCAAACACTGATTATCATTGGTGGGTTGCTTCTGTCTGCGGCGAACAACAAACCAATTGGGTCTATGGAGGTTTCTTTTATACACCACCAGTAACATCAAATTGTAATGTTCCAACCAATATGATGGTTTATAATCTAACTTCAAATTCGTGCGTGCTTGGTTGGACAGCACCAACACCAGCACCTAGCTCTGGCTATGAAGTGTATTTATCTACATCAAATGTTGCTCCAGTAACCAATACAACACCAATCTATATAACTAATTCTACCAGCATAACCATTTCGAATACCTTAACACCTGCAACGTCTTATTACTACTGGGTTCGTTCTAATTGTGGTGGCACAAAAAGCAATTGGAGTCCGGTACTAAACTTTGTTACAAATGGTTTATCGGGTTGTACTACTGCTACCTATGGACAATGGCCAGCAACTAACTTTACTCCAGCGTGTTTGGGTACAACCGAACAAATTGTTAACAATGCTTATGCTAGTGAATATACCAATGTAAATATAGTAGCCAATAGACAATATACGTTTTCAAGTTCTGTTTTAACGGATTTTATCACGATAACGAACGATTCAAATGTTATTCTAGCAAGCGGAACAACACCTTTAAATTGGTCTTCTCAATCAACATCTGGAGTGATACGCTACTATTTACACACTGATTCTAATTGTGGTGCACAAAACACAAACAGAATAAAATATATTCAATGTGTGGCTCCAGCAAGCTGTGGATTGCCAACTAATTTGACAGTTTCAAACATCACTTCTAATTCATGTAGATTATTTTGGAATGCACCAACACCTGTTGCCAATTCTTATGATTTATATTTAAACACTACAAATACTGCTCCTGTAACTTCAACTAATGCCACGCAAACAAGTAATGGTAATTTAATAGCAACTTTAAATGGTTTATCAGCTTCAACAACTTACTATTATTGGGTACGTTCTAATTGTAATGGAACAAAAAGCGACTGGGTTTCTGGAGGAAGTTTTACGACTGTTGCATTCTTAAGCTGTAATGGTGCAGTTTATGGTCTTTATCCAGATGCGCCTTTTACACCTGCATGTACAGGAAACACGGAACAAATTATTACGAATGCTTGGGCAGGAGAATATACGAATGTAAATGTACTGTCAAATAAGCAATATACTTTTACTAGTTCTATTACTTCTGATTATATTACCATTACAAATGCAACTGGAACAACGGTTTTAGCTAGTGGTTTAACTCCATTAGTTTGGAATTCTAGTAACACATCAGGAGTTATTAGATACCATTTTCATGCCAATGCAAATTGTGGCGTTCAAAATACATCTAGAATTCGTTCGATAACGTGTGCAAATGCTTCCTCTTGTAATCCGCCAACACAATTTTGGAGTGAAAATATAACATCATCCTCAGCAACGCTAAACTGGATACCAGCAGTTCCAGCTCCAGATGGTTATATCTATGTTTATAATACCACAAACGAAATTGGAGGTATAGATGGAAGCACAACTTCAACATCTGCTTCTATTAATGATTTACAACCAAACACTGATTATCATTGGTGGGTTGCTTCTCTTTGTGGAAACAACCAATCTGAATGGGTATATGGTGGTTCATTTACAACACCACAATCAACTACCGATTGTTTTGAGAAAGTAGCTGCTGGACGTACTTTTACCTTAGCCATAAAAACAGATGGTACGCTTTGGTCTTGGGGAAATAATGATTATGGTCAGTTGGGAGATGGAACAACAACTAGTAGAAACACACCATCGCAAGTAGGAACAGCAAATGATTGGGCTAGTATTTCTTGTGGAGTCAATCATGCTGTTGCGATAAAAAACAATGGAACTCTATGGACTTGGGGATTTAACATACAAGGACAATTGGGTGATGGAACAACGGTAAACAAATCTGTTCCTACACAAATAGGAACTGCTACCAATTGGGAAATGGTAGAAGCTAAAAATCAACACAACATTGCCAAAAAGACGAATGGCACCTTATGGGGTTGGGGAAGCAACTTTTATGGACAGTTAGGTGACGGAACTACAGTTAATAAATACACCCCAACACAAATTGGCACTGCTACCAACTGGCAAAGTGTAGGCACTGGCGGAGCGCATTCCATGGGTGTAAAAACCGATGGAACTTTGTGGTGCTGGGGATTAAATACTAATGGACAAGTAGGTGATGGCACTACCACAAATCGTTATATACCAACACAAATTGGCACGGCAACTAACTGGAGAAGTGTTACTGGAGGATCATACTTTAGTATTGCTACAAGAACCAACAACACGCTTTGGACATGGGGTAGAAACAATAATGGTCAATTAGGATTAAACAATACTACAGATAGAACAACCCCTACACAAGTTGGAACAGCAACTACTTGGGATAAAATTTCAGCTGGCGAAGATCATGTTTTAGCTTCTAGAACCTATGGTGCTATGTTTGCGTGGGGATATGATTTAGAAGGTCAAATTGGAAATGATGAAGCAACTAATAGCGTATTAACTCCTACTCTATTACTAAATGTTACTTCTTGGAGAGATGTACAAGCGGGAGCTTCTTATTCTACTGCTATTGATAATGATGGTAAATTATATACTTGGGGTTCTAATTTTTATGGTCAATTAGGCAACGGAACTTTTAGTAATGATTTTTACATCTATGGAACACTTCCTTGTCCAACGGGTAGTTTATCAAATCATGATATAAATCTTGTCTCAAATGTTAAGTTATATCCAAATCCTGTGGAAACTACATTGCATGTTTCTTTTGATGAAACTATAGCAAGTGTTACTATTCACAACCTATTAGGACAAGAAATACTTACTAAAGTTATCAATGCTAACGAAGGTACTATTGATGTTTCAGCACTTACATCAGGAACTTATTTGGTAAAAATTCAAGTGGGTATTGAGACTAAAACACTAAAGGTTATCAAAAAATAATATTACCGTAAAAATACTATTCTTCCCAAACGCATTTCCGCTATAAATGTGTTTGGGATTTTTTAATTATTTTGATGTGCACCTGTCTGGTTTTGCCGTGCACTTTGTTGTTTTAGGTGTGACGAAGGTTGTTGTAGCTTTGACATTGTTTGTTTTAGCTGTGACAAAGGTTGTAGTAAGTGTGCCAAGTATTATTTTATCCTTGCCATTGATAGTTTTACTTGTGCCAAAGGTTTTTTTGGGTTTGACATTGATTATTTTATCTGTGCCATTGACTGTTTTAGCTTTGACTATCGTTATTTTTGTTTTGCCATTGATAGTTTTAGTTGTGCCAAGGGGTTTTTTGGGTTTGACATTGATTATTTTATCTGTGCCATTGACTGTTTTAGTCGTGCCAACGATGAATTTAAACTTAATTCTTACAGGAATGGGTGATTTTATGGTTTTCGGTAAAAATGATTTGTTTGAATATATCTGTTTTTTTGATGTAAAATTTGTTCAAAAAGAGGAATTTCACTAAATCTTATGGTATTAAAAAAAGCAGTAACTATTTTTTAATAATTACTGCTTTTAAAATTTATACTGAATATTTTTCTTGTATGCTTTATTTTAGAATATCATTATATTGGCTATTTGAAGACAAAATCATGCTTTTTATTTTAAAATGATTAGTGTTTAATGATTAATTTAATGGTTTTTGAGGCTTCTTCTGCATTTATTTTTAGCAAATAAAAGCCATTTGAAAATTGAGAGACATCAAAAGTGCCATCAACTATTGCAATAGGAATAATTTGTCCCGAAATAGTGATTAATTGAGCGGTAGTAGTTCTGTTTTCTAGCGATGGAATATGAACACTGGTTGACACTGGGTTAGGATAAACTATTAAATTTGGAATTTCGTTTGAAACTTGACCTAAAAAAGGACCTTCTTTGAAAAAATAAATGCCTTCAATTTCAAAATCGCGATTGGTTAAACTGGTCATCGCTACGGGGGTATTGTTATTGCTAAAAGAAAGATTTTTGAACGCAAGAGTTTGTCCGTTTACTATCTCAAAAGGTGTTTGAGTGAAAGTGGTGCCATCTTCGTTTAAAACATACATTCCTTCTTCGTTAAAAGGTGTAGTTGTGCTTCTGATTAAGACATACATCTTGTTATTATAATCAAACTTTACCTCAATTACTTTATTGGAAGCTGTTGCGCCTAAATTAATATTTAAAGCGGTCCATTGTTGAGACGTTGTATTTAAAAGTGTTTGTTACCGCATAGAGTTGATCAAAACGGTCGATAAACATATCTCTCACCAAAGAAGGTGGATTGGGTAATGTGGACCACGTTGCTCCTTGATTTGATGAAAAAGCAATACTGTTTTGACCATTTTGCATGGATGTACCTAGGATGTAATGGTTTTGTAAACCTGAACATACTTTATCAAAATTGAGAAAAGCAGGAAATTGTCCGGAAACATTTTGAAACAAAATGCTCCATGTGGCTCCCATATCTGGACTATAATCTATATAATCTTGCACGGTATGTTGCACCATGGAAATGGAACCGTTGTTTCCGAGAAACATTTTTTGAGGAAATAATATATCATAGACGGGTGCTAATGGTGCTGTAAAATCGTCTGCAAGGGTTGTAATGGTAGCACCTTGATTGGCTGTTTTAGCAATAAAATGCATACCACCAATAACGCATTGACCATCATTAGCAACACCTATTGATATATTTCTGGTAAAATCGAGGTCTTCTCTCATGGTTTGGGAAGTCCAGGTGAGATTATTTAAATTTAATTTTGACAAAAATGAGGTGTTAGAAGATGCCGTGTACATTTGATTATCGGCAGAAACCGCCATCAAATCGGAGTTGATTATTAACCCATTGTTTATAGGTTCTACCGCAAGTGTAGTGGCATCAACTTTCAGAATTCCATTAACCCGAACTCCACAAAAAAGAGCTGTTTGATTTCCTGTCAAAATCAGTTCATGCGCACTATTTATGGGGCTAATATTAGTCCAAACATTGCTTTGATATACAAATACACCCGAAGTTGTTATGGCAATAAGGCGTTGATTTATGGCATCAAAAGCAATTTTAGGAACATTGGTGTTTGCTGGCAATCCCGTCAGTTCCATCCAATCTTGTCCTGAATTGCTGCTTTTATAAACCTTTCCTGTGTTGTTGTCTTTAACCGAAGCATAAATGGTTGTTCCGTCTATTTTTAAATCGGTTACTTCCATTCCTGCCAATCCTATTTGTGTCCAAGAACCCGAAACGTTTATGTTGGTTGATTTAAAAACGCCATTGGCAGTATTGGATAAAACTTGATTGTTATCGAGAAAATGAAAACCTGTTGGGTAAAAATTTAGAGCAGGCAAGGATGAAAAAGTAGTTCCATTGTTGTTAGAAACGAAAAGGTTGTTTTGAATAGTACCAGAAATAGCTCCAATAGTCGAAATAAGAACGGTTGTACCATTTAAACCGCAGGCAAGGATTGTTGCTCCGAAGCCAGAAGTTCCGCCGCCACTATTTAGATTATTATTTTGCCAGGAAGCCCCAAAATTATCGGTATAGGCAATTCCGCTAGAGGATGTTAGGCAAAAAACGCGGTTGGAGACTTGTGAGGCTTTGATACTCCCTACGTTGTAAAAACTAGGCACCGTAACAAAAGGAATCCATTCGTTACTAGTATTGTTATTGTGATATATCCATCGGTCAGAAGTAATCACGTAATTTAAATTTGGACTAGAACTCATCCATACTCCAGCATTGGCATCGTTGAAGTTGGCTAATTTTTGCCAGGTGCTTTGTGCGTTGATGACATTAGGGTTACTTAATAAAGAGACGATAAAAATTTGAATTGCAATACTTATATTTTTCATACCATATTTTTTTTAATACTTATCAAAGTAAATCAATTTGATTCAAATATACGGTTTTTTTAAGGTGTTGAAAAGGTGTCAATAAAAACAAGCAACTTATTTTCAGCGCTTTATAGTTTGTTCAAATAATCCGAAAGACTTTCCTCTTGGCTCAAATTTAATTTCTTTTTGATTCTGTACCTTCCTGATTTTACTGCGTCAACAGAAAGATTTAGGATGTTTGCCGTTTCTTTTAAACTCAATCGCAACTTAGTTAACGAACACAAACGAAGGTCGTTGTTGGTCAAATCGGGTGCAATATTTTTCAACGAAAGATAAAACCCTTTGTGTTGGTCGTCGAAATAGTAGTTAAACAATTCGCCATCACCATGGATGTCTAGGGTATCAATAATATCGGTTTTGAGCTGCTCTTGTCCTTTGTACTCTTCAAACTTCGATTCTATTTCGAGTATAACCGTGTTCCGTTGTTCAATTTTTTGATGGAATTCTTTAATCTTTTGGTTTTTTTGTTCCAATAGGAGTTGATTGAGCTTTTGTTTTTGACGCTCTTTTCTCAAATAAATAAACCCGAGCAAAAGAAGTAAAATTAACGCTATAACTAAGAAAACAATGATGATACGTACTCTTACTTTATCCGATTGCAGTAATTCTTTTTCTAATTTTAATTCTTTAATTTCAGATTCTTTTTTGATGAAATTAAGATTCTCTTCTGCCTTTGTCAGTGCTTTTTCGATGGCTGCTTTATTATCTATATCGTTTTGAGTGAGCAATTCTTCGTAATAGGCTTTGGCTTTATCATATTGCTTTAGCGCAAAATAGGCGTTTGCCAAATCGTGATTGAGTAGTTTGGATTGATTATAGTTTGGGAAATCGTCCTTTACCCTATTGAAATAACTGATTGCTTTTGTATTGTCTCCTTTTTTGGCAGCAATACTTCCCAAACTGTGAAGAATTTCAGGACTACTGGTTTTACTAATTTTCTGAAACAACGAATCCGATTTTAAGAAATAACGTTCCGCATGGGTTGGGTCATTGTTTCTAAAGTAAAAACTCCCCAAATTCAAATAGACCGTAGCCTTTACATTATCATTTGATTTAATCTCGGGATTATTTAGCAGTTTGAGCAACATTGCCTCAGGATTCTTTTTGCCACTGATGGCATATAAACTTGCTAAATTATTAATGATACTGGGCAAATTTTCTTGGTCGTTGTGTTCCAACATACAAGCATAGGCTTGCTCAAAATAGGCAATGCTTTTATTGGCATTTCCCATGGAGTAAACTGTAAGTCCTAGATTGTTTAGAATAGCACAGAGCGTTACATCTTCTTTTGATTCTTTGAAAATTGAAAATGCTTTATTTAAATAAAAAAACGAAGAATCAAATTGTTGCTTTTGTTGAAATGCCAAGCCAAGTTTATTATACACTTTTGCTTTTTTATCTTTTGACGCTTTGATGCTTTTAAATTGAAGTTCTTTGTGAAAATAGATTAAAGCCGAATCGGATTTGTTTGTATAATAAAACCACATTCCTTTAAGTTGGTGTGCTTCTTCGAGGCCTTTTGGATACTTTAACTTCTTGCTTAATGCGGTCATTTCTTGAAGCGTAGTATAGGCTCTATCGTAATCAAAATCAATATAAATTTTGTGCAGTTTTTTATACAGACCTACTTTTAGAGTATCGTCTTTTTGAGCACTGATTTGCTGAAGCAACACTTCCCTACTCTGTGCAAAAGCGATAGTTGACATCAATATAGTAATAAAGAAAACTATTTTTTTAAAAATCATCATGCTTGTGTATCTCTTTTTTGAACCTTTGAAAAACTAACAAATATACATTTTAATAGATACTTTTCATGGATTTTAAAAGACAACGGTGCTGATTACTTTTTCAATTTACACTTATAAATCTGGTTGTATTAGTATGGTACACTTTGTTGTTTTAGCCTTACACACACTAATAATATAAGGGTTCTCCAGTTTTGGAAGGGAAATAAATATATAATGTATATATCCTAATTTGATACACCAAGCCATGAAAACCACTTATTTCAGTAGCTTGAATGAATTATAATTATTTTTACATCCTGCATACTACAACAAAAACAGCAACTATTTTTTATATAATTGCTGTTTTTCAATTTGTTAACATTGTTTTTTACTCTATGTCCTAATTTGATACATTACCCACTCTACCCATATTTCAAGATATGAGAGAGATTTAACCCAACCTACTTTGGAAGTTATTAAAAAGATTGCCGAAGCTTTGAGCGTTTCAACTGATGCGTTGATTTATGGAAGTTCTGACCAACAAGCCAAAAACAAAATTAAAGATACCGAACTACTGACAATGTTTAACAAAGTTCAATCGTTAGAAGATAAAGATATTAGCGCTATTAAAAGCCTTATAAGTGCTTATATTCTTAAAACTGACCTACAAAAAAATCTAAACGGATAACGATTTCAATAAAAAAACCACTTCAATTTGAAGTGGCTTTTTGGCGTGGTTTTAAAATCTCCACCAAGGTTTTGATTTCTCCTTGACTTCGATTTCTTTCCCTATTTCCCAAAATGTTTGATCAAATATATTTAAAACATACGGTTTTGTTAATTCGTAAGCATAAGGATATATTGCATCCTCTAAACCATTTTTAAATCTTTTCATAACTCTTTGAGCAGGAAAAAAATATACTCCATTTGGTAGTTTAACAGTAAAATTAATTTCTCCATCTGGATCATCATCATTTGTTATTAATTTTGATTTAGGTACGTTTTGTATAATTGTTTCAGCTATATAACTTGATATTGAAAAAATTATACCTCCTAAATCTTTGATTAGCCGACCTCCTTTTTTTGGTTTTCCATTAACTACATTCTTTTGAAAAAAACGATCTATTTCAATTAGACTATGAATACTATAATCCAATTTATATCCATCTACTTCAAAAGCTTTTACAGTCCACTCTGACTGTTTTTTTATATCTTCTAATAATGATGCCATTAATTAATTTCTTTTAAATGTAAACTGGAAGAATGTTATTTACACCTTGAGAGTGTTAACTCTAAAGCTTTTAATAGTTCTTCTTTTTGAGAGTTAAAAGGTAATTTAATTGTTAAATCTTCTGTAAAACCACTAAAACCTTTTTTTGCTCCTTCATTTTTCCAAGGAACAAATGCAATAATACCATCTTTAACATAGATGCTTAAGTTTATTGTATTATCGTGTAAAGCTTTCATCGTTTTTACTCCCATAGCTTTTAAATATTCTTGATGTCTAGTTTTTGGGTCTTCAATAGGTCGATTTCCTTCTTTACTAAATTCTAAAACATATAAAATCTTTTCTAATAATTCTTCTGTATTTAAATTATATTCAGTTACATAAGGAGCTATGGCAAAAGAACCGCTATCCTTTACAATTAAATTCGGATGTATAATATATTTATTATCTTTTAAAAATTTCTTTAGAACTATTGATCTTGTCATTTTTTCATTATTTAATAAATCTGATTGTGACATTTATATCTTTTTCCAAAGCATAATTAATAGCTTGGCTAATTTGGTTCCATTGGCTTTCTGAACCTTTCCCTGTTTGTACAGCTAATTCTAATGCTTTACTTGTATAACTTTCTCCTTGTGTCACAGTTGTGCCCCCGCTCCCGCACGAATCCTTTCGTGTGGTTGTAATTATCATAATTTAAAATACTGAAAAACACAAACACCATCAAGGAGACCTTTTGAACCTGCATAATCTGTCGCACTACTATACTTATAATCTTCTGGTCTAAACACAAAACCTTCTTCAACTGGATTGTTATGAATATATTCAATTTTTTGTTGAATAACCTCATTGCTCCATAATTCAATAGGTTTATTATCGTGTCTCCAAAATTGAAAATTAGTTGTATTTGAAGTTTTTTGAGCTTCTTTTTTGAAATAATCTAATAAAAATTCTTTTCTACTTTCTCTTGGGTTTTCTTGAATGGCTTTTATGATACTTCTACTTGTAAATCGCTTATAATCTCCTAACAAAAGTTCTGGATTTTGTTTTTCTATACTTCTAAAAATTAAATGAACATGGCTTGTCATAATACACCATGCATGAATTTCCATGCCTTTATTCTTCTGACAAAATTCTAAACTATCAAGTAGCAAATCTTTGTATTCATTTCTAGTAAACACGTCTAACCAACCCACAACAGCAAAACTAACAAAATAAAGACCTGTTGGATTGTGGAATTTATAGTTCCTACTCATTTTTGTTTTTTATCAAAAATAGTATTTTTGTTTTATAATCACTTGAATTTAATTAGAACCACACGAAAGGATTCGTGCGGGAGCGGGGAGAAATAAATAATGTATATATCCTAATTTGATACACCAAGCCAAGAAAACCACTTGTTTCAGTAGCTTGATTGAGTAATAATTATTTTTACATCCTGCATACTACAAAAAAAACAGCAACTATTTTATATATAATTGCTGTTTTTCAATTTGTTAACATTGTTTTTTACTCTATGTCCTAATTTAATACATTACCCTAATTTACTATTAGTTGATTTATAAATTGTTAAATCAAAAATTTTGCTTCATCACTAATTTTGGAACATTACCTTTTTTTTTATCTCTCAAGATTTAAATAATACAATCTGGCTGATTGCTCTATTTCATCATCAAGATTAGCGTCAATTTTTAATGAATACAAATTCCACTCTTTATCTGGTTTGTAAAATTCAAATATAAATCTTAAAGGAAGTCTTTCATATTTCAACATATATGAATATAAAATAAAACTTTCAGAAAATTGTTTTTTAACAATTAGTTCGTTTCCATAATATTTTCCTACATACTCTAAATTATAACTTTCAACTTCTTTCTTCATATTTTCTATTCCATCCTTTATCCTCGAATTCCAAGGATTTGTAGAATAAATTTGGTCAATTGCATTACTCGGATTTTTAGAATATTCCAGAAAAAATTTTTTAATTATATCTTCTGGATTTGATTGACAATAAGAAAAAGATATTATTAAATGTAAACTAATAAATAGTATTCCTCTTTTCATTTTATTTGTTTTTATAGTTATTTTTTTAAATATCAAAATTTGTGTCTAAAATTTGAAAAGCAATTACCAATGTTATGAAGCTAAAAATTAATATAAAAAAATTTTTATTGTCAAATTTATCATCAATTATTGAGTCTTTATAATTATTTCTATTAAAATAAACGACTATTCTATCACCCACGAAATATGTTTGATTATTGTTTTTTGCCATCTCTTTTTCTGGATATAAAAATTTAAGATTTTTAGTCAGCTTATTATTTTTGTAAATAGTATCACCTATTTTATACTCGTAAATTATATGAGGTTTCCATCCTCTTGTATCATTATCTGATTCAGAACAAAAATATTCGTAGTCTGACTCAATAATTAAACCTTCAACTTCAATCCATTTTTTTATTAAAACTTTATAAAAATAATATAAGTATGCCAATTTAAGAATCATACATAAACTAACTATTAGTAATATCACAAATATTACGAAATTAAGACTATTCATATTTCATACTTTTTAATATCCTCTCCCCCGCTCCCGCACGAATCCTTTCGTGTGGTTGTAATTATCATAATTTAAAATACTGAAAAACACAAACACCATCAAGGAGACCTTTTGAACCTGCATAATCTGTCGCACTACTATACTTATAATCTTCTGGTCTAAACACAAAACCTTCTTCAACTGGATTGTTATGAATATATTCAATTTTTTGTTGAATAACCTCATTGCTCCATAATTCAATAGGTTTATTATCGTGTCTCCAAAATTGAAAATTAGTTGTATTTGAAGTTTTTTGAGCTTCTTTTTTGAAATAATCTAATAAAAATTCTTTTCTACTTTCTCTTGGGTTTTCTTGAATGGCTTTTATGATACTTCTACTTGTAAATCGCTTATAATCTCCTAACAAAAGTTCTGGATTTTGTTTTTCTATACTTCTAAAAATTAAATGAACATGGCTTGTCATAATACACCATGCATGAATTTCCATGCCTTTATTCTTCTGACAAAATTCTAAACTATCAAGTAGCAAATCTTTGTATTCATTTCTAGTAAACACGTCTAACCAACCCACAACAGCAAAACTAACAAAATAAAGACCTGTTGGATTGTGGAATTTATAGTTCCTACTCATTTTTGTTTTTTATCAAAAATAGTATTTTTGTTTTATAATCACTTGAATTTAATTAGAACCACACGAAAGGATTCGTGCGGGAGCGGGGCTATTGAAGAGTTTTGCTCCTACACAGGACTTCAATTAGAGCATGTACTGCCTTTGATACAGGGGTAAAATAAACTTGGTTACATAAATGTATAATCTAAGTCCTTTTTTTATAAATCTACAAAACCTGATTAATAACCTATTTAATTTTTAGCGTCCTTCAATAAGAAAACAGTAGTGAACTAACACATACCTTCTTTATATCTTCTCCCTATGTAATGCATGATAAGTGTATGAAATCAATAAGTGATTTAGGGTTTTGAAAATACATAAACTTCTAAAGAGCGTATTAGAAAAATAAAAAAGTGGTCTATCAACTTAGAAATTAATAATCAAAATACCAATTAAAAATATCGCAACGCAAACCAAGAGAAAACCAAGTGGTGTTTTCTTTGAAGGTGGTTAATGTTTCAGCTGCTGGGCTAAAGTTTCTAAAGATAAGACTACCAAAAAGTTTCATGTTTGTAGATGGGTTAATCAAATAACCTGCTTGTAAATCAGCAATCAAAATAGTGGTTTTATTTCCTTGTCCTACGTTTACTCCAGTATCAAATGGTCGGTCAATATCATAATCTAAATAGATGTTTCCACCATAATTGAAGTTGTTGTCGGGTGTATTAAAATCCAATCCACGTTCACCGAAAGTAATTTTGGCATCGGCAAAGTATCTGCCTTTAAAGTAACGTGCGATAGCCACAACTTCCTTGAAGTTTCCACCCCAATTGTGACCAAGACTTTGGTTGTTGTGTCCGTAATTGGTGATGGGATCACTGTGTGCATAGACATAAGGACGAACATGGTTGTATTCTAACTGTAGCATCAAGTTTTTTACATTGAACGCATTGTAGTACTTAGCACCAAGTTGGTATCCGAATTTATTTTTCCAGCTTTTTTTACCTGCTTTAATATCATTTAGCGAAAACTCATCCAGCAAGAATTGCCCATAGAAGTTAATTTGATTGTTGAATTTATATTTTGTGGTTAACCCCAGTAAGGCATTTCCGCTTCGAGAAGACGAAGCAAACTCAACAGCACGGTAGAAAATGATTGGGTTTACAAAGCTCATGTCAAATCCGCGATTGTTTTGATTGGTCCACACTACGGATTCAAAAAACCCTATATTCAATCGTTTGGAAACGTTCATGCTCAAGTAGTGACTGGCAACATATTTGGTAGCATAGGTTTTATCTACTGTAACTTCTGGTCGAACATCTTTTAACCAAGTATAAATGTTGGTATATTTTATTTTCCAAAAAGTGGTATTAACTTTAATGTAAGGATATAGACTTGCGCCATCGCTCAACAAAAGAGAACGATAACCATCACCTATGAAATTGCGCCCATAACCAAGATTTAGGTTAAAGAAATTACTTGGTGTAAAGGCTAAATTGGCTTCTGCCAAAGGAAAATCATAGGCATCGGTTTTGAAGGCCTTTGCAATTCCTATTCCGGGTATAATGGCAGGATTGCCACCATCAGGTTTTATTGATTCAGCATATCGGTTAAAATAAGCCGCAAAACGTCCTTGACTTTCATATAATGTTGTGGTAAAATTTACGGTTTTGCCCAATCCACCATTAAATTGAATACCACGAGTATTGATAAAGGTAGATTTTGAATTGTCGGTTACATTGGATTGACTTTTCCCCAATTGAATATCCACAATTGGATTTAGGGTAAACCAATAGTCGTCACCTTTAAGTTCGACTAGATTTTCATTCCAGAATTTTTTGCCAAGCCAAGTGGTTTTTGGTTTTTCGATGGCTTTATAGGCTTCTTTAAAGTTGTAATATTTATTGACCTCAGCATAGGCAAAAGGTTTTGAACTGGTATGATTATTGGCACCAACTTGGTTTAATTCATCATCAAATTGTGCATAATAACTGTGTGATAACGGTATGTTGTTGTGACTTTCAAATTGGGGTTGGTCAAATTCTTGGTATTTTACAGCTTCAAACTCATTGAGTTCTTTTGTGTTTTTAACATAGGTAGTTGATTTTTTGGCAGCTTCGGCAGCAGCTTCTTTTTCTGCCTGAATTTGGGCTATGCTTTGTAAAGGAATAGTAATTCGTAAAGTATATTTTGCATACGTTGGTTTCCCGTTATAAGTTGCCGGACTAATTTTTGGCATCTTTTCGAATACGTTTTTACTTTCTTCAACTAGTGCTTTTTCATTGGCATCAACATATTGTACAATGAATTTTCCTTCATCTGTTACTTCAAACAAAACGATAATAGTTCCTTTGTAATTCTTAGTAGTCAATTCTTCTGGAACCTTGAAAGTAGTATATACAAAATCATGCACTTGATTATTAAAACAAGTTTCTAATGCTGCATCTTGTTGCCCTTCACATTCAGGAAAAACAGGAAATCTTTCAGACACTTTAATGTTGTTTTGTGCTTGAACCAATAGTCCAATAAACAGAAATAAGAAGGAGAAATAGTTTCTCATAGGAGGCAGCAATAAATTAGAATTCACTTTTCAAGCTATAAAAATAAAAAAATCCCATCGAAATGGGACTTTTTATTATGTTTTTAATTTTTTAATTCGTTTTAGAATAAAATAAATCAATATCCCGGCCGATATTGCACCAATAGTATTCGCTAAAACATCCATTACATCTGCTTGACGTGTAGTAGTAAAGCATCCTTGAAAAATTTCAATCAACACACCAAAAAGAAAAGAAGCTATGAGTACTTTTAGAATTTTTTTTCTATTGATGTTCTTGGTTAATGAATAAACATACATACTCCAAAGCAACGTGAATATAAAATGAAAAGTAAAATGAACACCTTTATCCGTTCCTTCCATTTTAATACTCAAAGAAGGTAGTTCGCTACTATCTATCAAACATAAAAAAAGTATTGTGCTTGTCCAAAAAACAGCCGTTACAAGCCAAAATGTTTTAAGCGCCAATAAGTTTTTTATAATCATCGCTAGATAAAAGTTCGGCTACTTCACTTGGATTAGAAAATTTTACTTTTATCATCCAACCATCGCCATAAGGATCAGTATTTACTGTTTCTGGGCTAGATTCTAAACTATCATTAAATTCAATAATCTCGCCCGAAAGTGGTAAAAATAAATCGGAAACGGTTTTTACGGCTTCCACAGTTCCAAATACTTCGTCTCTATCCATGGTTTGATCAAGTGTTTCTACTTCAACATATACAATGTCTCCCAATTCTTTTTGAGCAAAATCGGTAATGCCTACAGTAGCAATATCGCCATCAATAGCAATCCATTCGTGGTCTTTAGTGTATTTTAAATTAGCGGGTATGTTCATTTGGTTTTGTGTTTATTAATTTATCCAAAAGTATTATTTCTTGAGCGATTATTAAAATGAAAACTTTAAAATTTTTTTAGTTTCCAAAATTATAACGCAATGTAAATCCTGCTCTAATATTCGTTAATGGGAAAGAGGTAGAAATTACAGGTTTTGAGAATGAATGGTCGTAATAGAAAATAGCGGTTAGGTTTTTACTAAACGAATAATCCGCAGTTAATTTTGCAGACCAAATGTTTTGACCATTTCCAATTTGGTTGTTTTCATAATCTAAATAACGTACTATCGTTTTACTATTTCTATAAGAGAAATCAATTTTCATATTGATATCACTTTTAATAATTCCCGTTGGATTATCGGCCAACTTAGAAGAGAAAATGACATCTTTAAATCGATAACCAAAACCAACAATGTATTCAAAGCCTTGTACTTCGGTTAGTAAATTATTATCAAAACTTAGCGAAAGACTTCTATCTTTCTTCATTTCAGTCAAGATTTTCAGGGAGTTTTTCATTTCAAAATCCACACGAATCAATGGATTAAATTGTTCTACCAAGTTGGCATTCCCAATAATAGTTTGCAATTGAATATTACCACCAGCATCTACTTTATTTGGATTGTTTCTATCATAATCAAGATTAGAACGGAATGAGTTTAGAGTATAAGAAGCTCTATAAGCATGCTGGATAGAAAACCGTTTAAAAGTATCTTTAAAGAATTTATAACGCATCAATCCAGTATATTTAATCGTCCAGTTTGGAATAGGAATATTTCTAAAAGCATCTAATGAAATATCTTTTGCAGAATCATTAGCCCCAGTGGTATATAAACCAGTATAGGCAGCTAAAAAAGAAGGTAAAAGCACGGCTTGACTATTTTTTCCAAAACCAACTGGATATCCATCGGCATCACGAGCAAAAGTTGTATTGCCATAAAATGATGTAGCTAATCTATCGGCAATGATGATTCTATTTCCTCTAAAGTCATTAAACGATGAAGAGAAATTTTCGTCACTTCCTTTGAAAGCAGATTTAAGCATTACGGTTGACATAGCAAAATTTCCAGTAGTATATGGCGACTGAGAGTTATAGAAACCTGTTACTGGATCAACATTATATTGTTCCGAATAATTATCCGCATAAGTTCTATTGGCAACCAAATCAATTTTGAAATCTGGAAACAAATCAACATTAGCGGTCATATCTAAAGTAGTAGTTTTTACACGTGTAAAGTTTTGATTAAAATCAGGATAAGAAGTCAACCAACCGTTTCGTGCAGCTTCATAACGAACATCGGCTTGATCACCAAAAATGAATCCTAAACCAGGTTTTGATGAGCCAAAGAAACCAATACTTGGCAAAAACCCGGGCAACATGGTTCCTTGATTTCGAGTATAATTAATTTGCACATTTTTCACACTTGTTAATACACCTTTCAATCCATCAAGAAATACGTTGGTTGATTGTGAGGGTTGTGTAGTGCTGGTAATTTTTTCGCCAGGCTTTGGCAATGTTTTTGGTCGTGTTGGTGCTTGTGCTTTTTTGCCTAAACCTATATATTTATAAAAGGTTTCCATATTAAATGCCGTATTGAAACGGTGAGAACCAGCATTCTGAACAGTATTTCCAAGATTATAACCTTCAATCGACTCTAATGCCAAAGAAGCACGTTGCCAATTGTAATCACCCGTATAAGAATAGGTAGATTTTACAAATGCTAAAAACGGTAATTTATTAACTGGTAAATCATAATTTACAACAATTTGTTGGTTATGCTGATTTGGTGTTCCAATATTCCAAAAATCAGTCCAAACAGTATAACTGTTGTCAACATCATAGTTTTCGTCGATGTAGTTTCGAACTAAGTTTCTGGTGGAAGCGGTATAGTTTAACTTCAATGATTTGGTCAAATTAAAGTTAAAGCCATATTGATAATTGAACATATAATTTCTTCTATATAAATCATCCAATGGAATACCATTTACATCAACTTGTCTAAATCGTTGTTTATTAAATTGTCGAATAATGCTTGTGCTATAAGAAATACTGGTTGGCAAATAATTAAAATTAAACTCTCTCAGTAGTTTCCAATAATCACTTTTCTTTAAAAATTTAGTGTTTTTTAATGGCTCAACAGGTTTTGGTTGAAAAGCAAAAGTATAGTCAACTGTTGCATTTACTTGTTGGTCAATAAAGTTTTCAATTTCATAATTTTGTTTTTTAATCTCATTGTAGGAATACGAAAGCGTCAAGTTTTCAGGATCATAGAAATGTGGTTTTTGCTCTTGAGAACGTTCCTTTTTAACACCAATAAAATTGATGCTTTTTCTTCTGGTATAATCTAAAGCTCTATTTTCAATATTGGCTCTTTCAGCAGCATCAGGTGTATTGTCTAACAATTGCTGCAAACGAAGATCTTGATTGTATGGATCGTATTCTGGCGTAATCGTTTCTTCGCCAATGGCATAATTAAAAGGTAAATTGATTCCCCATTTTTTTGGTAATAATTTGCCTAAACCAAAATTGGTAACCAAATTATACTGCAACACTTCTTCTCTACTTCTTTCATTTGGTCCTTGCTCTAACGTTCCAAATCCAATAGTACTTCTTCTACCTGTAGCAGAAATAGTAGCAAAGTCAGCAAAGTTAGTATCAACATTTAATATGGCAGCCATTCCGCCTTTGTTACTCATGTCCGCCAAACGAAGTTCATTAAACCAAACTTCTCCTCTAACTTTTTGATCATGTCGGTTGCGAACACCAACCATTAATGTTCGTACTAATCCAAAATTTGGATTCCCTTTAATTCCAATTCGCAATGGTCCTCGATTGGCAATTCCTGCTAATGAAGGATCAAGTTCTACATCATTTTTATACAGAACACCGTCCACAAAATCGCCTGGATCAGCACTTAAAGCTATAACTTTTAATTTTGTTAATAGTTCCGTTCTTAAATCCATATCGTTAATTGCTGGCCAAATTTCAACATCGGTTTTCGATGTGGGAGCCGATACTTTTAGTGGAATTTCTACCTCATAATAGTTGTTGGTAAAGTCATTTCCAAAACGAATGAATGCTGACATCTGGTCATCTAACAAAGGTGTTCCATCTGTAGGCAAAGCTTCAGCATGTAAAAACATTTTCAATTTGTTAAATTGACGCATGTCGATACTCACATTTTTAAATACAGCTCTAGAATCTCCTGTTTCCAATCCATCACCCGAAACACGCAATGATAGCGATTGTTCGTTTTGATTTACAATACTGTTTCCGTTTGCAATCTGTTCTCTTACAACACCAGGTGGTGTTACATAAGGTATTGGACTTCTGCTAGCATTTTCTTGAATATTAACCGAAAGAACATCAAAGTTTGTTCCGTCATCATCTGGATTTGCATCGGTTATTTGGAATGAGTTGTCGTATCTTCTCCATTCGCCACGAACCAAATCTAAAGCTCCAAAGCGAACCGTAATTGGCTGAGAAAATCCAGTCATAAACATTCTCATAAAACGAATGGAACGGAAATCAGAAATGCTTCCTACTTTATTTTGATAATCTTTCACGGGAATCTTAAACTGCAACCACCTAACTGGAATCGAATTTCCATTTGGAAGATTTTCTGCTACTGTTTCTCTAACATCAGTAATGAAGTTTGATCCAACATTCATATTAGGTTGAATGTCTATTTTATACTCATAATAAGCATTAATTGTATTCATCGTATTGTCACGATTAATATCTTCAACATCTGGCAAAGTGGTAGAACCACGATTAGTATCTGAAACATCAACTGGCGAATTTCCTTGAACACCATTGTAGTTTTTATATCTTTCAAAAATTGAACTTCCAGTTGCCGCTAAAAAGTATTGGTAATTATCCGCAGCTGGATCGGGCAATGAAGCATAAGCACCGATTCCTGGTAAATTTCTTTCACCATCGTCATCCAAACCATCAAAACCAACGTCTTGAGAAGCTCTATTTCCTCCATCAACATCAAAAGCATAAATTAAAGATTGTGCCGAAGGTACTTTACCCCAAACCGTCGAACTGGTTAGTGCTTGTGAAGTAGTGTTTGCGGGTAAACCGTTTTCATATTGCTTTCGTTCATCCTTCAAAATATCTTCTGAAATCTCACCTAAGTTAAAATAAACTCGTCCTGTGTTAGCTGCTGGTTCAGCATTTGGGTCGGTATTTGGATAATAAGGATCCATTACCCAAAATTGAATGTATTCTACATTACTTTGTTCAAAATTGGTTGAATTTATGGCTCTAGTAATTCCACCAAAATTATCAGCAGGATTAGGCAAAACGCCTGTAGTTGCAGCAGCAGGTTCATAATTATAGGGTCCACGTTCTGCTGGATAGTAAGTTAAATCTAAAGTATTGACCACTTGCGACTGTCCAATAGCCAACTCTTGATTTGGGAATAATTCACTGTTAAATATTCTTCTTGTACTGTTTAATGAAATGCCATCAGGTCCTATATCTCCTGGTGTTTGAACATATAATGTTGGGTCTATACTATACCAGTTTAATTTAGCTCTTTTGTAGCCATAACTCAAGTCGAGTGCACTAGCATTAAAGTCATAGGTATCAGTTCCAGCCTCAGGCATTTCTGGGAATTTTGGCACACTTGACAATGACCATGCTAAAGGTGAACGCATATCAATGGTAGTCTGCGAACCTTCAAAATCATCTACATAAATGGTAGATTCACCACCAAACTGGTCATTTTTAGAAGCATCTGGTTGCAAAAAAGCAATCTCCCCTCGGACTGATAAATTAGAAGGAACATCAGTATCCATATTAGGAAGTTTATTTACTAATCTGGTAAAGAAAGGAACTTCGGTAGAGTAATTTCCATTAAATCCAAAAATAGTATTGTTGACAGATTCTTGACCATAATTTGATTTTTGAGTAAATGGTCTTTCCGTCATTTTTAACAATGTTGCGCCTAGCAAAAATTTATTGGAAAATTTATGTTCCACATTTAAACCCATAAATCTTCGAGTTTGTTGACCAAAAACAGAATTGTTTTCTACAGAAACCTCAATTGGTGTATTTGATGCTTGCAGCGATGGATCTAAAATCTGAACTCTTCCAGCTTGATAATTGACACTATAGTCAACTCCTTCTACCAACAATCTTCCGCCAGCTGTAACTACTACTGAACCTCGAGGAACATTAAATGCACCAATTGGAATACCTTCGCCACCAGACGATTTGTACCTGATTTTTAATTGAAATTTATTTCTAGCGGCATCTTGCAAGGCAGCAGCTTGAGTGGTACGATACATTTCACGAAACACATATTTTTTTTGGTTGTCGTTAAAAGTATTAGTTGTTGGCAATTGAGAGGAGGCATTGTAATTTTCAAAATAATCTTCTCCTGGACTTGTTCTTAATTTTTCAAACAACAGTTTACCAAATGGCTCAACAGTTGTAAAAATAACTCTACCATTTTGTTGGTCAACAGTTAAACCCGGGATAAAGTCAAAGAAACCATCACCCCCATTTTGCGGGTCATTGTTATAATTTAACTTATCTACATTTAACACCTTAATCAATGCGGTTTCTGCAACATTGGCTGGTAATGGTGAAGTTGCATTTGCGGGTGAAATATAATTTATAGGCGATGGATCGGTATATAAAATATTAAATCTAAAATCTTCTTGTTGTAATTGATAAGCACCCGGAATTTGATAAATGTTTTTCATCATCAAGTTCCAAATTGGTTTTTGAACATTGGTTAAATTACTTTTAAGCATTTTCAAAATCAAACTCTGCGTTGAAATATTTGGATCATCTACTGAACCACTTACAACAGTTGACTCTACACCGTCTGTACCAAATTCTCCAACTTGATATACTTGATCACCAATGGTATATTGATAGGCAACTGCCAACACTTCATCGTTGGCTAAACGTTGTTGCAAAGAAACATAACCCAATTGCGGATGAAAAGTAAATTCGTTTGCGTTTAACTTTCGGGCATTTTCCAGTTTTGAATAATCGTTTCCTTCGCTAATTGGAACGGTATTATTAAAACCTTGACTTGATGTAGTAACATCTCTAATGTTATTGTTTAACAGATATCCAGCAGTTCCAATTTCTCTAGGGTTGTATTTATTGTTAGTATTGCTTGGTGGCGCATCAGTTGCATTCACAAAAAATCCTGGCAAATCTCCAGCTGCAATTGCTACTACTTTATCAACATCTACTCCCGACAAATCTCCTTCACCTAAATCTTGAAGTGCAATGATGTTTCTTAAGTTATTATTGGTATTGTTTACTCTATTTTGTTTGTTGGTTATCCAAACTTCAATTCGAGTAATCTGCACTCTACTCTGTATGTTTGGATAGTTGACTAAAGCTTCATCATACTTATTTCTGAAATATTGTGAAAGAAAAAAGTGTCTGTCCGCATCATAATCCAAAGCAAAAATTTCAGCATCTTGAATAGTTCCTCCGCCTTGTGCAGTTACTGACTTGGTTTGTGATTTTTGTTCAGAGAAAACTCCTGTTATTGTTGTTTTTCCAAACTGTAATTGGGCTTTTACACCAAATAAACTTTGTGCACCACGAATTAAGGAATTTGTCAAAGGCATGCTCACATTACCCACTTCAATTTTTTGAATAATATCATCTTCCGTTGGAGCATACTCTAGTTTAATTAAGTTTTGAAAAGCAAAGGTTGATTGTGTATCGTAATTGGCATTAACATTCAATCGTGTTCCTACTTTACCCATCAAACTCATGCTGATTCTTTGGTTAAAATCAAAAGAAGTTTGCGCTCTATTTTGTGGAGAAAATGCTGGGTTATCTTGTTTGGTATATCGAACTCCTAAATCCATTTCTACAGAACCTGTAGGTTTTACGTCAATGGTATTGGAACCAAAAATAGTTTCGAAGAAACCAGAGTTTACATAATATCGTGGTAATAAATCTTTTTTATCCGCTTCACTTCCTTCTTTCTTCCCATCAATTGCATCTGATTTCTTTTTGAAATAGTCTCGCATCGACTCTCGCAACACCAGTTCATCATATTCTTGTGGTGTTAAAATAATTGGATAATTAATATTAAAACCTTCAAAGGTGCTAGAATAAATATAACGATTGGTTGCTGGGTCATATTTATAAGCATTAATAACACTATTTGGATTAGCAATGTCAATTCTTCCAGTATTGTATCCTAATGAATCGGCTGGAGTTTCGGTGACTTGAGCAAAAGAATTCGTAAACGTTACTACAAAAAGTAACATTAGCAAACCGCTTAAATTGGAAAAAGTAATATTGTTAGTTTTCAAGTACTATATGTTTTTTAACGCTTGTTTGATTATTGTTTCTACAGTTGCTTCTGGATTTTCTCTGACAATTTTATCCACAACTTTTTCTGCTGATTTTCTTGGATAACCAAGAACCTCTAAAGCAGATAACGATTCTTCTTTGTTAATATTGTGTGAAATTGTAGAAATTTCATTTAAATCATACACTTTTAACACTTTTTCTTTTAACTCAATGATAGCTCTTTGGGCTGTTTTTAGTCCAATTCCTTTTATAGATTGCACGGTAGCAACGTCGCCAACGGCTATTGCTTGTATAATTTGCTTAGGTTCTAAAGAAGAAAGCATCGTTCGGGCAATACTAGCACCAATACCTGAAACTGAAAGCAACAACTTAAATAATTCTCTTTCAGATTTTTCTACAAATCCAAAAAGGGAATGCGAATCTTCTTTAATTTGAAGAAACGTAAATAGTTTTACAAAATCAGTAGCAGGAAGCAATGAGAACGTATGGAGTGAAATGTTAATATGATAACCTACTCCGTTACAATCTATTATTACTTCTGTTGGTGTTTTTTCTACTACTTTACCTTGAATATGGGCTATCATTATTACAAAAAAATGTATTTCCAAATATAACAAAATTCTTTAATTCATAGTGTTACTTTGGAATAATGTTAAATAAATCAAAAATTAACTTTGATTAGTTTGTTTCTTTTTTCTTTCTCTTGAGCATCAACTACGGCTACACAAACCATGTTTACCATTTCTTCTACACTGGCTCCCAATTGAAAAATATGTACTGGTTTGTCCATTCCAAGCATTATTGGTCCAACAGAGTCGATATGATTTAACTCTTTTAAGAGTTTGTATGTAATGTTTGCTGCTTCTAAATTTGGAAATATCAAGGTGTTCACTTTTTTTCCAGCAATTTTAGAAAAAGGAAATTTATCTTTAATCATCTCTGGATTCAAAGCAAAATCAGCTTGAATTTCGCCATCAACAATTAAATCAGGATAATATTTGTGAAGATAAGCCACCGCTTCTCGAACAGTATTAGCCGTTTGGTTTGTAGAAGAACCAAAGTTAGAATAGGAAATCATTGCAATCACTGGTTCCATTCCAAACATGCGTACTGTCTTTTCAGTCATTAAAGCAATTTTTGCCAAGTCATCAGAAGTTGGATTAGGATTAATTGCCGTATCTGACAAAAACATTGGTCCACGAGCAGTCATCATCATATTGGTAGTAGCAATCAACGAGATTCCTGGTGCTTTTCCAATCAGTTGCATCATTGGTTTTACTACAGATGGATAACTTCTCGAATATCCCGAAACCAAAGCATCTGCTTCACCATTATTAACCATCATCGCCGCAAAATAATTGCGTTCGCGCATCCATTTCTGAGCTTCATACAATGAAATCCCTTTTCGTTGTCTTGCTTTCCAAAAGATATCGGCATAATGCATTCTTCTTTCGTCTTCTTCTTTTGTTTTTGGGTCTATAATCAATACATCTGCATCAAATCCTAATTCTTCTTTTAGCTCCAAAATAACCTCTTTATTTCCTAAAAGAATCGGTTTAGCGATGCCTTCTTCATGCACAATTTGAGCCGCTTTTAAAACATCCAAATGATCCGCTTCGGCAAATACAACACGTTTCGGACTCGATTTTGCTCTATTGGTTAACAATCGAACCATCTTATTGTCAGAACCTAAACGGTCTAACAATTCCTCTTCATATTTCTGCCAATCGGTTATTGGATTCAAAGCTACTCCAGAATCCATTGCCGCTTTTGCAACAGCTGGCGCCACTATCGAAATCAATCTTGGATCAAATGGTTTCGGAATAATATAATCCCTACCAAAGTTTAATTTAGTTTCGCCATAAGCTATGTTCACTTGTTCTGGTACCGATTCTCTAGCCAATGCGGCCAAAGCTCTAACCGCAGCCATTTTCATCGCTTCGTTTATTTTTGTCGCTCGAACATCTAGCGCACCACGAAAAATATAAGGAAACCCTAGTACGTTATTCACTTGGTTAGGGTGGTCAGAACGACCCGTAGCCATGATAATATCTTTTCGAGTAGCAATTGCTAAATCATAATCTATTTCTGGAATCGGATTCGCCATCGCAAAAACAATCGGATTCTTCGCCATGCCTTTTAGCATTTCTGGTGTCAAAATATTTCCTGCCGAAAGTCCTAAAAACACATCAGCATCCTTAAGTGCTTTTTTCAAATCAGTGCCTGGTTTTGCACTAGTATATCTTTTTTGTAAATCAGACAAATCATTTCTATCCGAAGATAACACACCATCTTTATCAAACATGATTATATTCTTAATCCGAACACCCAACAGTACATACAAGTTAGCGCAAGCTAAAGCCGCTGAACCAGCACCAGAAACCACTACTTTTACTTTATCAATCTTCTTTTTTGCCAAAAACAATGCGTTCAACAAAGCTGCCGACGAAATAATTGCCGTGCCATGTTGATCATCATGCATCACAGGAATATTTAACTCCTCCACCAATCGTCTTTCAATTTCAAACGACTCTGGTGCCTTAATATCCTCAAGGTTTATTCCTCCAAAAGTAGGTGCAATATTTTTTACTGTTTCTACAAAAGCATCAATATCTTTCGTATCTACTTCAATATCAAAAACATCAATGTCAGCAAAAATCTTAAACAACAATGCCTTTCCTTCCATCACAGGTTTAGACGCTTCGGGACCAATATCGCCCAATCCAAGCACAGCCGTTCCATTAGAAATCACAGCCACTAGGTTTCCTTTTGATGTATATTTATAAACGTTATTAACGTCTTTAGCAATCTCTAAACAAGGCTCAGCAACCCCTGGCGAATACGCCAAAGACAAATCTCTTTGCGTAGCATATTTTTTAGTAGGAACCACTTTTATCTTCCCTGGTGTTGGTTTGGCATGATATAAAAGTGCCTCTCTTCGCTTCGTATCTTTATGATGCATAGTTTCTTTTTTATTCGAACTTACAAAGGTAGAAGACTAACTTTAAAAAGGAAATTTTTTAAGCGGTTTGTTTTTGAAATATTTATTGAAAAAGACTCGTTCTAATGTATCGATACAGATTATAAAGGATTAGACATTGTAATCATTTTGTTAATGCCCTATGTTTTTAAATTAGTTCAAAAAAACCCAAAAACCATTTATATATATATATATAAATATATATATATATATATATATATTTATATATATATATATTTAACCCAAGTATCGGATTTGTACCTATAAACACAATCCAAGAATCTTAATCATCTCAATGTATTTTAATGGTTTATAAACTAACCTAACTTATTCTTTTAGAAAAGCAATATTCTTCTTTAAACCTTCGAGTTTAGCTCGTTTTAATGGCGAATTAGTAAACACCTTAGCAAAAGTTTCCTCTGAAATCTCTTCCCAATCTTTCTTAGAAAAAGAAAGTAACTCAGGATAAGGAGAAAACAAAGGCTCATTATGCGCTTTAGAAAACTTATTCCACGGACAAACATCCTGGCACACATCACACCCAAACATCCAATCATCCAGCTTACCCTTGGCCTCAATAGGAATATTATTCTGCAACTCAATAGTATAATACGAAATACACTTACTGCCATCAACCACATACGGTGCCACTATCGCCTCAGTAGGACAAGCATCAATACACGCTGTGCACGAACCACAATGATCCGTAGTGGGATTATCGTAATCCAATTCCAAATCCAAAATAAGTTCTGCAATAAAATAAAACGAACCCACTTTTTGAGTAATCAAATTACTGTGTTTACCCATCCAGCCCAAGCCACTTTTAGCCGCCCAAACCTTGTCCATCACTGGTGCAATATCCATAAAAGCACGACCATTCACCTCGCCAATCTCTGCCTTAATACTTCGAAGCAACTTCTTCAATTTCTTATTAATAACCGAATGATAATCCTTGCCATAAGCATATTTAGAAATCTTATAACTTTCTCCATTTTGAAGTTCAGGAGGATAATAATTCAACAACAAAGACACCACACTCTTAGCACCATCAACCAGCAAGGTTGGGTTCAACCGCTTATCAAAATGATTTTCTAAATAACCCATTTCGCCCTGGTGATTATTGGTCAACCATCGTTCCAATCGAGGTGCTTCCTCCTCCAAAAAACCAGCCTTAGAAACACCACAAGACAAAAAACCGAGGCGAGTAGCTTCGGCTTTAATAAAGGATGTGTATTTTTCTTTATTATTTATCAAAACAATTCGCCTTGATTCAATCCTTTTATTTTTCCTAAATGCTTATAAGCCTTCTCAGTCACTTCTCTTCCACGAGGAGTTCTCATGATAAATCCTTCTTGAATTAAGAAAGGTTCGTAAACTTCCTCAATAGTTTCACCACTTTCAGAAACCGCAGTAGCCAAAGTTGACAAACCAACTGGTCCGCCTTTAAACTTCTCAATGATAGTAGTTAGAATTTTATTATCCATTTCGTCCAAACCATGAGCATCAACATGCAAAGCTTTGAGTGAAAAACGAGCAATTTCAATATCAATGCTTCCGTTTCCTTTTATTTGAGCAAAATCACGAACACGTCTCAATAATGCATTAGCAATACGAGGTGTTCCTCTGCTTCTACCCGCGATTTCAATGGCAGCTTCCATAGTAATTGGCATTTTTAGAATGCTACTACTCCGTTGAACAATGGTAGTTAACAATTCCGTGTTATAATATTGAAGTCGGCTTTGTATCCCAAAACGAGCACGCATCGGTGCCGTCAACAATCCAGAACGAGTAGTAGCACCAACCAATGTAAATGGATTCAAGTTAATTTGAACCGTTCTAGCATTTGGCCCCGATTCTATCATGATGTCAATCTTAAAATCCTCCATAGCAGAATACAAATACTCTTCCACAATAGGACTCAAGCGATGAATTTCATCAATAAACAATACGTCTCTTTCTTCAAGATTGGTTAACAAACCCGCCAAATCACCCGGTTTATCCAATACTGGTCCCGAAGTAATTTTGATGCCAACACCAAGTTCATTAGCAAGTATATTAGCTAAAGTAGTTTTCCCTAAACCAGGAGGACCATGAAACAAGGTATGGTCTAAAGCCTCATCTCTAAGATTAGCTGCTTCAACAAACACTTTTAAGTTATCCAAAACTTGTTCTTGTCCGGTGAAATCAACAAATGAAAGAGGTCTTAACTTTTTCTCAAGATCAAGTTCTTCTGGATTGAAGTTTTCATTAGTTGGGTTTAGATTTTCATTCATAATACAAATATAGAATAAAGATAGATGTAAATAAAAAAGCCTTTCAACAATGAAAGGCATTTTTTAAATCTAAGTTGAATTAATGATGTAACACTTCTTCACCAGGTTTCATCGGAACATTTTGAGGAACAAAGTCTTCATCATGACCTGGTTTACTATAATCATATGGCCATCTGTGCACTTCAGGAATTTCTCCAGGCCAGTTACCATGAATATGTTCAATTGGTGCTGTCCATTCCAAAGTGTTCGATTTCCAAGGATTTTGAACAGTTCTCTTACCATAGAAGATACTACTAAAGAAATTGTATAAAAACACTAATTGGAAAATACCACCTACTAATGCAAAAGTAGTAATGATGACATTTACATTTGCTAAATCGTCAAATAAAGGAAAGTTTGTATTGGTATAATATCTTCTTGGTAATCCGGCCATTCCGATAAAATGCATTGGGAAGAAAACGCCATAAGCACAAACAGCAGTTACCCAAAAGTGAACATAACCTAAGTTTTTATTTAACATTCTACCAAACATCTTTGGGAACCAATGGTAAATACCTGCAAACATACCATAAAGAGCAGAAATACCCATTACTAAATGGAAGTGAGCAATTACAAAATATGTATCATGAACATTTATATCTAAAGTACTATCTCCAAGAATAATCCCTGTTAAACCACCCGTAATAAAGGTAGATACCATTCCAATTGAAAACAACATGGCTGGATTTAACTGTAAATTTCCTTTCCATAAGGTTGTAATCCAGTTAAATGCTTTTACAGCAGATGGAATAGCAATTAACAACGTTGTAAAGGTAAACACAGAACCTAGGAATGGATTCATTCCAGAAATAAACATGTGGTGACCCCAAACGATGGTAGATAAGAATGCAATAGCAATTACCGACATAATCATTGCTCTGTATCCAAAGATTGGTTTACGAGAATTTGTTGCCAAAATTTCAGAAACTAGTCCCATTGCTGGTAATATTACAATATATACTTCGGGATGTCCTAAGAACCAAAACAAGTGTTCAAATAAAACGGGTGAACCTCCTTGATAATTCAATACTTCTCCAGCCAAATAAATATCTGATAAAAAGAATGAAGTTCCAAAACTTCTATCCATTATTAACATTAGAGCCGCTGACAAAAGAACTGGGAACGATATAACACCAATAATTGCTGTTACGAAGAATGTCCATACTGTTAATGGAAGTCTGGTCATTGACATTCCTTTTGTTCTTAGGTTGATGACTGTAACTATATAATTTAGAGAACCAAGTAATGATGCAGCAATAAATATTGCCATGGAAACTAGCCACAAAGTCATACCTGTTCCTGAACCAGCAATTGCCTGTGGTAATGCGCTTAATGGAGGATATATAGTCCAACCTGCTGAAGCTGGTCCAGACTCTACAAATAAAGAGCTAAGCATAATCACACAAGAAACAAAAAACAACCAATAAGAAACCATGTTCAAAAATCCAGAAGCCATGTCTCTTGCGCCAATTTGAAGAGGAATTAATAAGTTACTAAACGTTCCACTCAAACCAGCTGTTAAAACGAAGAACACCATGATAGTACCATGAATAGTAATTAAAGACAGATAGATTTCATTAGTCATCACACCATTTGGAGCAAATTTATCACCTAATAAAAAATTAAATAATTTAAATGACTCTTCTGGCCAAGCGATTTGCATTCTAAAAAGCATCGACATACCTACACCAATAATACCCATAAATATACCAGTAATCAAATACTGTTTGGCAATCATTTTATGGTCGATACTGAAAATATATTTAGTTATAAAAGTATCTTTATGGTGGTGTTCGTGGTCATGACCATGATCATTATCGTGTGTGTGATTGTGAGCTGCTGCTGACATATATTTAATCTTTAAATTATATTTACTATTTTGTTGTTATTGCTACTACAGCATCAGTATTAGTTGTTTTAGTTGAATCAACAGATATAGGTGCTATGATTTCTTTAGGCTCGTCAGCAGCTTTAGAGGCTGCATAAGCACTTACTATTGTCTGTTTGTCTGCTAACCATTTTTTATATTCTTCGGGTGTATCAACAACAATTTTCATTTGCATATTATAGTGTGATGTTCCACATATTTTATTACATAATAAAAGGTAATCAAAAGTATATGGGTCCAATGCTGCTTCTCCTTTTGCGGTTAAAGCTTTACTTTTCTCTGCTCTTATTGCATTAATATTAGCCACTTTTTCAACCATTGCAGGTCTTTCTCTCATCTCTGCAGTAGTCATTGTTGGTGTAAAAGAAAAACTAGTAACCATTCCTGGCACACAATTCATTTGTGCTCTAAAGTGTGGCATATAAGCAGAGTGCAAAACATCTTGAGAACGCATTTTGAAAACAATACGCTTACCTTTTGGAATGTGCAATTCTTGAGAAGTGAAATCATCTTGAGCATTTGGATCAGCCAAATCAACTCCAAGATTGTTTACACCTTCAATATATCTGACGTTGGCTTTTCCTAGTACATTATCTTTTCCTGAATATCTTGCTTCCCATTTAAATTGTTGAGCATAAAGTTCAATAACGATTGAGTCTTGTTCCTGTTGTTTATCCACAAACATTATGTCATTCCATGCATACAAACCATATAAAATTAATCCAGCTAAAACAACTGCAGGAATAGAGCTCCATATTACTTCTAATTTATTATTATCGGCAAAATATAAAGCTTTTTGACCTTTTTTACCGTGGTATTTATAAGCAAAATAATGCAATAAAGCTTGAGTTATTGTTTGTACAAAAAATATTAATACTAACGAAATAATCATTAAGTTATCAACTAATGGCCCATGTTCTGAAGCTGAATCACTTAGTAAAGGAAAATGACCATAATATATAACACACCATATTGTAGTGATATAGATAAATATTAAAAAAGCAAACATTAAGTAACCATTCACTTTATTATCGTTGTCGTTAGCTACTTGTGTATCATTAACATTTGCACCAATTTGAGTTAAGTCAAATATCTTTGTTAATTGCCAAACTGCAATGGCTAATAAAACTACAACTATAAATACTAAAAGAGTTGTCATTTGTTTTTTACTTTAAAATATTAATAATGAAAATGTTTACTTTCTTCTATAAAAGGGCTTCTCTTTGGAGTTAATGGTGCTTTTGTTAAAGCTGTAAACACCACATAGATGAACAATCCACCAAAGAAACATATTGATGCAATCTCTGACACGCCGATAAACCACTGGTCTCCAACGGTAGCTGGCATTATCATGTTAAAGAAATCAATATAATGACCAAATAGGATAATCAAACTAGCCATAATAACTATCCAAGAAATACGTTTGAAATCTGTATTAACTAATATCAGTATTGGTAACACAAAATTTAAAACTAATGCACCGAAGAATGGTAAATTATACAAATCAATTCTTGTTTTGAAATAGGTAACTTCCTCAGGAATATTTGCATACCATATCAACATAAATTGAGAAAACCATAAGTAAGTCCAAAAAATACTAAATCCAAACATATACTTAACTAAATCATGGATATGACTAGAATTAACTTGTTCTAAATATCCTTTTGATTTTAAATAAATTGTTACAACAGCAATCATGGTAACTGCACTTACTATAAAACTAGCAAAAACGTACCATCCGTATAAAGTACTAAACCAATGTGGGTCAAATGACATTAACCAATCCCAAGACATTATTGATTCAGATACAATAAAGAATACTAAGAAAGCAGCTGACAATTTAAAATTCTTTTTATAATTTAAATCATCAGTAGCATTATCTTGGGCTAAACAGTTTTTTCTAGAATAATAACGATATAAATTCCAAACTGTTAAGAATATTGCGGCTCTAATAATCCAAAAAGGAAAATTGAGATAACCTGATTTACCAGCTATCAAATGATCATAATTAGGGCTATTTGGATCGGTTACACCTTCTGCCATCCAAACAAATAAGTGATTAAAATGAAAGCCTGTTAAGAGTAGAATGACAAAGAAAATAATAGAACCTGGTAATAAATAGGCGCCAATTGCTTGCATTACTCTAAACAAAATTGGTGACCAACCTGCTTGAGCTACAATGTTGATTGCTTTAAAAGCTGTAGCTCCAAGTGCAATTAGCATAAAGAATATACAAGCAACATATAAAGCTGACCATGGTTTGTTTTGTAATTGATGCAAAACATGTTTCAAGTGTTCTTGATGTTCAGCAGTTGCTTTTGCATCGTGGTGTTCTACAGCATGGGCATCGTGAGCTGCTACATGGTGACCATGATTTTCAGCATTTAATATAGTTTCAACATCTTGAATAGTTTTTGGAGCGGTAAAAAATCCATAACCGATTCCTAAGGCACCAACAATCATCAAGATGAAAGAAAAAGTTTTTAATTTACTAGAAAAAGTATACATATCTATAACTATCTGTTTATTCTACAATTATAATTCGCTTTTCAGTTTTTGAACATAAGCAACCACTTGCCATCTTTCTTGAGTATCCAACTGATTAGCGTGAGAACCCATTGAGTTTAATCCATAAGTGATTACGTGGAAGATACTTCCTTCTGTAATTTGTCTGTCCTTATAACTAGGTACTCCAAGGAATTTTTCTTGTGTCACCAATTTACCTTTTCCATCTCCAGCTTTTCCATGACAAATAGCACAATATATTTCGAACAATTCTTGTCCTTTTTTAAGGTCTAAACCCAAAGAATCTAAAGGTGACTTTAAATTTGCTTTTGCCATTTCATATCCTTCTGTTGTATTAGGATATTCATAAGGTTGAAAACCTCTTTTAACAGCTCCTTGTGGAACCAATTGACCTTCTTTTCCTTTTAAACCAGTTGGTGAATTGAAAGCATCTGATTCAGAGTATGTTTCATAAGCTACCGATTCATACATGTTAGGCATGTATTGGTAATTTGGTTTCAAATCATTTTTACATGATGTAATTGAAACTGTTATTCCAAAAATTACTATTATTTTAAGCAAGTTCTTCATACTTTTTTATTAATGCTTATCTACAACTTTTACTTCTACTGCTCCTGTTTCGTTGAAAAATTTCAGTAATTCTTCTTCGTTATTATTGACAGCTATTTCCATTAAAAAATGATCATCAGTAGTTCTTACATCTGGATTTTCAGCTTCTTTAAATGGCCATAATCGGCTTCTCATATAAAAAGTTATAACCATTAAATGCGCTGCAAAAAAAACAGTTAATTCAAACATTACAGGAATGAAAGCTGGCATATTTTGATAATATGCAAAACTTGGTTTTCCACCTATATCTTGCGGCCAGTCTTGAATCATAATATAGTTCATCATAACTGTAGCTACTGTTAATCCTAAACATCCATATATAAAAGAGCATATAGCTAATCTTGTTGGTGGAATTCCCATAGCCTTATCCAAACCATGAACTGGGAATGGAGTAAAAACTTCTTCAATATGATGATGTGCGGCTCTTGTTTTGTGAACTGCATCCATCAAAACATCATCATCATTGTATAGTGCGTGTATAACTTTTGTACTACTCATAGCTAATATTAATGTTTGTCAGAATGATCGTGACCTTTTAATTCTCTTTCTCTCTTATAATTTTCTCCTGAAGATTTCAAGATTGTTTTTACCTCTGCTTGTGCAATCACTGGGAAAGTTCGAGCATATAACAAGAACAATACAAAGAAGAAACCAATAGTCCCAATATATATTCCAATATCAACAAATGTTGGTTGGAACATCGTCCAAGAAGATGGAAGATAATCTCTATGAAGTGACGTAACGATAATAACAAAACGCTCAAACCACATTCCAATATTTACAACTATAGAGATAATAAAGGAGAACATAATACTCGTTCTTAATTTTTTAAACCACATGAACTGAGGTGAAAATACATTACATGTCATCATTGACCAATATGCCCACCAATAAGGTCCAGTTGCTCTGTTCAAGAATGCGTATTGTTCAAATTCAACTCCTGAGTACCAAGCTACGAATAACTCAGTGATATAAGCTACTCCAACAATAGAACCTGTAATCATAATTACGATATTCATTAACTCTATATGTTGAATGGTGATGTAAGCTTCAAGATTTGACACTTTTCTCATAATGATTAAAAGTGTGTTTACCATAGCAAATCCTGAGAATACTGCACCTGCAACGAAATAAGGAGGGAAAATTGTTGTGTGCCAACCTGGTATTACAGATGTTGCGAAGTCAAAGGATACAATGGTATGTACAGAAAGTACAAGTGGAGTAGCTAATCCAGCTAATACTAAAGAAACTTCTTCAAAACGTTGCCAATCTTTGGCTCTTCCACTCCATCCAAATGATAATATTGAATAAATTCTTTTTGTAAATGGTGTTACAGCTCTATCTCTTAACATCGCAAAGTCAGGAAGTAAACCAGTCCACCAGAAAACTAATGAAACCGATAAATAAGTAGAAATTGCAAATACATCCCAAAGTAATGGTGAGTTAAAGTTAACCCATAATGAACCAAATTGATTAGGAATTGGAACAACCCAATACGCTAACCAAGGTCTTCCCATGTGTATAATTGGAAATAAACCCGCTTGAACAACTGAGAAAATGGTCATTGCTTCTGCAGAACGGTTAATAGCCATTCTCCAACGTTGACGGAATAATAATAGTACTGCAGAAATAAGAGTTCCTGCGTGACCAATACCAACCCACCAAACGAAGTTAGTAATATCCCAAGCCCATCCAACTGTTTTGTTTAATCCCCAAGTTCCGATTCCTGTAGATATTGTATATATGATACATCCAATTCCCCAAAGGAAAGCTATTAAAGCAATAGTGAAAACGGTCCACCATTGTTTATTGGCTCTTCCTTCAACTGGAGCTGCTACATCAACAGTTACATCATGATAAGTTTTATCACCTATAACTAAAGGTTTTCTAATGGGTGCTTCGTAGTGAGACGACATAATCCTTTATATTGTTTCTTAATTAATAACTTTTTATATTATGTATTTCTAACTTTTACGTGATAGAATACATTTGGTTTTGTACCAACACTTTCTAATAAGTGGTACATTCTTTTATCCTCTGCTAGTTTTGCTACTTGACTTTCTTTATCGTTAACGTCTCCAAAAATCATAGCTCCAGTGGAACAGGCTGCCGAACAGGCTGTTTCAAACTCGTCTGTTGCTACTTCTCTTCCTTCGCGTTTAGCTGTTAAAATAGTCAATTGAGTTTTTTGAATACACATAGAACATTTCTCCATTACTCCACGTGAACGAACATTAACATCAGGATTAATTACCATTCTTCCTAAGTCATTATTCATATGGAAATCAAACTCATCATTATTGTTATACAAGAACCAGTTAAAACGACGTACTTTATAAGGACAGTTGTTTGCACAATATCTAGTACCAACACATCTGTTATATGCCATATGATTTTGACCTTGACGACTGTGAGAGGTTGCAGCAACCGGACAAACTGTTTCACATGGTGCGTGATTACAGTGTTGACACATTACAGGTTGAAATGCTACCTGTGGATTATCTGCTGGATGTTCCATTTCGCCAAATCCTCCTAAAGAACCTTTTTCTCCGAACAATCCATTGAAATTTTCTTTCTTTTCATTGTCTTGCTCAAAAGTATCTTCTGAGGAATAGTATCTATCAATACGCAACCAATGCATATCACGACTTCTTCTAACTTCTGATTTACCAACAACAGGCACATTGTTTTCGGCGTGACATGCAATAACACATGCACCACAACCTGTACAGGCATTCAAATCAATAGAAAGATTAAAATGATGACCCGTAGAACGATCAAAAGATTCCCATAAATCAACTGATGTTGCAGCCACTTCTTTATGATCTAATGAAACCTTAGGTTGCGGATTCCATATTTCAGGCTCATTATATTTTGCACTAAATATTGTTAAGGTAGTTTCTCTTACAATGTCCCCTCTACCCATTAATGTTTTTTGTCCTTGTACACATGCAAATTCATGTTCTCCCGTTGCAGCTTCAATTTTTGCATCTTGTACAGTATTGAAATTCAAATAAAATGGATAAGCATTAACCCCAACTTGCATTTCTTCTTTTAAAGCTGCTTTTCTACCATAACCAAGCGCTAAACCGATAGTTCCTTTTGCTTGACCGGGTTGAACGATGACTGGAATAGTTAATTCATTTTTACCAACAGTAACTTTAGCATAACTTCCGTTTAATCCACCATTGGCTACGATTCTATTTTCCAAACCTAATTTTTCAGCATCAACTTTTGAAACTGTTACATAATTATCCCATGAAGTTCTTGTTATTGGGTCAGGCAATTCTTGTAACCAAGGATTGTTTGCTTGTTGACCATCACCTAGTCCTGTTTTAGTATATAAAAACAATTCCATTGCTTGCGCTGGTTTTGAATTTGCTAAAGCATTTGCAGCACCAGAAAAATCTGCTGAACCAAAACTCGAACCCACAGCTACACCAACCGAAACACCGTCATGAACCATTTTACTCCAAGTAAGTCCATTTGTATGATTAGCCGAATTGGCTTTAATATAATCGTAATAGGTTCCAGCAATCCCATTCCAACTTAACAAAGCTTCTTGAAATTGTTTTGAACTAAATAATGGATTAATAGTTGGTTGTGTTAAAGAATAAGTTCCTTTAGTCAACATCAAGTCATTCCATGATTCTAAATAATGAGGTGCCGGTATAGCAATATTCGTAATACTAGCAGTTTCATCTTCTTTTAAAGAGAATGCTACCGATAATTTTACTTTTTTCAAACTAGTTGCAAAACCATTACCGTCTGCTAAAGTATAAACTGGATTTACGCCACTCATAATTAGGGTGTGTACATTTCCAGCATTCATTTCATTTATTAATTGAGCAACTTTCTCATTAGATCCTTTTCTAATTTGACGAGAACCAACAGTTGAAGCAGCTTCACTAGCTAATGCTTGATTGATTGCTAGAACTAAAAGTTGTGCATTCTTATCTTGAATGCCTGAGACTAATAATCCCTTTGTTCCAGCAGCTTTCAACTGCTGAGCTGCTTTCATAATTACATCTTCAGCATCAATTTTCTTTGTAGAAACAGCTGAATTAGTAATTGCATTGTATATTTTTACTAAGGCTTGCTTTTGATTTGCTTCAGTCATTGGCACTCTTTTATCAGCAGCAGCACCGGACAAAGTCATGTTTGCTTCAAACTGAAAATGTTTTGACATTTTGCCTGCTTGTGGAATTCTACCTTTAGCATATCCCGTGTCAAAACCTCCACCTTGCCAGTCTCCTAAAAAGTCAGCACCTATAGAAACTATAGTATTTGCTTTTGAAAAATCGTAATCAATTAGAGCTCTTTCTCCGTAAACAGTCTCAAAAGCGTCAAGTGCAGCTGATTCAGAAACTGCATCATATACTACATGTTTTGCTGTTGGGTTTTTAGCAATAAAATCAGCAATAAGCATTTCCGTAGAAGGACTTGCTAAAGTAGATGTTAACAAAACAACTTGTTTTCCACTAGCTTTTGCATCTGCTAAACTTGCTTTTATTTTTAAGTCAGCTTCTTGCCAAGTTGCATCTTTACCACCAACTTTTGTTTGCTTTAATCTCATATTATCATATAAGGACAATACTGAAGCATGAACTCTAGCATTTGCGGCAAACTTTGCACCCGCTAATTTATTGTTTTCAATTTTAATTGGACGACCTTCACGAGTCTTTACTAATATATTTGCAAAATCAAAACCATCAAACATAGAGGTAGCATAATAATCGGCTACACCAGGGATGATTTGTTCTGGTTGAAGAACGTATGGAATTGATTTATGCACTGGACCTTCACAAGCTGCAAGCGTTGCTGCAGCTGTACTGAACCCAACATATTTTAAGAAATCACGACGAGTTGTTGATGACGACGATAATGAATCTTTGTCTGCTAAGAATTCATCTGTTGGAATTTCTTCTACAAATTCATTATTTCTAAGCGTCTCAACAATAGAACTATTTTCGTTTAGTTCCTCAACACTTTTCCAGTATTTTTTGTTAGATGACATCGTATATATAGTATTAGCTTCTAAATTATTTTTTTAATAGTGACATTTTCCACATTCTAAACCTCCCATTTGTGCAGCGGTCAATTTGTCCACTCCGTATTTTTTGGAAAGCTCCTCGTGAATTTTTGTGTAATATCCATTTCCTTCCATTTTAACATCGGTTTCGCGGTGACAATTAATACACCATCCCATGGTTAAAGGAGCAAATTGTTTTTGCACTTCGTACGTTTCAACGGGTCCGTGACATTTTTGACATTCAATTCCAGCTACTGTTACGTGTTGAGAATGATTGAAATAAGCAAAATCTGGAAGATTATGAATCCTAACCCATTTCACTGGACTAGTTTTTCCTGTATAGGACTGAGTCGCTTTATCCCAACCTACAGCATCATATAATTTTTGAATTTGAGCATCATAAAAAGCCTTAGAATGATCTGGAGTAGCTGTAGTATCCGATACTTCAGAGATGTTTTTATGACAATTCATACACACATTCAAAGATGGAATACCTGCATTTTTACTTACTCTCGCTGCAGAGTGACAATATTTACAATCAATCCCATTGCTTCCAGCATGTATTCTATGAGAATAATGGATTGGTTGTATTGGTGCATAATCCTTATCAACTCCTACCTGCATCATCCATCCATACACAAAGTAACCACTCGCCAAAAGCAAGAAAATTGAAGAAACTAATACCAAAAATTGATTTTTAGCAAAGGCTTTCCAAATTGGTAATGTCGCTTCTTTTTGAGCTATTTCTATTCCATTTACTTTGGCTACTTTAGTCAATACATTGTTAACAAAAAACAACATGACAACTAACATAAACATCACTAATGCCAATGCTCCAAGAATTACGTTATTAGAAATGCCGCTATCCGCATTTTGACCACCTGGTAAAGCTTGCGCTACTGCTGCCGTTGGCTCTGGTTTTGGCTCTGAAGTATATGCAATAATGTTGTCAATATCAGCATTTGATAGTTGTGGAAATGCTGTCATCACAGACTTGTTGTTTTCTTCAAACAATTTAACCGCTGCTGCATCACCAGACTTAATCATGGCAGAGCTATTGGCTACCCATTTGTAAATCCATTCCATTTTATGCTTGTTAGCAACACCTCGTAATGCAGGACCAGTTGACTTAGCGTCTAACTTGTGACATGCAGCACAATTAGTATTAAACAAAGCTTTACCCGCAGCTGCGTCACCACCAGTTGAAGCTGGAGCTGCTGCTTCAGTTGCAATTGTTGTTTCGGTTTGTGAAAATGAATTAAAGGTGAACGTTAGCATTAATGCTAAACAAAAGAATATATTCTTTGAAATCGAATGATGGTTACCCACTTTTTTCATATTTTATTAATGATTATCGACTAATTTGGCATGATTTTTAATGTATAAAATACTTGTAAAATACCAATGCTAAATTAAAAACTTGCACAAAAATACGACTTATGAACTATTCTCAAAACCTTAAATATAGGTTAAATATCAATTTATATTAATTCTAAATAATATTTACTGTTTTGTTTAATTTAAATAGTTTTACATTTGCATTAAAATCAAACCATTATGAAATTTTTAACATTCTTTAAACCCTTTTTAGTCTTAGCATTACTTGCTAAAATTAGTTTAAAATCCTACTCTCAAGAAGGAATTGTCAGCATTTCGCAAGACCCAAAATTTGAACAATTGCTAAATGAAAAAAGAAAAATCAACAGTTCGATTACTATAACCGACCGTTATAAAATCCAAATTTACAATGGTGATAACGAAAGTTCAAAAAAACAATTGATGGCTTTCAAAAAAGAATTTGGAACATTAGATTGTACCATTGTATTTAGCACACCTTTATATAAGGTATGGGTTGGAAATTTTAAAACAAGAATTGAAGCGGAACGAAATCTTATTGAAATTAAAAAGAAATTTCCAAAATCATTTTTAGTGAAACCTAATAAATAACACCCTAAATCTTTAGGCCAAAATCAATAACCCTTTCAGAGTTTAGAACTCTGAAAGGGTTATTTTTACTAAGACAAGGAAGCTTCAAATTAAAGTTGAGAAAAAAAATAAAAAAACCTCAATTTTGAATATTGAGGTTAATATTTATGTTTCGTGTAAAATTGATGTTATTTCAATTTTTTCTTCACTTCAACTTCTTGATAGGCTTCAATAATATCTAATTGTTCAATATTATTGTAGTTTTTGATTTGCATACCACAATCATAACCTTTAGAAACTTCTTTCACATCGTCTTTGAAACGTTTTAAAGCTGTTAATTCACCTGTATGAATTACAACACCATCACGGATAATTCTAATGCGTGAACTTCTAAATATTTTTCCATCGGTTACCATACAACCTGCAATGGTACCTACTTTAGACACTTTGAACAATTCTCTGATTTCTGCTGTTCCTGTAATTTCTTCTTTCAACTCTGGCGAAAGCATTCCTTCCATGGCGTCTTTCAAATCATCAATAGCATCATAAATAATAGAATAGTTACGGATATCGATTTCTTCTTTTTCAGCAATCTGTTTTGCATTACCTGCTGGTCGAACATTAAATCCAATAATAATTGCATCGGATGCAGAAGCTAACATTACGTCAGACTCGGTAATTGCTCCAACTCCTTTATGAATGATTTTGATTTCAATTTCTTCGGTAGATAATTTTGAGAATGAATCTGCCAATGCTTCAACTGAACCATCCACATCTCCTTTAATAATTATATTTAATTCTTTAAATTGCCCTAAAGCAATTCTACGACCAAGCTCAGCAAGTGTAGTATGTTTGGTTGTTCTAGCTGATTGCTCACGCATTAATTGGGTACGTTTTGCAGCAATTTGTTTTGCTTCTTTTTCGTCTTCGAAAACAGTAAATTTATCTCCTGCTGTTGCTGCACCGTCTAACCCTAATACAGAAACCGGTGTTGATGGACTAGCTATTGAAATAGAATGACCACGTTCATCATACATTGCTTTTACTTTACCGTGATGTTTTCCTGCCAAAACATAATCGCCGACTTTTAAAGTTCCTGCCTGTACTAAAATTGTTGTAACATATCCACGACCTTTATCAAGTTGTGCTTCTATTACGGTTCCAATTGCTGGTTTTTTTGGATTTGCTTTTAAATCTAAAATTTCAGCTTCAAGCAATACTTTTTCTAATAAATCTTTAACACCTGTTCCGATTTTTGCAGAAATATCATGTGATTGGTATTTTCCGCCCCAATCTTCTACAAGTAAGTTCATACCTGCCAATTGTTCTTTAATCTTTTCTGGATTAGCGGCAGGTTTATCTACTTTATTGATAGCAAAAATCATTGGTACATTTGCTGCTTGAGCGTGACTGATAGCTTCTTTGGTTTGAGGCATAATATCATCATCGGCAGCAGCAACAATAATTGCAATATCGGTAACTTGAGCACCACGAGCACGCATTGCAGTAAACGCTTCGTGACCAGGAGTATCAAGGAATGTTATTTTTTGACCGTTATCTAAAGTTACGGCATAAGCTCCAATATGCTGTGTAATTCCCCCCGACTCACCAGCAATCACATTTTCTTTACGAATGTAATCTAACAATGATGTTTTACCATGATCCACGTGTCCCATTACGGTAACAATTGGCGCGCGAGAAACTAAATCTTCTGGTTTGTCTTCAACTTGAATAATAGATTCCTCTATATCGGTAGTGATAAATTCAACTTCATATCCAAATTCATCTGCAACTATTGAAAGTGTTTCTGCATCAAGACGTTGATTCATGGTAACCATTATTCCTAAAGTCATACAAGTTCCTATAACTTTAGTAATTGGCACATCCATCATGGTTGCAATTTCACCGACTGTAACAAACTCGGTCACTTTTAAAGTTTTGCTTCCTTCTTCTTGCGCTTGCAATTCATCTTCCGTTCTTTGACGGTGTGTATCACGCTTATCTCTTCTATATTTTGCTGCTTTAGATTTTCCTCCTTTTTTACCTTGAAGTCGCTCTAAAGTTTCTTTAATTTGATTTTTAACTTCTTCTTCTGTAGGTTCCACTTTTTGAACAATAGCAGGTCGTGTACCTTTTTGAAATCCTCCGCCTGGTTTACCTCCAAATTTTGAATTAGTATTACCTGGCGTTATTGCTCTTCCTTCACCTGGTTTGGTTGGTATTCTTTTTCTCTTATTCTTATTGGCGTTATTGCCCGAATTGGTTCCAGGAACATTTGGCTTGCCATCTTTTTTAGGTTCTTCTTTTTTCTTTTTTGGCTTATTAAACTGTGATAAGTCTATAACCTGACCCGTAAGCTTGGTGCCAGATAATTTTTGATACTTAGTTTCGATAGCTTCTTCTGCAGGAGTTTCAACGTTTTCTTCAGCAGTCTCGTTTTTAGCTACTTTACTTTTTGGTTTTTCGAGTTCTACTTCAGTTGATTTTTTAACTGGTGTTGCTTTTTCAAACTTAGGAGTTTCTTCTTTTTTGTCTGCAGAAATTTTAGGCACTGAAGTTGAAGCAGGTTTTTTTTCTAAATCAATTTTACCTACCTGTTTTGGAGCACTAACAACTGCTTTCGCTTTGATTAATTCTTGTTGTTGACGTTCTTCATCAAGTTTTCTTTTGTCTTCAATTTCTTTTTCTCTTTCAAGGCGAATAGCTTCTTTTTCTTTACGAATTTCTTCACTGATACCCATGGAAGCTTCTTTCTTCCCTTTGTCTCCAGCAAATTCTCCGCAAAGAACATTGTAAACATCATCGGAAATCTTTGTGTTTGGACTTGCTTCAATGACAACTCCTTTATCTTTTAGATAATCCACAGCTCTTTCCAAAGAAATGTTTAATTCCCTTAAAACTTTATTAATCCTAATATTTCCTTCAGACATATATACTTATTAATGTTATCTGTTTTCTTTTTCTGAAAGTTTAGTCTTCAAACTCTTCTTTCAATATTTTTATTACTTCTAAAATAGTTTCTTCTTCTAAATCCGTTCTGCGAACCAAGTCATCTACATTTTGACTAAGAATACTTTTGGCAGTATCTAAACCAATTTTTGCAAACTCGTCTATTATCCATCCATCAATTTCATCGCTGAATTCTGATAACTCAACATCATCATTCTCCATTTCGCTTCCTTCTCGGATAACGTCAAGTTCATAACCAGTTAGCTGTCCAGCCAAACGAATATTATGACCACCTCTACCAATTGCTTTAGAAACTTCATCTAACTTTAAGAACACTTCTGCTCTTTTAGTTTCTTCATTAATTTTCACAGAAGATACTTTTGCTGGACTTAATGCTCTAGTAATATACAATTGAATATTTGCTGTATAATTAATTACGTCGATATTTTCGTTTCCTAATTCACGAACTATTCCATGAATACGAGAACCTTTCATCCCAACACAAGCACCAACTGGATCGATTCTGTCATCATACGAATCTACAGCAACTTTTGCTTTTTCTCCAGGAATTCTTACTACATTTTTAATGTTTATCAAACCATCAAACACTTCTGGAATTTCTTGTTCAAATAATTTTTCCAAAAATTTATCTGCCGTTCTTGACATGATGATTTGAGGCTTATTGCCTTTTAGTTCAACATTTTCAATAATTCCCCTAACGTTGTCACCTTTGCGGAAAAAATCAGACGGAATTTGTTTTTCTTTTGGCAAAACAATTTCATTTCCTTCGTCATCTACCAAAATTACAACTCTTGGACGAACATGGTGCACTTCGGCAGTATATATTTCTCCTATTAAATCTTTAAATTGTTTGTAAAGATTAGTGCTATCATGCTCGTGGATTTTGGAAATTAAATTTTGACGCAATGCCAAAATAGATCTTCTTCCTAAATCAATAAGTTTTACTTCTTCTGATACTTCTTCACCAATTTCAAAATCGGGTTCGATTTTTCTTGCTTCAGTCAATGTAATTTCTTCATTTTCTAAATCCAAATCATCATCCGCCACAACGATTCTTCTTCTCCAAATTTCCATATCACCTTTATCTGGATTGATAATGATGTCAAAATTATCATCTGAACCGTATTTCTTTTTTAAAGCGTTTCTAAAAACATCTTCCAAAATCGCCATCAGCGTCACTCTATCAATCAGTTTGTCGTCTTTAAACTCTGAAAACGAATCGATTAATGCAATATTCTCCATGCCTAATTTTTAATTAAAATATTATTGTAACAATTGCTTCTTTTATATCTGAATAAGAAATTTTCCTGTTGTTTTGAACAGTTTCTTTTCCTTTACCTATTTTTTTTGGTTCTCTTGAAAACCAAGACAACGTTATGAAATCATCATTTACATCTTCTAATTTTGCTTCCAACGTTTCATTAGCTAGTGTTTTAACCTTTAATGTTCTACCAATATTTTTTTTGTATTGTCTAAAACTTTTTAAAGGAGTTGAAACACCTGCTGAGGCAACTTCTAGTGAAAAATCTTGCTCTTCCCTATCTAAGTTGTTTTCAATAAAACGACTAACATCAATGCAATCTTGAAGATTTACACCATTATCACCATCTATTGCTATAGAAATTTTAAATGCCTCTGAAATCTTCAAATCAACCAAAAACAATGAAGGATTTACCTTTAGAGCATTTTCAATCTGTTCGCTAACTTTTTCTTTAAATGTCATCATTTTTATAAAAAGAGGGAAGCATTGCTTCCCTCATCATTTAAAATCAAAATTGTAAATAACGGTGCAAATATAGTTATTTTTTTATAAATGAAAAAACATTGTTGATTCAAAAAATATTATTACCTTTAAAGTGTTAATTTTAAAAACCAAAATTTCAATTTTTATGAAAAAAATATTAGTCCCAACTGACTTTTCTGATCATGCACATTATGCCTTAAAAGTTGCTGCTGAAATTGCAAAAAAAAATAATGGAGAAGTTATTCTGTTACACATGTTAGAATTGCCGAGTCAAGCTGGCGATGCTATCGGTAGCGGTCATGAACTTCCAGAAATAATGTTGTTTAAAAACGCAGCAATAAATAAACTTGAAGAACTGATGGACGATCCTTGTTTAGATGGGGTAAATGTTTCAGAAGTAATTCAGTTTGAATTGGCATTTGACGGAATCATGAATATTAGCAAAAAGAACAACGTTGATCTAGTTGTTATGGGTTCTCATGGTGCAAGTGGATTTAAAGAAATGTTCATCGGGTCAAACGCAGAAAAAGTTGTTAGAAATTCTGAAATTCCTGTTTTAATCATTAAGAAAGATAGCGCAAACTTTAATATTGATAAGTTTGTTTTTGCATCCGATTTTACAGAAGAAATTAGAAAACCTTTTGAAAAAGTAGTTCAATTTGCCAATGAATTTGATGCAGAATTGCATTTAGTTATGATTAATACACCCAGCAATTTTAAACCAACACATGTTTCACATCAAATAATGGATGAATTCATTGCTAAATTTAGCATCCGTAAATTTTCTAAACATATTTATAATGACACTAATGTTGAAAACGGGATTTTAAACTTTGCAAATCACATCAATGCGGATTTAATAGGGATGAGTACTCATGGAAGAAAAGGTTTAGCCCATTTCTTTAATGGAAGTATTAGTGAAGATTTAGTAAATCATGCTGTTAGACCAGTAGTAACTTTTAAAATATAGATAGTAAGTAATATTTAAAACAAAAAAATCCTGCGAATTGCAGGATTTTTTGTTGGTCTACCAGGACTCGAACCTGGAAAGACTGCACCAAAAACAGTTGTGTTACCATTACACCATAGACCAATTTGCTTAATGCGAGTGCAAATTTATAACAAATTTTGTTTTATACAAGTAAATTTAATAAAAAAACAGGTTATTATAAAATTATTGAAGACATTTGAATGCAATAATCTGTCAATTAATCCGTTGTAATAATATAGAAAAATTTGTTAATACTTTAAGTTTTAACGTAAAAAATAGTTTCTTTGTACCACCTTTTAAAAGCAACACATATAAATTGATTTATGCAACATTTTAACTTTAATAAATGGAATACCATTTTAGGATGGTCAACATTTGCAATTGCACTTATTACTTTCACGCTTACTGTTGAACCAACCATGAGTTTTTGGGATTGTGGCGAATACATTTCTACTTCTGCCAAATTAGAAGTTGGGCATCCGCCTGGAGCACCACTTTTTCAAATTCTAGGCGCATTCTTTGCAATGTTTGCTACGAGTAAGGAAACTATTGCCTTAATGGTAAACATGCTTTCTGTATTTTCAAGTGCTTTTACCATATTATTTATGTTTTGGTCATCTTCCATAATATTAAGGAAATTGGTTTCTCAATTTAGCGAAGTAGATAAATCAAAATCAATCGTAATTCTTGGAAGTTCATTTGTTGGCGCATTGGCTTATACTTTTTCAGATAGTTTTTGGTATAATGCCGTAGAAGCAGAGGTATATGCCATGGCATCTTTATTTATAGCTTTGCTGTTCTGGTTAGGATTGCGCTGGGAAGAAGACATGAATACCCCAAAAGGTAATCGTTGGTTGTTATTGATTTCATTAGTAATAGGACTTTCATTTGGCGTTCACTTTATGGCATTATTAACGATTCCATCTATTGGTTTTTTATATTTTTTCAAAAATTACAAAAAGGTCACGGTCAAAAACTTTGTACTTGCAAATATTATTATCGTAGCTATTTTGCTATTTATTTTCAAATTGCTCTTACCTTATACATTAGCATTTTTTGGAAAAACTGAGATTTTTATGGTCAATAATTTCGGACTGCCTTTCAACTCTGGAACTATTTTCGCTGTTTTATTAATCTTAGGATTCTTTTATTTTGGATTAAAATATACACGCGAAAAAGGACATCCGTTTTATAATACCATAATTCTTTGTATTCTCTTTGTCTTGTTGGGCTTTTCAACTTGGATGATGTTGCCTATTCGCGCAAATGCCGATACTCCAATTAACGAAAACAAACCATCGGATGCAGCTGAAGTTTTAGCGTATTATAACCGTGAACAATATGGAGTTAATCCTTTATTTTATGGACCTCAATACACTGATACTTTTGCAGGATTAGATCCAGATGAGCCATATCTAGACAAAGCACCAAATTACGAAAGAGATTACAAAACCGGAAAATATGTAATTGTAAATAATTGGAAAAATGCTGATCAAAATACAAACAATCAACACAAAGCCATTTTACCAAGACTTTGGAGCACAGATCATATTGAAAACTACATGATATTCACAAGTCCTCCAAAATTTGATTTAAATTATGATTATCCGTTTGAAGAAGATTTAGCTCAATATGGTGTGAATTTAGACAGTTTAAGTAGCGATCAAATATCACAAGCTACGGAGCAATTAAAGGATGAATTGCGAAGTTCAATCAGAGAATTTAAAGAGGCGTATGCTCACAAAAAAGTTGACAATGAAGACTATGTAAACTTCTTAAAAAAATATGGCGATTACTTAATCGTTGAAAAACCTTCCACCTTTGACAACCTTTGGTTCATGTTTGAATATCAGTTTGGTTACATGTATGGAAGGTATTTACTTTGGAATTTTGTGGGAAGACAAAATGATATTCAAGGAAAATATGACAATTTAGATGGTAACTGGATGAGTGGCATTAAAGTTATTGACGAACTTCATCTTGGAAAAGGTATTGATTCCAATTTAACCGATGACATTAAAAACAACAAAGGACGAAACTTTTATTATTTCCTTCCGTTTTTACTAGGGATTATTGGATTACTCTACCATGCAAATAAAGATTTGAAAAGTTTCTATGTACTGCTCGCTTTATTCCTATTTACAGGTTTAGCATTAAAAATATACCTAAACGAACGACCATTTGAACCAAGAGAAAGAGATTATGCACTTGTTGGATCATTCTATGTTTTTGCAATTTGGATTGGCTTTGGTGTCTATGCTATATACGAAAAGACATCACAATATTTGAAATCTAAGTTAATTGGACCAGTAATTGTGGGTATATGTTTACTTGCTGCTCCAATATTAATGGCTTCACAAAACTGGGATGATCATGATAGAAGCGGCAAATATACAGCTATCGCAATGGCAAAAAACTATCTTGAATCTTGTGACCAAAATGCTATTTTATTTACTATTGGCGATAATGACACTTTTCCTCTTTGGTATGCACAAGAAATTGAAAACGTGCGTCCTGATATAAAAATTGTAAACACACAATTATTCATGACCGATTGGTACATTGATCAAATGAAACGCAAAACTTATACTTCTGACGGTTTGCCAATTTCATTCACACACGATGAATATGTTGGTGATAAATTAGATTATGCAGTTCGAATTGTAAAAACAGAGGCTCGTTGGGAATTGAAAGATATGTTGAACTTTATAAAACTTCCCGAATCAACAATTGATTTGCCTAACGGACAAAAAGTTCATTTCTACCCAACCAATAAGTTTAGAATCACTATCGACAAAGAAAACATTATTAAAAACAAAGTCGTTAATCCTAAAGACTATGATTCCATAGTGCCTTATATCGATTTGGACATTAAAGACAGAGCCTTATATAAAAACAGAATCATGATGCTTGATGTTATTGCCAACAACAATTGGAAAAGACCTGTTTATTTTACAGGTGGAAGTTTTGGCGATGATGATTATTTGTGGATGAAAGATTATCTTCAACTGGATGGATTGGTATATAAATTAGTACCAATTAAAACTAAAATTGATAGAGAATATTCTATCGAAATGGGGAAAATTGACAGTGATAAAATGTATGACTTGGTTACTAAGTGGGAATGGGGCAATGGTGACAAGACAACTATTTATCATGATACTGAAACCAGAAAAAACAGTATTTCATACCGAACCAATATGTCAAGATTAGTAGAGCAGCTTATCAAAGAAGGAAAAAATGAAAAAGCCAAAAAAATAATTGATGAAGCTATCACCAAAATGCCTATTGATTATTATGGTTATTACACCATGGTAGAACCTTTTGCTGGCGAATATTACAAATTAGGAGAAAAAGAAAAAGCTCGTGAATTACTAGAAAAATTAATGACTAAGTACAAACAAAGTTTAACCTATTTTTCAGGGATTCAACCTTCCATTCAAAACGGAATTGCTACTGACATCATTACTGACATTGAACGTTATAGAAGTCTTCTGATTACTATGAAAGAAAACGGCGATGATGCATTCTACAACAAAAACAAAGAAACATTTAATGCTTTCAACAAACGATTTACTCGTTTTGGAAGAGAAATGGAATAATACTGATTATTAATTCAATAAATGTGCAAATTTGAAACCTCATTTTTGCACATTTTTTTTATTCTTATCTTTACCACATGAGTTATTGGGCAAAATCAAGAATATGGATGAAATGGTTGTTTCCTAACCATATTTGGAAAATAAAAACAACTGAAAAAAAAGTATTTCTAACTTTTGATGATGGACCAACGCCAGAAATTACGAATTGGGTTTTGGCTCAATTAAAATCCTTCAATGCTAAAGCAAGTTTCTTTTGTATTGGAGATAATATTCAGAAATTTCCCGAAATAGTCTCTCAAATCCTAAAACACAATCACAGCGTTGGAAACCATACTTTTAATCATCTCAATGGTTGGAAAACGGAAACTGAGAAGTATGTAGAAAATACTGAATTATGCCAAAAAGAGTTGGAAGATGGAAGATGGAAAAAGGAAGATTTACAGACTAAAACCTACAGACTATTTCGTCCGCCGTATGGAAAAATAAAACCATCACAATCTAAAAAATTGCGAAAAATGGGATACAAAATAGTTATGTGGGATATAATCTCTTATGATTTTGACCAAACTATTACAAAAGAAAAATGTTTAGAAAATGTGCTTAAAAATATTGAAAACGGTAGCATTATCGTTTTTCATGACAGTCAAAAATCTTGGAAAAACTTAGAATACGTTTTGCCAAAGACCTTGGAGTTTCTAAAAGAAAAAGGTTTTTCTTCTGAAAAAATAATTTAAAGTTGGTCTTGAACAATATTTATCAAAGTATTGGCATCCAATTCACCTGATTGACGCCAAACCATTTGACCTTCTTTATAAATCATCAAAGTAGGAAGTCCTTTTATACGAAGTGCTTCGGCTAATTCTTGATTTTTATCAACGTCAATTTTAATCACTTTTGCTTTGTCGCCAAGTGCAGCTGCTACATCTCTAATTACAGGATGCATAGAAACCGATGAATCATTCCATTCGGTATAAAAGTCGATTAACACCGGTACTTGAGCGTTAATTAATTCTCCAAATTTTGACATAAAACCAAAATATTAAATTTCTTTTTACAAAGAAATGAATTTTTATAACACAAATGTAGCATTTTTAACTAATTATGCTACATTTTTGTCTTTTTTTAGTTCAATTATGGTAATTTCTGGCCAAATACCCACTCTTCCTGGATAGGCATGAAATCCAAAACCTCTATTTACATATATATATCTTCCTAAATTTTCGTATAATCCAGCCCATTGTTTGTAAACATACTGTACTGGACTCCATTTTAACCAACCAGGAATTTCTATCCCAAATTGAAAACCATGTGTATGTCCTGCAAGTGTTAATTGAAAATGTTTTTCGTGATTTTTAACCACATATTCCCAATGAGTAGGATCATGACTCATCAAAATTTTAAAATCTTCTTTGGTTAAATTTTCAGATGCTTTGTTGATGTCGCCTTTTTCTCCAAAGTTTTTTCCCCAATTTTCAACTCCAACAAGTGCAATTTCTTGATTGTCTTTCTTTATTTTCACGTGTTCATCCAACATTAATCTGAAATCTATTTGACGATGCAAATCTTTTACTGCCTCAAAATTATCTTCCAATGCTTTATCAGATGGCCAATTTTTATAAGTTCCATAATCATGGTTGCCCAAAATGGAATATTTTCCATAAGTTGGATTTTTCAACCCTTTGAACATTTCTACCCAAGGATGCATTTCTGTTGCATCAGTATTGACAATATCTCCCGTAAAAAGTAATACATCAAATTCTTGTTTATTGATTAAATTTATAGCGTATTGTATTTTTTCAGGGTTATCAAAACTTCCGCTATGTATGTCTGAAATTTGAGCTAAAACAAATCCATCAAAATTATCAGGCAAATCTGGGAATGTGAGCGTCTGTTTGATGATTTTAAAGTTATATTTTCCAATGGTCATTCCGTATAAAAAGGAAACAAACGGTATGGCAGCTAATCCAACAGCTATTTGGCTAACGAATTTTCTTCTTTCGGGCAAAAAACTTCCATAATCGTTATCTCCAAGAAATCTTGTAATTGTTCCCGAAAAAACCCTATATATATCTTCTACAATCATTACAAAAGTGATGAGCAATTTTGGCACTAACGTCAATAATAGTAAACCAATTGTAAATAATGATTGCTTGGTTTGTCCGACACTTCTATCAAAATGAAAAAATCCATTTACAATATAGATGATGACAACAAGGTTTAGGATAATATAAACAAACTGATACGATCGAACTTTTGTTAGTGTTCTAAATGCCTGAAAAGCATAAATTTCAACAATGGCGACCAATAAGAATACAAAAAGCCAACGAAACATGTTTTTATAATTTTTAACAAAGTAACAAAGAAATAGCAACTATTAAAGTAACCTTTAGTTATTTTTTAACGTATGCTGGCATAAAAAAAGCTGACAAATCCCTTTGTCAGCTTCACCAAAAATCAATGTAATCAAAAAATAATCGATTATTTTTTTTCTTTAGCTTCCATTGTTGGCTTTGCCATTTCAGTTTTAGCTTCTGTTTTAACAGCTACTTTTTTGGCTTCAACTGCTTTTTTTGCATGTTTTACTTCTTTTTTGGCTTCTTGTTTTACTTCTTGTTTTTTTGGAGTAGTGGCATTTACCATTACTGATGTTCCAAAAAGAATTGCTACTAACATTACTACTTTTTTCATGATTTCTAATTTTTAAAATTATTTGTTTTTGTTTTTGTATTATTTACAGGTCAAAGATATGACGCTTAAATGAAGACAAAATGAAGATTTATTTTTTTAGATAAAAAAAGTAGAAATAAAAAACTGATGCGTTTACACCAGTTTTTCTTGATTTTCCCAAATCTAACAAAACCATTATACTATTTATCACGGAATTATATCCAAAAGTAAATTGTTCAAATGATGATTAAATGAAGATTTGTAAATTACTATTTTTTATTGCTTTGGGAAAAGTAGCGTAAATGTAGTTTTATCATCAATTGACGAAGCTACTTGTATTTCAATAGCATGAAGTTTAGCAATGCTTTTAGCCATTGCTAAACCAATACCCTGACCTTCTTGGTCGTTTGAGTTTCTAGAAAAACGATTAAAAATGGTATCCAACTGATCTTTCGCAATACCAAGTCCAGTATTTGAAATAGAAAGATAAAATTGATTGTTTTCTTCATAGGATACAATTTCAATTTTACCATTTACAAAATTGTATTTTAGTGCATTTAAAATCAAATTAAATAATAAAATATGTAATAGTATTTTATTTCCTTTAATTACAATGTCTTCATTATAATTGGTAAATATTTCAATATTTTTTTCTTCTATACGGTCTTCAAAGTCTTTGATGATTTCATTAATTAATTGTTTTATAGAAACATAATCTTCAAGTTGGTATTGATTATTTTCGATTCTTGAAATCAATAATAAGTTATGAATTATTTTTTTCATCATGTCTAAATTCCGCAATGAGCTGACAATTTTATCTTCAACTTCTTCATTTATTGTGTCGTTTTGAAGTAAGTTTTCAAATCTATTTTTTAAAACTGAAATGGGTGTTAATAATTCATGGGAAACATTGCTAATAAATTGTCTTTCTTTTTGAAACAATTCGTTAATACGTATCATCATTTGGTTTAAACCCGTATCCAAAATATCAAAATCGGAAGAGTGAGATTTGATTTTTTCGAAATTGAAATTATCTGGTTCGTTGGCAAATTTTATTTTGGTTTGAATAATTTTATTAAAAGGCTTAAACAAGTATTCCACCAATAAAATATCGGCAAAAAAAGTAACGCTAACTACAATTAAAAGCAACATTAAAACCGAAAACCGAAGTGCTCTAATGATGTCTTCTAATTCGCTTAAATTATTCCCAATTTCTAAAATATAATTGGCATTGGCATAATTGAAATGATAGTATAAAACCCGGTAATTACTTTCTTCGCTTTCTATTATTCTAGCCTCATTTATGATGTAATTTTGTTGATTATCTAATTTTTTATTCGATTGATAAAGCTGAATAAACTCACTATGCAAAGTCGAAAAGCTAGCGTAAGTTTCGGAAGCGTCATTTCGTCTAATAAAGTCATTTATCTCTTGTTTGTTTAGTCTATTTATAAATGTTTTTTCTTTTTCAAATAAAGATTTATCAATGTGATTATAGACTACTTTTTCGATTATTTTGGGCAAAAAAAACCACAAAACAAATATGAGAATTAATCGAATTAAAACATTGAAAACAGCTAATTGATGTTTTATTTTCATTTATTCGTTTATTCTATAACCTACGTTTCTAACAGTTTCAAACCAAGAAAGTGTTTTGTACTTTTCTAATTTTTTTCTAAGATTTCGAACATGAACATCAATAAAATTGGAGTCAGAATTAACTTCTAAAACATCGCCCCAAACATGTTCTGTTAGTTGTAAACGAGTGATGACTCTATTTTTATTGAGCACCAAATATTGAAAGATATTGAACTCTTTTTTGGTTAAGGCGATTGTATTTTCATTAAACGAAACTTTATAATCGCTTAATGCTATTTTAAATCCATGAATTTCTAATTCATTTTTTGCAAAGCCATGAATTCTTCTAATTACCGCAAACAACCTTGCTCCGAGTTCGGTCAAAGCAAAAGGTTTTGTTAAATAATCATCGGCACCAAGATCTAATCCTTCAATTTTATCGTTTAGTTCACCACGTGCTGTGATGATAATTACTGCCATTTTTAATTTTAATATTCTAACTGTTTTTAAAATCTCAAACCCTGTTCCATCTGGCAAACCCAAATCTAAAAGCATGGCATCGTATTCGTTAACCTCAACTTCTTCGGATGCAGCAGCGCAAGTAGAAACTATTTTACATAAATAACCATTTTTACATAAAAACTCCGCTAATTCGTCTGCCAGTTCCTTGAAATCTTCAACAATTAAAACATTCATTTTTTATTTTCTTTTTGCAATGATTCTAAAATCTTTAATTGTTTGGCTTGTGTTTCAAACAATATTTTTATTTGTTCTTCGAGTAACAAATCCATTTTTTCGTGCAATGCTTTGATTTCTAATTCTGCTTTAAGATTGACCAAATAATCATTTTCATTTCTTTTTCTATCTTTTTCTTCTTGTCTGTTTTGACTCATCATGATTATTGGAGCTTGTAATGCAGCAATACATGACAAAATCAAATTCATTAATATAAATGGATAAGGATCAAAATTTTCTTTCACAGGCATCATAGTATTGTATAATATCCAAACTACTAAAATTATAAAAAAAGAAATAATAAATGCCCAGCTGCCTCCAAAACTGGCAACTTTATCAGATATTTTTTGTCCTTTAGTTAAAATTTCCTCAGGTGGATGAAGTAAATTTTCAGTGATTAATTTTTCTTGTTCCACTGTTTTAGAAACAATTTCTCGGAGTTTTATTACTTTGCTTTTTTCTGAATTTGCAATCTTTTTAGAATCATTATTCATATTGAACGATATTAAATTTTGAATAAAATTAAGGAATTGTTTATTTGAATAAATTGTTTTTAATACTTATTAATCGAATATTAATAGAAAAAACCAAATTATAATACTTCACATAAGTTTCTTATTTTTACAAAACTAAAATTTAAATTACTGATGTCACAAAAACGCCTTTACCTTCTCGATGCTTATGCTTTAATTTTCCGTGGTTATTTTGCTTTTATAAAAAATCCTCGTATCAACTCAAAAGGAATGGATACTTCTGCCATTATGGGCTTTATGAACGCCTTAATGGATGTTATTAAACGTGAAAAACCTGATCATCTTGCTGTTGCTTTTGACAAAGGCGGAAGCGATATTAGAAATGAAATGTTTCCCGAATACAAAGCCAATCGTGATGCTACTCCTGAAGCAATAAAAATTGCTGTTCCTTATATACAGGCATTATTAAAAGCAATGCACATACCGATAGTTGAAGTAGCAGGTTTTGAAGCTGATGATTTAATAGGAACTTTAGCAAAACAAGCCGAAAAAGAAAATTTTAAAGTGTATATGGTTACGCCAGATAAAGATTTTGCACAGTTAGTTTCTGAAAATATTTTTATGTACAAACCAGCACGAATGGGTAATGATATTGAAATTTGGGGAATTCCTGAAGTGTTAGAAAAATTTGAAATAACAAATCCATTACAAGTAATTGATTTTCTAGGAATGATGGGCGATGCTGCAGATAATATTCCTGGTTTACCTGGAGTTGGAGAAAAAACAGCAAAAAAATTCTTGGCAGAATATGGTTCTATGGAAAATCTTTTGGCAAATACACACCAACTTAAAGGTGCCATTAAAGAAAAAATTGAAGCCAATGCCGCAAAAGGAATTCTTTCAAAAAAACTGGCTACTATTCTACTTGATTGTCCTGTAGAATTTAATGCTGAAGACTTTGAACTTTCAAAACCAGATGTTGAAAAAACGGATGAACTATTTCAAGAATTGGAATTCCGTCAAATGAAAGCGCAGTTTGATAAATACTTTGGGACTGGAAACGATTATGATGAAATTGACACCAATGGAAATTCTAGTGAAACACAAGCTGTAAAAAAAGTTCTATCCAAAAAATCCAATGAAGATCAAATGGATTTGTTTGGGTTTTCTGATGAAGACAACAACGAAACTACTTCTCATTCTGGTTATGCAGATTTATCAACTACGGAACATTTTTACCAAAGTATTCAAGGTGATTTGCCTGTGAAATTGCTGTTGCAAAATTTAATGAATCAAAATTCAGTATGTTTTGATACCGAAACAACAGGCATTGATGCATTAAACGCAGAATTAGTTGGCATGTCATTTTCGTATGAAATTGGAAAAGCATTTTATGTTCCGTTTCCTGAAAATCGAGAAGATGCACAAGTTTTAATAGATAAATTTAAACCCTTTTTTGAAAATGAATCCATTGAAAAAATTGGTCAAAATGTAAAATATGATTTAAAAATTCTATCGAATTATGGTATTCAAATCAAAGGAAACTTGTTTGACACCATGATTGCACATTATTTGATTAATCCGGACATGCGTCACAATATGGACGTTTTGAGTGAAACCTATTTAAAATATTCGCCAAAATCTATTGAAGATTTAATTGGAAAAAAAGGTAAAAACCAAAAATCGATGCGCGATGTTGCTTTAGAAGACATCAAAGAATATGCAGCTGAAGATGCTGATATTACGTTAAAATTGAAACAACATTTCCAACCTATTTTAGAAAAAGTAGGAACAAAAAAATTATTTGATGATATTGAAATTCCGTTAATTCCAGTTTTAGCTGCTATGGAATTAGAAGGCATCAATCTTGATGTTCCATTTTTAAAAGAAATGTCGGTTGAAATGGCAAAAGAAAGCAATGCATTGGAACAAAAAATATATAAAACCGCTGGTGAAAAATTCAATTTGGCTTCTCCAAAACAATTGGGTGATATTTTATTTGACAAGCTGAAAATTGGCGGAGCAAAACAAAAGAAAACCAAAACAGGTCAATATGCAACGGGCGAAGAAGTGTTGAGCTATCTAGCAAAAGACAACGAAATTGTTCGTGATATTCTCGAATGGCGACAAATGGTGAAATTGCAAAGTACATATATTGATGCTTTACCCAATCAAGTCGATACAAAAACAGGAAGAGTTCACACCGATTATATGCAAACGGTTGCCGCTACTGGTCGTTTGAGTTCAAATAATCCAAATTTACAAAATATACCAATTCGCACAGAACGAGGTCGATTGATTAGAAAAGCATTTGTTGCTCGTGATGAAAATTACACCTTACTTTCTGCCGATTATTCACAAATAGAATTACGCATTATTGCTGCGCTTTCGGGCGAAGAAAACATGATTGCTGCATTTAAAAACAACGAAGACATTCATAAATCTACCGCTGCAAAAGTATTCAATATTCCGTTGGAAGAAGTAACCAAAGAACAACGTAGCAATGCAAAAACTGTAAATTTCGGAATTATTTATGGTGTTTCCGCTTTTGGACTTTCAAACCAAACTGATTTGTCACGAAAAGAAGCAGCAGAATTGATTGAAGCATATTATCAAACCTATCCAAAACTGAAATCCTACATGAGCAATCAAGTTGATTTTGCTCGTGAAAACGGATTTGTAGAAACCATTTTAGGAAGACGACGTTATTTAAAAGACATCAATTCGGCAAATATGATGGTAAAAAGTGGTGCTGAACGAAATGCTGTAAATGCTCCAATTCAAGGTTCTGCAGCGGATATCATCAAGATTGCTATGATTAACATTCATAAAAAATTGGAAAAAGAAAACTGGAAATCAAAAATGCTTTTGCAAGTGCATGACGAGTTGGTTTTTGATGTTCACAATTCGGAATTAGAAAAAATAAAACCAATGATAAAACACGAAATGGAAAACGCAATTACACTTGATGTTCCGTTAGAAGTGGAAATGGGTAGCGGAAAAAACTGGTTGGAAGCGCATTAAGAAAATGAATTTTAGCTGTTAGAGTTCCGATATTAGTTTTTTAGACAATAATTTAAGACATTTTAAATCCTTAATATCATTACAAATAAAAAAAGGATAGCTTATAAATAGCTATCCTTTTATTTTAATTAGTACTGAATTAATTGATAATCATATTTTTAGTAGCATTACCATACTCTGTTCTTAATACAAACAAATAACTACCTGATTTTAAATTGGAAGTATTAATTAAACTGGCATCAGTACTAACTTCTTGTTTCATCACCAATCTGCCTAATGTGTCATATATTTTAACTATTCCGTTGTTAATATTTTGAGGTAATTCAATTGAAGTGTAATTATTGGTTGCAGGATTCGGATAAAGTTTGAATGAATCTAGATCGAACTCCTTGCTACCTAATGTAAAAGAAGACATAACTGTCCCACAACTTCCACCACCATGATAACCTATTGAAAAATCCGAAATTTTTCTAGCATACACTAAGTTTAAAGACTGAGCGGTTGCACTAAAAACATAATCATCTGCATCGCCAGTATCTCTTACTCTTCTACCAACAACGGTTCTTATTCCAGCATCTACTGTATTTGAAGTAACTGTCCAATCTTGTTGTCCATCCAAAAGAGGTTCGGTACCAAAACCTACAAAATTTCTATCAGTAAGATTAGTGCCGTCAAAAATAACTACATCGCCAGAGTCGGCCATTGAAGTATTATTAAAACCAATTCCAAGCCAACCTGTTGACGGTCCGATTAAAGTTAGAGTTACCATATCTGAGGTCACGTCAATTTGAGCCGACATTCCTAAGTTGCCACCTCCAATTGCGTTTAATGTCACCATGCCTGTTGAATAAGTTTGAGCAAACAAACCCATTGACAACATGTAAATAAAGAAAGTTAAAGTAATTTTTTTCATAGTTATTTGGTTTTTAATATTTCGATTAATGTATCATCATCTGCTAAGATTGCATAATCTAAAGCTGAGTTTCCTCTGTTGTCTTTTGCTTGAATATCTGCTTTATTTTTTACCAACAAACGGGTGATTTCATAATTTTTAAACATCGTAGCATATAATATGGCAGTCATTCCATTTGCATCTGTGATATTTACATTTGCGCCTTTACTAATTAAAATCTTAGCTATTTCATTATTGTTTTTTACAACACAAGCCATTAAAGGAGAACCCAATGCGCTTTTATAATTTATATCTGCGCCGTTTTCAATTAACATTTTTGCTACTTCATTATTTCCACGATAGCATGCTAAAATCAAAGGAGAATACCCATCACTATTGATGTTGTTTATTTCTTTTGGATTGCTCTTTACAATTGAAAGTAGCTGTTCTGTCGTTCCGTTCCGTGCTACATTAAAAACATCTAGTTTTTCTTGAGAAAAAACAGCACTTGAAATGACCCAAAGAAAAACAACAAACAATCTATTAGTAGAATTCATGTTATATTTTTTTAAAAGATACAAAAAAACAAAAACAGTTGCGTTACAATTTAATATAAATTTTTAAACTTTCTTAGTCGAATCTCTTTTTCGAAGCTCTGTTTTAATAACTCTTGTAATTATTGGAGTTTTTTCTTCTTTATTTTCTAATCTATCAATAAGTAAACTTGCTGCAACTTCGCCTATCTCTGGTGCGTGCTGACTAACGGTTGACATACTTGGAGTCATTCTTCGCGACCAAAGACCATCGGCAAAACCAATAATTTGCAAATCATTTGGGACTTTATATCCGTTTTGAATACCAAGTTTCATTGCGGTAACCGAAGCATGTTCATCTAACGCAAAGACTCCATCAGGTTTGTTTTTGATAAAAAACCCGCCAATTTTATCATTAAATTCTTCATTAGTATTGGTCAAAATAACTAAATTTTCATCCACTTGATGACCATGATTTTTTATGGCTTTATAAAAACCTTCGGCTCTAAGTTTTCCAACACTCAAATTATCAATAGCCGATAGCAAAGCAATTTTTCTACAACCTCTTTCTATTAAATGATTCGTCGCATTAATGGCAGACTCAAAATCATCAACAATTACTTTATCACAATTTATTTCATCAGAAATTCTATCAAACATAACTATTGGAATACCTTCATTTAAAATTTCTTTAAAATGATTAAACTGGTGAAGCTTTTGTGTTTCGTCAGCAATGGCAAGAATAAAACCATCAATAGTTCCATTACTTAACATTTCTAACGCATTAATTTCCTTTTGATAGGATTCATTAGAAATGCAAGTAATCAATTTGTATCCACGGTCATCAGCAACTTTTTCTATACCTGTAAATACTTTTGCAAAGAAAGAATTTAAAATATCAGGAATAATAACACCAATAGTTTTAGTACTTCTGTTTTTAAGGTTTAAACCAATAACATTCGGTTTATAATTCTTAAGTTTAGCATACTCTTGAACACGTTGTTTTGTAGGCTCACTGATTTCGAGACTGCCATTTAGTGCTTTAGACACAGTAGAAACGGAAACTCCTAGCTCTTTTGCAATTTGTTTTAACGTGGCTTTTGATTTCATTATATATAGTTATTGTGTAAAAATAGGAAAATATTTTTTCACAAATTGTAATAATATATAAATAGCTGAAATGCAAACAAAAAAGATTTTTTAGGAGTGTTTGTATAATTAATAAATAATTGTACTTTTGCACTCCCGTAATTGGGAATGGAATGTTTAATTAAAATAAATTATTGTGAACACATTAAGCTACAAGACAGTTTCAGCAAACAAAGCCACAGTTGATAAACAGTGGATTGTTGTAGATGCTGAAGGTCATAACTTAGGTAGATTTGCTTCAAAAGTTGCAATGCTTTTAAGAGGCAAGTACAAGCCAAGTTATACACCGCACGTTGATTGTGGAGATAACGTAATTGTTATCAACGCAGAAAAAATCAACCTGACTGGTAACAAGTTAGATGACAAAACGTACATCAGACACACAGGTTATCCAGGAGGACAAAGAAGCTTGACTGCTAAAGTAATGCAACAAAAAAACCCTGCATTATTAGTAGAAAAGGCTGTAAAAGGAATGTTGCCTAAAAACAAATTAGGTGCAGAATTATTCCGCAATTTGAATGTAAATGTTGGTTCTGAGCACAAACACGCTGCTCAACAACCAAAAACCGTAAACCTTAACGACTTAAAGTAATGGGAGTTATTCACAAAATCGGTAGAAGAAAATGTGCTGTGGCACGTGTTTATGTTTCGGAAGGAACAGGAAAAATTACCGTAAACAAAAGAGAATTTGAAACTTACTTCCCAACAGCTACTTTACAGTACAAAGTAATGCAACCAATGTCATTGACAGAAAACGCATCAAACTTTGACGTAAAAGTAAATGTTTATGGTGGTGGTTCAACAGGACAAGCAGAAGCCGTGAGAATGGCTATTGCAAGAGCAATGTGTGAAGTGGAAGCTGAAAACAGAGCTATCTTAAAACCAGAAGGATTATTAACAAGAGATCCAAGAATGGTAGAGCGTAAAAAATTCGGTCAGAAAAAAGCAAGAAAGAAATTCCAATTCTCGAAACGTTAATATTTCGAATTGGTTTGGATTTTTTTTCAGACACATTTTTACAATTAAAATTGAATTTAAAACAAAGTTGTCGATATTCCTTGTAAAAAGGGAATTAGTTTAGCATCTAAATTTTCAAGACAAACGCAAGTGACTACTTGATAATTGCTATAACACGGAACGTAAACTATTACACAATGGCAAACAAAATTGAAGTTAAAGACTTATTAGAAGCAGGTGTTCATTTTGGACACATGACTCGCAAGTGGGATCCAAACATGGCTCCATACATCTATATGGAAAGAAATGGTATTCATATCATTAATCTATATAAAACTGCTGCAAAAATTGAAGAAGCTAATGAAGCCTTGAAAAAAATTGCTGCATCTGGTAGAAAAGTACTTTTCGTTGCTACCAAAAAACAAGCAAAAGACATCGTGGCCGAAAAGGCTGCAGCTGCAAACATGCCTTACATCACTGAAAGATGGCCAGGCGGAATGCTTACCAATTTCGTTACTATCAGAAAAGCTGTTAAAAAAATGGCAATGATTGATAAAATGAAAAAAGATGGTACATTCATGACTCTTTCTAAAAAAGAAAGATTGCAAGTAGATCGTCTTCGTGCAAAATTAGAAAAGAACTTAGGTTCTATCGCTGATATGTCAAGATTACCCGCTGCATTATTTGTAGTAGATATTAAAGCTGAACACATCGCAGTAAAAGAAGCACAAAAATTAAACATTCCAGTTTTCGCAATGGTTGATACTAACTCTGATCCTCGTGAAGTAGATTACGTTATACCTTCCAATGATGATGCTTCAAAATCAATTGATAAAATTTTATCTTTAGTAACAACTGCAATTATAGATGGTTTGGCTAATAGAACATCTGACAAAGATGCTGAAGTAGAAACTACTGAAGTTGAAGCTACTACTGAAGTTGAAACTCCAGTTGCTACTACAGAAACTAGTACTGAGGAATAAATCCAATAAAATTTCAATACTGAAATCCCAAATTCCAAACAATCATTTAACTAATGATTTCATAAAGTTGGGGTTTGGGATTTTTGAATTGAAATTTCTTTTTTGAAAACATTTTTAATCTTAAAAAATAAAACAAAATGGCAACAATTACTGCTGCAGACGTAAATAAATTAAGAACAATCACAGGTGCAGGAATGATGGACTGCAAAAAAGCATTAGTAGAAGCTGATGGCGATTTTGATTTAGCAATCGAAAACCTTAGAAAAAAAGGTCAAAAAGTTGCAGCTAATCGTTCAGATAGAGAATCTACTGAAGGTGCTGCTATTGCTGTAGTTAATGCGGACAAAACATCTGGAGTTGCAATAACATTAAACTGTGAAACTGATTTCGTTGGAAAAAACGAAGGTTTCGTAAAATTGGCTACAGAATTGGCTAATCAAGCATTAAACTATGATACTAAAGAAGCATTTTTAGCTTCTGACTTTAATGGTATCACGGTTGCTGAAAAATTAATCGAACAAACTGGTGTTATCGGAGAAAAAATTGAAATCGCTTCTTTCGAAAGATTAAACGGAACTTTTGTAGGTTCTTATATCCATGCTGGAAACAAGATTGCTACTTTGGTTTCTCTTTCTGCTAACGTTGCTGGTGCCGAAGAAGCTTCAAGAAACGTAGCAATGCAAGCAGCTGCAATGTCTCCAATTGCGCTTAACGAGGATGGTGTTGATGCTGCGATTATTGAAAAAGAAATCGAAATTGCAAAAGACCAATTGCGTGCTGAAGGAAAGCCAGAGACTATGTTAGACAATATTGCTAAAGGAAAATTAAACCGTTTCTTTAAAGACAATACTTTGGTAAACCAAGATTATATTAAAGACAGTTCAATGAGCGTTGCTGCTTATGTAAAAACTATTGACAGCGGTTTAACCGTTACTGGTTTTTCTAGAGTTGCTCTTGGATAATTTTTAATTCCAAATTAAAAAATACTTAAACCTCATTTCTCTATTGAAATGGGGTTTTTTACATTTTATACTATTGTAGCGTTGCAAAAATACATTCCTTTATCAAAGTAAAATTTTCTTTAACCCTTCAGCCACACTTATCCAAAGGAAATTATAAAAGGATTTCTCTGGATTTCTATCAACTTCGATGGTTGTTTCTGTAATCTTATCTTTGGTGTCATCTTTCACAAAAATATTAGCAATAAAACTCAATACTTTATTTTTCTTTTTGCGCGCATCTTTTTGATAGACTGTAAATTTTAAATCATCATATTGCACGGCAAATTGACCTGAACTTTTCAAATCATTACCCGAAAAATTAAATCGAACTTCATCCAAAATACCTTTTGTGGTTACATTCATATAGGGTTTGGTAAAGGCATTAATTTGCTGGGCTTCAAAATTGCCTAATTTTCCTTGTATCTTAAAACCATCTCTTTTGTCGAGGACATTAAAACTCCAATTGACCGTAAACGGAGAGTTTTTCATAAATTTGCAATGAATGGCAATCTTTACATCGGAGAGTTTTTCTTTTTTAAAACCACTGTTTAAAGAGGTAGCCGTTAAATTAAAGTCATTAAACCGCAAGACGCCAGCTCCTATTTCAGAATTTTTTTCTTCTTCATAAACCAATTTAGAATTTTGAACTTTTAGGGTGTCAACTTGTAAATCAAATTTCAAATCTCGGAGCAATTTGTTATACAAGTGCTTTTTGCTCAAGTCATCGGTGGGTTCTTTGGAGCGATATATGTTGGCGTTGACATTATCTAACGTTATCAAATTACAATGAAAGAAGAAATCGTCTCCTCTAAATCCCCAGTTACTGTTTTTTAATGAAATTGATTTGCAAAGCAGTGTATAAATATCCTTTTCATTAGTCAATTTAGACACAAACTCTCTTCTTGAAAAAGCAGGAATCATTTCAAAATTATTTATCTGTGTGGTGTTTTTTGTAATGTTAACTTTATTGGTTTTTAGATTGTAAAAGGAATTGGGATGATAAAATAAACTATCGCAGGAAATTGTATAATTTTCATATTCTAAAGGAATTTTTTTATTTAAAATTTCTTCAGTTATTTTAATTCCTTCAAGGTTGAAATTAATATTATTGACACTTAAAATGGGCACTGCTTCATTTTTAGAAAGCACCTTTAGATTGCCATTGCTTAGCAAAATATTAGAAACTTTAATAATCTTTTCAAAAGGTGCTACTACTGAATTACGAACTGAATAATGGTTATTATTATCATAAACAATAATATTAGGCGATTTTATTCCAATAGTAGATGCTTTTATTTTATTGCTAAAAATCAAATTCCAAACATTTATATCTTTAATCTCTATGGTTTGTATATTGGCGTAAATTCCTTTCTTTGAAATGTTATCTTTTAAACTAGATTTGGGAACTACAACAATATTTTGAGCAAAAATGCATCTTCTTAACAATGAAACTTCTAGTTTTTTATAGGTAATAAAATAAGAAGTATCATTTTTTTCATTGATAATAGTGGGCAATTGATGTTTTATCCATCCATTCAATAAAATATTGAGTACAAACACAACAAGCAATATTGTTAGAACACCTAGCAACATCTTTTTATATACTTTGACAGTCATATTTTTTGAGTTTGTTGTTTATAAATTTAAGTAATTTAATAAAGTTAGCTTCATTCTTTATATTTATTTTAATACTAAATATTTTTTAGTTTAAAAAAGTATGCATAAAAGTTACTTTTGTAGCAGTATTTCAAGAAATAGTTTAGAGAATTTACGGTTTAATGATTTCTTTTTCTATTTTTGTTTTTCAGTATATCTCTTAATTGATTGTACTTACAAATCGCATAAAATAATTTTGCATTACTATGAAATATTTTAAACTAACGATGTTACTGTTATCTGTTCTAACTTTAACAAATTGTAGCTCAGATCCAGAAAGTTATAGCAACCCGCAAGGAAATCCACCACCTGGAGCTACTTTACCAACACTTGCTACTGCCGATGTAACAAACATCAGTTTTACTACAGCCGTTTCGGGTGGCATTATAACTTCAGATGGTGGTTCACCAATTATAGCCAAAGGAATTGTTTGGAGTTTGGCTCACAACCCAACAACACTTCTAGGCACTAAAACCAATGAAGGTGAAGGAAGTGATGTTTATACTAGTAACATGACAGGCTTGGAGTCGAATAAAACATACTATGTTAGAGCTTATGCTCGAAATGGAAAAGGCGTTTCTTATGGTCAAGAAATTGAGTTTAACACACTTGTTGATGTAAATTCTTTACCTGCAGTAACAACAGCACAAGCAACTAACGTAACGACAAACTCTGTTACTATAGGCGGAAACGTAACTAATAGTGGTATTTCTCCAGTTACTGCCCGTGGAGTAGTTTGGACATTATCGCCCACCGTTCCACCAACAGTTTTAGTAAATTTAGGAAAAACAATCAATGGTGTTGGTTTAGGAACTTTTGTTGATAATTTAAGCAATTTAACACCAAACATTACCTATTATGTTAGAGCTTATGCTACAAGTTTATATGGAACAAACTATGGCGAAGTAGTTTCTTTTACTACTAGTCCTTTATTGTACACGATTGGAACCAGTGTTACAGACATAAACGGTAATGTATATGGTTCGGTAAAACTGAACAACCAACAATGGGCAACTAAAAACTTGAGCGTTACAAAATATAGAAATGGAGATGTTATTCCGCAAGTGCAAGATGCTACACAATGGGCAGCATTGACTACTGGTGCTTGGTGTTATTATTCATATCAATCAGCCAACGGTACAGTTTATGGAAAATTATATAATTGGTATGCCGTTAACGACGCAAGAGGATTAGCTCCAACAGGATGGCACATTCCAACTAATGAAGAGCTGATATCGCTTATTGATTTTCTTGGTGGCACAGAAGCAGCAGGCGGATTGTTGAAGGAAACTGGCACATCACATTGGGAAGCTCCAAACACTGGAGCAATAAACTCTAGTGGTATTAAAGCACTACCTGGTGGATATTGTTTGGCAGATGGTACATTTAGTAATTTAGGAACAAAAGGCTATTGGTGGATTGCTGACAGTTACAATCCTTCGAGTGCATGGTGTGCTGGTTTATATAATGATACTAAAACAATTACTCGCGCTCCAATTGACAAAAGACAAGGATTTTCAGTAAGAATTGTAAAAAATTAATATTTTTTAATAAATCATTCCAAAAACCTCATTTCTTAATTGAAATGGGGTTTTTCTATATATTTGTGAAGAACCTAATACAAAATCACTTGAGAAATTATATACTTTCGTTACTACTTGTTTGTCTAACTACTTCAGCACAAGAAAAAACTTTATTCTGGGAAATATCTGGAAACGGATTAACTAAGAAATCATATTTGTATGGCACAATGCATGTTAGCGATAAGGTTTCCTATCATTTATCGGATGCTTTTTTTAAGAATCTACTAAATGCAGACATGGTTGCCAATGAAAGCGATCCAGAAACTTGGAATGATTTAACCGATGTTGTTAAAGAACCAAACTTTGATGCCAAAGCTAATTTTTATACTGAGTTCTATAAAAGTGTTGTAAATAAAAATGATGTTAAAGCAGTATTTAACATCACAAATAATTTTTTTAACAACCTTTTATCTTCCATTGGTGGAGAAACCTCGGACTATCAAGAAAACACGGTTTTGGATATGTTTATATATCAAACCGGAAGGAAATATAACAAGAAGAATGTAGGACTAGAAGATGCCAAAGGTTCATTGATTCCTATATTAAAAATAAAAGAAGAAGATGCTAAACCCAAAGATGAAAACCTTCAATTGTTGGTTAAGTTGATGAAAAACCGTCCGTTTAACGAAGTGCTAAAACAATATTATAGAGAAAAAGACATCGTTATGCTTGATTCTATTTACAAGCTAATGATGTCTAAAAAAGCCCACGATGTTTTGATTACTATTCGAAACGAGAACATGACTAAAAGCATTGACTCCTTGGTCAAAAAAGGGAGTTTGTTTTCGGCAGTTGGTGCGGCACATTTGGCTGGTAACGAAGGAATAATTGCTTTGCTTCAAAAAAGAGGCTATACCGTGAAACCAATTGTAGATGTTTTTTCGGAAAGCGGAAACAAACAAAAGAAAAACATTGAAGACTATTTTCCCAATCCAGGCTTTGTAACGACAAGCACCAGTGACGGAATGCTTACGATGCCTTTGACCAAAAATGTTTTTGAAGAATTTGCAACTATTGGCGCGCCCGATTTTACAAATGGCGGTGTTATCAACATCAGGAGAGTTCCTTTAAATTATTATTTAAACAAAAAAGAAAATCTATACAATATAAAAGCGTTAGACAGTTTGTTTTTTGAAAACATCCCAGGAACTATTTTGGACAAAAAAATGTTTGAAGTCGATAACATTTCGGGGTATGATGTGAAAAACATAACCAAAACCGGTAGCAACCAACGTTACAAATTTTATGTAACACCATTAGAAATTATAGGAGTTTCTATGACTGGTGTTGGAAATTATGTGCGCCAATTTGAAAATGAAATCTTTGACAACATAAAACTTAAATCGAGCAAAGAAACATGGGAAACTATGATGCCAAACAAAGGCGGCTTTTCAGTTGAATTACCTTCTTTCTATAGTGCTTATGGAAATAACAAAAGTTATGAAGACCTAGAAATTCAGGCTTATGACCCAGCAACTAAAAGTTATTACTTCTTGACTGAAAAAACGAATAATGACACGGATTTTTTAGAAAACTCTGAGTTTGAACAACATCAAATTCAGTATGAATTCTATTTGCAACACGATGCAGCCATAGAAAACTCCAAATATGATAAAGTATCAAAGTCATTAGAAACATCATCAAAGATTGGGGATAAAAATATCCGATTGAAAACTATCATCAATGGGGATAAATACTATTTATTGGGCACAATAAACGCTTCTGAAAGTGACGCCAACCGTTTCTTTTCTTCATTTAAAACAACATCGTTTATTTATAAAAATGAAACTTCAGTTTTTACCGATTCCATAAACAAATATCGCATTGAAATTCCAAAAAAACTGAACGATAAATTATTTTTAAATCTAGGTTTCAAAGAAAAAGATACCAAAAATCAATTTGAAGAGAAAACGAAATATGCTTCTTATCGCTCGGAAACAAGAAAGAACGTAACGCTTCTTTATAATAAATTCTCAAAATACGAAAGCATTGCTACTATTGATTCGTTGCGTATTAATTTTAGAGAATACTTTTTAAAAGAAGATAGCAATTTTAAAAAAGATACTTATGACGATTATGATTACGACCATGTTTCTTCACTTTTAAGTGTAACAAATAAACACAAAGGCATTACACCTTCAAAATGGGATGATTATATCCAAAAGGAAGAAGAGAAATATGAAATGCTTTCGGAAACTTTTGATTATGATAAAGAAAAAAACATCTATGTACTAAACAACATAGTTTCTAGACAAAACACATTGCAAGCCATTAAATACAAAACGGTTTTTATCAATGATTCTTATTATATGTTGAGCACACTAATCAACAGAAACTATAAAAATGATGATGCGTTTATTGAAAAAACATTCAATTCCATTGAACCTTATGGCGAAAACTTGAACCACAACTACTCTATTTTTGACGATAAAATAAATTTGTTCATCAATGATGCCAATAGTGAAAGTGATACTATCCGCTATTCTGCTATGAATTCGGTCTATGATTTAGATATAACCAAAAAAGATTTGCCTGCAATTAAAACATTCATCGAAACGTTTACTTTTAAAGACAGTGAAACTTCGGCAATTCAATCTCTGATGAAAAAAATTGGTTTAATTCAAGAAGAAAGTGTCATTCCTTTTTTAGACAATTTATACCGAAAAGAAGACGTTAAAACAACCATTCAACTTGGCGTTATTCAAGCTTTGATTAATCAAAAAACTAAAAAAAGTTACCAAAAAATCATCGAACTTTTAGAATATGATTTACCCATTTCAGATAATGAATATGATATAACCAATCTTTTTGAAAATTTTGAAGACGATTTAGAACATAGCAAAGAATTGTTTCCAAAGATATTCCAATTTTATAGTGTAAAAGAATATAATGAACCCATAATTTCTTTCTGCAACTTATTGTTAGATCAAAATTTAGTGGAAGGAAACAAAATTAAATCGTTTAAGAAAATGATTTTAACCAACGCCAAATTAGAATACAAACGTGTTGCCAGTTGGAAAGAAAAAAATAAACCCGATGAAGAAACTATTGCTAGTGACGATGTTGTTGAAGATTATGACTATAATGCTAACAGTGCCAATGTAAATTCGTTGAAAAATTATATTGGTTTGTTGTATGAGTTCAAAAATGACACAGCTATAAATGACTATTTTAAGAAGGTAAAAAAATTAAACTTGCCCGAAATTGACTTAGAGTTTACACGTTTAGGAATTGTAAACAATCGCATTAGTAATGAAGAAATTCAAGCGGCATTAAACAATGAGGAAAATCGTTTTGTAGTTATCAATCTGTTATTAAGTAAGAACAAAGATGTTGCTATAAAACTATCGGATGATGAAATTGCAAAATCAGCTTTATTGAATTTGAAAGGATTGACAGTAAAAGACACTATTAATTATATTGACAAAAAAATAGTCGAACAAGCAGGCAAACAAACAGTATATTATTTCTATAAAGCCGAAAAAAAATCATATAGCTACGATATTGCTAAAAAAATAATCTATACGATGGCTTTTGTTTTAGACAATAACAAAATCAATCCGTTAGCTTTTAAAATGTTTCCAGATGAATTTTTAGAAGATGATGATGAAATGAATAAAACATTAGATTTAATCATCAAAAAATCAATGAATGAAGACCACAAACGAGCAAGTTTTGAGAAAGTAGATCCTAATAAAAACAGATACTTCTACAATGATTATTGATTATAAATTTGTCTAAACTTTTGGGTGCAGTCTATCGTCTGAATTTGGCTTTTTTATTATTTCAATTTAATTTATTTTTTTTCAATTGGAAAATTTCTAGCACGCATCAAAGCATCTGATGTAGCTGCTTTTCCTCTGAATTTTTTATAGGCAATCTCAGAATCAATTGTATTTCCAATACTGAAAATATCATCCAAAAGTCGTTTTGCAACAACTTTGTTATACAATCCATCTTTGGTTTCGGTAAATGCTTCAGTAGCGTCAGCACTAATAACATCTGCCCAAAGGTATCCATAATAACCAGCTGCATATTCATCACCAGAAAAAATATGCCCAAACTGTGGAATTCTATGACGCATCACAATTTCCGATGGCATATCTAATGATTTTAAAACTTCTTTTTCATATTTAGAAGGATCAATGTCTGGATTTTCCAACAAGTGTAATTTCATATCCACCAGAGCACTCGAAATGGTTTCTACTGTTGAAAAGCCTTCGTTAAAAGTAGAAGCTTTTTCAATTCGTTCTACTAAAGCCATTGGCATTGGTTTTCCCGTTTTATAGTGCAAAGCAAATTGATTTAAAACTTGTGGTGTTGCCAACCAACGTTCTAAAACCTGCGATGGAAATTCAACATAATCTCTAGGTGTATTGGTTCCAGATAGCGATGGATAGGTTACATTAGAACACAATCCGTGAAGAGCATGTCCAAATTCATGAAATAAAGTGCTGGCATCTTCCCAAGAAATTAGGATAGGTTCGTTTTCTTTTCCTTTAATAAAATTACAGTTGTTTGTCACTATCGTAATCACATCGCCGTTAACTCTACTTTGCTCTCTTAATGCATTCATCCATGCGCCAGATCGTTTTCCTGTTCGTGCATAAGGATCAAAATACCATAATCCAACCACTTTGCCCGAAGTTTTATTGGTTACTTCAAAAACTCTTACATCTGGATGATAAACCGGTAAATTAAAGATTTGTTTGAAATTTAATTTGAAAATTTCTCCTGCAACCCAAAACATTCCTTCTCTCAATTTTTCTAGTTGCAAATAAGGTTTAACATCATTTTCATCTAAATCATATTTTTCTTTACGCACTTTTTCAGCATAATAACGATAATCCCAAGGTTCTATTTTAAAATTTCCGCCTTCAGCTTCTACTATCTTTTGCATTTCAGCAACATCTTTATGCACTTTTTCAACAGCTGGTTTCCAAACAGATTCCATCAATGCAATTGTTTTTTCAGGTTTTTGAGCCATGGTATTTGACAAACTCCAATCGGCAAAAGTTTTAAATCCTAATAATTTTGCCTTTTCAGCTCTTAATTTTAGAATTTGAACCAATGTTGTTTTGTTGTCGTTTTGATTATCTCCGTCACCACGATTTACAAATAATTCCCAAACCATTTTTCGTAACGGACGAAAACTTGAATACGTCAAGAACGGTTCCACACTCGAACGAGTATTAGCAACTGTTCCTAAATCATTTCTTCCTAATTCTTTTGATTTTGTTAGATACCCATTTATCAAATCGGCTGGCAAACCTGCTAACTCATTTTTTTCAGTAAAACTAATGCTGTTTTCATTTTCATCATTCAATAAATTTTGACTAAACTTAGTAAACAATCCTGCTAATTCTTGATTAATTTGAGCTATACGTTCTTTGCTTTTTTTGGTTGCTTTTGCTCCTTCACGAACAAAATTGGAATAATACAACCAAACCAATCGTTGTTGTTCTGGGGTTAACTTATTTTTTTCAGGTGAATTATAAACAGTTTCAATACGCTGAAAAAGTTTTTCGTTTTGATAAATTTTATTTGAAATTTCTGAAAACTTGGGCGACATTTCAGTTTCTATCGGAGTAAATTCGGGTGTATTCATGTTGGAACTATAAATTCCAAATACTGCATAAATCTGACTTAATTTTTTACCCGCTTTTTCCATTGCTACAATGGTATTTTCAAAAGTAGGTGGTTTTTTATTGTTGGCAATTGTTGTAATCTCGCTCCATTTTTCATTGATAGCATTTTCAATCGCAGGTTTTAAATCCTTCAATTTGTATTGGTCAAACGCAGGAATTCCACCATAAGGTCCTGACCAAAAGTTTAAAAACGGATTGTCATTTTTTTGAGCATTCATTGAAATCATAGGGAAAATCAATATGAGATTGAACATTATTTTTTTCATAATTATTTTGAATTTATTCAAATATAAAAAAATTGATTGAGATTCATTCTAAAAAGTTGGTGCTTTTATTTACATTTGATAAAATCATTGATTTTAAAAAAAACTCATTATTTATGCAAAATAATAATCCACTTCATGGTATTACTTTACAAAAAATAGTAACCGATTTAGTAGCTTTTTATGGATTTGACACTTTATCTGAACTCATAAAAATCAATTGTTTTAAAAGCAATCCGAGTGTAAAATCGAGTTTGACTTTTTTACGAAAAACTGATTGGGCAAGAAAACAAGTAGAAGATTTATACATCAAAACATTACCTAAAATCAATAAAAATGGAAACTAAAAACCGTTGTGCTTGGTGTGAGAAAGACGACTTATACCGAGAATACCATGATAATGAATGGGGAAAACCTGTTTATGATGATGATAAACTTTTCGAGTTTTTAGTATTAGAAACGTTTCAAGCTGGTTTGAGTTGGCACATGATTTTAAAAAAAAGAGAAAATTTCAGAAAAGCGTTTGCTAATTTTGATTACAACCTCATCGCAGCTTTTGATGAATATGAAGTACAAGAATTACTTAAAGACGTAGGGATTATTAGAAATAAATTGAAAATAAAAGCTACTATTACTAATGCCATTGCTTTCAAAAAAGTTCAAACAGAATTTGGTAGTTTTTCTAGCTACATTTGGAGTTTTGTTAGCGGAAAACCAATAGATAATAATCCGAAAACCTTAAAAGATGTTCCTGCTTCTACTTCATTATCAGATATAATTAGCAAAGATTTAAAGAAAAAAGGCTTCAAATTTGTGGGAACAACAGTAGTGTATGCGCACATGCAAGCAACCGGAATGGTAAACGACCACGTGGAAGATTGTTGGACGAGAAGTTAATTTTACCGTTTTAAAAAATAATTTTTGATACACATTAAAATTGTACCTTTAGTTTAAAATTACACCATCATGTTTCGTCATAAAGGAAGCAGAAGAACTTTCTCTCACAACATTCGATTAGCCTCAACGCTTTCTTTTGTAGCAGGAATTGTAAACATTGCAGGCGTTTTATCCGTTGCGACATTAACGACCAATGTAACGGGACATTTTGCTTTTTTTGCCGAAGAAATTTCCCTGAAAAATTACACCAAAGCACTAAATATTATTGTGTACATTTTCTTTTTTCTTTTGGGTGCTTTTACTTGCAATTTATTGGTGGAAATCGTTTCTAGAAAAAAACCACGAATGGCTCATGCATTACCAATGTTCACTGAAATCGTAATTTTAACATCAGTCGGTTTTTCAACAGATTTTAATCCGAATTATATTGCCTATGCCTTACTTTTTGCCATGGGATTACAAAATGCTTTGGTAACCAATATTTCACAATCGGTTGTAAGAACTACCCATTTAACTGGGCTTTTCACCGATTTAGGTATCGAATTGTCGCAGTTGTTTTTCTATAAAAAAGAAACCGAAATGAAACGCTTAACACGAAGCATCTTCTTACGAATTTCAATTATATTATTTTTCTTTATCGGTGGAGTTTTGGGCGGATTGCTCTTTAAATCATTTCAATTAAAAATCTTACTCTTTGCAGTTGTCATACTTGTTGTTGCTCTATTTCTAGACAACGCTATAATTTACTACAACTTAACCAAAAGAAAAATAAAAATCATGACTTCAAAATCTTCATAAACGTTTCTCTAGAAATTTCAAATGCGCCAAGTTTTTCCAAATGGTCGTTGTGTACTTGGCAATCTAGCAACTTATAATTTTTTTCTTTTAAGTGATTAATCAAGGTTACAAAAGCTATTTTACTCGCATTAGAAACTTTGGAAAACATGCTTTCGCCACAAAATACATGACCCAAATCAACTCCATACAAACCACCAACCAACTCATCATTTTGCCAAACCTCAACCGATTGTGCAAAACCCATTTCGTGAAGTTTCACATAAGCTTCAATTAAATCATTCGTAATCCAAGTACCATCTTGGTCTTTGCGTTCTATTTGTTGGCAATTGGTAATCACTGCTCTAAAATCATGATTAAATGTAACTTTAAATTTTTTTTGATTCAATAAATTTCGAGTGCTTTTGCAAATTTTATACAATTGTGGCGCAACAACCATTCTTTCGGATGGCGACCACCAAAGGATTGGCTCTTCTGCATTAAACCAAGGAAAAATCCCATTGCGATATGCCAAAAGCAATCGCTCAGTAGATAAATCGCCACCAATAGCCAAAATACCTTCGTATGAAGCTTCTTCAACTGGTGGAAAATAAAGTTTTTTGGTTACGTAATACATTTTCAAAAATTCCAAAAAATAAATTCCAAATTCCAAAACTGATACAATTTGGAATTTGGAATTTTAAACTATTGGGATTTACTTTTTAATTTTTTATTAAAAAGGTAAATCGTCGTGTTCTTCTTCGTTAAAGTTTGTTGCTGGAGCAAAAGCTTCTGCCGGTGGCATTGGTGGCATTCCTGCTACTGGTGCTTCTGCTTGAAGTTTCTCAACTCTCCAACCTTGAATATCGTTGAAATATTTTGTTTCGCCTTGTGGGTTAACCCATTCTCTTCCTCTAAGGTTGATTGAAACTTTCACGGCATCACCAACGGCATAATTGTTTAATAAATCACATTTATCTTGCACAAAATTGATGCTGATGTATTGTGGATATTGTTCCTCAGTGGTAACAACCAATTCTCTTTTTTTAAAGGTAGCTGTAACTTGTTGTTCTGCTCCTACTACTCTAATTTTTCCTGTAACTTCCATAATTATAATTTTGCTAAAAGTACTTTCCATGCCGAAAGCACATCATTATTATTCAAATATTCTTTAGCTTTCAAGTGAATTTTATCGGTGTCATCCGAACTCAAAACACCTTTTACAGCGGTATTATTTTGTACAAAGATAGTAATTTCTTCTTCGCTAGGCAATGCTTCTACATTTCCTAATTTACCCAAATCATTTCCATCAAAAACAGTGCTTTCTCTGATAAATTCAGGAATACTATCTACTCCTATTCCTAGTGTTGACAACGGTTTTTCGACTTCAAACAATCCTTGATTGGAACGCGAATACCAATTGCCGCCAAGACGTGCTACCAGGTCGATTTTGCTTTGATCAATCATACCTTTATCGTCTAAAATAGCTTCATTAATGTGAATCTTTACTACTTCACAAATAATCAGATTCCCAGCGCCTCCTTGATCTCCGAGTGCTATGATTTCATTGACTTTACACTCCAATTGCACCGGACTTTCGGCTACGCGATAGGGCTTTATCATATCCGAAGGCAACATGGTAAGTCCTGATTTTAAAAATTCGTTCACACCATCTAAATATTCTGTGCTTGATAATGATGCTTGTTGTACAATATCATAATTTACCACGTTAATCACCACTTGTTTCGTAGCGATACAGTTCTCTAACGTATGTTTTGTGGTATTATTTCTAACCCTACGTGCAGGCGAAAACACCAAAATTGGCGGATTAGAGCTAAACACGTTGAAAAAACTAAACGGTGATAAATTAGGTCTTCCTTTTTCGTCGATAGTACTTGCAAATGCAATTGGTCGTGGTGCAACGGCACTCTGAAGATAGCCTTGCAGCTGCGCAGGCGAAAGAGTATGTGGCTCAAAACTTAACATAGAAATGTATTTTGAACAAAAATAACTATTTAAAATAGAATTTGAAGTTAAGAATTAAAGTTTCATTGGTATATGTATAAAATTCTCCTGCGGTAAAGAAAGATTTCAATATTTAAAAGGCTTTGTAGCCTTCAAAAGGTCTTCCGTGTCCTTCAAAAGGACTTCCGTGTCTTTCAATGATGCTTCCAATTGCTTCAAAAATATAGCCGTTGCTTTCAAAAATGCTTCCGTGGTTGACAAATTGTTTTCCGTTGCTTTCTTCTTGTCTTTTCATGCCTTCAAAATATCTTTCTAAGGCAAAAAAAGGTTTTCCGTTGGGTTCAATAATGCTTTCAGAGCTTTTTTTGATTATTTGTTATTTTTCCTAATTGATTTTATCATCAAATCAGCGATTTTTATAGGATAATCATTTTTTTAGTACATTTAAACCAAATTATTTCAGATGCAATTTTCGGAAAGAAGAAACAGTACTCGTTGGATTATCATCATCACGTCGTTTGTGATTGTTACACTTATACTTTGGAACACGTATTCTTTCTTTCAAATATTTAAAAACGAAGAACGCATCAAAATGGAACTTTGGGGCGAAAGCATGAAAACGTTATTAAACGCTGATCCTGAAACTACTGAAGTAGAATTACCAAGACAAATAATGAGCAACAACACTACCATTCCAATCGTTTTGGTTGAAAATGGAGTAATCATCAATCAAACCAATATTGATGAAGAAATTACGAAGAACAAAACTAAATTAAATGCTTTTTTAGAAAAATTAAAGAAAGAAAACGAGCCAATCAAAATTGAATACGACAAAAATAAATACCAATATTTATACTACGGCAACTCTTCTTTGTTGAACAAATTAAAATATTATCCTGTGGCTCTGTTGTTGATTATTTTCTTGTTTGGAGCAGTAGTTTACAACTTCTACCGAAGCACAAAAATGGCAACCCAAAACAAACTTTGGGCTGGAATGGCAAAGGAAACAGCACATCAAATTGGCACACCTTTGTCTTCTTTAATTGGTTGGCTCGAAATCATGAAAGCCGACAATGTGGATGAAACCATTGTATCCGAAATTGAAAAAGACATCAACCGATTACAAACCATTACCGATAGGTTTTCTAAAATTGGCTCCGAACCTGTTTTAGAAATCAAAGACATTGTGCAAGAAACTAAAGAAACTTTTGATTACCTACAGTCTCGTTTTTCAAAACAGATTGAATTTTCGTTTAAAGCACCAAAAAATCCGCTTCTCGTTTCTTTCAATCCTGCTTTGCACAGTTGGACAATTGAAAATTTGGTAAAAAATGCTATTGATGCTATGAAAGGCAGAGGAAAACTAGCTTTAGTCATTAAAGAAGATGGCAACTTTGTAAAAATAAAAGTCTCCGATACTGGAAAAGGAATTCCCAAAAAGGAATTTAAGAAAGTTTTTGAACCTGGTTTTACCACCAAAAAACGTGGTTGGGGTTTAGGATTATCTTTAACCAAAAGAATTGTAGAAGATTATCACAAAGGAAAGATTAAAGTTTCCGAATCGGAAGTTGGCAAAGGAACATCGATGCAGATTTCATTTAAAAAAGTCGAAAAAAAATCCTGATTGCTCAGGATTTTTATATTATAGATTATAACTTATCGTCTTTGCCAGACTTTCAAACTCTTCTTTCTCTAAACTCACTTTTCGTTGAAAACGCATATCATCCATTTCTTGTAACGGAATTAAATGCACATGTACGTGTGGCACTTCAAGACCAACAACAGCAACACCAACACGCTTACATTCGACTGATTTTTCTAATGCTTTTGCAACTTTTCTCGAAAACTTCATCAACTCAAGATAGTCGTCTTCGTTCATGTCAAAAATCTTATTGATTTCTTCTTTCGGAATACACAAGGTATGTCCTTTTGCATTCGGATTTACATCCAAAAAGGCCAAAAACTTATCGTCTTCTGCTATTTTGTAACAAGGAATTTCTCCGTTTACTATTTTGGTAAAGATACTTGCCATGCTTTAGTCCCTTGATATTTCTAAAACTTCAAATTTTAAAGTCCCGTTTGGCACTGTTATTTCGGCGATTTCTCCAACCGATTTCCCTAATAAACCTTTTCCAATTGGTGAGGTAACCGAAATTTTACCAGTTTTTAAATCGGCTTCACTTTCGGCAACAAGCGTATATTTCATTTCCATGCCGTTGGTTTGGTTTTTAATTTTAACCGTAGATAACACTAACGCTTTTGAAGTGTCGAGAGTTGACTCATCAATTATTCTAGCATTAGAATATACTTCTTCCAATTTAGAAATACGCATTTCCAAAAGTCCTTGAGCTTCTTTGGCAGCATCATATTCTGCATTTTCAGACAAATCGCCTTTATCTCTTGCTTCGGCAATGGCCTGTGAGGCTTTTGGTCGCTCAATGCTTTTTAATTGTTCTAACTCTTCTTTTAGTTTTTTTAATCCTTCTGCGGTATAATACGATACTGTACTCATAATTTCACTCTTTTATATAAATAGAAAAAATCCCATCGCAACGGGATTTCTTTTTGCAAAGATACTCTTTTTAATTTATTTCAATTTTTTTATCGCCGAATAGCGTTTGCCAAAGTTAAATAATTTATTTTTGTTTAAACAATATTTAGAATTAAAAAACACTATGAAAAAAATAATCGTCTTATTGGCAATTATGACCGCTTTTTTAAGCTGTGATTCGGGAGCAACTATAGTAAACAATCCTAATCTTCCAAATTATGCAGTAAATGAAGCCTTGACTTTAAGTTTACCACAATATTCGCAATTACAATTTGTAAGCAACCCTATAATTATCAGTGCCGGAATATCGGGAATAGTAGTCATGAACACCGGAACGAGCTATACCGCTTTTGATTTAGCCTGCCCTAATATGCAATTTGGCACGTGCCCGTCTGCCATGACATTGGTGGGTTTAAACGCCTATTGTAGTTGTGATGAATCTACTTATAGCTTGTTTACAGGCTTAAGTCAAGGACAACAATATCCAATGAAACAATATAGAGCCGAGCTTAGCGGCGGTGTTTTATACATTACCAATTAAAAAAAGTCCCCGCCAAGGCGGGGACTTTTTAATTTAAAACTTCAATGCAACTCCTGCCAAGAAATTGATTCCCGCTTGCGGATACAAACCTTTTCCTTCCACAGTACTTATACTTCCTGGCGTGCTCCAATCATCATCATAAGTATAAAAATAGCCGTTTGACTCGTATTCTAAATCAAAGATATTGTTTACTAATGCCGAAAACGTTACCGATTTCAATCCTTTGTTAATCTTCCAATTATACGAAACATTCAAATCGTTTACAAAATAAGCGTCCAACTTTGAATAGTTAGAATCGATATTTCCCATAAATTGCTCACCAACATATTTAGACAGCAACGATATTTGAAAATCTTTCACAGGCAAAAACGTAATGCGGTTGCCCACAATTACATCGGGTGAAAAAGCAATACTGGTGTTGCCTAAGTTTGCCAAAACACCATCGCGCTCAAAATAGAAGTCTTGGTTTTTGTTTTGGCTCAACGTAATATTTGGATTCAAAATTAATTTATCTGTAATCGCAATCACCGACTCGACCTCAAGACCAACACGGTAACTTTTTCCGCTATTGGTGAATATTGGTGAACCAACATCGTTCAACGCGCCTGTTAAAACCAATTGGTCGTTGTAACTCATATAAAAAGCATTCGCCGAAACCTTCACCTTCTTCGAGTTGAACTTCCAACCCAATTCATAATCTATCAAACGCTCTGGTTTCACACTTCCGTTTTCATAATCATCGCGGCGTGGCTCTTTGTTGGCAATTCCAACATAGCCATAAAACGAGTTTTTAGCATTCAAATCAAAATTTAAACCCGCTTTTGGATTAAAAAATCGGAAGGTATCATCAACGGCATCAAACTTAGTACTCGTGGCGTTATAAAAAACCATTCGGTATTGCATGTCGGCAAATACGTTGACTTTCCCAATTTGATGCGACGCTTTGGCATACACATTTACATCGTCTTTATTACCAATGTCGTCATAATAACGGTTGTTATTGGGCACATAATATTGTGTCCAAACTACTTCTCCAAAATGTTTTCCTAAATAACGGTTGGCTGCTCCGCCAAAAAGCACATCGGTGTCTTTGGTTTTATAATTTAAAGAGAAGGTTGCCCCAAAGAAATCATTGTCTAACCAACGTTTTCGAACCAAATCCGAAACATCGTTTCCTTGAAAACTAGCAAGATTATAGTCAGACAAGTTTTCGTCTTCTTTGTATTGCTCAAAATAACCTTTACCCAAAGTGTAATGCAACGCCGCATTGGACACCCATTTCTCCGACCATTTTTCGGTCCAAAGCAACTGAAAATGATTTTGCCAATAGTTATCGGTTTCGTTGTCGTAGAATTTCTCGTTCCCAAACTCGTCTGTGTACATTCCCGCAGAATTATAGGTTCTATCGTCTTTCAATTTTTCTGGGTCTTCAATTCCGTTCCATGCCTGATAGGTTTTCTCTTTTCCGCCAAAGGCAATTAGTTTTATCAACGACGTTTCGGTAACATAATTGGCATTAAAAAAATAGCCAAACAAGTTAGACGATGCTCTGTCTATATAGCCATCGGAAGCAATGTTTGAAAGTCGCGCATTGATTTCAAAATTGTTGTGCAACCCAGTGCCAAATGCCAATGTGTGTTTGCGTGTGCCAAAACTTCCTACCGAGTTGGCTACTTCGGCAAATGCTTTTTCTTGATACGATTTGGTTTGCATGTTTAAACTTGCGCCAAATGCACCCGCACCGTTAGTCGATGTTCCCACGCCGCGTTGCAACTGAATGCTTTCTAAGGAAGAAGCAAAATCGGGCAGGTTGACAAAAAACGTACCTTGACTTTCGCTATCGTTAAACGGAATGCCGTTTAGCGTCACGTTAATCCTTGACCCATCGGCACCACGAACTCTCATATACGTATAACCCACTCCGTTTCCGGCATCGGTAGTAGTAACAACCGACGGCAAATAATTGAGTAAAACAGGAATATCTTGCCCCAAGTTGCGAGGCGCAATTTCTTCTTTTGAAAGATTAGAGAACGTAATTGGGTCTTTTCCTTTGGCTCTTACCGCAGCAATAGTTACTTCTTCTAGTTGGTTGACTTTGGTGCTGTCTTGCACTTTTTCTTGGGCAAAAGAAGTTAGAGTAAAGAAAATAGAGAATAGAGAATAGATAATAGATTTTGAAGGAAAGAAAATAGAGAATAGATAATAGATAATAGACTTTCTTCCCACTTCCATCTTCTCGCTTCCCGCTTTCTGCTTCGCGCTTTTTTTGAATAAAATTTCCATCCGTAATAATTGTTACGAATAAAAAGAGGTAATTATTCTTTGTTAAAAATAAATTAATGTTTGTTTCCTGTGACAAAGTTCAGCGTGCACGCTAGTTTTGTCACTTTTCCCTAAACAGCATTACCTGTTCTAGGTTCATTGGGTATAATCTCAGCTCGTTATTTAGAGCACCCCTTTTTGAGACGGGACAAAGATAAAGTTATAAATTTCAAATTTCAAAAAAAATAAAAATAAAAAACCATCAAAAGTGTCGAGAGGCTTCTCAAGCAATTGGAAAGGTTCTCAACAATTCATTTGGAGCTTTCCAAGCAGTTGGAAAGGTTCTTTTTGTTTCATGAGGAGCTTCTCAAGCAGTTGGAAACCTTCCCAACACTATTTTGGAGCTTCCCAAGCAGTTGGAAACCTTCTCAACATTTACAAACCTTCTTCTCAAGCACTTGAGAAGCTTCTCGACACTTTTGATGGTTTTCTATTTTTGTCAGTAAAATTATTCTTAAAATTTTCTTAAAGAAAGCACAACGTATTCTGAACTTTAATAATTTTATTTTAAATAACCAATAAAAAATTATAAATATGAGTCAAGTTAAATCTATTAGTATTTCGCAATTAAACAACGGCGATTTTTATCAATTTATAGAAAATATTGTAACCATTGTTTCTCAAGAACCGCTTGCTTCTGGTGTTATCGCTACGCTTGTTGCCGACCAACCCATTTTGTTAAACTCTTTTAAAAAAGAAGCCCTTACTATAGAAACGCAGCAAATTGTGGCTCTTGATAGGAAAAGAGACCGCGCCTATCTAAAATTTAAAACCCTAGTAGATGGGTATGCCTGGGATGATGAAACTCCCGCCAACATCATGGCTTCTCAAAAACTACAAACCTTTATCAAACAACATGGCGGTGGAAAACTAATAAGTTTTGATTATAATAAAGAAACGGCAAGCATCAGCAGCCTTGTATTGGATGTAACCACGCATGCCGGTGATGCATTAACTACTTTATCTCTTGGCGGCACCATATCCTTTTTAAAAACGTGCAATGATGAGTTTAAAGATTTTTATGCTGCACGCGGTGATGCTGCAAGTGTTTTGACCAATGTGCCACCGTTTTACAAATTAAGAAAAGAGGTTGCTGTGCATTATAGAACTTTTGCAAGCGATTTGGAAAGTTTGCAGCGTTTTTTGCCGGCAGATGCTGCCACGATTGCCAATTTGATTACACGTGTGAATGTAGAAATTGATAAATTCAGGTTGCTAGTGCCAAATACTCCCGACGAGGAACAACAACCGGAGCCAATGCCAGAGGTTTAAAATAAAAGCAAAAACCGTTTCTAGAGTGAAGCGGTTTTTTTTATGATTTTAAAAATCGGGTTTCTTTCGGTTTTGTTTTATTTCTGCCGTGGATTTTTTCTGTTTCATTCTTTTTTCGTTTACGGCTTTTGGCACTTGGGTTGCCACTCTTTTTTTGGGCACAACTAGTGCTTTTTCGATGAGTTCCAAAAAACGTTTGGTTACAATTTGTTTGTTTTTGCGCTGGCTTCGGTCTTCGTCGCAGGTTAAAATCAACAGGTTTTCGGACGAAATTTTCTTGGCGAGTTTGGTTTGTATTCGGGCTAGCTCTTCTTCGGAAAATGCTTGCGTGGTTGCTGTATCAAAGATTAGCACTACTTTAGACGCTACTTTGTTTACGTTTTGTCCGCCAGCACCCGAGCTTCGGATGGCTTTATAGCTTAATTCTGAAAGTAAAATATCAGTTTTCATATTGTGGTTGGTGAGCTGGTTTTAGCAAATCGTTAACCGTTTTTACAGGGTTGAACGTAATTAGAGGCACTTCTACAAAAACGGTAATCCATTTTGCCATAGCACCGTTCCACAGTCCTGGTAGTTCGTATGATTTGACGTCGTTGCCATTACGGTTTTTGGTCACAATAAAGCCTGTATTAGCATCTATAAACTGGGTCAAGTCAAATTTAGCACCTTGATAATTTTTTATACTACACACCAAATCTACGGGGTTAAAATGAGTAGCAGATTGTAAAATAGCTGCTTGAAGTTTGTTTTCAATATCTATTTGCGAAGTTTCCACAATTTGCAACGAAAGATTTCCTTTCGGACTTCGCACCCAAAATGGTCCGCCGCCAGGTTCTCCTTCATTTTTTACCATTCCGCAAACTCGTATTGGACGGTTTAGTTTGTTTTTTATTGATTGGATTTTGTTTTCAATGGTATATTTATCAAATCCTTCGTAGAGTTTTATACTGAGTTTATGCTTCATAAAAGCAACTATTTCAGGAATTTGATTTTCTGTTATTTCATTCGCATCAATAGCTTTTAGATAGTTGTGGGTTTGCTTTTGAATTTCCAATAATTTTCCGGCTAACCCTTTTTTATACAAAGCAATTTCAGCAATATGGTTTTGAATAACATTATCAATGTTTTTGATGAAAAGTATATCGGCATCAAGTTGATTTAGATTATTTATCAAAGCACCATGACCGCCAGGACGCAAAAGCAACTGATTATTTTCGGTGCGAAAAGGATTGTTTTCTATACCAACAGCTATAGTATCCGTGCTTTTATCTTGATAGGAAAAGCTGATGTTGGTTGTTGTATTGGTTAATTTCTCTATTTTTGGTTTCACTTCATCGATTATTGTTTCAAACAATTGCTGATGGTGTTCTGAAATCGTAAAATGAAGATTGGAGGCATTGTTGGAACTGGCATAGCAAGCACATTCGTTTAAATGTTCTTCAATAGGTTTTGCTACATAGGTTTGATAATTATGAAAATCTAATGCTGCTTTTGGTTTATTAGCAAAATTAAACAGCTGGTCTTCAAGCATGGTTTTGATAAACAAATAGCTTTTTTGATGACTGTCTAACGAATAATAATTAGGATGCAGTTCTTTTAATCTGCTTTTTACTTCATCGTAGAAAGGAAATTTTTCGATTCCGGCTAAGAATGTTGGTAAATTTTTATCTTTTTTTCTATTAATATAGGCATTAATGGATTCGTTTTGATGGTCAAATTCTTTTAAAAATTCAATTAAAAACTTAAACATTCGAGTAGCAGCACCCGAAGCAGGAACAAATTTTTTGAGTTTTAAATTTGGTTTTTGGTCATCAAAATACTTGGCAAATTTTTGAAATTCTTCTTTAGATAATTTTAAAATTCCATCATCAATTTTGGCTGGTCTGTCTAGAATTATTTTAGGAATTCCGTCTTCAAATATCCTTAGTTGTTCAACAATTTTATCCAAAGCAATGCCGTGACTTTTGATTTGTTCAAAGTCATTGTCTGTAAATCCGTAATTATCTTTTAATTGTTTTTTTGCTGTAAAATTCTCTTCCATTCTAAATATCCATAAATGGCAATAATAGTAAAAATAATGTATTGAATGCTAGTAAATGTGTATCCTTTGTAAAAATACAAAGGAATTGAGATGATATCGCCAATAATCCATAAAATCCAGTTTTCGATTTTCCTTTTTGCCATTAACCACATCGCTGCGAAGAAAATTCCAGTGGTTAGCGTGTCAATATAGGCCGTCCAAGATGTAAATTTATCAAAATAGTTATAGACAAAAATCACGAAAAACATTGCGGCAACAAAAAGTATCCAGGACCATACTTGTTCTTTTTTTGTTGTTATGGAAATAGGAAATTCAACCACATCTTCTTTCTTGCGTGTCCAATGATACCAACCATAAATACTCATAATGGCATAGTATCCGTTTATAATCATGTCTCCAAGCAACGACCACTTCCACAACAAGTAAACGTAAATCATGGTGCTGATTAAACCAGTTGGAAAGACTAAAACATTATTCTTTTTGGCATACCAAACACTTAATAATCCAAAAAGCACGGCTGTGATTTCTAAGATAATCTCATGCGTTGGATAATTGGCATATTGGGCAAATAAATAGTCAAACATTAATCGAAAAAGGTTAAATCGTTTTCAAAAGCTGTTCCGATAACAACCATATCGGCTCCATTTTCAAAGGCCTCCTCGATTTGTTTTTTGGAGCGAATTCCTCCTCCAACAAGCAATGGAATGGAGATAGTATTGGAAGTTTTTTTAATCATTTCTAGCGGAACTGGGTTTTTTGCTCCGCTACCCGCTTCGAGATAGATTAGTTTGTTACCAATATATTCGCCAGCTTTGGCGGTTTGGGCAACATATTCGAGGTTTGTTCTTGACAAAGGTTTTGTTTTGCTCACACGTTCGACAGCAGTTTGATGACCGCTTTCAATTAAAATATAACCAGTAGAGATGATTTCTAGATTGGTTTTTGCTAAAATTGGCACCGCGTTTACCTGATGCTCGATTAAATACTCGGGGTTTCTTCCTGAAAGTAACATTAAGAATAAAATGGCATCAGCTTCTGCCGAAATTTGAGCAGGATTACCAGGAAATAATACAATTGGTAGTTTAATTTGGGCTTTAAGTTCGGCGATTAATAGGTCTAAATGCTTTCCTTCAAACGAACTTCCACCAATAAAAACTAGGGTTGCTGGTGTTTTGTTGATTTTATCACAGATACTTGACAGTTTATTTACTTCAATCTTATCTGGATCAAGAAGAATAGCAATTTGCTTTTTATTTTGATTTTTGGCCACTAAAATTTGAGGATACAACATTGTTTTTCTTCTATATTTAATAGAATTGTAAATGTAGTTCTTTTTTAAAATTCCTAAAATTATAATTGTAATTTTGTTGAAACTGTTGAATTTAAAACAATGATAGCAAATGAGCTTTTAGAACTATATGATGCGAAAAGAAAAAAGTTTCAAAAAGGCGAACTTATTTTTGCAGAAGGAAATGAGCCGCATTATTACTTTCAAATTATTACAGGTGAAGTAAAAATGTGTAATTTTAATGATGTTGGGAGAGAGTTTATTCAAGGATTTTTTCAAGATGGACAAAGTTTTGGCGAGCCACCATTGTTTTTAAATAGAGCCTATCCTGCCAACGCAATGGCTGTTACCGATTGTGAAATAATAATAGTTCCAAAAAATAGTTTTTTAGAGTTACTTAAAAACAACAATCAAGTTTCGTTAACCATTATTGAATATTTAGCACAACGATTGCATTACAAATCGGTAATGGCCGCCGAAATTTCTTCACAAGAACCCGAACATCGATTGTTGAAACTAATAGATTATTCAATAAAATTCTTAAAAGTTCAAAAAGGAAATGATGGTTTTCCTATCGATTTAACAAGACAGCAAATGGCAGATTTAACCGGATTAAGAGTGGAAACTGTTATTAGAGCAATCAAATCATTGGAGAAAAAAAAGGAATTAAAAATCATCAAAAGGAAAGTTTTCCGTTAACCCATTTGTGATTTAAGTCATAAAGATTTGTAAATACCCCAAAGTAACTTTGTAAACTAAAATTACACAGTTATGATACTTTACAACAAATCACTTCAATCTTTTCAGAAAAATTATATTGGATATTCTGCTTTGGTCGTTATTGGGCAGAGTTGTCTTGGCTCAGCTGCAGCGATGTATGTTCTAAAAAATGGCGTAAGTCTTATACAAATTATTCAACTTGGATTGGTTGTTACTACCTGCATGTTAGTCAATGTTTCGATACTTTCGCAAATGACGCCCAAGTTTGTTTTTAATTTTACTATATTTAGTGTGCTTTTGAGCATTTTACTAATTGCTTTAAACACTTTGGTGATTTAATTATGAAAAGAGAAATTCAAAATCGAACGGATGTATCATTGTTGGTTCATACTTTTTATGATAAAATAAGAGCTAATGAAGAAATTGGATTTTTTTTTAATGAAACCATCCACGATTGGGATAGTCATCTAGAAAAGTTAACCGATTTTTGGGAAAACAACTTGTTTGCTGTTCGAAAATATTTTGGAAATCCTATAGAAGCACATAATAAAGTTGATGAAAAATTTAACCAAAGTATTAATCCAAACATTTTTGGTTTGTGGTTAAATCTTTGGTTTGAGACTTTAGACGAGCTATTTGTGGGAGAAAATGTGGATATTCTAAAAAGACGTGCTCGCAAAATGGGAACATTTCTTATGGTCAATATTTATGAAAACAGAAAGAAAACCTAGTTTGCTCTAAACGCTATAACTAAAATATAACTATCAACTTTTTGATGTTGAATATTAAATTGTTCAACTTGATTTTCAAATCTTAGTTCAGCACTACATTTTCCTACTGAAAGTTCGAATTTCTTTTCAAAAATATGGTTTTTGAAGCTAATTCCTTCTATATTTTTAATTTTGAAAATAGATTCCTTTATACCCCAAATAACCGTTGCTTTCTCTAAAGCCTCTTCTTTTGAAAGATTTTCAAGATGCGAAACATCCATATATCGTGGTGCTAATTTCAAGGTTTTATCTTTTAAAATTTCTATATCAATTCCTAAATTACAGTCACTCACGGCTATCACCGAAAAATCATTAGAATGTGAAATTGAAATGTGTTTTCCATCCTTCAAATTTGGCTTTCCAAAATCATCATAATACAAATCAAAGTCATCATAACCAGCAACTTCTAGTAATTTTCGAACTGCTAAAAACCCTTTTTGATGACTTTCGGCTTTCATATTTTCAACTCTTGCCAACGAAACATCTTTTAAAACCACCGACCGAAAAAGTTCATTAAATGACTCGGAGATTTTCCAAACAAATATTTTGGTGTTATATTTTAAAGAAATAATTTGTTGAAGCGGCATAAGTTCAAAATTACTTAATTGTTAATCAGAAAATTATACTATTAAACAATTCACAAAAGTTATAGAAATCTTTGTTTGCTGAAAGGTTATTGTGTAAATTTGCAGAAATTTTTAGCTAATATAAATAAATTATAGATGAGTACACAAACTTTACCATTCGTAGCTTACAAAGTTAAGGACATTAACCTTGCGGCTTGGGGAAGAAAAGAAATTGAACTAGCAGAAGCTGAAATGCCAGGATTAATGGCACTTCGTGCTGAATATGGCGCAACACAACCATTAAAAGGAGCAAGAATTGCAGGTTGTCTTCACATGACCATTCAAACTGCCGTATTAATCGAAACGTTGATTGCTCTTGGAGCAGAAGTTACTTGGTCCTCATGTAACATTTTTTCTACTCAAGACCAGGCAGCTGCTGCTATTGCTGCTGCCGGAATTCAAGTTTATGCTTGGAAAGGATTGAATGAAGAAGAATTTGATTGGTGTATCGAGCAAACATTATTCTTTGGCGAAGAGAGAAAGCCTTTAAATATGATTTTGGATGATGGTGGCGATTTAACTAATATGGTTTTTGACCGCTACCCAGAGTTAATACCAGGAATTAATGGATTGTCAGAAGAAACTACTACTGGTGTTCACCGTTTGTATGAAAGAATGAAAAATGGTACGTTGCATATGCCGGCTATTAACGTAAACGATTCGGTTACTAAATCAAAATTTGATAACAAATACGGTTGTAAGGAGTCGGCTGTTGATGCCGTTCGTCGTGCTACAGATATTATGTTGGCAGGAAAAAGAGTTGTAGTGTGCGGATATGGCGATGTTGGAAAAGGAACAGCAGCATCATTTCGTGGTGCTGGTTCAATTGTAACCGTTACTGAAATTGATCCAATTTGTGCATTACAGGCTGCCATGGACGGTTTTGAAGTTAAAAAATTAAATACTGTTGTTGGAAATGCTGATATTATCATTACAACAACGGGAAATAAAGATATTGTTCAAGGTTCGCACTTTGAGCAAATGAAAGACAAAACAATTGTTTGTAACATTGGACACTTTGATAACGAAATTGATATGGCATGGTTGAACAAAAACCACGGTGCATCAAAAATCGAAATCAAACCACAAGTTGATAAATATACTATTAAAGGTAAAGATATTATTATTTTGGCTGAAGGTCGTTTGGTTAACTTAGGTTGCGCAACGGGTCATCCAAGTTTTGTAATGAGTAATTCGTTTACAAACCAAACTTTGGCACAAATTGAATTATGGACAAACATAGAAAACTATAAAAATGAAGTTTATATGTTGCCAAAACATTTAGATGAAAAAGTAGCTGCGTTACATCTTGCGAAACTTGGTGTTGAATTAGAAGAACTTAGACCGGAACAAGCTGAATATATTGGCGTAGATGTTAAAGGTCCATTCAAACCAGAATATTACAGGTATTAGTATTAAGATTTTAGTATTAAGTATTAAGACTAAAACCCTTGCTGAAAAGTGAGGGTTTTATTTTTGGGCTAATGCCAAGGTAGAGCGTTATCCGTTATAGTTTTCAAATCCATATTTCAAAGTTTCGCAAAAGCCACCACAGTTATCACTATTGCAAAGTCAAAGACATAAAAAAACCCAAACTCTTTTTGGAATTTGGGTTTTTAAATTTGAATTTTTAAATTCTTATGCTTCAAAAGGAATTACAGAAACAAATGATTTATCATCACCTTTTTTCTGAAACTTAACAACTCCATCAACTCTTGCATGCAAAGTATGATCTTTACCCATGTAAACGTTTTCTCCTGGATTGTGTTTTGAACCTCTTTGTCTTACGATGATATTTCCAGCAATTGCAGCTTGTCCACCATAAATCTTAACGCCTAAACGTTTTGATTCTGATTCTCTACCATTCTTCGAACTACCGACACCTTTTTTGTGAGCCATGATGTTTTGGTTTTTATAAGTTAATACTAAAATTAAACAGCTCTACCGCCGTTTAATTCATCTTGTAATTTTTTTAATTCATCCATTTTTCCATCAGCAGCAAGTTGTGCTTGTTGTGCCCATGTTGTTGGATCTAAATGTTGTACTTTAGATTCAGATGCATCTAAAATTGCTTTAACGTCTTCAGCAGATGTTTTAGCTAATTTAGCGAAAGTATCAACTCCCGCAGCCACTAATGCTTCTGCTGCTTTTGGACCAACACCTTCCACTAATGTTAAATCATCACCTTTTTTTGATGCTTTTGGAGCTTTCTCAGCTTTTGGAGCTTCAACTTTTTCTGCTTTTGGAGCTGCTTTCTTAGCACCAGTTGCAGATATACCTTCCACAAGAATTTGTGTTAAGTATTGTCTGTGACCATTTCTTTTCTTGTAACCTTTTCTTCTTTTCTTTTTGAAAACGATTACTTTATCACCTTTTAAGTGTTGTAACACTTTGGCTTCTACTGAAGCACCTTCTATAGCTGGGGCGCCTAAAGTTACGTTACCATTATCGTCTAATAAAAGGACTTTGTCAAAAGAAACTTTTGAACCTTCATCAGATGCTAAACGGTGAACATAAACCTTTTGGTCTTTGCTTACTTTGAATTGTTGCCCTGCTATCTCTACGATTGCGTACATAACAAATTGTTTAATTAATTTTTTTAAGAGTGCAAATATACAACTAATTCCTTTTTGTACAACATCTTGAGAAAAATTATTACCAATAATACTAAATTAATGATTTAAACACTCATTTATATTCAAAAAAAGAAAAAAAAAGGTATTTTTGATGTAACAAACATAAAAGTTGTGTTACTAATATAACTATCAACGAAAAAATTACATTTCTTTATGAAAAAATCATTAATTGCTTTAAGTACAATGCTTATGCTAAGTGGAATTACTTCTGCACAAAAGGTTGCTTTTGAAGAGTACGACTTGGACAATGGAATGCACGTTATTTTACATAACGACCCATCGGCTCCAGTTGTTATTACTTCTGTTATGTATCACGTAGGTTCGAAAGACGAAAATCCAGAGAGAACAGGTTTTGCGCACTTTTTTGAACATTTATTATTTGAAGGTACAAAAAATATAGGTCGTGGTGAATGGTTTAAAATTGTTACTGCTAATGGTGGAACAAATAATGCCAACACCTCTGACGACAGAACCTATTATTTTGAAGTTTTCCCTTCAAACAGTCTTGAGGTTGGTTTATGGATGGAATCAGAACGTTTAATGCATCCGGTTATTAACCAAATTGGGGTGGACACACAAAACGAAGTTGTTAAAGAAGAAAAAAGATTACGTGTTGACAATCAACCTTATGGGAACTTGATTGCGCAGGTTAAGAAAAACATGTTTGTAAATCATCCTTACCGATGGGCTACTATTGGTTCTATGGAACATCTTGATGCAGCAACTTTGGAAGAATTTCAAGCATTTAACAAAAAATTCTACTCTCCGAATAACGCAGTTCTTGTAGTAGCTGGTCAAATTGACATTGCGCAAACAAAAGCTTGGATTCAAAAATATTTTGGTCCAATTCCAAGAGGTGAAAAAATAACTAAAAAAACGTTTGTTGAAGAACCAATCACAAAAACGATAAGAGCTACTTATGAAGACCCTAACATCCAAAAACCAATGGTTGTTGCTGCATACAGAACTCCATCGATGAAAACTCGTGATGCAAGAGTTTTAGACATGATTTCAACTATTTTAAGTGATGGTAAAAGCTCTCGTTTGTACAAAAAAATTGTTGACGACAAAAAAATGGCTTTACAAATTGGGGCATTTAATTACAGTCAAGAAGATTATGGTCAATACATTCTTTACGGAATGCCTCAAGGTGAATTTACTTCTGAAGATCTAATCAAAGAAATTGATGAAGAAATTGTAAAACTTCAAACTGATTTGATTTCTGAAAATGATTATCAAAAACTACAAAACATCTATGAAAATAATTATGTAAACAGTAATTCAAGCGTGGAAGGTATTGCCGAAAATCTTGCCTCTTATTACCTATTATATGGTGATGTAAATTTAATCAATACAGAAAATGCAATGTATCGTTCCATCACTAGAGAAGAAATTAGAGATGTAGCTAGAAAATATTTAAACCCAAATCAAAGATTGATTTTGGATTACGTACCTGCTAAAGACAAAGCTCAAAACTAAGACCAAAAATTATTATGAAAAAAATAGCAATTATATTATCAAGCTTGTTTTTAACAATTACTATGCAAGCACAAGACAGAACTCAACCAAAACCTGGACCTTCTCCTAAAATTAATATTAAGAAACCAGAAACTTTTTCATTGCCAAACGGACTAAAAGTGCTAGTAGTTGAAGACCACAAACTACCAAGAGTGTCTTATAGTTTAACAATTGACAATGCACCCTATGCAGAAGGTAACAAAAAAGGAGTTTCAGAGTTAACAAGCAGTCTTTTAGGAAATGGATCAACAAAAACACCAAAAGACAAGTTCAATGAAGAGATAGATTTTTTGGGCGCAAACATCAATTTCTATGCCTCTGGTGCTTCTGCTAATGGTTTATCAAAATATTCGAAAAGAATATTAGAATTAATGGCGGAAGGTGCTTTAATGCCAAATTTTACTCAAGAAGAATTTGATAAAGATAGAGACAAATTAATCGAAGGATTAAAAACACAAGAAAAAAGTGTTTCGGCAGCAGCAAATAGAGTTCAAGATGTTTTAGCCTATGGGAAAAATCATCCTTCTGGAGAATATTTATCCGAAGAAACCATTAATAATGTTTCTTTAGCTGATGTTAAAAACAACTATAGAACCTATTTTGTTCCAGAGAATGCTTATCTAGTAGTTGTTGGTGATGTTAAACCAAAGGAAATTAAAAAAATGGTTGAAAGCCTTTTTGGGTCATGGGTAAAAGCAACTGCTCCAAGATTAACCTATTCAAATCCTAAAAACGTTCAATATACTCAAATCAATTTTGTGGATATGCCAAATGCGGTACAATCAGAAATTGCCTTAGTAAATACTGTAAGTTTGAAATATTCAGATCCTGATTATTTTCCTGTAATTGTTGCCAATCAAGTATATGGTGGTGACTTTAACAGTTACTTAAACATGAACTTGAGAGAAGCACATGGTTGGACGTATGGCGCTAGATCATATGTAGGAAATGACAAATATGGCGATAGTAAATTTGCTGCCAGCACACAAGTTAGAAATACAGTTACCGATAGTGCAGTAGTTGAAGCTTTGAAAGAATTGAAAAAAATCAGAACTGAAAAAGTTGACGAAACTGTTCTAAAAAATGTAAAGGCGGGTTACATTGGACGCTTTGTTATGCAAGTTGAAAAACCAGCTACAGTGGCTCGTTATGCACTAAACATTCAGACCGAAGGTTTGCCAGCAGATTTTTATGAAAACTATATCAAAAACATTAATGCTGTAACTCCAGAAGACATCATGAGAGTTGCCAATAAATACATGTTAGCTGATAATCTTAGAATTATTGTAGTTGGAAAAGCTACTGATGTATTACCAGGTTTAGAAAAATTAAAAATTCCAATTTTCTATTTTGATAAATATGGTGCTCCGACAGAAAAACCTGCTATGAAAAAAGCTGCACCAGCTGGCGTAACTGCAAAATCGGTTATAGAAAACTATATCAAAGCAATTGGTGGTGAAAAAGCTGTTATGGCAGTAAAAACAGTATCTATAACAGGTTCTGCAACAATTCCTCAAGCTCCAGCACCAATCAAAATGATGATAAAAAAAGACAACAAAGGAAGATCTTTATTGGTTATTTCAATGGATGGAATGGGCGAATTGAACAGACAAGTTGTAACTGAAAAAGGCGGTTATTCCTCAGCTCAAGGTCAACGAAAAGAAATGACTGCTGAAGAATTTGCTGAAGAAAAAGAAACCGCAGCAACTTTTGACGAATTAGTTTTAATTAATAACCCAAATTTAGTTCTTGATGGCATTGAACCAATGAATGGAACTGATGCTTATGTAATTAAAAACGGAAAAACAACTTTATATTACGATGTAAAATCAGGATTAAAGCTTTCAGAATCTAAACTTGAAGAGCAAGGCGACAAAAAAATGACTGTAACTACTGCTTACAGTGATTATAAAGACGTTAAAGGAGTTAAAATTCCTCATGCAATAACAATCAATCAAGGATTTGAATTAAACTTTATCATGAGCGATGTGAAAGTTAACGAAGGTGTAACTGACGCTGATTTCAAATAAGAAATACTTTTTTATTTATAGAAGAAACCGTTTCAATTAATTTTGAAACGGTTTTTTATTTTTTACTCGACATGTAAACTCCAACCAAAATAATAAAAGCTCCAATTACTTGCACTGGCGTTAAAAATTCACCATCTAACAAACCCCAAAAAAAGGCAACAATTGGAATTAAATAAGTTACCGAAGTAGCAAAAACTGGCGACGAAATTTGAATCAACTTAAAGAAAATAATATTCGCAATACCAGTTCCTAGAATTCCTAAAATTAGGATATATACTGTAGCATTTTGAACTTCCACTTCACTTATAATTGAACAAAAATTGGTAAAATACAAAACAATACTTGCTGGAATTAATAACACAAAAAAGTTTCCTGTAGTTATTGCCAATGGCTTAATATCGGATAAATGCTTTTTAATCAAATTTACATTCGTGGCATAACAAATAGAAGCGATAATAACCAAAATAGTATAAAAGTAATTTTGATTTGGATGATGAACTGCACCATTTAAAATCAACAACAGTGTGCCACACAAACCAATAAACACACCTATTATTTGCGTTCTTTTAAAAGCAACCCCAAAAAATAAACCACCTAGTAGTAGTGTGTTTAAAGGTGTTAATGAATTCAAGATAGAACTCACAGAACTACTAATTTGTGTTTGAGCAAAAGCAAACAAAAAAGCAGGAAAAAATGTTCCCAAAAAAGCAGTTAATGCAATAAATTTCCATTTATGAAGTGGTATGGTTGGCAAGGATTTAAATCCAAGAATTAACAAAAAAATTGAAGAAAAGATGATTCGTAATGAACCCAATTGAAATGGTGACAAAGCAACTAATCCTTTTTTAATCAGAATAAATGAACTTCCCCAAATGAGTGCTAAAACGATTAAATAAACCCATTTTATTTGAAGTGATTTCATGAATGTTTTTTTTAGGATTCAAATTTTGTAATTATTTTAAGAATAATAACTTTAATTTTTAATTATTTTTGTACTGTCCTAAAATTTACAAATACTAATACTAAAAATATATTTTATGAAATTTACAAGTTCCATCTTTACATTAGCATTATGTACATTATTTTTAACTGGTTGTAAAGAAACAAACTCAAAAGCTGAATCACAAACTAACGCTTCAGACTCTGTAACCATAGAAAGCAAAAAAACAATTGCTACTAAACCCGAAACGGCATCATTTACTATTGATGGCATGAGTTGTGCAATAGGTTGTGCAAAAACAATTGAGAAAAAGCTATCTTCAACAGAAGGTGTTCAAGATGCAAAAGTTGATTTTGACAAAAAGGAAGCAACCGTTAATTTTGATGCTGCTATAATTTCACCAGAGAAAATCCAAGAAATTGTTGAAAAAACAGCTGACGGAAAAACATATAAAGTTTCTGATGTTAAGATAAAAGTATAATTCAAAAACAAATGACTCATAAAAAAATCCAGCAATTGCTGGATTTTTTGCTTAAATCAATTCTTCCATTGCAACGATTCCATTAAATGTTGCATATCATCGCGAACATAGCTTGTCGCTGGCATAATCGAGTCAAAATTAGGTTTGGCATAGAAATAAACCGAACCAGTTACAAAATGCTTCACACTATCGGTAACATAAAACTGAGCATTTGTTGCCGCATTTCCGTTAACTCTATAAAACATACCATATACTTTACTATCAGCGTTGATAAACGGCTGTTCTTGAATTGCATCAGCCTTAATCACGTGTTCAAAAGTCAATTTTTGTGCATCTCGAAGTAATTTGTCTATATTGTTAGAAACTGGTTTGTATGTCAAATAAATAGTAGCTTTCATTTTTGGATAATGAATGCTAAAACCGCAATTTTTATCTTCTTTCACATCAACTTCATCGTTTACATCAAAAGTAAAAGGACAAGCATCAGAGTAAAAAACATATTCCGCCAAAGGATAATCCAATCGGAGTTGACTGGCTGGTTTTGGCAAAACATCGTCTTTACAGCTAAAAAACAAAACCATAATTACTAAAACTAAAATATGTTTGAAATTGATTTTCATTATTCAAGAGTTACTTTAATTTGTTTAATTCTCCTTTTATCAACAGTTTCTATGGTAAAAAACAAATTTGAAAAATGTATTTTTTGTCCTTTTTTTGGAAAATTTCCAAGATTTTCGAGAATAAAACCTGCCAAAGTTTCTGCTTCGCCTTTTTTACTTTCGAATAAATCTTCATCAACATCGATAATTCTGTAGAAATCTTTGAGTGTTATCTTTCCTTCAAAAAGGTAATTTCTATCATCAATTTGAGAAAAATTAATGTTTTCATCATCAAATTCATCAGATATATCACCAACAATTTCTTCAATAATATCTTCTAAAGAAACCAATCCTGATGTTCCACCATATTCATCAACCACTATTGCCATGTGACTTTTCATCGATTGAAAATCTTTTAACAAATCATCTAATTTTTTGTTTTCAGGCACAAAAAATGGTTCTCGAATAATTTTTTTCCAATCAAACTCTTTTTTATGAATGTGTGGAATTAAATCTTTTACGAAAAGCACACCTTTTATATCGTCAATATTTTCTTGATAAACCGGAATTCTAGAATATCCTTTTTCTATAATTTTTGGATAAATATCCGCAAAAGACTCATCAATATCCAAGCCAAAAACATCAATTCTTGGACTCATTACCTGTTTTGTATCTGTATTTCCAAAAGACACAATTCCTTCCAAAATTTTTTGTTCTTCTTGGGTAGTATCTTCATCAGAAGTTAATTCTAACGCCTGCGATAATTGATCTACAGACAAACTGCTTTTTTGATTCCCAAATTTAGCATGCAAAAAAACTGTAATGTTTCGCATTGGCAAACTTATTGGCGACAATAAATTGTCTAATATAAATATAGGAGTACTAAGTGCTACCGAAAATTTTACATTGTTTCTACTGGCATAAACCTTTGGTAAAACTTCACCAAAAAGCAAAATCAGAAAGGTAACTAGAATGACTTCAACTACAAACTTTAGAATCGGTGAAGAAATTCCGGAAAATAGCGTATCGCCAACCATTGAGAACAAAATTACAACACCTATATTTAAAAAATTATTGGCTAAAAGTAAAGTAGCTAAAAGTTTTTTGGGTTTTTGAATTAACTTTGAAAGCAAATCACCTTTTTTAGGGTTTTCTTCATTCAGTTTATTCAAATCATTTGGTGTTAGCGAAAACAATGCTACTTCTGCTGCAGAAACCATTGCAGAAAAGAACAATAAAATAAAAACGCCGATACTACCTAAAATAATATTAGTATCAACGGTTTCTATAAAATTAAGACTGGGTTCTGTGTCCAAAAAGCGAAATATTAGTTAAACAAGTTTTTAAGTTGGCATATCAGCATCCAAATTTGGCAAATCATTCTCTGGTTTTGGAAGCTCAAAAGTAGTGTTTTTTGAATCAGTATTCTGAATATTTTTTGTTCCGTCAATATCTTTTTTGGTATTCAAAAAAATAAATTCTGTAACTTGAATTTCGGTAGTATATTTAAATGTGCCATCTTCTGCCTGCCATTGACGCGATTTTATTCTTCCTTCTACATATATTTTATCGCCTTTGGATAAGTATTTTTCGCATATTTCGGCAGCTTTATTTCTAACAACAAGATTGTGCCATTCTGTAGATGTAATTTTTTCGTTGGTTTGTTTGTTAATATAAACCTCATTTGTAGCCAAAGGAAATCTACCAATGCAATTTCCACCTTCAAAATAGTGCATTTTTATTTCGTCTCCAAGATGACCAATCAACATCACTTTATTTAAAGTACCACTACTCATTTTTGAAATTTTTATACTCTCAAATTTACTGCTTTTTTGAAACTTATTCCCAAATTTTTGAAATAAAATTATAAATCACAATGGGAAAAGGAAATTTTAACACCGAATCACAATCAATTCCGTCTTTAATTTTTCCTGCCACAGAAACTTCCCAAAAAGAAACTGACAAATGCTGATGTGAAAGTTTATGGGTTATTTTAACTGGATTTATCAATCTAATATTTTGAATTTCATTAACAATAAAAGATTGATTTTGAATCAATTCAAGCGTTTCAAAATCATTTATGTCTTCAAAAGTTTCTATCAATGGAAATTCGTATAAATTGTGCCAAATTCCTTTTTGTGTTCTTTTTTGCAACAAAGTGTTTTTATCTTCATCTCTAAAAATCAAATAATTAAACACTCTTTTTTGAATCTTTGTTTTTTTAAGTTTAACAGGCAATTGAGTTACTTTTTTATTTTTTAAAGCAAGACAACTATTGTTCAAAACACAAATTTCACAATTAGGATTTTTAGGAACACATTGCAAAGCTCCAAATTCCATAATGGCTTGATTGAATTGGTTAGCTTTTCCATTGGGCAAAAGTTTACTTGCCAATGCTCTAAATTCTTTTTTAGCATTAGAAGATGCAATATCAGTTTCAATATCAAAATATCGGGCTAATACTCTAAATACATTTCCATCAACAACTGGAACATTTTCATTGTAAGCAAAAGAAGCAATAGCAGCAGCAGTATATTCGCCAACTCCTTTTAGTTTTAATAACTCATTGTAATTTTTAGGAAATTTACCATTTAAATCGAAAACAATAATTTTTGCTGTTTTATGCAGATTTCTTGCTCTAGAATAATAGCCTAAACCTTGCCAAAGCTTCAAGACTTCTTCTTCATCAGCATTTGCTAAATCGAAAACAGTTGGAAAACGTTCTGCAAAACATAAAAAATAGGGCAATCCTTGAGCAACTCGCGTTTGTTGTAGTATTATTTCCGATAGCCAAATTAGGTATGGGTTGAGCGTGTTTCGCCAAGGTAAATCGCGTTTGTTTTGTAAGTACCAAACTATTAAAGCATTAGAAAAATTCATATATAAAAAGTAGTCTGCAAAAATAATTCTTTATCTGATTAAATTTTAATAGATTATGCTTGAAATATTGTTTTTTTAATTCATATATTTGCAACCTCAAAAAATTACTTATAATATTTAAATACGAAAGAAAATGACGAAAGCAGATATCGTAGCAAAGATTTCAGAAAGAAAAGGTCTTGAAAAACAAGACGTTCAAGCAGTTATTGAAGCATTTATGGAAGAAGTAAAAACTTCTTTAGAAACTGGTGACAATGTTTACTTAAGAGGTTTTGGTAGCTTTATTATTAAAACAAGAGCTGAAAAAACTGGAAGAAACATTTCTAAGAACACTACAATCAAAATTCCTGCACATAATATTCCAGCATTTAAACCTGCTAAAATATTCGTAGAGTCTGTAAAAACTAATACTGAAATTCCAGTATAAACTTATTTATTAATCACCTAAAGAATATTCTATGCCAAGTGGTAAAAAAAGAAAAAGACATAAGGTAGCTACTCACAAGCGTAAAAAACGTGCGAGAGCTAACCGACACAAAAAGAAAAAGTAGTTCTAAACTACTTTTTTCTTTTTAACGTTCATTGAAATTTGGAAAATTTCAAAAAAACCAAATCAAAAAATTCTAAAATTCCTAACAGCATTTATATTGGATTTTGAAATTTGGAATTTAATTTTCCTCTCGGGTAATAATACCTGTTAAAAATGTTTAATCCATCTGTGAAAAAGCTGGAAGCTGGAAGTTGGAAGCTGGAAGTTGGAAGTTGGAAGAATTATTTTTCCTTCTAAAACTATTCCACTATCATCAACCTTCTGACAACAAAGTTGCAGATTAAAATTTACAACGTGAATAAAGAACTAATCATTAGATCTAGTGAAGATGCTGTAGATTTTGCCTTATTAAAAGATGGAAAACTAATTGAATTACATAAACAAGAAGACACTAGCAACTTCTTAGTAGGCGATATATTTATTGCCAAAATAAGAAAACCCGTTGCTGGATTGAATGCTGCTTTTGTAAATGTTGGCTACGAAAAGGATGCCTTTTTACATTATCATGATTTAGGTCCAAGTTTCAACTCGTATATGAAGTTCATAAAACTTGTAAGCGCAGGTAAACTAAAAGATTTCTCCCTAAAAAATTTCCAATTTGAAAAAGAGATTGATAAAAATGGCGCAATAACTGATTTAATCAGTGCCAATCAATCGGTTTTAGTTCAAGTGGTTAAGGAACCTATTTCTACAAAAGGCCCAAGGATAAGTGCAGAACTTTCCTTTGCTGGTCGCTATGTAGTGTTGGTACCTTTTTCGGATAGAGTTTCTGTTTCTCAAAAAATAGAATCTAAAGAAGAAAAAGACCGTTTAAAAAAACTAGTACAATCTATAAAACAAAAAGGATTTGGGGTTATTGTGAGAACAGTAGCCGAAGGCAAAAGTATAGCCGAATTAGAAAAAGATTTGCAGTCATTAATGAATAGATGGACTGCAATGTGTAAAAAATTACCAACTGCTCATCATCCATCAAAAGTTTTAGGCGAACTTAACAAAGCTTCTGCCATTCTTAGAGATGTATTTAATGATACTTTTACAAGTATCTTAACCGATGACAAGGAGTTGTACCAAGAAACCAAGGACTATTTAGCCGAAATAGCTCCTGAGAAACAAAAAATAGTTAAACTTTATCAATCCAATGATGTTCCATTATTTGAAAAATATCATATTGAGAGACAAATAAAAACATCATTTGGAAGAACCGTTTCCATGAGCAAAGGTGCATATCTAATTATAGAGCACACCGAAGCACTACACGTTATTGACGTGAACAGTGGTAATCGTTCCAACAAAGCTTCTAACCAAGAAGATACAGCATTGGAAGTCAACATGATTGCAGCAGCAGAAATAGCTCGCCAATTAAGACTTCGAGATATGGGTGGAATTATTGTTGTCGATTTTATTGATATGCAAAATCCAGACAATCGAAAAGTGTTGTATGATTTCTTGAAATTAGAAATGGATGACGATAAAGCCAAACATAAAATCTTACCGCCAAGTAAATTTGGATTAGTCCAAATTACAAGACAACGTGTAAGACCAGAAGTAAATATTGAAACAAGAGAAGAAAATCCAAATAATCTATCGAGCGATGTAGAAGCACCGATTTCGATTATTGACAACATCACTTCTGACCTTGAAAAAATTATTAAAGACCATAAAAAGATTAAACTTAATGTTCATCCTTTTGTGGCTGCATACCTTAAAAAAGGTTTTCCATCATTGCGTTCAAAATGGCTTTTTGAACACAAAAAATGGGTAAAAATCATACCACGTGACGCTTACACGTATCTAGAATATCATTTCTTCAACGAAGAAGGAAAGAAACTATAGAAAAATAAAAACCGCTTTTCGAAAGATTGGCGGTTTTTTTGTGCCTGTATTTTTAATAAAAAGGAAACTAATTCTCCAAAGTACTGAACTAGTTCTCTAAACAACAGAACTTAACAAAAATTACTCGTTTATTATTTCGATTTTTCGTTTGATTTCATTGCCAAATTCATCCGTAACGGTGATGTAATGTATTCCTGTTTCTGGTTTTATTGGCATTTCATGAAACGTTTGTGTTTCGCCTAAAAATTGATTGTCTAACGACCAAAATAATTTCGATTCTCTATTAGAATGTGCAATTTTGAGTACAACTGGTTGAATTTTTCCATAAAAATCTTTGGCCAAATAAATTTTACTATTGGGTTTCGGATAAATAAAATCCATCGATGCTTGCTGGTATTGTTGACAATCTGAACGATATGGTGGCAAAGTTTTATAATCTATATGTTGTGATTTATAATACCATTCCATTACTGGCGGAAGAATAAACCATTTTTTATTGACTATATTTTCTACTGATTCACAATCACTATTTACTCTAAATTGTTCTGATTTGTCCAAATGTACCCATTTATGATACGGACAAATGGCTGTTTTTTTTCCAATTTTTGTTATCAGTTGTTTAACTTTTGGGCAATCTTCTTGAGCTAAATAACCACTTTGTTTGCATACTTCAACCGTTTCTAAATCGTTTAGCGGTGGTTGAAACCAATTTTTTCGTGGTAATACATTAAAAATGTCAAACAAAATTGGTGCAGCATTCGTAACTCCAGTTAATTCTGGTCTTCCTTCACCATTGGCATTGCCTACCCAAACGCCAACAACATATCTTGAATTGGTTCCGATTGCCCATGCATCACGATTTCCAAAACTAGTTCCTGTTTTCCAAGCAATTTGCAACGCCGAATCATAAAATTTCCATGCTTCATCGCCTTCAGGTCTGTTTACTTCTTTCATGGCGTTATACGTTAAATAAATTGAACCTGCACTAAGAATATTTTTTTGAAAGCCTGATGTGCCAAAATCTTGCTTGAAACCATTTCGATAATTCAATTCTACAAATTCATTACTTCTATATTTTCCATTCGATTGATTGAAATAATTCAACGTTCCTGTTAGATTAGAATAAGTTCGACATAAATCCCAAAGATTGCTTTCGGCACCACCAAGAATTAATGACAAGCCATAATGATCGGGCAATTTATTAATATTTCGAAGCGTGAATTGCTGCAGTAATTCATAGAATTTACTAACGCCATGTTCTTGCAACATTAAAACCGCTGGAATATTTAGTGATCGCGCCAATGCACGTTGCGCTGGAACTGCACCGTCAAAAGAATTATTAAAATTCTGCGGTGTATAACCCGAAATTTGTGTTGGAATATCTGCAACCAAAGTATTTGGCAACAATTCGCCATCGTCAATCATAGAAGCAAACAACAAAGGTTTCAAAATACTTCCGGTACTTCTTGGCGCACTGATAATATCAACATCTTTGTTATGTTCTTTATCCGTTGGCGAATTCCCAACATAACTTATAATATTTCTGTTTTGAATATCAATAACTAAAATTGCTAAATTATGAACCTCGTTTTGTTTGTATTGATTGTAATAATATTGTGCTATTTGATTTGCTCGGTTTTGAATTGGATAGGAAATTGTGGTTTTAATCCGTTTTCCTTCATCAGTTTTGGCTACTTTTTGCAATAAATGTTGGGCAATCTGCGGAACATCATATGGTTTTTGCGGCAATGGTTCTTGAATGGAAAGCTCATACGTCAGTTTATCGATTACTTTTTCATCAAATAATTTCTTTAAAAGCGCATTTCTTTTTTTCTGCAATTTTATTTGATTTTTACCCGGATAAATTAAACTTGGTGCATTAGGCAAAACCGCTAAAGTGACGGTTTCTGCCCAAGATAACTGATGCGATTGTACCCCAAAATAGCGCCATGATGCCATTTCTAAACCAACTACATTTCCTCCAAATGGTGCATGAGCAGCGTATAAATTCAAAATTTCTTCCTTTGAAGAACGAAATTCTAAACGTGTTGCTAAAATGATTTCAATAGCTTTTTCAAAATAAGTTCGTTTCTTATTTTTTCTAGCCAAACGAATAACTTGTTGTGTCAATGTACTTCCGCCACGAACCACTTTTCCTGCTTTTCTGTTTTGCTGAATAGCTTTGGTCATTGCAACAGGATTAAATCCTGGATGATGATAAAAATGTTCGTCTTCAAAATAAACAATACACTTTATAAACTTATCTGGAATGCTATCTTTTGCAGGAAATCGCCATTGACCGTCACGAGCAATTTTAGCCGCTAATAATTCGCCTTCGCTACTTTCGATTACAGTTGAATAGGGTTCTTCAAAAAGTATTTTTGGCAATGAAAAATAGTAAACCGACAACAAAACAATAAGTATGATGCTTTTTTTTAGATTGTTTTTGAAGAAACTAGTTATCCTAACAAGTTTTTGAAACCTATTAGGTATTGACTTTAAATAATTATTTAATGTGTGTTCGATATAAAATGGGTTAAAAACTTATAAGAAAAACAAAAGTTAACATGTTTAAATCATTGAAAAACATATACTTAACTAAAACTAAGCTTATTCTTTCGCAATATAAAATTACACATATTTTTTGTTCTATTGATTATTTTTGTAATGATTTTGTTCTAAGCGAGGAAAATCAATTAATTTCTAACGGTAAAAAACGTATTAAAAAGTCCAATTTATCACTATCAGAAATAATTACTTTGCAAGTACTTTTCTTATTTCTGGTTACAAAAGATTTTGCTCATTATTTAAGTGTTCGTTTTATTGATTCTACACCACTTCGTATTTATAAAAGTAGAAGGATTTACCAATTCAAGACATTCATTGAAATTGTTCAAAGAGGTCTTTGTTTCTCAGGTTTGTTCTTTGTTTTCAATTTATATCTTAATAATGATTGTAGCAGAATTATTAACTTTATGCATACTCTAGCAAACATTCAGGACACAAATCCTTTATAAATTAAAAAGATTATCAACAAACTTTTCGGCAAATTATTTATGGATAAAGGTTATTACTCAAAAGAACTTTATTTATCACTTTTTTCAATAAACTTATCTCGGACTCCTAGTCCTTAAGCAATTTGGTGTTTAATTAAAAAAGTTTAGAAAAGAAAAAGGTATTTCTCAAGCGCAATTGGCTTTTGATGTAGGAATTGAAAGAGGAATGATACATACAAATATTGCAAATGTAAAATTTATACCTAAAGTTTTAGATGTTTCTGTGGCTAAATTGTTTAAAGTTGATAAAAGAGAGTAGTTTTATTTACTTTAAAACCGCTTTTATCATCGGGTCTTCTTTCAATAAAATTTGAAACGATTGTTCATCACCAAAGAGCTGACGGACAAACTCGGCAACGATATTTTTTTTAACAATATCTTTATTAGAGCTTAAATCAACTTCAAAACCTGATTTGGAAAGGTATTTTTCAAATTTGATAACCAATGTTGTATCTTCATTAACAGAAGCTATAAATTGAGTATAAGTCATCAATTTGTATTTTTTTCTACTGATGTCTAATTGTTCAAAAACAAAATGACCAACAACTCCAGTATTTAGAAGATAAGCAACACCTTCTTCTCCTTTTTTAACTTCCAAAGGCACAAAAATATCGGGAACAATTCCGCCGCCGCCATAAACAATTCTTCCTTTTTTGGTTTTAAACTTTAAGGAATCGGCAATTTTGATTTTGTCTTTTGCATACAGTTCGCCGCTTTCAAAACGAGTGTCAAATTCGTGACTGTATTTTTCGCCTTCTCCTTTAGTATAAGCTTTCTGAATAGAGCGACCGCTTGGTGTATAATAGCGCGCAGTGGTTAATCTAACGGCAGAACCGTCTTCAAAATCCATTTCTCGTTGCACCAATCCTTTTCCAAAAGAACGGCGACCAACAATGATTCCGCGGTCATTATCTTGAATAGCTCCGGCAAGAATTTCACTGGCAGAAGCTGAGTTTTCATCGATTAAAATAAATACTTTTCCGTTTTCAAAAATACCTTTTTCGGTAGCAAATGTCTTGTTGACAGTGCCTTTTTTATTTTTGGTAAAAACGATTAATTCGTTGTCTTTTAGCAAATCATCTGCAATATCAACGGTTCGTTCTAAGTAGCCACCGCCGTTGTTTCTTAAATCGATGATTAATGTCGAAATACCTTTGTTTTTCAAACCAGTCAATCCTTTGTGGAATTCGTCATAAGTAGTTTCGGCAAAACGACTGATTTTGATATATCCAGTAGTTGGGTTGATAAGAGTAGCAATGTCCACACTTTTTATGGGAATTGTTCTGCGAATTACGTTGAATTTTAATTTTTCATTGGTGCTTTTTCTAAAAATAGTCAACAAAACGTCAGAACCATCATCGCCTTTTAATTTATTGTATAAGGTATCGGAAGGAAGATTTCTGCCAAAAAGTTTGGTTCTATCTGCAAATAAAATTCTATCACCAGCTTTTATACCAGCTATTTCGGCAGGACCATTTGGCAATGGACTAACTACCGCAACGGTATCGTTGTGCATGTAAAAATTAACGCCAATCCCCACAAAATCACCTTTCATAATTTCTGCTTCACTAGTTTGGATGCTCGGCGGAATATAAATAGAATGTGGATCGAGCTTTTCTAAAATGCTGTTAACGGTTAAATCTACTATCGAATCGGTGTTTACTTCATCCACATAATCATTGTCAATAAAGTTTATCAAACGGTTTAGTTTGACTTGACTGGCGTTTTTGGAAGAAAGTTTTTGAGTTGGAAAATTGAGCATACCACCGATCATTATCCCAAATCCGATGCAGGAAAAAAGTAAAATTGGTAAATATTTTTCTTTCGATTTCATTTTGCTAAACTTCTAAGCTTTCAATTTGTTCTACGATAACGCCTGCTTTTCTTAAAAATTCTAAACCCGAATCATCGCGATAGCCATTTTGAAAAACAACTCTTTTAATTCCTGATTGATGGATGAGTTTGCTACATTCTTTACATGGCGAAAGAGTAATATATAAGGTAGCATCTTCACTCGATTGTGAACTTTGTGCTAATTTTGAAATAGCATTGGCTTCGGCGTGAAGCACATACCATTTGGTTAACCCTTCATCATCTTCGCAGCAATTTTCAAAACCACTTGGTGTTCCGTTATAACCGTCAGAAATAATCATTCTATTTTTTACGATGATGGCACCTACTTGTTTGCGTTTGCAATAGGATAATTTGCTCCATTCGGAAGCGATTCTTAGATAGGCAACGTCGTATTTGTGCTGTTTTTTTTCTTTCATGTGTTGAAAATAATACAGATAGTGATGATTATAGGACAAAGATACCGAAAGGATTGGCTCTTAAAAAAGTTTTAAGTTAATTTAAGGAAATTTTAGTTGCTCAAAATTTTATTGTGTACAATCATTGGAACAACAACACCAAGAATAAAAGCCGAAACGATTAAAATCCAATCGCGTTTAGAGAATTTTAAAAGTGTTTGAACGACATAGGCTAAAAGTAATGCCAAAATAATTACTATGATTTGGGCGGCTTCGATACCCAAAGCAAATTCTAAAAGCGGTGCTAATTTGTCGCTAGGTTTTCCAGAAACAAAAGTATTAAAGTAACTTGAAAACCCTAAACCATGAATGATTCCGAAAAAAGCTGTAACTAACGCTATAAAAGTAATCGTGTTTTTTTTGAATGATTTTCCAGCAGCAACGATATTATAAACTGCGACAATCAATATCGTTATCGGAATTAAAAAAACAACCCATTCCGATTTAACCGTTATTATATTGAAAACAGAAAGGAATAATGCTAAAGTATGACCAAGTGTAAAAGTGGTGACTAAAATCAGTAATCGTTTCCAGTCTTTAAACTCATAGGAAGCCACAAGTGCTAGTAAAAATAACACATGATCGTAGGCTGAAAACGATAAAATATGTTTCAAGCCATGGTTGAAGTATATCCAAAAATCAGACATAAGTAGATAACAAGTAGTTTAGGTAAGGTAAACTTACGATTTATTTTAAAAAGTATTAAAAAATGTAGTTAAAATTATTGGAAACAATTGTATTTCGTTTCCATCAAATAGTAAATTGGATTATATTTGCAGAAATAAAACCAAAACAATTATGTCATTTTCAGATTTATTTGATAGCGAATTTAAAAATAGAAATAAAGGTCATTTTTCTGCCATTGTTAGAGTTGCCATTGCCGATGGAGATTTGAGCAAAGAAGAAAAAGAGTTTTTGGATAAATTAGCTATTCGTTTAGAAATTTCTCCAGCAGAATATGAGGAAATTTTAGAGAATCCTTTAAAATACCCTATCAATCCGCCTTATTTACATTCACAACGTTTGGAGCGTTTGTATGATTTAACTAGAATGGTCTATGCTGATCATATACTTGGTCCAAGACAAAAAGAAATTTTGACTAAGTTTGCATTGGCACTAGGCTTTACACCAGGAAATGTTCCTTATATTGTTGATAAAGCGTTGTCATTACTAGTAATGAATGTAGATTTGGATACTTTTGTTTACGAAATGACAAATATGAATAAATAACAAAAAAATTCCCGAGAACATCGGGAATTTTTTTTACTTATATTTTGCCATAAATTCTTCTGCCTTTTCTACCATATTATAACTTCCACAAAAAAACGGAACGCGTTGGTGTAATTCTTTAGGTTCGATTTCCATAATTCTTCCAAAACCATCCGATGCTTTTCCGCCAGCTTGTTCGGCAATAAATGCCATTGGGTTACATTCATATAATAGGCGTAATTTTCCATTTGGTGCTTTGGAACTTGTTGGATAGATATAAATTCCGCCTTTTATCATATTCCTGTGAATATCCGAGACCAAACTTCCGATATATCTTGACGTATATGGTCTGTCGTCTTCTTCAAATTGACAATATTTCAAATAGTCTTTGACGCCTTGTGGAAAATGAACGTAGTTTCCTTCGTTTATAGAATATATTTTGCCATCTTTAGAAAATTGCATGTTAGGATGCGAAAGATAAAATGTTCCAATTGCTGGATTTAGAGTAAATCCATTAACACCATGACCAGTAGTATAAACAATCATCGTTGAAGTGCCGTAAATTACATAACCTGCTGCAACTTGCTGTGTTCCGGGTTGTAAAAAATCCTTACTTGAAACTGGAGTTCCTACAGGGGTAACACGTCTGTAAACCGAAAAAATTGTACCAACCGAAACGTTCACATCAATATTTGACGAACCATCTAAAGGATCCATTAAAACTACATATTTGTTGCTATGGCTTTTATCTGAACCTGCAACGGTAATGAAATCATCATTCTCTTCTGATGCAATTCCGCATACAATCTCTCTATTTATAAGTGTTTGAATAAAGACTTCATTGGCATAAACATCTAATTTTTGTTGGTCTTCACCTTGAATATTTTGATCACCAGCTGCACCAACAATATCTACTAAACCTGCTTTGTTTACTTTGTAATTTACGACTTTCGCCGCCAATCGGATTGAATTGATAATTCGAGATAATTCTCCCGAAGAATATTGAAAAGCGTTTTGGTTTTCGATGATAAACTCACCTAAGGTTCTATTGCGTTCTTCCATTGCGAAATCGTTGTAGTTGTTCTTGCAAATATCGAAAAATTAATCTAAGAAAAAATCTATTTCCAAAAGAAATTATAAATTGTATTTTTGTTTCAAATAGTACCCTATGATAATACGTAAAGCCCATAAAGAAGACATGAAAGCTGTTTTAGAACTTATTCAAGAGTTAGCCACTTTTGAAAAAGAACCACAAGCAGTCGAAATAACTGTTAACGATTTAGTGTGTGATGGATTTTGTGAGAACCCTTTATTTCATTGTTTTGTAGCCGAATTAGAAAACGAAATTGTGGGCATGGCATTATATTATTATCGATATTCCACTTGGAAAGGAAAAACCATTCATCTAGAAGATTTAATTGTAAAAGAAAAAATGCGCGGTTCAGGTCTAGGATTTGCCTTATATTCAAAAATTATTGAACAAGGAAAAACAGACAATGTCCGAAGAATAGAATGGGCAGTTTTAGACTGGAACACGCCAGCAATCGAGTTTTATAAAAAATCAGGTGCCAAAGTTTTTGACGATTGGCGAATTGCTCAAATGGACGAACAAGGAATTTTTAATTTTCTTACAAATAAATCTAAAGTCTAAAATCTTATATCTACAATTAACATGAGAATTTTCAAATTTGGTGGAGCGTCAGTTAAAGATGCTGATGGAATAAAAAATGTTTACAGTGTTTTAGAAAAAGTAGGTCATGAAGACACACTTTTAGTAATTTCTGCAATGGGAAAAACAACTAATGCTTTGGAAGTTGTTATCAAAAATTATTTTGATAAGTCTCCAGAATTACATTCTTCTTTGCAAGAAGTTAAAAAGTACCATAACCAAATTTTAATGGATTTGTTTGACGATGAAGACCACGACGTTTTCTATACAGTAAACAGTCATTTTGCAGATCTAGAATATTTTATCAGAAGTAATAAATCACCAAATTATAATTTTGTTTACGACCAAGTAGTGAGTTATGGAGAAATCATTTCTACTACCATTGTCAGTCATTATTTCAATCATGTTGGATTAAAAAATAACTGGATTGATGTTAGAAACTTCATAAAAACAGACAATAATTATCGTGATGCAACTGTTGATTGGGATAAAACACAAGGTCACATTTCAAAAGGCGTAAAAAAGAAAGCACTTAATATTACCCAAGGTTTTTTAGGTTCCGATGAAAATAATTTCACCACCACTTTAGGTCGCGAAGGTTCCGATTATACGGCGGCAATTTTCGCCTATTGCCTAAATGCTGAAAGTGTAACTATTTGGAAAGATGTTCCGGGAGTGATGAATGCCGATCCACGATTTTTTGAAAATGCTACTTTGCTTAATCAAATTTCGTATCGCGAAGCTATCGAATTGGCGTTTTATGGTGCTACAGTAATTCACCCAAAAACCTTGCAACCATTACAAAGAAAAGAAATTCCGTTATATGTGAAGTCATTCATAAATCCACTATTACCAGGAACAAGTGTTTCTAAAGGTGCCGATTTAGTGCCACAAACATCTTGCTTTATTTTAAAGAAAAATCAATTATTAATTTCGTTATCATCTATCGATTTCTCGTTTATAATGGAAGAAAACATCAGCGAGATTTTCAAATTATTACACGAATATAAAATCAAAGTAAGTTTAATTCAAAATTCGGCCATTAGTTTTTCGGTATGTGTAGAGGATAAATTTGGAAATTTTAACGAATTAAAATCCATTTTATCCAAAAAATTTAAAGTGTCATACAATGAAAATGTATCGCTATACACCATCAGACATTTTGATGAAAAAGCAGCAAAAATGGTTGAAAAAGACAAAACGGTTTTACTAAAACAAATCTCTAGAGGAACTTTGCAATTGGTTACAAAGGAATAAATTATACTTAACTTGAGTTTTTTTCGTTTATATATGTATGCACAAAATAATTTTCCATTGTTTTTTACTAATTAGTTGCTTCCAGCTCTCAGCACAGGAAATCAATTCGTTGTACAAAACCAAGAAAATCGCCATTTCAAAAGACACCATCGAAATTGAAAAAGTCAGCATCAACCCAAGTTTTTTCAAACTAGAAACCAAAAACGGAAAGCCAATAGACAGCACGTTTTATAAAATAGATTTTCCGTCGGGCAAATTAATTTTCAATAAAAACGCTCCAATTTCAGACACTTTAGTTGTTCAATACCTTCAATATCCTGATTTTTTAACCAAAACCTACAGCATCTACAGCGATGAAGTAATCGTCCCAAACGAAGATGGAAACTTATACAAAGTAAATCGAGAAGTCAAAAAATTCATCCCATTTGACGGATTGAACACTTCTGGAAGTATTACCCGTGGTGTTACCGTTGGAAATAATCAAAACACTACCGTTTCCTCCAACCTCGATTTGCAAATCACAGGAAAAATATCCGATAAAGTCTCGCTTCGTGCTTCTATTCAAGACAGCAATATCCCGTTGCAAAGTGGTGGCTATTCTCAAAAATTAGATGAATTTGACCAAATCTTCATCGAACTTTTCACCGATAATTGGAACATTCGCGCCGGCGATTTATTTCTTGAAAATCGACAATCACGTTTTCTAAATTTCAATAAAAAAGTACAAGGACTTTCTACACATTTCACATTCGGTGGCGAAGAAAACAAAACCGATATTTTTGCTTCTGCTGCATTAGTTCGCGGGCAATATGCCAAAAGCTCCTTAACCGGTCAAGAAGGAAATCAAGGACCATATAAATTACGAGGTAACAATGGAGAATTGTATGTTTTAGTCATTTCGGGTTCAGAGCGAGTTTATGTGAATGGAATTTTGAAACAACGTGGCGAAAACAATGATTATGTTATCGATTATAATGCAGGTGAAGTTACATTTACATCATTGTTTCCCATAACTTCCGAAATGCGTATTGTGATTGAATACCAATATTCCGATAGAAGTTATACTCGTTTTGTGACCTACGCAGGTGCCAATCACGAAGCTAAAAAATGGAGTTTAGGCGGTTATTTGTATTCTGAAAATGATGTAAAAAACCAACCGTTACAACAAAATCTTTCTGCTGAGCAAGTGCAAGTATTACAAAATGCTGGTGATGATGTAAACTTGATGAATGCACCATCGGCTTATTTGGACACTTATTCCGAAAATAAAATTTTATATAAAAAAGTTACTGTTAACGGTGTTGAGGTTTTTGAATATTCCAACAATCCTGATGACGAATTGTATAATGTTAAGTTTTTATTGATTGGAAATAATCTCGGTAATTATATACTTTCAAATTCGGTATCTATCGGTAAAATTTTTCAATATGTTGAACCAGTTAATGGCGTTCCACAAGGAAATTATGAACCCGTAGTTCGATTAGTAGCGCCAACAAAAATTCAAATTGCGACGGTTTTGGGTAAATTTAATCCAAACGAAAAAACTTTAATCGATTTTGAAGTTGGTGTTAGTAATAATGATTTGAATCTATTTTCCAATCTAGATGACGATAACAATAAAGGATTGGCGGGAAAATTAAACTTCAAACAACGACTTCTTTCAAAAAAATGGAACATCGATGTCTTTGGAAAGTATCAATTCATTCAAAAAGATTTCCGAACCATCGAGCGATTATTCAACATTGAGTTTAATCGTGATTGGAATTTGACTACATTTTCGGGAAATCAAAGTTTACTAGTCAATGGTTTGGATTTTGTTCTTCCAGAAAAAGGAAAATTGACGTATCAGTATGAAAACCTATCCTTTACCGAAAGTTTTTCGGGAAACAGACATAGTATTAACGGATTCTTCAAACTAAAAAATTGGAACATCACTCAAAACGGCAGCTATTTAAAAAGCAACGGAAGTATAGCCAGTTCTACTTTTGCTCGAAATCAATCGCAAGCCAGATACAATTTTAAAAAGAATTGGATAGGCGGAGTTTTTAATTTGGAAGACAATCAGGAAAAGAATAAAATTACCAACCAACTTTCGGCTTTAAGCCAACGCTTTTCCGAGTACGGAGCTTTCGTAGGTCGTGGCGATAGCACCAAGGTTTTTGTCGAATTAGGCTATTTGCATCGGGTAAATGACAGTTTACAAAACGGATATTTACAAAAAGTAAACCGCTCAAATTCCTATTATATAAAGTCAAAATTAATACAAACAGATAAAAGTGATTTGTCTGTCTTTGTAAATTATAGAGATTTAAAATATACTGATAATACAAGGCAAAATGAACCGTCATTAAATTCAAGAATTTTGTATAACGACCGATTTTTTAATCAATTTCTACAAACAACCACCGCTTACGAAACCACTTCTGGAACCATTCCACAACAAGAATTCACCTATTTAGAAGTCGAACCAGGACAAGGAGTTTACACTTGGAACGATTATAACAACAACGGTATTCAAGAATTAGAAGAATTTGAAGTTGCGCCATTCCCCGATCAAGCTAAATATGTTCGAGTGTTTTTACCCAACCAAATATTTTTAAAAACACATCAAAATAAATTTTCTCAATCCTTAACCATTAATCCAAATAATTGGCAAAATGAAACCGGTCTCAAAAAAGTCGCTTCTTATTTTTACAACCAAACCTCTTTTTTAATCGAAAGAAAAATTCAACGAAACGAAAACAATTTTGATTTAAATCCATTTTCAACATCAGACACTAACCTATTAGGATTGAACACCAGTTTCAGAAACAGTTTATTCTACAATCGAGGAAAACAAAGACATTCTACAACTTATACTTTTATTTCCAATAGAATAAAAAGTTTGCTTTCGGCCGGTTCACAAGAAAGTAAAAACAGTTCGCATCAATTACAATACAATCATTTAGTCCGAAAAACATGGTTGTTTACTTTTGCAACTAAAACAATTGAAACATCCTTAACTTCCGAAAATTATGCCAGTAGAAATTTCGAAGTTTTAGGCTATCAAATCAATCCAAAAGTTTCTTATTTGTTCAATAAAAACGCCAGTTGGGATGTTTTTTATGAATATCAAAACAAAGAAAATCAGATAGGAACGTTAGACAAATTGCTTCAAAGTCGATTTGGAACTTCTTTTTCGTATGCAAGTGATAAACGATTTACTATTAATGGAGAAATTTCTTTTTACCAAAATCAATTTACGGGTGATGCCAATTCTCCAGTAGCTTTCCAAATGCTGGAAGGTTTACAGCCTGGAAAAAATTCAACTTGGCGATTGTTACTACAAAAAAATCTAACCGAGTTTTTGGATATTAATCTTAATTATCAAGGCAGAAAATCTGAAACTAGCCAAACCATTCACACCGGAAATGTACAATTGCGTGCTTATTTTTAAATAATTGTTTTTTGTATTCAAAAATTATTTAATTTTAATTTTAATTTAAAATTTAAAAGAAACAATCATGAAAAAAGTAATGTTAATGTGTATGATGTTTGTGTTTTCAAATATCATTTTTGCTCAAACAACTAAAGAAAAAGTAGCAAAAACTAAAGCGAAAACCGAGAAAAAAGCTGAAAAAGCAAAAGAAGACCTTGATAAGAAGGTTGCTAAAGCTAAGAAGGAACAAGATAAAAAAGTAACCGAGGCTAAAAAGGAAATTTCAAAGACAAAGAAAGAAACTAATGAAAAAGTAGCGAGTGCAAAAAAAGAAATAAAAGCGGAAGAGAGTAAGTCAAAAACTAAAATTAATACTGCTAAAGCTAAAAAAACCGAAGTTGAAGAAAAAGAAGACATGAAAGAAACGGCTGCCTCAAAAACAGCTGAGAAAAAAGTAAAAGATAAAATTACTGGAACTTACAAAGGAAAAAAAGTTTATACAGGTCCAAAAGGCGGTAAATATTATATCAATAAAAACGGTAATAAAACCTATATCGATAGAGATTAAATAAACTTTTATTTTTTAAAAAATAACTAAGAGTCGGAATTGTTTTTTTGACTCTTTTTTTATTCTCAAAAAACAAATTTAAAGTCATGAAAAGTGTTAAAATTTAGCGTAAAGAATTTTCTTATTTCCCTTTGTTTTCAAGGTTTAACAACTATTTTTTATTATTAAACATTTGAAAATCAATACTTTAATTTTTGTTTAAAAACATCAAAATTAAAACCTATTTGTTAAAAACTAAGCCGTTTTGTGGATAAGTTTGACTTTCATTTTACATTTCAAATACCAATCTTTGTAACATACAGAATTTAACAAATTACCCAAAAAAAATATAAAAAATGGCATCAATTGAACCAATTTTACAAGAAAACAAAAATCGTTTCGTTATATTTCCAATAAAACACCACGATATTTGGGATTGGTACAAAAAAATGGAAGCAAGCTTTTGGACAGCAGAAGAAATCGATTTACATCAAGATTTAACCGATTGGAATAATAAACTAAGTCATGACGAAAAGTATTTCATCAAACATATTTTAGCATTTTTTGCAGCATCTGATGGGATTGTAAACGAAAATTTAGCCGAGAATTTCGTAAATGAAGTACAATATCCAGAGGCAAAATTCTTCTATGGTTTTCAAATCATGATGGAGAATATCCATAGTGAAACCTATTCGTTATTGATTGATACTTATGTAAAAGACGAAGCCGAAAAAGCCGAATTGTTTAATGCTTTAGAAGTTTTTCCAGCCATTAAGAAAAAAGCAGATTGGGCATTAAAATGGATTGAATCAGACTCTTTTGCCGAACGATTAATCGCTTTTGCAGCAGTGGAGGGAATATTTTTCTCAGGTGCCTTTTGTTCCATTTTTTGGTTGAAAAAGCGTGGTTTAATGCCAGGTTTAACCTTTTCTAACGAATTAATTTCTCGTGACGAAGGTGTTCACTGTGATTTTGCTGTGCATTTACACAACCATCATTTAGTGAATAAAGTGCCAAAAGAACGTATTAGAGAAATCATCGTGAATGCTTTAAACATCGAAAGAGAATTTATTACAGAATCGCTTCCAGTAAGTTTGATTGGAATGAATGCCATATTGATGACGCAATATTTAGAGTTTGTAGCCGATAGATTGTTAGTAGAATTAGGATGCGAAAGAGAATATAATTCCTCTAATCCATTTGATTTTATGGACATGATTTCATTACAAGGAAAAACAAATTTCTTTGAAAAACGTGTTGCCGAATACCAAAAAGCAGGCGTTATGTCAAAAGATAACGATGACCAAAAAATTAGTTTCGACGCTGATTTTTAATTGTTTCAATTTTTAGATTACCTTATGGAACGCAAGTTCCATAAACGTTAAGGGATTAACAAACAAAACACTAACTCGAAAATAGTAAAGGGATTTCTATTTTCAAAAACTAAAATTTATGTACGTAGTAAAAAGAGATGGGCACAAAGAACCCGTAATGTTCGACAAAATCACAGATAGAATTAAAAAACTATGCTATGGTTTGAATGAATTAGTTGATGCAGTAAAAGTTGCCATGAAAGTAATCGAAGGATTATATGATGGTGTAACCACTTCTGAATTAGATAATCTTGCAGCAGAAACAGCAGCGTCTATGACGGTTTCTCATCCAGATTATGCACAACTTGCGGCTCGAATCGCTATTTCTAACTTACATAAAAACACCAACAAATCGTTCTCTGAAACGATGAACGAAATGTTTCATTATGTTAATCCAAGAACCAATCTGAAAGCACCGCTACTTTCTGAAGAAGTTCATAAAGTCATCCAAGAAAATGCCGAATTTTTAGATTCGCATATTATATACACTCGAGATTTTAACTATGATTACTTTGGATTTAAAACCTTAGAGCGTTCGTATTTGTTAAAAATCAACGGAAAAATTGTAGAACGTCCTCAGCACATGTTAATGCGTGTTTCAGTTGGAATTCATTTAAATGATTTAGAATCTGTTATCGAAACGTATGATTTGATGTCTAAAAAATTCTTTACGCACGCTACACCAACATTATTTAATGCTGGAACACCAAAGCCTCAAATGTCTTCTTGCTTTCTATTAACCATGCAAGATGATAGTATTGATGGAATTTATGATACGTTAAAACAAACGGCCAAAATTTCACAATCTGCAGGAGGAATAGGCTTAGCAATTCACAATGTTCGTGCAACAGGTTCGTATATTCGTGGTACAAACGGAACTTCAAATGGAATTGTTCCAATGTTGAGAGTTTTCAATGACACAGCACGTTACGTAGATCAAGGTGGCGGAAAACGCAAAGGAAGTTTCGCAATTTATTTAGAAACATGGCATGCTGATATTTTTGAATTTTTAGATTTGAAAAAAAACACAGGAAAAGAAGAAATGCGTGCTAGAGATTTATTCTTTGCTATGTGGACTTCTGATTTGTTCATGAAACGCGTTGAAGCCGATACTACCTGGACGTTGATGTGCCCTAATGAATGTCCTGGATTGGATAACGTATATGGTGATGAATTTGAAGCACTTTATACTTCGTATGAAGCACAAGGAAAAGGAAGAAAAACTATTCGTGCTCGTGAACTTTGGGAAAAAATTCTTGAATCGCAAATAGAAACCGGTACGCCATACATGTTGTATAAAGATGCAGCAAATAGAAAATCGAACCAAAAGAATTTAGGAACCATTCGTTCTTCAAATTTGTGTACCGAAATTATGGAATACACATCGCCAGATGAAATTGCTGTGTGTAATCTAGCTTCCATTTCGTTACCAATGTTTGTTGAAAACGGAAAATTTGATCATGAATTACTCTATAATGTTACCAAAAGAGTAACGCGTAACTTGAATAAAGTTATCGATAGAAATTATTATCCTGTAAAAGAAGCCGAAAACTCCAATTTGCGTCATCGCCCAGTTGGATTAGGCGTTCAAGGTTTGGCGGATGCATTTATCATGATGAGAATGCCATTTACAAGCGATGAAGCAAAACAATTGAACCAAGAAATTTTTGAAACAATCTATTTTGCAGCGGTAACTGCTTCTATGGAATTGGCAAAAGAAGAAGGACCATATTCTACCTTTGAAGGTTCTCCAATTTCACAAGGTGAATTCCAATACAATCTTTGGGGATTAAAAGACGAAGATTTATCTGGTCGTTGGGATTGGGCAAGTTTACGTAAAGAAGTAATGAAAAATGGTGTTAGAAACTCGTTATTATTAGCGCCAATGCCAACTGCTTCAACATCTCAAATTCTTGGAAATAACGAAGCTTTTGAACCATATACTTCAAATATTTACACACGTCGTGTATTGTCGGGAGAATTTATTGTAGTTAACAAGCATTTATTATACGATTTAGTAGAAAGAGGTTTGTGGAACGAAACGTTGAAGCAAGAAATCATGCGTCATAACGGTTCGGTTCAAAATATTGACCAAATTCCTGATGATTTGAAAGAATTGTACAAAACAGTTTGGGAAATGTCAATGAAAGACATTATAGATATGTCGCGTCACAGAGGATATTTTATTGACCAATCGCAATCATTAAACTTGTTTATGCAAGATGCTAACTATTCTAAATTAACATCAATGCATTTCTATGCTTGGAAATCAGGTTTAAAAACAGGTATGTATTACTTGAGAACAAAAGCTGCGGTTGATGCTATTAAATTTACATTAAACAATGATAAAAAAGCAGAACCAATTGCTGAAAAACCTGAAGCAGTTGCTGTAGAAGTTGTTGCACCAGTTGAAAACGGAGAAATGACTGCTGAGGATTTTGCCGCTATGATTGAAAGAGCAAGAAACGCAGCCGGAACTGGTGGCGATGATTGTGAAATGTGTGGTTCTTGATTTATTAAACAAAAGTGTTAATAACTTTATTATTTAGAATCATTCTAAATAATAAAGTTATTGTATATTTGAAATATAAAAGAAAAAGCACTCAATCGAGTGCTAAGTTTTAAAGCTGGGCGGGATTAAAGTCGGTTTCATTTGCCGAAACTAAATTGAGGAAAAGAATAACTTAACCGCTCTTTTAAAAACAAAGTTTAAGACTAGCCAAATAAATAGCTGTTGAAATCTTAGACACCGAATTCATTACTCGGTTTGCATCACAAGACAAAACTTTGTTTATTAACCCTCAATGTTGCAGCATTGGGGGTTATTTTTTTCAAAAATACATTTTATTTGATAGATAAAAAAAAATGAAATCAAAACTTATTAACTTTAACAAATATATTTTTTAATAACATAAAAAGATAACTATTTGTTGACTGTTTTCATTTTAACTACTTTTGGGAAAAAGTATTCAAATGGCAAAAGAAAAAAAAGGAGTTTATACCGGAATTATTGAAAAAGACGAACATGGCAATTATTTTTGCGGAGAATATTTGTTGGATTATCAATATACTGTGAAAAACTTTAAACTTGGCGATGAGGTAAATATCAAATCGGTGATTGAAAACCCAAGTGATAAAAGCTATAATTTATATCCTAAGAAATCCAAAAACTTCTTTTTGTCAAACGATAAGGAATAAAAATGTTTTCGCTAAAAAGAACCACTTCTGATAATTCGGATTTTAATACATTAGTTGCACAATTAGATGATTATTTAGCCATTCTTGATGGTGAAGACCATGCTTTTTATGCACAATTTAATAAGTCTAATTTATTGAAAAATGCTTTGGTATGTTATGAAAATACTATTCCAGTTGGAATTGGTGCTTACAAAGAATACGATGAAAAGACAGCTGAAATGAAACGAATGTTTGTGCTTCCCAAGCACAGAAATAAAGGAATAGCAACCTTAATTCTTAATGAATTAGAAAATTGGGCAACTGAAGAAAATTATTCCATTTCATTATTGGAAACGGGTTGTTTACAACATGAAGCCATTGCATTATATAAAAAATTAGGTTACACAATTATTGAAAATTTTGGGCAATATGCTGGCGTTGAAAACAGTATTTGCATGAAAAAGAATTTAATCTCAAAAAAATAATTTCCATGATGAACTGGGAACAACTTTTATCTTTAAAACGTCAAGGCGACAAAGGAAAACGTTTACGAATAGAGCAAGACGATACACGTTTAGGGTTTGAAGTAGATTACGACCGAATTATTTTTTCGTCACCATTCAGAAGTTTACAAGATAAAACACAAGTCATTCCGTTATCAAAAACCGATTTTGTGCATACACGTTTAACGCACAGTTTGGAAGTTTCGGTAGTTGGTCGTTCGATTGGAAGATTAGTTGGGAAAAAAATCATTGAGAAATATCCACATTTACATGATGTTCACGGTTTTCAAGCGAATGATTTTGGCGCAATTGTTGCCGCAGCATGTTTAGCACATGATATAGGAAATCCGCCTTTTGGACATTCTGGAGAAAAAGCCATTGGCGAATATTTTTCAATTGGAAAAGGACAACAGTTTAAAAGTCAATTGACTGATAAACAATGGCAAGATTTGATTGATTTTGAAGGAAATGCTAATGGTTTTTCGGTTTTAACAAGTTCACGACCAGGAATTGATGGTAGTTTGCGTTTAACCTATGCTGTACTTGGCGCTTTTATGAAATATCCGAAGGAAAGTTTACCAAAAAAACCAACCAAAAACATCTCGGACAAAAAATATGGTTTCTTCCAATCGGATGCCGCTTTTTTCAAAGAAGTTGCTAAAGAATTAGGTTTAATTCGTAATAAGACAGGAAACGATATTGGTTTTGAACGTCATCCGTTGGCTTTTTTAGTAGAAGCTGCTGATGATATTTGTTACACCATTATCGATTTTGAGGACGGAATTAATCTTGGCTTAGTTTCCGAAGATTATGCTTTAGAATATTTAATAAAATTGGTAAAAGACACCATAGATACTAAGAAATATCAAACTTTAACAACCAAAGAAGACCGAATTAGTTATTTACGTGCTTTGGCAATTGGTAATTTAATTAACGATGCTGTTCGAGTTTTTCTAGAAAATGAGGAAGCAATTTTACAAGGTAAATTTCACTTTGCATTGACAGATAAAAGCAAGTACAAAGCACAAATGGATGATATTATTAAATTGAGCGTAAAAAACATTTATCAAAGCAGAGAAGTGATTGAAAAAGAGCTTTCGGGCTATCAAATCATCAATAATTTATTGGATAAATTCATTACCGCTTACAATAATAATCACGAAGGAAAAGCAACCAATTACGACAAATTATTGTTAAAAATTCTTCCTGAAAAGCATCATCTCGAGAAAGATAATCTTTATGAGCGATTGCTTCATATTTGTCATTATATTTCGTTGTTAACGGATGGAAAAGCTTTAGAATTGAACAGAATTATTACGGCTTAAAAATTATAAACCAATCCTACACCAAGCATTTGTTTTAATTGAATTTTTGGACCAACAGTAACTTGTTCGCCATTTACTTCTTCTTTAGCTTTAATGTCATCGTCATAAATGATATGAGCACCGATATTGGCTTTAATGTATTCATTCACAACTAAATCAAATTTAAATTGCCAATCTACATCAACGTTTCCAAACTTATTAATGTAGTCAGAATATAAACTTAATCGATTTTCAAAAATCACATTTTTATAGAGTTCCTTTTTAAATTGACTTGTAACCAAAAAACCCAATTCAAAGCGATACAGTTCGCCTTCGGTAAGTAAATTTCCATCAACATCATAGGTTGCTTTTGTAACTCCAAACGCACCTTGATTGGCTAATCTTTGGTCTAAAACTAAGGTAGATTTCATTGTTAATGGAGAAACATAAACCGTCAAGTTATTCTTTTTATCATTGTATTCAGAACCAACACCTAGAAAAATATAAGCTGGTGCAAAAGGTTTTGAAATGGCATTTGTAGTATTCGGATAGGAATATCCATTTGTAAATTGGGTGCTAAACTCAAATTTTGCAGTAGAATACCAAAGAGACAAACTGTCTTTTCTATGACCAATTGTAGAGTTGAATTTTATTGCATCATCTGTTTTTCTTAGTTCAATGCCATCTTGTTTGTTTACACCATAACGAACGATTAATTCATTTACCCATTTTAGATTTTTACGTTTGTATTTTCGACTAAAATCACCTTTAAGTAGTCCAGAAATAGAACTAACTCCACCAGCATTCCAGTTTACAAAAGCAATTTGAGAAATATCCAATCCTACAGTGTTTTTTCGTTCCCAAAGAGAATCTTTTTTGGTTACATTTTGGTTTTGAGAAAAAGAAGTAGTTGCAATGAATAAAAGAAAAAGAACTAAACGTAAATTGAAAAATTTCATTACTGAATGACTTTAAATTTTGAGCAAAAATCGGTTTTTCAATATTTAGAAAAAAGTATTTCCAAACTTTTAACGTCAATTTTACAAATTTGCTGCAGTTCATCAATAGTTCCATGTTCAATAAAAGCATCTGGAATTCCAAGTACTTTGACGGAATTTGTATAGTTATTTGCAACTGCAAATTCACAAACAGCAGAACCAAAACCACCTTTGATAACGCCATCTTCAATAGTAATAATCGAGGTGTGTTTTCCAAAAATTTCATGTAAAAGCATTTCGTCTAAAGGTTTTACAAAACTAAAATCATAATGGGCAAAATCGTTTTTGTTTTGAATACTCTCTAGTGCTTTAGAAACATTATTACCAATAAAACCCGTTGATAATACGGCAACTTTTGTTCCTTTTTTCAACAAATGAGCTTTGCCAATTTCAATCATTTGGAATTTGGAATTTGAGATTTTAAAGTTTGAAATTTTCCCTCTACCACGTGGATAACGAATGGCTATTGGATGATTTAATCCTAATGAAGCTGTGTAAAGTATATTTTGTAAATCTAATTCGTCTTTTGGTGCATAAATAATCATATTCGGAATGCATCTCAAATACGCCAAATCAAAAACACCATGATGTGTTGCGCCATCTTCGCCAACAATTCCAGCTCTATCTAAACAGAATATTACAGGAAGATTTTGTAATGCTACATCGTGAATAATTTGGTCATAAGCACGTTGTAAAAAAGTGGAATAGATATTACAAAAAACAATCATACCTTGCGTTGCCATTCCTGCCGAAAGAGTCACGGCGTGTTGTTCGGCAATGCCAACATCAAAAGCTCTATCTGGAAAAGCATCCATCATAAACTTCATCGAACTTCCGCTTGGCATCGCTGGAGTTATTCCGATGATGTTTTTATTTTTTTTGGCTAATTCAACTAGTGTTAACCCAAAAACATCTTGAAATTTCATCGGCAGATTTTCTTCCGATTTTGGAATAATTTCACCTGTTATGGCATCAAATTTTCCTGGCGCGTGATATTTCACTTGGTCTTTTTCGGCTTGTTGCAATCCTTTTCCTTTAGTGGTAATGATATGTAAAAATTTTGGACCTTTTACTTTTTTCAACCGTTCCAAATCTGAAATTAAAGCAGTAATATCATGACCATCAATTGGACCAGAATAATCAAAATTCAATGATTTAATCATGTTATTCTGTTTCGGATTTTTGCCTTCTTTTACCGAAGTTAAATAATTTTTCAAAGCGCCAACACTTGGATCAATTCCGATAGCATTGTCGTTTAAAATCACCAATAAATTAGCATCTGTAACACCAGCATGATTCAAACCTTCAAAAGCCATTCCGCTGGCAATAGAAGCATCACCGATAACGGCAATATGATGTTTGTTTTCGCCTTTTAATTGTGATGCAATCGCCATTCCTAAAGCAGCAGAAATAGATGTTGAAGAATGTCCGACGCCAAATGTGTCATAAACACTTTCACCACGCTTTGGAAAACCCGAAATTCCTCCTAATTGTCGATTGGTATGAAATTTATTTTTTCTTTCGGTTAAAATTTTATGACCGTATGCTTGATGACCAACATCCCAAACCAATAAATCATTTGGAGTATTAAAAACATAATGCAAAGCAATGGTCAGTTCTACAACTCCTAAACTCGCACCAAGATGACCTTCTTTTACCGAAACAATATCAATTATAAAATCGCGCAATTCCTTTGCTAATTGAGGCAATTGAGCAGTTTCCAATTTTCGTAAATCGGATGGTTTGTTGATGGAATCAAGTAATTTTTTAGACATGAAGCAAATGTACGAATTGAAATTGTATTTTTGTTTTATGGAAAATCCTTTTACAGACGAATATTTTATGAAAAAAGCGTTGCAAGAAGCAGAAATCGCTTTTGACAAAGGTGAAATTCCTGTTGGTGCTGTGATTGTAATCGATAATAAAATTATTGCACGAACGCATAATTTAACCGAATTACTAAATGATGTTACGGCACATGCCGAAATGCAAGCCATAACTTCGGCTGCAAATTTCATTGGCGGAAAATATTTGAAAGGTTGCACACTTTATGTCACACTCGAACCTTGCCAAATGTGTGCTGGTGCTTTATATTGGAGTCAGATTTCTAAAATTGTTTTTGGTGCTCGAGATGAACAACGTGGTTTCCTCACTTTAGGAACTAAATTGCACCCAAAAACAGAAGTAAAACAAGGAGTTTTGGCAGAACAAGCTTCTGAATTAATGATAAAATTTTTTGCATCCAGGAGGAAATAATTTTAGACAGATTTTTTTCTAAAAATATTATCTTTTCCCTATACTTTTTTGCTATTTTTAACGTTATATATTTAATTGAGCAATCGTTCTCAAAAAATAAGTTCTAACCAATAATTCTCTTTTTTAACCATGAAAAATTGCAAAGTGTTCTGCTTGTTGATTGCACTAGTTTTGTCGCAATCTTGTTCCAAAAAATCAGCTGCTGATTTTGATTCCGATTTCGCTCTTTTCAAAGAATACATTACAGGTTTTTCATCGGGTTATGTCTCGGTTCATTCCGATTTTAGAGTACAATTGGCGTTCAATAAATCCGATTGGAAACCCAATCAAGAATTAGATGATGATTTATTCGAAATATCTCCAAGTGTTAGCGGAAAAGTAGTTGCACTTTCGAGCAATACTATTGCTTTTATTCCTAAAGAAAAATTAGAGCAAAATACGCTGTATCAAATTACTCTAAAGCTTTCAAAACTCACAAATAAAGTTCCTAAGGAATTATCCAATTTTAATTTCTCGGTAAAAACCATCAAGCAAGATTTTATAGTAAACACTTTGGATTTACAATCGTATAATAAAGATACTTACTACCTAAATGGTGTTATAAAAACGGCAGATAAATTATCTTTTGAAGACGCACAAAAATTAGTAAATGTTACTCAAAATAACGAAAAACTTAAAGTTACTTTTGATAAAGGCATGAATTCTGGATTGGAATTCAAATTTACCATCGAAAACATCAAACGATTTGATGATGATACCACAATAAATATTGCTTGGGATGGCGATGATGTTGATATCGATCAAAAAGGTTCTGTCGATTTCCAAATTCCGGGCAAAAATCAATTCAAAGTATTAAAGATTGATATTGGTGACACCAACAATCAATCCATTTTAATCAATTTTTCAGATCCATTAAAAAAGGACCAAGATTTCAAAGGTTTGGTAGCAATAGAAAACACAGACAATTTGAAATTTACCACCATGGGAAATGTTTTGAAAGTGTTTTTTAATAATGAAGGAGAAAAATCAAAAGTGGACAACACATCGGTTTCCAATACTATTTCTGATAATGTTGCAGTTGATTCTACATCAGTTGTTGAACCGTATTACGAAGAAGAAGAAACGGCTGAAAAATCGTTTTATGGAAGCCGATTGGTAGAAGTTTTTCAAGGTATAGAAAATAGTGATGGCTATAAAATGAAAGCCAATTATTCCGAGAAAATCCTTTTCGAACAAATTAAACCAGGTGTAAAGTTTTTAAATAGTGGAACTATTTTGCCGAGTTCAAACAACTTAAAAATTAATTTTGAAGCAGCAAATTTGAATGCAATTGATGTAAAAGTATATAAAATATACAAAAACAACATTCTGCAGTTTCTTCAAGACAACGAATTAAACGGTTCACGAAATTTGAAACAAGTAAGCCAAGCCGTTGCCAAGAAAACCATTCCGCTGAAGCAAAATAATCTTTTAGATTACAGCAAATGGAATACCTATGCTTTAGATATTTCAAAAATCATCAAACCTGAACCTGGCGCAATTTACCGTGTGGAATTTTCATTTAAAAAGAGCTATTCCATGTATAAATGCTCAAATGATTCAAGCGAATCTGGTAATGAACGCGAAAGCGATTATGAGGAAGAAAATGAAAATGATGTCAATTACAGTTATAACAATTATGATTATTATTATGAAGATGATTATGAATGGCGTGAAAGTCTAGATCCATGCACCGATTATTATTATTTCAGAAATACAAATGTTGCCTTAAATATTTTAGCCTCCGATATTGGTGTGATTGCAAAACGTGGAACGGATAAATCAATTGCAATCGCTGTTAGTAATATTGTAACTACTGAACCAATTTCGGAAGCAACAGTAGATTTATATAATTACCAACAACAAAAAATTGCTAGTAGTAAAACGGATGGTGATGGTTTTGCTTCCTTTCAATTAGAAAAATATGCTTATTTTGCGGTAGTTACCAAAGGTGATAACAGTACTTATCTGAAATTAGACGATGAATTGTCTTTGTCGGTAAGTAATTTTGATGTGGCTGGCGAAACGCTTCAAAAAGGATTAAAAGGCTACATTTATGGAGAACGCGGCGTTTGGCGACCAGGCGACACCTTGCATTTGGCGTTCATTTTGAATGATAATGCCAATAAAATTCCATCAAAACATCCAATAAAATTAAAATTAAACGACCCAAGAGGAAAGACCACTTTTCAAAAAGTCGTTACGATGAATACCTTAAATCATTATAAATTCACTGTGCCAACCGATGCTGATGCGCCAACAGGAAGTTGGGAAGCTGTCGTTAGTGTTGGTGGCGCACGATTTTACAAAAACATCAAAATTGAGACCATCAAGCCTAATCGTTTGAAAATCAAAAACAGTTTCAACGAGCCGATACTTTCTGCATCCAAAGAAAACTTCAATACCATTCAGGTTTTGTGGCTTCACGGTGCGGTTGCTAAAGATTTAAAAACCGAAGTGCAAGCCAAGTTTTCGCAACAAGTAACCACATTTAAAGGTTTTTCAAACTATGTATTTGATGATCCAACGAGACAATTTTCGACAGAAGAAATTAATATTTTTTCAGGGAAAGTGAATGATAAAGGTCTAGCAACTATTCCTATTAAACCAACTATTCAAGAACAAGCTCCGGGAATGTTAAAAGCAGCGTTTATTACAAAAGTTTACGAAAATGGTGGTGATGTGAGTACAGATGTGGCTTCAACAAATTATTCTCCATACGTTACCTATGTTGGAATAAAATCTCCCGAACCAAATCGATATGGAATGTTAGAAACTGACAAAAACAATCGTTTTGATATCGTTACGGTTGATGAAAAAGGAAAACCTAAGGCAGTTTCTAATTTAGATATTCGAGTATATCGCCTGCAATCACGTTGGTGGTGGGATGCATCCAATGATAACTTATCCAATTACAGCACTTCAAGTTCAACGTTAGCCTATAAAAATTTTAAAATTAACACCGATAGCAATGGAAAAGGCAGTGTTGCTTTTTCTATTCCAGAAAACGACTGGGGAAGTTATTTGGTTCGTGTTATTGATGCTAATGGCGGACATGCCACAGGAACAAAAGTATATGTAGATTCGCCCTATTGGAGTGCGAAATCGAGAAATTCAGATGGAGAATCGGCCACTATGTTGCGGTTCTCAACGGATAAAACAAATTACAATGTAGGCGAAAAAGCCAAAATATTTTTCCCGTCAAGTGAAGGTGGAAGAGCATTGATTTCGATAGAAAACGGAACAAAAGTGCTCAAAACACTTTGGGCAAAAACAAAGAAAGGAGAAACTACGGTAGAGTTACCCATAACAGGCGACATGGCACCAAATGTTTACATCAATATTTCGCTTTTACAACCTCATGCTACCACTAAAAACGACTCGCCAATAAGAATGTATGGCATCGTTCCAATTGAAGTAGTCGATAAAAATACGGTATTAGAACCCCAAATTTCAATGCCAGAAGTCTTGCGTCCTGAGCAAACCATTGCTGTAAAAGTTTCGGAGAAAAATAAAAAAGCAATGACATATACTATTGCAGTGGTTGATGATGGCTTGTTGGATTTAACCCGTTTTAAAACGCCAAATGCTTGGGATAATTTTTACACACGTGAAGCTTTAGGGGTACGCACTTGGGATATTTTTGATGATGTGATTGGCGCTTATGGCGGAAAAGTAAATCAAGTATTCAGCATTGGTGGTGATGCTGATTTAGGTGGCGGAAAAGCTAAAAAAGCCAATCGTTTTCAACCGGTTGTACTCTATTTTGGACCATTTGAATTAGCTAAAGGAGAAACTAAAACTACTAAGATTAAAATTCCAAAATATATTGGTTCGGTGCGAACTATGGTTGTTGCTGCAGATGCAAAAACTAGTGCTTACGGAAAAGCGGAAAAAACAACAGCCGTTCGAAGTCCGTTAATGGTATTAGCATCGTTGCCTAGAAAAATTTCACCATCCGAAAAAGTAACTATTCCAGTAACGCTATTTGCAACAGAAAAACAAATTAAAACAGTTTCATTGCAAATTAAAACCAACAATGCGGTAAAAGTTGTTGGAAAAACAAGTCAAATTGTTACCTTCTCAGAACCTGATGAAAAAATGGCCTATTTCAATTTGGAAGTTGGAAATACTACAGGTATTGGTAAAATTCAAATCATTGCTACTTCTGGAAAAGAAAAAGCAAGTTATGATGTAGAAATTGACGTAACCAATCCAAATCCGGTTACAACTGATTTTAAAGACGTTATTGTAGAAGCTAATAGTAGCAAAACGATTACTTGGGAAAGTTTTGGTGTTGCAGGAAGCAATCAAGCAAAACTGGAAATTTCTTCAATGCCAACTATTGATTTTGGGCGAAGAATGCAATATTTAATTCAATATCCACATGGTTGTGTAGAGCAAACAACATCATCTGTATTTCCACAATTGTATTTGAATGATGTTTTGGATTTAGACAGTTCACGAAAATTTGCAATTCAAAAAAACATCACAGCAGGAATTCAACGTTTGAGTAATTTCCAATTGCCAAATGGCGGCTTCTCTTATTGGCCAGGAAATTCAGATGCCGATGATTGGGGAAGTTCGTATGCCGGACATTTCTTGATAGAAGCAGAGAAAAAAGGCTATGTGATGCCAATTAATTTTAAAAATAAATGGATTTCCTACCAACAACGAATCGCAAAACAATGGCGTTTTGACAAGCAATATGGTAATGATTTAGCGCAAGCCTATCGATTATATACTTTGGCTGTTGCGGGTTCACCCGATTTAGCATCGATGAATAGATTGCGAGAAACAGTTGGAATTTCTAACGAAAGTAAATTACGTTTGGCAGCAACTTATGCTTTGATCAAACAAAACTCAGCAGGTTTGGCGTTGTTAAGTAAATCATTCATTGATGACCAAATTGACGAATATTATTATTCCTATTATGGTTCAAGAGAACGAAATAGAGCGATGGCATTGGAAACTTTAATTTTATTAGGTCAAAAACAAAAAGCCTTTGAAATGGCAACTAAATTGGCAAAAAGTCTTTCGAGCAATCAATGGATGAGCACGCAAACTACGGCGTATGGACTATTTGCTATGTCAAAATTTGCTCTGAATAATGGTACAAAAGGAATTATTGCGCAATATACCAATGGAGGAAAAACAGTAGAAATTAATACCCAAAAAACGATTTCTCAACGTGATTTAGTAATTACATCATCCAAAAATTCGGTAACTATTAAAAACAAAAAGAATAATACGTTGTTCGTTAGAGTTTTGAATAGTGGAATTCTGCCTGTTGGCAAAGAGCAAGTGATGCAAAATAATGTGAAAGCTAGTGTTGCTTTTGTAGATAGAAAAGGGAATTCAGTTTCTGTTTCTAAAATAAAACAAGGCACAGAATTTATAGCTGAGGTTACGATTTATAATCAAAAAAATGAACGAGTTGACAACATTGCATTAACGCAAATTTTACCTTCTGGTTTTGAAATTGTAAATACACGATACACGGAATTTGGTGAAGCAACTACCAATAATGCCGATTACATTGACATTCGTGATGATAGAGCCAACTATTATTTTGGTTTAAAAGCTTATGAAACGCGTAAGTTTAAAATACTATTGAATGCATCCTATTTAGGAAACTATTATTTGCCAGGTTTACAATGCGAAGCCATGTATGATAATACGTTTTTAGCAAGAACAAAAGGTCAATGGATTGAAGTAGTAAAATAGAATTTCAGTAAATCCTAACAGGTTTTCAGAACCTTGTTGGGACAGGAAAGTGGATAGTTAGAACCGTGGATGTTAATAAGAAATTAAATCTATCATAAAACGGAAATTGAACTATAAATTGTGGTGGCTTTTATCATGCGTAAACAAAGGAAAAAACAATGAAAATGTTTCTACAGAAGAAAAAACTATACTTTTTTTAAATAAAATTACTAAATATCTAGTTTCAGTTGCAGATGTTTATGCCTAATCTTTATTTAAAATCATTTTCATATTTTACTTACCAACACTGTCATGCACTTGGACATGAATACCGTCATTCCAAAGTGATAAAATATCTGTAGCCACTGCTGCACCACTTCCTGCAGCGATAGTTAATTGACTTCTGTGTCCGGCTAAAGTGCCACAAGCGTATATACCAGTAGTTACTAAATGGTCATCGTTTTGCAATTGAATTTTATTTTTCTCTGGATTTGCTTTTTTATGAGGAATAATATACTGCGCTAAACCTTCTATTGTAAATGGATTGGAAGCACCAATTCCGAGAACAATTATTTTAGCAGCATAATTTTGTTTGTTAGTAGTTACGATAAAATCTCCAGGAATACCTTCTATTTTTAAAACTTTTTCATCCTTAATTTGAAGTACATGCGGATAATTTTCTTGTAAATGTTGAATGCTTTCGATTAATAATTCGGCACCTAATTTCCCTGAAGGAATTCCGTAGGCATTATTAAAAATAGCGTTTTGAAGTGACGATGTTTTTTGATGCGCAATAATTCCAATTTTTTTATCCGAAGCAAATGGTTTTTGAAAACCAGAACCCAAAATATAAGCACAAGACATGCTCGAAACACCGCCACCAATAATTAGAACATCAAACATAGAGTATATATAAATTCCAAAAAAATTAGTTTTTCATTTTTTCTTCAATTTTTTTAGACATTCTAAAAATTAGAAGAATTAAAACCGCACAAAAAGCAGCTGCAATTCCAATTAAAGCCACAGCACTATCGCCTTTAAAAGGATTTTGGAAGTCCAACAAAGTAATGTTGAAAATTATTAATCCCAATGCAAGAACAATTAATATGTTTGTAAATAATTTCATTTAATCAATATTATGGAACAAAAGTAAAAAAATTAGTATTAGATAAACAGACCTTTAACATTAGTCGCAAATAATTTAACAGCAATTGCCAAAAGTACTACACCAAAAACTTTTCTAATGATGCTTAAACCGTTTTTACTGAGCATTCTTTCGATTTTTGATGATGACTTTAAAATTACATAGACTAATATAATGTTTAAAAGAATGGCAACAATAATATTTATTGGCTGAAATTCGGCACGAAGTGAAAGCAAAGTAGTCATTGTTCCGGCACCAGCAATTAAAGGAAAAGCAATAGGAACAATGGATGCCGAACTGGCTTGTTCATCGCGATACAATCGAATGCCGAGAATCATTTCTAAGGCTAAAAAAAACAGCACAAACGAACCAGCAACGGCAAAAGAATTGACATCAATACCAATTAATTTTAAAATTTCTTCCCCAACAAATAGAAACGCTATCATGATTCCTGCAGAAACCAATGATGCTTTTTCCGATTGAATATGACCAAATTTGGACCTCAAATCAATAATTATAGGAATGCTCCCAACGATGTCTATTACAGCAAAAAGCACCATAGTTGCGGTTATTATTTCTCTAAAATCAAAATTCATTTCTATTTTTTTTGCAAAAGTAATCATTTCAAAAAGGAAATTAGAGATGCCATTGGTAATTTGGTTATTTTTGTCCAAGCAAAAATGTATCTAACATGTTCCAACTAGGCAAAACCATCGTTTCCGAAGATATTTTAGAAAAAGATTTTGTGTGTAATCTTTCGGCTTGTCACGGCGCATGTTGTGTTGACGGCGATGCTGGTGCACCATTAACGGAAGAAGAAACAACGATTTTGGAAAAAATTTATCCAAAAGTAAAACCATTTCTAAGAAAAGAAGGTATAGAAGCCATTGAGCTATTGGGCAAGTGGGTAAAAGGAACCGAACAAGATTTAGAAACGCCATTGATTGACAATAAAGATTGCGCTTATGTTATTTTTGATGGAAAAACAGCACTTTGTGGTATCGAACAAGCGTATAACCAAGGAATAATTGAATGGAAAAAGCCAGTTTCGTGCCATTTATATCCTATTCGTGTAAAAGATTTCTCAGAATTTGCAGCTGTGAATTATGACCGTTGGGATATTTGCAATCCAGCTTGTAGTTTAGGAAAAGAATTGGAGGTACCTATTTATAAATTTGTTAGGGAAGCATTAATAAGACGCTTTGGAGAAAATTGGTATGCCGAACTTGAAAAAGTAGCAAAAGATTTAAAAAATGAAAAATAATTACAATCAGATAGTTAAAAAAAAAGCTACTTTATTATTATTTTAAAGAACAAAACTTGTTAAAAACAATCACTTTCTGGATTTTTGTATAAAAAAAAATTTTTAAACCTTTAATGACTTATTTTTTACTTATTTATATTAAATTTTATATTATTTTTACGAAATAAATTATTAACAACTAATTAATAACAAATGAAAAAAATTACTTTACTTTTTCTATTATCCGCTTTTTGTGGGTTTTCACAAACTTATTATTCTAATGATTTCGAATCTGGTTTAGCTGGCTGGACGGCTAACGACCTAAACAACGATGGTCAAGGATGGTCAATATTAAATGCATCTAGTCTTAATTCTGCGCTTGGAAGCGGTTCTTTAATGTCCTTTTCATACGTAAATCAGGTAGGAATTACTCCTAACAATTTAATTACATCACCATCAATTGATTTAACATCAGTAACGGGTTCAAATTTATTTTTATTTTATGACCAGTTGACTAACACAAACTATCCTGATGAACATTATGCAGTTTATGTAACGACTTCTAACGATCCTGCTACTATTGTTGCTTCAACTCCTGTATTTGAAACAACTGTATCAAATGGAAGTTTAGTAACTAAATCGATAAATCTTACCTCTTTTATTGGTCAAACAGTATATGTAAGTTTTAGACATTTTAATTGTTTTGACCAATACTATTTAGTAATTGATAATGTGAAAATCAAAACGCTTTTAGAAAATGATGTACAATTGGTTTCTGCAAAATTAAACCGTTTTGGATTATTAAATTCTTCAAATACAATAACCTATACTGTAAAAAACACAGGAAGCAATCCTGTTACCAATTTAACTATAAACTGGAACGATGGTACCAACGACCATATTCTTACTGTTAACAAAAACATTGCGGTGGGTGCAACAGGTACAGTTAATCATCCAACTCCCGTTCAGTATAGTACAGTAGTAGAGAAAGATTTAGCGTTAAGCATTACACAAGTTAATGGAAGTGCAGATGCAGATCCGTCAAACAATACTGGAACAAAAAACTTTAATACTGTTAGTCAAGCTTCTCCTAAAAAAGTATTATTTGAAGAAGGTACTGGAACATGGTGTGGATGGTGTCCAAGAGGAGCAATCGCTATGAATTATATGGATACAACTTATCCTAATGAGTTTATTGGTATTGCTGTTCACAATGAAGATCCAATGATGTTACCAGAATATGATGGTGGTGCTGGTTTTTCAGGTTTTCCTGGAATGAATGTTGATCGTATTGTCTTAGGTGCTGATGTTAGTCAATCTACTATGGTTACAAATTTAAATTCAAGAAAAACACTAACCACTCCTGTTAGTTTAGTAGCCACAGGAAGTGTAAATGGATCAAATATAACAATAAACGCAAACGCAACTTTTAGAACTAATTTTTCTAATGCAAACTATAAATTAGGGGTTATCATCACTGAAAGTAATGTAACTGGTACTGCTAATGGTTATAAGCAAACAAATTATTATGCTGGTGGCGCAAATGGTGTTATGGGAGGTTATGAAACTTTACCTAACCCTGTTCCTGCAAATCAAATGGTTTACAATCATGTTGGAAGAGCTTTGTTAGGAGGATATTCAGGTCAAGATGGCTCGGTTCCAACTACAATTACAGATGGTCAAACAATTACTTATACTTTCAATTATACAGTACCTGCTACAAGTAATATAAACAATATGCATGCAATTGTAATATTGATTGATCAAAATAATGGTGAAATCATTAATGCAAAATCAGCAGAACTTGCTACTCTGGCAGTTTCACAAAACAATATTGCACCTTCATTTGATATTTATCCAAATCCAACAAGTGATTTCTTCAATATTAGTAATTTAAAAAGTGGTGACTATACTATCAATATTTATGATATGTCAGGAAGATTAATCCAAACCAACAAAAAAGAAGCAATTGAAAATCAAGAATTAACTATAGCTGTTAAAGGTATTTCAAGAGGTGAATATATTGTAAACATTGCATCAGGAAATAGCTCATTCAGCAAACAGTTATTAATTAAATAACAAGAAATTATGAAAAAAATTATTGTATCACTTGTCTGTTTAATTTCTGCCATGTCATTTGCACAGATGACTATGAAAAAATTAGATGGAACTCCTTTAAACGATGGCGATGTTATTGCTTACTCTGTTTTGGGTGACCCAAATGACATTTCATCTTCAGACCCAGCTTATTTAGGCTTTAAAATTTACAATAGCTCAAATAGCAGTATTTCTGTAAAAATGAAATGCATAAGTATAACTGGCGGTGCTACAGGAACCAATCTTCAGTTTTGTATTGACCCGATTTGTGTGGGCACAATAAGTGTGGGGAATTCATATCCTTCAAATGGAGTTTCAACTGTACCTGCCAATGGACAAAATGGTAATTTTGACCACTTTGTTAATTTTGACGCAGGAACTGGTAATAGCATTGTTGAATATGTTTTGAAATTTTACATGGTAAATCAATTTGGAGGGGAAACTGGTTCTTCAATAACCCTTACTTACAGATATAATCCTAATTTAAACACCTCAGGTTTTAGCAGCTTAAACAATGCTGGAATCAATATTTCATCTACATTAGTGAAATCTCAAATTGAATTTGATGCTACATCAATTGGAACAGCACAACTTTATGACTTAAACGGGAAACTTGTAAACAACATAAACTTTGTTTCTGGTTACAACACAATAAATGTTTCTAATCTAAATAAAGCTGTATATGTTTTGAACTTTACAACTCAAGATGGCAAAAATGCAAGTGTAAAAGTTATTAAACAGTAGTGTAGATATCCTCTTCACAAAAAAACAAGCCTCATTAAAAATAATTCATGAGGCTTTTTTAAATTATAAAAAGTGAAGGAAACGCGATTTATTTCACTTTATCTTTAATGGATCAAATGGGTTAACCAAATCCTTATATCATAAAAATTGGGCTAAGAAAAATCATTCCTTAGCCCAATTTATTAATAGTATTAACAATAACCCTTTTGCTTTTAAAAACTTGTATTCAACGACAATGAAACCCCTGTGCTTTCTGGAACATACCTACAAACTCCTCCAACACAAACAAGCCCTCCTCTTTGTCTTCCATAAGAAAGCGAAACTCTTGTAGATTTGTATCGATATGAATTTCCAATAGTATAATAATTTATTCTAAGTTTTGGATCATCATTTCCATAATTATACATATCTGAGGCAAAAATGGTGTATTTAGTTCCTAAGTTAACTTCTGCTGTTAATGCAGCCCAATTTTTCTTGTCGCTATCTGCCCACATATGCTCTCCTTGTAAACGTAAAGATTTCGTGTCATTAAATCTATAAGTTGCTTCTGCACCTATAATATTAGTTTTCACTTCACCATAAGTCTCTTCAACTAATTTTTTGTTATAGTATTGATTTATATAACTAAGTACGGTTTGAAGTTTATTATTCCATTTTTTAGTTATTTCAACATTTACATCCGAAAAATATTTTTTTCCAAACCCAAAAAAATCTGTTTGGTAATCTTGAGGTGTATAAATGTAAAACTTACCCCCTAAAGCGTTATATTGAGAGTAATTTACAGCTACTTTAGTACCATATTTTCCACCCAGTTTAGAACCTTTTTTAAAGTTATAAAACAAATCTATTTGACCGCCAATTTCTCCTGCCTTTACTATAGAAACGTCATTAAGAATAACATTGGGTTGTGCTTGATACACATAAATATTTGCTAAATTATAATGATGTTGTTTTGTTAAACTAGGAATATAATTCATAATTAAGTCATTAAAAGAGTTTCCTTTGGCAATTCTTTCCGAAAAGAAACTCATGTTTTCTAATCTTCTAAAAGTTCCATCAATACCCAATCCTCTTTTAGAATACCCCATATTGAATAACAAAGCACTTCCAGGCTTAATAAGATTGTTGTCAATTTGATTTCTTACCTGAACTACAGCGTCCTCCGACTTATAATCATATTCCGAGGAAAGATAAAACGATCCATGAGAATAATTAATTCTACCTGCAAAACCATTTGTTACATCATTAAACTTGGGGTTAACAATATCTGTTTTTTCATCTCTACCTACATAAGAAAAACCAATTCCTAAATCAGAATTTTCAAATTTAAAAAGGTCGGAAAGTGAAATATCTGCATCCACACCATAGATTTTCCCATTGGAAACATCAAACCCGGTTCTTTGCTGACCATAAACTGCTTTTAATGTAAAGGAGGAAACTGGCTTAAAAATAATTCTTCCTCCACGCAAGGCATTGTTGATCCCTAATGCTCTATCTTCCCATGTTCTTAGCAACAAACCGCTTCCAAATTGTTCGTAAAAATACCCTGCTGTAACATCAATTTTCTCCATTTTAAATCGAGCGTAATAAGTCGCTAAATTTACTCCTTTGTATTTTGGATTATAGTTTAACAAAGCATCTTGTTCATATGCTTCTCCTTGCACTCCAAAAGACCAATTTTTAATTTTATAATTTACAAACAAATAACTATTTGAACGAACAGGATTTTCAGGTTGACTAACAGAATTATAAAATTCATCATAAAGTGTTTTATCATTCAAATACCACTGTGCATTTGTTTCAAAACCTCCAAAAACAGTTCCTTTATCTTGACCATTTACAAAAAATGTTGTGCCAAAAAAAAGTAAAAAAATAATTTTCTTCATCTTTTAGAGCGTCTTCAATTTTGTATATAATTCATCCTCGCTTCCAGGAACATATCCGTTTTGGATGTGAACAATTTCTCCGTTTTTAACCACAACTGTATAAGGAATGTTTACAATTGAAAGTGCTCTTTTTAAATCTTGATTACTATCTAATAGAATTTTATAATCCCAACCTTTACCATTTACTAATGGTTTAATTCTTTTCTGTGTTCTGGAATCATCCGTAGCAACAGCGATAATCTCTATATTCAAATTTTTTGTCCATTCGCCTTTAACGTCATTCATTTCATCCAATTCGTTGATGCAAGGAGTACACCAAGTAGCCCAAAAAGAAAACACATAAATTTTGTCTTTTTCATTAAAATCATTTTTTATGGAAACTTTTTTTCCATCTATGTCCGACAAACTAACATCAGGCATTTTTGTCTGTGAATAAGCTAATATCCCAGCAAAAATTAAAAACAGTGTAACTAAATTTTTCATTATAAAAGTTTATGTAATAGCTACAAATAAAGAAATAATAAGTTTAAAATTAAAATTTTTTTGCTTAATTTGCATTAATATATTTTTTTAAATTATGAAAAAGATTAAAACCTTATTTTATTTACTTACATTTTTTGCTATTTTTTCTTGTAGTGATACAAAAGTGATAGAAAATCTTCCAGCAGATACGGAAGATGCCGAACCAGTTCCAGGATATTTTCAAAAAAATGTTTTGATTGAAGATTACACAGGCACATGGTGTGGAAATTGTACCAGAGTTGCTTATGCTATTGATCAAGTTCATCTTCAAACAGATAAAGTAGTAACTGTTGCCATACACAATGGAAATGATCCCTACCATTTTGAAAATTTTATGCCATTAAAAGATTTGATAATGCCGGACTCACCTGCTTTAGAATTGCCACAATCAAGATTAAACAGAACCATCACATGGTTATCGCCCGAACCTTCCAATATTCAGCAAGCAAAAGGTTTAACGGGAAATAATTCAGGGTTAGGGTTAGCTATATCTTCATCTATTTCTAACGGAATGGTTAATGTTGAAGTAAACATGAAGTTTGTTCAAAATTATTCAGGCTTAAAATTAGTAGTTTACCTACTCGAAGACCACTTGATTCGAAATCAAGTTAATTATACCTCCTATTATGGCAATGTAAACCCAGTTCCTAATTATGAACACAATCATGTATTAAGACTTAATTTAACTGATTTATTAGGAGACCCAATAACTGAAAACACAACTGCTGGACAACAAATAACAAAATCTTTTTCTATTCCTGTTCCATCAAATATCTCTAATCCTGACAACATTAGTTTTGCGGCATTTATTGTTCAAGCGGATAATTTATCGCTTAATGCACGTCATGCCGATTTAAACGAAAATCAAACATACCAACAAAATCAATAATTTATAATTGATATTTCATAAGAATGGTCGCCTTTTTGAGCGACCATTTTCTTTTTTAATTATTCTAATTGAGAAAAAAATAAAAATTATAGAAACTAGAAAAAAAAAGTCGAAGCAACTTTAACTTCGACTTTTGTGGAGAAGATGGGGCTCGAACCCACGACCTCTTGACTGCCAGTCAAGCACTCTAGCCAACTGAGCTACATCCCCAAAACTGCGAGAACAAATATACTCTTTTTTCTAATTTAATAAAGAGAAAAAATAAATTCTCCATTACTTCTTTCAATTTACTAAATTTGCAATTCAAAATTAGTCTATGAACAAAATCAGAATTACTAAACAATTTTCATTTGAAACAGGTCATGCACTATATGGTTATGACGGAAAATGTAAAAATGTTCATGGACATAGTTATAAATTATCCGTAACAGTTATTGGTACACCAATTACTGATTCCAATAACGTTAAATATGGGATGGTGATTGATTTTTCCGATTTAAAGAAAATCGTGCGTGAAGAAATTGTTGATTTATTTGATCACGCAACCGTTTTTAACCAAAACACACCACATGTAGAATTGGCAAATGAATTAAAAAATCGTGGTCATCATGTCATTTTAGTAAATTATCAACCAACGAGTGAGAACATGGTAATCGATTTTGCTGAAAAAATCAAAAGTCGTTTACCGAAAGAGATACTGTTGCATTCGTTGAAATTACAAGAAACCGAAAGCTCTTTTGCCGAGTGGTATGCTTCAGATAACGTTTAAATCCAAAATTTAAATTCCAATAAAGAAAACAATAAGGAAATAAATTGCAATCTATTTTCTATTTTTGTGACTATGCAATTATCCCACAACAAAAAAATCTATTTTGCTTCCGACCAACATTTTGGAGCACCTACTCCAGAAGCGAGTTTTCCTCGCGAACAAAAGTTTGTCTCTTGGCTTGATGAAGTGAAGAAAGATGCTGAATGCATTTTTTTATTGGGTGATTTATTTGATTTTTGGTTTGAATACAAAACCGTTGTCCCTAAAGGTTTCGTTCGTGTTTTAGGCAAGTTAGCAGAAATTCGCGATAGTGGCATTCCGATTTATTTCTTCGTGGGCAATCATGATTTGTGGATGCATGATTACTTTGAAAAAGAGTTGAATATTCCTGTTTATCACGATAATCAAGAGTATGTCTTTAACGGCAAATCATTCCTAATCGGTCATGGAGACGGAAAAGGACCAGGGGATAAAGGCTATAAACGCATGAAGAAAGTATTCACAAATCCTTTCTCTAAGTGGTTGTTTCGTTGGTTGCACCCCGATATTGGCGTAAAATTAGCACAACATCTTTCGGTAAAAAACAAGTTAATTTCTGGCGATGCGGATGTGAAATTTCTTGGCGAAGAAAACGAATGGTTGGTGCAATATTCTAAACGAAAATTAGAAACCAAACATTACAATTACTTAATTTTTGGTCACCGTCATTTGCCAATGGTTATAAAGGTAGGCGAAAACTCCGAATACATTAACCTTGGCGATTGGATAGGCTATTTCACTTACGGTGTTTTTGAAGGAGAGAAATTTGAGTTGAAGGTGTTTGAAAACTAACTATTCCTGTTTTTCTAATGCTTCTACATCTTTTTGTAAATCGAGCTTCCTAAACGAAGGCAGTGCAATTCCTGTAAAAACTACTGTAATTAAAGTCATCGTACCACCAAAAACTACAGCGGTAACAGTTCCCATTAATTTGGCTGTTACACCACTTTCGAAAGCACCTAACTCATTGGAAGAACCTACGAAAATAGAATTTACTGAAGCAACTCTTCCACGCATGTTGTCTGGAGTATGCAACTGCAATATTGTATTTCTTATGACAACTGAAACGCCATCAAAGATACCACTGAAAAACATCGCCAAAACCGAAACCCAAAAAATTGTTGACAATCCGAAAATGATGATGCAAACGCCAAACATAAATATAGCGGTCAACAATTTCATCCCGGCTTTTCTATTTAAGGTAATATAAGCCGAAAGCACCATAGTAATGACAGAACCAACCGCAGGCGCGGCTCTCAGAATTCCGAAACCTTCTGAGCCTACTTTTAGAATATCCTGTGCAAATATGGGTAATAACGCCATTGCTCCTCCAAACAGTACTGCAATCATGTCTAACGAAATGGCACCCAAAATAGTTTTGTTTTTGAAGACAAATTTTACGCCTTCTGCCAAACTTTGAAATATAGGTTCGCCAATCTTTGGGTTTAGAATAGGTTTCTTTTCTATTTTTGACAAAAATAACAACGCAAATAGTGAACATGCAAAAACCAAGCACATCGACCAATGCACACCAAACAAGCTAATGGAAAATCCTGCTATGGCTGGTCCAAACATCGAACCCATTTGCCAAGTCGAACTGCTCCAGGTAGCTGCATTGGGATAGGTTTTTTTAGGAACAATTAATGAAAGTAAAGAGAAAATAGTTGGGCCAATAAATGAACGAACTAATCCTCCAAAAAACACTAAGCCATATATTACATATAAAGTGGTTTGCAAGGATAAATCTTTGGTAATACTCGGAACCGTAATTAAAAACAAACCAAAACTAATGACTGAAAACCCAAGAATACATTTAACCAATAGATTTTTTTTCTCGTTTTGATCCACAATATGTCCTGCGAATAATGCCATTCCAATAGCTGGAATAATCTCCATTAAGCCAATAATTCCTAGCGAAAGTGGGTCTTTAGTTAATTTGTAAACTTCCCACTCGATGATAACAAATTGCATCGACCAAGCAAAAACCATTGCAAAACGCATGGCAAGAAAAAATTTAAATTCAGTAAATCGTAAAGCTTCGTAAGGATCGTTTTTTATCATAACTTTTTTTGCCAATGCTGAAATCTATTTGTTCAATTATACTGCTTAATATCTTTCAATCGCAATTGCAAAGATACGTTTCCATTAAATTCATTTTCATCAATGCAGTAACAAATTTCTATTGGTTTTCGATTTTTGGTCAATTCCAATTGGTTTCCAAATCCAAATCCAATCACCCCTATACCTTCCGAATTGTCTTGTTTTACAAATAATTTCAAATGTTCGTCTTCCAAACCTAATGTTTTACCATAACCCGTATCTACTACATTTTTAGTCATAAAAACAGGTGTCATATTTTGCGGTCCAAAAGGTTCAAATTGATTTAAAATGCGAATTAATTTTGGGTTAATTTCTGAAAAATTGATTTGAGCATCTATAGAAATCTCAGGAATAAGCAACTCAGGCGGAATGGTTTTTTGTACTTCTGCTTCAAAAGCTGCTTTGAATGCTTTATAATTTTCTTTTTTCAACGTCATTCCTGCAGCATAGGCATGACCACCAAATTGTTCCAAATGTTCAGCACACGCTTCCAACGCATTATAAATATCAAAATCTTTCACAGAACGCGCCGAAGCTGCCAATTTATCTCCACTTTTTGTAAACACAACCGTTGGGCGATAATAGGTTTCTGTCAATCGAGAGGCCACAATCCCAATTACACCTTTGTGCCAATTTTCTTGAAAAACCACACTAGTGAATTTTTCTTGTTCGTTATTTTCCTCAATTTGACATAAGGCGTCTGTCGTAATATGCTTGTCCAATTCCTTTCTTTCATTGTTGTGTTGTTCAATTTCAGCTGCAAATTGTTCCGCTTGTTCTAAATTGTATTCCGTTAATAATGCGACTGCTTCGTTTCCATGTTTTATTCTTCCTGCTGCATTTATTCGAGGAGCAACAATGAAAACAACATCCGTAATCGTCAATTCTTTTTTCTTTACATTCTGAATTAGTGCCTTAATTCCAGGTCGTGGTTTTGTATTAATAACTTCCAATCCAAATTTTGCTAAAATCCGATTTTCACCTGTCATTGGAACTATATCTGCTGCAATGGCCGTAGCCACTAAATCCAAATAAACCATTAAATCGTTTATCGTTTGATTTCGATTTTGTCCCAAAGCTTGCACTAATTTAAACCCAACACCACATCCGCATAATTCATCATAGGGATAATTGCAATCCTCACGTTTTGGGTCAAGTACCGCAACCGCTTTTGGCAATTCATTTCCTGGCCTATGATGGTCACAAATAATAAAATCAATATTTTTTTCACGTGCATATTCCACATGATCAATCGATTTTATACCACAATCCAAAGCAATGATTAACGAAAAACCATTGTCTTCAGCGAAATCAATTCCTTTAAAAGATATTCCATAACCTTCGTCATACCGGTCGGGAATATAAGTTGCCACGTTTGGATAAAGGCTACGCAAATAAGAAGATACTAATGAAACTGCCGTAGTACCATCGACATCATAATCGCCAAAAACCAAAATGTTTTCCAGATTTTCAATGCCTTTTTCGATGCGTTCTACCGCTTTGTCCATGTCTTTCATCAGATAAGGATCATACAAATCATCTAAACTCGGACGAAAAAAGGCTTTCGCTTCTTCAAATGTTTCTATCCCACGTTGTATCAAAAGTGTTGCTACCAATTCTTCTACTTTTAATTCCTTGGCTAATTGAGTTACTTTTTCTGAAGATGGTTTTGGTTTTAAATTCCAGCGCATGTAATCTAATTTAATTTTTTACAGTAAAAATAAACGAATTTATTTCATTAATAAATAGCCATAGAACATCATTTTTTTAAAAATTCTAAAAATTAGTGACACTAACCAACAAACATCCTTAAAAAAAAGTGCGTTTTGATTCCAAAAAACCTATTAATAAAGGAAATAGCTCAACTTAATCAAGCTTCAATCAAAATGTTTTATAGCAAATAATTTCTTTCAAACCAAAATGACTTTCAATTTTAACTGTATGGGTATGCAAAGAAAAACTAGAGTTTGACAATATAATTCCATTATCAAAAGGAGGTGCAAATAGATACCGTAATTGTCAATTACTTTATGAACCTTTTAACAGAAATAGATATGCAAACTTATAATTTCATTCTCACTTAAAAGCACTAAATTAAAATCTATATTTAGTACCCATAAAAAAAGCAACTTGAGTTCAAGTTGCTTTTTTTGTATGTAGTTTGAGAACGTGTCTTCTAAAAACGCTTATAACGTTCCTCTCAAAGCTTGTTCTCTTTCTATCGATTCGAATAGCGCTTTGAAATTTCCGGCACCAAAACCGCGAGCACCCATTCGTTGAATGACTTCAAAAAACAATGTTGGGCGGTCTTCTATTGGTTTGGTGAAAATTTGTAGCAAATAACCTTCTTCATCGGCATCAATCATAATTCCTAACTTCATTAGCTTGTTAATATCTTCTTTCAATTCATGGTGGTGCGCTTCTAGACGTAACGGCACGGCATCGTAATAGGCTTGTGGTGGCGTACTCAAGAACTCAATACCTCTGGAGCGCATGTCGGCTACGGTGGTTAAAATATCATCGGTTGCCACTGCAATATGTTGCACACCCGAGCCTTCATAGAAGTCTAAGTATTCCTCAATTTGCGACTTTTTCTTTCCTTCGGCAGGTTCGTTTATCGGGAATTTAATTCTTCCGTTACCATTACTCATTACCTTGCTCATCAGTGCAGAATATTCGGTGGTAATTTGCTTATCGTCAAACGAAAGGAAATTCACGAAGCCCATCACGTCTTCATACCATTTTACCCAAGTATTCATTTCGTTCCAACCCACATTGCCCACCATGTGGTCGATATATTTTAAACCAACAGGAGCTGGATTGTAATCGGATTTCCATTCCTTATACCCTGGTAAGAAGCTTCCTGTATAGTTCTTTCTTTCCACAAATAGATGCACAGTCTCTCCATAGGTGAAAATTCCAGCTCGTACCACTTCCCCATGCTCATCTGTTTCTACAGTTGGTTCCATATACGACTTGGCTCCGCGTTTCATAGTCTCTTCGTATGCCGAACGCGCGTCTTCTACCCATAGTGCTACGATTTTTACACCATCGCCGTGTTTCTTAACGTGTTCGCCAATTGGAGAGTCGCTTTTTAGCGCAGTAGTAAGTACTAGACGTATCTTATCTTGTTTCAACACATAGGAAGCACGGTCTTTCATACCTGTTTCCAACCCAGCATAGGCATGCGATTGAAATCCAAACGCTGTTTTGTAAAAATGCGCGGCTTGCTTGGCATTACCGACATAAAACTCTACATAATCGGTTCCTAAGAGTGGCAAAAAGTCTTGCGCACCTTCAAATATTTTCTCTAAACCGTATTCTACATTATTAATTTCTTTTGACATATTAGTTGTATTATGATGAAAGTATTAAGTGTTAAAATTTTTATTGAATACTTTCAAAGTGTTGTATTTCATTTTAATAGATGAATTTCTTTTTCTATTTTCTTTCTTCTTTTCTTTCTAATGATCCAACCACGACTGATAGTAGGTATCGTCGGCAATCTTCATAGCCTCATCGGTTACCATCAGGGGTTTAAAAGTATCTACCATAACGGCAAGTTCTTGGGTTTCGGTTTTGCCAATACTTCTTTCGGCTGCACCTGGGTGTGGTCCATGAGGAATTCCAGCCGGGTGAAGTGAAATGTGACCTTGTTCAATATCGTTTCTACTCATAAAATCGCCATCAACATAGTACAACACCTCGTCCGAATCGATGTTACTATGATTATAAGGCGCAGGAATAGCCAACGGATGATAATCATACATACGTGGCACGAAAGAGCATACCACAAACGCAGACGTTTCAAAGGTTTGATGTACTGGTGGTGGTTGATGAATTCTTCCAGTTATAGGCTCAAAGTCGTGAATGGAGAAAGCATAAGGATAATTGAAACCGTCATATCCCACAACATCAAAAGGATGTGAGGCATATACCATTTCAAATATCTCGTCTTTCTTTTTTACTTTGATAACAAACTCGCCCGATTCATTGTTAGTTTCCAACTCTTGCGGACGGCGAATGTCTCTTTCACAAAAAGGAGAATGTTCCAGGAGCTGCCCGAACCAATTTCGATACTGTTTTGGAGTATAGATTGGAACGTTAGACTCTACTATAAACAATCTGTTTTCGATGGTATCAAAGTCTATCTTATAGATAATCCCTCGAGGAATGATTAGGTAATCGCCATACTTAAAGTCTAGATTACCATACATCGTTCTGAGTTTCCCAGAGCCTTTGTGCACGAAAATCATTTCGTCAGAGTCAGAATTTTTATAAAAGTAGTCATTCGTTGATTTTCTAGGAGCAGCTAAAACGATATGACAATCGGAATTGGTTAAAACGATTTTTCTGCTTTCTAAATAATCGTCTTGAGGAGTTACCTCAAAGCCTTTCAGCTTATACGATTGAATATTATTTGATTTAGAAACGGAAGGCTTAACGCTATATTGAGCGCGAATCTCTTTCACTTTTGTAGGGCGTTGCTCATGATAGGAGTTGGTGTACATCCCGTCAAAACCCACGGTTCCAAACAGTTGTTCATAGTACAAATCGCCGTTAGGTTTGCGAAACTGTATATGTCGTTTGGGTGGAATGTTCCCTAATTTATGATAAAATGGCATGGTTTGTTATTTGTTAATGAGACAATTAGTTAAATAGGTAATGCGATAATTAATCCGTTAGATAATGAGATTGAAGTTCATTTACTCATTGTCTAACTGACGCTTTATCTAATTGAAATTCACTCTGGATTTCTCTTGATGAGGAATTTTAAATGGATAAGAAGATTGTCCCAATGTTTCATAGTTACAAATATCGTAAAAATTTGAATTTCCTGCTTCAAAAGAAGTCATAAACTTTGACAATAAGGTATTAAAAGTGTAATTATAGTAAAGAATAATAGCGTTAATGCGATTTTGAGGGTTTGCCTAATGGGTGTAAAAACTGTTAATATGCTAGGGTTTGTTTATACAATTTAAGCTTTTTATTGATTTTATATCTTTTTACGATTGTTTTTTTATCTTTGGATTTCATTAACTATACCAAAATCAAATTATGGCAGCAAGTTCACAAGCGTGGGGATCAAGAGTGGGATTAATTTTGGCAATGGCGGGAAACGCCGTAGGATTAGGTAACTTTCTTCGATTTCCGGTGCAAGCCGTGCAAAACGGTGGTGGTGCGTTTATCATTCCCTATTTGATTTGTTTCTTGTTAATGGGAATTCCTTTGCTGTATATTGAGTGGTCTTCAGGTCGATTTGGAGGAAAATTTGGAAACCATAGCACGCCTTATATACTAGACTCGATGGTAAAAGGACGCATCTTGAAATATATAGGAGTCTTTGGAATTTTTACTAATGTAGCCGTTGCTGCTTATTATTGTTATATTGAATCTTGGACAATGTCTTATGTCTATCATTCGCTACGGGGAACATTTAATGGCATGAGTCAACATGGTGTAGCCGATTTTTTTAACAACTATGTAGATATATCAAAGTCTAGTACTGGAATTCCTTACGAAGCGGTAGTGTTTTATATTTTGTGTTTGCTATTGAATACGTTTATCCTTTCCAAAGGATTAAAAGGTATCGAAAAGGTTGCCAAAATTGGAATGCCATTGTTGATTTTGTTTGGAGCTATTTTAGCTATTAGAGGTTTGACTTTAGGTACAAGTGGAGCGTCAGAACTTTTCCCAAATGCAAATGCTTGGGATGGTCTAAACTTTTTGTGGACGCCACAATATGATTCTATTTTAGATTTAAAAGTTTGGATGGCAGCAGCTGGACAAATATTTTTCACGTTATCGGTTGGTATGGGAACAATACATTGCTATGCCGCTTATATGAACTCCAAAGATGATATAGCCCTAAACGCTGTTTCTGCTGGTTTTATGAATGAGTTTGTTGAGGTAGTGCTAGGTAGTTTAATCGTTATTCCAATTGCGGCGGGCTATTTAGGATTGGATTGGGTACTGGAAAATGCCGGCTTCGGAATGGCGTTCCAAACCATGCCTTATTTATTCCAACAATGGGGACCAATGTTAGCTGCCATTGCAGGGTTATTATGGTTTGGACTCTTGTTCTTTGCTGGTATCACATCGTCTTTGGCTATGGGAACACCATGGATAGGTTTCATGCGAGATGAATTTAATTGGGGACAAAACAAAGGTGCTTGGTCGTTTGGGTTATTAATTTTAATAATGGGATTGCCAACCGTAATCTTTTTCCAAGAAGGTGTCTTTGACGAATACGATTATTGGGCAGGAACGGTAAGTCTTGTGGTATTCGCAATGTTAGAAACCATCCTATTCTCTTGGATATTTGGAATGAAGAAAGGCTGGGCAGAGATAACTAGTGGTGCCGACATTCAAGTGCCATTGATTTACAAGTTTATCATTAAATTTGTGACACCTGTGATGCTTATCATTATCTTCTTGGGTTCATTGTTTAAACCACTAAACAACGATTGGTCAGGAAATGTTTCCAGTTTGTTATCAGGCAATGGATGGAGTTTGGATAATGGTTCTATTATTAAAACGATAACCCATGCTGGTATTAAAGAGAAAATTATGGCTGCAACCGATCCAGCAATTATCGGTCAATTGGAAAGTCAGATACTTTACTTGAACTTTGCTAGGATACTACTATTAGGGCTGTTTGTTTTCATCAGTGCTTTGGTATATGTTGCGTTTTTGAAAAGAAGAAGAGAAGGAAGAGCCACTTTGTAATTTAAACAAAAAGAAGATTATGAACACAGAAGCATTAATAACAATGATTACAACTCAAGGAATTGTAATCGGTTTTACGGGTTATTTTTTTTACAGAGTATTAACCACAAAACCAAAACCCGAACCTGATTCTTATACTGAAAACGATGACGTAGTAGAACGTCAACCTGAAAACTAAAACCAGAATCCAGCACTTACCCAAACATATCCTTTGGGTAATTCGGGTGACCAAGAATACTTTACTTCAATTGGCCCAACAATAGATTCAATTCCATAACCAAAGGCATAACCTGAAAGCTTTGGTTTTGAAAACCAATTGCCTGAAGCAAACAATCCGTCTTCTAAGTTGGCATAATTTGCAGAAAAATTAAGATGATTCTTTTTAAAAATTTCATAATCCAACGTAAAATTGGATTTGATAAAGCTATTTGCCGATACACTTAGGTAGTCATAGCCATAAAAATGTTTGAAATTATTTATGGTATTATAGCCATATCCACCGAGAACAAAATTAAAAAAATCAACACTATCATTCCCTATTTTAAATCCTGCTTCGGATTGTACTTTTATAGTGAATTTTTTTAATATAGTTTGTGCAAAACTTATTTCACCTTTGGCAACAGAAAACTGATTGAACTCATTAGTATAGTTTGACGAATACAAATAGGTTTTGAAATCACCATAAAACAACCAACCTGATTTTGGGAAATATTTGTTGTCAAAGGAATCATATTTTAAATGACCAAAAAGATTAAAATAATTACTGTCTTCAAAAACAGAATCGCCATTTTCTATTGTGGAAGTCTGAATTTTTAAATGTTTATATTCTATTCCTGCACCTATTAGATATTTTTGAATAAATACAGTTTGCATATAAGCTTGATTGGTAAAATCTGAAAAATCGATGTTCAGTTTGTCAACGCCCAATTGACTTAAGACTTCACCATTTCTAAAATCAGTTGCAACATTTCTATTGAAAGTGCTGTACCAAGACTTGATTCCAAAACTCCAATAAAAACCATTGTCAATGTAATAATCAAAATTATATCTGATATTGTCACCCAACGCCATATCTAAGGATAAAACATCGTTTTTGAATAGTATTTTTTTCTGTGTCACATTGACTAATAATGCGCTTTTATACAAATCGTCATAATGTAAACCAAACTTTAAAAAAGTTTTGGTGTCATTTTCTACTAAGTTTAAATGAAGTGCATCTCCATCTTGATATGAATCGATACTATAACTAATTCTGCTAAAATTTTGAGTTGCATTTAATGTATTTATACCGCTTTTTAGTTCATCATACGTTGTTTTTTTACCCGCTTTTATTCTAAGTTTTCCCAAAACATAGGCTCTTGTATAATTTTTTAATTCGGTAATGTCAATTTTCTTTAGGTCAATTTTATAAACCTCATCTTTAACTGCTTGTCTTTGTACTGCTGTTTGTAAATTACAAAATTTTTGAATTTCTCCAATTTTTAAAAGTGCGGCTTCCTCTCCTTTTTTAATAATTTCTTTTCCGTCATTAAAAGAAATGACACCATATTCAGAAACATCAGGTTTTATGTAAACATCAGTTAGTTTAACTTTTCCTTGCATTTTATTAATCATGTCTAAATTGGTAATTTGAACCAATATTCGAGTGGCATCATTTAATGCTTTTCGATCTTTTAAATCATCTTGAACATCAACACCAATAATGATTTCAGCACCCATCTTTCGCAATTCTTCTACTGGATAATTATTGGTAACACCGCCATCAATTAGTATTTTATCATCTATTTCAACGGGTGAAAATAAAGAAGGAAATGCCGAACTTGCCATCATAGCTTGTGCCAAGTACCCTTTGTTTAAAATCACTTGTTTTCCTTTTTCAATATCTGTTGCAATGCAAACAAATGGAATTGGTAGTTTATTAAAATCGCGAACGTTTCTAACATTATGAGTAAGTTTTGCCAATAAATTGTAATTGTACATTCCTTTAGATAATGCAATAGGGATTCCTATTTTTAGTTTACTAAAAGGCAACGAAATGGCATACATTTCATCATTCCTTTTTTCATAAAAGCTTTTAGACGTTCTTGGAATATAATCTTGAAGCAGTTCGTTAAAATTTGTATATTCAAAGATGGAGTCAATTTGTGTTGCATTGTAACCCGAAGCATACAATCCGCCAACAACTGCACCCATACTGGTTCCACCAATATAATCTATTTTTACACCAGCATTTTCTAAAACTTTTAATACTCCTATGTGAGCAAATCCCTTGGCACCACCACCCGAAAGCACTAAACCTATTTTTTTTCTATGTATAGTGTCCTGTGAAAAGGAGTTTTGAGAAACAAGTACACCAACAAAAACCAATAGACTCAAAAGACGAAACCTACTTTGCCCTGATGGAAACGACATCCTTTTTTTGTTTAAAAAAGAGAGAATAGACCGCAGGAAAATGGTTTGTAAAAATGCTAAAGACATTCGCTTCAAATTGGTTTAATTGATTTTATGGTAAAAGTCGGAAATTTTTTTGGCTTTTGAAGCACCAATCACTTCCGAAATTTCTTTTTCAGTAGCATCCTTCAATCTTTTAACACTTTTAAAATGTTTTAGTAACGTTTGCATCGTCTTTTCACCAATCCCAGGAATGGTTTCTATGCTCGTCACTAACGCTGATTTGCTACGTTTATTGCGGTGATGGGTGATGCCAAATCGGTGGGCTTCGTTTCTAAGTTGTTGGATGATTTTTAATGTCTCCGATTTTTTATCTAAATACAACGGTACCGAATCGCCGGGATAAAAAAGTTCTTCTAGTCGTTTTGCAATGCCAATGACAGCAATTTTTCCGCGCAATTCTAATTCGTCCAAACTTTTTAAAGCCGACGAAAGTTGTCCTTTTCCGCCATCAATGATGATGAGTTGTGGCAAGGGTTGGTTTTCGTCTAATAATCGTTTGTAGCGACGGTACACCACTTCTTCCATTGAAGCAAAATCATTTGGTCCTTCAACGGTTTTGATGTTAAAATGACGGTAGTCTTTTTTGCTCGGTTTTCCATCTTTAAAAACTACGCAAGCCGATACAGGATTGGTGCCTTGAATATTGGAATTGTCAAAACATTCAATATGTCGCGGCTCTACCGATAGGCGTAAATCTTTCTTCATCTGCGCCATAATTCGGTTGGTGTGTCGCTCTGGGTCAACAATTTGCATTTGTTTTAGTTGCTCCAGTCTTTGGTATTTGGCATTGCGCTCGGATAAATCGAGGATTTGTTTTTTGTCGCCCAGTTGTGGCACGGATATTTTGATGTTTTCGCCCAAATCGAGTGGAAAAGGAAGAATTATTTCTTTGGAAGTTAATTTAAATCGTTCTCGGAGTTCAATTACGGCAAGTTCAAGCAATTCTTCGTTGGTTTCGTCTAATTTTTTCTTGATTTCCATGGTATGCGAACGAATTATTGCGCCAAATGAAACTTGCAGGAAATTAACATACGCCGTGGTTTCGTCCGAAATGATGGAAAACACATCTACCGAAGCCATTTTTGGGTTAAAAACCGTAGAACGTGCCTGATAATTTTCGAGCGATTCAATTTTTTCTTTAATTTTTTGCGCTTCTTCAAATTGCATGTTGCTCGAAAAAGTGTGCATTTTTGACTTAAAATCGCGCAAACTTTCTTTAAAATTACCTTTCAATATTTCACGAATAGCATGCACTTGTTCTTGATAGTTTTCTAGTGTTTCCAATCCTTCACACGGTCCTTTGCAGTTGCCAATGTGGTATTCTAAACACACTTTGTACTTTCCTTTTTCGATGTTGGAAGCGCTTAAATCATAATTACAAGTTCGCAATGGGTACAACTCCTTAATCAAATCGAGTAGTGTATTGACGATTTTAAAATTGGTATAGGGACCAAAATATTCCGAGCCGTCTTTAACCATTCTTCGCGTTGGAAATATCCTCGAAAAAGGTTCTTTTTTGATGCAAATCCACGGATAGGTTTTGTCGTCTTTTAGGTTGATATTGTAGCGTGGTTGTAGTTTTTTGATGAGGTTATTTTCAAGCAAAAAAGCATCCGATTCGTTGGCTACTATGATGTGTTTTATGGTCACAATTTTTTTGACCAGCACGCGCGTCTTACCGTTGTCGTGGGTTTTTGTAAAATAGGAAGCCACTCTTTTTTTGAGGTTTTTGGCTTTGCCTACATACAATATTTTGCCGTCCTTATCATAATATTGATAAACACCAGGACCTTCGGGCAAGGTTTGCAATTGAAGTTCGAGTGACGGTTGTTCCATAAACGAGTACACATTTGTGTTACAAAAATAAGATAAAATTATGGACTAGCAGAATGCCTCTTCAATGGGGTTATGAACCACTTAAATTAATAAATTTCATTAATTAATTATTAAATTTTATCAATTAATAATTATATAGTATTTAATTATTAATAATATTTATTTAGAATTAAATATTTTTCATAAATATTTTAATAAAGTTTATTTAATATTTAATAAAAAACATTAATTTTATATTTAAATTAATCTGTTATTAGTATGCCCATAGAAAATTTAGGAAAAAATCATTTTACAGCTGCCGAAAAAACGCAGTTAAATGATGCAGTCGATACCATTATGAGTCTTATTGGTGCTAAAACCTATAATTTGAGCCCAAAAGAACGTAGCAAATATGGCAAAATTGGCGACAAGAAGAAGCTGCTGATTACCAAAACCAAAGAGTATCACGAAAACACACCAGCGCTGCAATCGCCCGATGTGAATTGGGAAGAATTTGAAGCCGACTATGAAACCAGGCATTTTGCGTCGCAAAAATTGTTGCAACTTCGAGCGGCAGTAGAAATGATGTTGAACATCAAAATTTTGCACGATCACGATAATTTTCAAGATGCTTTGCGCGATTATCAGTATGCTATTTATAAAAATAAATTTGGCAATCAATTGGGTTTTGCGCCCAAAATAGATTCCCTAAAAGATTTTTTTCCAAAGACCGGAAAGAAACACAAAAAAGAATAATTGATTTATTTTTCATCCAAAACATACCACTTCATGCCCAACAATAACGAACTAATTATACTCAAAGAAACCATTTTGCCAGGCGAAAGCAAAACCATCAACATGGAAATTGCGAAGTTGCAAACGATGACCAAACTGAAAATTCCAATCATTGTAGAACGTTCTAAAAAACCTGGTCCAACGGTGCTTTTTTCGGCGGGTTTGCATGGCGATGAAATTAATGGTGTTGAAATTGTGCGCCAACTCATCACCCAAAAAATCAATAAACCAAGTTGTGGCACAATAATTTGCATTCCGGTTTTGAATGTTTTTGGGTTTGTCAATCAATCACGTCAGTTTCCGGATGGAAGAGATTTGAACCGTGTTTTTCCGGGCAGCAAAGGCGGTTCCTTGGCAAGCAGGTTTGCCTATTATATTTTAAAAGAAGTGATTCCACATGTAGATTATATTGTCGATTTTCATGCTGGCGGCGCTAGTCGATTTAATGCACCACAAATTAGAATTGTGCCCAATGATGCGGAATTAAAAGCACTTTCAGAAGTTTTTAATGCGCCATTTGGGTTGTATTCTAAAAACATTTCGGGTAGTTTTAGAAACGCTTGTACCAAATTGGGTAAAAAAATATTGCTTTTTGAAGGCGGAAAATCGGCACACATCGATTTGCATATTACTAGAGAAGGCATTGAAGGTTCGAAACGCTTTTTAGAACATTTGGACATGTTATCGTCCAAACAAAAAACCATTCTGCCCAAAAAAAATACGATTTACATCAAAAAATCAAGCTGGATTAGAGCCAACTCGTCGGGAATGTTTCATGTGGAAGTAAAAATTAATGCTTTTGTGAATAAAGGACAATTGTTGGCTACTATTTCTGATCCTTATGGAAAAGTTGAACACAAAGTAAAAGCACCCAATTCGGGTTATATAATCAATGTAAACGACGCTTCAATTGTATATCAAGGCGATGCAATATTTCATATTACAAATACTTTAGAAAATGACTAAAAAAGAATTACGAACAAAACACAAAGCACTACGGGCTAAACTTTCGGCGGAAGAAATTGAGGAAAAAAGTTTGCAGATAGCTAATCAATTATTGAAATTAGACATTTGGAAGAATACTTTTTTTCATATTTATTTGCCAATCAGGGAAAAAAACGAAGTCGATACTGAGTTTATACTGCAAATTCTTCATGGGAAAGACAAGGAAATTGTGGTTTCAAAAAGCAATTTTGAAACGCTGAAAATGAATCATTTTTTATTAACAGAAAACACAAAACTTAAGAAAAACGAATATAATATTGATGAACCCGTTTATGGTTTGAGTGTTCCTGATGATATGATTGATGTGATTTTTGTACCGCTATTGGCGTATGATAAAAATGGCTATAGAGTAGGATATGGCAAAGGATTTTATGATCGCTTTTTGTTAGATTGCCGATTCGATTCTATTAAAATAGGGCTTTCGTTTTTTGAACCTGAAGAAGAATTTATCGATGATGTTTCGGTTACTGATATTCCGCTAGATTATTGTGTAACTACTCAAAACGTTCATTCGTTCCGATAGAAACTCTTTTAGTAAATGCTTTTTTGTTGAAGACAATCAATATTCCAACACCAGTAGAAATTGCCACATCGGCCACGTTAAAAATAGCATTGAAAAAAGTAAATGGTTTTCCACCAATAAACGGAACCCATTCGGGCATTGGATAATCTTGTATAATTGGGAAATAAAACATGTCAACTACTTTTCCGTGAAACCATGTACCATAAGGGTTTTCAGAGAACATCACTGCCAAATGATTGTAGCTGTCGTCAAAAACAACGCCGTAAAAAATAGAATCAATAATATTTCCAACAGCACCAGCAAAAATTAATGAAATGGCGACCATCAAAAAATTAGAGCTGTGTTTTTTGCTAGAATCATACAACCAATAAGCAATGCCGCCAACTGCAAAAATTCTAAAAATGGTTAAAATTAATTTTCCATAATCACCCGGGATTTTTGCACCCCAAGCCATTCCTTCGTTTTCAATCAACAATAGTTTGAACCAATTGGCAACTTCTATTTGTCCGGCTTCACCATATATGAAATTAGTTTTGACATAAATTTTAGAGAATTGATCAATCACTAATACTAGGAAAATGATTAAAACAGAATTGCGTAAAGACATTTTTTGAAAATTAATGGTGCAAAAATAGTGTTTTTTTATAAAAAATAACGCTCCTATGAGGAGCGTTAAATGATTGGTTTTTTTATTATTTATCGCTGTAAATTCTTTGCCTCAATGCTCATGGTAGCATGAGGAACAACTTTTAAGCGTTCTTTGCTTATAAGTTTTCCGGTTACTTTGCAAATGCCATAAGTTTTGTTTTCTACACGGAAAAGTGCATTTTTCAAATCACGAATGAATTTTTCTTGACGAATAGCTAATTGTGAATTTGCTTCTTTAGACATTGTTTCACTACCTTCTTCAAATGCTTTAAAAGTAGGCGATGTATCATCAGTACCGTTATTTAAATCATTCATATAAGCACTTTTTATCAATTCTAAATCGGATTGTGCTTTTTCTATTTTTTTTACAATAATTTCTTTGAACTCAGCTAAATCAGCATCTGAGTATCTCATTTTTTCTTCTACCATCTTTTTTCTATTTTGAGATTACTATTTTGGTTTTTATATCATCAAATTCAATTTCTAAACCCTCTAAATGGTCTTCAAAAATCAATTCATTTGTTAATGTTTCCGATTTAATATAATTTTCATTAGAAAGGACTGCTTTCTCTAAATCGCCAAATCGTTGAATTTTCACTTTTATTTTATCAGTAACTTCAAATCCTGAGTCTTTTCTAAGATTTTGAATTCTGTTTACCAATTCTCTTGCAATACCTTCTTCTTTTAATTCTTCGTTGATGGTAATATCTAATGCAACAGTTATACCATTGGCATTGGCGACCAACCAACCTGGAATATCTTGAGAAGTAATCTCAACGTCTTCGGATGTTAAAATTATACTTTTTCCTGAAATAACAAGTACTACCAAGTTATTGGTTTCAATTTCTTTAATTTGCTCAGTGCTGAAGCTTTGTATTTCTTTGGCAATCAAACCCATATCTTTGCCAAATCGTGGGCCAAGTGTCTTGAAATTGGGTTTAATTTGCTTTACTAATACACCTGATGCATCGTCTAAAAGCTCGACTTCTTTAACATTTACTTCTGCTTTTATCAAGTCGGAAACTGCTTCAATTTCAGCTCTAAAATTATCGTCAAGCACTGGAATCATTACCTTTTGCAACGGTTGACGCACCTTAATCATTTCCTTTTTTCGAAGTGATAAAACGAGTGACGAAACTGTTTGTGCTTTCATCATTTTGCTTTCCAACGATTTATCAACAAAGTTTTCAACCGAAACTGGAAAATTTGCTAAGTGAACGCTGGTAAAATCTTCTTTTCCAGTTGTGTTAATCAAATCAGTATATAATTTGTCCATAAAAAATGGCGCTATTGGAGCTGCTAATTTGGCAACGGTCAACAAACAAGTATATAACGTTTGATATGCTGCAATTTTATCCGTTCCATATTCGCCTTTCCAGAATCTTCTTCTACAAAGTCGAACATACCAGTTGCTTAAATTTTCTTGAACAAATTCTGAAATTGCTCTTGCTGCTTTTGTTGGTTCATAATCAGCATACGATTCATCTGCTAATTTTATCAAAGTATGTAATTCTGATAAAATCCATCGGTCAATTTCTGGGCGTTCATTCAACGGAATTTCAGCTTCAGAATAATTGAAATTATCAATATTGGCATACAAACTAAAGAACGAATACGTGTTGTATAATGTTCCAAAGAATTTACGACGAACCTCTGCAACACCTTCAATATCAAATTTTAAATTGTCCCAAGGATTTGCATTGGCAATCATGTACCAACGTGTAGCATCTGGACCATATTCTGCCAATGTTGTAAATGGATCAACAGCATTTCCTAAACGTTTAGACATTTTTTGTCCGTTTTTGTCTAGAACTAATCCGTTTGAAACTACATTTTTATACGCAATTTTATCAAAAACTAATGTTCCAATAGCGTGTAACGTATAAAACCAACCACGTGTTTGGTCAACACCTTCTGCAATAAAATCAGCTGGGAAATCTAAATTTCCATCAATTTTTTCTTTGTTTTCAAACGGATAATGCCATTGTGCATAAGGCATTGCACCCGAATCAAACCAAACATCAATTAAATCGGCTTCACGTTTCATTGGTTTACCTGACGGCGAAACCAATACAATTTCATCGACTACATTTTTATGTAAATCAACTAAATCGTAATTTTCTTCAGTCATATTTCCAATTTCGAATCCTTTAAATGGATTTTCTTTTTGGAAACCAGCAACGATAGATTTTTCGATTTCGTTGTATAATTCTTCAACAGAACCAATTAAAATTTCTTCTGTTCCTTCTTCGTTTCTCCATATTGGTAAAGGAATACCCCAATACCTTGAACGCGATAAATTCCAATCGTTTGCATTTTTTAGCCAATTTCCAAAACGTCCTTCACCAGTAGCTTTTGGCTTCCAGTTAATCGTTTCATTTAAATCAAACATTCTATCCTTAACTTCAGTAATTTTTATGAACCAAGAATCTAATGGATAATATAAAATAGGTTTGTCTGTTCGCCAACAATGTGGATAACTGTGTACATATTTTTCAACTTTAAAAGCCTTATTTTCTTCTTTTAATTGGATGGCAATTTCAACATCGGCAGAACGCTCTGGAGCTTCACCATCGTTGTAATATTCGTTTTTAACATATTTCCCAGAATAATCGCCAAGACCTTGAATAAATTTGCCTTGTAAATCTACTAATGGAACTAAATTATCATTGGCATCTTTAACCAATAATGGTGGAACTTCTGGCGTTGCTTCTTTAGCTACTTTTGCATCATCAGCACCAAATGTTGGCGCAGTGTGAACAATTCCTGTTCCATCTTCGGTAGTAACGAAATCTCCTGAAATTACTCTAAAAGCATTTTCTGGATTTTGATATGGTAATGCTAATGGTAATAATTGTTCGTAACGAATTCCGACTAAATCAGTGCCTTTAAATTCTTTTAGAACTTGAAAAGGAATTTTTTTATCACCTTCTTTAAAGTTTTCAAAATCACCTGGCTCTGTACTTTCAAAAAAACCTTTAGTAAATTGTTTTCCAACTAAATTTTTAGCTAAAATCACTTTTGTAGGTCGAAAAGTATATTGATTAAATGTTTCCACTAAAACATAATCGATTTTTGGTCCAACAGTCAACGCAGTATTTGAAGGTAATGTCCAAGGCGTTGTGGTCCAAGCTAAAATATGAACATCGCCAAAACCTTGTAAAAAACTTGGTAAAGATTCTGGTTTTGTTTTAAATTGAGCTACAACTGTTGTATCGGTAACATCGCGATAACTTCCTGGTTGGTTTACTTCGTGAGAAGATAATCCTGTTCCAGCTTTTGGAGAATACGGTTGAATGGTGTAACCTTTGTACATCAAATCTTTGTTATAGATTTGTTTTAAAAGCCACCAAACCGTTTCCATGTATTTTGATTTATAAGTAATGTATGGATTTTCCATATCTACCCAATACCCCATTTTTTCGGTCAAATCGTTCCAAACATCTGTGTAACGCATGACGGTTTTTTTACACGCTTCGTTGTATTCTTCTACCGAAATGGTTTTGCCAATATCTTCTTTAGTAATTCCTAATTCTTTTTCAGTGCCTAATTCTACGGGCAATCCGTGTGTATCCCAACCTGCTTTTCGCTTTACTTGGAAACCTTTTTGAGTTTTATAGCGACAAAAAATATCTTTAATTGCTCTTGCCATCACATGGTGAATTCCAGGCAAACCATTTGCAGATGGTGGCCCTTCAAAAAACACATAAGGCGTTGCACCTTCACGTGAAGTTACACTTTGTTCGAAGACATTATTTTTTTTCCAGAAATCAAGAACTTCTGAAGCCACAGTAGGCAAGTCAAGTCCTTTGTATTCAGTAAACTTAGTACTCATTTTTGTCGTTTTCTTTAATCAGTTTGCGAAAGTAAGGAATTTTAAGAAAAGAGAATAGAAAATAGATGAAAGACAACAGACTTTTAAGAAAATTTTAAAATTTAAATAACTTTTCAACTAATTATGCAAAAACTTCTTTTAAAACTTCCAAGGATTTAGGTTTTTTGAAACCATCGAGATGAATTGAATAGTAATCGATTATGAATTTTAGTAATTGTTGACGTTCTGAAGCTAAAAAAAGTTTTTTTGAGCTGTCGAATTTGAGTTCTAAAAGCTTTTTTAATAGTACGGTTTCTTGAAAATTAAGACAACTTGTTCCTTGATATTCTGAAAAAACACCATCAATCATTTCAAAATAATTTCCATTGGCTTTATTTGGGAAGAAACCAAAAAACTTGGTCATTTGAAGAAGAAAAATTAAATGAAAATTAGTAATTTCTTCATGATTATCGAGCCAAAGCAGTGCCGTTTCTAGAAACGTAAAGAGGTTTTCGTTTTCTTCCTCTTCTTTGATGCTGTGATGCAACATTTCCGAAAGAAATAAAATTATTGAACTTTTCACAACGTCAGTTGCAATGGTTTGATAAGAATAGGCTAACTTTATTTCTTTAAAATGTTCTAAGGTGCCTTTATTCTTGTGATTGGCTTCGATTTCTAGAATAGAAAAAGGTTGAAAATAGGCTATTTTTTGATTTGATTTTTTAGCCGAAAATGCATTTGGAACAAAATAGCTTTTTAGTCCATCGCTTTGAGTAAAACATTTAACTATCAATGATTTTTCTTGATATTTTAGAGAAGAAATAACAATAGCTTTGGTTTTTACCAACATTGGGATTTGGAATTTTTCCGTTTGGAATTTATCGAATTATCATCACTTTTTTTACGGTTGTATCAGAACCATCCTCTGAGGAAATAAAAATCATATAAACACCAGAAGCTACTTTGTAACTGCCAAAAGCAGTACCATCCCACTCCACTGTTCCACCAGTTGATGTGGTCTCATAAACTAAATTTCCTTCTATATCGGTGATTTTAATGACTGCTTTTTCAACCAATTGAGCAATTTTGATGGTGCCAATATATTCTGGTCGAACTGGATTAGGATAAACATATACGTTTTGTAAATCATCCGCAGGTTTTGTAGCGATTCCTTTTAAGGAAATCATCCCTTTATCGGTTGCAAAGTAAATTTCACCGGTAGTTTCGTTAATTTCTATGTCGTTTATGGTATTACTTGGCAAAGGAGAATTGTCTTTAGTAAAATGATAAATGGTTTCTTGACCATTTGAAGAAAAAAGAAATGCTCCAGAATCGGCAGTTCCAATCCATTTTCTATTAGAGCCATCGACTACAATATCGGTAATGAATTGTTCATAAAGAAGTTCTTGCGCTAATCCATCTTCAAGAATGATTATTGGATTGGCTTTCATTTGATTTTCACTAGTAAAACTGCTAGTGCTCGAAAGAACACGAAGCCCTTTTCTGGTTCCAATCCAAACTTGACTTCTATTGTCAATTGCCAAAGCTCTAACATCATTTATTGGCAAGTTTCCTAAATCTGTGCCTTCTGTAATTTTTTTATAAATATTAGAATTCTCATTAAAAGCGATAACACCATCTTGGTAGGTAGCCAACCATTTTGTACCGCTATTGTCAATTTCTATTTGAGCAAAATCACTGTTGACAACATTGTCTATTATGGTTGACATATTGTAAGCTTGCCATTGTCCGTTTGTTTTTAATACGTTTAGACCAGTACTAACACGGCTATTCGTTACCCACAGATTTCCGTTTCTATCAAATGTTGAAGGTCCAATTCGGATGTTACTTGTAGAACTTGCATCTAGGGATTTTAAAGAACTATTGCTTTCATTAAAAAGTGTAGTGGGAATATCACTTTCAATTTTCAATAACCCTTTATCATAAGAACTTACGTAAACTTCATTTTCATTGTTAGGGTTTGAAGAAATTCGTGTTAGTGATTTTGCTCCTAAAACATCTTCGTACGGAATATTCAACCATTGATTATCGGTATATTTACTAACTCCGAACGAGGTCAAGCCAAGATTTAAAAAAGTATATGGATTATAGGTAACACTATATCCACCATAAACAGCCCAAAGATTTGAATTGGAAGAATGAATAGAAAATAGATAATTTCTTTTTGGCCCATCGGGCATGATGACTTCAAATTCACCTAAATTGCTTAGTGGTGCCGAAATAACACCGTTTTCATTGGTGCCAATATATACTTTATCATTAATAACGGTTGCGCAACTAAATGTTAAAGGAATGGCAGAAACTTGCGAACTTGGTATGTATGCTGCTTGGGTTAAGTTAGAATTGTAAACAAAAACCTGATTGTTTGTTGTTACAATTAAATGATTTTCAAAAACCCTAGTGTCTAACCCTGTTTGATTTAAATTAAATACTTCTTGAAAGGCAGTTCCAGTATGTTTGTAAACTTTATTATTAGTGTTGGTAGCAATTAACTGATTGTTAAAAGTTACAATTCCGTTCCAGTATCCATTATCAAAAATTTGCCATTGCGCAAAATCATTCAAATTTGGATTAGAAATAGCTGCCTTTTTTATACCATAATATTCCGTTACGGCATAAATTTCATTATTAAAAATAGTAGTTTGATAGACTCTAATTTCTAAACCGTTTGGTCCAATGAAATAAGTATCTCCAAATTGTAAGGTGTTCAAATTGTATTGAACAATTCCGAAGTCACATGAAACATATAGTATTCCGTTATATTCCATAAAATGATTGACTTTTTTAATGTTTTCGGGAATAGACTTATTGATGATGTCAACTACATTTAAAATGCTTCCGTCTTGGTTGTTTAAAACAATCATCAAACCGTTTTTATACCCAATAATTGTTTTGTTAGTTGTCGCACTAAAATAGATTGCGGAAATAGTTTCTCCAGATAATCCATCTATAGTATTAGTAGAAATTAATTCATTTGTTGCTAGATTTTTGGAAAATATAGCATTTTCGGTTGCGGCAAAAAATTTTGAGGAAGATTCTGTTATATCACTAATTTTATTGTATGAAAAATAACCTTTCCATTGCAGGTTTTGTTGTGAAAAACCAAATTGAAATAAAAATATATAAACCAAGTAAAATGAATTTTTCATAGCGTCAATTAGAATTACAAATATAGTATAAACGAAAAACTTTTACTTTTAATATAAAAAGAATAAAAAAAAATGCTTCCATTTCTGAAAGCATTTTTGATTTTTGTTATTTTATAACTATATTATATTTATACAATTCCTTGTGCTAGCATAGCATCTGCCACTTTAACAAACCCAGCAATGTTGGCTCCTTTAACATAATCAACAAAACCACTTCCATCAGCACCATATTTTACACATGATGCATGAATATTTTCCATGATTCCATGTAATTTTTGATCCACTTCTTCTGACGACCAGCTTAAACGAAGTGAGTTTTGAGACATTTCAAGCCCAGAAGTTGCAACACCACCAGCATTTGAAGCTTTTCCTGGCGCAAATAATATTTTAGCTTTTAAAAATACTTCTACGGCTTCTGGAGTAGAAGGCATATTGGCTCCTTCAGCTACACAAATACATCCGTTTTTAACCAACATTTTAGCTTCTTCTTCGTTCAATTCGTTTTGAGTAGCACATGGCAATGCGATATCACACTTAACTTCCCACGGACGTTTTCCTGCCACAAATTTTGCGTTTGGATATTTTTTTACATAATCACCAATTCTACCATAGTTTACATTTTTGATTTCCATGATATGAGCTAATTTGTCTGCATCTATTCCATCTGCATCATGAATATATCCTGATGAATCGGAAGCGGTAACTACTTTTCCTCCTAATTGGGTTGCTTTTTGAATTGCATATTGCGCTACATTTCCTGATCCAGAAACCACTACAGTTTTTCCTTTAAAAGAATCTCCTTTGGTAGCCAACATATTTTGAGCAAAATAAACATCACCATAACCCGTGGCTTCTGGACGAATTAACGAACCTCCAAAAGAGATGCCTTTTCCAGTTAAAACACCTGTAAATTCATTTCTCAATCTTTTATATTGACCAAACATATAACCAACCTCTCTTCCTCCAACACCTATATCTCCTGCTGGAATGTCGGTATTTGCACCAATATGTCTTGAAAGTTCCGTCATAAAACTTTGACAGAACTTCATAATTTCATTGTCTGATTTCCCTTTTGGATCAAAATCGGAGCCTCCTTTTCCACCACCCATTGGAAGTGTTGTTAAACTGTTTTTAAACGTTTGCTCAAAAGCTAAAAATTTTAAAATACTAAGATTTACTGAAGGATGAAAACGAATTCCTCCTTTGTAGGGTCCAATTGCAGAATTCATTTGGATTCTGTAACCACGGTTTACTTGAGTTTTACCAGCATCGTCTAACCAAGTAACTCTAAACATGATTACTCTTTCTGGTTCAACCATTCGTTCCAAAAGCATTTTGTTTTGGTATTTTTTATTTTCTTCAATAAAAGGAATAACTGTTTCGGCTACTTCTTTAACCGCCTGCATGAACTCAGGTTCATTAGGGTTTTTTTTAGCCACTGCTTCAATAAAAGCATTAATACTTTGCGACATAATTATTTTTTTTTAAATTTTAAGAAATCGATTTCGTAATGATGCGCAAATATACATTTTATTAAAATAGTGCTCTATTTTTTTTTAAAATATTCTTTTTTCAAGTAAAAAAAATAACTCTGAAAACCAATAATGTCTTGATACAATCTTTTTTTTACCCTTTTTTAAAGTTAAAAATCAACTATTTTGTATTTTTTTTTATAACTGAATGATGTTTTTATATATTTGTCGGGAATAGAATTATAAAGTATGCAAAAGTTCATCAAAATTATTTTCACATTTATCTTATTGATAGGTATGTGTAAAAGTACTCAAGCTCAATTTGGCTTCTCTCACGAATTAGGTGTAATTGCTGGACCAGTAGCATTTCAATCAGATTATGGTGAAAGACATGATTTTAGCACAAATTCTGGAAATACTGGTTATGGTATTGGAATAATTCATTACTTGAATTTTTCTTATAAAGCAGAATGTAATTGTTATACTCCTGAAACTTATTTCAACGACCATTTTAAATTAAGAAGTGAGTTATCTTATAATAAAACCAATTTAAAACACTATGGGCAATGGGTTGACCCTAGCAAAACTTCATTAATTGCCAATCAATTGAGAGGTATGCGTGGAAGTACAGCGGTTACTAATATTGGTATGCAATTAGAATTTTACCCTTTAAGTATTAGAGATTTTACCGCAACATTAGGCTCATTTGCTCCTTTTGTGAGTTTAGGAGGGCAATTTAGTTTTTATGATCCCGAAGCTTATTCTACTCTTGGACCAATTACTTCTCCACTCGCTATTCCTGATAAATATTTAGGTGGTGCTATAACCAATCAAGGTGGAACGGTTTGGTCAATTGTTTCTTCTATTGGTTCAAGATACAAGTTAACAGAACTATCTGACTTAATGATTGATTTACGTGTTCAATATTATTTTTCAAATTGGGTAGATGGTTTAAATCCAGATCCTAAAAGATACCCAGAAAACAAAGCAAATGATTGGAATGTTTGGTTGAATTTTGGATACATCTATTATTTAAATTAATCTTCAACGGCATCTTTATAATCAGGGTATAGGAATTTATTATAAGGAAACCTTGTGATATGAATTTCTCTAACGGCTTCATAAATTTTTTCTCTCAATTCTTCAAAGTTTTCTTTGTGAGTTGCCGAAATGAATAAGGTGTTTTTTTCGCCCACATTATTCATCCAAGTTTTTTTCCATTCTTCTAAGGTGTAATGTTTTGTGGTTTTTTCAGTAATTAAATCATCACTGTCAATAGAAAGGTTTTTAAAAGCATCTATTTTGTTAAAAACCATTATAGTAGGCTTGTTATTACTTTTAATATCCATCAATATTTGATTTACAGATTGAATATGGTCTTCAAAATCTTGATGCGAAATATCAACCACATGCAAAAGCAAATCGGCTTCTCGAACTTCATCCAGAGTACTTTTGAAAGATTCAATTAATTGAGTTGGTAATTTTCTAATAAAACCAACCGTGTCTGACAATAAAAAAGGTAGGTTTTTAATAACCACTTTTCTAACAGTAGTATCAAGGGTTGCAAATAATTTATTTTCTACAAAGACATCGCTTTTCCCAATAGCATTCATCAAGGTTGATTTTCCAACGTTGGTATATCCAACCAAGGCAACTCTAACCATGGCACCACGGTTACTTCTTTGAACCGCCATTTGTTTGTCAATAGTTTTAATTTTTTCCTTTAACAATGCAATTCTATCACGAACAATCCTTCTGTCCGTTTCAATTTCTGTTTCTCCAGGTCCACGAAGTCCAATTCCACCTTTCTGCCGCTCAAGATGTGTCCAAAGACCCGATAATCTTGGAAGTAAATATTGACATTGGGCTAATTCGACTTGTGTTCTTGCGTACGACGTTTCAGCTCTTTGAGCAAAAATATCAAGAATCAAATTTGTTCTATCTAGAATTTTACAATCAATTATTTTGGAAAGATTTTTTTGTTGAGATGGTGATAATTCATCATCAAAAATAACTGTTGAAACAGCATTATTTTTGACAAAAAGATTGATTTCTTCAATTTTTCCTGTTCCCAAAAAAGTCTTTGGATTGGGTTTTTCTAACTTTTGATGAAATCTTTTAATCACTTCTCCTCCTGCCGTAAAAGTTAAGAACTCTAATTCGTCCAAATATTCTTGTAATTTTTCTTCAGATTGATTTTGAGTGACGATTCCAACGACAATTGTTTTTTCGAAATTTGAACTGTTTTTTTCTAACATTATTGATTTTTAGTACTGCAAAATTAGAAATAATAATATTTAACACTCATTTTATAGTTGTTTTTTAATTTAAATTTTTAAAAAAGTTATTTTTTTCATAAAATTTTCTAAATTTGGAACTCTTAACCCAATATTAATTATTACAACCATTTTCATTTATGAAAAAAATTACTTTATTATTGTTGACTTTACTGTTTTCTTTCTCGGGCTTTTCTCAATTTGGAGGAACGGGTGTCGTTGAAGGATTTGAGTCAACTACAGGACCAAGTGCGCTACCGTCTAATAACTGGGCTTTGAGCACAGGGAATTGGTTGGTGTTTGATAATGGCACACCAGGAAATTTCCGTTGGGGAATTTCTACCGTTACTACAACGCCAACACAAGTGTATCAAGGAGCTAATGCAGCTTATATGAATCGGGAGACCAACTTTTCAACGGGTCAAACTTATGAGGATTATTTGGCGTCACCAGCTTTTACAGTTCCAGCAAATGGCCAACTTCGTTTTTGGACAAGAGGTTTTTTAATTGGAAACCAGGGAACCGTTTATCAAATAAAAGTCGCACCAGCTGCCGCTAATCCAACGGATCCAAACTCTTATCTTTTGGTTCAACAATGGACTGATGCCGATTTGGTAGCAAGCGTTAGTCAATATGAAGAAAAAGTAGTTAATTTGACTGATTATGTTGATCTTAATGTTCGTATTGCTTTTGTGATGCAACAAGCTCCAATCACTGCTCCATTTGGAGATAGATGGTTTGTTGATAATGTACAAGTAGTGGCGCAGTGTTTTGATCCTACTGCATTAACAGCAACACCAGCCATTACTTCGGCTCAATTGAGTTGGACGAATCCAGGAACAACCTCATGGGAAGTAGAACTTGTTCCTGCGGCAGGAACTCCAACTGGAATAGGAACTCCATTTAACGGAGCAGTACCTTCTTTTAATGTTACAACAACTTTACCTGCAGGTGTGCCACTAACGGCAACAACAGCATATAAATATTATGTGAGAGCTGTTTGTTCAGTCGGTGTCACCAGTCAATGGATTGGTCCTTTTAATTTTTCAACGCTATCACCCGGATTAAGTTGTGAAGCATCAATAGTAATTAATAATTTACCATATAGCACAACTGACAGTACGGCAAACTATGGGGATAACCCCAATATAGAAGGAAGTCCTGGAACAGGTTGTAATATTACAGGCAATTATTTGAATGGTAATGATGTTGTGTATTCTTATACTGCACCAGCAAATGGCACCATAAATGTAACCATGACACCAACTGGAACAAATTCAGGTGTTTTTGCTTATGATAGTTGTGCTAATGTAGGTGTAACTTGTATTGGCGGTGCTGCAGGAACAACAACAACTGTTAGAACATTTGACTTGTCTGTAACTGCTGGTCAAACCTATTATTTTGTTATATCAAGTATAAATACAACACAAACCGTTGGATATACCTTACTGATACAAAATGTAAATTGTGCGCCACCAACTGCTTTAGCGGCAAATGCTTTGCAAACAACAGCAAATTTAAGCTGGGCTCAAGGAGGCTCTTCTTCATGGGAAGTAGTTGTTCAACCTGCAGGAGCTGGAGTTCCAGCAGGAGCAGGTACACAAACAAATATTAACACAAATTATCCAGTGCCAACAGTTTTAACTCCTAATACCAATTATGAGTTTTATGTAAGAGCCGATTGTAATGATGGTACTGGCAACTTCAGTGCTTGGGCAGGACCATTTGCATTCAGAACGTTATGTGATGCTTTTACTGTTCCTTTTCAAGAAGGATTCAACAGTACTTCTACCTCAGAAGCTTGTTGGACTGTTTTAAATGTTAATGGAGATACAGATGCATGGGATATGAACTATGCTACCAATCCTTTTGAAGGAGATCAAGTAGCAATGATGTACACAGATTTTAATGCAGGAGTAAATGATGATTGGTTAATTTCACCACAAATAATCCTTACAGGAAATCAAAGATTGAGATACCGTTATAGAGTTCAATCTGCAGGTGAACCGAATGACTTTAGAGTAATGCTCTCTACAAATGGTACAAGTCCAGCGAATTTCACGACTACTTTGGTGCCATTAGCTTCTTATAACAATATTACCTATATGGAAGCCATTGTCAATCTTTCTGCTTATTCAGGACCTGTAAATATTGCATGGCATGTACCACCAGGAGGTTTAGATGGATGGAGATTGTATATTGATAATGTCATCATAGAAGATTTACCAACTTGTCCAGAGCCAAGTATGTTAACTGCAACGGCAGTATTATCAACTTCGGCAACACTGACATGGACCAATGGAAACGCAGAAACAGAGTGGCAAGTATTAGCATTACCATGTGGCTCGCCAGCACCAGCTGCAGGAGCAACAGGTTTTGTAACAGTTCCTCCTACTGGTTCTCCATATACTTTAATGGGATTATCACCAACAACCTGTTATGATGTGTATATCAGAGCGGTTTGTCCAGGGAATGATCTAAGTCCATGGACTGGACCAGCAACGTTTACTACACAAGTTGCGCCACCAGTTTGTGGTGGTCAATATATAGATGCAGGAGGAATAGCTGGAAACTATCCAAACAACTCCAACTCAACAGTAACGATTTGTCCTCCAGCAGGAGAATTGGTTACTGTAACGTTTACTTCGTTCAATACAGAAGCGAATTGGGATGCTTTATATGTCTTTGACGGTAATTCAATTACATCACCTCAAATATCTAGTACAAATGGTCCTGGAAATGGTGGTATTCCAGCAGGAGGATTTTGGGGAACAACAATTCCTGGTCCTTTTGTTTCTTCTGTTCCTGGACCTGATGGTTGTTTGACTTTTAATTTTAGAAGTGATGGTTCAGTAAATAATCCAGGATGGGTAGCCAATGTAACTTGTGCTCCTGCACCAACATGTACAAAACCGAATAATTTAACAGCCACTTTAGTGACTGCTGATTCAGCACAAATAAACTGGACGCAAATTGCAAATCCAGATAATAGTGTTGCAACAAACTGGGAAGTATTAGTATTACCTTGTACTGCACCAGCACCAACTGCTACAACAACTGGTGGCATTACTACTGATCAAAATCCTTATACGTTAACTGGATTAACGGCAAATACTTGTTACAAAGTATATGTTAGAGCGGTATGCTCTACGACAGATTCGAGTGCTTGGTCAAGTCCAGCAACATTCACTACCCAGTGTGTTGCCTTTACAATTCCATTCCAAGAAGGGTTTAATACGGGTTCCGCTAGCGAAGCTTGTTGGACCGTGTTGAATTTGAATGGCGATACCGATGCATGGGATATGAACTATGCCTTCAATCCTTATGAAGGAGACCAATCAGCAGCTTTGACTACAGATTTTAATGCTGGAAATAATAATGATTGGTTGATTTCACCTCAAGTTACAGGTTTAAATGGAAATCAAAGATTAAGATATAGATACAGAGTTCAATCTGCGGGTGAACCAAATGATTTTAGAGTAATGCTTTCTACAACAGGAATAGATCCTGCAAGTTTTACACAAACATTAGTACCTTTAGCCAGTTATAATAACACTACTTACCTTGAAAATGTTGTTTTATTAACAGGCGTTACAGGAACTATAAACATTGGTTTCCATGTGCCTCAAGGAGGCCTTGATGGTTGGAGATTGTATATTGACAAAGTTATTATTGAAAACAACCCTACTTGTATTGAACCAACTGCTTTAACAGTATTAAATACTACAGCTACTTCAGCTCAATTGAGTTGGACAGATAATAATAATCCATCAGCTACACAATGGGAAGTTTTAATTTTACCTGCAGGTTCTGCTGAACCACTTCCTAATTTACCAGTAGGTACAGGGATTCTTGTTAATGCAAATCCAGCTTTAATAACAGGTTTACAATCAAGTAAAAATTTCGTGTTCTTTGTTAGAGCTATTTGTTCCGATACAGACCATAGTAATTGGTCAATTGGCGCTAATTTTAGCACTAAGCCAGCAAATGATGAATGTGCAGATGCTACCTTTGTACCCGTAAATTCATCATCAGTTTGTAATCAAATTGCTTCTGGAGTAGTTTCGGGTGCAAGTCCTTCAATGAATGTACCGCCTTTAGCAGCACCATGTGTTGGAACGCCAGATGATGATGTTTGGTTCCAATTTATTGCAACAAACTCCTATTTGAATGTTGCTCTTACTATTGCACCAGGTGCTTCAACACAGAATTTGAATTTTGCAGTATATTCTGGAACTTGTGGTGCATTAACGCAATTTACTTGTAGTGATCCTGGGCAACTATCTGATGTCTTAAATGGCTTAACTGTTGGAGAAATATATTACATAAGAGTATATTCTAATGAAGCTACTGCACAAACAGTAAGTTTTGACATCTGTATTTCTACACCATCAACTTGTGATAACTCTGCAACTATTTGTGAAATTGAATACGGAAATACAACAGGAGTAGATAGTTTAGGAACAATTGGATGTTTATTTACCTCTCCAAATCCAACTTTCTTTACCATTCAAGTAACGCAATCAGGTCCATTAAATTATTTATTGACTCAATCAACAACTCCAGGAGGTGCGCCAGATTTAGATGTTGATTATGCAGCATGGGGTCCGTTTACGTCTCAAGCAGCTGCTTGTACAGCAATTAATTTGCCTGGTGGTGGCTTTTTAGCTCCTGGTATTGGAGTACCAGTAACACAACAAACGGGTTGTAGTTATTCAGCAGCAGCAACGGAAAATTTAAATATTGTAAATGCACAAGCTGGACAATTTTATATAATTTTAATTACTAATTATTCTGACGATCCAGGTTTTATTTCTTTAACACAAACAAATATAAACGCACCTGGAGCAGGTCAAACAACTTGTTGTTCTGATGCTAACTTTGCCTATGACCAACAAGAATATTGTAAAGAAGATATGGCTTCAAATCCTGTTGTTACTATTGCACCTAATTCACTTGCTGGTGTTTTCACATCATATCCTGCTGGGTTAGTTTTTGTTGATACTGCTACAGGTGAAGTTGATCTTCAAGCAAGTGCTCCTGGATATTATCAAATTACAAATACTTTAGCTCCTACATCAACTTGTATTCAAAAAGTATATTATTATTTCATTAGAATTACTGAACCACAGACAGCAACAATTACTTATCCTGTTACTGAAGTTTGTAAAAACGAAACGACTGTAATTAATGTTACGATTGCTGGTAATACAAATGGAACGTTTGCAGTTTCTCCTCAAGGAGGGTTGTATATTAATGCCGATAATGGTGCTATAACACCAAACTTGAGTACACCAGGTATTTATACCATATCTTACAATTTACCAGATAATGGACCATGTCCTAATCCATCTGGAAGTACTACTATTGAAATTAAAGCAGTTCCAAATGTTGTTTCTCCAGGAAACCAAACTGTTTGTGGTAGTTATGAATTATTACCTTTAACAGTTGGTAATTACTACACTGCTACTAATGGTGGAGGCACCATGTTAAACGCTGGTGATTTTATCACTTCAACACAAGATGTTTATATATATGCCAACAATAATGGTTGTACAGACGAAAAAGTATTTACTGTAACTGTTAATCCAGAGGTTGTTGTAGATGTGATTGATGATTTTGGTACATGTGCAGGATATAATCTGCCTGTTTTAACTTCTGGTAATTATTATACTGGTCCAAACGGAACAGGAACAATGCTAAATGCTGGTGATCCAATTTTAGTAACAACTACATTATACATTTATGCTTCAAACGGTTTATGTTCTGATGAAGATGTGTTTACCATTACAATAGGTGGTTTAGCGGTTACAGCACCAGAAAGTGGTTCTTATTGCAATAGTTATGAATTGCCAACACCAACATTGGGTAATTATTACACAGAAGCAGGTGGTAATGGAACAATGTTTACGCTACCAACTACTATAACAACTACGCAAACAATATATTTATATGCTAACGTTGATGGTTGCGTTGGAGAAGATAGTTTCACAGTTACAATTAACACAATTGATACCCCAACTGTTGATATTACGCAACCAACATGTGCAGTACAAACTGGAACAATTGAAGTAACTAGCCCTGTTGGTTCATCTTCGGGAACTCCACCATCTGATTTATTTATTTCAGAGGTAACTGATGCTGAAACTGGTTCGTTAACTTATGTTGAGATATATAATGGAACTGGTTCAGCCAAATCCTTAGATGATTATAAATTGAAATTTTATACTTTTGGTACAAATCCTAATAACCCAGTTACTGAAAACTGTAATCTAGGTTTAACAGGAACTTTAGCTAACGATGCTACCTATGTTATTAAAGTAAGTTCTAATTCAAATATTAGTGGCGTTACTCCTGATGCAACATTCACAAATTGCTCAGGTGTTAACAATAATGATTACATAAAATTAACCACTTCTTTAGATGTTGATATCGATTTATGGGGAAGAACAGATGGAACTATTTATACTCCAAATAACCAAGTAGGTTATACTTATAGAAGAATTTCAACAGCAACTGTTCCAAAAACAACTTGGGATGCAGCAGATTGGACAGCATTAGATCCAGAAGATTATTCTAATGTTGGTATGTACACATTTGTTCCAGTTGGAGGTTCTAATTACGATTACAGTCTTGATAGCGGAGCTTACCAAACAGAAACAACATTTAGTGGAGTTGCACCAGGTACACATACGGTTACAGTTAGAGATGTAACAACAGGATGTGTTTCCGAGCCATTAGAAGTTATTATTGATGATGTGCCAACTCAGACAACTCCCGTAGTTGAGTTTAGCTATGTAACTCCAGTTTGTCAATCAAGTACAACTACGTTAACGCCAACTTTGGCAACTGACTTTTATGTTGTTGCTAATGGATTTACGGCAACACCTGCTGGTTTAATTATAGATGCTAATACAGGTGAAATTGATGTTACAAATTCAACAGCTGGAATCTATACTGTTAAGTATGAAGTCCTAGAAGATGTTGCAAATTGTTTGTCTGGTGATTCATATACATTCGTTGTAGAAATAACCAACTCAATAACTCCAGTGGTTGACTTTACTTATACAACTCCAGTTTGTCAGTTAGATACAACTACAGCTTCTCCAATTTTAGCTCCTGGATTTTATACAGGAACAAATAGCAATGGATTTAGTGCTACACCAGTAGGTCTTATCATAGATCCTATAACAGGTGTTATTGATGTTACAAACTCAGCTCCGAATACGTATATGATTACATATTCTGTTAATGCTGATGCGTCTCAATGCTTAGTAGCAAATGCCTCTATACCATTTGAATTTATAATTACACCTACAATCAATCCAGTGACAACTATTGATTATCCAACATCAGTTTGTCAAAATGGTACAAATCCATTGCCTGATACTTCTGCTACTGGGTTTGTAACAGGCGGAACATATTCTGAAGACACTACGGTATCATCAGGTTTAGTTATTAATCCAACTACAGGAGAAATTGATTTAGCAAATTCTAGTACAGGACCACATACAGTATTGTATACAATCCCACAAGATTTAGCAAATTGTCAAGCTTTCTCTCAAAGTTCTGATGTTATTACTATTATCCCAGTAGTAACCGCAGTAACCAATTTTAGTTATACTACGCCAGTTTGTGCTAACGGTACAAATCCAATGCCAATTCCTAGCACAGGATTTACTACTGGTGGAACTTATTCTTATGTTGGAACTGGTTTAGACTTGAATACAACAACTGGTGAAATTAATTTGGCAAATACAACTCCAGCAACATATACAGTTACCTATACTGTAACTAGTGATGCTGGAAATTGTATAGTTGGAAATTCTTCTTCTGCTTCTATCACAATCAACCCTGTTATAACTCCAGTTACTGGATTTAGTTATACTTCTCCAGTTTGTGCAGATGATGTTAATCAATTACCATCATTAGCAGCAGGATTTACAACAGGTGCTTCATTTACAGTAACTGTTGGTTCTGGTTTAATTATCAATCCAACGACAGGCGAAATAGATGTTCAAGCTTCAAATCCAGGTGTATATACAATTTCTTATTCTATTTTAGCAGATGCTTCTATCTGTCAAAGCGGTAGCACAAGCACTGCTCAATTTGTAATTAATTCTCCTTTTGACGTAGTAGCTTATGGAGAATGTCAAGGTTCAAGTTTTGTTTTAACCGCAAATCCTGTAAATGGTTCGTTTGATCCTTCAAATGTTGCATATGAATGGCAAAATGGAAATGGAATTAGTATAGGTACTACAAGAACAATCGTGGCAACGTCAACTGGAAATTATACAGTAATAGTTACCTCTAATGGTTGTTCAAGCACTTCTGCCCCATTTACTGTTGACACCATAGCATGTGTGATTCAAAAAGGTATCTCTGCTGATGGTGATGGATTAAACGACAATTTCGAGTTAACTGGTTTTGATGTGAAAAATTTACAAATCTATAATAGATATGGAATGAAGGTATATTCAAAATCTAATTATACAAACCAATGGTTTGGACAATCAGATGGTGGTGACGATTTACCAGATGCGACGTATTATTATGTTATTGAACGTAATAATGGCGAAAACATCACCGGATGGATATACTTAAATAGAGCTCAATAATCAGATATAAAATTTGAATAAAAATTAAAATAAAACTTAAAATGAAGAAAATTTATTTCATTGCGATTGTAACAGTGTTGTTCTTTACAGATGCAAAAGCGCAACAAGATCCAAATTATACGCAGTATATGTATAATTTAAGCGTCATAAATCCTGCCTATGCTGGATCTAAGGAAAATATTTCTGGCGGTTTGCTATATAGAAAACAATGGGTACAAATTGAAGGCGCTCCAAGTACTGGAACTTTCTTCATTCATAGTCCTGTAGGAAGAAATGTAGGCTTAGGTTTGTCAGCAGTAAATGATAAAATTGGACCAGTAGAAGAAACAAATATATATGGAGACTTCTCTTATACGCTTGGTTTAGGAGGAGAACACAAGTTAGCTTTCGGTTTAAAAGCTGGTGTTACCATGCATAAAATAGATTTCAATACTATTTATCCAACACTTCCTAATCCAGATCCTGCAGATCCTTTTAGCGCAGCCAATCCTAGTAACTCATTTTTAAATATTGGTTCGGGTGTGTTTTATTATACAGATAAATATTATGTGTCTTTCTCCGTTCCTAACATGCTAAAATCTAAATATTTAGATTTTAGCGGAAGAAAATATGGAACTGAAGTGCTGCACTATTTCTTAACTGGTGGTTATGTGTTTGACATTAATCCAAACTTAAAGTTCAAACCTTTTGCAATGGTTAAATCATCATTAAATGCGCCAACCTCTTTTGATATTTCAACAAATTTCTTGATTTATGATAAATTAGAATTAGGAGCAACCTACAGGCTTGAAGACTCATTTGGAGCAATGGTAAATTTTGCTGTCACTCCTTCGCTTAGAATTGGATATGCCTATGACCATGTGATGTCTGATTTAAATGTTGTGACTCCTGCTTCTCACGAGGTAATGTTGTTATTCGATTTAAACTTAACGAAAAAAGTATCACGTTCACCTAGATTCTTCTAACCAATAAATTAGCAGTAAAAAAATGAAAAATTTATATATAGCACTAAGTTTTGCGATAACATCTTTATCCTTAACGGCACAAAATAAAGACACAAAGTCGGCTGATAAGTTATTTAACCAGTTTGAATATGTTGACGCAGCAAAGGAATACATGAACCTGGTTGAAAAAGGAAAGGCTGATGGATACGTTTATAAACAGTTGGGTGATACCTATTATAATATGTTTAATGCCGCCGATGCCTCTAAATGGTATGCTAAAGCAATTGAAACTTCTCAAGATTCAGAAACATACTATCGGTATGCTCAAATGCTAAAAGCAGATGGAAAATATGAAGAGTCAAACAAGCAGATGCAAAAATTTGCTTCTATGTCTCCAAGTGATTCTAGAGCAAAAGCTTTTAAAGAAAATCCAAATTATGTTCCAAAGTTATTGAACAAAACAAAACAGTACAACGTAAACTCTTCGGATATTAGTAGTGATAAATCTGATTTTGGACCACTTTTAGTAGAAAACACATTATACTTTACAAGTGCAAGAAACGGTGCAAGAAAAAACTATGGCTGGAATGATGAGCCTTACCTAGATGTTTATCAAGCAGATTATAATGCAGATGGCACTATTACAAATGCTTTTCCAGTATCAAGTATCAATTCTAAATGGCATGAAGGCCCAGTTACTTTAAGTGCTGATGGAAATACAATGTACTTTTCTAGCGAAAGTTTCTTGGAAAACGAATCCGAAAAAGTAAAAGAATTAAAATCAAAATTTAGTCAAATTTATTTATATCGAGCTACTAAAGATGGTGATTCTTGGTCAAATAAAAAACCGCTTCCTTTCAATTCTAAAGAGTACTCTTGTTCAAACCCAAGTTTAAGCAAAGACGGTAAAACACTATATTTCTCTTCTAATATGCCAAACGGTATGGGTGGAACAGATATTTGGAAAGTAACTGTAAACGCTGATGATACATACGGAACACCTGAAAATTTAGGCAAAAATGTAAACACCGAAGGAAACGAAAGCTTCCCATTCATCTCTGATGACAACAAAATGTTATATTTCGCTTCAAGCGGAAGACAAGGTCTTGGTGGATATGATGTGTTCGAATACGAATTAGCATCTAGCAAAGAAGCTGTAAACATGGGTACACCAATCAATACTGACAAAGATGATTTCTCATTCACGTTCAATAGCAAAAAAGACGTAGGGTTCTTTGCTAGTAATAGAAACGGAAATGACGACATCTTCAAAGCTATTCCTGTTTGTGGTGTAGAAGTACTGGTAGTAGTAACCGATGCAAAAACAGGAGCAATCCTTGCAGATACAAAAGTTTCTATTCTTGACGAAAAGAAAAACGTAATTGCTACCGAAATGTCTAACAGCAAAGGAGAAGTAAAATACAGAGTTGAATGTGAAAAACCATACGTGATCCAAGCTACTAAAGATGGCTACGAAGGAAACACTTTTGCCGTAGCGAAAACCAAAGAAAAAATGGTTAAAGTAGAAGCGGCTCTTGAACCTATCGATGTTATTGTTACTCCTGATGAAATTGTGTTAAAACCAATCTTCTTTGAGTTCAACAAAAGTAACATTACTCAAGATGGTGCTTTCGAGTTAGACAAACTAGTTCAAGTAATGAAAAACAACGACCAAATTGTTATTCTTGCCAAATCACATACAGATAATAGAGGTAGCGACAGATACAACTTAAAATTATCAGACAGAAGAGCTAAATCAACGGTTCAATATATCATTTCAAAAGGAATTCCTGCTAGTCGTATTTCTGGAAAAGGTATGGGAGAACTTGAGCCAAAAGTAGATTGCGGAAAAGATTGTACAGAAGAACAACACGCTCAAAACCGTCGTTCTGAATTCTTGATAGTAAAATAATATTCAAACCACTTTAAACCAAAACCCGAACAAATTTGTTCGGGTTTTTTTTTAATCAAGAATGAGTAATTAAATGAACTTAGAATAAAATAATTAAAATGATTAAAAATAGTTACGCTAAAAAAATATTTCATGTTCTACATGTATAAAGTACTTAGTTGTACTAGTAAAATTTCAATGCTAATTGAATTTCAAAATGATATAAAAAAATAGTAGTTAGAATAGAACATAGAAAAACAAAATCTCATTTGAAAGAAAAGTAAAAGTTATTGAAATCTATTTATAAGATAAAAGCTCAATACACATCAAAATATAAAGCAAAATAAAAATCTTTTAACAACAGAAAGAAAGCAAAAAATCACATTTATTTGAATAAACCGCAAAAAAAAACTTCCAAAATTAGAATTCATTATTAATGTTGTGTTAAAAATTGATTTTTGATTGGAATTATGCAATAACAAGCCTTACTTTTGCAACATCAAAAACAACTGGGGTGGTTCCCAGGAAGTTTTTATATAAATTTTTTCAATTTATAGTTTTTTGGTTGGTTAATAGCATAAAAACTCAGTCATTAATTTGACTGGGTTTTTTTGTTTTTATACATTTGGAACAGAATTTGTACTTACAGCAGAAAAATAGAATCATGAAAAAGTTAATAATCGTATTTTTAGTTTTAATTTCTGTGAGTTTTGATTCCCAAAAACCCGAAGCCTACGACACTGGCGAATGGTTTAAATTTAGAATCCATTATGGAATTGTAACAGCTGGCTATGCTACTTTGGAAGTAAAAGAAGCCATAAGAGACAATAAAAAAGTATATCACGCCATTGGTAAAGGTTACACAACCGGAATGTCAAGATGGTTTTTTAGTGTAGATGACACTTATGAAAGCTATTTCGACAAGGTAACGAACAAACCCTATCAGTTTGTGCGCAAAATAGACGAAGGTGGATATACCAAAAACCAAGAAGGTTTTTTCAATCAGGATAAAAACCAAGTTCTTTTAAAGGATTATAAAGAAAAAACAGAAAAGACATATAATGTTACAGAAGATGTACAAGATATTCTTTCTACCTTTTATTTTCTTCGCAATCATCCTAAAATTAACTCCCTAAAAATAAACGAATTTATAGAAGTGGACATGTTTTTTGACAATGAAATCACTAAGTTTAAGTTAAAATATATTGGAAAAGAAGATTTAAAAACTAAATTTGGGACGATTCCATCAATGGTATTTAAGCCATTGGTGCAATCAGGACGTGTATTTAAAGAAGAAGAAAGTTTAACCGTTTGGATTTCAAATGATGACAACAAACTTCCAATTCGAATCAAAGCCAGTTTAGCCGTTGGTTCTTTAAAAGCCGACTTAGAAGGATTTAAAGGATTAAAAAACCCTTTTGTTATAAAAGTACAAAACTAATGAGCAACTCAACAACTAATCTCATTGATGCACTAGACCAAAAGTTTGCTGCAATTGACCAAAAAACAGATACTCATCTTGAAGGATTATTGTGGTCTAAACCCATCACTTATTGGGATTATATTCAAACTGATGCCTTGTTAAATCTGCAAACCCAACGAACGGTTTTACCAGATGAAAAGGTATTTATCATGTACCATCAAGTAAACGAATTGTTGTTTAAGATGATTCTTTGGGAGATAGACCAATTGTGTCATACCAATAAGCCAGAAACAGCCTATTTTACTGAAAAGCTAGGAAGAATTAGTCGCTACTTTGATATGCTAACAACATCATTCGACATCATGGGTGATGGCATGGAAGTAGCTCAATACATGAAGTTCAGAAACACCTTAACGCCTGCTAGTGGTTTTCAGAGTGCGCAATACCGAATGATAGAGTTTGCATCTACCGATTTGATTAATTTGATAGACTACCGATTTAGAGCTACAATAGATAGAGACACACCCTACACGCATGCGTTTGAGCATTTGTATTGGCAAGCAGCAGGGAAAGATCATGCAACAGGTAAAAAGTCCTACCTCCTCTTGGCTTTTGAAGAAAAATATAAAGACGAGTTTCTTCGCTTTATGGAAGAATATAATACAATAAATGTTTGGCAGAAATTCAAACAATTGCCAGAAGATGACCAAAAAAATGCCGAACTGATAAGTGCCATGCGCCATTATGATTACACGGTTAACATCACCTGGGTAATGGGACATTTGAACGCAGCTAGGAAGTACATCGACAGTGGACAAGGAACAGGAGAAGCAACTGGAGGAAGCGATTGGAAGAAGTATATGCACCCAAAATACCAAAGGCGGATATTCTTTCCGGCTTTGTGGAGTGAAGAAGAATTAAAAAATTGGGGCGAAGGCTTATAAAAATTAAGGATGTTAAAAACCGTTCAAAGACTACTTTTACTATTATTTACTACTGTATTATTATTTTCTTGTAAAAAAGATAACGAAATCCAAATTGTAACGTTACCTGTTAAGGAAAAAACCATCGATTTTGGATTTAACTTAGATGCCTTTAACGTGGTACACGATACAATTAAAAGAGGCGACACATTTGGCACCATTTTAGACCATCAAAATTTGGGTGGAAATCAAGTGTATGACATTGTTGCTAAAGTAAAAGACACTTTTAACGTAAGAAGCATCCGCGTTGGTAAACCCTTTACCTTTCTTAGAACCAAAGACAAAAAACACCGCCTTCAATACTTTATCTACCAACCTGACAAACTCACCTACTATGTAATTGACTTGAGGGATTCGGTGATGGCCTATAAAAAAACCCGTCCATTAACGTTTAAATCAAGAACCATTGCTGGTGCTTTAAACGGCTCGCTATCCGAAACCTTACAGAACCTAAAAGTAGATCCATCATTGGCTTCAAGAATTGCAAAGATTTATGCATGGTCTATTGATTTCTTTAAACTACAAAAAGGTGATGAGTTTGCGCTCTCGTTTACCGAAAGATTTATCAATGACACTGTTTATGACGGTGTAGATAGTTTGAAGGCAGCTTTCTTTGAATACAAAGGGAAGAAAATATATGCGTTCCCATTTTCAACCGATGGTAGTAAAGGCAAGTTGCAATACTTTGACGAAGAAGGGAAAACACTGAAGAACTTTTTCCTTAAAGCACCGTTAAAGTTTGTAAACATCACCTCAAGATATACCAAAAGAAGGTTTCACCCAGTTCAGAAACGCTGGAAAGCACACAACGGAACAGACTATGCCGCACCTACCGGAACGCCAATTATGACTACTGCCGCAGGAGTTGTTATCCAGGCGGGTTATACCACTGGAAACGGAAACTATGTAAAAGTGCAACACGACAAAACCTATACAACCCAATACCTACACATGTCTAAAATCTTAGTAAAACGTGGACAACGCGTTACACAAGGACAAGTTATTGGGAAAGTAGGTAGTACTGGTTTAGCAACTGGTCCTCATGTTTGTTATCGCTTTTGGAAAAATGGTGTTCAGGTAGATGCCTTGCGCTTAAACCTGCCAACCTCTACTCCTATGGACGCTAAATACAAACAAGCGTTTATGCAACAAATGACACCTCTCAAAAAAGAGTTGGATAGTATTGCAAAGACGATTGAAAAAAAATAAAATTTTCAGCACTACAACGTTAGCGTAATATTTCTTTTATGAGTTCCGCTTCTTTATTTGTAAATTTGATTTTTCAAATACTAGAAACATGTCTTTATCCTCAATAAACCCTACAAAAACTGAAGCCTGGAAGAAACTTTTGGCACACTTTGCCATTACCAAAAACAACACCATGCAGGAGTTGTTTAAAAATGATGCTACAAGGGCAGACAAATTTCATATCCAATGGAAAGACTTTTTAGTTGATTTTTCCAAAAACAGAATAGATAGCACTACCGTAAAACTTTTACTTGAACTAGCCGAAGAATGTAACCTAAAAGGAGCCATTGACAGCTATTTTAAAGGCGATGCGATTAATAAAACCGAAAACCGAGCAGTACTTCACACGGCTTTGCGAGCACCAAAAAACGCAACCGTACTAGTTGATGGCATCAATGTTATCCCTGAAATTTATGCCGTAAAAGAAGCCATCAAAACGTTTACAAACGAGATTGTTTTGGGAAACAAGAAAGGTTATACAGATAAAGTGTTTACTGATGTTGTAAACATCGGCATCGGCGGCTCTGACCTTGGACCGGCAATGGTTGTAGAATCGTTACAATACTACAAAAACCATTTAAACGTTCACTTTGTTTCCAACGTAGATGGCGACCATGTGAATGAGATTATCAAAAAAATAAACCCAGAAACAACGTTGTTTGTCATTGTTTCAAAAACCTTCACCACGCAAGAAACCTTGTCGAATGCAGAGACCATTCGTGAGTGGTTTTTACAATCGGCCACACAAGCAGACGTTGCCAAACACTTTGTGGCAGTTTCAACCAACCTTCAAAAAGTAACCGAATTTGGCATCAACCCCACCAATGTTTTCCCTATGTGGGATTGGGTTGGCGGAAGATTTTCGCTTTGGAGTGCAGTTGGTTTAACGATTAGCTTGGCTGTTGGTTATGAAAATTTTGAGGCATTACTTGAAGGCGCACATGAAATGGATGTGCATTTCCAGGAAACAAAATTCGAAGAAAACATTCCGGTTGTTTCGGCGTTGATAAGCATTTGGTACAATAATTTTTATGGTGCAGAAAGCGAGGCAATGATTCCTTATACGCAATATCTACAAAAATTAGCACCTTATCTTCAACAAGGCATCATGGAAAGTAACGGAAAAAGCATTAATCGTGATGGCAAATCCGTTACCTATCAAACTGGCACAATCATTTGGGGTGAACCCGGGACCAACTCGCAGCACGCTTTTTTTCAACTAATTCACCAAGGAACAAAGCTCATCCCAACCGACTTTATAGGTTATTTGAAGCCTTTGTATGGTAATAAAAATCATCATGATAAGCTAATGTCTAATTTCTTTGCACAAACAGAAGCATTATTAAACGGTAAAACCGCAGCACAAGTACAAGCAGAATTTGATAAAGCAAACATGCCATCGGCACAAGCAGCGTTTCTTCTTCCTTTCAAGGTTTTTGAAGGAAACAAACCAACCAACACTCTTTTAATAGATCAATTAACACCACGATCGTTAGGTGCGTTAATTGCCTTATATGAACACAAAATATTTGTTCAAGGTGTTATTTGGAACATATACAGTTACGACCAATGGGGTGTTGAGCTTGGAAAGCAGTTGGCCAACTCGATACTGGCAGAGATTGAAACAAAAACAATCAAAACCCATGATTCGTCCACTATGTTTTTATTGAAACACTTTTTAAAGAATACTTAAAATTGACTAAACAACACTTTAAAGTGTCGTTTTTTTATGCCTTTTAGTTATATTTGTGTTTAAAACAATTTAACTATGTATCAGTTTGTACAAAAATTCCATTCGGGTTGGGCTTATCTAGCCGTGTTATTATTACTTTTTGCAGCACTTAATGCTGTTATTGGACTTACTTCCAAAAAAGAATTTACTCCAAAAGACAGAAAGATTTCCTTGTTTGGATTGCTTGCTACTCATATTCAATTACTGGTTGGGTTAATCCTTTATTTTGTATCTCCGTTGGGTTTTAATTCTTTGGGAAACATGAAAGATGCGGCTATTAGACTAACTTCTTTAGAGCATCCACTTATCAATATAATTGCCATTGCATTAATCACTATTGGTTGGTCTAGACATAAAAAAGCAACTACAAGCGAAGCCAAGTTTAAAGCCATCACATTGTTCTACGGAATAGGTTTGTTGCTTATTTTAAGTAGAATTCCTTGGTATCTATGGTTATAAAAATAAAGTCCTGAAAAGGATTTTTTATCGAGGTACAGTTTTTGTACTTCTCCCTAAAAAAAATTATACACATGCGTACTAAACTGTTCTTCTTTATTTTTTTGCTAGTAATTGCTACGTCGCTATCGGCATTTACTTTGGGAACCCCACAACAAAAAGAAAAGAATAAAGGCAAAACTACCATTGCTACCGTTAAGAAAACAGATAAGTTTATTAAGGAAACCAAAGTAGATAGTACGATTACTCCATTGAAAACAGCTGCCATTCAACTACTGGATTCGATTAAGAAAAAACAAGAGTTCAATATCCTCAAATTGCACAAGAAAAATGCACACGCTTCGTATTATCACACTAAATTTAATGGAAGAAGAACTGCAAGTGGTGAAATCTTTGATAACGAAAAATATACGGCAGCGCACAAAACATTGCCTTTCGGAACAATGCTTAAAGTGACGAGTGAAACAACGGGCCGCTTTGTAATTGTTAAAGTAAACGACCGTGGGCCATTTGTAAAAGCCCGAGACATCGATTTATCTCGCAAAGCATTTATGGATTTAGTAGATAATAAAGGTCGTGGAACGGTTCCTGTAACGATTGAGATTATTGAAGAATAACTACCAGTCTTTAAAAGGTTTTTGAGACAAATAGACATTGTAATAACGTTCATCATTGGTTACTTCTTTGCCTAACCAAGAAGGTTTTTCAAACAATTCGTTTTCGTCTTCCAATTCAATTTCAGCTATAATTAATCCTTCGTTTTCGCCCGAGAAAACATCTACTTCTACTGTGTGTTTTCCGCTTTTAACTTCATAACGAATTTTATCTATCATGCCTTTTTCGCAAATAGAAAGTAGTTTTTCGGCTTCTTGAACATCAATTTCTTTTTCCCATTCGAGCCGTGACGTTCCGGTTTCGTTACTTTTTCCTTTTATGGTTAAAAACCCTTTGTCGTCTTTTATTCTGATGCGCACTGTTCTTTCGGGAACCGATGACAGGTAGGCTTGCACGATTCTTTTCTTAGAGAAGGCTTCGTTTATAAAATTTTTGGAAGTGACTAAAAACTTTCGTTCTATTTCTATCATTTGAAATTTTTGAGAAGCTAAATATAGTATAAATTTGTGAAATGGAAGAGCCAGTTTCATATCGCAAAATTATTCACATTGACATGGATGCTTTTTATGCTTCTGTGGAGCAGATGGACAATCCTGAATTAAGAGGAAAGCCGTTGGCTGTTGGTGGAAGCGAGATTCGAGGTGTTGTTTCTGCTGCTAGTTATGAAGCGCGAAAGTTTGGCGTTCGCAGTGCTATGAGTGGCGTTCAGGCGAAGCGAAATTGTCCTGAGTTGATTTTTGTTCGTCCTCGTTTTGACCGTTATAAGGAAATTTCGAAGAAGATTAGAAAGATCTTTCACGACTATACTGACTTGGTAGAACCGCTATCACTAGATGAAGCTTATCTTGACGTTACTCAGAATAAAAAAGGCAACCCAAGTGCTTCGTTATTGGCACAAGAAATTAGGCAACGCATTTTTGATGAAGTGGGTTTGACGGCTTCGGCAGGAATATCTGTCAATAAGTTTGTGGCAAAGATTGCTAGTGATTATAACAAACCTAACGGACAGAAAACCGTTACTCCTGAAGAGGTGGAAGTTTTTTTGGAAGGTTTAGACATTAAGAAATTCTATGGTATTGGCAAGGTTACGGCTGAGAAAATGTATCAGTTGGGCATTTTTACTGGAAAAGACATGAAGGCTAAAACGGCTGCTTTTTTAGAGCACCATTTTAACAAAAGCGGTTTGCATTACTACAATATTGTTCGTGGGATACACAACAGCCCAGTAAAACCCAATCGAATAACCAAATCTGTAGCAGCCGAGCATACTTTTAATGAAAACTTGACTTCGGAAATTTTTATGCTGGAAAAGCTAGAGCGCATTGCTGGGGAACTTGAAAAACGCCTTCGAAAACATAAAATATCGGGGAAAACTGTAACGTTAAAGATAAAATATAGCGATTTTACGCAGCAAACTCGAAGCAAAACCTTGCCTTACTTTATTTCGGATAAAGGGATTTTATTGGAAACCGCCAAAGAACTATTGTATCAAGAGCGGATGAAAGAAAGTGTTCGATTATTGGGCATTTCGTTGAATAATTTGAATACCGAGATTAAAAAAACTGTAGTGGTGCAGTTGAAGTTTGAGTTTTAAATTGGTTTTTGGTTTCTTTTTCTTCTTTTATTTTTATTGACTATTCCATTTAGCTTATTGGAAGTTCTATTTAGCCATCTGGATATTCTATTTAGCTGTCTGGGTATTCTATTTAGCTTATTGGAAACTCTATTTAGCCGTCTGGATATTCTATTTAGCTTACTGGAAACTCTATTTAGCCGTCTGGATATTCTATTTAGCTTACTGGATGTTTTATTTAGCTTATTGGATATTTTGTTTGGCTCTTTTATCACAACTAAAATCTTTTTTGAAATTTGATTTGTGTTGTTTTTTTAACCACAAAGGCACAAAGAAGGCACGAAGTTCACAACGTGCATTTTACTAAGGCGACTGTTTGAAAAACTATGTAAATTGTTTTGGTTAAATATTTGTTAAAGCATTGTTTTTCATTTGTTTTTGGCATTGGATTTGTGTTTTGATTTTTGTGCTTAACTGCTTGTAAGCGCTTCACTCAAAGTTTAATTTAATATTATTTAATCATGAACAGTTATGTTAGAATTGAAGAGGTTGCTCCGCTTGGAGATTTTGTAAAAACGAGTTATACTCGTGATTTTGATGCTATAAAAAGCAAATTTCCAAAAATGGATGATGCTTTTAAAACCAATTTTTTTGATAAGTTGGAATTTGTAAAGGAACTGGAAAGCTCTTTGGAGTTGACAGAGAGCCAAAAAGGAGTTACGACAAGTTTGTATGCCGAGGCGGATGCTTTGAATGAGGAGTTGAATTTTTTGAGTGCTTATTTTGATGATGCTGGGTTGAATAAAGGCATTATTACGGACTTGAAAACGGATTTGTTTAATGGTAATATTGAAGGTGCTATTTTGAAAATTGAAGGTCTAAAACAGTTTGTTACTATTCATCAAGTTGATTTGATAGCAGAAGGAATGGAAGCAAATTATGTTACACGATTGGGAGATTACAAGACAAGTATGACGGCGAAAAATGTTTTGCAAAACGAAATTATGAACAACCGCAAAGAGCTGACGGAGCGTAATGTTGGTCATTATGACGAATTGAAAAAAATGATTCGGAAAATATTGCGCAATGGTAAGTTGGTTTTTGCTAACTCGGTTATCAAAGATGAATATACTAGTTCAAAAGTGCTACAAAGGATGCGTGCTGCTAGAGCGAAAGGTTAATGTGTGGATTTGGTTTTTTGGTTATTTGAACCCAGTGACGATGTTGCTGGGTTTTTTTGTGGTATGCAATTGTTTTTTCTTTAGATTTGTTTTGAAGTTGGATGAAAGCATGAGTAAGGTTTTTGAGTCCATAAAAACTCTCAAACTGCTTTTTTTAAAATTATATGCGTTATGAAATATTCCTTGTATTTTATTGTAATTCTATTTTCAATAGGTTCCTTTTCACAAGCTCCAGAAATTTCGTGGATGAAACGTTATGGAGGAACATCTTCTAACCTTTTTAGGTCATTATTACCAACCAATGATGGAGGATTTTTATTAGGAGGTTTGTCGAATTCAGGAATTTCTGGAATAAAAACAGAGGAAAGAATTGGCTGGACACCTGATTATTGGATTATAAAAACGGATAGTAACGGAACAATTGAGTGGCAAAGAACCATTGGCGGAGGAATGCCTACGCCCTTTGGCGATTTAGAAGCGGAAGTATTAAGAACAGTAAAACAGGCATCGGATGGTGGTTATTTCTTGGGCGGCAACTCAGACTCGCCTATATTTGGTTCTAAAACAGTTCCTAATTATGGATTTCAGGATTATTGGATTGTAAAAACAGATAATCTTGGTACTATTGTTTGGCAAAATGATATAGGAGGTTCAGAATATGACGAATTGTTTGCTTTAGAACCTACTGCTGATGGTGGCTGTATATTGGGTGGTTATTCAAGTTCTGGAATTTCGGGCAATAAAACAGAAAGCAATAGAGGTCTAAAAGATTATTGGGTTGTAAAACTAACTAATGTAGGAGCAATTGAATGGCAGAAAACCTACGGAGGTAACAGCACTGATATACTTTATTCTATATTAGTATTAGAAGATGGTAATTATATCCTTTCTGGAACTTCTGCCTCAAATATATCGGGGGAAAAAACAGAAAATTCAAAAGGCGGAGGCGACTTTTGGATATTAAAAATAGATAGTATGGGTAACATTATCTGGCAAAAAACAATTGGAGGAAATAGTTCCGACCAACCCTATACTGCCATTAAACTTAATGATGGTTTTGTGTTTGCTGGTGTTTCTTACTCGAATATTTCTTTTGATAAAACTGAAAATTCAAGAGGAGGAGCTGATTATTGGATAGTAAAGACCGATTTACAAGGAAATATACTGTGGGACAAAACCTATGGTGGGAATATGGATGATGATGCAAGTAGTTTTGTAAATTTTTCTGACGAAACTGGATTTGTATTAGCGGGAAGTTCCTATTCAGGAATTTCTGGCGATAAAACTGTTCCAAGTTTTGGAGAAATTAATGGTTGGGTTTTACGATTGGATGAAAATGGACTATTGCTTTGGCAAAAAGGAATTGGAGGTTCTAATCAAGATGGTTTCAACCAAGTGGTAACCCTTCCTGACAAAACTATTGTGCTAGGCGGCGGTTCTTTCTCTCCAATTTCAGGGAACTTAACTGCTCCTGGTTATGGTATCGATTATTGGTTGGTAAAATTAGAACCCGAAGTATTGGCAACTACTGATTTTTCAAATTCAACTTTTAGTGTTTATCCCAACCCTACTTCAAGTCAATTGTTTCTAAACTTTAGAGAACCACAAGAAAAACTAGAGGTTTTGGTTTATAATTCTTTAGCACAATTAGTAGATACTATGCAATTTCAAAATCAATCATTAATTGATTTTTCATTAAAAGGTGCAAACGGTTTGTATTTTTTGAAAATAGTTAACCAAAAAGGAGAAGTATTTCAACACAAGGTCATTAAAAAATAAACTTGAAGTAATAAAAAAGACTAAATAAATTTTAAGTATTAAAACAAAAATCGCCTAAAGCAATAGTTTTAGGCGATTTTATTATTTGTATATAATAAATTTAATCTCTACTCGAAATTTTAGATAATAATCTCAGGAATTCGATATACAACCAAACTAATGTAATCATTAAGCCCATTGCGCCATACCATTCCATGTATTTTGGCATTTTTTGTTGTACGCCTTTTTCTATTTGATCAAAGTCTAAGAATAAGTTTAAGGCTGCAATTACAATTACAAAAGCACTGATTCCGATGCTTACCCAAGAGTTTCCGTAATGAACGGGTTGAAAGCTTGTAAACATCGATAGCAACCAAGTAATTATGTAATAAGTAGCAATGGCTAAAGTAGCGGCAATAACTACAGAGCGGAATTTTTCGGTTACTTTTACAATTTCGTATTTGTATAGTCCAAAGCACACCATAAAGGTTACAAAGGTGCAACTTACGGCTTGTATCACAATTCCTGGATACATCGATTCAAAAATAGCGGATATTCCACCAATAAACAATCCTTCGAATACGGCATAACCTGGCGCTAAGTAAGGTGAAAGATGCGGTTTGAAGGCTGAAATTATTACTAAGATTAATCCAACGATGGCACCACCGATGGTAAATACCATTGGGTTATATCCATTGAAAAACATCATCCAAGTAATGGCAGCACTGGCTACTAATAGCAACAACATTAAGAAACTTTTGTTTATTGTTCCTGATACGGTCATTGATTCGTTATAATCTATGACAGTTGCTTGATGGGTTACTTCGCGAGAAGTATTGTTGAAGGTTTTGTTCTTAAAAAACGGATTTTTAGATTCCATTGTCTTTTATATTAAATAGTTTTATCAAAAATAGTTTTTTTTATTCAATTTCAGAAATACGCAACGTATTTACCATTCCTTTATTGGCTACTGGCATCGCAGCAAGATTGACTAACATGTCGCCATTTTTTACAAAGCCTTTGTCTTTTGCAATAAGGTTAATATCATCAACTGTATCATCGGTGCTCACAAACTTATCGTAGAAAAAAGCATTAACTCCCCAAAGCAAATTTAATTGTGTCAAAATTCTTTTATTGGAAGTATATACCAAAATATGAGCTTGTGGTCGCCAAGCTGAAATTTGGAAGGCAGTATAACCACTATTCGTAAGCGTAGAAATGGCTTTTGCCTTGATTTCATTTGCCATAATGGCTGCGTGATAACAAATTGATTTGGTAATAAATCGTTTCGTTCTAACATGAGGCGGATTTTGTGGCACAACAATAAGTGGTGAATCTTCAACAGCTTCTATGATTTGAGTCATTTTTTCGATTACTTGAACCGGATAGTTACCCACCGATGTTTCACCAGATAGCATTACCGCATCAGCACCATCCATAACCGAATTGGCTACGTCGTTTACCTCAGCACGTGTTGGTGTTAGGCTAGTAATCATGGTTTCCATCATTTGTGTTGCCACAATAACAGGAATACGTGCCGTTTTGGCTCTGTGAATTAATTTCTTTTGAATTAATGGTACTTCGTGCGCCGGAATTTCAACGCCCAAATCGCCACGAGCTACCATCAAACCGTCACAAAACGCAACTATTTTATCAATATTCTCTACGGCTTCTGGCTTTTCAATTTTAGCAATAATTGGAATTTTATACGAAGAATGTTTTGCAATTAAATCTTGTAATTCTTCTAAATCTTTTGGTGTTCTAACGAAAGAAAGTGCAATCCAATCTACTTCTTGTTTGATAGCAAACAAAGCATCTTTAATATCTTTTTTGGTTAAAGCTGGAAGAGAAACTTTGGTATTTGGAAGATTTACTCCTTTTTTAGATTTTAATGGTCCGCCTTGAATTACTTTACAAACTACTTCTGTAGTTCCGTTGGTTTCCAATGCTTCAAACATTAATTTTCCATCGTCTAAAAGAATTTTTTCTCCTGGATTTACATCTTTAGGAAACTCTTTGTAGTTCATATAGACACGTTTGGCAGTTCCCGGAACATCTTCAGCAGTTTGAAAGGTAATCATATCACCTGGATTTACTACTACATCTTCTTTCATTACACCTACTCTAAGTTTTGGGCCTTGTAAGTCAGCAAGGATAGCAGTTGTGTATCCGAACTCGTCATTCAGACCTCTGATAATACCTATTCGCTCTTTTACATCTTCATAATCGGCATGAGAAAAATTGATACGAAATACGTTTACCCCAGCATCGATCATTTCCTTAATAACTTCTTTGGAACTACATGCAGGACCTAATGTGGCTACAATTTTTGTTTTTTTTCTGGTTGACATTATTAAAAAATTAAATTGTTTTTTGATTTTATTTTTTCAGCATCAATAGTATATACCGTGCTTACTTTTTGTATTTTTTTTATTTTAGAAATCGTTTCTTGAATTTGAGCATCGGTAAAAGATTTATCTACTTTTAGAAAATAATCTACTCTTTTATACTCAGGGATTAAATGTGTTTTTGTGGAAACTCTCGAAATACTATCGGCAAACAAGCCTGTACTTAACGTTGCCATGTTTTGATCGTCTTCGCTTTTGTTTTGAATCAAATTCCAGGAAATGGAATTGTTATCGTCCTCAAAGTAGAATCTAGAAAAATATATCTCTCTATTTTTATCTTGAATACTAAGATCTTCAGGGTGTTTTGATAAACTGATGGATAGATTTTTATTGATAAAGTAGGCTAATCTAAAATCTTCAATGGTGGTATGAATAGCAATTAGTTGGTAATCTACTTCTTCTATTTCTTCGCTAAACAATTTGTATGTAACCATCATATCAACGCAAATGATTGGTAAATATACTATATCTACCGCATATTTTAGGGAGTAATTTTTATGATTAACGTAATTTTATGAACTAAATCGATATAGTCTTGTGGATTGTGATTATTTATTGTTAATTTTTTCTTGAAAAACAAAATATGCCCGTTGCGAAGCTTTCTCTTCTGCTTTTTTCTTAGAAGTAGCTCTTGCTTTTGCAATTATTTTACCATCAATGGATAATTTTACGCCAAAGAATTTCTGACCATCATTTCCATTATCATCATAGACTTCAAAATTGAAGGTTCGCTTTTCTTTTTGACACCACTCAATCAGCAAACTTTTGTAACTAATCACTTTGCCTTCTAGTTTTGGAATATCAACATATGGTTTAATCACTTTTTTCATGATAAAATTTTCGCAGGCTACATAACCTTTGTCTAAAAAAATTGCACCGATTAATGCTTCAAAAATATTACCATGGATGTTTTCACCAAAATGACTTACTGGAACTTTACTTTCTACGAATTGAATCAAATTTAAATCTCTACCGAGTTCATTCAAGTGCTCTCTACTCACAATTTTGGAGCGCATTTTGGTCAAATAGCCTTCATCGCCTGTTGGCACTTGGTTGTATAAATGTGCAGCAATTACAGAGCCTAGCATGGCATCACCCAGAAATTCCAGACGCTCATAATTCATTGGATTGCCGCTACCATCTATTTTATTAGAAGAACGATGTGTAAATGCCTTTTGAAAATATTCTATGTTAACAGGTTTGTAACCCAATATTTTCTCCATTTTGGAAAAAAAAATCCCGTCCTCTGGCGAACGGGAATTTGAAAATATTTTTTTGAGAATACCCATCCTAGTTAGTCAACTATTTTTTTGAAAAGTACACAAGCATTGTGTCCTCCAAAACCAAAAGTGTTACTCATAGCGACGTTTACTTCTCTCTTTTGCGCTTTGTTCAAGGTTAAATTCAAAGTCGGATCAATTCGTTCATCTACTACTTCGTGATTGATTGTTGGAGGAACGATTCCGTGCTTCATCGCTAATATAGAGGCAATCGCTTCAATAGCACCTGCTGCTCCAAGCAAATGACCTGTCATGGACTTAGTTGAATTAATATTAATATCTTTAGCATGATCGCCAAAAACAGCACTTATTGCTTTCAATTCGGCAACATCTCCAAGAGGTGTTGAAGTTCCATGTGTATTAATGTGGTCAACTTGGTCTGGTGTCATTCCGGCATCGCGCAAGGTATTTTGCATTACTGCTATTACGCCAATTCCCTCAGGATGTGGTGCCGTTAAATGATAAGCATCCGATGACATTCCGCCGCCGCCAATTTCGCAATATATTTTTGCGCCACGTGCTTTGGCATGTTCATATTCTTCCAAAACCAAAGCACCAGCACCTTCGCCAAGAACAAATCCATCGCGCGTGGCGTCAAATGGTCTTGAAGCTGTTTCCGGACTTTCATTTCTTGTGGATAAAGCTTGCATAGAATTAAACCCTCCCATTCCAGCTATAGTAACTGCAGCTTCCGAACCACCAGATATAATAACGTCACACATTCCTAAACGGATGTAATTGAATGCATCTATCAAGGCATTAGCAGACGAAGCACAAGCAGAAACTGTTGTGTAATTTGGTCCCATAAATCCGTTTCGCATTGAAATATGCGCTGGAGCAATATCAGCAATCATTTTTGGAATAAAAAATGGATTAAACCTAGGTGTTCCATCACCAGCAGCATAACTCAATACTTCTTCTTGAAAAGTTTCTAATCCTCCAATTCCTGCTCCCCAAATTACGCCAACTCTGTGTTTATTCACATTGTCATCAGTAATACCTGCATCTTTAATAGCTTCTTCACTAGCTGCCACGGCATACTGAGCGAATTTATCCATTCTACGAGCTTCTTTGCGATCAATAAAATCTTCAATATTGAAGTTTTTTACTTCACAAGCAAATTTGGTTTTATGTTTTTCAGTATCATAATAGGTTATTGGTGCGGCACCGCTTTTACCATTTATCAATGCATTCCAATATTCTTCAACAGAATTACCTATTGGTGTTAATGCTCCTAAACCTGTAACTACAACTCGTTTTAATGTCATATATTCTATTTTTGAACTCCTTTTTTATAAAAACATACCCATGTATTCTTCAAATATAAGCATTAAAGAGACATGGGTATAATATTTTTTAGATTGAAAACAATCTGAGTAGATGTTTTTAAAAATAATAAATACCCGTAACAAAAATGCTACGGGTATTTTTAATTATTATTTTTTAGCTTCTTCAATGTAAGAAATAGCTTGACCAACAGTAGCAATATTTTCTGCTTGATCATCTGGAATTTGAATATCAAATTCTTTTTCGAACTCCATAATAAGCTCAACAGTGTCTAATGAATCTGCTCCTAGATCGTTTGTGAAGCTTGCTTCTGTTACCACTTCGTTTTCGTCAACGCCTAATTTGTCTACGATAATCGCTTTAACTCTTGATGCAATGTCTGACATAATTTTTAATTTTTAATTTTAATTGTTGGCAAAAATAAAAAACTTTATTTTAACACAACCTTTTTTGTTTTTAAATATAACTACGAAAGTAAAAAAATAATTTCAAATTCTTAGGCTAAAATGATTTAAAATCTATGAAATATTCTTTTTTTTGCAGGAACAAACCTTTTAACCATGAAAAAAATAGTGTTGTTTGCTTCTGGAAATGGTTCCAATGTTGAGAATATCATTCATTATTTCAAAAACAATTCTAACGTTTCTGTAGTTGGTGTATTCTCTAACAATCAGCATGCCAAAGTGCTTGAGAGAGCAAAAAATCACAACATTTATTCGGAAAGCTTCACCAATATAGAACTTAATGATGGTACTGTTTTTCAAAAAATAGCAGAACTCAATCCTGATTTAATTGTGTTGGCTGGTTTTTTACTAAAATTCCCCGACACTATAATCAACGCTTTTCCCAATAAAGTTATCAATATTCATCCTGCTTTATTGCCAAAATATGGCGGAAAAGGAATGTATGGCAATCATGTTCATCAAGCTATTTTAGATAATAAGGAGAAAGAAACTGGCATCACTATTCATTTTGTAAATGAACATTATGACGAAGGTGAATTTATTTTTCAAAAAGAACTAAACATAGAGAATTGTAGAACTTCAGAAGAAATTGCAACAAAAGTTCAAGAGTTAGAACACAAACATTTCCCTGAAATTATAGAAGTTCTTTTGACACAAAACCAGTAATTCACAATCATGCAACATCAAGTTCACATCTATACCGACGGCGCTGCCAAAGGAAATCCTGGCAAAGGTGGTTACGGTGTGGTGATGGAATTGGTAGGTACTAGTTATAAAAAAGAATTTTACGAAGGTTTTCGATTAACAACCAACAACCGAATGGAATTGTTAGCCGTAATTGTTGGTTTGGAAAAAATTACTAAACCCAACATGAGCGTTCTAGTTATTTCGGATTCTAAATATGTTGTCGATTCTGTTGAGAAAAAATGGGTTTTTGGATGGGAAAAGAAAAATTTTTCGGGTAAAAAAAATCCAGATTTGTGGATACGTTTTCTAAAAATATATCGCAAACATCAAGTAGATTTCAAATGGATAAAAGGTCATAATAACCATCCTCAAAACGAACGTTGTGATGAACTTGCTGTTTATGCTTCGGGTTTACCTAATCTTTCTGTAGATGCTTATTATGAAAAGGAAAATGACACGTTATTTTAAAATTAGAAAAAACAAAGCCAAAAATAACTTCTTGGCTTTGCTTACTTTTTTAAATCTTGATGCGATTATCATCCGATTGGGTATCAATCAATTTATTATATGGATCAACGCCAACTTCAAGCGGTTTTTCTTTTACAATTACCGTAACTGAATTATTGATTTTATCAATTTTTACTTTTTTCAAATACAATTCTTTGTCTTTTTTCTTTCCTTTTACGGTTTGTTCTGAGAAAACACCAATTTCTACATAGTCATTTAGCGGATACGATTCGATGGCATACTTGCTGTCTTTCTTTTTATAGGTCACTGTTTTTCCTGTTTTGTCTTTGAATAAGCGCTTTCCATCATCATTTGCTTTGTATTTAGAAACCGTGAAATCTATTTTTACTTCATACGTTCCGTTTGGCAATTTCTTTGCGGTCGCTTTTTCTACTCGATTTTCATACAAGGTTATGGTCTCAAACATGTCATGAATGAGATATTTTAAACTGTCTGGTGTTGCAGCATCAAGTTCTTGTACTAATTCTATCGAGTTGGTATAAGGTGCTTCTTGAAAAGCTACTTTTTGAATATATCGTTTCAAGGCATTATTCATGTTTTTTTCACCTATATAATCGCTCAAAGCATACAATACCAGCGAACCTTTGTTGTAATGAATATACTGCTGATTTTCATTATACATCAGCGGTTGTTCTTTTTTGTTTTCAAATGTTCTGCCTTGTAAATAGCTATCAAGCGCATCTTTTAAGAATTTTCGCATTTGTGTTTTGCCATAAGTATGTTCTAACACTTTGAGCGAACTGTATTCGGATAAACTCTCAGAGAGCAAGGTTGCTCCTTGCACATTGGCACCAATGACTTGATGTGCCCACCATTGATGCGCCACTTCATGCGAAGTTATCGAAAAAGGATAATCTACGCCATTTTGGTCTTCGTCATCTACCTTGGCAATAAATCCGATGGCTTCCGAAAAAGGAATGGTATTGGCAAACGATTGTGCAAATCCACCGCCAGTTCTTGGAAATTCTATAATTCTAACTTGTTTATGCTGATATGGGCTAAAATTTTTAGTATAATAATCTAACGATTTTTTTACACCCGAAATCATTCGGTCAATATTATATTCATGACCTTTATTATAATATATTTCGATGTTTACATCGTGCCATTTGTCTTTTTTGACTTCATATCGTGCCGAATTGAACGCATAGAAATTCAACATTTTTCTATCCATTTTGTAATGAAAATAATTTCTACCGTCTTTTGTCCATTTTTTGATTAAATAACCTGGAGCAATGGCTGTTTGATCGTTAGAGGTGCTAACGGTTGTTTCAAAAGTTACCCAATCAGCATCATTACTGATATATGTGTTTTGCCTAGCAATAGAATCTGTGGGTTTTGGCATTCTGTCTCTTGGCTTTAAACCATATTTTTTACGCACTTCATCATCAGTCAATTCACTTTGGTCGGAATAGCCAATGCTAGGAAACATCGAGTTATTGATGAATGTTCCGTTGTATTCCACTGGCGAATTATCTCTAAAAAAAGTATTTGGCTTGTTTTTTACAACGAATTTCATTTGAATAGAATCGCCAACAATTAAAGATTTTTCCAAACGATAAATATCGAAATTGAACACAGTATCTTTCGAAATCAACTTGTTTTTTACATTGAATGAAACTTCTGTGTTTTTTCCGTGATTGATGTAAATAGTGTCTATAGCAACTTTGGTTTTGTTTTTTAAGATATACGTTCCATTGGCAACAAAATTGCGCTCTTTAGGATACAAATCCATGTCCATTTTTATGTCTGTAATTCGAGGTTGCGGTTTGTGCTCGTATTTTTTATATTTTTTTTCCCACTGTACCATTTCTTTTTCAGATTCTTTACCCGATTTGGTTTTGTTGATTACATTATTTTGGTAATAAATGGTGCTCCCAATGGCAAGAAACCCAACAAAAGAAAGTGTTAGCGATATGGCTATTTTAGAATGCAATCGTCTTCCAGCTTCTTTAAAACGTTCTTTTGCCGATTGACCGATGCCTCGTGTCCAAAACAATAATGCCAAGCAGAAAAAAGTAATACCCAGCAAAAACCAATAGATTTTATAAATTAAATACAAATTCAACCCATGACCATACCCATTCATATCGGAATATTGAAAACCAGAATCGCTGTTGTAAATAAAAATATCTTGCTCAACACCAATAGCTGGAAGGAAATTCAATCCTATGGATAAGATAAGCAACACAAAAAATCCAAGTAGGTAGTTCTTAAATAAAGTTTGAATAATGATGGCCAAAAACGCCCAAATGACAAAATGAATTAGCTTCAGTCCTAATAATTCTTTTAGATAATGACCAATTTCGTAATCATAAAACCCAGAATACGTTTGGTATAAAACACCAGCAAGAAGAATTACAAACAATAAAATCAATTGCATTTTTATCAGCGCAATAAATTTAGAAGTTAACAAAACCCAATTCGGCACTGGTGTAGAATCAATTAAATGGTTCATTCTGGTAGTCGTCCCACGATGAATTAGTAAACCCGCAAAAAGGAAAGTCACCAAATTGATAAATAGCCCAAAAGTTCCGCCTGGAATTAGAAGCATTTGCCAAGTTACAGGATAAGTATTGGTTCCAAAAACTTCTCCAATAACCGAAGCAGTTATCAATATAAATAATAAACCAACAATTAAAATACTGATGAAAACCCAATTTTTTACAATGAATTTAAAATCTAAATTAGACAAACTCCATGTGGTTTTTAAGTTTTGTTTTAGAGAATAATCAAAAGAAACTTGGGGTAAATTGATTTTAGTGATGCCACCAAAATTATTTTTGACAACTCGTTCTTTGTTTTTACTTCTTCCCAAGGTTAACGCCGTTTGTGTAAACGAAAAATAACGATAAATTAATCCAAAAATCAATACTGAAACACCAAACCATAACAATCTGTTGTAAATAATCACGCCTTCAAAAGGCAACAGATTGTTGTTTTTTTCATACATCGTCCAATATTTGGTATAATAATCCAATGCATCGGAACCAAACGGTTCAAAAAGCGCTACCAAATAACGATTATCAGCATCTTTAGTAAAGCTACTGACAATGGATTGGATGAATAATAGTAAAATCACGGTAATAAAACCAACCGAAATGTTTCGAGTAATGGTTACCACCGAAAAAATAATTACACCATAAAAAAGTAAATTTGGAATGATAAAAATCAAATAAGTTTGCAAGTAGGCCATTATTCTTTGCGGCCCAAGCATTTCTTGGTTAACACCAGGTAAAAAAGAAGCCAAATAGGCAGCTAAACCAAGAAATAGTGTTATGAAAATAACCACCAATAGCGAACTAAGAAATTTTCCAAACAAATATTCCCATTTTGTAAATGGATAGGAAAAGAGAATAGAGTGCATATTGTATTTAAAATCGCGATACACAGAAGCACCAATAATGGAAGGCAACAAGAAGTAGATGAAAACCGTTAATCCATTGATAATTCCGTTTAAAGCTATCGGTGAATTTGAAATTGCTCTAGAAGAAGTTGTCGTTTTGAAGGAATCAAAAACGCCCAAACTACTTGCCATTATAAAAAAAGCTAGAAAAAAGAAAATCGCAACATAAATATATAAGGTTGGATTTCTAAACCATCTTTTTAATTCGAAGGTAAATATTGTTCCAAACATATTATTGGTCGTTTTTTAATGCTACAAAATAAACATCTTCTAGTTGGGGCGATGCTTTTTTGAAGGTTTCATCAGGTTGTGTTTCGCTAAAAACTCTAATATTTAGCGTATTGTCTTGGTTGTAATTGGACGAAATCACATTGAATTCTTTTTCAGATGGTTCTAGTTCATCACGAGAAACAACTTTAGTCCAAATTTTATTTTCAAGTGCTTCAACTGCTGCTGCTGGTGTGTTTTGATTTAAAATTTTTCCACCATTTAAAATGGCTACTTCAGTACATAGTTCTTTTACATCATCTACTATGTGTGTTGAAAAAATCACGGTATGATTAGTGCCAATTTCTCTTAAAACATTCAAAAAACGATGTCTTTCGGCTGGGTCAAGTCCTGCTGTTGGTTCATCAACGATAATTAATTTTGGATTGTTTAATAATAATTGTGCAATTCCGAAACGTTGCTTCATTCCACCTGAATAACCACTAACGTTTTTCATACGAACATCATATAGATTGGTCACTTCCAGCACTTCTTTGATGATTATTTTTCTATCTTTTGACGAAGAGATGCCTTTTAATCTAGCAAAATAATCCAATAATTTTTCGGCAGACATACTGGGATAAACACCAAATTCTTGTGGCAAATAACCCAAAATTTTTCGCAACTCCATTTGATTTTCCAATATATTGATACCCTCAAAAGTAATCGAACCCGAATCTGGTTTTTGGAGCGTAGCAATAGTTCGCATTAAAGAAGATTTTCCAGCTCCATTTGGACCGAGCAATCCAAACATTCCTGTGCCGATTTCTAAATTCAAGTTGTCCAAAGCTTTGACACCATTTGGATAAGTTTTGTTTAAATTGCTTATTTGTAGTTTCATAAAAAGGGAAAAATTATCGTTTATATATAGGTATTGGTTTTTAACATTGTGTTACATTAGATTATCAAAAATTTTAACACTTTTACGTTATTTGAAAACGAAAGTTGTATTCATGTGGAAAATATAAGAAATTCAGTTGTAGAAGAATTTAATTTTTCGTGTAGCATAACTTTAATTTAAAAGAATTTTGGAATTTACATTTTGTATATTTGTGGCATTATCCTAAATTATGAGTTTAAAAAAAAACTACATTGTTGAATTTGAGAAATCTTTAAATGTTTTTGTCAAAGAATTAAAAAATTGTGTTTCAACAGAAACAGGAGAATGGACAATTAAAGGTTTTATAGATGTTTATAAAAATGTTTATACTATTTCATCCGACACGAAAATTGTTTCTAAAATATTAGAAATTCACATTTTCCCAGAAATAGTAAGATTTGCAGAAAATACAGGTTATAAAATTATATTAGCCGAACATCAGAATTGGTATCCTGATTTAACATTAGTAAACATAGAAAATCCATTAATTAAGTTTGCATTAGACATAAAAACCACCTTTCGTAGAAACGAAAAATCTGCAGGTTTTACATTAGGCAGTCATGGTGGCTATTTTAAAGAAAGAGATAAAGCAAAGAATATTCAATTTCCTTATAATCAATATACGGGACATTATTGTTTAGGTATAATTTATACACGAACAGACTTTGATGATGATTTAACAGAAACAAAGGTTTATGGAGTAAGTGATATAATTGATATTCAAGATAAAACTGTTGATTTAAATAACACAGTTTGTGAACGAAAAAACACAAACATTAAAAGTTTAAAATCAATTACTTCGGTAATAAAAGATTTTGATTTTTTTGCATCCCCAAAATGGAAAATCTCAAGTGACAGCCAAGGATCTGGAAATACTGCAAATATTGGTTCGATAAAAGATATTGAAGATTTGAAAAAGGGCAACGGTGTCTTCTCCAATCTTGGCGAAGAATGGTTTGACGAATATTGGGTAAATTATGGAACCGCTACTATGATCAAAGACGGGAAGACAGTTAGAATTTCAAGCATTTGGGAGTTTCTTGAATTTAAAGGAAGACTAGATTTGTTTGAGAAAGTAGTTTCAAAAGGAGCAAAAAAACCAAAGAAATGAAAATATTTGTTCCGCCAATAAAATCTCAAGGTATAAAAACCAAACTTACCGAATGGATTTCAGCTAATGTTGAAAATATTTCATATGAAAGATGGGTTGAACCTTTTATGGGAACGGGTGTTGTTGCTTTTAATGTTAGACCAAAAAAAGCACTTTTATGTGACAGTAATCCACATATAATTCGATTTTATAACGCCATCAAAAAAAAAGAAATTACAAGTGGCATCGTAAAAAGACATCTTACTGAGGAAGGGTTAAAATTATTAGAAAGTGATGGCAAATATTATTATGAAGTTAGAACACGATTTAATCTGGATGGAAATCCACTCGATTTTTTATTTTTAAGTCGAGCTTGTTTTAATGGAATGATGCGCTTTAATAAAAAAGGTGGGTTTAACGTGCCTTTTTGCAAAAAACCAAATCGATTTGCACAAGCATTAGTTACCAAAATAACAAATCAAGTAGAAAACATCTCTCAAATTATTGAGAATGGTGATTATACTTTTAAACATCAAGACTTTAAAGAAACATTAAAAGAAATCAAACCTAATGATTTTGTTTATTCCGATCCTCCTTATATTGGCAGACATGTTGATTATTTTGACTCTTGGACGGAAGAAGAAGAAATAATTTTAAATAATGGTCTTAATAAATCTGATGTTTATTTTATTCTATCTACTTGGTTGAGTAATAAATACCGAACGAATGAGTACGTGTTTTCGATTTGGAAAAGTTGTTTTGTTACAACAAAAGAACATTTTTATCACGTTGGCGGAAAAGAAACAAATAGAAATGCTGTTTACGAAGCTTTATTATCAAATATAAAATTAAAGAATAGTATTTCAAATTCCGAAATGGCTAATAGAATTCTATCAAACCAATCACAATTAACAAGCGAACCTAAAGAATACAATTTACCAAAACAACTCACATTTGTTTTGAACGAACCTAAATAATTTTATTAAATTTCATGCTAGAAGATAAAAACCCACAAAAAACGTCCTTATCTCAATTGGGTGAATTTGGACTAATTGACCATTTGACCAAAGATTTTGATGTAAAACAACCTTCAACCATAAAAAGTATTGGCGATGATGCCGCGGTTTTAGATTTTGCCGCCAAAAAAGTGGTTGTTTCTACCGATTTATTGATTGAAGGTGTCCATTTTGATTTAGCCTATATGCCATTACGCCATCTGGGTTATAAAGCGGTTGTGGTTAATCTTTCGGATATTGCTGCGATGAATGCCAAACCAACGCAAATAACGGTTTCTGTTGCCGTTTCCAATCGTTTTCCTTTAGAAGCGCTGGAAGAATTATTTGACGGCATTACGTTGGCTTCAAAAGCTTATAATGTTGATGTTATTGGTGGCGACACCACTTCTTCTCAAAAAGGATTGATTATCTCCATTACTGCCATTGGCGAAGCAGATGAAAATGAGATTGTCTATAGAAATGGTGCTAAACAAGGCGATTTGTTAGTAGTTACTGGCGATTTAGGTTCGGCTTATATGGGTTTGCAAGTTTTGGAACGTGAAAAACAAGTTTTTCAAGTCAATCCGAACAACCAGCCCGATTTGGATAATTACACCTATTTGATTGAACGTCAGCTAAAACCTGAAGCACGAACGGATATTAGAGAATTATTAGAGAAACTAGCTGTAAAACCAACAGCGATGATTGATATTTCGGATGGTTTGTCTTCCGAAATCATTCATATTTGCAAAAAAAGTAACGTTGGATGCAATTTATACGAAGAAAAACTGCCGGTTGATCCACAATTAATTAATGTTTGCGAAGAGTTTAATATTGATAGCACTACTGTTGCCATAAACGGTGGAGAAGATTATGAATTATTATTTGCAATTGCCATTGAAGATTATGATAAAATAAAAGCAAATCCAAATATGACAGTAATTGGTCATCTAACACAAGAAAGCGAAGGGATTCATCTCATTACTAGAGCAAACACTAAAATTCCATTGAAAGCACGCGGTTGGAATGCTTTAGAAGCTGAATAAAAATAAAAAACGTCCAAATGGACGTTTTTTTATTCAATGATTTGTTTTGCTCTAGCTTGTTCAACAATTTCTGCATCGGTAGCATCAGGAAGATTAAACACTTCTCTAATTCTTTTCTTTCGAACTTCTATAACAACTGGTGTTAGCGGTAAATGTCTTGCCATTAAGATGGTTTCGTATTCTTTGGCCATCAACTCTAAAATTCTTTTGTCCATAGCATCGAATTCTACTTTAATAAATTCACCTTGACCTAGTAATTTAATGATGGTTTCGCTATAATATTTGTCGCCTTTTAACGTTTTATCTAGCGCAAAAATTAATTCATCAAAATTGATGTCGTTTTTAATCAATAAACTATTTGGATTTATTTCTTTGATAATAGCATTTATTCGGTCTAATTCTACGTGCATAGTTAGTAGCATGACTTTGCAGCTTGGGTTTTCGTTTTGCATTAATTTTGCCAAATCCATTCCGGAGCGAATGTTTTTCTCAACATATTCGGGCATACTAACATCAAACATGGCTAGATTATAATTATTATCATCCGAAACAATTAATTCATAACCCGATTTGCAGTCGGCTGCTTGTGTAACGTTAAATTCATAGCCTTGAAGACTGTATTTATTCAAGGCGTTTTTATAAGCTTCAATGATAAATGGATGATCATCTACTATTAATACGTTAATTGGGTTTTCCATTCAGTCAGGTAAATTATTTTGTTATTTGTTTTCTGTTGGAATTGTAATCGTAATGGTTGTTCCTTCTCCTATTTCAGATTGAATATCAATTGTACCTTTGCATTCTTTTGTTCGAGCTACCATATTTTGAGTTCCAATTCCTTTTGTTTTTTTGTTGGCGTCAAAACCAATTCCGTCATCACTAATTTTAAAAATAATGGTATCTTCATTTTTGACAAAACCAATATTAATGTTTTTTGCGTTGGCATATTTGTTGATATTTTGCAAACTTTCTTGTAAAATCCTGTATAAATTAATTTTTACAGCACTTGCTATTTTGTCCCAATGAATGGAAGTGTCTAAAAAGAACGAAACTTTAGCATTGTGTTTTTCTTTTTGTTCTTCAATCAAATTGTTTACAATGGACACAAAGTTATTAATTAAAACTTGTTTTTCTCGATTTAGGTCATGAGAAATTTCGCGAATATCTTGTTCTATGGTTTTTAGCTCATCAATAATTTGAAGTCGTTTTAACAAGGAAGCTTCATCATTTTTTCTGTTTACACTGTCTAAACTCAAGCGAAGTCCAAACATTCTACCCAAAACACCATCGTGAAGATCGCGTGCTAATTTTTGTTTTTCTTGCGTTCGGCTTTCGTCAATAATGGCTTGTTGCGACATCATGAGATTAAAGATTTCTTCATTGGCTCTTTGTTGTGCCTGTTTATAAATCAACTCTCGGTTTTTAGCACGTTGGGTTCTGAGGTAATATAAAAACCCAAACAACCCAACCGAACCAAAAAAGAAATAAAGTAAGTTTCTGTTTTTATCTTCAAGCTGGTCTTTTTCTTGGATGATTTCGTCGGTTTCGAAAGCAATCTTAGCTAATCTATCCTTTGATTTTCTTTCTAAAATATTTATACTGTCACTTAATTTTACATATTCTTCAGAATAATTGTAAAAATTTGTTTTATCTACAAAACTTGCTTGTTTTAAAGCAACTAAAATATTTGCAGGAATTTTACTTTCCTTAGCCTTGTTTAAAGCAAATTTTGAGTACTTTAATGCCTCATCTAAATTCCCAATGGAGGTGTAATATTCCGATAAATGAACATAACTCCCAATTATTGCATTTGTGTTGTTGAAATTAAGACGAATAGATAGAGCTTCAAAAAAAAGTTCTTTTGTGTTTTTGAAATTTTTAGTTCTTAGTTTACAAACTGCTAAATTATCTACTAAGTTAGCATACAAAAGAGGCTCATCTTTTTTTATTGATTTATTTTTTAATGCCAAATTAAAATACGACTCAGCTTCAGTGTACTTTTCTTGTTTTAAATACAAAAAACCAATGTTGTTATAAGACATTCCTTTTTCATAAAACAATTGTTGTTCATCAATGTTCTTGAGATTTTCTAATGCTAATTTATGATAAAAAATAGCTTTATCATATTCTTTTAATTCATTAGACACTAGTCCTAATTGATTAAGAGTTAAATAAAGTTTGTTGTAATCTTTTATGTCTTTAAAATATTTTAAAGCTTTATTTAAAGATAATTCAGAACCTAAAAAATCACTAAGTGAATATTGAAGAATGCCTTTATTAAGCTGAACAGTAGCAAGGTTTTTCTTGTCTTTTATTTTGAAATATAATTTCTCAGCTTTAATGAAATAGTAATATGAACTATCAAGTACTTGGGCATTATCAAAATAAATACCTCTACACCTGTATGCTTTTCCAAGATTAATTGAGTCTTTTTGTAATAGAGATTTTTTTAAAAGTAATTTGGAGTATAAATTAAAATCTTGAATTCTATTTAAATTATATAATTCAAATGTTAATTCTGCAATTTTAGAAGCATCAGTATTAATATTTATTCCTGAAAGAGACTTATTCAAAAATATTTTCCTCTCATTGTTGTCTTTAGAGTCTTTATATTTTTTAAAATAAAAACTAATACTGTCATTATTATTTATATCGCTTGAGTCTGTTTTAGTTTTAGAGCAAGAAATAAAAAATAAAAAAAAAATCGAAAAAATAAATATTAAATAAAGCTTCACAAGAAAAAAGAATAATAAACAAAACTAATAAAAAAATACCACTAATTTTTATTAGTGGTATTATGATTTATAGAGATAATTGTTTCTTATTAAAATTTTTAGAATAAAACTGGTTTTGACCTTTCACCACCAACTTCTAAAACTGGTTTTGACCTTTCACCACCAACTTCTAAAACTGGTTTTGATCTTTCTCCACCAACTTCTAAAACTGGTTTTGATCTTTCTCCACCAACTTCTAAAACTGGTTTTGATCTTTCACCACCAACTTCTAAAACTGGCCTTGATCTTTCACCACCAACTTCATTTGGAGTAGTAAAAGATGTAACTATTAACATTAATGTAAATAGTCCGATTGTTGTTGCTAATTTTTTCATAATTTGAGACTTTTTATTTTTAGTTAGATAACATTCTGCTTCTGTGAGTGCCGATAATGATTTGAGGCAATTACACACATTTACGAGGCAATATTACAACAGCTCTCATTCTGAAGCCTTATGAAATCAGGTGTTTATGGTAGATGTATATATTCTGATAGTGAATGATACTCAAATCTTGGTGGATGAAATTTAATTTTTTTGCGATTTTGAGTTTTTTTTAGGCTTTAAAGTAATAAAAGAATCGTTTTAAGACATGATTTCTTATTCAACACGATGGAAGGTGTTTGAAAAATATCTTCATTTAAATGAGTTTTAATGAAGTTGTTGAAAAAATAGGTTGAAATTATCACCTATTTAATGTGTAAATTATTACGTTATTGTTATTTCATTTCCGAAACTTCTGTATAGAAATTGCATTAAATTTGAATTCGTTTATGTTAGAAAAATGAAATAGATTAGTGTAAATATGTTGCTATGTCTGTCAAGCATATTTATCGATTCTCCTTTGTCGAAATGACATATGCGTGCAAAATATTATTTTGACCAACGGAATAAAACGCATTAAATTTGGTATAGTAAAAAACAAAAATAGTTTATACAGGAACCGAAATATTAATGGAGGTTTGATGGTTTTGAAAAGAATTGATTGTTATTTTTCCACCCAGAGCATGCACTCTGGTTTTCATGTTTTGAATACCTATACCGTTTGATGATTTTTGAGTGTCAAACCCAACACCGTTATCGTTTATGGATAAGCAAAGATTATTTTCATCAAGGATGAAAGCTATAATTATTTTGTTGGCATTGGCGTGTTTATTACTATTATGACATGCTTCTTGGATAATACGAAACAAATTCATTTTAATTTCACTTGAAATTGCATTCCACACAATGGCTTCGTCAAGTTCTAACAAAAAATGTGTATCAGTAGTTTCGTTTTGGACAGCCACAAAATCTTGGAGCAACGACACAAAACTGTTTTCTTGTTGAAAAACTTCATTGTTAAGATTGTGTGCAATAACCCTAATTTCTTGCTCTATGGCGTAAATGTCTGAAATATGCGTCAAACATTTAGTAATCGTTGTCTCATCTGATTTTTCGGCAAGTATTGAAAGGTTTAATCGAGTGCTTGCCAGCTTGTTCATGATACCGTCATGTAGGTCTAGCGCAATTCGTTTTTTTTCTGCTTCTTTGGCAGCTTCATTGCTGTTTTTTTGCGAAAGCATCAATTGATAAATTTCTTCATTGGCTTTTTGTTGACGTTGTTCCAATTCCATTTTTAGTCGATTGCTGCGTTGTTTGATAATAATAAAAAACAATATCCCAACCAAAAATAGTGCTACCGATAACCCAGCCATGATGAATTGATTTTTTTCGGCTATTACTTTTTGTTGTGTGATTTCGTCGGTTTCAAAAATAATTTGAGCATATTTATCTCTAAAATTGCGTTCAGCTATTTGTAAACTATCATTAATTCGGATGTACTCTTGTGCATGTGCCGAGGCATTTTTTTTATCGACTTTAATGAGTTGGTCTAAACTCAATAAAATATCATTTGGGTTTTTATATCTTTTAGAAATTAATAAAGCATTTTTGGCTGCGTTAATGGATTTTATTGTGTCGTTTATTTTTTCAAAGTATTGTGAAAGATAAATTTGATTGTAGTTTCTATAAGAAAAATTAGGGTTTTTTTGAAATATCTCTTCTGCTTTATTAAATAATTCAGGTAAATTCTTTAATTTATTAATTTTTAAGAAAGTTAAACCTAGATTTGAATAAGCAACGGCAATATGTCCAGGCATTAATTTATTTTTATCTTTTTGTAATAATACCTTTTCACAATATTTAGTAGAACTATCAATTTCATTTAAAGTTAAATATTCTAAAGCTATATTGTTATAAACTACACATTTGTTTTCAATACTATAATTGTTAAGATTGATTTTATTATAATATTTTATTGATTCTTTATTTTTTTTTAATGCACTTAGATTATTTGCAATATTTAAGTAGCTATCATTTATTCTTTTTATATTATTTGTTTTTTTAGACAATTTAATTGTTTTTAAAGATGTGTTTATACCACCTAAGTAGTCATTAGCATAATATTGAGTTGTAGAAATATTTCTTAGACAATTTATTTCTTCAGTAATTTTATTAAACTTCGAAAATATTTTTTTTGCTTTAAAAAGTAGGTAAATTGCTTTTTCATTTTCCGAATTAATCATAAAATAACAACCTAAAGTATAATAACCATTAGCAAGATCAATTGTATCATTTGCTTTTAATGAATAATCAATCAATTTTTCAGCAGCTGCCTTAATTTTATTATATTGATTAAGTTTACTAAAATTTACATTAGTCTTATACAAATTATTTCTCGTCACACTATCATTTACATTCAAATCAATAAGCGAGTATGCCAAATCATTATACTTCACTCTTTCCTTATAATCAATTGTTTCATTGGCTGCTAAGTCAATATATTTTTGAATAGAATCTTGTTTAGAATCTGAAGAGGTATTCGTTTTCTGTTCGCAAGTAATACAAACCAAAGCCAAAAAAAGGAGTAGTATTTTTTTCATAATTAACCGTTATAAACAAATTGAGCTCCAGCCGAAGCCGGAACCCAATTTAGTAAATTTCTATTATTTTAAATCATCTACCACGATTATTCATCGCGTACCGTGATGATTACCTCTTCTTCAAACTTGTATTCGCCTTTTTTTAGAATCTCTTTGTTGGCGAGTACAATTTCGTAAGTATAAATGCCTTTTGGTAATTCAAAAACACATTCTTTTCCGTCTTTAGGAACAACGAGTTCTTTTTTAACCTCGTCTCCTTCCTCGTTTTTGCCTACAATCCTAAACGTAATCCTATCGGTGCGTTTGTTTTTTATACAAACGCTTTCTATAAGTTTACTGTCTTTTTTCCCGTCGCTTTTGGCAACTTTAAAAATACTAATACCACCAAGCAACAACTCGCCACCTTTAAGTACTTTATCAAGATCAGATTGGGCGAAGGAATATTGGACAAATGATAATAAAATAATTAATAATTTTATTTTTTTCATACGTTGGAAGACATAATTAATTAATATAAATTGTAAATTTGCAAAAACAATAAAGACTATAGCAAAATTAATTTTTCCATAAAGATTTATATATTCTTTAAATTAATTTCATCCACTTTTCATTTTATTATAAACACCATAACTTATTAAAAATATTAATTGGTGTCTAGATATGATACTATAAAGAGAATGAAATTACTCTTGCCTATTTAACAATTATTTTTGCTCATATCTTTTAATGAATTCTTTTTTCATTCTTTCATAAACATTATAAATAGCATCGTCTTTTAGTAGTTCAATTAAGCAATATTTGTATGAATCCTTGCCTTCAAGAATAATGTCTCCTTTAAATTCTGTAGTAGGGCAATTTGTTGCAGTTTCAATTGACATTCTATTTTGAGGGCATCCACTACCAACATTTACATTCTGATTAGCCATTAAAACTTTACCATCCTCAGTATTAAAATAAACTCTAACATTAACAGTCCAACAACCTGAGCCAATTGATTCAACAAAATCTGACTCAACTGTAATATAAAAGCTAAACATTCTTGAACTTGTTTCAAACGGTTCAGATTTAAAAGAATTGTTTTCCACAAAAATTTTTGGTTCCCCAATAGATTCAGGTTTCATACTGTTTTGACTAAAACACACATTGCTAAACACTAACAAAGTAATAAGACTTAAAATTAATTTTTTCATATATTTGTAAATAAATAAGAATTATTGCTGTCCAACTTTATGTTCTCGAAAACATATAAAAGGTTGGGCAGCTTTTTTTGGTTGGTTTAGTCGTATTCCTTGTTTAATAACAAACCTCTAAAATAAACAAGGAATTTCTATTTTATTCTTCCAACAAAAAATTAGAAAAGCATTTTTTGTTTCGTGTCACTTAGTTGGTGGTCAGCCATTTTTTTACCGCTTCTTATTGATTAATTACTGTTGGTTTATTTTGTTATTGTAAAATTACAGAAGTGATTTCAAACTCAGGTACAGTTTTTCTGTACATTTTCAGAAAAGTGAAAAAAAGTTGTTTTTACATTAAAAACAATATCCTTTGAGTTTTGAAGTTTTTATTGTAATAATTATACTGTAACCCTGAGCACAATCGAAGGATATAAATAACTTCGACTGCACTCAGTCTGACAATTAAAACCTAAATTCTAACGTTTACTAATATAACTAGTCTAGTTTAGATCGTTTTCAAAACAGCCATCAACATTTATGTTTTTTACATAAATAATTATAAAATGAATGACATTATTTTAAGTTATAACAGCAACATTTATTATGTTTCAATCAATAGTGCTAAAACTATCATCAGTAATAGTAAATGAAACGCCAAAGTTTATAACTCTTGTAGTTGTAATTTTAAGGTTACTGTCATTATATTAATAATACCTTAAATCAATCCTTTTTTTCTTGCAGCTTTTAGGATGTCTTCGTCATTGCCTTTATCTATGCCAAGTATTGTTTTAATTACAGCTTTTCTTTTGTCAACCGCACTTTGAGAAAGATGTAATAAATCGGGTAAACTTTTGGTTTTTACGCCTTGATTAAGAAGTGCTAGGATTTGTTGATTGTAAGTGTCAAATTCTAAATTAGACTTTTCATTCCAAGTTTTTTGAAATGATACTATTGTTTGAGTAAAATATGTTTTCCCTTTTACAATGGCATCAAAACCACTAATCAATTCTTTGGCTTGAAAATCACTTTTCACGAAAATACCTTCAGGATGATATTCTTTCGTAATTCTTTGTAAAATAATGGATTCCGAATGAGAAGTAAGGATAATTATTTTGCAAGAAGGATGGTGTTTTTTAATCAATGGAATTAAATCTTCACCCGAAGCAATATTTTTTTCTAAATAAGAAGGTATTGTTAGATCGATTAAAGCAACATCAAATCTTTTTTGTGTAGTAGTAATAATTTCAAAAGCAGCTTGTCCAGTAAAAGCTTCTGCAACTTCCAATTGATAATCTTTGATTCCAAAAACGAGTATAGCTTTATATCCTTCAATAATTGTTGGATGATCATCAATCATTAAAACCTCTACAATCATAAAGTAATTTTTTGTGAAGCTATCAAATATTCACTAAATCTCCAAATAATTACCAGAAGCAATACGATGAATAATCAATTCTACATTCTCTTTATACGATTTTGAGAATGGAAGTTTGATGGTAGAGTTTTTAATGTAGCAAACATTATTGCCTGTATGGATTCGGGCAACTTGACTTACGTTTAAGATATAACTATTATGAATGCGTAAAAACTGTGTTGGTGGTAATACTGATTCAAAAGCTTTTAATGTTTTGAAAGCTGTTACCATTTCACCGTCTTTTAAATGAATATCTACAGAATTATTATCGGCTTCAAAATAAATAATATCTCTTGAATCGATATAACGATAATCGCCATACGATTTGACACATATTATTAACGGATCTTCTTGGGCAACGATAACTTTTTGACCTGGAAGTGTTGTTATAGCCTCATCATCGTTGTTTTCGTCATCTGAAACAGCGTCTTCTATGGTTTTAGCTTCAAGCGGTTTTGTGTTTTCTACAACTTCTTCTTGAGAAATAGGCTCTTCTGGAGTTTCGGTTTCTATAGTTTCCGATTCTTCAATGGTTTCTTTTGTTGAGTTTTCTTCTTGGGTTAAAACTTCGTTTGCAATTTCTGTTTCTTCTTCTGAAGTTGCTATTTCTAAAGCTTCATCGTTGCTTTCTTCAGAAGCTTCATTTTCGATGGAATCTTTGGTTTCCTCTAAAGTTTCTTCTTCCTTTTCTGGAGTGTTTGTCTCTTCGTCTGTAACTTTATCCTCAATAACATCTTCAACTACACTTTCATTTGCACCGTTTGCTTCACTTTCAATAATTCCAGTTTCAAAAACTGCTGCATCAACTATAATTTCAGCAGCATCAATAGGTTCTTCTTTTTTGACTTCTACTTCTTCAACAATTGGTTTTTCAACGGGTTTTTGAATGGGTTCTTGTCGTAAAAAATCGGAAAAAGTTAGTGCTTGTTGCGGTACGGTTTGTTGCTCTACAACAGAATTGGAAACGGTATTTTGTGAAACCAATTTGTCGAATTTAAAAATAGCTTTTCTAAATGCGTTTAATTCTAATGGTTTCATCAAATAATCCGCTACACCATATTCCATTGCTCTAAAAACCAAACTTTGGTCTTTGGAAGTCACAATAATTTTTGGGACAATGGTCAAATAGCGATACAATTCATTGATTAAGTTCAACGAAAGATTGCTTTCTTTTTTTAGAGGATTAATTTCTAAGAAGATTAAACTTGGCTGATGTTCTAAAATTAAATTTAATGCTGCTTCATAATTGGTAGCATAACCCATATAAGCCAAATTTTGAAAACGCATAGCTGTAGCTTGCGTATTCAAGATGCTTTCGTGATTATCATCAACAATTATGTAACTGTGCTTCATTAACGTTTTTCCAAATTATTTTAGAAAACATTAATCGGTTTTGTTGGGTAGATTTTGGGGAAATCTGCTTTGATTTTTTCAAATCAGTCGTAAAGATGCTTTATTGATACAATTCTAGAAAATAAAAACGATGATTAACCCAAATAAACGTTGAAGTTATTTAATAATTTATTAACAATTAAATTTTGGTTATTTTTTGGTTATTATAACAAAAAAACTTCCTTAAAAAAGGAAGTTTTGAATATGTTATTTTTCAAATATTTACATTTTCATCAACCAGTTTCGTATATCGACTTCGCTGGCAATAATGTTTCTCAATTCGCTAATTTTTACTCGGTCTTGTTGCATCGAATCTCTATGACGAATCGTTACCGTTTCATCTTCCAAAGTTTGATGGTCAACAGTAATACAAAATGGTGTTCCTAACGCATCTTGACGGCGGTATCTTCTTCCAACGGCGTCTTTTTCGTCGTAGGTTACATTGAAGTCCCATTTTAAGTCTTCGATGATATTTTTTGCAACTTCTGGTAAGCCGTCTTTTTTCACTAATGGTAAAACGGCTGCTTTTGTTGGTGCTAAAACCGATGGTAAACGCAAAACTGTTCTTGTGCTTCCATCTTCTAATGTTTCTTCTTGTAAAGCTGTTGCAAAAACTGCCAAAAACATTCTGTCTAAGCCAACTGAAGTTTCTACGACATAAGGAACATAGTTAGAATTGGTTTCGTTGTCAAAGTATTGTAGTTTTTTACCCGAGAATTGTTCGTGTGCTTTTAAATCGAAATCAGTTCTCGAATGGATTCCTTCTAGTTCTTTGAAACCGAATGGGAAGTTGAATTCGATATCTGCAGCTGCGTTAGCGTAATGTGCTAGTTTTTCGTGGTCGTGGAAACGGTAGTTTTCTTTTCCTAAACCTAATGATAGGTGCCAGTTTAGTCTAGTTTCTTTCCAGTATTCGTACCATTTCATTTCTTCGCCTGGTTTTACAAAGAATTGCATTTCCATTTGTTCGAATTCGCGCATGCGGAAAATGAATTGGCGTGCTACGATTTCGTTACGGAATGCTTTTCCGGTTTGTGCAATTCCGAAAGGAATTTTCATTCTTCCGGTTTTTTGTACATTTAGAAAATTGACAAAAATACCTTGTGCGGTTTCTGGGCGTAAATATAAATCCATTGCCGATTCGGCAGATGCGCCTAGTTTTGTTCCGAACATTAGGTTGAATTGCTTCACGTCTGTCCAATTTCGTGAACCTGAATCTGGGCAAGCGATTTCTAGTTCTTCGATTAGTGCTTTTACGTCTTCTAGATTTCCGTCGCCTAGTGATTTACCCATACGTTCTAGAATTTGTCTTTCTTTTGCCAAATATTCTACAACTCTTGGGTTGGTTGTGATGAATTCTTGTTCGTTGAAAGCCTCTCCAAAACGGACTTTTGCTTTTTCGATTTCTTTTTTGGCTTTTAGGTTTAATTTTTCGGCATAATCCTCAATTAAAACGTCGGCTCTATATCTTTTTTTGGAATCTTTGTTGTCGATTAATGGATCGTTGAAAGCATCTACGTGCCCAGATGCTTTCCAAGTGGTTGGGTGCATTAGGATTGCTGCGTCTAGTCCAACGATGTTTTCGTGCATTTGCACCATTGCTTTCCACCAGTATTCGCGGATGTTTTTCTTTAGTTCTACACCGTTTTGTGCATAATCATAGACTGCACTTAAACCATCGTATATTTCGCTTGACGGAAAAATAAATCCGTATTCTTTTGCGTGCGAAACTACGTTTTTAAATATATCTTCTTGTTTTGCCATAGTGGTGCAAAAATATAAAAAGCAATAGTAAAAAAAGGAATTATTATTGTTTTTTGATAATGATTTTATAAAAATGGTTTTTGGGTGAAATTAAACTGCTAAAGGCTACAAATGAGTTGCTAAAGGTTACAGATTAGTTTCTAAAGGCTAAAAATGAATTTCTAAAGCCTACAAATGAGTTTCTAAAGGCTACAGATTAGTTTCTAAAGTCTATAAATGAATTTCTAAAGGCTACAAATTAGCTTCTAAAGGTTACAAATGACCTGCTAAAGGCTATAAATGAATTTCTAAAGGCTACAAATTAGCTTCTAAAGGGTTTTTAAAAAATGTGTTAAAGAAAAACTGCTATTCTTTTGAGGTTGGAATAGCAGTGTGCTTTTTTGTTTGTTATATCCTGATTTTGAGATAATTTTAAAACCAGAGCAAATAAGTCTATATAACTATGATAGTAAAAATTAATTACTGAAATATAGCATTATTGTCAATATGCGTTACTGTATTGGACATATGGTAATTTAAATTATTTTTCTATTATAATTTTTGATAACTTGTATATTCAACATCTTTTACTGTTCCTGAATATATTACTTTCCACACGATGTATTTTTTTATCTC
>JAIUNZ010000006.1 GCA_020161455.1 Bacteroidota bacterium
AATACAGAAAACTGTTTTTTCGTACAACTATTTTAGTATATTTGTTTACTGTGAAGAGAAAGTTTTTTCACAGTCTGACGTTTCTGCACCCACTTTTTCGGCAACCATCAAAAATGATTTGGTTCCGTTTATTGTTCCAGAACTTACATTATCCTCTACTTTTTTATCAACAGGAATTGGTTCTCCAGTAATCATCGATTCGTCAATAGTAGAGTTTCCTTCGGTAATTTTACCATCAACCGGAATTTTCTCACCTGGTTTTACTCGAATAATATCACCTTTATTAATATCATGAATGGAAATTACTTTTTCTTCACCATTAATTACTAAAGTAGCTTCAGTTGGTGCTAATTTCAATAATTCTTTGATTGCTCCACTTGTTCTGCTGTGTGCTTTTGCTTCGAGTAATTGTCCTAATAAAACCAATGTTAAAACAACTGCTGTTGCTTCAAAATACAAATGAACAGTACCTTCCGAAGTTTTGAATTGGTCCGGAAATACATTTGGAAACAACATAGCAACAATACTGAAGATAAAAGCAACTCCAGTTCCAATTCCAATTAAGGTAAACATGTTTAAATTCCAATTTACAATCGATTTCCAAGCTCTTACAAAAAACATCCAACAAGCGTAAAACACAACAGGAATAGTTAAGAGAAATTGCACCCAATTCCATTTTTCTAAATCCATTAATTTAAATAACGGATTATTTGGAATCATTTCGGACATGGAAATAATAAAAACAGGAATACTAAAAAGCATCGCAATTTTCATTTTGTGCCACAATTTTTGATAGGTTTTGTCTTCTTCGGAATCGGTTGGTTCCATTGGCACCAAATTCATTCTACAAATAGGACAACTTCCCGGTTTATCTTGAATTATTTCAGGATGCATTGGGCAAGTATATTGAACAGCAACATTTTGCGTTGGTTCTTTTACTAAATCCATTCCGCAAACAGGACAATCACCAGCTTTGTCATATACTTTGTCGCCTTCGCAATGCATCGGACAATAGTATTTTCCGGGTTGACTGATATGTTTGTGTTCGTGTGATTTGTGTTCTTTTTTATCTGTTGAACAACAATTGGTTTTTGGTGTGATTTGTGATTGAGAATCAGGCAACGAAATTTGGTATTTGCTGTCTTTTCCTCCTAAAGCATTTTGTAAAACATCAAGTTCTACATGTTTTGTCATGGTTATTATAGCTCTTTTGTTTTCTTTCGAAACTTCAGCTTCTGTAACATTTTCAACATTAGACAACTCATTTTTTACTTTGGCTTCACAACCTGAGCAAGTCATTCCTTCAATATGGTAAGTGTGTTTCATGATTAAATTTCTTTTTACAAAGTTCGAGTAATCTTACTCTAAAAGGTTGCATAATTATGTATAGGATTTGCAAAATTTATAATTGGTCTAGTTCTTTTCTTTTACTTTCTTTAATTTTCTTGAAATAACTAGGTGAAAATCCTGTTACTTTTTTAAACTGATTACTTAAATGCGATACACTACTATAATTCAAAAAATCAGCAATTTCAGAAAGTGATAACTCATCATATACAATTAGTTCCTTTACTTTTTCAATTTTTAAATTGATAAAATATTTTTCGATACTAATTCCTTCTACATAAGAAAATAGGTTACTTAACTTGCTATAATCTTGATAAAGATTTTGTATCAAATAGTCAGACAAAGTGATATTAATATCATTATTCTTATTTTGAACTAAATCAATTAATATGGTTTTAATTTTTTCAATGATTTTGCTATTTGAATCATTCAATATTTCAAAACCAAATGTTTCAAGTTTTTTAGATATTCTCATTATTTGTTCTTCCGAAATTGTTGTAAGTATTTCAACTTCTCCTAATTCAACTGAAAGAAGTTGAAGTCCGAGTTTTTCCAACTCAGACTTCACCACCATCTTGCAGCGATTACAAACCATGTTTTTAATATAAAGTTTCATTTATCTTATAGTTTCAACTACTTTACCACAAGATAACATCATTGAGCCATAATATGGATTTTTAATAGTATTTTCTTTGCTCAACCAGTTCGCTCCTTTTCCATCATTTGCCATTGGACAATGTTGGTAATAAACTGGTGTTTCAGTTTTTGAAACTTTAATTAATTGATATATGTTTTCTGAAAGTGTATCAAATGAAGCTCTTTGCTTTTTCGCGTCAGTACTATTATAAATTAAAGTTGCATCAGCTTTTAAATCATTCATTACTTTCATCCATACCGTGTGAGCATCTATTTTTAATTCGCTCATTTTTAATGTATTAATTGAAATCAGTAATTCATTTGCCTTTGCAGAAGCAGCATTTCCATCTGTTTTTACTAATGCATCTTTAATTGCAAAATAATTTTCATAAACTGCATCCAATTGATTTGCTTTTTGCATTTCTGTTAAAGTCATATCAGAATGATTTGCTTCCATTTTCATTTCCGATTTCATTTCTTCTTTTATTGGAGTTTTTGCAACTCTATCGTATTGACAACAACCAGGAAGATTTTCATAAACATCATTTGGAGCTAAAAAAGAATCACTGTCATAACCTGCTAATGCAATTCTCTTTAAGATTTCGTCTTTGTTAGTTGCTTTAGCATCATAAGTTATTGTTGCCATTTTAGTGTCTTTATCCCAATCAACCTGTGATACTTTTTTATTATTTCCAGCTTTTTCAATTGTTTTTTTGCACATACCACAATTGCCATAAATTTTTATTTGTTCGGTTTTAGCATTTTTTATTTGTGCATTGCATGAAATAAATGATACCATAACAAATGCTATCATTAAATATTTTAATGAGTTTTTCATTGTAAGAGATTTTTTTGAAACGAATCGTTTCTGTTATTTTTTAAAAGTTTAAACGAGTTTCAACAACATATAGTCGCTGAGAAAAAGCCATAATTATGGCTAGCAAAAATTATAATTTAGCTTATTTTAGGGATAAGCCACAAGGAAACATAACCTGAAGATAGGTTATAATTAATAAATGTGAAATTTGTTTCTTTTGAATACAAATCAATTAATTTACTTTCAAATTGATAGATGCTCGAAAATGTCATACTGCTTGATGAAGAAGTTGTAGAACATTTTGAATGACCACATTTACCCTCACAAGGTTTATTCTTGCTATCTGATTGTTGTTCATCACAACATGATTTTGCTTTCTTGGTTTTAGTAGTAATTTTGCAACAAGAATTTTGAGGTTCTTTGGAAATGTTTTCCGTTTTCACGGTCTTTGCACTAGCTACATTTCCACAAGCATAAGAAATTGAAGACAAAAGAAAAATGCCTAAAACAACTATGCAAAATAAGTGGAATAACTTCATAGAGGCAAAGTTAATTATTAAGTAAACCATTTACGTTAATTAAACTATAAAACAGTTAATATCCAGCACCAGCGCCAGCAATAACTTCAATAGGATGCCAAGTGGTTTTCGTTTCTTGGAAATCAAAAATCAAATAAGGCGATTCATGTTTGTCCTCAAAATAATTTGAATCTTCTCTAATGACTACTCTTTTTAAATTTTCAATAGCTAAATCTTGAATTTTTCTAATCTTCTCGGCATCATCTCCACAATACAGAATAGAATTTACATCTTTATGAGAAGCAAAAACAGACAATAACTCCTCTTGATTCCCAGTAAGAATATTAACTACTCCACCAGAAACATCTGAAGTAGCCAATACTTCTGCAAATGTAACTGCACACAACGCTAATGGTTCGGAAGCTAACACTACACAAGTATTTCCACCTGAAATAATGGTGGCTATTTGAGTAACCAGCCCTAATAATCCGCTTTTTTGAGGTGCAAAAACAGCCACAACACCAACAGGTTCTGGCACAGAAAAGTTAAAGAAACTTCCCGAAACCGGATTCACACTACTATACATTTGCACATATTTATCACACCAACCGGCGTAATAAATTAATCTATCGATACTTAAATCAACCTCAATTTCTGCATTTTTCTTAGAAACCCCTTGCAATTCTAATTCTGCAATGAATTGTGTTTTTCTTCCTTCTAAAACTTCTGCAATACGGTATAATATTTGCGAACGATTGTAAGCCGTTTTGTGAGACCAAGAACCTTGAGCATTTCGAGCTGCAACCACCGCATTTCTAAAATCTTTCACTGACGATAAACACATATTTGCAATAGTTTTCTTGTTCAACTTTAATGGATAATATCTTCCAGATTCGGTTCTTGGAAAACTTCCTCCGATGTATATTTTGTATGTTTTTAAAACTTCTAGTCGTGACATAATTTCCAGTATTAATCAAATTTTAAATAAGGTTCCAATCCGTGAAGTCCACCTTCTCTTCCGAAACCGCTTTCTTTATAACCACCAAAAGGTGAAGCAGGATCAAACTTATTGAATGTATTTGCCCAAACTACACCAGCGCGCATTTGTGACGTCATGTTGAATATTTTTGAACCTTTATCTGTCCAAACCCCAGCAGACAATCCATAAGGCGTGTTATTAGCTTTTTCGATGACTTCATCAACGGTTCTAAAGGTTTGAATCGCTAAAACTGGTCCGAAAATTTCTTCTTGAGAAATTCTGTTGGATTGACTTACTTTGGTAAACAACGTTGGTCGACACCAATATCCTTTTTCTGGTAAATCGCAAGTGGGTTGGTACATTTCTGCACCTTCTTCTACTCCAATTTTTAAATATTTATTGATGGTATCTAATTGTTTTTTAGAATTTATTGCTCCAATATCGGTGTTTTTATCTAATGGATCGCCTACGCGCAACGATTGCATTCTATCTTTTAATTTTTGAACTACAACATCAAAAACTGATTCTTGCACATACAAACGTGAACCCGCACAACACACATGTCCTTGATTGAAATAAATTCCGTTTACAATTCCCTCTACAGCTTGGTCTAAAGCCGCATCTTCAAAAATAATATTGGCAGCTTTTCCACCCAATTCCATCGTTGATTTTTTTGGTGTACCAGCTATCGCTTTCATGATTATTTTTCCAACTGCTGTGGAACCTGTGAATGCAATTTTATTGACATCGGGATGATTTACGATGTGTGAACCTGTAACACCTGCGCCAGAAACTATATTTACAACTCCTACGGGTAAACCTGCTTCTTGAATTACTTCTGCTAATAAATATAATGTTAAAGGTGTCGTTTCTGACGATTTAATAACAACCGTATTTCCTGCAGCTAACGCAGGAGCAATTTTCCAAGCTGCCATTAGTAATGGGAAATTCCAAGGAATAATTTGTCCTGCAACACCAAGAGCTTTAGGTTTTCTATTCGGAAAAGCGTAGTCTAATTTATCTGCCCAACCAGCATAATAGAAAAAATGTGCTGCTGCCAATGGAATATCAATATCGCGAGATTCTCTGATGGCTTTTCCACCGTTTAAGGTTTCTACTACGGCAAATTCTCGAGCTCTTTCTTGAATAATTCGAGCAATTCTGTAAATGTATTTTCCACGTTCTTTACCTGATAATTTTGACCAAACGTTTGTGTATGCTTTTCGAGCTGCTTTTACTGCTAAATCAACATCTTCTTCATTGGCTTCAGCTACTTTTGCCAAAACTTTTTCGTTTGCTGGATTAATCGTTTCAAAGTACTTGCCCGATTTTGGTGCTACAAATTGTCCGTTGATGAACAAATCGTATTGTTCTTTCAATTTAAAATGCGATGTGCTTTCTGGAGCTGGAGCTAAATCCCAGGTTGAACTAAAATCTATAGTATGTTTTTTCTTCATTTGAATTATGCTTTAGAGAAATAATCATTGGATTGATAAATACCACTTTTTTGTTTTGCTATTTGAAGTAAAACATCATTAGCCAAACTACTCGCTCCAAATCTGAAATATTCGTTGTTCAACCACTTTCCACCGAGCGTTTCTTTGACCATCAATAAATATTGTAATGCCAATTTTGAAGTTGAAATGCCACCTGCAGGTTTCATTCCAATCATAATTCCAGTGTTGTAATAATAATCGCGAATGGCTTCGAGCATCACTAAAGTTACAGGTAATGTTGCCGCTGGTTTGATTTTTCCCGTTGAAGTTTTAATAAAATCGGCTCCAGCGTGCATAGCAATATCACTTGCCAATCGAACTCGGTCTAACGTTCCTAATTCACCTGTTTCCAAAATCACTTTCAAACGTACATTTTTGCCACATGCTTCTTTAATCATAGCAATTTCGTCAAATACAAAATTATAATCTCCGCTATGAAATTTGCCACGGCTGATGACCATATCTACTTCGTGTGCGCCATTATCTACCGCTATTTTTGTATCTAAAAGCTTGATTTCAGCACTCGATTGTCCGCTTGGAAAAGCAGTAGCCACAGCAGCTACTTTTACATTCGTTCCTTTTAGTTCGTTAACTGCTGTTTTTACAAAATTTGGATATACACAAACGGCTGCAGTTGAAGGTAAACCTGGTATTTCATCATGCAAATGATGCGCTTTAAAACACAATTGTTTCACTTTTTCTTCTGTATCTGCACCTTCTAAAGTCGTTAAATCAATCATGTTCAATGCCATATACAAACCTTGCATTTTGGATTCTTTCTTGATACTACGCGACGTTATCCTTGCGATTCGGTCTTCAATACCAACTTGATCTATTCTTGGGGTATTTAAAAAATCAATTTGTTTCATTTAATAAAAAAATTAGTAACCTATGGTAAAATTTTCAACAATAGGAATAACAAATATATAAATAAGTTCAACAAGAAGTAACGTTAAACAATTTTATCGTAACATTTGAAGCAATAAAACAAGATAATTTTAGTTTTGAGGAATTTCTTCAGACAACAACGGCGCAGGCACTTCACCTTCGTATTCCGTTTCTTGTAAATCTTCGGTTTGTTTACCCAATTTTACTTTTGGTTCGTCTTGTGTGCCTGTTATTTTTAATGGTATTCCAATAATTCCTAATGGTGGCAATCCCAATCGCATTTTGATATTCAATCTTCCGTCAAAACTGGTTGTTCCTTCTATTCTTGGTCTAAATCCAGCCACTTTAAACTTAAATCGGTCAATGGTGATGATGTTATTTTTAATTGAAGTTTTAATATCTACTTTACTCAAATCGGGATTTGCAATCGATTCTTTTCCAGTTTTTCTGCTCACTACATTCATCAATTTAAAACCTTTCATTTTTACTTTACTCACCGATAAAACTCCGTTTCCTCTCAACGAAGGATAAATGGGCATCATATTTCCATCAAGAATACCCGCTAATTTGTAATCTAAAGAAACAATTCCTTCGGCACTTTCGGCAGCAGTTACAATTTCACGGAACATTTTTATTTCGTTGTAAGCGCGTTTTACATCAAAGTCTTTTGCATTTACTTTCATGTCAAAAAATGCTTTTTCATCCGATTGATTGCCATAAACTGCATCCAATTGTACTTTGCAATCAATGATTTCAACGGCTGCTTTTTTCAACTCCAATCGCCCATTATTGATATTTAAACCACCATTCAAATTATTTATCGCTAATCCATCAAAGTTAATCTTAGCTGCTTTAGCTTTTAGTTGTAAATCAAAATTAGACGGAATAATGATAACGCCAGTTTCTTTTTTTATAGTATCAACATTTGTGTTTACAACCTCTGATTTCATCATAAATTCGTCCACATTGATATAATTGGAACTGAAATTAAATTGTCCTTTTAAAATGGCTTTGTCGGTTAAAACGAATTCAATCACATTTTGTAACGCACCATTCATAGCAAAATCAGATTCGCCATAGGTAGCTTTGAAATCATCAAAATTCATTTTGTCTTGATGGAATTTGAACAATCCTTCACGAATAATGAAAGGTTTTGGCAAGTATTCGGTTGTGGTTTTTATATTTTGCAAACGTACTGTTCCACTGTTTTGAAGTTTGGAATAATTTCCTGAAACAGCATCGTTTTGAGTTCCTTTAAAAACTACATTAGCATTAACAATTCCTTCTAAATCCAATCCTTTTTGGGAGAAAACTTTATAAATTTTTCCAATATTCAATTCGCCTTTTGCTTTTATATCATAAACTAAATTATTGAAATTCTCTAGTTTTGCATTCACATAAATCGGTTTTCCTTCAAATTCAAAACTTGCTGGTGTAATGTTTATTTTCAAGTCGTCAAGGTTGCCTAATTTATCAAGAATAGTTGCGGATACATTGATGTTTTTTATCGGATTTGGATAATAATCAGTTTTGATATAGCCGTTTTTTAAAACAAATGTTCCTTGGGTTACTGGTATTTTGTTTTGTTTTTTATCATAAATGCCTTTGGAACGAATAGTGGTATTCAAATTTCCTTTCAAATCCATAGTACCAAACCCAAAAGCACTATTCAATTGCGCCAAATTTACTTTTGATTCAATTCGTGCATCAATATTTGGAGTTGATAAACCTTCTGATTTTATGACAGCTTTTACATAATCTTTATTGAGATTAAAGAAAATAGAATCTATATTTACTTGTAGCTTTTCAGTATCAAGTTGAGGCAATTTAGTATCAAAATTCAAATATATATTGGAAACTGGAATTGGTGCCTCATTATGATTAATAAACCCATCACGTATTTTCATGTTAAACGCTAAATCGGGTTTTAAGTTCTCAGAAACAATATATTTTCCTTTTAAAGTCAAAGCCAAATCTGTATTTCCTTTTACTTTCGTTTTATCCAACCACGTTACATATTGTGGTGGTAATGCCGTAAAAAAGTCATTCAAATAACTGTCTTCAGATTTGATAGCAAAATCCATTTCATATCCATTATTCAAGAAATTGAATTTTCCTTTAAACTCAACAGGAAGTTGGTTAATTTTTAAATTATTTTGCTGAAATATGAATGCTAAGGAATTAGTATTGATTTGCGTAATTAAATCGGCATTAACTTTCTTATTCTTTAAATATTGCTCACCATCGTATGTAAAATCAAAAGAGTCAATTTTGGCTTCGGTATACAAATCAAAAATCGATTCATTCAAATCGCCTTTTCCAACATAATTAAAACCTTTGGCGTCAATAAAAACTTTTGTAGATTTATCATTATAAACCAAATGGGTATTTTTAATAGCTATTTTTTCTAAACGTAATGAAGTTGTAGAAGTATCGGCATCAACTGTTTTAGTATCTGAAATATAAACGTTATAATTGGCTTCTCCTTTTTCATTTACTAATACATTAACTTTCGCATCATAAACAAAGATTTTATCGATAGTAACTTTTTTATCAAACAACAATGACTTTAAGTTAATACCAAATGAAACATCTTTTGCAGAAATTAGGTTTTCCTTTTTAAAAGGCTTAGAACCTTTCAAAGAGAAATCCGTAAGCGTAAGAGTTAATGACGGAAAATGTTCGAAGAAAGACAATTTTGCTTCCTTAAAATTCAATTCACCATCCAATTTATCATTGGCAAACGATTTTACTTCTTGAGCAATTTTACCAGGAAAAAGTATTGGCAATAAAAACATCAACAACAAAAGCAACGCAATTGTAATTCCAGTACCTTTAAGGATTCTAACGAGTAAATGCTTTTTTTTCTTTTCCATAATATTTTGCAAATATACTATTCTTATTCAATCAATTTCAAAGATCTTATAAAAGCAAACAAGCCACGTAAAAACTACGCAGCTTGTTCAAATTAAATACTAACTCTAACCTTATCGTTTAATTAATTTAATTGTTTTTGTTTGAGCATTTGCATCAAAAGTTTTTACTAAATAAACTCCTGATTTCAAATCTTCAATATTGAATTGGTATTCAACCGTGTTTATATTTTGGAATGTTTTCACTAATTGTCCGGTTATCGAATAAATTTCTGCTTTTTCTATTTCTTCGTTCAAAGTAAAATAATTGTTGGCAGGATTTGGTGTTAATGATAAATTTGAAACAAAATCGAAATTATTATTACTTAATGACGATGGCTGATTACCATATATTCTATATCCACCTGGTTCGATAGAAATGTTTTGGGTGGTAGATGTTACTGTTATTGTGGAATTATCCATTAAATTATACCAAGTTCCAACATATGGAAAACCTCCCGGAGTTGTGTATGCGCTATCAGAAAAATTTGTTCTCACAAAAACATAACTTAAAGAAGATGTTGGTGTATTGCTTGTCCAAATATCTAGCCTAGGACTTCCAAGAACATTTAAATTCCAAGAGTATTCACCATTTTCAAAAACATCTTCAGTTTTTTTGAGATCTATCATTTTAGCCCAACTGTTATAAACATTTAATCTAGAAGAATTTTCAAGCCAATTTTCAGTCCATTGAGGCTGTGGTTTAGTGTCTAGTTTACAATCTGGATTAGAATACGACACATTACCACCATTACAAGTCCATAGAGATTTATCCCAACCTAATTCTCCAAAATGCCAAATCATTTTTGGTCCTGGTACTAGCAAGTGAATTGCACCCATTGCAGGAAGTCTTTCTAGAATCTTGTTTAAATTGCCTTGTGTTTGTCCAGTTTCATTAAATGCTTTATATACTACTCTTTCTTCATCATGACTTTCTGCATAACCAACAAACCTGTTTGTTACATCTGCTACAGCAGTAATATCACCGAACCCGCCTTTTAAAACATTAGTATAAGGATCTGTCATCTTACGCCATTGTAGTATTCCTTTATTATTTCCAGATCTAAGATAATTTGCCCATTCTAACTCTTCATTATAAGACCCTCCAGTTCCGAGATGTTCAAAAATAATTAGGAAATTTGGATCAAATTCCCATTGTTTATCTGCATACCATTTTAACTTTGCAACTCTATCAGATTGATAACCGTTAGTACAAGCTTCTTGACCTCCCGTTACATTTGGTGGGCACGAATTTGTAAATCCTTTTGTTAAGTCCCATCTAAAACCATCAATTTTATAATCTTGTATCCAAGTTTGAATTGTTCTAACAGAATAAGTATTAGTTAAATTATCAGGCTCTCTAAAGTGATTTAAATCACTACCTACACTATATGAGTGCATAGCTTCTTGATTGATGTATGGATTTTCAGAAGAAACTCTATATCCAGTATTATTCGCCCAACCATCATTATCCGTATCTAGCATCCACATTCTTTCTAAAGGAGAACGACCATAAACATGATTTAGCGCAACATCTAATATTACAGCGATACCATTTTGATGACAAAGATCAATAAACTCTTTCAACTTATTTGGAGGTCCATATCTTTTATCGGGTGCCATATGGAAAACTGTATTATAACCCCAACTTAAATTACCTTCAAACTCCATAACGGGCATTAATTGAATAGTATTTATTTTTAAATTAACAAAATAATCCATCTTATTAATTAAATCTTGATAAGTCCTATTCGCATCAAAATCTCTTACTAGAACTTCATAAATAACCAAGTCTTTCTTTTTAGGTTTAACAAAATTAGTTGTTGCAGCACTCCAATTATAATTCCACCAAGCATTTGGGCCAGTTTGCAAAACTGTTACTTCACGCTCTTGACCTGATGGATATTGAGGTAAATTTGGATATACTCCTAATGCTTGAATTTCAGGATCATCATAAGGAGATAAAACTAATGTAGAGAATGGGTCAGCTGTTTTTACAACTGCTGGGGAGTTAGCAGGTCTATTTGTTTGATCACAAACCCAATATTGATAAGTATAAACTTCTCCTGGAATTAAACCTGTAATCTCCAACCAAAATTTTCCAGTTATGGGGTCTTTTTTCATAGCATAAGAAGAAGTTGGTGTCCAATTATTAAAACTTCCCGCAACATAAACAAAATCCTTGTAAGGAGCATTTAATACTATTGTGGCTTTGGTGGCATCAGTTGTATTGTAATTTATTCCATCCAACATTCCAGATGGAAGTGCTGTTGAAATAGTGCCTGGGTTAAAAAGATATGTAAATTTTTTAGTTATTGTTGTTGATCCTTGAGTACACTCTAAAGTAAAAATAGTATTTTGACTAACCAATGGCCCAGCTGTAAAAAATGATGTTGTAGTTGGCCCACTAACAGTTACACCATTAGATTTCAAAGTATAAATAGCATTACCACCTGTGTTGGATGCAACTACACTAGCATTAGTATTTGATGATATAATTGTTATACTGTTTTCCAAAGGAGAAGATAATGTAAGCTGAAAAGCTCCAACATTAAAGATGTTATCATTTGTTTTTTTATCACCACTTCCATCTTTTGCTTTTACAAGAAACCCCATTTTACCAAATACAGTATTATTAAAGAAAGTTTGTGGCACAAAAGTAATTGTATATATGTCTGAAGCTGAATTGTATGTTAATCTATTCGTTTCAGATGAATTTGCCCATGTACCATTTGAAGGACAATCACCTAATGCGTTACCATTTGCATCTTGCATCCAAGCCCACAAGTATAAAGCATTACCTGTAACTCCCCATGTGGATTCATTTATTTGACTACCTTGAATAGTTATTGTTATGGATTGATTTCTCTCAAAAGGATTAGGAGTAACTGTTGGGGTAATGGTTTGTTGTTGTCCATTTACGAATGAAACTACAAATAGTATTAGTAAAAAAACCTTTTTCATGCTTTTATTTTTAAAAAAGTTTCCCAACAAAGAAATGTTGGGAAACGTTCATTTATATTAATTTGAAATCAGACGCAGATTATAATTTGCTGAATTTCGTATATCTAAAACAACTTTATAATTGCCTGCAGTTGGAACTTTCATATTCCCACCATTTATTTTTATTTTGTATTGAGAATCCAATGTAGTGTTTTCTGTATTGCCTGACAAAGTTCCCATTTTTTGAGACCAATCATCTTTTAAACGAATTAAGAATTCATCAGCAGCTAATGTTAAATCAGCTGTGTACATTTGATAGTAAGGTGATGTTTCATCTGTAACAAAATTTAAATATGTAGGCGTACCCCATCCATTAGGAGTAGCAGCACCAATTATCGCAACCTGTCTTTTCGCAATGGTATAAGTATTAGCATTCCAATTTACTGTAAAAAAATAAGTTCCAGCACCTTCGGTTGGTTTTATGTTTTTTCCTGGAGAATCTAAAGTTGTAAATGAATTTGGATTTTCAGACAAATCGCCTTTATCTCCATTCCAAGATGGTCCTGGAGTAAATTTAAACTCAGGACTTGTAACGTTCATCCATACAAACCCTTCGTAATTACCATCATTAGCTTTAGAAAATAATTTTGCAATTTTTGGACTATCTGGAGACCAATCATTACCATATCCGCTTGCAAATTGATAACCTCCAGGGACATATATTCTCTCAAACTCATCAAAAGTATCAAAAGCTTTAGCATTAATTGATACAGTTTGTGAATATACTTTAGCCAAATTATTATCTGAAGTGTCTAATTGTCCTACAACACTACCAACGACTCTAATATTATAAGACTCTGAAGTACCTATACTCCCATTAGCAGCAAGTACTAAAGTGTTAAATTCTCTAACTGTAACTGTCTTCTCAAAGCTTTCACCTGCAAAAGAACTAAAATTACCTAAATCATAAGAACCAACGTTACCGCTATCAAAATCACTCGTTGATTTTACAAGTTCTAATTTGTAATTTACAGCTGCCTGAAAATTATAATCGGCCGAAGTCCAAGTCATTGTAAATAAGTTGTCATTTGCATTGGAAGCTAAAAGTTCGTATGAACCTCCCGTGGGTGCAGAGAGTTGTATATTCGCACTATCACTACCAATAGGGTCAGCACTATCCTTTGAACAAGAAAATAGACTAAAAGCCATAATTGCGGTTAATGATAAATTTTTTAGTAAACTTTTCATAATATTTTGATTTTATTAATATCCTGTGTTTTGTGTTAAGTTTGGATTTGAATCTAAAGCACTTAACGGCAGAGGAAATACTTTATATGTATCAGGAATTGATACTCCGTTTAAAGAGTTTCCTTTCCAAGGCCATAAATAATCTCCTCCTGTAAATTTTCCAAATCGAATCAAATCAGTTCTTCTTTGTCCTTCCATATTCAATTCTCTTCCTCTTTCATCTAAAATAAAATCAAGTGTTAATTGAGATTGAGATATTGAAGAAGCATTAGATCTAGCTCTAAGTTCATTTACATACGATAATGCCTGAGAACTAGAGCCAGAAGTTGCACCCCTTAAAACACTTTCTGCATATATTAAATAAGCATCTGCAAGTCGAAACATTGGAAAATCTGTACTAGAAAAACTTGTTGGACTTGATGTTCCTGTAAACATTGAGTTTCTAAATTTTGTTGAAGGATACCCATTAGTCCATGTTTTATAGTCAGTCATCTCATATGTGTGACCTGCTCTCCAAAACAATTGTGCCCTTGCATCAGTTGAAGTATCTAAATCTCCAAATAATCCATACCAAGCTTTCGTTGCTCTATTACCTCCCCAACCATCAGTTGCTCCAAATAAACTTATTGGCATAGTGTCAGCATTCATACTTGCATTAACCAGGTAGGTTGTATTACCATAACTTTGACTTGTTAATGCGTCTGCAATTAAAGGGAAAATAATTTCGGGTGAAGTATTATTATCAGCTGTAAAATTTTGCAAATAATTAGGAGCCAAAGAAAATCCTCCTTCGGTAATTACTTTGTTTGAATAAATTAAAGCATCATTATATCTTGAAACTCCCGTATAAACTTCGGCATTTAAATACAATTTTGCTAACAACATTCTACATGCTGATTTATTTGCTCTACCATATTCGTTTGAAAATGGCAAATCATTTTCAATTGCAAGTAATTCTGACTCTACATAATCAAATAAGTCTGTTCTTGAAGCTTCTGGCAATGGACTAATTGTTCCATAATTTTCTGTTGTAACTAGAACACCTTTTCCAAAACAGTCAATCATATAATAATATGCCAATGAACGTAAAAAACGTAATTCACTAATATACTGTGCCTTTTCCGAAACATTTGTGTTTTGCAACGCTATAATTAGATTTGTTGTTTGTGGTACTGTATAATATACTCTATCAAACAAATATCTAAAAAATTTATTGTTTTGAGTCCAATTTGATGTTGTAGTCAATTGGTCTAATCCATCATCACCCCAACGATTTTTAACATTATCAGTTGTTAAATCTTGAAGGTTAATAATTCCTCTTAAGAACCCACTTTCTCCCGCATCGTTTGTTACAATATCTGAACTACCTGGTCCGTTTGAGCCTGTCAAAGCAAACGTTGCATACATTCTAGACAACAATCCTTTTGCTGCATTAGGATCTTGTAGCAACAAGTTTTCAAATGACTGTTCTACTACAGGCTTTGTGTCAAGTTCGGATGAACATGAATTAAATAACATCACAAAAAGAAATGCAACAGCTATTTTTTTAATAATTATTTTCATAGTTTAAATTTTAAAAATCAATAGTTACTCCTGTATTAAATACTCTAGGTCTCGGATAAAAGTTTGTATCAATACCATTAAAGTTTTCTGGATCTTGTCCTGAATATTTAGTAATTAAAAACAAATTATTTGCACCAACATATAAACGTAAAGTTGCAGATTTAAATAATTTATCAAACATGTATCCTATAGAAAGACTCTCGCATCGCAAAAAGGTTGCGTCCTCTAAAAAATAATCAGATACAACAGAATTTTCTGCTATGGTTACAAACGGAAGATTTCCGTTTAAATTGTTATTTAAGTTTTGTGATATATTCGGAACTACTTTTTGCTCCCATCCATATTGATATTTAACAGAATTATACACATTTCCGCCCAACTGACCTCTAAAACTTGCGTTTAAATCAAATTTTTTGTAGTTAAACGTTGTGCTGAATCCAAAATTCCAATTAGGAACTAAAGCCACATAATATTTATCATCGTCATTAATACTTCCATCTCCATTTCTATCAACAAAAACATTTGGTATTGGCTGACCAGCATTATCATATACTTGCTCAAACACCCATGCAGACTGAGGTTGCTCTCCAATTGCATGGTACGACAATGTTCTACCTATTCCTGGAAGACCGCCTCCAGAAGCAGCAATTCTTGTTGCTCCATTTACTTCATCTACCTTACCTTTATTGTAAGACATATTTCCGCTTACTGACCAATTCATATCATCGCTTGAATATAACTTAGCAGTCAAACTCAACTCTATACCTTTATTTGTAATTGCCGCCGCATTACTTACAAATTGATTAGTCAAAAATTGTCCCGGAGGAAATTGTACTGTTGCTAACAAATCGGTAGTTTTTCTAATATAAGCATCTACACTTCCTGACAAAAATCCGTTTTTAAATAAATCAAAATCAATACCTATATTGGTTGTTGCTGATTTTTCCCATGTTAAATTAGGATTAAATGCATTTGCAGAATAAATATTCACTCCTGGTAAATATTGTCCATTTTGATTCCCCGGAGAAAACAAAGCTGTGTAAGGATAATAGCCTTGACTTCTAATATCGCTATTTCCAGTCACACCATAACCAACTCTTAATTTCAAATCATTAATGCTTTCAATATTTTTTAAGAAGCTTTCTTCTTTCATTTTCCATGCTAAACCAGCTGCAGGGAAATAACCCCATCTTCTATCTGAGGGAAACAAAGATGAAGCATCAGCTCTCAAAGTCATCGTAAGCAAATATTTGTCTAAAAAATCAACATTAGCTCTACCAAAATAAGATTCCAATGTCATTTTTCCAAAATATCTGTTATTTGGATTTTGCGGGTTTACATTCAATTCTCTAACTCCAGTGGTAATGTCATAAATATAATTATCTTTTACACCTTGATTCACAAAACTTTGGAAATTATGTCCACCTTGCATTTCAACTCGACTCATGAAACCAGATAATTTTTTTGTGTAAACAAGATACGCATCAAACGTTTTGTTATCTATGGTCTGTCTTTCTTTATAATTTAACCCAGGATTAAACACATATGAATCTGGAGCCACAGAAGTTGTTCCGTCTATTTTATATGTTTGCAAAGCATTTTCAGCATAAATCTCTCTTATATATGATTTTGAGGATTCAATCCCCAAATTAACAACTGCTCGTAATTCAGGTAAAAAATGCATTTTATAATCAAATTCAATGTTTCCTAAAAACTTATCAATACTCTCAGGGCGCTCACGTTGTTTTAATAGAGCTACAGGATTTAATTGACCTTGTATTCTGTATGAACCATCCCAATTTCCATCTGTTGGGTCAGAAACTTGTTGATAATATCCTTCAAATCTATTGTTAGGGCTACTTCCATAAACAGGTTTTGTTGGATCCATGTTCAATGCAGCACCAATCGCTCCACCTGAGTCCACTGAATTTTTTCTAGAACTAAATCCTTTTGCATTAACATCTACTTTTAAATGACCATCAAAAAATGTAGGCGTTACTTTAACCCCAGCAGAAACTCTCCTATAATCATTTGTAATCACCACACCTTGAGTGTTATTAAATCCAACAGATGCTCTAAAAGGCACACCATTAAAAATAGAAGCTCTAGCACTAAAGTTATGGTCTTGGCTTATCGTATTTCTAAATATCTCACTTTGCCAATCTGTATTGTACAGGATTCTTTGTCCAGGATTATTAGGGTCTGCTATTCCCAATTTAGCAATATGCTCTGGATATTTTTCTGTAATAAACTGAGCAAAAGAATTACCATCTCTAACATCAATTAGGTTGTTTACTTTACCAAAAGAGAATGTGGATGAATAAGTGTATTTTGGAACACCAGAAGTTCCTTTTTTAGTTGTAATAATGATTACACCATTTGATGCACGAGAACCATAAATAGCCGTAGCAGAAGCGTCTTTAAGTATAGTGAACGATTCAATATCGTTTGGATTAATTAATGACAAAGGGTTTCCTTGACCTGCTGCTAATCTATTATCAATAGGAACATTATCAATTACTAATAACGGACTAGCTTCTGCATTTAAAGATGAAATACCTCTTATCCTAATATTTGGAGCAGAATCAGGTGCTCCTCCATCATTGGTAATTCTAATCCCTGTCGCTTTTCCTACCAACAATTGGTCTGCGCTCAGAATTGCACCTTTGTTAAAATCCTTGTCAGTAACAACAGAAACTGAGCCCGTTGCATCTTTCTTTTTTACTGAACCATAACCAACCTGAACTACAACTTCCTGCAGTTGGGTTAAATCTTCTTTCAACTGAACTTTAATTTCTTTTTGTCCAGAAAATTTAATCGATTCTGATTGATATCCAATATAGGAAACAACGATAACATCGCCATTTTTTAATCCATTCAATTGGAACTTTCCATCAAAATCTGTGGTGGTACTATTGTTAGCACCTTGAACTATTACATTTACTCCTGGCAAAGGTTGGTTTACCGATGCATCCAATACTGTACCACTTAATGAAGTTTGAGAAAAAACAGCACTAATTGGTAAAATAAGGAATAAAAATAACAACTTTTTGTAAATTGTTTTCATACATTTTGTTTAGGTTAAAAACTTGTTTTTGAGCTTATACTTTACGTTCGAAGTATAAATTTAACTAAAAAATAACACTTTGACCTCTAAACACCTGTTAAAACATGTCCGAAAACGTTTGCGTGTTGAAAACTTTCTTAAAATCACACATTTTTAGTGCTAAAAATGATGTTAATCAAAAAAAAATATATCTTTAATGACAATATTGTATTTCATTATAAATCATGAGAAGAAAAGTAACCCTTAAACAAATTGCAAAAGAATTAGATGTCTCCATTTCAACCGTATCTAAATCTTTAAAAAACAGTACTGAAATAAGCGAAGACACACGACAAAAAGTGCAAGCTTTTGCAAAACTATACAACTACAAACCTAATAATATTGCCCTAAGTCTGAAAAACAAAAAAACAAAAACAATTTGCATCATAATTCCTGAGATTATTCATCACTTTTTTGCTACAGTTATTAGCGGCGTTGAACAAGTAGCAAACGAAAGAGGCTACAATGTTTTAGTCTGTCTTTCTGATGAATCATTTGACAAAGAAGTAATCAACATGGAAATGCTTGCCAACGGAAGCATTGATGGCTTTATAATGTCGCTTTCCAAAGAAACACAACAAAAGAAAGACTTTCACCATATTGTTGAAGTAATAAATCAAGGAATGCCAGTCGTAATGTTTGATCGTATTACCAATGAAATTCTTTGCGACAAAGTAATCATTGACGATGAATTAGCCGCTCTTAACGCAACCCAATATTTGATTGACAAAGGTTTTAAAAAAATAGCACTACTCACAACTGTTGATTATGTTAGTGTTGGTAAACTAAGAACTGAGGGATATATTAAAACCCTTAAAAACAACGACATAACTGTTGATGAAAAATTAATCATCAAAATTGAAGACACCGAAAATTTTGAACATAAAATTGCTGACTTACTAACACAGAATAGTATAGATGCTGTTTTTGCTGTAAACGAATTATTCGCAGTCACTGTTATAAAAGAAGCAAACCGAATAGGGTTAAAAGTTCCTGACGACATTTCAATCATAGGATTCACAGACGGGATTATTTCAAAATATTCCTCGCCAAGTATTACAACTGTAAGTCAAAACGGCATCAAAATGGGTGCTAAAGCAGCACAAATGCTAATCGAACGCCTTGAAACAGAGGAAGAAGAAGATGAAAAATATAGAACAGAGGTAATTGAAACCGAACTTGTAGAAAGAGAATCAACTAAGTAATAAAATCAAAAAAAATAAGCAAAACTATTTTTTAAAATCTTGTTTTTTTTATTTCAATTGAATAATTTATTCGGTACTTATTCCTTAACCAACTTATTAAAACTGTTCTTTTACTATAAAAAAACTTCTTTTTAATGCAAAGGATAGTTTCTAATATAAAAAAGTTATCCTAACTTTTTTATGGAAAAAAAACTAAAATTCAAAAACTTTTATATCTTTACGGCTGATTATTAAACTTATACTTTACTTCGAAACTAAAATAAGTTTGATAAGCACAATATCGCTTATCGTATTATAAATCATTAAATTACGATAATGGAAAAGCGTAAATTAAGTTTCTGGCAAATCTGGAATATGAGTTTCGGGTTTCTAGGAATACAAATGGGTTTTGCTCTTCAAAACTCTAACGTTAGCAGAATTTTTCAAACACTTGGTGCAGAAATTGACGACATTCCTATTCTTTGGGTAGCAGCTCCATTAACTGGGTTAATTGTTCAACCAATAATAGGATATCTTTCTGATAGAACTTGGACAAAATTAGGCCGAAGAAAACCTTATTTTTTAATTGGTGCAATTTTAGCTTCTGCTGCGCTTTTCATTATGCCAAACTCACCTTTTCTCTGGTTTGCAGCAGGTATGTTGTGGATAATGGATGCTTCAATTAATATTTCTATGGAACCCTTCAGAGCTTTTGTTGGCGATAATTTACCCGATTCTCAAAGAACATCAGGGTTTGCTATGCAGAGTTTTTTTATCGGAATTGGAGCCTATTTTGCATCAAAGCTTCCATTAATATTTACGCATTTTGGAGTTTCTAACACCGCACCACTAGGAATAATTCCCGATTCGGTTAAGTATTCTTTTTATTTAGGTGGTGTAGCTTTCATTGTAACAGTATTATGGACTGTCCTAACTTCAAAAGAATACTCTCCTGAAGAATTAGAAGCCTTCGAAGCACACAAAAAATCTACTTATATAAAAGAAACTCGTTCTACAGAATGGTTTATCAAAAATGGTAATTCACATTTAGCAAAAGGAATACTATTTTTAGTAATAAGCGGTTTATTTTCGTTTTCCATTTATCATTATGATTTGAAAAAAGATTTATATGTTTTATCTCTAGGATTAATTGGTCTTGGCGGATTAGCACTTTTATTTTCTGGTTTAATGCAAAAATCCAACAAAACAGATAATGGTTTCATAACTATAATGAACGATTTTCAGTTTATGCCTAAAATGATGAAGCAATTAGCATGGGTACAATTCTTCTCATGGTTTGCACTTTTCTCTATGTGGATTTATACTACCCTAGCCGTAACACAACACATTTACAAAACTACAGACACCACATCTGAAGCATATAATTTAGGTGCTAACCAAGTTGGTGAAATGTTTGCTAACTACAATCTTATTGCAGCAATAGCAGCATTTCTATTACCCATATTAGCAAAATATACTAGTAGAAAGTTTACACACTTTATAGCATTAACTTGTGGTGGCTTAGGACTAATCTCTATCTATTTCATCAATGAACCAACCGTTTTCACAATGGAATGGTTACCAATGATAGGTGTAGGAATTGCATGGGCGAGTATTCTATCTATTCCTTATGCAATGCTTTCCGGTTCACTTCCATCAAGTAAAATGGGGTATTATATGGGTGTATTTAATTTTTTTATTGTAATACCACAACTAGTAGCGGCTTCTATTTTAGGATTTTTAGTTTCTAAATTCTTTAATAGTGAACCAATCTATGCGTTATTTATTGGCGGTGGTTCAATGATTTTAGCTGGAGTTATTTCTCTAACTATAAATGACAAATCAAATATTGAAATAAATGAATAAAAAAGCATTCATATTCGACCTTGACGGTGTTATTGTTGACACTGCAAAATATCATTTTTTAGCATGGCAAAAATTAGCACAGGAACTTGGAATAGAATTTACACCTGAACATAATGAAGAACTAAAAGGCGTAAGTCGGGTTAGATCATTAGACATTATATTAGAACTTGGAGGCGTAACTGCTTCACAAGAAGACAAAAACAAATGGCTTATTGAAAAGAATGAAGACTATCTATCCTATTTGGTTACTATTGATGAAAGTGAGATTTTACCAGGTGTATTACCCGTATTAAAATATTTAAAAGACAATGGTCAACTTATTGCATTGGGTTCTGCCAGTAAAAACGCAAGACCAATATTAGAAAAAACAGGAATCATGCATTATTTTGATGCAGTCGTTGACGGAAATGATGTTTCAAATGCAAAACCCGATCCAGAAGTATTTCTTCAAGCCGCAAGGTTACTAAATTCCACAAATGAAAATGCAATTGTCTTTGAAGATTCCGTAGCAGGTATTCAAGCTGCTAATATTGCCAACATGATCAGCATCGGAATTGGTGAAGCATCAATATTATATGAAGCACAATATAACTTTAAAGACTTCACTTATATTGATTTTGCTTTTCTTGATGCCTTAATACATTAACAATTAACACAGTATGATTTTAAAGTTTCATTCTTGAACCTTTAAACTTAAAAACTTAAAAATAAATGAACCAAGATTATATTAAACCAGACAATTGGTCCATCATAGAAGAAGGATTTGATGCAGAAAGAGTAAAGTCGTCCGAGAGTTTATTCAGCATCGGTAACGGTGCCATGGGACAACGTGCCAACTTTGAAGAAAACTATTCGGGAGAAACATTCCAAGGAAGTTATATTGCTGGTGTTTATTATCCCGACAAAACACGAGTGGGTTGGTGGAAAAACGGTTACCCAGAGTACTTCGCTAAAGTACTTAATGCTCCTAACTGGATTGGAATTGACATAGAAATCAACGGTGAAAATTTTGATTTAGCTAAATGTAAAGCAGTTAAAAACTTCCGTCGTGAGCTTAATATGAAAGAAGGAATATATTACCGTTCTTTTGAAGCAACTCTTCAAAACGATGTCCAAGTTGCCGTTAATGTAACCCGTTTCCTTTCTTTAGATATAGATGAATTAGGTATTATTAATTATGAAATTACTCCTTTAAATAATGATGTTACCATAGTTTACAAACCTTATTTAGATGCTGGTGTTCATAACGAAGACGCCAATTGGGAAGAACGTTTCTGGGAAACTCTTAACATCAACAGCGAACTAAACAATGCATTCATTACTGCTAAAACTCATAAAACTAATTTTTTAGCAACTGTGTTTATGCACAATACAATACTGCTTAACAATCAAAAATTATCGGTTTCCCCTAATAATAATGATACTTCAGAAAACAAAATTAGCTTTTCTTATGAAGTTAAGGTAGCTAAAAATAATTCATCAACCATCCAAAAATATGGTGGATATACGGTTTCAATGAATCACGACGATACTACTATTGCTGCCAAAAATGTAATTCAAAAAGCACTAACCGAAGATTATAATTCCCTTCTTGAAAATCAAAAACAAGCTTGGGCAAAAATTTGGGAAATGAGCGATATTACCATTGATGGCGATGTAAAAGCACAGCAAGGTATTCGTTTCAATATTTTTCAATTAAACCAAACCTACTTAGGAAAAGATTCACGTTTAAATATTGGTCCAAAAGGTTTCACAGGTGAAAAATACGGCGGTTCGACTTATTGGGATACCGAAGCCTATTGCATTCCGTTCTACATGGCAACCAAAGACCAAAAAGTAGCTCGTAATCTATTAGAATACCGATACAATCATCTTGAAAAAGCCATCGAAAATGCTGCCAAACTAGGCTTCAATAATGGCGCAGCTTTATACCCAATGGTTACCATGAATGGCGAAGAATGTCACAACGAATGGGAAATCACTTTTGAAGAAATTCATAGAAACGGTGCCATTGCTTTTGCTATTTTCAACTACTATCGCTTTACTGGAGATTATAGTTATATCCCTGAAAAAGGTCTGGAAGTATTGATAGGCATTGCTCGTTTCTGGCACCAACGTGCTACGTTTTCTACCTATAGAAATCAGTATGTAATCCTTGGGGTTACGGGTCCAAACGAGTATGAAAATAACGTAAACAACAATTGGTACACCAACTATTTAGCCAAATGGTGTATTGATTATGCCATAGAACAAATCAACAAGGTTCAAAAAGATTATTCAGCAGATTATGCTAGAGTAATGAGCAAAGTAAATCTCGATAATGCCGAAATGGCACATTGGAAAGACGTTGCAGACAATATGTATTTCCCATATTCAGAAGAACGCGACGTTTATTTACAACAAGATGGTTTTCTAGATAAAGAACTGGTTAAAGTTCACGATTTAGATAAATCTCAAAGACCTATCAACCAAAAGTGGTCGTGGGATAGAATACTTCGTTCGCCTTACATCAAGCAAGCAGATACTTTACAAGGATTCTACTTCTTCGAAGACCATTTCAGCAAAGAACAATTAGAGAAACATTTTGATTTCTACGAGCCATATACAGTCCACGAAAGCTCTCTTTCTCCTTGTGTACATTCAATTCAGGCGGCTACTTTAGATAGGATGGAACAAGCCTATACGTTTTATTTACGCACATCGCGTCTTGATTTAGACGACTATAATAAAGAGGTCGAAGAAGGATTACACATCACTTCCATGGCTGGTACTTGGATGAGTATTGTGGAAGGTTTTGGTGGAATGCGTGTTAAAAATGACACACTACACTTCCAACCTAAAATCCCTAACGAATGGAAAGGTTATTCTTTTAAGATTAACTTTAGAAACCAAATATTAAAAGTTGCTGTAAACCACTCGCAAACTAACTTTAGTCTTGAAGGCGAAAAAGCCATCACTGTCTTTGTTAATGGCAAAGAAGTTTTGGTTGAGCCGAACAGTCTGGTTACTGTTTAATATTTACTAACAAACCCTTTCGGAGTCAAATCTGAAGGGGTTTTTTATTTTTTAAAAAATGAAAAAAATACTGCTACTACTCCTCGCTTCCTCTTTTTCTTTTGCACAAATAGACCGAATGGAACCACCTAATTGGTGGGGAAATATGAACCTCAATCAGGTGCAAATTATGTTCTATGGCAAAAATATTGCCCAAAACAAAGTGTCGGTTTCTAATGGCGTTGTCATTAAAAGCATCCAAAAGACGGAAAACCCTAATTATCTTTTCGTTACCATCGATACCAAAGATATTTTGGCACAAAATTTAGTGTTTACCTTCTCCAACGGGAAGAAATCGTTTGCTAAAAACTTCGAAATAAAACCAAGAAATCCGCAATCCAAATTCAGAAAAAGCTACGACAGCTCCGATGTCATTTATCTGCTTATGCCCGACAGATTTGCAAACGGAAACCCAAACAACGATAGCACTAACGATACCCAAGAAAAAGGCAACCGGTCGGAACCGGGTGGTAGACACGGCGGTGACATCCAAGGTATCATTAACAACCTTGATTATTTAAAAAATTTAGGCGTAACGGCGGTTTGGCCAACGCCTTTATGCGAAGATAACGACGAAAGGTATTCGTATCATGGTTATGGGCAGTCGGATGTGTACCGAATTGACCCGCGCTATGGCACTAACGAGGATTATGTGCGCATGAGCAAGGAGTTACACAAACGCGGCATGAAAAATATCATGGACTATGTAACGAACCATTGGGGTTGGAAACATTGGATGTACAACGACCTGCCTACTTATGATTGGATTCATCAGTTTCCAGGCTATTCGCAGTCGAATTATAGAATGACTACACAATTTGACCCAAATGCATCACAGATTGATGCCAAAAATTGTATGGATGGATGGTTCGTCAAGTCGATGCCCGATTTGAATCAGTCCAATCCATTGGTGTTGCAGTATTTGACACAGAATGCCATCTGGTGGATAGAATATGCGGATTTAGATGGTTTCCGTGTGGATACGTATTCTTATAATGATAAAGCAGGCATCGCCCAATGGACGAAAGCCATCACGGATGAATATCCTCACTTCAATATCGTTGGCGAAGTTTGGATGCACAGCCAAGCACAAATGGCCTTTTGGCAGAAAGACAGTAAGATTGGTGCGATAGAAAGCTATAATTCTTATTTGCCATCGGTCATGGATTTTACCTTACACGATGTTTTTGGCACCGTTTTTAACGAAGACAAAGCCGCTTGGGACAAAGGAATGATTAAAATATACGACAACTTTACCAACGACTTTCTCTATCCAAACCCAAACAACCTATTGACTTTTATAGAGAATCATGATACGCAACGTTTTAACCACTTGTATAACGACATCAATAAGTATAAAATGGCATTAACCTTGATAGCAACTATCAGAGGTATTCCGCAGGTATATTATGGCTCCGAGATAGGTATGAAAGGCAATAAAGACAATGGCGATGCCGACATTCGACACGATTTTCCTGGCGGATGGAACGACGACAGCAACAACGCGTTTACTAAGGCGGGCAGAACTTCAGAACAAGACGCCTACCATCAGTTTACTGCCCAATTATTTAACTGGAGAAAGACCAAACAGGTTATCCATACAGGTAAAACTACCCATTACATCCCAGAAAACAATGTATATGTCTATTTTCGATACAATGAAACCGAAAGCGTGATGGTTGTCATTAATAATTCATCAGAGAAGCAAACCTTTAAAACCAATAGGTTTCAAGAAAACATTTTGAAGTATAAAAACGGTACCGATGTGCTTTCAAACAAAACGTTCAACCTTCAAAATGACATTACTATTGAAGCAAAATCATCGTTGATTCTTGAACTAAACTAACATCATGATAAATAATCTTTTTTTAGTTCTCATCACGGCTACTGCAAACACAAAAAATAGCAAAAATATCAAAAACACGGCGGTAGTATGCCCAAAAACGATTGTTTATGTCAATAATACGGCAGTAGTATGCCCAAAAACGATTATTTATATCAATAATACGGCAGTAGTATGCCCAAAAACGATTGATTATATCAATAATACGGCAGTAGTATGCCCTAAAACGATTGTTTATATCAATAATACGGTAGTAGTATGCCCTAAAACGATTGTTTATGTCAATAATACAGCAGTAGTATGCCCTAAAATAACTGTTTATGCGTACAAGGCGGTAGCTACCAGTATAAAATCATTTTTTCAGACTTATTATACAGATAAAAGCGGACTACTATTTTCTGAAAAACAGCCAATAACTACTCATTATTTTGATAAAAAAAGTCAAAATAATAACCCGAAAATCGCTATCTTAACCGCTAAAATAGTTTAGCACACAAGAACTTTACTTTTGAACCAAAATCAGTATTAGTATTAGAATTAAACGAAATGAAGAAACTACTTTTTTTACTATTTATAACCTCATTTTGCATTGCACAAAACGCAAATAGAAAATTTATTTCTCAAAGCTATAAAAACAATGTTTTAGAAATAAAAACTTCTGAAGGTTACTACTTGATGAAACCTTTTTCAGAAAAAATCATCGAAACTTCCTTTATTCCTAATGGTGAAAAAAACAATATCACTTCGCATGCCGTTATTAAATCGGTTGAAAATATAAAGTGCAAAGTAGTTAACAACAGCAAAACCCTATCTTTGGAAACTTCTGGAATAAAAGTCATCATTGATAAGTCGCCATTTAAAATTTCGTATTACTACAACAACAGCCTATTGCTTTCTGAAAAAAATGGCTACACCAAAGTAAACGACAGCACGCATACTATTGACTTCAATATAGCACCCGACGAAAAACTCTTTGGCGGTGGCGCTCGTGCATTGGGCATGAACCGTCGTGGCAACCGCTTGCAACTATACAACAGAGCACACTATGGCTACGAAACCAAAGCAGAGCTAATGAATTTCTGTATTCCTTTAGTACTATCTTCAAAAATATATGCGGTACACTTTGATAATGCTGCCATTGGTTATCTTGATTTGGATAGTCAAAAGAACAATACCGTGACCTATGAAACTATCTCTGGAAGAAAGACCTATCAGGTTATTGTAGGCGATACTTGGGAAAATTTGATTACCAATTATACCGACTTGACCGGAAAACAACCCTTGCCACCACGTTGGGCATTTGGCAACTTCTCTTCGCGTTTTGGCTATCATTCTCAGGAAGAAGTGGAGAATACGATTAAGAAATTTCAAGAAGATAACATACCTGTTGATGCTATTATTTTAGATTTATATTGGTTTGGAAAGACCATCAAAGGCACCATGGGAAACCTCGATTGGGATAAGGATAATTTCCCTAATCCTGAAAAAATGATTGCCAATTTGAAGGCAAAAGGTGTTAATACTATTCTGATTACCGAACCGTTTGTGTTGACTACTTCTAGTAAATGGAAAGAAGCCGTAGCACAAAATATACTAGTAACCGATGCTAAAAATAAACCCGCAACATGGGATTTCTATTTTGGGAATACTTCTGTGGTTGATATCTTCAAGCCCGAAGGTGCTGCATGGTTTTGGAATGTATATAAACGACTAATAAATCAAGGTGTTGGTGGTATGTGGGGCGATTTGGGCGAACCCGAAGTATTTCCATCCGAAGTAAAAACCGCTGCTGGACCTGCTGATGAAGTGCACAATATCTATGGACATAATTGGGCAAAACTAATAGCCGATGGGTATGCCAAAGATTTTCCAAATCAACGTCCGTTTATATTGATGCGTGCCGGATATTCGGGTTCACAACGCTATGGTATGATACCATGGTCGGGCGATGTTAATCGAAGCTGGGGTGGTTTAGCATCACAAATGGAAATTGCTATGCAAATGGGCATGCAAGGTATGGGCTATATGCATTCGGATTTAGGAGGATTTGCAGGCGATTATTTTGATAATGAATTGTATTTACGATGGTTGCAATATGGTGTGTTCCAACCTATTTTTCGTCCACATGCGCAAGAAGAAGTGGCATCCGAAGTTGCCAAAAAAGATATTGCTACCAAGGCAATCGCCAAGAAGTCGGTGGAACTTCGATATCAATTGCTACCTTATATCTATACCTTGGCATTTGAAAATTCTACCTCGGGAAAACCATTGATGCGTCCATTATTTTTTGAAGAACCTACCAATGAAAAAGCTCTAAACGAGAAAGAAAGTTATTTATGGGGCAATGATTTCTTAGTAAAACCGATTACAAAAGCTGGCGTTACTGCTACCGAAGTCTATTTCCCAAAATCGTCCAATTGGTTCGACTTCTATACCGATAAAAGCTATAAAGCTGGCACTACAGCAACCGTTGCGGTTGGAACTGATTATATTCCAGTTTTTGTTCGTGGTGGTAGTTTTATTCCACGTATTAAAACCATCCAAAACACGACTGCTTATTCGTTAAATAGTTTTGATTTGCATTTTTATTATGATGAAACGGTAGCACAATCTTCTGGAAAATTATACAATGATGATGGCGCAACGCCTGATGCTTTTGGGAAAAGTGCCTACGAATTGATGACGTTTACTAGCAATTCTTCGAGTAAAAATATCATCCTAAAACTAGCTGTTGAAATAGGTAAAAAATATTTGGCAACAGACAAAACGGTTACCCTAACCATCCATAATTGTAACGCAAAATCGGTTACTATCGATGGAAAAAATGTTATCTTTAAAAATGAAAATCAATCGGTAGTAGTTGATGTAAATTGGAACAAAAACACTACTCCAGAAATTAAAATTGCGCTTTAAATGAAAAAAATACTGGCAGTTGCCATCACCTCACTCCTATTTATTAGTTGCAACACATCGCAAAAAGTTGCCTATAAGCAAGAAACAAAAACACCATTCGTATGGGAAAGTGCCAACGTCTATTTTTTATTAATTGATAGATTTAAGAATGGAAATCCAAGCAATGACACGATTATTAAAAGGGATAAACCTACTGGAAAACTTCGTGGTTTTGAAGGTGGAGATATTCGTGGGGTTATCCAAAAGCTGGATGAAGGTTATTTTACAGACTTAGGTATCAATGTGCTTTGGATGACGCCCGTTGTAGAACAGATACATGGTGCTGTAGATGAAGGAACGGGTAATACCTATGGGTTTCATGGCTATTGGACCAAAGATTGGACAGCAATTGACCCTAGTTATGGCACCAAAGCCGATTTAAAAGAATTGGTTGACAAGGCACATGCTAAAGGCATTCGTATTATGCTCGATGCCGTGATTAATCATACTGGTCCGGTTACTGATTTAGATCCCGTTTTCCCTAATGATTGGGTTAGAACATCTCCAAAATGTACTTATAAATCTTATGACACTTACATCAATTGCACTTTGGTAGAAAACCTGCCCGATGTAAAAACAGAGAGCAATGAAAATGTAGAATTGCCACCTGTTTTAGTCGAAAAGTGGAAAAAAGAAGGCAGATATGAACAAGAAGTAGCCGAATTGGACGCATTTTTTGCCAAAACAGGCTATCCGCGTGCACCAAGATACTATATTATGAAGTGGCTATCCGATTATATATCGGACTATGGCATCGATGCCTATCGTGTGGACACCGTGAAGCATACGTATGAGAATGTTTGGGCAGATTTTCAAAAAGTATGTTTGATGACGTTTGAAAATTATAAAAGTAACAACCCAAGCAAAGTGTTGGACAATACTAAATTTTTTACCGTAGGCGAAGTCTATGGGTATAATATTGGCAGCAAAAAATTATATGACTTTGGCGACCGCAAGGTAGATTATTTTGCCAATGGATTTGATGGTTTAATCAACTTTGACTTTAGAAATGAAGCCAAAATGAAGTACCAAGAGTTGTATGCCAAATACAATACTATTTTGCAAACCGACCTCAAAAATCATACGGTGATGAATTATATTTCATCGCATGACGACGGTTATCCGTATGATAAAAAACGTGAAAAGACTATCGAAAGCGGCACCAAACTGCTCTTAGCACCCGGAATAGCACAAGTATATTATGGCGATGAAAGCGCACGCAGTTTAGACATACCCGGTACCGAAGGCGATGCTACTTTGCGCTCATTTATGAATTGGGATGCCATTAGCAACAACCCAATAACCAAAGAAGTTTTGGCTCATTGGCAACGACTAGGGCAGTTTAGAGCGCATCATCCTGCTGTTGGCGGTGGTGTTCATGCTTTAATTTCGTCGTCGCCATATTCGTTCTCCAGAGTTTATTCTAAAGATAACTATACCGATAAAGTAGTCATTGGCTTGGAATTAAATAAAGGAAAAAAAGAAATCAATGTAGGTAACATCTTTGCCAATGGTGAAAAAGTGCGCGATGCTTACTCGGGCAGAACGGCTATAATTGCTAACGGAAAGGCAGTAATTGATAGTGACTTTACTATAATTTTACTCGAAAAAATATAATCTTATGCTCAAGATTGGTCATCGTGGTGCCAAAGGACATGTAGCCGAAAACACCTTAGCTTCTTTTCAAAAAGCAATAGACCTTGGTGTAGATGCCATCGAATTGGATGTGCATTGTTGTGCCACGGGCGAAATAGTAGTCATTCATGATGATACGATAGACCGTACCACTACTGGCACTGGCTTGGTTTCAAAACTTTCATTATCTCAACTAAAAAATGTTTCTATTGATGTGTTGCATTTCATCCCAACACTACAGGAAGTGCTTGATTTTATTTCGGGTAGATGCCTCGTCAACATAGAACTTAAAGGAAAAAACACTGCCGAAAAGACCATGCAAATTCTTGATACCTATATTAATGAAAAAAACTGGAAACATGAGCAGTTTTTGGTTTCTAGTTTTGATTGGCTAGCACTAGAGCAAGTACATAAGCACAATCAATTTATGCCTATTGGGGTACTTACGCTTACGGATATTGAGTTGGCAATTGGTTTTGCCAAGTTCTGCAAGGCAAAGGCTATTCATCCGTATTATCACTTGCTCACACCAGAGAATGTAGCACAAATGAAAGCCGAAAACCTCAACATCTATCCGTGGACGGTTAATGAACCCGAAGATATTAGTCTGGTAAAATCATTTAACGTAGATGGAATTATTTCTGATTATCCGGAAAGATTGTAATAGGTGTTCTCGATACATTTTTTGCTCCATTGCATTCCGCAAAAAACACTCGAACGGACGAAGCGAGATGTAGTTTAGTGGCAACAACTTTATAGGCAAAATTTTCTACACCGTCAAATCGAGTGTTTTTATTGTAACAAAGTGTAAATAAAAATGTATCGAGATTTTTATACGTTCTCGATACATTTTTTGCTCCATTGCATTCCGCAAAAAACACTCGAACGGACGAAGCGAGATGTAGTTTAGTGGCAACAACTTTATAGGCAAAATTTTCTACACCGTCAAATCGAGTGTTTTTATTGTAACGAAGTGTAAATAAAAATGTATCGAGATTTTTATATGTTCTCGATACATTTTTTGCTCCATTGCATTCCGCAAAAAACACTCGAACAGACGAATAATAGAAAAACATCGCTATTCCTTTAGTACATTTGCACAAATCAACATCTAAACAATCTGTGTTAATCCTTTTAATCTGTGGCTAAACCATGATTTCTAAATACGATATCCTTATTATTGGCGGCGGCGCGGCTGGTTTCTTTACTGCTATTAATATTGTAGAAAAAAATCCGCAGCTAAAGGTCGCTATCCTCGAGCGTGGCAAAACGGTATTGGAGAAAGTACGTATCTCAGGTGGTGGTCGCTGCAATGTGACGCATGCTTGTTTTGTGCCCAATGATTTGGCAAAATTTTATCCCCGTGGAGAGAAAGAACTACGCGGTCCTTTTCACCAATTTTGTAGTGGTGATACTATTGAGTGGTTTGAAAAACACGGCGTAGAATTGAAGATAGAAGATGACGGCAGAATGTTTCCCACTACAGACAGTTCTACTACTATCATTAATTGTTTTCAAAACGCTACCAAGCAGCTAGGCATCGATGTATTGACTTCTCATAGCGTGCAATCATTATATAAAGGAGATGGGTATTGGAAAGTAGAAACACATCACGAGAGTTATTTGTGCCAACAGTTAGTTATGACCACCGGAAGCAACCCAAAAGTATGGGAAATGCTTCAAGAGCTTGGGCACACCATTGTTCCGCCTGTAGCGTCCTTATTTACCTTTAATATTAAAGATGCGCGTATAAAAGACCTTATGGGAATAGCTTCTTTGGCACAAGTAACCGTCAAAGACAGCAAACTAGATGCCACAGGACCGTTATTGATAACCCATTGGGGCATGTCTGGTCCGGGAATATTACGTCTATCGGCTTGGGGCGCACGTATTCTTGCCGAAAGAAACTATCAGTTTAGTATTTTGGTCAATTGGTTGCCCGAAACTACTCCCGAGGAAGCCGCTACCCTATTAAAAGACCTCAAATTAGAACACGCTAAAAAGGTAGTAAGTAAAAAATCGCCGTTAGAATTACCCAATCGTTTATGGGAAAGCTTAGTAATCGCCTCAGGCATTGCCGAAGATACTAAATGGGCCGATCTATCAAAACTACAACTGCAACAACTAGCCGCACAACTTACTGCAGGCGAATATAAAGTAAACGGTAAAAGTACTTTTAAAGAAGAATTTGTTACCGCAGGTGGCATTGACTTAAAAGAAATCAATTTTAAAACCATGCAAAGTAAGCTTCATGATGGGTTGTACTTTGCCGGCGAAATTGTAAATATTGATGCGATTACCGGAGGCTTTAATTTTCAAAATGCATGGACGAGTGGTTTTATAGTGGCATCTAGTATTCATTAAAAACCATACAAAAAAGCTATATTGCACTATAACAAGATATAATTGTTATAGTGCAATTTTATTTTGTTATACAACAAGAGTAAAAAACAGTATCGCATCTTGCTATTGTTGTATTACACTAATACTTTGTAGTACTAAAACTATTATTTTGTACTGCAAAAATGATTTGTTATACCGCAAAACTATCTTTCTATAGCACTAAATTGATTTTTAGTATAAAAAAAGATACAACTTTAAACTTATTTAAATATCCTTACGGTGTAGTTATCTAACCAATAGGTATAAGGATTTGTTTTTTGTTTCATTCTAAATTATAATCAATATGATACCTCAACAATGCAAACACAATTATCATCGTTATTCTAAACCTAATTTACATTTGTTTTGTAACGAAATTGAAAGCGGAATTTATACTAATCCTACCGTTTTTAGTACGTCACCCATCAACTTGGCAACCTATAAAACAATAAAAGAACTTTTTTACTACAAAAGCCGACTATGACTTGTAAGGTGTCACCAAAAAAGGAGCGTATTGGAATGCACGAAGAGCAATGTTAGACACACTTGCTGCATTAAGTAGCGGCAGGAAACGGCTCTACTATTACTTTGAGCGGTTTTAAAGCCACTATTGCTGTACCTCAAAAAAACGAAAAACTAGGTAAAATTAATAATTTCACTATGAAACACACCAACAGCTCGGGAGAATTAATAATAGAAATTCCAGCAATTATTAGTAAAGGAATGGTGTACTATGCTTGCCTCTGTGTAAAGCGTTGACGAACCTAAAATTTCTTTAAATAATGGACAGCTAAAGTTTGACCTTAATGAAAATTCTGTTTTACTTGATTCAAATAAAAATAGAAAGAAAAAATTTGTTGGATTAACACCCGGTATGAAATATTACTTTTATGTATATGCCATAAATTCCGTGAGTGTTTCTCCCATCAGTAGTGTAAAAAAGCATTTTTGTTAGTTAAAAACAAAAAAATATATAGGGTATTCATTTTTTATATATATTTGATTGTCAAAACAAACCAAATGTATATGAAAACAAAATTACTTTTCTGCTTATTTGTTATATCTTCTTTAACAACTGCAGTGGCACAAATTTGTACTGCTTTTCCGGTTCCTTTTCACGAAGGTTTTAATAGCGACTCTACTAGTGAAAGCTGTTGGACAGTAATTAATGCCAATAGCGATGCTGATTCTTGGGACATGAACTATGCTACAAATCCATTTGAAGGCAATCAAGCCGCAATGTTGTTCACGGATTTTAATGCAGGTAATAATAACGACTGGTTAATCTCTCCGACAATTTTAGTATCCGGTAATGAACGCTTAAAATTTAGATATAGAGTTCAGAACGCCAATGAGCCTAATGACTTTAGAGTAATGCTTTCTACATCGGGCAGTAATGTTAGTGATTTTACTATTACGCTACTACCGCTAGCTAGTTACAACAACAGTACTTACATTGAGACAACAATAGATTTATCTAGTTTTACTGGCCCTGTTAACATTGCTTGGCATGTTCCCCCAGGTGGGCTTGATGGTTGGCGTTTGTTTATTGACGATGTAAATGTAGAAACTATTCCATCCTGTACAGAACCATCGCTTCTTGTAGCGTCTAACCAAACGGACACTAGTGTTACGCTATCATGGCAAAATAGTGTGGCAAACTCCTACGAAATAGTGGCGTTCCCTTGTGGTTCGCCAGCGCCAGATGCGAATACAACAGGCTTTATTACTAGTACAACAAACCCAACTGTAGTTACTGGATTAACCCCAAACACTTGTTATGATTTTTATATAAGAGCAAACTGTGGCACTAATGATTTGAGTATTTGGAGCAATAGGGCTTCCTCCTCAACATTAATTACGTCGCCAATTTGTGGAGGTCAATTTTATGACAATGGTGGCGCCAATGGAAATTATCTAAATAATAGTGATACTACAACAATCATTTGCCCCTCTAACAGTGGAGAACTTGTAACTGTTACGTTTTCTTCCTTTACTACAGAACCAACATGGGATGGTCTTTATGTATTTAATGGAAATTCTATAAATGCACCCCAAATTATGAGTGGAAATGGAACTGGAAACGGTAATTTAGGTCAATTATCTGGAGCGTTTTGGGGAACCACCATTCCGGGACCTTTTACTTCAACTAGTAATGATGGTTGTTTAACCTTTCGATTTAGAAGTGATGGGAGTTCTAATCAATCTGGCTGGGTGGCAGCTGTTACTTGCTCACTGCCTTCTGCTTGTGCCAAACCAGATACTTTAGTTGTTTCGCAAGTAATGACTAATTCGGCACAAGTAACTTGGAATCAACCAATGAATGCTGACACAACCGTGGCTTCCAATTGGGAAGTACTTGTTGTTCCGTGCAATTCTTCAACGCCAACCTCAAATACTGTAGGTATTCCGTCTAATGCTACTACTTTTTTAATGACCAACCTAGCGTCAAACGTTTGTTATGATGTATATGTTAGAGCCATTTGTAATGCAAGCAGTGTGAGCAATTGGTCTTCCAAAAGTAGCTTTACGACTACTTGTCCCATTCAACAGTTGCCCCTTAGAGAAAGTTTTAATTCTAATTCGACCACTCAAAATTGTTGGACAATCATTAATGGTAATGGAGATGCTGATTCGTGGAGTATGGATTACGGCTTAAACACTTATGAAGGCGATCAGTGCGCGTCTATAAACACCGATTTTAATGCCGGAAACAATAACGATTGGTTGATTACTCCTCAGATGGTTTTGACAGGCAATGAGCGATTGAGGTTTAGATATAGAGTGCAAACTGCTACTGAGCCTAATGACTTTAGAGTAATGATTTCTACATCAGGAAACAATGCGGCTGACTTTACAACCACTTTGGTTCCGCTAGCAACCTATAGTAACACCACGTATGCCGAAATGACCGTTAGTCTTTCGGGTTATACTGGTCCTGTTTTTATAGGGTGGCATGTGCCTTCTGGTGGGCTTGATGGTTGGAGATTGTATATAGATGATGTGAATGTAGAGCAAATTCCATCTTGCTCTGAGCCAACTTCTTTAACCGTTTCAAACGCGACACTTTCGTCAGTAAATTTGAGTTGGACAGATACTAATACGTCAAATCCATCTAGTTGGGAAGTTCTAGTATTGCCGTGTGGTAGTGCACAACCAAATGAAAATCTTACTGGAGTTTTAGCTTCTAGCAATAACTCCTTTTTAATTACCGGATTACAACCTTCTACATGCTATACTACTTATGTTAGAGCTATTTGTTCTTCTACAAACAAAAGTTTTTGGTCGCTTGGCACAACGTTTTATACTTCGATAAGTAATGATGACTGTGAAAATGCTATTTTACTACCTGTAAACAATGCTTCTAGTTGTAGTATAGTAACGCCCGTGCTTCTAGCTGGCGCAACACCATCTGCTTTACCGCTATCATCAACTTGCCAAGGAGTTGCCAATGATGATGTTTGGTTTAGTTTTGTAGCTACTAATGCTACATTAGCAATTTCTTTTCAAAGTACTATTGGAGGTACTACTAGCATTAATCATGCAGTTTATTCTGGAGACTGCAACAACTTAACCCTTTTGTATTGTAATACTGCCAATCAAGTTTGGAGCACTGCAACCAATCTTATTGTTGGAAACACTTATTATATTAGAGTTTATTCAACTTTAAACACTCTACAAAATGCAACTTTCACACTTTGTATATCAACTCCTTCTACTTGTTCTACTGCTATCCCGGTTTGTGGCATCAATGCTTATCCAAACACGACTGGAAACCCTAGTTTAGGGAGTATTGGCTGCTTAGTTACTACTCCAAACGCAAGTTTCTTTGTTGTAAAAGTAGCACAAACTGGGGCAATCAATTTATTGATAACGCAAACGACCAACCCTAATGGCACACCAAACTTAGACGTTGATTATGCCGCGTGGGGACCGTTTGACGGGCAAGATAGCGCGTGTAATTTTGTTGGCAATGGTCAACCTTTTGGCGCACCAGGTATTGGAGTTCCTGTTTCTCAACAATATGGATGTAGTTACAGTGCAGCTGCCACCGAAACTTTAAACATAACCAATGCAATAGCAGATCAATACTATATAGTACTAGTTACTAATTTTAGTAACCAACCCGGCTTTATCACTATAGTACAATCAAATTTGAATACTCAAGGTGCTGGTTCGATAGACTGTGTTGGTATCAGATTAAATGCTTTTGTGGACAACAATAACAATGGTATTAAAGATGCAAATGATGCTGATTTTCCGCTAGGACAATTTCATTATGAAGTTAACAACAATGGTATGATACATAATATCATTTCGCCAACAGGCAGCTATACTATTTTTGATTCTAACCTATCGAATAGCTATGATTTAAGTTATACTATTAACAATGATTATACGTCAATGTATAGTATCAATACAAATTATTCTGCTATAAATGTTGCTTCGGGTGGTTTAACTACTTATTATTTTCCAGTCACTATTAATGAAGACTATACCGATTTGGCTGTTACTCTTTCTCCCCTAAATGCGCCAAGAGCCGGCACTAGTTATCAGAATAAAATAACGTATACTAACAATGGCACACAGGTAATTGCTTTGGGAACATTGCAATTTATTAAAAACGATTTGTTAACCATAACAAACAATGGAGCAATTGGCGGAACACCAACAGGAAATGGGTTTATCTATAATTTCACCAATTTATTACCTTATGAAAGCAGAAGCATAACGGTAGCTATGCAAGTTCCCACAATTCCAACGGTTTCAATAGGACAGTTATTAACAAATTCGGCACAAGTTACACCACCAACAGGAGATGTAGTTTTGAATAACAATACTGCTTCATTAACTCAAGCAATAATTGCTGCTTATGACCCAAATGATAAAACAGAATCCCATGGTGAAGAAATTGTTTTCGATTCGTTTGGTCAAGATGATTATCTACATTACACCATTCGATTTGAGAATACAGGAAATATAACAGCATTAAATGTTTATTTAGAAGATATTTTAGATGATCAACTGGATGAATCTTCGATTATCATAGAGTCTGCCAGTCATAATTATACGCTTGATAGAACCAACCGAAACTTGTATTGGACTTTCAAAAACATTTATCTGCCGGTTTCCGTTGCTAACACAACTATTGGCAAGGGTTATGTAACTTTTAAAGCAAAATTAAAACCAGGCTTTGCTATTGGCGACATTATCCCAAATACTGCTTCAATTTTCTTTGATACCAATCCGGCTATTGTTACTAATACGTTTAACACCGAGTTTGTACAAGTATTAAACACAAGCACTTTCACACAAGCTAACGTGGTAATTTACCCAAATCCTGCTACCAGCTATGTGCAGGTTGCGTTAAACAATTCGGCAGAAAACATAAGCACAATAACTTTGATGGATGTTTTAGGGAAAACAATCCTAAAACAGCAGCAGATTGGTGCAAACCAAACCATTATTAATACTGCATCATTATCAAAAGGAATTTATTTGATAAAAATCACTTCGGAAACGAATGAAAGTGTGGTAAAAAAAATGATTATACAATAAGTGTTGATTGAAAATATAAAGTCCCGAAAATTTCGGGACTTTTTGTATTGTTTTATTTTATATATTTGACTCACTAACATATTGTTATTATGAAAAAATCTTTACTTAATATTGTTTTTCTGTTTGCAACAGTTTTATCCTATTCACAATTGTATGAAGGTTTTGAAAACAATACTGGTCCAGATGCATTGCCATCTACCAATTGGACTTTAGGAAGTGGAAACTGGACGGTTTTTAATAGCACTAATAATTCACCTATTTATTGGACTATAACCTCAATAGTTTCAGTACCTACTCAAGTTTATCAAGGAACTAAAGCCGCTTATTGCAACCGTTCTACAAATTTTCAAAATGGTCCTGTCGAAAATTATTTGGTTACTCCAATGGTTACCATCCCTGTTGATGGTCAATTACGATTTCAAACTAGAGCTTTTCTAGGAGGCATTCAAGGAACTAAATATCAAATAAAAGTAGCACCTGCAACAGCAAGCCCGACAGATGCTAGTGCTTTTACTACCATACAAGAATGGACTGACGGCACTCTAAATCAAACATCTCCTATATATTATGAACAAAAAACAGTTAATTTATCTGCCTATGCAGGTCAAGACGTTTATGTTGCCTTTGTTATGAGACAAGAAGCAATACAGGCTCCTTTTGGAGATAGATGGTTTATTGATGATGTACATATTGGATCAAGTACAGATTGCTACTATATCGGTCAGTGCCCGCAAGAATTGGCTTTAATTGCATTTTTAGACAGTAATAACAATGGCATAAAAGATGCAAACGAAGCTATTTTTATCTTTGGTAGCTTTGTATATCAAATAAACAATTCGGGCAACACTTTGTATGGTGCTAATAATTATGGCTATTATTATATATTTGATAACAATCCGCTTAATTCCTATACTATTAGCTTTGCTGTTAATAGTAATTTAGGTTCCTATTATACTTGTACTACAACACATAATAATATTACGCTTCCAACAGGAAGTGGTACTAACATTTTGTACTTTCCAGTAGCTAATCCAAATCCTTTTAAAGATGTATCATTATCTTTAACGCCCTTATCACCAGCAAAACCAAATTATCTTGGCAGTTATCAAGTTGAATATAAAAATTTAGGTACTCAAATAATTAATAATGGCACAGTAACGTTTACAAAAGACCCTAATATATCTATAATTTATGGAGTTCCATCCGATATAGAACAAACCCCTACTGGTTTTACACATAATTTTACCAATTTAGCACCCTTAGAAACTAGATCTTTCAATTTTATATTTAATATTCCTAATATACCGACTGTTCAACTAGGCGACTTGCTCACTAGTTCGGCTTATATAACCATTAATGATGATGTTAATTTAGCTAACAATACAGCAATACTTACCCAAACCGTTGTTGGCGCATTTGACCCAAATGATATAATGGAATCGCATGGAGAAAAAATTGTTTTTGAGGATTTTACAACAGATGATTATTTAATATATACCATCCGATTTGAGAATACGGGTACTGCCAATGCAGAGTTTATCCGGATAGAAGATGCATTAGACAGTCAACTGGATGAAAATACGTTTGAATTACTATCTGCTAGTCATGATGTGAACGTAAGACGTGATGGTACGGCACTTACCTTCCACTTTTATGATATAAATTTGCCGCCAAGTACTATTAACATTAATGACGGGCATGGTTATGTTCAATTTAAGATTAAACCCAAAACGGGTTATGCTATTGGCGATATTATTCCAAACACTGCAAGCATCTTCTTTGATTATAATCCACCAATTGTAACCAATACCTTTGAGACCGAGTTTGTGGAAAATTTATCAACAAGCACTTTTACAAAGGACAACGTGGTAATTTACCCAAATCCTGCTACCAACTATGTGCAGGTTGCGTTAAACAATTCGGCAGAAAACATAAGCACAATAACTTTGATGGATGTTTTAGGGAAAACAATCCTAAAACAGCAGCAGATTGGTGCAAACCAAACCAATATTAATACTGCATCATTATCAAAAGGAATCTATTTGATAAAAATCACTTCGGAAACGAATGAAAGTGTGGTAAAAAAACTGATTATACAATAAGTGTTGTTTGAATACAAAAAGTCCCGAAAATTTCGGGACTTTTTTTTAAATAATTTTTATATATTTGACAATCAAACTAAACCAATACTATGAAAAAAACTTTACTTTATTTATTTTTACTGTTTAGCGTTTCATTATTTGCCCAACTTCAAACGGATTATCCACCAATGGAAGTATGTGATGATAATAATGATGGCATTGCAAACTTTGATTTAACTTCAAAGATTCCTGAAATTTTGGCTGGTGTTAATCCATCGGATTATCAGGTTTATTTTTATGAAACTACAGTTGATGCATCGACAGGTGCCAACCCAATTTCAAATCCATCAAACTATACTAATATAGTTCCTAATGTACAAGTTGTATATGTAGGCATTGTTAATATAAATACTAATGAAACTGTGATTACTTCATTAGAGTTAATGGTTAACCCAACGCCTGTAATTTCTATTCCAACGGTTACGGCTTGTTATGAACAAGGTATAGCAGGTTTTGATTTGGGCAGTGTAGCTGAAAGTATTTGGGTACAGAACGGAAATGCCTTTAACTCTATTAATGTAGATTTTTACATGACTGAAGCAGATGCTGCTAATCAAGTAAACCCTATTGGATATTATTTTCAAACACAAAATCAGGTTACTGATATCTTTGTAAATGTTACAAACACGGTTACAGGCTGTACATCCATTGGTGTTATTGTTTTAATTGCCGAAGATTGTGGCGGAAACCCTTGTGTTGCGCCATCAAATGGTAATGTTGCTGCAATAACGACGACTACGGCAAACGTAGCATGGACTACTAATGGAGGAACTACTATTTTTGAATATATAGTATTGCCTCAAACTTCTGCTCCTCCAACTTCAACAACTGCTGGAACCGTTTTGGAAAATATCTTTCAAACAGCAGTGAATGGTTTAACGCCAAATACTTGTTATACCTTCTATATTAGAACTATTTGTTCACCTACGGAGAATAGTTCATGGACATCTGGAACTACCTTTTGTACGCTATCAAATGAATTGTCTTGTGGTGACACTTTTGTAGATAATGGTGGCGCTAATGGTGATTATTCAAACAATTCAAATATAACTACTACAATATGTCCATCCAGTCCAAATGAATTTTTAACAGTTTCGTTTAGTGCCTTTAATACAGAAGCAGGTTATGATGGGCTTTATGTATATGATGGTAATAGTACTGCGGCTACATTACTACCAAGTACTAATGGTGCTGGTACTAATGGTGCATTACCGTTAGCTGGTGCTTATTGGGGAACTACTATTCCAGGACCATTTACAGGCAGTACGGCTGGCGGTTGTTTAACATTTCGTTTTTCGAGTGATAGCTCGGTTGTTCGCTCGGGTTGGGTGGCTTCGGTTACTTGTGGGTCTTCAGCACCATGTACACCAGTTACTCAAGTAACTGCAGTACCAAATAATGATACCTCAGCTACGGTTGTTTGGTCAAATGCTACTACAGCAACTAACTTTGAAGTGTTGGTGTTGCCACAAGGTGCTCCATTGCCAACGGCAAATGCAACTGGATTTTTGACTACTACTGCTAATCCTTATACTATTACAGGATTATCAGCTAGTACTTGTTATACCGTATATGTTAGATCAAGATGTGCAAGTGATAATGTAAGCGTTTGGTCAGTGGGTAGTACTTTCTGCACACCAGCAACGCCACCAGCATGTGGAGGAACATTTGTAGATAATGGTGGTACTAATGCAAACTATGCTAATAGTAGTGATGTAACTACTACTATTTGCCCAACCGTACCTGGACAATTAGTAACAGTAACTTTTACTGCCTTTGACACCGAAGCAACTTGGGATGCGTTATATGTATTTGACGGAAACTCTATAAATGCACCACAAATAGCAAGTACAAATGGTGCTGGCAATGTTCCTGGAGGATTATCAGGTGGTTATTGGGGAGCAGTTATCCCTGGTCCGTTTACTTCTACAAGTCCAGATGGTTGTTTGACCTTTAGATTTAGAAGTGATGGCTCAGTGTCTAATCCAGGTTGGGTTGCCAATGTTACATGTGGTAATGTAGATAGAGTTATATTGAATGCTTTTATAGATACAAATGCTAATGGTATTAAAGACACTGATGAGATATACTTTAATCATGGTTCGTTTGAATATGACACTAATAATTCGGGCACCAATACAGAGGTATATTCTCCAACAGGCTATTATGTAATCACTGACGATAACGGAACGAATTCGTATGATATTGGATATCAAATCCAACCAGAATATACGGCATACTTTAGTGCTGGTTCGACCGCTTATACTGACATTACTATTCCTATAGGCAGTGGAACACAAAATTTAAACTTCCCAATAACTATTACACAAACTTATACGGATGTGGCGGTAACTATCGTACCTATAAATGCTCCTAGAGCAGGAATTACTAATTATAGAAATGAAGTTATAGTATCAAATTACGGCAATGAAACTATTGCTACGACTACCTTGACATTTACAAAAGACAGTAATCTAACCATTGTAAACACATCAGATGCTGGTGCCATATCAATACCTACAGGTTTCACTAGGACGTTTACTGATTTGCTTCCAAACGAAAGTAGAAGCATTATTATAAACATGAGTGTTCCATCAATTCCAACGGTAAGTATTGGTCAGGTATTGACAAATACTGCAACAGTAACGCCACCTACGAATGACTTATTAGCAAATAATAATAACGCCACACTTAGCCAACCTATTGTTGCCGCATATGATCCAAACGATAAATTGGAATCTCATGGTGGCAGAATACAATTTGATTCCTTTACTCAAAACGATTTTTTAGTTTACACTATTCGATTTGAAAACACTGGGAATACAAGTGCTCTAAATGTAAAAGTTACGGATATTTTGGATAGTAGAATTGATGAGACTTCATTGAGAATGTTATCTGCCAGTCACAGTTATCTTTTAACACGAAATGGTGCTAATTTGCTATGGGATTTTAAAGATATTCTCTTGCCCGTTTCTATTCCTAATACACAATTGGGGAAAGGCTTTATTACTTTCAAAGTGAAACTTAAACCAGGTTTTGCAATAGGAGATATTATTCCAAATACGGCTAATATATTCTTTGATACCAATCCAGCGATTGTAACAAATACTTTTAACACAGAGTTTGTTCAAAGTTTAAGTAATTCATCATTTGCCGATAGTGATTTGGTAGTTTATCCAAATCCAGCATCAAGTTATGTACAAATTGCATTAAATAATGCAACCCAAAATATACGTTCAATTGTAATATACGATTTGCTTGGCAAAAAAGTTTTGGAAACCAATAGCGTAACATCCAATGAAATAACATTAAACACATCATCATTAATAAAAGGAGTTTATTTGTTAGAAATAAATGCTAACTCGAATGAAAGATTGGTGAAAAAATTAGTTATTCAATAACACCCTATAACCTTATTTCATAAAAAAGTTCGATAATTGTATCGAACTTTTTTATTAATTTAAGTTCCATATAGAAAAAGTTAATAAAGTAGCAAAACTGACCCAGATGATATAAGGAATAAGCAAATAAGCTGCAACTTTATCAATCTTTTTAAATTGCAACATCGTTTCATAAATCATCAACCAAAGTACAATGATTTCAATTGAAGCCAACATAAAATTGTGCAATCCAAAGAACAAAAATGACCACAAAGCATTCAAAGCTAATTGAATTAAAAAAAACAAAAAAGCTTTTTTAACGGCAGCTTCATTTATTCCTATTTTATTCCAAATACGCCCGCCAGCATAGCCCATTAGTACATAAAGCGTTGTCCATACAGGTGCAAAAATCCAATTGGGTGGATTAAAACTTGGTTTGTTAATATTGGCATACCAAGTAGGAATATTTTCTTGAGTAACAATACTTGATAAATAACCTACAGCAAGGCAAGTCATAATCACTGTAGCTATTCGTAAAATGTTTTGCATAAATAGTTTTTATCCAAATATACTACACAATTTATTATTCTACTAAAAAAAGTATCTTTGTCAAAAATTCGAGCATGTTTTCAGAAAAGGATTTTATCTTCAATACAACCACTTTTGAAATAAACAAAGGAAGTTTTCAATGGTCAGCTCCAAGTAATATAGCATTAGTCAAATATTGGGGTAAAAAAGAACATCAAATTCCTGCCAATCCTTCCATTAGTTTCACTTTAAATCAATGCAAAACCATTACTAAATTGTCTTTTGAAAGGAAAAACACTTCGACTGCGCTCAGTGAAACCAAAAAAAACTTTTCATTTGATTTATTATTTGAAGGAAAACCTAAAGTAGATTTTAAACCCAAAATTCAAAAATTCTTTGAACGAATAGAAGTGTATTGTCCCTACTTAAAACACTATCATTTTATTATTGATACAGAAAACACTTTTCCTCATAGTTCTGGAATAGCGTCTTCAGCCTCAGGAATGGCTGCTTTAGCAATGAACATCATGAGTTTGGAAAAAGCATTAAATCCTGAAATGACCAAAGAATACTTTACACAAAAAGCCTCTTTTTTAGCTCGTTTGGGTTCAGGAAGTGCATGCAGAAGTATCAAAGGAAATGTTGTTGTTTGGGGAAAACATACTGGAATTAATGGTAGTTCGGATTTATTTGGTATTGAATTTGCTGAAAAAATACATCAAAATTTCAAGAATTATCAAGATACTATTTTATTGGTTGATAAAGGCGAAAAACAAGTTTCAAGTACCGTTGGTCATGATTTGATGCACAATCACCCTTTTGCAAAACAACGATTTGAACAAGCACATACTAATTTGTCTTCTATCAAAAAAGTTTTAGAAAATGGAAATATAGAAGAATTTATCAAAATTGTAGAAAGTGAAGCTTTGACACTTCATGCCATGATGATGACTTCTATGCCTTATTTTATTTTGATGAAACCTAATACATTAGAAATCATAAATCGTATTTGGAAGTTTAGAGCCGAAACTAAAACACCTGTTTGTTTCACGCTTGATGCAGGAGCAAACGTACATGTTTTGTATCCCGAAAACGATAGAGAACACATTTTACAATTTATTAAGGACGAATTAATTGGCTTTTGTCAAAATGCTAACTATATTTGTGATACAATTGGTAACGGAGCAATTCAAATTTTATGAAAGGACCATTATTTTACTCAAAAATTCTTCTCTTCGGAGAATATGGAATTATTAAAGATTCTAAGGGTTTGTCTATTCCTTATAATTTCTACAATGGTGCGTTAAAAGTAGATGAAAATCCTTCTGCCGAAGCCATCAAATCTAATGAAAGTTTACAACGATTTGTTACTTATTTAGAGCAATTACAAAACGATCAACCTGAGTTAGTAACCTTCAATTTAAAGGATTTAAAATCAGATGTTGAAAGCGGAATGTATTTTGACTCAAGCATTCCTCAAGGCTATGGTGTTGGAAGTAGTGGTGCACTTGTTGCTGCTATTTATGACAAATATGCTGCTAATAAAATCACCGTTTTAGAAAACTTAACCCGTGAAAAACTGTTACAATTAAAATCAATTTTTTCCAGTATGGAATCATTTTTCCACGGAAAAAGTTCTGGTCTTGATCCTTTAAACAGCTATTTGAGCATTCCTATTTTAATCAACTCCAAAGATAATATTGAAGCAACAGGAATTCCGTCCCAAACTGCTGATGGAAAAGGTGCTGTGTTTTTATTAGATTCAGGTATTGTTGGCGAAACTGCTCCAATGGTAAGTATTTTTATGGAAAACTTAAAAGACCAAGGTTTCCGCAGAATGCTGAAAAACCAATTTGTAAAACACACTGATGCTTGTGTAGAAAATTTCCTTGGTGGCGATATGAAATCGTTGTTTTCAAATACTAAGAAGCTGTCTAAAGTCGTTTTGAACCATTTCAAACCTATGATTCCTGAACAGTTTCATGGCGTTTGGCAAAAAGGAATTGACACAAACGATTACTACTTAAAACTTTGTGGTTCCGGTGGAGGTGGTTATATTTTAGGATTTACAGAAAATTTAGAAAAAGCAAAACAATCACTTAAAGACTATAAGCTAGAAGTAGTTTATCAGTTTTAATCTCAAAAAAAGACAATGCTTAGCCGTAAAAACAAACTTTTGGTAATGAAAATTATTAGTTTGTTCTCGGTAGTTCGAGGCTATAATATTCCCATTATTGTTCTAGCGCAATATCTTTCTGCCATTTTTATTTTAGCTCCAAACAAAAGAGCTTTAGAAGTATTACTAGATGTAAATTTATTTCTGATTGTTTTTCTTTCGTCTTTAACCATTGCATCTGGCTACATTATCAATAATTTTTACGACAACGATAAAGATCTAATTAACAGGCCAAACAAATCAATGTTAGATAGATTAGTTAGTCAAAAAACGAAGCTTTATGTTTATTTTTCTATAAATTTCATCGTTTTTCTACTTGCATTTTTCATCTCTTTTCGAGCAGTTTTATTCTTTTCAATCTATATATTTCTAATTTGGTTTTATTCTCATAAGCTTAAAAAAATGGTTGTCATAGGCAATTTATTTGCTGCTTTTTTAGCCGTATTACCCTTTTTTGCTATACTGTTGTATTATAAAAATCTCTATCCACAAATTTTTGCCCACGCAACTTTTCTATATCTTTTGCTTTTAATCCGAGAAATGATTAAAGATTTAGAAAATTTAAAAGGCGATATTGCCAACGATTATAAAACCATTCCAGTACTTTTTGGTGAAAAAATTTCCAAACAAATTATCTCTTTTTTAACCTTTGGAACCATCATACCTGTTTATTATTTAGTCACTATTTTTGAAGTTGGCTATATGGATATATATTTTTATTTGAGTTTAATCGTATTGCTTTTCTTTTTACAGTTACTCTGGAAATCCAACGACAAATCAGGCTATTTAAAACTTCATAACATCTTAAAATTCCTAATAGTTTCTGGTGTATTTTGCATTGTACTTATCGAACCCGAAGTTCTCATTCATGGAAAACGATTATTGAAATTATAATTTTTTAATTATCAACTCTAGAAAAGCTATCTTTGCACAAATTCTAGAATTTATGAACAAGAAGGAAGGCAATAATAAACGAAACAGTTCACGACCAAATAGTTCGAGACCAAGTTCGAATAAGCCAAAACCTGCTATGGCCAAACGTGCTCAAGGTCCAAAAAAAGCGAAACCCACAACAGATGATTCGTTGCCAAAGAGAACGCCAAAATCAACTAAACCAGTTGCAAACAATACTCCAAAACCATTAAAATCAGATGATATTCGATTGAATAAATACATTTCTAATTCAGGAATGTGTTCACGTCGTGATGCAGATATTTACATTCAATCGGGAAATGTAAAAGTGAATGGTCAAGTTATTGTTGAAATGGGATACAAAGTAAAACCTGGTGATGTCGTTAATTTTGATGGAGCAGTAATTACGCCTGAACGAAAAGAATATATTGTTTTAAACAAACCCAAAAACTTCACAACTTCTAACGAAGATGAAGCAGACCACAGAAACGTGATGGAATTGGTTCGTGGAGCAACTAAAGCTAGCATCCAACCTATTGGAAGAATGGATAAAAACACTACGGGCTTATTGGTTTTCACCAACGATACTGACATGATTAGAAAATTCAGTTTACCTAATCAAAAATCAACCAAAATTTATCAAGTTTCTTTAGATAAAAATTTAAAATTTGAAGATTTAGAAAAAATTAATGGTGGTGTAACCCTTGATGGTCATCGTCTTTATGTTGATGAAATTAGTTATATTGAAAATGAACCAAAAACTGAAATCGGTATCAAATTGAGAACTTCTAACGTAAAAGTAGTTCGTTCAATCTTTGAAAGTTTTAACTACAATGTGTTAAAAGTTGACCGTGTCTCTTTTTCTGGATTAACCAAAAAGAATTTACCGCGTGGCAATTGGCGTTTTCTTACCGAACAAGAAATAATTAATTTGAAAAACGTATAAAAAATTATCTTTACTACCATGAAATCCCATTTGAATGGGATTTTTTTATTTAAAACTTATGGCTACAGAAAAAAATTTATCGATTGCACATCTTTGGTTCGAGGCATTTAACGCACATAATCTTGAAAAATTATTGTCGCTTTATGATGACGAAGCACAATATTTTAGTCCAAAATTAAAAATTCGCCATCCAGAAACCTATGGGTTGGTTGTTGGCAAAGAGTCATTACGAACTTGGTGGCAAGATGCATTTGAACGTTTGCCAAGTTTGCATTATAAAGTAACTTCACTTACTTCAAATTCTGATAGAGTTTTTATGGAATACATTCGAACCGTAACCAATGAAGAAAATATGTTGGTAGCCGAAGTACTCGAAATTAAAGAAGGGAAAATCATAGCTTCAAGAGTTTATCATGGATAATTTATATTTTTGTTAACGGTTCATTTTCAACATAACTCTTATTTTTACGCAAACCTATTCCATTAATTATGACAAAAACACACTCTTTTTTCACCCTCTTTTTAATTTCAATAGTGATGATTGGTTGTAAATCTGAAGAAAAAAAACCAGTTGATTTTAAATCAATTACTGATGCTTATTTTAAAGAAAAAAACGGTTTAAATCCACTCGAAGCAACACAAAATGGCCAATCAGATTTTAATGACCAATTGGTTTTTGAAATGACCGATTCGTATAGAAAACACAAAAAAGAAGTTTTTGAAAAAGTAGTAAAAGATTTGAATAGTGTTGATTATGAAACACTTTCTAATGAGGAAAAAAACAGTTTCGACATTATGAAATGGGAAGCTGATATTGAACTTGATTTGTTAAAACAAAATGCCAATTTAACTCCAATTCAACAATTTTGGGGAACACATATAACCATGGCACAATATGCTGCTGGAGAAAGTGCTCAACCTTTTAAAACCCAAAAAGATTATACTAATTTTTTAAAAAGAATAGATTTATATTCAGTTTGGATTGACTCAGCAATTGTTTACATGAAAAAAGGAATTGATGAGAAAGTCGTTTTACCAAAAGTTTTGGCAGAAAAAGTGGTGCCTCAATTTGAAGCATTGATTACACCAAATGTAGAAGATAATTTATTTTTTTCAAGTGTAAAGAAATTTCCAGCGGATTTTACTGAAACTCAAAAAAGTGATTTTTCAAAAAAATATGCTACAAGTATTACCGAAAAATTAGTGCCACAATTTGAAAAGATGATACGCTTTTTAAAAAATGAATACATTCCGGCAACGAGAAACACCAGTGGAATTGGAAGCATAAAAGGCGGAAATGATTTATACAAAATATATGTAAAACAATGGACAACTACTACAGAAACTCCAGAAGACATTCATAAACTTGGTCTTAGCGAAGTTGCTCGGATTAAAACTGAAATGGAAAAAGTAAAAAATCAAGTAGGGTTCAAAGGTAGCTTAATCGAATTTTTTGAATATGTAAGAAACAAATCTGAATTAATGCCCTTTTCTAAACCAGAAGAAGTAATTGCTAACTTTGAAAGAATACATACCGCTATTAAACCCAATGTTGATAAATTATTTTCTTTGCAACCCAAAACTCCTTTTCAAATTAAACGCACCGAAGCCTTTAGAGAAAAAACAGCCAGCGCAGAATACAATCAAGGCGCAGCAGATGGTTCAAGACCAGGGACTTTTTATGTGCCAATTCCAGATGTAAAAAAATACAATTGTTATGGTGACGAAGATTTATTTCTTCATGAAGCTATTCCTGGGCATCATTTTCAAATTTCGTTACAACAAGAAAATCAAAACCTGCCCGACTTTAGAAAGTTCAGTTGGTTTGGTGCTTATGGCGAAGGCTGGGCTTTATATACTGAGAGTTTAGGAAAAGAATTAGGGTTATATACTGATCCTTACCAATATTTTGGAATGTTAGGAAACGAAATGCATAGAGCCGTCAGATTAGTTGTTGATACCGGAATTCACAGTAAAGGTTGGACAAGAGAACATGCCATAAACTATTCTTTAGAAAATGAAGCCGAAAGTGAAAGCAGTATCATTTCAGAAATTGAACGTTATATGGCAATTCCAGGACAAGCACTATCATACAAAATTGGTCAATTAAAAATATTAGAATTACGAAAAAAAGCGCAAAATAAACTAAAAGACAAATTTGACATTAAAGTGTTTCATCAAAAAGTTTTGGAATCAGGAGTAATGCCATTGGCACTTTTAGAGAAGAAAATTAATCATTGGATTGCAAGTGGTGTATAAAGTAAAAGTTCCTCGTTTGAGGAATTTTACTTTTTAATGTTACTTTCTAATAATTCAAAATTTATTGGATTTTCACTGACATCAAAATACTGATAGAAATACTTTAATTTCCCATCAAATTCTTCAATTCTAACATCCATTTGATAGAATCCGCCTTTCCATTCAACAACCACACTAAAAGAATATTCGGCCACTCCAAAACTGTTTGGCAAAGTGCTAGCATAAACCAATCGTCTTGATTTTAAATTTAAAGTTCCTATTTCAAAATTCTCAAAAGTTCCAATTCCATAATCTTTAAAGTCTATACTTTCATCATCATGTTGCCCAATAGTTCGACTTCTTTTCTTTATGTCTTTTGGGTCATTGTAAATGTCTTTAATTGAAATATAAACTTCTTTTAAAGAACTTTTGCCAACGTTAAAAACATAAAACCGTAGTTGATGCACAAATGCTGGTCGATTTGAATTTTCATCATTTATATCAACAGTAGTTTCTTCGGATAAATCTAAGTCTGTAATTTCTATTATTGGTAAATTATTTCCAAGCATACTTTCATAGCTATTAACTTTTTTGTAGTTTGAATCCGAACTGTCTTTAAACGACGATTTATCTTCTAGTTGGATGTTCAACATCTCTATTTCTTTAGTAGCCTTTGCAAGAGCAATCGTTTTTTCAGCTACTTTTTCACTTGCTTTTCTGCTTCTTTCAGACAAAAAATAAAACAGCAATCTTATGAAAAAGCATCCCAAAAGTGCTATCAACAGTATTTCCATTAATGAATAATTCATAAAACTGATTTTGAGTTACTAGATTGTTTCCAGAAGTAAAATTATCTCAAAAGGGTTTAGGAATAAATTTTTGACGATAAATAGCTCAATTTTTAGTTAAAATTCAAAGTAGAAACTTTAAGTGCAAAAAAAATAGATGAATGGTATAAAAAAAAGCTCAAACTTTCGTTTGAGCTTGTAGTGCGGGTAATAGTTTGACAACCTACTTAATTTGATGCATTTTGCAAAATTAATAAAACCAACTACAACATCAATAAAATCAATACCTAAACAAAAATTTTAATAGAATACACATTCATATAATTTCAGATTATTTCAAATTAATTAAGTTTTTTTCGGCAAAATTTCGGCAAAAGATTATATTTGTTCTTTTATTCTTATGAAAGTTTCATTTTTCACAGTAAAAGGTAAAAACAAAGTGTCTAGCATCTACGTTCGATTTGCAGATAGTAAACGATTTGACAAAAAGGTTAGAACTGGATTGTCTGTTAATTTTGATGATTGGAGTAAAGTAAAACAGCAAGTAAAATTAACTTCTTCAAATACACAAAAAGATTTTATAAATAGAAAATTACGAGAAATTGAAAATTATCTTTTAGAGCACTATAATCTTGATTATAATACCAAAAAACATATTGGAGAAAATTGGTTAAAGGATAAAATCAATGACTTTTTTGGAAGAGTTGACACTAATGAAGAACATAAAATTTATTTTGTTAACTGGGTACAAAAATTCATAGATGATTGTCCAACAAAAACTTTTAAGGGAGAACCGATAAAAAAAAGAACTATACAACATTACATAACAACAAAACATAAGTTGATTGGTTATGAAAAGCATTTCAAAACCAAACTTCGCTTTCAGGATATTGGTTTAGATTTCTACCACAATTTTTTATTTTACTGTCAAAATCTTGAAAAGTTAAACAACAATACCATTGGCGGATATATTACCAATATCAAAAAATGGTGTAAAATGATTGAAATAGAAGGACTACCAATCAACTTGCAATATAAATCTTCTGAATTTTCATCTATTACAAATAAAACAAAGGATATTTACCTAACAGATGAAGAAATAAATAAAATTTTTGAATTTGATTTCAGTTATTCTGATAGGTTAGATAATGTTAGAGACAACTTCATTATTGGCTTACGAACAGGTTTGAGAATTTCAGATTTTAGTCGATTAGAAAAAGTTAATATTGTTGGTGGTTTTATTGAAATTAACACTATCAAAACATCTACAACAGTTGTGATTGCAATGCATCGTCAGGTAAAAGCAATTTTAAAAAAAAGAAATGGCGAGTTCCCGAGAAAAATAGAAGACCAAAAATTCAATGAGTATGTAAAAGAAGTTTGCAAGGCAGTCGGCATGACTGAAATGATAGAGGGCGCAAAAATGGTAAACAAAAAAGATGATAAAGATTTTTTTCCCGATTCAAAAATAATTACCAAAAATAAGAGTAGAAAGGAATTTGGCGTTTTCCCAAAATACGAACTAATATCATCACACATTTGTAGACGTTCATTTGCTTCAAATTTATATGGTCAAACAGATAATATGTCAATAATGGCTATTACAGGTCATTCTACGGAAAGTCAATTTTTAAAGTATATAAAAATTACCCCTAAAGAACATGCTATAAAACTAAAAACCCTTTGGGAAAAAGAAAACAAATTACAAAATGGAAAATTATAAATTTTTTGGGTGTCTTAAAGGGTTTAATTTAGAAAAAATAACTCCTGAGACGTTAGACAAACTCGTTGAAAGAAATATATTTTACTTTGAATTAACTGATAAAAAAGAAAACTTTTTTACAGATAAAGAACCTTTTATGGGACTTTGTGATTATTATCTAGCTGATAAAAAAGAATACTTTTTAAATGAAGATATTTACTCTGAAATGCTTAATTATAGATTAGCTTATTTAGATATGTGGTGGGAAGTTGAACCAGTATATTATGAGTTAGATGAAGCTATTGTTAATGAATTTTCAGAAGAAGAAAAAATAAATACAATAGATAAATTTTATAAAAAATATCTAAGCATAATAAAAAACAAAAGGATATATAATCTCTATAAAAACAATTTTGAAAAAAATGGATATGAAAGTTTTTTTGAGTACTTCCTTGAACAAATTGGAGAAAATGATAAGTGGGAATCATTAGAAAAATACTTAAATGGGATTAAAGATTATTTACCACTAAATTTTAAAGAGGAACTTAACAATTACTATTCATTTAAAAAAATAAGCGACTACTGCGAAGAAAAAAAGAATGAAATACTTAATATCAAAAAATCTGATATGAAAGAGATAAAAGATGACAATCAGAAAAAAAACAGAGACATGTCATTTAGGCTTGCTTATCTTGAAAAATTAATGAAAATCTCAAATTGGGACGACTTAAACCCTACTCAAAAAGGAAATATACTTTCGCCTATGTTTGGAGATTATCCAACCAATATTAGAGACTATTATGCTCAAATGGAGAAAAATAATAGCCATAAATTTAAGGATGGTAGTAAATGGTTTGAGGAACAAAAAGAGGCAGAAGAAATAATCAAAAAAATTTTAGGGTAACTATCAGGGTTACCCTAATTGTTTAAAATCCTATCAAATCACTCAAGTTTGTGCTCTATAATACTAAAAAATAGAGCAATGATTAAATCAATTCTACAAATCGAAACTATAACCGAAGAAGAATTTACGAACAAAATTCTTTTAGGTGTAAAAAGTGTGCTGGAAAACTTTTCTGAAAATTATTCCCTAAATAGTTCAGACAAATTACTTACTCGAGAAGAAACTGCGGAATTATTGTCCGTCAGTATTACAACACTTTGGGATTGGACGAGAAAAGATATAATTCCAGCATATCGCATTGGAACTAATGTTCGATACAAAAAAAATGAAGTATTAGAAGCCTTGCAAAAAATAAATAACTCTAAAAAACAATAAACATGTATTCAGAAAAAATTATTCAATCAAGAAATGCAACATTTCAACTATCAAACGATTTCAAAGGTTTAAATGGTGGAAAATGCGGGTGGATTTGTAGGCAATTAAATAAAATCAGAGATTTTGTTGTAGACATCCCAATAATTGGAACTTACTTAACTACAAGAATTGATGCAGCTTTACAAGTCATTTCATATATAGATGATGTAGTATTAAAATTAGGTTCTGATTATGAGCCAACCTTGCAAGAAGAAATGATTTTAAACAATTGGCAATTAAATAAATTACAACCTTTTTATAGAGAATTGGCTCTTGATTTATCAGACGCATTTAAACAAAATAGTTTAACACAACAAACATCTATAGTAAACGAAGTTTTAAACAAAATGTGTATCGTGAAAACCTATTTCATCAACAATGAAAAAGATGGTTTATCGATTAACGCTATTCAATTAAGAAGTAATTTAATTGAAAATATTTTCGAACCACTATATGAAATCATAGAAACTTCTTTTGCAAATCAAAATTTAACTTCAATATCAGTACTTGCAAAATTAGATAATTCAACTATTGGAGACTATTACCCATTAATTAGTGGCAATAAATCATTATCTACAAGCTGTTTTAATTATAAATCAAATTCTACATCAAGTAATGCAGTTCCGATGATACTTAATGATTCTACATCTACTCCTCAAACTGTAATCAAAGAATCAAATGGTAATTTATTATGGATTGGACTTTTAGTTGCTGGTGTACTTGCAATCACAATTTTCAACGATGATAATTCAACCAGCGAAAAGAAAAAAATTGATAAATAAAAAATCAGGTATAATATTTGATATATTTGTAATGCGAAACATTTTTAATTTAATAACATTCACAATGAGAAAAGTCTTCAAGATATATTTCTTTATAACTTCTCGGGATAACATATCGGTGCAAGTCCGTAAATATTGTGAATGCAAGTTCAAAGTGTTTCGCAGTGATTATCCCTTTTTTAAACTTTATTTTAATCTTAAAAAATTATGCGAAACACGACAAAAAGTGGAAATACGCAAGGCGTAATTTCTGCACAGGAAAAATTCTCTAACAAAATCACAAAAGCAAATCGTAAAATTACTTCAACATTTGATTATGAATTTTTAGATAATCAAATGGAAGATTTAGTTTATGCTTGGATTTCAAGCGATTTAATCAATGGTTTGGATTCAAATTTTAAATCTAATACTCTAAGCTTTTTAAAAGATTACAAATCTTTGATTAAAACAATTGAAATTGAAGAAAAAAACACTCAATTTGATTATCTACAGTTATACAAAAACTTTTTTGATAGCTGGAGTTTAAAAAGCATAAAAGATATTTTAGAACATCTACGAGATGCTTTTATCATTTCTGAAACTGCAAATGATGTAGGCGTTAGATCAAGAGTGTTTTTTGTATTGGAAATTAGTACAGATTACTTGCGCAGAATAAATAAAATTCAAAAGAAAAGCATAGAGTTTGCAAGTCAAGAAACAAAACTTGCAAAACCAAAAAGTTAGAAAAAAACAATAACAAAAAAAACCATTACATCCTACCGTAATGGTTTTTTAAAAATATATAGTCATGCATTCAAATTCAAGCATCAAAGATATAATTTTATCTCAAACAACACAAGAAGCAATTTATACTAAGTTTCTTGGAATTAATGATTTCCCAAAGAAAAATATTTCAAGTCCTTTTTCAGGCGATAAAAACCCCTCGTTTAATTTATACAAAGAAAACTCTATTGTAAAGTTTAAATGTCATAGTTCTACCAAACAAGGCGATGTTTGGCAGTTTGTCGCTGACCTAGAAAAATTAGACTGCAAAACACAATTTATTGACATTGCAAAAATAATTGCAAGTAAAATGAATATTGACTTGCAAAATGATTCTACTAACTACAACAATCAACAACAAAAAACAGAAAACCCAGCAAAATCAAGTAATACAAAAGAAAAACCAACCTTGCAAGATTCTAAAATTGATAATGCAAGTAAAAAGAAAGCTTCTGTTTTATCTGTCGAAACAAGAGAATTTACAGAATTAGATTTAAAATACTGGAATAACTTAGGAGTTGATAAAGCTACTTTAGAAAAGTATAAGGTTCGTTCAAATCGTAGTTATAGATGGGATGATAAAAAACCTACTTATACTAAAAATGAAAGTGTATCTTTTTCAATAGAATTAAATGGGAAATTTAAACTTTACATCCCGAGCCAACCCGAAATAAATATAAAAAAGAATGTTTTACCAGCATTCAAATCAGGAATTTTTGGATTAGAACAAATTGGAACAGAAAAAAAAGAAAACTTAATAATCTGTGCTGGAGAAAAAGATACAATTGTGGCAAGCTCGAGAGGTTTTAATGCAGTTACTTTCGGAAGTGAATCACTTATCCCAAAAAAAGAACAAATAGACATCTTGCAAAACCAATGTACAAACTTATTTGTTTGTTATGATAATGATGATACTGGAGAAAAAGGGATGAACGCACTAATTAATAGATTTCCTGGCATCCTTGCAATCCGACTTCCTAATAATGCAAGTATAAAAGGTTATGATATTGCAGATTATTTTAAGGAACACACCGCCGATGATTTTCAAAAATTAATTGATTTAGCAGTAAAAAATAAAAGTTTAGTTGAACCAACCGAAATAAACGAAAACACCGATTTAACTATATTTCATAAAGCTGAAAATTATCTATCAAAACACTACGATTTAAGATTTGATATTATTGCTAATGAATTTGAAATGTGTGAAAAAGGTACAAATAATTGGTGTGAATTAAACGAAAGTGTTCTTTATATAGAAATGCAAAAAAAGCACTTGAAAATATCACAAGGAAATTTAAATGCCATTCTAACAAGTGATTTTGTTCCAAAATTCAATCCATTAAAAGAATATTTTGAAAATTTACCAAAGTGGGACGAAAAAACTGATTATATAAAAATGCTCTTAGACTATATTGAACTTGACCCTGATGAAGACAGACAACAATTTGTTTATCAATTTAAAAAATGGTGTGTAAGGTCAGTCAAATGTTCAACAATCGATGGTTACTACAACAAACAAGCTTTCGTATTATCTGACAATGGAAAAGGTCAAAACATTGGAAAAACCACTTTCATTCGATTTCTAATTCCTATTATTTTATATAAATATTATTGTGAAAACTTACCTGAAGATAAAGACGCTCTAAAAAGATTGGCGCAAAATTTCATTATTAATCTTGATGAACTTGCAACACTATCAAGAACCGACATAAATAAATTAAAATCTATGTTTAGTTCTGATAAAATAAAAATTAGACTCCCTTACGGCAAAAAAGACATAGTTATATCGAGAGTTGCAAATTTTATAGGTTCTTCAAACCTAAGTACATTTTTAGTTGATGAAACTGGCTCAGTTAGATGGCTTTGCTTTGTAGTGAAAAAAATTAATTTCAACTATACTACTGAATTTAATATTGATAATCTTTGGTCGCAAGCTTATGCATTATCTAAAGATAAAAATTTTAAAGAAGTAATGACAGTAGAAGACATTCAACAAAATGAATTACGAAATGATAAATTTCAAATATTATCTCCAGAGAGAGAATTAATACCTAAATTTTTTGAAGTTCCAACTAACCTTGAAAACGCCGAATTTTTAACCGCTACTGCAATTCTAAATTATATTAACCTATGGACAACTGGAATGAGACTAACATCGGGAGGTATTGGTAAAGCTTTACCTAAATGTGGTTTTGAAAGAAAAAAACACAAAGATATTTACGGCTACTGGGTTGTGAAGAAACCCATAAATTAAAAAAAATAGTAAAAAGTAGTTACCTAAGTTACCTTTAAATAATTTATTCCTTTATTTTCAATACTTTGCTATGGGTAGCTTTTATTTTTTTCTGCTTACCTTAACATACCTTAACCTACCTTTTTATATCGGGTAGCTTAGGTAAGTATAGATAGGTAGGTTTAAGAACAACAAAAAGTTTGCTATAGCTTGATTTTATTGGCTTTGGATAAAATAGGGTAACTTGGGTAACTGAAAGTCAAAAAAAAAACTAAAACTTAATATTTTTCAAATAATTAATTGTTATCTTTTTATATAAAATATTTTAAAAAATAAACCTAAATACTACTTACTTATGCATTTCACCGATGTTTTTATATAAAATATCGTTAATTTGTTTATTTTTCTAAACATTTTTATAAATTTGTATCACTATCCAAAGTCAGTAGGCTGACAAACATTTTAAAATCCGATGCTGGAAGGCCAGTAATATAAAAGCCATCTCATATGAGATGGCTTTGTAATTAAATTAATATACTTTAAATAATTATGAGCAAAGTAAATAAAATTGCAATATTGATAGATGGTGGTTTTTTTATTCAAAGATTTAAATTTTTAAATAAAAGAAAAAATCCAACAAGAAATGATTTAGAAAATCTAATAAAAGATGTGATAGATAAAGTAAAAGCAAAATCAGGAAATTCATCGATTGATATTTTGTACAGAACATATTATTATGATTGTTTACCATTTGACAAACAAATAAAAGATATAAATAAGAAAACTATTGATTTTAAAAAAACACCTATCTACCAACAGCAGATTGAATTCATAGAAAGTTTGAAAAGTATTGACCAATTTGCTTTAAGATTGGGTGTTTTGTCATTTGCTGGTTGGAAACTAAACGTCTACAAACCTGAAAATCCACCATCTCCTGACTTTAAACAGAAAGGAGTAGACATAAAAATAGGTCTTGATATGGCGTGGATGGCGGGTAAAAATGTTGTTGGTAAAATTGTTTTAGTGGCTGGTGATTCAGATTTTATTTCCCCTATAAAGTTCGTGAGACGTGAAGGTATTCTAGTTTATGTATATCCTATGGAAAATAATTTAAATCCTAGTTTGATAGAACATTGTGACTTTGTTTTAAGTTAAATAAATAATAATATTTATATTGATTTGTAACAGAACAAACAAAAATGCTTAATTTTAGTGAATAATTAAAAAAAAACGACACTATCCTGAATTGTGTCGTTAAAGGCGCTAACCTTTTAGTTTAGTACTCTACAGAACTGGCACCCAAAAAGCAAAAACTTTCTTGTTTTTGGGAAATATCCGCTTGCCTCGTTTCAGGATAGACTTGCAGAATACCAATTTGTATAATACGCCGTTTTCAAACTTAGTAGTCATCTCTTGACGTTTTACAGGGCGTTATTTGCATAATTGCTAACTCTAAAAGTTGCCCAACTTCTAGAGACACCATCGGATTTTCCGATAATTAAAACCCCCAGTCAGGAACTGGGGGTTTGTACTCTCACTGAAGAATCGATTACGATTTTTTTCGTCTAAACTTTTCCCTACTTAAATTATCTTGGTGTAAAATTTTAAAATACAGCCTGAAACTCTGTATTACCATTCTTCAGCATCTCATCAATAAAGATGTCTAAGTTTGAAGTGCTAAATTAACAAAAAACTTTTTATAAAAAACAAAATTAGAGATAATTTGTATAATATTTTAAAAAAAATTCGGCAAAAATTCGGCAAAAATAAAATAAAAAAACCCTTAAAATACTGATTTTAAGGGTTTTGTGTTATTAAAAAGTGCGGGTAATAGGACTCGAACCTACACGCCTTGCGGCACCAGATCCTAAGTCTGGCATGTCTACCAATTTCACCATACCCGCAAAATTGTGAGTGCAAATATAATCAATAATTTTAAATTACAAACTTCAAATCCCAAATTCCAAATAAATAATAAATTTGGAATTTGGGATTTCGCTTTTGGGATTTCTATTTGTATATTTGAAGTTATAAAACAGTTAACACAATGGACAACATCAAACAATACGTTCAAGAAAACAAAGAACGATTTATCAACGAATTAATTGAATTATTAAAAATTCCTTCTGTAAGTGCGGATAGTGCTTATGCACATGATGTACTTGCAACAGCAGATGCCGTAAAAGAAAGCTTGAAAAATGCAGGTTGCCAACACGTTGAAATATGCGAAACTGAAGGTTATCCAATCGTTTTTGGAAAACATATCATTGACGAAAATTTACCTACTGTCTTGGTTTACGGACATTATGATGTTCAACCTCCAGACCCAATAGAACTTTGGACTTCACCTCCATTTGAACCTGTAATCAAAGCAACTGAAATTCATCCCGAGGGTGCTATTTTTGCTCGTGGAGCTTGTGATGATAAAGGTCAAATGTATATGCATGTAAAAGCTTTTGAATACATGATTAAAAACAATTGTTTACCTTGTAACGTTAAATTTATGATTGAAGGTGAAGAAGAAGTCGGCTCTAAAAGCTTAGGCACATTTGTAGAAAACAATCAAGAGAAATTGGCAAATGATGTAATTTTAATTTCAGATACTGGAATGATTTCTAACCAACAGCCAAGTATTACAACTGGCCTACGTGGTTTAAGCTATGTAGAAGTGGAAGTAACTGGTCCAAATCGTGATTTACATTCAGGATTATACGGTGGCGCAGTAGCAAACCCAATTAACATTTTATCAAAAATGATTGCTTCACTTCATGATGAAAACAATCATATCACCATTCCTGGTTTTTATGATAAGGTGGAAGAACTTTCTGCTGCTGAAAGAGCCGAAATGGCAAAAGCGCCATTTAGTATAGAAAATTATAAAAAAGCTTTAGACATTAATGATGTTTATGGTGAAACGGGTTATGTAACCAACGAAAGAAACTCTATTCGTCCAACATTAGATGTAAACGGAATTTGGGGTGGTTATACTGGCGAAGGTGCAAAAACAGTAATCGCTAGCAAAGCAAATGCAAAAATTTCTATGCGATTGGTTCCAAATCAAGATTGGCATGAAATTACAGAATTGTTCACGAAACATTTTGAAAGCATCGCGCCAAAAGCAGTAACAGTAACCGTTACACCTCATCATGGCGGACAAGGTTATGTAACGCCAATTGACAGTATTGGTTATCAAGCAGCAAACAAAGCGTACACACAATCTTTTGGAGTTCCTGCTATTCCTGTTCGTTCTGGCGGAAGTATTCCAATTGTAGCGTTATTTGAAAAAGAGTTAAAATCCAAAACAATCTTGATGGGATTTGGTTTGGATAGCGATGCCATTCATTCTCCAAATGAACATTTTGGAGTTTTTAATTACTTAAAAGGAATTGAAACAATTCCGTTGTTTTATAAATATTTTGTGGAAATGAGCAAGTAAAATACTAAAAACTATAAAAATTCGTTCTAATATAGAATAGATTTTTTTTTAAAATGAAAAAACAACACTTAACTATAATTTTTCTTTTCTTAAGCTGTTTGCTTTTATCTAATTGTAAAATTAATCGAACTGTAAATGGATTAAAACACGGGAAATGGATTACAATTGACACTATAAACAATGAAATCTATAAGCGTGTTGAATTTTACAAAAAAGGAGAAGAAATTCGTACATGGAAAAACCATAAAAACAAGAAAAAGTACAAGACAGAAAAATATAAAAAAGGTATTTGCTTGGTCACATACTATCATCAGAATGGTAAAATTGCCATTAAAGGTCAAACAAAACAAGAGGTTTCAGAAAAAGAAATTCATTGGTTTTACTTTGGCGATTGGTTGTTTTTTGATGAAAATGGCATATTAACTCAAACCAAAATATACGAAAACGGAACTTTTATAAATGATTTTGATTAATTCATTGATTTGAAAAACAATAAATTATAATTTTTGGCGTTATATTTGTATATCATCAATCATTAAATCAATCAATCATGTTAAAACGTTTCTTTCTTCTTTGTTCTGGTGTTGATAGCAACATTGTGAACTCTTGTTCAAACGGTGAACAAAACAAATATGCCGGAATTGGCGCTACCGTTTTCTTTACAGCAGTTATGGCATTTATTGCCAGTAGTTATGCGCTTTTTACAGTTTTTAACAATCCATATATTGCCATGGGTTTTGGATTAGTTTGGGGTTTTCTAATTTTTAATTTAGACCGATTTATCGTTTCTACTATTAAAAAAAGAGACAGTTTTTTAGACGAATTTATTCAAGCAACACCACGAATAGCTTTGGCAATTGTAATTGCAATTGTGATTTCAAAACCATTGGAAATTAAAATTTTTGAAAAAGAAATTGCTGTGGTTTTGTTGAAAGAAAAAAACGAAATGGTAATGGCAAACAAAAAGCAAGTAACTAATTATTTCCAAAGTGATGTTGACAAAAACAAAGCTGAAATTGATAGTTTGAAAAGCGATATTACTAAAAAAGAAAAAGAAGTAAACGATTTATATTCCGTTTTTATTACCGAAGCTGAAGGCACAAAAGGAACTATGAAACTAGGAAAAGGTCCAGTTTATAAAGAGAAACGTGAAAAACACGATATGGCGTTGAAACAACTCGATTCGCTCAAAGCGATGAACGCCGTAAAAATAAAAGACAAAGAAGCTAAAGCCAAAACTTTACAAGCTGATTTAGATAAAAAAGTTGCCGAAACCCAACCTATAATTGATGGCTTTGATGGGTTAATGGCTCGTATAAATGCACTTGGAAAGTTACCTCAACTTCCGTCATTGTTTATTATGTTGTTGTTTTTAGCAATAGAAACTTCGCCAATTATTGCCAAATTATTATCTCCAAAAAGTGAATTTGATTTTAAACAAGAAGATGCCGAAATGGGAATTAAAAACGTATTGTCTCAAAATCGTTACCAAAGTGAATTGCAACGTAAAACCGATGCTGAGATTTATGATAAAGTATATGCTGACATTAAAGACGATAAAGAATTGTACAATTACAAACGAAAAGGCGCATTGGAATTATTGAAATTGCAAGCTGATGGATTTGTAGAAAAGCAAAAGAAGTCAATGTAAAATGTAACCGCAAAGTTCGCAAAGTATTTTCGCAAGGTTCGCAAGGATTTTACAAATACAAAACCCAACATAATGTTGGGTTTTTCTTTGCGTTCTTAGCGTAATTCTATGCGTTCTTAGCGGTTAAACCTACATATAACTCAAAATTTCTTTTTTCAAAGTATCATATTCTCCTTGAAGAATCAATCCGTTATCTAAAAGTTTTTTGTAGTTCTGTAATTTTTCGAAAAGTTGGTCTTGTGATAATTCTCCCAAACCTGTTTCTGTGTTTTCAGTTTTGTCGCCAGGAAATTGTTTTTCCTCTCTGTATCCAGAAACTGGAATAATTTCGGCAAAATTTGTAACTTCTTCTGTTGGAGTTTCTTCAATCTCAGGAATTGCTTCATAAGTAGTTTCTTCTTTTTCACCATTTTCAACAATTGGGGCTTGTACTCCGTTTTTTAGAATATCCAATTGTTCTTTTGCGTAAGTATATAATTTTCGCGCTTGATTTTTAGGCAAATAGTCAATGGTATGCGTCAAATCTGATTTGGTTGAAAAAGTAAAATCGGCACCAAGAATTCCTTCTTTTACAAAACTTGCTGCAATATCATCCCAATCATAATCGATAAACTCCATTGATAAACCCAAGTTTTTTGGCTTACAAAGAATTATTCTTTTATTAGTAACCACAATACTATCAGGTAAAATAGTAACTGCTGGCTTTTTTTGAACTGCAATATATCCTACTTCTTCATTAGACATCAAAAGATTATTCAATTTGCTAGTGATTTTTTCAATAGCTTTTGGATCTTGATCTTCGTTTAGTATTTTCTTTAAATTATCAATCATTGAAAAATGGTTAAAAGTTTTTGTTTAAAAGTTTATAAGGTTTTGGAATAATTTTAATACAAATGTAATGCCTAATTTTCTATTTGCAGAATTTCATTTTGTAATTTTTTTGTTAAACTTTTGAAAACCAAATCATACGAATGACTTATCAATTCGCACATCATTCTGTCATTCACATCGCTATTATAATCTATAGTATTCCAATGAATTTTACTCATATGATACCCAGGTTTTATTGCATCATATTCGGCACGAAGTTCTTGAGCTTTTTCTGGATCACATTTTAGATTTAATGATGGTGTGCTATTTTCCCATTCTTTTAATGATGTTAAGCAAAACATCTTTCCGCCAACTTTAAACACTAAGGTGTCTTCATCAAAAGGAAAATGTTCGGTTACTCCTTTTTTAGACAAACAGAATTCGTAAAGTTGTTGAATGTTCATAGTGATTTTTGATTTAATGCTTATTAAATACTGATTACTGCTTACTAATAACTTTCTCCATCATTTTTTCTGGATGTGCTAATGAATTAAATCCGAATTTTTCATATAAAAAATGAGCGTCAGATGTTGCTAATCGCCAAATTTTAACTTGTTGCAATTCTGGTTCAGTCATCATTGCATTTATTAAAACCGATGAATATCCTTTGCCACGATGATTGTCATCAATAAAAACATCCATAACATAAGCAAAAACTACATAGTCTGTAATTACTCTTGCAAAACCAATTTGGTTGTCATTTATATAAATACCAAAACAAAAAGAAGCGTCAATTGTGGTTTGCACTTCGTCAATTGTTCTTCCTGCTGCCCAATAAACATCTTTCAAAAAATTTTGAATGAAAGGAATGTTGAGTTTGGTTTTGTCTGTGGAAACGGTTATCATTTGATTAACAATTTATTATTTAAAAAGCTTGTCCAAAAGTTAATAAAGTTCCATTTGGGTCAATAATTGCAAATTCTTTTTGGTTCCAAGGTTTTGTTTCTAATGTACCATTTGGATGAATTTCAACTTCTGAATCTTGCAATTCTTGATAAAATTTTTCAATTTCAGCATCAATTCTCAAGTAAATCATAAAATCAGATTTTTTTGGGTCTAAAGATTCAAAAGAAAAAAAGTGAATTTCCACTTTGTCTTTTCTCATTAATAGGTAATCTTCATAGTCTGAAAGTAAATCAAAACCCATTTGATTGATGTAAAACTCTAATGTTTTTTGTTTATTAATAAATGGAAGTTTAGGAATTACGGTTGTTATCATTTGATAAACAATTTTTAAAGTTCTAAAATCTTAAATAATATTGGTTTACTTGGACTTGCATCATTTTCAAACGATGCAATTTGAAGATTTAAAATATAATTTCCATCTTCAACTGAATCATCAACATAAATTAGTTCTGTAATGGAGCAATTCATTCGCGCATCTTCGTTTAAATTATTGACGTCTTTTACATTCCAAAATGCTTTGTGTGCCAATAATTTTCCTTCATCTTCTTCTCTATCTACGCTTGGCAAATCAATTAATAAATGTTGGATTCCCAATTCTCGAATATAAATGGCTGCTTCTTCTGAAAGATATGGCGGATTTGTATTAGAATATTTTTTTGATTTTTTTGATGTCGGATTTAGTAATGTTCGAATGATAAGCGATTCTATATTTTTTGTCACATCGAGCGCAGTCGAGATGATTTCTTTACTAATAATCAAATCATCATCTAAATTTTCTGGTTGAACCGAAATTAATTGTGCTGTAAAGAAAAACTGCTTCAAACATTGATTGATGCTGTAAAATTCTCGTGTAATGTGTCCGAGACATTCAGTATGTGTTCCATGTCCGTGCGGATTGAAGAAAATATTATTGAAATTTGTCGAACTTCCTTCTGTTACTTTGCCAATCCATTCGCCAAAAACAACAGGTTTTATTTCAGGTTTATCAATGTACCAAGCAATTGGATTTTCATCTGTATTGGTTAACGGAATGGAAATATCAATGGGTTTTGATAAGTCGATTTCGTATTTATTGTTGATTGTTACTAACATATTATTAAACCGCAAAGAGCGCAAGGATTTTACGCAAAGTCCGCAAAGTATTTAAAGATTATTCACTATTCGCTTAATTCCGTTTTTTATTAAAGTTACATTGAAATTAATCAATAAACCTAGCTTGCAATCAGTCAATTTTAAATATGTCAAAAGCTGAGCAAAATGAACATCATTTAAAGCTTCGACAGATTTTATTTCTAAAATTAACTTATTTTCAACTATAATATCTATTCTGTAACCAACATCTAATCTAACTTCTTCATAAACTAATGGCAATGCTTTTTGTTTTTCAACTACAAGTCCTGTTTTCTTTAATTCATAAAACAAACATTCTTCGTAAGCACTTTCTAACAATCCAGGTCCAAGACTTTGATGCACTTTTAAAGCACAATCAAATACAATTTTTGATAATTCGTTTTCTGTCATAATACTCATTTTGGCGTTTAACAATTACTTATTTTAACCACAAAGAGTGCAAAGATTTTACGCAAAGTTCGCTATGACATTTTAACTTCTTTTTTTTCTTTGCGTTCATTACGTAATTCTTTGCGGACTTTGCGGTTAAGCTATTCCAAATTTAATAAAAATAAGTCTGAAGCAATTCCATCACTCAAAAACTTTCCATTCTTTGTAGTTCGCAATACATTTTCATCTACAAAAAGCAAATGATCTTCAATATATTTTGCTGATTGCTGGTTGAGATAATCTAAATAGGATTTTCCAAATTCATTTTCAATTCTGTCTAATGAAATACCCCAAATTGTTCGTAAACCTGTCATTATATATTCGTTGTATCTATCGGTTTTTGATAAAATTTCAGTTTCTAATGGCAGTTTGTTTTCTTGAATTGATTTGATATATAATGCATTATTTGAAACATTCCAACCTCGTTTTTCGCCATCATAACTATGCGCTGAAGGACCAATTCCGATGTATTTTTTACCCAACCAATAACTCGAATTGTTTTTTGAAAAATAGTTTTCTTTCCCGAAATTGGATAATTCGTAATGGATAAAATTATTTTCGATTAATTTATCAACTAGAATTTGAAAATGTTCTTGGGCAACTTCATCGTCAGGTTGCGGAATAATTCCTTTTTGGATAAAAGTATGCAAAGCCGTTTTTGGCTCAACGGTTAAGGCATAACTCGAGATGTGTGGAATATTAAATGACAATGCCGTTTCGATATTTTGAAGCCATTTTTCATTACTCATTCCTGGAATTCCATAAATCAAATCCACTGAAATATTGTCAAAATATTGTGATGCTAATGCTAAACATTCTTTGGCTTCCGCCGAATTGTGCGCTCGATTCATCAACTTCAAATCATCTTCAAAAAAGGATTGAATCCCTATAGACAATCTGTTTATCGAAGTTTTTGATAAATCAATAATACGCTGTTCCGTTAAATCATCAGGATTGGCTTCAATGGTGATTTCGGGATTTTCTACAACTTCATAATGTTTAAAAACTTCATCAATCAAAAATCTCAAATCTGAAATCTGCAATATCGAAGGTGTTCCACCACCAAAATATAAGGTTTCAACAACTTCACCTTGAAACTCACTTTTACGCAATTCAATTTCTTTTGCCAATGCTGTAATCATTTCGTCTTTTTTCTTAAGTGAAGTCGAAAAATGAAAGTCGCAATAATGACATGCTTGCTTGCAGAATGGTATGTGAATGTAAATTCCTGACATTTATTTTTTTACTCTACTTTCATTCTGTTTTACAAATGCATCCCAACCTGAATAACTTTTTTCTCCAATAGTTTTTCCTGAATTGAAAAAATGGCAAACTGCTGCTGCTAAACCATCTGTTGAATCGAGGTTCTTTGGTAATGTTTTTAAACCTAAAAGCTGTTGCAACATTTTAGCAACTTGTTCTTTACTGGCATTTCCGTTTCCAGTTATTGCCATTTTTATTTTTTTTGGTTCGTATTCAGTAATTGGAATATCTCTTGAAAGCCCAGCTGCCATTGCAACGCCTTGAGCTCTTCCAAGTTTTAACATGGATTGCACATTTTTACCAAAAAAAGGTGCTTCAATAGCTATTTCGTCAGGGTTGTGTGTTTCGATTAACTCAATCGTTCGCTCGAAAATGATTTTCAGTTTTTGATAATGATTGTCGTATTTAGACAACTGCAATTCGTTCAACTGAATGAATTCCATTTTTTTATTGACCACTTTTATCAGCCCGAAACCCATAATTGTTGTTCCGGGATCGATTCCTAGTATGATTCTTTCGTTTACCAATTTAAGATATAAATTTATGTAAAAATAAAGAACTTATTTGTTAACAAATAAAAATGTCGAGATATATTATAAAGCTTCAAAAAAAAGAATCAACATAAAGCATAAATAGTTGATTTTTAGAACTGTTCTTTCGAGCCTGCTTTTTTAGTTTATAAAAGACTAATGCGCTTTCTATCTTTACATCACTTGTATCAAATAGTAGTTTTTCTTTCCTTTTTGCAACATCAAAAATTGATTATTGATTAAATCTTTTGAAGAAATAATATAGTCCTCTACAACTCTTTCTTTATTTAACGATATTGAATTTTGTTTCAATTCGCGTCGGGCATCACTATTGGAAGCTAAAAAATTTGTCTTTGCCGAAAGTGCAGCAATCATATCCAATCCGTTTTCTACATCTTCTTTTGAAACTTTAGCTTTTGGAACACCCTCAAAAACCTCTAAAAATGTTGTTTCATCTAGTTTTTTCAAATCATCCATGGTTGGGCTAAAAAAGGCATTGGAAGCAAAAATTGCTTTTTCTAATTCTTCTTTTCCATGAACAAAAATGGTAACTTCTTCTGCCAAACGTTTTTGCAATACTCTTAAATGTGGAGCCGTTTGATGTTCTTCAATCAATTCATCAATTGTGTTTTTGTCTAAAAATGTAAAGATTTTAATGTATTTCTCAGCATCAACATCAGTAGTATTCAACCAAAATTGGTAAAATTTATACACCGAAGTTTTATCGGCAGTTAACCAAACATTGCCTCCTTCTGATTTTCCAAATTTTGAACCATCAGCTTTTGTAATCAATGGACAAGTCATTGCAAAAGCTTTTGCACCTTCGCCATTAATTCTTCTAACCAATTCGGTTCCTGTTGTGATATTTCCCCATTGATCGCTTCCTCCCATTTGTAGTAAACAATTGTGTGTTTTATACAAATGATGAAAATCATATCCTTGAATTAATTGATATGTGAATTCTGTGAAGCTCATTCCTTCGCCTTCAGTTTCTAACCTTTTTTTGACGGAATCTTTTGACATCATGTAGTTGACTGTAATTCTTTTACCTACATCACGAGCAAAATTGATAAAAGAGAAATCTTTCATCCAGTCGTAATTATTTACTAAAATTGGTGCATTTGTTGCTTTAGAATTAAAATCTAAAAACCGAGAAAGTACAGCTTTTATTCCCGCAACATTTTTTTCTAAAGTCACTTCGTCCAAAAGGTTTCTTTCGTCTGATTTTCCAGAAGGATCGCCAATCATTCCTGTTGCACCACCAACCAAAGCAATAGGTTTGTGTCCAAAGTTGCCTAAATGAACCAATAGAATAATTGGCACTAAACTTCCAATGTGCAACGAATCACTTGTTGGATCAAAGCCTATATAAGTGGTTGTCATTTCTTTTAAAAGTTGTTCTTCGGTTCCAGGCATCATATCATGAACCAATCCACGCCATTGCAATTCTTCTACTAAATTTTTCATTTTTAAAACAATTTTCGCAAAGATAGTTTTTAGATTTGGAATTTGAAATTTGAAAGTTGTAAATTAGCTTCATGGTTTTAGTTACTGGTGGAACAGGATTGGTTGGCGCACACTTATTACTTCATTTGACAGAAAGTGAAGATGCAATTGTGGCGATTTATCGAAATGAAAAATCGATAGTTAAACCTAAATTACTTTTTCAACAATTCCAAAAAGAAGCTGAATTTTCTAAAATTATTTGGATTGAAGCTGACATTTTAGACATTCCTTCATTGGAAATTGCTTTTCAAAATATAGAATATGTTTATCATTGTGCAGCACAAATATCATTCGACCCAAAGGATGAAAATTTACTTCGTAAAGTAAACATTGAAGGAACAGCTAACATTGTAAATTTTTGTTTGGATAAAAATGTTAAAAAGCTTTGTCACGTAAGTTCTATTGCCGCTCTAGGTGATTTAAAAGAACACGAAACCATTTTGACCGAGGAAATAGAATGGAATCCCGAAGTTTCTCATAGCGATTATGCTATTACAAAATATGGCGCTGAAATGGAAGTTTGGCGAGGACAACAAGAAGGCTTAAAAGTTGTAATAGTTAATCCTGGTGTGATTTTTGGTTCTACGATTTGGAAAACAAGTAGCGGCACTTTTTTTACTAAAGTTAAAAATAATTTTCCTTTTTATACTTATGGTACAACGGGTTATGTTGGTGTTTTTGATGTTGTTAAAATCATGGTGCTATTAATGAAAAGTGATAGCAATGGCGAACGATTCTCGTTAATTTCTGAAAATTTATCATTTAAAGAAATCATTCATTTAATAGCTGGAAAAATGAATGCAAAAAAACCAACTTTTGAAATAAAACCTTGGATGACATCAATTATTTGGAGAGTTGATTGGTTTTTTTCTACTGTTTTTAAAACACGAAGAAATCTTTCTAAAAACGCATCCAAAACTATTCATTCTAAAGAATTCATTAGTAATGCCAAAATAAAAAATGCTTTGAATTATAATTTTCAAAGCATTGTAGAAGTTGTTGAAATAGTACTTTCTAAAAATCAATAAACCGTTGGTGTGTCAGAATTTTTAGTGTCTTGTGTATTATTTATTTCCCCTGTTTTACCTTCATTCTTTTTACTTTCTTCCTCAAGTTGGTCTTTAACTTTTTGATACATTTTTTTGTATTCAACAATATCACTGGCATAATATTTATTGCTTTTTACTAACTGAATGCTGTCTATTTTGTATTTTTTAAAAATGTATTCATTAATTTCTTCTGGAGTAATACCTCCATTAATATTTTGACTTTTTATAGCTTCTAGTAATGAAACATCATATAAAATAGCAATCATTTTATCTTTTTCAATCAAATTACTAGGTTTTTCTACGGTAGAATTTTGACAACCGAAAATAAATAGTATCGTAAAAAACAGAATTAACTTTTTCATAAAAGGGTATTATCGATTAAATAATAAACGCTGTCCGGCTTTGTTCTCTTTTACTTTAAAATTTTGATAAACCAACGTTCCGTTAACAAAAGTATGTGTTATTCTTGATTTAAAATTATAGCCTTCAAAAGGTGACCAACCACATTTTGCTAAAATGTTTTCTTTTTTCACATTCCATGGTAAGCCAGTATTTACAATAACCAAATCTGCAAAATAACCTTCCTTTATAAATCCACGGTTTTCTATTTTAAAAATCTTAGCAGGATTGTGACACATTTTTTCTACAATCTTTTCAATAGAAATTTTCCCTTGATGATAGGCTTCAAACATAGCAACTACTGCATGTTGTACCAACGGCCCACCTGATGGTGCTTTTAAATAATCCTGACTTTTCTCTTCTAAAGTATGTGGAGCGTGATCTGTAGCAATAACATCTATTCTATCATCAAGCAAGGCTTCCCAAAGTACTTTTCTATCATTTGCCGTTTTTACAGCAGGATTCCATTTGATAAAATTACCTTTAGTTTTATAATCTTCATCACTAAACCAAAGATGGTGAATACAAACTTCGGCTGTGATTTGTTTTTCTTCTAAAGGAATTTTATTGGTAAACAACTCCATTTCTTTTGCCGTTGAAAGATGAAAAACATGCAGTCTAGCTCCCGTTTTTTTTGCCAATTCTATAGCTTTTGAAGAAGAACTATAACAAGCCTCTTCACTGCGAATCAACGGATGACATGCTACAGGAATAGCATCGCCATATTGTTCTTTGTAGTGCTCCAAATTGTTCTTAATAGTAGTTTCATCTTCACAATGAACCGCAATCAGCATTTTGGTAGAAGAAAAAATCTTTTCTATACTTTCTGGATTATCAACTAACATGTTTCCGGTAGATGATCCTAGGAATAATTTTATTCCCGCAACATTTCTTGGATTTGTTTTCAATAATTCTTCCAGGTTATCATTCGTTCCTCCCATCATAAACGAATAATTGGCATACGCTTTTTGTGCAGCTATTTGATATTTATCTTCTAGTAGTTCTTGTGTAATTGCATTGGGAAGAGTATTGGGTTGTTCTATAAAAGAAGTAATTCCTCCAGCAACCGCGGCTCTGCTTTCGGATTCGATATCACCTTTATGAGTCAATCCAGGTTCGCGAAAATGCACTTGATCATCAATTGCTCCTGGTATTAAATAATTTCCTTCGGCATCAATGATTTTGCAATTTGCCGATTTTGGAGAAATGGATTGGGCAATTTCAACAATATATTCATTTTCGATCAATACATCGCCTTCAAAAATTTCTCCTTCGTTTACAATTTTAGCATTCTTTATTAACGTAGTATTCATTTTTTTATAATCGATTAAAAAGCTTTCTTATTCTCAAACTTATCACACCAAAAACAGCTTCTTTGATGATAGAACTACTCATTTTGGATTGCCCTTTTGTTCTGTCTGTAAAAGTTACCGAAACTTCGTGTATCTTAAAATTTCTAACAAAAGCCCGGTATTTCATTTCTATTTGAAATGCATATCCTATGAATTTAATTCTATCGAGTTTTAGAGTTTCTAGCACATTTCTTTTGTAACAAATAAAACCTGCTGTAGCATCCATAATTTTCATACCAGTAATCATTCTAACATAAACCGAAGCAAAGTAAGAAAGCAACACACGACTCAAAGGCCAATTGATTACGTTAACACCTTTTACATAACGAGAACCAATAGCAATGTCGGCACCATTATTTTTACATTCTAAATATAATTTCTCTAAATCAATTGGGTTATGAGAGAAATCGGCATCCATTTCAAAAATATAATCATATTCTTTTTTCATAGCCCACTTGAAACCATGCACATAGGCTGTGCCAAGTCCTGATTTCTTTTTTCTAACTTCTAAAAATAATTTCTCAGGAAATAGAAGTTGCAACTCTTTTACTTTTTCTGCTGTTTTATCAGGAGAATTGTCATCTACAACAAGCACATGAAAAACGGTTTCAAGCAAAAAAACAGTACGAATAATGTTTTCAATATTTTCAATTTCATTATACGTTGGAATAATTACAATGCCGTTAGCCATAAATTTGAAAAAGTTTTTTAAAAGGCAAAAATACTCTTTTTATCAAAGTTACTTCTTAATAATTATATAATAAAAATTGAAAATAAAAAATTAGTAGTTTTGCAGAATGATAGAAGCAGTAATTAGTCCTAGAATTTTGGAACCCAAAGATTGGGCAACCCTACTTTTTCTATTTTCTTTGTTGTTAATTGCAATTGCTAAAACAGCATTTGAAACCCGATTTAGTGAGTTTTTAAGAATATTAGTTTCTGATAAATATATAAAAATCTATAAAGACAGTTCACATCTGATGAGTGGATTTACCATTCTTTTGTTTATTGTACAAATTATATCAGTTTCCCTTTTTCTTCAAATTATTCTTGATCATTATGGATTTGTTTCAAAATATGATTGGATAAGTTTTTTGAGAATTACTACTTTTTTTAGTGTTTTTGTTTTGTCTAAATACTTAATAGAAAAAATTATTGCGACTACATTTAATTTTGAAGAATTCGTTGAACAATTTAATTTATTGAAAGTAAGTTACAGAACCTTCTTAAGTTTGGTACTATTACCTATTTCAATATTTCTGTTTTATAACAAATATTATGCAGATTCGTTAATATATTTCATTATCATTATGATTTTGATAATAAATACGCTTACTTATCTTGTTTCTTTGAAGAATTATCAAAATTTAATTATTGGTAATATCTTTTATTTTATTTTATATCTTTGCGCACTTGAAATAGCGCCCTATTATTTCATATATTATTTGATTACAAAACAATAAAGAGTACTATGTCAAATCTGAAAGTGAAAACAATTTTGGTTTCCCAACCAGAGCCGAAGGTAGAGAATTCTCCTTATTTTGAACTGCAAAATAAGCACAAAATAAAAGTAGATTTTCGGTCTTTTATTCATGTTGAAGGCGTAAGTGCAAAAGATATTCGAGCTCAAAAAATTGATCTTAATAACTTTAGTGCTATCATTTTAACAAGCCGAAACTCTGTAGATCATTTTTTTAGAGTAGCCGAAGAAATGCGTTATAAAATTCCAGAAGATTTAAAATATTTTTGTCAATCGGAAGCCGTTGCATTCTATCTACAAAAATATGTAGTGTATAGAAAACGTAAAATTTATGTGGGTCAGAAAGATTTTGTTGATTTATCACCATTAATTAAAAAATATAAAGACGAAAAGTTTTTATTACCTGCTTCTGATCAATTGAATTTTGATGTACCGCAAACCTTGAATAATTTAAAAGTTTCTTGGACACAGGCCACTTTTTACAAGACAGTGATGAGTGATTTGTCTGATTTAGCTGATGTGTATTATGATGTTTTAGCTTTTTTTAGTCCAACTGGAATTAAATCTTTATTCAAAAATTTTCCTGATTTTAAACAAAACAATACTAGAATTGCAGTTTTTGGAAGTACTACTCAAAAAGAAGCGCTTGATTGTGGTTTGCGAATAGATATTCTTGCGCCAACACCAGAAACACCAAGTATGACAATGGCTCTAGAAAAATATATTATAGAAGTTAATAAAGTAAAATAAAAAATCTTCAAAAAAAGCAACCTCAAAATAACATCTATCATTTGGCAGGAGAACGCTTTTTAATTTTTTTTATTCTTTAAAGTTGATTTCTACTTTTTCAGATTGAAACACTCCTTTAATAAAATTTGGAATTTTTAGCAGTGTTTCATAATCAATAGCAATTAATTTGTCTCTATATTGCTCTTTCATCAAAAATAAGTAGAATTGAATATAGAAAGTCCCTTTTTCGTCTAAGTAATATTCAAATTCATCACGTTTGAAATAGCGTTTTTTATCCCAATACCAAATTATTGAATAGGTTTTGGTTTCTTTGGGTTTTAGAGTATATATTGAATTCAACAGTTGTTTACTGTTTTTTATCTTATAACCAATTTCATTTGATGTTAAAACAGTAGTATATTTTCTGATGGAATCATTTTCTTTTTTCATATACTCATCAAAATACTTTTTCGCAGCTTCTTCTCGTTCTTTCTCATTTGTGATATGAGAAAAATCGGGAAATCCTTCAAAGGATAAAAATTTTTTAGTGCTAAAAACACCATCAATTATCAACTCATCTTTTCCTTGAAACAATTTGTAAAAAACATTTGTTCCCATAGCATTTGAATGTGCTGGAATTAATTTTTCGGGTTGAAGAAAAAATGATATTTCTTTGTCTGTTGTATTTTCTATCGAATAGTTGATTGTAAATTTTCGTTCCTCTGGTATTGAATCTATTGAAGTAACAGAAAGGATATTGATTTTTACGGGTTTTGTTTGCCCAAAAAACAACATTGGCAGAAGTAGTAATAAATATTTCAAGTAAATCATATACTCTATAACGAAGAAAATGGAAATTTATTATAAAACCATCAAATTGCAACCTCGAATATCGGAATTATCAAATCTGCCTAGTACTTCAAAAGAATTGTTTAGGTGCTTTTTTCCTAAATCTTGTGTGGCTATGAATGAACAAGAATTGATATTGGCTAAATCAATTACGTTGATACCACCCGTTTTTCCAATATCCACATAAGTTAATGCATCTTCTGTGTCACGAATTAGTATTTGCATCCAGTTTGGACATTCAAAAATTCCGTTTCCGAATGAATAGGCTTGCGATAATAATTCGGTCATTCCATATTCTGAATGGATGTTTTTAACCCCAAATCCCTTTGCTAAAACAGCGTGTAATTCTTCTCGGATGATTTCTTTTCGTTTTCCTTTCATTCCGCCGGTTTCCATGATGATGGTGTTTTTTAATTGAAACGTTTGTTTTTCTATTAAATCGAGTAATGCATAAGTAACGCCGATTAGTAAAACGTTTTGACCTGAATTGTCTAATAAAATTAATTTTGAAATTAATTCGTCATAATTGTTTAGATAAAAACCTGAGTCTTCCTTATTGGAACGTTCTATCAAATCGTTTACCATATAAATTAGCGATGAGCCATCACGCTCTAGATAGGATGGAAGCAAGGCTAGAATGGTATAATCTTCGATGTTTCCATAAAATTCTGAGAATGCATTGCGAAAACTTTGTTCATATAATGAAATATCAGTAACTAGATGTTTGCTTGTAATCATTCCTGTTGTTCCGCTGCTGGTGAATGTTTCTTGGATAGTTTCGGACGACGAAATAACTTGATGGCTTTTGAAAAACTGAATGGGTAAAAATGGAATTTGTTGTATTGTTTTTACTTTTTGAGGATTTGTTTTTAGAAAATCACAGAATTCACGATATACTTTGTTATTCTCGTATTGAAAACGAAACACTTTTAAAGTTAGTTTATCAAACTGTTTTTGAGAAGCAATTGAGAATATGTCTTGAGGTTGTATCATGTTTTGTTGAAATTCTGAAACAAGTTTAGAATACGTGCAAAAGTAATGAAAATATAAAGTTTGAAATTTTGTTTTTTTTGATTTTTCAGTATTTGTAATGGCTTGAACAAGGTTTTTAATAGCTTGTGCAAGGATTATAATAGTCTGTGCAAGAGTTTTAATTTTTTGTATAAAAAAAGCTCTAACGAAAGTTAGAGCTTTTGGAGTTATGCTTACTATTTACTTTTTTATTATAGTTTTTGATATACTTGTGTTGTCTTCAAAAATAATATTTACAGAATAAAGCCCTTGTGGTTGATTAGAAATATCAATATTTACATAAGTATCGTTTTTAAATTGACTATCAAAAACAGTTTTTGCACTATTGATTTCTCTAATTATAACTTGCTTTATTTTTAGCTCTTTCAAACTAGTTATTGCAAATACTCCTGTATTAGGATTTGGTGAAATAGCAAATAAATTTTCTTTTGCAACTTCTTTTTTATCAGTTTTAATAGCACTTTCATTTGATATCCTACTTTGACTTCCTTCATTTAGATATGGGATATCTGGACAAGTATTTTCAATTTTAAGAAGTACTTTACTACCTGATTTAAAATGAGAATCAGAAGTAACTTTTATAGATTTACTCGCTAAAGCAGTTACATCTGAAGTTGTATCTACGATATAATTAGTTCCTAAAATAATATTATTTTTGGCTGAGTAAATTTTGGTATATAATTCAGTAAAATTATTCTTTAGTATATCATAAGTTAAACTTCTACAACCAAACTCAACAATAAAAGTTGAAATTTCAGCAAATGTATGTTCTGTACAATGATCTGCAAACCCCAAAGGCATGTCAAAGTCAGTTAAATTAAGAGGAAAATTTATTCCTATTGAAGTATCATAATCTCCTGAAGAAATAATGTTAAAATAATTTTGTGGATCTCTAATCGTGTACCATTGACCATTAGGTATATTGAAACTGTTGAAAGAAACAACTCTACTTGATACTAATGTTGGATTATTTAAGGTTATATAAAATTTATTACTATCGTATTCGTTTTGAACTATTTTATTCAAATTTGCAAAGACTGGAGAATTGGATGTATTGTATGTTTGTAAACAATATTTACCGAAAGCGGTCACTGATTTAGCTCTAAAAGAATTTGTTAATTGATCCGACTCAGGTGGATATGCAGTTGAAAATTCTGCTAGTGTTCTTCGAATGCCTAAATTATCTTGATAACATTTTGTATAACTTGGAATAGATCCATCATTATCTCTTGAATACCAGGTGTTTGAATTGAAGTCCCAATTATTTGTACCGTATAAGTTTGGCTGAGTATATATTTGTATTCTTTTACCTAGATAAAAATTATTTTTTACATTGAGATTAAAGTTACTATTTAAAAAACTACCAAAAGCTGTACCTTTAAAGAAGTAATTATTATGAATGTTTACATTGTTACTATTACCTATTCTTACACCTGAAATATAACTACTTCTTGTATTTAAATAAAAAACATTATTCAAGACTTCAATATTTGTAGGATGATTGAAAAAATTACTACTGTATGAATCAATAACTAAATTTGGTTTTGAATCTCCTCCAAAATTTGCAACATTTACGGGATGGGCTCTTCCTGGATTTCCATTATTTAAAAACACGTTGTCATTTATCTCGTAATTTTGTATATAATTAGATGTTGGATTTGTTGTTGCTGACCAAACAAGTGCACCACTATCATAATTATTTAAAATAAAATTATTTTTTATTTTTCTTATTAAGCTTTCAGAACTATTCTGTGTGTATATACCTGGACCTTTGCCAAAAACTCTGAATGTATTAGTACTTGAAGTACAATTTGTGTCATTATATAAAATAAATCCATTGTTTGAAATTATACAACCATATATTTCTGAATCTTCGGTATACTTCCATGACCCTATGCCAGATCCAGGAATATTTCTAACAACTAAATTTATGAATTTACATTTATTGTTTGATGTATTAGTTGGACTGTGATCTATACCTGTCAAATCAACAAAACCATTAGAAGTATTACAGGTATCTAATATTCTATTAAAATTTCCCATCAATGAAACTTCAAAATCTTTATAAATAACATAGCCTTTGGTAACCTTTAATACATAATTAGGAATAGCAATTCTACTTTCACTGTAAAAACTTAAATCTTCTAGGTCATTAATAGTCATAATAAAATCATCATCATCTTCAATTCCATACAATCCACGAGCGGAGGGATTAACGCAAGGATTTATTGGAGAATAAAGTTCAGAACCAACTAAAGGGTTTATATTTCCATCAATAACTGCCCATTCGCCAGGGTAAGATGAAACAGTAATAAAATTAATAGAACTTCCATTAAGAGAACTTACAAATCTACCTAAATAAACACCGCCATGCAGCCAAACAGTATCACCTGGTTTAACAATAGTATTTGGTTGAGAAAGTGCAGTCTGTAAATCCCAAGGGTTTGATTCTGTACCATTACCTGTTGGCAAACCAGTAACGGTAACATGCCATTCTTTATATTGTGCAAATGTTATATTTATATAAAAAAACATTAAAATAAATAATAAATGTTTCATAATACAATTATTTTTTAATGATTAACTCATTTACTAGCTTTTTTAATTCACTAATCTCTTTAGCTTGAGATTTTAATTCATTATCTTGCTTTTCATTCACTTTATTTTGTTCAATAATATAAAGTGTAAGCTCTTCTATTTTTTCTTGTTGAATTTTAGCCATTTCACCAAGTTCAATTCCTTCTTCTTTTACTTGTGCCGCAGATGGTACATTTGGTAAATGACCATTTTCTTTAATAAACTGTTCCACTTCATTTAAAGATTTTAGATTATAATCTTTGTTAAAGACATAATCTGCCCAAGTATTTGCTAAACTAATACGAACTTCTTCTGTTAAGATGCCGCCTTTTACAAAAAGTTGGTAGTTGGAAACATTAACTCCACTAGCTGTTGTTGGGTAGTTGCCAAAGCCAGTTGTTGAATTACCACCAATACCTACTTTGCCATTGAATTTTAATTGGTCTGCCGCAAAGTCTCCCCAGATTAATGGTGTTTCAGAATAATTTATATTTCCATTAATATATAGTTGATTATTTATTGTTTCAAAATTTCCTGGCCCTGTTTTGTTTCCAATTAAAATATTGTTTGATCCTAATGTTTCCATACCAGCTTCAAATCCAATAAATACATTATTATTACCTTCATAATTATCATACCCACTACTCGCACCAATATAAGTATTTGAATTTCCTGTAGCGTTGCTAATACCAGCATAACTACCGGAAAATAAATTATGACTACCCGTAGAATTTGATAAACCAGCATTTTGTCCAATGTAAGTATTGAAGTTACCTGTATTTTGAATTGATGAACTAATTCCTTTGCCTGCATTTTGCCCAATATATGTATTAAAACCTGTTCCTGAAGAAAACTGTCCAGCACTAATACCGACTGAAACACTATTTGGCATTGCAATAGAGTTTAGCCCAAATGATGTTTTAGTGGTTGAAATCAAACCTGCTGGAATATTATTTCGCTTAAAAACGACATCAAAGTTACTGGTTGCTCCTGAGCCAAGATAAGATGTGGCAGTAGTAGTATTTGTGCTATTTGCAACAGTTGCTTGTGCAAAAGAACTAGAATTGTTTCCAATAAATAAGAAACCTAAAATCAAATAAAAAAAATGTGTTGTTTTCATAAATAGTTTGTTTTAAATTGTTTAAAGTAAATTTACGGTTTTTTAAGTCAGAAAAAACGTTGTTAATAAATTTAGTAAACAGTTTTAAAATTAGATAAAAAAGCATCATAGTAAGGATGTTCTTAGAGAATACTGCGTGTTTAATTATTAACTATTTTAGTTTCGTAGCGTTTTTTTTAACAAAAAAAGCTCCAACTTTCGTTAGAGCTTTTGAGAATTTATTATTTTGAAAATTATCTGATGATTAATTTTCTTGAAGTTGTATTTCCCTCTTCTGTGATTTTTACAATGTAAACACCAGCATTTAAAGAAGCTACGTTGATTTCTGAATTAGAAGTAGTTGTGTTTAACACATTTTTACCTAATAAGTCATAGATAGCAACTGTTCTTTCAGCATTTGCAGCAGTTTCTATGAATAATCTACCGTTAGGTACTGGGTTTGGATATACTTTTAAACCAGCAATTGCGTTTTGAGAAACAGAAAGTAAAACACTAGTTGTAGTTGCTACTCTTAATTCGTCCATTACAATTGTAGGTGTAGTTGCTGTACTTTCTTGTCTTATCAAGAATCCACCAAATGTTGTTGGAGCAGTTGTAGGTGTAACGGTTAATGTTGCAGGACTTGCATCAGTAAAAGTGCCTAAACTTGGATTAATCCATGCTTTGTATGTGTTAGAAGTGAAGTCATAACCCATTACTACAAAAACAATATCACCAACGTTTCTCATAGTTGCATCATAGTTAGTTGTACTAGAAGCAGTATCAAAACCTAATTGGTATTGAGTTCCAACTCTGTTTAGAAATATTCTAGCGTTATAACCACCAGTTGTTCCGTCAGATAAACCTGCAAAATATGTTACAGAAGGATCTCCAGTGTTTGCCATATCTGTAACATTCATTATGAATGATGCATAAATAGTTCCCGATGTTGTTGCTGTAAAAGGAGTAAATGATTCTGCTCCAGCACCAGAAAAAGTGATTGAATTTCCTGTAGAAGTAAATCCAGCATAATTTAAATTTCCAGCAGCAATTGTAACATTGTCACCTGAGTTAGCGCTTGTCCATTTTTGAGTGTCATTTAAAGAGCTTCCATCTGCATAAGGAAATGATTCTGCATAAGGTAATGTGTTTATTGGTTTACATTGAGGTGCAGTTACTAATTTAGTAAGTGAGCATCCACCAGTTACAGTTAATGTTACATCAACACCTTCAGTAATACCTGAAATGATAATGTCTCCTTCAGTTGATGTTGAAGGATTAGCTCCAGAAATTGTTCCGTGATTAGTAGATAAAGTATAAGTACCAGTACCTCCACCAGTAAATGGAATATTTACACTGTAGTTGTCAATGTTTAATGTAGTTGTTGTACAAGTAGTTGCAGCAGTTCCTAAAACTAAATCACATGGAGTTGCTCCAAACCAAGTTGTGTAAACTTTAATTTCGTCAATAGTCATGTTTTGTACTGGTGTTGTTAAATTTGCATATTGACGTAAATAAACTCCAGCAATTGCGGACTGACCTGAACCAGTTGCTGTATGTTCTGGTGTGCCAGCAGATACTTCTGTAGCAGGAATTCCAGTTGATCTAACCCACATGCTAGAAGATCCATTACTTGAAACATTATATTTAACAATAATTAAATAAGTAGTATCTAGGTCGTAATCAGTTGGAGTTGATGAATATGAAGCAGTGCTTGTGTTTGAAAGCCCAAAATTAATTTTACCAGCAGTTGCTGATGCTTTTACATAAACACGAGCTGCATAACTTGTGTTTTTACCTAAGTGAATAAAGTAACCTGCCTCAACAGCAGTTACTTTTACTAAAAAAGATAAATATAAATCACCAGAAGTGACCTCAGTTGCAAACGGTTTGTTTACATCTTCTCCTGTGTTGTCTAATACAGCCGCATTTCCTGCAACCGTATTATATCCAGTATAGACAAGTCCATTAGATGCACCCACTTCAACTGGGTTGGTTCCAGTTCCACTATGAGCTGTCCAACCATTATCAGTCAATAAAGCATTGTCAGCATAGTTAAAGTTGTCTGATAAAATTTGCCCAAAAGACCAACTTGATACAAACACAATAAAAAATAAAGAGTAAAGTTTTTTCATTTTTTTTAAATTTAATTAGACTACAAATATAAAAACAAAATCCTTTCTCTGAAAGGAAAAAGGATTAAATATCGTTAAGAAACTGTTATTTTTAAAAAAACAACTATCTGATTATTAATTTTCTAGTAGCAGTAGCATCTCCTTCGCTAATTTTGATAATATAAACGCCAGGAGGAATGGTGCTAATGTTTAGTTCTTTTGAAGTTAAAGTAGTTTGCAATACTTTTTTGCCCAATACATCAAAAATAAGAATTTCTTTTTCTAAAGTCGTTTTTGAGGTGATGTAGATTTTACCATTACTAACAGGATTAGGGTAAAAACCTAAAACATCGTTTTGTTGAGTTTTACTTTCTTGGGCAAAGCCAAAAAAAGAAAACAAACAAATGAAAAGAGTAATATAAAAGTATTTTTTTGTCATTGCACTACTTAGATTATACAAATGTATAAAATTTATTTCAAATATAATGCCAAAAAAATCCTGAATAAAAATTTATTCAGGATTTTTATATGTTTGCTTTTTTTTATTAGAATCCAACCGACCAACCAGCTGCCCAAGATGGAGCTCCAACACCGTTTCCAGCTCCAGTAGCAGAACCTTCTGTGAATATTGCACTTACATCAGCAGTAGCACCAGCCGTATCTTTTCCTTTTGATTTTGAAGGAACATCAGCAACGAAATTAACATTAGTTGCTTTTAAAGTTCCTGCTGCAACCGCAGCAATACATTCATCATGCTCCACATTAAATCCTGTTTTCCAATTACTTAACACTATGTTTGTAAACATCCCTTTAGTACCTCTTCTTAATTTTAATCCATCATTTTCTAAATAAGTTGTTCCATCCGCAGTACTACCAGGCCCTATTAATGTCATGTTTGTAATGGTTGGGTTAGCAATTGGAGTGTTTAGAAAACCTAATTCAAAATTATCTGCTTCTATTCCTCTATTTCCTTTACCGAAATCTAATTTCCCATACCAATTAGTATTTGTTCCACTCCATCCTTCTGTCCAGTCAAATTGATCGTCTTCATTTCCAATAGAAATTAATCCTGTAGTATTTACTGTTCCACCAAAGAATTCAAAACCATCATCGGAACCATGAAATGCTTCTACGTATTCAACAACAGTTCCTGAACCTACGCCAAAAAGAGACAATCCATTAAATTCTTTTTCAGTATTAAAAGCTGCACCAGCATATTCTATTCTTAAATAACGGATAGAACCTGAACTATCGCTTGAAAGTGTCCCCCCATAAGTTAAATCGGCAACTTCCGATTGAGCAGAACTTGCTCCACCAGTAACACGATTAATAGGTGCTTTCCCGCAAATAACTAATCCGCCCCAATCTCCTGCACTTTTAGTAGCTAATCCACTTGTCATAATAACAGGATTTGAAGCTGTTCCGGCAACAAATAATTTTCCGCCTTGAGCAACGGCAATATAAGCAGCGGTTCCGCCAACTCCTTCAATTACAGTTCCTGCTGGTATCGTTAAAGAAGCACCGTCGTTAATTTGTAATTTACCCGTTAATTTGTAAATTAAGGTTGGATTTAATGTAATGGTTTCTCCCGAAATTGTTCCTTTAAAATTATTCGGATCAGCCACAAATCCATTTGAATCATTTGAATTGTCCGAACTTAATGAACAGCCAGTCAATAAGGTTGCGGTTATTGCAATGATACTTGCAACTTTAAGAATTGAATTTTTCATAAATAAATAATTTGTTATTTTGTTTTACAAATATTGAAATTGAAATCCAAAAGGATGTTAACTTGGGATTATAGTTGTTTTAATAAAAAATCAATTTAAGTTTAACTTAACACTTCATTTTTACCTTAAATTAACATACCTTTTTCATAATGAAGTATTGTTAAAATTGATAATTTAAACTCAAACTCAAATTAAGACCTTTTTTATAGGACAGAACATTCACATCTCCAGTATTGTTTTCCTGAATTCTATTTATTGCTGGGTTTAAAATGTTTTTAGTTACAAGCCCAATTCCTATGTGCTGGTTAATTTTAGATTTTATAATTAAATCAAGTGAGCCAAATGATTTGTCAACTAAATTTCCTTTGCCGTTTGTTCCAATGGTATTTACCCTATCCGAAAAGAATGTATAAGCTAATGTTGTGTTTAGGTTACTTTTTTTGTCATTCCATTCATTAAAAAACGAAATATCTGCATTTAACAACAAATCTGATGCTCCTGTAAATTTGTCAGTATTCGTATTAAAAACAACTTCTTGACCTTTATTTTCGTTTCTAATTTTGTCGGCATTTAATTCTTGAGTGGTATTCAAGTAGGAAGCATTTAATCCGGCGGATAATTTTTTAGAATCATTATCAAAAAGCAACTTTCTATATTCAATTTCTCCTCCAATAACATATCCATAATCTCCAGTATTAAAATAAGAAATATCATTAGTTGAAGAGTTAAGTGTAATTTCATTCATTGGGTTTTGGATGTATTTTCCATAAGCAGTTACAGAAAGTAGCTCTTCGTTTTTTGGAAACATTTCCCATTTTAAATCTAAATTATAATTATTTGAAGCATACAAGTAGGGATTTCCAATATAGGCTTGTCCAAATTTTTCAAAAATAAATGGTGCTCTTTCTTTAAACTGAGGTAAAGTATAGGTTTTACTAAATCCTAATCTTAAATTCTGTTTGTCATTCAATTCATATTTCATTACCAAACTTGGTAAAAAAGTGTTTTTTTCCAAAAGATTTACACCTGTTCCACCCAATTGCGTATCCCATTTTATACGTTGTCCTATCATTTCTGCTCTTAAACCTAGTATGGTAGTTAGTTTATGAAATTTATATTCGGCATTAACATAGCCACCATTTATAATTTGGTCACCTACATAGGTTTGAGGTTTTAATGCATTTGGAACTTGAAAGTTTCCTCTAAATGTGGTAATCACAAAATAATCATTACTGAAATTTTCTTGATTATAAAAGGAATCTAAATTATTTGGATCAACTAGAGTATTAGCAAATGCCGCATTTGCTTTGAAGTTAAATTGCGTTGCTTTAAAATCGCTGTTTTTAATTCTTCCGCTGTAACCTAAAGTGATTTTACCATTATAGCTATCATCAACATCTTTAGCAAATTTAAAATCGACAGAACCATTACCCACTAATTCGTTTTCAACTAAATATTGGTAGTAACGATTGTTATCAGGAGCCGAAATACTCGACAAAACATAGCCATTAGCCTCTTTTCTTAAAGTGTTTTGAGTTCTATCTGGCGTATCGGCTTTTACTAAATTATAAGCAACACCCCAATTAAACTTGGAAGCGGCTGTCAATTTGTGCTCACCCAAAAGTTGGTTTATTAAAATTGTGTTTTTGTTATAGTTAGAAAAACGCAACAATCCATTTCCATCATTGGCAATATCTACAATATAACCAGTTCCTTCTTCTTTAGTTTGTGAAGAATTGTTGATTAATAATGAGTTGTAATTTAGTTTATTGGAAGTATTGATTTTATATCCTAAATTAATCATTCCTGTTGTACTGGTAGCGTAATTTAATAAAGTATATTTTTGAAAGTTTTTATTGATTACACCACTTCCATTTACACCACTTTTTAAAGAACCTTCATTAATAGCACTATACTCATTATCAAACGATGCTGTTGCAAAGAAATTAATCTTTCCTTGCTCACCAATATTAAAAGAATTCCCGCCTGAAACACCTATTGAACCAGCAAACGGATTTTTGTTTTCTAGATTTAAAGTGCTAAACTTGTATTGTGTCAACGCATTTGAAGGAATTTGTCTGTTTTCAAAACCAAAACTATTGAATCCTTTTTGAAGCGAAAAATCTTTTTCAGAAACGGCATTAGTGTTTATTTTTGAACCAATATCAATTTTAAAAAAACCATTCCCTTTATAGTCTTTAGAGTTTATGTCAATATTTCCACCTGCAAAATCACCAAACAACTTACTGCTATATACTTTATCGATAGAAATGTATTCTACAATATCTGTTGAAAATATTTCCAAACTCATATTTTTCTTTTCTGGATTATTTGAAGGAATTGGCAAACCATTCATGGTGGTTGAATTATATCTATCTCCAAGTCCTCGAACAAAAATATCACCCGAACCTTCTTGTTTAGTGATACCAGTTGTTTTTATAACCGCATTAGCAACATCGCTTACACCTTTTCTAGAAAGCTCTTGCGCTCCAATAGCTTGTTTCATTTCAACAGCGTTTTTTTGATCCAACAACAATGCTGTTTCTTTTGCTCTGTTTGAATTATTCTGAATAACAACATCTTGTAATGTATAACTTCCAGAACCAAGTGCTAAGTTTAAGGTTGTGGTTTCATTAGCTTTAACTAAAACTGTTTTTGTAACACTTTCATAACCTAAAAAACTAAATTCAATAGTATAATTTCCTGGTTCAATTTTGAAAGTATATTTTCCGTCAATATCTGTATTTACAGCAACTGAAGTTCCTTTAACCACCACATTTGCAAAAGGCAATGTTTCGTTTTGTAAATCTTTATCTGTGATAATTCCAGTTACAGTTCCTTTAGTTTGTGCAATTGCTAATGCGCTAATAAATAAGGAAATAAGTAAAAATTGTAATTTCATTTTTTCTATTAATAAATTTAGTGCAAAGGAACTGCCTCAATGTAAAGAAGAAGTTAGTTGCATATTAGATTTGTGTTCTCTAAAGATTACCAAATTGTTATTAGTTTAAATAATGGTTAACTCATCGACATATTTTAATTACATTTTATATTATCTTTACTTTTGCATTGAAACCATTAAAGGTTATTACTATGAAAAAAAAGGACATTACTATCTTATTAGTAGATGACGAGCAAGATATACTAGAAATTGTTGGCTATAATCTTGAACAAGAAGGTTACAAAGTGATTACCGCTTTAGACGGAAAAGAAGCCATCAGCAAAGCAAAAAAAGCAATTCCACAATTGATTATAATGGATGTAATGATGCCTGGAATGGATGGCATGGAGGCTTGTGAACACATCAGACGAATTCCTGAATTGAGCAATGTTATTATTACTTTTCTAACAGCTAGAAGCGAAGATTATTCTCAAGTAGCAGGTTTTGAGGCTGGTGCAGACGACTATATTACAAAACCAATTAAACCAAAATTATTAGTAAGCAAAGTAAAAGCGCTACTTCGTCGTTTAAAAACTGATGAAAAAACATCGGATACTCTTTTTGTTGCAGGATTAGAAATTAACCGTGAAGAATATAAAATTGTCAAAAATGGTGAAGAATTGATTTTGCCTAGAAAAGAATTTGAACTTCTTTATTTATTAGCTTCAAAACCTGGAAAAGTATTCAAACGGGAAGAAATTCTAGATAAAGTTTGGGGAAATGAAGTCATTGTTGGCGGTAGAACTATCGATGTTCATATCCGAAAATTAAGAGAAAAAATAGATGAAGAATTATTTAAAACTATAAAAGGCGTTGGCTACAAACTAGAAGCATAATGGCTATAAAATTTAAAAAGACATACACTTTCGCTTTAATTTCAACTTCTTATATTACGTTGTTTTCAACAAGTTTATTATCGCTGTTATTGTGGTTTTTTGAAAAATTCTCCATTAGCATCACTTTATTTTTTGCGTTATCTATTGCTGTGTTTTCTTTTTTTGTGATTCAATATCGTGTAGAACGATTTATTTACAGAAGAGTTAAAAAAATATATGATGACGTTTCTTTATTAGAATCTACTTCGTTCAGAAATCAACCAATCACTACTGACATGGCAACACTTACAAAACAAGTAAAAAAGTTTGCCACAGATAAAAAACTCGAAATAGAAACTTTAAAAATAAAAGAAGAATACCGAAGAGAGTTTATGGGAAATGTTTCTCATGAATTAAAAACACCGTTATTTACCGTACAAGGTTATATTTCAACCTTGATTGACGGTGCAATAGACGATAAAAAAGTAAGGAAAAAATATCTCGAACGCGCCGAAAAAGGTGTTGAACGATTGGTGTACATTGTGGAAGATTTAGACATGATTGCCAAACTAGAAATGGGCGATGTTGGAACGCAAAAATCTAAATTTGATATTGTCGAACTCATTCAAAATGTTTTTGATATGCTTGAATTGAGTGCCGATCATAAGAACATAATTTTGATGTTTGATCGAAAGTATAGTAAAGGAATTTATGTCTATGCCGATAAAGAAAAAATACGGCAAGTACTAACAAATCTTGTTGTAAATTCCATAAAATATGGCAAAGAAAACGGCACAACAGAAGTTGCCATTGAAGACTTAGTGAAAAACAAAATCATTGTTAGAGTAAAAGATAATGGCGAAGGAATTGAAAAACAAAATTTATCTCGAATTTTTGAACGTTTTTATCGTGTTGACAAAAGCGGCTCCAGAAGCGTTGGTGGTTCTGGGTTAGGATTGTCAATAGTCAAACATATTATTGAAGCACACGACGAAAAAATTTATTTAGAAAGCGAATTTAAAAAAGGCTCTGAATTTTCATTCACTCTCGAAAAGGATAAATAATTTTTTCCAATCCATTGGCTCTAAAACAATTGGAAAACCCTTGTAAAGTTCAATTTCTTTTAACTGTTCCATTTTAAAATTAGCTTGTTTTGAATAAGGTAAAATTCCACTTCTTTTAAAATTTTTAGCCAAATATTCCTGCTCAAATTGCCCAGGTGTTGGAATGAAAAACGCTTTTTTTTCTAACTGAATTAAATCCATAATAGTTGTGTAACCCGAACGACAAAGTATTTTTTCACTTTCATTAATTGCAACTTCCAATTCAGCAGAAGTCATGAAATTATAAATCGTAATGTTTTTTAGCTGTTCTTTTTTTTGTTCTTTTTCAACAATTCCTTTGATGAAAATTACTTTTTTATCAAATTTTCTTAACTCATCAAAAAGTTTGTCTTCCAGCAAACTCCGCTGCGGTTCAGGACCAGAAAGCAACACCATCAAATCATATCGAATAGGCAGTTCTTGTTTTTCTAGCCTACTTAATGTGCCGATGTAATGAATATTTAAATCACTATCAGTTAAATGACCCAATTTTCCAGAGAAATTAATGTTTTTATCAAAATCAGGAACCCAACATTCCAAGAAGTTTTTAATAAAAAATTGATGCATTTTACTCGATATCCAAGTGGTTTTCCCAGATAAAACAGTAAGTTGATGCGTGATAATTACACTTGGTACTTTTTTGTTGTAAACACCTAAACGATTATCAGAAATTATTCCACTAAGACCAAATTCTTTACACCATTTTTTCACAATCTTTTTTTCAGATAGAATAGCAGCTATAGTTTTTGGACTATTTTTAATTAATTTCCATTTAAAATTTTCTGCTTTTTTGGCATATTCAATATGATACGAAGGCAATTCTAGGTGTAACAAATGCGGAAATTCTTTTTTTAGCAAAGCCAAAGCATTTCCATCTGATGCAATGATTGGAATAAAATTGTTTTTCTCCAATTCTCTAATTATCGGAATGCATCGAGTAGCATGGCCTAAACCCCAATTTAGCGGCGCAACAAGGATATTTCTTTTATAAGTTTTCAAGTAGTGAAGTTACACTTAATAATTAGACAAAGAAAAAAAGATTTCTTCTAATTTATATTTCCTTAATTTTACCAAAAAATTAAATTTGTGGGAAGCAAGAATAAATTAAAGCGTTTCAAAGAAAACGAAACTTTTGAAAATGTACTTCAACCAACGAGAGAAGAAGTTGTAAGCGGAGAATTTCAATATAAAGGAAAATGGAATTCCAATTTTTTTAAAAACAATAATCCTATTATTGTTGAGTTAGGATGTGGAAAAGGAGAATATACAATAGGATTAGCCGAAAGAAATCCAAATATAAACTATATCGGAATTGATGTAAAAGGCGCCCGATTTTGGCGTGGCGCAAAAACAGCGGTTGAAACTGGAATGAACAATGTTGGTTTTGTTAGAACTCAAATAGAATTGATTGAAAATATTTTTTCATCTCATGAAATCTCTGAAATTTGGATAACTTTTCCCGATCCTCAAATCAAATATAAACGAACAAAACACAGAATGACCAATTCTGATTTTTTGAAAATGTATAAGAGAATTTTAAAGCCTGAAGGTGTTGTAAACCTGAAAACCGACAGCGAATTTATGCATGGTTATACATTAGGATTATTACATGGCGAAGGTCACGAAGTTTTGTATTCCAATCATAATGTGTATAAAAATGAAGGTTCGCCAAGTGAAGTAACTGAAATTCAAACATTTTACGAAAATCAATATTTGGAAATTAACAAAGCAATTACGTATATTCGTTTTAAAATCAAATAATATTTTTTAAATGTCATTGTCCAACCCAAAATTTCTGGATTGGAATTTGGGATTTAAGTAATTGGAATTTATGACATTTATTATTCCTTTTTTTTCGGGATTTCTAGCAGCTATTGTAGGTATTTTTCCGCCTGGATTAATCAATATGACAGCTGCAAAAGTGAGTGTAACCGATGGAAGAAGACGTGCTTTAGTTTTTGTTTTTGGTGCTTTGATAGTTATTTTTATTCAAACCTATATTTCTGTACTTTTTGCACAGTACATCAATAAAAATATTGAAATTGTTATTTTACTTCGTGAAATTGGATTGGCAATATTTACGTTATTATCGCTTTACTTTTTATTTTTTGCAAAAGAGCCAAAACCAATACTCAACAAAAATAAAATCCAACTAAAAAGTAAAAGAAGTCGTTTTTTTATGGGTATGTTAATTTCTGCCATTAATTTTTTCCCTATTCCTTATTATGTTTTAGTGAGTATAACTTTGGCTTCGTATAATTTTTTTACTTTTAATAATTTGTCAATTTATAGTTTGGTTACAGGTGTTGTAATTGGTTCATTTTCTGTGTTTTATTGTTATGTTGTTTTTTTTGAAAAATTAAAAACAAAAACGGATTATTTTATTAAAAACATGAATTCCATCATCGGGATAATCACTGGGATTGTTGCTATTATAACATTAATAAATGTTTTAGATTATTACTATTAAATGAAAACGAAAGAAAGAGAAAACAATAACTTTTTTGAACGTGTTTATGAAATCGCTCGTCTAATTCCCGAAGGAAAAGTAACTTCTTATGGTGCGATTGCAAAAGTACTTGGTGCAGCTCGTTCGGCAAGAATGGTTGGTTGGGCAATGAACGCAAGTCATAATTTGGAAGATGTTCCTGCACATCGAGTTGTGAACAGAAAAGGATTATTGACAGGGAAACATCATTTTGATGGAACAAATTTAATGCAGCAATTACTCGAAAATGAAGGCATAAAAGTAATTGACAATCAAATCATAGATTTTGAAAAACATTTTTGGGAGCCGAAGATGAATTTGTAATTATTTCCTAATTTTCCAAAAATTTACAAATAATTACAAATAATTACAAGTTTACTCCACTAAGCAAACCGTAAATTGTGTTTTGTTTTCATCCGATTTAAAAGCCAAATATCCACCGTGCGCTTCTACTATATTTTTTGATAAAGTCAATCCAATTCCTGCGCCTTCTTTCCTTGTAGTAAAAAAAGGAAGAAATATTTTATCTTCAATTTCTGACTCTATTCCGTTTCCTGTATCAGTTATGTTGATATAAAGTCGTTTATCTTTATGTTCGGCACTAATTGTGATTTCTTTATTTTCTTTATCCTGCAACGCAAACATACTATTCGTTAGCAAATTGATAAAAACTTGCTCCATTTGATTTGGATCAACCAAAATCCAACGATTAAAATCGATATTATTTTTAATTTCAATTGCTTCTTTTTTGAAAAGAGGTTTCATAATTTGAAGACAATTTTCTGTTAAAGTAGTGAGTTCTATTTTTTCTTTTTTTGGAGAAGGCAACATTGCTAGTTTTCGATAACTTTCAACAAATTCTTGCAAGTGATTGCTTCGGTTATGCATAGTAATTACGCTGTCCTTAATATCTTGTAAATCTTCTTGACTTAAGTGTTCTTGTTGTATTAATTCATGAAGATTTTGCGACAATGAGCGAATTGGTGTCAATGAATTTAAAAGTTCATGCGAAATCACTTTCATCAAATTGATCCAAGCTTCTTTTTCTTTTTTCTCAACTACTTTTTGAATTGAATCTAATAAAACAACATAATATTCTTGATTATACATTTTTGTTCGCGAAGATTGCATGATAAATGTTTGTGTATCTTGTTGATTTACCCTGATTTGTAACGAGGTTTTAATTTCACTGAAATTTTGGCTTTCTATTAATTCACATAATGACCGTAAATGCTCTCTCAAGTAATGCCACTTTGATACTTTTGGGACTTCAAAATGTTTTGAAAAAAAATCATTCATCAAAAAAATTGACCATTCGGCATCTTCTTTTTGAAGAATTAAAATTCCTGTTTCAATGTTATTTAATATGGACCGATATATGATGTCTTTAGAAACTTGTTCGTTTTGCTTCTCTTTCAGTTGATGATACAATTGAAATAATCGGTTGTAATTTTTATACGATTTGTGCTTCGAAAAATCAGCAGAAAAGTCATTATTTAAGATGGCATTTATTGTTTTATCATAAAACAAAAAGGCATTTTTGAGATAAAAATACAATTCTATATTTATAAGAAATACAATAAAACTAACAAACACAAAACTATAAAATAAGCCTTGATTTAGTAAATAAAAAACAACCGCAAAGCCAAGTAATACAAGAAGAATTCTAATAAAAAGCTGATTGTAAATTCTAAATTTAGACAACATTTTTAAGACGTTTGAATGTTATATTTTTCCAATCTTCGATACAAAGCTGCACGAGACAAGCCTAATTCTTCGGCAGATTTACTGATATTGTTTTCGTTTTTTAACAAAACTTTTTCAATAGTTTTTTTTTCAATATCTGAAAGTTGAAAATCATCATGTTGTTCGTGAAGCAATACTATTTCTAAATCTAAATCAGAAGGTTTTATAGTGAAGTTTTCACAAAGAATCACTGCACGTTCTATTCGGTTTTCCATTTCACGAATATTTCCATTCCAAGCATGTTTTGCTATTTGCTCTAGGGCTTTATCATCAAATATGATTTTATTTTTTTCATATTTATCTATCATTTTTTCTAAAAGGAAATGGGCTAACGGAATTTTATCTTCTATTCGTTCTCGTAATGCGGGCAAAACAATTTCCATAGTATTAATGCGATAATACAAATCTTCTCTAAAATTTTTTGCCGCTACTTCTGCTTTTAAATCTAAATTGGTAGCTGTTATTATTCTAACGTCAATTTTTCTTGGTTTGGTTTCACCCAGTCGAGTTACCGTTTTTGTTTGAATAACTTGTAACAGTTTTGATTGTAAATGCAAAGGAACATTACCAATTTCATCTAAAAAAAGAGTGCCTTTTTGAGCGGCTTCAAATTTTCCAATGGTATCGCTTTTTGCATCTGTAAAAGCACCTTTTACATAGCCAAAAAGTTCACTTTCAAAAATATTTTCGTTTAAAGAACCCAAGTCAACATGAATAAATTCGTTACTTTTTCTACCCGAATTTTGATGAATGTAATGCGCCATTACATATTTTCCTGTTCCGTTTTCGCCTAAAATCAAAACATTCGCGTCTGTTTTTGCAACTTTTTCAGCCAATGAATAGGCTTTTTCAATGTTTTTTGATGTTCCAATAAAATAGTTGTTAGTACTTTCGTTTAGAATTATATCCTTCTGATTTTTACGAGCAAAACCAACACCTTTTTTTACAGTTTCTAATAATTTGTCGTTGTCCCAAGGTTTTAAAACATAATCAAAAGCACCGTTTTTTAATGCTTCAACAGCGGTTTCTACCTTTCCGAAAGCAGTCATTAATATTACAACTGTATTTGGCGCTAATTTTTTTATTTCTTTTAAAAAATACAAGCCTTCTTTTCCATCTTCAAAACCAATGCGATAATTCATGTCTAATAAAACTAAATCAATTTGATTTTCAGCTAATAACTGAATTACATTCTTCGGATTATTTAGAGTATAAATCGTTTCAAAATGTTTTTTTAAAAGCATTTTTGCCGTAAAAAGGATGTCTTCTTGATCGTCAATAACTAAAATTGTAGCAGTTGTTTTTTTCATTTGCTGTTCGTTTTCGGACAAATTGTGTTCATTATTGAACAGTGTCTTTAATGTGATATTTATATTATACTGAATTTAAAGGATTTAGGAATATTTAATTTTTGGCACAATATTCCTAATATACAAGTAAAATCAGAGTAATGGACACTATCATCAAGCGTAAAAATAACAAAAAAAAATATGGATTACTTGCCTTACCTATTTTATTGGTTTTAGGTTATTTTGTTATAACCTCATTAACTAAAAAAAGAAGTTTAAATGTCAATAAGCCTGAAATTTCTATCAAATCTGTTGAAAAAGGTTTTTTCGAAGATTTTATTGTTTTTCAAGCCAAAGTTACTCCATTGAATTCAATGTTAGTCAACGTGATAGAAGGCGGCGCAGTACAAGAAATATTTGTAAATAATGGCGATAGGGTTTCTCAAGGTCAACCATTGGCTCGTTTGTATAATCCAAATACAGAATTGAATTATATGCAGCAAGAAACATCCATTATTGAACAAATTAACAACTTAAATAAAGCAAAATTAGACTTAAGAAATCAAGAACTAAATTTGGCCAAAGATTTAATTTCTATTGAACACGACTATCAAGATGCAAAAAACTTATATGAATTGAATCAGAAGTTATTCAATCAAGAAATTTTGGCGAAAAACGAATGGCAAAAAACACAAGAAAATTTCCGCTTTCAAAAAGAACGAATGGACATTATCAAACAAAGTGTAACTAAAGAAAAACAAGCCAATCAAATACAAATTGGACAACTTAACCAATCCATTTCTATTATGAATAAAAGTTTGTCAATTTTAAGAAACAATAAAAATAATTTTTTGATTACAGCACCACTTTCGGGACGACTATCTTCGTTTGAACCTATTTTAGGAAAAACCTATACACAAGGAAATAGTATTGGAACCATAGATGTTTTGAAAGGTTATAAATTAGTTGCAGAAGTGGATGAATTTTATCTAAATAGAATAGCCGAAGGTTTAAAAGGCACAATAGAATTTAATGAAAAACCAGTAGAAGTAATTATTTCAAAGGTAATTCCAGAAATAAAAAGCGGACGCTTTATTGTTGAATTAAACTTTATAAAAAATGAAAATTTAGAACTTAACCAAGGTTTGTCTTTTGGTGTACGAATTAATTTGTCTGAAAAAACGGAAAGCATATTAATTAGCAAAGGAAGTTTTTGCCAAGAAACTGCAGGAAAATGGATTTTTGTAATTAAAGGAAATAAAGCCGAACGCAGAAATATTAATATAGGAAGAGAAAATCCTTTATATTACGAAATCTTGGAAGGATTGCAAGTTGGCGAAAAAGTGATTACTTCAACATATAAAGATTATAAAGATATTGAAATATTAAATATAGAATAAGATGATAACAATAAAAAACCTTTCAAAAATTTTCCAAACGGAAGAAATAGAGACCAAAGCATTACACGAAGTTTCAATCACAATCAATCAAGGCGAATTTGTAACCATAATGGGTGCATCGGGTAGCGGAAAATCAACTCTTTTAAACATAGTTGGACTATTAGACAGCGCATCATCGGGAAGTTATCAATTATTATCTCAAGAAATCTTTGGCTTAAAAGAGCGAGAAAAATCAAAAATTAGAAAGCAAAATATTGGTTTTGTTTTTCAAAATTTCAATTTAATAGACGAACTTTCGGTATTTGACAATATCGAATTGCCTTTGATTTACAATGATGTTTCTGCAACAGTTCGCAAACAAAAAGTAGAGAAAATTGCTGAACGTCTTGGAATTTCTCACCGATTAAAACATTATCCTCAACAACTTTCTGGTGGACAACAGCAGCGTGTTGCCGTGGCTCGAGCATTAATTAATGATCCAAAAATAATTCTTGCTGATGAACCAACAGGAAATTTAGACAGTAAAAACGGAAATGAAGTGATGGAATTACTAACCGATTTGCATGCACAAGGCGCCACAATTTTAATGGTAACCCATTCGGATTATGATGCTTCTTTTTCACAAAAAACCATTTTCATGAAAGACGGAATGATACTTTCAGAAAAAAATAACAGTAAAAATGTTGATGTATTAATTTCTTAAAACTATAAAACCATGAGTAAAATAATTTTAACCCTTAGCACTATTATTATTAGTCTTTTTTCTTTCGGACAAGTAGTCGAAAATCGAGAAGTAGCAGATTTTTCAAAATTGAAAGTGTCTAATTCTATTGATGTATACTATACGATATCATCCACTAAAAGCTTAAAAATAGAAACAGATGACGAAAAAAATCTGCAATTCATTAAAACAGAAACAGTAGGTGAAACGCTTAAAATATACATAGAAACCGACAGTTATAATCAAAAAGGCAAAAATAAAAACTGGAAAAATAAATTAAGCTTTAAAACCCTAAAAGTTATAATTTCAGGACCTAATTTAGACGAAATAAAAGCCAGTTCTTCATCTGTTGTAAAAATTTTGAATATTAATGAGTCAAAAAAATTATTTCTAACGGTAAGTTCATCGGCAACCATTAAAGGAAACTTTGAAAGTGATGTCGTGACTTTGGACACATCATCTAGCGGCACATTTTCAGGTGAAATTACAGCAAAAGAAATAGCTATAGAGACAAGTAGCTCATCTTCAGTTTCAATAGAAGGAAAAGCTAAAAATGTAGTGGTAAAAGCTAGTAGCTCTGGCGATTGTAATTTAAAAGATTTAAAAACAGAAAACGCAACTGCAACAGCCAGCAGCTCGGCATCAATATCGGTTTATGCGTCCAATTCAATCAACGCTAAAGCTTCATCTAGTGGAAGTATTTCATTTTATGGCAATCCATCAAACATCTCAAAAGAAAAAAGCTCTGGAGGTTCTGTAATTCAAAAATAATCATCAATCAAAAAACGAACAATCATGTTAAAAAATTGGACCAACCTTTTTCTCTTTCATATCAAGAACAACAAACTGTTTACTTTTTTAAATGTTTTAGGATTAAGCATCGGAATTGCAGGGTTAATTTTTGCCACTTTGTATTGGAATGATGAACAAAGCTACAACAATTGGAATCCAGGGAAAGATAATGTTTTTATAAGTATTTCAAAAATCGGGATAGATGAGTATTGGGCATCAAACGTAGTACCATTTGAAGAATATTTCAAAAAAGATTTCCCTGAATTAGAAGGCTATTGCTACTTTGATAATTGGTATGAAGAAGCTGTTTTAATGTATAAAAACAAAAAAGAAATAGTAAAGTTTACCTATGCACAGCACTCATTTTTTGATATGTTTCCGTTTACAATTGTTGGTGGAAGTACTAAAAATGTATTAAATGATAATACCAATATTGCACTATCACAAGATGCGGCTAGAAAACTTTTTGGAAACGAAAATCCATTAGGTAAAACTTTAGATGATGGTTCTAGAAAGTTAGTTGTAGGATGTGTTTATACCATTCCAGGAAAATCATCCATGGCACCCGAAGTAATTGTAAACTCAATCGATGAAAGAATGATTGAAAATAAAGACCATTGGGGAAACTACAGTTATGGATTATTATTGAAGCTAAAAAACCCTGATGATAAGGATAAAGTGATTGCAAGAATGGAACGCTTGATGCATGAAAACAGTACTGTAAAAAATGCTAAACAAGAGGGTATATCACCAGAAGAATGGCTTAAAAAAAATGGCATCACATCCACTAAGTTTTATTTACAATCATTAGATGAAATTCGATTACATGCAATAACTGAATGTTTTGCAGAAGGAAAAGGAAACTATCAATTTCTTCTGATTATGATTGGATTATCAATTTTAATTTTAGTGTTATCTATCGTTAATTATGTAAATCTAGCCACCGCTAATGCTGTAAAAAGAGCAAAAGAAGTTGGTGTTCGCAAAATTTTAGGAGCGTCAAAAAGTAATATCATTAAGCAATTCTTGTTTGAAACCATCATTACCGTTTTATTTTCTATACTTTTATCTTTAGGTATCGTTGAGCTTTCCTTGCCCTACTACAATGATTTTTTAGGTAAAAAATTAGTCATTTTTGGCAATCAATTTTATATGCAAATTGTTTTAATTTTTATTATTACTATCATTTTTGCAGGTATTTTTCCAGCTATATATGTGTCAAATTTTGAAACATTAAAGGTGTTGAAAGGTAATTTTGGAAGAAGTAAAAACGGAATTTGGTTGCGTAATATAATGCTGATTGTTCAATTCGCTATTGCGTCCTTTTTTATTATTGGTTCTTATATTGTTTATCAACAAATACAATATGTTTCTACAAAAAATTTAGGGTTTAAAGGCGATCAAGTTGCCGCAGTTTGGTATTGGAATGGCTACAATTGGAGGGAAAAGGATTATAAAGAAAAAGTAGAAAGTCGTTATCTCTTAATAAAAAATGAACTTTCAAAAATAAAAGGAGTAAAACAAGTGAGTACAGGAGCTTTTGAATTTGGCTCTGGCAATGGTTCAACTTCTGGATTTTCATATAAAGGAAGTGAAAACATTCAAGCTCGAAATATGGGTGTAGATTTTGGAATGCTCGAAATGATGCAAATTCAATTAAATGAAGGTAGGTTTTTGACAAACAAAATAGCTTCTGACACCATAAATTCAATGTTAGTCAATGAAACTGCTTTACGAATGATGAATGAAAAAAATCCTATTGGTAAAGAAGTAAATTGGAACGATAAAAAGCTAAAAATTATTGGAGTTGTGAAAGATTTTCATCTTTTTGGACCACAAGAAAACATTCCGCCAATGGTGTTTTTTCACTATAAAACAGTAGATTGGATGTTGCAAAATGCAAGTAGAATTTATGTGAAAATTGATGCTCAAAATCCATCTCAAACTATTGCAGAGATTGAAAAATTTTGGACTAAAAATGTTGATACCGTATATCCATTTTCATATGATTTTGTAGATAAACAATATGCTAGAACCTATGCCAGTTATGTCAAACAAAAAAACTTGTTTTCACTGTTAAATTTTATTGTAATTCTAATTGCACTTTTCGGATTGTTTGCTTTGGCAAGTTATTCAATCCAGCGAAGAATGAAAGAAATCGCTATTAGAAAAACGCTCGGAGCAGAAACTAATGTTTTGCTAAAAGAATTATCCAAACAATATATAGTTTTTTGCATACTTGGATTTATAACAGCTTTATTTCCAGTTTATTTCCTTCTTAATAAATGGTTAGAAAACTTTGTTTTTAGAATAGATATTTCTGTTCTACCGTTTATCGTTGGGTTTTTCGCATTACTGTTTTTAACGTTAATAGTTGTACTTTCAAGAGCATATCAAGCCACTAAAGTTGATGTCTTAAAATATTTGAAATATGAATAAGACAAGCTTTTTAATTTCTTTATGTTTATTTTCAAGCTTTTGTTTTGCTCAAGAAACTAATTGGACGTTACAAAAATGTATAGCGCTGGGAATTGAAAACAATTTAGCCATAAAAATACAACAATTAGAAATCAAACGAAACCAAAAGACAAAAGTTTCTATGCTAAACGAATTGTTGCCTCAAGTTAATTTATATGGAAATCAAAGTTATAATTTTGGTTCAACTATCGATCCTTCTACAAATGGTAGAGTAAGTTCAAATATACAATACGACAATTTTTATTTAAGTGCCCAAATGAATTTGTTGGATTTTAGCAAAATTGCCGAAGCACAAAAAGATAAAATAACAATCGAAATTGCTATGGCTGAAAAAGAAATTATTGAGAACGAATATAAACTACAAGTACTTGAAAGTTTTTATCAAACTCTTTTTACTCAAGAATTGCAAAAAATTCAAGAAATACAGCTACAAAACAGTAAGTATAATTTAGATAGAATATCCAAAGAAGTTACCATTGGTAGCAAACCAAAAAGTGATTTGTATGACATTCAATTTAATTATGCACAAGAAGAAAAACGTTTTTTAGAAACACAACAATTATTAACAATTCAAAAAACACAACTATTTCAATTGATTAATTATAAGGATTTAAACATAGAAACGGTGGTTTTAGAACATACCATTGCAAACCTAGAAAATGATTTAGAGAATTTGAAAAACCCAAAAATTAAAGCAGCACTTTTAGCTCTTGAAAAAAGCGAAAAAGAAATCAACTTTCAGCGAGCCAATAATTTACCAACATTTTCAACATTTTATCAATTAGCATCATTTTATTATAAACCTTTAAATCAACCTGAAATAGTAGTTGAAAATTTTAGCAATCAAATAGGAAATAACAAAAACCAACAGGTTGGCGTACAAATTTCTATTCCTGTTTTTAATGGTTTTAAAAACAACCGAGCAATTACTGCTGCAAAAATTGACTCTGAAAAATCAAAATTAAAAATCGAACAAGAAAAAAATAGTCTATATCAACAACTTGAACTAGAACAAAAAAACAAGAAAAATTTAGAAAGTATACAAGCTAAGTTAATAGAAATAGAAAATTTTGCCAGAGCATCGTTTACTACAACTCAAGCAAAATTCACTACAGGAGTGATAGATGTTTTCTCCTACTCTATGGCCAAAAACAACTGGTTAACTTCTCAATATGAGGTTATAAAAAACAAATTACAACTTCAATACATTGCGTTTAAAATGAATTTGATTAAAACTAACACTTTATAACAAAACTTTATCATTTGTCCATCAAAACTTTAAACTCTTAAACTTTTAAACCATTAAACTTCTTTATATCTTTGCAATTCATATTCAGTTTAAATAAATGTTAAAGAACTTTATTACCTAAACTTGAAACTTTTAAACAAATGAAACTAGATAGAAAAGAAATACTAAAAGCATTAGAAACCATTACAATTGCCGGTGAAGGAAAAAATATGGTCGAAAGTGGCGCAGTTCAAAATGTAATCACTTTTGGAGATGAAGTAGTCGTTGATTTATTACTTTCAACTCCTGCAATGCACATAAAAAAACGAGCTGAAGACGATATCAAAAAATTAATTCACGAAAAATTTTCACCTGATGCAGTTGTGAAAGTCAATATTAAAGTCGAGGCAAAAGAAAATCCAAATGAAATTAAAGGAAAAGCAATTCCAGGAATTTCTAATATAATAGCTGTTGCTTCAGGAAAAGGCGGCGTTGGAAAATCAACAGTTACTGCAAATCTTGCCGTTACTTTAGCAAAAATGGGCTTTAAAGTAGGTGTTTTAGATGCTGATATTTACGGTCCAAGTATGCCTATCATGTTTGATGTTGAAAATGAAAAGCCAATTTCAATTGAAGTTGATGGAAAATCAAAAATGAAACCAATCGAAAGTTATGAAATCAAATTACTTTCAATAGGATTTTTTACTTCACCAAGTCAAGCCGTAATTTGGCGTGGACCAATGGCTTCAAAAGCGTTAAACCAAATGATTTTTGATGCAGCTTGGGGCGAATTAGATTTCATGTTAATTGATTTACCACCAGGAACAGGAGATATTCATTTATCAATAATGCAATCGTTGCCAATTACAGGAGCAGTTGTAGTTTCTACTCCACAAGCAGTAGCATTAGCCGACGCTAAAAAAGGAGTTTCAATGTTCATGAGTGATGCTATAAATGTTCCAGTTTTAGGAATTATTGAAAACATGGCTTATTTCACTCCAGAAGAATTGCCAAACAACAAATATTATATTTTTGGAAAAGAAGGCGCAAAAAATCTTGCAGAAGATTTGAACGTTCGTTTTCTTGGCGAAGTTCCATTAGTACAAAGTATTCGCGAAGCTGGAGATTATGGTCGACCAGCCGCATTACAAACCGCTTCATCATTAGAAAAAGTATTTGAAGATATTGCAAGAAATGTTGTGGAAGAAACAGTAAGAAGAAATGAAGATTTAGCTCCAACTGAAGCAATCAAAATAACCACAATGGCAGGATGTTCTGCTGTAAAAGGAAAATAAGATGACAACAGAAGAATTGACTTTAAATATTGAAAAAGCATTAGACGAAATCAGGCCTTTTTTAAATTCTGATGGTGGCGACATCGAATTGGTTTCTATAGATGAAGATAAACATGTGAAAGTGCGACTTCAAGGTGCATGTACTTCTTGCAGTTTGAGTATTAGTACTATGAAAGCTGGTGTAGAAACTACTATAAAAAAATACGCTCCACAAATTGAAACTGTAGAGAATATTGTTTAATTGGCCATATGATAAAAGTCATTTGTAACGATAAAGAAACGTTGCATCTTTGTGGCTTTAAACCTTGTTACGACTAAAAATGATAGAAACCGATATACTAATAATCGGAGCTGGACCAACAGGACTCTTTGCTGTTTTTGAAGCTGGATTATTAAAACTTAAATGCCATATTATTGATGCTTTGCCACAACCTGGCGGACAATTGGCTGAATTATATCCCAAAAAACCAATTTTTGACATTCCCGGTTACCCAGAAGTTTTAGCCGGTGATTTAGTTGATAATTTGATGGAACAAATCAAACAATTTCAACCTGGATTTACACTTGGTGAAACTGCTGAAACCATTACTAAATTAGAAGATGGAACTTTTGTTGTAACCACTAATGCTGGAACGCAACATAAAGCAAAAGCTATAGCTATTGCTGGAGGTTTAGGAACATTTGAACCAAGAAAACCAATTCTTAAAGATTTAGAATTCTATGAAAAAGAAGATCGTGGTGTTGATTATTTTATAAAAGATCCCGAAAAATATAGAAATAAAAAGGTTGTTATTTCTGGTGGTGGCGATTCAGCATTAGATTGGAGTATTTTCCTTTCTAATGTTGCTTCCGAAGTTACTTTAGTGCATCGAAGAAATGAATTTCGTGGTGCTTTAGATTCTGTTGACAAAGTTCAAGAATTGAAAAGCGAAGGAAAAATTAAACTAGTCACACCTGCTGAAGTTATTGGATTTAAAGGCTCCGAAAGAATAGAATCGGTTGACATAGAAGTTAATGGTGCAAGGATGAATGTTGAAACTGATTATTTTATTCCTCTTTTTGGATTAACACCAAAATTGGGTGCGATTGCCAATTGGGGTTTAGAAATTGAAAAAAATGCAATCAAAGTAAACAACGCATTAGATTATCAAACCAATATTGATGGAATTTATGCCATTGGCGATGTGAATATTTATCCCGGAAAATTAAAATTAATTCTTTGTGGTTTTCACGAAGCAACATTGATGTGTCAAAGCGTATATCAAAGAATTAATCCTGGCAAGAAATATGTATTGAAATATACGACCGTTTCTGGCATTGACGGATTTGATGGAACTCGAAAAGAAGCCGAAAAAGCGGTTGTAAAAGCGATAGAATAGATGCCACAAGACATAACCCTAAAAATCACTGACAGAAACGGACAACTTCACGAAGTTCTTGCTCCAACGGATATGAATTTAAACATCATGGAATTAATCCGTATGTATGAGTTGGCCGAAGAAGGAACAGTTGGAGTTTGTGGCGGAATGGCAATGTGTGCTTCGTGTCAATGTTACGTTTTAAACGATAAAATTTCTTTGGAACGCAATTCTGATGAAGAAGCCATGCTTTGGGAAGCCTATCATGTCAAAGACAATTCTCGTCTTGGTTGTCAAATTCCTATTACTGAAGATTTAGATGGTTTAGAAATTGAAATTGCACCTGAACAATAATTACAAACCTAGTTTCATTTTTGCAATTGGCAAAATTCGCTCTACAAATTTTGAATAAGCAAGTTCTGAAGGATGCAAACCGTCTGTAGCAACTAAGTTTGGTTGCGACAATCCTAATCTAGTAATGTCTGTAATAGTAACAAAGGTAATATTATTTTCATTACAATAATTTTCGGCAAACGAATTATACAAATCTATTTCATTTGAAATTGTCATTGAGCCATTCCCAAAAGGAGTAAAAGCATAATCAGGAATAGAAATTATAATTACATTATTTTTATTTCCTTTTGCAAAAGTAATTGCCTGATTAACCAATTCTGGAAATTCTTGCTCGTATATACTAAACGGTTTGTTTTGATATTGATTGTTAACACCTATTAATAGTGTAACGAAGTCATAATTTGAGGATGGATTTGCAGTAGCAATTGCATTTTTTAAATTAGTTGTCGTCCAACCAGTTTGAGCAATGATTTGAGTTGAAAAAGTGTCGTTAGAATCAATGTACTTCTTAATGCTATCTTGTAATTGAATTGGAAAGCGACATTTTTCACAAACGCTTTGACCAATTGTGTAACTATCGCCAAGTGCAAAATAATTTATATTTTTCATTGTTGCAGAGTTGCTAATAACTTTATTGTCGCTACTACAACTTACAATAATCAAACCGAGAATTAATAAAATAAATTTAGTTTTTCCCATTTATATAATAGTGTTTTGTGTATTATTTATATACGAATTTAAATCCATTTTGGTTGTTAAAACTAACTGTAAAAGCAAAATGCTTCCCGTGAATGAGAAGCATTTTATAAATTTTTAATTTACTCCATTTTAGAAGTGTCACTTCGACTGCGCTCAGTGTGACATTTTAAAATTTGGAAATTTACTTAAAAGCTGGAATTCCTGTAATGTCAGCACCAGTAATTAATAAGTGAATATCATGCGTTCCTTCATACGTAATTACCGATTCTAAATTCATACTGTGTCGCATGATAGAATATTCACCTGTAATTCCCATTCCACCCAAGATTTGACGCGCTTCGCGAGCAATATTTATCGCCATATCTACATTGTTTCTTTTTGCCATCGAAATTTGAGCCGTTGTGGCTTTTCCTTCGTTTCTTAAAACTCCTAAACGCCAAGTTAACAGTTGCGCTTTGGTAATTTCGGTAATCATTTCGGCTAATTTTTTTTGTTGTAATTGAGTTCCAGCAATTGGTTTGTCAAACTGAATTCGTTCTTTAGCATAACGTAAAGCCGTATCATAACAATCCATAGCGGCACCAATTGCACCCCAAGCAATTCCATATCTAGCTGAATCCAAACACATCATTGGTGCACCAAGTCCAGATTTTCCTGGCAATAAGTTTTCTTTTGGAACTTTCACATTGTCAAAAATCAATTCGCCGGTTGCACTTGCACGAAGCGACCATTTGTTATGCGTTTCCGGAGTAGTAAATCCTTCCATACCGCGTTCTACAATCAATCCGTGAATTCTTCCTTCCTCATTTTTTGCCCAAACTACTGCAACATCGGCAAATGGCGCATTCGAAATCCACATTTTGGCACCATTCAACAGATAATGATCGCCCATGTCTTTAAAATTTGTAGTCATTCCACTTGGATTTGAACCATGATCGGGTTCAGTTAATCCAAAACAACCCATAAATTCACCTGTAGCCAATTTTGGTAAGTATTTCATGCGTTGTTCTTCGGTTCCAAATTTCCAAATAGGATACATCACTAAAGATGATTGAACAGACGAAGTAGAACGAACACCAGAATCACCACGTTCAATCTCTTGCATAATCAAACCATATGAAATTTGGTCTAAACCTGCACCGCCATATTCTTCAGGAATGTAAGGACCAAAGCCGCCAATTTCGCCCAAGCCTTTGATGATTTGTTTCGGAAATTCTGCACGCTGCGCATAATCTTCAATAATTGGCGAAACTTCTTTTTTTACCCAAGCACGAGCAGAATCTCGAACCAGTTTGTGTTCTTCAGTTAATAAATCGTCAAGTAAATAATAATCTGGCGATTGAAATAAATCTGGTTTCATAAAATATAGGTTGTATTATGTAAAATTGTAATCACGAAAACGTTTGCAAAGCTACATAATCTTAATTAATTTTCAGTTTAACAAGTGTTATAATTTTTAGGAGCTTTTTCCAGCTGTACACTATATCTTTTTTAATTTTATGAAAAATTAAAAAAGGATGCCGTTCCCATCTGGGCTAGTATTACATCTTCAAATAAAACTCTTTTGTAAGATTGATATAATCATCCGTATATTCATGACGATTGATTTCGATAACCAATTCATCAGCTTCTAAAACAGAAAGTTCATAGCGTTTAAAAGCCAATAAGCTTCTAACAACTAGAGTGTTATGTGTTCCTTTTACACGAGTAACTTTCACAGGAAAAAGTTCCACTTCGGCACACAAATCAATAAATCGTTCTTCTTCTTTAAAAGGAATAATCACAGCAAAAATGCCGTTTTCAGACAATAATAAATTGGCAGCTTCTACTAATTCTTCAAATGGCAAAGCATCTTGGAATCTAGCTAAATCTCTTTGAGAATTATCAGTTTTGAAATCTTCCGAATAAAAAGGTGGATTTGAAATAATAATGTCATATTCTTCTTCAGGTTCGGCAACAAATTCATCTAATCCTGCATGAAAACAAAACAATCTATCACTCCAAGGTGAATTCTCGAAATTTTCCACACATTGTTCGTATGCGTTTTCATCAATTTCAATAGCATCAATTTGTTCCGCATTACTTCTTTGTGCCAACATCAAAGATAAAATTCCGGTTCCAGCACCAATATCTAAAATCGAAAACGGATTGTTATCAACCGGACACCAAGCACCAAGCAAAACACTATCTGTGCCTACTTTCATAGCGCATTGATCTTGTTGAACGGTAAATTTTTTAAATGAAAACATAGTGATTAAATTCCAATATTTTAAATTCCAAATTCCAATTAGGTTGAATAACGAATTAGGAACTTTTCGTAATAATTGATGATAATATCTTTCTTAACTTTTCAGATTCAATTATTAATAAACTAGAAACTTCATTTAATTCAGGATTTAATTCTTGTAATAATCCTAGCCAATATTTTGATTCTTTAGCTTCTTTTCTTTAAATTTTAACTCTGAATAAAAAATCCTTATCACCTAATTTTTCATTAGCTTCAATATAATTGGCACCAACCGAACCAGAGGAACGAACCAATTGTTTACCATCTTCAAGGTTTGAAATTGTTTTTGGAAGTTTTTGAACATAAATCCTACATTCTTTAGCAAACAAAAAAGTTCTTTCCTCTAAATCAAATGGTTTATTCATAAACTTTAAAATTTAAAATATCAGAATTACTTTTGAACTTTGGATTTTGGAATTTAAAATTTTGGAATTTTTTTACAAGTACATTTCGATCAAACCTTCTGGCAAATCCATTACCACTTTTTTGTTTTTTCTATCAATTTCAAGTAAAAAGTGGTCAATCATTGGTATTAAAATCTCAACTCCATTGTTTAAAACTTCAAAAAGAGGTTGTGCAGTTGTGTCATTAATAGAAACAATTTCACCAACAATTCCAAGTCGTTTGTCTTCAATTTTAAAACCTATAACTTCGTGAAAATAAAATTTGTTACCTTCAAGTTTTGGCAACATGGTAAGAGGCAAATATATTTCACAACCCAAAATGGAATCGGCTTCTTCTTCTGAATCTACTTCTTCAAATTTAACTCTTAGAAAGTCATTTTTATGTAGTGAACTATTTTCAATAAAAAATGGAATCAAATTCTTGTTCATTTCAACAAGAACCGATTCCAAATTTTCATATAACTCTGGCTCGTCAGTATCTAAATACAATAAGACTTCGCCTTTGAAACTAAATTTTTTTGCAATTTTACCTAAATAGAAACACTCTTTTTTATGCATAATTGCTCAAAAAATTATGCTTCTTTTTCTTCGTTGTTTTCTTCTGCAACTGGAGTTTCCTCAACAGCTGGAGCTTCTTCCGCAACAACTTCTGCTACTGGAGCATCTTCAACCGAAATCGCTTCTTCTGCAACAACTTCTTCTGTAGTTTCTTCTGCAACTTCTACTGCTTTTGCAGCACGTTTCTCATTAGCTTCTTTTTCGGCTTTTAAAGCTTTTGCTTTCGCTTCATCTTTAGCTTTTGACAAACCATCTTTCTTTGAGTCAACTTTTCCAGATTTTGCCTCTAACCATTGGGTTAATTTTGCATCTGCCTGCTCTTGTGTTAAAGCACCTTTACGAACACCTCCGTCTAAGTGATGTTTCATTAAAGCACCTTTATAAGAAAGTATTGCTCTTGCAGTATCCGTAGGTTGAGCACCATTGTGTAACCATTGAACTGCACCATCAACATTCAAATCAATTGTTGCTGGGTTTGTGTTTGGATTATAAGTTCCTAGTTTTTCTAAGAATTTACCATCTCTTTTTGAACGTGCATCTGCTGCTACGATCCAGTAAAAAGGTTTCCCTTTTTTTCCGTGTCTTTGTAATCTAATTTTTACTGACATAATCTATTTTGATTAATTTGAGGTACTCGACCTCGGTTATTTAAGGGCGCAAAGATAGTTTTTTTTCATATAATCGCAACAATTTCAACTACTAATTAATTTCTTTTTCTAAAATTCATACAAAAACTGTTATTTTTTCAAATAAGTTTATGCTAATTCTATTAAAAAGTTATTTTTGTAAAGTAAAAATTAAAATGATGAGAAAATTTTTGTCCCTAATTGCGATTACTTTTTTAATGATGTCTTGTTCTGAAGACGTAAAATTCAATGATCCTGGATTACAAGGTCTAAAAAACGACTCTTTTTGGAGAGCAGCTGATGTTCGAGCCTATGTTACTGATGGCAAACTAACCATTGAAGCCTATGCTCAGTATGAAGTTTTAACATTAGGCACTTCAAGCACTAATTTAGGAAAATACAAATTAGGATCTACAAATTCGAGTAATTTTGCTAGCTATGCTACAACATTCGATGATGTAGCGATAGAATATGCAACGATTCCTACTCCAGGACCTGTTTCAACCGTATCACTCACTAATGTGGGCACAGGATATACTGATGCAACTTCGGTTGCCACTACTGGTGGTTCAGGAAGTGGTTTGAGTGTCAACATCAAAGCAAATGCAAACGGAGGCGTAACAGAAGTAACCTTATTATCTAGAGGAAATGGATACATGGCAGGTGACATCGTTACAATTACAGGTGGAAATTTGAACAGTAAATTTAGAGTTGTAAATGTTCAAAACAGTAATGGTGAAATTGAAATTACACAATTTGACAATGTTAAAATGACCATTTCAGGAAAATTTAAGTTCAATGCTGTTAATTCCAACAACAATCCACTTAGTGCTGATGTTGTCAATTTCCAATCAGGCGAGTTTTATAATGTTCAAATTTATCCTTCTATATAAAGTACTGGCAATAAATAGTGTATAAAAACCATCAATTGATGGTTTTTTCATTTTTATCTAGGAATATAAATGTAAAATAAGTATTTAGTATGGTTTTTTAACTTACCTTTGTATTGAATTTTAAAAATTATATATGAACATTTTTGTTGGAAGTCTTCCTTGGAGTATTGAGGAAGCAGATTTAAGAGAGTCTTTCGAGGCTTACGGAGCAGTAGAGTCTGTTAAAGTTATTACTGATAAATTTACTGGAAGAAGTAAAGGATTTGGTTTTGTTGAAATGTCAAACGACGACGAAGCATTAAAAGCAATTGAAGAATTAAATGGTGCTACTGTTGAAGGACGTACTATTGTAGTAAACAAATCTGAACCAAAACCAGAAGGTGAAAGAAAATCTTTCAACAACAACCGTTCAGGAGGTTTTGACAGAAACAACCGTGGTGGTGGAAACTATGGTGGTGGAAATAGAGAAAGATATTAATTACTCTTTTTTATAAAAAATAGAACCATCTCATTGAGATGGTTTTTTTGTTTTTGTTGATAACTAAAATTGATTTCTATAAACCAAAAATGTAATTTTGAAGTTCTCCTTTTTCACACTAAAAATATAGTTTTTATTGGAATTTGGAATTTAATTTTTGGAATTTCACCCTTCTATGTATTTAATATTTGACACCGAAACTACTGGTTTACCTCGTAATTGGTCTGCTCCTATTTCAGACACTGATAACTGGCCAAGATGTGTTCAAATTGCATGGCAACTGCACGATGAAATGGGAAACCTCATCGAGCATCAGGATTATTTAATTAATCCTGAAGGTTTCAATATTCCTTTTGATGCCGAAAAAATACACGGAATCTCTACAGAATTAGCCCAAGAACAAGGTGTTTCACTCAAAGAAGTATTGGATAAATTCAACATCGTATTAGGCAAATCCAAATTTATAGTGGGTCAAAATCTAGGTTTTGATATTAATATAATGGGGTGTGAATTTTATCGAATGGGGATTGATTCTCCAATGAACGAAAAACCTGTTTTAGACACTTGTACCGAAGTAACCGCTGAGTTGTTAAAATTACCTGGCGGAAGAGGCGGAAAATTCAAATTACCAACTTTAACTGAATTACACGAATATCTATTTAATCAAAAATTTAACGAAGCGCATAATGCAACTGCCGATGTAGAAGCTACAACACGTTGTTTCCTTGAATTAATAAAAAGAGAAATTTTTACAAAAGAAGAACTTGATGTTCCAGCGGATTATTTCAGAGAATTTAATGAGAAAAATCCAAAACCCATTCAACTTATTGGATTAAAACACATCAATCTTAAAGAAGCTTCTGAAAAAATCCGTCAACAATTTGGCGAAAAAGGAAATGTTCCTATTTCCAAAGAAACTATCAAGCAAAATCAAGAACAATTAATTGATGTTGATTTTGTTCATTTGCACAATCATTCACAATTTTCAGTTTTACAATCCACGGTTAGTGTTCAAGATTTGGTAAAAACGGCAGCAAAAAATAAAATGCCCGCTGTCGCTTTAACTGATATTGGTAATATGATGGGAGCATTTCACTTTGTTCGTGATATTTTGTATCATAATAAATCTGTAGAAACAAAAAACAAAACTGCTGTTGAAAACGGTGAAGAGCCAACTGAAAAAATCATAAAACCAATAGTTGGATGTGAGTTTTTTGTGTGTGAAAATCACTTAGATAAGTCTAGAAAGGATAATGGTTATCAAATCGTTTTATTAGCAAAAAATAAAAAGGGCTATCATAATTTGGCAAAAATGTCCTCAATTGCCTTTACACAAGGATTTTATTATGTTCCCAGAATTGATAAAAACATCATTCAACAATACAAAGAAGACATTATAGTACTTTCTGGAAGTTTGTATGGTGAAGTTCCAAATAAACTTTTAAATATCGGAGAAAATCAAGCCGAAGAAGCATTACTTTGGTGGAAAGAAAATTTTCAAGAGGATTTTTACATCGAATTATCACGCCATAATCAAGAAGATGAAAATCGTGTAAATAGTGCTCTGATTGATTTGGCAAATAAACATAACGTAAAAACAGTTGCTACAAATAATGTTTTTTATGTAAACAAGGAAGATGCCAACGCTCACGATATTTTGCTTTGTGTGCGCGATGGCGAAAAACAATCAACACCAATTGGTCGCGGACGTGGTTTTAGATATGGGTTGCCCAATCAAGAATATTATTTTAAGTCGGGTGATGAAATGAAACAATTGTTTCAAGATTATCCAGAAGCCATTTCAAATATTCAAGAAGTAGTTGATAAAATTGAAATTTATGATTTGGCTCGTGAAGTTTTATTGCCAAAATTTGATATTCCAACCGAATTTTTAGTAGAAAATGACAATCTTGACGGAGGAAAACGAGGTGAAAATGCCTATTTGAAACATCTAACCTTTGAAGGAGCAAAAAAAAGATACAAAGAAATTACTCCTGAAATTCAAGAACGATTAGACTTTGAACTAAAAACCATTGAGAACACAGGTTATCCTGGATACTTTTTAATTGTACAAGATTTTATTGCCGAAGCCCGAAATTTAGGAGTTTCGGTTGGCCCAGGTCGTGGCTCTGCTGCTGGCTCAGTAGTAGCATACTGTCTTTGGATTACAAATATTGATCCCTTAAAATACGATTTGCTTTTTGAGCGTTTTCTTAATCCAGATAGGGTTTCCATGCCCGATATTGATATTGATTTTGATGATGAAGGACGAAGCAAAGTCATGGATTATGTCATCAACAAATACGGTTCCAATCAAGTGGCACAGATTATCACTTATGGCACAATGGCAGCAAAATCATCCATTCGCGATACTGCCAGAGTTTTAGATTTACCTCTTTTTGAAGCTGATAAAATTGCCAAATTGGTTCCAAATTTAAAACTCGATAAAATATTTTCTTTAGACGATAAAGCATTAAAAAGTGCTTTGCGAGCAGAGGAATACGACAAAGTAAAAGAATTAATCGAATTAGCCAATGCAGATGATTTAGGAAGCGAAACGATTAATCAAGCTAAAATATTGGAAGGAAATCTGCGAAATACCGGAATTCATGCTTGTGGAGTGATTATCACACCAAGCGACATTACTAACTTTGTACCGGTAGCTACTGCAAAAGATTCCACTCTATATGTGACTCAATTTGACAACTCCGTAGTGGAAAGTGCTGGTTTGTTGAAAATGGATTTCTTGGGTTTAAAAACATTGACATTAATAAAAGACACTGTAAAACTTGTAAAATACCGGTCAGGAATCGAGCTTAATCCCGATGAATTTCCTATTGATGATGTAAAAACATATGAACTTTTTCAACGTGGTGAAACCGTTGGTATTTTTCAATATGAAAGTGTTGGAATGCAAAAATATTTGCGCGATTTAAAACCAACTGTTTTTGGTGATTTAATTGCTATGAATGCTTTATATCGTCCAGGACCACTAGAATATATACCATCATTCGTTAAAAGAAAAAATGGAGAAGAAGAAATTGTTTATGATCTTGAAGCAAACGAAGAATATTTAAAAGAAACCTATGGTATTACTGTTTATCAAGAACAAGTAATGCTTTTGTCTCAAAAATTAGCCAGTTTCTCAAAAGGTGATGCCGACGTTTTGCGTAAAGCAATGGGTAAAAAGCAAAAAGAGGTTTTGGACAAAATGAAATCCAAATTCATCTCTCAAGCTATGGAAAATGGTCATGCAGAGGACAAATTAGAGAAAATTTGGAAAGATTGGGAAGCTTTTGCGCAATATGCTTTTAACAAATCGCACTCTACTTGCTACGCCTGGATAGGCTATCAAACTGCTTATTTAAAAGCACATTATCCTGCCGAATATATGGCTGCGGTTTTATCTAATAACATGAACGACATTAAACAAGTTTCCTTTTTTATGGAAGAATGCAAGCGAATGGGATTAAATGTTCTTGGTCCAGATGTGAATGAAAGTTTCTATAAATTTACGGTTAATGAAAACTATGCAGTTCGTTTTGGCATGGGAGCTATTAAAGGAGTTGGCGCACCAGCAGTGGATACAATTGTTGAAAACAGAAAAAAAGCAAAGTACAAATCTATTTTTGATTTAGCCAAAAAAATAGACTTGCGTGCTGCCAATAAAAAAGCTTTCGAAAGTTTAGCTTTGGCTGGTGGTTTTGATGGATTTTCAGAAACGCATCGGGCACAATATTTTCATGATGATGGCGATGGTATTACTTTCTTAGAAAAAGCAACTCGTTATGGTTCCAAATATCAAGAAAACGAAAATTCATCACAAGTAAGTTTATTTGGCGAAAGCAGTGATATTCAAATTCCTGAACCAATTGTTCCACCATGTGAAGAATGGAGCACTATGGAAAAACTAGCCAAAGAAAAAGAAGTCGTTGGCATCTATATTTCTGGTCATCCGCTAGATGATTTCCGATTTGAAATGAAATATTTCTGTAATTCAAAATTAGAAAGCCTGAAGAATTTAGACCAATTCGTCAATAAAAGTTTAACCTTTGGAGGAATTATTACCAACGTTCAGCATCGAACATCTAAAAATGGAAAAGGCTGGGGAAGTTTTACTTTGGAAGGGTATGATGAAAATTTTGAGTTTAAGATTTTTGGTGAAGAATATTTAAAATTTCGTCATTTTTTAATTCAAAACAATTTCACCTTTATGAAAGTTTTAATTCGCGAAGGTTGGATTAATCAAGAAGGAAAACGTGGTGAACCAAGAATACAATTTCAAACACTGCAATATCTTCAAGATGTATTGCCTCAATTTGCTAAAAAACTAATCATAGCAATGGACATCAAAGAATTACATAGCGAATTGATTCATCGATTGAATGATTTATTTCAAAGCAACAAAGGTGATAATTTAGTAACATTTGAAGTTGTAGAACGAGAAATTATCAAAATTGAAGCTAAGCCAATTGATACTTTGACTAATACATCAATCGACATTGACAATAACACAGAAGAAATGGAGTTTTCTGAAGAAAATGAAATAGAAATTCCGGAAGATATCAAAACGGTGACCGTCAATAAAATTACGATGCCTAGTCGAAAATTAAAAATCAAAATTTCTCATGAATTACTTTCGGGATTAGAAAAATTACAGCTTAATTTCAAATTAAACTAATCAATTAAACCAATTTAAAAATAGTTAAAAGTAATCTAAGTTACATTTTTAGGTAATAATCTTTACGTATCTTTGTACTATTAAGAATAATTTAAAAAAAAGAATATGGCTTTAACAATAACAGATGCTACTTTTGATGAAGTAGTTTTGAAATCAGACAAACCAGTAGTAGTAGATTTTTGGGCAGCTTGGTGTGGACCATGCAGAATGGTAGGACCAGTAATTGACGAAGTTTCTACGGAATATGAAGGAAAAGCAGTAGTGGGCAAAGTTGATGTAGATGCTAACCAAGAGTTTGCAGCAAAATATGGTGTTAGAAACATTCCTACGGTTTTAATTTTCCAAAACGGAGAAGTAGTTGGTCGTCAAGTAGGCGTATCACCTAAAAAAACATATACAGATGCTATTGACGCATTGTTATAACATTATAGTGAAAAAGAGATTAAGGTCTAACTTTCGTTAGGCCTTTTTTTATGCCCTAAAAAAAAGCGTAAAAGTACTTCCAACATCTTTCTTACTTTCTACAAAAATCTCACAATCAATAACTTTTGCCATATCACGAATTAAATGTAAACCTAAACCCGATTTGATTCCAACCACTTCTTTGTCGTCATAGAGTGCTTTGAATTGTTCTAAATCAGCACCTTTTCCATTGTCGGTAATGGATAAGAAAGTTTGATTATTGTGCTGCCAAGCTTTCCAGAGAATCACAGGTTTGCTGAGCGTAGTCGAAGTGCCAAATGCTTTTATTGCATTTCCAGTTAAATTTCTCAGTATTGTTTTTAGATAATGTTCGTCTGTTTTTAAAGTGATGTTTTCTTCGTTTTCAAAACGTATTTCGATGGATTCAAAGCTTGAAAAATGGTTTTGAATATCAGAAAACAATGAAGAAACCTCAATTTGTTTGAGTTCAGGTTTGAAGTTTTCCATTTGACTTTTACTCCATTGTAAAATATCTTCCATAGAGTTCAAAAGGTTTTCTGCTCCACTCATTGTCTTGTCTTGCATTCTCTTAGTGCTTTCTACATCAAGCAATTCTGGACTTTCTTTTTGCAATTGTAAAAAATTAATCAAGTTGGCTACTGGCGCACGTAAATCGTGATTTAAAATACTAAAAAATCGTGTTTTGGCTTTGTTGGCTTGGTCAAGTTCGTCATTTAAAAGTTGTAGTTTTTTATTGGTTTTTTTACGGTTTCTACTTTGATAAAAAAGCAAACTTCCAATGATAGCAAGGAGAAAAAGACCACTAATAAAATACCATTTTTGTTTTTTAGCATTTGAAATCTGGACGTTTTTTAAAGCAATTTCTTGTTCTTTTTTTTCGGTTTGATATTTCCTCAACAAATCTTCTGTGTTTTCTAAAGTCTTCAATTTAAAAATGGAATCTCTAGCAACGTTGGCTTCAGTTTTATAGAAGTAAGCCTTCCTAAAATCACCTTTTTTTTCATACAAAGTAGCAAGATTCTCATTGGCAGAAAACAAAAAACTTTGGTCATTAATTTCTTTTGAAAGCTGTAGCGCTTTAATATAATAATCTTCGGCTAAAGCGATATTTTTTTGCTCAAAATATAAATCGCCTAAATTTGAATAGATAACTTTTGTATTTTGCGTAGCTTCTAAATCAATACTATACTTCTCCGCTTTTTTAAGCATATTTTCAGCAGCTATAAAATTCTTTTCTTTTTGAAACATTCTGCCTAAATTGGTAAGTAAGTCCACTTGAAGCAATTTGTAATTTGCTCTTTCAGCATGGGTTAATCCTTTTTTAAAATGGTCAATTGCTTTCTGATTTTTCTTCAAATCTTCATAAACTGTTCCAATGCGATTTTCATTAATCGCAATACCTGAATCATCTTTTAAATTTATTTCTACAATTAATGCTTTTTGAAAATAAAGTAATGCTTCATCGAATTTTTTATAAAATTTTAAATTATCACCAACTTGAGTATATGGGGAAGATTTTAGCGGACTAAGCTTATTTTTTTCTTGAAAACTAATTAACTCCAATGCATATTTCGTTGCCTTCTCTCTATCACCTAATTGATTGTATATGATACCAATATTATTGAGTGAATTTTGATAAATCTTTTTAGGAAGTTTGTATTTTTTAATGATTGTATTGCATTGTATAAAATATTCCATCGCCTTTTCAGGATTTTGTTTGGAATATGCTATAACACCTTTCATGTTCATCGATTTGTAAAAACCAGTTCCAAAGTCAAGTTTTTTAGATAATCGCTCCATTTCTTGAATGATGCGTGCCGCCTCTTCATACTTTCCTTCTTGAACATTTAAAAAAGCATAACTATTTAAAGCAAGAACATAACTCGTGTCTTTAGGCTTTGTGTCTAAATAAACTTTCAAAGAATCTAAAGAATTCGGAATTTGAGCTACCAAAAAATGACCAAACAACAAAAAAAATAAAAGCAACTTTTTCATATAATGGTTTTTACATTATACTTAAAACTTCTTCCTAGCGGAATTAAAACACCCGATTTTAAGAGTAATTCTTGGCTTCCAATTTTCTCTATGAATTGCTTCTGTACAGCATAACTGCGATGAACTCTTGTAAAAGAATGAAACTTTTCATCTTGCAAAATCTCTCCAAGGTTGGATAATACACAATGACGTTTATGTTCTGTAACAAGAATAGTATAGTTTTTTAAAGCTTCGAGATACAATATTTCATGAAGTTTCACCTTTGTTTGTTCATGACCTGTTTTCACAAAAACCACATCACCACCAATAGTTGATTCAAACAAACTGGCTTTAGTGCGAATCTCCATAAATTCTTCTATTCGTTTAACAGTTTGTTCAAATCTAGGAAACTTAAATGGTTTTACGATAAAATCTAACGTTTGCAATTCAAAAGTTTCCGCAGCACTTTCTGTATGCGAAGAAATAAAAACACAAACTGGAATTTCCAACGCTTTTTGACGCAATTCTAAACCCGATTTGCCAGGCATTTCTATATCTAAAAAAGCAATATCAACAGGATTATTTTCTAAAAAGGATAATGCACTTTCTGCAGTTTCAAAAACACCAGCAATTTGAAGTAAAGAAAACCTTTTGGCATAGGACACAACAAGTAGTCGATCCATTTCGTCATCATCAACAATAATACAGTTTAAGGCTTGCATAAAATGATTTTCTCTTTCAAATATAAATATTTTTTTCTCATAAAAAGTTGTTAGTGTATTTAAAATGTCGTTCGTCCTTTTGTGCTTTTTAAGTCGTTTAGAATGAATCAATTTTGTAGTGCTTAAAATACTAATTACTTAAATCTAAAAAGATGAAAAAATTACTTTTTCTTTTAGCTTTTCTACTTTCTATCGCTTCTGGATATGCCCAAGTAGGAATAAACACAACTACACCAGATGCTCAATTAGACATTAAATCCAGCAACCAAGCTACACCTACTAATACTGATGGAATTCTTATTCCGAAAATTGATGCCTTTCCAGTAACCAACCCAACTGCTGCACAAAACAGCATGATGGTTTACTTAACTACAACTTCGGCAGGGAAGCAACCTGGTTTTTATTATTGGGATAATGCTACGACCAGTTGGAAAGGATTTGGGAATGGTTCGGGTTGGAATTTAACTGGAAACTCAGGAACAACACCTGGAACAAATTTCGTTGGTACGACTGATGATAAGCCGTTAATTTTTAAAACTAATAATATACAATCAGGTTACTTGGGAGGAAGTGATAACTATGCGGTTTTTTTTGGACATAGAGCAGGGGAAATTAATGCTGGATTTTGGAATGTAGGTATAGGAAGTTATGCTTTAAATCTAAATACATGGGGATCAAGTAATGTAGCTATTGGGCAGCTTGCGTTAAATAAAAACACAACCGGATACTCTAATTTTGCATTAGGAACAGTAGCAATGAATGACAATACTATTGGAAACAATAATGTTGCTATTGGAGAACACACGCTAGACAAGAATGTTACAGGATCTTATGCGGTAGCTATTGGCAGCTATGCTATGCAATATGCAAACGATAGAACAACACCTTTTGAAAATAAAAACGTTGCTGTTGGTTATCAATCACAAATGGGTTCAACAACTCCTACCAATAATACGGGTAGCCTTAATACGTCCGTCGGTTATCAAACCTTAGCAAATATTTCCTATGGTAGTAATAATACTGCTGTTGGATCTTATGCGCTTAATTTAAATGATGGAGGTTATGGCAATAGCGCTTTTGGTCAATCTGCACTTAGCATAAATACTGGGTCAAGTAATACGGCAATGGGCGCAAGAGCACTTATACTAAACACTACAGGTGTTTCGAATACAGCAAATGGTGTTGAAGCGCTTTACGGTAACAATACAGGGAGTAATAATGTTGCGATTGGCAATAGTGCTTTGCATGATAATATTGCTGGGTCTAATGCTGTCGCTATAGGTAAGAGTGCTATGGTATACTCAAACAACACCACAACTGCCTATGACAATCACAACGTAGCTATAGGTTTTGAATCTTTAAGAGGTTCGACAACTCCAGCAAACAATACAGGAAATTTCAATACGGCAATTGGGTATCAAACACTATTAAATAACTCGACAGGACAGGAAAATAGTGCAATAGGCGACCAAGCGTTGCTTTTTAATGCAACTGGACGATATAACACCGCAACCGGCAGAAGTTCATTAAGCAGTAATGTCTCTGGATATTATAATACCGCAACGGGTTATGCTGCCTTAGGAAACACTACAGGAGAACAAAATACCGCTATTGGAGCTACCGCACTATATAACAATAGTACCGGTTCTGGAAACGTAGCCATAGGATACAACGCTGGATATAACGAACTCGGATCCAACAAACTATACATAGAAAACAGCAATTCCGCAACACCACTTATCTATGGCGAATTTAATAATGATATTGTAAAAATAAATGGTCAGATTAAAGTCAATAGAGTTACAACCGTTGGAAATGAAATGCAGATTAATAATGCTAACAATTATGTTCACGGAAATGGAAATCAGATATTTGGTAATGGTTCTGATGAATTCTTAATGTCATCAAGAGAAAGTAGTAACGAAACAGCAGGGATTTATGGAGATGGCAATGCCGTTAGTATCTGGTCACCCGGAGATGGAAACCAAGGACAAGCTGCCGCATTAGTATATTTTTTAGATGAAGACTTTTTTGACGGCTCTAACACAAACCCATACGATAATACAGCTTTAAAATCATACATATCTCCAGCTGGAGCTTATGTTCAAATATCAGATAAAAATAAAAAAGAAAACATAGTCAAAATTGAAAATGCCCTTGAAAAAATAAACCAAATAAATGGCTATACTTATCAATTCAAGCTAGCACCAGCAGAAGTCGAAAAAGGAGACAAACCAATAAAATCAAGCGGTGTTTTAGCACAAGAACTTAAAGAAGTCCTGCCCGAAGCCGTTCAACAAAGTGATAATGGAGATTACTTTGTAGACTATGCCGCCATAACACCATTATTAATCGAAGCATTAAAAGAACAAAACAAAAAAATACAAACACTAGAACAAAGATTAAAAACAATAGAAGAAAAAATAGGGAAGTAAGTATTTAGTTTTTTAAGCAGAAATCGGTCTAACGAAAGTTAGGCCTTTTTTTTTATTAATCTATAGTTAGAACAAAGAGATATAAGATAAATTATAAAACTCAATTTTATATTTTACTAGCATTATTTTAATTTTTAGAAACTACAATTTACATTTTTAAATTTTATTTCTAATTTTTAGAATAGTATTTTTAAATAATACAATCTATTTTTTATATTTTAAAATGATAATTTTATATTATAGAATAGTAGTTTTATAAAATAGAATTGTATTTTTATATTTTATAATAAAAAATTTAATTTTTAACAAAAATAATATGCTAATCTTCAACCTAAAAACCATATTCGCAGCAAGACAAATAGACAAACCCTACTCATTTCTTGTCAAAATAGGCATTGCACCGCACACAGCCACAAGACTTATTAATGAAAACGTCAGAGTTATGCGATTAGACCATATCGAACTATTATGCAAAAACCTCCATTGCGAACCAAACGAGTTATTAACCTACAAGCAAGACAAAAACGAAGTTTTACCTCAAAATCATCCTCTGAATAATTTAGTTCAACAACCACAAGACAACCAATGGCAAGAAACACTCAAAACAATTCCATTAAAACAACTCAAAGAAATAGCAGCAATAATAAACCAAACCAATCCCGAAAAATAAAACCAATTTGTCAAAACCTACAACCTACAACCTAACACCTTTTTTCCTATCTTTGAAATATGAAAATCGAAGCACAAAAAGAACTCATTTCAGGATTCAAGCATCTCGAATTGTTAGCCAATCAAGTCGTTGAAGGTTTTATTTCGGGTATGCACAAATCGCCATTTCACGGATTTTCTGCCGAATTTGCCGAACATAAAATTTACAATTCAGGCGAAAGCACTAAGAATATCGACTGGAAACTTTTTGCAAAAACAGACAGATTATATTCCAAAAGACACGAAGAAGAAACCAACCTGCGTTGCCATTTAATCATCGATAATTCGTCTTCGATGTATTATCCAAAACTAGAAAATGACCAACCATTCTATAAAAATAAAATAGGTTTTTCAGTCCTAGCTTCAGCAGTATTAATGAATTTGCTCAAAAAACAACGCGATGCAGTAGGCTTAAGTATCTTTTCAGATAAATACGACTATTATGCGCCAGAAAAAGGATCTGATAGACACCACAGAATGTTATTAAACATTTTGGAAGAGTTGTTAGAAAAACCAAAGCAAACCAAAACAACAGACACGATTACCTATTTGCATCAAATCGCCGAGAAAATGCACCGCCGTTCCATGATTGTTTTGTTTTCAGATATGTTTCAAAATCAAGACAAAGAAAAACTCTTTAATGCCTTGCAACATTTGAAACACAATAAGCACAAAGTAGTTGTTTTTCATGTGTATGACAAACAAACAGAAATAGAGTTTGACTTTGACAATGCCCCAAGAAAATTCATTGATGTAGAATCTGGCGAAGAGTTAAATCTTTTTGCCGAGAACATTAAAGGTTTTTATGAAGAGAAAATCAAGTTATATTTCAATGAAATCGCCATGACTTGTGCCCAAAATAAAATAAAATACATTCCAGTATCCGTTGATGAAAGTTTTGAAAAAATACTAACAACATATTTGGTTGAAAAGCAAATGTTTGGATAAAAAATACGATTTTTAAAAATATTTTTAAGTAAAAAAGTTGCAGATTACAAAAACGATTGTATATTTGCAACCGCAATTAAGCGATGGTTTGGTAGTTCAGTTGGTTAGAATACATGCCTGTCACGCATGGGGTCGCGGGTTCGAGTCCCGTCCAGACCGCGAAATTGGGAAAAGGTTTTCAGAAATGAAAACCTTTTTTGCCCAGTAAAAGTATTGAAAATTAGTTGTGTTGTTTCGCTACGAATTTGTAACTCGTAGCTCGGTTTAGTAGTTAGACCAATGAAAAGCTTTTCGCCTCGGCGAATGGCTTTTTTGCTTTAAAGACCTTTCGATTTTATAATTCAAACAATGTTTCTTCTAAAAATCAGATTAAAGCTCAACTATTTTACTATTTTTGAAATTCTAATGTATTTTTGAATTCATGAAAAAAACGTTGGCTTTATTAGTATTATTTTTCACTTTCTCTTGTCAATATTTTGACAGAAAAGTGCCTTCCGAAGATGTTTTGTTAAAAGAGCAACTCAAAGAAATCAATTGGAGTGAAATAGACGAATATCCAACGGTTGTTGATTGCGAAAAAATTACTGATGAAACGCAACGCAAACAGTGTTTTTTTGAATTTTTGACACAAACCATCCAGCAAAAACTAGACATAGACACGTTAGTAAACTTATTGCCAAAACTTGATACTATTGAAGTGAAAGTTACCGTTTTTCCTAACTCATTGGTGACTTTTGAACCACAATTTCCTAAAGACTCTGTAGCTTATGATACCATAAAAATTGACAGCATTCTGCGTTCAAGATTAATTGATTTTCCGAAAATTAAACCCGCCATTAAAAGAGGAATTCCTGTGAAAACACAATTTATTCTTCCGGTTATTTTAAAAATAGAATAACAACTTAAAAACGCCTTCCTTTCCAAGTAAACTTTCCAAACAAGCTAAAAACACCAACAGTAGTTGCAAAAAACGGATAGAGAATAGCACTGGCAAATGGAATAGCTATTTTGTTAGTGTTAAAAAATGAATTCGCCTTTAAAATCAGAAGATAATCAATACTATATTTTATCAAAAATAGAATTAAAAACAACTTCCAATCTAACTTTCCAAAAAATAAAGCAATTAATCCAAAAGCGATAAAAGCATTTGCGAAGAAAACACTACTTGCCAAAAATTTTGGATAGAAACTATTGTAATTAGAAGTTTTGCTCGCCCAGCGAATGCGTTGCATCAATAATTTAAACAAATTATTTTCTGGTTTTGTGATTACAATAGCATTTTGCGCTTTAAGAAATCCAACTTTATCAGAGCATTTTGCAATTGCTTTTTGAAGTAAAAATACATCATCGCCGCTTGCAATTTTATTATTATCCTCAAAACCATCAAGTTCTAAAAACATTTTTTTAGTATATGCAAAATTAGCACCATTACACATAAAAGGTTGGTTAATACCAAAACTACCAATAGTTGTAGCTTGCAAACTCAACATTTCAAACTGTTGAAAATGATGAAACCAATTGTTTTTTGTTTTATAGATTACTGGTGCGGCTATCATTTCAAAACTATTTTTTTGGATAAAACCATCGATTGATGATAACCAGTTTGGATTTACTTCACAATCGGCATCCGTAGTAATAATCCATGGATTTTTGGCAATAGGCATCGCTCTTGAAATAGCATCTTTCTTTGGCGAATTTGACAAACGTAAATTTTCCAATAAAGTAGTGTCAATTTCATCATTTTTCATGCGCCATTTGATAAAAACAGCACTCGAATTATCTTTAGAATCATCATCAATCATAATGATTTCAATGAAATTTTTTGGATAATTTAGATTGGAAAGTGACGCTAATAATTTTGATAAATTTTTTGCTTCATTTCTAAATGGAACAACAATAGTAAAGTTCGTTTTCGGAGTATATTCTTTACTTATCGATTGGTCTTTTATTTTGTTAAAACCAAAAAACAGCTGAAGAATAAAAACAGCATACACCACAATTAGTATAAAAAAGATTATTTCCATTTGGATTTGAAATTTAAGACAAAAAAACTTCCAATTAATACAGGCAAAACTACATTTAAAAACCACATTAATGTACTAACAAAGAGAATAATCCATTCGTTAATATCATGTTTCCCGAAAAAAAACAGAGCAACACTTCCTTTTACAGCAAAATCAAACATTTGAAAACTAGGCAAAGAAGATGCCAAAAAATAGACAACTGCAATGGTTGAAATTAAAGTTATATAAGGCAAATGAACGTCTAAAACAACGAACAGAAGATAATACTGATGCGAAAAAACCACATATCTTGAAAGTCCTAAAAACATGTTTCTTTGATGGATTTTTTTGGGAATTTCATTCGTTTTTTGAAGTACAGAAGCAATAGAATAGTTTTTAATCTTGAAGTTTTTAGTCAAAAAAACAATCACCAGCACCACAATACTTATTCCAAAAAGAGTAAATGCAATTTCATAATACCCTAAAACGATTAACCCAAACAATCCAAATAGGATGGTTAGTATCATTTGAATTCCATTGCAAATAAGGTTTAAAAAAATAATTATCTTTGATTTTGACTTTTCAAAAAATAATACTTTCCCTGCGTATTCACCAATACCATTTGGGGTAATTATTCCACCGGTTAATGCTGCTAAAACTTGTTTTGTAGCTTCAAAAATAGAAATTGGAGCAATATAAGAAACTAAATTTTTCCACTTTAAAATTTCTAAATAGCGATTTAAAAAACTTAAAAAAAGTAATGCACTAATAATCCCAAAAGAAAATTTATTTTGAATAATTCCAACAAAATCAGTCCAATTAAAATTATTTTTTTTTGTAATTTGAGTGTATATAAAATAGAAAGCCAAAAGAACAATACTAATCTTTAGAATAAGAATTACGAGTTTATTTTTACTTTTTGACATCATTTGGCAAAATAAACTATAAAAAATAAAGAAACCTATTTAAAAAAATTAGATTGTTGCCAAAATCAAGGTTTACTCCATAATTTTTAATACTTTTAGAAACTATTTTTTAATATAAAGTACCCTTAAAAATGAAAATTAAATTACATTTACTTATCGTATTTCTTAGTTTTTCGGCTTTTTCACAAAATATTATTTGGGAAAAAGTAACTTCTAGAGAAATAACTAAAAACAAATTTGTTGAAAGAGACAACTTTCCAAATCAATTTGATTTGTATCAAATTTCAACAAGTGTACTAAAAAACACTTTACATCAATCTCCAAACCGACTGCAATCAAATTCCTCTAAAGTGATTATTTCGATTCCAAATTTAAACGGAGAATTGGAGCGTTTTCAAATGTTTGAGTTTTCAAACTTTGCACCACAATTGCAAGCACAATATCCTGAAATTAGATCTTATGTTGGTCAAGGAATTGAGGATAAAACTGCGGTTTTAAGATTGAGTTCCGACCCAAGAGGTTTTCAAGGAATGATTTTAAGAGCAAATAATGAAAGTGAATTTTTTGAACCCTACTCAACGGATGGTTCGGTGTATGCATTTTATGATTCTGAAAGAAAAAATGGAGACTTGCCTTTTGTTTGTTCAACACAAGATTTAGCATTAAATAATGAATTAAAAAGTGCTACTACTAATCAGAGATCCAATTCAGGAGAATTATTAACCTTTAGATTAGCATTGTCTTGCAATGGTGAATATGCTCAGTATTTTGGTGGGTCAGTTGCTCAAGCTTTAGCAGGAATGAATGCTACTATGACAAGAGTTAATGGTGTTTTTGAAAATGATTTTGCCATTCATATGAATATAATCTCAAACAACAATCTTGTAGTATATACTAACCCATCGACTGATCCTTATTCTACAAACTTAGGTTCTTGGAATGGGCAACTTCAAAACACATTGACAAATATAATAGGAGAAGCTAATTATGATATAGGCCATATGTTTGGAGCTTCAGGTGGCGGTGGAGCTGCAGGCTGTATTGGTTGTGTATGTGTAGATGGTTCAAAAGGAAGCGGAATAACTTCTCCAGGAACTGGTGGACCAGTTGGCGACACGTTTGACATAGACTATGTTGCTCATGAAATGGGACATCAATTTGGAGCCAACCACACTTTTTCACACAATGTTGAAGGCTCTGGAGTCAATGTAGAACCAGGTTCAGGTTCCACAATTATGGGATATGCTGGAATTACGTCAAGAGATGTTCAACCACATTCTGATGCCTATTTTGTTTATTCAAGTATCAAACAGATTCAAGACAATATGGTTGAAAAACACTGTCCGCAAAGAGTTACCTTGTCTAATATTGCTCCGATTGTAAATGGTGGCTTGGATTATACAATACCCAAAAGCACACCTTTTGTATTAACAGGTGAAGCTTCAGATACTAATGGTGATATATTATCCTATTGCTGGGAACAAAATGATACTGCTACAACACAAACTGGTGCAAACAGTGGCGCTTCACCAACAAAAACAAATGGTCCTAATTTTAGATCATACTCTCCAGTAGTTTCATCATCTAGGTATTTTCCAAGAATACAAAGCATTGTCGCAAACCAAGCAACTACTTCTGGAACAGAGATAATTGTGGAGGCTTTGAGTTCTGTTTCAAGGACATTAAACTTTGTACTTACGGTTAGAGATAATTTTGCTGGAGCAGGTCAAACAAACTCTGATGCTATGGTTGTAACAGTTAATGCTGCTGCTGGTCCATTCGTAGTTACATCACCAACAACCGCTGTGTCTTGGACAGTTGGTACTAATCAAAACGTAACTTGGAATGTTGCTGGAACAACTACTAATGACATCAATGCTGAATATGTTGATATTTTCCTTTCAACAGATGGTGGATTTACGTACCCAATTCAGCTAGCAAGTAAAGTGCCAAATGATGGTTCAGAATTGATTACTGTTCCAAATAACATAGGCACAACGAATAGAATAATGGTAAAAGGTTATAAACACATCTTTTTTGATATTTCAAATACTAATTTCTCTATTATTGCTCCCACAAGCAGTTTTGCAGTAGCATATAATGGAGTTGCAGAACAACAAAATAAAGAAATATGTAGAGGAAGTTCGGTCACATATACAATTCCATATACTGCTTATGCTGGTTTTAGTGGTACAACACTATTTGCTGTTTCTGGCGAACCTGACAATTCAACCATCACTTTTTCTCCAAGTACTGCTTCTAATAGCCAAGACATAACGATGACCGTTGAAACTACAAACAACTCTACACCTGGAGTTTATTCAATGCTAGTAACAGGAATTTCAGGCACAACGACTAATTCCGCTCCATTTTATTTGAATTTATTTGATGCTAACTTTAGTTCCCTAACCTTAACTTCTCCTGCAGACCAATCTATTGGTCAGCAAGTCGATTTAAATTTAACTTGGAATATCGATTCAAATGCTACGTTATATGATGTTCAAGTTTCTACAGAATCTGACTTTTCATCTATTGTATATTCAGGAACGGTTTCAACTAATAGTTTTGCTTTAACTAATTTAGCAAGTGCAACTCGATATTATTGGAGAGTTTTACCCAAAAACAACTCTTGTTCTGGAGTGTATAGCGGAGCTTATTTGTTTAAAACAGGTCAAATCACTTGTACCGATTTTTCTTCAACAAACGTTCCGATTACTATACCAACTACAGCAAACGCAACAGTGAATTCAACCTTGTCTGTTACTAATACAGATGTTATTTCAGATGCAAATGTTACTCTGAATATCGCACACACGTGGGTTAATGATTTAACAATTACGTTAATAAGCCCAGCAGGAACAGAGGTTCAGTTAGTAGCACAACCTTGTACATCAGATGATTTTCAAAACATTACAGCAACTTTTGATGATTCAGGAATTCCAGTGGTTTGTGGTGCTAATCCAGCAATATCTGGTACTGTAATTCCGGCTCAAGCACTTTCAGCATTTAATGGTGAAACTATGAACGGAACTTGGACGTTGAGGGTTTTAGATTCTTTTAATCAAGATGGTGGTTCAATAAATGGTTGGTCACTAAATTTATGTAGTAATACTGCTGTACCACTAGCAACAACTGAAAACTCACTTCAAAACTTCGCTTTATATCCAAACCCGAATAATGGAAGTTTTACAGTATCATTTAATTCAAATTCTACAAATAAAATAAGTATTGATGTATTTGATATTCGTGGACGAAATGTTTTTTCAAATGAATATCAAAACAATGGCATCTTTAATGAGAACATTCAAATGAGTACAATTCAATCAGGAATATATTTAGTAAAGGTTCAAGATGGCGAACAACAGCTTACCAAAAAGATTGTTATCAATTAAACTTGATTGAATTTTTAAATAAAAAAATACCCTCAAAAAGCTAATTGCTATTTGAGGGTGTTTTTTAGAAATTTTGGAGATAGAAGTTTTTGAGTGTTAACTTCTATAAAATTTTCCTTTTTATAGTTGTGGTCCTGCTTTTACTAAGTTTTGACCTTTTTCATTATCCGTATATTGTTCAAAATTCTTGATGAATTTATATGCTAAATCTTCTGCTTTTACATTCCAATCATTTTTATCTCCATATGTATCTCTAGGATCTAAAATTGCTGAATTCACATTATTTAATTGTGTTGGCACTTCAAAGTTAAAAACAGGAATTGTTTTGGTTGGTGCCTTTTCTATTGAACCGTCAAGAATAGCATCAATAATGGCGCGAGTATCTTTTATCGAAATTCTTTTCCCTGTTCCATTCCACCCAGTATTTACCATATAGGCAGTTGCATTATTTGCTTCCATTTTCTTTACTAACTCTTCCCCATATTTTGTTGGGTGTAATGTTAAAAATGCTTTTCCGAAACATGCAGAAAAAGTAGGTTGAGGCTCTGTAACACCGCGTTCTGTTCCTGCTAATTTTGCTGTGAATCCTGAAAGAAAATAATATTTAGTTTGTTCAGGTGTAAGTTTTGAAACTGGTGGCATAACTCCGAAAGCATCTGCGGTTAAAAAGATAACTTTTGTAGCATGTCCTGCTTTTGAAACTGGCTTTACAATATTTTGAATATGATTTATAGGGTAAGAAACTCTAGTATTCTGAGTTACACTTCCGTCTTTAAAATCGATAATTCCATCAGCATTTACCGTTACGTTTTCTAACAATGCGTCTTTTGTAATCGCACCATATATATCTGGTTCGTTTTCTTTGCTTAAATCAATAGTTTTAGCATAACATCCACCTTCAAAATTGAACACTCCATCATTGTCCCAACCGTGCTCATCATCACCTATTAATTCTCTCTTTGGATCTGTAGATAGCGTTGTTTTTCCTGTTCCTGACAAACCAAAAAATACGGCAACATCGCCATCTTTTCCTTTATTAGCCGAACAATGCATAGAAGCTATTCCTTGTAATGGCAAATAATAATTCATCATGGCAAACATTCCTTTTTTCATTTCGCCACCATACCACGTACCGCCAATAATTTGAATTTTCTCTGATAAGTTGAAAGCAACATATACATCAGAATTTAGATTGTAAGCTTTATAATCTTCAAAATTTGCCTTAGAAGCATTAATAACTACAAAATCTGGTTCACCAAAATTAGCTAATTCTTCTTCTGTAGGACGAATGAACATGTTTTTTACAAAATGTGCTTGCCATGCAACTTCCATAATAAAGCGAACTTTCAAACGTGTATTTTCATTTGCACCACAAAAAGCATCTACTACAAACAATCTTTTGCCCGACAACTGATTTACAGATGTTTCTTTTAAAGCATTCCAAGTGTCTTGAGAAATGGGTTTGTTATCGTTAACTGCTTTGTCAGAATTCCACCAAATAGTGTTTTCTGTTACCGCATCTTTCACGATGTATTTATCTTTTGGTGAGCGACCAGTGAATTCACCTGTCATCACATTTACTGCTCCTAGCTCTGTTAATTGTCCTTTTTCAAACCCTTTTAAATTTGGACTAAGTTCTTCGTTATACAAAAACTCAAAAGATGGATTGTATATAATTTCTTGTACATTTTTGATTCCGTACTTATCAAGCGAAATCGATTTCGTAAATTGAGCAGTATTCTCCATAAAATTGTATTGTGTTGCAATTATTAAATTGACTGCAAAGTTAAAAATTAATTATTACAACGTTGTAGTTCTTCGTTAAATTATATTTTTTTCTTGATAAAGTGCATAAAAAGAAATGTCCAAGCTATAATTAAAAGCAATCCGCCGATTGGCGTTATAGGCCCAAGAAATTTTAATTCAAAACCAGAGATAACCCTTGTTGATAACAAATAGATAGAACCCGAGAAAAGCAAAACCCCTGAAACGATAAGATAGAAAAGTGTCTTCTTAAGTTTCTCTGTACAATGAGAATTGAAACTAAGGACCAATAAAAACAATGCATGATACATTTGGTATTTAACCCCTGTCTCAAAAGAGGAAAGTTGTTCTACTGACAATCTAACTTTTAAAGCATGGGCACCAAACGCTCCCAAAATAATTGCCGTTAATCCTAAAAAACTTCCAACGATTGCCATTCTTCTATCCATGATGTGATTTTTTAAAAAAACAAAATTATCGGTTATAGCAATACAATCTGTTAAATTTCGATACTATTTTTGAATTTTAACAGCCTCTTCGTTTTATATTTGCATCTTTAAATCATCATCATGAAAAAAATAGCACTATTTATTGTCTTTGCATTTATACTTTCTTCTTTTACAGCAGATAGTGGTTATGGCATAAAATCGGGAGAAAAACTAGTATATGCTGGGTCTTATAATATGAGTGGCTTGTTAACGCAAATTGCGCAAGTTACTATGTCAACCGAAAATGTTACTACTTCAAAAAGTAATTATCTACACCTTTCTTGCGAGTTGGCTACATATACGAAATGGGATTCTTTCTTTAAAATAAGAGATATATATGAATCCTATGTAAACCCAACGACGCTTAAACCGAGTTTATACAAAAGAAGTATTGATGAAGGTGGCTATACTATAAAAGAAAAATATGTTTTTAAAGGCACTAATGTCAAGAGTTCCGTTACCAAAAAAAATCGTCCTGAAGTACATAAATCATTTACCATTGGCGCAAATACTCAAGATGTTATTTCCCTTTTTTATAAAGTAAGAACTTTGGATTTCTCTAAATTCAAAACGGGTCAAACGCAATCGATGATGATTGTTTTTGACGAGAAAGAAATTCCGGTGACTATAAAATTTATGGGTAAAGAAACGGTTAGCGCAGGAAATCTTGGCAAAAAAGAATGCTACAAAATTTCTATTGGTGCTAAAACTGATGCCTTGCGCGGAAAAGATAAAAACCTAATTTGGCTGACTGCAGACGCTAAAAAGATTCCTGCTTTATTAGAGTTCAGCATTCCTGTTGGAACCGGGAAATTGGTATTAACCTCAGCAACTGGTATATAATTATGAGAAAACTTTTTTTAATCTTAGCCATTTTATTTTTAGTATTATCCATCTTGTTTACACTACTTCCCATGGGAACTATTGCATTTCTTCCTATTGGTTTAGCCTTAATTTCGAGTTTAGTCCTTTTAAAAAAATCAGCCGAAAACCAACGCAGATTACCCAATTGGTTGCTAACATTAAGTGCTATTTGTTCTTTTGTGGTAGTGCTAAAATTAGTGTTTATAAAAGACAAAGTGGAAGTAGATAAAAAGTTTGAACAACAAAAGATAGAAACTAAAATAGAAGCCAAAAAAGAATTGGAAGAACTAGAAAACGACTTAGAATAAACACACAAAGCACTTCAGATTTTCGGAGTGCTTTTTTGTTTCTATCATTTAATCCCAATTTCATACATTTGCCACAACAACAAATTAAAGCATGAGAAACATACTTATCATTGGTGCTGGTCGCTCGGCATCATCTCTTATAAAATATCTTTTAAATAAATCTCAAGAGGAAAATCTTCAAATTACCATTGCCGATTTATCGTTAGAATTGGCTCAAAAAAAGACCAACAATCATCCTAATGCAAAAGCCATCGCATTAGACATCAATAATATTGAACAACGTCAAACTGAAGTTCAAAAAGCAGACATTGTCATCTCAATGTTGCCGGCGCACATGCATATTGAAGTGGCGAAAGATTGTGTGATTTTCAAGAAAAACATGGTGACGGCTTCCTATATTTCAGACGCTATGCAAAGTTTGGATGCCGAAGTAAAAGCCAATGGGTTAATCTTTATGAATGAAATAGGTCTTGACCCAGGTGTTGATCACATGAGTGCCATGAAAGTAATTGACGAGATTAGAGCTAAAGGCGGAAAGATGCTGCTTTTCGAATCTTTTTGTGGCGGTTTAGTAGCTCCCGAAAGTGATACGAATCTTTGGAACTACAAGTTTACTTGGGCACCAAGAAATGTAGTATTGGCAGGTCAAGGTGGTGCAGCAAAGTTTATTCAAGAAGGAAAATACAAATACATTCCCTATCAAAAATTATTCCGTAGAACCGAATTCCTTCATGTGGAAGGTTATGGCAGATTTGAAGGTTATGCCAATCGTGATTCGTTAAAATACAGAACGGTTTATGGATTGGATGACGTGCTTACTTTATACCGTGGCACCATTCGTAGAGTTGGATTCTCTAAAGCCTGGAACATGTTTGTGCAACTTGGCATGACCGACGACACTTATATTATCGACGATTCGGAACACATCAGTTACCGTGATTTTATCAATTTATTTTTGCCCTATTCGCCAACAGATTCGGTGGAAATTAAAACCCGTTTGGCTCTTGGCATAGAGCAAGACGATATTATGTGGGACAAACTCTTGGAACTCGATTTATTCAACCCAAATAAAATTGTTGGTTTAAAGGATGCTACTCCAGCTCAAATTCTTGAACATATTTTGAACGCTAGTTGGACCTTGCAACCCGAAGACAAAGACATGATTGTAATGTATCACAAGTTTGGCTACGAACTAAATGGCAAACAAGAACAAATAGACTCTAAAATGGTGTGTATTGGCGATGACCAAACCTATACCGCCATGGCAAAAACCGTAGGCTTACCTGTGGCAATTGCAGCTCTTCAAATATTGAATGGAAAAATTAAAACCCCAGGCGTGCAATTGCCAATTACCAAAGAAGTTTATGAACCGATTCTTAAAGAATTAGAAACTTTCGGCGTAATTTTTAATGAAACCAAAATGCCTTATATAGGATACAATCCAGATAGATTGATTGGAAATTAACTCAATGTCTGCTACAACACTCAAACCAAAATCGTAACTGATTTTGGTTTTTTTTGTGCAATTTGTTACTTATTCCTTAATTTTACTTTCAAATAAGTAGAAATGAAAATTAATCAACTTCAAATAGAAATTGACGGCATCGACAAAGAAATTCTTCGCGACTTGATGGAAGATGCACGCAAACCCATTCTTCAAATAGCCAACAAAATAGGAATTTCGGGTGCTGCCATTCACCAGCGGTTGCGAAAACTAGAAGATGCAGGTGTTATTGCTGGTTCAAAATTTATCATCGACTACAAAGTCTTGGGCTATAAAACCATGGCGTTTATTGGCGTATATTTAGACAAAGCATCGAGCAATTCGGATGCCGTTCGCGAGTTAAAGAAAATTCCCGAAGTGCTAGAATGTCATTATACTACTGGAAACTGGAGCATTCTAGTGAAAATTATCTGCAAAGACAACGAGCACTTGATGCAACTGCTGAACAAAAAAATTCAACCGATAGACGGTGTATCAAGAACGGAAACGTTTATTTCGTTGGAACAACAAATTGAAAGACAAATTCAGATATAAGTGGGAAGTTGGAAACAGGAAGTTAGGAGTTGGAGTCAAACAAAAAACCCAAACTCCTTATTGGAATTTGGATTTTATATTTTTGAAATTTATTTACTTAATCTCTTCTGCCAAATACCTGAAATGCCCAATACAACAAGGAAGCCAAAGCACCAATAGCGGCTACTACATAGGTTCGTGCTGCCCATTTCAAAGCATCTTCAGCACCTGCATATTCTTGTTGGCTCAGCATATTTTTGTTTTTCAACCATGCCAATGCGCGATTACTCGCATCATATTCTACCGGAAGGGTTATAAAACTAAAGGCGGTCGTTACTGCCATTAACACCAATCCTATAACAGCAACATAAAACCCAAAGCCCAATCCGGCTGCGGCTCCAAGAATTAATCCTCCAAAGATTAACCATTGCGAAAGTGTGGAAGAAACATTGACTAACGGCACTAATTTAGAACGCATGGTCAACATGGCATAGGCTGTGGCGTGTTGCACCGCATGACCACATTCGTGAGCGGCAACGGCTGCTGCTGCTGCGTTTCTTTGGTTATAAACCGCCTCACTCAAGTTGACTGTTTTGTCTGCCGGGTTGTAATGGTCGGTCAATCTTCCGGGTGTTGAAATGACTCTAACATCATAAATACCGTTGTCGGCTAGCATTTTCTCTGCAATTTCGGCACCACTCATTCCGTTGCGCAAATGTACTTTTGAATATTCTTCAAATTTGCTCTTCAGTTTGGAACTTATAGCCCAACTTACTAAAGCGATTAGTCCTAAAAGTATATAATATCCTATCATAATTTAATTTTTAATAAATATAGCAAATTGTATTCCATTTACAATAGCTGTTTAAAAAATGTCAACTTGTCATCTTATCTACAAATTGTAATAAAGGCAACTCACTTGTATGATAAGGCTTGTAGTTCGTGTTTTTTAATGAGATGGTTTTCTTATTATGCGCAGCAATTTAAAAAAGTTACAAAAACCGTATTTTATTACGTTCCGAAGTACATTAACTACGTTCCGAACTAGTTATACTACGTTCCGAACTGGTTTTACTACGTTATACAACCCCTTTTAATACGTTAAAGACCACTTAATATACGTTCCGAACCACTTTTAATAGGTCATACAACCCCTTTTATTAGGTTCAGAACCACAAAAAACCATTTCTGAACCACTTTTAATAGGATATACAACGTATTAAAAGCAGTTTAGAACCACTTAAAACACGTTAACCAACGTAATAAAACTAGTTCGGAACGTAGTAAAAGAGGTTTTTAGGCAAAAAAAATCCAAACCTTTATCAGATTTGGATGTTTTTATTCTTTTTGTTTTTAAATAAAATTTATCCCACCAAGTTGATAATTTTACCCGGAACGATGATGACTTTCTTTGGCGTATTACCTGCCAATTGTGCAATGGTGCGCTCGTCTGCCATGATGATTTCTTCAATTTGTGCCGCCGTTAAATCTAAAGGTAACTTAATGGTGAAACGCATTTTTCCGTTGAAAGAAACTGGGTATTCTTTTTCGCTTTCTACCAAATATTTCTCCTCAAATACAGGGAAATTTACGGTAGCAATAGAGCCTTCATGACCTAGTTGACTCCACAATTCTTCGGCAATGTGCGGCGCATAAGGGGAAATAATGATTGCCAATGGTTCTAAAATGGCACGATGACGGCATTTTAATTGCGACAATTCATTCACACAAATCATGAATTGCGATACCGAGGTGTTGAACGAGAAATTCTCGATGTCTTCGGTTACTTTTTTGATTGTTTTGTGTAGTGATTTAAAGGCCTCCCCTAACCCCTCCGAAGGAGTGGAATTATCGACGTAAAAACTATCGTTTGGACCAGAATGATACAATTTCCATAGTTTTTTCAAGAAACCATAAACTCCTGTAATTCCGGCAGTATTCCAAGGTTTTGCTTGCTCCAACGGACCGAGAAACATTTCATACAAACGCAACGTATCAGCACCATATTCATTACAAATATCATCTGGATTGACTACGTTGTATTTTGATTTAGACATTTTTTCTACCTCGCGACCAACGATGTATTTGCCATCTTCTAAAATGAATTCGGCATTCATTACATTAAATAAATTCGAGTATAAAGGATGTGTTTTAAAATCCTCAATTTTTAACTCATTTGAAACTTCGTCAATTAAATTTAATAAAACTCTTTCCTTATAAGGAATAAATGATGTTAATACAATTGAAATATCTGAGAAATCATATACTTTCCCTCCTTGAATAACCTCTCCAAATTGGACTGATTTTATAAATTCATATTTTAATTGAAATTCTATTTCTTTTCTCACTTCTTCACCAAGAAAATAACTATCTGGATCTTTAGAATGAAAACTCATTTTGTTTTTAGAAACAAGGTAGTTTCTTTTAAAACTAGTAAAGTTAGAATGTGGTATTTTTTTATCAAAATCTAATTTGCCTAAATATTTTTTATTGGAATTAAAACAATCAATGTTAAATTCGATAGATACATTATATGCAGTAGCACTCATCCCCAAAATCATTCCTTGATTGATCAGCTTTTTGAAGGGTTCTTCGGTGGGCGCAAAACCTTTGTCTTTTAAAAACTTGTTCCAAAAACGAGAGTACAATAAATGTCCGGTAGCGTGTTCGCTTCCACCAATATATAAATCTACGTTTTGCCAGTATTTCAATGCTTCTTCGCTTGCAAATTCATTATCGTTATGCGCATCCATATAACGCATCCAATACCAAGAAGAACCTGCCCAACCTGGCATAGTGTTCAACTCTAAAGGAAAAATAAAAGCCTCCTCTAACTCCTCCGAAGGAGGAGAACTCACGGCGTTGGTTTTTGTGTTCCAATACCATTCTTTGGCATTGCCCAATGGCGGTTGTCCGTCTTCGGTTGGAAGGTATTTTTCAACTTCTGGCAATACGATTGGCAAATATTTGCTGTCAATCATCTGTGGCAATCCGTTTACATAATACACCGGAAACGGTTCGCCCCAATATCTTTGTCTAGAGAAAACCGCGTCACGCAAACGGTAGTTGGTTTTTCCTTTTCCCTGACCGATTTTTTCTAAAGCTTCGATGGCTTTCTTGGTGCCTTCTTTGTAACCCAAACCATTTAGGAAATCGGAGTTTACTAATTCAAAACCTTCTTTTGCAGCAAACGCTTCTTGGGATATATCTTGATTGAAAATATTTTTTATTTCAGGCATTCCATTGGTTCCTTTGAAGAAATTGGCAAAGGCATAATCGCGCTCATCGCCACATGGAACTGCCATAACAGCACCGGTTCCATAACCTGCCAACACATAATCGCCAATCCAAACTGGAATGGGTTCTTTGGTAAACGGATGCTCGGCATAGGCACCAGTAAACACACCTGAAATGGTTTTAACATCGGCCATTCTTTCACGCTCCGAACGTTTTGCAGTCGCTTCGATATAAGCATCAACCGCTGCTTTTTGTTCTGGCGTTGTAATTTGAGCAACCAAATCATGTTCTGGCGCCAAAGTCATAAACGTAACCCCAAAAATAGTGTCAGGACGAGTAGTAAAAATCCTCACCCCAACCCTCTCCATAGGAGAGGGAGCTGAAACGTGAATAGCTGTGCGTGAACTTAACGCTTCATTTATTATCTCTAAAACTTTAGAACTATTTCTTAAAACTTCTTCATTAGAAAAACGAATTACTTTGTATCCTTTTTTATTTAAAATAAAAGTACGTTCCTCGTCTAATTCTTTTTGTTCTTTAGTTTCGTGATAACCTCCGTCAACTTCAATTATTAAATTTTTAGAAAGACAAACAAAGTCCACTATAAAGTCATCTATCAGATGCTGCTGTCTAAATTTATCTCCTAAATTTTTATTTCGTAATTGATTCCAAAGAATATTTTCTGCTTCAGTTGGATTTTTTCTATTCTCTTTGGCATGTTGAATAGTAATGTGTGAATTATTTCCACCTGTCATATAACCCGCAATCTTTTTATCGGCTGCTTTCTCTTCCCCTTTGGGGAAGGATAGGATGGGGAATTCAACAATTGCGCCAACTGATTTTCCTATCCAGTTGCGTTGCGATTCTTTCAAACTTTCTGTCCAATCGATATCGTTCAACCCTTGTAATAATCGTTCGGCATAGGCTGAAATTCGCATCGACCATTGGGTCATTTTTTTACGAATAACCGGATGACCGCCGCGTTCTGAAACGCCGTTTACAATTTCGTCGTTGGCCAAAACCGTTCCTAAAGCAGGACACCAGTTTACTTCGGTTTCTGCCAGATAGGTTAATCGATACTGTAATAGTATTTTTTGTTGTTCTTCGGATGAAAAAGCATTCCATTCGTTTGAAGAAAAAGTGGCGATGTTATCATCGCAAACTGCATTTACAGTAGCGTTTCCTTCTTTTTCAAATAGTGAAACTAAGGTTGAAATATCTTCGGCTTTGTTTGTATCATTATTGTACCAAGAATTGAACAACTGAATGAAAATCCATTGTGTCCATTTATAATAATCTGGATTTGAAGTGCGCACTTCTCTACTCCAATCAAATGAAAAACCAATTTTATCCAATTGTTCACGGTAGCGAGCAATGTTTTCACGAGTTGTTTTTTCGGGATGTTGCCCAGTTTGAATAGCATATTGTTCTGCTGGCAAACCAAATGAATCATAACCTTGCGGATGCAATACATTAAATCCTTTATGACGCTTGTATCGCGCTACAATATCTGAAGCAATGTACCCAAGCGGATGACCAACGTGCAAACCGGCACCCGAAGGATAAGGAAACATATCGAGCACGTAATATTTGGGTTTTTCAGAATGGTTAGACGCAGCAAACGTTTGATTTTTTGCCCAATATTCTTGCCATTTGGCTTCAATTTGTTCGTGGAAGTATTTCATTTCTGAGTTTAAAGGTTTAAAAGTTTAAAAGTTTAAAAGTTTTTGTAATGACGCAAATTCTAAACTTGAAACTAAAAATACAGGCGCAAATTTACATTTATTATAATAAAGTTAAAACTTTGTACCTTATAAAGGATAAAAACAATTTTCTTTATTATTTTTACACCATAAAATTATTATATATGTCGTCATCTTTCGAAAAGTTTCAGAAACGCAGAGTGGTTACCTCCTATTTTTCGGTGGTACTAAGTGTATTTTTAGTGCTTTTCCTTTTAGGTATCTTGGGATTATTTGTAATCAACTCTAAACGTATCTCAGATAATTTTAAAGAAGATATTGTAATGACGGTTTTTTTAAAATCGGATGTCAATGATTCTATCGTAAAAGCATTTGATGATGAGTTGCGTTTAGCCAGTTTTGCAAAAGATTTTAAATATGTTTCAAAAGAAGAAGCAGCTGAGAAACATAAAGAAGTAATTGGCGAAGACTTTATGACATTTTTAGGGGTTAATCCGCTTCAAAACTCATACGATATTCACTTAAAAGCAGATTTTGTGACCAATGATAGCTTTGGCAAAATTGAAAAGAGATTGCGCAAAAACGAAGCAATAGCCGACATTGTTTACGACAAACAATTGGTTACTTTGGTAAACGATAACGTGAAAAAAATTAGTATGTGGATTTTAATAATCAGTGGAATATTTGCTTTTGTATCCGTTTTATTAATCAATAGTTCGATGCGCTTGTCGATATATTCCAATCGATTTATCATCAAAACCATGCAATTGGTTGGTGCTACAAAATCATTCATCAGAAAACCTTTTATTACCCGAAGCATCATTTTAGGAATGATTGGTGCCGTTTTAGCTGTGGCAGCTTTGGTCGGCGTTTTGGCTTATATCGAATTAAATTATCCTGATTTAGAAATTCTAAAAGACAGTGCACAAACTGGAATTGTATTGGTTGCTGTATTAATACTTGGGGCATTAATTCCTTGGATTAGCACCTTCTTTGCCACACAACGTTTCTTAAATTTAAGAACAGACGACCTTTATTAGAATTTTGAAGTTGGAAAAATAAATTTTAAAAAAAATAGACATGGAAAATAATAGCGAACACAAACCCGATTTTCTTTTTGAAAAAATAAATTATAAAATTTTATTAATCGGTGTTGCCGTAATTATGCTAGGATTCATTCTAATGTCAGGCGGTGGAAGCGATAATCCAAATGTTTGGAGTGATGCTATTTTTAGTTTTAGACGAATTCGATTGGCACCGACTGTTGTTTTAATCGGTTTTGGAATTACAATTTATTCTATATTTAAAAATCCAACCAAAAAATAATGGATATTATTCAAGCCATTATCCTTGCGGTTATCGAAGGTATTACAGAGTTTCTTCCTGTTTCTTCTACTGGTCATATGATTATTGCCTCTTCATTTTTTGGCATTGCACATGATGATTTTACCAAATTATTTACGATTGTAATTCAATTAGGAACTATTTTATCAGTAGTTGTTTTATATTTCAAACGCTTCTTTCAAACCTTAGATTTTTACTTTAAACTATTTGTTGCGTTTATTCCGGCGGTAATTTTTGGATTATTGTTTAGTGATAAAATTGATGCTTTATTAGAAAACCCAATAACTGTTGCTGTTTCTTTAGTTGTCGGCGGAATTATTCTGTTGAAAGTTGACGAATGGTTTGCACCAAAAGAAGAATTACAAGCAACCGAAAACATTAGTTATTTAACAGCTTTTAAAATAGGAATGTTTCAATGCTTAGCAATGATACCCGGCGTTTCACGAAGTGGCGCAAGTATTGTTGGTGGAATGTCACAAAAATTATCAAGAACGACAGCTGCCGAATTTTCTTTTTTTCTGGCTGTTCCTACCATGCTTGGCGCAACGGTTAAAAAATGTTATGACTACTATAAAGACGGATATGTACTGACAGACGATCAAGTAAATTTATTGATTATTGGCAATGTTGTTGGTTTTATCGTTGCTTTATTAGCCATCAAATCGTTTATTGGATATTTAACAAAGCACGGTTTTAAAATCTTTGGTTACTATAGAATCATTGCAGGTTTAACCATATTGTTTATTCATTTCTTTATACTAAAATTGACCACAATATAGATGACAGGTGAAGATTTTCAAAACGGTCAAATTCTTTTAATTGACAAACCATTAACTTGGTCTTCATTTCAAGCAGTGAATAAATTGAAATATCTTATTAAGCGAAAATACAATTTGCCCAAAAGTTTTAAAATTGGTCATGCAGGAACTTTAGATCCATTGGCAACCGGTTTATTAATTGTATGTACTGGTAAATTCACCAAAAAAATTACTGAAATTCAAGGTCAAGCCAAAGAATATACCGGAACGATAACTGTTGGTGCTACTACACCGAGTTATGATTTAGAAACTGAAGTTGATGAAACGTTTCCAATTGTGCATATTTCTGAAGAATTAATTCAAGAAACTACCAAACAATTTTTAGGAGAAATAAACCAAAAGCCACCTATATTTTCAGCCATTAAAAAAGATGGTATTCGACTGTATGAACATGCACGTGCTGGCGAAACCGTTGAAATTCCATTTAGAAAAACAACGATTCACGAGTTTGAAATCACTAGAGTTGCATTGCCTGAAATTGATTTTAGAGTACAATGCAGCAAAGGAACTTACATACGTTCTTTGGCTTTTGATTTTGGAAAAGCTTTGCAATCTGGCGCACACCTTAGTGCATTGCGAAGAACTAAAATTGGTGATTACTCCGTTGAAAACGGATTTACACCAGAAGATTTTGAGAAGCAATTAATCTCCTAAAACTTCCATTATTTCATTTTGTGTAGAAACGCCTTTGTCGTGCAAATACCAAAGTTGCAATTCGGTTTTTGCAGTTTCATCAATGACACCGTGTTCTTTTTTATAGTCTAAAATTAATTGCTTTGCACCCGTTGGTCTTGGTCCAAAATCTCCAATCACTTCGCTTGTAGCTTTATCAATAATAATTAATTTAGGAATTGACTTGGAGCCGTTCGTTAAAAACAAATTCATTAAGGCTTCATTTTCATCACGAAGCACAATTTTTAATTCTATTTTATTTGACAATTCCGCCATTTTATGAATTACTGGAACAATTTGTGCTGCATCGCCACACCAACCTTCAGAAATAACCAACCAAAGATATTCTTTATCCAAGTTTTGAAGTTTTTGGTTATTTTCTTCTGTTACTTTTATAGTTTTATCCAACCGATTCATTCTAGTTTCATTGAGCTGAGAATAATGTGTTAAATCTTCTGACTGCTCATTTCCTGTTGATTTTTCTTCTTTTAGCAGTGAACTAACTAAGGTTCTGTATTCCGAATAAGTATGACTATTTGCCAAGCTATTTTGTATAATTGTTTTCATAATTTAAATTTGAAATGCAAATCTACGAAACACAAAACTTATAATTTGTTACATTTATTACAAAACATTCTTTTATTGAATTATAAAAAAAACAGAACTATGTTTATATTTGCATCACAAATCTGAATCTTGATTATGAGATTCTGAAATAAATTCAGAATAAAATGAAATACAAAAGAATTCTACTAAAATTAAGCGGTGAAGCTTTAATGGGTGATAGACAATATGGAATCGACCCAAAACGATTGGCCGAATATGCAGAAGAAATCAAGGAAATTCACAGTCAAGGTATTGAAATAGCTATTGTAATTGGTGGCGGAAATATTTTTAGAGGAGTAGCCGGTGCAAGTAATGGAATGGACAGAGTTCAAGGTGATTATATGGGAATGCTTGCTACTGTAATCAACGGAATGGCTTTGCAAGGTGCGTTGGAAGATAAAGGAATGTTGACAAGATTGCAAACGGCTTTAAAGATTGAAGCAATTGCTGAACCTTACATTAAGCGTAGAGCCGTGCGTCATCTTGAAAAAGGAAGAATTGTGATTTTTGGAGCAGGAACAGGAAATCCCTATTTTACAACAGATACGGCAGCTGTTTTACGCGGAATCGAAGTTCATGCTGATGTAATATTAAAAGGAACACGTGTTGATGGAATTTATGATGCTGATCCTGAGAAAAACCCAAATGCTGTAAAATTTGAAGAAATTACCTTTGATGATGTTATTAAAAAAGGATTGAATGTTATGGATTCAACAGCATTTACATTAAGTCAAGAAAATGCTTTACCAATAGTGGTTTTTGACATGAATAAATCGGGTAATTTATTAAAAATCTGTAACGGAGAAAATATAGGAACAACAGTAAGAATTTAAGATTAGAGGTATATATGGTTATGAGTTTATAATTTCATAATCCTTAAACTTTTAAATCCTTAAATGTTTAAACTTTATAAGAATGGAAGAAATAGAATTTATTTTAGACAGCACAAAAGAATCCATGAGTGGAACAATTGCGCATTTAGAAAAAGAATTTTTGAATATTAGAGCAGGAAAAGCGTCGCCACAGATGTTGGGTAGTGTTTTTGTAGAGTATTATGGTTCTCAAACACCACTAAGTCAAATTGCAAATGTGAATGTTCCTGATGCAAGAACCATCACTATTACACCATATGAAAAAAGCATGTTGCAACCAATCGAAAAAGCAATTATGGTTGCCAATTTAGGCTTTAACCCAATGAATAATGGTGATAACATTATTATCAGTGTTCCTCCTTTAACGGAAGAGCGAAGACGCGACTTAGTAAAACAAGCAAAATCAGAAGCCGAGGATGCCAAAATTGGTATTCGAAATTCAAGAAAAGATGCCAATACTGAAATTAAAAAATTAGAAAAAGAAGGCACTTCGGAAGATATTTGCAAATCGGCAGAAGACGATGTTCAAAAACTAACCGATGCATTTATAAAAAAAATAGACGAACACTTGGTAACAAAAGAAGCAGAAATTATGAAAGTATAACTTTTATAAATACATCTATAAAATCCGTCTAGTTAAAAACTTCTTAAGTTAAACTTGACGGATTTTTTTTATACCTACTTTTGTAAAAATTACTTTGATGAAAAACGTTTTTATTTTTCTTTTATTTTGTTGTTTGACTATGCAAGCACAGCAACAAATTACTGGAATTGTAAAAGACTTTAACACAAAAAAAGTGTTGCCTTTTGCCAGCATCATTCTAAACGATGACCAAACATTTATGGCTGATGTAGATGGTAAATTTGAAATTGTATCTTTTAAAAAAATCAACTCTATAACCATTCAATACATAGGATATTCTGCAAATACTATTGAAGTTTCTTCAAAAAATTATTATCCAATTTTTTTAAAACCTAAAACGGATAGTTTAAAAATGCTTACTATCAATAGTCAAAATTTAGCCAATTCGATACTCAAAAAAGTTATTGCAAAAAAAGAGGAAAACAATCCACAGAAAAAGCTAGATTACTTTCAGTTTAAGGCCTACAACAAAATAGTAGTTTCAGCAAATCCAGATTCTATACAAGGAAAAATTGACAGTATTTTTGTTGAAAACGAATTTGGGAAAGAGTTAAAAAAAATTGATTCCACAGCGTATAAATTCAAGAAAATTATTGATAAGCAACACTTGTTTTTGGCAGAAAAAATTTCAAAATTTCAATTTGCAAAACCTCTTGTAAAAGAAACTATCTTAGCCTCAAAAATGGCAGGATTTAAAGAGCCAATTTACGAATTATTTGGTTTTAATCTTCAGTCTTTTTCAATTTATGATGACAAATATGAACTGTTTGAAACCTATTATAAAAGTCCACTTTCAAGAAATGCAACAGATGAATATCAGTATTCTATTAGTGATACCACTTCAATAGAAAACAGAGAAACTTATGTCATTTATTTTAAAAACAAAAAGAAGAAAAAAGGATTAGAAGGATTGTTGTTTGTTGATTCTCAAAATTTTGCTGTTGCGAAAGCGGTGATGCAAACAAAAGGAATTATCAACATTACAGCTATTCATGAATTTCGTTTTTTAGCAGAAAATCAAGTTTGGTTTCCCATAAAAAAAGAGTTTAAAATAACCAAAGGAAAAAGCGATGAGAAAACTTCATTTCTTGGCGGTAGAATAGTTTTTGAGCCTGATGATGAAGACAATGAAAGAGAAAAAAAGAACGCAGATTTTACTTTTTTTAGTTCAGAAACAGATATTAAAGATATAAAAATAAACGAACCAATTGTTCTAAAAAAGTCGTTTATTAAAGTCCAAGTAAGTGACAAAAACGAAAACAGAAACGAAGATTTTTGGGAAGAAAATAGAACTTTTGCAATTGACGAAAGAGGAATACAAACCTATAAAATTCTAGACAGTATTGCTGATGATCGAAAACTGGACAAAAAAATTCGCTTTGGAAGAAAAATAATCAATGGATATGTACCAATATCCCTATTCGATTTTGATTTAAGACATCTTTTTAGTTACAATAATTATGAAGGATTTCGTTTCGGATTGGGCGGAAACACTAATGAAAAACTATCGAAAGTCTTTAAAATTGATGGTTATACTGCTTATGGTTTGAAAGATGAAACTATAAAATACAGCATTGGTTCTGCTGCAAGAATAGGTAAGTTTTCAAACACTTGGATTGGTTATTCCTATACCGACGATTTGCGAGAAATTGCCAGTACAAGCTTTGCTATAGACAAAAGAGTTTTTAAATTATATGATCCACGACCAATTAACATCAGTACATTTTACAATTATAAAATGTGGCGCGGTTATATTGAAACAAAAATTATTCCTAAAACAGAAAGTATTTGGCAGTTAACCTATAATAACATTACCCCTTTATTCAACTATACTTTTGTTCATAATGGCATAAATTATAACCATTTTGAAATGACAACGGCTATTGCTTCTATACAATGGAATCCGTTTAGTGATTTTATGCAAACACCAAATGGAAAATTAGAAATTGAGAAACGCTTTCCAAAATTCACTTTTCAGTTTACAAAATCGTTGCCAAAACTATTTGATAACGACTTCGATTTTGGGAAAATTGATTTGCGAATTGACTTTGAGAAAAAATATTTAAACGGTCAAAAATCAGCAATTTTGGTACAATCTGGGTATGCCTATGGTGCCATTCCTATAACACATCTTTATAACACTTCGCCTAACAATTTAAACAAAACCAACTTACTACAACGCATTACTATTGCAGGAAAAAACAGTTTTGAAACGATGTTTTTTAATGAGTTTTTCTCCAATCAATATGTGTTTTTTCAATTAAAACACGGTTTTAAACGAGTAGTGCTTTTCAAAAAAGTAAAACCCGAATTTGTTCTAGTAACACGAATGGCTTGGGGAAATTTAGAAAATCCTGAACATCATTTAGGCATTGAATACAAGACCTTAGACCAAGGCTTTTTTGAATCGGGAGTCGAACTAAATCAAATTTTTAGAGGATTCGGACTTTCTGGATTTTATCGTTATGGCCCAAATCAATTGAATAGATTGGAAGATAACTTAGCTATAAAGTTGAGCTTTATTCTTGATCTTGGCTTGTGATTTTTTCTTTTTTATTAAACATCAATCCAACCATCATAACTATTACGGTCAATAAAATAACCTGAATAATTAAAGAGTTATTCATAAATTTACTTCTATGTGTTATTGGAATAGACAAAAACAAAAGAATTGTAATCAATCCGCGTGGTGCAATAAAAAACAATGGTTTTAATGGTAATCGAACTACTTTTAAGAAAATTGCTCTCAATAAAAAAATGAATGCTGTTATTCCAACTGCCCAAATTATAGTATCGGTATTCAACACTTCGGATGTTTTGATTAAATATCCAAAAAGAATAAAAAATAGTGTTCTAATAAGAAATGTAAATTCAATATTCAATTCCTTAAACTTTTCTACTTCCTTATTTAAAATCTCAGGATGCAATTTTTGAACAAATTTTAAATTTGTCATTTCGTCCAAATTACTAATCAACAAACCAAACAATAAGACAAACACTAATGCTGGTAAATGATATAGTTTTGAAATGAAATAAATCATTATCAGTAAAATGATTATAGGAGCAAATTTTACATGATGTTTAATTTTACTTAACAAAAAAGCCAAACCGATTGTTGCTACAAATGATATAATTAAAATCAATATTAAATCGAGGAAAAAATAACCAAAAGTTGAAGCAACAATTGTTTGATTTAGAGTAACAAAATTGAAAAAAATAACACCTAAAACATCCGACATACTGCTTTCATAAGTTATGATTTCTTTGTTCGTTGGATTTAAGTTTTTTACACTTGAAATAGCCACAGCACTACTAATTACGCCTAGCGGAATGGCATTGCCTAAAGCTGCTTTATAGGTCAACTCAGGATCAAAATAATAAAACGCATACGCTATTCCAAAACTCATAACAACCATTGGCAACAGTGCAATAATAGCTGATTTGGCTATAATTGGATAATTCGATTTTTTTAGTTCTAAATCTAATGATCCTTCTAATACAATTAAAATCAATCCCAGATTCCCCAATACTGGTAGTGCAACTTCAAGATTTGGAATATTAATATGTAGAATGACCGTAATTTGTTTTACTAACCAACCCAAAACCAACAATAAAATTATTGAAGGAATTTTTGTTTTTGAAGAGGTTAATTCAAAAATATAGGCTAACAACATTAGCACACAAATAGTAATAACAATAGATCCAATCATAAAGGAGAACGCATTTTTGGGATTATTTTCAAATGTAACCTTTTTTTTTATAAAATAATAAATTCTTAAATTACTTTATCGTGAATTCTTTTTAGCTAAAACAATGGTAAAATTAACGCTTATTCTCTTGTTTTCATTACCTTTGCAACCGTTTTAAATTTATCATGAAAAAGAAATCAACAGTAGGATTTTGGGAATTTATTGCCGGAATTGTACTTAGAAGAAGAATCTCCATCCTAATTGCCATTACTGTTTTTACCATTTTTCTTGGTTTACAATGGAAAAACATACATTTTACCTATACTGAGGCCAATCTGTTGCCAGATGACCACCAAGTAAATATTGAATACAACGCTTTTCTAAAAGAATTTGGAGAAGAAGGTAACCTAATTGTTATTGGCACCAAAGACCAAAAATTATTTACTCCAAAAGTATTTGAAAATTGGACAAAATTGATGTCTGATTTAAACAAAGAATCAGAAGTTGAACTTATTGTTTCTGTTGACAACATCAAGAAGCTGCAAAAAAACGATAGTTTACAGACTTTTGAAATGGTTCCGTTTTTTGATCAAACAAAAGTAAAAGACCCTAATTATTTATTGGCCACCAAAAAAGAACTTTTTACAAAAACACCATTCTATGAAGGTTTACTTTATAATAAAAGTGGCACCGTTCGTTCTGCAATTTATTTAGACAAAAAAATTGTAAACACACCACAACGCAAAGACTTCATTTTAAACAAGTTCATCCCGAGAGTTGAAGCTTTTCAAAAAGAGAACAACATTGATTTAAAAGTTTCTGGAATGCCTTACATAAGAACACTAAACGCTAAAAGTATTTTGAGCGAAATAAGTTTGTTTATTGGGGCAGCTCTTTTTATTACTTCGCTGATTTTTTATCTATTTTTCCGTTCGCATCGCGCCACTTTAATTTCTGTTTTAATAGTTGTAATTGGTGTAATGTGGACCTTTGGTTTCATCGGATTGTTCAATTATGAAATTACAATTCTAACGGGGTTAATTCCATCTTTAGTTATTGTCATTGGAATTCCGAATTGCATTTTCCTAACCAATAAATACCAACAAGAATATGCTGCGCATGGTAACAAAGCCCGTGCTCTTCAACGAGTAATTACCCGAGTTGGAACGGCAACATTAATGACAAATCTTACTACTGCAGCCGGTTTTGCTACTTTTATGATTACCAACAGTCAATTACTAAAAGAGTTTGGACTTATTGCTGCCATAAATATCATTGCATTGTTTTTTTTATGCTTGATATTAATTCCTATTTATTATAGCTATCAACCTGTACCAAAAGCCAAACATTTGGAGCACTTGAATAGAGAATACACTCAAAAATTCATGGACTGGATTGCTAAAAGTGTACGTTATCATAGAACCAAAGTTTACATTGTTGCTGTTTCTTTATTTCTTTTAAGCATCATAGGTGCTTTAAAAATCAAAACCTCTGGAAGTTTAACAGAAGATATGCCTAAAAAAGCAGCCTTTTTTAAAGACATTCAGTTTTTCGAAGAAGAGTTTAATGGTGTGATGCCACTAGAAATAACCGTTGACACCAAAAGAAAAAAAGGCGTCATGAAGTCGTCAACACTTCGGAAAATTGATGAATTAGAAAAAACCATTGAAAAAATACCCGAACTTTCAAAACCTATTTCTGTTGTTAACTTGGTAAAATATTCCAAACAAGCATTCTATAATGGAAATCCTGAATATTTTGAATTGCCCACAGCACAAGAAAAAAGTTTTGTATTGAGCTATGCCAAAAATGCCACCAAGAATTCAGACAAAGACTTAATGAAAAGCTATGTTAGTTCAGATGGTAGTGTCGCACGTATTACTACTTTTATGAAAGACATTGATACAGGAAACATGTCGCGCGTTGAAGACGAACTTTGGAAAAAAATAAATGAAATATTTCCACCCGAACAATACAAAGTCAACTTGACCGGAAAAGCATTAGTTTTTGAAAAAGGAACAAAATATTTACTAAATAATTTAGTAACTTCATTATTATTTGCTGTTTTACTGATTTCCTTATTAATGCTATTCATGTTTCGTTCGTTTAAAATGGTAATAGTGTCTTTAATTCCAAATTTATTACCATTACTAATCACCGCTGGGTTAATGGGCTATTTTGGCATTCCGTTAAAACCATCAACTATTCTTATTTTCAGCATCGCCTTTGGACTTTCCGTAGATGATACCATCCACTTTTTAGCCCAATATCGCCAAGAACTTACCCATCACAATTGGAAAATAAAAAAATCTGTTTTTGCCACGTTGAAAGAATCTGGAATGAGCATGTTTTACACTTCGGTGGTTTTGTTTTCTGGTTTTTCAATTTTTATGTTGTCTAGCTTTGGAGGAACAGTAGCACTTGGTGGATTGATTGCGGTAACGCTGCTTTTCGGAATGTTGTCAAATTTGATGTTACTTCCTAGTTTAGTTTTGACATTGAATAAAAAATTAGCCAACGAACAAGAATTTATCGAGCCAAAAATTTACATTTTGGAACGCGAAGACAAAGAAGAAAACACTTCCAATTAACACCGATTTAAATTATATTTGCATTACAAAATTTTGATAAAAATGAAGCATTCAAAAGTTAAAGACTTACTAAACGACTCACGAAAAGACTATGAAGTAACCGTAAAAGGCTGGGTTAGAACTTTTAGAAATAATCAATTTATAGCGTTGAACGATGGTTCAACGATAAATAATCTTCAATGTGTAGTTGATTTTGAAAATACAGCCGAAGAAATATTAAAAAGAATTAATACTGGAACAGCCGTTGGTATCACTGGAAATTTGGTTGAAAGCAAAGGTGCTGGTCAAAAATATGAAATCCAAGTGACGCAACTTGAAATTCTTGGCGATTGTGATGCTGAGAAATTTCCAATGCAACCAAAAAAACATTCTTTAGAATTTCTTAGAGAAAATGCCCATTTACGTGTTAGAACCAATGCTTTTGGAGCCATTATGCGTGTTCGTTCGGTATTAGCTCATGCGGTTCACACCTATTTTCAAGAGCGTGGATTTGTCTATGTAAATACACCTGTAATAACGGGTGCTGATGCGGAAGGTGCAGGCGAAATGTTTCAAGTAACTTCATTGCCATTAGATAACTTGCCAAAAAATGAAGAAGGAAACATTGATTATAAAAAAGATTTCTTCGGAAAACATACAAACTTAACGGTTTCTGGACAATTAGAAGCCGAAACTTTTGCTATGGCATTGGGTCAAGTATATACTTTCGGACCAACATTCCGTGCTGAAAACTCAAATACATCGCGTCACTTAGCTGAGTTTTGGATGATTGAGCCCGAAGTGGCTTTCAACGATTTAGATGCTAATATGGACTTAGCTGAAGATTTTATCCAATTTGTAATAAAATATACGCTGGAAAAATGTGAAGATGATTTGAAATTTCTAGAAGGAAGATTATTAGACGAAGAAAAGTCAAAACCACAAACAGAACGAAGTGAAATGAGTTTGTTAGAAAAACTTAACTTTGTAATAGAAAATAATTTCAAACGCGTTTCCTATACCGAAGCTATCGATATTTTAAGAAATTCTACGCCAAATAAAAAGAAGAAATTCCAATATATTATTGAAGAATGGGGTGCCGATTTACAAAGTGAACACGAACGTTTCTTGGTAGAAAAACACTTTAAATGTCCCGTAATCTTATTTGATTATCCTGCAAACATTAAAGCATTTTATATGCGTTTAAACGACAATACAGAACCAGGAAAGGAAACCGTTCGTGCTATGGACATTCTTTTTCCAGGCATTGGCGAAATTGTTGGCGGTTCTCAAAGAGAAGAACGCTTTGATGTTTTGGTAGAAAAAATGAAGAAATTAGGCATTGATGAAGAAGAACTTTGGTGGTATTTAGACACACGAAGATTTGGTTCAGCAGTTCATTCTGGTTTTGGATTAGGTTTTGAACGATTAGTTCTTTTTGTGACTGGAATGACTAACATTAGAGATGTAATTCCTTTCCCAAGAACTCCTCAGAATGCAGAATTCTAAAAAGTTTAAAATTGTTTAATATAGTTTAAAGTTGTTTCAGGCAACAACAATCTTAAACTTTTAAACGCTTAAACCTTTAAACAAAAAACAAATGTTAAAACAGTTTTTAAATTTAAAATTATCACAAAAACTATCACCTCAACAAATTCAGTTGATGAAGTTGATACAATTGCCTACACAAGCATTTGAACAACGGCTGAAAGAGGAATTGATAGAAAATCCAGCTTTGGAAAGTGGTGCTGATGAAGAGATTTATGATAAAGACGATTTTGACACCCAAGATGATTTTGAGGACAATCAATCTATCGAAGCAGATGAAATCAACATTGACGAATATTTAAGCGACGACGAAACACCTGATTACAAATTACAAGCCAATAATTATAGTGATGACGACGAAGACCGAACCATGCCAATGGCGGCACAAGTAAGTTTCCATCAAGATTTGATTAATCAATTAAATACTTTTATTTTACCCGAGAACGAGCGAGAAATTGCCGAATTTCTGGTAGGAAGTATAGATGATGATGGTTATTTACGCCGAACGATTCAAGATGTTGTAGATGATTTGGCATTTACGCAAGGAATTTATACCGATGAAAAAACGGTTGAAAAAATTCTTCATATTATTCACGAATTAGACCCAATTGGTGTTGGCGCAAGAGATTTGCAAGAATGTCTTTTATTGCAATTAAAACACAAAACACCAAGTGAATACGTGGACTTGGCAATCGATTTGATAGAAAATCAATTTGAAGCTTTTACTAAAAAGCATTACGATAAGCTATTGCAGAAATATGAAATTTCTCAAGAACAGTTAAAAAAAGGGATTGAAGAAATTGAAAAATTAAATCCCAAACCTGGTGGTTCATTTGGAGGTGCCTCCCGATTTATTGAACAAATTATTCCCGATTTTACAATTAGAATTGTGGATGGCGAGTTGGAGTTGACCTTAAACGGAAGAAATGCACCATCATTGCACGTTTCTAAAGATTATCAAGAAATGATGCAAACCTATAAAGATTCTAGTGATAAATCGCATGCCCAAAAAGATGCTGTTCAGTTTATTAAACAAAAATTAGATTCAGCAAAATGGTTTATTGATGCTATTCGCCAACGTCAAGAAACTTTATATGTAACAATGAATGCCATTATGCATTTGCAACAAGAATATTTCCTTGACGGCGAAGAAACCAGCCTGAAACCAATGATTTTAAAAGATGTTGCTGACATGGTAGGTTTGGATATTTCAACCGTTTCTCGTGTTGCCAACAGCAAATATGTTGATACACCATATGGCACAAAACTGATTAAAGAGTACTTTTCAGAATCAATGAAAAATGATCAAGGTGAAGATGTTTCTACTTTAGAAATTAAAAAAATTCTTCAAAACATAGTCGAATCAGAAGACAAAAGTAAACCTTATCCTGACGATCAATTAGCAGATATATTAAAAGAAAAAGGCTATCCAATTGCTAGAAGAACCATAGCAAAATATAGAGATTTATTGGATATTCCTGTAGCTAGAATGCGAAAAAAAATCTAACACTAAATTGTTTTGAAAAAAATCCTTCCTTTTTTTTCGTACATTTTACATCCCGTTTTTATTCCATTGTTTGGAACACTATTTTACATCATTCTTGATGAAAATTATTTTACTTTTCCTCAAGTTTTAGTATTGCTTTTGCAGATTATTATCATTAGTATTTTACTTCCGATTGCATTTTTTTTCTTACTCAGAACTTTTGGTAAAATTGACAACATTATGCTTTCCGACTTATCACAACGAAAAATTCCACTGTTGTTACAAATTATGTTGTTCTCGGTTTTAGTAACAAAATCAATAACATTAGAACGATTCCCAGAGCTACACTATTTTTTTATGGGTGGAATTATCAGTTCGATTGTTGCATTTGTATTACTTTATATAAAGATAAAAGCTAGCATCCATTTAATCGGAACAAGTGCGTTGACCATCTTTGTGCTTGGTTTAAGTTATCATAACCAAGTAAACATTATCAACACTATTATTTTTATTATGATTTTGAATGGATTTGTAGCTTCTTCCCGATTAGAAATGAAGGCACACAATACGAAAGAATTAGTTTTTGGTTTTTTTGTTGGAGCGTTACCACAAATTGGATTACTCTTTTTTTGGTTATAAAATATAAAACATTAAACCAAACCTAATTCCATTAACATCAAGCGGATTTCCATTAATTTTTGTTCCCGATTTGAAGAATGAATTCAATCCATAATAGGCAAAAACATTGACTGTATTCCAACCCGCCGAAACATAAACACCAAATTGAAATGGATTCAAATCTTTATTATTTGAGATACTAACATTGCCCGAGGAAGTCTCAAGTTTGTATTCATCATAAAATAAATAACTCAATTTCAAACCTGTATATACACGCCAAAACTTAGTGCTTTCAGGTATAGAATTACGCCATCTAAATTCAATGGGCAAATCAATGGTATGAAAAATAAATCTATCTTTTGAAATAGCAACATCGTCGGGTGCAATTTGATATTCATAATTTTGATTATTCGAAATGATAACAATATTTTGATTGTAAGTGCTATATGTATATCCGATACCAGCAGCCAATGCTAAAGTTCTGTTTTTGTTGATGGGCATGTCTCTTAAAAACCCAAGCGACATTCCTGGAGAAAATTTGTTTTGTTGAAACCCATCAGGTTTGCTTTGCATCAGGCAATAGGAAACACTAAAATAAAATTGATCTTCACGATATAAAGAATCTATCGCATCAAAATCATGTTCAACTTGCTTGGCATCTTTATTTTGCGCACTAGTTGTTGCAGTAACAATAAAGAACAAAATGAAGATATATTTTTTCATAACATTTTAAAAATGAATGATTTGCAGAGAGGATGGGATTCGAATCCTATTTACAAAGGATTGAAAAACAATGATTAATAATTTCAAAAATATTAGTGACACCTCAACTGACACCTTTATTTTAAGCAACAATTTATTTTTAAATTCAATGTTCAAATATACATAAAATCATATTAATTAAAGACAAACAATGCTAAAAATTGAACTAGTTTTTATAGTATTTAGTTATTCTTTTAAATAAAATTTAAGAGGTCAATTTTTTAAATACTATCCAAAAATTAAAGGTTCTACTTGTTCAATTTTCAAACCACTATACGCACAAAATTCATCAATTGTCAATAGTTCATTTTCGTGTTTTTTAATGCTCAATTTAATCGCATTTAACATCCTTGTACTTTGACGATAACTTTTACCAGTTAATCAATTATATATCTTTTAGATAGGTATATATTCTTTTATTTTTCATTTTCATACATTATCTATGGTATCGATATAATTTGGCTGTTTTTTATTTTTGACTATGATAATCAGATATTTTTTGTTGTTATATTATTTGTCTTGTTTATTGGGTTTTTTGGTATAAATCAGGTTGGTATATTTACATATAAATCATCTTTATAAAATGATGAAAAGATCCAAGATATATTCATAAATAACGAACTCCCTTTAAAAAAATCAACTTTTAAAAAGGAAATAAAGAAAAGTATCTTAAATCTGGATTGAAAAAAGATAAAGCCTCAAAAATATATAATGAGTTTAAAAACTTGATCGAAATGAAAAATTATATACTACTCCAGAGTTGTCTTTAATTGATATTGCTACTATTTTAAAAATACATCCCAACAATTTATCCCAAGTAATAAACACTTTTGAAGAAAAAAAATTTATGATTACATCAATATCAAAAGAGTTGACCATTTTATTGAATTGGTAAAAAAAATACTGAAAACAAAAATTTTACCTTACTTTCAATCGCATTTGATTCAGGGTTTAATTCAAAATCATCTTTCAATAAACATTTCAAAAAAGCGACTAACAAAACTCCAACTGAGTATATTAAGTCAATATAAATTTAGCACTCATAAAAGCCCATTCTCATTTATAAAATTTAATAATTCTACTGCATTTTTAACTTGAAATTTAGCCAATAAATTTCTTCTGTGTGTTTGTACCGTTAAATAACTTAGAAATAGTAATTCTGATATTTCCTGAGTAGATTTTCCTTGTTTTAACAATTGAAGTATTTCTTTCTCTCTCAAAGTTAATCGAGGAATTACTCTTAAATCATTTACACTAGTTTTGCTTATAATTTCATTTACCTCATCACAAAACCCTAGCTTACCTTCAAAAGTTAAATCAATTGCCTTCTTAAATTCCTTAAATGAAGCACTTTTTAACAAATAACCATTTGCACCATTTTTTATCATCTGCATTACAATACTTCTTTCCGACTGACTGCTCATTGCTAAAATAATAATTTTAGGATGAATTTTTTTCAATTTTAAACAAAGATCGATACCATTTATATCTGGCAAAAAGACATCTAAAAACAAAATGTCAATTGAAGACAAGTCATTAAATCCAAACAGGCTATTCCCTTTATTGAAGGTTGCTTTTATTGAAATGTTTTCAATTGTAGAAAGTAAATTTTTCAACCCTTCAATTACTAATGGGTGATCGTCTACTATTACCGCTTTATATACTTTATTTTTCATTTATATGCTAAATTCAATATTAATACTTGTGCCTTTTTTTGAATTAGAATTAATATCCAATTTACCTTTTAGAAGTTCGACTCTACTTTGAATGTTCTTAATTCCTAATCCTGAAAAATCTTTTATATCATTAGTATTAAAGCCTATTCCATTATCTTCAATTGTCATCAAAAAAATATTTTTGTTTCTGCTACAATCAACTATTATTTCTGAACAATTAGCGTGTTTTAAAGCATTATTGATTAATTCTTGTATAATTCTGAAAACAGTAAGTTGATTTGATTTGTTTATATTATTTATTTCGCCATTTGATAAAAAATGTATATTCACAGTATTAGTATTCATTGAAAAGCATAAATCTTTTAAAGCCATTTCAAGTCCAAGTTTTAACAATGTTTCTGGCACTAAATTAAAAGCAGTTTGTCGTAATTCAGAAATTGAAATCGAAAGTAAAGTAGCGATTTCTGGATAGTCTATTTTACCTTTCTCGCCTACTTTTGTTTCTCCAATTTGCATTTTTAAAGACGACAATCTGCTGCCAATTCCATCATGTAAATCTCTAGCAATTCGCTTTCTTTCAGCTTCTTCGCCGTTTATCATTGCTTGCATAACCTCAACATTTTTTTTAGCATTTAGTTTTTCTAGATTTTGATTAAAATTGATTTCTTTTTGCTTGGATAGATTTTTTTGATTTTGATTATTTTTAAATAAAAAAAATGAAATTGATAAAAGAAGGATTGATGTTAAACCAAATAATATATAGTATAGTTTGTTATTCTCTGCCGTCCAAATTGCTTTTTGTTTTTCAGCTTTTAATACAGTAATTTGTTTTTCTTTTTCTTCATTTTTAAATTTTGCTTCTAAACTAACTATTTCTTTATTATATTCATTTTCATTTATACTATCATTAAGATGAATATATCGTTCATAATTAACAATGGCATTTGGAAAATCTTTAATTTCTGCATATAAGGACGCTAAGTCTCTTATGAAATCTTTCTTTTCATCAATTCCAATATACTCGCTATTTAAAACTTCGAACAAAATTTCTTTTGCTTCTTTGTAACGTTTTAACTCTTTTAATGTTGTAAATTTAGCTAATTTAAATTTTTGAATGAATGGAATTTGGTTTGTTTTTAAACACATATCAATTCCTAAATTTAGCGTTTTTAATGCATTTTCTATTTTACCATTTTCAAATTCATGGTGGCTACGAATAAGATAATAAGTTAAATTTAAATTTGAATAAGGACTGTTCTTTAAAATCCATTTTGCTTTTTCTAAGAACTTATGGCTTTTTACATAATCTTTTTTATACAAATAAATTTCACCTAGCAACAAGTAACTTTCAGACAAATTATCTATATTAAGGAGATAATTCACTTCCGTATTTTTTGTTATGTTTTTAAAATGTTTTATTGAAAGATTAATATAAAATTCAGCTTTATTAAAATCATTTATATCGAAAAAAGAAATCGCTACACTTAAATAACTTCTAGCTATTAATACGCTATCATTAATTTTTTTAGAAATTGGTATGGCTTCATTTAGTAATAATTTTACTGACTGTTCGTTGTTTAAAAATTTTGTTTGGTTATTTAATGTTAAAATATAATATGTTTTTGAAGCTTTATCATTGCTTTTCTTTAACTTTATCCTTGCTTCTTCTAAGTTTTCTTTAAACTTATTTATATCACCCTTAATAAAATAGTTATACGAGTTATAAAAAACAGAAATGGAGTTTAAGAATTGATTTTTTTTCTTATACTTATTACCCTGTTTATAATAATATTGATATTTATTCGTATTGTTTAATTGAAAAAAAACACCTGCTAATTTATAATTAAGAATGCATTTTAAACTATCTGACTTAGCTAATGAAAGTTCATTTTTTAACGTTTCAACAACTAAAATAGAGCTATCATTAGAAACCATTTCTTGAGAAAAAGATGCTAAATGAAAAAAATAAAAAAGTAAAACAAAATTGATTTTTTTTCTCATTTTTTTAATAATAAAAAACCAAAATTAGCAATCTTAAACTAATTAATTAAAGATCTCATACAAATTACCTGAATTCAGGTAGTTTGCTAAAAAAGAGGTTTTTGCATCTCGCAAGGCATTAACTTTTCGATATTATTAATTCAATATTTATAGAAGTACCATGATTATTTTTAGAAACTATTTCAAACTTACCATTTAATAAATCTACTCTGTTTTGAATATTCTTAAGGCCTAATCCTTTGAACTCATTAATTGCATTTACATTGAAACCCACACCGTTATCTTCAATGGTAATTAAAAACAAATTATCATTTTGACTACAATCAATCATTAATTCAGTACAATGAGAATGTTTAAGTGCATTTATTAATAATTCTTGAACAATTCTAAAAATGGCTATCTGACAAGAAATTGCTATATTATTTTTAATCCCGTTTGAATTAAATTCAATTTCAATAATGTCATTATTTAAAGTATAACATAAGTCTTTAATTGCAGAAACTAATCCAAGTCTAAGTAATGTTTCTGGCATTAAATTAAACGAAACTTGTCTAAGTTCAACAATTGATGTAGAAAGTAATTCCGATAGATATTCAAATTCATTTTTGAATTTTTCTTCATTATTAATTTGTCCTAAACACATTTTTAGAGAAGACAATCTACTTCCAATACCATCATGTAAATCTCTTGCAATTCTTTTTCGTTCTTCCTCTTCGCTATTGATCATCGCTCTCATTATCTCAATTTCTTTTTCTTTTTTTAATTCACTTAAATTTTGATTAAAATTGATTTCCTGTTGGAAAGCTATTTTTTTTTGAATTTTAGAGTTTCTATAAAGAAAGTATATAATAGATAGCATTAAAATAAAAGTTATGCATAATAATAAAAGATATAATTTATTATTTTCATTTTCAAATTCTGCTTTTTGCTTTTCACTTTCTAATGCTATGATTTTTTTTTCCTTTTCAGAATTGTTGAATTTTGCTTCTAGTTCTATGACTTTATTTTTTTCATATTTTTTATTTAGACTGTCTTTTAGAATACTATATTGCTCACTATATTTAAGTGCATTTGGATAGTCTTTCATTTCTTTATATAACTTTGAAAGTTCATTTGAATAAATAGCTCTATCTTTTATAGTCAATTTTTTATTACTTAAAACATTGAGTAAAATATCTTTTGCATCAAAGAATTTTTTTTGAAGCATGTAGACATCAAATTTCATTAATTTAAATCTATCTATTGAAATTGAATCTCTTTTTGCTTTAGATAATTTAATACCTTTATCATATTCTAATAAAGCATTGTTATAATCTTTAATTTCCTGATATAAACTTCCTTTTGAGAAATAAAATTCAATAATGCCATTATTAGAAAATTTTTTATCTAATATTTTTTGTGACTTATTAAGAAAAACGAATGCTTCATTAATTTTTTTCTGTATGGAAAGTATTTCAACTTTATATAAATAAAGTTCAATCAAATCTTCAAAATATTCATTGCTATTTTCATTGCTACTTTCCAGTTCTTTGATTGATAAATTTAAATATTGACTTGCTTTTATAATGTCTTCTTGATTATAAAATACAACTGATACTAATTTATAAACATTTGATAAATCCTTTTTACTTTCACTTTTAATTGCTATTGGCAATGCTTCCTTAATCAAAATTTTAATTGTTTCAGATGGATAGTCTAATCTTTGATATATCAAGGCAATTTTAAATAAAATATTTGACCTTAAAGCATATATTTCTTTGCTTTTATATTTTTTTAGCAATTTATCAGCATAACGAAACTTGATTGTATCTGATGCTTCATAAGTTAAATCTATGCAATAATAATACGATAAATCACTTAACCCTTTATTCTTTCCAATCAATTCAATTGCTTTTTTGTGATAGTCTTTTGCCAATACATTTTCTTTACGATTTTTATAAATTAGTGCGATTTTAAAATATGTTATACATTTTAAACTATCAGATTTAGTTGTGTTAATTATTTTCTTTAAACTTTCTATTTCAATAGACTGGTCATTTAAAGATTTGTATTCTTGTCCTTCCAGTTGAAAACATATTGATAGCAAAACTATTATAAGATAACTTCTCATTTAATATTTTAATGTATTAATAATAGGTAAAATAAAACATAAATTAATAAAGTTTTCTGAAATCATGTAGCTTGCTAAAAAAGAGGCTTTTACACCTCCTTGTGAGATATTAATCATTTGATATTATTAATTCAATATTTATAGTAGTACCTTGACTATTTTTAGAAACTATTTCAAACTTACCATTTAATAAATTTACTCTGTTTTGAATATTCTTAAGGCCTAATCCTTTGAACTCATTAATTGCATTTACATAGAAACCCACTCCGTTATCTTCAATGGTAATTAAAAACAAATTATCATTTTGACTACAATCAATCATTAATTCGGTACAATGAGAATGTTTGAGTGCATTTATTAATAATTCTTGAACAATTCTAAAAATAGCGATCTGACAAGAAATTGCTATATTATTTTTAATCCCGTTTGAATTAAATTCAATTTCAACAATGTCATTATTTAAAGTATAACATAAGTCTTTAATTGCAGAAACTAATCCAAGTCTAAGTAATGTTTCTGGCATTAAATTAAACGAAACTTGTCTAAGTTCAACAATTGATGTAGAAAGTAATTCCGATAGATATTCAAATTCATTTTTGAATTTTTCTTCATTATTAATTTGTCCTAAACACATTTTTAGAGAAGACAATCTACTTCCAATACCATCATGTAAATCTCTTGCAATTCTTTTTCGTTCTTCCTCTTCGCTATTGATCATCGCTCTCATTATCTCAATTTCTTTTTCTTTTTTTAATTCACTTAAATTTTGATTGAAATTGATTTCCTGTTGGAGAGCTATTTTTTTTTGAATTTTAGAGTTTCTATAAAGAAAAAATATAATCGATAACATTAAAATGATGGTTATGCATAATAATATAAGATATAATTTGTTATTTTCATTCTCTAATTCTGCTTTTTCTTTATCACTTTCGAGTGTTATAATTTTTTTTTCCTTCTCAGAGTTATTGAATTTTGCTTCTAAGTGAAGAATTTTATTTTTCATGTCGGAATTATCCAAACTATCTTTTAAATTAATGTATCGCTCATAAAATATCACCGAATTATAATAGTCTTTCAATTGTTTATGAACGTATGCCAATTCTTTGTAAGCATCTCTTTTTTCGTCTGATTGGATATAATCACTTTTTAAAACGTTAATTAATAAATCTTTAATCTCTATGAATTTCTTTTGAAGCATTAAAATTTCAATTTTTAATAATTCTAGCTTGTACTGAAGAAAAGTATCGTCAAAGAAAAAAGCTTTTTTAATTCCTAAATTGACATAGTATAAGGCCCTTTGATCATTCTCTTTTTTTAATTCATAAAGTCCCATTGAGTAATAATAATTACAATACAAGATAGAATTGGGATGATTTTTAATGATTTCGTATGCTTTATTTAATAAAACTAATGCTTCTGAGAAATTTTTATTGGTAGACAGTACTTGCGAATAACCAATATAGGCCAAAAATAAATTTTCGTTATATTTTGTTGAATTAATTTTTTTAAATTCAAGAGCTTTTACCGATAGATTGCCATAGTAATCAGACTTATTAAGGTCATTATCATTAAAAAAAGTACTCGATAGAGATAAATATATTGCTCCTAATAATTCATTATTATTTATACTTTTTGCTAATGGAATAGCTTGTTCTATCTGAATTTTTTTAGACTCTAACTCATTATTTTGCCAGCCATGAACAACACTAATATTGATTAATGTTTTTAACCGCATTAGATTAGCCTCAGGATTTTTATATTTTGAAAGCTTTTCTTTTACAAAAATTAAATCTTTTAAATAAGCTTTAGTATCGTTGGATTTATAAAAATTATAGGGTGCATTATAGTAATAAGATATGTCTTTTAAATAGGGATTGTTTTTAACAAGAGCATTTGAAATAGACAAGCTAGCTTTAACTTTATCTAAATCATACCCTAAATATATGCGTGAGAGTTCAAAACTTGCAATACATTTTAAGCTATCCGATTTCGTACTTGAAAAGACATTATTTAAACTATCAATTACTCTTTGATCATCATTTAACTCGTTAGGCTTTTGAGAAAATACCATAGAGTAAAACAACAATATGCTATAAAAAAAAACATTTATTTTCATATTCCTTTAAACTTCAAAACTACGAAAACCAAAAGTTATAATTCATTATAACTTCTACTTAAGTTCAAATATTACCTGAAAACAGGTATAAAATTTTACACAAGAATAAGTATTTAAATTTAATCAATAAAAATATACTTTTAACTATATGTGATGATTCTAAAAACATAAAAAAGATTGAATTTAAAGTAAAAAAAAAATACCTGACATCAGGTAAAATCTATTACTTGATTTTTAGTTAATAAAGTGTAAGTGTATTAAAATCAATATATTGATTTTTTGTTAATTTTATTTTATACAGAATACATTATTTTTTAAAAGCAACTTTCTCAAATTGAACACATCTAAATATAAATACAAAAAAAATTAAAAATGAAAAAACTACTACTTATTTTACTAGCAAACGCTTTCATTAGTAATGGGCAAGGAAACTCTTGTGCAACAGCTACACTCATTTCGAATAATGGAACTTATTCTTGTCCCGCTATAAATTCAGGAACTTATGTACAAAGTTGCTTTAGTGCCGTAGCAGGAATACATTCTAAATGGTATAAATTTATACCAAATGAAAATGGTGTGGTTTTAATTACATCTAATATAGATGATAATCAGAATCAAGATTTAGACACACGACTTTCTGTAATGAAAGGAAATTGCAATTCGTTAATTTGTTTTGCTGGCAATGATAACTTTTTACCTAATGTTTTTGATGCCAAATTAAGTTTTGTTGAATTTGCTGTTGAAGCAAATACGACCTATTTCTTTCAATGGGATTCAAGATGGGATAGTAGAGGATTTCAATTTGAATATACCTTTACACCTACAAGTTGTCTTCCAATAAATCAACTGGGTATGTATCGCCAACTTAGTTCCACTTCTAACTCCGTTGATATTAAATGGGATAATGCCATTGGTCATCCAGAAAATTATATAATAGATTGGCATGAACAATTTGACATTCAATTTTCAAATACAAACCAATCCATTTTTTCTACAGACAATGGAAACTATAGTATTAAGACAATCGAAAACATTGCTTCAGGTTCAAACATCACCTATTTTATTGCATCTCAATGTGGAACAAATCCCAATATAGGGTCAAGCATAAGAAAAGGTCCATTTTTTGGTTTTACTGCTAAAGATTTACCTTATTCTTTAAATTTTGATGTGGATTTTCCTCAAAATGTTTTCACTGATGGGTTTGTTGGTTTTGATACTTTTTTCACTGACAACTCTACTCAACCTTCTAATTATGCTGATGGTGGCGAAGGGAGAGCTGCATTCACTTTTAATAGTACCGAAGAATTTTCAAATTTATGGGGATTTACCAGAGGAATTAATTTAACTCAAGGTCAAACGGTTAATTTAACCTTTAAATCAAGACTTTTTTCATTCTCTGGTACTAGCTCTCCTATGTCGATAAGTTTATATGCTGGGTTATCGCAGAATCAATCTACTCAAACCAATTTAATAGAATCGTATTCACTTACAAATTCCACAAATTATACTTCTCATTCAGCGACTTTCACTGCTCCTACTACAGACGTTTATTATTTTGGCTTTCAAAACAACTCCTTTCCGGGAACAACACAAACTTTTGCTTTTCTTGACACTATTACCATAACACCCGCATTAGCTAATGAAGAATTTGCAAGTAATCCGTTTCATTTTTCTCCAAATCCTGTGGGTGACAAAATAGAATTTACAAATACTTTAATTGAAATTCATAAAGCAGACATCATAGACAGTACAGGTAGATTAATAAAAACAATCTTTCCAGAAAATGAATTAAATAGCATTTTTGATGTTTCATTTTTAAAAAAAGGAATTTATTTTTTAGTTGTTAGCTCAAGCACCTATCAGTCAACTTTAAAACTAATTAAAAATTAAAAAATGAAAAAAATACTTTATTCTTTCTTTTTCTTGTTAGGCATTTTTCAAATCAATGCGCAATCAATAGAGTGGACGAAATTATTTGATATCCATTCAATAAATAGTTTAGGTGGTTTATCAACAAATTCAATAATTGATAATGAAAATATAATTACTCCTGTTGTAGAACAAGATACTTTAAAGTTATACAAATTAGATGCTACAGGAACTATTATCGAATCTTATAATACAAATTTCAATTGTGGTCAAATTACAAATGCTTTAAAAATAAGCAGTGATAATTATGTTGTAATATTTAACAATACACCTCAAGATGTGTCAGAGAGTTATAAAATAATGTATTTTAACGCTCAACTTGATGTCATAAGTATATATGATTTAGCATTTCCATTTACTTCAAATTTAAATAGAATCTTAAGTTTTTTTAAAATTAATAATCAATTATATATTACAGTAAATGCCTTTTCAAGTATCAATTATTATTTATTAGAAATTAACTCTTCTAATCAATTAATTGAAAAATATAGCAGTTCAGATTCTATTTCGAAAGATCATATAAACGTTTTAAATAGTGGAAATATTGTTATTGATTTTAATGAAAATCAATACCATGCTTTAAAATGTGTAAATCCAAGTACAGGACAATTAATTTGGCAAGAAAATTATAGTAGTAGTGATTATATCAATCTAAACTATATAAAAACTCTTGATAATCAAGATAATATTTATTTAGCACACCAAGTTAGAGAATGGGATAATTTGGGAATTCCTTTTGATACTATTTTTCTAAAAAAAATAAATGGTAATACAGGAATGTTAATTGAAAATAGTTCATTTAATCCTGTTACCAATTGTGCAATTCGTATAGAAGATATTCAATTTAATGCATTTACAAATTCATTTTACTTAACATATTTAGATTGTGATATAAATCCAAAATTACATCTTCAGCAATATAATTCTTCATTACAATTTATAAATGAGTTAATTATTAATGCTCCAAACAATCCAAACTCATCAAGTGATACTTTTTTCAAATCTAAACTTAAAATTAAGAATGATGGTAGTTTAGTTTTTATTTACAGAAAATATAAAGATTCTAATGAGTTAGAAAATATTTACATCAGTAATCTAACTTCTAATTTATCTGCTTTAAATACAACAGAATTAAATATAACACCTAAAAATGGCGATGAAATTGAAACAGACATACAATTGTATAATGATTCTCAATTAGTAATTACAGGATTTATTCCAAATGTCAATCCATCGATATTTTGGGAAGAAGTACAATATTTTGTTTCAATGATAAATTTAGATGGAACATTAGAAAATATAGTTTTTGATAATGATTTTTCAATAACTATTTATCCTAATCCAACTCAAAATATCCTAAACATCAATACACAAGAAACAATAAAAGAAGTTTCAGTTTATGATATGTTAGGTAAAAAAGTAAATACAAACCAAGTTTCTAATAACACTCTTAATGTTTCAAATCTTGCGCAAGGCTTCTATTTCATTAAAATCATTGGAGAAAATGATAAAACGTTTTCAACAAAGTTTATAAAAGAATAAGTTCTAATTTAAATACTTAATATGAAAAATATAATTATAATCATAACTTTCTTTATTGGTCTACATGTGTTGGGACAAAGTCAAACAAGAAAAGTATTATTCCTAGGAAATAGTTATACTTCTGTGAATAATTTACCTCAAATAGTTTCAGAATTAGCAACAAATACCGGAGATATTTTGATTTATGACAGCAACACACCTGGAGGTTATACACTTCAAAATCACTATACAAGCACCATTTCACAAAATAAAATTTTGTCCGATGATTGGGATTATATAGTACTACAAGAACAAAGTCAAACACCTGCATTTAGTGTCCCATTAGCCTTTTTGAACGGGTTTACAGATTTAAGTTCTTTTATTAATCAAAACAAACCTTGCGCACAAATTAGTTCTTTCATGACTTGGGGGCATGAGAATGGTGATACTCAAAACTGTCCGAGCAACCCAACTGTTTGCACCTATGATGGTATGCAAAACCTCATAAGAGATAGGTATATGGAATTTTCAAATGTGTTTGAATCAGAAGTTACTCCAGTTGGCGTGGTTTGGAAATACGTTAAAGAAAATTACTCATCTATCAATTTATATCAATCTGATGGGAGTCATCCTTCGGTAGCTGGTTCCTATCTTGCAGCTTGTTGTTTTTATACTTCGCTATTTAGAAAAGACCCAACTTTAATTACAAATAATTATGGACTTGATGCTACAACAGCATCAGCAATTAGAAATGTTACAAAGTCGTTAGTGTTTGATAATATGTTGGATTGGTATATTGGGAAATATGTGCCCAACGCTGGATTTAATTACATGATTGGAAATGGAACTAATGAAATTATCATTAACAACAACCCATCTCACTATTCAGATTCATTTATTTGGGAATTTGGTGATGGTGCAACATCTACAGCTACATTACCATCACACAGTTATACTGCCGACGGAACCTATACTATTACGCTTACTGCAAACAAATGTTTTTTGGGTCAAAACTTGACATCAACATTTGAGCGTCTCGTTACTTTTTGTGCACATACCAACACTATATTTCCAAATGATTTACTCCTGTGTCCTAATGTATCGGGAACTATTTGGACACAACCCGCAGACAGCTACCAATGGTGCGATTCTTTTGGAGTACCAATTCCTGGAGCAACCAACCAATCCTTGGAGGTTTTCCCAGAATCCTACAGTGTTCTCACAACCATTAATGGTTGTACAGAAAGATCACCACAGATCTTTGTTGATGGATATAGTGATATAGGAAGTGGGACACCATGTGATTTGAATAATATTGATTTAGATCCATCTCCAATAATTATTAATCCAAACCCAGCTCAAAATATACTAAACATCAATACACAAGAAACAATAAAACAAGTTTTTGTTTATGATTTATTAGGCAAAAAAGTAAATCTAACTCAAGTTTCAAATAACATTCTTGATGTTTCCAATTTAGCGCAAGGGATGTATATCCTCAAAATGACTGTAGAAAATGATAAAAGTTTTTCATCAAAATTCATCAAAGAATAGAACAAAAAAATATATAATTTTATGAATACCCTTTTAAAATTAATTTTATTGTTTACAACTATTGTTGTGTTTACAATTAGTTGTTCAAATGATAACTTCAATAAAGCAACTGTAAACTTGTATAGAATAGAGGATGCTTTATTGCAATCTGATACAGATTTCGTCAAATTATTGAATAAAGTTAGAGGAAGTATAGGAACTAATGGCTTAGGAAGCAAGGTGGTTTGGAGTAGAAAGAATGATTATAATTTAGGATTATTTGTTTCTGCCAATCACGTTTACACTATTTCTTCATGGCCAACATTAAATGAAGGATTTATTGATTTAGCGACCATTAACAATGGAATATATACAGGTTCTAAATTTCCATCGACAAATGGTCAATTTAGTTTCACAAATGAACTAACCGCTAATTTTGGACTTTATCATCCAGACATCCCTTCAAATGCCACCAATACCACAATACTACCCATAAATGATTTTTACTTGGGCGTAATTGATAATCAAAAAGTTCAAGAAACCAATTTAGGTATTTACCCAAATTTAGTTCAAACTTCAATTCCCATGCAAATGTATGATCCCTATCATAGGTCAATGTCCAATCATACTTGGTTCACTGCAGAAACAAATGAAATTGTTATTGCTGTAGGTTATCCTCAAGATAAAGTAACCTACCCTAATGGTGCAGTTTCAACAGGCAAAGTCTATTCAGATGAAGAGGCTGAAAATATTATACAATCTTTACAGCAAAATTCAGATGTTGAAGGCAGTATACCTTACAATCCTGAAGTAGAGTTTTTGGCAAATGTAAAAGCTGTAGCAGGTATGAGTGGTGGTGGTATTTTTAATAGCGAAGGACAATTATTGGGTATTATGGTTAGAAGTACAGAATTAAATGGTGAACCGATTTTAAGAGTTGTCCGAATGAGTTATATAGTACAAAAACTTAAAGCCTATTATGATTCTTTATCGACTTCAGATAAAAACAAAATTAGACCCTTTATTAGTGGCGAATTGAATTAAACTTTTTCAAAAAATACTAAAACAAAACTAAAATTAATTATGAATCCTTACTCTTCGAATGAACTATTTTAAACAATCAATCCACAAAAAATGCTTCGGAAAAAAGAACATTTTCTAGTGCTAACTTTCAAGCAAGGTTGAAAGTAATAATACAATATTCAATCTTTGCACACTAATTAACCTGTTACTATTCTTTAAAATTTAAAAATAACTTTTATAAAACAATTCCAATTTTGTTAAATTAAAATATTTAATCTATGAAAACTAAATTTCTTTTTGCAGCAGCTTTCACTCTATTATTATTTTCATGTAATAATGACAATTCACCAGAACCCATTCAAAACTTAACATTAGAGAATTTAAGTTTTTTACCCTCAAACATTCCTCAGGATTTTTATGATGATTTAACATTTACAAACGAAACTACTGCCTATGCAGTTTCAAGACTAGGGAAAATTGTAAAAACTATTGACGGCGGAACAAGTTGGGATGAACTTAACTCTTTAGTGGCTTTCCCTTTAGTAAAAGTTCAGTTTGTAGATGAGAATATTGGTTTTGTAATTGGTGGTGATGCAACAGGTAGTTACCTGCTAAAAACTACTAATGCTGGTCAAACTTGGTCGGTACAAAACCTGAATAGTGAGCTTAAAGGTGCACCAAGCTCCATGTTTTTTAAAAATCAAAATGAAGGATTTATTACGGGTAATAAACTATTTATAAAAACTACAAATGGTGGACAGACATGGACAAAAGCAATTACTACAACAGATGAAAATTATAAAGACATTAATTTTAACCATAATTATAGTTTAGGATATGTAACACTAAATACAGGAGACTATTATAAATCTACCAACGGAGGTAATTCATGGCAGACCATAGACAATATATCTGATAATAATTATAGTACCATCTATTTTGTTTGTGATAAGGTTTTGTTTAAAAACAACAATTTCGTTACTAATCTTGAAGATAACCGTAGCATATCTATTCCATCTCCAGTATCTAAATTATTGTATTTGAATACTAATAAATGCGTAGGAATAGGACAGCATTATGAAATTGGATTTTTCCCTTATGGAGATATTTTGTTAACTAATGATAACTGGACTAACTTTCTCCAAAAAACCTATCAGCCTTCAAGTGAAGTTATGGACTTTACAGCCATTGCAAAAATGAGTAATCACAAAATAATGATATTAGGAACAGGTCAATTGGGAACTAAAATTGTGGTTTTAAATTATTAAGTAATTAAAATACCTGATATTAGGTAGAAAATTATACTACTGTTTATGTATTGTAAGATTGTTGTACTCCTAATAATTTTACCAAAAATTAAAAACAACATTTTTATGAAAAATTTACTTTTATTAGTTGCCGTGTTTTTCTTATATAATACTGCGAAAGCCCAGGAGAATGCTATGAATTCCCTAATGATTGCAACAACTTGGAAAGTTGATATAGATGTTCTAAAAAAGAGCATGCTGCCATTATTAAATAATGACCCAAGTTTTAAAAATCTTAATGCGGCAGAAAAAGAACTAGCTATAAAAGCTGTTCTTGACACTCAGAACATGACTTTCAATTTTCAAAAAAACGGCACTTACACTTTAGATATTAATAATGAGTCCAGTGAAGCGGGAACATATAAAATCAATACTAAGAAAAAAGAATTATCAATTACAAACAAAGCAACTAAGGAAACTACAGTTTATGATATATTAACAATAGATACATCAAAAATGATTCTTAGAGAAAAAGAAGATGTCCTTGAATTTCTTTTTATAGCTACTCCTAAAAACTAGAACCTATGAAAAACATTGTTGTTGTCTTTTTAATATTCCTAGGTTCCTATTTTACTCATGCACAAGATAAAGATTTAAAAAAAATTTTATCTACTTCTACATGGAGAATCGACATTGAGTCTATGAAGCCTCAAATTCTATTAAAGTTTGCCACAGTACCAGAAATGAAAGAATTGAGTAAAGAAGAAAGAGAAATTGCTGTAAAAAATGTTCTTGTGTCTTTATCAAAACTTAAATACAAATTTGGCGAAGATGGTTCGTTTAAAAATTTCATTACTGGAGAGATTGAATATGTGGGATCCTATACTTTGAATGTTCAAGACAACGAATTGATCACTAATTTAGAAATAGAGCCTAATAGTGTATTTAAGATTGTTTCATTTGACCATAAGAAAATAGTATTACATCACAAATTAAGAAATAACGACCTAATTCTAATCCCAGAAAATTAATAAAACACTAATTACAAATGAAAAAAATTTTTATACTTACACTTTTAAACTTTTCAATCTTTTCGTTCGCCCAATCTCCATTAGAAAAGGGGGAAATCCAACTCAATGGTGGCTTTGAATCTTCAAATTGGGCAACGCCAATTTATTTAGGTGCCGATTATGGTATTACAAAACCTATCACGGTTGGACTGGAAGCGTCTTATCAAACTTATAACACTTACGGTATAAAAGTTAACATATTAGGTCTGCAAGCCAATGGAAATTATCATTTTAATGAATTGTTAAGCATTCCAAGTAACTGGGATGTTTATAGTGGATTAAATTTAAATTACTATAGTTATTCCATTAAAGACTCTAGTTCCAGCATCACATTTAACGATGATAAACCAATTGGTCTTGGTCTTCAAATTGGTGGAAGATACTTCATTAATGAAAAATTTGGTTTTAATCTTGAGTTTAGAGCCGGCAACGTAAGCTCGGGAGGAAAAATAGGAGTTACATACATATTACAATAAAAATCAATTAATTAAAAAAAATTATGATCAAATCAATTTTTACAATTGCCTTTCTTATGTTCTCAACACTAGTTAGTGCTCAAGACAATAAATTAAATAATGAAAATAATCAAAAAGGAAAAACAGACTATGTTTTAAAAGCAAAACTAGGTTTTTCAACTTTGGAAATTGAAAATTTTAATACCATAAATGGTAGTTTTTCTGAAGTTGATTTTGTTTTTTCTTCTAAACTTTCAAGGAAATTTAAAATCGATTATGGTTTTGGATTTGCCGAATTTAATGGGAACACCATAGATAACAATGTGTTACTTCCTTTAAAAAACACTTATTATCGAATACCTGTAAACGTACTATACAGCAGTGATTTTTCGTCTAACACCTCTATAGTTACTGGTATTGGACTTTATGGAAGTTATTTAGCTAAAAGCGACATTCCTTTTCATTTTAGCGGTAATAATATTGGAGTGAATTTTGGTATAAGTTTTCAAACTGGTTTAAAAATAAAGGTAAATGAAAGTATGGATTTTGGTATTATGCTGGAAGGTCAAACTGATTTTAACAAAGTAAAACATAAGGATTTTGATATAAAACAAAAGTTAAAAAACACTTCTTTGGTTTCTTTAAATTTTGTCTATAAAATATAAAGAATAAAAACCGTTGAATGCTTTATGATTGATTTTAGGGTTACTTGTTTTTCATTAAGATTGGTTGATATTAATTATTAGCATTTTTCGGTTTTTATTTTTTGTTAAATTTTTTGGTTACATATAGTATTTTTTTACATGAAATAGTAGTGGTATTCATTATTGATGATAGAACATAATAGATATTAAATGATAAATTCAAAAACAATTGTATTTATTCATGGACTTCACGAAAACTCACATAGTTGGATAGAGTGGAAGTCCTTTTTTGAAAATTTAGGGTATAATTGCTATACATTTAATTATCCTTATCATGAAGGAATCCCTTTGATGCTTAGACAAAAACCTAATAAACTTTTAACTGATATTTGTCTCAATGATGTAGTTGAACACTACTATAAAATTATTGATCTATTAGAAAATAAATCTCCTATTTTAATTGGTCATTCAATGGGTGGACTAATTGTTCAAAAACTAATACAAAAACAAAAAGGCTCATTAGGAATTTGTATTACTTCGGCTCCACCTAAAGGAGTTTTTAGTTTTAAATGGAGTTTTATAAAATCCAATATAGGAGTTGTTAATCCATTTAAAGGTAATGGTTTGTATTGTGGAACAAAAAAATGGTATCACTATGCAATTTGTAATACGCTAACTAGGGAACAATCTGATGAGATTTATGAAAAAGCAGTAGTTCCTGAAAGCAGGAGGATTCCAAGAACTAGTAGACAAAAAGACGGAAAAATTGATTTCAACAAACCCCATAATCCGTTGCTGTTTATTGGTGCAGAAAAAGACCACATCCTACCCATTAGTTTAATTATTAAAAACTACAAGGCATATAAAAACAAACAAAGCATTGCTGATTTTAAAGAATTTCAAGGATTTTCACATAGCATTTGTGTTCAAAATGGTTGGCAAAAAGTGGCTCAATATATTGAAGAATGGATTAAAAAAAACATCTAAAATTTACACTCATTTTCGTTTTTAAACATAAAATTAATAATAAGAAACAATATTAAGCAGGCACTTAATTTGGTAAAAACTAATTTGATAACATTTAAAAAAAATAAAATATAACCTCACTCACTACCTGAATTCAGGTATTAAATATTCATTATTATCATGTATTGTTATTAAAAATCTATTAGGATAATTTTGGACAATTATTAATAAAATGACAATTAAATTAAACACTTAAGAAAATAATTAATAGCTATTTAAAAAATGAAAACAACACTTAAAACTTTACTTCTACTTTTAGTAGCAACAAACACATTTGCAAGCGATAGAATTGTTCAAGAAAATGGTCCAACAGGTACTTTTTCAACTATCAGTGCTGCAATAACAGCTGCTGCAAATGGCGATAGAATAATTATTCATCCAAAAATTGGAGACAACCCATATGTAGAAAATATTACTATTGACAAAACGTTAGAATTTGCATCCGCTCAAGACGGAGTTCGTTATAAAATTCAAGGATCTATTTCACTAACTGCTGCTAACAATAGAACCATTACTATCATTGGAGCTCATATTACTACTGGCACTATTTCTGGTGCTAACGCTGGCTGGAGAACCAATGTAAATATTATGGGATGCTTAATTGAAGGTGGTGATATTTCGTTTAACAATCAATACTATGCCAGTATTGTATCCAACATTCTTCAAAATGGTGGAATTACCATTGCACATGGTAAAATCATTGGGAATGACTTATTGGCTGAAGACAAAATTATTTCGGTACTGGGTTCAGGTTCAATTACCAATGATACAGTAAATATTATAGCCAACAAAACGGGTAGAATATTTTGCTCATCAGATATATTTCTAAACATCTATAATAATTTTATTAAAAGTTCAATAGTTAGTTCTGGTTTTTACTCTATCCAATATAGTTATAATTCAAACACTTCAAATAAATTAAATATTTATAACAATACAATTATTACACCATATTCTTCAAGTAGTGTAACCTTAAATTACTTTTTAGTTATAAACTCACCAGCTTTAATCAAAAATAATATATTTCAAAGAATTACTAATAATAATATTTCTACTTCTCCAAGATTTGGGTTTGGATCTGGGGTTAATCCTATTGCTTCTTATAATTACTACAATACAGTTTCAATTAATATACTATCAGAAAACAATCCAGTAAATGTAACTTCTAGTCCAGTAAACTCTTCAACAGGTCAATTAATTTTGCCAACACCAGCTTTAGATGGTGCAGATCCAAGTTTTGAATTTTACGATTTAAATCTTTCTGTGGGTGATGCTGGTTGTTATGGTGGTTCTTATACTTTAGATAACTACTTTCCGATAACAGGTAGTTCAAGAGTATTTAATATCGATATGCCTTTTGGAATCACCACTAATGGTGCACCATTAAATATTAAAGCGGATGGTTTTGATAGATAAGATTAAGTTTCTTCTTAATACATAAACTATTAAAACTAAATCCATGAAAAAAATAATAACAAGAATGCTATTGCTTTTTGCTTTTGGTGTTTTTTCACAATCAGTAACCCAAGCAGAATACTTTTGGGATAACGATCCCGGAGTTGGAAATGGTATAGCATTGCAAGCTTTAGACGGTAATTTTAACCAAGCATTAGAAACCGTCTTTAGCAATAACGCTACACTTCCTGCTATAGGAAATCATACTATTGGTATCCGCATAAAAGGACAAGATGGCAGTTGGAGTTCGGTCTTTAGAAAAACTTTTAAAGTTTCGGGTAATACTAACAATAATAGTGCGGTAAAAATCACTACAGCAGAGTACTTTTGGGACAATGATCCAGGAGAAGGTGCTGGTACTACTATGATTGCCTTTGATGGCAACTTCAATCAAGCGCTTGAAAGTGTAATGGTAAACAATATAGCTTTACCCACAATCGGTGACCATGTTATAGGTATTCGAGTAAAAGGTGATGACGGAAATTGGGGAAGTACCTTCAAAAAAGTATTTAGGATGGCCACGAACAACAATTCAAATAATATAGTAAAAGTATCTACTGCCGAATACTTTTGGGACAACGATCCTGGTGAAGGTTCTGGAATTGTTATGCTCGCTTTTGATGGTGATTTCAATAAAGCAATAGAAAGTGTGATGAGTAATAATGCCACTTTACCAACAATTGGAAACCATGTTATAAGTATCCGTTTAAAAGCAGATGATGGCTCTTGGGGTACTCTTTTTAGTAAAGTATTCCGATTAAGTGAAAATAATAACACAAATAATCTAGTAAAAATTATTCAAGCAGAATACTTTTGGAACCAAGATCCTGGTCAAGGAAATGGTATTGTAATGCTAGCATTTGATGGGGATTTTAATCAAGCTCTAGAAAGTATTATGGCAAATAATGCTGCTTTTCCAAATCCGGGCTTAAATGTATTAAGAGTTCGAGTAAAAGCTGATGAGAACAATTGGGGTAATGTATATTCCAAAGTTGTTGGGGTAAATATCACTTTTGATAGTAAAGTAACATTAGTTTCACCAGCAAATAATGCCATAAATGTTCCAACTAATAGTAATTTTGTTTGGAATGTATTAACTGGTGCTGGAAGTTATGAATATCAATGTGCTACTGATAGCTCTTTTACAACATTAACACAATCAGGTATTATTTCAGGTACTTCTGTCCCATTTTCAGGATTATCAATAAACACACTTTACTATTGGAGAGTTAGAGCTAATGTTAATGGAAATGTAAGTTTATGGTCGGATGTTTGGAGTTTTATTACTGATAATAACTTGAGTATCGTTGATTTTGACAACAATACAGTTGTCGTTTATCCTAATCCTTCGAGTCACTTTATATATCTCAAATCTACTACTGCTTTAGATGAATTTGAATATATACTTTATTCATTAGATGGAAAAAATATTTTAAAAGGAAAAATTAATCAAAATCAACAAATCAACATTGAACCACTAGCAATTGGAACCTACATCTTAAGTTTAAAAGATAATAATGGTGTTTCAAAAAATATTAAACTTTTAAAAATATAAATGATAATCTACTTTCAAAAGCTATAAAATTACATAACTGATTACAATTGTTAGAGAATACTGAAAGTATCTCTCGGTTTTATTAACAAATATAATTTCACTAAGCTTTTTGTAATAAGATACTTTTGTTATTTAATAACTAGTTTCAAATATAATTAAAGTTGTTTATTAGATTGTTTAAATAACATTAGCGACAGTTTAAAACTGCTATCTATTAAAAAAAATGATAAGAGCATTAAACATCACAATTCCAATAATGTTGAAAGTAAATTTTTCAAAAAATTTAACATTGGAACTTGGACCTCAAGCAGGATTTTTGTTGAGTCAAAAAAACAAATTCAATCCTAACGACTCAATTACGTTTGACATTGCCGCTAACATAGGACTTGGTTATAAGGTAAGTAAAAAACTTTTTGCGCAAGCAAGGTATTGACTTGGTTTAACAGATACTAAATCAGACACTAAAATCAAAAATTCAATCCTTCAATTATCAATTGGAATTCTTTTATAACAATCAAAATAAATTTAATCAAAAATGAAAATCAAATTATTAACATTAGTTCTTTTAATCTCATCCGCTATTTTTTCGCAAGATAAAGTAACCATTAGTGGAACTATAAAAGATAAAAAATCAACTGAAACGCTAACTGGCGTAAATATTTTTGTTGAAGAACTAAAAATAGGAACTAGTACGAATGAATACGGATTTTATTCAATAACACTTCCTCCTGGTCAATATAGGTTGAAATTTAGTTATGTTGGCTTTGATACTTACGAACAGATTTTAACAATTAAAGAAAATTATAAATTCGATTATGAACTAACAGAAACTAGTAAAACGCTACAGGAAGTAATTGTAACAACTAATAAAAAAGCAACAGATATTAGGTCGTCTGAAATGAGCGTCAATAAACTTTCAATTCAAACCATTAAAAAAATTCCGGTCGTCTTAGGTGAAGTAGATATCATAAAATCAATTTTACAATTACCAGGAGTAACTAATGCGGGAGAAGGCCAGTCAGGATTTAACGTAAGAGGGGGAAGTGCCGATCAGAATTTAATACTTTTAGATGAAGCAACAATTTATAATTCCTCTCATCTATTCGGATTTTTTTCAGTATTTAATGCTGATGCAATTAAAGACCTTAAACTTTATAAAGGTGGCATTCCTTCTCGCTTTGGCGGTAGATTATCTTCTGTTCTTGACATTTACCAAAAAGAGGGAAACAAAGAAGATTACAAATATTCTGGTGGTATTGGAATTATCTCTAGCAGATTATTAGCAGAAGGACCAATATCAAAAGGGAAAGGTTCCTTTTTAATTGCCGGCCGAGCATCCTACGGTCATTTGCTATTAAAATTGGCAAACAACAAAAATTCAGCTTCTTTTTATGATTTAAACACAAAATTTAACTATCGAATAAATGACAAAAACAAACTATTTCTTTCTGGATATTTTGGTAGAGATTTATTTGATTTGAACGGAATTTTCGTAAACACCTATGGAAATTCATTTGTAAATTTAAGATGGAATCATCTTTTTTCAGATAAATTATTTTCGAATGCCTCTTTTATCTATAGTGATTACTATTACGGGTTAAACTTTAATCTATTTGATTTCAAATGGGATAGTGGAATTCAAAATTTTAACCTAAAATATGATTTTAAACATTACTTAGGAAATGAAACCAAATTGACCTATGGTATTAATTCGCAGTACTACAACTTTAATCCAGGTACTATAAATCCAACATCTGAAGAATCTGGAATTAATAAAAAACAGCTAGACAAAAAATATGCTTTAGAAACAGCTTTTTATTTTGATGTCGATCAAAAAATTAGCGAAAAAATAGGAGTTAATTATGGCTTAAGATACAGTACTTTCTATAGACTTGGTCAACAAAACATAAATATTTATGAAAACAATCAAGCAGTAATTTACAATGCTGCTTTCGATATCTATGAAAAAGCAACTCCTATTGGCACTAAAAGTTATGGTAAAAACGAAACAATTGCAAGTTTCGACAATATTGAGCCACGTTTAGCCATTTCATATGCTTTAAATGAAAACCAATCTATTAAAGCAAGTTACAATAGAATGACACAATACCTTCATTTAATTACAAACACTCAATCGCCTACACCTTTAGATATTTGGTCTCCTAGCGATAACTTTTTTAAACCGCAACTTTTAGATCAAATTGCATTGGGATATTATAAAAACTTTAGCGACGACAACTATTCTTTAGAAATTGAAGCCTATTATAAAAAGATAAAAAATCGGATTGACTATATTGATGGTGCAGAATTAATAGCCAACAATAACATTGAACAAGTAATACTTAATGGAAAAGGAAGATCATATGGAATTGAATTTATGTTACGTAAGAACACGGGTAAATTTAATGGATGGATATCTTATACCTTATCTCGAGCAGAACAACAAACACCAGGAAGAAATTCTCTTGAGCCAGGAATAAATGATGGAAAATGGTATAAATCAGGATATGACAAATTGCACAACTTGTCAATTACTTCAACCTATATACTAAATAATAAATGGATTTTTGGGGGTGTTTTCAGCTTACAATCAGGACAACCAGTCACCTATCCTAATGGGCAATACGAGTACGGAGGAATTATTGTTCCTAGTTTTGGAAATAGAAATGAAGATAGACTACCTATTTATCATCACTTAGACCTATCAGCAACTTATATTCCTAAACCTAATAAACAAAAAGGGTGGCAAAGTGAATGGGTTTTCAGTATTTATAATATCTACAATAGACAAAATGCGGCTTCTATTAAATTTAGACAGAACGAAGATACAGGCACAAATGAAGCTGTGAAATTTTCCATTTTTGGTATTGTGCCAGGGGTTACTTATAATTTTAAATTTTAAAATCAATCTAATAATATTTAAATCATGAAAAAATTATTTTTACTCTTATCGTTTATTGCCTTGACTAGTTGTGAGGAAGTAGTCGATGTTAATTTATCTACAGCATCACCAAGGTTAGTAGTAGATGCTACTATTAGTTGGGACAAAGGAACTTCAGGAAATTTACAAACAATTAAATTGACAACTACTACTGGTTACTACCAATCTGAAATCCCTAAAGTTACTGGAGCAACAGTTTTCATAACCAATAGTTCAAATCAAATATTTAATTTTAACGAAGAGATTGCTCCATCGGGATTTAGCGGCAAATATACCTGCGACAACTTTATTCCTCAATTAAATGAAACCTATACACTAACTATTCTTTCGGGCGGTCAAACCTATACTGCAAACGAAAAGTTATTGCCAACGCCTGAAATTACAGATGTAGAACAAAGAAATGATCTTGGTATAAATAGTGATCAAATCGGATTAAAAGTAAATTTTATTGATTTTGCAAATCAAACGAACTATTATTTGACCAGATTTGATACTACATTATATCCTTTTCCTGAGTATCAAACTTCACCAGATGAATTCACTCAAGGAAATACTATGTCTGCTATATACTCTAATGATAAACTAAAACCAGGAGAATTAATAATTATTTCATTATTTGGCACTTCAAAAACTTTTTATGATTATATGACTATTCTTTTAAATAATGCAAATCCTAGCGGTCCTTTTCAGACACCACCAGTGAGAATAAAAGGGAATATAGTAAACCCCAACAATCCAGACAATTATGCGTTAGGATATTTTAGATTGAGTGAACGTGAGAAACTGGAATATACTATTCAATAAAAAAAATTCAAGTACTGCAACTTACCTGTTTTCAGGTATTTTATTCCAATGCTTTTATAATTAAATTTGAATATGTTATATTTTCCTTTTTATAAAAAATCAAAAAAATAGTATCCACTTTCAAGGAAAGATTTTTGATAGATTAAAAAAAATAATATTCACAACTATGAAACTGAAAAATAAAATGAGCAAACAATTTTATGTCTGATGAATTAGACAAGTACTAATTACAATAAAAATGGATTTATTAGTATATCATAAACTCTTAACAGTATGTCTGTGTCCGAGATTAAAAATAATATTTATTGAAATTGATTATTTTAAAAACAATATACTTCAAATAACTGTGATGACCTAGAGTCAAAAATATTAAGTATAAAATTATAATCATATAAAATATAGAGTATAAAGTAAACAACCCTTAATTAAAAAAAGAATTATGAAAAAAACAAATTTAAAAACTTTTTGCGCACTACTTGCAATTTCTTTTGCCATAATATCTTGTAGTAAAGATGATAATTCTAGTTCTTCAGCACAGGACTATATTAGTATAGGCACCTATGCTGGGAGTATTCAAGTTTCAGATGATCCCCAAACACAACTAGGTTATATATATAATGCAAATGTAACAGTACTAAAAAAGGGATCAGAGGTCAAGATTAAACTAATTGGTGATTTAAATGTTGATAGGGAATATACTGGTACAATTATCACAAATAGCAATAACACCTACAATATTAACATTAATAAGCAGACCAAGCCAACAATAAAAAACGCTACGGAATCATTGGTAATTAACAATAACGAACTTAGTTTATTAGTAAGGGTTCTAAATGAAAGTGAAAATGTAAAAACTAATGCTACACCATCAACAACAATAACGATAACAGGAAAACTGAATTTTATAGGTACTGGTTTAATCAAACAATAGAATTTACTAAAAATCAATTTATTACTAAACTAGAAAACAAGATCTTCCAATTGCAGCATTACTGTTGCTGATAATTGTTAATACTCAATCAAAAAAATCTTTTCAAAGAGAGTAGATACAAGACGAAAAGTATACTTTGGTTTTGTATGTAGCAAATGACACAACGAAAACAGAAATTGGAAGAATTAATAACACTATTCAAGTTACTGCTGAAAAAAAATTACAATCAATGATATTCAGTAGTAAAATGTTTAAAAACAGATTTCAAATATAATTCCATATACCATTTGAAATATCTACTTTCAATTTTGCATGAATCATCAAATGATGAAAGAGCTATATAAATAAAGTATGAGATTCTATAAAATACACACATAAAGGAAGGAAGGATGAAAAAACTGAAGCGCATTCAGAAATGAATGACAAAAGCATGATGTATTTCGATAGGCAGTACTTATCAAAACATTATTATAGGTTTGCCACTAAAACAGGGTTACAGAAATGAGCTAATTGCATATAATTATGACCCAAATAGCATTATAGTTTTTATGAAAGTTCAAATTATAAGTGTGTTATCAGTGGATTATATTATTAAAAAACCGGGGAAGAAAAGTTTTAAAGAAACCAAAACTTTATAGATAATTATGTCTAGTTAAATATCATAAAAAACTATGAAAAAAATAATTGTAACAAGTATATTTTTTGTTTATTCTTTAGTAGGAAGAAGCCAGATTAAAATAGTTCCAGGTGATAGTTCTATTGATAAATCATGGATTAAATCGAACAGTTATACTATGGGATATGCCATTTATAAAAATGGTTCTTACATTGAAATTGGAAATTACAAAACAGATATTGTTGTTGAAAATCAAAAAATAGATATAAAAACTTCTTTATCATTTAAAAATTCTGATATAGTATGGAAAGATCATTTCATTTCAAATGCCAACAACTTCAAACCAATAAGTAATAAATCTGAAAGAAGTGGAGACAGAACACTTTCGTTGAATTTTTCAAATAGCATTACGGGCGAATTTCAAGATAATAAAACAGGTAAAAAAACACCAATAAATGAAAATAGTAAGGGCAACTATTTTGACATTGCTATTTATCCATACATTCTTAAAGGTTTACCATTACAGTCAGGTTATAAAGCGGTACTACCTGTATTTGATTATGAATCTGTTTATGCTAATAATAAGTTTTGTAATGTTATAATAAAAGAAGTTAAAACTGATTTATATATATCCAATTTGACTGGTGAACATAAAGTATGGAAGGTTAGCGTATTTGAGGAAAGTACAAAACATAATTTTCAATATTATATTGATAAAGAAACACGTAAAATTTGGCTAATTTCAATTGTCTCTGCTAAAGGTGACAAAATAGAATTAAAAAATAAAGAAATAGATTTTAATCCTTTTCAAAATGTTTTTAATAAAGAAGAAACATTAAAATTAGTAAATGATGGAAATTCAACTATCGAAGGTGTTGCCTTTGCTAGAGACAATCAAAATGAAGGTGCTTTAAAAGGAATAGCTATATTGAATATAAACAAAAAACAATTTGCACCAAAAGGAACCACAATTGTATTAATGCCATATACAGCTTATTATAAAGAGTGGATGACACTAAATAAAAAGCAAGATAAAATCAAAAATGCCCAACCTATTCCACTGCCAAAAGAAGCATTTGACTGTTTTAAATTTACTACTATTTATGATGATGAAGGTCATTTTGAATTCACTAATTTATTACCTGGAGACTACTTTTTGAGCACCTCTTTTAAATATCAACATACAAGTTTACGTAGTGAAGTAACTGGGGTTTCTGATGTTTACATTGGAGGAAACTACGTTGGAAGTAATGTTTATTCTAGTGTATTTGCATATTCTTCGTTAGGCGCTGCTAATGTGCAAGAAATTGTTACAGTTAAAAAAGAAGGCGAAAAGGTAAAAGTAAAATTAAAGAAGACTTTGTAATAGGTTCAAGTCATTCATAACAAAGCATGTAATAAATTAAAAAAACATTAAAAAAAGATATACAAAAAGCACTCAAAACATCAATCATTATTCTTCCATTTAATTATTGTTCTAGCAGGCATTTTGCTTAACAATAAAATTAAGGAAAAGCCACACGACTTGTTCGAAAGGAGTAATAATATTCAATTAAAGTAATATTAATTTCAAACTATAAAAAATATTCAAATTAAACACTTTTTTATTAAAACTAGTTTGTAAATTACCTTTTAAACTTTCTAAATAAAATGTATGATAAAAAAAGCAGAAAACAACACTCTCTTTTTATTGATGAAAATGAAAGTTTAATAATTGAGAAACAATATAAACTGATAAAAAATCAAATTACAGTAGCCGAGAGGATAAACTTATTCAATTAGAGAAAATACAATTAAATTTAGAAAAATTAAATTTTAACTCATTTTTTTTTAGAATTTGGAAAACCTATCAGATTTTCAAATGATAAAGGTATTTTAATTCCTTCAATTGGAAATCACTTAGAGTTTCAAAGTTTAAGAAGCAAAATTTTTAGCCAAATAAAAGAATATCCGAGGAATCAAGAACCGCATATAACATTAATGCACCCAAGAAACTCCATTTGTACAAATGAAATATTTGAAATCATAAAAAGGTATAAACTGCCAAATAAATTAAAGTTTGAAAAAATTAGTTTAATCGAACAAACTCATGGTGAAAGATGGAATGTTATTGAAGAATACAAACTTAAAAATTAATAAATGGAAAATTTAACAATCTTGAACATTGACAAAGAATTTAAAAAAACATCAGGAGTATGCCTGTTATTTGGTTCATTGTTAGCAACTACAACTATGATTATTCATCCCGTTGGAGGAAGTGTTGAACATATTGTTAAGTTAAAAAGTAGCCTAGTATTTTCCCATTCAATTGCAATATTTTGTCTGCCATTTATTAGTTTTGGATTTTGGGGTTTATCTCAATTATTAAAAACTAAAAGTAAGATTTCAATATTAGCTTTTATTATTTTCTCATTTGGATTATTCGCCGCAATGATAGCGGCTACAATAAATGGATTTACATTACCCTACTTTGCCTCTAATTATGTAAAGGACGAAAATGACATAGCGACTATCAAAAAAATTATTGATTATGGAAAATTCATAAATATCCCTATGGCGTTAATTTTTATCACTGCAACTTCCCTTTGCGTATGTATTTGGTCAATTTTAATTATTAAAACAAATCAAATATCAAAAGGGTTAGGGTATTTTGGTTTAATAATTATTTCTTTTGGCCTTATAGGTGTTTTATTAAAATTCAATTTCACGAGTCTTTTAGGTTTTAGAACTTTTACCGTAGGATTGGTAATTTGGATCTTATTTATTGGGGTGAATATGCTGAAAATAGAAAAACTTTAATCAAAAAGCATTCATCACATCAGCTACTAATTAAACTTAATAAACAATGAATTCAACAAACACAAACCACTTAGAAGATTTCAAAATAAATGTCAAAATTAAACTTTCATTACTATGGACATCTGTTACATTTATATATTTATACGGTGACTATTTTGAATTATATGTGCCTCAAAAAACACAAGGATTAGTAGATGGTAATAATTTGTTGGATAGTCCTATGAAGTTATTTTTCGCAGCTTTATTATTAGCTATACCTGCTTTTATGATTGTCCTATCTTTTGTATTAAAACCTAAAATGAGTAGGATTCTAAACCTTATTTTTGGAATTTTCTTCACGCTAATGATGCTATTAATTGCTGTTACTTCTATTCAATCTTCGGCTTGGAGGGCTTTCTATGTTTTTTACGCCATTCTAGAAAGTAGCATTACAGCAATTATAGTATGGAATGCATTTAAATGGCCCACACAAAAAAGAAATTAATCATAAACCTTAAATTAAAATGAACTCAAAAAGAAAAACAGCAAGAATAGCAGGATTACTCTATTTAGGGGTTGTGATTACTGGAATATTTAGTTTAATGTATGTTCCAAAAAGCTTAATTGTTTGGGATAATGCAACAGCTACATTTAACAATATAGTAAGCAATCAAACACTTTTCCGCATTGGAATTGTTAGTGGATTGATCTGTTATACTTTCTTTCTTTTCCTGCCACTAGTTTTGTACAAACTACTCAAACCCGTCAATGATAATTATGCAAAACTTATGGTGATTTTAGCAATTATTAGTGTACCCATATATTTCATAAATGTTCAAAATCAATTTACCATACTTTCAATTGTCAGTAGTTCTAACTACCTAAATGGTTACTCAACCGAACAAATCAAATCAATGGTTATGTTGTATCTCGACCAATACGAAAATGGTATGCGAATTGTTCATATATTTTCAGGACTTTGGTTGTTTCCATTTGGATATTTAGTATTTAAATCAGGTTTTCTACCGAAGTTTTTAGGAATACTATTAATGCTGGGATGCTTTGGTTATCTGATCAATTTTTTTGGAAACACCCTTGTATCAAATTATTCAGAAATAGGTATAGCATCTTATTTACAATTACCTGCAAGTCTTAGTGAAATAGGAATTTGTTTGTGGTTATTGATTGTTGGTGTAAATGTAAAAACAACTTAGCATGCTTATTGAATATTATAGTAAACGTTATAAAAACGATTTAGAAAAACTAAAAAATGAACTAAACCTTTATAGGCATGAAAATCATTTGTGGTTTAGAAATGAACATATACCTAATTCCGCAGGTACCTTATGCCTTCATTTGATTGGAAATTTAAATCATTTTATAGGACATGTTTTGGGCAAAACCGATTATCAACGAAATAGAGATCAAGAGTTTGTTTTGATGGACATTTCAAGACATGATTTATTTCAAAAAATTAATGAAACTCAAGAAATTATTGAACGATCATTTAACATGATAACCAACGAGTCTCTGACTGACGCTTACCCACTATTAAAATTTGAAGAAAATGAATCGATAGAATTTATGCTTGTTCATACATTAAGTCACTTAAATTATCATCTAGGGCAAATTAATTACCATAGAAGAATTTTTGACCAATAGCCTATTTTATCAATTCTATTCCTTGTTGTAAACTAAAAAAAATAACATAAAACTACACACTAAAAAAACATGAGAACAAAGAGAATAATGCACCTTATGATTTGTCTTGTCATTTTATTTGTTAACAAGACTATCTCGCAAACCACTTATTATGTGGACTCCTCAAAGACAAATAACAATGGCGTTGGCACTTCATGGTCCACAGCAAAAAAAGATCTTCAAGCAGCAATTGGCATTGCTTCAAATGGTGATGCAATTTGGGTTAAGTCTGGCACCTATTTACCAACAGAAGATCCTTTTGGAAATCCTAACCCATCCAATAGCAGAGACAAAACATTTACACTTAAAAATGGTGTGAAAATATATGGTGGTTTTGCCGGAACAGAAACCTTGTTAAGCCAGAGAAACTGGACAACAAATGTTACGACTTTAAGTGGAGATTTGGGTACATTAAACTCGCTTTCAGATAATGCATATCATGTTGTTATTAGTGTGAATTTAACCAGTGCAACAGTTCTTGATGGGGTAGTGATAACTAAAGGTTATGCAACTGCACCTGGGGGGTCTAGTATTACTGTAAATACACAAGTTTTAAATCGTCACTATGCTGGTGGTGTTTACAATATGTTTTCAGATACAAGTTTTACTAACTGTACCATTACTCTTAATAGTGCTGATTGTACGAATACTGATGACGATGCTTTGGGTGCAGGTGTTGTTAATTATAATTCTTCTTCCACTTTCACCAATTGTCTAATAGATAGTAATTCGTTTCTTATTGGAGGTGCTAGTTTTGGGGCTTTTGGTGCTGGTATGTGTATAATAAATGGAAGTTGTTCTATAGTTAGTTGCGTGTTTTCAAATAATACGAGTGGCTCTGGGTTTTTAGATTCCTCAAGAGGAGGAGCGATAAACTTAACAGGAACAGCCAATATTGTAAATACTGTATTTTATAATAATTCAGCTCAAAATGGTGGAACTTTATTTTTTGGAGGAGCAGAGGCAAATACTTCAACAATAACAAATTGTAGTTTTGTAAGCAATAGTTCTCCTTATGCTGGAACAGCGTATCAAGGTTTTTCTAAAGCAACTTTTAAAAACTGTCTGTTTTGGAATAATACGCCAACCGTGAGTGGCGTAGCCGGTAGAAATGAGATTTATAGTCAAGATAATAGGATTGGTTTTCAGCCTACTTTTCAAAACTGTATTATTAGAGATGCTGTGGGAAGTCCACTAGCTATAACAAATGCAGTTCTGGTTAGCTGTTTGAATAGCAATCCACTTTTTGTGAATGCAGCGGATGGTGATGGACTAGACAATCAGTGGGCTACAACTGATGATGGGCTCGCACTTCAAGCTACTAGCCCAGCTAAAAATATCGGAGCAACTGGATTGGGTGTACCAAATACAGATATCATTGGAAACACTAGAGATAGTCAACCTGATTTAGGAGCTTATGAATTTCAAAACCCTTGTGTCAACCCAACAGTTTATAATGTAAATGGAGGTGGTGCTTATTGTGCTGGCGGTGTTGGTCACGTTATTTTAGTCTCAAACTCAGAAATTGGGGTAACCTATCAACTAAAAAATGGTTCCACTAATGTGGGAACTGCTATAAGTGGAACAGGAAATTCAATTAGTTTTGGAAATCAAACTGTTGCAGGAACCTATACAGTAGTCGCAACAAAAACTGTTGGTGGTTGCTCTTCTACTATGAGTGGTAGTGCAATTATTATAGTGAATCCTAATATAACGCCAACATTTACTGCTGTAAATCCAATCTGTTCAGGTGCTACGTTATCGGCTTTACCAACCACCTCTAATAATTCCATTACAGGAACTTGGTCACCAGCTTTAGATAATACACAAACTACCACGTATTCTTTTACGCCTGCTGTCGGTCAGTGCGCTACAAGCACAACACTAACAATTACAGTGAATCCTAATATAACGCCAACGTTTACTGCTGTAAGCCCTATTTGCGCAGGTGCTACGTTATCGGCTTTACCAACCAC
>JAIUNZ010000007.1 GCA_020161455.1 Bacteroidota bacterium
TAGGCTTCCTCTTTGCTAATGCAAATTTAGCAAAAATAATGTCAAGAAAATTTGTTTTTTAAGATAGTACCTGTTGGCTTCAAGAACCAAAACCTGTTCTTTATATCCAATATACGATGCCGTAATTTCATAAGGAATATTTTCGTCCAACTCCAACCGAAACCGACCTTTGTTATCAGCAATGGCAAATTTCAAACTTCCTTTCTCGCTTTTGGGTAAGGCGATGATATTAGCACTTTCCAACGGATTGTTAATGGTATCCGAAACTACTCCCGTTATGGTTTTGGTTTGGGAGAAGGAAAATGAGGTTAAGAGGAGAAAAAACAGGGTTGATTTCACTAATAAAAAAATTAATTTTCGCTTAATTCCATTCTTTTCATAACTCTTTCTTTTAAAATTTCTAAATATTTATCATAATCAAGCTTTTCACCTTTTTTTGGTAAATCTATATTTAAAGAATTATTGTATATTGATAATTCTGTTAAACCAAATACCGTGTTTTTATCATGAAGTTCAAGTATTAATCCCGGTAAATCACAATATCCTTTTGGACCAAAAGTAAAAGGTATTTCAGGACAATACCATGCTATTATGGTTCTGTAAAATGTTCCTTCATCATTTTTTATTGAAATTTCTTGATAGGCTTTGTAACATTTAAAATTTTGAATAAATTTTACTTCGTTAGTAAAAATCCAGTTATTTTCTATTGTTTTTTGAACTAAAAATTCATTTTTGCTAAAAATCCCTTTTCTTTCAGAAACTGTAAATAATACTTGATTTGAAAGTAAGTCAGTAAAGAATGTTTTTTCACAATCGGCTATTTTTAAAGCAAATGGATCAACATTGGTGTTTTTTTCCTCTGAGAACCAAGATATAGTATCATTAAAAATTAATTTGAGTTTTAAATTTTTAATTTCATTTTCCGCTCTCTCATATTTTTCGCGTAAGCGAAATGACATAGTTTTTTTTAATAAACTATCACTTTGAATTTTTACAGAATATATGGCTTTTCCTGATTTGCTTTGGGAATGTAAATTAAAGGAAGCAAGTAATATTGTCAAAAAGAAGATTTTTTTCATAATTAGTTTGAATTTTCTTCCAATTTAATAATTGGCAGAAAATTATTTTAGTTAGTCAACATACAATTCATCCATACAAATGTCCCAGTCTGCATCTGCAAACTCAAGAGCTTCTTCAAACGTATATCCCCATTTTTGATATATTTTCATGTCAATAACCCAAGTATCAGTACTAAGGTGTGTCTGAATCGGTGTTGATTAAAGCAGCTTTATTTTGGTTTAATTGCTCATTAATTTCAATAGTATTCCCAAAAGAAACACTACTAAATGCTACTAGTGCCACGGCACTAAAAAATAATTTTTTCATTTGTTTAATGTTTTAAATTTATATATAATTTTTCAATAAATAACAAAACACATTCTGCAGAAATTTTTTCTTTTGTAAAATTCATTAATTATTTCCAAACCAGTCTAATAAAAGTAGCACAAAATTATTCTCTAAGAGAATAAAATATTTTCATTTTTTTTGTAAGACATTTTTTTTTTTTTTGCTATATTTGAAAACCACAAAACCACAAGTATTAGTTAAGTCTCAAACAAACGCTATCAACTTAAAACATTAATTCTATGGTATATGGTCGAGAAAATTTTAATTAAAATCAAAAAAAGAAGAAACGAGTTGGGCTATTCGCAACACTACGTTTCAAGTCAATTAAACATCACCCAAAGCAGTTACAACAAAATTGAAAACGGAACAACAGAGTTAACCGTTTCTATGTTGATGCAACTCTGTAAAACACTTCAACTAGAGTATAAATCCATGCATTTTGATGAAAAAGACACTGTTTAATTCAAAATGCAGTCAATCACTAAATAGTCTTATAAACAGAAACAAAACTAAGCCACTAGGGGTTGAAAGATCATAGGTTTGGTTTGCAAACGTAAGTCTGCCAGATTTGAAAAACCTCATAAAACCATAATTTTGCAATTAAAAAAGACTTTAAAACGGTGAATAATTTGCGGTATATCTTTTAGAACCTGAAAGCGGATATGCTTAAGTATATATTTCTTGCTACTTCTGATACCAATAAATGAAACCTCTTGTTTTTGTAAATCTCATTAATGTATATTCTATATAGGGTTTTGAAGCATCCACATGGGGTAATGAAATATCCAATTGGGGTAATAAACCATCCAGTTAGGGTTTTGAAGCATCCAAAAAAGGTAATGGAGTATCCAATTGGGGTAATAAAGCATCCTGATGGGGTTTTGAAACACCCAGAAGGGGTTATGGAATGTCCAGAAGGGGTTACAGAATTTTCAGAAGGGGTAACAAAGCATCCAAATGGGGTAATTGACTAAATAACTAGTATAAATAATCAGTACAAGGCAACAAAGTTTAATAAATATTTTGCCTTGATTTGTATAAAAGTTTTTTAATCATAATTATATTTGCAATCCCTAAGAACTACTAATGATCTACACCAAATTACCCAATACCGATATAAAAATTAGTAAAGTTTGTCTTGGCACCATGACTTTTGGTGAGCAAAACACTGAAAACGAAGCGCATTCACAATTAGATTATGCTATCGAAAGAGGTATTAATTTTATTGACACTGCCGAAATGTATCCCATTGCAGCAAGAAAACAAACTTTGGGTGCAACCGAAAAGTATATTGGAACTTGGTTAAAAAAAACAAATTATCGTGAAAAAATTGTTCTTGCAACCAAAATCGCTGGCCCAAATAGAGGGATGGATTATATAAGACAACCTTTAGATTTTTCAAAGAAAAGTATTCTTCAAGCGGTAGATAAAAGTTTAAAAAATCTTCAAACAGATTACATTGATTTATACCAAATGCATTGGCCAGAAAGGGTTATGAATATGTTTGGGCAAAGAGGTGTTGCTACTATAGATAAAGAATGGCGTTATAATTTTTTAGAGGTGCTTACTATTTTTGACGGACTGATTAAAGATGGAAAAATCAAGAATATTGGTGTTTCAAATGAAAATCCTTATGGTATAATGAAATATATTTCAGAAAGCGAAAAATATAATTTACCAAGAATTATAACCATTCAAAATCCCTATTCGTTATTGAATAGAATATATGAAATTGGATTGTCAGAAATAGGTATGCGCGAAAACATAGGCTTATTAGGCTATTCACCTTTGGCTTTTAGTTTTTTGACGGGTAAACATTTGAAAGGCATTCAATCGAATTCGAGACTTGGCTTGTTTCCAAATTTCACTCGATATACGAATGACAATTGTTTTAAAGCAACTCAATTTTATAAAACTATTGCCGAGCGAAATGGAATGACACTTACGCAAATGGCGTTGGCTTTTGTAAATCAACAACAGTTTGTAACTTCGACCATAATCGGTGCCACAACCATGGAGCAATTAAAAGAAAATATTGATTCTTTTGAGATTAAACTCTCTTTAAATGTCATCAATGAAATTAACAAGATTCAAGAATTATATCCGAATCCTGCACCATAATACCAAATATGATTTTTAGTTTTTTTATTCTATAATAACTTTTGATTTAAATTGATTTCCATTCAAATCTTCTGCCACTACAATATATAATCCAGCAGTAAAGTGTGAAGTATTGATTGTTTTGCTAGTTGCATTTAAATTATTTTCTGCATATAAAATCTTTCCAGTAATGTCTATAAGTTGAATAGCATTAAATGTTGTATTTGATGAGTTGTCAATTGTAATTTGAGTTTTTGCTGGATTTGGATAAACACGTATTGTGTTTTTGTCAAAATTGGTATTACTCAAAGAAGTGTCTATGATTTTAGAAACAGTACTTCCGTTTGTAATGTACAACTCGCCATTTACATCTTCACCAAAAGAAGTGATTACACTTGGAGTATCTAGTGCCCAAGTTATTGAGCCAGTTGAACTAACTAAACCTATTTCACCTGAACAATAATCAGCAAAGAAATATTTGTTAGCAAAATTAGGATACATTGAACCAGTATAAAAATAACCGCCTGTTATAGAGCATCTGGCGGTTGTTTGATTGTATTGAGTAAATGGTGCAACAGTACTAGAAAAAGCAGGACAACCTCCCGTAATATTACTACTTGTTCCTTCATAACATCTCCACCCAAAGTTTAAACCAGTATTGGGTAACGGATTAGAAACTTTATCTATCTCTTCCACAGCATCTTGACCTACGTCGGCTATCCACAAATCGCCATTCAAACGATTAAAATTAAATTTCCAAGGATTACGAATACCATATGCCCAAATTTCTTCTTTACCCGCTTGACCAACGAAAGGATTTGTAGCTGGAATTCCATAAGGACTAGCGGAATCTACATCTAATCGAAGTATTTTGCCCAAGAAAATACGACTTGGATTGGAACTGTCAACCGTTAAGTTTTGAGCATATCCATTTGGATCATTTCCACTACCACCATCGCCCATTCCTATATACAAGTAACCATCAGAACCAAATACCAAGCTTCCACCATTGTGATTAGAAAAAGGTTGGTCTATCGTTAAAAGAGTTGTGCTAGTAGTATTTGCAACATCAGGATTTGATGAAACAGTATATTTTGCAATAACAGTATCACCAGAAGAATTAGTATAATTCACAAAAAACTGACCGTTAGAAGCATAATTTGGATGAAAAGCCAAGCCCAATAATCCTTGTTCACTTCCGCTAGTCAACCCAGTAATGGTTAAAAAAGGAGTTGTATTGATGGTTCCGTTGGTGTTTAAAATTCGAATAGCACCTGTTTTTTGAACCACAAAAAGTCGAGAATCGTTTGGTGGATGAACAATTGCAACTGCAGACGAAAATCCAGTTGCAAAAGACTGTATGGCAACAGTTTGTGCGTTAATAAAAAAAGAAAAGAGTAGTAAAAGTGAAAGTAAAATTTTTTTCATAACAAAAATGTTTTTTGTAAAGTTAAGAATAAAAAGGTTAACATCGGGTATTTAAAAATCAAATTCATCACTTGAAGTACTATCAATTTCTGTTTTGGAAAAAGCATTGTTTTTTAGAAAAAACTGTGCTTGACCACTTATTTTTAAAGGAAGATGTTGCCCAATGGTGTCATTTGGTTCTAAAACTTTTCTTCGCAACATCACGTTGGTTAAAAATTTATTTTCTTGTTTTGACGATATTTTTAAAGATTGATTTCCGTCAAATTTGTACATAAACCCTTTTGGTCTTGGAATAATTGTGGCAAGAAACAAACATTCGTTTAAGGTTAACTCTTTGGGTTGTTTTTGAAAATAAAAAGTAGCTGCTTCGCCAATACCATATACATTTGGTCCAAATTCAATTACATTAAAATACACTTCCAGCATTCGTTCTTTAGAGGTTATCCTTTGATTTTCGAGTATGTAAACCAACATGATTTCTTCAAGCTTTCTCGATAATGTTTTTTCTCTTGTTAAGAACACATTTTTTACCAACTGCATGCTAATTGTACTAGCACCACGAGAAAATTTCTTGGTTCTGATATTTTTTGCAATCGATTGTTTGAAAGCATCATTTATAAATCCACGATGTTGCAGGAACGATGGATCTTCGCTTGTCAAAACACATTTTTGAAGATAGGGAGAAATTTCATGTAATGGTGTATAAAAAGGATTAGCATGTCCAACTATAATTGGTCGCTGCGGAATTCCCTTTTCAATAGCGCGATAGACAAATTCATCATTAATTTTATTCAAATTGGCTTCACCAAATTGTGAGATTTTTAATTTATCTGGTTTTAAATTACTTTCAAAAATCAATTTATCTGGATGATGATTGTTGTATTTAAAATTTAGTTTATAATCAAAATTCCCAACAGCTTTCATTCCTTCAAGATGACTAAACAAACCATTGGGCAATGATTCAATAAAATCTTGCGCTTTGATTTTTGGTATTTTCAATTGCAATGAATAGGTTTTGTCCTTATCATTTTCATAAGACAAATAAGGCTTTAAAATGATTTTGTTTATTTGAATTTTAGAAGTGCTATCAACTGCTACAAATCGTTCACCAAAAACAAAATGATATTCCATTCTAGCATTCCTTACCAAAACATCTTTTTTAGATATTTTAGGATGATTAATAAGTAGGTTTTGAACGGATGCAATTCCTTTTAAATGAAGGTTTCCATGTGACAAATCCATTTCATCTAAAATAAAATGAATGCTTTTGAAACCTGTTTTGAGATTAAATTTTTTGTTTATAAAAGGAATTTTTATAGTGTCGTTTTCAGAAGTAGAAAGGATTAAATCTGTTTTTCTATCACGCGGATTGGCAAAACCCGAAACGTTCCAAAGTTGTTCTTTTAAATCTGATTTTACTACAATGGTGGACGTAAATTTCTTGTCATGCAAGACCATTTTGGTACAATCAAAAACTGCTTTGTTTCCATTGTCATCAAATTTTAAATCAAAACTTTTTACCTGTAAATCGGTTGGAATTAAATCTAAAAGTTGGGATAAAATGCGATTTACTACTTTGCCATAATTACTGTTACTATCCGAAAGTGTGTCTTTTTTAGTTTTTAGAAAAGCTTCAAAATTACGACCTTTTTTATTCTTTACTAATTGTATAAACCCATTGTTGACTTCTAATTTTCCGAGTTGAACATCGCCGACTATTAATTTCCAAATATTTATTTTAGTATTTAGTTTTTCAATATAAACCAATGTATCTTGATTTTTGGGCACTAAAGAAATGTTTTCAAAATGTAAAGAATTTAGTCCGTCAAAAGCAGCTTTTTTAACCGTAAAATCGCATTGGTAGTCATTTTCTAATTTTGTGCTAACACGGGTTATTATTTTTTCTAAAACGGCACTTCTAAAAGTAAATAATAAAATCAAACCAAGTACAAAAACGCTAGCTGCAATTTTTAGAAATAGTATTATTTTTTGTTTTTTAGATTTCATTTTTGTTTTTCAACTTGGATTCCAATTCCAATTACATTTGGCAAATATGGACCGTTAAAATTATTTGAAATGGTGATTTTATAATTTCCTTTTTGAAGTTTAGTGTTTTCTTTAAGTATAGTTTTCAAATCACAAACATCGCCAACACAATCGCCAATATCTTTTCCGTTTTTTTCTTTGATTACAATAGCTTTATTAATAGTTTCGGTAGTTCCATCTGGATTTTCAAGAAGAAAGCTTATAGGAATAGTGTTGAATTGAAAGCCATAAATATGACTAAATAAAAAAGAAATGGAATATGTTTTAGTTTCATCGTCAATCCCAAACTCAAAAGTTTTTTTGGCATTCTTTTCCCATTGATGACTTTCTGGCAATTCCTCAAATTGTTTAAAATTATTTTTATCAGTACAAGAAATTAGGGTAACTAACATCAAAAAAGTTATTGCTGTTTTCATAATTATAGGTTTAGAGTTATAACGAATTTTGTGGGGTTTTAGTATTTAAAAAATTAAATTTATCCAAACAATTGCTCCACAACTTCTTCAATTTTGGAAACTAAAATTACCTTAATTCCGGGAAACTTGGTAGAAATTTTGTTGTATTTGGATATAAAAATTGTTGAAAAACCTAATTTTTCGGCTTCTTGAATGCGTTGTTCTACACGGTTTACAGGACGAATTTCGCCTGAAAGACCAACTTCACCAGCAAAACAAACATCTTTACCAACTGCAATATCTTCATTAGAAGAAAGAATGGCTGCTACAACGGCTAAATCTATGGCTGGATCATCCACCGAAATTCCACCAGTTACATTTAAGAAAACATCTTTTGTTCCCAATCGAAAACCAGCACGTTTTTCTAATACAGCCAAAATCATGTTCAATCGTTTGGCGTTATAACCCGTTGTGCTTCGTTGCGGAGTTCCATAAACTGCTGAAGAAACTAAAGCTTGAATTTCTATCATCAATGGTCGCATTCCTTCCAAAGTTGAGGCAATTGCTGTTCCCGAAAGTTCTTCTTCTCGATGTGAAATTAATATTTCGGATGGATTGGAAACTTCTCGCAGACCAGAACCCTGCATTTCATAAATTCCCAATTCGGCAGTAGAACCAAAACGGTTTTTAAGCGAACGAAGAATTCTATATACATGATTTCTATCGCCTTCAAACTGTAAAACGGTATCGACCATGTGTTCCAAAATTTTTGGTCCTGCAATGTTTCCATCTTTGGTTATATGACCAATTAGAATGACAGGAATGTTGGTTTCTTTGGCAAATTTTATCAGCTCTGCGGTAGTTTCTCTAATTTGAGAAATACTTCCGGCGGTTGATTCTATATAATCCGTGTGCAAGGTTTGAATGGAATCGATAATGACAATATCAGGTTCGATTTCAAGTATGTGTCGAAAAATATTTTGCGTTTTGGTTTCGGTTAAAATGTAGCAGGTGTCACTTTCGGGAGTAATACGTTCTGCGCGCATTTTAATTTGTTTCTGACTTTCTTCGCCCGAAACGTATAAGGTTTTATAAGGTAGTTTTAACGAAATTTGTAGCAACAAAGTGCTTTTTCCAATACCAGGTTCGCCACCAAGAAGGATTAAAGAACCTGGTACGATTCCACCACCAAGCACTCTATTCAATTCTCCATCAGTAGTATCCATTCTAACTTCATGAGTAGAATCGATTTCTTTAATTTTTAATGGTTTTGAAACGCGTTTGGTTTCAGAAGTTGGAGGTTTCCAACTGGATTTTTCTTCTTTTTGAATAATTTCTTCGGCAATGGTATTCCATTCTTTACACGAGTTGCATTGGCCTTGCCATTTTGCATATTGAGTCCCACAATTTTGGCAAAAAAAGGTCGTTTTTAATTTCGCCATTATTCTGGTTTTTTCTCTTCCGTCGGAGTTTCAGTTGGTGCTTCCGTTGGGTTTTCTTCAACAGGAGTTTCTTCAATTACTTCACCTTTTTTGCCTTTTTTAGGAGAAAGACGCTTCATTTCTTCTGATTTTTCATACATCATGTCTTTGGTCAAATCGCCAATTTCTTCTCTCTGAAATGCTCTTAAATAGGTTTTAGAAGCTTTGGCATAATCACCTTTTTTCTCATACATCATTCCCATGTGGTAATCGGCCAACATCGATTTTGGATAGTTTTTTTCAGCTAATTGTGCTAGTTCGTCAAATTCGTTTAACGCATTATTTTTTAAAATGGCAGCTTCAATTGCTCTGAAATCATTCAATCTTATTTGAAGTTTTAGTCCTAATGATTTTTCTAATAATTCATATTTTTGTTTCAAATATTCAGCATATCCTGAAGGTAATTTGACAATTTTTTCTTGAAACTCCGTCATTGAAATAGGTTGATAGACAGAGAATATTTGATACAAAGCACTTGGGATTGCATGTAAAACAACAGAATAGTGAGAAGCATCTTTAAAGTCTTCAAATTTATAATTTAGAGTTGGTTTATTGATTTTTTTTATTTCTTCGTCCATTGTCAAAATTCGAGTTCTCATTTTCTTTAAATCACCATCAGCAGTACAATGATAGTAGAAAATAGGTTGTTGAATGGTAGCTAATCGTTGTGGAAGGTTTTTTTCCATTTCGAAAGGCAATTCTGGACTAAAAGAAATATAAGCGTTAAAAATAGGTTGGTCTTTGTAAAGATATAAATTTAAAAAACCAGCAGTAACGTCTAAGCCCGAAACAATTCTAAAAGGTGCGACTCTATAGTTTTTTTCAATTTGTGGGATTAGTTCCATGCCAATAAATTCAAAAAACTGGGTTCCTTTTTCTTCGGGCAGCCCCGTTTCAGCATTAACAGCGCAGTCAGCTTCTCGAGTATTGTTTTGATTGATGCCAACTATAATTACCTCTGGTAAATCATCCCAATAGTAGCCATAACTCAAAGCACCATTAAAGGCACTAAAAAGAAAATCGCCATCCAAAAGCACTAATATTGGGTATTTTTGAGATTTGTTTTTTTCATAAGAAGGTGGAAGACTTATAAAAATTTCTCTTTTCTCGTTTAGTTTTTTTGAAAAAATAGTGTCAGTAATTTTTTTTTGAGAAAAAGAAGTTGCTGAAAAAGCGATTATTACTAAAAAAAGTATTTTTTTCATAAAGATTGGTTTAGGTCAATAATTAGCTTTGCTAAAATAGTTAGCAAGATACTAATTTATTTATTTTTATTTAAAATTGGCAATAATAAATAAGAAACTAAACCAAGGACTATAGTTAGCAGTGTTTGTGAAGTCCATACCAACCATCCAAATGCAGTACCGGATTCTGTAGATATTCCGTATAACGATAGGACTAATGCTATTGAAAAAGGATAAGCTCCTAATCCACCATTAGAAAAACCAATAGCTAAACTGCCAAAAATAAATCCCATAATAACGATATCAAAACTAATATTTGAAGTTTCTGGCAATGCAAAAATTGAAACATAAAACATCGATAAGTAGGAAAACCATATAAAAAAAGAATGAAAAAGATATTTCCATTTATCTTTCATTTTAAAAATAGTTGTCATTCCTTCGGTTAAGCCAGCTAATCTCTTTTTTAATTTTTTTATAATTTTCCACTCTGCGTATATCCAAATTAGAATAAAAAATATGAATAAAACCAAACCAACTGTAGAAAAAATCCCAATGGTTTTTAGGGATACATTTTTATCAATTAAAAATCTATTTAATTTATCAAATTGCAATAAAAAACCAATAAAAACAAACAGGAAAAAGATAGCCAAATCAACTATTCTTTCGGCAACTATAGTTCCAAAAGCTTTGTCAAAAGGAATGTTCTCATATTTTTTTAGTAAAGCTGCACGAGAAACTTCACCCGAGCGGGGAACAGTTAAATTGACTAAATAGGATACAGAAACGGTAAAAAAATTATTGTAAAATTTCGTTTGATATCCTAAATGGTGTAATGAATATTTCCAACGATAGGCTCTAGACCAATAGCCAACACAAGCAATAATTAGGGATAAAAAAATATAATAATAATTTGCTTTTTGGAAACTGATTTTTATTTTATCAATTTCCTCTAAAGTTAATGTTGAAAATTGATAATAAATGATTCCAATTCCAATAAAAAGAGGAACTAAAATAGACAGCCATTTCCGAATTTTATTTTTCAAGACTAAGTTAATGAATTGTCTTCTTCATTAGGGAATACCAACCATGGTTTAAAGGTTTTTGCTTTTTCAAATTCCATTAAGGCATAGGAAATTATAATGATGACATCTCCTTTTTGAACGCGTCTAGCAGCTGGACCATTTAGTGTGATTTCACCTGAGTTTTTATTTCCTTTGATAACATAGGTTTCAAAACGTTCCCCATTATTAATATTAACAATAGTCACTTTCTCGCCTTCAATGAGATTTGAAGCATCCATTAGAGCTTCGTCAATAGTGATACTTCCGATATAGTTTAAATCGGCTCCGGTAACTTTTACGCGGTGAATTTTTGATTTTACAACTTCAATTTGCATGGGGCAAAAATAATTAATTTAATGAAATAGTATCGATTAATCTGATATTGTTTACGAACACGGCTATAAAAGCACGATATTTTTTTGATTTGTTTTTTCTATTACAAGGAAGCAATTGGTCTTCATCAGCAATTTCAAAATATTCAAGCTCAAATTTTTTATTCTCATTAAATACAGAGGCAACCCAATTCATAACTTCCTTGGCACTCTTAGTTTTAAAGAGCGTTTTTGCTTCTAATAGCGTTTTATAAATAATAGAGGCTTCTTTTCGCTCAATTGATGATAGTCTCTCATTTCTAGAACTCATTGCAAGTCCGTTTGTTTCTCTTAATATTGGGCAACCAATTATGTTTACTGGAATTTTATATTTTGAAGTCAATTTTCGGATGATTTGCAATTGTTGAAAATCTTTTTCTCCAAAATAGGCATTAGTAGGTTTTACAATCTTAAATAATTCTTTAACGATTGTTCCAACACCGTCAAAATGTCCTGTTCGATATTTGCCTTCCATTTGGTTTTCTAAACCATCAAAATTAAAATGTTCTGAAACTGTTTTCCCTTTATAAATGTCTTCAACCGTCGGAGCATAAACAATTATATCGGTTGAGATTTTTTTTATTTTTTCAACATCAGACTGTAACGTTCTCGGGTATTTTTTTAAATCTTCAGGATTGTTAAACTGTGTTGGATTGACAAAAATACTTATAATCACTAAAGAATTTTCTTGTTTTGCTGTTTCCAACAATGACAAGTGACCTTGATGTAAAGCACCCATTGTAGGCACAAAACCAATTGTTGATTTATCATTGTAAAATGGTATAAGATGATTACTCAGCTCATTTTGAGTTACGAAAATTTTCATCAATTATCTTTAGTTAGGGTGCAAACTTACTATTTTCATATATAACTGCGCAATTTTTTGTACTTTTGCATGTTTTTTAACGCCAATAAATAAAGAAAAGTAAAATATGGAAGACAAGAGGATATTATATGTATCATCTGAGGTAGTGCCTTATTTGGCAGAAAGTGAAGTTTCTTTAATGTCTTATGATGTTCCAAAAATGATTAACGATCAAGGAGGACAGATAAGAATTTTTATGCCTAGATATGGCAATATTAACGAAAGAAGGCATCAATTGCATGAGGTTATTCGTTTGTCTGGGATGAATTTAGTGGTAAATGATTTAGACATGCCTTTGATTATTAAAGTAGCATCAATACCCAAAGAAAGAATTCAGGTTTATTTTATTGATAATGATGAGTATTTTAAAAGAAAAGCTACATTTACAGACGAAGAAGGCAGCATGTATCCCGATAATGATGAAAGAGCCATTTTCTTTGCAAAAGGTGTTATAGAAACCGTTAAAAAACTAAACTGGGTACCAGATATTATTCATGTTCACGGTTGGATGGCAAGCGTTTTGCCGGTTTATTTAAAACATTTTTACAAAGACGAAGCTTTGTTTTCGGATACTAAAATTGTAATTTCTGTATATGGTCAGTCTTTTGATGGGACCTTAAACAACGAAATGATTAACAAGATTGCTTTTGACAATATTCCATTAGAAGCGATAAAAGAACTTGAAACCCCTACTTATGAGAACATTATAAAGAGTGCCATCAATAATTCTGATGCAGTAATTGTCGCTTCATCGAGTATTTCGTCAAGTTTAACAAATTTTATTGAATCTTCGGATAAACCTTTTTTACCTTTCGCCCCGAAAGAACAGTTTGCAAATGCATATACTGAATTTTACAAAAAAATGCTTTCATAAATATTTATATATAAATTAAAGATGAATTTTAAATCTTATTTACTTAGATTTTTTAGTTTTACTATTTTCGCAATGATGATTTCTTGCGATAAAGATTTTAACGAAATTGGAACTAACATCGTTGGTGGTGACAATGACCACTATCTGTTTGATAGATATGAAAATGCTTCTATTAAAGCATACAATCAAAAAATTGGTGCTGTTGCGATGAATAATTTGCCGATAAATCCATTAGGTATTTATAAAAATCCAGTTTTTGGAACAACTACCGCTGGTTTTGTGTCACAATTGGAAATGGCTTCGGGTTCAATTGGCAGAAAATTTAATAATACCGATAGCACTCTTTATCAAGATTTGCCAATTATTGATAGTGTTATTTTAAATGTACCTTATTATAGTAAAGTTATTGGTACTGTCACTTCAGAAGGTGTTAGTACTTATCAGTTGGACTCCATCTATGGTGAAGCTGGTTCAAAAATGAGATTAAGCGTTTATGAATCTAACTATTTTTTGAGAGATTTAGATCCTACAGCTCAATTTACGGAGCAACAAGTGTTTTACAATGATATGCAAGAAATTGAAAATCAAAAAACACCTTTTGTTTTAAATAACTTATCTGTTTTTGATGATAAAAATTTAGATGGACATGAAAATGCTCAGTTTTATTTCGACAAAAGAGAACATAAAACAACAGTTAAAAATTCTGAAAATGTTGATGTTCCTACAAGATCAGTACCATCTTTGCGATTGCATTTAGACAAAGCAACTTTTTATAATAAAATAATAAATGCACCAACTAGTCAATTGGCAAGCAATACAATTTTCAAAAATTATTTTCGAGGATTGTATTTTAAAGTTGAAGATTTAGGAAATTCAAACAGTATGGCAATGTTGAATTTCGCTAATGCGAACGCAAAAGTTACGGTATATTATACTGAAGATTTAAAAGTTACCGTTGGCAGCACTACTACTTTTGAAAAAAAGAATAAAACGTTTGATTTAAATTTTGCAGGAAACCGAGTGAGTTTACAATCCAATTCTAATGAAAACATGGATTATTTGAGTGCTGCTAATGCTACTCAAGAAGCTTCAAAATTATATTTAAAAGGGGGAGAAGGCTCAATAGCAATAATTGATTTGTTTGGACCCGATGCTGACAATAATGGAATTGCAGATGAAGTAGAACAAATTAAAGCAAATGGATGGCTTATAAACGAAGCTAATTTAACCTTCTATATTGATAAAACAGCGATAACTGGTCAAGCTATTGAACCCAATAGATTAATGTTATACGATTTAAATAACAATAGAGTCTTGCTAGATTATTTAACTGACCAAAGTCTAAACAGTAGAAATCCTAAACAGAATAAGTTTATACATGGCGGGATTTTGCTCGATGAAGATGATGTTTTTGTTAAGCAAATTAAAGATGAAACAACAGGCTTAATAACCAATAGAGGAACTAAATATAAAATTAGATTAACAAATCATATTAAAAATCTAATAAATAAAGACTCTACTAATGTTCGATTAGGGCTGGTTGTAACAGAGTCAATTAACACCATTGGGTTTTCAAAATTAAAAACACCAATTGGAAACATTAAAAAAGTACCACAAATGTCGGCGCTAAGCCCAGTTGGAACAATTCTATATGGAACCAACATTCCTGTTGGAGATCCAAATTATGCGAATAGATTAAAATTGGAAATTTATTATACCAAACCTGACTAAATACAAAAAACTATGTGTGGAATTGTTGGATATATAGGACATCGCGAGGCGTACCCTATAGTGATAAAAGGACTAAAAAGATTAGAATACAGAGGCTATGATAGTGCGGGAATAATGCTTTTTGATGGAAATGATTTAAAAGTTTCTAAAACCAAAGGCAAAGTTTCTGACCTTGAAGAAAAGTCAATCGACATAGCAAATGCTAACGCTACTATTGGAATGGGACATACCCGTTGGGCTACACATGGTGTGCCAAATGATGTAAATTCACATCCACATTTATCAAACTCTGGTAAAATTGCCATTATTCATAATGGAATTATTGAAAATTACGAACCTTTAAAAAAAGAACTTATTAATAGAGGTTATGTTTTTAAATCAGATACGGATACTGAAGTTCTTGTAAATCTAATTGAAGAAGTTCAGAAAAAAGAAAAACTTAAATTAGGTAAAGCTGTTCAAGTAGCCTTAAACCAAGTTGTGGGAGCGTATGCTATTTGTGTTTTTGATGTAGAAAAACCAGATGAAATTGTCGTGGCACGATTAGGAAGTCCACTGGCTATTGGCGTAGGAAAAGACGAGTATTTTATTGCATCAGATGCATCACCTTTTATCGAATATACTTCTAACGCCATCTATTTAGAAGATGAAGAAATGGCAGTCATAAGAAGACATAAGCCATTAAAAATTAGAAAAATTAAAGATGATTCCATGGTTGATCCTTATATTCAAGAACTTCAAATGAATTTGGAGCAAATTGAAAAAGGAGGATACGATCACTTTATGCTTAAAGAAATTTATGAGCAACCTAATGTTATAAAAGACACTTACAGAGGAAGACTTCATTCTAACCAAGGTCTTATCCAGATGTCGGGTGTTGAAGACAATCTTGAAAAATTCTTAAACGCCGAAAGAATTTTAATAGTTGCCTGTGGAACGTCATGGCATGCAGGTTTAGTTGCAGAATATGTAATTGAAGAATTTGCTAGAATTCCTGTTGAGGTAGAGTATGCTTCTGAATTTAGATATAGAAACCCAATCATTACCGCTAAAGATATTGTAATAGCCATTTCTCAATCGGGAGAAACAGCAGATACATTAGCTGCGATAAAGTTAGCCAAAGAAAAAGGTGCTTTTGTATTTGGAGTTTGTAATGTAGTAGGTTCTTCTATTTCAAGAGAATCTCATGCAGGTGCATATACCCATGCAGGTCCAGAAATCGGTGTAGCTTCTACAAAAGCATTTACAACACAAATCACAGTTTTAACTATGATAGCACTTCGATTAGCAAAAGCAAAAGGAACACTTACTAATTCAGATTTCTTCAGGTATTTGCAAGAATTAGAAATTATTCCTGAAAAAGTATCCGAAGCATTAAAGACAAACGATATCGCAAAAGAAATTGCATCAATTTATAAGGATGCGCCAAACTGTTTGTATTTAGGAAGAGGTTATAATTTCCCAGTTGCTTTAGAAGGCGCATTAAAATTAAAAGAAATATCCTATATACATGCTGAAGGGTATCCAGCAGCAGAAATGAAGCACGGACCAATTGCTTTGATTGATGAAAAAATGCCAGTAATCGTAATTGCACCAAAACAAGGTCATTATGATAAAGTGGTAAGTAATATTCAAGAAATTAAATCAAGAAGTGGAAAAATTATTGCTATTGTTACCAAAGGTGATACACAAGTAAAACAATTGGCTGACCACGTAATCGAAATCCCTGAAACTTCGGATGCATTATCGCCATTAATTACAACTATTCCATTGCAATTATTGTCTTATCATATTGCGGTTATGAGAGAATGCAATGTTGACCAACCAAGAAATTTGGCGAAATCAGTTACGGTTGAGTAAATTTTTTGAAAATAATATTTTAAAAAAGCGAGAATTACATCTCGCTTTTTTATTGGGGTTTTTTGAAGAATCTATAAAATTTTAACAACTTTATATGCGCGCATAGTGTTTTTTTTATCGAAACAGTATTTTTGTTAAAAAAAACATAATTTTTATAGATTTAGAATTCAATAATTTAATTGAGAAATATTTATAATTCAATAAAAATAAGCATCGATTATTAATAATCTAAAAAAAATATTTGTACTTTGGCTACTTAAACCAACAAAATTAAAAACCAAATGAAAATTTATTTATTTATTATTTCATTGTTTTTTTGTAGCATTTCATTTGCGCAAACAACTATTACAGGTTCGGTAAAAGATGGTAATAATGAGCCATTGCCAGGAGCAAATGTTACCGTTTCTGGAGAATCTACAGGAACTATTACAGACAATGAAGGAAATTTTATCTTATCCACATCCAAGAAACCACCTTTTGAAATTAAAATTTCAAGTATAGGATATGGTGAAAAAATGGTTTCTATTTCAACTAACAATCAAAAAGTAACAGTTGTTCTTAGTGATGAACAAATGTTATTAGATGAAATTGTAGTTTCAGCTTCTCGAACACCAGAACGATTGCGAGAGTCGCCAGTTACAATCGAAAGATTTACGGCTGCTGATGTTAAAAAAACTGCATCGCCAACTTTCTATGACGGTTTGGAGAACTTAAAAGAAGTGCAAATGAACACTAGTAGTATGTCGTTCAAATCGATTAATACTCGTGGATTTGCAACTGTTGCCAATACCCGTTTTATGCAGTTAGTGGATGGAATGGACAACTCTTCTCCATTGCTAAACTTTGTATTAGGAAACCTTATTGGTGTTTCTGATATTGATGTGGCTAGTGTTGAGTTGCTTCCAGGAGCATCATCTGCTCTATATGGTGCAAATGCATTTAATGGAATTTTATTCATGAAAAGTAAAAATCCATTTATAGACCAAGGGATTTCTGTATATGCTAAATACGGTCAAACCAATCAAAAAGCAGCTGGTGCTAATTTATACTATGATTATGGTATAAGAGCAGCACATAAATTCAACGATTATTTTGCAGCCAAAGCCAACTTTACTTTTATGAAAGGAACAGAATGGTGGGCTACTGATTATAGCGACAAAACGGTTGAAGGAAGAGATAGAAGCCATCCAAATTATAATGGTATGAACGTTTATGGTGATGAAGCTACTACAAACATCAAAAGCGTTGGACAAACATTAGTGGGCTTAGGGTTGTTACCTGCTTCTGCATTAAATTTATTGCCAAATGAAAATGTATCTAGAACGGGGTATAATGAAGTTGATTTAACAGATAATGTTGTTAAAAACGCCAAAATAGATTTCTCCTTACATTTCAGACCAGGAGGAAATGAGAATTTTGAAATCATATGGCAAAGTAAATTTGGATTCGGAAACTCTGTATATCAAGGAGCCAATCGATACTATTTGAATGGGTTTACAATGCAACAACACAAATTGGAATTTACAGGGAAAAACTTTTTCTTAAGAGGTTATTTTACTACTGAAGACGGCGGAAATTCATATGATATGCTATTTACAGGACTAAATATTAACAGAGCTTGGAAAGATGATAAGACTTGGTTTGGTCAGTATGCTGGTGCTTATGTGCAATCTACACTAGCAGGAGCAACACCACAACAAGCACACGCTACGGCAAGAGGTGTGGCAGATACAGGAAGATTCCTTCCAGGAACAGCAGAGTTTCAAAATGCATTTAAAAATGTAATTGCTAATCCAGATGTGCTTTCTGGTTCTAAATTGGTTGATAATTCAAAAATTTATCATTCAGATGCCAACTATAATTTTAAAGATTTAATAAAAGTTGCTGAAATTCAAGTTGGTGGTTCATATAGAAGATATGACTTAAATTCATTTGGTAGAATTTATACAGATACACCGCAATATGGAGGAATTAAATATGATGAATATGGAGTATATACTCAAGTTCAGAAAAAATTAATGGATGACCGATTGAAGTTAACTGGTTCTGTTCGTTATGACAAATCGGATAATTTTGACGGAAATTATTCTCCAAGAATATCAGCAGTTTACTCTGCAGGTGAAAGTAAAAACCATGTGTTTAGAGGTTCGTTCCAAACAGGTTTCCGAAACCCAACAACACAAGACCAATATATTGGATTCAATGTTGGAAATGCAATTCTTTTAGGTTCTGCTCCAGATAATTTAACTCGATATAGTGAAACGTTACCTGTTACAACCACAATAGGTCAAATTTACGCTAGTGGAGACCCTTTAAATCCTGCTACAAGTACTACAATAAATGGTAATAATGCTTATTATAATTCATACACGTCAGCATCTGTAACGGCTTTTGGTGCATTTGCTTCTGCAAATCCAGGCAATTTACCAGGAGCGGCTGCATTATTAGAAAAAACGAATGTTGGTCTAGTGAAACCAGAAACAGTAAAAGCATTTGAATTAGGATATAGAGGTCAATATGAAGGTTTTAATATTGATATTAATGGATACTATAATATTTATAATAATTTTATAGGAAACTTAACCGTATTAGCACCATTATACGGAACAGCAGGAACTACTTTTGATTTTACAAAAGGTGCTACAAATCCAGTTCCATACTTATCTGCTGACCCAAATCAAAACAATCCTGAAGTTCAATCTCTTCAAGCTTTACAATCGGGTAATTATAGAGCTTTCCAACTATACACAAACACCGATATCGAAATCAAATCATTAGGGTTTGGTGTAGGGTTGTCTAAAAAATTACCTAAAAACTTTGAGGTTTCTGCAAATTATAATTATGCTCAATTTGATTTTGATCAAGCAAAAGACCCAAGTTTCGAAGCAGGATTTAACACTCCAAAACACAGAGTGAAAGGTTCAATTAGCAATGACAACGTGTTTAAAAACTTTGGATTTAATGTAAGCGCAAGATGGAGTGATGAATACTTATGGGAGTCAACATTTGCCGATGGAATGATTGATGCTGCCACAGTAATTGATGCTCAACTTAGTTATGGAATTCCAACGTTAAAATCAACGTTAAAAGTGGGCGCAACTAATCTTGGTGGAAAAGAATACAGACAACTTCTTGGTCCTGGATTAATCGGACAACAGTATTTCGTTTCATTAACTATTAATCCTTAATTAAAAAAATTATGAAAATGATAAAAAATATAAAATGGTTGGCATTTGTAGCTTTAGCATTTGTAGCTTGTAATAGCGATGATGAGGTTATTGTTGATCCAAATTCAACAGATGGAACACCTTTAACTGCAGGAAGTGCAGATTTTTCAAAATATGTTGCTTTAGGAGATTCTTTTGCAGCTGGGTATTCAGATAATGCTTTGTTTATGGAAGGGCAAAAAAATTCCTATCCAAACATAATAGCTTCTCAATTTGCTTTAGTTGGTGGTGGCGATTTCAACATTCCATTTATGGCGGATAATATTGGAGGTTTTTCAAGTGGCGGAATGCAAAGCTCCGCTTATGGAGTGAGATTATATTTTGGCAAGAAAGAAGGTTCTGATTTTGATGAACCCCTCAAGGTTGATGGTGTTTCTTCTACAGATATTTCAAGCATGTTATCAGGATTGTATGGCAATCTAGGTATTCCAGGAGCGAAATGCATTCATTTAGTTACTCCTGGATATGGAAGTAGTTTTGGGAACCCTTATTTTGCTCGTTTTGCTACTTCTCCTTCTACAACAGTGCTGAATGATGCCGTAAGTCAATCACCAACTTTCTTTTCGTTATGGATTGGAGGGAATGATGTTTTGGGTTACGCATTAGCTGGAGGAGATTCTACGTTGAATCCAATAACACCATCTAGCGGTGGAATTGGTGTTGGTTTTGATGCCTCTTATAATGAAATTGTTAGTCAACTTGTCACTGGTGGAAGAAAAGGAGTTGTTGCTAATTTACCATATATTACAACGCTACCACAATTCACATACATAAATCCAAATGCTGTTGTAGATCCATTTAAGTATTATGTTGATGGGGATGAAAACAAGACATCAAGAGTAGTTAGTGTGGGGGATGTTGCAACTATTAATACAATCAATGGGATTTTAGGATTTTTAGACCAAGTCCTAACAGCGTATGGTCAAGGTTCAAGAATTAATGTTTTATCTACAACAACTGCAAACCCAGTTTTGATGAAAGATGATGAACTGGCTGATTATGGTGCCCAAATTACTGGAGCGGCTTTAGGAAGTGGTAACCCTCAATTAATCGCTTTGTCTAGTTACTTAGGTGCTACATTTGGTAAAGTTAGACAAACAACAACAGGTGATTTAATTCCTTTAGTAACTTCTTCAGTTATTGGGACAGATGCAGCTTTACCTCCTGGTGTTCCTGCTGATTTAGGGAAATATGGCATTACCTATCCATTAGAAGATAGGCACGTTCTAATACCTTCTGAAATTGTTGAGATTAGTAACGCAACTGATGCTTATAATATTACTATAAAAAATGCAGCAGATGCAAATGGGTTGGCTTTTGTTGACGCAAAAGCGATTATGCAAAAGTTAAGTACTACAGGAATTGTAGCCAATAATTATACATTAACTTCTACTTTTGTTACTGGAGCTGCTTTTTCTTTAGACGGAATTCATCCAAGCCCAAGAGGATATGCATTAATTGCAAATGAATTTTTGAAAGCTATAAATGAAACTTATGGTTCTAATTTTAAAGGCGTAAACGTGGGAACTTATAGAGTATTGTATCCAAAAAATTTATAACACTTTTAAATTTAACATTTCTTTTTATAAAAACCACTAGCAATTGTTAGTGGTTTTTTCTTTGTTTCATATCAGAAACCAATAAAATCAAAAATTTGTAAAAAAAAGTATTTTTATCTATTGATTTTTAAAATAGAAAAATTACCTTTGCACTCTGAAAATAGAGGTTTTTTCCAAACCTAAATAGCTATTAAATAAATACATAAAGCATGTCTAAAGCAATAGGAAAAGTTTCGCAGATCATCGGTCCAGTAGTTGACGTAGTATTTGATACTAAAGATGTTGAGTTGCCAAAAATTTATGACTCATTAGAAATCATTAACAAAAACGGTACAAAGTTAATTCTTGAAGTGCAATCTCACATTGGAGAAAACACAGTAAGAACCATTTCGATGGACTCTACCGATGGATTAAGCAGAGGAACAGCAGTTCATGGAACTGGTGCGCCAATTCAAATGCCAATTGGGGCAGATATCTACGGAAGATTATTCAACGTAGTTGGTGATGCTATTGATGGTTTAGGAGATTTGCCTAAAGAAGGTGCAAACGGAATGCCAATTCACAAACAAGCACCAAAATTTGAAGACTTATCTACTTCTACGGAAGTATTATTCACAGGAATTAAAGTAATCGATTTGATTGAGCCTTATGCAAAAGGTGGAAAAATTGGATTGTTCGGTGGAGCAGGTGTTGGTAAAACAGTATTGATTCAAGAATTGATTAATAACATCGCAAAAGGACACGGTGGACTTTCTGTATTCGCAGGAGTAGGTGAAAGAACGCGTGAAGGAAACGATTTATTGCGTGAGATGTTAGAATCAGGAATTATAAAATATGGTGACGATTTCATGCACTCTATGGAAAATGGAGGTTGGGATTTAACTAAAGTTGACAAACCAGGAATGAGAGAGTCAAAAGCGACTTTCGTTTTCGGACAAATGAACGAACCACCAGGAGCAAGAGCACGTGTGGCTTTATCGGGTCTTTCTATCGCTGAATATTTCCGTGATGGTGCAGGTTCTGATCAAGGAAAAGACGTTCTTTTCTTCGTGGATAACATTTTCCGTTTTACACAAGCAGGTTCTGAGGTTTCGGCTCTTTTAGGGCGTATGCCTTCTGCGGTAGGTTACCAACCAACATTAGCAACAGAAATGGGTGCGATGCAAGAAAGAATTACTTCAACCAACAAAGGTTCGATTACATCAGTACAAGCGGTTTACGTTCCTGCGGATGACTTAACCGATCCAGCACCAGCAACAACATTTGCTCACTTAGATGCTACAACGGTATTGTCTCGTAAAATTGCTGAGTTAGGTATTTATCCTGCAGTAGATCCATTAGATTCTACTTCAAGAATTCTAACTGCGCAAATCTTAGGCGATGAGCATTATGATTGTGCACAAAGAGTTAAAGAGATTTTACAAAAATACAAACAATTACAAGATATCATCGCGATTCTTGGTATGGAAGAATTATCAGAAGAAGATAAACTTTCAGTATCTAGAGCACGTCGTGTACAACGTTTCTTGTCTCAACCGTTCCACGTTGCTGAGCAATTTACAGGTATTCCAGGAGTATTAGTTGATATTAAAGACACCATCAAAGGATTTAACATGATCATTGATGGAGAGTTAGACCATTTGCCAGAAGCGGCTTTCAACCTTAAAGGAACCATTGAAGACGTTATCGAAGCAGGTCAAAAAATGTTAGCAGAAGCGTAAATCAAGCGAAGCTTGATAAACTTCAGAAAATAAAATCACAAATCCCAATTTGGAATTTGGAATTTTAAGATTTGGAATTTTAAAGAAAAATTATGATTTTAGAAATAGTATCTCCAGAAGCAAGTTTGTTCAAAGGTGAAGTAACTTCGGTTTATTTGCCAGGTGTTGATGGTTCTTTTCAAATATTGAACAATCACGCGCCGATAGTTTCAATTTTAAAACAGGGTACCGTTAAAATTACTGCCAACAGTTTTACATTTGAAAAAGAAGTTGCAGAAAAATTCTCTAAAGTAAACGATCAAAATTATACTTTAGAAATCAATTCTGGAACTATTGAAATGAAAGACAACAAAGTAATTGTTTTAGCCGACTAAGACAATTCAAAATAAACGAAGAAAGCTCAACAATTTTGTTGGGCTTTTTTTATTTTTGGAAGATGAAAAACAACAATGAATTTGAATTAATAGTAGCGCAAGGGGAAAATCCTTGGTGGAGGCTATTATTGTCTGTTGCTTTTTTTACTTTAATGGTTTGGGTTGTTTCTGAAAATATAATTATGTTTTATAATTACGGATTTCATGAAGATACTTTTAGAGCATTTTCAAAAAGTCTTTTTACAATTGGATATTCTTTGACAGGCGGAATAATTTTTGCCGTAACTAAAACAATATTAATTGATGTGGATAAAGACCTTTTAATTTCTAGATTTAATGTTGGGCCATTTTCTAAAGATGTTAAATCAACAGTTCCTCAACTTGAATATGTTTCTATATTTCTTGATGATAAAGAAAACTACCAAGTAAACCTTTGGTATATTGGAAATAAACATTATAATATGTATCAATTTGATGAAAAGGAAATTGCTATGAAATTTGGAAATCATGTTGCTATAAAACTCAACTTAGATTTATTAGACGCAACTGAAAGAGGAGATAATAAATGGGTAGAAAAAATTAAAGTATGAAACTCCCAAAAGCACTTCAATCCAAATTAAAACTCCGTGAAGAAAATAATGCTTTGCGATACCTTCCGTTGACAAATACTTTAGTAGATTTTGCATCTAATGATTATTTAGGCTTTGCAAAAAACGAATTAATTTTTGATGTTTCACACCAACTTTTAGTAAATCAAAATTTAAAGATAAACGGCGCAACAGGTTCAAGATTACTTTCAGGTAATCATAGTTTATATCCACTCACAGAAGATTTCATTGCTCAATTTCATCAATCAGAAGCAGCTCTAATATTTAATTCGGGTTATGATGCTAATGTTGGTTTTTTTAGTACAGTACCGCAACGAAATGATATGATTTTATACGATGAATTGTGTCACGCTTCCATTCGTGACGGTATTCAAATGAGCCACGCCAAAGCCTACAAGTTTCAACACAATGATTTTCTAGATTTAGAAAAACTAATTCATAAAATTACTTCCAACTTCCAACTTCCAGCATCCATCTATATTGTAACTGAAAGCGTTTTCTCAATGGATGGCGATTCGCCTAATTTGGAGGAATTGACCAATCTGTCTGAAAAGTATAATTGTTATTTAGTTATTGATGAAGCGCATTCATTGGGTGTTTTTGGCAGTCAAGGAGAAGGATTAGTGCAAAGTGTAGCATTGCATGAAAAAGTTTTTGCCCGAATCATGACATTTGGCAAAGGACTAGGTTGCCATGGTGCTGCCATTTTAGGAAGCAATGACCTAAAAAACTATCTGGTCAATTTCGCTCGTAGTTTTATTTATACTACGGGACTTTCTCCACATTCTGTTGCAACGATTTTGATGAGTTATCGTCAACTAATAGTGCAAGAAGAAGCACTACAAAAATTAAAAAACAACATCATTCATTTCAATCAAGAGAAAATGCGTTTGGGTTTGAAACCATTATTTGTTTACAGTAAATCGGCAATTCATTGTGCCATTATTTCGGGCAATCAAAACGTGAAAACTACTTCGGAATTACTACAAGAAAAAGGGTTTGACGTAAAACCTATCCTTTCGCCAACCGTTTCCGAAGGTCAAGAACGATTGCGTTTCTGCTTGCATAGCTATAATTCTCATCACCAAATAACAAAAGTTTTAGAACTTTTAAGTTCCTGTGTTTTTAAATAAAAACATTGTGAACTTTGCGCATTCTTTGCGAACTTTGCGGTTAAATATTTACTATGAAACTATTCATCACAGGCATTGGTACCGATGTAGGTAAAACTATTGCATCATCTATTGTTACACAAGCTTTAGAAGCAGATTATTGGAAACCCATTCAAGCAGGCGATTTAGAGAATTCCGACAGCCATAAAATCCAAAAGTACATTAGCAACAACAAAACAGTAATCCACGATAACAGTTATAAACTAAATACTCCCACCAGTCCACACTATGCAGCGGAAATTGACGGAATAACAATTGATGTAAAAAAAATAAAAGAACCAAAGACAGCCAATCATTTAGTTATTGAAGGCGCAGGAGGAATTCTAGTTCCTATAAATAATAATGATTCTATTATCAATTTAATTCAGCCTGACTATAAAGTTATTGTAGTTTCGCGCCATTACTTAGGAAGCATCAATCATACCTTGATGACTTTTGAAGTGTTGCAAAGCAGAAATATTAAAGTAGCTGGAATTATCTTTTCGGGTGATGAAAATACCGCAACAGAAGCAATCATTTTATCAAAGACGAAAGCCAACTTCATCGGAAGAATTGAAAACGAACCTTATTTTGATCATAATGTAATACAATATTATGCCGATAAGTTCAGAGATAATTTAGAAAAACTCTAAAAGACTAGAGCAAAGAAACAAGAAGAATGAGAATTTCTTGTCTTATCTTTGCAAAACAATTTTATAAAGAGCAAAAGTATTTTCTCTTTTCTATTTCTTCTATTTTCTTTAAAAATGAACTATTCTCAAAAAGATAAACTATACAATTGGCATCCTTATACTCAACACAAAACAGCTGCCAATTTTCCAGCCATAGTAAAAGGTAAAGACGCCTTGCTTTGGGATGAAAACGGCAAAGAATATGTAGATGCTATCGCTTCTTGGTGGGTCAATCCGTTTGGACATTCCAATCAAGTGATTGCCGATGCTATTTACAAACAGTTGACTACTTTGGAGCATGTGCTTTTTGGTGGATTTACGCATAACAAAGCCGTAGAATTGGCGGAGAAGTTAATGACCATTTTGCCAACCAATCAAAAGAAACTTTTCTATTCAGATAATGGCTCAACAGCGGTAGAAGTAGCATTGAAAGCCGCATTACAATACAATTACAATAAAGGAATCAAAAAAACTAAAATCATAGCCTTTGAAGAGGCGTTCCATGGCGATACTTTTGGAGCGATGGCAAGTAGTGGCATTTCTTTTTTTACCGAAGCCTTTCAAGGCTCGTTGCTGCAAGTGGATAGAATTCCAGTACCAACTACGGGTAATGAAGAAAAAAGCATATTCGAATTAAAACGCTTACTAGCTACTAATGACTATGCTGCTTTTCTTTTTGAGCCTTTAGTACTAGGCGCAGCAGGAATGGTCATGTATGAGCCAGAAGCTCTAGATAAACTGATTGCTATTTGTAACGACAACCATGTTTTTACTATTGCCGATGAAGTAATGACGGGTTTTGGAAAAACAGGAAAAACATTTGCTACCGATTATTTACAACACAAACCCGATATGATGTGTTTGTCTAAAGCGTTAACAGGTGGAACTATCCCGATGGCAATAACTTCATTTACTCAAGAAATATTTGATGGTTTTTGCGACGACGACACCAACAAAGCATTGTTTCATGGGCATACTTTTACAGCAAATCCAACAGGTTGTGCCGCTGCTTTGGCAAGTATCAATTTGTTGCAAACCGACCAAATGCAAAACCATATTCGTCGTGTGAATGAAAGTCATTTGGTGTTTGAAAATAAAATTAAAAACCATCCAAAAGTAAAAACTTCACGGGTGCTAGGCGTTATTTTTGCTTTAGAAATTAAAACCGAGAGTGAAGAAACTTACTATGGAACAATGCGCAACAAATTGTATAATTTCTTCATAGAAAAAGGAATAATTCTGCGACCAGTTGGAAACATTGTGTACATATTGCCACCTTATATTATAACAGAAAATCAATTGCAAAAAGTCTATCAAACGATAGAAAAAGCTTTAGAAATAGTTTAAATTTGTATTCTAACCACAAACAACACCAAGACGGCACAATGTGCACAAAAGGGTTGAGTTATTTGTGGTTTTATTAAATTAATTAAACCAAAAAGAATCCGTCGAGTGCGCTAAGGTTTGTGTTCTTTGCGAAAAACTTTGTGTCCTTTGTGGTTAAACCTTATATATTGAAACAAAAAATTGCCATAACTTCATTAGCTTCTATCTCCTCCTTGGGGAACACTCACGAAACAATTTGGGCAAATTATCTTTCGGATAAATCATTTATTACAACTAAAGAATTCAATGGAAAAACTGAATTTGCAGCTACTTTTCCAGCATCAATTAGAAGTGAATTGGAAGCATTGCGCCAATCGGATTCAAAATATAAGTCGTTGGATGAAACGGTTTTGATGGCTATAGCAGTTTCGCGAACCGCCATTGAAAAAGCAGGGTGGAAACAAGGCGATGATTTTGGAATCAACATTGGTTCCTCGCGCGGAGCTACACAATTGATAGAACGCTACCATAAAGAATTTCTCGAAACGGGAACGACAGCTACATTAACTTCGCCTACAACCACATTAGGAAACATTTCTACTTGGGTAGCGCACGATTTAAAAAGCACAGGTGTCGAAATTTCCCATTCTATAACCTGTTCTACTGCGCTACATGCTATTTTGAATGCAATAGCTTGGATTCAGAGTGGCATGGCAACCAAATTTTTAGTAGGTGGAAGCGAAGCACCATTGACCAATTTTACCATTGCGCAAATGAAAGCCTTAAAAATCTACGCCAATCAAGACCAAGACTATCCGTGCCAAGCGTTTAATTTAGAAAAAACCAAAAACACTATGGTGCTGGGTGAAGCCGCCAGTGTGGCGTGTTTAGAACTTGGCGAGAATAAAAGAGCTATCGCTTATATCACAGGCATTGGCTACGCAACCGATACCTTAGAACACAGTATTTCTATATCTGAAGAAGCTATATGTTTTCAAAAATCGATGAAAATGGCGATGGGCGATTTGGACTCTTCCGAAATCGATGCCATAGTAATGCATGCACCCGGAACTATTAAAGGTGATTTGTCCGAATACAAAGCCATCCAAAAAGTATTTGGCAAAAACCTACCGTTATTGACTACCAACAAATGGAAAATTGGGCACACCTTTGGTGCCTCGGGCATGCTGAGTATAGAATTGGCGGTCATGATGCTGCAACATCAGGAGTTTATTGAAGTTCCTTTTGCCACACCTCAAGAAACTCGAAAAAACCTCAAGAACATCTTGATTAATGCTGTAGGTTTTGGCGGAAATGCAGTGAGTATTCTCTTGACACGCTAAGAAAAAGCCGATTTTCCTATAGGTGAAACCAAATCTCCTAAAGGGGAAGCCCATTTTCTTATAGGAGAAACCCATTTTCCTAAAGGAGAAACCCATTTTCCTAAAGGAGAAACCCATTTTCTTATAGGAGAAACCCATTTTCCTATAGGAGAAACACATTTTCCTATAGGAGAACCTCATTTTCCAACAGGAAAAACGGAAAAACTAGTGGGAAATTGTTGTTTATCCTTCAAATTCTTTCGCTTTCTTATAGACTAAATCGCTTTCCCAGCCGTTGCGAAGCATGTAATCACAGAACTTTTTGCGTTTCTTCAAAGTGTTGTGCTCCATGATGGTGTTCCAATGTTTTTCGGCTAAGGTATTGAAGGTTTTATGATATTCTTCCTCCGAAATTTCATTGAGCGATTTGGTAATCAGGTAGTCGGAAATCTTTCGTGCTTTTAGTTCGTTTTTAATACGCACAATTCCCCACTTTTTTTGATGGAGTTTGCTCAGCGTAAAGATGGAAGCAAAACGTTCTTCGTTTAAATAGTTGTGCTCTATCAGGTGTACAATAATTTGCTGACGCTCGGCAGCCGATAATTCAAAAGAGTATAATTTTTGTTCCACTTCAAAATGACAACGTTCTTGATAACTGCAATAGTATTCCAATTTTTTTTGAATTTCAGTAAAGGATATTGCATCAGCCATATAATATGATGTTTAAAACAACAAAAACAAAGATACTTTAAAAATCATTATTGCATTTTCTTACGATATAAAAAATGCATTTTAACCACAAAAAACGGTTTTTTAACAGTACAGTAAGACTATTCAAACAGAGCTAACAATTTGTTGACAATTTGTTGATATAAATCGCTTGAAATTTAGTATATTAGAAGTAATTTTGTTACCCCTAAATCTACGAGCATGAATTGGCTTGCTATTTTTTGTGGAATAAAATGACATTATAAACGATTACATTATACCCAATTATATGAACAGTAAAAAATTACTTTTCGCAATTTTATTTGTTTTTGCTTGTGCTTCAAGTTCTTTTGGACAGATAGCCGCATGGGATTTTACAGGAGCATCAACACCAACTACTCAGGCAGCAACGGTATTTGATGTAAATTTAGATTCATCTACTAATGTTACAAGAGGTGCAACAGCAGCAGCTAGTGCTGGTGCTAATTCCTTTAGAACAACGGGTTTTCAAAATAATGGTATTGCAACATCTAATACAGATTATTTTCAGACTACTTTGTCTTCTGCTTCGGGATATACTCTATCTTTAAGTACAATTGATGCAAATTTTAACGGAACTACGTCATTTGCAGTTACACCAGGAGTTTCCATGCAATTTGCTTACAGTTTAGATGGAACAACTTTTACTTTAATAGGTTCTCCACAAGTAATTGTTGGAACTTCAACTCCATTAACACAAATTAATGTTTCTGGAATTACTGCATTGCAAAATATTTCAGACACAACAACGGTTTATTTAAGATATTATGCTTCAGGTCAAACGACTACTGGAGGCTGGGGTTTTTATTCATCATCATCGGGTGTTTATGGATTGGCAATTGGCGGAACAGTAACGCCAGTAGTTACAGGAATAACAACAGCCAACCACGGAAACTGGAATGTTGGTACCACTTGGACAGGCGGTGTAGTGCCAACAGCTTCTCAAAATGCTATCATCAATCACAATGTAACATTAGACGTCAACGTTACCCGAAATACCGGAACCGTAACAACGGTTAATGCAGGCGCAGGAAAAAGTTTGTCAACAGGTGCTTTTACCTACACTAATGACGGAACGACCAATGTAGATGGAATTTTAAACATCAACAACGGCGGTTTTGTAAACGGAGCAAACAATTTAGTGTATGGTGCTGCCAGTACGTTAGTTATAGCACATGGTTCGGGAGTTCCTTATGTTGTTGGTGCTGGGCAACGTTTTTGGCCAGTAGCCAATCCGCCTTTTAACGTGTCACTTGCGGGTAATTCGCCAACACAATTAAACATGGTAGTAGGTCCTGTAGATGGTCAATTAATTATTGCCGCAGGGTTAGATGTTGTAACCGCCAATGCGCTAACCGTAAACGGTACGTTGCGTATTAATGCCAACGGATTTATCAATACCAATTCGCCTATTTATGGTGCTGCTTCAACGTTAACATATAACACAGGAGGCACTTTTGGCAGAGGATTTGAATGGCGCGCTTTGGGTGTAGGTACTATTGGTGTAACACCGGGTTATCCCAACAATGTAATCGTACAAAATAATACAACTTTAGATTATATTAATACACTTGTTCCCAATGCAGTAGGCATCAAAGCCATAGCGGGCAATCTGTCTATTGCTTCTGGAAGTGCTTTAAATATGGATACTGGTGGTGTAGCCGCTGGCGGCGCTTTAATAGTGGGTGGAACTGTTAATGTAAATGGTCCTGCAGGTGCATTAAGATTGGGTACAGGGGCAAATGATGATTTGAAAATAGGAGGAAACTTTTTTGTTACAACTACAGCAACTTTTGATGGAAAACAGCGCAAAGTATTTTTTACCAATAATGCTACTACACAATTTATAGCTGGACCATCTATAACCATTCCTTATTTGGTGTTTGAGCCATCATCGGGTAGTACTTCGATTGCATTAAGTGCAACCAATTTAACCATTTCGGCACCATTAGGAGGAAATGCAATTACCTTTAGCGGAAGTGGTACCGATTATCTTGATATAAATTCTCAAACATTAACTATTGGTACTGCAGGAGTGGCTAATGTTATATCAGGAAACGGTTTTTTTAGAGGAGGTATATCTTCTACCAATTCTTCCTTAACACTTTTGGGAACAGGAAGTATAGGAACGTTAACTTTTTCTCCAGTTTACGAAAATTTAAAAACATTTACAGTCAATAGAACTAGTGGTGCAGTAGCTTGTACAATGGGTTCTCAACTCACTGTTACTTCGACAATGAATTTAACCGCAGGTATTGTAGATTTAAATGCTTCTACTTTTACGTTAAATTCAGGAACTACTTTGACAGGTGCCTCGTCTAGCAATTATTTTATTGCCGATGATGCTTTTGGTGGAATTTTGAGAAAAGGATATACTACTACAGGAAATTTTACGTTCCCAATTGGAGACAAAACCGGAACAATGGAATATTCGCCAGCCAATTTCAATTTGACTGCTGGAACTGGAATGACTGCATCGTCCTACATCGGAATGTCGGTTAATGATAGTCAACATCCAAACATGACACCTGCATCACATTACATATCTAGATATTGGTCGGTAACTAGATATGGAACGATAAATACTCCCACTTACACTTTTACCGGAACGTATCTTCCAACAGACATTGTTGGGACAGAAACGTCAAGTTTATCTCAGTTTTGGAACGGAAGTGCTTGGTCGGCAGTCGGAACTATCTTGGCTGCGAATACTTTAACCTATGGAGGATGTACTTATTTGCCAACTTCGGGAGCTAATCATCACACAGGAGGAAGAAGAGATCAAGAAATAAACATCAAGCAAGGTGCAACACCTATTGCTTCAGGCGGAAGTTATAATTTTGGAAACGTAGCAGCTGGCTCAAACAGCAGCGTCGTTTTTACTATTGAAAACCTTGGAAATGCTAACTTGTTGCTTTATTCTAATACGGCTGTTGTTGCACCATTTAGTTTAACAGCTCCTTTATCTTATACGGTTACCATTTCAAGTATGGGAACGGCAACGTTCACCATTCAGTTTGCACCAACAACAGCCGGACCATTTTCAGGAAGTATTTCATTTGCCAATAACGATTCCGATGAAAACCCGTATGTGATTAATTTCACAGGAACTGGAACTGGAAGTACTACTTCGGATATAATAAATGTTGCAGCTTCTGAACCAGCAACCATTTCAAGTACAACTATTGGAACCATTTCTAGCATTACTGACGGAGTAGAAGCATGGCGATTTTTACTTCGCGATGGAGGTACTGTAGCTGCCGATGCGGATGTTTTACCTACTACGATGACCGATTTAGTTATCACCCAAAACGCAAGTGATCAAATAGGCAACTGGAATGAAACCATTGCCGATGTAGTTTTAGTAAATCTTGCTACCAATACCATAGTTGCGCATGGCGTAGTAACTAACACTCAAATACAGTTTAACACGATTAGTGTAGTAGCTGCCGATAATACCACAGTGCTTTTAGGATTGCGATTAACCTTAAAATGTCCATTGGGTGTTGGAGCACTAGATGGAGATAAATTTGTGTTTACCATTTCAAACACAAATGTAACTTTTGCACCAAGTGGTTCGGGAAAAACAGCTTTTGCTGCACGAACTTCTTTAAATACTAAAAATGCTATTGCTATTGTAGCTACTAAATTAACCTTCACTACACAACCTATTACTACTGGTGTGAGTGTGGCTATGAGTAATGTAGTTGTAATGGCAACAGATGCTTGCGGAAATAAAGACAAAGACAAAACAGGTTCTGTAACCTTAACCAGCACAGGAACGATGAATCCTATTGGTCCAATAAGTTTAAGTTCTGGTTCGGCAACTTTTACAGGAATAACACATACGGTAGTAGGAACCGATTTTAATTTAATAGCTACTATTACGGGTTTCACACCAGAAGCAAGTACTTTATTCGATATATCTACCATTACCATTTTAAATCCAGGTGATTTGGCAGTGTTGGCGGTGAATACGAATACTGGAGGAACTCCAGCAGGAACAGATGAAGTAGCTTTTGTGTGTTTTAGAGATTTATTGCCAGGAACTAATTTATTCATTACGGATAATGGCTATGAAAGAAAATCAGCTGGTCTTTGGGGAGGAACGGAAGGAGTAATTTCCATTACAAGAACAGGTTCACTTTTACCAAAAGGCACTATAATTACTATAAGAACTACTACGGCAAATGCTACGAGTGCAAGTCATTTTGATGTTTATACTTGTGGCGCAATTGATACAAATTGGAGCAAAACAATTATTGGTGGTTCAGGATTTAACTTGAATGGTGATGATGATATTTATTTTATGCAAGGTGGTGTTTGGACCAACGATACTGGACATGCTTCTACCTATACAGGAAATGTATTATACGGATGGACAGAAAGTGGTTGGGATTTAGCACCTGGTGGAGCAAGCGGAGATACGAAATGGTCAACTTTATACCCAGGAATGGAATGTTTTAATACAGTTGCGCCTCCTGGAGATGGATTTGTGAAGTTTAATGATCCGGTTGATCCCGATTTCTCTACTTTTACCAACGGTAAGTTTGATTGGATTGGATTAATAAACAATCAAGCCAACTGGAACTCTTATACCGACAATGCCGATTATATTGCCAATGGTTTTGATTATGCAGGTGGTTGTACTTTAGTTAATTTAGCAACCAGTGTGTATGTTAATGGAAAATGGAGTGGAAGAGTAGATAAAAACTGGTTCAATTGTTTGAACTGGGAAACCTTAATAGTGCCAGTAGCTACAACCGATGTGATTATTCCAACGGCGGTTAACGATGCCGAAATAGATGCCACAGCACCTTTTGCTGTGTATTCCAATTATATTGCAAAAACTAAAAACCTTACCATTACTGGACAAAAAGTAACTATAAAAGACAATCTAGCAAACAAACTAGAAGTACATGGCGATTTAACCATTGCCAATACCGTTGCCGATGGTGCTTTAAACATGAATGGTGGTACTGCTACCGATGGTCAATTGTACTTATATGGTAATTGGAATAATAATAAAAACAACGATGCCTTTGATGAAGGAAAAGGAAAAGTTCACTTTATGGGTACTTTGCCACAAGTTATTAACAATGTTACGCCTATTGGAACCGAAATGTTTAACGATGTTATACTTAACAATGATTTTAATACGGCTGTTTCAAATGATTTACTCTTAAAAGGCGATTTGACCTTGAACATTGGTAAAACACTAACAATAGATTCTAACGGATATGCAACAGTATATAATAAGTTAACCTCTAACGGTACGGTATTGATTCAAAACAACGGTCAGTTGATTCAAGTGAATGATTCGGATACCAATACGGGAGATTATACTTCAACCACTACACGATTTCAAGTACTACGCAACTATACTGCCAGAGACATTGATTATGTGTATTGGAGTGCACCAACAAAATTAATGGCACCAAGTAGTTTGCCAACAGGAAACCGATACGAGTGGGATCCTGTGTATCCAAATACCAATGGAACTTTTGGTAATTGGAGAGTCCCAACTACACCTACAATGACAGAAGGAAAAGGATATATTGCCAGAACCTATAACGGTTCAGGTACGAGTATTACTTTACCTTTTACTTTTAGAGGTCAACCTAATAATGGTTCTATATCTATCCCTATCAAGAGAGGTGCCATCCAAGGATTAATTACTGACCCACCACTTTCTTATCCTATAGTGGGTAGTGCTATCAAATGGGACGATAACTGGAATTTAGTTGGTAATCCCTATCCTTCTGCTATCAAAGCATTAACCTTTTTGACTGTCAATACTGAGATAGAAGGATTTGTATATTTGTGGTCTCACGGTACAGCACCTAGTAATGCCATAGCAGACCCGTTTTATTATAATTTTGTACTCAACTATACTTCCGATGATTATATTATTTATAACGGCACCGGAACGGTAAAAGGACCTGTTGGGTTTAATGGTAAAATAGCATCGGGACAAGGATTTTTTGTATTGATGAAAGACGGGCCAGCTGCAACGGGAAGTGTAGTTTTTAACAATAGCATGAGAATGGAGCCAACCAATGCTATCTATGATAATTCACAGTTTTATAGAAGTACTGCTGCTACAGCTATTGTAACTGGTGATGAAGAAAAACATCGTATTTGGTTAGATATTATCTCACCTCAAAATGCATTAAAGCGAACATTAGTAGGTTATGTAGATACAGCAACCAACGAAAAAGACCGATTATTTGATGCAGTAACCAAGCCAAACAGTTTGGATATTTATTCATTTTTGGACAATGAAGACACTCAAGAGTTTTGTATTCAAGGAAGAGCGTTACCTTTTGTAAGCTCGGATAAAGTAAAACTAGGAATTAATGTTGCCGCAGATGGACAATATAAAATTGCTATTGGAGCAGTTGATGGATTGTTTACTAGCGGTCAAAACATTTATTTAGAAGATAAATTGTTGGGTATAATACATGATTTAAGAGAAACACCTTATACTTTTACAACCCTCAGAGGAATGTTTAACGATCGATTTGTGTTGCGATACACCACGCAAAACTTGGGTGCTGCCGATTTTGATTTTGCAAATCAAGTGATTATTGCTACCAATCATTCACAAATTAACATTACTTCTAAAAACGAAACAATAAGCGAAGTTCAAGTGTTTGACATGTTAGGAAGAGCTATTTATACTAAAAGTAATTTAGATACGTTGCTACATGCTATTTCGACTCAAGTAAAAAACCAAGCGTTAATAGTAAAAGTAACATTAACCAACGGCACTCTGATTTCGAAGAAAGTTATAGTAAACTGATAGTTTGGCAAAATAAAAAAAACAAAAAAGCATCAAGAGATTGATGCTTTTTTGTTTGTAATAAATGTACAATACAATTATTTCCCTTTTCCAGAAGCTTCAAGATTACGCTCAATGGTATGTCCTGGTCTTGTCCATCTTGGTTTTTCGCCTAATGGTGTAAACTGAGAATCTTCAGCTTCAACAGTTGTTGGTTGCATTACTTTAACGAATGGTTTTTGGGGTATTAATCCAAGAGTTTCAAACATTTTCATGTCTTCATTCACATCAGGATTTGGAGTGGTTAATAACTTGTCTCCAGCAAAAATAGAATTGGCACCAGCAAAGAAACACATGGCTTGACCTTCGCGAGACATTTCTGTTCTTCCAGCAGATAGTCTTACTTGAGTTTCTGGCATGATTATTCGGGTAGTGGCTACCATTCGAATCATTTCCCAAATTTCTACAGGTTTTTCGTTTTCCATCGGAGTACCTTCTACTGCTACTAAAGCATTAATTGGCACTGATTCTGGTTGTGGATTTAATGTTGATAAAGCTACTAACATTCCTGCTCTATCTTCAATGCTTTCACCCATTCCGATAATACCACCGCTACAAACAGTAACGTTGGTTTTACGAACATTTTCTATGGTTTGAATTCTATCGTCAAAAGCACGAGTAGAAATAACTTCTTTATAATAATCTTTCGAAGTGTCTAAATTGTGATTGTAGGCATAAAGTCCGGCTTCTGCTAAACGTTGTGCTTGGTTTTCGGTAATCATTCCCAAAGTACAACACACTTCCATGTCTAGTTTGTTGATGGTTCTTACCATTTCTAGCACTTGGTCAAATTCTTCACCATCTTTTACATTGCGCCATGCAGCACCCATACAAACTCTTGACGAGCCACTTTCTTTAGCTCTTAATGCTTGTGCTTTAACTTGCGAAACAGACATTAAATCATTTCCTTCCACTTTAGTATGGTATCGAGCTGCCTGTGGACAATAGCCACAATCTTCTGGACAACCGCCAGTTTTAATAGATAAAAGCGTAGAAACTTGAACCACGTTTGGATCATGGAGTTCTCTATGAATAGAGGCTGCTTCATAAAGCAAATCCATCATAGGCTTGTTGTAGATAGCAATAATTTCTTCTTTTGTCCAGTTGTGTTTTGTGATACTCATATAGGATGTTTATTGGGCATCAAAAATAGGGATAAGTTATAAAGAAACAAAATAAGTTGGCCTATGATTATCATTGATTTTACTTGAATACAGTTTTTCCTCTCCAAACTTGCAATGTGATAAAAACGATAATCATGCCTGATGCTAATCCTTCAAACAGTAATCCAATACTGTATTCGTTTACACTAGCACCGCCAAAAAGAAATTTTTCGGAAAGATTAGCAATATAAGCATCTCCGCCTTTGTAATGAATAAAAGCAACTAAGCTGATGATGCTTAAAATCACACCAATGAAAGCAGTTAACCCAGCAGAAAACATATTTTTCAAATACCCATTTTTCCCTTCGGCAATATTTTGTTTTACAGTGCGATTCACACCGTAAAATACAAATAGGACATTAAAAAATCTTAAATAAAAGTTATTTGCTAATCCGGCTATTTCCATAGCTAAAAAAAAGATAGCTATTCCAGCAAAGATTAAAAATCCATTAACAAGTTCTTTAGATAATTTCATGGTACTAACTATTAAATTAATAATTTGATAACCATAAAGTTAAGATAAATATTGTAAAAATTTATTTTTTTAACAAAAAAATTAGATTTTTTGAAATAGAAAAAAGGTTATTATTAGGATAAAGTTTTTTCTATGTATGAAATAGCATTGAGTTTATCAAGTGACAATTGATTTTTTAAAGCAGCAACTGATTCAAATTTTTGTTCATCTCTAATTCTTTTTAAGAAAGAAACGGTAATTGGTTTTTCATAAATGTCTTCATTAAAATCAAAAAGGTGCACTTCAATTTTTTGTTTTTGGTTGTTAGCGTCCGTAGTTGGGTTTAGTCCAATATTCATCATTCCATAATATGTGGACGATTCAACGTCACAACAAACAATATAAACACCTTCTTTTGGAATTAATTTATACACTTCGTTAATTTGAATGTTAGCTGTTGGAAACCCAATGGTTCTCCCTAATTGTTTTCCTTTTATAACCAATCCTTTTATGGAATAACGATAATCCAAAAAAGTATTGGCTAGTGTAACATCGCCTTCGTTTAGAGCATTTCTAATTTTTGTTGAACTTACTGAAACATCATTTATTTCTTCCACAGAAATTTGTTCCACATCAAATTGATATTTTTCGCCAAAATCTATCAAATCATTAATATCTGCGGTTCTGTTTCTTCCAAATCTGTGGTCAAATCCAATAATAATTTTTGAAGCATGAAATTTGTCAACCAAAACGATTTTTACAAAATCTTCGGCTGTTAATCTTGAGAATTCTTTGTCAAAAGGATGAATAACTAAATTATCAATGCCAATTTTATCTAGTAAATTGATTTTTTCTTCAATAGTATTCAACTGTTTCATTTCTGTTCCTTCTTGCAAAACAGTTCTTGGATGAGGAAAAAAAGTCAAAACAAGACTTTCGAGATTTGACAGAGAGGCATTAGAGGTTATTTTTTCTAAAATCTTCTGATGACCAAGATGTACACCATCAAAAGTACCAATAGTTACAATCGTTTTTGATTTGCACTTAAAATCTGAAATAGAATGGAATAGTTTCAAGAAAGTATATTATAAATTGTTGCAAAAGTAAGTTTTAGAATCTAAAAATAATAATTAATTGGGACTAAAAAAAAAGGATTAAAATGATGTTTTGACTAATGTTTATTAAAAGTCTTTTTTGTGAAAAAATAAATTACACTTTGTTAATAGTATAAAGTTGGTTATCTTTACACTTATAACTCTAATTAATTTATTTCAATAATGAAAAAAAATCTACTATTATTTGTAATTGCTTTTGCATTTTTCGCAAGCAGTTATGGTCAAAGTTCACTTTGGGTTAAGGCCTCAAATGAAAGAGTGAGTGCTTTGCCCAAAATGGATCGCGCTACAATACCTAATGAATATGATTTGTATGCGTTAAATTTTGAAGCTCTTAAGAATCAATTACAAAATGCACCATTAGATTCAAGTACTACTAAATCAAATGTTGTAATAGCTTTCCCAAACTCAAATGGTCAAATTCAAAATTATCGAATTTATGAAGCACCTGTTATGGAAAAAGGATTGTCAGATAAATTTCCTGAAATCAAATCGTATTCAGGCAAAGGTGTAGATGATGCTTCTGCTTCAATTCGCTTTAGCACTACACTTTTTGGGCTTCATGTAATGTCACTTTCTGGAAAATCTGGAACTTTTTATATTGATACTTATACTAAAGATTTGAACTATTATATTGTGTATAACAAAAAGAGTATTCACAAACAAGAAAATAAATTCAACTGTTTAGTACAAGATGAAACTGCTTTTGTTGATGCAAAAACCAATAATTTACAAGAAAGATTGGTTAATGACGGTACTTTTAGACAATACCGTTTAGCGATGGCTTGTACAATAGAGTATGCAGCTTTTCATGTAGCAGCAGCAGGATTAAATTCGGGTACTTTGGCTCAAAAAAAAGCTGCAGTTTTGTCTGCTATGGTAGTAACCATGACGAGAGTTAATGGTCTTTATGAAAGAGACATGTCTTTACGAATGAATTTAGTAGCTAATAATGATATCATCATATTCATTACTTCAGATAATTTTACGAATAACAATGCAAACGCATTAATAAATGAAAGTCAAACCGTTATAGATGGAGCAATTGGTACTGCCAATTATGATATTGGACATACCGTTAGTACAGGTGGTGGTGGATTAGCTGGGCTTGGAGTTCCTTGTTCTTCATCAAAAGCTAGAGGAATTACAGGTTCTGATTCTCCTGTTGGAGATCCCTATGATATAGATTATGTAGCCCATGAAATGGGTCATCAATTTGGTGCCACACATACATTTAATAACAGTTGTGGTGGAAACATTAGTACAACAACATCTGTAGAACCAGGAAGCGGAACAACAATAATGGGTTATGCTGGTATTTGTGCTCCAGATATTCAAGGAAATTCTGACGCACATTTTCATGCCGTTAGTATCGCTCAAATGACCTCTTTTGTTGTAAATAATGGAACATGTTCAGGCAATACACTTAACGGTAACACAGCGCCAGTTGTAGATGCTGGACTTAATTATGTTATTCCAAATGGAACTGCATTTATCTTGAAAGGAAGTGCAACAGACGCTAATGGTGATGCACTAACATATTGTTGGGAACAAACGAATACTCAAGTTTCAACACAACCACCATTAGCAACATCATCAACTGGACCTAACTTTAGATCTCTTCCGCCTTCAACATCACCAAATCGATATATGCCTTCTTTTGCTGATGTCTTGAATGGAAATTTAACACCAACTTGGGAAGTAGTTCCAAGCGTTGCAAGAACAATGAGTTTTGCGCTAACCGTTAGAGATAATAGAATGCCAAATGGTGGTCAAACAAATAGAGATAACATGAATGTAGTATTTGCAAATGTTGGCCCTTTCAAAATCACAAGCCCAAATGTTGAGAATGTATCATGGAATCAAGGCTCTACACAAACCATCACTTGGGATGTAGCTGGAACAACTGCAAATGGTATTAATACCTCAAATGTAAATATTTTACTTTCAACTGATGGAGGCGTTACTTTTCCAACAGTTTTAGCTGCCAATACTTTAAATGACGGCTCGGAATCAGTAACGTTACCGTTTGTAGCATCTACTACTTGTCGAATTATGATTGAAGCAGTTGGCAATATTTTTTATACAGTTTCAAAGAACATTGCACTAGGCTATACAATTGTAAACGAATGTAATACTTATAATTTTACAGGAGGTCCAATATCAATTGTTGATCAGGCACCAGGAAATTACACCATCAGAACTTTAGTTATCCCAGCAACAGGAACTATATCAGATGTTAATGTTTCAAATAGTATTACTCACACTTATTTATCCGATGTAGTTACAGAAATTAGTAGTCCAGCAAACCCAACTACTTTTGTAAAATTATTTGATAGAGGCTGTGGAAACGCAAGTGCTACTTTGAACATGAAGTTTAGTGATGGCTCTCCAGGTATTAACTGTAGCGGTGGAAACACATTACAAACAGTTTCACCTTCTGGAAGTTTAGCAACATTTAATGGTCAAAATCCACAAGGAACTTGGACATTTAGAGTTTATGATAATTTTGCTGGTGATTCAGGAACAGTAAATAGCTGGTCCGTTGAAGTATGTACTCAAACCGTTACCTTAAGCACTCCAGAAAACAATATCGGATTTAATGATTTTGCTTTGTACCCAAACCCTAATAATGGTAACTTTACCATTCAGTTTTCAAGTAACTCAACCAACGATGTAAATGTGATGGTTCATGATATAAGAGGTAGAGAAATAATGAAACAAGTTTTTGAAAACAAACCATTATTTAACGAAAATATTCAATTAAAAAATGTTCAAAAAGGCATTTATTTAGTTACAGTTTCTGATGGTGTTAGTAAACAAGTGAAAAAAATAGCGGTAGAATAATCTTAACGTTACTAATACTAAAAAAGGAGATGTTTAAAAAACATCTCCTTTTTTATTGAACAGTAGCTTTAACTTTTTCAAATAATTGAGGCACTTTATGGATTTTAAAATCTAATTCAAAAGTTGTAGTTTCATTTTTGTTTTCAAGGGATAAAGAACCTTCCTCTACTTTAAAATAGCCGGCTTGACCTTTACAAAAACAATGTCTTCCAAATATCATTTTTACTTCTTGAAGATTTTTATCTTTCAAATTTAGTAAAGGTTTAGAAGAGTTAATTTCAAATAATATTTCTTCACGATGTTGACCATCTTGTAATCCTTCTTCAACTGTTTTATTGTATTGATATTGAATTACAGATGTGGCTGTATTATCTAGCATTTGATAATAAATACCGCCTAAATCATCTGTTTTTACTTCTAAACTTTTGTTCTTATATATCTTAACGGTACAAATACCATTATCAGGACAAACCGATTCTATAGAAGTAGTTTTTGAATTTTCAACTACTGATTTTTTACAATTACAAAATGACAAACTAAATGCCAATGGAATTAGAAAAATTTTTTTCATAATTATGAATTTAGAAATAAAGATAGTCAAAAAGCTTACCATTTTTTTAAAATGAAGTAAAAATTTAAAAAAATAGATACGTTACCTTTCCTCTTTAAACAAAAATAAACTCGACTATTCTTGTTAAAAACTGTTTTTTTGTCTTATTTTTTAAATTTAAGCATTTATATTTGCTAAAAAACTAAAGTTCAGTAAATTTGAGAACTTTTTTTAAAATTTACACTAAATACAACCATGAAAAAAATTATTATTGTTTTCTTGTTCGTGAACAGCATAGTCGCTATAGCACAAAGAACATGTCATACTAATGACAAGATGAATGAATTGATTCAAAATAATCCAGAGTTTAAGATTCATCATGAAGAAACTATGGATTTTATTCGAAATCCAAATAATACAAATGCTGCATTAAATAGATCTACCAGTGTGGTTTATACAATTCCAGTAGTTGTGCATGTATTATATAAAAACGCTGCGCAAAATGTTAGTGAAGCACAGATTTTATCACAAATAGGAATATTAAATGCTGATTATAGAAAAACAAATACTGATTTTAACTCAGTTGTTCCAACAGCCTTTAGACCATTAGGAGCTGATTTTGAACTTGCTTTCTGTATGGCAACACAAAAACCAGATGGTACTGCTACAAATGGAATTGAAAGAAAATCAGTAGCCTCTTCATTTGTTTTTGAAAATCAATACTATACGTCTGCAGGATTACCAGTTTGGGATCCAACAAAATATCTTAATATATGGGTGGGAAGATTTACAGACAATACATTATTAGGTTTTGCTTATTTACCTTCTATTGTTGGTACTTCTTATGCAAATAGAGATGGTTTGTGTATTGGAGATAAATTTTTTGGAAATACAGGAACTGCTCAAGCACCCTATAATAAAGGAAGAACAGCTACACATGAAATTGGTCATTACTTTGGATTAGATCATCCATGGGGTGATGGTAATTGCGATGCAGATGATGGAGTAGCAGACACCCCAGCAACATACGATGCTTATTATGATTGTGTATCTTTTCCTAATAACACTTATATGTGTTCTCCTTCAACCAACGGAGCGATGTTTATGAATTATATGGATTATGTGCCAGATGCTTGTATGGCATTTTTTACAGCTGGTCAAAAGGCAATTGCTCAAGCAACTATGAATGGTCCAAGAGCTAGTTTGAAGACTTCAAATGGGTGCCAATCCTTGAACGTAACGGAACAAGAAGCTATTCAATCTATTGCAATATATCCTAATCCAGTATCTCAATTTTTTATGATTACATCACCTCAAATCAATGTAGATTATGTTGAAATATTCTCTACAAACGGTCAAATGGTTAAATCTCAAAAATTAGATGAAGTTAATAATAAAATTTATGTTGACAATTTAGAAACGGGAGTTTATTATTTAAGAATTTATAATGAAAATAGATTATTGAAATCAGATAAGTTGATTAAAAAATAATTTTAAAAAGCGGTCAAAATTTTGACCGCTTTTTTATTTTCCATTAAACTCATTCATCGTATTGTTTAATCCAGCTAGGGCAAATGATTGAATGATTTTAATAGATAAATCTAAACGTTCAGTTAGTTTACTGTTTTCATCTTCATTCCATTCGCCAAGAACATAATCTACTTGTTGTCCTTTTTTAAACTGGTCACTTATACCAAAACGGAATCGTGGATATTCGGTTGTGTTTAACAAAAGCTGAATGTTTTTTAAACCATTGTGACCACCATCACTTCCTTTAGCTTTAATGCGAATGCTTCCAAAAGATAAATTCAAATCGTCTGTTATAACTAGAATATTTTCTTTTTCAATGTTTTCTTTTTCCATCCAATATTTTACCGCTTTACCACTAAGATTCATATAGGTGTTGGGTTTCAGAAAAATTAGTTTTCTTCCTTTAATGGAATATTCTGCTATATCACCCAATTTCATGGTTTGAAAAGAGCAATTTTCTTTTGAAGCGAAATAATCAAGTATTTTAAACCCAATGTTGTGGCGCGTGTTTGTATATTCGGAACCAATATTTCCTAATCCAACAATTAAAAATTTCTTCATGTTGATTTGATTTTCCTTGATTTGTTTTTTAAAAAGTGAAAATAACCATTTCATGGTGTAAAAGTAATAGAATTGAAACCAATAAAAAAGCACCAGTAAATAACTGATGCTTTTTTGAAAAGGTATATTGAAAATTATTTTTTCTTTCCTTTTGCTGCAGTTTTTTCTGCTTTTGCTGCTTCTTGAGCGGCTTTCATAGCAGCACGAGAAATCTTCACTTGCGCTACAACAGTGTTGTCTGGATGCATTAATTTAAAATCTCCAAGAACTAATTTAGTAACATATAATTTGTTACCCATTTGTAATTCTGAAATGTTGGCTTCAACGTAATCAGGAAGGTTTTTTGGCAAAGCTTTTACTTTCAATCTTCTTTGGTTCAAACGTAATTCACCACCAAGTAAAACTCCCGGAGAGGTTCCTGTTATTTTTACAGGAACTTCCATCATGATTTCTTTTTCGTCATTTAATTGAAAGAAATCAATGTGGTTAATTCTGTCTGACACTGGGTGAAACTGAATGTCTTGAAGAATTGCATTAAATGTTTTACCTGCCAAATCAACTACAACTGTGTGTGCGTTTGGAGTGTAAACCAAGCTTTTGAATGCTTTTTCTTCTGCTGCAAAATGTACTGGTTGATTTCCTCCGTAAATAACGCAAGGAACCATTCCAGCATCACGTAAGGCTTTTGTTGCTTTTTTGCCTACGCTTTCTCTTTCTGATCCTTTAATCGTAATCGATTTCATTGTAAATAATATATAGTTAATAATAATTCTATTTCAAAAATGCATTGACAACTTATAATTGTCTTTTACATTAAAAATTTTCCACTAATGGAATTGTTGTGTTGCACCATGTGCATAACTTCAGCAAAAAGTGGTGCACAACTCACTACTTTTATTTTATTTGATTCTCTTTTTAATGGAATTGAATCCGTTACAATCAATTCGCTTAATTGAGAATTTTCTAATTTTTCATATGCATCACCTGATAAAATAGCATGAGTACAAATAGCTCTAACGCTTAAAGCACCTTTTTCAATCATCAAATCAGCTGCTTTGGCTAATGTGCCGCCAGTATCAACCATGTCATCCACCAATACTACATTTCTTCCTTTAACTTCTCCAATTAATTCCATAGTTCCAATTACATTTGCAGCTTTTCTTTGTTTGTAACAAATAACCACATCAGAATCTAAAAATTTAGAGTAGGCATAAGCTCTTTTTGAGCCACCCATATCTGGTGATGCAATTGTCAAATTATCTAATTGAAGACTTTTAACATAAGGCAAAAAGATAGTTGAAGCGAACAGATGATCTACTGGTCTTTCAAAAAAACCTTGAATTTGGTCAGCGTGTAAATCCATAGTCATAATTCGAGTAGCACCAGCAGTTTCTAATAATTTAGCTACTAGTTTTGCTCCAATCGGAACTCTTGGTTTGTCTTTTCTGTCTTGTCTCGCATAGCCAAAATAAGGAATTACTGGAGTAATGTGTCTGGCTGAAGCTCTCTTTGCAGCATCAATCATTAACAACAACTCCATTAAATTGTCTGAACTAGGAAAAGTAGAACAAACAATAAAAACTCGTAAACCTCTAATAGACTCTTCAAACGAAGGTTGAAATTCACCGTCACTAAATTTTGAGAACGTAACTTTACCAAGCGGAATTCCATAGTTTTTGGCTATTTCTTCAGCGAGGTGGACACTTTGGGAACAAGCAAATATTTTTGCTTCAGGTTCTTGATGTGACATTTTTTATTTGTTGTTTTATACCGCTACGCTTACTACTAAATGATTAAGATGTTGCCTAATTCTTTTCGTGTGTATTCGTCTCGGGTGTAGTTAGTTAGTTGTGCTTCGTTTTACCGAGGTGCAAATTTAGGAATAAAATTCAACTATGAAAGCATATTTTTAACTATTTTTTTGTTTGTGTGAAGAAAAAATATTTACATTTGCAACCTCTAAAGCATATCCTTTGCTTGGATGTTATTGTTTTAATTAATTTTTCTAAAAATTAAATTTAATGATTTCATTTAACACTTTGCCCGGATGGCGGAATTGGTAGACGCGCACGACTCAAACTCGTGTTCCTAGGAGTGTGGGTTCGATTCCCACTCCGGGTACTAACCTTCAAGGAAACTTGAAGGTTTTTTTGTTTTATTTAAGTTCGTTTAGGATGTATTTCTTTTCAAGAAACAAAAAAGACCTCACATCTCTGTGAAGTCTTTTGTTTTGTGCTCCCCCTACTGACTGATTCTCGAACCGCAATTGTTTGATTTTTTGTATATTAGCCTAAAAATCAACCCTTCTTGGACATCGAACCAGTTTATTTTTTATGATTGTTTGCCGAAAATTCGGCAGGTAGATTTATAGTATTAATTGACAATAAAATGGATTTTTTTGTAGTTTTTTGTTTGAATTAAGTTTTTCAAAATTATATTATACGTAAAAAGATTATTCATCATTTGGCTCTAATTCAGAAACCATTTCTTTAAAAATCTCTACCGTCAAAGAATTATCACATAGTTCTTTTAAATCTCTATCTAATACATTCTTATCTCTTGTTGATTTTTCTATTTTAGTAGCTTTAAAGTATTCATTTGTAAGATCCATCAACATATTCCAATCTCTCATTCCAAACATTTTTGGATTTATATCTTTCACATCATCCAGTCAAGATGCATTATTGTTTTAAAAAAAGAGATTTTCTTTGCTGTAATAATCTCATCATTGGCTGTAACCTCTTCATCTTCTTGGTCTTCATTAAGTTCAAAGTCACTTGCTAATTCTTTCAAAAACGATATAGTCTTTTCATTATCACAAACCTCTTTGAGGATTTTTTCAAACTTTTTAGCTTCTTTTCCTTTCACATATAAGTAGTCGGTAATTATACCGTCTATTATATACCAATCCATTTCTCCCAAAATGGATGTATCTACAAATCGCTTGGATTGTTCCCATGTTTCTAGATGCGAAACCCTATCGTACTGAAGAAGTTTTTCTGAAGTTATTATTTCGCCATTGATAGCCATTATCTTTGTCGTTACATTACTATTGATTTATGCAAATATACAAATCTTATCATTCAGCAGTCAAAACTTCCTATGCATTGGGTATTCAAAATCAAGTATTGCCAAATTCCTTTCTAAAATCCATTCCCCGTTCTACTTCTCAAAGTTGGAAAGATATTCCTGCTGATAAATTTGTTGGTAATGAATTTGCTTCTCATATCGAAAATGATTTGGAACAATTGAAAACCATTATGGATGCTCGTTTGAAAAAAATGCGATTAGCATTCTTTTGCTTTTGCAGACTTTATTTAACTATTCTTGAATTTACTGGCAGAAAAAACTTTGAAAAAATCATTCTTCAAAATAAAGAATCAGTCATTGATTTGGTGAACAATCTTCCTGTGGAATTTGATCGTGATTTAATTTGCAAATTTTTACAAATCACGCCTCATCAATTTAAGATTTGGAATAATAACCGATTATACAGATGTTTATTTACTGCTATTGGATATTGCCGAAAACGATTCCCAAATCAAATCTCTCAAAAAGAAATTAATATACTTAAAAGTTTAATGAGCAGAAAGCGTTTTCAAACTTGGAGCACTGCTTCTGTTTGGGGTTATGCTATAAAGAAATGTCATATTCCAATGTCTAGAGCTTCTTGGTATAGGTATTGTCTCGGTTTGGGTGTTTCAGAAGAACGTAAACCTGAAAACAAACCCCGAAAAAAAGGCTCAGTAAAAGCGACTCGCCCAAATCAAATATGGCATATCGATGTAACGGAATTTGTTACAGCCGACCACGTCAAATTTTACATTCATACAGTTTTAGATAATTTCTCTCGAAAGATTTTGGCCTACACCATTTCTAGGGATAAAACCGCTAAAACTCGATTAATTTCCTTAAAAGAAGCCATTCTTTCTCAATTCAAAGCAGAATTATCCAATCAGGATTTAGATTTAATTGCCGATGGCGGACCAGAAAATGATAATTTCAGAGGTCGGAACTTAATTCGAAACTCTAAATCACTCGTCAATATTCAATTGAAAATTGCTAAGAGGGATGTAACATACTCTAATTCTGTAATCGAAGGAAACTTTAAAATCCTTAAACAATTTCTAAGAAAAAGAGGAGAGGTTTTCTCTCATACATTCCACAAAGAAATTGCTTTTTTCGTTCGGGATTATAATGAGGTCAGACCTCACTATTAGCATTGGATTTAAACCCCTGACGAGGTTCATCAAAATCCAGAATGCCTTAGTGTCAAACCTGTTTTAGAGCGTATTAACAAAGAAAGACTAGAATCCAACAGGATATCTTGTTGTATGGTATTATGATAAAAAATCCCATCTCAAGGATAAAGTTTCGCCTTTTTAACCTTACTCCCATTTTACTATTATGTCAAAGAACTTTTTTTTAGATGAACAAAAATAAATATTTTTTTTGTTTTTAACCTAATCTGAAATTACTATTTGTTTCTCAGACCTATTGACGAATATTCGTACCAACTGATGATAAACAACTAACATTCTCAAAGTCTTTATTTACAATGGATGTTCTTGTCGTTAGTCATTTTTTCTCTTCATGTTTTTTCTGTGTATCCATTAGAGAGAGCCCCTGTAGAGTAAATAAGCCATTTTCACGCATCGAGTAGTATTTTTTTGTTTTAAAATTGTTGTTAATTCTTAACCCTTTAACTTTTAACACATGAAAACAAAAACAATGGTATTAGTCATTTGCATCTTTTTCTGTTCAATAGAAACAAATGCACAACAATGGAATTGGCATGGAAATAGTCATGACCAAACGATAGCATATTATACTTGGGGAGTTATTAAAAAAATGAAAACCAATTATAATTGTTCTGCTTATAATTATGGTAAATCTGCATACCAAGTAGTTGATGTCTATTCGTATTCTGTAGACCAACATCGTATTCGAATTAATTTTTCGTTCAGTTGGCAAATAGATTTTATTTTTATGTCAAGTCAAGAGTACTCCTTTACGGTTTCTGTTTCAACCACTTCTAGTGGATGCAACACCAAAATAAGTTATGATAGTGCTTCAGGAAATCCCAGTTGTGCCATGACAACAGGATGCTATATGTATGATTTAGGATGTGTCTTTGGAGAATAAAAACACATTTTGTTTAACATTTCTAATCAAAAGCTAAACGAAAAACATACCAGATTCATGGTATTTTTACAATATACCTGATTCATGGTATTGTGGATTACAAAAACTCTTTCTACTTTTATAAAAAAAATAATTAAAAATGTATAGAAAAACTGTACCTCCTTTTAAAAACACTTTTTTAACTTTACAAGACTAACCTTAAAACCAATATCTTATGAAAAAATTACTTCTTCTTTGGTCACTCCTTTTTTTATCCTTTAGTATGTTTTCGCAGGATATACTTTGGGAAAAGAGTTATGGAGGTAAGCAAGCCGATTATCTCTTCGATGTTATTTCAACACCTGATTACGGGTTTATACTAGCAGGAAGTTCGTTGTCGAAGAAAACAGGAAATAAAACCGAAGCTAATCGAGGCGATTTGGATTATTGGATATGGAAAATGGATGAAAAAGGAGATTTGGATTGGCAAAAAACACTTGGAGGCAATGGTCAAGACTTGTTGCGAAGTGTTGTACTTACGGCTGATGGAGGTTATCTTTTGGCAGGTTCATCCGTGTCAGATTATAAAAAAGAAGATGAAAAACAATATGGCGACAAGAAAGAAGCTAACCGAGGAAATACCGATTTTTGGGTAATCAAGCTCAATGCCAAAGGAGGCGAAGAATGGCAAAAGACTATCGGCGGAAAAGGACAAGACGATTTGAATTGCGTACTACGAACTACTGATGGTGGCTATTTATTAGGTGGTTCGAGTAACTCGGATGCCAACGATGAAAAGAAAAGCAGGGATTATGGAGGTATGGATTATTGGGTCGTCAAAATTGATGCTAAAGGAACGATTGTTTGGCAACAAACCTTTGGAGGAAGCTATAATGATGAATTGCGAAGTATGTGTGCTACCAAAGATGGCGGTTATATTATAGGCGGAAGTTCTAATTCGCCAGAAAGTGGTAACAAAACCGAAAAACAACTGGGGCAAAGTGATTACTGGATTATAAAACTCGATGCAAAAGGCAATGCACAATGGCAAAAGAGTATTGGCGGTACTGGAGATGACCAATTGTATGCCCTACATATTGCTAAAGATGGTAATTTGCTACTTGCAGGAAATTCCAACTCTGAAAGTGGCGAAAATAAAACCAAAGGCAATGCGAGTGGTACAGATTTTTGGTTGGTGAAACTCAATATGGAAGATACTACTATCCTTTGGCAAGAAACGTATAACATTGCAAAAACAGATATTTTGACTTCGCTGGTTGAGAATGATGATGCGACGCTACTTATTGGTGGGTATGCGCAAGGAGAAGATGTTAAGAGTCAAGAAGCAAGAAGCAAGAATGCCCTTAAACATCCCGAAGCTTCGGGACAGGGTGACAAAATGAAGAAAGGCACAGCGGATTATGTGGTTATAAAATTAAAAGAAAATGGTGATGAGCTATGGCGCAAAGATGTGGGCAGTGATGGGGAAGATTTGCTGAAGAAAGCCATTGAAACAAGAGATGGTGGTTATTTGTTGGCTGGAAGTAGTAAAGGGAAAGCCTCCAATGATCGTATGAGCGGAATAGGTAATAGTGATTTTTGGGTGGTGAAGTTGAAAGACAAGAATAAGAAACCAGAAGCAAGAAACAAGGTAGAAGCCATACCTAACCCAGCAACCGATTATACCAACGTGATTGTGGGTTATGAGTTTACTAAAGGCACAGCGACACTGGTTGATTTGGCAGGACATATGTTGCAACAATTTGAAATTACAGACCGCACTGTACCTATAGATTTACAAGGTTATCCCGAAGGGATTTACATTGTGAATATCAAAACGGACAAAGGGAATGATGGCGTGAAGGTGATTAAAAAGAGAAGAGAATAACAGGTTTTCAAAATAAAATTTAATTGCCATTTATATGAAAAAATATAGATTATTAGTTATTGTATTCTTTGTGGGTTGTATTGGATATGGTCAAGGAGAAGAAAATTTTGCGCCAGATTTAAATGTAAAAACACCTGAAGTGAGTTCAATGCTCAAATTTTTAGAAACACCTGTGTCCTATAATACTGGACTACCAAATATAAGTGTTCCTATTTATACAATAAAACAAGGAGATATTAGTTATCCCATCTCTATTGATTACAATGCTTCGGGAGTAAATGTTAATGAAAGAGCTGGATGGGTAGGTATGGGATTTTGTATAAGCCAGCCTCAAGTAACAAGAATGATTAAAGGAATTGCGGATGACCAAGGAGGGTTTTTAACAGAAAACGATTTTAAAGTCGCCAGTGGTCAAGTAGAAGCACTTTGGAATTCAGCTTATTTTTCTTCAGTTGCAGGAGATTTAGATTTAGAATCGGACGAATATAGAGTGATGTTACCCAATGGAGAGAGTATCTGTTTTTATTTTAACCAAGAAAGAAGTATTGCTTTCCCTTATGGAGAAATAATTCAAGTACCCATAACTAATAATAAAATTACACCATTATTTTCAGGAAATAGAATAATAGGTTGGGAAGTTTTTGCAGATAATGGTTTTATTTATACTTACTCATTAGGGAATAGTACTATATTAACACAATCATATACGGTAACTGATAATTTACCAACTTTAGATGGAAGAAGTACTACAGGAACATATTTGACTTCATGGATGTTATCTGAAATAAAAAGCCCCACTAATAATTCATTGTATTTTCAATATGCTTCGTTTCAATACACAGACTGTAATTTAGTTGGACAACGAAGAGATGTAGCCCGAGATATGTCTAATCAAGATGTAGGTAGCCCTTTAGATTCCAATATACAGACTAATTATCAAAAAACCATAGGAATTAATTACTTTTTAGAATCTATTTGGGGTGATTTTGGAAAAGTAGATTTTACATTAGATACTAACCTAAGAGAAGATTATACCTTTGGGAAAAAGCTAGATGCCATTACTATTTATGATAAAAATATACATAAAGTTAATCGTTATGCGTTTGAATATGTGTATAAAACAAGTCCAAATCCAACAGGTATTATATATACATGTGGATACCAACACCCCAATTCTGATTTAACAAAACGATTGTTTTTAGACAAGGTAATAATTCTTGGAAACGTAGATAATACTACAACCAATAAGCCATTTTATCGTTTTGTTTATAATCCAATTGAATTACCACATCGTTTTTCCTATGCAACAGATTGGTGGGGTTACTATAATGGGGCTTTAGAAAACCCTTCTTTAGTGCCGACTCGATTCAGACATGATCCTGCTATGCCTGAAAGAAACGTAAATAGTGCCTATTCCCAAGCAGGATTATTGACAGAAGTTTTTTACCCAACAGGAGGAAGTACACAATATGAATATGAAAGTAACAGAGGTATTAATGACAAACCTTTAGTTAAGCACGTGTTTATTTATGGAGGAAATGTTTTTGAATCAGGTTATTTCGATGGAATAAACATAATCCCTTCTGTTAAGACAAATGTTTCTTTTGACACATTAGATTTAACACCAGTTTCAGATGAAAGCGTGAGTGGAGGCGGAAGAAAATTGATTTATGAAATGCCATTTACGATTGGCGAAAATGCTATTGGATATTACTATGGATTATTAAACACCACACCTTTTACAAATAATAATGGATTGCCTTTCACAATAAATTTACCTGTTAATGTGAAAAGAAATTGTAATACATGCATTTATGGAGATGATAGTTTACCCGATGATAATGGATGTTCAATCTACTATAGAATTTTAAAAAACGATGAAATAGTCATAAACAATGTATTAATTTCAGGAAATCAAGAAAATAATTTTGAAGTTCAATTAGGTACAGTCGAGAATGATGGGTTGCATATTACATCTCAAAATTATAAACTAGTTATAGAAGTTTTTACTGGTCATCAAACCCCACTAAACGAGCAATTGTTTAACTATAACAATAGTAATCCTACCGATAATGTTCATATAGAATTTGAGTGGGATGTGTATAATCCCAGTATAGTTAACAAAATAAACGGTTTTAAATATGATATGCCTTTAGGAGGACATCGAATAAAGAAGATTAAAACGCTGGAAAACCCTAATGCCATTCCACTAGAAAAAAGATACGAATATAAAGATGAGAATGATATAGAATCAGGGGTTTTTAATTTTAGACTATCTAATTTTTTTAGATTTGCAAACACCTATTATCTCAATTCTGATAATTATTATCCATTGCAATTTTATCATGGGCAATCCATTGGCTACTCTTTTGTTACTGAAAAAAATATTTCTGATGGAGAAGAGAAAAAGGTAACCTATAAATATAATTATTTTACAAATCCTGACCCAAATAATTCAGGAGCATGTTATCTTTTTAATGGTTCTTATGGACACGGCATATATCCTTGTATTGATGACCCAGATAATGGTTTACTAATCGAAAACAAAATTGGAGATGAGAAAAAAATAGAGACTTTTTATACTTCACCTAACCCATTATTAAATACAAAATTTGTCATTGGTTTTAATACTGCAAATAGAGTTGAAGCCGATGAAGAAGTTCCTGATTCTGAAGTCAACTATACGTTTGGGAAATACAGAATTTCAAGTTTCCATAAAAGAAAGGTGTCAGGCAGTCTTATTAGTGAATACTTTAGTAATGGAACGGTAACCACTACCACTACAAACGAATATGATACTACAAACACGTTGGAATTAGCATCGCAAATTACTACCAATTCATCGGGAGAAGAAACAAAGATAAAATACTACTACCCACAAGATACTGAAATGACAAGTTCGCCAAATGCTCAAGCATTAGTGAATAAGAACATGATAACTACCCCGCTTAAAACACAAACCTTAAAAAATGCAACGATACTATCAGAGCAAAATACTACGTATCACGATTGGGGAAGTGGATTGCTACTACCGCAAACCATTGAAACCAAAAAAGGAAGTAATGGTTCAGAAACACGTTTTGTATATGATAGTTATGATATTTATGGTAATCCGTTGTGTTTCAAAAACACAAATGGCATGTATGTTAGTTACATTTGGGGATACCAACACTCACAACCTATAGCCAAAATAGAGAATGCACAATATAACTCAATTAATCCATCATTGATTAGTTTAGCGCAAAGTGCCTCAAATACTTCCGTTACTGGAACAGAAACGAACTTGTTAAGTGCACTGTCAAATTTGAGAAATTCACTTCCTAATGCCATCATAACAACTTACACCTATAAACCATTAATTGGAGTGAGTACTATTACTGACCCAAAAGGTTATATTATGTATTATGATTATGATAGTTTTGGAAGGTTAAACCAAGTGAAAGATGCAGAAGGGAAGATATTGAGTAAAAGTGAATACCACTACAAAACACAAGAATAATTTTATTGATACAACTTTTAAAATAGTAGATATGAAAAAATATAGTTTTATTTTAGTGTTAATTATAATAGGGTTTGCTGGGTTTGGGCAACCTTTAAAAGAAGCAAAGAATTACATTCCAAATTACATACCTCCTTCTCCAAATGTAGCTTCACTAATGAAGTTTGAGGAAGTTCCAGTTGATTTATACACAGGCATTCCTGATGTGAATATCCCATTATTTACAACGAATGCAAAAAACAGTAAAGTTAAATTAAATCTAGCTTTAAAATATCATCCACTTAATATTGTAGTTGATGCTATGGCTGGTGATACAGGTCTAGGCTGGAGTTTGTTTGCAGGAGGAAGCATTTCGAGAACGGTAAAGGATTTACCAGATGATATGCTATTTTATGCACATAAAATAGGGATTTATCAGACAACAATACCGAATTCAACAAATAATTTTTATAATATCGTTGCGATGGGAGTTCCATCAAATAATACCGAACAAGAAATGCTTAATGAATTTCTATGGGAAGCCAACGAAAAAAAGAAGTATGACACCCAGCATGATTTATGGCAATTTAATTTTATGGGATTTTCAGGAAGATTTTACATTAAAAAGAATATGGCAACAGGTCAGCTTGAAGTCAAGCCATTGGAAAATTACAATTTAAAAATAGAAAATTTTTATAAGACTAATAATGATGATTATCCAAACGCACCTATTTACTCTCCAACCTCTTTTATAATAACGGATAATGATGGTTTTAAATATTATTTTGATGTAGTTGAAGAAACAAAAACTTTCACATTTTCAGACTACACATATTACCCAGGAGGGAACTATACAAATTATGGTAATGATGTATATAATGTTTATCATAAATCGGCATTTCATCTTTCAAGAATTGATGATTTACAGGGTAATTTGTTAATTGAATTTCAATATACGAATCCTTACTTTGAAACTTTATGGGTTAACCGAGGATATACATTAAACGAAAAATTATTTAGTCCTTATCCATTTTTAATGACTTTAGCTGGATCTTGTCCAACTTGTCCATCAGGAGAACTAAGCATTAGTACATTAGAACCAGAATCGACCTCTTTTGCAACTAGCTCAAAAACAAATGTTAGGAAATTAAAACAAATTAATATACAAGGAATAGGAAGTGTTAAATTAAATTATTCATTAGGTAGGTTAGATAATTATTATCCGACAACCAATATGGGTTCTAAAATTGATAATATTGAAATTTATACAAATGTCTCTAGTACAATACCAAAAAAGAAGTATAATTTTATTTATGAATATTCTAATCACAACAAACGACTTTTTCTAAAAGAAATTCATTTTGTGGATGATGTTAACAATACTGAAAATAAATATTTATTTGATTATCAAGAAAATGATATGTCAAATGGAGTTATTGGAGAAGATTATTGGGGGTTTTATAATACAGATTCAAGAATATGTAGAAACGGAGAACCCTTTAGAGAGACCACCAATGAATACTGCACCACAGATGTATTACAGAAAATTACTTACCCAACAGGCGGTAGTGCCGTATTCAAGTACGAACCTAATGAGTATACTTATGAGGGAAACATATCTATCACTAACTTTGATAAGAATGAGAAGAATTGGGAGGCAACTTTTTTTGATGTTGTCAATTTACAAAGTAGCTCTTCAACGCCTTCAAGTTATTATATAGGAAATTTCAGTGTAGAGAAACGTTTTTCCATGTATTGTTATATTTCTAATAACTCTGGAATTGCAGGTTTTGTTAGTTTAATTAAAAAAAATTCATTGAACCAAGTTGTAGATTCTAAGTATTTAAAAGATGGTTGTTTAAATGACATTACGTTAGCACCTAATTATAATTACTATTTAGAATTCCGATGGAATAATCTTGCTCAGATTGGCGCTGACCCATTACCCGATTTACCAGTTATAGGAAATGCGTCTATTGAAATAAATGAACTAACGAGAATAGCAAACTATAAAAACTATTTGTATGGAGGAGGCATACGTATTGGGAAAATTGGATATTTTAGCGCAAGTGATGTAAATGCTGATTATTATAGGTCAGGAGCAGGAATTACTGAAGATGTATTGCCAAGTAAAGAGATTTCTTATTCGTATTATGCTGAAAACAATATTAATGAAAGTAGTGGTTCACTCGTTTTTCCAAAACCAATATTTGAATATACCAAATTAGTAAAGACTTGTTTTGACTGTGGAGGTTATCCGGGTAACAGCTATTTACAATATAAAGTAAAGACACCTTACAACAATTTATTATCAAATAAAACTAGAGGTGCAGATGTGGGTTATAAGCATGTGACCGTAAAAGAGCATGGCAATGGTAAAACAGAATATTTTTATACCAACAGTTTAGATTACCCCGAAGATGTTATTGAATATAATATTCAACCACCGTTCTTGCCTCTGCCAAATATTGATTATAAAAGAGGTTTACTGTTAAAACAAGTAAGTTATGACAACGATGATAAAAAGTTAACCGAAAAAATTAACGAATACGAAATCGAAAATTATACTGAAGAAATGGGGTTCAATGTTTTTAATCGTGATGACGAGAGTTTTTCAAATAGTAAATTGTTTGAATATTATGCAATGTTTAAAAACATCAGAGAGATTTGTGCTGCTGGAAATGTAAATTATAATTGCACGATAGGAAGTACAATAACTCCTCCAGTTATTAACCCAAATATACCTATATGCCCATGTCATTGTTTAAGTAATGAAACTGTACCCAACGTGATTCTCAAAGCATCTGTTTATGAAAATTTTGGATGGTCTAAACTAAAGTCAACAACTACGAATAATTATTTTAATAATGGTTCTCTAACCAATATAATCAATAATGTTGAAAATTATATATATAATCCTTCTAATAAATTATTGGCTTCTCAAGAAACTTCAAACTCCACAGGAGAAACTATAGAAACCAAATACTACTACCCACAAGATGTTGAGATGGCAGTAGAACCAGTAGCAGAACAGTTAGTCAATAAGAACATGATAGTAACACCACTCAAAACACAAATCTTGAAAAATAGTACTGCGCTATCAGAACAAACAACGGTTTATAAAGACTGGGGAAGTGGATTGCTATTGCCAGAAATCATAAAAACCAAGAAAGCAACAAATGTAGAAGAAGATAGAATGAAATTCATTAGTTATGACAGCTTTGGTAACCCAACATGCTTGAGAATGGAAAACGGAATGTATATCAGCTATGTATGGGGCTATAATAATTCACAACCTATAGCAAAAATCGAAAACAAACAATACAGTGCAATTCCAGCGACCTTAATTACTGCTATACAAACAGCTTCAAATAGTTCCGTTACTGGATTAGAGACAACGTTACTCCAATCCATGAGTAATCTACGTAATGGATTATCTGATGCAATGGTTACCACTTTTACCTATGTACCACTTGTAGGTGTTAAAACAATAACCGACCCAAAGGGATATACAACTACCTATGACTATGACAGCTTTGGTAGACTAAGCCAAGTAAAAGATAGCAATAACAATATTATTACCGAGAACCAATATCATTACAAACCTTAAAAAAGCCCTGTAATTATGAAAAAAGTATTCAATCTATTGATTTTATTTCCATTACTGGGGATAGGACAAAGCCAAGACCAAAACTATATAAAGACCACTACTTACAAAGTGGCTACTACCAACAGTATTACTACACCAAGTATAGTAGATGCAACACAACAAGTGACCTATTTTGATGGATTGGGGCGACCAATACAGCAAGTGGCACATCAACAAGCTGACAATGGTAATGATATTGTGACACATATTGAGTATGATGCATTTGGAAGACAAGCCAAAGAATACCTTCCAATGATAGATGGTCAAACATTAGAGTATCATCACATAGATGCAAGCAGTATTGAACAGTTTTACAGTACACCTGACATGCCTACAATGGAAGCGACTTCGATACCCTACAGCGAAAAACTATTTGAAGCCTCGCCACTTAATCGAGTACTAAAACAAGCGGCATCAGGAGAAGCATGGCGTATGAATGGAAGTCATGAAGTAAAATTTGATTATCAAACCAATGAAGTACATGAAGTCAAACTATTTACATTTACTACTTCATGGGAGAGTGGTAATAAAAGTTATGCTCCTACAAATCCTGTTTCTACCCAAGATTATGATGAGCATACACTTTACAAAACCATTACCAAAGATGAAAATTGGGAAGGCGGAAAAAACAATACTACTGAAGAATTTAAAGACAAACAAGGACAAGTCGTATTAAAGCGAAGCTACAGTGACTATGGCGAACAGACCGAAGTAGCACATGATACCTACTATTTATATGATGACTATGGAAAGTTGACCTATGTTATACCACCATTAGTTGATACAGATAATGGTATAAGTGGTGACGAACTCAATGGATTGTGTTATCAATATAAATACGACCATAGAAATCGATTAGTCGCAAAAAAGTTGCCAGGAAAACAATGGGAATATATCGCATACAATAGCCAAAACCAGCCTATAGCTACTGGTCCAGCATTGAATCCTTTTGGGAATGGGATACAAGGTTGGTTGATAACAAAATATGACATCTTTGGGCGTCCAGTATATACAGGTTGGAGTAATGAAATTCCAGCCACAGAACAAGGAAGAGTAACATTAGAAAATAACGTTAGTGTTAGTAATTGGCATGAAACTTACAGTGAAATACCTGTTGCGATAGAAGATGGTGGAGGAGTAAGTGCAAACTATACATCCAATGTTTTTCCAAATAAAATGCTACTATTAACAGTAAATTATTATGACCATTATCATTATATTGGTATACCAACCACATTGCCAGAATTTGTAAATGGACAGCGTGTTTTAATAGATGCAAAAACAGTACCTATTGGAAGTTGGTCACGTGTATTAGATTTACCAACACCTGTACACAGTGAAGTAAGTTATTCATTATTTGATAAAAAAGGAAGAGTTATTGCAAACCACACAAACAACCATCTTGGTGGATTTACAAGAGTAGAAAACCTTTTAGATTTTACTGGAAAAACATTACAGTCAACCACCACTCATAAACGCACTACTGCCGATGTTTTGTTGACGGTTGTAGATAAATTTATTTATACACCACAAGACCGATTACAAAAACATAAACAAACTATTAATAACAACGCTCAAGAAATATTAGTAGAAAATAAATATGATAAACTGGGACAATTAATACGAAAAGATGTTGGAGGGATAGAAAATGAAAATGCACCATTACAAGTTGTAGACTATCGTTATAATATACGAGGATGGCTCACACAGATAAACAATATTGATAGCTTGAGTGTGGGAACTGACCCAAGAGATTTATTTGCATTTAAAATTAATTACAATCAAATTGAGAATGATGTAAGTCATCAAGTAAAAGCACTGTATAATGGTAATATCGCTGAAACCTTTTGGAGAAGTAATACCGATGATGTATTACGCAAATATGGGTACAGTTACGATAACCTTAACCGATTACAGAAAGCCATTTATCAAAAACCAAACAGTGCAATTCCAATAACCAATATGTATAATGAATCGATGAGTTATGATAAAAATGGTAATATCACTCATCTTGACCGCTTTGGAGATTTGGATGCTGATTTTGCTGGAGCTGGAGCTTTTGAGATTGACGACTTAACCTATACCTACAGAACCGACAAACCCAACCAATTAGCAAAAGTAGATGATAGTACACTTTGTAATCTAGGTTTTAAAGATGGCACAAATACCGATGAAGATTATAAATATGATGCTAACGGAAATATGAGATTTGATAGCAACAAAAATATCTTGAATATTACCTATAATCATTTGAATTTACCTGTAGAAATAGTATTTGTTGGTAACAATAAAATTAATTACATTTACAATGCAATGGGACAAAAATTGACAAAAATTGTAACAATAGGAGCCAATAACACCATTACTGATTATCTTAATGGTTTTCAATATGAAAATAGTGCTTTAAACTTTTTCCCACATGCAGAGGGCTATGTAAATGTTACGTATTGTGATGCATGTGTTGCAGAGCATCAAAGAATCTTTAACTATGTTTATCAATACACCGACCATCTTGGAAACATTAGATTGAGTTATGGATATGATAAAAAAGATAACGTTCTTAAAATATTAGAAGAAAACCATTATTATCCTTTTGGACTAAAGCATACCAATTACAATGTTGAAAAACGTAAATATGTAGAAATTAAACCCGAAGAAGAAGGATATGTTGCTGGAGCAAACAAGATGAAGATTACACAAGTTGCTCCTACTGATGGAAGTGCAAGACGTTATAAGTATAATGGGAAAGAGTACCAAGACGAGTTAGGGCTTAACATGTACGACTACGGAGCGAGAAATTATGACCCTGCAATTGGAAGATGGATGAATATTGACCCATTAGCTGAAGAATCGAGAAGATTTAGTCCATATACCTATGCGCTAAATAATCCAGTCTTTTTTATAGACCCTGATGGAATGATGGCTACTGAAAGTGATTGGATACCTAATGGAGATGGCACCTACACAGCTGAAGCTGGTGATAGTGCTGGAAGTTTAGCTACTCAATTGAATATTTCTCAAAAGAAAGCTGAAGATATTTTAAGATATAGTGGTCACGAAACAAAAATTGTAGATGGTAAAAAAGTTTCAGATATCAAAGAAGGAGATGTTGTAGTAGCTGATGGTAGTAAGTTACTTGACACTATGAATAAATTAGATTCCAAAATTACTCAACTTAATGATAAAATAGCAGATGTAAAAGATGAAATTCGTGATAATTCAAAAGGTAAAATGTCTGACGAACAAATAAAAGAAAGAGAAAATTCTATGGGTGATGCGAGTGATAGGGAGCCCGGTACTGGAATGGCTTTAGGGAATATAATTTTTACAGCAATGATTTCAAAAAACAATGATAAAATAGATGCTAAAAATGCAAAATTAGATACTAAAATTAATAGCTATGAAAAAGCTAAATCGTCGCATGCAAAAAAATTAGAAAAATTAACACAGATATTTGATAAATGGAATCCACTTATGGATAACATAAAAAAACTTAAACTATAGCCATGCATAAAGTGTTTCATTTTATTATAGAATTAATATCATGGATAGCAATTTTTTTATCTCCTACATTATTAGGAGGTGTAATAGCTCTTTTTCTATATAGTTTTTTCATTAAGAATTTAATAGTTTTAGGAAGTATTTTATTTTTGTTTTTATTATTAGGAATCTTTTTTGCCGAAAGGGTAAGGAAGAATCATGGTTGTTCAAAGTATTTGAGTAGAATATATGGATGGTAATTTGAAACCTACAAGATACATTCGTGCAATAATATTTTTTTTGCTTTATTATTGTGTGCTATCATTGTTATATTATGTGGCTACTACTTTTTTTTATGACAAACCAAAATATATAAATCTAATCGTATTTGCATCCCTTTTTATAATAGAACTTTCATTCGTATTCTTTTTAAAATTGTCGATTTTTAATGTAATACTAAAAATTAGATTAGTATTAATTTATTTTACTGTAGGTATTTTATTGGGTTTTTTAAATTCAATTTTATCTAAATCACAATTTATTGATTTTGGTAGTAGAATTAATGACGATTCTTTCCTACCCGTTTTTTTATCTATAGTGATTTTATCACCAATAGTGGAAGAATTGTATTATAGGTATTTTATATTTGAAAGGGTTTTAAAGACAACGCCATTAAATATATCTATTATATTCTCCTCAGTGTTATTCTCTTTAATACATCTAAAGTTTGATAATATGTCTTTGTCTCTAATCTCATTAATAAAACCTTTTATACTCGGAGTTATTTTATGTTTTGTTTTTAAAAAACATAAAAACATTGTGTACTGCATAGTTATGCATATAGCTTATAATATAATTTGGTTCATAACATAGTGAGTGTGGGTAATGTATCATAATTAGCGATTAATTCCAATATCCACAATCCTTTTATAAAAAGGGGTTCCTTGTAAGTAACTGGTTGTAAAATAGGTTAGTTTTAAACTGCTTTTATTACCTAAAACAAAAAAATCCTAACTTCGGTTAGGATTCTTTTTTATGTGGTAATTCGTTCTGTTGTTATTGAATAAAATCGGATGTTGTTTTATTGTATCTTTTGGAATATAAATACTATCACTTTTTAGGAAATGTATAACAACCATAGGGAGAAGTATTGTACCAACGAAACTCAAAATTTAAAAGTTGGGTTGTATCTTTCTTTATTTTTGAGTCCACGGTTTTTTGAGCCTGAGTCAGACTAAAGCATAACAAGAATATTAGTTGGAAAGTGGTTTTCATTCTATCAAAACAAATTTAGATTAACCCATTCAACCTCGCTGTTGGCTCGTGAAAAACATACACGTATTTGGAGTGTATGTAGATTCCGCCAGTGATATTGCTTTTGCCCATACTGAATTTTCTAAAAAGAGAGGACTCAAGACTTCTAGCATTACTCATGGTGTACAAATAGAATTTTTTATAGTGAGGTAATTCGTCAATCTTTCTTTGCTTTTTATGAGCATTGTATCTGTTGTGGGATATATCCGTCATCCCTGCATACCATTCACTATAAACAGGTTCAGCACCTTTTGGGTAACAACTTTTTATGTATTTTATTATCTGCTTTTCTAATTTTGATACTACAACTTTATTAGCAGGATTGTCTTTAAGGTAATCATTGATAGAAAATCCAGCAGGTGCGCTTAAGCCTATAATTTTAAAATCTGCCATATAGTTTTTTTGCTAATTTAAGAAAAAACTAAATGCTATAAAATTCAATTTGTTATCAGTACGATGGGTCTATGCATTTATTAATACGATGAAGAACATAAAAGCAGATTTGTAATTTAAGAGTACTTTTGTATAATTAATCACTTTATAATTGATTGGAGCGCATGGATAAATTAAAACATATAGCATTAAAAGGGCAAGGATATTTTTGTACTGTTAAGCAATATGCTGACGACTCGGGGATTGAATTTGCACTGAAAGAATTGAAGAAAGAACATTTTCCTAATGACGATTACAGATATAGGCTCAACCGCGAGATAAGTTTGCTACGTGACTTACAAGGATGCGACAACATCATAGAACTTCTCGATTCGGGACAGGATATACCAAATGAAAAATTATGGTATCTCATGCCGTTTGCAAAGCAGAACCTTTATGACTATGTCAAAAGGAATAATGGCGATATGTCAAAGGAGTTGAGATATGATTTAGTCCAACAGATTATCAATGCTATCAAATTTGCCCATCAAAAAGGCATCCTACACAGGGACATTTCCCCCAACAATGTTTTGGTCTTTGAAAAAGACGGCAAAATAACATTAAAGGTATGTGATTTTGGATTGGGTAAGGATACTGAATCCCTATCGTTCTACTCTGGTTCAAGTGCATCGGGTTATGGACAAATACTTTACGTTTCTCCTGAACAGCGTATAAGATTAAAGGATTCGACTGTTCAAAGCGATATTTATTCATTAGGAAAATTAGTGTACTTCATATTTACTGGCAAAGACCCTGATAATTTAAAACAATTTGAATTATCATCACTCGTGGCAAAGTGTATTGAAGATAATCCCGCAGACAGATTTTCAACAATTGAAGAATTTGAAACACACTTTGCCTCCTTACAAGATCTTCAACTAAATCAGAAAATCGACATTCAGCATTTAACCCTCGAAGAAATATTAAAATCTTCAGGGGAAATTGACTGGATAAAGTTACATGAGATATTGGTTAAGGGAAATTATATTGACCACGTTTACAGCGATTATATATCTCCTGTCAACGAATTGATTTTGAAAAAAGATAATTTACAGCAATATTATTCGGCTGTCGGAAACGCCATAAAAGACTTTGTCAGAACCTATGCGGAAAGGTTGGAAGAATGCTACCAAACTGTCCGCTGGCCATTTAATGCAATGGGGACTTTTGGAACCGTATTGATAGAGTTCATCAAGACAATTAATGATGAAGAGGTTAGGTTAATTTGTTTCAAGCAACTATGGTATATCGCCTATGAAGCAGACAAATGGAGTGTTCAGAAGGAAATCAAGGCAGTTTTTAATGATAAATTTATATCTCCCGCGATTGAAACGCAACTAGCGGAATTCATTATTGCAAGTGAGACAAAAATAGAAATGTCATTATTTTCGGGATTTACTTTGCCTAATATAGTGAAGGCAGGAATTATAAAAGGCGATGAGATTGCTACCGATAAGGAAGCTCAAAGAAATGCTGAATCTATCGGGACAAGTTCTTGGTAATATGATTCTTAAAATGAAATTAAAAACCCTTTCCAAATAACAGTATGGAAAGGGTTTAATTCTTAGACTTTTTTATTTCTCTTCCTATTTCTTTTTTTGAATGCTCGGAGCCAAAATTAAATATTCGGTCATATTTTTATTTCTTTTCCAACAAAGAGGAGTTTCGGAAAACTCAACAAGTGAGTATGATGAATTAGAAGTTAAATCTTTTACTTCACATTTAATATTGAGGTTTGCGTTCTTCTCTTCAACGAGATATTTTACTATATCCACATTACCATAATTTACTGCCGTACACATTGCACACCAACTTGCTCCATTACTTGCAGAAACCTTTTGATTAACATCTACACCAGTATTCAATACTAATTCTATCAATTCTTTGTTCCCTCTTTCAACCGCATAGATTAACGACCAACTAGAACCTCTTACTCCTTGATTTACAATTTCCCTGATATAATTTAAGTCTTTGTTTTGCCTAATTGCATTTTCTAAGTCACCCGTGTTATAAGTAATGGTAGCTCCTTTTTCTTTGAGTAAGGCTAGGATTTTTTCATTGTTCATAGCCTTCGCTTCATTAATCCCACTATTCCTATCAGCCCCATTATCTAGTAATAATTTGATTCCATCAAGATTAACAAGCCTAATGACTTCATTCAATGTGGTAGTGGGAACATCCCTCCACGCCTGCATATTATAATTTCCAATATAACTTTCATTAATGCTGTATTTGAAATTAACATCCGCACCTTTTTCGATGAGTAGTTTTGCAATATCTAGTTTATTAAGTTTTATGGCATAGACTAAAGGACTTATACCAGTATAGTTTCTGTAATGCCCTTTAAAATCCCAAGCTACGTTCAGATTGATTCCTGCATCTAAATACATTTTGATTTTATTGGTATCGCCACTCTCCAGTGCTTCTTTAAAATATTTATGCATTACATTTTCTTTTTTATAGAAAGAAATTCTTTGTGCAGATTGGCTAAATGTGAAGTTGCTTAACAGGACAAAAAGTAATAGAAGCAGTTGTTTTTTGATAATTTGATTTGATTTCATGTCAGAATGTTTTGATTATTTTAAGAGCAATTTTAAAACAAAAAAATGCTTATTATTATAGAGACAGGAGTTATTTACTCTACGGTATATTTGGATGCATGAACCCTATAAAACGTACCACGAACAGAAAATTATTCTAAATACAATTTCTAAAAAGTCCATACATAATACCAAGTTGGACTGGATTTTTGTCTTTGCAATGGTTATACTTTTTTTAGTAAAAAAAAGTATAACCGTACTGAAGCCCCTTTTGATTTTTGAAAAACCATTTGATGAAAAAACCCTATAAGCCATTCATAAAGCGAGTTTGAGGGAAAAGACAGCTACTTTCTCAATTGGAAAATTTATACCCAAAAAAGTTTAATGATTATTTTGAACCTTTTGTCGGAGGAGGTGCGGTTTTTTTTGACTTAAGAAATAAATTCTGAAATGATTTTTCAGCACAACTTTTCGATATAAATGAAGAAATGATTATAGCATATCATACCATACAGGATGATGCAGAATGACTTATCAAGGAATTGAAAACCTATCCATACGACAAAGATTTCTTTTTAAAAATAAGAAGTTGGGACAGGGAACCTGATTTTAAAATTAGAAGTAATATCCAAAGAGCCGCAAGGTTCATGTATCTAAACAGAACAGGATTTAATTGACTTTACAGAGTTAATAAAGCAGGTTTTTTTAATGCTCCTTTTGGGCAATCTAATAATCCAACGATATGCGATGAAGAAAATATCTTACTGGTACATCAAGCCTTGCAAAGAACAAAAATTTTAAACGAAGATTTTGAAAACATAATAGATTATGCTAACAAATGAGATTTCGTTTACTTTGACCCTCCGTATGACCCTTTAACAAATACTGCAAATTTCACAAGCTATAGTAAAGAATGATTTGGTAAGGATGACCAGATAAGACTTCTTGAAACATTCAAAGCATTAGACAAAAAAGGATGCTATCTAATGCTTTCGAATCACAATACGGATTTTATTAATGAGCTTTACAAAGATTATAGAAAAGAAATTGTTATGGCAAGAAGAGCTATAAACGCTGATGCTTCAAAAAGAGGTGTTGTTGAAGAATCTGTTATTTTAAATTACTAATTAGGTACTAATGGAAGAAGATTTTCAAGCATTACTTTCTAGCTTTCAGCCGACAATTTTTATCCGAAACTTCTATAGTGATTTTTGAAAAATTACAAGAAATACATTTTCTGTCAAAGTACAGCTAAGCATTCTTAATTCACTTATATGAGAAGACGATATAGATCTTAAATTTTTAGAAATCATCAAAAAGTATCCGGAAACCAGAGAAGTACTTCCTATTCTTTTAGCTGTAAGAGAGAAATTTAAGCTTGTCTTAGATGCGGAAACGGAAGAAGTAATCAATGTATCCCATCTCTTTAATAAAAGCGTTGCATTGAACAAACAAGGAGAAGAACAGCTCGTAAAGTTTTTTAATGAATCTTGACTCAAAAATGTATTTGAAAATAAAAGCATCTCTGATTTAAATGATTATGTTTTCTGAATAGAAACTGGATTAGACAGTAATGCCAGAAAAAACAGGTCAGGGACTTTGATGGAAAATCTTGTAGAGCCATACATCAAAGATTTTTGTGAGATTAACAACTTTCAGTATAAGAATCAAGCAACAGCCAAACGAATGCAGACAAATCGATGAATTGAGGTAGTTAGTGATAAATCAAAAAGAAGATTTGATTTTGCTATCTACAACTGAAAAAAAGTTTTTTTAATCGAAACAAATTTTTATGGTTGATGAGGAAGCAAACTAAAATCCGTAGGATGAGAATTTAGTAACCTCTATCACTATTTAGGAAATCAAAAAATTCCTCTAATTTGGATAACAGATGGTGCAGGGTGGCAAACTTCTCATTACTCACTTCATGAAGCTTACAACGCTACCAATGGAAATATTTTCAATCTTCAATCACTTAAGAATTGAATTCTTGACAAGATTATTCAGTAATTATAATGCTATATTTTTAAAAGTTTTTTGAGGTTAAAAGAGTGTGCCTTACCCTTTCGAGATACATATCTCCTATTGGAATTTCTACAATGGTGTCTTTTATGGTAAAGGTTTCATCTAATCGGATGTTGCTTTTTTCTGTGATTTCGAAAACACCTGTTTTTGCATGGAGCATAATGAATTTTAAAGTGGTGTTCATTTTCTCAATATAATTGATGTTGACTATATAGGATTTATGGCATCGTAAAAAGGTTTTTGGCAGAAGGTTTTCGATTTCCTTCAGCGGTTTTGTTACGGTAATCATTTTGTCGTTCAATCTATGGATATTACAATATGACCCATCAGATTGAATATAAAGTATGCTAGCGTGTTTGATAAGCCAATGGGCAGTCTTGTCCTTGATGCTGATATGGCTTTTAAGTTCGGAGAAGTGTTTCTTGAATTTGTTTACTGCAATGGTAAGTTTTACGGAACTAATTGGTTTATCTAAATAAAAAAGGACGCTGTCATAATTAATTGCCTTTTTTGCAAACCTCTCGTCATCAGAAAGGATAATAACAAAAGGATGGTCGTTGAAGAATGAGTTGGTTTCCTTGAGGATTTCAAAACCAGTCCCGTCCTCCAATTCGACATCCAAAAATATAATATTTGGTTTTTGTGTCAGTGTCATTACAATACCATCATTAACGGAAGAAGCTACGCCCAAGCAAACAAGTTCAGGATGATTTTTGAGGTCATCCTGCAATCGTTCCAAGCACTCCTTCTGGTCTTCTATAATGATGTAACTGTAGTTCATAACGGTGGTTTGTCGATGACAAACATCATCGAAAATAACCACATAAAGAAGCGAAACAAAGTGAAAGAGTAGATAATTTGATATTACTTTCTGAACCAGTTAAATTTTAATACAAACCATAGAAAACAGCGTGTTTGGTTATTGGAAATACAAAGAAATGTCGATTCTAAAAGGCTTTATTAAATATTCTATATATTTGAAAAGCAATTGATAACTGATTGTCAATTTAAACAAACTTACTATTCTATATCGCCAATAAAATATGGGAACAAAAAGTATTGCAAGCCTAAAAAGAGAACAAAAGCGGAATAGTCAGGAAACTATTGAGTTTAAAAATAAAGTTATTGAATTCTTGAAAAATGCAAAGCCTGAAATAGAATATGCAATAAAAAGAGATTTAGCAATTATGACCAGCATGCCATTTTATAAAGACCGCCCAAAAGTAGTTAGATTTAAAATGAAACCAATAGATTTAATTTGTGAATATGCTGAACTTTTCACAACATGCTCTGATAAAGATTTTATAGCAGACCTTATTAAAAAACTCAGCATTAATCAAAATCAAACGATAAGAAAAGCAGCACCCAGAATTGGCAAAAAATCAGATATTTGGGAACACGTAATTCCTGCAAAAATTATTGCGAGTGAACTAACAGTAATGGTAATCAATAATGATTTAAGCGATTTGCGAAAAATGCTTGAAATTTATGAGCGTGCAGGACAAAGAGGACTAACAAAAGAACAAAATAAATTATTGGATAAGTATCGCTGTTCTATGCCATCTGGTTGGGATTGGCGACTTAGCGATATTAATCCGCTGGCAAGGCATACAGAAGTTGGAATCTATCATGAAGACCTAAAAATAAACATAACAAACTAAAGTAATGCAAACTGGAAAATCAACAGTAAAAACAATTTTTGACGGAACACGGATATTCAACATCCCAATATATCAGAGGTCATATTCGTGGGACAAAGACAATCTACAAGACTTCCTGACTGACCTTGTTAACCAATATAAAGACAGGAAATACTTTTTAGGCTCTTTCTTATTTCATATTAACGGTACAAGGGACGAATTTACAGTAATTGATATTGTTGACGGACAACAGCGATTGACCACTTTTATAATTTTCATTCAGACACTTATAAAAAAATTAGTTGAAAAAAATTCCTCACTAGTTTCTCAAAGAACCCAAAGAATTTTTATAAAAGATGAAGATGTCTACAAACTTGAATTATCGAATGAGGACACTTCATTTTTGCACAACTATATTCTGTCAGATTATCCTTTTGACAAAATCAAGACCAAAACACCTTCACAGTCATTATTACTTCAATCAAAGATATTCTTCACAGAAGAACTAAATAACTTTGATACTGAAATTTTAGAAAAGTTATATTATACCTCGACTGAAGCGGATGTTTTACTTTATGTAGTTGATGAAATAAATTCTGCAACTCAAATATTTGAACTCTTAAATGACAGGGGAAAACAGCTTACTGATTTAGAAGCAATAAAAAGTTTTTTAATGTATAATATTGGTTTAGTTTCTAAAAATCCAAATCAGTTAGTTAAAAATATTCAAAGTAACTTCGGAGAAATATATAGGCTAATTGAACAGAATGACCTTAATGAAAAGGATATTCTCCGCTACCACACAATAGCTTTTGAAGGTTCAGAAGAAGATGCGAAGAAGTTTATTAAAACAAAAATTCTAGGCTTAATAAAAACTGGACTTACAGAAAATGTTATTACGACTATTTCTGATTACGCAATTAAATTAAAAGAAAGTTTTGAGGTATTTGTTCAAATCCAACAGATAAAATCAACAAATCCTGAATTGAGCAAACTGTTTATGATTGGAAGAGTAGCTCCCTTCTATCCCGTGCTTATGAGAATAAAAAAAGAGGAGGACAATCTCTTTAATACGTTACTTCAAAATATCAATAGTTTTACTTTTCGAGCATCACTAATTGGATTAAGAAGTAATGCTGAAAGCCAAATAAACAATGCTCTCAGAGATAATGCTCAAATTTTAGATATTGTAAACTTGACCCAAATAATTACCGTGAATAATTGGTGGAACATTAATGAAAGGGCAAAAGAAACACTTCTCAGCAAATACATTTATCATTCATTGGGGAACAATATTTTAAAATTCTTATTGTTCAGTTATGAAAATAGTTTACGACAAAAAAAGGGGTTTCCACAATTAGGATTCAACGAATACTTTGCTGAAAATGAAAGAGAGAAATTAAGTATTGAGCATATAACTGCTCAAAAAACAAAAGGTTTAGAATTTGATGAAGACTTTGAAAATAATTATTTACACAACATTGGAAATTTGGTAATTGATTGTAAAGCATCTAATTCAAGTAAAGGAAGGAAAAATACCGAAGATAAGATGGATGCTTACCAAACAGCACCACTTATGTCCCAAAATGAATTAGATGGTATAAATTGTAATTGGCAGGACTTGGCAAGTGTAAAAGAATATATTAATAGCAGAGAATTAACTTTAAAAGAGTTTATTAAAAGACAGTTCTGCTTAAACTGACAAGAAACAATTGCTCACAGTATATTCAAACTGTTAGCGCATTAATATGAATGACTATGATAGAAATTAGGAATGGTAATATTGAATATTCGATTGGGCATTTATTGCAGGATAAAATTGAATCATATCCCGAAATAATAGACAGGCTTGATAAACTAGATACTCAACTTTTTTACAATATCATAAGTTCTCCTGAATGCAGATATGAAAAAAAATTTGGAGAAAGGATTAAGAGTGAGTTTAAGACTATGTCACCCGAAGAGCGTTTTCAAAATATATTTAACGAAAGGATTTTATATGCAAATCCGAAGGGCTATTTTGTAAATAAAGTTCATGACGATTCTGCTAAATCTTTAAACGATATATTATCAGTTAGTTTTTCTTTGGCTAGTTTAGAAGAATTACCAGAGCATTTTAGAGCAAGAGGATCAGAATTTGGCATTTGTTTTTTTCACGACTTTTTACAAAACCGTGGGCTTCGCCAAGTAGAGTATTTAAACGACAATGATTTATCTACAAATGAGAGAATGATTTTCAATTCTCCTCACTTGGTAGAAGTATACTTTGAAGGACAGTATGATATGCGATGGGAAAAAGAATGGCGGATTAATGGAGACCTTCCATTTTCTGCCAGTGATATTGCCTTTGTTATTGTCCCTCACGACAAATATTCTTTTTATTCAAATTGGTTTTACGAATTATCAAATTCATCTGATGATGCCTTCGAATTTCCAATTCTGTCATCGATTACCTATAAATCATATTTAGGTAATTTACTTTTTTTACCACAGATGGATAATAGTTGGAATCAGGTTGCGGTTTATAGAAGTGGTGGCGATGATGGTTTTAAAATTACACCATCAGAACTTCCTGAACTTGATCAAAATGAAATAAATTCTATGTATTCATATTACTCGCACGAATTAAAATGCTTAGCAAAAAACACAATACTAAACTTTTATGAGGATAGGTATACAACAAAGTTTAAGAACTTTTTAGATAAAATTCGTACCATATCATTAGATACAACACTAGTTGAGGACTTTAAAAAAATAAAACTAAATTCTACAGAACCAAGCGAGTCTGAACGGGATCTCGTGTGTAGCTTATTTACAAATGTTCATCAAATACTTGCTGATAATAATCGCTTAGATTTAGAACCATAAACAATCCGTAGTGTCATAATGTTAGCCCCCTTTGTCCTTAAATGTGAACTATAAATGGAAAAAGCCCAAAAAACCTTTGAATATCTTTTAAAAGATTTCAGCCCCAATTTTGATTACAGAGACTCTTGGATTCCATCTGAATATGGTGGAGGCAAAACTCTTGAGCGTTATAGTATTGAACTGCCGAAAGAACTTAGGATTTCGCATCCATTCATAGTCTTTCTAATGTTCAAAGAGATTAAGGAATATCCAAATTTAGGTATGTTTGAAAAAATTTTATGGGAAATACCAATTTTCTATAAAGGTGTTCAATTTGTATTAGCCCACAAAAAGTTTGGATTTAGTATATGCGCTAATGAGAAAAAAGAAAACTATGTGGAACTCGGATTAGAAGCAATGAATTTAATCCACAAAGCCATTCCATTTACCGAAACTCTTGTTAATTCGATTATCCATGAAAAGGTTAATCAAGGGAATGTAACAATAGAGAGTAAATACAATAAAATGAGGAATCGCTATCTCTTTTTTAGAGAAAAAGCGTTAAATGGAGATGTTTGTGATGGTACAAGGCTTACTGAACTAAAAGACAAATCCGGTATCTCAAATTTCAGTAATGGCGAAGAATATGAGGCGCATTATAAATTGATGTCTCGTTATTCATCAGCAAAGACATATTATTTATTGGCAATGATTGATGCTTACTTTAGTTTATTGGAGCATATCTCAATTCTATTACTACCTTTTGTGAAGGAAGTAAAAATTCGAGAAATCAAAATCGATAACTTTTTAGGATTGACTTGGAAAGCTAAATTGCGAACAGTATTACAATACAAAACCAATAAGACTGCTTCTAAATATTTAGAAATTCTTGATGAGATAAAAGAGCAGATTAGAAATCCTGCTTCTCACGGAGACTACTTTAAAAATGGTAATTCCTTTTATGTTCACATTAATGGCACAGGAGCCATACCATTCACATTGACTAAATCCCAGCAAAATTTTAAATTTAGCGATATAAGTAAAAGTTTTATCACAATTGAGAACATAGTTAAGCACTTTGATGATTTCGACCAGTATTTGGACACATCTGACACCCGTTTTGGAATGATGTATATTAAAAGAGATCTGCCAGTTGCATTTGATAGCAAATCTGTAACATCGTGCAGGAGAAGAATCAGAACAGAAAAATCAACAAAAAAATATATTTCCGATACAATCAGGGAGATTGAAAATAGCATGAATATGGACTGGTAATAAACTTTAATAAAATTTTATTCTATTAAACCATTGAATAATGACAAAATATAAAGTTGGGATTTTAGCATACGGCTCATTAATAGATAATCCCGGAAAAGAAATTGAGCCTTTAATTATTGATAGAATAAATTGTAAGACACCATTCAAAGTTGAGTTTGCACGTACCAGTAGTTCAAGAGGAGGTGCGCCAACATTAATTCCCTATAAAACTGGAAATGAAGTTAATGCTGTGATTCTCGTTCTAGAAAATTCGACAGATTTGGCGCAGGCAAAATCAATACTATGGAGAAGAGAGAGACATAAGTTCGATGGTAAAGAATATGTTGATATTGTTAGTCCAACTCTAAACCAGGTTGTAGTGTTATCAGTTAAAGACTTTGAGGATGTCGAAACTGTAATTTATACCTCAATTGGAAAAAATATCGAAGGAGAAGTCAATGCTGAAAAATTATCACAATTAGCTATTGCATCCATTTTGAGTGACGCAGGCGATGAAAAAAAGGATGGGATACGTTACTTACTCGATGCTAAAAATAACTCAATCGTTACAGGTTTAAGTCCGCAATACGAACAATTAATTCTTAATAGTACCGAAGCTGAAACATTAGAAGAAGCAATCGAAAAATTAGATTTACAAAGAACAAAAAATACATGATATTCTATGAAAACCGCAATTCCAATTAACAAAAAACTCTTTGATATTTATCTGCTTTTTACAAGAGAGCCTTTCGTGCAGTATTTTTCAAAAGAATTGGAATTCTACTCAAATGGAAATGGTGGTCTATTAGGATTGATTAGTTTAGACATTACAGATAATGACTATTATGGTTGTATTCTATCAAGGGACGAATCTAAGCAGTATAGAGCTGAACTCGTTACCGCAAGTGTGGAAACCATTGAAGAGGTCAGAGATTGGATTGATGATAAAATGAGTAGTAACTCAATTGTCTTTCATGACAATAAGCATGGATATTTTGACCTTTTTCAAGACCTCAATAATGATAAAAATCAGCACCCAAATTATAAATTATTAAACTCAAGTATTGCATTGTCTTCTGCCAAGGAAACAGTAAAAGAAGTTTCCTATCATTATAAGGACATTGATGGAAATTTCATTGACCAATTCCAATCAATCAACGGATTTGATTCCAGAGTCTGGGAACTTTTTTTATTTTGTTTTTTTAGAGAGCAATTTTTTTCCTTTAAAAGGAATTTTAATGCTCCCGATTATATGATTGAAAAATTCAATCAAGAAATTGCAGTAGAGGCTGTGATAATAAGTAGAAAAACAGATTTGAAAGGCAAGCCAAAGAGTCCGGAAGAAATTCAAGAGAAATTAGACAATGAAACTCCATTGCTTTTCGGGAATGCATTGTTTGATAAAATGAAAAAGAAGTACTGGGAAAAGGATCATGTAAAAGACAAACCATTTGTAATAGCTATTGCGGATTTTCATGATACCATGTCAATGACATGGACTTTTCACGCTTTATTAGATTACCTGTATGGTTATAAATACGAGAATACACATGATGAAAAAGGAAAACTCATCATTACACCAGTAAAGATTGGTAACTATAAAAAACCAAATGGAACTGAAGTACCGAGTGGCTTTTTCTTTCATCCAGATTCTGAAAATGTCAGCGCGATAATTTTCTCTTCATGTGGTACTTTATCAAAGTTTAATAGAATGGGAAAGCAGGCTGGGCTCGGTAGTAATATTCCAACGTTAATAAGGATGGGCAGTTTTTATAATCATGAACCGAACGCATCTACGTCAAACATTATTTCCTACAAAGTTGATGAAAATAGTAATGAGACTTGGTCCGAAGGCGCTGTAGTTTTCCATAATCCTAACGCTAAAATTCCCTTGAATCCGGCATTTTTTGACAATAGAGTTGCGCAATGTTTTTTTGAGGACAATTTTATCCGTAGTATAATGCCTGAATACTTTCCTTATAATTCGTTTACACAGAATTTAATCCCAACACAAGGAAAGGAGAAAAAGAAAAAATGATGAAATTAGAAAGTACTTTATTGGATACTCTTTTACAAAAGCAAAATTATAGAAAGTCATTTTCTAGTATTGTAAATAATTTCGAAGACAAATTGGCAAGTTTCGATCCTGTAAACAATTGTATTGAAATAGAGAAGTATTTCAGTATCGGCAATGGATTGGCATCTATCAGGAAAAAACTTTTATCGGACAATGTTTTTAAACCCGAAGACATTTATACTTACCAGACAAAAGGAGGTAAAAACAAAACTGATGTAAAAGGGCTGTATGTTTTCGTACATGAAAACGAACCAATATATGTTGGAATTTCGAGAGGGATTATACATCGGACATTACAACATCTAAGAGGTAAAAGCCACAATACATCTACTCTTGCATATAACATTGGATTAATCAGGCATAAGATTTTAAAAGGCGAAGAATATACCGGAAGGCGTAAGGAATTTGATTTTAATAACAATGTCACGCCTGCAAAAGATTTTCTATTTAAGCAAAAGATAGCTTTCCTTCCAATTGAAAATAGTGAAGAATTATATCTGTTTGAAATATTCTGTGCAATGAAACTGGGATGTTGGTTGAATAAATTTGAAACCCATTAAAAAATCAAATTCTATTTATTCCCTCGACTTTTCTTTTATTTTGAATATGCTGACCATGCTTTCGCATTTCTTAAATGTGGAGTAGTATACTTGTTTTCATAAATAAAAAAATAGAATAATAAAGATTAATTTGAATGAAATCTTTATATTTGTGGCAGGTGTTTTTGGTATGCCTGCTCGTTCGTGCAAAGATTTTATCAACCATTAACTAGATAATATAACCTTCAGAGCTTATTATCCAACCAAAGAATACGAACGCAAAACCATAGGATAATAATCTTTGAAATAAAAGGATTATATTATGAATACTATTGATTACTTCAAACTTCAAGCAAAAAATCTACACAAAGATTTTAAAACAAAAACTCCTGTTTTAGACAAAACAGCTACTGCTTTTCTATACGAATACACACCAAAGTATTTCGACATAGAAATGGTTATTGCAGACTTTGACATTGATGAAGAAAATTTCAGTCTTATGAATGCACAGCACGTCATTGCAAAAATTGCAAACTTTGATAAATGGGCATCGCTATTAAAAGCACCACCATCAGAATTGGAACTTGCGAAATTATTGTATGACCATCAAAATAGAATTGACCTTGTGGGATGGCATTTTTACATTGCCGAAGCACAGTCTATGAATGAAGATGAACTCGATGCAGAAATTCAAGTGGAAATATTTAAACAGGTTGTTATCGAAGAAAACATCTTTGATAATATGGAAATAGAAAGCTATCTCTTGAAGCACAAGAATTAAGCATTTCCAAAATTATATACACCCATTGGACTTTGAAAATAAGTCTTCTAAATAGTAAAATCTCTTGCTTTCATCTTTATTTTGGTTATGCTGACCCAAACTTCAGAATCACTGAAAGCAAGTTTATTTTTGATTAACTTTGTATAAATCAATACTATCATGAGTAAAGAAAAAGCAATTGAAAAATTACAGGCGATGGCTGACGAGCCAAAGGACAGCCTTAAGAAATTTTTAGCCAAGGAAATATTAACCCACGATGAACCACTTGACTTCTTTTCTTTGGTAAAAAAGTTTGGATTGGAAACAGTCTACCATTACGAGGATTTGGACGAAGAACAAATGCAGGAATTTTATAATACTTACTCTAAAGAAATTATTCAATTACAGGAAGAAAACAAAGTTGAGTACAACAATGATCGAGACCGTAGTTGGTTTGCTTTGGAGAGAACAACTGAAAAAATAAGTAAAGAGTTAGATTTGGAGCGATAAAATTTTATTGCCCTTTGCCTAACAAATAAAACATTTATAAAATTATATCAATCATTTCAATTCTTTCAGTTTATGGATTGCATTGATATATTTACTTTGATTGATAAGTAGAGTAAATAGGCTATCATACTCGTTTTCCGAGAGTTCTCAATGGTTCGGATTTACTCCCACGCTTTCCATAACGTGGGAGTTAGTATCTCATTTCGATGAGAAAAGATAATGCATACCTGTGGTATCGTTGGTTCGGTATCACTGGTTTTTTTCATAGTATAAAATTCAACCGAACCAAACCAAAGTAAGTAATTGCCTTATCTGATATTCATTATTTTTCCACATATTAACAGGGTCGGTAAGAAGCATTTCTGCTTGCGAAAAAGCATTCTTTGCTTTATTACTATCTTCTTCTTTATTCGTTATCCTATTTTTTAGGCGATGATACAAGGCTTCAAGTGATGACCATTCTTCCTCTAGTTTCTTTGTTAGTCATTCATTGGTAATAGAAAGTATTTTATCCTCAATTTGCTTCATTTTGGCTTGAATTGAAGATAGCTGTCATTGAATATTTGTGACATTGTCTGCTTTATTTTTATTATTCTTCACTCCCCATTTCTGCATACGAGATTGTACTAGGAGCCACGTACTTTTGGGGATTTTCATTTTATCAATAAATTCCTCAAATGATTTTTCCATTACATCTTTGCGGATATTTATTCTGTCGGTACAGTATTTATTTCCGCAAGTGTAATAATGATATGTACCTCCGTTTCAACGACTGGCATAGCATCAAAGTTTTCTTCTGCAAAAAGAACAGGTGACCATTCCCAGCAGAGGATGGGCTTCCAGATTTTTATTTAGATTGGGAGATTTTGCAATTCACAATTTACGGCTTTCTTTTTCCATGATTTTCTCAATTACTTCAAGTGAGACCAATGGCAGATGATTTCATTCCACAGGTGTCCACAGTTCCCATTCAGGATAATAAATATATCCTGCATAAAAATACAACCTATAATCTCTGAAAGTTTTTTCTATAAACGTAAGATGTAGTTTTCCTGTTGACTTGGTGGTCTGAAGCCCTCTTTTAACCCATAATTGATGCAACTGAGATTTGCTGAAAGATTCGCTGTAGGCATATTGCTCCAATCATTCTTTAATAATTGGTCAGTTTACGGGATCTATACTATCAGTATATCATTTTTCCTCTGTATTTTTTTCTCTTTTGTATCCTAATGGAGGATTACTAAAAGGTCGTCACCCACTTTTCATGCTACTCAATTTCCCATTCATAACCCTTCTCAAAATTTTTCTGCGTTCTAGCCCTGCAATAGCATACTGTATTGTATGTAGAAATTTCCCCTCATCAGTTTCCATATCTCTTTTATTATTGACCGTGACAATTTTTACTCCAAGAGCTTCAATATTTTGTTCCAAAGTAAAGGCTTCGGCAATATCATCAGGTCTGGCGATACGGTCGGCATCAGTCACTACAAAATAATGAATGTTAGTGAATTTCTTATTTTCTTTTTCCAAATATCTTATCGCTTCTCCCATAGATTTACGGTCGATATATTTTCCACTAACACCTTCTTCCCTAAAAACTTTAGCTACTTCGATTTGAAGTCAATCCTGTTTCATGCACCAGTCCCTACAGGCACTTTCCTGCGATTCTAAACCGTGTCCCTGATTGACCTGTCCGTCACTAGACACTCTTACATAGATTACAGCCTTTAATTTGTTGGTTCAAAATCTTTCTTCATCGGATACTGGTTTTATAAAATAACTTGTTCTTTTTCTTTTGCGTGATTGTGTACTAATCATCTGAAAACGTAGTAATATAAAGCGGTTCGGTAAAATTATACTTATTTGAATTGCAAAAGCAATACAAAAAAAAGAGAGGATTACTCGCTCTCTTTCTCTATATTTTCCATTCGGATTTTAGCTATTAGATCAAAACAACGAACTATCAGTTCTATACTTTTATCAGGAACATGATTAAACTCTTCCCCTAAAAGCATTCTTGCTTCTTCTACTTCAGGGTTTTTTCATCTCATTTTATTTTTGTAGGATAAAATCAAATTTAGATTGGATAATTTGCCACCAATACTTCTTTTTTTCTTTTGATAGCTCAACTGTTCCTATTATGGCTTGCCGATAGTGGCTTGTCAAAAGTCTTAACGTACCGGTTGTGCTTCTTTATATATTTATCGAGAATTTCAGAAGGATAGTTCGATAGAAGGAATTTTCCTTTCACGTTTGCCAGTACTTCCAAGTCGCGGATAAAATGTTCCTTTTCATACCCACCATAATGTCATTGGTTCGTTCCTATATACGGTGGGTCTGCATAAATAAACGCATCCACTCTGTCCCTGCTTTGGATAACCTTATACGCATCGTTCTGTTCTATTTGGGTATGGCGAAGCCTTTCCATCAGATCAACTCCGAACAAATCAACTTTGTTTTTAAATACCTGTGACGACCTTTTCTCCCTGTCGTATCATCGGCTTCCGATTTTATTGAGAAAGCCTTGATTGGTCGCTACATAAAATGCCCACGCCCTGATAACAGCATCGTCAATAAACAACCACGGGCAGTCGTAAACAAATAACGCCTTTCTATACGTTTCCCTACTGTGGAGCGTATCTTTAATTTTCTTTTCAAGTTCACTTCAATTGTTTTTCAATACCTGATAGAAGTTTACGACATTCATATTTACATCATTGATTACTTCACACTTTGCAGGCTCTTTTGCCCGATACAGGCTTCATCATCAGAAGAACGGCTCAACATAAATATTGTGTTCCGGCACAAGTGGTAGAATTTCCTTTAGCATCATTTGTTTTCATCCGTAATAACTTATCGGTGTTTTCAGTAATACTTTGGGTTTGTTATTTTGGGTTAAAACCATGTTATTTATAAGAGGATAAAATATAATCAGAACTTGATAACCAAATGAAAATGGCTTGTCAAAACAAGCCATTAGTAATTTAAGATTTCTTTTCTTTTTCAGGTTCTTTCTTTGGCAATTCATCTTTCGGTTTTGCATTGCCAATAGTTTCCTCTTTTTTCTCTGCTGGAATAATTTCAAACGTTTCAGAGGATACCTCCTTGCTCCATTTATTGGTGACATAGGAAATGATACTAAAATCATCCCCAATCACTTTGAGCAATTCTCCGTTTTCCATATCAACCAGCTCATACTCTTCAGGGATAACCCCATCATAGATGTGGTTGATAATTTCGATAAGTTCCTTTCTTGAAAAGAACTTTAGCAAGTTGGGCGAGATTTGTTTGGTTTGATTTTCTTCCTTAGCCCTTTCTTTTAACACCAATGAAAACAGTTTCATTAATGATAGTTTGTTTTCTTTCATTTTACTTTTGTTTTAACGTTAATTATTATTTCACTTTTTACTGCGGTATTCTCCAAAGTCTTTTCACTTTGGAATTTTCTTCTGTGACTGTTTCTTCTTTTTCGATAAGTTCCCTGCGGACTTCTTCGGCTTCTTCTTTTGTCTCATAATACGGTTTGGGAACAGTATAGACCCAATCAAAGTTGCCTTTGTCATCTGCTAGGAACAGTACATAAACTGGGATTAATTCTTTTGACATGTTTCTACTTTTTATTGAATTAAACCATCCAACCCAAGCCTTTTGTAAATTTCCATGTTGTGGTCAAAAGCACCTTTGCAACGATGGTTCGGCTCGCGGTTCTTTCCTTCAGTTCCGTGACATATCTGATGTGCCTTGAATAACGTTCTTGTTATAACTTCATTGGCAAGAAGCACATCCTGATAAAATCCTTGTTCATTGGGTTTGAATGGACAGGTCTTGCAATGTGAAACCATTACAGGAAGTCTTTCAGGTTGTATTTTCATACTACTTTTATTAGAGCCAAATCTTTCTTGCCCTATCAAAACCAACCCATAGATTATTCTGGTCATAACCTCTTATGGCGAGTTCGTACCTGATTAATTTTTCAAGCGGAACTCCATTTGCGAGAATAAAACGCAGGATTTCTCCGTGGGTGGAAGAGAATAGTCCAATCATTTCTTCCCAATGGCTCAGAGGATTTACAATGGTACGTATCGCCTCAATCTGCTCGTAGGTCATCCCACGGTAATCATTCGGTAATTCAACAAGACTGGATTTTCTCCTGCCTTGTGTTTCTACTACGTTATACCAATGGGCTTTCTTATCCTGAATGACCCCATAGCTTCTTTCATCAATACGGTACTTGAAGTTCATCCATAGTGCAATGTCGATGGCTCTTTGCAGGGAAGGATGTGATTTGGTAAGTTCACTTTCCATAATTTTTTAGTTTTAATTAAAGGTTGATTCATTTTTTACAGCATCATTACTTTTGCTTCGCCTTCCTTGAGTTGTCCTGATTTAATCAGTTCAGCCAAAGTGTCCATTGCTTCTCGTTCGGTATTGAAGAACTTGGGTGGTGGGGTTGTGACAATGTATTTGTCTTCCTCCATTACCGCACTGTCGTAGATACCAAACACGGGAGTAGGATTTCCTGCCTTGTGGGATAACGCCCTGTAATTGGCAGAGTCGTATTCATCCCACTCGGCAATCGGTTTTTGCATCAGGTAATGGGTTTCCAATCCCAACTGCACAAGCGTATCAAAGACCCGTTTTGGGGTAACCTTCATCGTTTGGTGCAAATCCAATCTAGCCTGTTCAATTTCATAAGCTAGAATGTAGAAGTCATCTCCGATGGCATCCAATAATTCTTGCTCACTCATTTTGTCAAACTGTATCCACTGAGGTACTGTCGGAGCGTATGCCCATCTGATGATGTCCATAAGTTCATCCTTGGAGTAAATGCTCAGCCAGACGGCATCCAATGAATTCACTTTGTCGGCTTCCATTCTCAGTTTCAACTTCCGCAAGAAGTACTGCACCACCAAGCGTCTTTTAGTTTTTTTCTGCATTTGTTTCATGTTGATTAAATTTTTGTTTTAGATTAATAATCTTCGGATTCGTCCTGTCTCCAAATCTTTTTGGATGCCTCAAATCCTACCCATTGGTTGTTCTGGTCAAAACCACGATTGGAGAGTTCGTGACAAATGAGTTTTTCCACAGGAATCTGAAAGAGGATGATAAAACGGAGCAGTTCGCCTTCCATGACGGAAAACTTCCCGAGCAGTTCCTCCCAATGCTTTAGCATATCCGCATCCTTTGCGATAGCCTCCAGTCTTTCATGCGAAAGATTGAAGTAGCTGTCAGGCAAAGAATAAAAATGGGAATCCATTTCCATTTCTTCTGCCGTCTGCAAATCCGATACAGCAAAGTTGTCCTGGGGTCCATCATAGACCACAAACTTTCTTTTTGTGTTACGATGTTCAAACTGCAACCAAACCGCCCTGTCAATGGCTTTGTCCAGCTGGTCATAGAATTCTAAAATGTTTTGTTTCATGCTTTTGTTTTTAAGATAAAATGATTTTAATCTTCCTGTTCTTCTTCGTCCTCTTGCTCGTCCTCGTCTTGGGGTTCGCAGTAGGTCATGATGGTGGATAGCAGGTGGTCGTAGTCACCGCTTTTGGCTTCTTCAAGCACCAAGTCGATTTCTTCCTGTGTCCATCCTTCACGTCTTGCCTGCCTTGAGAATACTCCTAAAATAGCGAAGGCATTCCCACTAACCCCAACCAGTTCTAGGTTGACTGTCTTTCCGATTTTGTTTTCCATGATTTTTTTGTTTTTGATTACTAAATGGTTCTTGGCAGTAGGTATCCGATAGCCGTTATCTTCTCCTTGTGCCTGATACTTTACATTTTTGTTTTAAGTGATTTGATATTTCTTCGGCGGTGGTTGTTTACGGATTTTCGTTTCGTTTGCAAGGGAATCAAACGCAGTTGGGCTTTACATTTTCTAAATATGTCAATAGCAAAAAGAGAATAAAAAAAGTGGAATTATGATGGGGTTCTTTCTTGAAAAAAGGGAGGTATCCCTTGGGATTAAGTGCGGTTTTCCATCTCCTATAGAGGTATTCAAAAAGGTAGTTAAAAAGGTATTCAAAACGGTACGCACCAATAGGTGTGATTTTGAAACCTCTCTGCGAAAGGACTTGCATTTTGATGTGAAACAGATATGTAACACCTCCGCTTTATTTCCTACTTCGACTGAAAATGACAACTCGTAATTGGTTTTTAAGTTTTATCAAGGAAAACATTAACCTGTATTTTTTAGACCCAAGCCTGTTCCAGTTTATCTTCATGCACTAAAAAAGCATCTGATTATTACGTGAAGGACTGGTTCAGGTAAATCGGTTTTCCTACTATCGCTTTTCTACAAACTGCAATACCTATCCCATAAAAAAAAGCAGTACAGTATCATCTTATTAGATCCCCACGGAGATTTGGCGGAACGTGTATTTGCATTCCGTTTGAATCTGCTGAAACCACAGCGTATCGTTTACATCGACCCTGGGCGAGAGAAGGATAAAATTCCGTGCATCAATCCGTTTCGAAAAAAAGTCACAAACCCAATGATGGTGGATTTATTGGCTCAACAACGAGCTAAGACTTTTTCAGAACTTATACCCGAAGCAGGAATGTCCTTGCAGATGGAAACACTTTTAAAACCCTGCTTGGCGGTTTTGTTTTCACAAGGAGAATGTGGATTGTCGGACTTGCAGGATTTTATGAACGATGCGACCAATCAAAAACGGATTGAACTTTGAAAAAAGGCAAGGCATCCTGTGTACAGGAATTTCTTTGCCAATGCCTTTGGGAATAAAAAGTATGGGGCAACCAAATTGGCAGTATATACTAGGCTTCAGCACCTGCAAAACAATTACAGTTTTTATCTGATGATGAATTGAAAATCTAACTTTGATTTGAAAAAAGAAATGCAAAAGGGAAATATTATTTTGTTTAACCTTTCCAAATGAAAACTGGGAGAGGATACGAGCAGGGCACTTTGAAAATTTATTTCAGCAACGCTATTAAGTATTGCCTTGCAAAGGGCATTTGAGGACGAAAAATTCAGAAAGCCATCTTATCTCTTTGTGGATGAGTTCCACAATCTAGCCACTTGAGGCAGTAGTATTGAAACTATTTTTAGCGAGGCAAGAAAATACAAGCTTCATCTGATTGTGGGAACTCAAAGCATCAATCAACTTCCTGCTTCGCTCAGGGATATGGTCATAAATAATACGGCTGTCAAACTCGTTGGAATCAACGGACTTGTTGCATTAAAAGCACAGGCAGGGGATTTGGGAGTATCTTTCAATGCCTTAAAGTTTCTTCCACCATATTATTTCTACCTCAAACAAGATCATTATCCCGCAGTAAAAATTAAAAGTCCGGACTTTCTTCTCAAACATTCAAAAAGATATTTTCTATCCAAGAAACAACAGGCAAAACTGAAAACCCAAATCCTTTCCAATACGCTACTGTATAGAAATAATGAAACGGATTTGTCAGCTACCTGACCTCAAAACTACACAGAGTCCACCGATAATTTCAAACCCAAATTCCAACTCTAGCAATTCTTCTTATAAAAACGAAGGCATTTTTTTGCCTTTTTATTTTTTTTAAAAATGGAAATGTTGACCAAAAGACTTTTTTTCAAAACGCTGTCTCCATCACAGGAGAGAATCCTGCTGTCATTGGCTCGTTATAAATTCCTAACCGCAGGACAGATGCTCCGTTTGGGAATTATGACCGATAGGGCAAATTTGAATAAGCAAATCTCGGAACTCAGGTATTGGAAGCACCCGCTTGTTGGTTCTGTTACTTTTTGAATTTCTCCACAGCATTGAAAACTGGAGAGCATCCACCATTTGACCTCGCATGGTGCAGCACTCATAAAAGAGCGTTTAAGTCCGACGGCATCTGTAAGATTCCCCAAAGCAAATACGGTTCTTTTCGCTCAGGACTATTTCCACAGGATACATACTATTGATACCCATATTGTCATACAGGAACGGGCATTCAACCACGATATTGAGTTGCTCTTTTTTTTAGTCTACTTCGATAAATTATCCACGGGAAAATCAAAAGGTTTCAGGGCGGAAACGTATATTCCATTTTGAGAAAATCAGTACCTTATTGCCGATGCTATTTGTATGCTTCAGACACAAAACAGGAAAGAGCTGTATGCCATTGAAGTCTTTAATGGAATGAATGTTCAACGTGTCCATCAATCTTTACTACAGCATCTTTTGGCTCTCAAGGATGGACAGCCAAGCAAACAATTTGAGCTGGACTATGGGTCAAGAATATTGTGTGTTTTTGAATTGGAATCCTGTAAAGTTCAGGTAATGAAAAGGCTCTGTGAGGATGAGCATTTTACTTTTGCAAAAGAGTATTTCCTTTTTAAAACACTAGAGGAAGTAAAAGAAAATGTGTTTGATGGGTGGTGGTTGTTTGATAGTACACCAACAACAATGTTTTAGAACTAAAGCAAAAAGTTAAAACATTTTTTTTGATAGGTCAAATGAATTAAAACCCATATGCAAGGTAGAAATCGCTGACGGAAAATTTAATTTTGTACAAGATTTAGCAGAGCTAGATTTTATAGCTTGTGAGTTTTCGGAACAAAGATTTTATAAAAATCAGGTGTTATAAAAAAATGAAGTCAGAGTTTATCATTTGATGCTGAATGGCAAAATAAGTGTTAAAATTTAGTATATTAGCTTTTTGATAAATTTGATTTGGATTGAAGAAAAGATAAAACTTGTTAAGAATTTATACATAACTAAAATATGGGTGGAAATGCAGGAATTAGAGGTTATTTAATACAGACTATTATTTGTGTATTAGATACACTTGAAAGTGATAATCTATGGACATCAGTAACTCTAGAACCATTAGATGAATCAGAGAAAGTAGATATTAGATGGAAATATTCTGATGAGACTGTAAAATTGTGTCAAGTAAAATCTTCACAGAATATAATTAAACACTCTGCAGCTAAAAAATGGTGTGAAGAACTTGAAAATCACTCTCCAAACGCATCTCTATATGAATTAATTGTAATAGGAAATGTTGATGAAAAGCTCTCAAAGGCTAAAGAAATTGGTAATGTAAACGTTGGAGAAATAAAGCCTTTAAATATTCAAGTTTTAATTGACCAAGCATCAACAAAGATTGACAAATACTACGAAAATAAGAATAAATCTAAAATTTCATCACAAGTTAGAGAACTTATTGTAAAAGCATTAACATTGGAATTTGGTACAAGTTCTATCATTGGAAAAGAAATTTCAAGAGCGGATTTTGATAAAAAACTTTTGGAATGGATTAGTGCCGTTGAGAATCAACTTGAAACAAATCCATTTGCATCTTTAGCTCCGCCAACGGAAAATCAAAACGTTCCAATCAATCATAGAATAGTTAAGAAAATATTAGAACTCATCGGCTGGCATCAGTTTGGAGAAAATTATGAAGTTGAACACTTTAATGACAAAACAGAAGAAAATGAAATTCATTCAGTCGATTTTCTGGGAGATTTTGAAAGTAAACTAAAAGAAAACTCAGGAGATTTTGTGATGGTTTCATCTCTTCACTCGCTTAAATACCCAGACTCTTCTAGGACTGAAATATCAAAATATTTAAATGATACAGATATTGTTTATTCAGACTTGGAGGTAAAAAATAAAATTCCAATAAAAAGATTTGATTCTACTGATGTTTACAGCCTCTTATTTTGGCTTTCCACAGACAACAGTGAAGTTTCAACCGATTTTATTCATTATACCAAAGATAACTATAAACGTAATTTACAACATGAAAATATAAACTACTTTTTAATTGATAACAACAAAGCAAACTTTTTAATTAGCAGTATTACAACTGCAAAAAATTACAGAGAGGATGTACCTGTTAAATTTGCATATCCTATTACCGAAGCCAACCAAAGTCCCAAACGTATTGGAGAAAGAGGATTAAAACTTCCACCTCAATTTATAAATACCTCTGTACTTCCAATAACTAAAGAAAGTAAATCTAAAATTAGTTTTCTTCTTTTTTGCTCTGATCCATTCTCTGCCGAAACGTTAAAGAAACTTATTTGGTTAACTATTAGCCTTACAAGTGGTTATGGAAATGAATACCTTCTTTACTTTCCTGATTACAATGAAGAGGAAGACAAAAATGAAGCCCTTGAAGTTATCCGTTCTTTTAATGAGGAATTATTAGACGAAAAGGTTAAAGTCCTAAAATACAACAGTATTGATGCACAAGCGTTGGATTCCTTGTCAAATACAAAGGTAATTACAAGTAAAAATGAAATATACGAGGAAGATAACCAACCTTCTTTAGTTAATTCCCAGCACTTGAACGAAGCTTTTACAAATATACTTCCATACGGGGATATTATCAAGCCGTTTCTCAAAACAGATGCGATAACAGCAAATGATATTAAATTCTTTCTTGCTAAAAAGGGAATCTTTACAAAAAATGCAGACATTAAAAAATTAATAGACTTAATGACCTCATTACTTTTTAGTCCTAAAGAACTTGAAGATTTTAAATCATATATAGATGTGAAAGGGAAGACTGTAAATAGTTCAGATGCCTTTTTCAATATTAAACAAGATGAAACATTAGAATCTGTTTTTAAGAAAGTAAAAATAAATACAGATAATTTAACAGATGGCTTAAATGTCAAAATTATCAATTCTGATAATTTGAAATTTGAAGCCAATCCTGCTAAGGATGAATTCAAATTAACATTGATAACGGAAACAAAAGATCCGACAAGTAGTTTGCTAGTTAATACGAAACCAGGGAAAGCAGAAGTTGTAATCAAGAAAAAAGACAACCAGTTGGTAGTGGTAACTGAAAACACGATAAGTAAAGCCGATAAATATATTGTCAATCGTCTAGTAAAGCTTGTTGAAGAAGAGTTTAAACGAATAGATTTTATTGAAGAAGAAAAAATAAAAGTAATGTTCAAGAATTTTACATCAAATACAGAAAGAGTAAACTTCTTGCTTAGTTTTAGCAATATAGCTTCGTCAGTAATGTTCCACGAAGCCGATATTCAATCAATAAAATTCAAGTTCGATGAAAATACAGAAGTTCCTGAACTTTATCGTGATAAAGTTGATAAAGACTTGGTTATAAATTTTGAAGGTAAAGGCTTGCAAACATTAACAGAGTTGAGTGAACTGAATGCAAAGGAGTCAATATTTTTAGAAGAAATGAAGGTGCTTTATAAGTTTAATTTTTTAAACATAAAGAATGGATTGTACAAGGTTACTTTCAACTTTTCAAATGCCCTGAAAAATAAGCCTGAATTTGATGGAGTATTTAAGTCTGCTCCCTTTCTTATAAAAACAAATTCCGTAAAATCTTTATCAAGCATTGAAAATCTGGAAAAGGAACTCGGAAAAGAGATTGAAAATTTAAAACTAGAAAAACTAAAATTATTTAATATCATAAAATGATTGATTTCACAGCAGTTAACTTACAAAAAATAGCTACTCATTTTGTTGGAAACAAATTAAGAGACGAGGGTGTAAAGATTTCATCGGGAGAAGTAAACATAATTGAAGGAGATACAAAAAAGTATTTATTGAAATATTTTCTTTCATCTTTTAATGATAATGAAAAATTCAATTTTACAAATCCAACCGAATTGGCATTGAATGCTGTTTATATACTAATTGGAAGAATATTTTCAAATACAGATTCTTTCTATGTAAATTCTGTTGAACTCTCAAAGCATTTATATGAAAGTTCTACCCATCCAAAAGTAAACGGAGGTGAGTTTACAATTTGTTTGTTTGAGAATATTTTTTTGGATGGTGTTGAGACAAATGCTATAGGTCTATTTAAAACAGAAGTTAAAGACGTATTTCTAAAATTTGATTCAACTAAAGATAATTATACAATTAAGTACGATAATGGTGTAAATGTAGGCAAACTTGACAAAGGCTGTATCATATTTAACCAAAGAACTGAAGATGGATTTACCGTATGTATTGTTGATTCAAATAAGTCCAATGATACACAATATTGGAAGGATGATTTTTTAAATATTCGGCCAAGTGCGGATGAATATCATTTTACGAAAAACTTCCTTTCTATAACAAAAGATTTTGTGACAAATCAACTTTCTGATGAATTTGAAGTAAGTAAAGCGGACAAAATAGATTTGCTAAATCGCTCTGTTGAGTATTTTAAAACACATGATAGATTTGAAAAAGAGAGCTTTGAAGAAGAGGTTTTTCATAATCCTGAAATGATAAAGTCATTCCGAAATTATGACGAACAGTATAGGGAAAATAAGAATGTTGACATATCTGATAATTTTCAAATATCTTCTCAAGCTGTAAAAAAACAAGCACGTGTTTTTAAAAGGGTGTTAAAACTCGACAGAAATTTTGACATCTATATTCATGGTAATAAGGAGCTTATCGAAAAAGGTATTGAAAAGGATGGAAGAAAATATTATAAAATCTATTACGAAGAAGAGAAATAGAAAACATGACTTGGAAGAGAAATTAAAAATTAGCAGAATTAAATTAATAACCAATCAAACACTTATTAAAAGTTTTTCAGGTTATGCTTTTGCATAATCCGAAAGGCTGTTTAAGATATGTCCTGTTAATCTTGAATAAAACAGGTATTGTCCCATTTGAAGTAAACCTATCATTCCTTTTGATTTATCAAATCAAAATTCATTCAAGGCATCATCAATCCACCATTGGAACTTTGGTGCTTTTTCCCATAAACTACCATAATACACATCAACTTGTCGGTCAGCATATTCACTTGCAAGGTCACAGTAATAGTTTCCGTCTTTATTTTGGTCATTTCGATAATCGCAATCTTCTGTAATTTCGATGTTGTAATTGGATAGGAACTCTTTGGTAAATTCCAATAATTCTGAAGTGGTAAGCACATCATAGAAGTCGGTATCAAAAGTTAAATGTTCATCAAGGAAGTGTTCAATAGATTTTCGTGGGTAAGTCATGTGTATCATTGTAAGAAATAAAAAATAATACACTGTCGAAAATTGTAAAGCAGAGAGCATAAAATCAATACAAAAAATCTTTTTTCTGCCTGTTTGTGTTGAATTTTGCGGGCTTTACATACGACATAAGTGTAAATTGTTTTTTTATGATATACCCTGACTTATAAAATCATGAAAACTTCCTGTATTAGTTTTGATACTCCGATTGGTGCTTCTTCATAATTGGGAATGCCGTTTCCTATAGCATACCATCATTTGAAGGTTGTAAAAATGACCAAAATAGCGGAAGTACCCACAAGTGATGGCTGATATTGATTGTATCTGTTTTGGGAAAATGAATTGATGATGCAAAAAATGAATTGTCAGTTTGACTTTAGGACTTTCTCTTAATTTTCTATTTTCTAATAAATTTTCCTAGTTCTTCTTTTATCAACGTTTCTAAATCCAAAGCTTCCTTTAAAAATATTTTCATTTGCTTATAGGTTTCCTTTTGATTGTTTATACTTTCTAAATCCCTATTGTAATTGCCTATTGCTTTAGCAATTTCTTCTCCCGCTAATTCGAACTGTCGCAAATTGAAATAACAATAGCTGATTGCATAATGAATTGAGCCAGTATCATGGGATTTTTCAAAGTGTTTATCATTCACAAATAATTTCTTGAAACAATAACTAGAAGCCAAATCCCAGTTTTTATACTTTAAAAATATATTGATGAATGTCTGATAATATCCATTTAAGATTTTATATCCTATTTTAGATTTTTGGATTTCAGAATAATCCGTAACAGCGAATTCTTTTAACAAATCATCATATTCTGTTAAAAACAAACCCATCCTTTCGTCATTAGCCTCAGTATCATTAATAGTTTGCTTCAGGTCAGGTAAATTATGTAGGAAGCCGAATATCTTATCTATTATAGTTAAAAAACGTTCTTTTGGAAAGGATTCTGAAAAATCTAAAATGTAATGACCTTTTAAAACTTTTAACTCTCTTGTAATTAGATTCCTTATTGAAGGGACATCATTAAATGCAACTCCACAAGTTATAATTTTTTGTTTATGTTTCTTTATTTGGGAATCAATACTCTCATCCTTTAACTCTTCTTCCTTGCATAATATCAAAGCCTTATTGTATAATTCCCATGCCTTATTAAAATCCGCAAGCAGAAGATGACACTTAGATGATTTTAAATAAAGTGCAAATAATTTTTTGATAGCTATATTGCTGTTATTGTTTATTGCATTTATTTCTTTTGTGACATATTCACTTGCTTTTTCATAATTTTCATATCTGAAATAGATTGAGTACAAAATTTCATAATAATCGGTAAGTTTTGTCGAATCCTTATTCTTTTCGTATAAATTCTCAAATCTTGATTGAATAATTTTAATAATATTTTCAGAAACAAATTTTTCGTTTTCAAGTTTTTCAAATCCCTTTATATCTGACTTCAATAAAATAACGCATGGATGATTCAAGGGAAACATACTGCAAATTTTTTTGTTTTTTTCTAAAAATAATCTTGCCTGTTTTACATTTCCCCATTTAATATAAAGGCAAGTAAGTGAGTGGTAGATATGTGAGAAGTCAAAATGGTCTTGATCCAATATTTTTCCTTGAATTAGTAAGTTATTTAAAAATATCTCTTCTGCCTTATCATATTCTTTCAACTCTGTATAATATTGTCCAATAATTATTGAAAGCGTAGTGTTGGATAACAGTAAATCTTTGTATGTCCTGATTGAAAAAATTAATGGTTCAGAAATATTTCCTTCAAATATTTCCAGTATCCTTTGCCTGCTCAAAGAGATTTTTTCCAGCCCAGCTATTATTTTGGGTAATTTTGAAAAATTCTTCTTTTTATCATGAAACATTACAATGTAAGACATAGAAATCAGTATCATATTAACTACTTTGATATGACCAGTTAAGTTAAAGACATCTTCAAATTTTGATGAATCGTCAATCTTGTTTTTCTTGAAAAAAGACACCATGCCATCGGTCAGATATGAATACAATTCCTGTATGACATCCTCATCAAAATAATTATACAACTTTGATGCATAGGTTAATGCATCCTCAAACTTTCCCTGACTTACAAAAGAACTAGATAAGTTATTTAACCTTGCCAATATATCAATCATTTTATCAGATACATTACCAACTATTTGTTCAGTTTCCTTTAATTGGTTTAAATAATTGATTTCATATTTATTCGCCTTTTCATACAACCCAATACTGGTATAAAACAATGCAAGGACATTTTTTAAATAAATTGTATCGGTATTTTCTAAATGGATTTTTTCTAATACAGATTCAGAAAATTTCAGGTACTTATATTTCTCAATAAAATTTTGGGTATGTCCTATAATCGAGACCCCTCTTAAGTATTTTATAGTTGAGTCAAAGTAGTCATCTCTCGAAATAAACTTTTTGATGATAATGTTTTGCACCAAGCCATGTAACCTTATCCCATCATTATCAATTCGAATCCAACCTTTACTCCTAAGAATGCTGATGTTATGTTCAAAAATATCTATAACTTTTTTCTCAGAACAATCATTAAGGTAAACTTCTTTAAACAAATTAATTTCGATTGGTTCTGATTGGAGTATAGCAATATTTAAAAGTATTTTACATTCTTCTTCACTCAAGACTGAGGTGTCAAAAACAATATTCAAATATTCTTCAATATTTTCAATTTTGTTTTTTCTTTCAACTTTGTTTTTTCTTTCAATATTGTGGTCAGCAATTAAACTTACTTTCTCTACCACATTAATTCCATTTTTAATAAACCGATTTACTAATCCAATAATAGTTATTTGCCTCTGTTGAGCTGTTTTTGCTAAAAGTTCAATAGTCAATGTGTGATATTCTACAGATAAAAGTAAGCGGATGAGATTCTCATCATCTGACTCTAGGGTGTAATATTTGTAAAAGAGTTTGAGGGCTTCTTCTTCAAATGATGGAATAGTATAATTACAAAAGCCATCTAATGATTCTTGTGAAGTGGTCAATATTTTCCAGTCTGAAAATAAGTTTAGTTCATCTTCATAAAATAATATTTCTTCATCAACATTATCTAAAACAAGAATAGAATTTTCCTTTATACTTTGTAAACGTCCCAACAACATATCGATGAGACTTTCAACTTTCATATTGCCATTCACAAATGATAGGTGTTCAGCGGAAAGCCCAATTTTATCCAAAAGTTTTGCTCCTTTACCTTCAGTAAATGCTCTTGATAATCCTTCTGAACAATTCAACCAAACAATATGAGAGAATTTCTCCGAATAATGCTGTACAAAATGTCTAGCTAAAAATGTTTTCCCATTTCCTGAGATACCTGTGATGTTGATTTTTTTATTTTTTTGCTCAAAAAGATTTGAAATTTCTTCAATAATAGAAACCCTTGGGACATAATCTTCTATTTCTAAATTTGGAATATTACTTAATCTTACTGCATTGTTTTTTTCAACCGAACCGTTATTTTCTGTTAGCTTTTCTTGAATATCTTGTTGGGATTTTTTAATACTTTTAGGAATATTATTTGGCTTAAAGTTTTTCCATCCTTGAATTCCTAAACAAACAGAAAAAAAATCACAAGGACTTCCTTTGATAGAGTTTTTTTTAATTAAAAAGCTCTTAATAGTCCTTTCGTCTGCATATAATTTGACTATTTTATCTTCAAGAGCGTAACCATCCAAACTTAAATCATTAAAAAAATCTTTGAACACTTCTGAACCATATTGTTGTTTCAAAAGATTTTTAAACGCTGTTTGTTCTTGTCGTTTTCTATTGTCATCTTCATGATCTATTAGGTCATGATTTGTTTTTGCTTGTAAATAAAAAGTGCGAATGTTTGAATTAAAGTCATTTTTAAAATTCTCAAGCAATGGATTTAATTCCAATGTAAATTCCTTATCAATCGCTTCTCTTAATAAATCTGTTTCCTCTTTCATACAAAAACTTTAAATGATGCAATGTACAAAATACTTTTTCTATGTAATAATTATAAGTAATAAACACATTTTCAATCTTGTTTTCATCTTGTTTCATCTTGCAATGATCTTGTTTCATCTTGCTTTTCAGGGTTCGTCAGTTTATCAGAATTTTGCTTTAACAAAAACAAATAAGTTCATATAAAATAAAAAAAGCAGTTCAAAAAAGAGGCAATCAGTAAAAACTGAAAGCCCCAATTGAAAAGAATTATTACCAGTAATTCTAATCGGTTGCAACACGAACGCCATAGACTAAACGCTCATGAGCAATTGAAACTATAAGGATTTTTAAAAAAAAATCAAGGTTTCTTTCATTTTTTGCAAATGTCTATGGATTAACAATATTAAACATAGACAAATGAAAAAAAATTCTACCGTACGAAATAAAAAATCTGAACCTTCAACTACAGGTTCACAGATAACAGGGGATTTTACAAAACCGACCTTACTTCAATTTACTGCATTACAGCAAGCCTACGATTATTACAATCAGGAACTTTTTTATCCGATTTTCGCAGAAATGTTAAGTCCTGTAATGTTGTCACTAAATGACAACCACCGAAGAAGTTCTGTAGGTTACTATGCCTTTGACAAGTATAAAGATGAGCAGGGTAATATTCTTTCACTTATCAATCTTACTCCAGATTATCTAAATCGACCTTTCATTAAAGTGATGGGAACTCTTGTACATGAGATGTGTCATCACTACCAATATACTTTAGGTGTCAAAAAAGGGAGAAGAACCCCATACCATGATAAAGAATTTGCAAGAATTATGGAACGTGTTGGACTTATATGTTCTTCAACGGGTAAGCCTGAAGGAAAGAAAACTGGAATCAGAATGACACATTACATACTTGAGGGAGGAGTGTTTGAAAAATTGACACAAAATGCTCCTGAAACACTACAATCTCCTTTTACCTTGAATAATAACTTTTTCAAAAGAGAGAATAATTCCAATGAAGAAAAAGTGAAAATGCAAAAACAAAAAATAAAGTATGAGTGCCCTGTATGTAATACAAAAGTATGGGGAAAACCAAATTTAGAAATCCGCTGTATTCCCTGCAATACAAACTTGCATTAACTCCCTAATGCAAAGAAGCCGACTGTAGAAACCTACAGTCAGCTTCAAATTGAATGTTACAAGCTAGCTCCAGAGGTCGAAATCAAAAGCTAGTCTTTAAAACCAAAAAACATACCTAACAGCATAACTTTTCTCTCTACAAATATACGAAATACAACAGGTAGTTCAAGAGAGGTTTGTGCTGATTGACTTTAACAGATTCAAATTAATCATCATAATACTATTGTAATGGAAGCAATTATAACTCCCGAACTTCTGATAGAGCAAGCCAAAGAATTTGCTTTAGCATCACATTCCAACCATTTTTATCCTGATGGCAGACCTTACTTTTTCCATTTAGAGTCTGTTTCAAATCTTACAAAACAAGCTACATTATACGATTCATCGCTTGATGAAGGAACGCTGTTGAGTGTTAGCTATCTTCATGATTCCATAGAAGATACTCAGGTTCGCTATGAAGATATTGTAGCCCTGTTTGGTTACGAAATTGCTAACGCTGTTGCTTCGCTTACCAAAGACAAAACGCTATCTAAAAAGGAACAGATTCAGGATAGCCTTGACCGAATTCTTCTGACTTCAAAAGAAGCACAGGTAGTAAAACTGGCTGACCGTATATCTAATCTATACCAAACCCTGCTACATACCGATACTAAGTGGACATCCCAATACAAAGAATACTATCGTCAGGAATCATTATTTATCAATAAGGCATTGGGAAATTCTTCTCACTTCCTAAGTAAGAAACTAACTGCATTAATAAAAATCTATAACAGGATTTAAACAAAAACGGTTTACTCCTTTAACCGCAAAAAAGGAGTCGTAAAAGTTTAATCTAAATCCGTAAAGCGATGAGAAAATCCAACAGAAAAGGAGTGGATGAATTGGAACCTGGGACTTTACACGCCTAGTTCACACTTGCAGGGAAAAGAGTGAAGTACAGTAACTCTCCCACAGATTTTGGAGCAGGTAATTAACCTGCTCCATTTTAAAAATAGTTTCAACTCTTTAATTAATGAAAAATGAAAAAATTAAATTCACTTACTAAAGGCACACTTCATAGCCCACAAGTTTACAGGTACAAAACCCGAGACGGTAAAGCCGTGTTTACTTTCTCTTACGAACAAGAAGTCGGGTACTACGACATCATTATCCACGACCATCCTAGCTATAATGGTCGAGACGAATTCCCGTCAATAGCCCATTGGCTTAACTGTGATATTTCTCCAATAGGTAGAAAAGTCTGTTTTATGACATCTAAAGAACCTAAAACTTTAGAGAAAGCAAAAAATATCTCAATGCAATACGCAGAACTTACTTGGACTTACATACTCACAGGCGTAACCATTGACGAACAACTTATCCGCAGAAATTAAACCAATACTAATTTTTAAATACTACAATCATGAAACTACAAATAACTACGGATGCTTATCAAAGTATCGTTACGAAAATCGGTTCAGGTATTCCAGAAAAGGGCGGAATCCTCATGGGTAAGGATGGAATTATTACCGACTTTATTTTTGATGAAAATGCACACACTACAGGCTCAACTTATTCATTAAATGTTTCCTATCTCAATCCACTAATCAAAGAAATGAAACAACAAGGAAAACAATTACTAGGGGTTATACATAGCCATCCTTATGGTGCTTTTGAACTCTCAAATCCTGATAAGGAATATTTCATGAGCCAATTCAAAAATTTTCCTGACTTGGATTTTATGTACACTCCGATTGTTTTTTCTGCAAAACAGGAAGAGTTTGCATTCTTCCCTTATGTTTTCCATAAAGATGGAACGGTAGAAACCGCTGAACTTGAAATTCTCCCTAATGATTATGAGCAGTACTCCCGAAAAGTGGATGAACCAAACCCTGATACAGTTACGCAAAGACTGGAAGTGCTTATTGTTATCAAACAGGAAACACAAGCATCTGTCCCTGAAAGAGAACGCCAACCCGAACTAGAACCATTGCTATTGGTAATGCTGTTCTCCAATCTGTACTTTTTTATCCTCGGACTGGCAACTGCGATTGTTCCTTTTACCTTTTTCTACATCATTAAAAATCTATAATCATGGACTACTCAAGAATACAAGACAGCGTGAATATGGGAATTATCAAAAATTCCCATATCGTAGTGGTAGGTGCAGGTGGCTCTTATTCGTTAGTTACTTCTCTTGCTAGATGCGGTGTTGGAACATTAACCGTACTTGATTTTGATACCGTAGAAGAAACAAACATCGTGCGTCAGGGATATAAAATTTCTGATATCGGAAATTATAAAGTCGATGCACTTGGCAAAGAAGTGGCAAGTATTAATCCCGAAGTAAGCTACATTGGGATTACCAAGAATTTTTTGGATATGGATGATGAGGAACTGGATACTATTTTCAAACAAGCCGATTTGTTGTTATTCTTAACCGATTCATTCCAAGCACAAGCCTTTGGAAATATCATTGCTCTGAAATACAACAAGCCAGCCATTTGGTCAGGTTGGTACGCTCAAAGCCGTACCGCTGAACTATTTTTTCAAGTTCCTGATTATACAACAGCCTGTTTTCGTTGTGCAGCCTCTTCAAGATACAAAGCCAATGAACAGGAAGAAGTGAAAATTACCTCTAACTGTAATACCATTTTTCATTCGCAATTACTCGATTCTCTTATTGGTATGATGAGCCTTGCAATCTTACATCGAAAAACAAACACAATGGATGTAAAAACAATGAATGAGTACGAGTTGTTTTGGGATTCCCTTGTGTCAAAAGGCGGAACAACTCCTTATAATTTCTATCAGTTCAAGGCACATCCAATGGGCGGTAATAATCTATTTAATAAGGCATACTCCCATTTTGGAAAGCACAGCGGAGTATTTATGTCTTACTGGCAAAACGCAGAAGCAGAACTCAAAATTCACGGTTACGATTATGATTGTCCTGACTGCAAAGGAACTCTACACCACGCTGTAAATAACTCAAATCCGTAACGCCATGAACCCAACAATCAAACTATTTTTTAGTGCCATCGGCAGTTTATGTATCGCCGTTCTCAGATTCATTTTAGCCTGTTTTTATGGAATAACCAAACTGCTGAGTGCTATCTGTCAATTTTTAATAAGTGCCTTTGATGAAATCTTAAACAAATTAAAACCATGATAAAAAAATTCATCCTAAAACAAATCAAACAATCCTCTCCAGTCGGAAAACAGTTTGTGGAAACTTTATGGGGCAAAGACCATACGCTAAAAGCAGAATTCGGAAAGGCAAATAATCTGATCTCAACAACAGGTGACGGATTCTGTATAGACGGCACGAGGTTCATTTCCCTTCCCAAAAGCAGAGAAAATCTATTAATTGTGGCTAGTAGTGGTCGTGGTAAAACTCAAATAAATGTGTTTCCATTTATATTGAACGCCAAAGGGAAGCATTCCCTTATTGTTAATGACCCCAGTTCTGAACTCAGTAGTACAATTCCATATCTTGAATCAGTCGGTTATAAATGTTTTATATTGGACTTTGCAAAGAAAACTGGAGTCTATTTCAACCCTTTGGATGGTTGTGCCAATAACAACCTTACCCAAATGCGTAAAGTTGCCAAAACTCTGCTTAGTGCAACCACCAAAGACACCGAAGATTTTTTTAGTATTTCAGCTGAGGATTGTTTGGTATTGTTCATCCAGTTCTTGATGGAATCCGAACCTGTTCAGTTTAGAAATTTAGCCAATGTGTATAGGTTGATACTCGAGTATCAGGCGAGTCCGCATCTGATTGAAAACCTTGTAACCACCAAAGGTTCGGAAGATGTTTTTAGAAAATTCAGAGCATTGGCAGGAGCGTCTGAGAATACAAGAAAGTCAATTGTGGCAAGTGCCTTAACTGCTTTGTCGTTTATTGGAGAAGACCCAACGCTGTGTGATATTACTTCCCGAACCACTATCCGTTTTGAGGATTTTAGAACACGACCACACGCTTTGTTTGTCCACGTACCCATAGGCGATGTAAAATTTTATTCAGCTATTGTATCGCTATTTTTTCAAGAGTTTTACCGCTTTGCATTCAGTTATTTACCTAATGATAGTGAACTCGATATCTGCATGGTCATGGACGAATTTGATACTTTAACTTCAATTCAGGGATATTCTGAAATTATTTCCAATGCAAGGAAATTTAAAATCCCACAGCAACTGATTTTACAATCTGAAGCCTTGCTCAGTAAGTATGGAGATAAGGCTAAGAACATCCTTAACAACTGTAATGTAAAATGTTATTACGGAGGCTTGGGTCAGGAAGCGTATGATTTGGAGAGAATACTCGGAAACTTTGAGTATAAGGATGATAAATCAGGAGCTATCCGACAGCGTGCTTTAATGACTGCTTCTGAAATCCGTGAGATGAAGGATGAAATATTGGTCATCCCATCGGGAGAAAAACCACTCAAAGTTCCCATTACTCCTGCATACAAGCAAAAGCTATTGGTAGCAAAACTTAACACCCGACCAAAAAGCAAACCACAACCTGTGCAATATAGCGTCAGCTATATAGACCTTTCCATTTACAGATAAGAACCATTTTCAATAACCGTATAAACTTTAGTATAATGAAACTGATAACAAAAGCACTTGAAGAACGATTTGAGAAAATCGGAGACCAGTCGCAAAGCATCGACCCAATTTTCATTGCCAAGTTCTTTAATCCTTGTGGAAGCCAGACTTGGTATGCAACAGAATATGATAAAGAGACCAATATCTGCTTTGGCTATGTGACGGGAATGGCATTTGATGAATGGGGTACTTTCTCCATAGAAGAACTGGAAGCCCTGAAACTGCCTTTCGGATTAAAAATTGAACGTGACCTTTACTTTAAAGAAATCCGTTCCAATAAGTTTATTCAAGACAGGGAGCAGGAATTCGAGCGTTAATTTTAAATCAAATCATTAAAAGATGAAACTGATAACTAAAGAATTGAAAAACCGCTTTGCTGAAATAGGTGTTCAATCTCAAAACTCTGACCCCATAATTGTTGCTAAGTTTTTTGATAAGACGAGAAAATTGGAATGGTATGCAATCGAGTATAATCCTAAAAACCTAACGTGTAGCTGTTATCTCAAGGGATTTACCGATGAATGGGGAGTATTTTATATCCCAAATCTAGAATCCGCAGAACGTCCTCTTGGATTAACTATTGAACGAGATATTTATTTTAAAGAAATCAAACTTAGTGAGTTGATGAGAGAACAAAACAAGCATACTGATATAGACAAAAAACAGGTCTCTGATTTAGAACGCTAATGGCACAAGACTTTCCCTATAAAAGCCTTCATGAGTATTTGGACAAAGTTTTCGTGGGTTTAACCCCATCTGAAGACGAGATTGCCCAAGCAAAAAAGGAATATTGGAAAGCCTACAACACCCACCTGAAGCAGAACCAAAGAAGAAAACGCAAGGAGTTAACCATTGCTTTTGAAAAAAAAGAGTGGCAGTCATTATTGGAAAGATTAAATCCAAATCAATCCCTGCACAGCTATATCAAGGAACTGCTGAACCATCATATTGATAATACCCCAATAGTTACAAATACCATCATACAGGATACTACCCAAATTGAACAACAGCTTTTTTTGGTAACGGATTATTTGGAAGGACTGGTCTATCAAAGACGGCATATTGATAAGGACAGCATCTCAACACTTGAACAATTGCTTTACAAGTTGCAGGAATTATTAGAAGATAAATTTTAGACAAATGATAATCAAAAGTAAATCATACAAGAACACCCGAAGTTTTACAACCGTACTGGGTTATATCTTCCGTGAGAATGAGAAAGACCAGTCCTTTATGCTAACCAAGTTTATCAAAGGCAAAAATCTATCTGTGGAGGAGTTGCACAACCAGTTCTTATCTAATGAAACCTTACGGGTTAACAGACGGAAAAATAATGTCGTGCTGTATATGGATATATTGTCATTCCATCCCGATGATGCACAAAGACTCAACAACGAGAAACTATATCAGATTACGTTAAAATATTTATCACTGAGAGCTCCAAAGTCACTAGCCGTTGCAACTGTCCATAGAAATGAGAAAGACCACACTCATCTCCATATTTGTTTTTCGGGAATCGAGTATAAAACAGGAAAGTCCATCCGAATTTCAAAGGAGGATTTCAAGCAAAAGGTAAAACTGCCAATGGAGAAATTCCAGCAGGATGTGTTTCCAGAACTGTTGCTTTCCAAAATCCGACACGAAAAATCCATTTTCCCGAAAAAGGAACTCAAAAAGGAATCAGAAAAGATACTGGAAGCCAATGGAGGATTATCGGAAAAACAACAAATATTAAAACTGTTAGAAGAAGTTTTCAAAACGGCAAAATCAGAACAGGATTTTTATCAGCAAATTGAAAATAAGGGAGTCAAACTTTACACCCGAAATGGAAAAATTACGGGGATTGTTGGCAATAGAAAGTTCAGGTTTGCAAAGCTCGGATATACTTCCGAGATATTGCTGTCGCTTGAGCAAAATTCAACGCTTGAAAAACGAATGGAACTGCTCCAAAAAGTAAAAGAAAATGAGCAACAGCGAAACCGAAATTCCAAATTTTAAGAGGATTAGCACAAGGATAAGTTAAGGGTTTTTAGGGAAGTATTCCCTGAACAGGTTGCATTTGTAAGGTCGTTCAGACCGTCATAATGCAATCCTGCACAAGACCCCAAACAAGCCATTTTCCAAGCTAATATTCCCTTAATATATAGGTAAAGACTTTATTATTCAACACTTAAGTGTTAACTTTCATGAAATATCAACCTCAAAATAATGTCCAAAATACAGCGAAAAACCAGCCAGTTTTTTCTGAAAAAACGATGGCTGAAATCAGGCTAAAATTGAGGCAGTTTGTAGAGATTGAATGCCTGAATCATTCAAAGAAAAAAATTTCAAGTAGCAAATGAAAAACGTAATAATTTATACAAGAGTAAGTACAGAAAATCAAAAAGAAAAAGGATTTTCACTTCGCCATCAAAAGGAACAACTGGAGAATTATTGTCAGCAATATGGATATACTATTTTGTGTCATTTTGAAGAAGACCATTCTGCTAAAAACTTTTCCTCACGTCCTGAATTTCAAAAGCTAGTGCGTTATGCTAAATCGAATCAGAAAAAGATAGATGCACTGCTTTTTTTGAAGTGGGATCGATTTTCAAGAAACGTAGAAATGTCGTTCCGAGTCATTCGAGAATTCAAGGAAATGGGTATTCAAGTTAATAGTATAGAACAACCATTGGATTTGAGTCAGCCCGATTCTAAAGTTTTATTGGCGGTTTATTTGGTTATACCAGAAATCGAGAATGATAAAAATAGTCTTCGTACAATTGATGGTCTTCGTAAAGCCATGAAAGAAGGCTGTTTTACTGGCGTTGCTCCAAAGGGATATTTACATACTCGTAATTCAGATGGAAAATCTACTTTGATGCCCGACCCGATAATTGCTCCACTAATAGAAAGTGCTTTTGTAATGTATAGTCAAGGTATTTATTCGGCAGAAGAGGTGCGACACAAACATTTGCCACTCGGTTTAAAAATCTCACGAAATGGATTTTTAAGTTTACTTAAGAATCCAACCTATATGGGAAAAATATATATTAAGTCGTATAAAAAAGAGGAGGAAGTACTGGTTGAAGGATTACATTCTGCTTTAGTTGATAGTGAAACCTTTAATAAAGTGCAACTTATTTTAAAAGGTAAATACAAAACTCCTACTAAAACTTTAACCGAGATTGATGCTGAACTACCATTACGTGGCTTTTTGATTTGTCCTACTTGTAAAAAGACATTAACTGGTTCAGGAAGCAAAGGCAGGGAAGGAAAGAATACTTATTTCTATTATCATTGTACACGCTATTGTAGTGTACGGCATAAAGCAATCGAAGTGAATAAATTGTTTGAAGAAATGTTGGAATCATTAAAAATTGATGAGGATTGGGAAACAGTATATAAATCGATGCTAGAAGAACGTTTTGATGAAAATCAAACCAATAAACTAACAATGATAACTTCTTTGCAACGTGAACAAGAAAACTTACATAAGCGTTTGGAAATGGCAGAAGACCATTTATTCGAAAAGCAGATTGATGTAAGCACTTTTAATACTATGAAACAACGTATTGATTTACGCATGATGGAAATTAAAGACGAGTTAAAATCTCTTCAAAAGAAAGACAGTTTTTTTGAAAAGCATCTTCGGGAAGGTATTTCATTTCTTGGAGGTGTGGATAGAGTATATAAAAACGGAACAACTGATGTCAAACGAAAAATTATTAAAACAATTTTCTGTGACAAACTTACCTATCACAATCATTATTTTGCTACTCCTAAGCTAGAAGAGACCATAGCCATGATTTTGTTTCGAGATAAACGAGTACGTGAATTGAGGGTTGATGTGGAAAAAAGTGCTTCTAGTGTAGCGGTTCGAGAAATCGCTTAAAAAACCCATAATTTTGTTTTATACATCTCGAACCGCTTTTTTGGCTCGTAACTATTTAAAAATCAAAATATTATAAATAGACAAAGCCGCTAAATAGCGGCTTTGTCATAAAAGCTCCCCCTCTTGGGCTCGAACCAAGGACCCTCTGATTAACAGTCAGATGCTCTAACCAACTGAGCTAAGGAGGAAGATGTTTTATCTTTTAAGCGGTTGCAAAGATAGAACGAATTTTATTTTTTGCAAATAATTTAACTACTATTTTTAAAAAAAATTATTTGCCGACAATTGCCTTGTAAATATCATTACCATTTGCGAACAACAACAATGAAATAAGCAAAACAAAACCAACTAATTGAGCACGTTCCATAAACTTATCGCTTGGTGTTTTTCCTGTTATCATTTCGTATAATAAAAACATAACATGACCACCATCTAAAGCAGGAATTGGTAATAAATTCATTACTCCTAACATAATTGATAGTAATGCGGTAATATTCCAAAAAGTTTCCCAGCTCCAAGTGTCGGGAAACACATTATAAATAGCCGCAAAGCCGCCAACACCCTTGTATGCTCCCGTATTTGGGTTGAATATTGCTTTTAATTGTTTCCAATAGTTACTTAATTGTGTAACTCCTTTATCAATTCCTATTGGAAATGATTCTAAGAAACCATAGCTTTCTTTACTAAATTTATAGTAGCCTAATTTTTCTAAATTATCTTCTTTAAGTCCACCAGATATAACACCTAGTTTTCCTTCATTGTTGATTTGCAAACTAACAGCAACCTCTTTATTATCTCTAAGAACAACAGCTGCTACTTTTTGACCTTTGTGTTCTTCGAAATATTTTAATGCTTCATCATAATATTTTGCAGATGTTCCACCTACTGATACTAATATATCCTTAGCCATTAAAACATCTTTGTTGGCTGATTCGTCAGAAATACTTGAAACAACAAATGGAATTCTTAATCTGATGACTTCTTTTTTATTTTCGTCAAGAATTTTACCAATGAAATTAACTGGTAAATCTATTTCTACATTTTGACCATTGCGTTCAACAATTATTTTTTTAGACATCAATATATCCAAGCTAACCGAAGGTACAAAACGCTCAACAGGAGTTCCATCAACAGACACTATTCTATCACCAGTTTTAATTCCTGCTTTTTCAACTACTGGATTGGTTACCCAAACTCCATCTTTAAGGTCGTTGTTTTTGATGTAATAATCGCCATAGACATACGTCATTCCAATATAAATAATGAATGCTAGTATAAAGTTAACGGTTACCCCACCAAGCATAATAATCAAACGTTGCCAAGCTGGTTTGGAGCGAAATTCCCACGGTTGTGCTTCGCCTTGCATTTGTTCTTTGTCCATGCTTTCGTCAATCATTCCAGCAATTTTCACATAACCGCCAAGTGGTAGCCATCCAATTCCGTATTCGGTTTCGCCTATTTTCTTTTTTAATAATGAATATTTCACATCAAAAAATAAATAGAACTTTTCAACTCGAGTTTTAAATAATTTGGCAGGAATAAAGTGTCCTAATTCGTGAAGTATGATAAGTATTGATAAACTCAATAAAAATTGAGATAATTTAATTACGATTTCCATTCTTTAATTTTAATTCTTTTTTAAATAAGCGCACAAAAGTAAGGTTTTCGAACAAGCCTTTGGAATATTTTTCAAAATAGATTATTGTTTTATGATTCTTTTGTGAAATTTACCTTGATTAGTATTCAATTGTAGTTCATAAACTCCATTTGAAAGACTTTCGATTGTCAAATCATTTTCATTTGATTTCAAAACCATTTGTCCTAAAGAATTATAAAGTGTTACAGATTCAATTGATAAATCATTCGGTTTTTGAATATGTAAAATGGAATTTGTTGGGTTAGGAAAAACAGAAATTGTCTGATTCCATTCAACATTAGAGTTTTGTAATGTTGCTGTTGAATTTCTTGCAATTAAATGCTGTTCTGGGTCAAAAACAACATTTGTGATAGTAAAAGGGATATTAACAATAAACTCTTGATTGTCAAATGTGTTTTCTAAAACAATATCTTGTTCTTCACCATTTGAGCCATAAACTCTTACAGGCACTGGCATTTCAAAATAACTTACAGAAGCATCGGATTGCGTTTGTGAAACAACAAATTTTGCTTGCCCAGAACCCCAATTTTGAGCAGTGATGTCGTAAGTTGGGTATCCTTCATTGTAAACCCAGTCATCAAAAAACTCGGTTAAGTCTTGACCGTAAACTGCTTCTAAATGTGATTTTAAATCAGTTGTAACGGCATATTTATAAGCTAAATTTGGGTCGGCTAAATAATTACGTAAAGCTTGAAAAAAAGCAGTATCGCCCATTTTGAAACGTAACATCTCTAAAATCATGGCGCCTTTGTTATAGCTTAATCGACTGCTGAAAATTCTATTTACGTTAGTCGCCTCAACATCATCAAGATAAACATTCCCGTTAGGACTCGAGGTTATATAATCGACCATGTCTATTTTTTCGGCAATGAATGAATCTAAACCATCAAAATTCTCGATGACTAAAGCGGCCAAATAAGTTGCAAAACCTTCATTGAGCCAAATATCTTTCCAAGAACCGCAAGTAATTTTGTCGCCAAACCATTGATGACCCATTTCGTGAGCAATTAGTTGTCTATCAAAACCCACCATGAATGAAACTGTAGTGTGTTCCATTCCTCCACCCCAACCAAATTGAGCATGACCATATTTTTCATTGTGGAATGGGTAAATTTCAAATAAATTCTCATACAACTCTAAAATGGCAGGTGTTTCACTCAATTGTGGTTGAATTGATGCAAAATTTTCGGGATAGATGTAATTTATAATTGGATATTCATTTGGAGCTGTTCCTCCAACTTGATTATAAACAGTGTAATTTGTAACGGCGATTGCAATTAAATAAGCAGGTATTGGATAGCCATGATGAAAATGGGTTGTTTTGTTAGCTCCATTAATTACTGGAGCTTCGGGCTCAATACCATTAGAAACACCAATGTATTGAGAAGGAGCTGTTATATAAACATCAATACTATCTACTTTATCATTTAAATCTTGTTTACAAGGCCACCAATCTCTAGCACCGAAAGGCTCTGAAAGTGTCCAAATAATTGGAGTTCCATTATGTGTACTTTTAACAAAAGAGTCAAATCCATTATTTGGTGGAACACCCGAATAAGTTACTTCGATGGTAGCCGAAGTACCTGCTAACTGTGTAGATGGAAGTGTAATCACTAATTCATTGTTCGAGTTTTCGGTAAAACTTAAATTTGTTGCACCTTTTTTTATAACGCTTGCAGTTAATTCATTAGCAAAATCAAATGTTATTGAATTCATGTTTGTCAATGCCGTAAACGTGGTTGTTATTTTGCCACTCACAAATTTTACTGCTGGATTTACAGTAAATTCAAGTTTTTGATACGTTACATCGTAATTAGCTGTATTTGGATTTGCTTGAAAATTAGCAATTCTTGATGCTGAATTCATTTCTGCTTCCGCTATTGTTTTGGTAGTGCTTTCTTTTTTTTGGCTAAAGACAAAAGAAACGCTAATACAGAAAAAGAATAGATAGATATTTTTCATGATAGTATAGTAATTTTTGCGAATATAATACATATTGAAGTAAGGTTGTCTTAAAAAAAGATTAATAACAAGACTATAAAGTTGATTTTAATCAAATTAGAAAAAAAACAAGTTTTTAAGGAACTGAATCTATTTCTAAAACATTTCATTAAATTTGCAACCTTATTAAAGAAAACTATGTTACAAATAAGTTACATCAGAGAAAACAAAGACAAAGTTATTACTGCTTTGGCAAAAAAGCATTTGGATGCAAAAACCATTATAGAAGAAGTAATTGAACTAGACGAAAACAGAAGAAGTACGCAAAATGATTTAGACAATACTTTAGCTGAAGCCAACAAATTATCATCTGCCATAGGCGAAATGATGAAAAACGGCGAAAAAGCAAAAGCAGAAATATTAAAGTTAAAAACATCACAATTGAAAGAAACCAGCAAGGACCTTTCTGAAAAAGTAGATGGTTTTGCTGCTGAATTGTTACAAAGAATGTATTTGTTGCCAAATCTTCCGGCAGAAATTGTTCCTGTTGGTAAAACTCCTGAAGAAAATTTGAACGTTTTTGAAGAAGGCGACATTCCTGTATTGCATGAAAACGCAATGCCACATTGGGATTTAGTAAAAAAATATGATATTATTGATTTTGAATTAGGTGTAAAAATCACTGGCGCAGGATTTCCTGTTTATAAAGGAAAAGGTGCCAAATTGCAACGTGCTTTGATAGCCTATTTTTTAGATAAAAACACAGAAGCAGGTTATCAAGAAGTACAAGTGCCCCATTTGGTAAATGAAGCTTCGGGATATGGAACGGGTCAATTGCCAGACAAAGAAGGTCAAATGTACCATGTTGGTATTGATGATTTATACTTAATTCCAACGGCTGAAGTTCCAGTAACCAATTTATTTCGCGATGTGATTTTGCAAGAAAACGAATTGCCAATCCTTTGCACAGGTTATACTCCATGTTTCCGTAGAGAAGCAGGTTCGTATGGCGCACATGTTCGTGGTTTGAATCGCTTGCATCAATTTGATAAAGTAGAAATCGTTCGTATTGAACATCCTGAAAAATCGTATGAAGCTCTGGACGGCATGGTTGAACACGTAAAAAACATTATGCGCGAATTGAAATTACCTTTCCGAATTTTAAGACTTTGTGGTGGTGATATGAGTTTTGCTTCGGCATTGACTTATGATTTTGAAGTATTTTCTACAGCGCAAGATCGTTGGTTAGAAATTAGTTCAGTTTCTAATTTTGAAACTTTTCAAGCCAATCGATTGAAATTGCGTTTCAAAGGAAAAGACGGAAAAACCCAATTGGCACATACATTAAATGGAAGTTCATTAGCGTTGCCAAGAGTTCTTGCTGGAATATTAGAAAATTATCAAACACCAGAAGGAATTGTAATTCCTGAGGTTTTACGACCATATACTGGTTTCGATATTATTAACTAAAACGTTAATCTTCCTTAAACAATGCACTAAATTGACACAAAAAACGTTACTTTAGTGCATTGTTTTTTATCTCCATTACATGAAAAAATTTTTTATTGTTCTGTTTCTTTTTCTAACCATTTGTGCAAAAGCACAAAATGAACAGTTGGCGAACAATTATTTTGACCGTGGCGAATTTGAAAAAGCTTTGGTGTCCTACGAAGAATTACTAAAAATGCAAGTTGGAAATTCCAATTATTTTCAACGTGTTGTAGAATGTTATCAGCAACTAGAACAATATGACAAGGCGGAAAAAGCACTTCAAGAACGATTGGACAAATACCGTCAAAGCAATCTTTTAGTTGAATTGGGTTATAACTATCAATTGCAAAAGAATAATGAAAAAGCTACTAAATATTATGACCAAGCTATTGAAAAAATAAAAATCAATGCTAACGAAGTTTACGGAATTGCTTATGTTTTTGAACGAAAATCTTTGATAGATTATGCATTGCTAGCATATCAAACGGCATTGGAAAAAGAACCAAAAATGAGTTTTAATTTTCAAATGGCAGTACTTTATGGACAAAAAGGGAATACCGATTTGATGATTGAAACCTTTCTTGCCGAAGGTTTTCAAAACCCTCAAAACCTTCCAATTATTCAAAATCAGCTATCCCGATTTATGACGGAAGACACAGATGAGAATTTCAATAATACACTTCGAAAAGCACTACTTCTTCGAACCCAAAAATCACAAGATTTATTTTGGAACGATTTTTTAAGTTGGTATTATGTGCAATTAAAAGAATATAGCAAAGCTTTTATTCAGCAAAAAGCGATTTATAAACGAAATCCGGAATCGTTTTCTAATATTGTGAATTTAGCCGAAATGGCTATAGACGATAAAGATTCGGAAGCTGCTAAAGAAATCTTGATTTTTGTTTTAGACAATACCAATAATTTAGATTTGTTAATTCAAGCACATTCTTATTTGGTTGAAATGAAAATTGATATTGCAACCGAAAAAGACTATCCAGCAATTACCCAAGAATTGGATGTGTTGATTAAACAATTTGGCGTTAGTCCATATACTTTATCATTATTAAAATTGGATGCTAATTTTTCAGCCTTTCATTTAAAAGACACCGAAAAAGCCAAAACGATTTTAAAAAATGCCATGGACATGCCGTTGAATAAATACCAATTGGCAGAAGTAAAAATGGATTTGGCAGATATTTTATTGTTTGAAGAAAAATTCAACCAAGCCTTGATTTATTATTCTCAAATAGAAAATGATTTAAGCGGCGATGTTATTGGTCAAGAAGCGAGTTTAAAAACGGCAAAAACCAGTTATTACAAAGCTGATTTTAAATGGGCATCGCATCAACTAAAAGTTTTAAAATCGGCCTCCACTCAGTTAATTGCCAATGATGCGTTGGATTTGTTTTTATTGATTAGCGACAACACCGTAGAAGATTCTACACAAGTAGCTTTGAAGCAATTTTCTCGTGGTGATTTTCTGTTGTATCAAAATAAAAAACAAGACGCATTATCCCAATTTCAATTGATTTTAAAAGAACATAAAGGGGAAGAAATTGAAGCCGTGACATTACTCCGAATTGGAAAAATCTATGAAAAACAAGGCGATTATACTAAAGCCTTAGAAAATTACAATGAAATAATCACTAATCATAAAGATGGGATTTATATTGATGAAGCTTTATACTATTCGGCTGAGATATATAATTTAATACTCAATGATGCTGAAAAAGCCAAACCACTTTATGAAGAAATGATTTTCAAGCATGAAGACAGTATTTACTACGTTGATAGCAGGAAGAAATACAGGCAATTGCGTGGCGATTCTACTATGTAGTTGTCAGTTTTGTTACACTGAGCACAATCGAAGTACAGAAATGAGTGTTCAGTGAGCAGTTGCAGTAGGCAGTTTTGTCACACTGAGTGCAGTCGAAGTGCTAAATAGGAAATAATATCTAAACTTTAATATCTAAAATTACATGATTATATATAATGTTACCATCAATATACACGAAAGCGTTCACGACCAATGGATGATTTGGATGCATCACAAACACATTCACGATGTATTAAATACTGGAAAATTTACTTCAGCACGAATGGTTCGGGTTTTAGTAGATGAAGAAATGGGCGGAATGACCTATGCAGTACAATTTACAACTGATTGCAAAGAAACGCTACAAAAATATTACGACGAAGATGCACCAAAACTTCGAGAAGAAGGAATGCAATTATTCGGTGAAAAAATGTTGGCATTCAGAACTGAATTAGAATTGATTTCGGAATATTAATTTCCATTTTCTTGAAAAAACAAATCACATAACATGCAAGTAAAAGCCAAAAAACACCTTGGGCAACATTTTTTAACCGACGAAAGCATAGCGAAAAACATAGCCGATACTTTGTCCTTTTCGGGCTATGAAACCGTTTTGGAAATTGGTCCAGGAATGGGTGTTTTGACCAAATATATTTTGGAAAAAGAAATTGATACTTACGTGATTGAAATCGACACCGAATCAGTATCCTATTTGGATTCACATTATCCAAAACTGCATAACAAAATAATTTCTAAAGACTTTTTAAAATACAACATCAACGAAGTTTTGGAAGGGAAACCTTTTGCTATCATCGGCAATTTTCCTTATAATATTTCTACACAAATTGTTTTCAAATGTTTAGAAATGCGAAATCAAGTTCCAGAGTTTTCTGGAATGTTTCAAAAAGAAGTAGCCGAACGAATTTGCTCTAAAAAAGGAAATAAAGTGTATGGAATTCTTTCCGTTTTGTCGCAAGCATTTTATGATGTAGAGTATCTTTTTACAGTGGAGCCAGAAGTTTTCAATCCGCCACCAAAGGTGAAATCAGGTGTAATGCGCATGAGAAGAAAAGAAGATTTCTCGTTACCTTGTGATGAAAAATTATTTTTTAATGTAGTAAAAACAGGTTTTAATCAACGTAGAAAAACGCTTAGAAATAGTTTAAAATCATTTCAATTATCAGATAATTTAAAAGAAGATACTATCTTTGACCTTCGTCCAGAACAGTTATCTGTAGAACAGTTTGTTGAAATCACACAAAAAATAGCCGCCAATGCAGTTTAAAATCAGCAAAGAATTAATAGAACAAATTGAGCAACTCATTCTAGTCAAAAACGACCAAGAATTAGAATTGTTGCTTAATGATATGCACCATGCTGATATTGCTGAGATTTTTGATGAAATAAGTATTGATGATGCTACTTATGTTTTCCGTATTCTTGATAGTGAGAAAACAGCAGAAATTCTTCTTGAACTTGAAGAAGATGTTCGTGAAAAAATTCTACGTGGCCTTTCTGCCAAAGAAATTGCAGAAGAACTTGACGAATTAGACACCGATGATGCTGCAGACATCATCAATGAATTACCAGAAAGCAAAAAAGAGCAGGTAATTTCGGAATTAGAAGATTTAGAACACGCCAAAGACATTGTTGATCTTTTGCGTTATGACGAAGATTCTGCTGGTGGTTTGATGGGAAAAGAGTTGGTAAAAGTTAATGAAAACTGGAACGTATTGACTTGTGTAAAAGAAATGCGCATTCAAGCCGAAAACGTTACACGTGTTCATTCCATTTATGTTGTTGATGATGAAAATCGGCTAAAAGGAAGACTTTCTTTAAAAGATTTATTAACTACATCTACCAAAACACCTATTAGCGAAGTTTACATCCCAAAAGTTGATTCAGTAAAAGTAAACATGCCAAGTGTTGATGTGGCTCGAATTATGCAGAAATACGATTTGGAAGCCATTCCAGTTGTAGATGAAATGGGAAGATTAGTAGGTAGAATTACTATTGATGATATTGTTGACGTAATCAAAGAAGAAGCCGATAAGGATTACCAGTTGGCTGCTGGTATTTCGCAAGATGTTGAAGCAGACGACAGCATCATTGAGTTAACAAAAGCGCGATTGCCTTGGTTGGTTTTAGCACTTTGCGGTGGATTTATATCTGTAGAAATGCTTGGCTTATTTGGCGGAGCAATGGAAAAACATGGCGAATTATTTTTCTTTACACCACTAATTGCTGCAATGGCTGGAAATGTTGGTGTTCAATCTTCGGCCATTATTGTTCAAGGTTTGGCAAATCAATCTATAAGTGGTTCTATTGTGAATCGACTATTAAAGGAAATTTCTTTAGCTTTATTAAACGGTGTTATTCTAGCAACCATTCTTTTTATTGGTAGTCATTTTATTCTTGGAGTTGATCCAAAAATTGGGATGATTGTAACTATTGCTTTAATTTCGGTTATTATTATTGCTTCATTAATTGGCACATTTATACCTTTGATATTGAATAAATTTGGAATAGACCCAGCATTAGCAACTGGTCCGTTTATTACCACAAGTAATGATATTTGTGGAATTTTAATTTATTTTTCAATTGCTAAAATCATTCTAGGTTTTTAGATTTCATTTTAGAAATAAAAAAAGTCATTAAGAACTTCTCTCAACGACTTTTTTTTGTAGTGTGATGATTGTAAAATTACATCAAGTTTAATACCAAAGAAGGATTAACACCAATGATAATATTTAGTATAATTGCTAGTACAGCAACAATCGTATAAACAAGTGAAATAGACTCTTTTTCAGCAGTTGCTTCTTTGGTGTACATTGCTAAAATAAGTTTGAAATAATAACCGATACTAATAATTGAATTAATTACAGCCACAATTACAATAGCAATAAATCCTGATTTTATAGTATCTGTAAACAACATAAACTTGGCAAAAAATCCAGAGAAAATTGGAATTCCAGCCATGGAAAGTAATGATGCCGTCAAAGCAGCTGCCATTAGTGGGTTTGTTTTTCCTAAGCCATTAAAGTTAAAAATAGCTTCGTCTTCTTTGTTTTTAGTAACATGAATTATTACGGCAAAAGCAGCAATTCCTGCTAAACCATAAGCAAAAGTATAGTACAATAGATTGTTAGCTGCGGTTGCCATTGTCAATAGAGTCATTAGCATAAATCCAGCATGTGATATTCCCGAAAAAGCTAACATTCTTTTTACATTTTTTTGTCGTAATGCCATAATATTTCCAACTGTCATCGACAAAATGGAAATTATCAGTATTAGTATTTCAACTTTTGGCGGTATAGATGTAAGCAATCCATTTAAAAGTTTGAAAAGAGTAGCCATTGCTACAACTTTTACCAAAGTACTCATCGTAGCTGTAATTAACGTTGGAGAACCTTCATATACATCGGGTGCCCAAAAATGGAATGGAACAGCTGCAATTTTAAATAGCATACCAATTATCATTAAAGCTATTCCAATAGGAAACCAAACAGGCAAACCTATACCTTGCGACAAATCGTGTATTTCAACCATATCAAAATAACCCGTTGCACCATATATTAAGCAAATTCCAAAAAGAATAATTCCTGATGCAAACGAACCCATCAAGAAATATTTCATACCAGCTTCGTTACTTTTAATGTTTAATCTATTGCTAGCGGCTAAAATATATAATGAAATAGACAATACTTCAATTCCTAAAAAGAACATAGCCAAATTCGTAAAAGAAACCATAGCAACGGCTCCAGTTAAAAGAAAAATTTTGATGGCTATAAAATCTGAAAATTTTGTTGGGTGTTCTTTGTAATAATCATTACTCATGACTAAAATAAAGATAGTGAGAATGATAAACAATGAAATGAATGCTTTTGAAAAACCAGTAGAAGCAATCATCGTAATGTATCTTGCGTCTAACGAATCTGAAATTGACCAAAAATTTAGAGTAATTCCAAGGATGGCAAGTAAACCAATTACAGAAACTGGAACTAGTATTTTTCTAAGATTGAAAATTTCTGCTACTAAACAAAAAATTCCTAAGGATGCTATTGCTATTAATACTTGCATTTTATGATCTATTTATTACGGTCAAAATATTTTGAATTGCCGGATTTACTAATTCGTTAATTGGTTTTGGATACAATCCAAAGAACAATAGGAAGCCAATGATAGTAACAAAAACAATGGTTTCATTTAGAGTAACATCAGCAAAAACTTTAGTATTGGTGTCGCCTAACATTACATTTTGAAACATTTTTAACATATAATAAGCACCAAGAATTATGGTTGTTCCGCCAAACACTGCAAACCAAATATTGATTTGACTCAAACTATATAAAACAGTAAACTCTCCAACAAAATTGTATGTTCCTGGTAATGCAACTGATGCTAAAACCAAAATCATAAACATAGAAGTAAACTTTGAAGCTTGCGAACGAATACCACCAAGTTCATTGATTTTTCTCGTTTCAAATCTTCTGAAAATTACTTCGGCTGCAAAGAAAAGTCCAACTATTACAAAACCATGCGCAATCATTTGATAAACCGCACCGTTTAGTCCATCAGCAGTTAATGTATAACAACCTGCAGCTATTAATCCAACGTGTGCTAAGGAAGAATATGCCAATAATTTTTTCAAGTCTTTTTGACGCAATGCTACAACGGAACCATAAATTACACCAGCGACACTCACTCCAATTAAATAAGGCATGTAGGTTTTTGCGGCATCTGGTGCAATAGGCAATTGCCAACGAATAACGCTATACAATCCCATTTTCAGCATAATTCCAGAGAGTAACATTGTTCCAACCGTTGGTGCTTTTTGATATACTTTTGCTTGCCAAGTGTGAAAAGGGATAATTGGAATTTTGATGGCATAGGCTGCAAAAAAAGCAAAGAATATCCAAAATTGTTCTGTTTCTGATAATCGCAATTGGTATAAATCTTCAAGAATAAAACTTCCCGCTTTGGAATATAAATAAGCAAAGGCTACAAGCATAAATAACGAACCCGCTAATGTGTAGATGAAAAATTTGACTACTGCTTTTTTACGTTTTTCAGCGTCGCCATTACCCCAAATTAGGGCGATAAAGTAAATTGGGATTAAAGCCAATTCCCAGAAAACATAGTACAATAATCCATCTGCTGCAAGGAAAGTTCCTGTCATAGAAAATGCCATGAACAATACTAATGCATAAAAGTTTTTACTATTAGTATATGAGTTTCCAAAGGAAGAAAGAATAATCAAAGGTGTTAATCCAGTAGTTAATAAAACCATTGCTAATGATAAACCATCTGCTTTTAGAGCAAATGACACATTTGGTTTTTGCATCCAACTACTCATATAGCTGATGATTTCTCCTTGGTTGAAAAGCATTAACAGATATAATGAAACAGCAAAAGCGGAAACACTGAATAGCAATGCTATTTTTGAAGCCAATTTATCACCAGATAAAAAGGTAACAATCGAACCTGTTAAAAGTAATAGTAATAATAGAGTTACATTCATTATATAAAAATTATCGAGCTATAAATAAATAAGAAATGATGGCGCAAAGTCCTAAAACGAATGCAAAAAGATATAAACCAACGCTTCCTGTTTGAATTTTTCTACCTTGATTTGAAATGCCATTGGCTAATGTTCCCAAACTGAAAACTATTTGTCCTAATGCTGGTTCTAAAGTCGTTCTAAAGAAATTAGACAAGCCATTTAGTGGTTTTACAATTAAAAAAGTATAAAATTCATCTACATAGTATTTGTTATAAATGGTTTTATAAAATCCAACCATTTGAGTGTCTTCTTCTGGCACAAAACTTTGTTTGATGTATTTTGAATATGCCCAAATTATTGCGATAATAGCTCCTGCTAAAGCAATTCCCATTAACATAAATTCATGAGCACCTAGTTCGTGTGCTTCGTGTTTTGCAACTAAAATAGGTTCCAAGAAATGGTTCAACCACATGCTTCCTGGCAAATTAATGGCACCACCGATGGCTGCCAAAACAGCAAGGATTATTAGTGGAATAGTTATTAAACTTGGACTTTCGTGCAAATGATGTTTTTGTTCTTCGGTTCCTCTAAATTCTTTGAAGAAAGTTAAATACATTAATCGGAACATATAAAAAGCAGTCATTAGTGAAGCAACTGAAGCAACAACCCACAATGTTGTATTATGTTCAAAAGCGGTCATTAATATTTCGTCTTTTGACCAAAATCCTGCGAATGGAAATATTCCCGAAATGGCTAACGTAGAAATCATCATGGTCCAAAAAGTGATTGGCATGTATTTTTTTAATCCACCCATATTTCGCATGTCTTGTTCGCCATGTAAAGCATGAATTACGGAACCTGAGCCTAAGAATAAACATGCTTTAAAAAACGCATGAGTAATTACATGGAAAACAGCAACATTATAAGCTCCAAATCCTAATGCTAAAAACATTAACCCTAATTGTGAAACAGTAGAATAAGCCAATACTTTTTTGATGTCATTTTGTAATAATCCGATAGAAGCCGCAACCAAGGAAGTAACTGCCCCAACAATTGCAATTATCGATTGAACATCTGGTGTTATGTCAAATAAGAAATTCATTCTAGTAATCATAAATATACCAGCAGTAACCATTGTAGCCGCGTGAATTAATGCCGAAACTGGCGTTGGTCCGGCCATGGCATCGGGTAACCAAGTGTAAAGTGGCAACTGTGCTGATTTTCCACAAGCACCAATGAATAAACATAAAGCAGCAACACTAAGTAGCGATGAATTGGTTTCGCCTTTTATAACTAAAGTTTGAATTTCAGTATAGTTTAAAGTTGAAAACACATAAGCAAAAAGGAACATTCCGATTAAGAATCCTAAATCTCCAATTCGGTTCATGATGAATGCTTTTTTGGCAGCATCGTTATACGGTTGATTTTTATACCAAAACCCAATCAATAAATAGGAGCAAAGACCAACGCCTTCCCAACCGATGAACATGACCAATAAGTTATTTCCAATAACCAATGTTATCATAAAAAACACAAACAAATTCAAATACGCAAAAAACTTGTGCATGTTTTCATCGTCGTGCATATAACTGATGGAATATAAATGAATTAACGAGCCAATTCCAGTTACAAACAGTAACCATAAAAGTGATAATTGATCTAAAAGAATTCCGAAATCCAATTTGAAATTACTTACTTGTATCCAATCAAAAAGTGAAATTTCAAATCCTTTCCCGTTTTGAATTAATTGAGTAAAAAAACAAATGCTTACTAAAAAAGAAACCACAACAGCAATTGTTCCGATGGCACCAGAAATTCCTTTGCTTACTTTTTTTCCGAAGAAAACATTAAATAGAAATCCAATAAAAGGAGATAAGAGTAATACTAAAGCTAAATTATTTTCCATTAAATTATCCTTTTAAATTTTTCAATTTATCAATTTCGATAGAACCTAAATTTCTAAAAATAGAAACTAGAATTGCCAATCCAACTGCAACCTCGGCAGCAGCAACAGCCATAGAAAAGAAAACAAATATTTGTCCTTCGGCATCTTGATGATAGGTTGAGAAAGCAACAAACAATAAGTTCACAGCATTCAGCATAATTTCAATTGACATAAATACGATGATGGCATTTCTTCTATACAACACTCCAAAAACTCCGATACAAAAAAGTAATACGGATAGGAAAATGTAATTTTCAATACCTATTTGATTTAAAATATTCCCCATTATTTTCCTGATTTTTCTTTTTTAGATAATAAAACCGTTCCCATCATTGCTACTAATAATAAAATAGAAGCAAACTCAAATGGCACCATATATTCGTTTAACAATACTTTACCCAGAACTTTTATCGATTGATAATCAACACCACTGTTGTCATAATCACCCATAATTGTTTTTGAATTGATAAAAACAGAAATCATGATAATACTAACAAGGACAAAAATAATAATAGCTCCAAGTCTTGTAATTCTTGGTTTGTGCACTTCATCTTCATTGTTCAAATTCATCAACATAATGGTGAATAAGAACAGAATCATAATAGCACCCGAGTAAACTATTACATGAACTATTGCTAAAAATTGAGCATTAAACAATAAATAATGACCAGCAATAGAGAAGAAACAAAGTACTAGATAAATAGCACTATGAATTGGTCTTCTTGTGTATATTGTCAAAAAAGCAGTCGATAGTGTTATCGCTGATAGTATGTAAAATATTATTAGTACTGTTGACATATTAATGTAGCTTTTTAGAATTAGCCAATGCAACATCCAAAGGCATAACTAATTTATCTTTTCCGTATATAAAATCTTCTCTGTTGTATAGTGATGGTACTAGTTCTTTGGAAAGTGTTAAGTAGATGGCATCTTTTGGACATGCTTCTTCACACAAACCACAAAAAATACAACGGAGCATATTGATTTCGTAGATTTCGGCATATTTTTCTTCACGATAAAGCATTTCTTCGCCTTTTTTGCGTTCTGCTGCTTTCATGGTAATTGCTTCTGCTGGGCAAGAAAGTGCGCATAAACCACAAGCGGTGCAATTTTCTCTACCCAATTCATCACGTTTCAAAGTGTGTTTTCCTCTATAAACTGGACTAAATTCTCGTACTTGTTCAGGATAATGAATGGTTGCTTTCTTTTTGAAAAAGTGTTTAATAGTAATTAATAATCCTTTGATAATGGCTATCAAATATAATCGCTCCCAAAAAGTCATTTCTTTATTAGAAACTTGTTTTTTGTGACCCGATAAGGATATATTTTGTATTGATGTTGACATAATTTTTTTCTCTTAATTAAAAGCTAAAAGGCAAATACCCGTAATCACAATATTGATGATGGATAACGGAATTAATATTTTCCATCCTAAATGCATTAATTGATCGTATCTAAATCTTGGAATTGTCCATCGAACCCACATGTAGAAGAAAATAAATCCACATATTTTGATGAATAAAACAATAATTCCAAGAATGTTTGCTATGTTAACTCCAGCATGTTCTGTCATCCACTGCATGCCAGGATAATTATAACCACCAAAATACAACACGGCTAAAATAGTTGATGAAATAAACATATTGGCATATTCAGCAAACAAATAGAATCCCATTTTCATCGATGAATATTCGGTATGATAACCTCCAATAAGCTCCGATTCACATTCTGCCAAGTCAAACGGAGTACGGTTAGTTTCGGCAAAGGCACAAATTAAAAATATAAGGAATCCAACCGGTTGATAAAAAACATTCCAATTCATTCCTGCTTGTTGCATTGACATTTCTCTCAAACTCAATGTTCCTGTCATCATTAATAAAGCAATAATAGACAATCCCATTGCAATTTCATAAGAAACCATTTGAGAACCAGCGCGAACGGCAGACATTAAAGAAAACTTATTATTTGATGCCCAACCACCAATCATAATTCCATAAATTCCGATAGAAATAATAGCAAAAACATAAAGTAATGCATTGTCTATATCAGTAGCTTGAAGAATAACAGTTCTTCCAAAAATCTCTAATTTATCACCCCAAGGAATTACGGCACTAGTCATTAAAGCCGTGCTCATTGCAATTGCAGGACCAACGTAGAATAAAAATTTATTTGGTGTATTGGGTTCAAATTCTTCTTTGGCAAACAATTTCATTCCGTCTGCAAGCGGTTGTAATAAACCACCCCAACCTGCACGGTTTGGACCAACTCTATCTTGAAGATAAGCCGCTACTTTACGTTCTGCCCAAGTAGAATACATCGCCATAACCATAGTGACAGCAAAAATCACTACTATAAAAATACTTTTTTCAATGATGAAAGCACTATCCATTTTTATTCGAATTTATATTAGTACCATCAATTTTCTCGTTGTAATCTATCTCAGCCATACTGATTTTTTTACGGTCAATTGCTCTTCCAGCAAGAATTCCTTCTTCGGTATTGATAACGACTTTATCCATTTTTCGAGTATAATTGTTTTGATTGATAACCGAATCTTTTTCAAATTTTCTCGGACCTTCGATAGTCCAATCTGAAACTTCTTTTTTATCAAAACGACACGTATTACAAATGAACTCTTCTACTTCATGGAATTCATCTTTTCTAGCGGTTACTCTTTGAATTTCGTTTCCAAACATCCAAAGTGTAGTTTTGCCACAACATTTGTCGCAATCTCTGTGAGCATTAAATGGTTTGTTAAACCAAACTCTCGATTTGAAACGGAATGTTTTGTCGGTTAAAGCACCAACAGGACAAACATCAATCATGTTTCCTGAGAATTCGTTATCGATAGCTGCAGAAACACAAGTTGAAATTTGAGAATGGTCTCCACGATTTAAAACGCCGTGAACTCTTCCGTCAGTTAATTGGTCTGCAACTTCTACACAACGCTGACAAACAATGCAACGGTTCATGTGCAATTGAATTTTATCGCCAATATCTTCTGGCTCAAAAGTTCTTTTTTCTTCTATAAAACGGTGTTGTAATTTACCATGTTCGAAACTTAAATTTTGCAAATCACATTCACCTGCTTGGTCACAAACTGGGCAATCTAAAGGATGATTTATTAAAAGGAATTCAGTTACTGCATTTCTTGCTTCTTTAACTCTTTCGGATGATTTGCTGGCAATTTCCATTCCGTCTTGGCAACCCGTTACACAAGAAGCCATTAATTTTGGCATCGGACGTGGATCATTATCGCTACCTTTGGTAACATCAACCAAACAACAACGGCATTTTCCGCCAGTTCCTTTTAATTTTGAATAATAACACATGGCTGGCGGAACAGATTCTCCACCAATCATACGAGCCGCTTGCAGAATTGTTGTTCCTGGAGCTACTTCAATTTCTTGTCCGTCTATCGTTACTTTCATTATTTCTTTGTTTAAAAGTTTAAAAGTTTAAAAGTTTAAGTGTTGCCACTTCCAACTTCCAACTTCCAACTTCAGACTTTTAAATTATACTGTTTGCTTTGCTACTAAATGCTTCACTTTTTCAAATGGCTCATTTACAAAGTGATCTCTATTTTTAATTTTTTCTGGAAAACGAACATGGTATTCAAATTCATCTCTAAAATGACGAATTGCCGCAGCAACTGGCCATGAAGCTGCATCGCCCAATGGACAAATGGTGTTTCCTTCTATTTTTGCTTGAATACTCCATAATAAATCAATGTCTTCTTCGCGACCTTGACCGTTTTCTATTCTCCATAAAACTTTTTCTAACCAACCTGTTCCTTCGCGACATGGTGTGCATTGTCCACAACTTTCGTGGTGGTAAAAGCGTGCAAAATTCCATGTATTTCTTACAATACAAGCTCTTTCATCGTAAACGATAAATCCGCCTGAACCTAACATGGAGCCTGTTGCAAATCCGCCATCTGACAAACTTTCGTAAGACATTAATCTATCTTCGCCAGCTGCAGTTTTGTAAATTAAGTTGGCTGGTAATATTGGTACAGAACTTCCTCCTGGCACTAATGCTTTTAATGGTCTGTCGGTTTGCATCCCGCCACAATATTCGTCGGAATTCATGAATTCGTAAACAGATAATCCTAAATCAATTTCAAAAACGCCTTGGTTTTTTATGTTTCCAGAAGCAGAAATTAATTTGGTTCCTGTTGAACGACCAATGCCGATTGCAGCATAATCAGCACCTGAATTATTTACAATCCAAGGCACAGCAGCAATAGTTTCGACATTGTTTACAACAGTTGGATTTTGCCATAAACCTTCAACAGCTGGAAATGGTGGTTTGATTCTAGGATTTCCACGTTTTCCTTCTAAACTTTCAATAAGTGCTGTTTCTTCACCACAAATGTAAGCGCCGCCACCAATTTGAACATACAATTCCAAATCGTAACCTGAACCTAAAATATTTTTCCCTAACCAACCAGCTGCTTTAGCTTCGGCTATTGCTCTTTCTAAAATTTTATAAACCCACATGTATTCTCCACGAATATATATGTAGGATAAATTTGCTCCAAGTGCATAACTTGAAGTAATCATTCCTTCAATTAATAAGTGAGGAATGTATTCCATTAAATACCTGTCTTTGAAAGTTCCTGGTTCAGATTCGTCGGCATTACATACTAAATGACGTGGTTTCCCTGATTTTTTATCAATGAAACTCCATTTCATTCCAGCTGGAAATCCTGCACCACCACGACCACGAAGTCCTGAAGTTTTTACTTCTTCAACTACTTCATCTGGAGTCATTTTTTTCAAAGCTTTTTCTACAGATGCATAACCGCCTTCTTTGCGATATACCTCGTAGGTTTTAATGCCTGGAACGTTTATTTTGTCTAATAATATTTTTCTTCCCATGATATTATTTATCGTGTAAAGTGATTTTTCCTTCTTTGCAATCCGAAATTAACTGATCTATTTTTTCTTTTGTCAAATGCTCTTGATAAAAATCACCTAGTTGCATCATTGGCGCATATCCACATGCACCTAAACATTCAACTCCACGAACTTCAAAATTTCCATCTTTCGTTGGTTCGCCTACTTTTACGCCCAGTTTTTCACAAGTATAATCCATTAAATCTTCAACCCCATTTTGACAACATGGAGAAGTTTGACAGAATTCAAACATGTATTTTCCAATTGGGCGTTGGTTAAACATTGTATAAAAAGTAACAACTTCATAGACTTCAATGTTTTGAATTTCAAGAATTTCGGCTACTTTATTTTGTAAATCGATGCTTAACCAATTGTCATGTGCATCTTGAACTTCATGTAAAACAGGTAATAAAGCTGATTTTCTTTTATCTGCAGGATAATGACTGATTAATTCATTAATCCGTGTCATCAACGATTCAGTTATGTTTATTTCTTGTTTTATGTGTGATATTTCCATTTCTAATTTTAGATTTTAAATTTTAGATATTAGATTTTTCAATCGATAGTCTAAAATCTGAATTCTACACTGTTTTTATGCGTCTAATTCGCCTGCAATAACATTTAAGCTTGATAAAATTACAATAGCATCCGAAAGCATTGAACCTTTAATCATTTCAGGATAGGCTTGATAATAGATGAAACATGGTCTTCTAAAATGCAAACGATAAGGTGTTCTACTTCCGTCTGTTATTAAATAAAATCCTAATTCTCCATTTCCTCCTTCTACGGCATGATAAATTTCATCAACAGGAACTGGAACTTCACCCATCACAATTTTAAAGTGATAAATTAAAGCTTCCATGTTGTTATAAACCTCTTCTTTTGGTGGCAAATAATAATCCGGAACATCAGCATGAATTGGACCTTCTGGTAATTTGTCTAAAGCTTGACGAATGATTTTTAAACTTTCCCAAACTTCTGCATTACGAACACAAAAACGGTCATAAGTATCACCAGATTTTCCAACAGGAACATCAAATTCAAAATCTTCATACGATGAATAGGGTTGTGCTTTTCTAACGTCGTAATCAATTCCTGCAGCACGAAGATTTGGTCCTGTAAACCCATAATCCATAGCACTTTCAGCTGTTAATGGGCCTACATTTACTGTCCTATCTATAAAAATTCTATTTCTTTCAAATAGGTTTTCAAATTCTTTCCATGCTACTGGAAAATCAGTTAAAAAGACATCTAGTTTTCTAAAAGCTTCCTCAGACCAATCTCTTTCAAAACCACCAATTCTTCCCATATTTGTAGTCAATCGAGCACCACAAATTTCTTCATATATTTCGTAAACTTTCTCACGGAATTGGAATACATAAAGGAATCCTGTATAGGCTCCAGTATCAACACCAAGAATGGAATTACATATTAAATGATCTGTTATACGCGCCAATTCCATTACGATAACTCTAAGATATTGAGCGCGTTTTGGAACTTCTATTTTTAATAATTTTTCTACAGTCATCCACCAAGCCATATTGTTGATTGGCGAGGAACAATAATTCATTCTATCGGTTAGAACATTAATTTGATAAAACGGACGATTTTCGGCAATTTTCTCAAAAGCTCTGTGAATGTATCCTATTGTTGGTTCGGCATCAATAATTCTTTCGCCATCCATCAAAAGGATATTTTGAAAAATACCGTGAGTAGCCGGATGTGTTGGACCTAAGTTTAAAATAGTAAGCTCACTTCCGTCACTATTGCGAGTTTCCTCAATTATCTTGGCATATCGATGCTCTGGTGGTAATAATAGTTCTGACATTTTATAATGTTGAATTATTTATTTTATTTGTTTGATTGTTCTTCCAAAAAAACGATCGTCTTTGTCGGTTCTTCCACTGTCTTCTAAAGGAAATTCTTTTCGCATTGGAAAAGAAACCATTTCATCCATATTTAAAATCCGCTTTAATTGTGGGTGACCGATGAAATTTATTCCATAAAAATCCCATGTTTCACGTTCCATCCAATTGGCAGAAGTAAATAAATCTATAATTGATGAAACTTCAGGATTTTCACCTTTTAAAAAAGTAGTTACTCTAATTCTCATATTTTCAATCCAATTGTGCAAGTGATATACCACAGCAAATTGGTGATTTTCGTCATTGTCTGGAAAGTGAATTCCACATACGTCCGTTAGAAAATGAAAATTCAAACTTTCGTCTTCTTTTAAAGTTTGGATTACTTCATGAACGGTTTCTGAAGTAGCTTCCAAAGAAAATATATCTCTTTTCATTTCAAAATTAAGCACATTATTGCCAAATTTTTGAGATAATTTTTCTTGTATATACGTTGTTTCTAAAGCCATATTATAAGTTATAAGAAGCTAAAAGTTCTTTGTATTCTGGTGAATTTCTTCTGCGAACAGATTCGTTTTTAACTAATTCTTGCAACTGCATTACACCATCTACAATTTGTTCTGGTCTTGGAGGACAACCTGGAACGTAAACATCGACTGGGATTACTTTGTCAATTCCTTGTAATACAGAATACGTGTCAAAAACACCACCTGAACTAGCACAAGCACCAACAGCAATTACCCATCTAGGTTCAGACATTTGTTCATAAACTTGACGAAGTATAGGTGCCATTTTTTTTGAAATAGTTCCCATAACCATTAGCATATCAGCCTGACGAGGTGAAAAACTTACTCTTTCGGAGCCAAAACGCGCCAAATCATAATGAGATGCCATGGTAGCCATAAATTCAATTCCGCAACATGAAGTAGCAAAAGGCAATGGCCAAAGTGAATTAGCACGAGCTAATCCGACAACATCGTTTAATTTTGTAGCAAAGTAACCTTCGCCTACAACTCCTTCTGGTGGAGCAACCATATTTGGATTTGAAGTACTCATAGCAATTATTGATTTATTCCCATTCTAAGGCTTTCTTTTTAATGATGTAGAAAAATCCAATTAATAAAAGTGCCATAAAGATTACCATCTTAATCATTCCTTCCATGCCTAATTCCTTGAAGTTAATTGCCCAAGGATAAAGAAAGATAACTTCTACATCGAATAATACAAATAGAATAGCTACAACAAAGTATTTTACCGAAAACGGTATTCTAGCATTTCCGACTGATTCAATTCCGCATTCGAAATTTTTGTCTTTATTTTTTGAATGTCTTTTTGGGCCCAAAAAACTTGAGCCAATGATAGTTAATACCACAAAACCTATAGCTAAACCAGCTTGCATTACTATTGGCAAATAATCTAATTGATTGGATTGCATATCCTTAATTTGGATTAAAAATTAAAACTTTACAAATATACATCGCAATAATTAAAACGCAAGAAACAATACATAAACGTTTGTTATAACTGTCTAAAAAAACGCTTATTTAAATTAATTATAAATAAAAACGCCTCGAAATATTTCGAGACGTTAATTCATTCTAGGCATTCAAAAAATAATATTTATTAGTCTTCGATAGGGGTAACTTGTGCCGCTATTTTACCTTTTCTTCCTTCTTCTTCTTCGTAAGAAACTTTGTCTCCTTCGTTAAGTGTGTTGTTTTGAACGCCCGAAGCGTGAACAAAAATGTCATTGCCAGTTTCGTCGTCTGTAATAAACCCGTAACCTTTTGACTCATTGAAAAATTTAACTTTGCCTGTTCGCATTTTGTAAAAAAAAAATAATTAATAATGTTCAAAGATAAATTTATTTGTGAGATTACAACTATTTCAATGTTAAATAATTGCAAATTTATCAAGATAATACCCTTAAAGATTAAAATTTAGCGTATAAAAAAATTACTTTAATTTAATATGCAGTTCTTCTAGCTGTTTATTGTCTATAGCACTAGGAGCATCAATCATTACATCACGGCCAGAATTGTTTTTTGGAAAAGCAATAAAGTCGCGAATAGTTTCTTGACCTCCAAGGATGGCTACTAATCTATCCAAACCAAACGCCAATCCGCCGTGTGGAGGTGCTCCAAATTCAAAAGCATTCATTAAAAAGCCAAATTGATTTTGGGCTTCTTCTTTAGAAAATCCTAATAAATCAAACATTCTGCTTTGTAAATCTTTGTCATGAATTCTAATAGAACCACCGCCAATTTCGTTACCATTTAATATCATGTCATAGGCATTGGCTCGAACTTTTCCAGGTTCGGTTGCAATCAAACTCATGTCTTCGGGTTTTGGAGATGTAAACGGATGGTGCATAGCATGATAACGACCACTTTCTTCATCCCATTCTAGTAAAGGAAAATCTATAACCCAAAGTGGCGCAAATTCTGTAGGATTTCTTAACCCTAAACGTGTTGCAACTTCCATTCGTAAAGCAGAAAGTTGGGTTCTGGTTTTGTCTGCATTTCCAGATAAAACTAAAATTAAATCACCCGATTTTGCATTGGTTATTTCTGCCCATTTTTTTAAATCTTCTTGATTGTAAAATTTGTCAACCGAAGATTTAAATGTGCCGTCTTCTTCACATTTTACATAAACCATTCCTGAAGCACCAACTTGAGGACGTTTTACCCAATCAACTAACGCATCTATTTCTTTCCTTGTATAAGACGCACAACCAGGAGCCGCAATTCCAACTACTAATTCTGCAGAATTGAAAACGCCAAAATCTTTGTGTTGTGCTACTTGATTTAATTCGCCAAATTTCATATCAAAACGAATGTCGGGCTTGTCATTTCCGTACGTTTTCATTGCATAATCATAGGTCATACGTGGAAACTCGGCAACTTCAACATTTTTTAATTTTTTTAATAAATGACGTGTCAATCCTTCAAAAACAGTTAAAATATCTTCTTGTTCTACGAATGCCATTTCGCAATCGATTTGTGTAAACTCTGGTTGTCTATCAGCACGTAAATCTTCATCGCGGAAACATTTTACGATTTGAAAATATTTATCCATTCCGCCAACCATCAATAGTTGTTTAAACGTTTGTGGCGATTGAGGTAACGCATAAAATTGTCCTTCATTCATTCTGCTAGGTACAACAAAATCTCTTGCACCTTCTGGAGTTGACTTAATCAAATAAGGTGTTTCTACTTCACAAAAATCTAAATCGGATAAGTATTTACGAACTTCCATTGCTACTTTGTGACGGAAAAGCAAACTATTTTTTACAGGATTTCTTCGAATATCTAGGTAACGGAATTTCATTCTAATGTCTTCACCACCATCTGTTTCATCCTCAATTGTAAATGGAGGAAGTAAAGCTTCATTCAAAACAATAAGTTCAGAAACCAAAATTTCTATGTCACCCGTAGGCATATTTGGATTTTTTGACTCACGTTCAATAACCGTTCCTTTAACTTGAATTACAAACTCTCTTCCAAGTGATTTTGCTTTTTCAAAAACGGCTTTATCTGTGCGTTGTTCGTCAAAAATTAACTGTGTAATACCATACCGGTCGCGCAAATCAACCCAAATCATAAATCCTTTGTCACGTGATTTTTGAACCCAACCAGCAAGTGTAACTTCTTTAGTAATGTGTGTAGCGTTTAATTCGCCATTATTGTGACTTCTGAACATTAGAATAATTTTTTGCAAAAGTAAAAAACTTAAATCAATATATAAGGTAGAATATTTTGTTAAATTGCACTTTATCCCCAAGAAAAAAATTATATTTGAGTTTGAAATTTAAAAATTTATAAAATGAAAAAAATTGTAAGTTCCTTGTTTCTTGTTTTAATGGTTACATTTTCTTTTGCCCAAGAAACCATGACTTTTGAAGCAAATGTTATAAATAAGAATGGTGATGTCTTGTTTATAAAAGAAAACAGAGTAATTGTTAAGGAAATAAAAGTGGACGACAAAGGTGCTTTTAAAGCTACATTTCCAATAAAAGAAGGGTTATATCAACTGTTTGATGGTGTTGAATATGCGCAATTGTATTTAAAAAACGGTTATAATTTAAAAATGACATTAGATGGTAAAATGTTTGATGAAAGCATTAAGTTTGATGGGGAAGGTTCTAAAGAGAACAACTTTTTGGCTAAACAAGCTATGGAAGAACAGAAATATCCTTATGACCAAGTACTAACTATGGATGAAGAAAATTTCAAAAAAGCTGTTGAAGAGAAAAGGACAACCGACAATAAAAAATTTGAAGCAGCTGGTTTGGATGTAAAATTGCTTGAAGTGTTAAAGAAAAGTGCTGAAATGAATTTGGCTGGATTGACAAAATATTACAATCAGATTTCTGCCAATAAAAAATTAAACAATATTCAATCTCCTAATTTTGTTTATGAAAATCATGCTGGTGGAAAAACTTCTTTAGAGAGCTTAAAGGGGAAATACGTTTATATTGATGTTTGGGCAACTTGGTGTGGACCATGTAGAGCTGAAATTCCATCTTTAAAAACTTTGGAAGAAAGTATGCAAGGGAAAAATATTGAGTTTGTTAGTATTTCGGTAGATGTTGAAAAAGATTATGAAAAATGGAAAGATTTTGTCAAAGACAAATCGCTTGGCGGCACTCAATTAATTGCAGATAATAACTGGAGTTCTGATTTTATAAAAGCGTTCGGAATTAATTCTATTCCTAGATTCATTTTAATTGATCCAACTGGAAAAGTAGTTGATGCAGATGCTAAGCGCCCATCTAACCCAAAATTGAAAGAACAATTGGAAGGATTATTAAGATAACGATGCAGTAAAATAAATTAATCAATAAAACAATAACCACATTTTTAAATGTGGTTTTTTGATGTAGAAAAGTTAAATTCAATTTCAATGTTACCAAATTGTTAAGCGAAAGTTTTTTTATTGTAAAATAAATTATATATTTGTTATGTAATTATAAATAAACAAAACCTACGATATGAGAAAGTCAATGATAATAGCAGCATTTTTAATAACTGGATATACTTTTGCCCAAGAAGTTAAGCCAGTTTTAGAACAAAAAGAAGACTTAGTCAAAGCCACTTATTACTATGCAAATGGACAAGTTCAACAAGAAGGTTTTTTTAAGGATGGAAAGTTGACAGGACAATGGATTGCTTATGATGAAAATGGTAATAAAAAAGCTATTGGTGAATATACTAATGGAGAGAAAACAGGAAAATGGTTTTTTTGGAATGATGATTCATTAAGCGAAGTTGATTATTCCAAAAGCAGAATTTCAAATGTAAAGTCTTGGACTCAACAAGCATTAGTGAATAGAAATTAATATTCAATTTTATATTATAAAAAAAACGGAACTCAATTTTGAGTTCCGTTTTTTTTGTTTAAGCCTTTTTTAATCTTCTATCTCTGAGCCAATATTTGGTTCTCTTAACTAGGAAGAACATTACAGGTACCATTACTAAGGTTAGAACTGTGGCGTAGGTTAATCCAAAAATGATTGTCCAAGCTAAAGGCGACCAGAAAATAACATTATCACCACCAATAAATAAATGCGGGTTCAAATCGGTTATTAATCCAAAGAAGTCAAAGTTTAATCCAATTGCTAATGGAATTAGTCCCAATACTGCGGTTAATGCTGTTAACAACACTGGACGCAAACGGTTTTTACCACTTTCAATAATCACTTCTTTAATTTCGTCTAAAGACAAATCATTGTGACTCTCCACACCTTTTTCTGCTACTTTTTGATCAAGTAATAGAACAAAGAAATCCATTAATACAATTCCATTTTTAACCACAATTCCAGCCAGTGATATAATTCCCATCATGGTCATCAAAATAACAAAATCCATATTAGCTATTACATATCCGTAGAAAACACCACTGAAACTCAACAATACCGTAAATAATATGACAATTGTTTTTGAAACTGAATTGAACTGAAGAACAATAATTATTGTAATACCTGCCATAGCAAGGAACAAAGCGTATAACAAGAAACTTTGGTTTTTGCCTTGTTCTTCTTGTACTCCAGAAAACGAATACGTAATTCCTTTTGGTAATTGATATCCTTTTAATTCTGTTTCAATTTGTTTGGTTATTTCATCACCATTAAAACCTGTCAAAACATTAGAATAAATAGTCATTATTCTTTTGTATTGTTTTCTTTTAATTTGATTGAAAGTATATGTTTTTTCGGTTTTAGAAACTGCAGAAATAGGCACTTGAACAATTTGACCATTAGCTTGATTTCTAAAAGTTAAGGATTGATTGAAAAGAATGTTTTCATTTTTTCTTTGATCTTCCTGCATTCTAACTACAATATTATAATCATCGTCACCTTCTTTAAAAGTAGAGATTTCTTGACCATATACTGAACGACGTAAATTAAATCCTAATTGTCCTGTTGTAACTCCAGCACTTCCTGCGTTAACTCTATCAACTGTTACTTCAAGTTCTGGACTTTGTTTATTTACATCAATGCTTAATTTTTCAATTCCAGGAATGTTTTTACTGTCAATAAAAGCAATCATTTTATCTGCTTCATCAATCATTTTATCATAATCAGTACCTGTGAGTTGAACACTAATTGGATAACCCGCTGGCGGACCATTGGCATCTTTTTCAACAGTAACAATGGCACCGGGAATTCCTTTTACTTTGCTTCTGATTTCTTCTAAAACATCCGAAGTATTAATGCCTTTTCTAAATTTGAATTCTGAGAAATTCACCGTCACTTTTCCTTTAAAAGGCGTTTCAGAAGCAGAACCAGCATCAACATTTGGATTACCAGCTCCCACACCAACCTGAGAAACGATACTTTCTGCTAAGAAATTTTCACCATTGTTTTCGTTATATTTACTTAATATGTTTATAACTTGTTTTTCTACAAATAAAGTAGCTTTATTGGTTTTTTCAATGGAAGTTCCTTGCGGATATTCAATATAAACAATAGCTTGATTTGGAATGTTATCAGGAAAGAACAACACTTTTCTTGGGAAAATACCAAGTAATATAAACGAAAAGAATAACATTCCGATAATAGTTGCCAAAGCAATCCAAGCTTTTCTACCTGTCAATATTTTTGCCAAAAAGCGTTTGTATTTTTCTTCCATTCTTGGAAAAAAACTATGTTGAAAATCTTGTGTCCATTGGTATAATTTGATTTTATACAACCACATCAATCCTAAAGAAATTACAGCTAAATGTCCGATGGCTCTAGAGGCTTTTGAATCATTTACATTTCCTACAATGATAAAAATGATGGCAACTACTGCAAAAATAATTGAATAAAGTTTTGCAGATTTTTTTGTCACATTTCTATCTTCAATATCCATAGAACCACCTGTCATTGCTGCGTTTATAATCATTGCAACAAATAATGAAGCTCCAAGTGTAACGGAAAGCGTCAACGGGAAATAGATCATAAATTTACCCATAGTTCCAGGCCAAAGAGCAAAAGGTAAAAACGCCATCAAAGTTGTTGCAGTTGATGAAATTACAGGCCAAGCAATTTCTCCGATACCGATTTTAGACGCTTGAACACGAGTCATTCCTTTTTTCATGTTGGCAAAAACATTATCGACGACGACAATTCCGTCATCTACCAGCATACCTAATCCCATCACTAGTCCAAAAAGAACCATAGTGTTTAATGTAAGTCCAAAAGCATTCAAAACGGTAAACGCCATTAGCATGGAAAGTGGAATTGCTGCACCAACAAATAAAGAGTTTCGCAATCCCATGGTAAACATCAATACAATCATTACCAAAACAATACCAAATATAATATGGTTCGAGAGTTCATCTACTTGATGTTCAACTCTAGAGGATTGATCATTAGTGAGTTTAAGTTTTAAATCTTTAGGCAAATAATTTTCTTGTGCCAATTTTATTTTTTCTTTAACCTGCTCGATGGCAGAAATCATGTTTTGCCCAGAACGTTTTTTGACATTAAGCATAACAACTTCTTCACCTTTTTCGCGAGCATAAGTAGTTTTTTCTTTTTCTTTGAAACTAACAGTAGCAATGTCTTTTAAATAAACTGTTCCACCATTGTGTTTTACAATTACGTTTTCTAATTCTTTTGGGTCTTTGATTTCACCAACAATTCTAATGTTGTTTCTTGAGCCTTGTGATGTTAAATTTCCGCCTGAAAGTGTCATGTTTTCATACTTTACAGCATTTTGGATGTCATCAAAAGACACTTGAGCCGCAGTCATCTTGAAGATATCAACTGCAATTTCAACTTCTTTATCATCAACACCTAATATATCAACTTTTTTAACTTCTGGAATTTCTTCAATATCATCTTGAAGTTTTTCTCCGTATTTTTTTAGTTGTTGCGTAGTGTAATTTCCTTGAAGATTAATGTTTAAAATAGGCACTTCTTCCGAAATGTTGAGCTCAAAAACACTTGGTTCTACTTTACTTCCGTTGTCTAGGTTTGGCCAATCGGTATCGGCTTTTACAATATCAACTTTGTCTTTGATTTTGACTTTTGCTTCTTCAATACCTATTTTATCTACAAACTCAACGATAATCATTCCGTAATCTTGGAATGAACTTGCGGTTACTTTATCTACACCACTGATATTTTTTATTTCTTTTTCTAGTGGTTTGATGATTAATTTTTCTACATCTTCGGCTGAATTTCCTGGAAAAACAGAAGATATGTAAACTTTATTTTCAATAATTTCTGGGAAATCTTCACGAGGCATCGTTACATAGGCAATTAGTCCTGTAACTACAATCAAGAAGGTGAAAATGTAAACCGTAACTCGGTTGTCTATTGCCCAACTGGATATGCTGAATTCTTTATTTTGATGTGACATTTATTTTTTGTTTTAAGTAGTTTAACTTTGTTTAAAGGTTTAAAAGCTAGATTGTGTTACTTAACAATCTTAAACTTTAAAACAATTTTAAACTTTTTAGAAATTAAGTTTCATTCCTTCCGAAATGTTGTTTACGCCTTCGGTTACGATAACATCATTTGAAGATAACCCGCTAAGAATTTCAGTTACATTATCTGATGATTTTCCTACTGTAACGACTGTTTTTTTAGCTATTCCAGTTTTTCCGTTGTTTTTTTCAACAGTATAGATGTAGTTTTTACCATTTCCATCTTCTTGCACTACGTTTGTCGGAACAACAATAACTTCTTTGTTAGTATAATCGATGATTTTTAGTTTGGCAACTTGATTTGGACGTAATAAATTATCTGGATTTGCAACGGCTACCTCAATACCAAAACTTCTATTGTTTGGATTGATGAAACTTCCAATTTGACGCACTTTTCCTTTGTAAGTTTTGTTTAAAGAAGTTAAGTAAACATCAACTTGGTCTCCAACTTTAAGTTTTCCAATATAACTTTCGGGAATTGTTGTAGAAACATACATATTGCTAAGGTTTACAATTCTCATTAGACCTTGAGGACTAGGTGAAACAACTTGACCTTTTTCTACAAAAACTTCATCAATAATTCCGCTAAATGGTGCTCGAATTATTGTTTTAGACAATTGCGATTTCATTTGAGCCACACCTTTTTGAGCTGATATCATTTGTGTTTGTGCTTGTAGAAATTGAATTTCGGAACCAATTTTTTTATCCCAAAGGTTTTTTTGTCTTTCAAAAGTTGTTTTGGCTAATTCGTATTGATTTTCTAAACTTGCCAATTGTTGACTCATTCCACCATCATCAATACGCCCAAGAATTTGACCTTTTCCAACTTTATCACCTGCTTTTACGGTTAATGAAGTTAAGGTTCCGCTAAACTCTGGTTGCACTAAAATATTTTCTTTGGTGTCAATACTACCTTGTATTTCTAAATAATGTGAAAAAACAGTGTCTTTCACGGTAGCAATCGCAACCAAAGCTTCTTCTGTTTTTACATCAAGAGTTGATAAAGCTTCTTCAATCTTAGCAATATCAGCTTGTAGAGCAGTTTTCTTTTTTTGTAAACCTTCAACATTTTTAGTGTTGATCAATCCTTCAATAGATTGATTGTCTTCTTTTCCGCCACAGAATATAAACAAAACGGAAAGTAACGATACTAGTAATATTTTTTTAGTCATGTTGGTTGTGATTTTATATTGGTATTGGTGAATGTTCGATTTCATTTTGATGCTATTTATTGTTTGTTTACAACTTTATCTAAAGCTGTTTTTTTGTTGATTACGTTTATCATGGATTGCAAAAAATTTTGCTGAGCTGTATAAAGTTGTCTTTGCGCTTCAGTAAATTCAAAGCTGGTTGAAATTCCTTCTTTAAATTTGATTTGTTGTTTTCCTTCAATTTTTTCGGCTAATTTCAAATTTGATTTACTAGTAGCATATTCTTCAATACTAAATTCATAATCGCTTTTAGCAGTTTCAAATTGTAATTTAAGCATCTGTTCCGCTTCTGTTAATTGTGTTTGTGCATTAGCATAAGCCAATTTTGCTTGTTGAATTTTAGCTCTAGTACCAAAACTTTTAAAAATAGGAACGTTTAAACTAACACCTAAAAAAGAAAAGTAATTCCATTTTTGGTCTTTATTTGCAAAAGTAAATTCATTACTAAAAGCATTATATCCAAGATTTACATTTGCAGCAAGAGAAGGTAAGTAAGCTGCTTTTTGAAGTTTATATTCCAATCTTCTTTGCTCTTTAAAATTATCAGCCAATAAATAATCGATATTATTTGTGACATTGAAATTTTGGTCAAATGCTTCCAAACTCATGTTGTCTTTTACTAAATCATCTAGGTTTTGTGTCAACACAATTGGGTCATTAATTTCTAAACCCATTGTAATTTTGAGCATTTTAGTTGAAATATCTTCCAATCGAGTGATGTTGCTCAAATTGTTATTTACTGATGCTAAGGTAATTTGCAATTGTTCTACAGTTTCCTCTTCAATTAATCCATTGTTAAAAGTTTGTTGTGCTTCAAATAAGTTTTTCTCAAGTGTAGCTTTGTTTCTATTTAAAATGGCATTATTTTCTTTAGCTAATAAAACATTTCCATAGTAATTGGTAACCATTTCTCTTACGTCATTGGTTGTTTTTACTTTAGAGTTTTCAAAGTACTTCAAATAGGTTTTCGAGGCTTGTAAGGCAACAATATAGGAGCCATCAAAAATCAATTGGCTCAAAGTTGCCCTAGCAATCATGCTATTTTTGGTTCCAAAAGCAATTGTAGAAACGGCATCTGGCGGAAGACTTGGATTAAAAGCATTTCCAGAAATACCTTGTTGTTGAAAAACAAAGTTTCTGTTATAATCTAAACCACCAGTAATTTGTGGTAATCCAGAAGCAGTTGTTTCCCATTTTTTTTGCTTTGCCATTTCAATATCTCTACTGGCATTGATAGCTTTGTAGTTGTTTTGAATAGCAAAATCAATGGCTTCTTGAAGCGTGAAATTGGTTTGTTTTTGTTCTTGAGCAAACATGGTGTTTGATAAGAAAATGAAAAGTAGTAAAATATTCTTTTTCATGGGTTGTATTACAAATTATATTTAGGGATTAATTCTTCTAATTTTTTTATGCCTTTTTCGGTGCAAATGCCACGTAAATGATATTCTAAATAAGTCGTTTGAACTAGTTTTGTGCTGAATTCGCTTGGGTTAAAAATCTCTACATCTTTTAAGTTTGTCATTCCAACAAAATAAAATCGCACTATCAAATCAATATTTAAATCTTTTCTAAAAAAACCTTGTTCAATACCTTTGTTGATGTTTGCAATAACACAATCATCCATTTTAGCAAATTGTTTTGCCATTAACGATTTATGGATTTTAGGATAAAATTTTTGTAATTGATAAATAGGTGATGCATTTTCGTCTTTTAAATTTTTAAGCACAAAATCTTTAATTAAAAATAACTCTTCAATAGGATCTTTATCAAGTTCATAAATGCCATCAATTCCAAATGATATTGACTCGAATAAATGAGTGCTAACAGCTTCAATCAAACTATTTTTAGTTGAAAAATGCTGGTAAATTGTTTTTTTGGAAATTCCCATTTCAGAAGCAATCTCATCCATAGTAACACTTTTGAAGCCACGCGTCAAAAACATATCGCAAGATTTTATCAATATACTTTCTTTCATAATCATTATAATTTCGAATGCAAATGTATGACGGAAACTTTAAATACTAAAATAGTTTCCAAAGTTTTACGATTATTTAACATTTGATTAAGAAGTCTAATTTGAAAACACAAAGGAATACCCTAAATTAGCGCAAAATATTTTACATGCAATCAATAAAGCAGTATCAAGAACTTATTTCAAATCATTTTCAGGAAATAATTCTACTTAAAGAGCCAAAAAATTTATACGAACCTATTCAATACATTATTAGTTTGGGCGGAAAAAGATTGCGGCCAGTATTGACTTTAATGACTGCAGAAATTTTTGATACCGATTTTCAAAAAGCACTATCAGCGGCAACAGCAGTTGAAGTTTTTCATAATTTCTCACTAATTCACGATGATATTATGGACGATGCACCGCTGCGAAGAGGAAATGAAACCGTGCATGAAAAGTGGAACATCAATACCGGAATTCTTTCTGGCGATGCTATGCTCATTTTAGCGTATCAATATTTTGAAGCTTATGAACCAAAGATTTTTCAAGAATTAGCCAAATTGTTTAGCAAAACTGCGCTAGAAGTATGCGAAGGACAACAATATGACGTTGATTTTGAACAGCGCGATGATGTTACCATTTCTGAGTATTTAAAAATGATTGAATATAAAACGGCAGTTTTGGTAGGAGCAGCCATGAAAATGGGTGCCATTGTTGCCCAAACGTCTGAAGTTAATAAGAATTTAATTTATAATTTTGGATTGAATTTAGGTATTGCGTTTCAATTGCAGGACGATTATTTAGATGCTTTTGGAAATCCAGAAACTTTTGGAAAACAAGTAGGCGGCGATATTATTGAGAACAAGAAGACCTATTTATACTTAAAAGCTCTTGAGTTTTCAAATGACTCTGAAAAAGAACAATTGTTGCATTTGTTTTCTATTCAGCCTAATGATAATACCGATAAAATTAATTCGGTAAAAGCAATTTTTAATGCAACAGGCTCTAGCGACGCGACTCAAAAAGCCATTCAAGAGTTTACTTTCAAAGCCTTTGAAACCTTAGATAAAATGGATATTAGCGATGATAAAAAAATACTGTTAAGAACATTTGGTGAAAAGTTAATGAATCGTGATGTCTAGTTTTGTAGCGCCAATATCGACAGACTTTTTGCTTTTGGAGGCCGAAAAAGAAAATCTTTATCAAAAACTGATTGAGCAACTCAACAAAGATTTTAATTTGGCTAATGAAGCAATCGATTTTCCAAAAAGCACAACTCCTAATGAACTTAAAGTACAGCTCCACGAAAAAATTTATCGTTTAATTCAATACAAGTTTGCCGAATATCTGAACTTGCTTTATATCATCGATGTATCCGAAAGCGAAGTCAAAAAACTCAATGGTGAGGACTTAGTCGAACTCTCAAAACAAGTAGCTTTTCTAATCCTAAAAAGAGAATGGCAAAAAGTTTGGTTTCGCAATAAGTATTAAAAATAAACCCTCACAAACGGCATAAAAGCATCGCCATACACATTTCTGTCTTTATCAAAAAGAACGTTATATCGTGCGCCAATAGTAACGTTTTGTGTTCTATATCCTGCACCAAGAAACAAGCCTGTATTCCAAAAATTTTCTTTTAAATTAATGTTTTCATAGTTCACATTTACGCGTAGTTGTTCTAATTCAACCGAAAGTTGAATTTCTTCAATGGGATTAACCAATCCAATAATACTTCCGCCATAAGTGTGACTGTCAAATAAGTTTTTTTGTTTCAAATAACTGTATTGCAATCCAACACCAGCAGAAACGTATTGATTGAAGTTGTATATTGCACTTGGAGCCACAGCAATATTAGTAAAACCGTTGCCAATACCGAGACCTAATCCGCCACCAAATTGAACATGTTCCCAAAACTCATTTTTGGTTTTTAAAGAATCATTTTTTTGAGAATAAATGCTTGATATAAAAGAGAAAAAAAAGAGTGCTACAACAAACAAAGTTCTTTTTAAGTTCAGAATAATTTTCATCGGTACTATTTTGAAAATTTTAGTGTTATAAATGTACTAAAATCGTTGATAATTATTGCAAATATCATACTTTTGCACTTCATTTACTAACAGTAATATTTTTTAGCATCAAAACATGGATAGGTTTTCCTTTTTAAACGCAGCACATACCGAATTTTTTGCCGATTTATACGAACAATATCTTCAGAATCCCGATTCTGTTGAACCTAGTTGGAGAGCTTTCTTTCAAGGGTTTGATTTTGGGATGGAAACATACAACGAAGAACAATTTTCTAAAAATACTTCTGAAAATCAAGATTGTAGTTTAGTTTCGGACAAACTACAAAAAGAATTTAATGTATTAAAGCTAATTGATGCCTACAGAACTCGTGGTCATCTTTTTACAGAAACCAATCCTGTTAGAGAACGAAGAACTTATGTTCCAACTTTAGATTTGGAAAATTTTGGGCTTTCTACTTCTGATTTAGATACCGTATTTGATGCCGCTAAAATTTTAGGACATCAACCACAAACTTTAAAAGAAATCCTTACGCATTTAAAAAATGTGTATTGTAAGCATATTGGTGTTGAATATATGTACATGCGTAGGCCAGAAGTAATTCAGTGGATGCAAGAAAAATTAAACATCAATGACAATCTTCCCAACTTTACTGTAGATCAAAAAAAACACATTTTGGGAAAATTAAACGAAGCTGTTTCTTTTGAAAACTTTTTGCACACCAAATATGTTGGTCAAAAACGGTTTTCACTTGAAGGTGGAGAAAGTATTATTCCAGGACTTGATGCCGTTATTGAAGCGGCAGCCGAAAAAGGAGTAGAGCATTTTGTAATGGGAATGGCGCACAGAGGAAGATTAAATATCTTAGCGAATATTTTTGGAAAAGCTACTCAAGATATTTTCTCTGAATTTGATGGAAAAGATTATGATCAAGAATATTTTGATGGTGATGTAAAATACCATTTGGGACTAACATCTGAAAGAGTAACTACTTCAGGTAAAAAAATAAATATCAATTTAGCACCAAACCCTTCACATCTTGAAACTGTTGGTGCCGTTATTGAAGGAATAACGAGAGCAAAACAAGACAAATATTTCCCAGACGATTTCTCCAAAGTACTACCAATTGCCGTTCACGGTGATGCTGCTGTTGCTGGACAAGGTATTGTTTATGAAATCGTTCAAATGTCACAATTAGATGGTTACAAAACTGGTGGAACCATTCATATTGTTATCAATAACCAAGTAGGCTTTACAACCAATTATTTGGATGCTCGTTCGTCAACGTATTGTACTGATATTGCAAAAGTAACCTTGTCGCCAGTGCTACACGTAAATGCTGATGATACCGAAGCAGTAGTTCATGCGATGTTATTCGCCCTAGATTTCAGAATGGAATTTGGTCGCGATGTATTTATTGACTTATTAGGGTATAGAAAATATGGTCATAACGAAGGTGATGAACCACGATTTACACAGCCGCTTTTATATAAAATCATTGCAAAACATAAAAATCCAAGAGATATTTATGCAGCAAAATTAATAGAAGACGGAATCATTGATGCCAACTATATTTCTCAAATTGAAAACACATACAAAGAGAAATTAGATGAAAATCTTGAAGCTTCTCGCAAAAAAAACTTAACAGTCATCAAGCCGTTTATGCAAGATGAATGGCAAGGTTTCAAACAAGTTTCTGATGATGCTATGCGTAAAAAAGTAGATACTACTTTTGATAGAAAAAAATTAGACCAAATTATCGAAACTGTTTCTAGTTTGCCAAAAGACAAGAAGTTTATCAATAAAATTTCTAAAATTGTTACAGACAGAAAAACTCAATACGACAATGATGTGTTGGATTGGGGAACAGCAGAAACCTTAGCCTACGGAACATTATTAACCGAAGGGTTTGATGTTAGAATCTCTGGTCAAGATGTGGAACGCGGTACTTTTTCGCATCGTCATGCCGTGGTTAAAGTAGAAGATAGCGAAGAAGAAGTAGTTTTATTAAACACTTTGAAAGACAAAAAAGGAAAGTTTAACGTATTCAATTCGTTGCTATCAGAATATGGCGTTTTAGGATTCGATTATGGGTATGCCTTAGCCAATCCGAATGCGTTGACTATTTGGGAAGCTCAATTTGGAGATTTTTCTAATGGTTGTCAAATTATGATTGACCAATACATTTCTTGTGGTGAAGATAAATGGAACAACCAAAACGGTATTGTTTTATTATTGCCTCACGGATATGAAGGTCAAGGTGCAGAACATTCATCAGCTAGAATGGAACGTTATTTACAACTATGCGCACGACACAATATGTATGTTGCTAATTGTTCAACGCCAGCCAATTTCTTCCACTTGCTAAGAAGACAAATGAAAACGAATTTCCGTAAACCATTAATTCATTTCTCTCCAAAAAGTTTATTGCGTCACCCATTATGTGTTTCTAAGGTTGATGATTTAGTAAAAGGTCAATTTCAAGAAACAATTGATGACACTTCGGTAGATAAGAGTAAAGTAAAAACTCTGGTTTTCTGTACTGGTAAATTCTATTATGATATACTTGCCGAAAGAGAAAATTTAGGCAGAAATGATGTAGCTTTGGTACGAATAGAACAATTGTTTCCATTGCCAGTTGACCAATTAAAAGATATTATTGCTAGTTATCCAAATGCAGATGATTACGTTTGGGCACAAGAGGAACCAAAAAACATGGGTGCTTACAGTTTCATGTTGATGAACTTCGACTTAGTAAAATGGAGATTAGCTTCTTTAAAAGCGTATGCCGCACCAGCAGCAGGAAGTCATACTAGAGATAGACGTCGTCATGCGGATGCAATACGAATGGTTTTTGATAAAAATTTATTTAGATAGAACATGCCAACTGTTTTTTACATTAATGGATATAGATTTTTCTTTTATAGTAATGAACATTTACCAAAGCATATACATATTGAAAAGGCTGAAAAAACAGCAAAATTCAGTTTAGAAAGTATTGAATTAATTAAGTCTTTCGGGTTTAATGCATCTGAATTAAAAGAAATTCGTAATTTAGTTGAAGAAAATCAAGAACTTTTAATACAAAATTGGGATGAGTTTTTTAACAATTAATAAATCGAAAAAAGCAATTAGTATTGCATTTGAAAATTCTAAAATGATAGTTTTTTTAGAAGATGGAAGAGAATTGTCAATTCCTTTAGAATGGTTTCCAAGATTAAGAAAAGCATCTGAAGAACAACTTAATAAATGGAGGTTAATTGGGAAAGGAGAAGGAATTCACTGGGAAGAAATTGATGAAGATATTTCAATTGAAAATTTGTTAGAATAAAATAAACAATATATATAAAATTATAAAAGGATGATTTTAGAAATGAAAGTGCCTTCACCAGGCGAGTCGATAAAAGAAGTTGAAATAGCAACTTGGTTAGTAAAAGATGGCGATTATGTAGAAAAAGACCAAGCAATTGCTGAGGTTGATTCGGATAAAGCAACGTTAGAATTGCCTGCAGAAGAAAGTGGGATTATTACACTTAAAGCCGAAGAAGGTGATGCAGTTGCCGTTGGTGCTGTAGTTTGTTTAATCGATACTAGTGCTGCAAAGCCAGCAGGAAATGCTCCAGCAGCTGAAGCAAAACCAGCCGCCGAAACACCAAAAAAAGAAGAAGTAAAACCAGCACCTGTTGCTGAGAAAACATACGCTTCTCAAACGCCTTCGCCAGCAGCTAGAAAAATATTAGATGAAAAAAACATTCAACCTATTGATATTGTTGGAACAGGAAAAGCAGGAAGAATAACCAAAGAAGATGCAGAAAATGCTGTGCCATCTATGGGAACTCCAACTGGTGGTGCTCGTGGTTCTGAAAAAACAAAACTTTCAATGCTTCGTCGTAAAGTAGCTGAAAGATTAGTATCAGCTAAAAATGAAACAGCAATGTTAACTACGTTTAACGAAGTGGACATGACTGCTATTTATGAGTTGAGAAATCAATACAAAGAAGAATTTAAAAACAAACACGGCGTAGGTTTAGGCTTTATGTCGTTCTTTACTAAAGCTGTTACTCGTGCGTTACAACTGTATCCAGATGTAAACTCGATGATTGATGGTGATTATAAAATTGCTTACGATTTTTGCGATATTTCCGTTGCCGTTTCAGGTCCAAAAGGCTTGATGGTTCCGGTAATGCGTAGTGCAGAAAACCTATCATTCCGTGGCGTAGAAGCGGAAATCAAACGTTTAGCAATCCGTGCTCGTGACGGACAAATTACGGTGGATGAAATGACGGGTGGAACGTTTACCATTTCTAATGGTGGTGTTTTTGGAAGTATGTTGAGCACGCCAATTATTAATCCTCCACAAAGTGGTATTCTTGGAATGCACAATGTAGTAGAACGTCCAATCGTTAAAAATGGTCAAATCGTAATTGCACCGGTAATGTTTGTAGCATTGTCTTATGACCACAGAATTATTGATGGTCGTGAGTCGGTTGGTTTCTTAGTCGCTGTTAAAGAAGCTTTAGAAAACCCAACAGAATTATTAATGGATAATAATCCTAAAAAAGCGTTGGAATTATAATATAAATTAGATTTTAGACAAAAAGAAAACCCGATTTGAAACATTTCAAATCGGGTTTTATATTACTTTTATTTTAGTAATTAATATCAAATGAACCATTTGTAACGGTTAAAGTACTGCCAGTAGCTGAATCTTGTAACGTACCGGAAAAAGTGCCTTTTAAATTTTTTGAACTGTCATTTACAGTTACATTTGTGTTAAAAGAGGCTGTCCTATAATACTCATTGTCATTTTCTGTATAACTTAAATAGTAAATTACATCTGTACCAGTTACTCCTTTTTCTAAGTTAATAGAAATCGTTTCAGTATCTGTATCATTAGTAGCTAAAACCATTAAATCAGTATATTCATCTGGAGTTCCAGCTTCAAATATCTCTTCTGTTACAGAAATAGTGTTAAACGTTTTTACTTGTCCACCAACCGTCATAGATATTCTTTTTGACGTACTTGAATTTGTATCACTTTTAGAACAAGCACTAAATGTTAGTGATACCGCAAATAGATAAAGAAATAATTTTTTCATTTTAGTTTAAATTTAAATACAAAAATACGACATAAATTCTTTGTTTTTATTACTAACGCAATATTTTTTCATAACGCAAAACAATACTCTTAGGTTTTGTTTTAATATCATGTTTAATGAGGTTAGTGATAGAATTCTAAAAAAAACTTTTTTGTTTTTGACATCCATGTACAATTTTAAAATATAAAAACTAGCGTTTTCCTCTTTTAAAATCATTCGAAGTAACTCATATTGAGCAACATTTTTTCTCCAGTACGTCGGTTCGAGTGGTTTTTGTGGAACGTAGTGGAGCAAAAATTGTATCGAGAACTTTTTGTCTTTCATCACAACTTTTCGATACTATTTTTAAAAACACAAACTAGCGCTTTCCTCTTTTAAAATCATTCAAAGTAACGCATATTGAGCAACATTTTTTCTCCAGTACGTCGGTTCGAGTGGTTTTTGTAGAACGTAGTGGAGCAAAAATTGTATCGAGAACTTTCTTTAGTAACAATAAGCTTTTCAATACTATTTTCAAAATATTAATTACTCAAATAACCAGTACTTCTTCAATTTTAATCCTCTATTTGTTGGCTGAATAAAAAGGATACTAAATTACTAGGCAAACCAATTTCTTCGTCTTTGATGACGCCAAAAGCAAAAAATTCAAAATGCACGGGTGTTCCAGCAGCATCGAAAGTGGGTTGGTACTTAAATGGACTTTTGGTAGCGCGGGCTAGTAGTCTAAAGGAGTCATCTCCTTTTTTCCGTTGGTATATATTGATGCTGTCCACACCTTTTTTAGCAAAGCGAATAGTAATCAAATTTCCAAAAGGTTCTACTTTAATAACGGGCTGATAGGTGCTTGGGTTAAACTCTGAATCAGAACCAATAATCCCTAATGCAAACCCAATGGCATCAGTATATCCTGCCGAAGATTTATGACGCTTAATGATTTTGCGCAAATCAAAACCTTCTGTAGCAATGATGCTGTTTCTAGTTTTTACAGTGCTTTTTAAAGAGGCTTTTGCCGTAAAAACATCGTTGATGGCATCAATTATTTTGTTGCAAATAGCTATTTCGGCGGCTACTTCTTCAGGTGTCATGCCTAACGAAGAGGCAAAACTTCCTATTTTATTTTTGTAATTGTAGGCCCAAACGGCTAAATCTGTAGCCAACATTGGGAAAAAAGGTTTTTTTCTCATGGTAATAAAATTAAAAATAATACGAATAAACTATTAACTCAATAGGTCAACCTCTAAAACAAAAGTTGTAAAGGTGTTTGTGATGTCATAATAGACTAACGTACTAGTGTTTCATTTTATTATAATTTTAAAAGGTTATACAAAAAATAATAACCGTGTATATTCATATAACGAAAAGAGGATGAAAATAGTATATAAAAAAACAAAAAAAATATTGCTATTTTAATAGACTATCATTAAAAACTTTTAAAATTTAAAAAAAGAATAGTTGAATAATACTGTTGTACGCTACATTTTATACGTTACAAACAAGAATTTAAACGTTACGAATTAGGATTTAAACGTTACAAATTAGAATTTATACGTTTAAAACTAAAATTTATACGTTACGAATTAGAATTTATACGTTCTAAACTAAAATATATACGTTCCGAATTAGAATTTATACGTTCAAAACTTAAATTTAAACGTATAAAACTAGAATATAAACGTTACGGATTTGGTGGCGGACGTCGCCCAACAATAAGTGGAGCCCAACTTATTATCTGGAATATTGATTTCCTTACTTTATTATTAAGAAAAGAGTTTTGTGTTGAGGTTTTTTTTTATATTTGAGTAGGGGAATGGTTGATAGATGTTGAAAATAATCATAAGTTTTAAGATGTTTTAAAAAAAAAGCAAAAAATGAAAATTGACCTTACCAACGATGGAATAAAAAAATTAGATAGTGAATTTGAATTTATGTTCACATCAGTTGAACTACTCAAAAAAACAATTCATCTATTATGGGAAATAGTAAATGCAAAATATAAAAATAATGATGGAAGTCTAAAAACAATTTCAAAAGAGGAGGCAATACTTGGTGGAAATATATCAAGATTAATAAAATTAAATACATCTTTTTTGGAAAACACTTGTAATAATAAATTAGAAATTTGTTTTATAATAGGTCGATGCCTATCAGAAACATGGATCAATTTGATGTATATGTTAATAGAAAGTGAAGAGAGAGTTAAAAAGAATTATGTTAAAAATTCCTTGATAACCGAGAAAGAGTTATGGAATATTATAATATCGAATATTAAAGAACGAGATGAAGAAGTCTTAGATATTGAAAAAAGGATGCAAGAATCAATTAGCAGAAGTTTTGATGCGTCTGATTTTGAAGTTGATGAAATCAGTAGAAGCTCAAAATGGAAGTCCATAAAAAGTAGAGCTGATGCTGTTGCTGGAAAGCAGTTTTACAATATATATTATGGGATTAGCAGTCATGCAATTCATGGTAATTGGCAAGATATACTTTCTAATAATCTCACAAAGACAAAGAAAGGATTTCAATTAAAGCTAGATTGGCAAAAACCAAAAACACCTATAGTTGAAGCAATAGCTGTTTTTAACCTTAAGTTTATTAATCTGTTTGCTCAAAAAGAAATGAAAGAATACCCGAACACTAAATCAATAATTGAAAGCTCTGAAAAATTATTAGAGTCTTGTATATTATTTTCTGAATGTCATGAAAAATGGATTGTTAATAATGCATGTTAACATAACTTTAAATTATTTAATAAATGGAGATTCAAAATAGAGAAAACCAACTCTTCAGATATAGAAAGCCAAATGAATTTACACTTGATGAATTGGAACATAGTTACATTTACTTTCCTTCTAGTAATGAATTAAATGACCCTTTTGATGCGAGTCATTTATTATTGAGTTTGACAAAAAACAACTCAGAAATGGAAAGTTTTTATCATCAATTATATGAAATGTCTCCTAATGAATTAACTAGGGCATACATAAAAAAGTATTACGAAAATAAACCAGATTTACTGAGGAAGTTAGTTGTTGAAGGCACCGTTAAATTTATTTCTACTTACGGCATTGCATGTTATTCTGTTTCTCCAGTTCATATTGTGCTCTGGGCAATATATGCTGATAACCATGAAGGAATTTGCATTCAGTATGATACTGTTCGAGATGAACCTTTTTTTAGAGAAGTTAGAAGAATAGATTATGTTGAAAAATTAGAAATAATTAATTATGAACCATTTTCAAACCCACAGGTTACAAATGACATCTTTTATAAAAAATTAAATTTATGGGAAAAAGAATTTGAAGTTAGGTTAGTTAAACCCAAAACCGGTAAACATGAAATAAACCCTGAATGTGTGCGAAGTGTTGTTTTAGGACTTCGCGCTAAAGAAGATTACATTGAGAAAGTAATTGACATTATGAGAAGAAAATATAAGCATGCAACATTATATCAGACTGAAATAATGACAGAAAGTGTTGGTTTATCATTTATTCCTTTTGATTTATAACTCCAAACCCCGTGCTAATCCTTTCGCGATATATATCAATTAAAGAAGTAAAATTATAACAGCTATTTTTCGTTAATTTGCCATTCACTTAAAAAGCCATGAAGCAAAAAGAAAAATCGGCAGCGATAGGGTTTATTTTCATTACAATGTTGATCGACATTACGGGTTGGGGTATTATTATTCCTGTGATACCAAAGTTGATTGCTGAGTTGATTCAGGGTGATATTAGCGAAGCCGCAAAATATGGCGGTTGGCTTGGGTTTGCTTTTGCGTTTACACAGTTTTTGTTTGCACCGTTGGTAGGAAATCTGAGTGACAAATACGGCAGACGACCAATTATTTTAATCTCGCTTTTTGCTTTTGCGTTAGATTATTTACTATTGGCCTTTTCACCTACTATTACTTGGTTGTTTGTCGGTAGAATTATTGCAGGACTTTCTGGCGCGAGTATTACTACCGCTTCGGCTTATATTGCAGACATCAGTACACCCGAAAACAGAGCCAAAAACTTTGGAATGATTGGTGCGGCGTTTGGTTTAGGGTTTATCATTGGTCCTGTACTTGGTGGTTTGTTGGGGCAATACGGTTCTAGAGTTCCTTTTTATGCGGCAGCTATATTATGTATGTGTAACTTTTTGTACGGTTACTTCATTTTACCAGAATCACTTTCTAAAGAAAACCGTAGGGAGTTTGATTGGAAACGCGCCAATCCTATTGGTGCCATCAAGCACCTGAAAAAATACCCACAATTAATAGGCATTGTTGTAGCTATATTTCTGCTCTATGTGGGTTCACATGCCGTGCACAGCAATTGGAGTTTTTATACGATGTACCAATTCAAATGGGATGAAAGAATGGTCGGAATTTCGCTTGGTGTAGTTGGTTTACTTGTTGGAATCGTTCAAGGTGGACTAATACGTTGGACATCGCCAAGATTGGGTAACGAGAAAAGTATTTACATCGGTTTGGCGTTATATACTATCGGGATGTTGCTGTTTGCTTTTGCTACCGAAAGCTGGATGATGTTTGTGTTTTTAATTCCGTATTGTTTGGGTGGAATTGCTGGTCCGGCTTTGCAAGCAGTGGTTTCAGGAAATGTTCCTGCTAATGAACAAGGCGAAATTCAAGGCACGTTAGCCAGCTTGATGAGTGCTTCAGCAATCATTGGTCCGCCAATGATGACCAATACTTTTTACTTTTTCACACATAAAGAAGCGCCGTTTGAGTTTGCCGGTGCGCCATTTATATTAGGTGGATTTTTGATGTTGTTGAGTACCATTATAGCATTTTATGCGTTGCGAAGAAAAGCTATTGTAAGTACAAGCAATGGTTAAAATAATCGATAATTGCTTTTCCTTCCAAAAGAATATCGGCACCAATGATGCCATGAACTCGTTTGGCTTTATACTGTTGCAAAGCTTCGTTTACATGCGATAAATCAAAAATAACTAAGTGTAAGTCATGGGTTTTCCATCGTCCGAGTTGTAGTTTATTGTCTTTTGCCAATTGCGTAAACATTCCTGTTGCTCCAGCACCAGCAGCTTTGGTTTTCGATTTTCCAGCAATAAGCGCAAAGTGTTCGATGCTTTCAAAACCCACACAGCTATTGCTCGCACCAGTATCGAGAATAAAGTTACCTTGCACACCATTAATCTTGGCTTTTACCAATAAATGTTGCGTTTTTGAAACCTTAAATTTAATTTTTTTATACTTCTCTTTCCTAAGAATCTCGTGCAAGTCTTTCATGGTTTGTAAATGATGTCAAATGTATTTCAAATATAGAAAACAAACTTTGTAACTTTGCGACTTTAGGATTTTATTATAATTTGTGCCTTAAACAATGATTTTAACCGATACACATACCCATTTATATTCCGAAGAGTTTCAAAACGATAGAGCAGAAATGATTCAACGCGCCATTGATAATGGTGTTTCACGATTTTTTGTTCCTTCCATCGACTCTAGTTATACCGAAAAGATGTATGCTTTGGAAACACAATTTCCCGAGAATATATATCTAATGATGGGGTTGCATCCATGTTATGTAAAGCCTGAAACCTACGAACAAGAAATAGCGCATGTTGAGCAACAATTGGCTTCAAGAAAGTTTCAAGCCGTTGGCGAAATTGGGATTGATTTGTTTTGGGATAAAACTACGTTGCCACTGCAACAAGATGCGTTTAAAAGACAAATTCAATTAGCAAAGCATTACAAATTGGCAATAAACATTCATTGTCGCGATGCTTTTGATGAAGTTTTTGAAGTGTTAGAAGATGAGAAAAGTGACGACTTATTTGGAATCTTTCATTGTTTTACAGGCAATTTGGATCAAGCTGAAAGAGCAATAGGTTTAGGGATGAAGCTCGGAATTGGCGGAGTGGTTACCTTCAAAAACGGAAAGATAGACCAGTTTTTGCATGAAGTCGATTTAAAGCATATTGTTCTCGAAACGGATTCGCCTTATTTGGCACCAATTCCTTATCGTGGCAAACGAAATGAAAGCAGTTATACCGTTTTAGTAGCTGAAAAATTAGCACAAATCTATCAGCTTCCCATAGAAGAAATAGCTCAAATTACTTCCAAAAACAGCAAAGCAATATTTGGAATATAAAAGGTTTTTAAACTAAAAGTCATATTTTTTTTGTTCTTTTGTTAATTGAAAAAATTGAAAAAAATGACCAAGTTCGATGCCATTAGACCATTTTATGATACTGAAGTAAATGAAGCCATTTGTTCGTGTGTCAATAATCCTATGATGAAGGCAATTATGGGTTTTACTTTCCCAGATGTTGATGAAGAAATTTGGAAAGAACAATTAAAAAGAACACACTCTATTAGAGATTTTCAATGTAATTTTATTTATCAATCGGTAAAAAAAGTACTAGAGAAATCCTCAGAAGGATTGTCCACTTCGGGTTTTGAAAAACTAGAGAAAAACACTTCTTATCTTTTTATCTCCAATCATCGCGATATTATTTTAGATACTTCTTTGCTTAATGTGTGTTTGTTCGACCATGGTTTAGTCATGACGGCATCTGCTATTGGAGATAACTTGGTGCAAAAAGATTTTCTAAAAACGCTATCGCGACTCAATCGTAATTTTTTAGTTCAACGAGGTTTGTCGCCAAGAGAATTGCTAGAGAGTTCAAAGTTAATGTCGGAATACATCGGACAACTGTTGCTTCGTGAGAACCGTTCTGTCTGGATAGCGCAACGCGAAGGAAGAACAAAAGATGGGAACGATGCGACACATTCTGGAGTTTTAAAAATGCTAGGAATGGGTTCGGATGAAAAAAATCTTATGGATTATTTCAAAAAACTAAAAATTGTTCCAGTTTCTATTTCGTATGAATATGACCCTACAGATGCATTGAAAATGCCTCAATTGATGGCAGCAGCCAATGCTGAAAAATACATTAAAGAGAAAAATGAAGATTTCATCACCTTGTTAAGCGGTATTATTGGACAAAAAAAACACATTCACATTCATGTTGGCAATGTTTTAGATAAAGAATTAGATGAAATATGCAGCCAATTTGACAACAATAACAAACAAATTCAAGCATTAACCCAAGCTTTAGACGATTCGATTTTGAAGAATTATAAATTGTGGCCAACTAATTATATTGCCTACGATTTGTTGTATAATACAACCAATTACTCAAATTATTACACCGAAGCAGAAAAATCATTATTTGAACGCAGATTGGAAATGCGAATTGATGATAAAAATGCACAAATGGTAGAAAGTTTTCTAGCAATGTATGCCAATCCAGTGGTTAATAAAATGAAATACGAAAATGCTTTCTAAGTCAAATATATTATTGATTTATACTGGTGGAACGATTGGTATGATGAAAGATTTTGAAACAGGAGCTTTAAAAGCATTCAATTTTAAAAAATTGTTGCAAAAGATTCCCGAATTAAAACAATTGGAATGCTCTATAGAGACCCTATCATTTAAAAAGCCTATAGATTCGTCCAACATGAACCCTAATGAATGGATAAAATTGGCCACAATCATTGAAGAAAATTACACAAATTTTGATGGATTTGTCATTCTTCACGGTTCCGATACTATGTCGTATTCCGCAGCAGCTTTAAGTTTTATGCTTGAAAACTTGACTAAACCAGTAGTATTCACGGGTTCGCAGTTGCCAATAGGTGATTTACGAACAGACGCCAAAGAAAACTTGATTACGGCTATTCAAATTGCTTCTTCAAGAGAAAAAAACAAACCTGTTATTCAAGAAGTTTGTTTGTATTTTGAATACAAATTATACCGAGGAAATAGAACTACAAAAATAAGTGCCGAACATTTTAATGCTTTTGCGTCACCCAATTTTCCATCTTTGGCAGAATCAGGTGTACATTTGAATTTTAATAGAATAGAACAAAAAAAAACTACTAAAAAACTGTTGGTTCATAAAAAGCTAGATGATAATGTTGTAATTATAAAATTGTTTCCAGGCATTAATGAAGCGGTTTTGTCATCTATTATTGATATACCCAATTTGAAAGCAATTATATTAGAAACCTATGGTTCTGGAAATGCACCTACTGAAAAATGGTTTATCAATTTACTGAAAAAGGGAATAAAAAAAGGGTTGTATTTTGTTAATGTAACCCAATGTTCAGGAGGAAGTGTCAATATGGGAAAATATGAAACCAGCACAGAATTAAAAAATCTGGGTATTATTTCGGGAAAAGACATTACTACCGAAGCAGCCATCACAAAATTGATGTATTTGTTAGGTCAAAATGTATCTCCAGCTGTTTTTAAAACCATTTTTGAAACTTCTTTGAGAGGCGAAATGCAATAAGCACTAAAATCGTTTTTTTTCTTCAAAAATTTTATGGTTCTTTGCAACACCAAAAAGAGAGGTGTCCGAGTGGTTGAAGGAGCTAGCCTGGAAAGCTAGTATGTGGGTAACTGCATCGTGGGTTCGAATCCCATTCTCTCTGCAAACTTGAAAACAATTAGCAACAAACCCCATTAAATCATAGAATTTAATGGGGTTTGTTGTTTTAAATGGTAACCAATTTATTCGAGAATTCCTATTGTTAAGGTGTCTTTCGAGGTGTCACTAAAAGTTTAAAATTAAGTGACACCTATTTAAAAAAGAAACCCATCTAATGAGCTGTACAACAACTTGTTCAATTAATGTACATCTTGTTTGATAGAAGCATAAAAAGTAAATTTAAGAATAACTAAAAGGTCACCAATTATGAATGCATCACTATCCATTCTCTTTTACATTAAGAGAGCAAAAGTCAACAAACAAGGTTTATGCCCAATTTATGTGAGAGTTACTGTTCAATCCAAACGATTTGAATTTAGCAGTAATAAGTTTATAAATCCATTAAAATGGTCGAGCGAAGGAGCTAAAGTTAAAGGAACTTCGGAAGAAGCTAGAACAATAAATAATCATCTTGATAATATTAAAAATGAAATATTTGAAGCTCAGAAAAAGTTAGTACTAAAAGATTCAATAGTCAATATTGAAAACTTGAAAAACCAATTATTTGGAACAGCTGAAACTAAAAGGATGCTTGTCTCAATATTTGAAGACCATAACAACAAGATTAAGGAATTGGTTGGCAAAGAATATGCTCTAGGGACATTAGAGCGATATAAAACATCTTTAAAGCACACCATTGAATTTATGAAATGGAAATATAATATTTCAGATATAGAAATTTCGAAAATAGATTATGCATTTGTTAAGGATTACGAATTCTTTTTAAGGACAGTTAGAAATTGTGCAAATAACACAACTGTTAAGTATTTGAAAAACTTCCACAAAATAATTAAGTTGTGTTTAGATAATGATTGGTTACAAAAAAACCCATTTGCTAATTATAAATCAAAAGTAAAAGAAGTAGAGCGAGTATTTTTGAATGAAATAGAGTTGAGTAGTATTATTAATAAAAACTTCAGGATAGAACGATTAAGTTTAGTTAGAGATATTTTTGTGTTTAGCTGCTATACTGGTTTAGCTTATATTGATGTTAAAAACCTTTCAGAGATGCATATCGTCATTGGTATTGATGGAGACAAATGGATTTATACTCAAAGACAGAAAACAGAAAGTTTAAGTAGAATTCCTTTGTTACCAAAAGCTTTAGAATTGTTAGAAAAATATAAAAATTACCCACAAAGTTCAGACAAACTTTTCCCAGTACTTTCTAATCAAAGAATGAATTCCTATTTAAAGGAAATTGCAGATGTCTGTGATATTGATAAGGAGTTAACATTCCATATTGCACGTCACACATTTGCTACCACAGTTACCCTTTCTAATGGTGTGCCTATTGAAAGTATTAGCAAAATGCTTGGTCACAAAAGCATAAAAATAACACAACATTATGCTAAAATTGTAGACAGAAAAATAAGTGATGATATGAAAATGTTGAGAGATAAAATTATAGATGAAAAAAAAGAAATTGTAAGCACGGTGTAAAATCCATTTGGATTTAAGAGATCATCCGACACTATCCTAAAAAGTGTGTAATAACAGATTGTTTTCTTATGTCCTGTTATCTTTAAATCATGGTAAACTGAAATTTATAACTCCATTTTACTTTATAGAATATGGTTTCCATAAAATGCCCTTCCTAATTAAATCTAGTGCTTATTATTAGTAAGTTATTTGTATTAATGTTTACAATATCAATAATTTCGACAACTATGAATCGTTTTTGGGTCAAATAGAAAGATTAAAACAGTAATTGTACTTCATTTGAATATCCTTTTCTCAGTTTTTATATCTTTACACTACTGCCACCAATCACCTTCCATTTTTCATCAAATTTTTTCCAAATTCTAATAACTTTATACTTTCCATCTAGTGAATAGTCAAAGAACTTTCCTTGCATTTCAATGCAAACTGAAACAATTGCATTATCTCCAATAATATTTATAATTTGTTGGGAAGATTTAATTTCACAAATATTCATATTTCCAGATTTATAAGTTTCTAAATCCATGGTTTTGGTAATTGTTTCTCCGCTAGGAATATTAAAAAGTAACTCTGCATGCAGTAATTCGTCGAGTTTTTTAATATCACAATTTTTCATTGCGTTTAAGATTGTATCTTCTGATACAACTATTATATCTCTTTCTGATAAATTAGTTTGATTCATTAAAAGGTTTTATTTTCATTTATTTAAAGGATTTTTATTATTTACTTTAATAAACTTTACGTTTTTATTTTGTCTTTATGTATTATTTTCTTTCTTTCCACTCTCGTTTCAGCATGGCAAATTGAAATTCACTTCCCCATTTTCCTTTGATGAATACCTTTTCTGTAAAATGACCTTCATGGTTAAATCCAGTGTTTTTTAGTAAATTAATTGAAGCTATATTTTCACTATCAACTATCTCAACAACTCGGTGTGCTAAAGGCGGAATAAAACCTGGGTGTACCGGAATAGGGGGTAATTCAACTTCATTTTTATTTTATTATTTTTATCATGTTTAATTTTGTAAGTTACATCAGCAAAAACATCATCAACATCAGTAAGCATTAAATTGTTTTTAGTGATGTTCATTATTGAATTGTCCTCAAATTTTATTTTAGCATTGTAATAAGGTTGGTTTAAATATTCAACTCTAAGGTTAGTGTTAGTTTGATGCGTGTCATTAATTATCTCTCAATTCAATATTTATGTAAAACGATCTCCATCTACTGAAAAAAATTATACGAAGCTATTGAATTTGTCTCATCTTTGATTACTCCTCTGTAGTGTTGCCCCCTAGAATATAATATGTTTTCTGATTTATCAGTATTTATTTTAAAATCTTCAGCAAAAGGATTTACTTTATAAAGTTTAACTGTTATGTTATCCTTTTATAAGAAAGTTTAATCTCAATCGTCTGGCAGTTATTTTTTATAATTTTTTCTAACTCAATTTCACTTAAAGAAGCCAATGTTACTTCTTTAACAGTTTTATTGATTTCCTCATTGGGTTCATTTTTTATTTTCAGAAAATAAATCGATTTTTTCAAACCTTGAGTTAGCGTCTTTATATCTTTTAACTTCATCATTAACTCTTTTTTGTCCTATTGAAAAAAGCGGAAAGAGTAGTACCATGATTATAAACTTCATTTTTTTCATAATAGTAATTGTTTAGTTAGTTGGAGTTGTGTTACCATATTCATTGTAATAACGAGGTAAAATGAATTCACCATCAGAAATGGTAACTATTTCTGTGTTGCTTCCAGCCACTCTTAATGGACCTTGAAATGTCCCTTTCACAGTACTAGAAGTGACTTCTGTAATTTGTAACTGAAAAGGAAATGTTCCATTTATCTCATAATCACCGTAAGTATTGTTATTTGTATCATAGTATTGAAATAGCATAATGTGGGTTGCATGATTGTATGTCCCTGTAGTAACTTGTGTTAAGTCTTCAATATCACAACTAAAAAATGGATAAATCTGAGATAAAGAAGTCGATGCATACAAAGTAAGTGTTTTATTATTACCGCTACCTTGTTGTAAAGCCTGTGCTAAATGGGAAACAGAAATATTTTGACCATTTACTTTTGCTTTTATGTAATAACTTGTGCTTCCATTTTGATCATCATTAGAATCATCACTACTACAAGACGAAAGAATCATTACGGAAAAAAGAATGATTACTAAAGAGTTTACAATTGATTTAAATTTTGTTCTCATAATTTTAATTTATTTGTTTATTAATTTACTTTTTTGGTTAAAAGAAATGATTTAGTGCCATCAGTAATTACAATTTTATACTTGCCTTTTTCTAATCCTAATATACATTTTTCGTTGTTATTTTGCACTTCTGTTATGTCAACAGGTATAGCTTCTTTAATATTTTCATCATGATGATAAGCCAAAATCATTATTGGGTATTTTGCATTGATATTGTCTAATGGGATTTCTACCTTTTTATTTCCATTTGTAAACAACCAATCAGGTCTATTATTTTCATAATATGTGTTTTTCTGAAAAATGGGTAAATCAAAATAGGATTCATTTCGTTTTAGTGAATAAGATTTTTCTAAACTATCTATTAAAACAACAGCCTTTTCAGGTTGGATTGCTTTTAACATAGGATGATTAAATTTGTTATCACTTTTTTCACTAAATACGGTTTGATTAATGGTCAAAGGATCTTTTTGAGTGTATTCCTTAACTCTTTCTGCCATTGCTTTTTCCCAACTACTGTGTTTTCCTTCCATGGCATGGTCATAACCACAATGAATAATTGTTTTTCCTTTATTTCTGTTTAAATAAGCTTGTATGTTTTTGGCTTGATCAATTTCTCTTTGATAACCGTCTGAACCTTCATTTTCTGTTTCATAGGGAAACACATAAAAGCCTAAATGAATGGCTTCTCTTATTAGATTTCCAAATTGAGGATCAGCTGTGTAGTAGCCTGTCTTCTGAATAGGGTATTTTCTAATGTGATTTAAACTATCTAAATTATCGGTATAAAACAATGCTTCTAAACCAAGGTTTCGATAGCCCTTATCATACAGCTTTTTTAGTAATGATTTAGTAAAAAATCTATGATAAGAATTATGATGTGCTTCGTTTATAATTATTATTTCATGTTTTTCTGACTCATTAATGATGTATTCTATAGCATCTATCTTTGTATATACTTTGTTTATTGAGTCAATTTGTTTTTGTTTCCAATTGGTTTCTTTAGAATTCCATCCTGCATCCCAATATTTCAAAGCGTTTCTATAATCTCCTTTAAGAGCATATTCTGATGCAGCTATTTGGTATTTCCGCTGGGTAGAATCATTTTTAAAATCGGCTTCAATTGCTGAATTGAATTTGTAAGTTGTTGAATACTCAATGGGTTCCAAATAACCCTTGCATGAAAATATTAATATGGATAATAATAAGGATAATATTTTGCTTAATGATTTCATCTTTAATTTTTTTTTGAGCTTTTTAAGTTGTTGATTTAAAATTTTAAGTATAAAAAATTAAATATTTTACTTTACTGATTTTTATTTTTAAAAATAGTATCGAAAAGCCAATTGTAAACAACTGTTCTCGACACACTTTTTACTCTATTGCTTTGCGTAAAAATCGAACTGACGTGAGTGAGTGGTCGTCAGTTCGAGTTTTTTCTTTAAATCATTACTTTGAAATTTCCTCTAATGTCTTTGTGTTATCATCCGGAATACGGTCTATCATTTTGTTATACGGATCGATACCTGCTTTGATTGGTAGTTTCTTTGTGATAAAAGTATAAATAGATTTTCCTGGTTTCACCCAAACTTTCTTCATAACTAAAGGTACCTTTGTAGTCATGCCTTGTTTGTTTTTAGTATCATTATCAAATACTGCAATATCTAATAAGTTTGGTTGAGTTCCTATAGACAATAACTTGCCATTACCATCAAAATAGCTTTTTGAACTTTCTACTTCGAGAGTTACTTCGTAGTTGCCTTTGGCTACTTTTTTATAAGTGGCTTTTATTACCTTATTAGAGTAAAGTGTGATCTTTTTGAAACTATCTTCTAAGTAATACTGTAAGTCTGTCGGCGTTGCTGCCTTCATAAAGTCATACCATTCTAATGTAGTAGTGAAAGGTGCTTTTTGTCTGAAACGTGCTGCCTCTACATAGGCTTTGAAAGCCTTATTTAAGTTCTTTTCACCTATTAAATCTTGAAGACCATAAAGTACCAAACTGCCTTTTTGATACCACACATACTTCTGATTATCATTGTCCATCAAAGTTTTTTCAAACTTACTTTCGTTTGCTCTACTACGCAAATACGTATCCAAATCTTCTTTTAAAAATTTTTGCATGGCATCTATTCCATATTCTTTTTTCATTACCATCAACGAAGAATACTCCGCCATTGATTCTGAAATTTGATTGGCGCCACGAGTTGCAGAAGGCATAACTTGATGACTCCACCATTGATGGGCAACTTCATGTGCGGTTACTGTATACACATAATCCAAATCATTTGCATCACTAAAATCTCCTACCCAGCCAAAACTTTCTGCAAACGGAACCGTATTAGGAAAGGATTGTGCAAAACTGGCATAACGAGGGAATTCGAGTATCCGCATTTGAGTATACTGGTACGGGCCATAATTCTCTGAATAATAATCCATCGATTGTTTTACGCTTTTTACAAAACGATCAATATTATAGGTATGTGTTGGGTGATGGTATATTTCTATATTTACTTTTTTGCCGGCTTTGCCTTGCCAAACTTCTTTATGAATAGCATATTTAGCAGATGAAATGTTATAGAAAAAGTCTAACTTATCATTCATTTTATATGTATAGTACATTCTGCCATTGGCTTTCCATTTTTTCTGCAAATAGCCTGGCATAATAGCAATTTGATCGGGTGCTGTACTCACTGTTCCTTCAAAAGAGATCAAATCACCATCATCGTTAAATAATAGATTACTCAATCCCCAGGCATCGGTTTGTGCTGGTTCCTGATAATCTTTAATAGGCAGCTTGTATTTTTTTCTATCCTGATCACTTGTTAGCTCGCCTTGGGTATCATAACCAAAAGAAGGGATGAAGTTGTTGTTTAAAAATGTACCGTTGTTCACAATATCGGAACCCGAACCTTCATTAGGAAACCCTTTATAGAAGCCAATAACTTGTAAAACCATTGTAATGGTATCCTTAGGTTGTAATGGTTTGTTAAAAGTATAAATTTCATAACCAAAGTCCTTATACTTTTTAGTTAGTTTTGGAGTTTTACCTTCAATAGTAAAGGTATTTACTTCTTTTTTTAGTATACCTTCCGGACCCCAATTCAAATGTAAAGTGTTAATAACTTCATTAGATTTATTTACCAATTTATAAGTTACCTTAACTTTGGCTGACCTGTTTTCTGGAAATAAATCGGCGTCTACTTTTACATCAATAACTTTTGGTTGCACAATTTTATCATACTTGCTGAGTTGTTTTTCATATTCGGCAGAAGCAATAGTTCTTTCTTTTACTGTTTTATAGTTGTTCAGAATTTTGGTATTGTAATAAATAAAGCCACCCGAACCCATAAAAATGAAAAGCAAAATAAAGAATGCTGAAATCGTTCTAATATTCAATCGTTCTCTTGCTATTTGCCAACGTGCTTTTCTACCAGAGTCGGTTCCACGTTTCCAGAATAGATATCCAATGAGTAGTAAAACACCACCGCAAGCCAACCAATAGGTTCTAAACCAAAATAGCGCTTCGGCAAAATGCCCAAATCCATTCATGTCAGATAATGTATAGTTTGGTGCGTAACTATATAAGTATAAATTGTTGTCTATATTGGCGAATTGATTCAATCCAAAAATAAATACCCAAATCGCAATCGCAATAAAGTGACCCATAAACTTTTTGGTCACTAATGAATGCACAAAAAAGGCCAATAAAGCGAAAATGATGTACTTAGGAAATTCTATTAAATACAAATCAGTAAAGTACATATTAAAATCGAAATTGAAATACCCTTTAATAATTTGAATGAGTAAACCGTTAAACAAAATGATGTTAACTAAGACAAAACTAATCATCACTAAGGATAAAAACTTAGATCCATATACCAATCGATTCGGTAAAGGAAGTGCACCAAATATCTGATCATAATTAACGTTGCGTTCTCGATGCAATACTTCACCTGTAATAAACACGATAAGGATAAAGATGAGCATCGCATACGTATCATTTTTTATTTCCAACATATAAATAGTCGTTGGTAATGAAGGTGTTCCGTAAATAGGAGCGCCAAACCATGCATCAAAGAATAGGGAGAAGACTGCAGCAATTAGAATGGCTATAAAGAAGTTATCTTTAATGATGTTCTTGAATTCCATAGAGGCTAAATCAATCAATAATCTAGCATTTAAGCCTTTGGAGAATACTTTTGAAACCTTAGGGATTTTAGTAAAGGCAGCAGTTACATTGGCTTCATCTAAGTTATCATTTTTCTTTTTTGAAGTATAATTTTTCTTTAAAAAATTCATAAAGTCAAATCGGAACAATGTAAAAAGCATAGCTGACACACCCAAACCAACCCATATAAGACGATTCCAAATAAGCATTCCTTGAAAAGGAACCGTCATCGAGTTTCTTTCTTCCGGTGTCCAATATCGAATAATATTCAGATATGTTCCTAAACCAAAAGGGTCTAATAAGCTTACTACGTTTTCTTTTTCAATATCTTTAGTTAAGGTTATCGTAATTATATAAATAATAAATAAAATGGAGCCACCGGCATAGGCCAACATCACCCTTTTCGTCAAACTAACCAAAGCAAAGAAAATACATCCTGCAAAGAAAAAATTTGTCCAATACAGCATTAGTGTAGGTTGGATGTAATACCATAGATTAAAGCTAGTAAAGCGTTCTGCTTCCTCATAGCCAGCATAAGGGCCAATCATAAAACCTATAATTAATCCCAATTGCAATCCTAGGCTAACCATAAGCAGTATGGTCATGGAACCAAAAAAGCGGCCTAACAAATAGCCTTTTTCAGTAATGGGATAGGAAAAAAAGTAATTCTCGGTTTTATGTTCAATATCTCTATATACTGGAACGCCCATAATAGCACTGGTCAGCATAATACCAAAAATACTAAAGGTTGATAACATAGTGGCAATAGCGATAGGAGAGTTCACAAATACCTTCTCTGAATTTGGACCATTTCCGCCAATAGCCATAATTAATCCAAACAACATTAGTATACCAAAGTAGGACCAAGTAGCAGGTCTTTTTAATCTATATCTGATTTCGAATAAGAATATTTCTTTAAACATAATTGAATAATTTTATAGGTTCGGATTAAACAATTATACTAAAGTACTATTCAACCTTGAAGTGATTTCAGCAAAATACACGTCTTCTAAATTGGCTTCAAAGGCTTCAAAAGAAGTATCAGGTTTGTTATCGCTCAAGACATGAATAACGGTTTTCCCAGCTTTCAAATGTGTAGAAATAACTTGTAAATTGGTTCTATAATTTGCCAACTTGTCTTTTTCAATGGCTTTAGTCCATATTCTGCCTTTAATGCCTTCGGTTAATTGATTTGGATTTCCTTTTGCCACAACTTCTCCCAAACAAATAATCGCCATGTTAGTACATAAGTTAGAAATATCTTCTACTATATGCGTGGACAAAATAACAATCGTATTTTCTCCAATTTCACATAGTAAATTATGAAAACGATTCCTTTCAGCAGGATCTAAACCAGTTGTAGGCTCATCTACAATAATTAATTTTGGATCACCAATTAAGGCTTGTGCAATACCAAATCGTTGCTTCATTCCACCAGAATAGGTTCCTAAACTTTTATTTCGAACATCCCATAAATTGGTTTTGTTTAATAAAGACTGTACTAATTCTTTGCGTTCGCCTTTATTTGAAATACCTTTCAAGGAAGCTATATGATCAAGCATTGTATAAGAACTAACTTTAGGATACACACCAAATTCTTGAGGAAGGTATCCTAGAATTTTTCGAACTTCGGCTTTATCTTTTAAAATATCTAAATCACCTAAGAATGCTGAGCCGGAATCAGCTTGTTGCAAAGTAGCGAGCGTTCTAATTAAGGATGATTTCCCTGCACCGTTAGGTCCTAAAAGACCAAACATACCTTGAGGGATGTCTAATGTGATGTCTTTCAATGCGTTAACACCGTTTGAATAGGTTTTTCTTAAATTTTTGATTTTTAATTCCATAATTTGATTGATTTTTTGATTGATTAATATTTTTAATAATAGTTATTTTTTTAAAAATGTAAGGGTTACAATATAAAGTAACAGTACTGTTGTTTTAGTCTTACTATTCCAAAGTATGTTACAGTTTTTTATCCCTAAGTTTTTGAGTATTAGCGATTATTAATCCTAAAAGCCCGCAAAAGCTTAAAACTTGTGTTAGCGATTTTACTTTACTTTTCTACGGTATTTTTATCAGTATTTTTGCTCGTCAATTGACTTTGTAATTTGAGATTTAACTTTTCCAGTATGTTCTGTTGTTTTTGATTCAATTAGCATAATTAAGCATTCTTCTTTAGATGAAACTCTGTGATTGATTCCTTTTTTTACAACATAAAAATCCCCTTTTTGCATAACGAAATTTTCCTGATTTTCAATTTCCATTAATAAAGAACCTTCAACGATATAAAATAATTCGTCTTCACTTTCGTGATTATGCCATGGAATTTCTTGCCCTTTTATTTTGGCTGCTTTAATAAATTGGTCGTTTACTTCTCCAATTATTCTGGGTGAGAAATATTTATCAACTTTCAAAAACTCATTTTTTAAATTCATAACTTATTTTTTTCTTTTGATTATTTTACCTTCTTTGCATTTCCTGATCTTTTTCAACCATTCTTGTTAACTCTAGATTGTCTTTAATTTCTATTTTATCATTTTTTACAGCGTTTTATGCATGTAGCAATACTGCTAAAAGTAGTCCATAAGAAGTTTTCTTCATTTTTGTTAATTTAATTTATATTCATTTGGAATTATCATTCCATTAAAGTGATTCGTTAGTCCATAAAAAATTACTATTATTACCAAAACACCCAAAAGTATAATTCCAATGGATTGTTTTATTGGGGTTAACCCCAATATGTTTTTATTCATTTTTTTGTTATGAATACACGCTACATGGCAAAAAAAAGACATAATAGCTATAACATAATATGGAATGAAAAACAAGTTTAAAGGAAAGATATTTAAGCCAGCTGCTCCAAAATAGATATTAGTGTCGAGCTTTAATATTATTCTCCCTATCATGACAGCACCTATGTGAACAATAAAAAAGAATGCAAGATATAGACCTGAATAGATGCTTAATTTTTCAAATTTTGAAATTGCTTTTTTTCTATTTTGAAAAACCATTTTGATTCCCGAAACAATTTGTATCACAACAGCACTTAATAAAATAATTTCAACAAAAATATTTCTATAAACAAGTCTTATAGAATTCATTATTTCGATATGTTTTTCTACTCCAAATACACTAAAGACATGATTAACCAAATGAAGGCTAACAAATAGTGAAATTATTACACCAGAAATGTAATGGATTCTTTTTGTAATCATTTTTATAATGAGATTGGGTATATGTTAATTGTCTTCATAACTAATTCAATTGAAAATATAATGGTGGATTTATAAACCTCTTTGGGTTTGGATGCCTCTTGTTTTTTAGAGTTGTAGTTTTAAATAATAACCGAGATTACAAGTATTAATACAGTTTTTATTATGAGTTTCATTTTTTAATATATTTGATTTCAAAATCATTAGATACTCATTGTTTTTTCGTTTTGAAATATTATTGTTAGCAAAACAGTAATTAGTAAAAAGCTAAATTCCATTCCGTTTCTACCTGCTCCAACAACGAACCAACCTTCTTGAAAATGTACCGTTACAATTCCTGACATTAAAATTAAAATATTAATGATACAAGAAATCCTTGTGTATTTGTTTGTTAGTAGAAGAATAGAAGTTATAATTTGGCTTATAATGACTGTCCAAGCTATAGCTACACCAAAAGGGGAAAAACCAATTTCATCTAAAAATAGATGTCCAAAGTTGTTCACGTCATTACCAGTAAATATACCGTGTAAACTATGAGATAGAAAAATAATTGCTACTGCAATTCGTAAAATAAAATTGTTGTTTAGAACTTTCATTGTTTTTTTAATTAAAATCAGTTTAGTTTTCGTGATTTTCTTTCAGTTTCTTTTTAAAAAGTCTAATATTTTTGTTGTGAATCTTCATTAAAATATTTGAAAAAATATTTCGTTATTCTTTAGGTTTCCAAATAGGAATCTTTATATAACTTTTATTGTACCATTTTATTTGTAGTGGTTCTTTAGCATCTTTAATAGTTTCTTCCGATACTGGTTTTCCAGAGCCATAATTGATAATTTCAAATGGGTGCTTATTGATATTTAGTAAAATAACAAGACGACTTCCTTTGCTAATTTTTTTACTTATAAACCGTGTATTATTAAATGGAATGCTCTCTTTTTTATTAGGTTTGAGAAGTTGTCTTTTAGAATTGTCTTTTGCATAACTTGCTCTTCCAACATAACGAGTTAAGTAAAAATATTTTCCATCAGGGGTTTGTTCATATAAAGCCAATGAGACATCCATATCCTTTTTATTAATAGTTGCAAACAAGTTGCCAGTGAATGAACCATTAATTGAAAAGTCACTAATAAAAGGTTCTGTTTTGAAGATTAAACCATTACTTGCATCAAGTGTATCAAAAATAATTTCAGGTGTGTAATAATTATTTTGACTTTCTCTATCTTTAAAATCTACTGCTTGTCTTTCAAATGCTTTCTTTTCAGGTTTTTTATTAACTAATATTTTATGGTTTAAATAAAAAGTTAACGTATCATTATTTATCGTTTGAAATGATGGAGCGTGTTTCCACTCATTTGTTCCCATTACTTGATAATTTACTTTGTCTTTCAGTATTTCAGGTTTTGGTTTGTCTTTTAAAATATAATCTAACCATTGAAAAGCCAATTCTCTCATGCTGATATTAGCAACAGGATCAATTTCATAACCCATTAGATTTTTTTGAGGTTTGCTTTGACCACCCCAATGATCATAGGGTCCAATTACAAAATAATGATTAGCATTTTTGTTGTATTTATTGTGTAGTTTAAAGTATTGTATAGCACCAATTTGAGAGCCATCATAATAGCCAGTAGTAGTAAGAATAGGAATATTTATTCTTGCATATTCTTGAGGTGTAGGAGTCATTGATTGCCAATAGGAGTCATAATCTGGATGTTGTAACCACTTTTGAAAAATAGGATTGGGCTGATTTCCTAAACTATCTAAACTTCTAAATGAAGCTCCATTATTAAACCATTCAAAAACTAAACCTCTATCGTACGGTTTATTTTTGTAGATATTGTCGTTTGCCCAACCTAAAATATTACCATAAGGAACATTGTTTTCCATTGGGGCATCAAAACCTGGCATGACTGCTACTTGAGGCACAATAGTTTTTAAAGCAGGATGAATGTTTTTTACCATTGCCCATTGCGAATAGCCAGAATAACTGCCTCCATACATACCTACTTTTCCATTACACCAAGTTTGTTTACTAATCCAGTCGATAATATCATAAACATCCGTTCCTTCGTGTTCATAAGGTGCATATTCTTTTAAGTTGGTGCGAATACCACGTGCATAAGCAACAATTCCTATATAATCTCTATCTGCTGAAAGCTTGGCAAAAAAATCGTCAGTTTTGCCTTGATAATAAGTGGTGTAGAAGAGAACAACTGGTAAAGGTTTTAAATTTGTTTTTTTTTGTACAATTGTTGCTGAAATAGCAATACCACTTCTTGTTGGTATTGAAACACTATCTTGAATTGTGTAATTTGTATCAATAGCTGTTTGTTGTCCATATGTAGCTGTTACTGAACAAAAAAAACAAATTGTGTAAATTAAATATCTCATATCTTTAGTTTTTAAACATTTTATATTATTAAGCTTACCATTTGAAATTACATCCAACTTTGATACTTTCTTATGTACTGGCATAATTAAGATTGTTTTTAATTGTTTTCAAGCTATAAAAAATAGATATTCCACATATTATTATAGTTCGATTTTAAATTTATTTTATGAAATCTGATTTTAGCATTGAATACAAATTCAAATCAATGAATTGATCGTAAAGCAATTCTCCTTGACGAAGAATTCCTTCTTTTTTAAAATTCAATTTTTCTGGAATGGACTGACTTTTAAAATTTTCAGTTCCACATTTTATTTCAACACGATTCAATTGTAATTTTGAAAAACAAAAGTCAATTATTACTTGACAAGATTTTGTTATAATGCCCTTTCTTTGTGAATCTTCAGCAAGCCAATAACCAATTTCTCCAATTTTATTTTGGAGGTCTATTTTGTAAATACCAATTCTACCAATTACTTTTTCATAGTGTATAATAACAAAAGCATATTCAATTCCTTCTTTGTTTTTTTGCATAGTACTTTTTACAAAGGTTTCTGCAAATTCAACAGTTTCTATTTTATCTACAAATGATAACCACTCTCTTAAATGCGTTCTGTTAGTATCAATTAATTCGAAAATTGGCTGAATATGATTATCATCAATCAACTCAAGGCACGTGTTGCTGTCTACTTTTATCATTAATATTATCTTTTTAGTGTAAAGTGTCCTTTATATTTCTCACCATTTCCTCTTGTCACTATAAACCAATAGTCATCGGAAAATTGTTCTTTACCATTAAACTTTCCATCCCATCCATCAGAATTACTCGATAAAGTTGTTATAAATGTTCCATAGCGATCAAATATTTTGATCTTTAAATTTGGTTCGTTATGAGAAAAGTTTATTTTCCAAAAATCATTATATCCATCACCATTGGGTGTAAAGAATTTAGGATATGATAACACGTATGTATTACCTTGGGTTATGCCACAACCTTTTTTATCCCTTACATAAACCACATATTCGCCTGCAACTATATTATTAAATGTATTTGAGTCTTGAAAAATAATTCCATCCAACGAGTACTCATATTCACCAATTCCAGATACAATAATCTCGATACTATTGTCGTCGGAAAAATCAATGGTTCGAATAGAATTAATTAATGCTTTATTGGAAAGTTCAACAGTGAAATTTTTTGTGGTTTCACAAAGAATGCTGTTTTCTTCGTTTGTTACTGTAACAGAATACTCAGCTGGTTGACTGAAGTTAGCAAATTGGGTAGTATATCCATTTGACCAATTGTAAAAACTGTAGCTTTCAGCTAATGTTATTGTTAAATTATCAAATTCACATAATGTATATTTTGGAAGTAGAGAAACTTCGGGTTTAGGTTCAACAATTAAATTAATTGTTGAAATTTTATAGCATGATTCATAAATTGAATTATACGTTTTAGCAAAAATAAGTTGGGGATTTGTATCGTTTGCATAGTTAAAATTCAACTGATTTGTACTATTAATTGCATCTAAATAAGAAGGGAAGAACATGACATTAAAATCAGTTGTGCTTTGATGGTTTAAAATTTCATTTTTTTTAATAGTCAAATCAAATTGAGTTTTTCCATCATTTGGAAATTGGTCTTCACAGAGTTTGAAATCAGTTGATAAATAATCATTTGGTTCTTTAATTATTTTTATTTTAAAGGACCCAATAGTAAAACAACTTATGTTTTGAATGTTTTCAACTCTAACATAAATAATTTCTTCCGCTGATATAGTTGTGTAATTATTTGAAATTGAATTTATATTGTTTAACGCATCGGTTTCAGTTGTATAATAAATAAAATTATAATGGTTGGTATCATCCTGAATTAATAAGTTGTTAATCTCATTAAGGTTAAAATTTTCTGTCACATCATAAGGATATGGAGTGCATTTAATTAATTCGAGATTTGGATTTATAATAGGATTTTTGAATTTAGTAATTTTAAAACTGGTTATGTCATAACAATTATTATTAATAGAATAGACTTTTGCATAAAAAAGATTGTCTCCAATTGTTAATACTGGATTTATAATTAAATTAGCATTATTAGTCGCATCAAGAAATGTTGTGAAATAGGTTACCTTAAATTCAATAGGCGATTGGTTTCCAATGATGCTACTGTCATTTTGTGACAAATCATAATAATCATCATTGTTATCACAAATGGTATAATCAGTTATCGAATGCGCAATTGGGTTTTCTGAAATTACTACTTCTATTGTTTTTGTATGGTTTTCACATTGAGAAGTATAATTTACCGTTACAGCATATGTACCAATTGTGGTATAAACATGTTGTGGATTAATTTCAGAAGAAATAAATCCATCACCAAAATCCCAAGAAGCAGATATAATTGGATTATTTCCAGAGAATGAAAAATGTGTAATATTATTTAAGCATTTTCCTTTTATATTGATGTTTACATCAAAAATAGATTGAATAGATTGTGGTAATCCAACCCTGCATTTACCTGTTAGAGTTACTTGATTGTATTGAAAATCACAGTTCAAACCCAAATTTTCCGGACTATTGATAACACTTAAAGCGTCTATTTCTGTAATAAAATTTATTACAGCACAATAAATTTTATTGTCTGAGGCTAATTGTAAAGACCCCAAAAGCACATCATCAAGTTCAGCTATATTTGTTTCTGAAAAGGGTATGTTATTCGATAATAAATCATATTGAAGTATTCTATTAGGGGTAGAAGTCTTTCCTGCGGTTATATATAATTTTGTGCTACATGGTGAAAATTCCGCGCCGTAACAGTAATAATCATTTACTGTATTTATAGTAATTGTATTGCTAAGCGTACCAGTTATATTGTTGAAATCAAATAACTGAGTATTAGTATATGCATTTACACATACAACTTTAGCTCCATTAGGGGAAAATTTTAATTGCCCTTGGGTTTTATATATATTATAAATTATGGAAATACCAATCGAAGATATTACTGGATTAATGTTAACACCATTTGAATCTACACTATAAGCCACAAAATGATTACTTCCAAATTTGTGAGTTAACACCCAATATCCATTGTTAGTGCCATTTTTAACAACACTTATTTTTTCGCAAACTGGAGTTATTAATAATTCATTTTTTAAATTTGTGACATCTCCTAGTCCATTATTTAATGACATATCCACCTCATTATATCTCAAGCCATTATTACCTCCTGAATCTGCTGTTGTAAAAATATAATAAATTGAATTTGAATTAGGTTTTGGGACAATAATTGATGATTGAGTACTTGATGAACTACCTAATAAATTTTGTCCATTTGACATAACCTCATGATTTTTATTCCACACGCTAATTCCATCAGTGTAAAATAATAATTCACCCATACTATTGCTCATAGTAGCACAACCTTCAATAGTTTGTAACTGACCATCATTTAAATTAATTGGAGAGCCACTATTAAAATCAAGCCCAGCATTAAGACCAAAGTACCAAATATTTGCTTCTCCTTGAGCAAGAGTACTAAGATGATAGAAAAAGAATAATAGAAAAATTGTTTTTTTCATTATTTACAAAATTAAATTCTGCTTCAAGTTATTTTTTTAGGTGGTTTACATAGTTGCTTTGAAAATTGTAAAAACTATCTAGAAAACTCTTTACATCTTCAATATGTGGCCAGTGCCCAATAAATCTATTTTGTATATAGATTTTTGGTTTTGGAATTAATTCGTCATATCTTTTTACCATATGTTCTCCAGAATTTGGATCAAATGGACCACAGATATAACACATTGGAATTGATGTTTCTTGCATTGATTTGACCCAACGATTGAGAAACTTGTATTTTTCAAAAACCAATCTCCCTATTCGATATGTTATTTCTTTTCCATCATTGTAGTTTATTATTTCCCATTGTAATTCTAGAAAGTCTTCAGATGGTTTTGTAAATGGCCCAAAAACTGATTTTACAGAATTATTGACCATTTTTTTGGTTAACAGTTTACTGATAGTTTTACCAATAATAGTTGGAGAATTCGAGAGTATCTTTTGAATAAACCTTGGTTTATAGGCATCTATAAACAAGCTACCGTTTACAAAAGCGGATGATTGAATTTTAAAAGTATTTTTATTTTCATCTTCTCTTGCTATAAGTTCTTGTGCAATACTAACTCCTAAATCATGTGATAAGATATGAGTTTCATATATTTTTAATTCTTTTAAAAGAGCATTCACGATTTCACAGTACTCTTCAAAACTGTATTTGTGATTTTTAGGTTTATCTGAAAAACCCATACCTAGAAAATCAAAAACAGTCACTTTGTAGGATATAGAAAGTTCTGTTATTGCCTCTTTCCACTCAAAGCTATTAAAAGGATATCCATGTAGTATTAATAAATTAAGACCATCACCTTTTTGAAGGTAAAAGATGTTATTTTTATTATAATTAAAGTAATTGCCTTCCAATTTCCATTTTAAAACATCTTGATTCATAATCGAAGGTTAAATTATTTCTTAATTATTTTTATAACCTTGAACTTGTCATGGGAGTTCAGTCTAATATAATATTCTCCGGACGCTAATTTTGACATATCAATCTGAAAATTATTGCTGTATATTTTTTTGGTTTCTATGCTTTGTCCTAATGAATTCAGTATTTCATAAGAGTTTATAATCTCATTGTCTGAAATAATGTTAAGCTGTTTTTCAACGGGATTAGGATGGTATACTAAACTTAATTTATTAAATGATTCTGTTTTTAAACAGGGTCCAAATGCGGTTACCGGAATTCTTGATATACTTTCACATCCATTTATTGTCTGACTTGCATAATAGATTTCTCCAGGAACAAGGATTGTAGTTATTGGTAAAACGTCATTGCTATTACTAGAAGAATACCACAATATATCCGTTCCATTAACTAATAAATCCTGCAATGTTCCAGTTATACAAGCGTCTTGAATTGCTGCCGCTGTTGGACTTGGAGTTTCATTAACGGAGATCGTTAAGGTAGTTGTTGTAGCACATTGACCCGTTGTAGGGGTAAAGGTATAGTTTGTCGTTTGTGTATTATCTAAAGCTGGTGACCAAGTTCCTGTAATGGAATTATTAGAGGTGGTTGGTAAAGCCGATAACGTAGCACCTGCGCAAATAGGGCTTACAGCAGTAAACGTTGGCGTTATATTAGGATTCACTGTAATTGTTAGTGTTGTGCTTGTAGCGCACTGACCGACAGCAGGCGTAAAAGAATACGTGGTAGTTTGTGTATTATCTAAAGCTGGTGACCAAGTTCCTGTAATGGAATTATTAGAAGTGGTTGGTAAAGCCGATAACGTAGCACCTGCGCAAATAGGGCTTACAGCAGTAAACGTTGGCGTTATATTAGGATTCACTGTAATTGTTAGTGTTGTGCTTGTAGCGCACTGACCGACAGCAGGCGTAAAAGAATACGTGGTAGTTTGTGTATTATCTAAAGCTGGTGACCAAGTTCCTGTAATGGAATTATTAGAAGTGGTTGGTAAAGCCGATAACGTAGCACCTGAACAGATTGGATTTACAGCAGTAAATGTTGGCGTTATATTAGGATT
>JAIUNZ010000008.1 GCA_020161455.1 Bacteroidota bacterium
CACAGCAGTTGCATATCCAAATCCGTTTGCTAATTCATTCTTATTGGATGTTAAAACTTCTAACAATACACCAGTGTCTATCACAGTTTATGATATGCTAGGTAGATTAGTAGAACAACAACAAGCTAATGTAACTGAATTGGAAACTACAACAATAGGTGAACGTTACCCATCGGGTGTTTACAATGTAATTGTAACACAAGCTGACGAAACACGAACCGTTAGAGTTGTAAAAAGATAATTGATTTAAATAAAATTAATCAATAAGAGAAACCTCCGAGCAATCGGAGGTTTTTTGTTTTAATAAGCTATTAAATTAATAGTATCTTTGAAAAAAAAATATAATTTATGCCATGGTTTGCTCTTTATACAGAACCAAGAAACGAAAAAAAAGTCTTTGAAAAATTAAAAAAAATAGGTATTGAAGTATATTGTCCTTTAATCACTCAAGTAAAGCAATGGTCTGATCGGAAAAAGAAAATTGAAGTTCCTTTAATCCCATCTTATGTTTTTGTGAATTTAGAAGAGTCGGAACGCAATAATGTATTTCAAGTTTCAGGTATTGTTAGGTATTTATATTGGTTAGGAAAGCCTGCCATAGTTCAAGATAAAGAAATTGAGTTATTAAAAAATTGGTTGTTAGAGACCACTGTAACTTCATTTGAAGTGAAGGGAATTGAAGTAGGAAATAATTATAAAATAATATCTGGACCTTTAAAAGGGAAAGAAGGAATTGTTTCAAAAGTAGATAAGAATTATTTAGAACTGGTTTTAGAAGAATTAGGATTTAAAATAATATTAAACAAATAATATTATTGCTTAAAAAATTGTTAAAATCATATTAAAGAGTACCTTTGTTACTCGGTAATAAATCACCAGAATGCTTCAGAATATCATTACTTCTAAAACACGTTTGCGACTATTAATAAAATTTTTTATTAATGTTGCTAACGAAGGCTATTTGAGAGGATTAGCATTCGAAATGGGTGAGTCAACCAACGCTATTCGAAAAGAATTAAACAATCTCACCGAAGCTGGTTATTTGATTCGCAATGAATCTAATCAAAAAATCACTTACCGAGCCAATCAAAGTAATCCATTTTTTAATTTATTGCAAAAAATAGTTCGAAAGTATATCGGATTGGATACTATTGTCGAAATGGTAGTTGATAAAATAGGTAATGTGAATAGAGTTTTTATTATTGCAGATTATGCGAAAGGTATTGATAGTGGTAAAATTGAAGTAGTTTTAGAAGGTGATAATTTTGATGAAGATTATATTAAACAATTAGCACTAAAAATTGAAAAAGTAATACAAAAAAAAGTATATTTATACACCACGGTACTCCATGATAACAGTGGATTGCTACTTTTTGAGCAAGAAGCACTTATAGCAAATTAAGAGTTTTTTGTTCTACCGTTTTTAAAGTTGTTGGCACTAGAATATGTGACTGACCAAGCGAAGCCGTGAGAAAAAACGAAGAAATGAATTATACCGTACCTAAAATTATTGAATTACCAAAAATTCAAGATCCAAGAGGAAACCTAACGTTTTTGCAACATCCAGATCATTTGCCTTTTGATATAAAAAGAGTTTTTTGGATTTATGATGTTCCAGGTGGGGAAAAACGTGGCGGGCATGCTTATAAAACACAACATGAAGTAATCATATCTTTGAGTGGAAGTTTTGATGTGGTGGTTACTTTACCTGATGCTACCACACAACGTTTTACATTAAACAGAAGCTATTTCGCTTTATATATTCCGCCGATGCATTGGCGACATATTGAAAATTTTTCTACCAATTCTGTCTCTTTGCATTTATGTACTGGAGCTTTTGATGAAAATGACTATATGAGAATTTTAACCGATTATTTAAAATAGAAAGTATGCAAACCAGTACCATATATGATTGCATGTTGCTAACCTTACCCAAAAATCATCAGTTGAATGGAAATTTAACGTCTATAACCAATAGTCAAGAGGTGCCTTTTGATATCAAGCGAATATATTATTTATATGATGTTCCTGGTGGAAATAGTCGGGGTGGTCATGCTCATAAAGATTTATATCAAATTATGATTGCTTTAAGTGGAAGCTTTTCAGTTACACTAGATGATGGAAAATTAAAACGAAACTTCTTGCTAAACCAGCCTTATCAAGGGTTGTTAATTCCACCTGGATTGTGGCGTGATTTGGATAACTTTTCAAGTGGTTCCATTTGTATGGTATTGGCTTCCGATGTATATGATGAAAATGATTATTTTAGAGATTACGAAAAATTTATAGATTGGAAATCCAAGAAGTAACAGCTACTGTTTATCAATCGATCGTTAAATTGCCTTCGCAATTGTTTAACAGTGCTGCATTTAATGAATTAAACAAAGAAAAATGCGAAGAAGTATTTTACCTATTGTTTAAAGATTCTAAAATTCGTTTTGGAATTATTGTCGGACTTAGAGAAAATAAAATAGTTTCCCCATTTTCGGCTTCTTATGGTGGATTTGAATCGTTGTATTCGGATTGTAAGTTGTATCAAATAGATGCTGCTTTACACTCTTTTACCGAATGGGCTAAAGAAAAAAAATTCTCTGAATTTAAAATGATCCTGCCGCCATTTTTCTTCAATCAAGATTTCTCTGCTAAGATGCTGAATTGTCTTTTTAGAGCTGGTTTTGAAACTAAAAACAAAGAGTTGAATTACCATTTTGAAACCAAAAATTGCAATGATGACTATCAACAATTAATTTGGTACAATGCCAAAAAAAATTTAAAGAAGTCATTAAGTAAAAATTTAACTTTTACAAAATTACCTTCAACTGACGAAAAGATTGCTTATGATATTATTGCTCAAAATAGAAATGAACGTGGTTTTCCACTGCGACTTACTTTTGAACAATTAAAAGAAACAGGTTCAATAATACCCATAGATTATTTTATAGTTAATGATACTGACAATTCAATCGGTGCAGCTATTGTTTTTCATCTTTCTAAAAATGTAGTTCGAGTAGTTTATTGGGGTGACTTACCAGAATATTCAGAGTTAAAAACCATGAATTTTCTATCCTTTAATGTTTTCAACTATTACAAAGATTTAGGTATTGAAATTATTGATATTGGACACTCTACCGAAGATTCAATTCCAAATAATGGTTTGTGCGAATTTAAAGAAAGTATCGGCTGTTCTATTGGAATATTGTACGAATTTTATAAAAAATTTGACTGATGTTTTTTGTAAATCCTGATCCATTTTTAGTACCAAGCTATAGAATGAGTCCTTTTATGACAACTTCTATTGCTGCTAATAATCAATTGCCTGAAAACGATTTTGCAATTCATTATTTGAATACTAAATTTGGAAAAGAAAATTGGAAGTTCACTCAAAATGGACGTCACGCCATTGCTGAGGCATTAAATAATTATTCTTTATCAAAAACAGACATTATTACAGTTCTTACAACTTCACAAAATTTATATATTAGTTCGTGTGTTACCAAAACTATTGAAGAATTTTGCCAATGGAATAGAGAGATTATTCCTGAAACCAAAGTAATTTTGGTCAATCACGAATTTGGTTTTCCTTATCAAAATATGGAAGCTTTAGTTTCATTAGGAATTCCTATAATTGAAGACTGTTGTACTACTTTTTTTAGTCAAGATGAAAATCAGAAAATTGGTAAGTATGGTGATTTTTCCGTTTTTAGTTTACCTAAATTCTTTCCAATTCAAATAGGTGGAATTTTAGTTTCCAAAAAAAATATCCTAGATGAGAATCAATTGGTAACACCTGCTATTTATAATTACATGCTAAAAGTACTTTCAAATCAGTTAGAAAAAGATAAACACCTTTTAGAAAAAAGAGCTGAAAACTATCATTATGCACTTTCAAAATTTGAATCGTTAGGTTTTGAAGCTCGTTTTCATAACAATCATTTGATTGTTCCTTATGCTTTACTTTTAAAAAATAACGGCATTTTAAAAAATTTGAATCAATGGAAAGATTTTTTAAATAAAAACGGAATTCATAATAGTGTTTTCTATGGTGAAGATGCCTTTTTTATTGCCAATCATCAAAGTTTGTCTTTAACTGATATTGATTTTATGTATGAATGTATGGTTCAATTTATTGCTAATAATTAACAGATGATTACATCAAATATAGATTTAGGAACAAATGTAAGTATTGATAATGATGCTAGTATCAATAATGTTAAAATAGGAGATAATACAAAAATTGCCGCTGGTGTTCGTGTATTTGGATCACCAAAACATCAATTGGTGGTAGGTAAAAATTGTTATTTTGGACCCAACACTATAGTCGAAGGCTATAATGCACAAGTTACTATTGGAAATTTTGTGAGTTTTGCTCAGAATATCAATTTGATGTCGGGTTCAGGACCAAATGCATCGGAAACACTGCAACGCATTTTTCCAATTATAAAAGGCGAAGTGCATCTTGGAGATCATACCTGGATAGGCGCAAGTGTTGTAATTATGCCAAACGTAACTTTGGGTAAATTTTGTATCGTTGCAGCCAATAGTTTTGTAAACAAATCTTTTCCTGATTATTCGATTATTGGCGGTTCGCCAGCAAAATTGATTAGAATATTAACAAAAGAAGAAATAGAAAAGTTACATGAATAGTATTAAATTCTTAGACTTACAAAAAATAAATGCACAGTATGCTGCCCAATTAAAGCAAGTAGCTGCTGATGTGATTGATTCAGGATGGTTTTTAATGGGAAAACAACTGGATAATTTTGAAACTAATTTAGCCGAATTCAATGGTGTTAAGCATGCAATTGGTGTTGCCAACGGATTGGATGCTTTGCGATTAATATTGAAAGCATATATCGATTTAGGCGTAATGAAAGAAGGCGACGAAGTTATCGTTCCTGCAAATACCTATATTGCGTCACTGTTGGCAATTTCAGATAATAAGTTAGTACCTGTATTAGTTGAACCAAACCAAAAAACGTTCAATATTGATTTTGATTTAATCGAACGAAGCATTACTTCAAAAACAAAGGCTATTATGGTAGTGCATCTTTATGGCCAAGTTTGTTGGGACGAAAAGTTAGAAATACTTGCAAAAAAACACAATCTAAAAATTATCGAAGACAACGCTCAAGCTATAGGAGCCGAGTATAAAGGAACAAAAACTGGAAATCTTGGTGATGCTGCGGGATTTAGTTTCTATCCAGGAAAAAATCTTGGTGCTTTAGGCGATGCAGGTGCTGTTACTACAAATGATGATGCGTTGGCTGAACAAGTGCGCGCTTTGGGAAACTATGGTAGTAAACAAAAATATGTCAACGAATTTCAAGGACTGAACAGTCGTTTGGATGAAATTCAAGCTGGTTTTTTAGACGTAAAACTAAAATATATTGATACAGAAAATCAATATAGAAGACAAATTGCAGAACGGTATTTAACGGAGATAACAAATCCATTAATTCAGTTGCCTTTTCCAATAAATTCAAATGTTAAAGTAGGTGAAAATAAAGAACATTCTTGGCATTTGTTTGTCGTTAGAACACAAGATCGCAATCGTTTGCAAAAATATTTGGCCGAAAACGATATTCAAACATTAATTCATTATCCAATTCCGCCTAATAAACAATTGGCGTATGTAGCTATGAATCATTTAGATTTTCCAGTTACTAATGATATTCATAATGAAGTATTGAGTTTGCCAATCAGTCCTGTTTTAACTAATGAGGAAGTTTCCAAAGTAATTGAAGCTATAAATTTATTTTCAATTTAGTGTCAGAAACTAAATCTTCTTACGGTTCAATCATGAAAGCCACTTCCATTTTTGGAGGTGTGCAGGTTTTTAATATATTTATTACACTCATTCGAGGCAAATTTGTTGCCATTCTAATTGGCACAGCCGGAATGGGTTTGAATGGGTTGTTGCTTTCTGGATTAAACTTAATCAAAACGTTCACATCACTTGGAGTAGCTGAAAGTGCTGTAAAAGATATTGCCAAAGCACACAATTCAAACGACAAAGTTCATATTCGAACTACGTTTCAAGTTTTTAAACGATTAATTTGGTTTACTGCTATTTTTGGTATTATAGCCACAATCGTTTTTTCTCCTTTGTTGAGCAAATTTGCCTTTGGTGATACTTCAAAAACAATCTCTTTTATGTGGTTATCCATAACTTTTGTTTTCGGAGCATTGTCAGGTGGTATTTATACTTTACTTCGAGGAACACGACAATTAAAATACTTAGCGCAAGCTAATATTTTTGGAGGTATTGTTGGATTAATTGTGGCATTGCCATTATTTTATTTTTATGGCATTGATGGTGTTGTTCCAGCTATAATCTTAACGGCTTTTGCCAATTATTTGGTATCTCTTTATTTTAAAAGTAAAATTAAATTTGAACCAATAGCCGTTTCATGGCAAGACACGTTTCAATTGGGAAAACCCATAGTCCAACTTGGTTTAAGCTTAACTTTAATCAATATATTGGCAGCTGGTGTAGCCTTTACTTTAAATGCTTTTATCTCAAAAACGGGAACATTATCAGATGTTGGATTGTATAGTGCTGGAAATGCAATAGTTGAAGGCTATGTAGGTATGGTATTTACGGCTATGGCTACCGATTATTTTCCAAGATTGGCGGGTGTAATAAGCGACGAATTGAAATGGAAAAAATTAGTAAACGAACAAGCAGAATTGGTTTTAATCATTTTAGGAATTGTACTGGTTTTACTGATAACTACTACACCACTTTTAATTAGAATTTTATTAAGCAAAGAATTTTTAGCATCACAAAACTTCATTCAATTCGCCGTTTTAGCGATTCCTTTAAAAGGATTAGTATGGGTTGTAGGTTATATTATTCTTGCCAAAGGAAATAACAAATTGTTTTTGACCGTAGAAATTATTGCTAATTTAATTGTGCTAGGTTTTAACCTGTTGTTTTATCATTTTTTTGGATTGACTGGATTGGGTATTTCATTGATTTTAAGTTATCTTATTTCTTCTTTTTTTATGTTATTCATATTAAAAAATAAATATGGTTTTCAATTTAACTTTGGAGTATATAAATTGTTATCACTATCCTTAGTTACTTTATCTTTATGTTTATTGTCAGTTCACTTGCTTGAAAATCCATATATGTATATTGCTGAAATTCTTATTGTTTTATTTGTGATTTCTTATTTTACGTATGAGTTTAATCAACGAATTTCGATAAAATCTATTCTTGAAAAATTTAAAAACCGTTAAAGAGATAATTATTTAATGTCAATTTTAGTTTCCGTACCAGTTCTTACTTATAATGCTGCAGAGTTTGTTGAAGAAACGTTAGAAAGTATTTATAATCAAACCTATCAAAACATTCAACTCATTATTTCTGATGATTGTTCAAAAGACAATACTGTTGAAATTATAGAGAAATGGTGTGTACAAGAACGAGTTAAAGACAGATTTGGAGCAATAAAAATAGTTACAGTTCCGAAAAACACAGGAATTCCTGCTAATTATAATCGATGTGTAAATGCATCCGATGGAGAATGGATTAAAATGATTTCGGGTGATGATGCTTTGTTGCCCAATTGTATTCTGGATAACGTTAAACATGTTTTAGAAAATCCATCTATAAAGGTTTTGTATTCCTATTTGAAAATATACAGAAATACTTTTGAAGAGAGTAACTTCATTCGTTTAAGTCCAGCAAGTTTTCCAAGTCACATTATTACACCGCAAATAACTGCTTTAGAGCAATACCAACTTTTATTAGTTTCCGATAGAATTCAATTTACACCTTCTATGTTTTTAAACAAAGAAGCCATCTTAAATGCGGGATTACCAAAAGAGTCTTTGTTTTCAGAAGATTTTCAAACTAAATTAAATTTGACCAAAGCTGGTTTTAAACTTCATTTTTTTGAAAAAGAAACAGTATTGTATCGTCAACATGAGATGGCTACGAATAATATGATTCAGGATTATGTTCTAAAGCCACATTATTTTAAAACCGAAGATTTCAGAAAAGAATATATTTATCCTAATGTTCCTAGAGATGTAAAACGTTGGCATCAGTTCAACTGGATAGCCAATCAAATTTTTAGAGTTGAACGATTAAACAGAAAAACTAAATTTAGTAGTTTTCTTCATTATTTGTTGACTTCTGTTTTAAATCCTTTTAAATATATTATTTACTTTAAAGCTACTTTTTTATCAAAGTATAAAGAGAATATCTTTTATAAAAAGTAATTAACTAATAATAACTTATGCAAAAAATAAAAAACATCATCAAAAATCTAGTACCTAAAAGTTTTATAGAAAAAAGGTATCACAATTTTATGATAAAAAAGCATGATTCGTATAGTAATTACGACAAGGAACTTTTTTTAGAACACTCCAATGTTTTGCATCAAGATACCCAATTGAAATACGTTGGAAGAATAGTACAATTGTACCATATAATCGAAAAAGGATTGACAATGCCCGAAATGCGTTTGGGATTTGGTCAACCCAAATTGATTAATTTGATTGATAAATGTTTGGCTTATCAAAAAAAATACGATACTAATAATATTCAATACCAACATGCAGTCGGTGTTATTGCTGAATATCAGAAAGTACATGAAGAACATCAGTATCCATTAGATGAAAATTTACTAAAAAAAATAAAATCTATTTTAGAGAAAGAGTCAGATCTGAAAATCACTAAACAGTTAATTAAAACAAAAGCCAATTACTTTGAACACCAATTAGCCGCATTTGATACTTTTTCAAATAGTCGTCATAGTATTCGAAATTTTTCTGGTACGATAAAGAGTGAGCAAATTGAAGAAGCCATTCGTTTGGCGCAAAACACACCAACAGCTTGTAATCGCCAACCCATAAGAGTCCACATTATCGAAAACAAAGAATTGATTGCCGAAGCTTTTAAAATCCAAAATGGGAATAGAGGATTTGGTCACTTGGTTGATAAATTATTAGTTATAACGGCTGATATTTCTTCTTATCAAGATTCAGAAGAGCGAAACTTACCCTATGTAGATGGTGGCATGTACACGATGAATCTTTTATATGCTTTGCATTTTAATAAAGTGGCAGCTATTCCATTAAATTGGTGTAGAACGAAAGAAGAAGACCTAAAGATGCGAAAAGTAATTTCCATTCCGAAATCTGAAATAATAATAGTCTTTGTTGGTTGTGGAAATTTGCCAGACGATTTTAAATTGGCTGTTTCAAAAAGATATGACTACAAAGATATTTTTACTAAACATAATTAAATGAAAATAGGATTACTCACTTTTCATGCAGCACACAATTATGGTGCAGTTTTACAAGCCTATGCTACGCAAGAAAAAATTAAAGAAATGGGATTTTCTATTGAAGTGATAGACTATAATCCATCGTATTTAATCAAGCAAAAACTATTTCCTTTTTCGGCTAAAGCTTCCGTTTTAGTAAATTTGAAACTATTTGTAGAAGGATTGATTACTTTTCCTTGGAAACTTAAAAGACAGAATAATTTTCAAAATTTTATTTCACAACAATTAAATCTTTCAAATAAAAAATATCAAAATCAACCTTTTACAGAGAATACGGATTATGATTTGTTTGTAATGGGAAGTGATCAAATTTGGAATTGTAAATTAACCAAAGGATTTGATGCTGTTTACTTAGGAAACTTTAAAACAAAAACGACAGCCAAAAAAATTACTTATGCCGCCAGTATGTCGCATTATGGTTTAACAAATAATCAAGTAGAAGAATTTTCTAATTTGCTTACAAATTTTGATGATATTAGTGTTCGAGAAGAAGAACTACATCAATACTTGCTAAATAATTATAACAAAGAAACAACTGTTGTCCTTGATCCTACTTTTTTATTAGATGCTCAAAAGTGGTCTTCAATGGCAGTAAAACCCAAAACTACAAAAAAATATGTATTGGTGTATAGCATCGATTTAAGAGAAGATGCCTTGCGAATGGCAAATGCTATTGCAAAAGAAATAAATGCAGAAGTGATTGAATTGTCAATGGGTGTTGATAAAAATGTTTTAAAAAATAAGTATCAAACTGCATCTCCAGAAGAATATGTTGGATTATTTGAACATGCCGAATTTGTCATAACATCTTCTTTTCATGGTACTGCTTTTTCGGTAATATTTAATAAACCTTTTTTTTCAATTGCTCATGGTAGTGATAAAGATTCAAGACAAAAAACGATATTGAATAATTTAGGAGTCATAGATCGATTTATATCAAAAGATGCTAATCTAGGCTTTAAAACCTTAGATTATACTATTCCAAATCAAAAATTGAATGCCTTGAGAGAAACATCTCTTGAGTTTTTAAACAATAATTTAAGCTAATATATGGGATTGCCTATTTTTTCCATTATTATTCCAATGTATAATGTTGCAAACTATGTAGCAAGATGTATTGAAAGTTTAGAACAACAAGATATTCCTCACTCGGAATATGAAATTATCTGTATCAATGATGGCTCACCTGATAATTGTAAAGAAATTGTTGAGAATTTACAACAAAAATATTCCAATATAATTTTATTAAATCAAGAAAATCAAGGCGTTTCTATGGCTAGAAATAATGGAATCGCGATTGCTTCTGGGAAATATATATTACCTATAGATCCTGATGATTATGTAATGCCAAATTCGTTCGGTAACATTGTCGCTTTAGTAGAAAAATTAGAATGTGAAGTATTGTATCTTGGGTTTGAAATTTTTGATGTTGACCAAAAAAGTATTTGGAAAACAAATTATAGCCAACAAAATCATCAATTATTTGATGGAGTAGATGGCTATTTTCAAGCACGTGGTTTTGATGTTAAAGATCCTGACCGTTCTTGGGCAATAGTATATAAAAAAGAACTACTTACTACTTATAAAATAACCTACCCAAAAAACGTACCCTATCTTGAAGATGGTCTATTTTTATCCAAAGTATTTGCAGTAGCTCAAAAAGTAAGTTTTGAAAATACTATTTTTTATCAAAGAACCACTAGAATAGGTTCGGCTACCAATTCGAGATTGTTTTATTCAGAAAAAGCAATTGATGGATTTATTTTGGCAATAAATGATATAAAAACATTTGCCAAACAAAACGAACTAACAAGTAAACAAGATGAATTGATAAATCATACTGTAGCAAAATTTGTTTTATTGGCTATTTCACCAAGTATAAACAGTTTTAATTTTAAAGAATATTATAAAATATTAAATAAATTAAAAGAGGCAAAAATTAAAAAAATTGAGACAAACGGATTACGTTTTTTATACAAAAAGCATATGTATATGTTTAATTTTTCAAAATTATTGTTTCCTTTTTATTTTAAAATAATCAATAAATAAAAATGATTTTTAACAGATTTAAATTTATTAATTGGAAAAAGAATGAACCTTCAAATTTTATTGAATATTTGTTTTCTCCAACTTCAATTAACTTAAGATTGGTGAATTTCTTTTTTCAAAAAATATTAAGAATTAATGCTGAAGTTCCCTTTATGGTCCATTTTACTTCCACAGTGAGTCAAACAGTTTATTTAGGTAAAGGCGTAGCACAATATTTTGCTAATTCAGGAAATTGTTATGTTCAAGGCATTAACAAAATTTACATTGATGATTACACTATTTTTGCTCCTGGTGTAAAAATTATTTCAGCAAATCATGATAAAAAAAACTATAATTCTCATGATAAATCGGTACCGCCAATTAAAATTGGAAAAAATTGTTGGTTAGGAGCTAATTCAGTTATCTTACCAGGAGTTGAACTTGGTGATAATGTAATTGTTGCTGCTGGTGCAGTAGTAACAAAATCTTTTTCAAATAATTTAGTTATTGGTGGAGTACCTGCCAAAATATTAAGTGAAAACAAATAAATTTAATATTCAAAATAAAGTATAGAAAACGGTATTAAAGACAATAAAATTTAAGAATGATAAATGTTACCAAGACTTTTTTTCCACCAATTGAAAATTATCAAAATCAGTTGCAACGAATTTGGAAAAATGAATGGTTGACCAATAGAGGAGAATTATTGCTTGAATTAGAAGATAAAATTAAAAATTATCTTTCTGTTTCCAACATCATAATAATGACTAATGGCACCCTACCCATACAAATTGCCTTAAAAATACTTGGCAATTATGGAGAAATTATAACTACTCCTTTTAGTTATGTTGCTACAACATCATCTATTCTTTGGGAAAATTGTAAACCCGTTTTTGTTGACATAGATGCAGAATACTTAACTATTGATGAAACGAAAATTGAAGCGGCTATTACTCCAAAAACAACTGCAATTTTAGCAACTCATGTATTTGGAAATCCATGTAATGTTGAAGAAATAGAAAAAATTGCCAAAAAACACCATCTTAAAGTTATTTATGATGCGGCTCATTCTTTTGGTGTAAATTATAAAGAAAAATCTATTTTCAACTATGGCGATGTGAGTACTTGTAGTTTTCATGCTACAAAATTATTTCATACTGGCGAAGGTGGAGCTCTTTTTTGTAATGATGCCGAACTACATCACAAAATGTATTATAGCCATAACTTTGGTCACAATGGACCACTAGATTTTTTTGGATTGGGAATTAATGGAAAAACTTCAGAGCTTCAAGCAGCCATGGGTTTATCAGTACTGCCTTTTTTGTCAAATATTATCGAAAGCAGAAAAGAAGTAGTTGAATACTATAATTCTAATTTAAATTTTGCAATCCTAAAAACTATTAAAATTAGAGAAAACACAGAATGGAATTACAGTTATTATCCTATTTTATTTCAATCGGAAGAACAATTGGTTAAGGTTCAAAAAGTTTTGAATGAAAACGAAATTTTTCCAAGACGTTACTTTTATCCTTCCTTAAATAAAATAAATTATGTTAATGGGATTTCTATGCCAATTTCAGAAAATATTGCTTCAAGAATAATTTGTTTGCCACTATATTTTGGTCTGCAAGAAAAAGAATTAGCTTTAATTACCACAATAATTAATAAAGAAATATCTTAAAGTAAACGATTCAGTAGTAAAATTATAAACAAATTTAAAAAATGTCTAAAAAAATTCTGATTGTATCCAATGCTTTTTATCCTGAAAATTCGCCTCGTTCTTTTCGAACGACCGAATTGGCTAAAGAATTAGTTAGACAAGGTAATGAGGTTGCAGTATTAACTCATCCCCGAGAAGGAACAGAAAGTTATTGTGAATCTTTTGGAATTAAATTCAAGAATTTAGGAAATTTAACTTGGCCAGCACCCAAAGTTAAAGGAACAGGGATAGTAAGACTATTTTGGAGAATACTATGTCGTTTTAGTTTATTGTTATTTGAGTATCCTAATATTCAACTTCTATTTCTTGTGAAAAAGGCACTAAAAAAAGAAAAAGACTATGATGCTTTGATTTCAATAGCAGTACCTTATCCCATTCATTGGGGTGTTGCTAGAATTTGGTCGAAAAAAATTGCTAAAATCTGGATAGCCGATTGTGGTGATCCCTACATGGGTCAAGAAAACGATACTTTTAAACCTATGTTTTATTTTGGTTGGCTTGAAAAAAAGTTCTGCAAAAAAGCAAATTATATAACTGTTCCAACTGAAAAATCTATTGGAGGTTATTATCCCGAGTTTCATGATAAAATTAAAGTAATTCCACAAGGATTCAAATTTGAAGACATTCAAGTATATACAGGAGAGCTTTCTAAGGAAAAAATAATTTTCGGCTATGCAGGAATGTTTATACCAGGAAGACGTGATCCTTCTGAATTTTTAGAATACTTAAACTCGTTGCCAGAAAACTTCAATTTTGAGTTCCATGTTTATACCACCACACCTCAATTTGTTACACCTTTTATTAAAGAAAATAGTAATAGAATTATATTGAAAGAATTAGTTCCAAGAGAAAAATTACTTTACGAATTATCTAAAATGAATTTTGTAGTCAACTTTGAAAATGTTGGAAATACGCAAACACCTAGTAAACTGATTGACTATTTAATTATTGAAAAACCTGTTTTGAGTGTAAAATTTGGTGATTTAAGACCCAATATTATTTTAGAATTTTTTAAAGATTCCTATTCAAATAAAATGGAATTACCCAATAAAAATATATATAGAATAGAAAATGTAGCGCAACAATTTTTAGCCCTAATTCCTTAAATGAAAAACGCCTTTTTTTATTTTATTATTTTTCCTTTTTATGGATTGATTCAAGCCATTAAAAACTATCGTTTGCCTTGGGCTAAAAACATGATTTGGTTATTTTTAGTTTTTTATGGATATACGATGTACCGTCCAGAGGCAATGGATAGCACTAGATATATTGCTAAACTCCAAAAGTTATATGAGGCTCCAAGAACATGGGAAATTTTCATTGGCAGTTTTTATTCAATTGACGAAAGAGGACAAGGTAGCGTTGATATTTATGAACCTATAATGGTAAATTTTGTTTCGTTATTTACGGATAACGGTAATGTATTATTTGCATTTTATGGATTGGTTTTTGGCTATTTTTATTCTAGAAATATTTGGTTTTTAATAGATGAAATTAAAATAAAACATAATGCAAAATATATTTGGGTACTCCTCTTTGCTTTTGTTTGTATCATCGGTTTTTGGGAGTTGAACGGGGTTCGAATGTGGACAGCAGCACAAGTTTTTTTCTTTGGGGTATTTACAGCTTTAATTAAAAAAGATAAAAAAGGAATAATGATTGTATTGTCAAGTGTATTAATACATTTTTCTTTCGCTCTTCCAATTGGGTTATTTTTCGTCTATTATTTTTTCAAAATTCCTTGGCGGTTTTTATATTTTATTTTTATTGCTAGTTTCTTTGTGTCACTTTTTAATATAACAATTGTTAGTACTTTTCTTGAAAATAACCTTCCAGATGTTTTATTGCCAAGAGTAAAAAGTTATACCAGTGATGTTTATATCGAAACATATGAAAATCTAAATGACCAATACAATTGGTATATAAAATATTCAGGAACAATAATTAATTATGCAATAGCTATATTATTGTCTGTCATCTATTTTAGTAAAAATCGAACATATTTAATAGATAAAGATTTTTTGAAATTTCTAAGTTTTGCAACAATCTTGCTTACCGTTGGAAACTTATTGTCAAAAATACCTTCGGGTGAACGTTATTTAATTCTTGCTCAATTTACAGCTATGGCGTCATTGGTAGTGTATTATGTGCGTTTTGATCAATTAGCCTTTAAGAAATCGACGGTCATGCTTACTCCTTTTTTGTTGTTCTTCATTATTATCGCTATAAGAAAATCATTTGATACAGTTTCAATAATGACCGTTTTTACCAATCCCGTTTTGGCAACCATTTTTGATGCACCAGTACCTCTAATCGATTTAATTAAATAGTATATGTCTTTAAGAACTAATTTAGTTACTTTAAAATCGCACATAAATGCTGCTAAAATCAATTCAAAAGGATTAAAAGTCAATCAAAAATTATTGATTGTTGAATCTGACGATTGGGGTGCTATTCGAACACCTTCAAAAGATGTGCTAGATGCCTTTATTAAAAAAGGAATTGATTGTTCCAATAGTATTTACAAAAATGATTCTTTGGCTTCGGCAAACGATTTGGAACTTTTATTTGAAGTGTTAGGAAACTATAAAGATATAGATGGAAATACCGCAAAGATTACTGCCAATGCTATAATGGCAAATCCAGATTTTGATAAAATTAAAGAGAACAATTTTCAGTCTTATTTTTATGAACCATTCACCGAAACCTTAAAGAAATATCCAAACCATCAAAATAATTTGAATAGTTGGAAAGAAGGAATGAAAGCAGGTGTTTTTCAACCACAATTTCATGGAAGAGAACACGTAAACATTAATCGTTGGATGAAAGCACTCCAGAAAAATGAAGGTAAAGTTAGAACACTTTTTGATTACAACACCACTTTTTCTGGTGTAGGAGACTATAGTTTTATGGAATCCTATGATTGGGATAATCCTTCAGAGATTGAAAATCATAAAATAATAATAGCAGACGGATTACGACTTTTTAAAGAAATTTTTGGGTTTGAATCAAAATCATTTATTGCACCTTGTTATAATTGGGATTCCAAATTAGAAGCCTTTTTAGCGAATCAAAACATCGAATGGATTCAAGGATTACGGTCGCAATTACAACCAACCGGAACTTTTGATAACTATCAACTCAAAAAACATTCTTTTGGTCAAAAGAATAAAGGTGTGAAATACAATATTAGAAATTGTTTTTTTGAACCTAGTATGTTGCCTAGCAAAAACTGGGTAGATAGTTGTTTGGCTCAAATTCAATCAGCATTTTTGTTTTCAAAACCTGCAGTAATTTGTTCGCATAGAATTAATTTTATTGGTTTTATCAGCGAAAAAAACAGAGATAGAGGTTTAAAAGATTTAGACCAATTATTGCAACAAGTACTAAAAAAATGGCCCGATGTGAAATTCATTTCAACAGATCAATTATCAAATTATATAAAATAATATGCTTTTTAATTCTATAGAGTTTGCTATTTTCTTACCAATTGTATTTATACTGTATTGGTTTGTATTTAATAAAAAATTGAGCAAACAAAACTTATTATTGCTCTTGGTAAGTTATGTTTTTTATGCTTGGTGGGATTGGCGATTCTTATTTCTTCTTGCTTTTTCAACTTTTCTAGATTATTTTTCTGGATTAAAAATTGAACAAGCAACCTCAAATGCTAAAAGTAAATTTTGGCTCATAACTAGTATCGGAATTAATTTGGGTTTTTTAGGATTTTTCAAGTACTACAATTTTTTTGTTACAGAATTGTCCAATTCGTTAACAAGTATTGGCTTGAGTGTAAATCCTTGGTTGCTCAAAATAGTATTGCCAGTAGGGATTTCATTCTATACCTTTCATGGACTTTCTTATATCATTGATGTTTACAAAAAAAGAATTGTAGCCGAGAAAAATTTTGTAGAATATGCTGTTTTTGTGAGCTATTTTCCATTGCTTGTAGCTGGACCAATTGAAAGAGCCACTCATTTATTACCACAAGTTAAAAAAGTAAGAACTTTTAACTATGACCAAGCTGTCGATGGCTTGCGGCAAATTCTTTGGGGTTTGTTTAAAAAAATTGTCATTGCTGACAATTGTGCCATGTATGCTAATGCAATTTTTAACAATAGTGCCAGCCATGATGGAAGTAGTTTATTTATTGGTGCCTTATTCTTTACTTTCCAAATCTATGGCGATTTTTCAGGATATTCGGATATTGCACTAGGAGCTTCTAGATTATTTGGTATTGAATTATTGCGTAATTTTGCCTATCCTTATTTCTCAAGAGATATTGCCGAATTTTGGCGAAGATGGCATATTTCGCTTTCTACTTGGTTTAGAGATTACCTCTATTTTCCGCTTGGTGGAAGCAAAGGTGGCACTTGGATGAAAGTTAGAAATACTTTTGCCATATTTTTAGTCAGTGGTTTTTGGCATGGAGCCAATTGGACTTTTATCGCTTGGGGTTTTCTAAATGCGTTGTATTTTATACCATTACTATTGTTGAACCGAAATCGAAATCACATTGAAGTTATTTCTACCAATGCACTTTTTCCATCTGTTAAAGAATTTTTTCAAATATCATTTACGTTCTTTTTAACAGTCATAGCTTGGATATTTTTTAGAGCCGATTCCATTACACATGCTTTTTCAATTTTAAAGGTGCTTTTTTCAAAAAGTTTTTTCCAAAAACCCGATTTTATTGGTGCACACGATACGTTTTATTTACTAATTCACATTACAATGATCATTGTAATGATAGTTATAGAATGGCTGCATAGAGACAAGCAATTTGGATTACAATTCAATCAAAAGACATTAAATTCTACGTTTAAACGATGGTCAATTTATACAATTATAGTTGTGTTCATATTGCTTTTTGGCGGAAAACAAAACAATTTTATATACTTCCAATTCTAAATAATTGCAGATGAAAAAGTTTTTAAAAAAATGCTTGGTCTTTCTTGGAATTGTAGTGATTGTTAACTTACTGTTCTTATTTTTGTTACTTAATTTTGCACCTGGATTTAAGAAAGTTTACGAAATGTCGAAGTTTCAAAATAAGGATTTCGATTTAATCGTTTTAGGTAATAGTATGGCTTTAGACGGTGTTGATGCTAATTATATTTCCGAAAAAGGAATTAAAACTTATAATCTTGCCGTTGCGGGAAATCATGTTTCAACAACTTTGAAATTATTTGAAAATTATCTTGAACATAACAAAAAACCAAAAATGGTAGTTGTTGGTCTTTCTTCGGCAGTTGGAAAATCCTATTTGAATCCGGTGTTGTATCACAATCCAGAAGTTGACTTTTTTTACCAACCCAATTTTTGGCAAAATATTAAAAACCCTCCGATGTTAAATTTTCAGTGGCTTGCCATCGATATGATAAAAATTCTATTGTCCAAGGAACACCGAAATGCCACTATGGAAAACGGACAATGGCGCACTAAAAAAGTAATTCCCGATAATTCCAGTTTTAACCCAAATCGTGCTGCTCCTAAATATTATGATAATGTTTATTTACATAAATTAATTAAGCTTTGTAAAAAAAACAATATTAAGATACTTCTTGTAGAAATTACAGGCTCAAAAAAATCTCAAAATTCAGTTCCATTTGTAAAAGAATATTTGGTTTCAAAGGATGAAAAGATTACAGTTTATAATTTAAACAATTTCAAAATAGCTTCAGAATTGATTAACCCTCAAACGGATTGGTTGGCACCCGATCATTTGAATGTTTTTGGAGCCACAAAAGAAACACAATTTCTGTATGAAAAAATTATTCAACCTAATTATACCAAATGATTAAAATAGGATTTACAGGTGATTTTTGTCCTTGGCGTAGAGTAGAAGATGCATATCTTTCTAATAATTGGAAACCACTTTTTGAAACGGTGCAACCTTTTTTTGCTCAAAATCATTTGAATATTCTAGATTTAGAATGTCCTTTGACAACAGGTAAAAATCAAATCAGAAAAACAGGACCACACATTAAAGCACTTCCTGACACAGTTGAAATTCTTGAGTATCTAAATTGTAAAGTAGTTGCCACGGCTAATAATCATTTTAAAGATTATGGAGCTGAAGGAATGCAAGAAACGTTTACAGCTTTGCAAAAAAACAATATTGAATGGCTAGGCAGCGGAAATTCTTTTGAAGAAGCTTCTAAAACCTATTTTTGGGAACAAGAAAATACCAAATTTGCCTTTATCAACGTTGCAGAAAACGAATGGACAACCACCTATGATGAGGTAGCAGGTTGTCATCCTATTGATTTGGTAAATGTGTTTAATCAAATTCAAGAAGCTAAAAAAATAGCTGATTTTATTATAGTGATTGTACATGGTGGTCATGAACATTATGAACTACCAAGTCCACGGATGAAAAAATGGTATCGCTTTTTTGTAGATGCGGGTGCAAGTGCTGTTATTGGACATCACACACATATTATTTCGGGTTATGAAGTGTATAAAGAAGCACCTATATTTTATAGTTTAGGAAACTTTTGTTTCGATTGGGAAAGTTTGCAAAATCTTCCTTGGAATAAAGGGATGATGGTGCGATTGCAATTTGAAAAAAATAGACCGATAACTTTTGAATTGGCATTTTTTAATCATAATAATGAAAAAGAAGGTGTTTATTTGATGGATGATGAAGCCCAAAAGCATAGCCACGAACAAGTTCTTTTACTTAACGAAATTATTGATGATGATAAAAAATTAAACGATGCTTTTGATGCTTATGTAAAAACGTGGAAACCTGTAATGAATACCTGGATTCAACCCTATCAAGGAAAGTATCTGCCAAGTTTGTATAAAAAAGGATTGTTACCATCAATTGTTTCAGAAAGCAAAATGTTGTTGTATTCAAACTTAATTCGTTGCGAAGCTCATAGAGATATCCTTTTAGAATCAATAACAACAAAAAATTAGTTATGTTTTTAGAGTATCTTAATCATGATTGTTACAGAGTTATAGGGAAAGAAATTTCAATTGTAAATTTTTTTAAGGCGTATAGAAATCAAGGATTCCGATTTATTTTTTTTCAAAGAATTGGTTTTTTCTACAAAAGAAATCTTTTTTTAAAATTTTTATCCAAAATAATGACAAGACACTATTGTTATAAATTTGGATTTCAAATTCCTATTACTACTAAGATAGGGAAAGGAGTCTATTTTAGTCACTTCGGAACTGTAGTTATTAATGAAGATGCTGTTATAGGTGAAAATTGTAATATAAATCACAATATAACAATTGGTCGTCAAAATAGAGGCACTAAAAAAGGCTCACCAATTATTGGAAATTCCGTTTGGCTAGGAACTGGATGTGTTATTGTTGGCAACATAACAATTGGAAATAATGTTTTGATAGCACCCAATTCTTATGTTAATTTTAATGTACCATCTAACTCTGTAGTAATGGGAAATCCAGGTAAAATACTTGAAAATGAAAATGCCACTGAAGGTTATATTAACAAAATACTCCAAAAATAGATATGTGCGGATTTACAGGGTTTTATAATTTTACTTTTCCATTTCAATCCAATAATCATGCAATCCGTGAGATGATTGAAATTCAGAAACATCGAGGTCCAGATGATTCTGGAATTATCGGAATCAATACTTTAGAAAAAAACTTTGAAACTATTTCGGTTGAATCGGATGCTGATTTTAGGAGTGAAAAAAACCTGCTTTTTGGTTTTAATCGATTGAGTATTTTAGATTTGTCGCCCAACGGTCATCAACCAATGGTTAGTCCCGACGAACAAGTTGTCTTAATGATGAATGGCGAAATATATAATGCCTTTGATTATAAAGAGGATTTAATTCAAAAAGGACATGTTTTTAAAAGTACTACCGATACAGAGATTGTACTGCATTTGTATCTTGAATATGGAATGGAGGGGATGATTTCAAGGCTAAACGGTATGTTTGCTTTGGCGATTTATGATTTCAAATTGGAAACATTATTTCTAGCCCGAGACCGTTTTGGGATTAAACCGTTATATATATTACAAGAGGAAAATAGAATTGCATTTGCCTCTGAAATGAAAAGTTTCAAGAAATTGCCTAATTTTAAATTTGAACCCGATTACTCTAATCTTGATGAATTTTTATTGTTTAGAAATTTAATCAATACCACTTTATTTAAAAACATTACCAATTGTATTCCAGGTACTTATTTGACCGTAAATAATCAAAAAATAACGCCACATGTTTTTTATGATATTGACCAAGAAGGAAGGAATACAGTAGAGGATAAAGAAGCTTTTGTAACCTTAGAAAATGCTTTACAAAAAAGTGTTGCTTCTCAAATGATAAGCGATGTAAAATTGGGTTGTCAACTCTCAGGCGGTGTTGATTCTTCGTTAGTTACGTATTATGCAGCTAAAAATCTAGAAAAAGGAAATTTAGAAACGATTTCGATTACGTTTAAAGATCCAAAATTTTCGGAAGAAAAATATATCGATTTTGTGGCAGAAAAACTTTCGCTTCAAGCACATAAATATGAAATGAATGCCGAATACTATTTTGCCGTTATAGAAAAAGCCATTTGGCATTTTGAACACCCGTTGAATCACCCAAACACCATTGGAATTTACCTATTGAGCCAAGAAGCAAAAAAACATGTAACCGTTTTATTAAGTGGCGAAGGTGCCGACGAATCTTTAGCTGGTTATAGTAGGTTTGTGAGAGTAAAAGAAAACAAACTTTTCACCAAATCATTTTTTGGAGGACTAAAACGAAACATTAATTTTGCTATGGATTACCTGAGTTTTGCGTTAAATCCGGATAAAAAACTTATAATGGAAACTGCTTTTGGTAGCATGGCAACAGCCAAAGCATTACTTCCAAGATTTGAATTAAAGAAAGCCATTAAAGATAGAAACAAGACCTTAAGCAAATTAAAAGGAACGGTTAATCTTAGACAAAGAAAATACGAATTACTGACTTATTTACCTGATTTATTAATGCGTCAAGATAAAATGTCGATGGCGCATTCTATAGAAAATCGTGTGCCATTTTTAGATAATGAGATGGTTGCAACAGCACTTACTATTTCAGATGAAGTTTTAATAGCTAAACACAATAACAAACTCGAAAGCAAAAAAGTGTTAAAAGATATTGCGAGTGAAAAATTTGGAGAAACGTTTGCCTACAGAGACAAAATGGGATTTGGAATTCCGTTAAGAGAATTCATGGCAACTACTACTTTTCAAAAAAAATGGTACGATACAATTGAACCCAATATGATAAAAAGAGGCTTATTTCAAACTACTGAATTATCAAAATGGGTAAAAAATATAAACATAGCGACACCGGAACAACTTGATGCTATTTGGTTAATGTTTGGTTTTGAAATTTGGGCAAAACAATATTTAGACTGATATGATAGCCATTCACAATGAATTAAGAAATTCTTCTTTTCAATACTTATGGATAAATTATTGTAAAGAAAACAATATACCTTTCAAACTAGTCAATTGTTATGATTCCGATATTGTAGAGCAATTGGCTGATTGCAATTGTTTGATGTGGCATTATTATCATGCAGATCCAAAAGATGCCGTTATGGCAAAACCATTACTTTTTTCATTAGAACAAAGTGGGTTAAAAGTCTTTCCCAATTTTAATACGGCATGGCATTTTGATGATAAAGTAGGTCAAAAATATTTATTAGAAGCCTTAAATATTGATCTAGTGAAAACTTGGGTTTTTTATGATTCTAAATCGGCCAAAAAGTGGATACAAGAAACCAATTTCCCTAAAGTATTTAAACTTCGTGGCGGAGCAGGATCTCAAAATGTTCAATTAGTTCGCACCAAAACAGCTGCTAATAAACTAGTAAAAAAAGCGTTTGGAAAAGGATTTCCTGCTTATGATGGATGGGAAAGTTTTAATGAACGTTTTAGAAAATGGCGTTTAGGAAAAGCTGATTTTAAAGAAGTAATTAAAGGAACAGTTCGTTTGGTAAAACCACCAAGATATGCTCAAGTTATGGGCAATGAAGTAAACTACTTATATTTTCAAGAATTTATTCCAAACAATGATTCTGATATTAGAATTATCGTTATTGATGGAAAAGCTTTTGGTATAAAAAGAATGAATCGTGAAAATGATTTTAGAGCTTCTGGAAGCGGTTTTATTCTTTATGACAAAGATTCTATAGACGAAATATTTGTGAAAGCTGCTTTCGATATTCATGATAAATTAAAAGCTCAATGCATAGCATACGACTTTGTTTATGATGAACATAAAAAACCATTATTGATAGAAATCAGTTTTGGTTTTGCCAATGGTGGTTATAATGATTGTGTTGGGTATTGGGATGAAAAGATGACTTGGCACGAAGGAAAGTTTAATCCTTATGGATGGATGGTTGAATTGATGCTTAAAAATGGGAATTAAAAAAGTTTGTTTTGTCATTCATTCGCTTCAAGCCGGTGGAATGGAAAGAGTAATGTCAGAATTGGTCAACTATTTTGCAGCTACCAAAAAATATCAAGTGCATTTGGTTTTATATGGTATAAAAAGAGAAGTGTTTTATGAGATTCAAAAGGATATTATAATTCACAAACCTAATTTTGAATTTGACAATTCTAAAAGAATACTTTCAACAATTAAAACCATTTCATTTTTAAGAAAAAAAATCAAAGAAATAAATCCAATTTCCGTGCTTTCTTTTGGAGAACGATGGAACAATTTAGTATTACTTTCATTGTACGGTTCAAAGATTCCAGTATATGTTTCTGATAGAGCACAACCGGATAAACCATTGGGTTTTAAAGATGATTTTTTGAGAAAAATTCTGTATCCAAAAGCAAAAGGGATAATTGCTCAAACATCTAAAGCAAAAGACATATTTAGTACATTTTATAAACATAATAATTTTAAGATTATAGGAAATCCTATTCGACCTATTGAAAGTAAAATTATTGAAAAAGAGAATGTTATTTTAATGGTTGGGCGTTATATTGAATCAAAACAGCAAGATATACTTATTAAAATTTTTGCCAAATTGAATGCTCCAAATTGGAAATTAGTCTTATTAGGTTATGATCATTTGAAGCAAGAAAACCAACAAAAATGGCACCAATTGGCAAAAGAACTAAATGTCGCTGACCGTGTTGTTTTCACAGGAAAACAATCTAATGTAGAAGATTACTATAATAAAAGTAAAATATTTGCTTTCACATCAAAATCAGAAGGTTTCCCAAATGTTATAGGCGAAGCTATGTCAGCAGGTTTGCCAGTTGTTGCTTTTGATTGTATTGCAGGACCAAGTGATTTAATCAATGATTCACAAAATGGTTTTCTGATTCCGTTAACACTTGAAAATAAATTTGCTGATAAATTGCAATATTTAATAGATAATCAGTCTATTAGAGAAGAATTTGGTGAAAAGGCAAAAAAAAATATGGCTCAATTTGAATTGAACTATATTTGCAAAAAATATGAAGATTTTATAATTTTTAACAATTAAATATAAAAAATGAAAATAGTAGTTACTGGTGGCGCAGGATTTATTGGATCAGCCGTAGTACCAAAATTACAAGCCGAAAATCATAATGTATTTGTTTACGATAATTTGAGTTTTGGAAACAGAGCATTTATAAATGTAAGTGATTCTAATTTTTGCTTAGGCGATATTAGAGATGCTAATGTAGTAAACGATTTTATTGAAAAAGTGCAACCTGATGTAATCATCCACTTAGCGGCTGTACATTTTATACCATATTGTAATGAACATCCTTTTGAATCTTCGGACATAAACATAAGAGGAACAATTAATGTTTTAGAAGCTGCAAAAAAATGTTCAAACTTGAAAAAAATAATTTTTGCATCAACTGCTGCAGTCTATCCAATATCAGATAAAGCAGTTGCCGAAAAAGATGAAGTTAGACCTTTGGATATTTATGGATTGAGTAAATTAGCAGGAGAAAACTTGATGGAAAAATTCTATTTAGAAACTAAAATTGACACGATTTGTTGCCGATTTTTTAATGCTTTTGGACCCAATGAGACCAATCCGCATTTAATTCCTGAAATTGAAAAACAAATTAGAGAAGGTAATAGAGTCATTTCATTAGGTAATCTCACACCGAAAAGAGATTTCATACATACACATGATATGGCAAATGCTGTCAGTGCATTAATTTCAATCGAAAATACTGGGTTTGATATTTATAATTTGGGTCGTGGAATTGAGTATGCCGTTACTGAAGTGGTTGAAGAGTTTGAAAAAATACTTAACGACAAAATAACTATAGAGGTAGATGCTGCAAGAGTCAGAAAAGTTGAACGTATGCACTTATTAGCAGATGTTTCTAAACTTAAAAAGAACACCGGTTGGGAACCAAAATGGAGTCTTAATCAAGGAATAAATGATTTAGTTGAAAATTGGTAATTATGAGTGAACAAAGATTACGTTTAGGTTTGATTTTTAATTTCAATCCAAAATGGACAGGCGGAATTATTTATTTAATCAATGCGATTCGAATTTTAAATTTTTTAGAAGAAAAAGATAAGCCAACAGTTGTTGTATTTTATAATCCAAGCTTAAAAAAATACATAGACGAAATTAGTTATCCCTACTTAGAATTAGTTCCACATAACTTTCCTTCTATATACAAAGGGTACGTTTCTTCTTTTTTGAAAAACAAGAACGTATTTGTTGACGATTTGGTAATCAATCATCAATTGGATGCTATTTTTCCTATGCATGATTATCCGGTAAAAAGTAAATCAAAAGCGAAATTAGTTTCTTGGTATGCCGATTTACAACATATGTATTATCCTCAATTTTTCACAAAACGAAAAGTATTGGAACGCAACGAAAGAATTAAACTTATTCTTAAAAATTCTAAAGACTTAGTCGTTTCTAGTCAGGCAGTAAAGGATGATTTTATCAAATTTTTTAAAATTCCATCTACATTAAATATTCATATTTATCATTTTGTATCGATTATAGAAAGTCTTCCTGAAAGTAGTTATGAAGAAATCAGAGATAAATACGAATTAAATGATAACTATTACATGATTAGTAATCAGTTTCATAAACATAAGAATCACAAAGTTGTTTTTGAAGCTATTGCAGAATTGAAGAAAAAAGGAATTGAAGTTTGCGTTGGCATAACAGGACGTTTTCCAAACGAACCCGATTCACCCTACATGCAAGAACTTCATGATATTATCAATAAAAATGATTTGAATCAAAACATAAAGTTTTTAGGATTAATTCCTCGTGGTGACCAATTATTGCTTATGAAATATTCCAAAGCTATTTTACAACCTAGTCTTTTTGAAGGATGGAGTACGGTTATTGAAGACGCAAAATCATTGCAAGTTCCAGTAATCGCCGCTAATTTGAATGTTAATATTGAACAATTAGAAGAAAAAGGAACTTATTTTGAACCGCATAACGTGGAGAAATTAGTTTCTATTTTGGAAAAATACCCAAACAGAGATTTTTCAAAACAGCTTTATGACTCGTATGATTCAAGAATGAAAAATGCTGCTTACGAATTGTTAAATATTTTTAAATAAAATAAAATGAATCATACTTCAAAAATATACATTGCTGGTCATAAAGGCATGGTGGGTAGTGCCATTTGGAATGCTTTAAAAAACAAAGGCTACACTAATTTAATAGGTAAAGCTAGTAAAGAGTTGGATTTGAAAAACCAACAACAAGTTATTGACTTTTTTCAAACCGAAAAACCAGAAATTGTTATTGATGCCGCCGCAAGAGTTGGAGGAATTTTGGCAAACAATAATTTCCCCTATACTTTCTTGATGGAAAATATGCAAATTCAAAACAACCTAATCAATACGGCATTAGAGCAAAATGTATCTAAATTCATTTTTTTAGGAAGTTCGTGTATTTATCCAAAATTAGCTCCACAACCGCTACAAGAAGAATGTTTACTAACTTCTTCATTAGAGCCTACAAATGAATGGTATGCTATTGCAAAAATTTCGGGCGTAAAGTCTTGTGAAGCCATTAGAAAACAATTTGGCAAAGATTTTGTGAGCTTGATGCCAACCAATTTATATGGCCCAAACGATAATTTTGATTTGCAAACGTCACATGTTTTACCAGCGATGATGCGCAAATTTCACGAAGCAAAAATAAACGGTAATCAAGCCGTAACACTATGGGGTTCAGGCGCACCTATGCGCGAATTTCTTCATGTTCATGATATGGCAGACGCAGTTGTTCACGCATTTGAAAATCCATTAGACGAACACTTATACAATATTGGTTCAGGAGTTGATTTAACCATAAAATCATTGGCAGAACTGATTCAAAAAACAGTAGGTCATCAAGGTGAAATTATTTGGGATTCGTCTAAACCTGATGGAACTCCACGAAAGCTGATGGACGTTTCTAAAATGAAAAATAAAGGATGGAGTGCAAAAATTTCTTTAGAGGAAGGAATTGCCACAACTTACCAATGGTTTTTGGAACACGAACATTCGTTCAAAGAAGTAAAATTATAATTATTAAAAAATAAATCAATGAAAACTGCATTAATAACGGGCATTACAGGACAAGACGGAGCTTATTTAGCAGAGTTGTTACTTGAAAAAGGATATATGGTTCATGGAATTAAAAGACGCTCTTCTTTATTTAACACCGATAGAATTGACCATTTATACCAAGACCCACACGTTACTGATATTCGTTTAAAATTACATTATGGCGATATGACCGATTCTATGAATTTGACTAGAATCATTCAAGAAGTGCAACCGGACGAAATTTATAATTTGGCTGCAATGTCGCATGTAAAAGTAAGTTTTGATATTCCAGAATATACTGCCAATGCTGATGGTGTTGGGACATTACGGCTTTTAGAAGCAGTACGATTATTGGGTTTACAACATAAAACTAAAATCTATCAAGCTTCTACGTCAGAATTGTATGGATTAGTGCAAGCAGTTCCACAATCGGAAACAACACCTTTTTATCCGCGTTCGCCTTATGCAGTAGCCAAAATTTATGCCTATTGGATAACAGTAAACTATCGTGAAGCCTACAATATGTTTGCTTGCAATGGGATTTTGTTCAATCATGAATCACCATTAAGAGGCGAAACTTTTGTTACTAGAAAAATTACTCGAGCAGTTGCCAAGATAGCTTTAGGTTTACAAAATGATTTATTCATGGGAAATCTTGATGCACAGAGAGATTGGGGACATGCAAAAGACTATGTTGAAGCCATGTGGCGCATTTTGCAGCAAGATGTAGCTGAGGATTACGTAATTGCAACAGGAATTACCACAAGAGTGCGTGATTTTATAAGAATGGCTTTTGATGAAGTTGGATTAAAAATAAAATTTGAAGGAGAAGGAATTGATGAAAAAGGAATTTTAGAAGCTATCGATTCTGAAAAATATAAAAATGCATTAGGAAAAGACTTTTCTATTGAAAATATTACTCTGCCAAAAATTGGAGCTGAAATCGTAAAAGTAGATCCTCAATATTTCCGCCCAACAGAAGTGGACTTATTAATTGGTGACCCATCAAAATCTAAAACTAAATTAGGTTGGCAACCTAAATATGATTTACCAATGTTAGTAGAAGAAATGGTTGCTGCTGATGTCAAATTATTCCAAAAAGACATTCACTTAGTACAAGGCGGACATAAAATTTTAAAACAAGCTGAATAATAGTTTTAGCAAAATATTCGCATGGAGAAAATAAAAGATAGAAAGATAGTTGTCATAAATCAGGCATCCAATTATCTGACTGTTGGTTTTTGTAATGCCTTTTCTGCTCAATTTGAATCGGTGAGTCTTATTACAGGAAGTATTCATATTCAAGGAGAAGAATTAAACAAAAATGTAAAAGTTACTCCAATTAATAAATGGGTAGAACGACCAGCAAGCAAAAAATTTTGGTCGTATATTAAAGCTTGTTTAAAAATTTATTGGTTGCTTTTAACTAAATATAGAAAGCATGAAGTGTTTTTTGTATCGATTCCACCAATGGGTTATTTGCTAAATTTATTGGTTTCCAATCGTTTCAGTATTTTGGTTTGGGATGTTTATCCTGATGTTTTTAAAATTACAGGAATGAAAGAAAATCATTTTTTGTATAAAACTTGGGCTTCTTTAAATAAAAAATCATTTAAAAAATCATTTCGCCTTTTTACTATTGGTAATAAAATGGCTGATTTGCTAGAGGTTTATGTTCCAAGAACTAAAATGATAATCCAACCCATTTGGTCAATATTTCAAGCAAATGAACGAGTTCTAAAAACTGAAAATCCATTTATTAAAGAGCATAATTTAGAAAATAAATTCATTATTCAATATTCGGGGAATATTGGATTAACGCATAAAGTGGAGATAGTTGTTGAAATTGCCGAACTTTTAAAAGACAATAAAGATATTATTTTTCAAATTATAGGTCGTGGTCCAAGAGTGCCAGCTCTGCAAAAAATGGTAGAAGAAAAGAACCTACCTAATTGTATGTTTTTACCATTTCAAAGTGATGCGATGTTTCCTTTTTCACTTTCTGCTGCCGATTTAGGAATCGTAATTCTAGATGAATTAACTTCAAAAGGAAGTGTTCCAAGTAAATCATACAACTTGATGAGTTACGGCATTCCATCAATATATATTGCTGGAGAAGATTCGGAATTACACGATTATGCTAATCAATTTAAAGCAGCAGCATGTTTTACAGAAAGAGAATTACAAGCCGCTAAAAACTTTATTTTAGACTTAGCCTCTAACAAACAAAAATGGGAAACGATGTCTCAAAATGCTTTGGAAACTTCCAAATTATTCCGAAGAGATAATGCTTATAAATTTGTTGAACTTTACTTAAATTCTTCTTTTGATTAAAAAATTTGCTCATACTGTTTTCTCAAATTTAAAAAATGCTTTAGGTTGGAAAACCAATAGAAAAATTATTGTTTTTTCAGTAGATGATTATGGCAATGTGCGATTAAATTCGACCGAAGCACGTAAAAATATGGATGAAGTTGGCATGAAAATTTATTCTCGATTTGATGCTTTAGACACTTTAGAAACCAAACAAGATTTAGAACAACTTTATGAAGTTTTAGAATCAGTAAAAGATAAAAATGGAAATCCAGCTATTTTTACACCATTTACGTTACCTTGCAATATCAATTTTGAAAAAATGGAAGCAGAAGATTTCCAAGAATTTCATTTTGAACCGTTACCCGAAACGTATAAAAAATTAGCCATTCAACAACCCGAAGCCTATCAAAATGCATGGGAAACATGGCAAAAAGGAATTGAAAAAGGAATATTAAAACCCCAATTTCATGGTAGAGAACATTTGAATTTAAAAATTTTTAATGAAAAATTAAAAACACGAGATACTCAATTGTTAGTGGCTTTAAAAAACAAATCGTACACTAGTATATCGGATGATAGTTATCCAACCATGTCATGTTTTGCTGCTTTCGATTTTTGGGATGTTAAAGAAAACGATGGATTAAAACCCCTATTAATTGATGGTTTAAATTGGTTTGAAAAAATATTTGGGTATCAAAGCACCTATTTTACACCACCGGTTTTTAATATTCATCATTCATTATTTCAAACTTTAAAAGATAAGGGAATTCGATTTATAGATTTAGCTCTTATGCGAAGCGAACATCAAGGTTTTGGAAAGTATAAAAAAGCATTCAATTATACGGGAAAAAAAGCGAATAACGGCCTAACTATCATGGTTCGAAATGTAGTTTTTGAGCCTACCGAAGATAGAGGAATAGATTGGGTTCAATTTACAATGAAACAAATTGATACCGCTTTCAGATGGAATAAGCCTGCAATAATAAGTTCGCATCGAGTGAATTTTTGTGGTCACATTGATCCTAAAAACAGAGAAAAAGGATTAGAAACTTTAAAGAAATTGCTTCAAGAAATTGTTGTTAAATGGCCCAATGTTGAGTTTATGTCAGCTGATACTTTAGGTGAATTAGTATTGAATAAAAAATAAAATGAAGAGAATTTTATACTTAGGTTATTATTTGAAAAATTTAGATTGGAAAAAATTGCAATCGTTTTTAGAATATGCTTCCAAAAAAACTAAAAAAACTAAGATATCTCTTTTAGGCGATGCATTTTATAGTGTTTTTAAGTATAACATTTCAATTTTAGAATATTTTCAATTTCGTTTTTTTGAACAAAATACTGAACAACGAAAAACTTGGGCTGGAACAGGATATATGTTCGAATATCAATTAACCATGAATCCTAAAAAGGAGCGTATTATTTTAGATGATAAGCGTAGATTTTTTAAAGAATATCAAAAGTATTTTGTACATCAAGTTGCTAGCTTAGAGGAAATGAAAAATAATCCAGAAGTAATTCAGCAATTGTTGAATAATCCATCTGGAAAAATTGTTTTTAAAGTTTCTGATGGAAAATGTGGTATTGCTGTTCAAGTTGCCAAAGCAAAGGATTTTGATGTAAAATCAATTGTACCATTTATGGAAAAAAATCAATTTGACATGATTGAAGAATTTATCGTTCAACATTCTGAATTGAATAAATTGTCGCCTTCAGGAGTTAATACTGTACGAATATTTACGCAATTAGATAAAAATAATGAAGTGATTTTATTGGGTTGTCGTCAACGAATTTCTGTAAATTCTTCTGTTGATAACATGGCAGCAGGTAACATGGCAGCAGTGATTGATGAAAATTCGGGTAAAATTATTGACGCTGGTATTTATAGCGATATTACAAAAAATGAAGAAATAATTCATCCAATTACTAACGTTTCTATTATTGGTTTTCAAGTACCATTTTGGAATGAAACAATAAAAATGGTCAAAGAAGCCGCTATATTACATCCTCAAAACCGTTCTATTGGTTGGGATATAGTCATCACAGAAAATGGTCCAGGATTTATTGAAGGAAATCATGATTGGTGTAAATTATTGTGGCAGCTTCCAGCTAAAAAAGGATTAAAGTCACTACTAAAACCTCATAGTAAGTAATGTATCGCTTTTTTTTTAAAAGAATTTTAGATTTAATCACAGCAATTGTGGTTTTGATTTTAACATTGCCAATTACAATTGTAGTTTATTTAATTTTATTCAAACAAAACAATGGAAAGGTTTTCTTCTTTCAAGAGCGACCTGGTTGGCATCAAAAAGCTTTTAATATTATCAAGTTTAAAACTATGACGGATGCAAAAGATAGTGAAGGAAAATTATTGCCAGACAATCAAAGAATTACAAAAGCGGGCAAAGTTATTCGTAAATTATCTATTGATGAATTACCTCAGTTGCTTAATGTTTTAAAAGGCGATATGAGTTTGGTTGGTCCTAGACCATTGTTGTTCAAATACATGCCGCTCTATTCTGTGGAACAATTGCGTCGTCATGAAGTTCGACCAGGAATTACAGGTTGGGCACAAGTAAATGGAAGAAATTCAATAGCTTGGACCAAAAAATTTGAATTTGACGTTTATTATGTAGATAAATTGTCTTTTTTATTAGATATAAAAATTCTTTGGTTCACTTTTTTAAAAGTAATCAAAACAGAAGGTGTTAATCAAAAAGAAGATAGACCAATGTTGCCATTTGATGGTACAAATTAAATAATTATGAAGATATTAATCACAGGGGTTGGTGGGCCAACACCAAGAAGTTTTGCAATAGCATTAAAAAAATACGCTCCAAATAAGAACTATCAACTATATGCCACAGATATTAATCCACTTTCAATAGGATTATATCAAAAGGATTTATTTGATTACTCCTTCGTTGTTCCTCCAGCAAATTCTCCAAATTATTGGGAAGTAATGGAGAAACTAATATTAGAGAATAATATTGAAATAGCAATAATATTACCTGAACTAGAAATTGTTGAATGGTGTAAGCGTAAGGAAACAAATGAATTACCATGTAAAGTGTTATTGCCCGACTTATCAATAGCCAACTTATTAGTAGATAAATCTAAAATGACAGAAGTTCTAAAAGATTCAGATATTGTTCCTCCATCATTTTCATTTCATAGAAGTCACCAAAACCTAGCCGAAATCTTTGAAGCATTAGGAGCTGATTTTTGGGTTAGAAGTACTAGCGGAACAAGCGGACTAGGCTCATTGAAAATTAAAGATATTGATTCTCTTAAAAATTGGATACAAATAAATCCTAATGTGAATGAGTTTATTGCAAGTAAGTTTTTGCCTGGTAGAAATTTAGCTTGTAAAATGTTGTATTATAATGGTAAGTTAATAAGAAGTGCTTGTGCTGAAAGAGTAAATTATATTATGGCAAAAGTATCTCCATCTGGAATTACTGGAAATACATCTTTTGGACGATTACTAAATGAACCCAAATTGGTTTCAGAAGCAATACGAACCATGGATTTTCTTTTTCAATATACTGGTGCAAAGCGGCATGGATTTTATACCGTTGACTATAAAGAAGATGAAAATGGAAAACCATATATCACAGAAATTAATGTCCGTCACGTAGCTTTTACTCAGTGCTTTGCTGCTGGTGGTGCTAATTTCGCTTTTGATACAATTCAATTGTTAAACGAAGAATCTGATTTTGATTTGAATTTTAAAATGTACGAGTTTGAAAAAGATTTAATATTTTTAAGAGACGTTGACTCTTTACCCATTTTAATGAAAGAAACCGATTTAATTAACTTATTTTCTAAAGTTGAAACGAATCCTTGATTTTTTATTTTCCTTTATTATACTTCTATTTATTACTTGGTTTTTAATCATTTGTTTAATAATAACTAGCATAGAAACAAAGTCTTTTGGAATGTTTTTTCAGAAAAGAATAGGTCAATTTGGTAAGCCTTTTATGATTTATAAATTGAAAACGATGCATTCAAATTCAGAAAAAATAACCTTTTTTGGCTCTTTTTTTAGAAAATATAAGATAGACGAATTACCACAATTTTTTAATGTTTTGATAGGAAATATGAGCATTGTTGGACCAAGACCCGATATTGAAGGTTACTATGATAAATTGGTTGGAGAAGATAGAAAAATATTAGAGTTAAAACCAGGAATTACGAGTTTAGCTTCGATTAAGTATAGAAATGAAGATGAAATTTTAGAAAAACAAGATTATCCTTTAGAATACAATGATACAATCATATTTCCTGATAAAGTAAAAATGAATTTGGAATATTACAACCATCAATCTTTTTTAGTAGATATTAAAATCATAGTACAGACAATTAAAAGTTATTTATAATGAATACAACTAAAATATGGCTTTCCTCTCCACACATGGGTGGAACTGAGCAAATCTATGTAAATGAAGCTTTTGAAACCAATTGGGTGGCACCACTTGGACCAAATGTTACAGGTTTTGAAAATGATTTGCAAAAATTTATTGGAAATAATAGTCATGTAGCGGCTTTAAGCTCTGGAACGGCAGCTTTACATTTGGGACTGATTTTGCTGGATGTTAAAGCAGGTGACGAAGTAATTTGTCAAAGTTTTACCTTTTCGGCTTCAGCCAATCCAATTTTATATCTTGGAGCAACTCCTATTTTTGTTGATAGCGAAACTGAAACGTGGAACATGTGTCCAATAGCTTTGGAAGAAGCCATTATGGATAGCGTCTCAAAAGGGAAAAAACCAAAAGCCATTATTCCTGTTCATCTATACGGTATGCCTTATAAGGTGGATGAAATTAGAAAAATTGCCAATCATTATGAGATTCCAATATTGGAAGATAGTGCCGAAGCATTAGGTAGTCATTATAAGGGAACGATGTGTGGAACATTTGGAGACATTTCGGCTTTGTCGTTTAATGGAAATAAAATCATTACAACATCAGGTGGAGGTGCTTTAGTTTCAAAAAAGGAAACCATTAAAGAAAAAGCTATTTTTTTAGCCACACAAGCACGTGATGCTGCACCACATTACCAACATTCACATGTTGGTTATAATTATAGATTGAGTAATATTTCAGCTGGAATTGGTAGAGGTCAAATGGAAGTACTTCAAAAACATATTAATTTAAGAAGAGAAATGCATGATTTTTATATGAATTTGTTTAAAAATATAAAAGAAGTAACTGTATTTCAAGAACCAAATTCGGACTACTATTCCAATCATTGGCTTTCTTGTATCACAATTAATTCTTCCGAAAATGGTAAAACAAGTGAACAATTGCGATTGGCTTTAGAAAATGACAATATTGAATCAAGACCGTTATGGAAACCGATGCATTTGCAACCTATTTTTGAGAAATATCCTTATTATGGAAATACTGTTTCCGAAAACTTGTTTAATAACGGTTTGTGCTTACCGTCGGGTTCAAATTTGAATAATGATGATAAACAAAGAATTATAGAAACAGTTAGTCGATTTTTTATGAAATAATGTATTATATGTTAAAATTGTCTTAATTTTGAAAGGTTTGTAAACAACAATATGAATAACTCTATTTTCAAAGAATTACAGAAAAGTATTTTTAATAAAAAGTTCCAAAACATTGGTTATCTGCCACGTTGGATAATTTTTGCCATTGATGTAGCCATTGTTGCCGTTGCTTTATTTGTAAAATATTTGATTATCAACAGCTTATCTGTTCCTGAGTTTGACGGTTATTTTGATTTATTTACTAGATGTTTGATGATTCTAGCGATAAATGCCATTTCATTTATGGTATATAGAACGTATTCTGGAATAATACGACACTCTACTTTTATTGATGGAATAAAATTATTAGTTGCTACAACTAGTTCATACATTGTTTTATTATGTGCAAACTTTGTTAGTTTTTATATTTTTAAAGTTAAACTTTTTTTATCAACTGGATTATTCATTACTTATGTTATTTCCTTTTTATTATTATTCTTATTTAGAATTTTAGTTAAAAATGTTTTTGAAAAATATTTACAATCAAGCGATAGCAATAAATTAGTAAAAGCTGTTATTTATGGTGCTGATGCCAATGCAATATCAGTTGCTAACGCATTAAAAACCGAAAAACCTGGACGATTCAAATTAGTTGCTTTTATAGATAAGTTTAAACAAACTAAAACCTCAAAAAGCATACTTGATTTGCCGATTATTAATCAAACCAAAAGTATCCATGTTATTCTCAGAAGTTTAGGAGCAGAAGCTATAATAATTGCCGAAAAAAGTCTTACAAAAGAAGAAACAATTGCTATAGTTGAAGAATGTATAGACTATAATTTTAAGGTATTCACAGTTCCATTAATTACAGATTGGGAAGATCAAAAGCAAATATCAAATCAATTAAAGAATTTTGATATTGAAGATTTATTAGAACGAAACCCGATAGTATTAGACAATAAAAGTATTTCGGCACAAATTAAAAATAAATCAGTATTAATTACTGGTGGAGCAGGTTCTATAGGTAGTGAGATTGTTAGACAAATTATTAATTTCAATCCAAGACAAATAGTAATTTTAGATCAAGCAGAATCACCATTGCATAATCTGCAACTAGAAATATCTGATTTGAATAAAAAAATCAATTTCATTACCGCATTAGTAGATGTAAGAAATAGAGATGAATTAGAAAAAATATTTAAAAAATACAAACCCGATTATGTTTATCATGCCGCTGCTTATAAACATGTACCTCTAATGGAAGAAAATCCATCACAAGCTATTTTTACCAATGTTATAGGAACAAAAAATCTTGCAGACTTATCTAGTAAGTATCTAGTGGAAAAATTTGTGTTAATTTCTACCGATAAAGCAGTTAACCCAAGTAGTGTTATGGGAGCAAGTAAAAGAATTGCCGAGAAATATGTGCAATCGTACAACTTCCATTTGCTTGATAATAAAAAAAATAGCACAAAATTTATTACTACTCGATTCGGAAATGTTTTAGGATCAAATGGTTCAATTGTTCCTTTATTTACAAAACAAATTCAAGAAGGTGGACCAATAACGATTACCCACCCAGAAATAATTCGTTATTTTATGACTATTCCCGAAGCATGTCAATTGGTATTGGAAGCAGGAGCAATGGGTAACGGAGGTGAAATTTATATTTTTGATATGGGAAAACCAGTTAAAATTATAGATTTAGCAAAAAAAATGATACGTTTGGCTGGCTTTACTCCTGATAAAGAAATAAAAATAAAAATCATTGGATTACGACCAGGAGAAAAACTTTTTGAAGAATTGCTCAATGATACTTCAAAAACTCTACAAACACACAATGAAAAAATACTCATTGGTCAAGATAAATGTGATGAATTTGAATATATAAATTTATTAATCGATGAATTAATAAAAACTTCAATATCTTTAGATAAAGAAGAAATTGTAAGCTTGATGAAGAAAATAGTTCCTGAATTTAAAAGTATGAATTCAATTTATCAAACATTAGATACTTAACTTTTGATTGCTTTTAAAAGTTTAATTAAATTATATTTGTCGAAAATACTATTCTAATACAATGAAAAACCCTAAATATTTTAACTTTTGCCTATTTATAATTTTAATACTACTTCAATCATGTGGTTCTCGAAAAGATATAGCTTACCTACAAGATGTTGATAATAATAAGAATACTGATAATAAATATAGCTATGAACCATTATTAAAAAATGATGATTTATTGAGTATTATAGTTTCTGCTGATGACCCCGAAATTACTTATCCTTTTAATATTCCACAGATACAAGGTAATTATAAAGTAAGTAGCGATCAAGACGGTATTAAAACATATTTGATTGATTCTTATGGTTTTATTGAATACCCAGTAATCGGGAAAATTCAATTAGCGGGTTTAACAAGAAAAGAAGCAATTGAGAAATTGACTGAAAAAGTAAAACAATATATTACAAATCCAACAATAAATTTAAGAATTTTAAATTATAAAATATCTGTGTTGGGAGAAGTTAAATCGCCAGGAAGTTATCCTTTGGAAAGCGAAAGAATTACGCTTTTAGAAGCATTAAGTAAAGCAGGTGACTTAACTATTTATGGAAGAAGAAATAATATTCTAGTTATTAGGGAAAAAAATGGGATAAAATCATTTAATAGAATTGATATTACAAAATCAGATTTCATCAATTCAGAGTATTATTTTCTTACTCAAAATGATGTAATTGTTGTAGAACAAAATAAAACCAAAGTTAATTCTTCAGTAATTGGCCCTAATGTTACTGCAATTATTTCAGCTACTTCGGTTTTAATTAGCATTTTAATTTTATTGACAAGATAACATGAAAGAGCAAAATTCTTTTCAAAATGATTTTCAGGAAGAAAGTATAAACTTAAGAGAACAAATAGAAACTTATTTAAAATACTGGCCTTGGTTTTTGTTTTCTGTTGTAATAGCTTTAGTTTTTGCTACTTTATATTTAAGATATACACAAAATCAATACAAAGCCGTTGCAACCATATTGGTAAAAGACGATCGAAAAGGAACCTATCAATCCGAGATGAGTGCTTTTGATGAACTTGGAATATTAAATGCTAAGAATAGTGTTGATAATGAGATTGAAATTATTAAATCAAGAAGCGTTCTTCAAGCAGCCATAAAGAGTATAAATTTTAACATTACCTATTTTACAGAAGGTAGAGTAAAAACTATTGAGTTATATGATGATTGCCCAATAGAAGCCAATTTTTTTGAAACCAACGATAAGTTTTATCATATATCAAAAAGTTTTATTGTTAATTATAAAACGGATACAACTTTTGAATTGAAACAAAATGAAAATACTACAATTGGTATTTTTAAATATGGTCAAATAATTGATTTAAAAGAATTCAAAATGGTTATTACAAGAAAATCTTTTGAAATACCATTTGTAGAGAAAAATTTTTCAATTTTTTTAAAAATTAATAACATTGATCAAGTAACCCAAAGTTATAAAAATAGAGTTGGAATAAATCAAATCAGCAAAACCTCAAGTGTTGTTGAATTATCATTAATCGATCCAGTTTCCGAAAAAGCAGAAGATTTGTTGAATGCTATTATTGAGGTTTATAATAAAGATGCTATTGATGATAAAAATTACATCTCTGAAAAAACACAACAATTTATTAATGAAAGGCTTAAATACATCACAAAAGAACTTGGTGATGTTGAAAAATTAGGAGAAACCTATTTGAAATCAAATAAATTGACTAGTATTTCAACCGAAGCAGAATCATTTGTTCAAAATTCTGGAGATTTTGAAAAAGAATTAATCAATAACGGAATTCAAATTAAAATAGTCAATTCGATGATTGATTATCTAAAAACAGCTCCAAAAGACGGCGTAATTCCAAATAATATTATCCCAACAAATAACGAGAACTCCATCAATACGGGAGATTTAATCAATCAATACAATGGTTTTGTAATTCAAAGAAATAGACAATTAAATAATGGAGCTACTGAACTTAATAACACTGTTAAAAACTTAAATAACAGAATTTCTGAAATGAGAATTACTATTAAAGAAAATTTGTATAGACTACTCAATTCGTTAAAAATTCAAAAAGAAGAATTAGGTCAACAAGAAAGACTAATTAATAGCAAAATATCAGAAATACCAAGACAAGGAAGAGAGTTTAAAGTTATTGATAGACAACAAAAAATTAAAGAAACACTCTATTTGTATTTACTTCAAAAAAGAGAAGAAGTTGGTATAACATTGGCCGTTACAGCTCCAAATGCTAAAATCATTGATCCAGCATTAGCAAGTAAATCTCCAGTATCTCCCAATGTTCGATTAATTCAAATTTTTGCTCTTTTTGCAGGATTATTAATTCCATTTTTAATATTATTTATTAGAGATTTTCTAGATACTAAAATTAAAACAAAACGTGATCTTGATAAAATGCTTACTATTCCTTTCCTTGGAGACATTCCTGCATCGGATAGTAATGATAAAATAATAGAAGTAAATAGTAGGTCAAGTTCAGCCGAAGCAATAAGGATGATTCGAACAAATCTTGACTTTGTATTAGGGACCATTCCTGATGAGAAATGTAAAACTATTTTTGTAACTTCTTCAATTCCTAAAGAAGGAAAAACTTTTGTGTCAATAAATCTTGCAGCTACCATTGCTCTAACTGGCAAAAAAGTATTAGTTATAGGGTTAGATGTTAGGAATCCAAAAATTAACGATTACATTAATTTACCTTCAAAAGGGCTTACAAGCTATCTTGCTAAAAATGATCAAAACATTAATGATTATATAGTAAAATTAGATAATTTTGAAAATTTCTTCGCTTTACCATCAGGTGTCATTCCACCAAACCCAGTCGAATTATTGAGTAATAATAAAATCAATGTTTTATTTGACGAACTCAAAAAAGAGTATGATTATATAGTAGTTGATACTCCACCGGTTAGTCTTGTAACCGATACATTATTAGTAGCCAAAAATGCAGATGCGTTTATTTATGTTATTCGTGCTAATTATTTGGACAAAAGAATGCTTAAATTTATTGAAGAATTGTACCAAAGTAAAAAATTACCAAACATGTCCGTTTTATTAAACGATACAGATTTGAGAAAAACATATGGCTATGGTTATGGCTACGGCTATGGTTATGGCTACGGTTATGGAGTTGAAAACGAAAAAAAATCAATAATAGATAAATTATTTAAGAAAAAATAAATTCTTTTGAATTACTTTTTCTAATATTGAGCTATTCTTAAGGGTTACTTTTTTATCAAAAGAAGCAATGTGATTTTTATGATGAATATCACTCCCAACAAAATCTATTAAATCATTTTTTAAAAGTTTTTCAGCCACTTTTCCAATGTTTTTACCATAATAATCAACAGTTGAAAGCAAGTTTAGTTGAAAAAAGCAACCAGCATTCTTTAGTTTTTCGTATTCTTTAAAATTAGTATGATAAAAAAGATAACGCTCTGGATGTGCTAAAATAGGACGATATCCTTTCAGTTGAATTTCAAATATAATATCATACAACTGAATTGGTGCACTTAGATATGACATTTCAATTAATATTAAATTGTCTTTAAGCGTTAATAATTTTTCATGCTCAAGTCTTTTTATAAAATGTGAATCTAACATATATTCACTGGCAAAATTAAAATTTTTAAGCTCTAAAGATTTGTCCAATAATGTTTTAGTCTCGTCAAACTTTTCTTTAATTGATTTTTCAGTATTATCCCAAACGTTAGTTATAATATGTGGTGTAGTAATGATTGAGTTAAACCCAATTTCATTCATTTTTGAAATTAAAAAATTAGTGTCTTCAATATTTTGCGAGCCATCATCAATACCTGGCAACAAATGAGAATGAATATCAACAGAATTTGAAGGAATTAAATCTCTGAGCTTGGGCTTGTTTTTAAATAAAGAAATCAAAATAAATTAATTATGGATTAGATGTAAAATTATACTTTTTACTTCTAATATAATAATATAAAAATACTTTTAAAAAGCAGTATCAATTTTACAAATTTATATATTTGCACACAATCAGTTATTAGACTGAAGAATAAATATTTTAAATGAATAAAGAAACTATTTCAAATAATTGGGATTTAGTCATTAAAGGGAAAACGTCACTTTTTGATGTTAAATTTCGAGATTTATGGCATTACAGAGATTTGCTTTTAATGTTTGTTAAAAGAGATTTTGTTAGTTTTTATAAACAAACAATACTTGGACCACTTTGGTTTTTTATTCAGCCAATTTTTACAACAATAGTATTTACATTTGTTTTTGGAAATTTAGCAGGAATTAGTAGTGATGGATTGCCTAAAATATTGTTTTATTTATCTGGAATTACCTGCTGGAATTATTTTTCAGATTGTTTAAATAAAACAAGTACCGTTTTTAAAGACAATGCAAATATCTTTGGTAAAGTATATTTTCCTAGACTTATAATGCCGCTAAGCATTGTAGTTAGTAATTTAGTTCGTTTCGGAGTACAATTACTATTGTTAGCATTTATGATGATTTACTATTATATTTTTCCAGTTGATGGAGTAGAATTTAAAATAACTTACGCTATTGTTTTTTTTCCACTTTTAGTGCTAATAATGGCATTGCTTGGATTAGGATTAGGATTAATAATAACCGCAATAACTACAAAATATAAAGATTTGACTTTTTTAGTTACATTCGGAGTACAGCTACTAATGTATGCTTCAACAGTCATTTATCCCTTAAGTTATGCTGTTGAAAAAGGATACGGAAAATGGATTGCATTAAACCCAATGACAGGAATAATTGAAGGATTTCGTTTTGCTTTGTTGGGTAAAGGTGAATTTACATTATTTAGTATTAGTTATTCTATTGTTTTTTCTTTAATCGTCCTCTTCTTCGGAATAATTATCTTTAATAAAACAGAAAAAAACTTCGTTGATACTATATAATGAGTGACCTAATAATACAAGTAGAAAACTTATCAAAAGCCTATCAAATAGGTCAAATAGGTACCGGAACCATTTCTCGTGATATCGAACGTTTTTGGCTGACAAAAATAAGAGGTAAAGAAGACCCATTTTTAAAAATAGGCGAAACAAATGATAGAAGTAGTAAAGGAACAAGTGACATTGTTTGGTCTTTAAAAGATATAAATTTTGACATCTATCAAGGTGAAGCAGTTGGCATTATTGGAAAAAATGGAGCAGGAAAAAGTACTTTGTTAAAATTACTATCAAGAGTTACTGGACCAACAGCTGGTGAAATAAAAATTAAAGGTAGAATTGCAAGTTTATTGGAAGTAGGAACTGGGTTTCACCCCGAATTGACAGGAAGGGAAAACATCTACCTTAACGGTGCAATTCTTGGAATGCGTAAAAAAGAAATTACAAGAAAACTAGATGAAATTATAGATTTTTCAGGAGTAGAACGTTACATCGATACACCTGTAAAAAGATATTCTTCGGGAATGTATGTTCGATTAGCCTTTGCTGTAGCTGCTCACCTAGAAAGTGAAATTCTAATTGTAGATGAAGTACTTGCCGTTGGCGATGCTGAATTTCAAAAGAAATGTTTGGGTAAAATGGGCGATATAAGTAAAGGACAAGGAAGAACAGTGCTTTTTGTTAGCCATAACATGTCAGCAGTTAAAAGCCTGTGTTCTAAAGCTATAGTTTTGGAAAATGGAAAAGTTGCTTTTTCAAGTGATGCTGATAGTGCTGTGAATTATTATTTGCAAAAAGAAACTATAGAAAAAGTAAGTTATCATGAAAGTGAACTTAACCAACTCTATACATCTGATAAAATTAAAATAAATTATTTAGAGTTATTTTCCGAAGAATCATTTTCAATCGAAAACAAAACGTTTATTAAAATTAATTATTCAATTCATCAAAAATTAAAAGCATTCAACTTTAGCTTGGTATTAAAAGATTTTAACGAAATAGTAATTCTCAATTCAATTTCTAATGTACAAGAAATTGAGGTAGGAAATTACGAAACTTTATTTGAAATTCCAGAGAATTTCTTAAATGATATCAAATACAAAATACGATTATTATTTGTTAATGAGTCAAAAGCTTTAATTGATCTGGATGATCTTTTTGTTTGGAATGCTATAGAAACAAGGGAAAGAAATATGAATTGGTTTGGTAAAATAACGGGTGTTATTCGTCCTAATTTTAATTGGAAAACTAAGAAGTTATTATGAGAAATATTGATAAGCTGACAATTGAAAACATGGATGTTTTTTTTCCATTAACTCAAAAAAAAGATTTAATAACAAGAGTTTCAAAAGAATATTTAAATGGTAGGTTGCTTGATTTAGGTTGTGGAACGATGCCTTATAAAAATATAATTTTAGAAAACTCTAATGTTGTTGAATATACAGGTGTTGACATCGAAAATCCAATTTATCAAACCCATAATAAACCTGATTTTTTTTGGGATGGAATAAAAATACCTTTAGATAATGCCTCGTTCAATTCTGCGATTTTGATAGAAGTATTGGAACACATACCAAATCCAAATAATACTCTTAAAGAATTAAATAGAGTATTGACTATCGATGCTAATTTACTTATTACTGTTCCTTTTCTATGGACATTACATGATGTTCCTAATGATGAATATAGATATACTCCTTTTGCATTAAAACGAATGCTACTCGAAAACGGTTTTGAAATAGTAAAATTAGAAAGTTTTAACAATTGGCACGGAAGCATGGCTTCTATGTTGGCATTATATTCAAGAAGAGCAATATCAAAACGAAATAGAAATTTAATCTCTAGAGTAACATTGCCTATTGTAAAATACCTAATGAAAAAAGATTTAAAATCTGATAAATCTATTTTTAAAGAAGGTCAAATGATTACCGGCTTGTGGTGTGTAGCAAAAAAAATAAAAAATGAGTAAAAGAACCAAATATCAAGATTTATTTTAATTAGATGTTGAAATAAAAAATTCAAATTTATGTTAATAATAGGCGCAAAAGGGTTTGCAAAAGAAGTCTTAGAGGTTTTACACCAACTTAATCAACATGATAACGTAGTTTTTTATGATGATGTAAATGCTGATATTCCTAAAAAATTATATAATAAATTTTCAGTTTTAACATCATTTTCTGAAGCTGAAAATTATTTTAAAACTATTGATAATCAATTTACAATTGGAATAGGAAATCCGATTTTAAGAAAAAGAATATTTGATAAATTTACAGAAGCTGGAGGTGTCTTTACTAGTGTTATCAGCCCAAAAGCAGCAATTGGTCATTTTGGAAATTCTATCGGATTTGGATGTAACATAATGACTGGTAGTGTTATTACTAATGATGTAAAAATTGAAAATGGCGTATTAATAAATCTAAATTGCACAATTGGGCATGATTCTCACATTGGAAGTTTTGTAGAAATGTCTCCTGGAGTACACATTTCGGGCAATTGTGTTGTTGGAGATTATAGTGTTTTAGGCACTAATTCAACAGTGCTTCCAAAAATTTCAATTGGTAAAAACGTAATTGTTGGTGCAGGTTCTGTAGTTACCAAAAACATACCAGATAACTCATTAGTAGTGGGCATTCCTGCTAAAGTAATAAAAGAATTAAATCCATTAAACTTGGATTAATTAATTATGCAAACTCAACAAATTGTTCATCTATTTAACGACGATAAATTTATAGATTTAACCATAGATTTGTTTGAGACCACATTTCCAACTAAATCTGTTTATTACATTCTAAAAAAGAAAGGTGAAAAATTAAATTTTGTAAAATCAACTAATATTCAAAGGATTGATTATGAAGACGATTTGGAAAAATTTAATTTTATCTCTACATTAAATGAAACTTCAACTACTATTGTTTTTTTTCATGCGTTAGATGTCATAAAGCAAGATATAGCACTTCAATTGCGCAAAGAAATTAAAAAGGTTTGGTTTGTTTGGGGATATGATTTATATGAAAAATGGCCGTTATTAAAAAAAGGAATTTATGAAAAAGAAACCCATAAACTTATTAATAGAAATAAGTCTATTAAAAAGAAACTGATATTTAACCCAATATCTTTTTCTGTCTTTAAGATGTTAGTCAAGATTAAAGCTTTTCTTCCAACAAAACTTAATCAATTTGTCAATAATAATTTTAATACAACATACTATAAAGCAGTTAGCAGTATGGATGTTTTAGTGCCAGTTACTCCAAATGAATATAAAATTGTTAAAAAAATAAATAAAAAATTGATTTATGCTCCGTTTACTTATGGAAGTTTAGAAGATTTATTAGGGAATAATTTTGATAAAAATGTATTAGAAAGCAATAATATTTTAGTGGGTAATTCAGCGAATCCAACGAATAATCATATAGATATATTTATAAAACTTAGTCAAGTCAATTTGGAAAACAGAAAAATATATGTTCCTTTAAGCTATAGTGGTTCTGAATATTATGTTTCTAAAGTAATTGAAAAAGGCAAAGAATTATGGGGTGAAAATTTTATTCCATTAAAAGATTTTATATCATTAGAAGCTTATAATAAAATACTATTGAGTTGTAATGTGTTAATTTTTAATCACGTTAGACAACAAGGAGTTGGTAATATTGTTGCAATGGGTTTTCTTGGAGCTAAAGTATTTTTAAACAAAAAAAATCCAGTTTATCAATATTATAAAGAAGAAGGATTCAAAATTTATTCCATTGATGAAATTAATAATTCATCTGTAAAAAAGTCATTGTCTAAAGAAGTCTATTTGGAAAATAAAGAACTGTTTTTGAACCTTTATTCAAAAGAAAAAGTAATTCAAAAAATAGAAAAATTAATTGAAATCGTCAAAGATTTAAAAAAATAAATTTGGAAAAAATCTTAATTTCAATCATAATCCCAACTTATAATAGAGAGCATCTTATAGGTAATACATTAAAAAGTTTAGTAAATCAAACCTATCAAAATTGGGAATGTATTGTTGTAGATGATGGCAGTACTGATAATACCAAAAACATAATCGAAAGTTATAGGAATAATGATAATAGATTTAGTTTTTATAAAAGAGAGATATTGCCCAAAGGTGCTTCACATTGTAGAAACATTGGTTTGTCAAAAGCAAAAGGTCAATTTGTTGTTTTCTTAGATTCTGATGATGAATTATTGGAATTTTGTTTAGAAAATCGAATTAAAAAAAGCATTCAATTCCCTGAAAGAGATTTTTATGTATTTCCAATGCTGGTTGAAAAAAACGGTGCTGTTTTTGAAGAAAAAAAAATTCCAGTCAGCGAAAATTATCTTATTGAATTTTTAAGGTACAAATTGTATTGGGGAATAATGTGTACTTTTTGGGATATACAATTTTTAAAAAAAATTAACGGTTTTAACATACACTATCCACGATTAAATGATCCCGAAATTCATATTAGAGCCATGCTTGAAAGTACTAATAATTTTAAGGTTTTCAATAATGAAATTCCTGATTCTAAATATATTAAAGGTGAAACAAAAGACTATAGTTCTTTAGCAAAAAAATATTTTGAAACGCTACAACTATTTATAACAGATATTCTAAATTATTTAGAAACATACAATAAAAAAGAGCTAAAATTTTATTTAAAAAGTTATTTAATCGTTTGGTTGCGTCATTTTTTGAAATTTGCAAACCCCAAAGACAAACACACTTTATTGAGTTTTTTTAAGAAAAAGAAGGTAATAAACAACACTGAGTTTTATTTAGTTAAATTATATTTGTGGCTTGATTTGAAAAATGATAAAATAGCATCAAAAATCAAATCATTGATTATTAAAAACATAGAGCCAAATGCAAAGTAGTGTTTCAATAATAATGGCAACTTTTAATAGAGCCCATTTTATTGCGGAAACTATTGAATCAATTCAAAAACAAACATTTAAAAATTTTGAATGCTTGATTATTGATGATGGAAGTACTGATAACACTTTTGAAATAGTGCAACCCGTTATAGAGACAGATCAAAGATTTAAATATTTTAAGAGAACTGAAAAATATAAAAAAGGATTGCCAGGTTCAAGAAATTATGGACTCGATATAGCAAAAGGTGATTTTATTGTTTTTTTTGATGATGATGATTGTATTCATTCTAAGAATCTTGAAATCAATACTAAGATTTTAGAAACAGAAGGTATAGATTTTTGTAGTTATCAAAAAAAACCTTTTTTTGATAAATTACCCAAAGAGCAAGACGAAGAATCAATAATTATTGAGAATGTCTCAAGTGAAAATGTTTTTCAAGTTATTTCTGGTCAAATTTCTATAGCATCGTGTACCGTTCTTTGGAAAAAGAATTGCTTCGAAAACATTCGATTTAATGAAAACTTAATGTATGCCGAAGAATGGGAATGCTATACAAGAATAATTAGTAATCAATTCAGAGGTGTTCAAATAAACAATATACTCTATTTTAATAGAAAACATTCTAATTCAAATACGGGTGAGTTTTATTCTAATAATAGTATTCAAAGAAAATCAAAAAATGATGCAGTGCTTTTAATTGCTAAAAATTTAAACTCAAAAAAATTAATTTCAACTGATATAATTCGCTATTTTGTACAAGTTTCATATAAGTTTAGAGACTATAAATTATTTCAGCATTTAATGAAAGAACTAAATTTACCATTTTTGAAACGATTTTATTGGAATATCTATTATCAATTGTTACAATTAAAAAAAAAAATAGCCAAAACTAAAAAGAAAATTCAACAATGAAAATATTAGTAATATCCGAATCAATAAATGTTGAAGATAGTAGTGCTTCTAAAGGCAGAGTGGCACTAATTTACAACCTTCAAAAAATAGGATATACACTTAAAGTGTTGCATTATTCTCATAAAGAAATTCAACTTAATAATATTGATTGTCATTTGATTAAAGAAAATAAATTCTCTTTTTTGTATTTTTTATCTCGGTTTGTTAGAATTTTTCAAAGAAAAACCAATTTGGACATCAATAAAAAATTAGAGCGCATATTTGGTTTTTCATTTACACATACAAATGATACTAAAGCTATTGCAAAGGCAATAAAAGCTAATGAAGATTTCAAGCCTAATTTGATATTTACCCTTAGTAAAGGCGGAAGTTTTCGTCCTCATAGAGCCATGCTCAAATTGCCCGAATTACATTCTATTTGGTTAGCATACATTCATGATCCATATCCTTTTCATGTCTATCCAAGACCCTATAATTTTGTTGAGGAAAGTTATAAAGCCAAAGAAAAACTAATGTTTTCCATTATTGAAAAAGCAAAGTTTATAGCTTTTCCCAGTTTTTTATTAAAAGAGTGGATGCAGAGTTACTTTCCTATAGTTGAAAATAAAAGCTGTATCATTCCACACCAAATAAAAGTAGTAGAAGAAAAGGCACCAATTCCAAATTTTTTTACACCAAAAGAGTTTTCATTATTGCATGCTGGAAATTTATTAAAACAAAGAAATCCAAAATTTCTAATCCAAGCATTTTTACAATTTTTAGAAAAAAATCCTGTGGCTAAAAATGAAGCCAAACTATACTTTGTTGGAAACTATGCTGCTCATAAAGCGCTTTTTGATAAATACAGTGAAGATTCAAATATTATAGTTAATGACTATATTGAATACAATATTATTCAAATGCTAGAGAAAGAAACAGCAGTAAACATCATTTTAGAAGCCATTTCAGAGATTAGCCCATTTCTTCCTGGGAAATTTCCAAATTGTATTAAAGCAGATAAACCAATACTGTTAATTGGACCTTATTATAGTGAAGTAAAAAGATTATTGGGAAATGATTATCAATATTGGTCAGAAGCAAATGATATTGCAAATATTGAAAACAAAATTACAGAACTTTATGCTATTTGGAAAAAAAATCCCAACGATTTAAAATTGAATAGAATGGATTTGAATGATTATTGCAATGAAAAGGAATTAAAAAAAGTAATAGAAAATTTGAAGTAATAAAATAAAATATATTCATTTTACTCAAAAAAAGATATTCCTAATAAACACCAATAAAATCTTTTAATAACACTAAAATTAGTTATTTTTACTGCTTTCTTATTAACCAAAAAATGTATAATAAACCTTATTTAATAGCCGAAATTGCTCAAGCTCATGATGGAAGTTTAGGAATTCTCCATTCTTATATTGATGCCATTTCTAAAACGGGTGTTCAAGCTATTAAATTTCAATTGCACATTGCCGAAGCAGAAAGCAGTATTCATGAACCATTTCGAGTTAAATTTTCAAGAGAAGATGCAACTCGATATGATTATTGGAAACGAATGGAATTTACCCTTGAACAATGGAAAGAAATAAAGAAACATTGTGATGAAGTTGATCTGGATTTTATTTGTTCACCCTTTAGCAATAGGGCAGTTGATTGGTTAGAAGAAATAGGCGTAAAGATTTATAAAGTTGGTTCAGGAGAAGTAACTAATTTTTTATTGTTAGAAAAGATTTCTCAAACAGGAAAACCAGTAATTATTTCTTCGGGAATGAGCAGTTTTGAAGAATTGGACAAAACAGTCACTTTTTTAAAATCCAAAAACATTGACTTTTCAATTCTTCAATGTACAACGGCTTATCCTACACAGCCAGAACAATATGGTTTCAATGTTATTCAAGAATTGAAAGACAGATATAATGTAAGTGTTGGTTTTTCTGATCATTCTGCCAAAACTTCTACAGGAATAGCTGCTGTTGCTCTTGGAGCCGAAATTCTAGAGTTTCATGTTGTCTTTCACAAAGAACTTTTTGGTCCTGATGCCAAAGCTTCTTTAACCCTAGAAGAAACCAAACAATTAGTTGAAGCGGTAAATGAAATTTATATTGCAAAAAAACACTTTAACAACAAAAATAAAAACGAAAAATTTAAAGAATTAAAATCAATTTTTGAAAAATCATTGGCAATAAATAAGGATTTACCTAAAGGACATGAAATCACTTTTGAAGATTTAGAAAGTAAAAAACCCAAAGGATATGGAATAGATGCTAGAGATTTTAAAAATGTTTTGGGTAAAAAGTTAAAAAACAGCAAATCTCAATGGGATTTTTTAAATGAAGAAGATTTAGAATGAATAACAAACGAAAAATAGCTGTTGTTATCACGGCAAGACCTTCTTATAGTCGTGTAAAAACGGTTTTATTAGCAATTAATAATCATCCAGAGTTGGAGTTGCAATTAATAATTGCTGCTTCTGCATTGTTAGACAGGTATGGAAGTGCTGTGAATTACATCGTTAAAGATGGTTTTGAAATTGCAGCTAAAGTTTTCAATGTTTTAGAAGGCGAAAACCTAACTGCAGCTGCCAAAACAACAGGAATTGGGATTTTAGAACTTTCCACGGTTTTTGATAACCTTAAACCAGATATTGTGGTTACAGTTGCTGATCGTTTTGAAACTATGGCAACAGCAATTGCTGCTTCCTATATGAATATACCTTTGGCACACATTCAAGGTGGTGAAGTAACAGGCAATATTGATGAAAAAGTGCGACATGCCATTACAAAACTTTCCGATTATCATTTTGTTGCTTCAGAAAATGCTAAGAAAAGAGTAATTCAACTGGGCGAAAATCCCGAAATGGTTTTCAATACAGGTTGTCCATCAATTGATATAGCAGAAGAAGTTTCAAAAAAAGAAAAGTTATCGTTTAATCCGTATGAAAAATATGGAGGTGTTGGTTCGCTACCCAATTTAGAAAATGGTTATTTGGTAGTAATGCAACATCCCGTTACGAATGAATATCAAGATTCAAGAAAACATATCGAGTCAACATTAAGAGCCATTCAACAAATAAATAAACCAACATTATGGTTTTGGCCCAATGTAGATGCAGGTGCTGATGGAACTTCAACAGGAATTCGTTCTTTTCGTGAAAAATATAAATTAGAAAATGTACATTTTTTCAAAAATATGGAAGGTGATGATTTTTTAAATTTATTAGATAGTTCTATTTGTTTAATTGGAAACTCAAGTGTAGGAATCAGAGAATGTGCTTATCTTGGTGTTCCAGTTGTCAATATTGGTTCTCGACAAAATAAGAGAGATAGAGGCGAAAATGTTATCGATGTTTCTTATGACGAAAACGAAATCATTAGTGCTGTTGATTCTGTTTCAAAAATTGAAATTAGAAAAAAATCTAACATATATGGTGGCGGCAATGCTGGAAAAAAAATTGCAACATTGTTAAAAGAATTACCACTTCAATTTCATAAAACAATAACTTATTAATGAGGGTTTTAGCTGTTATTCCTGCTCGTGGAGGATCGAAAGGTGTTCCTAAGAAAAATATAAAATTATTGGGGAATATACCTTTGATTGATTATTCTATTAATGTTGCAAAAAATTCAAAACTAATTACTCAGATTCTGGTTTCAACAGACGATGAAGAAATTGCAATTGCAGCAGAAGTTTCGGGATTTAAACCACCATTCATTCGTCCTTTAGAATTAGCTCAAGACAATTCTACTTCAATTTCTGTAGTGAAACATGCTATAGATTTTTATGAATCTCAAAATATTTACTTTGATGCAGTTTGTTTATTACAGCCAACTTCACCATTTAGAGAAAAAGGATTTGTCGATTCTGCAATTCAAAAATTTATTACTTCCAATTCAGATAGCTTGATAAGTGTTTTGAAAATTCCACATGAATATAATCCACATTGGGCATTTGTAGAAAATACAAATGGAACCCTAAAAATTGCCACTGGTGAAGAAAATATTATACCCAGAAGACAGGATTTACCAAAGGCTTATTTTCGTGATGGTTCTATTTATATAACCAAAACATCAGTTCTTAAAAAAGGTACTTTCTTTGGAAAAAACATCTCTTTTATTGAAAGTAACCCCGATTATTATGTAAATATTGACACTATGGATGATTGGATAAAAGCTGAAAATTTACTTCAAAAAATCCAATTATAATATGTGTGGAATCTTAGGAATAATAGGATTTAATGCCAATAAACAACGAATAATAAACATGTTGAAATCTCAAAGTCATCGTGGACCAGATTTTAGCGATTATTATCTCGAAGAAGAAAAAATAGCTTTAGGTCACAATAGGCTGAGTATTATTGATTTATCAAATAATGCCAACCAGCCTTTTTTTAGTGAATGCGGAAACTTTATAGTAGTATTTAATGGTGAAATTTATAATTATCTTGAATTAAAAAGTGAACTTCGCTTAAAATATTTTTTTAGAACACAATCGGATACTGAAGTTTTACTAAATGCTTATTTAGAATGGGGAGAAGATTGTTTGGATAAATTAAATGGTATGTTTTCATTTGCTATTTGGAATAAAAATAATCAAACCCTTTTTGCTGCGCGCGACCGATTTGGAGTAAAACCATTTTATTATTTTATAGATTCGAAAAATTTTTATTTTGCTTCTGAAATCAATACTATTTTTGAAGCAGGTGTTTCAAAATTACCCAACAATGAGGTTTGGTTAAACTTCTTTTCAGATGGTAGTTATGGTTTGCCAAATGAAACTTTTTGGAAAGATATTAAGCAACTTGAAGCTGGACATTTCCTAACGATAAAGACAAACCATTTGCAAATTAAAAAATGGTATCACTTTGAAGAACGAATAGAAAAGTTGCAAAACCATTTCGAACCAAATGAAGAAGAATATATTACAAATCTGTTGCTTAATGCCATCAATTTGCGTTTTAGAGCAGATGTGCCAGTTGGATTTAATCTTAGTGGTGGATTAGATTCAAGTACTTTATTAGCTTTAATAGATCAACAAAACATAGATAAATCCGCTGTTGAAGCTTTTACTTTTATTACAAATGATGATCGATATGACGAATTACCATGGGTAAAATCTATGCTTGAAAATAAGCCTTATGCTTTAAATATTTGTAGTTTAGATTCTAAAGAAGTTCCAAAGTTGGCTTCTGAAATTGCAAAAAACCAGTTAGAACCATATGGAGGAATTCCAACTATCGCCTATTCTAAAATTTTTCAAAGTGCAAGTAAAAAAGGGATCAAAGTATTGTTAGATGGTCAAGGATCAGATGAAGCTTGGGCCGGATACGATTATTATACAAATAATTCACAAAATATTATACAAGGTATTAATTCTTCTCCTTTTAGAACTAATGTTTTAGATTTGGAATTTTCAAAGAAATACTCAAAAATTATCTATAATAAACCATTTAAAAATGATTTATTAAACCTTCAATACCGAGATTTGTTTCAAACAAAAATACCAAGAGCATTACGTTTTAATGATAGAATTTCTATGATGTATGGCACTGAACTTCGCGAACCATTTCTTGATTATCAATTAGTTGAATATGTTTTTAGTAGGCCTCAAAATTTTAAAATTAGAGAAGGAATTCAAAAATGGATGCTCCGCAAAATTGCCGAAAAATTTCTACAAAAAAATTTAGTTTTAGCTCCAAAAAGACCTCTGCAAACACCTCAAAGAGAATGGCTTTCTTATGATTTGAAAGATTGGGTCAGTTCAGAAATTGAAGTGTTGAAAAATAATAATTGGTTTGATAAAAAACAACTTCAACTTGAATTAGATTTGTTTTTTAAAGGAAATAACCAAAGTAGTTTTCATATTTGGCAATGGATAAATACAGCACTATTGCTTAAATAAAAATAAATATTAATAACATAATGCAAAAAAATAAAATATTTATTTTACTTCCTGATGGTATTGGACTTCGCAATTTTGCATACACCAGTTTTCATAAAACCGGTGTTCAAAATTTTTTTGATATTATTTATTGGAATAATACACCTTTTGATATTTCTGAATTAGGTTATGATGAGATTAAAATTAATTATGCTAAATCTCACCCATTAACTGATATATATAAAAGAGCTTTAACACAAATTGAATTAAACCTAAATATTAAAAGAGCTAATGACCCAATTTATAATGGATATAGATTTAAATTTAAAAAAAATAGTACTAGCCACTTTTTAAAATATTGTTTTGTAAAAACACTAATTCTATTGTATAATTCTGAAAAAGGATTAAAAAAAATTAGAACTAAAATTGGAAAACTGGAACGAAAAACAAAATTGTATTATGATAGCTTAGAAACCTTAAAAAAAGAGAAACCAGATTTTGTTTTTTCAACAAATCAGAGAATCATGCTTGGCGTTGCACCAATTTTGGCTGCTCAAGATTTAGGTATTCCGACCGCTACATTTATTTTCTCATGGGATAATTTACCAAAAGCTTCAAAAATTATTGAAGCTGATTTTTACTTTGTTTGGAGTCAATTTATGAAAGAACAATTACGATATTATTATCCGCATATTAATGAAAATCAAATAATTGTTACAGGAACTACTCAGTTTGAACCTCATTTTGACGTTTCAATCTTTCAAACTAAAGAGACTTTTTTTTTAGAAAATCAATTAGATATTGCAAAAAAATATATTTGCTTCTCAGGTGATGATGTAACTACTTCACCAAACGATCCAGTATATCTTGAAGATACAGCAAAAGCTATCTTGAAATTAAATCAAAACGGACATAACCTTTCTATAGTATTTAGAAGATGTCCTGTTGATTTTTCTTCACGATTTGACACTGTTTTAGAAAAATATAAATCAGTTATTACACCAATTAGCCCAAAATGGATAAATATTGATGAAAGCTGGAATACGATTTTGCCAACCAAAGAAGATTTAGAATTACAAGTAAATACAATATTGCATACCGAATTTGTAATAAATTTGGGTTCATCTATGGTGTTTGATTATGTTTCGCACAATAAAACTTGTTGTTATATCAATTATGATGTTCCAAATTCGGTAATGCCCAATTGGAGCGTTAATACAATTTATAAATTTATCCATTTTAGGTCAATGCAAAACAAAGAAGTTGTTCATTGGATTAATTCGCCTGATGAAATCTATAATTGTATTGATACAATAATCACTAATAATTCATTTCAGGAAATAGAAAACGCCAAAAAGTGGTTCAAAAAAATTAATCAGCATCCACCAGAAAAAGCTTCTGAAAGAATTTGGAATGCCATTGCTAAAATTATAAATAAAAATGAATAACCCATTTTTAGTAGCAGATTACAACAGATATGGTTTCTCTAAAATCACTATCAAAGTCCTTTTTTTCGTTTTTATTTCAAATCCAATTCCTGGATTAAAATTTTTGACAATTTTTAGGCTAACCCAAAAATATAGAAGAAAAAATAGGTTGTTTTTTTACTTTTATTTTTTGTGGTTAAGAAGACTGAAAATAAAATATGGATTTGATATATCTTATCGAACTCAAATTGGAAAAGGAATGTATATTGGTCATTTCGGTCAGGTAGTAATTCATGGTGATGCAGTCATTGGAGAAAATTGTAATATTTCTCAAGGAGTTACAATTGGAATAAATAATTATGGAGAAAAAAAAGGTGTTCCAATTATAGGCAATAGTGTCTTTATTGGACCTAATGCATGTGTTTTTGGAAAAATAACTATTGGCAATAATGTTACCATTGGTGCAAATACCGTTGTAACCGAAAATGTTAACAATAATAGCAGTGTTTTACCTGCTAAAATGAATATTATTGATAAAAATTTGTCATTGTATTATATTCAAAATCCAATAGTATAAAAATGAAAATAGGGTTTTTAACTTCAGAATATCCACATCCAAAAATTGTTAATTCAGGCGGAATAGGTACTAGTATTTATAATCTTGCAAAAGGATTAATTGATTTAGGTCACGAAATAGAATTATTCATTTATGGTCAAAAAAGTGATGAAACTTTTTATGAAAATGATATAACATTTCATTTTATAAAAAATGTAAAACTTAAAGGTTTTTCGCGTTTTTTGACTCAAAAAAAAATAGAAAAACTTGTAAATACAAGTAAGGTTGAGATTCTTGAAGCACCAGATTGGCTTGGAATTACTTCATTTATAAAACCCAATTGTAAAGTCGTAATTTGTTTACACGGTTCAGATACTTATTTTTGTCATTTGGATAATCGGCCAGTGAAATTTTTAAACAAATACCATGAAAAAAGAGCACTTCAAAATGCCAGTGCATTTCGCTCTGTGAGTCAATATACCGCAACCTTAACCAATCAATTATTTGACTTGAAAAAGAATTTTACTATTATACCAAATAGTATTGATGTTTCTCATTTTACAAACACAAAAACAGAAACAGCTAATAATATTATTCTTTATTTTGGCACATTAATAAGGAAAAAAGGTTTGCTAGAGTTACCTTTAATTTTTAATGAAGTTTATAAAAACAACCCAAATGCAAAGCTGGTTTTAATTGGAAAAGATGCTTCCGATATTATTTCAGGAAATTCTTCCACTTGGACGATGATGCAAACTCTATTTAGTAATGAAGCGTTAAAAAATGTTGACTATCTAGGAAGCGTTCCTTATGAAAAAATAAAGGAGTACATTTGCGATGCAACGATTTGTGTTTTTCCAACTTTTGCAGAGGCTTTACCCGTTTCATGGATTGAAGCAATGGCATTAGGAAAAGCGGTTGTAGCCTCAAATATAGGTTGGGCAATTGAAATTATTGATAATGAAGAAAATGGTTTTTTAGTTCATCCAAAAAATCATGTCGAATTCGCTGAAAAAATTCTCAATTTAATGAGCAATTTTGAACTTAGAAATTCTTTGGGTCAAAATGCAAAACAAAAAGTTGTTGAAAATTTCAGCCTTCAAGTAATTGCAAAAAAAAATCAAGATTTTTATAGAAAAGTTTTAGATCAAAAACATGATTAATTTTAAAGAATTTATATCCAATTCGGGTGAAATAATTTTATATACAGGAAACCCAGATTTTTCAATATTGGAAGAGCTTTCCAAAGGTTTTGGCGATATTTGGCACAGCTCATTAGATCAAGGTTATAAAAATGCCTTTCCAGAAATTGTATATCAAACTGCCACTTTTTTTTGGTTTGTCAAAGATTTTGATGGATTAGAACAATGTATTAGTTGGCGCATAAATCCAAATCAATTTGCTATCCGAAAATCAGTTTGGGAAACCTTAAATGGTTTCGATGATGAAATTGAAAACCCAGTGATGAAAGCGTTTGATTTTGGTTTTAATAGTTTGCGTTACCAAGGTGCAATTCCGCTATATATAAAAGGATTATTTGCTGAAAAAGAAATTAATCCTATTAAGATTTCAACAAAAGATAGGTATGTTTTTTTTAGAAAAAATTTTAAAAAAGAACATTCTCTTTTTATGATTTATAGAAAAGGAATATGGAATTTTAACGAATGGAATGCTTATTTTTATGCTAAAAAAAAATTCACACTTAGAACAAAACATGAGATTGTCAATCCGCGTGAACTAAATGAAATTGAAGGAAATCCTAAAGTAAGTTACATCATACCTACTATGATGCGACAAGATTTTGCACTCAATTTATTAAACGATTTAGCTAAACAAACCTATACACCTACTCAAGTTGTAATAGTTGATGCCACACCAGAAAACCAAAGAGATGAAAGTTTGTACAATACAAATAATTACCCCTTTGAATTAATTGTAAAATGGCAAACTTCAAAAGGTAGCTGCCGTGCTAGAAATGAAGGAATAGAATTATCTACTGGTGATTACATTGTTTTTGGTGATGATGATATTCGTGTTCCAAATAATTATATTGAAAATCATATTCGTTTTTTGCAAACTTATAATGGTGACGCCTGTAATGGATTAGATATTAGAGCAGACCATCAAAAACAAGATTTGAATGATTTGGATGAAAAACTTAGAAAATTTGGTACTAAAAGATATTTAAGTGGTGCTGCTCAACTTTATAATAATGCAAACAACTGCGTTAAAAGAGAGTTTGTATCAAAATTAGTGGGTAACGATGTAAATTATGATGGCGGCTATGGTGAGGATAATGATTTTGGACTTTCACTAACAAAAATTGGAGTTGTAGTTTTGCAAAACCCTTTTTCAACCAATTTGCATTTAAAACCTCCAATTGGTGGCTATCGTTTTTGGGGAAGTCAAGCAAAAATTCTTGGCAAAAAAAGAAAACAACAACCATGGGAATTAAACATACCCGTTAAAAAAATTATACCAAAACCGAGTCCAACAATTATGTATTATTTCTATAAACATTTTGGAGAAGATTTGGTTAAAGAATTTAAGCATAAATATTTTTTCCTCTATTTGTTTAAAGGTTCTAAGGTCGCAATTCTTTTACGTTTTTTTAAGATGCCTTATCGATTGATGCAGTTTAATAAATCTGTTTTTTATGCCAAAAATTTATTGGCTTTGGGAAAAAGAACTTCATAAATGAATTTTACATTAATTATTTGTACATATATGCGCCCTAATCCTTTATTGAAACTATTAGAATCAGTAAAGCATCAAAGTCTATATCCAAACGAGATTATCATTGTGGATGGTTCTACAAATCTTGATACTAAAATAATTTTAGAACAGAACTATTTTGAAAAGTTGAATTATTTTTTGGTAGAAAAAGAAAATAGAGGTTTAACCAAACAAAGAAATTTCGGAATTTCAAAAACATCAGGTCAATCCGAAATAGTATGTTTTCTTGATGATGATACCATTTTGGAACCAAATTATTTTGAAGAAATTAGTAAAACCTATGTTGCTTATCCAAATGCTTTGGGAGTTGGAGGTTATATTAACAATGAAGTAATTTGGACGAAAACAACAGATAATTATACTCCAGCAAGGAATGAATTTTTTTTTGATGGTTGGAAAAGAAAAGACGGTAGCCGATTTGTGTTACGAAAAAAATTAGGTTTAGACAGTGATACAAAACCAGGTTTTTTACCCGAATTTTCTAACGGTAGAAGTATTGGCTTTTTGCCACCATCAGGAAAAATATATGAAGTAGAACAATTAATGGGAGGTGTTTCTTCTTTTAAAAAAGTCGTTTTCAATCAATTTCAATTTTCAACTTATTTTGAAGGTTATGGTTTATATGAAGATGCCGATTTTACTTTACGTCTTTCTAAAACTGGAAAATTATATGTCAACACAAAGGCACAACTAGATCATTTTCATGACCATTCAGGAAGACCAAATAAATATCAATATGGTAAAATGGTAGTTAGAAATGGATGGTATGTTTGGCGAGTTAAATATCCAAAACCATCTTTTAAATCTATATTAAAATGGAATATAATAATACTGTTATTAACATTTACTCGATTTAGCAATATATTTACCACTTCTAAAAGAAAAGAAGCTTTTACCGAATCAATTGGAAGAACAATAGGTTGGTTTAGTTTATTTTTTAACAAACCAAAGATTAGTACTTAACTTATGACTTTTTGTATTATAACACATGTAAATCATGGTTATCAAAATAATTTATTTTATGCATATTCACCTTATGTTCGTGAAATGAATATTTGGTTAAAAAATGTTGATAAATTAATAGTAGTTGCTCCATTAAATTTAAAGCATAAAACGGCTATTGACGAATTTTATTTGGAATCAAATATCAATTTTAAAAAAGTAGCTGCTTTTAATTTCTTAAATGTAATGAATGTCTTTAAAACACTATTTCAACTGCCTAATATAATAATCAATATTTATAGTGCTATGTTGCATTCAGACCATATTCATTTGCGTTGTCCAGGAAATATGGGTTTATTGGGCTGCATAATTCAACTTTTTTTTCCTTCAAAAAAAAAGACTGCTAAATACGCAGGAAATTGGGATTTAAAAGCGAAACAACCTTTAAGCTATAGAATACAAAAATGGATTTTGAACAATACGTTTATAACCAAAAACATGACCGTATTAGTTTATGGTGAGTGGGAAAACAGTTCAAAAAACATAAAGCCTTTTTTTACAGCCAGTTACTATGGTGTTGATGCTGTTGAAATTCCAAAAAAAGACTTTGACAGTGTAATAAATTTTATTTTTGTTGGTAGTTTAACTTCTGGAAAAAATCCATTATATGCAATTCAATTGATTGAAAAATTACATGGAATGAGTTTTAATGTAACTCTTTCCATCTTTGGGAATGGTTTGGAATTTGATAAATTAAATGATTATATTCAAAAAAATCAACTTTCTACTTTCATTAGCTTATTTGGAAATAAAAATAAAGATGAAATTAAATTGGCATATCAAAAAAGTCATTTTGTTGTTTTACCATCAAAAAGTGAAGGTTGGCCAAAAGTATTAGCAGAAGGAATGTTTTGGAAATGTTTGCCAATTGCAACAAAAGTATCGTGTATTCCAAATATGTTGGATAATGGTCAAAGAGGAATTTTATTGACAATGGATTTAGAAAAAGATAGTGATGAAATTAAAAACATTCTTTTAAATGAAATTTTATATCAAGAAAAAATTCAAAATGCAGTAAACTGGTCAAGAAAATACACTTTAGATTATTTTGAAGCAGAAATTAAAAAACTAGTAATTTGATGAGAATAGCACAGATTATAGATTCACTAGATGTTGGAGGTGCCGAAAAAATGGCCATCAATTATGCAAATGCTCTGGCAAATCATATTGATTTTTCGGGAATCGTTGCTACGCGAAAAGAAGGAAATTTAAAATATCAAATTCATCCAAATGTTTCATACATTTTTTTGAACAGAAAAAAAACAATAGACCTTAAGGCTGTTTTAACCTTAAAGAAATATTGTAAAGAAAATAAAATCACACATTTACAACCACATAGTAGTTCTTATTTTACGGCCTTATTAGTAAAATTAGTTTATTTTAAGATAGCAATAATTTGGCATGATCATAATGGTTTAAGCGAATTTTTAAGTTCCAGAAAATCATTTGCTTTAAAAATTGCATCCTTTTTTTTTAAAGGAATAATAACTGTTAACTACCAACTTAAAAATTGGGCAATAAAAGAATTAAACTGTAAAAATGTAATTTATTTGCCAAATTTTACTTCAATTGATAGGGAAATTAAAAGTGAAACAAATCTAAAAGGTGTGGAAGGAAAACGAATATTATGTTTAGCTAATTTACGTTATCAAAAGAATCAATTTTATTTACTGCAAGTTGCTAAAAAACTCAAAGAAACATATCCAGATTGGACCATTCATCTTGTTGGAAAAGATTTTCAAGATGATTATTCTGCAAAGCTTAAAGCCACTATTCAACAAGAAAATCTTGATAACCAAGTGTATATATATGGTTCAAAAAACGACACCTACAATATAATCAATCAAGCAACTATTTGTGTTTTTTCTTCCAGCTCAGAAGGACTACCCGTTGCATTATTAGAATTTGGGCTTTTATCCAAACCTGTAATTTCAACAGAAGTGGGAGAGATTCCTTTGATTATTAAAAATGATAAAAATGGCATCCTAGTTCCTGTTAATGATGTTGAAAAATTTAATTCTGCAATTTTAAAACTTATTGAAAATCCAAAATTGAGAGACTCTTTGGGCGAAAATCTTAAAATTACCGTAGATTTAAACAATTCTGAAAAAGCTATTTTAAATCAATATTTTAATTGGATTAAAACTTTATAAATGGAAATTAAAGATAAAAATTATATTTTATTAATTGGTTTACACGTTTTTATTGGTTTAATAATTTTCTTAATACCATCACTTGCAAAACTATACACTATTTGCATAATAGTATTTGGCTTATATTATGTGCTAAAGACTATGAATAGAGAGAATAATATTCTTCTAGTTGCTGGATACATTGTTGGGAGTGAAGTATTATTAAGAATGACCAATGGAAACTTTTTTTATGAATTTTCCAAATATGGTGTTATCCTTTTCATGTTTATAGGGTTTTATTATAGCGGTTTTTCAAAAAACGCTATACCAATGTGGCTGTTTTTATTGTTGATTATTCCTGGTATTTTAGTAGCCACAGAAACTTTGAATTTGACAACAGATATTCGAAAAACCATTCTTTTCAATGTTTCTGGACCAATTTGTTTAGGGATTTCGGGAATCTACTGTTATAATAGAAAAATATCCTTTAATCAGTTGTCTAATGTTTTACTTGCGATTGGATTGCCAATAATATCGACTACAGTTTACTTGATTTTATATACACCTGATTTGAAGGAGATATTGATTGGAACGGGTTCTAATTCGCATACCTCAGGAGGTTTTGGGCCTAATCAAGTTTCCACTATTCTTGGACTTGGAATGTTCATATTTACATCCCGTTTATTACTTCAATCAAATTCTAAATTGATATTTGTGATAAATTTGATTTTAGCTTTTAATATCTCTTTTAGAGGCTTATTGACTTTTTCACGTGGCGGAATGATTACAGGATTATTTATGATAATAGTATTATTAGTTTTCATATATCGATTGACAAAATCAAGCGGGAAAATGAAACTAAATTTTTTAATTTTTTCTATTTTTTTAATATTTTCTTTTACTTGGATTTATACAACAAATGAAACAAATGGGCTAATAAATAAACGCTATGCAAACGAAGATGCAGTTGGAAAATCTAAATCAAGTCAATTAACTGGTAGAGAGGATATTTTTGAATCTGAGTTTAATGCATTTCTTGAACATCCAATATTTGGAGTTGGTCCAGGAAAAGGAATGGAGATAAGAGAAGTTGAAACAGGTGGGCTAAAAATTGCTTCACATAATGAAATTACTAGAATGTTAGCCGAGCATGGATTATGTGGAATTTTGGGATTATTCATTCTTTTTCTAACACCTATTTTTCTATATTTTGACAATAAACAACATATTTTTATTTTTTGTTTTTTAGGGTTTTGGTTGCTAACTATTAATCATGCAGCTATGAGAATTGCTGCGCCAGCATTTGTTTATTCGCTCTCTTTATTAAAGCTTTATTTTTATGAAAAAGATACTATACATAGGTAACAAACTTTCATCTCATGGAAATACAGCAACTTCTATAGAAACTTTAGGTATGTTTTTGGAGTTGGAAGGCTATACAGTGTTTTATGCATCATCTAAAAAAAATATATTTATTAGAATGATAGATATGATTTTTAAGACTTTCAAACATTCTAGAGAAGTGGATTATGTTTTGATTGATACATATAGCACGAAAAATTTTTGGTATGCAATAATAATTTCTCAATTGTGTAGAATATTAAAAATTAAATACATACCAAAGCTTCATGGTGGTGATTTACCAAATAGAATTAATAGAAGTCCATATTTAAGCAAATTAATTTTTAAAAATGCCTATACAAATATCGCACCTTCTTATTATTTATATGAAGCCTTTAAAAAAGTTGGCTTTAATAATTTGACTTATATTCCAAATACAATTGAAATTAAAAATTATCCATTTGTTGAAAAAACTATTGATTACCCAAAACTTTTGTGGGTTAGGTCTTTTGCTAAAATTTATAATCCAATTCTAGCCGTTAAAGTAATAATTAAACTTAAAAAAAAATATCCTAATGCTTCTTTATGCATGATAGGTCCAAAAAAAGACGAAAGCTATGAAGAAACAATTAGATTTGCTGAAGAAAATAATGTTAACGTTACTATTACAGGTAAGTTGTCAAAAGAGGAATGGATAACTTTATCAGAAAACCATAATGTTTTTATAAACACTACGCATTTTGATAATACACCAATTAGTGTTATTGAAGCTATGGCATTAGGATTTCCAATTGTTTCAACAAATGTTGGCGGAATACCCTATTTATTAGAACATTATAAAACAGGTTATCTGAGTGATGATGATGATTTAGATGGAATGGTCAATAATGTTGACAAAATATTTATGGATAAAAATCATGCAAAAAAAGTAATTGCAACTGCTTATGAAGTAGTTAAAACCTTTGATTGGGAAATAATTAAAAAGGATTGGATGGAATTATTAGAATAAATAACAATATTTGCTAACTTGCGAATAATATTTTTAATATGAAAAAAAAAGAGATACATTTTGAAATTTCTGAACGAAAAATATTATTAAGATTGTTTGATGTGCTTTCTGTCTTTTTGTCTTTGTACTTCGTTAGCTTAATTTTTAAATTTGATTATTTCAACATTTCAACTACAAATTTCTATTGGACGATTGTTCTTGGAATATACCTTCTTTTTATTGGATCTGTTTTTGAAATGTATAATCTACAAGTAGCCAGTAATCAATTTCAAATTATTAAAAGTAGCATTCTCACAAGTTCTACCACGGTTTTATTGTATTTATTAACACCAATTTATACACCTGTTCTACCATCAAATCGTATTCAGATTTTAATTTTTTTCTTAGCTATATTTGGCGCACTTTTTATTTGGCGAATGATTTATGTTCGTTTTTTTGCCTCCAATCGTTTTGTTAAAAAAGTAATTTTGGTTTGTGATCAAGACCAAGTACAAGAATTGGTAAACGGATTAGAAAGTGTTGATCCTCATTATAAAGTTTTAGGATTTGTAAATTCTGATAGTAATTCCGATAGAAATGACACTATTTTGATAAAAAATATTCCAATCAGTAATCTTAGAAACTTTGTTAGTAAAAATTCAATTTCAGAAATTGTAGTTGCTTCTCAAAAAACAGACGGCATAACAGTTGAACTTTACAATCAATTGATTACAATTTTAGAAAATGGATTTATAATTAGGGAATATACTCAAGTTTATGAAAGTATTACGCAACGAATTCCTGTGCAATATGTTTCTAGAGATTTCTATAGGTATTTTCCATTTAGCAGAAGCAATCAAAATCACCTTTACTTATTGGTTGTTAGGTTCTTAGAAATACTGCTATCACTAATAGGATTGGCAGTTGGGATAGCTTTAATACCTTTCGTTATTGTTTGCAATGCTTTTTGGAATAAAGGAAAACTTTTTTACAAGCAAGAGCGTGTCGGAAAAAATGGAAAGGTGTTCAATATTGTAAAATTTAGAACGATGGTTAAAAACGCAGAACAACAAGGTGCTGTTTTTGCGACTTCCAATGACTCGAGAATTACACCATTTGGAAAAATACTTAGAAAATCAAGAATTGATGAATTTCCACAATTTATCAATATCTTTAAAGGCGAAATGGCAGTCATTGGACCTCGACCTGAACGACCAATATTTGTGAAAGAAATTGCAGAAAGAATGCCTTTTTATGAAACTAGACATGTAATAAAACCAGGGTTAACTGGATGGGCACAAGTAAATTATTCTTATGGTGAGACCATTGATGATAGTTTGATAAAACTTCAATATGATTTATATTATATCAAACACCGAAGTTTATTTCTAGATTTCAACATTATCTTTAAAACCTTAAGCACGGTTCTTTTTTATAGAGGTCAATAATTGAATAGGGTTTCTTCCGTTCAATTTTATCAAAATATATAAGTTTGTAATAATAAAAGGCAACATAATTATTAAATGTGGCTTAGTAAGCATTGCCATGCAATAAATAAGCAACAATAATAAAGAAGTTAATGTGATTTTTCTCGATAAATTTCTATTAATGAAAGGTATTAAAATGAATAAAGGGTTAAATAACAAGGCATTGTAATTCCATAATACTTCTTGATGTTGCGAATAGAAACCAATTAAACAAAGAAGTAATCCCAATAAACCATTTATAAATAGGTAAGTCTTAAATAGAATTTTAGAGTTTAGTAATATTAAAATTAATAAACTTATAATAATAACATAGATACTATTCAAAAAAGAAAATTTTGGTTGAACGGTTTCTCCCTTAACGATAGTGTTTTTAGATAAAACTATCAATTTTCCATTAATTTTAGCTTTATCAATACTGTTTAAAAGTTCTTTTGGTAAAAAAAGTTTCTCAGCGTCGGTGTCTGTTTTCAACCCAAAAACGATATTAATCCCTAGTTTATACCAAAAATAATTATCAAAATAGGGGTACAAAAGTTTACGATAGCTAATAGTTTTGTCATCTACTTTTTCAAAATGGATTTCTTTATAAATTTCATTTAATTTATTGGCAACCATCGTAGTACAGTTTCTATCAATAAATTTGTAGGTATAATATTTTTCGGTTGAAAATAAATTATTATTTAATAGATTGAAAAGTTCTTGTTTTTTTGTAATCGATAAATCTAATGTTTGTTCAACAACTTCTCTTTTATCCATTTGATATTCAAGGATAAAATCATCAAACGATGTAACGTTCATAAAGTATTGTAAATCACCTTTTACAAATTTTAAATAAAAATTTTCAGTCCTAAAATCAAACATTCCGTAGTTGTAAACAATATCCAATTGATTTGTTTCGTCTTTAATTCGCAATGCAGTATGACCAAACGTTGAATATAATTCTTCTCCACGACCACATGTTAAAATGCTGATTTGAGTATTTTCAGAAAGTTGAGGATTTTGCGAAAAAGAAAATGCGCTACATAAAAATAGAAATAAAAGAAATATTTTTTTTTTCATAATGAAGTTATCTAAAAATACTTAAATCTACTTTTACTGAAAAGATATTAGAATATAAAGCAGCACTTTGGTCGCTTAAATCGGTTAAGGCATAATCAATTTGAATGCCTTTATATTTAAAACCTAATCCAATGTTAGGTTGAAAATTTATTTTTTTAGAACCATCAATTTGTTCCACGTTTTGAAAATTTCCAACTCCAGCACGAAGAAAAACCAAATCCGTGTAACCAAATTCAAAACCAACGGCTGGATCAATACTTACTGCTTCTGAAGCGAAAACATCATTGGTTCGGGCAAATTGCATGTTAAGATTTACCGCGGCCAAAAGAGTATAATCATAATGAAATTCAAATAATTTCGCAATACCAAGTTGTGCTTTTGGAGCTGTAATTTCAGTACTTTCGGGAGCTTCCTGATTTTGACCTGCTACTGCATCTTTGATTTGATTGTATTTCTCTTCATCAATATTCCAAATATTGTAGGTCGTCGTTATATCGCGAAGCATCACACCAAACTTCCAACTATCGCGTTCAAATTTAATTCCAGCATCAATTCCAAATCCCCAAGAACTGGCAAAATCTCCAATTATTCTTCGAATAACTTTAGCATTTATACCATATTGAATTTCTTTTAATTGTGATTTTCTGGCATAAGAAAAAGTCATTCCATAATCGGCCGTTGAAAAAAGGCTGATTCTGTTGTAATCAATATTACCCTGGCTGTCTATAAGTTGGGTAGTGTTTAAAATATCATCTACACCAAAACGAATTAGAGAAATTCCCCAAGCACTTCTATCGTCAATTTTCTTAGCATAAGCAGCATAGTCATATTGTGCAATATTGGCAAAATAACTTGCGTGCATCAACGATGCTTCCGAATCTTCAATGGAAAGTAAACCCGCTGGATTCCAATATCCTGAATTTACATTATTAGTAGAAGCTGTAACTGCATTTGACATTCCAAGCGCAGCAGCATCAACTCCTATATTCATAAATTCATTAGAATACTTTCTAATAGACTGAGCATGAGTTAATACGCTAAAAAACAATAGCAATAATGGAAGTCTTTTTTTCAATGCAATTTTTCTTTTTACAAATATCATATAAAAATCTCTAATATAAAACGCAGAAAGGGTAAACATATTGTATTAAATTTGTAAAAATTTTAAAAATAAAAATCTTTCAACATGAACATCAAAGCGCAGATTCCCAATATGTTTACGATGCTTAATTTGTTTAGTGGTTGCGTTGCTTTGGTTTTTGTAGCAGAATTTAACTTCGAATTAGCATTTTACTTTGTTTGTTTAGGTATTTTCTTTGATTTTTTTGATGGTTTTTTTGCTCGTAAATTCGATGTAGCTGGTCCATTAGGCGTTCAACTGGATTCACTTGCAGATATGGTAACAAGTGGCGTTGTTCCAGGTTTTGTAATGTTTCAAATGATGCGTGATAACGATTCATTCGGTGCTTTAAGTTTGTTTCCTTATTTTGGATTTGTAATTACACTTGGTGCTTGTTACCGATTGGCAAAATTCAATATTGATACTCGACAGTCAGAAAGTTTTATTGGTTTACCTACTCCAGCAAACGCATTGTTTTTTGGAAGTTTACCACTAGTGAATGCTTCTTTTTTTGATGAAAATTTTAATGGTGTTGTTTTTAATAATTGGATTTTGATTGCTATGTGTCTTTTGAGTTTTTATGTAATGAACGCCGAAATTCCATTGTTTTCGTTAAAAATTAAGAACTTTAGCCTTGCTAAATACAAACTTCAAATTTTCTTCTTGATTCTATCGATAGTATTGCTTTTTATTTTCCACGTTTTAGCTGTTCCGATGATTATTCTTTTGTATGTGTTATTGTCGGTTTTAAACAATTTCTTTACTAAAAAAAGCGTTTAATTTTTCAATTCAATGGCAAAAGCTAAAGTAAAAAAGCCATCTTTTAGACGTAAAAATGCAATCAAACCTAAAGCAAAATTTCCTTTAGGAAAATCAATTTTAGTACTCGTTTTGATTTTATTTTCTATAATGGCTTACCATTATCGAGATGCTATTTCTTTTTATATAAATTCAAAAAGAAACTCTGGAACAACCATTGATAAAGTTGCTCAAGCCAGAATTCATCAGGTATTGACAAAACATGAGGATAAAACTTTTGGCTTTGATGTATCCGAATACCAAGGAGAAATAAACTGGAAAGAAATTGATTCAGTGGAACATAAGTTTCCGCTACATTTTGTGTTTATTAGGGCTACAGCTGGAAAAGACAAAGTAGATTCTCGGTTTAAAACCAACTGGAATTCTACCAAGAAACATCATTTAATTCGTGGTGCTTATCATTATTATCGTCCAAATGAGAATTCGATTGCACAAGCTGATAATTTTATCAGAACCGTTTCGCTTCAAAAAGGCGATTTACCACCAATTCTTGATATTGAGCAAATGCCCGAAAGTCAATCTATTGCAAAATTAAAAATTGGTTTAAAGCGTTGGTTGGATAGAGTAGAATCACATTATAAAATTAAGCCTATAATTTATTCTGGTGAGCGTTATTATTCTGATTTTTTGAGAGATGAATTTTCAGAATATTCTTTTTGGATTGCCAATTATAATTTTTTTGAAGAAAACATTAAAGACGATTGGTTGTTTTGGCAGTTTACAGAGAAAGCAGTTGTGGAAGGGATTTATGAAAATGTGGATTTGAATATTTTCAATGGAACACCAATAATGCTCAAGCAGTTTACTAAATCAAAGTGATTATTTTCCAAAATAGGTAATTACAAAAACGATAAATCCAAAAAACAAGAGCATTCCAAGTAAATAGAGATATGTTTTTCCGTGAGCAAAATTAAAAGTGATTCCAAAAGCAGGATTTCTTTTTTCAACAATGATTCTTTGGTCTGCTTTATTATGGTAAAACAATCCTAATTTCCAATTTTTAGCATCTTTTCTCCAAAGTTCTTCCTGTTGGTGGTTGGTTGGCATTTCTAAAATTCCAATTTCTTTTTTCGAAGTTCAAAGTTTTGACCAAGGTAAACTCTTCTTACCATTTCATCTTCTACCAATTCTTCCGGTACACCAGCTTTTAGAATCCCACCTTCAAACATTAAATAGGTTTTATCAGTAATGGCAAGTGTTTCCTGAACATTGTGGTCGGTAATCAAGATGCCGATGTTTTTATTTTTCAATTGTGCTACAATACGCTGAATGTCTTCTACGGCTACTGGGTCAACTCCTGCAAATGGTTCGTCTAGAAGTATAAATTTTGGATCGGTTGCTAAAGCACGCGCAATTTCTGTTCTACGACGTTCTCCACCAGAAAGTAAATCGCCACGATTGGTACGAATGTGTTCTAAACTAAATTCATCAATCAAACTTTCCATTTTTGCAATTTGTTGTTCTTTTGAAAGTTTGGTCAATTGCAATACACTCAATATATTATCTTCAATACTTAATTTTCTAAAAACTGATGCTTCTTGTGCCAAATATCCGATTCCATATTGTGCACGTTTGTACATTGGAAAATCAGTAATATTCATGTCATCTAAGTAAATATTTCCAGAATTTGGTTTTACCAAACCTACTATCATATAAAAAGAAGTTGTTTTTCCTGCACCATTTGGACCAAGTAAACCTACAATTTCTCCTTGGTTTACTTCCACGGAAATTCCTTTTACAACACTTCTTTTTTTGTAGGTTTTAACTAAATTTTCGGCTCTTAATTTCATTTTAGATATAAGATTTTAAATATTCGTATTACAAAATATGGACAAAGTAAAACATTAACAACAAACTATTTCAATCAATTAACAAATATTTCGCTGAAAAGTTAACTAACCTCAAACATACTGTCAACTGAAAACTTTTTTACTGACCATTTTCCTCCAAGGCTTCCCAAAACTCGTATGCTCTTCTTAAATGTGGAATTACAATAGTTCCGCCAACTAAAGTGGCAATTCCCATTGTTTCCATCATTTCTGTTTTAGAAACTCCATTTTTATATGCAGTTTCCAAATGATACTTTATGCAATCATCACACCTTAAAACTGCTGATGCTACTAATCCTAACAATTCTTTTGTTTTCACATCTAAAGCTCCTTCTGCATAAGCATTAGTGTCAAGATTAAAAATTCTTTTGATTACTAAATTGTTGTCTGCTAATAATTTATCGTTCATTTTAGACCGATAATCATTGAACTCTTTTACTAAATCAACCATTTTTTAATTTATTTTTATACACAAAAACTGAAATGAAAATACTTGCTTCATAAATAATCAACATCGGAATGGATACTGAAATTTGACTAACTACATCTGGAGGTGTTACTATTGCTGCCACTATTAATACAATTATAATAGCATATTTTCTATATTTTCTTAAAAAATCGGGGGTTACCATTCCAAGTTTAGAAAGAAAATAGATGATGATTGGTAATTCAAAAAATAATCCTGCTGCAATTACTGAAGTTTTAATCATTCCGATATATGATTCCAAGTTGAATTCGTTTTTTACAACACTACTGATGGAAAATGTTGCTACAAAATTCACAGAAAGCGGTACAATTAAAAAATAGCCAAATAAAACTCCTAGAAAGAAAAGTAATGAGGAAGCCACTATAAAAAGTGAGGCATTTTGTTTTTCTTTATTATACAATGCTGGACTAATAAATTTCCAAACTTCATATAGTATATAAGGTACAGCAAGAATAAACCCAGCAGTAATACATGTCCAAATAAAAATATTTACTTGTCCTTCCATCGAAGTATTTTGAATAACAAATGGAAGTTCATTGACACAAATATCTCCAGTCATTCCTAATCTGTGAGCTACATCACAAAAAAAACGATAAGTAACAAAATCAGTTCTTGTGGGTCCAAAAATGATTTGGTCAAAGATATAATCGCTAAAAAAATAAGTAACTATTGCCATAAAGACAATTACTGCAGAGCTTCTTACTAACAACCATCTTAAATCTTCTAAATGGTCTAAGAAAGACATTTCATTGACAGGTTTTTTATTTTTTGCCATTATACAATACCTTCTTTTAAAATATCGTGCAAATGTAGTACACCTTTATATTCATTGTTATCAACCACAACCAATTGTGTAATCGAAAAATCTTCAAGAATGTTTAAAGCATCGCTAACTAAATCTGTTGATTTTATAGTTTTAGGATTAATTGACATAATGTCTTTTGCTGTTAATCCTGAAATATTTTCTGTCTTATTCAACATTCTTCTAATGTCACCATCTGTAATTATTCCAATAACTTTTTCATTTTCAACTACAGCAGTAACACCAAGTCTTTTTTCAGAAATTTCAACAATTACATTTTTTATACTAGAATCAGGTGCAACAATTGGTTTATGACTAGTTTCTAACATATTTCCAACTCTAAGCAACAATTTTTTGCCTAAAGCACCACCTGGATGGTATTTTGCAAAATCTTCTGCCGTAAAATTTTCCATTTCCATCAAACAAACAGCAATAGCATCACCAATAACTAATTGAGCAGTAGTGCTATTAGTAGGTGCTAAATTATTAGGACAAGCTTCTGTTTCAACATAAGTATTCAATACAAAATCCGATTCTTTACCTAAAAAAGAAGTAGTATTTCCTGTAATCGCTATTAATTTGTTGCCAAAACGTTTTAATAAAGGAACTAAAACTTTTATTTCGGGACTATTACCACTTTTTGAGATACAAATCACAACATCATCTCGTTGTACCATTCCTAAATCGCCGTGAATAGCTTCTGAAGCATGAAGAAAAAGAGAAGGTGTTCCAGTGGAATTGAGAGTTGCAACAATTTTTTGAGCAATAATGGCACTTTTTCCAATACCAGTAACGACTAGTCTTCCTTTAGATTTATAGATGATTTCTACTGCATTAACAAAATTTTCGTCTAAAAAATCAACTAGTTTTGCGATAGCATGACTCTCTGAAAGTATTGTTTTTTTGGCAGTTGCGAGAATTTTTTTTGATTCAATCAATTTTGTGTTATTTTTATGTTTGTATGTATAAAAGATTATGTTATCTTTATGGATGCAAATTTAAATAAATAACTAGTAAGATAAGAATGAATTCTAACGAAATTGACATTCATAAAGAATTAAAAAAATATTTTGGTTTTTCACAGTTTAAAGGACTGCAAGAAAAAGTTATAAAAAGTATTGTTCAAAAAGAAAATACCTTTGTTATAATGCCAACTGGCGGAGGAAAATCACTTTGTTATCAATTGCCAGCATTAATTGAAGAAGGAACAGCAATTGTTGTTTCTCCTCTTATTGCTTTGATGAAAAACCAAGTGGATGCCATCAGAAGTTTGTCTTCTGAAGCAGGAATTGCACATGTTTTAAATTCATCATTGACGAAAACCGAAATAAATCAAGTAAAAAAAGACATTACTTCTGGAATTACAAAATTGTTATACGTAGCTCCTGAATCGTTAACAAAAGAAGAATATGTTCAATTTTTAAAATCTGTTCCAATTTCTTTTGTTGCCATTGATGAAGCACATTGTATTTCTGAATGGGGACATGATTTTAGGCCAGAGTATAGAAATTTGAAAACCATAATTAAGCATTTAGGCGATGTTCCAGTTATTGGATTAACTGCAACCGCTACACCAAAAGTACAAGAAGATATTTTGAAAAATTTGGATATGAGTGATGCAAAAACTTTTAAAGCATCTTTCAATCGTCCGAATTTATTTTATGAAGTGCGTACAAAAACTAAAAATATTGAATCCGATATTATACGTTTTATCAAACAACACAAAGGAAAATCTGGAATTATATACTGTTTAAGTCGTAAAAAAGTAGAAGAAATTGCAGGAGTTTTACAAGTAAATGGAATTTCTGCGGTACCTTATCATGCAGGATTGGATGCTAAAACTAGAGCGAAACACCAAGACATGTTTTTGATGGAAGATGTTGACGTTGTAGTTGCAACCATTGCTTTTGGAATGGGAATTGACAAACCAGACGTACGTTTTGTAATTCATCATGATATTCCAAAATCTTTAGAAAGTTATTATCAAGAAACTGGTCGTGCTGGTCGAGATGGAGGAGAAGGTCATTGTTTGGCATACTACTCCTATAAAGACGTAGAAAAATTAGAAAAATTCATGTCGGGAAAACCAGTAGCTGAGCAAGAAATTGGGTTTGCATTATTGCAAGAAGTAGTTGCTTATGCAGAAACTTCCATGTCGAGACGTAAATTTCTATTGCATTATTTTGGTGAAGAATTTGATAGTGAAACTGGTGAAGGTGCCGATATGGATGATAATGTTCGTAATCCAAAAACGAAAGTTGAAGCTCAAAACAATGTTAAAAAACTATTAGAAGTTGTTCGTGACACCAAACATTTATACAAATCAAAAGAAATTGTTTTCACATTAATTGGTCGTGTAAATGCCACTATAAAAGCGCACAGAACTGATGCTCAAAGTTTTTTTGGTTGCGGAGTTGATCAGGAAGAACGCTATTGGATGGCATTAATTCGTCAAGTTTTAGTGGATGGTCTATTGACTAAAGATATTGAAACCTATGGAATTCTTAAAATTTCACAAAAAGGATTGGATTTTATAAAAAACCCAAGATCTTTCATGATGTCTGAAGACCATGAATACAACGAAGCAGAAGATGATGCAATAGTAACAGCAGCAAAATCAACAGGAACAGCAGATGAAGTGCTGATGAATATGCTTCGTGATTTGCGAAAAAAAGTTGCGAAAAAGTTAGGTGTTCCACCATTTGTAGTTTTTCAAGATCCTTCTTTAGAAGATATGGCTCTAAAGTATCCAATATCAATTGAAGAATTATTCAATATTCACGGTGTTGGAGAAGGAAAAGCTAAAAAATATGGAAAAGAATTTATAGAACTTATAGCTCGCTATGTAAACGATAACGATATTGTTAGACCTGACGATTTAGTAGTGAAATCTACTGGAGCAAATTCTGCCAATAAATTATATATCATTCAAAATATTGATAGAAAATTATCTTTAGAAGACATTGCCAAAGCTAAAGGAATGAACATGGAAGCTTTGCTTAAAGAAATGGAGCAAATAGTATATTCTGGAACAAAATTAAACATCAGTTATTGGATAAACGAGGTACTTGACGAAGATCAACAAGAGGAAATTCATGAGTATTTCATGGAATCCGAATCGGATAATATTGAAAACGCCTTAAAAGAATTTGATGGCGATTATGATATTGAGGAACTTCGATTAATGCGAATAAAATTCATTAGCGAAGTAGCAAATTAAAAGAAATTCCAAAAAATAAATTCCAAATTCCAATCATAATCTATTGGAATTTGGAATTTTTTTATTGTTTTTTATTTCTGATAAACTTCTCCTCTGTGTGGTTTCAAAGCATCACGAACTTGAATCATGTTTTCTTCTTTAACTACCATAAAAGCTATTGCATACAATTCTGAAATAACTTCAAAACCAGTAATTTTTTCTTCAAGTTTTTTAATTTCGATGTATTCTTTTAAATGCTTTTCATGATGCTCGGCAATTTTTGCAGCAGATTCACCACGAAAATCCCAAATCAATTTTATTTTTCTTGACATATTTTTGATTTATCATACAAAGATAAGTTTTCGTAAATTTGTGAAAACCAAATTATGAAAATAATTACTTCAATTTTTCTATTAATAACAACTTCCTGTTTTTCACAAGAATTAACACTTTCACAAGCCAACCATCTAGCAACTTTACCCATTAAGTGTTTGCAACAAGAATATCCCAATAAACTAAGTCAATTGCTCATAGACAGCACCGAGATACAGTCGCCAAAAGTGTTGCATCCCGCTTTCTATGGTTGCTTCGACTGGCATTCCTCGGTTCACGGTCATTGGAGTTTGGTTTTTTTATTGAATAAATTTCCAAATCTTGAAAACAAAGAAGAAATCATCAAGAAACTTCAAATCAATCTATCCAAAGAAAACATTCAAACGGAAATTAATTATCTCAACAAAACACACGAAAAATCTTTTGAACGAACCTATGGCTGGAATTGGTTATTGAAATTGCAACTCGAATTGGAAACTTCAAACGAATCTTTTGCAAAAGAACTAGCCCAAAATTTAAAACCATTATCCGATTTAATCATCGAAAGATACATTGAGTTTTTACCCAAATTATTGTATCCAATTCGGGTTGGCACACATGCAAATACTGCTTTCGGATTAACGATGGCTTGGGATTATGCGGTCTATTCTAAAGATGAAAACTTCCAAAACAGTATAAAGTCCAATGCCAAACGATTATTTAATTCCGATAAAAATTGTCCTATGAGTTGGGAACCAAGTGGCACCGATTTTCTTTCGCCTTGTTTAGAAGAAATGGCTATTATGGAACGCATATTGCCTAAAAATGAGTTTCTAAAATGGGTAAAAGATTTTACACCACAATTATTTGTGAAAAATTTCAATTGGGAAGTTGCCAAAGTTTCTGATAGAACCGACGGACATTTGGTGCATCTTGACGGTTTGAATTTCAGTCGTGCATGGAATTTTTATCATTTAGTAAATCAATATCCAAATGCGTTTTCACATCTTAAAAAAGTAGCCGATTATCATTTCCAATTTTCATTACCATCCGTTGTTGATGGAAATTATGAAGGCGAACATTGGTTAGCTTCTTTTGCTTTAAGAACATTTGAAGAAAAAAGTAAAATCAAATAACTATTTTTGTTCGCTGAAAAAGATTTCTATAATCTGAAAAACAAAAAAAAATGCCACGCGAATACCAGTTTCAAGTTTCTCCCGAAGTTGCAGCCAATGAAAATTTGCTCAACCAACACGTGGCAAAACAATTTCAAATTTCTCCAAAAGATATTCAGAAAACCGTTGTTTTAAAACGCTCAATCGATGCGCGTCAAAAAGCAATAAAAGTTAACATCAAAGCTAAAGTATATTTTGTTGGAGAAGATTTTGAAGAAAATAATTTTCAATTACCCGAATATAAAAACGTATCCAATGCGCAAGAAGTAATCATTGTTGGTGCAGGACCAGCCGGCCTTTTTGCAGCGTTGCAATTGATTGAGTTAGGATTAAAACCAATAGTCATCGAACGTGGCAAAGATGTTCGTGGTCGTCGTAGAGATTTGAAAGCAATAAATGTTGAGCATATTGTCAACGAAGATTCTAATTATTGTTTTGGTGAAGGCGGTGCAGGAACTTATTCTGATGGAAAACTCTATACACGTTCAAAAAAACGTGGTGATGTAGATAGGATTTTAAGATTATTAGTCGGTTTTGGAGCAACTTCGGAAATTTTGGTAGAAGCGCATCCGCATATTGGAACCAATAAATTACCACAAATCATTCAAGATATTCGAGAGAAAATCATCGAATGTGGCGGCAAAGTGTTGTTTGAAACTCGTGTCACCGATTTTGTGATTTCAAATAACGAAATTCAAGGCGTAGTAACCCAAAATGACGATATAATACCAGCCAATAAATTAATTTTAGCTACAGGTCATTCGGCACGAGATATTTTTGAATTATTAGACCGAAAAAAAATAGTAATAGAAGCCAAACCTTTCGCGCTAGGCGTTCGAGCAGAACATCCACAAGAGTTGATTGACAAAATTCAATACAGTTGTGATTATCGAGGCGAATTTCTTCCGCCTGCGCCGTATTCGATTGTAAAACAGGTCAATGGTCGTGGTATGTATTCGTTTTGCATGTGTCCTGGCGGTGTGATTGCTCCTTGCGCTACAAGTCCTGGTGAAGTAGTTACCAACGGCTGGTCGCCATCAAAGCGTGATCAAGTTACTGCCAATTCGGGAATTGTAGTCGAATTAAAATTGGAAGATTTTAAACCATTTGCCAAATTTGGCGCACTAGCCGGAATGGAATTTCAGAAAAATATTGAACAAAATGCATGGCAAATGGCTGGCAAAACTCAAAAAGTACCGGCACAACGATTAGTTGATTTTTCATGCCAGAAAATTTCTTCAGATATACCGAAAACCTCTTATGTTCCGGGAACTACTTCGGTAGAATTAGGAGATGTATTTCCTAATTTTTTAACCCAAATTATGCGTGAAGGTTTCCAAGAATTTGGCAAAAGCATGAAAGGTTATTTTACTAACGAAGCTATATTGCATGCACCCGAAAGCAGAACATCTTCTCCCGTTAGAATTCCAAGAGATGATTTTTCTTTGGAACATCCACAAATCAAAGGATTGTATCCATGTGGCGAAGGTGCTGGTTTTGCAGGAGGAATCATTTCAGCCGCCATTGATGGCGAAAAATGTGCTTTGAAAATTGCTGAAAGTATCTCAAAATAAATTACTGTTCATTTTTATTTTAAAAAAAAGTAGGGTAATCTAATTTTGAGTTGTCTTAGTAGAACAAACTTAAAAAAGAATAATATGAAAAAATTTAAATTCTTAGTTGCATTCGTTGCAATTTTAACAATGACTATCTATTCTTGTTCAGACAACAATCCTGTAAATGAGCAAAAAACAGCAGAAAAAAGTATTTCTTTAAGAGCCACTTTAGGCAAAATTAAAAAAGACAATAACATTTCGGGAAGAAATGCAGAAGACCAAGCAATGTGTTTTAATTTTGTGTATCCAATAACTTTGTCATATAATAATGGAACACAAGTTACGGTTACTAGTTTTGATGGTCTTTTAAGTTTGCTAACTCAAGAAAATGCAAGTTTATATCTAGAAGGAATTGCTTTTCCTTTTCAGGTACAGCAAGAAGGTGAAATACTAACCATTAGCAATGAAGATGATTTTTATCTATTAATCGATAACTGTGGTTATAATACAGTTTCTGATGATTTTTATATTTTTGATTGCTATGATATAGTTTATCCATTTTCGTTAATCACAGAAAATAATCAAACTGTTGTAATTAATAATCAACAAGAATTTTATACTGTCATTACTGATGGAAATAATTATGTAGTAGATTTTGTTTACCCTATTTCTTTGACAGGAAATGGACAAGATGTAGTAATTAATAATTTATATGAACTAGCAGACGTTTTATCTCAATGTGACATACAAAATGGTTGTATTTGTCCTGCAGTTTATGATCCTGTTTGTGTAAATGATCCAGTTAATTTTATAACTCTAACTTTTGACAATGCATGTCAGGCTGAGTGTGCTGGCTATACTACTTCAGATTTTATAACTTGTGATGATCCAGTAAATACTATCAACTTTGGTGCTGCTTTAGGTACATGTTTTAATGTAAATTATCCAGTTCAAATTCAACATCAAGGAGCAATAGTAGATGTTTCAACTAATGGTCAATTGTTACAATACTGGTTTCCTGCACAATCAAATATACCAGCATTTGTATATCCTATAACAGTTTCGTTTTTAAACGGAACACCAGCTGGAAATACAATGACGATTACTAGTCAAGCTGGGTTTGAAGCGGCAATAAGTAATAATTGCAATTAATTATCTAAAAAATAGGTTAAATTAATTAATGTACCACATACTAATTTATAAAGTATGTGGTACTTTATAAATTATGAATATAGAAAATAAGAATACAGAAAAATGCTTGTGTGAAGAATCAGCTTTCAAGTTGGTTTTTGATTCTTATTTTAAAGTATTGCGAAATTTTTTGATTTTTAGATATAAAAACTTTGAACTCGCTGAAGATATTGCCCAAAATGCATTTGTAAAATTATGGGAAAATTGCAAAATATTGAAAAAGGAACAAGCAAAAAGTTTTTTATTTACAACAGCGATTAGGTTATCTTTAAATCAAATAAAACATCAAAAAATTGTAGCCAATTATGAAATAAATTTTGTTTCAAAATCAAGCGACAAAGAGTCGCCTCAATTTCTTTTGGAAGAAAATGAATTTAAAATCAGATTAGAAAAAGCAATTAATAATTTACCCCAAAAACAAAGAGAGGTTTTTTTATTAAATAGATTTGAAAATCAAACCTATAAAGAAATTGCTGAACAACTTGACTTATCGGTTAAGGCAGTTGAAAAAAGGATGAAACTGGCACTAGAATCGCTTAGAGATGTTGTCAAAAATATATGATTGTGTAGCATGGATGAAAATAAAACATATGTATTAGACTGGTTTGAAAATAAACTAACCAATGATGAATTGAAGCAACATGTTTCAGAGGAAGATTTTTTGGCTTATCAAAAGATAAAAGATGCACTTGAAAACTATACACTTGAAGATTTACAAACTGAGAAAAGTTATGATGCAATCAAGTCAAAAATTTCAAAAGCTAAAGAAACTAGTGTAAAAGTTATTCCGATTTGGAAATTTGTATCAATAGCAGCTTCTTTATTGCTTTTAGTATCTACTTATTTATATTTTTCTCAAAAGAATAGTTTTGAAACAGATTTTGGACAAAAACAATCTATCGTATTACTAGATAATTCTAAAGTAATTTTAAATACCAAATCAACAATCGAATATTCTAATTTTTTCCGTTTTAATAGAAATTTATTTCTACAAGGTGAAGCTTACTTTCAAGTGCAAAAAGGAAGTAAATTTACTGTAAATACAAAATACGGAACAGTAGAAGTATTAGGCACGAAGTTTAATGTAAACTCAAGTGATGATGATTTCTTTGAAGTGATGTGCTATGAGGGTAAAGTTAGAGTGTCATTTAATAAAGAACAATTTATATTGACAAAAGGTGAAATTATTAGATTTAATAAAAATAGTACTGAAAATTGGGCATCAAGTTTAGAAAACGAACCAACTTGGATTGGCTTCGAAACTAGTTTCAAAAACACACCCATAAAACAAGTATTCGAAAAAATAAGAAATCAATACAATGTTCAAATAGATTTTCCAAAGACTATTGATTCTATCAAATTTACCGGTACAATCACAAATGAAAACCTTGACACAGCACTAAAATCAGTTTGTATTCCATTAAATTTAAAAATCAATAAAATTAATTCTCGAAAAATTAGAGTATATAATGAATAGAATTTTACTTTTAATTTTTATTCTGTTTTATTCGAATATTGTTTTTTCTCAAAAAAAAGTATCATTAGAATTTAAACAGCAAATTCTTGAAAAAGTTATCGATAAACTTGAAGAAGACTTTGAAATAAAATACTCTTATGTTGATAGCATTATCAAAGAAAAAATAATTTATCTCAATAAAAAAAAGTATTCTTTAGAGGAAGTAAATTTAGAAATTGAAACGCAAACTAAACTCAAAATAGCTAAATTATCAGATCGATATTATTCTATTTTTAAAGATACTATTGAAGTAAATAAAATGATTCAGTTGGATGAAATTCTGATTGAATCTTTTTTAGTTAAAGGCATAAAAAAAAATAAAGAAAAATATATTTTATTTCCACGAAAAACAGAAATTCTTCCTGGTGTTACTGATGCCGATGTTTTTTTATCATTGCAACAACTTCCTGGAGTAAAAAGTCCTAATGAAACCGCAACTGGATTATACGTTCGAGGTGGAACACCTGACCAAAACTTACTTATGTTAGATGGAATTAGACTTTTTCATCCAGGTCATTTATTCGGGATGATTTCAGGTGTAAATCCTACTATTGTTGAAAAAGTTAGTTTTTATAATAAAGGTACTAACTCAAAATACGGAGAGCGAATTTCTAGCGTAATAGAATTAGAAACATCCAACGAACTTCAAAAAAAAACAAAGACTATTGCTGGAATAAATGGTTTGAATGCTGACTTGTTTTTTCAAACACCTTTGGTAAAAGAAAAATTAGACATTCAACTCTCAGCAAGAAAATCATTTACAGAATTAGTGCAATCATATACTTTTAATCAACTAGCCAATAAAGTATTTCAAAATACTGATTTTAAATCATTTAACAATAGTAATAAATTTCAGTTTTCCGATTATACTTTGAAATTGATTTATAAGCCAAACGAAAAGTCCATTTTTACAATCTCTGGAATATCAATAGATAATAATTTGAATTATAATTATAAGATCAATCAAGATAGTATTTCAAATCAAGAGATGAAAATATTAAATAATGGATTAAGTATCAATTGGATAAAAAAGTATTCTAATTCTTTTCAGCATAAAACTAATATTTATTTCTCAAAATATGATTTCCAATATTTGAAACGAAATGATTATACAACTACTAAAAATTTTGAAGCATTCAAAAAACTAAATCGAATCATAAATTCGGGTATTGATATTGATTTTAACTCAATTATTAATGATAAAATTAGTTTGGATTATGGAATTCAAATTTCAGGAAATGATGTTTCTCACCTTTTAAATTCATACAATCAAGATCTTGGAATTGATGTTAATTCAAATAGAGTTTACTCAGTTGTTTCATCGGGTTATATAAATTACAAGATCATCAATAAAAATTGGAATAGTCAGATAGGTTTACGCTATAATTATTTTTCTAAAGTTGATAAACAAACTATTGAACCGCGAATTCTAATTCAGAATACCATTTCTAAAGTTTTAATTTTTCAGCTAACTTACGAGAGAAAGAACCAGCAAATCAATCAAGTTAGAGAAAATGTAGCCAATGATTTAAGCCTAGAAAATTATGTTTGGGTACTTGGCGGAAGCGATAAATATCCAATTCAAAAAGCCAGTCAATATTCTGCAGGATTTATTTATAAAAAGGCTAATTGGTTGATAGATTTGGATGCTTATTACAAGAATATTGATGGTATAACAAGTTTTAATTTTGGAATATTCAATCAAAATCAAAATCAAACCAACCGAGGAAATGGATTTACTAAAGGATTTGATGTTTTTTTACAAAAAGAAACAAAATCTATAAGAACTTCGTTTACTTATTCTTATCAAGATTCACAAAATAGATTTGAGAATCTTAATAGCTTTAATTTTTTTCCTTCAAATGCGAATATTAAACATGCCGTAAATATAACTTGTTTAAAAAATTGGAATAGTTTTTCAATGGCTTTAGGTTGGTTTTGGCATTCGGGTAAACCTTATAGTATTATCGATTCTAATTCTAATACGTATAATGCTGATAATTTAAATGATTATCACAGGATGGATATTTCTATGGATTATAAATTTTCAACCAAAAAATTGAATTTTAAAACTGGTTTTTCAATTTATAATATATACAACAGAAAAAGTTTGATAAGTAGAGAATACGAAAGAAAATACACAAGTTTTTCAGACTTTACTAATGAACGGTTTGTAAAACAAGATTATTACTCATTGGGTTTTACTCCAAATGTTTTTTTAAGAGTATATTTTTAATGATAGTTACTTCTTTTTCAATCGATCTTTAAATACTTTTTCAAACTTTTCAATTTTCGGTTGAATCACCATTTGGCAATAACCTTTGCTTTTGTTTTGTTCATAATAATTTTGATGATAACTCTCCGCAGGGTAAAACTTGTCTAACTTTTCTATAGTAGTAACAATCTTGCCGTCAAAAACCTTTTGATTTAATTCTGAAATTATGCTTTGGGCTGCTTTTTTCTCTTCCTCATTAGTATAGAAAATTACTGAGCGGTATTGTGTGCCAACATCAGCACCTTGTCGGTTTAATGTTGTTGGGTCGTGAACGGTAAAAAAAACTTGAAATATTTCATCCAAATTGGTTTTAGATTTGTCGAAGGTAATTTCAATTACTTCTGCAGCACCTGTTCTTCCTGATGAAACTTCTTCATAACTTGGATTGGAAACGTTTCCACCGGCATACCCCGAAACCACTTTTTCAACACCGTCTAAATTTTCATAAACCGCCTCTACACACCAAAAACAACCTCCTCCTAAAACAATTTTTTCGGTATTGTTGGAAGTTTTTGTGGCTACTTTATAAGGAACAAAATCTAATGAAATAGCATTCATGCAATAGCGTTTTCCAGTTGGTGCTGGTCCATCGTCAAACAAATGTCCTAAATGACTGTTGCATCTACCACAAAGTGCTTCGGTTCTAACCATTCCATAGCTGTTGTCTGCTTTGAAAGTGATACTTTCTTTGTTATCTTGTTCAAAAAAACTTGGCCAACCGCAGCTACTTGTAAATTTTTGTTCGGCTTCAAATAATTTATAACCGCAAACAGCACAGTAGTAAGTTCCTTTAGTTTCGTCATTCCACATGGTTCCGGTAAAAGCTCTTTCAGTATCAGCTTCTCTAGCTACAGCGTACAAATCGGGAGGCAGAATTTTTTTCCATTCTTCATTCGATACGTTTAATTTTTTTGTGTCAGTATTAGAATAATAGGGATTTCCAGGTTTTTTGATTACGTTTTGCATAGTTTCATCCTTTATAATGTTTGCGTTTTTTTTAGTAGATTGTCCACAGGCTTGAAGCGTGAATAGAATCGATAGTAAAATTAAGTGTTTTATGGTGATAATCTTTTTCATAATTAATTTTTTGAGTTACAAAGTTACTATTGATATACGTGAATAATTGTTAGATAGTTTACAAATATGGTGGTTTTAAGGAAAGTTTAACGGTTGTTCTAGCGGTATAATTATCAGCACTTGATTTTTTTCGTATTTTTGAGCATCATTAAAAATCATGAAAGAGGAACAAGTAATTTTAGTCAACGAAAAAGATGAACCAATTGGGTTGATGAATAAACTAGAAGCGCATGAAAAAGCGGTTTTACACAGAGCGTTTTCAGTTTTTATTCTAAATAAAGATAACGAATTGATGTTGCAACAACGCGCACATCAAAAATACCATTCGCCATTATTGTGGACAAATACTTGTTGTAGTCATCAGCGCGATGGTGAAACCAATATTCAAGCAGGAACAAGACGATTATTTGAAGAAATGGGTTTCAAAACGAACCTTAAAGAATTGTTTCATTTTATCTATAAAGCACCGTTTGATAATGGATTAACAGAACATGAGTTGGACCACGTAATGATTGGTTATTACAATGACGAACCGATGATTAATTCAGATGAAGTTGAAAGTTGGAAATGGATGAAAATTGAAGCAGTCAAAGAAGATATGATTCAAAATCCAGGCTTATATACTGTCTGGTTCAAGATTATTTTTGATAAATTCTATCACTATCTAGAAGAGCATAAATTGTAAATAAATCAAAAAGTAAAAAATATAATTGTGATTAAATTGAAGATAGCTTTAAACTCTTTTAATCCTTTAAGAACAAAAACTTTTAATCCAGAAATAGAAAAAAATGAAAGTAACTGTATCTAGAAAAGCACATTTCAATGCTGCACACCGCTTGTATCGTAAAGATTGGTCGATGGAAAAAAATGATACAGTTTTTGGAAAATGTAACAATCCCAATTATCATGGTCATAACTATGAGCTTATCGTTTCTGTTACTGGAGAAATTGATCAAGAAACAGGTTTTGTTATTGATGTAAAAATCCTTTCCGACTTGATAAAAGAGCATATTGAAAATGCTTTTGATCACAAAAACTTAAATTTAGACGTTCCTGATTTTAAAGATTTAAATCCAACGGCTGAAAATATTGCAGTTGTTATTTGGAACAAACTCAGAATTTTTATTGATGATAAAAAAGATTTAGAAGTTACGCTTTTTGAAACTCCAAGAAATTTTGTAACCTATAAAGGAAATTAAAATGGCTTTACAAATTGGCGATATTGTTCCAAATTTTACTGCAAAAGATAATTATGGAAATGATTTTGATAGCAAAGACTATTTAGGAAAAAAAACTCTAGTTATTTATTTTTATCCAAAGAATGATACTCGTGTTTGCACCGAACAAGCTTGTAGTTTTAGAGATAATTACGAAGATTTTAAAGCACTTGGCGCAGAAGTAATAGGAGTAAGTAGCGATACAATTGATTCCCATCAACAATTTTCTGAAAAGCATAAATTACCTTTTATTTTACTCTCCGATTCTTCCAAAAAATTACGCAAACTTTTTGGAGTTCCCAATGATTTATTAGGGCTAATTCCAGGAAGAGTTACTTACTTTGTGGACAAAAACGGAATGTTGCTATTGGTTTTCAATAGTATGTCGGGTAAAATTCACATCGAAAAAGCACTCGAAATTCTCAAAAGAATGTAAGTTTGCATTATGAAGAATATTTTTTACCCATTGCAATTTTTACCCATTTTGAAAGAACGAATTTGGGGCGGAAAAAAACTAAATACTTTTTTAAACAAACCCATAACATCTGATTTTACAGGCGAAAGTTGGGAAATTTCTACAGTAGAAAATGATGTAAGTATCATTGCTAACGGCGATTTTAAGGGAAAAACTTTAAATGAAATCATAAACGAGTTTCCAACTGAAATATTAGGCGAAAAAGTCGTAAAACAATTTGGGGTTCAGTTTCCATTGTTGTTTAAATTTTTAGATGCACGTGAAGATTTGTCCATACAAGTGCATCCAAATGACGAATTAGCAAAGAAAAGACACAATTCTTTTGGCAAAACCGAAATGTGGTATGTGATGCAAGCCGATGAAGATGCAAGATTGATAGTAGGTTTCACAGAAAAATCCTCTCAAGACGAATACTTAAAAAATCTAAAAGAAAACACTTTGCTCACTATTTTGGAAACAAAAAAAGTAAATCAAGGTGATGTTTTCTTTTTAGAAACCGGAACCGTACATGCTATTGGCGCAGGAACAATTATTGCAGAAATTCAACAAACCTCTGATATTACCTATCGTCTATATGATTTTGATAGGGTAGATTCAAATGGAAATAAACGCGAATTACATGTTGATTTAGCTTTGGATGCAATTAATTATAATAAAATTAAAGCCCAAAAGGAATATTTAAAAATCGAAAACAAATCGAATGAAGTCGTGCGATGCGATTATTTTACTACTCATTATATTCCTCTTAAAGGAAATTATTCTGTACAAAGAACCAAAGATTCTTTCTGCGTATATATGTGTGTAGATGGCGAATTTGTGTTAGAGTTTCAGAATCAAAAATACAATTACAGAAAAGGCGATACGGTACTTATTCCAGCAGAAATGAATGTTTATTCTTTTTCTGGTAAAGCTTCATTACTAGAAATTTATATTTCTTAGTTTGTTTTCAAAAGAATTAGTGTAATTTTGCACCAAATTTTAAAAATAAGAGAAAATGCCAAGTGTAAAGAATTTAAAAAAAGATATTAATTTCGTTTTAGGAGATATTATTGAAGCAGTTTATATCCACGAATTGACTACTGAAGGGAAACCAACAGAAAAAACGAATGCTATTATTGATGAAGCTATTACTTCATTTGATGCTTTGATTACTAAAGTAAATGCAAAAAATGTTGAGAATAAAAAAGCTCATTTTAAGCAAATAAATGTAGAATTAGAACAAGTTGCTAGTCAATTGGTTGAAAAAATAAACGCACTGTAAAGAAAAAAAAGTGTAAAAAAGTTTTGGATTTTAAATTTCTAAAAATATATTTGCACTCGAATTGAGATGCCAGCATAGCTCAGTTGGCTAGAGCAGCTGATTTGTAATCAGCAGGTCGTGGGTTCGAGTCCCTCTGCCGGCTCAATTGTAAAACCATCACAGAAATGTGATGGTTTTTTTTATTAATTTATTTTTCTAAAAAGAACTTTAGAATTGGTTATCTTTGTCGGCTTTTTAAAAAAATAAAAATGTTTGGAAATAAGGTATTAAAAGGAGTTTTATTGGTAGCATTAGGAGCTTCAAGCTACGGTATGCTTGCCACTTTTGTCAAATTGGCTTACTCAGATGTAAGTTCACAAGGATTGCATTATACGCCAGCAGAAGTTATTGTAGCACAATTTGTAATTGGAATATTTGTAGTACTATTATTAAACTTTTTTCAAAAAAATAGAAAAAAAAATCAGGTTGTTAAAGCTAGTGCGACTGATATTAAAAAACTCATGTTGGTAGGTACTTCAACAGGTTTGACTAGTATTTTTTATTATTTAGCGGTAAAATATATTCCTGTTTCCATTGGAATTGTATTGCTAATGCAAACAGTTTGGATGGGCGTTTTGCTTGAAGCAATTTTAGAAAAAAAGAGTCCATCGAAAATTAAATTATTTTCGGTATTTATTGTTTTAATTGGAACATTGCTTGCCACAAATGTGATTGCTAATACTGTTACTTTAGACTGGCGAGGCATTGTTTTAGGATTGCTTGCAGCAGCTTCTTTTACCACAACAATGTTTGCCGCTAATAAAGTGGCACTTTCAATTTCTTCGTTGCAGCGCAGTTTATATATGCTTTTGGGGGGTATTGTTGTCGTTTTTATTTTTGCTTTTTTAACTCAAAAAACACCATTCAATTTTGATATTTTCTACAGATGGGGAATTTTAATTGCACTTTTTGGTACCATAATTCCGCCAATTTTGTTGAATTCAGGTTTTCCGCATACTGGAATTGGTTTAGGAAGTATTGTTGCCTCTCTTGAATTGCCAGTTTCTGTAACAATGGCATATTTTTTATTGCACGAAGAAGTGTTGTTCATACAATGGTTTGGAATTTTGTTGATACTTACAGCTATTGTGATTATGAACTTAAATTTTAAAAAAAAATAACATTTCTCAATTATTTTCATAAATTTGATAATCAACTATTAATCAATAATTATGAAAAAACTATTCGCAGAATTTTTTGGAACCTTTTGGCTTGTTTTTGGAGGTTGTGGTAGTGCACTTTTTGCTGCTGGATTTCCCGATTTAGGCATTGGATTTGCAGGTGTTGCTTTGGCATTTGGACTTACCGTTTTGACAATGGTTTATGCTGTTGGTCACATTTCAGGCGGTCATTTTAATCCCGCAGTTTCTTTCGGGTTATGGGCTGGAGGAAGATTTTCGGCTAAAGAGTTAGTTTCTTACATTGTTTCTCAATGTCTTGGAGCAATTTGTGGTGCAGGAACATTATTTTATATACTTGCAGGAAAAGAAGGTTTTGTAATCGACAATACGAAGGCTGGTGCATTTGCCACTAACGGTTATGGCACATTTTCTCCTGATGGTTATTCAATGTGGGCTGCCTTTACTGCTGAATTTGTATTGACAATGTTCTTTTTAATAGTAATTTTAGGAGCAACCGATAAATTTGCTAATGGAAAATTTGCTGGAATTGCAATCGGGTTAGCATTAACATTAATTCATTTGATTAGTATTCCCATAACCAATACTTCTGTAAATCCAGCTCGTTCTACATCGCAAGCACTATTTGCACAAGGAGAATCGTTATCACAATTATGGTTATTTTGGTTGGCACCAATTGCAGGGGCTATTGTTGGTGGTTTGATCTATAAAATGCTTTTGCAAAAAACAGAAGAATAAATTAGTATTTATATATTCATTTAAAGAAAAAAGAATATTATTTCTGAATTTTTTTTCTGTATTTTTATAATATGAATTCACTTTTTCCAAAAGATAAATTAATTTTCGATATTCCAAATGCGGAAGTAGAATATTATGGTCAATTTTTCGATGAAATACAAGCAAATAAACTTTTTGAAACCTTAAAAAACGAAATTCCATGGCAGCAGGATATGATTACTGTTTTTGGAAAAACACATCCACAACCTAGATTGACATCACTTTTTGGTAACGATGGAAAACAATATAGCTACTCTAATATCATAATGCAGCCAAATCCTTGGATTGCTGTCTTAACTTTTATTAAAGAAGAGGTAGAAAAAATATGCCATGAAAAATTTACAACTGTTTTATTGAATTATTATCGTGATGGAAAGGACAGCAATGGTTGGCATGCCGATAATGAAAAAGAATTGGGGATAAACCCAATACTAGCTTCAGTGAGTTTAGGTGCTGAACGGATGTTTCATTTGAAACATAATCTAATCAATGACCAAATGTTAAAAATCAATCTCGAACATGGAAGTTTGTTGGTTATGAAAGGAGAAACTCAACATTTTTGGAAACATCAAATTCCTAAAACAGCAAAATCTATTGGTTCACGAATAAATCTTACCTTTAGAATTCTGAAATAAAGTTATAACTTATGAATGTTATTATTTCTTATTTTTCATCCATTCCTTCATCTCACCGTGCAATAATTCTAGCAGGTGGAATTACTTTTTTTTGGTTGATAGAATCAGCCATTCCATTTATCAAATTCAACTATAACAAATGGCAACATGCTCGAATTAATATATTTTTTACGCTAACAACTGTTATTGTAAATTTTGCTTTGGCAGTATTTATATTCAAAACGGCCAATTGGACAACCGAAACTCAATTTGGAATTTTGAATTGGTTACCAACAATGAATCCATGGTTTTTCGCTATTGTAGGCTTGTTGCTTTTAGATTTAATAGGTGCATATTTAGTACATTTAATAGAACATAAAGTCAAATTTTTATGGCGATTTCACCTTATACATCATACCGATACATGGATTGATATTACAACTGCCAATCGTCATCATCCAGGCGAAAGTGTTTTACGATTTGTTTTTACCATCGTTGGAGTGTTTATAGTTGGCGCACCTATGTGGATGGTTTTTCTATATCAAACGTTGTCCGTAGTGGCAACACAATTCAATCATGCGAATATTGTTTTACCAAAAAGGCTGGATGTTTTTTTGAGTTATTTCATAGTTTCTCCCGACATGCACAAAGTACATCATCATTATGTTTTGCCATATACGGATTGTAATTATGGTAATATTTTTTCAATTTGGGATAGACTTTTTGGTACTTATATGACTTTGGATAGAGAAAAACTAATTTATGGAGTTGACACACACATGAAGCCCGAAGAGCACAATAGGTTAACTAATCTGTTGCGAATTCCATTTCAAAAAAATAAAAATACAATCCATTAAGTATAAAAATTACATTAAATTTTGTGAACCAATTATTTTTTTTCTTAATATTGACTTGTTAAATTAATTAAAAATAAAATTGCTTTTACAGAAATGAAAAAAAGTAGACAAGTAACACTAGACAACGAACAAATAGAACGGGTTGTAACAATGGCACAAGAGGAAAAAAAACCTTTTGAGACAATAAAAGCAGAATTTGGAATAAACGAAAATGAAGTAATCGAGATTCTAAAAAAACGCTTGACTAAAGATAAATTTGAACTTTGGAAAAAGAAAGCCCAAGGAAATAAACCAAAAATAAAACCAAAATTTGATGATTTTGATGAAGATTTAGAAGGAAAATATTATATAAAAAATAAATTTGATTAAAAATTAACTCTTGTTCAACAAGAGTTTTTTTATTTAATTCCGACTTTTGTTTAATGCATAAAAAAGTTTTTACTGAAGTTGAAATAGATCGAATTATCGAAATGGCATGGGAAGACAGAACCACTTTTGATGCTATTACTTTTCAGTTTGGTATCTCAGAACAACAAACTATCGAAATAATGCGGAGAGAAATGAAACTTTCAAGTTTCAAACTTTGGCGAAAAAGAGTTCAAGGCAGAGAATCAAAACATGCAAAGTTACGTGTGAATACCTTTGGTCGTTTTAAAAGTAGATTACAAAGACAAATTACCCAGAATAAAATTTCTAAACGATAGATTTTTTAGTTAATCCTTTCTTAAAATTAAAATCAATTGTAACGAATAGTTATTTTTGTTTACTTATTTGAAAAATTAATTTAAAATGAAAAAACATATTGTAACTGCTTTATTAATCGTGCTTAATTGGAATGTTATTGTATTTGCTCAAAACAAACAAAATGCAACTCCAGTAAAAGCAATAATTGATCTCAATACGATTGAAGACGATAGAGTAAAAGTGGTAATGATTCCACAAAAAACAACCAAAGAAGAAATCATTTTTCAAATTCCAAAGACAGTTCCAGGAACCTATTCAGCTGATAATTATGGAAGATATATCGACGAATTAAAAGCTTTTGATACCAATAAAAAAGAATTAAAAGTTGAAAAAACCGACGACAATACTTGGAAAATCAGCAATGCAAAGACACTTTCGCAAATTGTATATTTCGTAAACGACACTTATGACACCGAAACCGGTAGAGGTTTTGGCAAAGAAGAAATTTTCTCTCCTGCTGGTTCCAATATTTTAAAAGGTAAAAATTTCATGCTAAATAACCATTGTTTTATTGGATATTTCGATGGAAATCCTGATGTAAAATATAGCGTAACCATCAATCATCCATCAGATCTAGTTGGGTCAACATCCCTAAACGATGCAGATAAAAGCCCAACAATTGATGTATTCAACGTAGAACGTTATTTCGATTTGACTGACAATCCAATCATGTATTGTAAATCGAATTCAGAAACATTTACCTTTGATGGAATGGAAATTCTGTTCAGCGTTTATTCGCCAAATGGAGTGCATACTGCCAAATCATTGTTACCCGATTTAGAAAAAATGATGCGTGCCCAAAAAACTTTTTTAGGACCAATAAACGATAACAAAAAATATACCGTTTTACTCTATTTATCTGAATCGAATAAACGCGACGCCAAAGGATATGGTGCTCTAGAACATCATACGTGTACAAGCGTTGTTTTTCCAGAAGAAATGCCAGCAGATATGCTGGGCAAACAAATTATTGACGTGGTTTCACATGAGTTTTTCCATATTGTAACTCCATTAAGTATTCACTCTAAAGAAATTCAATATTTTGATTACAATAACCCTAAAATGTCTGAACACCTTTGGATGTATGAAGGCGTTACCGAATATTTCGCCAACCTCTTCCAAATTAATCAAGGTCTAATTGATCAAGACGAATTCTATCAAAGAATGTTGGGTAAAATAAGCAATGCATCAAGATTTGACGACACCATGTCATTTACCGAAATGAGTAAAAACGTGCTTGTAAAACCATACAAAGACCAATATTTAAACGTATATGAAAAAGGCGCATTAATCGGAATGTGTATCGACATCATCATTCGCGAAAAAAGCAATGGTGAAAGAGGAATTCTCGATTTAATGAAAAAACTATCCAAGGAATACGGTGTAAACAAGCCTTTTAATGATGACGAACTTTTTGCCAAAATAACATCATTAACTTACCCCGAAGTTGGACAATTTTTAATAACCCATGTTTCAGGAACAACACCGATAGATTACGAATTGTATTTTACCAAAATGGGTGTCGGAAAAGGAAAAAATAGTGTTCCTGCCAATCCTTTTTTGAAAGAGCAAACACCTTATATTAAGGTAAATCCTGCTACAAAAGAAATTGCAGTAGCCACTAATTTAGAATTAAATGATTTTTTCAAGAATTTAGACATCAAACCTGACGATATCATTTTAGCAATCAATAATGTCAATTATAACCTCGATAACATATACGAAATGGTAATGGAAAGTCAAAATTGGAACCAAGATGATGCCATTTCAGTTAAAATAAAAAGAGATGGAAAAGAACAAACCATCAACGGAAAAGTTAAGTTAACAATGGAAGAAATTGATGCCTATAAACTAATTGATGAGTCAAAAGCAAAATTAAATCAAGCTTGGTTAAAAGGATAATCATACTTTACTTTTCTTTCCATAAAAAATGCCCCAAATAGTGTCTAACTTTTTGGGGCATGTTCAATTTTGAGGATTTTTTTTAGTAGTATTGCACAAAATTCATCAAAATGCGTAAAATTGTTTTATCTCTAATCATTGTAATTTTTATAATTTCTTGCAAAGAAGAAGCGCCTTCAACCAAAAACTTTGTACTCACAGGAAATATCAAAGGATTAAAAGAAGGAAAGCTATACATCCAACGAATAAAAGACACCATTTTAATACCAATTGATTCTATTACTATTAGTGGTGATTCAAATTTTAAAAGTGAATTTGATTTAGATTCTCCAGAAATGTTGTACTTGTTTTTAGACCGTGGAGTAACAAATTCGCTCGATAACAACATACCTTTTTTTGCCGAACCAGGAAAAATGAACATAGAAACCTCTTTAGATTTTTTTACTGCTGATGTCAAAATCACAGGTTCAAAAAATCAAGAACTTTATGACGAATATAAAAAAGTAATATCGCGTTATGTTGATAAAGATTTAGACTTAATAACAAAACGATTTGAAGCATTAAAGAATAAAAATAGTAAAGAAATTGAAGAAATTCAAAAAAAACAAGACGCAATAAAAAGGAGCAAATATTTATATACTGCTAATTTTGCTGTTAATCATCCTGATGCCGAAGTTGCTCCTTATGTAACCTTAGCCGAAATTTATGATATCAATTTCAAATTTCTCGACACCATCCAAAAAACAATGACTCCACGAGTAGCAAAAACACTATACGGGAAAAAGTTTATGGAATATTATTTAGAACGTAAAAAAATGGAAAAATAAATAGAATCTCTTTTTTTAAATAGCTTACTTTTGTTTTTCTTCTACTAAAATGAAAGACATTCTTCTAATAACACCACCGTTCACACAACTCAATACGCCTTATCCAGCAACGGCATATTTGAAAGGTTTTCTAAATACCAAGCAAATCGATTCGTTTCAAATGGATTTGGGAATAGAAGTCATTCTCCAACTTTTCTCAAAAGAAGGACTAAACAATGTTTTTTGTCACATCGAGGGTAGCATAGATGCCAACACTACAACTTCCAACTCCCAAAGAATATATAGTTTACGCGAGGAATACATCAAAACCATTGACAATGTAATTACATTTCTTCAAGGAAAAAATCCATCGTTGGCTAGGCAAATTTGCAGTAGAAATTTTCTTCCAGAATCATCAAGATTTAACCAATTAGACGATATGGAATGGGCATTCGGAATCATGGGGATGCAAGATAAAGCCAAACATTTTGCAACTTTATATCTAGAAGACCTTTCCGATTTCATAGTGGAAATAGTCGATGAAAACTTCGGTTTTAGTCGGTATGCAGAGCGTTTAGGAAGAAGTGCCAATTCCTTTGATGAATTATACTCAAAACTACAAGAAGATTTTACTTATATAGATGGGATTACTTTAAAAATTCTAAAGGAAAGAATAGAAGAAGTACGCCCCAAATTAGTATTACTTTCCGTTCCATTTCCAGGAAATTTATACAGTGCATTCCGTTGCGCACAATGGATTAAAAAATATCATCCAACAATAAAAATAGCAATGGGTGGTGGTTTTCCAAACACAGAACTTAGAAGTCTAAAAGACAAACGGGTTTTCGAATTTTTTGATTTCATAACCTTAGATGACGGTGAGCTTCCAGTAGAATTATTGAATCAAAATGTATGTCTCACTGAGAGTAGTCAAAGTGCTTCAAAATCTGAATTTAAAAGAACATTTCTCCTTGAAAATAATGAAGTAATTTATAAAAATAATTCTACAAAAAACGACTACAAACAAAGCGAAATTGGAACACCTGATTACTCCGATTTATTATTAGACCAATACATTTCAGTAATAGAAATAGCTAATCCAATGCATAGTTTATGGAGCGACGGACGATGGAACAAACTCACCATGGCGCACGGTTGCTATTGGGGAAAATGTACTTTTTGTGACATTTCGTTAGATTATATAAAACTCTATGAACCTATTGCAGCCAAAACATTGGTCAATAGGATGGAAGAATTGATAGCACAAACTGGTGAAAACGGATTTCATTTTGTAGATGAAGCAGCACCGCCAGCATTAATGCGTGAAGTTGCTTTAGAAATTATCCGAAGAAAATTAATAGTTACCTGGTGGACCAACATTCGATTTGAAAAAAGTTTTACTCATGATTTGTGTGTTCTTTTAAAAGAATCAGGATGCATAGCCGTTTCTGGAGGATTGGAAGTTGCCTCGGATAGATTATTGGAATTAATCAAAAAAGGAGTAACTGTCGAGCAAGTGGCACATGTAACTCGCAACTTAACCGAGTCTGGAATCATGGTGCATGCTTATATGATGTATGGTTATCCAACTCAAACCATTCAAGAAACGATTGATAGCCTAGAAATGGTGCGTCAATTATTTGAAGTAGGCGTTCTACAATCAGGATTTTGGCATCAGTTCGCCATGACAGCGCATTCACCAATTGGATTAAACCCAGAAGAATTTGGAGTAATTCCAAAAAACACATCCTTTGGAGAGGTACTTTTTGCAAACAATGATATTGAATTCAAAGACAAAACAGGTATTAATCATGGAAAATTTAGTTTTGGATTAAAGAAATCATTGTTCAATTATATGCATGGTATTTGTTTTGAATACGAGTTGCAAGATTGGTTTGATTTTAAAATTCCAAGAACAAAAATTGCTCCCGATTTTATCATTTCTTGTTTAGAAAAAGAAGCTAATTTTTCAGTTAAACCTACGGCAAAAGTATTTTGGATAGGAGGAAAGCCCATTTTAGAGCATTATACAAAATCAAAAAAAGGAACGACTTGGCAAATGACTAAAATGACTTTTTATCAAAAAATCAAAACGATTGAAATAAATCTAGAATCAGAAAAAGCATTTTGGTTGAAAAAAAATTTAGAAAAAATTTCGATAGAGAATACGTTTTCAATGACGTTCAGTCAATTAAAATCTGATTTTGAAACAACCATGCAAGATTTTGAACTTTTTTGGTATTCCAAACCAATAGTTACACTAAGAGATTCTGGACTATTAGTTTTATAATTTTTTATAAAATTAAAAGATAATTGATTTTTGACACCACACAATCGATTTCATTTTCTTAAATTTATAACCAATTTAATTGAAAATTATGCCTTCAAAATACAAACTTTCAGTAAACAATTCAATACATTTTATATTAGATGAAATCGAACTTAAACATCTTGACGCAGTTCGAGACGGAAAAACAAAGTTTCATGTACTAAAAGAAAATCAACCTTTCCAAGTAGAAATTATCACTATCAATTTTTTGGCAAAAACATATACTATCAAAGTAAATAATAATACTTATGAAGTTGCTATTTCAAATGATTTAGACCAATTAATTAGTAATTTAGGAATTGAACGTGGTAAAACAAAAGTGGTTAACGCTATTAAAGCACCAATGCCTGGGTTAATACTTGAGGTTAGTGTTTCAGTTGGGCAAACTGTTAAAGAAAATGAACCTTTATTAATTTTGGAAGCCATGAAAATGGAAAACAGTTTCCTTTCACCAAGAGATGGAATCATAAAATCAATTGCGGTTGAAAAAGGAAATGCAGTAGAAAAAGGACAATTGTTAATTGAGTTTGAGTAATTAGAGTTCAATGTTCAGTTATTAGTTTTCAGAATAATTCGAAAAATTGAAACATTACATAATTAAATTAATTTGTGAATTTGAGGTCAAAAAAAATAAAATGATAAAAGAAATAACAAAAATATTAGTTGCCAATCGGGGTGAAATTGCCATTAGAGTAATGAAAACTGCCAAAAAAATGGGCATTAAAACGGTTGCAGTATATTCTACTGCGGATAGAAATGCATTGCATGTAAAATATGCTGATGAAGCCGTTTGGATTGGAGAAGCAGCTTCCAGTCAATCCTACTTAAGAGGCGATAAAATTATTGAAGTTTGTAAAAATTTAGCCGTTGACGCAGTCCATCCGGGCTATGGTTTTTTGAGCGAAAATGCTCAATTTGCTGAACTTTGCGAAAAAAATAACATTATTTTTATTGGACCAAAATCCAAAGCTATTGAAATGATGGGTAATAAATTAGCCGCTAAAGAAGCTGTAAAAGATTACGATATTCCAATGGTTCCTGGAACAGAAGATGCTATTTCAGATATTGAAGAAGCTAAAAAAATAGCAACACAAATCGGATTTCCAATTTTGATTAAAGCTGCCGCTGGTGGCGGTGGAAAAGGAATGCGAATTGTTGAAAAAGAAGCTGATTTCACATCGCAAATGAATAGAGCAATTTCCGAGGCTCTCAATGCTTTCGGTGATGGAGCTGTTTTTATTGAAAAATATGTAACAAAACCAAGACATATCGAGATTCAAATTATGGCTGACAGTCATGGTAATGTGTTATATGTGTTTGAAAGAGAGTGTAGTATTCAGCGTCGTCATCAAAAAGTGGTGGAAGAAGCACCTTCTTGTATTTTAACGCCCAAAAAAAGGAAAGAGATGGGAGAAGCTGCCGTAAAAGTAGCTCGTGCGTGCGATTACCTTGGAGCAGGAACGGTCGAGTTTTTGATGGATGCTGATCTTAATTTTTATTTTTTAGAAATGAATACCCGTTTGCAAGTTGAACATCCTGTAACTGAAATGATTTCAGGTTTAGATTTGGTAGAATTGCAAATTCGTGTCGCTCGAGGTGAGGCTTTAGATATGAAACAAGAAGATTTGAAAATCAAAGGACATGCCATGGAACTCCGAGTTTATGCCGAAGATGCTCTGAATGATTTTTTGCCAAACGTTGGTTTTTTAAACACTTATAAATTGCCCGAAGGTGAAGGAATTCGTGTTGATAATGGCATCGCAGAAGGAATGGATGTGCCTATTTATTATGACCCAATGCTTTCTAAATTAGTTACCTATGGGAAAACAAGAGAAGAGGCCATTGCATTGATGATTAAAGCCATTGATAATTATCATGTGGAAGGCGTAGCAACTACGTTACCCTTTGGGAAATTTGTGATGGAGCATGAAGCATTTCGTTCTGGTGATTTTGATACTGGTTTTGTAAAAGCGTATTATAATCCTGAAAAGATGAAAGCAAAATTAGACACTGAAGCCGAAATTGCAGCGATGATTGCTTTACAACAGTATTTGGACGATAAAAAAATCGTGCGATTACCTAATCAAGAGCAGTAAGATTTTAGAATTAAGTTGTAAGACCAAAACCCTAAACAAAGAATTAAAAAAATGCAAGACAAAATAAAATTAGTACATGATAAAATTGCTTTAGCTAAAATAGGAGGTGGAGAAAAAAGAATCGCTGCTCATCATGCTAAAAAGAAATTAACTGCTCGTGAAAGAGTTGAATATCTTATGGATGAAGGTTCTTTTGAAGAAATTGGAATGCTGGTTACTCATCGAACAACCGATTTCGGAATGGAAAAAGAGATTTATTATGGTGATGGAGTTGTAACGGGATATGGAACAATAAATGGTAGATTAGTCTATATTTTTGCTCAAGATTTCACTGTTTTTGGCGGTTCATTATCAGAAACACATGCGGAGAAAATCTGTAAAGTAATGGATATGGCACTTAAAAATGGTGCGCCAATGATTGGATTAAATGATTCTGGAGGAGCTAGAATTCAAGAAGGTGTTCGCTCTCTAGGAGGATATGCTGATATTTTTTACAGAAACGTGCAATCTTCGGGAGTAATTCCACAAATTTCTGCAATTATGGGGCCATGTGCTGGAGGTGCTGTATATTCACCAGCGATGACTGATTTTACCATGATGGTGGAGGGAAATAGTTATATGTTTGTTACGGGACCAAACGTTGTAAAAACAGTAACAAACGAAGAAGTAACCTCAGAAGAATTAGGCGGCGCAAGTACTCATTCCACAAAATCAGGAGTGGCACATATTACGTCTCCAAATGGTGTAGAGTGTTTGGAAGATATTAAACGTTTGTTAAGCTATTTGCCTCAAAATAATAGAGAAATTCCTCCAAAATTACCTTATGTTTTTGAGGATGAACTACGAGAAAAATTGGATACAATTATGCCCGATAATGCTAATAAGCCATATGATATGCACGATGTAATTGGAAATATTATTGACGAAGATAGCTTCTATGAAATTCATAAAGATTTTGCCGAAAACATCATCGTTGGTTTCGCTCGTTTGGGCGGAAGAAGTATCGGAATAGTAGCAAATCAACCCATGGTTCTTGCTGGTTGTTTGGATGTAAATAGTTCCACCAAAGCAGCTCGTTTTGTTCGTTTTTGTGATGCATTCAATATTCCATTATTAGTATTGGAAGATGTGCCAGGATTTTTACCAGGAACCGATCAAGAATGGAATGGAATTATCGTCCATGGTGCCAAATTATTATATGCTTTTAGTGAAGCAACTGTTCCAAGAATCACTGTAATTACTAGAAAAGCTTATGGAGGTGCTTATGATGTAATGAATTCAAAACACATTGGTGCCGACATGAATTTTGCATGGCCAAGTGCCGAAATTGCAGTAATGGGAGCAAAAGGAGCCTCGGAAATTATTTTCAAAAAAGAAATTAATGAAGCTGAAAATCCAGCACAAAAATTAGCAGAAAAAGAAGCGGAATATGCTGAATTATTTGCCAATCCTTATACAGCTGCTCAACGAGGATTTATTGATGAGGTAATTTTGCCTAGCCAAACTCGTAGAAAATTAATAAAAGCTTTTAGTATGCTTGAAAACAAAGTGGTCGATACACCAAAACGGAAACATGGTAATATTCCTTTGTAGGAGTATATAAACTTTCTTTGTAGAAGAATAGTTATTTTTTAAAAAGGATTTAAAGAATTAGAAAATGTCTATTGGTTTTCTAATTCTTCTTCTTTGTTGTTTTTTTTATTCTTTTTGTCTTTACCGTTTCTTTTTTCTTTTAATTTTATAAAAGCTTCTCTTTGTTTTTTATTTAGCAAAGCATCAATTTGAGCGTCCATTTTTTCATAAGAAACTTTAAGTTTTTCAACTTTATCATTATCAATAATATCCAAAGTTAAAATATACTCTTTTTCTTTTTGATTTTCTTCTAAATAGGTTTTTGTCGCTGCTTCTTGAAACGAATCTAGATTCAATTCTTTCTTTAAATATTCTAAAGATAGTTGAATAGGGTCTATTTTTTCTTTCTTTTTGGTTGAAGTAGATTGTGGTATTCTTCCAATTCTTCTATCCATTTGTGAAAAGGAAAACAGTGATAGTGATAAAAATAAAATTAAAAGTATTTTTTTCATAATGTTAGTTGTTTTCAGGTTCGCCATATAAGTCAAATTCTGTAGCGTCAGTAATTTTAATATTAGTAAAATCACCAGTTTTTAAATAGAATTTTGAAGCATCAATCAACACTTCATTATCGACATCTGGACTATCAAATTCGGTTCTTCCCACAAAATATTGACCTTCTTTTCTATCAATAATACATTTATAAGTTTGTCCAATTTTCTCTTGATTTAAATCCCAAGAAATTTGCGATTGAATATCCATAATTTCCATAGCACGTGCTTGTTTTACTTCTTCAGGAACATCGTCTTCCAATAAATAGGCATGTGTGTTTTCTTCATGAGAATAGGCAAAACAACCCAATCTTTCAAATTTCATTTCTTGAACCCAATTTTTCAAAATTTCAAAATCTTCTTCTGTTTCACCCGGATAACCAACAATTAATGTTGTTCTAATTGCCATTTCAGGTACTGCAGCGCGGAAATCTTTTAAAAGTTGCGTAGTTTTTGCATAAGTTGTTCCTCTGCGCATTGACTTTAGAATGTTATCTGAAATATGCTGTAAAGGAATGTCTATGTAATTACAAATTTTTGGTTCTCTTTTCATTAATTCCAAAACATCCATTGGAAAACCAGTAGGAAATGCATAATGCAAACGAATCCACTCAATTCCTTCCACTTTCACTAAGTTTTCCAGTAATTCAGCTAAATTTCTTTTTTTGTATAAATCTAAACCGTAATAAGTTAAATCTTGAGCGATAAGAATTAATTCTTTTACACCGTTTTTGGCTAAACCTTCCGCTTCTTTTACTAATTTTTCTATTGGTTGAGAAACATGTTTTCCTCTCATTAAAGGAATTGCACAAAAACTACAAGGTCTGTCGCAACCTTCGGCAATTTTTAAGTACGCATAATTTTTAGGAGTTGTCGTAATTCGTTCTCCAAGTAATTCGTGTTTATAATCGGCTCCAAGTGCTTTTAATAATAAAGGTAATTCGGTAGTTCCAAAATATTGGTCAACATTTGGAATTTCTTTCTCTAAATCGGGTCTGTATCTTTCTGATAAACAGCCGGTAACGAATACTTTATCAACAATTCCTCGTTCTTTTTTATCTGCATATTCAAGAATTGTATTTACCGACTCCGCTTTTGCATTATCTATAAATCCACAAGTATTAATTACAACTATATTTCCTTCTTGTTCATGAACTACGTCTTTACCGCTGGCTTTTAATTGTCCCATCAACACTTCACTATCATAAGTGTTTTTGGAGCAACCAAGCGTTATTACATTGATTTTGTTTTTCTTTAAAGACTTTGTTCTCATTTTATATCAATTGGAGTGCAAAATTACACTATTTATTTCTATTTATTCAAAAATAAAAACCATCCCAAATAATGGAATGGCTTAATTAGATTCTGGTTTATTTAATTAAAAATTAATAGTGTAACTCACAGTTACTGTATTGTTTTTTCTATTTATTCTAGCCATATCAGTCATTCCTGATGATAAAAAGGCTTGATTCATGTTTCTGTATTCGTGCGTATAAGCCAAGTCAATTCTGTTTTCTCCAAAAGTATAGCCAATTCCACCAGAATAACCTGTTAAATCACCAAATGCTTGGTCAATTTTATATGGACTTTGCTCAAAACGATAACCACCACGAATTGCAAATTGTTTGATTTTATATTCACCACCGAGTCGTACCTCCATTGCATTGTCTAAAATTGAGTCCATTGTTGTATTCAAAGACGTATAAGGTTGACTATTTTTTGGTTTAAAACGGGTTACAGAATAATCTTTCATAGAAACATCGGCACTTATAAGTCCGCGTTTTCCAAAAATATAGGCCAAACTGCCCGTCCATTTGCTAGGTGTTTGAATATAATAGGGTAGAAATTCTTGTGTGTCTTGAAAAGAAGATGGTCTTGAATTGTTGTCTTGGTTATTGATACTTGTTGTAACAACACCTTGTGTCAATTGGTCTGTCAATCGATACCATGTTGGCGATTCATAAGCAACTCCTACTCTTATATTGTCTATAGGTTGGTAAATGGCTCCAAGATTAAAAGAAATACCAGAACCAAAGGTGAATAATTCGTTTCTAAAGAAAATGCTTCCAATTGTGGAACCTTCATCATAAACCGGATTATTATTGCTCTCATATATGTTAAATACTTTTTGAATATCAACAAAATGAACATTTAGGTTTGCACCTAAAAATAGTTTGTTTTTATAGGAAGTTGCAAAGTTTGCTGTTAGCTTTCCGTTATAACCATTAGTATTAGTATAATTTTCTTGGTAATAATTTCCTCCAGTTGGAATGTTTGTATAATAATCTACGTTGTCTGATGCATTAGTAAATGGTTCAAAAATATAAGTATCATAACCTAAATAGGCTTGTTGCTCATTAAAATACAGTTGATTAAAGTTAATGTTTTTCAGATAATCTAAAGGAATTCCTTGCGCAAAGTCTAAAAAATAATTTCCAATAGAATTATAAGGATTTGTTCCGGCTGAAAAAATAGTATTGTTGAAATTATTAGTATTTTCATAATTGAATACTAAACTAATTTTATTCCAATCTGTTGATTTACTCGTTTCGTTAAAAACAAATACCACACCCGCTTGATTCAAATCTAGAGAGTTGTCATTTTCAGCGGTTTGTGTCCCAAAATAGTTGGATTTATTCCTAACCCCAAAATAGGATATAGAACCCGTTGCTAGGTTATTATTGAAAAAAATAGAACCTGCAGGATTTTGATTTATTGACGATAAGTCTCCACCAACAGCTCCAAAAGCACCACTCATCGAACGGTATCTTGCTGTTCCTGTAATATTGTCAACGGCCAATCTTAGCGCATCGTTAATAGTTGTTTCTTGAGCTTTTATTGTGAAAACAGTAAGACCAAAAAACATAAATGTATAAATAATTTTCATAGCTTTTTTATAAATTTTTGTATATCTAAATTATCTTCTACCACCAGAAGATCTTCCGCCGCCTGAGCTTCCACTAGTGGAACTTCCAGAGGAAGAACGTGTTCCACCATAATTAGTTGAACTTTGAGTATTTGAGCGAACAGGTGACGATGAAGTGTTAGTTCTAGTAGAATTATTACTTCTTGTGGTAGAATTATAAGAATTTGTAGAAGTTGAATTTCCTCTTGTATTATTATAATTGTTTGTTCTTACATTGGCACTATTACTGTATGTAGTATTTCGAGTTGTTGAATAGGAATTTCCTCTTGTGTTATTTCTTGAAGTACCAAAACTGTTGTTTCTGGTGCCGTTAGTTATACTATTTCTTCCAGTAGTATAAGAATTTCTACCTCTACTTCCGTTGTAATAGTTGTAATTATTTCCTCTTGTTCCACCATTCCAGTTGGCATAATGTCCGTGATTATAACCCCAATAAGGAGAATAACCATAGTTGTAACCCCAATAATTTCCATACCAATTATTCCAACCCCAACCAATGCTAGGACCATACCAACTATTCCAACCAATTCCCCAATTCCAACCATTATTTACCCAATAATTACCATACCAATAGTTATTCCAATAGCCATAACCCCAATTATTATCATAAACATTGACAACTACTGTTTGAGGATTATTTCCCCAACCTGAATAACTTTCGGTAGCATTATTGTTGTTTTGGGTAACGGTATCATTTTGTACAGATGAATAATTATCAACATCTACAAAAAATTCGTTATTATCTTGATTTAGAGAACTAAAGTATTCTTGGTATTGATTACTCTTAGCTTTTGAATTGTTTTCTGTTGTAGTTGTATTAGTTCTACTTGAATAAACACCATCATTGTCGTAATAAGAAGTGTTTTGATAAGAACCACAAGAAGAAATTAAAAATAGAAGACTACCTATTATTAGATAATAGGAGTTTTTTTGAGTAAATTGTAGAATAGTTTTCATAACAGTAGCATTTTTTATTGTTGGACTATACAAAAATAGTTAGTTTTGCTGAATAATTTAGTTAAAAAAAGATTAACAATTTTTGTGCCAAAATATTCAAGATGAGCAAAAACTTAACGAAAAGAGAAGAAGATTATTCAAAATGGTATAACGAATTGGTTGTTAAAGCCGATTTAGCCGAAAATTCAGGTGTTCGAGGTTGCATGGTTATTAAGCCTTATGGTTATGCTATTTGGGAAAAAATGCAAGCAGAACTTGATAGGATGTTTAAAGAAACTGGACATAGTAATGCTTATTTTCCGCTTTTTGTGCCAAAAAGTATGTTTGAGGCCGAAGAAAAAAACGCCGAAGGTTTCGCCAAAGAATGTGCTATTGTAACCCATTATAGATTAAAAAACGATCCAGACAATAAAGGAAAGTTGATGGTTGATCCAAATGCAAAGCTGGAAGAAGAGTTAATCGTTAGACCAACGAGTGAAGCTATTATTTGGAGTACCTATAAAACTTGGGTGCAATCCTACAGAGATTTGCCGCTACTTATAAACCAATGGGCAAATGTTGTTCGATGGGAAATGAGAACTAGATTGTTTCTTAGAACGGCTGAATTTTTATGGCAAGAAGGACACACAGCTCATGCTACAAAACAAGAAGCAATAGACGAAACGATTCAAATGATGAATGTTTATGCTGATTTTGCAGAAAATTTTATGGCAATTCCAGTTGTGAAAGGAATTAAAACAGAAAATGAGAGGTTTGCAGGTGCTGATGAGACCTATTGCATTGAAGCCTTAATGCAAGACGGAAAAGCTTTGCAAGCAGGAACATCTCATTTTCTTGGACAGAATTTTGCCAAAGCTTTTGATGTAAAATTTGCAAATCAAGAAGGAAAACAAGAGCATGTTTGGGGAACATCTTGGGGAGTATCAACACGATTAATGGGAGCTTTAGTCATGACACATTCCGATGATAATGGGTTAGTGTTGCCTCCAAATTTAGCCCCAATTCAAGTTGTAATTGTTCCTATTTTTAAAACTGATGAAGAGTTTCATCAAATAACAGAAGTTGCCAATGAGTTGGTTTCTCAGTTTAAAAAAGCAAATGTTTCAGTTAAATTTGATAATAGAACCACGCACAAACCAGGTTTCAAGTTTGCAGAATGGGAATTGAAAGGAGTACCAGTTCGAATTGCAATTGGTCCAAAAGATTTAGAAAATGGTACTTTTGAAATCGCTAGAAGAGATACTTTATCAAAAGAAGTTAAAGAAAAAGAAGGAATTGTAGCTTATATTTCGGAATTATTAGAAACGATTCAAAAAGAGTTGTTTGAAAAAGCATTAGAGTATAGAAATTCACATATCACTGAGGTAAATTCTTTTGAAGAGTTTAAAGAAGTTTTAGAAAATAAAGCAGGATTTGTTGCTGCTCATTGGGATGGAACTGGTGAAACGGAAGAAAAAATCAAAGAATTAACCAAAGCAACTATTCGGTGTATTCCCTTAAATAGAAAATTAGAAAAAGGAATTTGTATTTTTTCTGGAAAGGAATCTGTTGGTAGAGTGCTGTTTGCAAAAGCATATTAAATTTTTTTTAAAAAAAAATATCGCAACTCTTGCGAAAATAAAAAATAGTTGTATTTTTGCATCCGCATTGAGAAAGATGGCCCGTTCGTCTATCGGTTAGGACGCCAGGTTTTCATCCTGGTAAGAGGGGTTCGATTCCCCTACGGGCTACAAATTTTATTTAATAGAAAAAAACAAAAATGGCAAATCACAAGTCAGCTTTAAAAAGAATTAGAAGTAACGAGAAAAGAAGAGTATTAAACAAATACCAACACAAAACGACTCGTAATGCTATAAAAGCATTGAGAATAGCAACAGACAAGTCAGATGCATCTGCTAAGTTGAACGCTGTGATTTCAATGATTGATAAATTGGCTAAGAAAAATGTTATTCATGATAACAAAGCTGCTAATTTAAAATCTAAGTTAACGAAACATGTAGCTAAGCTTTAATTAAGTTTAAGTTTATTATATAAAAAAAGCACTCAATTTTGAGTGCTTTTTTTATAGTTTTATTTCTGCTAAAATTTCTTTAGTAATAGGTTTCGATATAAAATCAATTACCATTGGATAACTCTTTGATTTCTCAATATCACTTGGGTCTATTGTTGATGATAACACGATGAATTTTGTTTCTTTGAAAATTAAATTAAATTCTAATTCTAGATAAGCGTCTAATAATTCCCAACCATTCATTATTGGCATGTTTAAATCTAGTAGAACTAATTCGGGAGGAATTTCTTGGTTGTTTTTTAATTGATTAAAATAAGCAATAGCATCTTCGCCATTTTTTGCGGTATCAACCTCTTTGGTGTAATTTACTCTTTCAATAACTTTTTTGCAAAGCATCAAGGTTATTGGGTCATCATCTACACATAAAACTTTATGTAACATTTATTGATTTTTAAATTTTATTATAAAAGTTGTTCCTTTCTCAACTTCACTTTCTACGCTAATTGTTCCATCCATAGCTTCTACTTGCGATTTGACTAAATACAGCCCCAAGCCTTTGCTGTCTGGAAGATTATGAAATCTTTGGTACAAACCAAATATCTTGTTTTTATTTCTTTCCATGTCAATTCCTATTCCGTTATCCTCAAAAACAATGATAACTTCATCGCCTTCTACTTTTGAGGTTACATTTATTTTAAGTTGTCTCTTAGTCGATTTATATTTTAATGAATTAGTCATTAAATTTAGAAAAATACTCTCTAAATAAGATTTATTACTATTCAAAACATAAGTTTCTTCCAAATCTATTTTTAAAATCGGTTTTATAGTATTGATTAAGAACGACACTTGGTTAAAGACATTTTCAAAAACATCTTTTACTAATATTTTTTCTTTTTTTATTGCAGAGCTGTCTTTAATGATGATGACTTTTGCTAAATCATTAATGGTTTCATTTAACATATAGGTTGAGTTGGCAAATCCATCAATGATTTCCTTTAAGTCTTCGTTTTCTATAGGAATGTCTTCAATTAAATTGAGTAATCCAGTTAAATTTGATAGCGGTGCTCTTAAGTTGTGAGAGGTAATGTATGAGAATTGCTTTAAATCATTATTGTTTTTGGTCAATTCTTTAATGAGTTGTTCTCTTTCTTTTATTTTTTCTTTTTCAATAGTAATGTCTCTTTGAATGGAAATCCAATGCGAATGCCTTCCTTCAAAATCATTTACAGGAATCATCGAAAGACTTATCCAAAAAGGAGTGCCGTCCTTTTTACTACAAGCGGTTTCAAAGGTACATTCTCTATATTCTTTAATAGCATTTTTTAAGTTTTCTAGTTGTAAAACATCCGTGTTTTTGTTGAATAAAATGCTAAAATCTTTTGATACAACTTCTTCTCGACTAAAACCAGTTATCTCTGAAAAGGCAGGATTGACATACCATATTTTTGGATATTGCGTTTCGTTAAGTTCTATGTTTGCAATAGCAATAGCAATTTTAGTATTAGTAATTACGGTTTCAAGAAGACGTAATCGTTCTTCTTCTTCTTTTTCTTTGCTAACATCTTGAATGGCACCTATCATTCTAACGATTTTACCACTTTTGTCTTTTATTAAAAAACCTCTGTCTATCACATGTTTGTATGTTCCGTCTGCACATCTAAAGCGATACTCATCTTGCCAACGGTCTTTTACAAAATCCAAAAAAGAGTAGAGCCTAACCGACATTTTTAAACTGTCTTCTGGATGAATTCTTTCAAACCACCATTTTGAAGATTTTTCAATTTCTTTTTTATCATAACCAAAAACACCTTGTATGCCTTTGTTCCATATCATAATGTCTTCTTCAATGCGCCAATCCCAAATGGTATCACTGGTTGCTTTGGCCACAATATCATAACGCTCCTTGGCTTCAATAATATCTTTGTTGACATTTATTAAGTTTTCAAACTCTGCTTTGTTTCTCAGTTTGTTTCTGTGAGTAATGTATTTAAATATAGCACCTGCGATTACTATTAAAATTATATTTTCTACAAATAACAAATCAGTATTAATAGTACCATTATTAAAGTATGAAAGTGAAAAAGATAGTCCTAATGCACTAAAAGACAAGAGTAATAAAAAAATAAAGGTAGTTTTGTTCGAATTACTTTTCATTAATTCAAATATATAAATAAATTAAAAGGTGGATGTATTTTTAACTAAAAACTTATTAATGAATTTCTATTTTTTTCATACCAACATTTGTTGATTAATTTACCAAATAAAAGTGTACCTTTGCGCCTTGAAAAAAAATCTTATGGAATCTATTAGAAACATCGCAATTATTGCTCACGTTGACCACGGTAAAACTACATTGGTTGACAAAATTATGTACCATTGTCAATTATTTCGCGAAAATGAAAATACTGGCGATTTAATTCTTGATAATAATGATTTGGAGCGTGAGAGAGGAATTACGATTACTTCAAAGAATGTTTCTGTAGTATATAAAGGAACAAAAATCAACATTATTGACACGCCAGGTCACGCCGATTTTGGTGGTGAGGTTGAACGTGTATTAAACATGGCTGATGGCGTATGTCTTTTGGTTGATGCCTTTGAAGGACCGATGCCTCAAACCCGTTTTGTATTACAAAAAGCCATTGACTTAGGTTTAAAACCTTGTGTGGTTATTAACAAAGTGGATAAAGAAAATTGTACTCCTGAAGAAGTTCATGAGAAAGTTTTCGACCTAATGTTTGAATTAGGTGCTGAAGAATGGCAGTTGGATTTCCCAACTGTGTATGGTTCGGCTAAAAATAACTGGATGAGTGATGATTGGAAAAATCAAACGGAGAATATTGAACCTTTATTAGATATGGTTGTAGCCAATGTGCCTGCACCAAAAGTATCAGAAGGAACACCACAAATGTTGATTACTTCTTTAGATTTCTCTTCATTTACTGGTCGTATCGCGATTGGGCGTTTAGAAAGAGGTGTTTTACGAGAAGGAATGCCAATTTCATTAGTAAAAAGAGATGGAAAAGTTATTAAATCTAGAATTAAAGAATTACATACTTTCGAAGGTTTAGGTCGTAAAAAAGTACAAGAAGTTATTGCTGGAGATATTTGTGCCATAGTTGGTGTTGAAGGTTTTGAAATTGGAGATACTATTGCCGATTTTGAAAACCCTGAGGCATTACAAACTATTGCTATTGATGAACCAACAATGAGTATGTTGTTTACTATTAACGATTCGCCATTCTTTGGTAAAGAAGGAAAGTTTGTAACCTCAAGACATATTAGAGATAGACTGACAAAAGAATTGGAGAAAAACTTAGCTATGAAAGTAGGTGAAACGGATTCTGCAGATAAGTTTATGGTATTTGGTCGTGGTGTACTTCACTTGTCGGTTTTAATTGAAACGATGCGTAGAGAAGGTTACGAATTGCAAATTGGGCAACCACAGGTAATCATCAAAGAAGTTGATGGTGTAAAATGTGAGCCAATTGAAGAGTTGACTATCGACTTACCAGAAAATTTATCAGGTAGAGCAGTAGAGTTTGTTTCGGTTCGTAAAGGAGAAATGCTTTCGATGGAAGGAAAAGGTGAGCGTATGGTTGTTAAATTTAATATTCCATCTCGTGGAATTATTGGATTGAGAAACCAATTGCTTACGGCTACTGCTGGTGAGGCTATCATGACTCACCGATTTATTGGATATGAGCCTTATAAAGGAGAAATTCCAGGAAGAAATAATGGTTCGTTAATTTCTATGGAGAACGGAAAAGCGATTCCTTACTCAATAGATAAGCTGCAAGATAGAGGTACTTTCTTTGTTGACCCAAATGAGGAAATCTATGCAGGACAAGTAATTGGAGAAAACACACGTTCGGATGATATGGCTGTGAATGTTACTAAGACTAAAAAATTGTCTAACGTTCGTTCTTCGGGTGCTGATGATAAAGCTAGAATTATTCCTGCGAAACGTTTTTCTTTGGAAGAAGCATTGGAATACATTCAGAAAGATGAGTATGTTGAGGTTACTCCGAAAAACATTCGTTTGCGTAAGATTTTCTTAGATGAGAATGATAGAAAACGTAACAAAATATAAATAATCGTTTTAGATTTATAAATGAAACCCTTTCTTTATGGAAAGGGTTTTTTTGTTTTATGTTATAAAATAACAGTAAAAAAGGTGTTTACGCTGATGAAAATTGTTCTTCCGTATGGCAGAATACTATTTCCGTAGGTGGGAATAAAGCTTCCGTTGATGGGAATTAAGTTTAAACTTATTCAAAATGAATTTCCGCATGTTGGAATTAATCTTCCGATTATTTAAATAAGTTGTTTAGTTATTAAAAAACGATAACTTTTTGTTTGACTATTAGAATTATAGAACATTTTTTAGTTATTCTTCTTTTATAGTAATGGTAATTTAGTGAGGTTTGAGGTTTATCGTTTGAGTGTAAAATGACCTCGAAAAAGTTCTTTGCCTTGATTAGAAATTGAAAACCAGTAATCATCTGCCAAAAGATTTTTACCGTTATAAGTTCCGTCCCAACCGGTGCTGTTTCCGCTGAATTGTTTTAGGAGTTTGCCATATCTGTCGAAAACGCTGATGATGGTTTGGTTAAATCCTCTTTCGGATAGGTTTCTAATGTTCCAAGTTTCATTAAAACCATCGCCGTTTGGAGTAAAGTATTTGGGTATTTGCAGTAGATAAAACACATGAGTAGCAATGCCACAACGGTTTTTGTCTTTCACATAGGCGGTGTATTCTAATTTGCTTAGATTATAAAAAATAGTCGAGGATTGATAGTGAACTCCATCGATAGAATACTCATAATCTCCATTGCCTATTGCAATGATTTCGATGGAATTGTTATCGTTAAAATCGTTGATAATTATATCGGTTATCGTAGCAATTTCGGAACCAACGACGGTAAATGTTTTTACTTTGGTGCAACCGTCATTGTTTCCAATAGTAACGGTATAGGTGTCGGGCATAGTTACTTGAATGGATGGAGATGTTTCGCCAGTGTTCCAAAGGTAGGACGGATAGCCGCTATCAGCAGTCAGTATAGTTGGGTCGTTGTTGCAAATGCCAAGAGTTTCGTCCAAAATGGTATCGGTAAAAACTTGAATATTTAGTGTAACAGGAATGTTGTTGTAGCAATTATTATTGGCTATTCGAACATAAATAATTTGTTGAAAAGGCGTTGTTAACGTAAATAAATTAGATAGCGGAGTGGTACTTGTTATACTGCTAAAATAATTTACTTGAAAAGTAGCAGGCAAATTGGTGAATAATGTAGGCGTGATATCGCTCAAAGTAATGGTAGATATGCCGTCTTGCGCTCCTTCGGTATCACAAAAATTATAGGACGTTTGATTGGCTTGTAATTCGGGTGAAAATTCTAACTCAATATCCGAAACAATGGTACATGTTGGCGAATAAGTAACTGCCACAGCATATATTCCGTTTTGTGTTGTAGAATATGGTGGATTAAAGGTTAATGTGCTTGCGGTTTGTCCGACTATTGGGCTTCCATTGAAGTTCCATTGGTAACTTTGGGCACCAACAGAAGTTGCGTTTAGGGTTAAATTTTCATCAAAACAAACTGGGTTTCGGTTGGCTAAGGTTCGGTCATCGCCCAAGTCAAGACCAAGATTGAAACTGCCGCCTCTTAGGAAAATTGCCGAATCATAGCGGTAGTTTCCTTCGTCGGCAATGACCAATTTGATATGGTAGGGCGTGTTTGGAATAACAGTTGCTCGGGCAGTTAATACTTTGGTTTGTCCGTTGAAATTAGTTGGATATTCAGGTCCATTAAAGGCATCAAAATATTGTTCGTTTTGCGCAGGACAACCACCAAGAATTTCGGGATGAACTGTAGTTACTTTTACAGGAATAGCCGTGTTTGGAATTAGGGCAAGGTTTTGATAATTGGTTGTTCCTACTTCTTTTAAAAGAAATGCAAAACCATCAGAATAGGTGCAAGTGGCACTTCCATGATATTCTTCGGAAGCAAAAATGTAGTCGAAACTAATTTGGTTTCCGATAGGTATAAAATCGAATTCTAAAACAGTTGCATTTATAGAATTGCTAATACCTAGAGCATAATTTAAATCTTGGTCGCCAGTCCATCCCGGTGCAGTATCATCGGATATGAAATAATTTGGTCCGCGCGCATCGATGATTTTTCCGGTGCTAAGAATGATGCCTTCGGGAAATGTAAAGCTAGAACCGTTGGCATTAAAATAACCATAACTAGTATCTCCAGTAGCAAAGTTGCCGCCTGAAACAGAAACGTTGGACACGGAAGCGCATCCTGAATTTATTAATACATCTTCTATTAATTGCAACGGCGTTCTGGTATCATCAGTAGAGATGTATTGTGCAGAAGCGGTGCCAAAAAACAAAAGCAATAAGATGTAGTATCTTTTAAAAAGCATTCTATTTTTATTAAATACCTAAAAAGGTTTTGAAGCACCTTTTTAGGACAACAAAAATAGTGTTTTTTTACCTTTTTAAAGAGAAATGACCTCTAGCATTTCGTCCATCTTGAAATTGGATATTGTACCAATAATCATCGGCGGGCAATTGATGTCCGTTGTAAGTTCCGTCCCAACCTGGACTAACTGCACTGATTTGTTTGATGAGTTTGCCAAATCGGTCAAAAATATAAATGATGGATTGAACATTTGTTTGGTTTATTCCTTTTACATTCCAAGTATCGTTATAACCATCTCCATTTGGAGTAAAATACTGAGGAATTCCAAGAACAGCTATAGGCAATGGGCCAAGGATTCCGCAACCGTTTGTATCTCTAATATAAACATCGTGCAAGCCCATTGGTACATTGGTAAAGAAATTAGAACTTCGATATGGACCAGCAATATCGTCTAATGAATATTCATAAATCCCAGAACCAGTAACGTTAATTAAGACCGTATTGATTTGAGTTAAGTCTGAAATTTCAATAGATAGTAAAGAAGCAATTTGGGAACCAACCACTTCAATAACTCTTGTTCTGATACAATTATATATAGTTTTTACATCTACAGAATAAGTTGCTGGCGAGCTTACAGTTAGCGAATAATTGGTTTCGCCTGGTAATGGACTTCCATTAGAATACCACTGATAGGTGTAGTTCGACGTTGGTGATCCATCAATAATTCCAGCGTTAATAGTGGTTTGCGTTTCGGGAAGACAAATTAAAACAGTTTCCAATAAGTCAAGTCTTGGCCAAGGCACAACTCTTATTTCAAAAGTTTTAAAACCATAGCAAGAATTGTCTAAAATACTATCGGCACGAACCCAAAGCGTTTGTTGGAAAGGGTAATCGGTATTTCTATAATTAGAAATGTCTGTAATGGCTAAAGAGTTTCCATCACTATCCGTTTCTGCCAAGAAATCAGCTTCGTTTTTATAAAAAGAAACAGAAACATTAGTGGGTAAAATAGCAAGTAAACTATTTTGAATGGTTGTAAAGTTAAATGCCGAAATACCATCAAAATCATCGTTTATAGCATCAATATAATCGTCGCATTCATGCATGATAGGAATGGCGAAATTAGCTGGAATTTGTGTAACGGAAACGATTAGATTTATTGTTGCAATACTATAACAACCGTTGCTGTTTTCAACTCTTGCATAAACTGTGGCTATTCCAGAAGTGTATGCTATTGGATTAGTGATTAGGAAAGAATTGTTTTGCGTGTTTGCAGCCGTTTGATTGGTGTAATAAGAAAAAGTTTCATTCAAATAATTGGCAGAAATAAAATCGTTTTTTTGTGTTAGATTGAAAACTGAAATTCCATCGGTATCGTTATCACATTGTTTTAAGTCGATAGGCGTATTTACTACTGGTAATGCATATGTTGTAAGTTCAACAGCATTGCAATATAATCCACAACTATTTCCAATTCTGTTTAAGAAAGCACGATATTGATGGTTTGGAGTTGCAGGAACTACAGTTGAAACTGTCAAAGCATTTGTAGTAGCACCAGCATTAGTGGCATTGTTGATTACGTTTGTCCAAGTTATTCCGCCATCGGTAGAGATTTGCCATTGGTAGCTATCGACTGGAGAAGAAGTGACTGTAAAAGTTGCCGTTTGCAATTCACAAACTTGTAAACTTTGTGGTTGTGCACTAATTGAAATTGGTGCTGCAATAGTATAATTAGCATTGGGAACTCCATAGCCTGATGAAGAAATAACCAATCCAAATTGAGTGTCAAATACAGTTGGATTATCATCCCCTAGAATACCGTCGTTATTTGGGTCTGAAAAACCTGCTTCAATTACATCATTACAGCCATCATCATCACTGTCTAATTCCATGTAGTTGTATATTCCATCGCCATCCGTATCGGTAAGTGTATAATTAATGGTTCCGCTATCAGGCGATGTTTCGAGTGTATTGTCTAAACCATTGGCACCAACATTCCCAACGGTAATTCCACTAGTATTGTTGCTGTTTCCAGTGCTTCCCGATTCGATAATGTCAAAAATTCCGTCGTTGTCGCTGTCTGAATCTAAATAATTTGGAACAGTATCATTGTCGGTATTCGCAGGTAGTATTCCGTTTCCAAAAACATCATCGATACCGTCATTGTTAGCATCAATACCCGATAAAGCGAGTATATTTTGCCCTTGTGATTCTATTCTATCTGGTATCGTATCATTATCACTATCATAATCATATTGATCTGGAATACCATCATTGTCAGAATCTTTTTCAACACAAGTGGCGGTGATGTGCAAGCCTACTTTACTTTTTCCAAATTCGGCAATGTTGATGTTAGTTACTTTTAGAGTAGTAATAGTGTTTCCTCTAATTGAAAATGTACCTGTGCCAGGAGCTAAAGCCGAACTTCCGTTTAAACGAAACCGAATTTCAAAAGAAGAGAATTGGGTAACACCACTTTCATATATTCCATCAAAATTGGTGTCAATTAGAATCTGATCATCTGGATTAAGAACGGTTAGTGTTCTATTTGCAGGACAAGAAACTCTCACTTCGGTAGCTAATGTTAAAACATCTGCTGAGGTTGCAAGGGTATTATATTCTAGAGATAAACTTATTGGGTTGTTGAAAGCAATTTCATAACTAATACTGCTGTCTTTTCCAGAATTCGTTTCTGTAGTAAAATTTCCATCGACATTTCCGACAAAAGGAGTAGCCGAAGGAGTTCCTGATGAAGAGGCAGTTAACGTTGTTAAAAAAGTATTGATATAATTGCTTACTTGAAGAAACCCAACTGGATTGTTTGCTAAATTCAAATTATGATTGCCATAGGATTCCTCACAATTGGTTAATCCATCGTTGTCTAAATCTAAATCGATGTTGTTGTTTACGCCATCGTTATCTGTGTCTAAAGGACAAAGACTTACCGGAATATTGTCTGATTCTTTTGGTGTACCACAACCTGCAATAGTTGCCGAAACTTTGTAATAACCAGGTACTATTGGATTAATAGAACCGCTGGTTTCGGTAGTTAAAACACCATTAAAATACCATTGAAAATCATCGAATGGGCTTAAGGTATTTACGCCTAAAACAGTATTTGGAATGCAATTAGCCGAAGTAATGTCCAATCGATTAAAAGAAATTTCAGGATTGAAGGTAAACCCAGAATAATAGCCGCCAAATGTTGCAGCGCCATCACTTCCATAAGCAGCAAGATATAATTCTCCTGTAGAATAGGCTGCTACATTACCCGATAAACCAATCAGAATATAGCATTCATAATTTGGATTTCCTGTAACTGCAATCGGTCCTTGTACATTTATACCAATTCCATTTAAACCAGCTAAAGTGTAATTTACTCCATTGATAATGAAGTTCAAAGTAGCGCCTACTTGCGTTGTGATGGTAACTCGACCTGTAAAAGTTCTTCCTCCTAAATCTTCAATTAATGGAATGTTGTTAATTACTTTGGGTGTTTGACAGCTTAATGGTGGTACAAAAAACATTTCTTGATTGGCTTGTCCCGTAAAAACATTATCACCAATACTTTGATAAGCAAATACATTTTTCTTTATAAGTGGATCAGTTGCATCTGCAGAACGAATGTATAAAACACCTTCTGGATTAAAATCGGCACCAATGTAGGTACCATAATCTCCTGCATTTAAAATATAACTTGGAGTTGTACTCCCGTTCATATAAATGCCAGTGTTGTCTTCATTAGCAATTAATAAAACCCGTTCTACATTGTCTTGACCAGTATTTCTTAAAAAAATATATTCATTCCCGACACGTTGTGCCCCTACAATTTGGTCGAAGCCTAAATCCAAATTGCTTAATTCACCATTAGTACCACCAATAGAACCACAGTTTACTACAATGGGTTTGTCTGAATTAACCAATGCACCAATTAATGCATCTCTATTGTTTGTGTTGGGACCTTGAACTGCTACTGCATAGCTTTCACCACTATTAAGAACTACTGTAAAAGGATTGCTGCCAGTGGTGCTATTTAATAAAGTAGCATTGGGTTTTATATTGCTAAAACTAACTTCGGTATTATTTTCGGTAGCTAAAACAGTGATAAAGGTGTGATGAATATTGCTATAACTTTGTACTAAAGTGTTTAAGAATCCACCAATTCTGAATTCGGTTCCTAAAGAAGCCAATCCTTTTGAAACTAATGCACCAGCTTGAAAACCATCTGAAGTGTCCACTCTAACGGATACATAGACTACATCTTCAGCTTCAATAATGTAACCTTTGTTTGAAAGCACTTCGTTTACTTGATTTTGATTTACAAATAATTGATCAGGAGTTCCTGAATTAGTGTCATAAACAAAAGGAGCATCCCTAGAAACAGAGGCATTTATAGTATTTCCGCCAATTTCTTTTAACTGAACATTTATTGGGTTTATGCTTGGTGTAGAAATGTAAATAAATTTATTTCCAATAATCATTGAACTTGAATTGGATAATGGCGGAATATAATGGGTTTTACTAAATTGTCCATGGACTGAGAATCCAACAAATACTATTATTAGTAAATAGAGTAACTTCTTTTTCATTTGCTAAAATTAACAAATAAAAAGAAAACTCAAATCAGAATTTAATCTATTTAAGTTTTCTTTAAGAAATGATTGATGAAGCTATTATAAATCTCGTTTTTTGATTAGTAAATATGAGCTATAAATGAATATTGCTGTCCAAACTAAAACTATCAAAATGGCAATTGGATGTACACCGAAATCCTTACTATTATTTTCCCCAATGGTTTCTTGAATGTTTTTGATGACAGATAATCTCGAAAAAGGTTCTACAATTAAATTACTCATTGATTCTAATGGGAAAAATTGAGTGATTTGCGAAGCGATTTTGCTTTTTGGAAAGATATCAAAGGTTAGTGTTAATCTCGCAATTGTTTCTCCAATAAACCAGATGAATAAAAAACCTATGGCAAATGCAGATCGTTTTATTAAAACTCCAAGAAATAGACAGAATGAGAAAAAACCAACAAGTTTAACAAAATAGGCTACTAAATATTCCAAATCAGAAAACACAATGCCTATTTCATTATAAGACGAAAAATTATAGCCCAAGAGTAATGACATTATGAATACAAAAATTGTAGATACGACTGCAAAGAAAACAACGGTTAAGAACTTTGAAAGAATAAATTCTTTTTTGCTCATTCCGTCTATTAGGTTTTGTTTTAAAGTGCCATAACTATATTCATTTGCCATCATAGAAACGATAATTATGGCTAAAAAGAATTTGAGTGTTGAGGCAATATAGGTGTTGAAATGCCATATAAATGGAAAATTAAAAATCCCCATTTCGGCAAAATGTATTTTAAAATTTCCAATGTCAAATTTGATGGAAGCAATTAGTGCAATAAAAGATAATATTACAAAATAGCTAATAGTCAATACTTTACTGGCTCTGTTTTTCCAAATTTTTTGAAGCTCTATGGATAATAATCTTTTCATGGCTACGAATTATTTTGATTGGTTAATGCTAAAAATTGATTTTCCAAGCTTAGTTTTCTTTTTACTAAATGATTGAGATATATTCCTTTTTCAACCAAAAATCGATTTAAAGTCGAAGCTTCTAATTCTTGGTTAAAATAAACTTCAATTTTTCCATCAACTTCAGAAATCGTATCTACAGTAAAGTTGTTTTTTAATAAATCAATGATGAGGTTATTATTATCCGATTGCAACTCAAAATAGTTGCTTTTTGAAGTCATTTCATCCACTTTTCCGTTGTATAAAATTTCGCCAAAACGCAAAACTAAAACATGACTACATACTTTTTCAACTTCGTCTAGTAAGTGCGAAGCTAATAATATTGTTGTTCCTTGTGAAGCAATAAATCGAATAATATCACGAACTTGAATGATTCCTTGTGGATCTAACCCATTGGTTGGCTCATCAAGAATTAATATTTCTGGATCATTTAATAGTGCCGAAGCGATTGCCAATCGTTGTTTCATCCCTAAGGAATAGGTTTTAAATTTGCTGTCTTTTCTATCGGTTAGCCCAACAATTTCTAATTTTTCATCTATTTTTGAGTAGCTTATTCCTTTTATTTTACAAACCAATTCTAAGTTTTCTTTGGCGGTCATATAGGGATAAAAATTAGGTCTTTCGATTATAGCCCCTACTTTTTTTAGTGCTTGATGCGTTTCTTGTGTTCCGCCAAACCATGAATATTCGCCAGAGGTCTTGTTGACTACATTCAAAACGATGCCGAGTGTTGTAGATTTTCCAGAACCATTTGGACCAAGTATGCCATAGACATTTCCTTTGTGAATATCTAATGAAACATTGTTAACAGCATGTACTTTACCATACCGTTTGTGAAGATTTTTGATAGAAAGAATTGCGGTTTTCAAGTGAGGTTGATTAAAGGTTTCTCTTAGGACGAATGAAACCTATAAATGTTACTGCTTATTTCTTGAAAAATAAAAGTGAGATAGAAATTCTCTTTTTAGATGCAAATAGGAAAGTGTTTTATTGATGTCTTTTAATTCAGTGGTCAATGCTGTTTTTTTGCCTTTGATATCATTGGTCGCTTGCAATTTACAATGTGAACATTCAAATTCTTTGAAATGATTGTTTACTTTTTTTATTTCAACATAATGATGTCCAAACAAAATGCAAATCAAATTTTTGGAAACAATTTTATCGGCTAAGTAGTTGGTTTTCATCTTTATTAGCTTTTAGTTTACAACAATAAATTTAATTAAAAAACATTGATAACATAAAATAATCGATAAAAAACACTTTTTTAAGCTATTATTGGTTATTTATCTTACTTAAAATCATCTAAAATCTACAATGGTTGGTTGCCCAATGGTATAATCTGGAATGTTAAAATCATCGTTTTTTAAAGTGTTGGTTTTGAATACATTTGAATCCTCAAAAGGAATTGAAGGATAATATGAAAAGGAAACCTGAAAACGATTAAAGACTAAATAGTCGTTATTTATTAAAACTCCAAGTGTAAATTTTGAATACAATTTATTATTTAAAAAACTATCATGTGAGTCACCCAATAAGCCAAAAGAGGTATTAATAAAAGGACTAAAGTGAAAACCTTTCCAATTACCAGGTGCATACGTTTGGGTTTGAAAAACAACGGATAATTTTTTAGTTCCGTTAAATAATGGGTTGGTAAAACCATCAAAACCATTTAAACTATTTAACGAAATTCTATCTTTAATACTGTTCTCTCTATTAATTCCAACAACTAAAGATGGTTTTATAAATTGTCTGATTCTCCAATTTCCTAACGACAATAAACTGGTAAAATAGTTTGCTTCAATTTTTAAAGTAGTTTCTTGAGTTTTAGTATCATTAAAAAAGCTTCCCAATTCAATATTTGTACTTAAATATCCAAAAGGATAATAATGACCGTACGAAAATCGACCACCATAATAATTCCTTCTTGTATTGTTTTTATTTTGAAATCCTGCCGTAATTGAATAGACTTTTCCGAAAGGTACATCTTCAATAATATCAAAATTAAAGAGGTATTTATCTTGGATAAACTTTCGAGTGGTTATCCCAAAACTAATTAAGTATAGTTCTTCACCACTCAAAAACTGACTTGGGTCAATCATAATAGAAGCATTTCGAATATAATTTACTTTTTTATACCCAATTGTTGTTACAAAGTTGGTACTTCTAAAATCTATTGACTTTCCTTTAAACAGTTTTGAGGCATTTCCAAGCCAAAAACTTTTGGTTTCATTTTCAAAAATAATAGTTTCAAATTCGGGAAGAATTGTAGGTAATGAATCAGTGTATTTTTGGGTTTCATAGGAAACACCACCTGCATATTTGGTTATTGGAGAGAAAAAAGTTCGTTCTACAATTACCCTTTTTGATACGTCATTATTAAAAGAACTACTATAAGAAAATGAAGCGTCAATGAAAGTATTCTTAATATTGTTGAATGAATATTTTCCGCTATAAGAATTCTTATTGTCGCTAAATTGTTTGCCAAAATCATTTTCAAATTCTTGACCTAATCCAAAAAAGTTTCGTTCGGTAAGTTCAAGATTCATTCTACTTCCTGAAATAGCACCATTTGGAATTAAACTCCAAGTGTCTAAAACCCTTACTGAAACATCTATTGAATCTACATTGTTTTCTATTGGAATTGTTTTAATAAGTACACTTCTAACAAAGCGTTGTCTTCTTAATAAACGTTCGGATTCTTTAATTAGCAAAGAATCTAAAGGCTGGTTTTTTTTGAAAAGTAAATTATTTCTAATCGTCCATTTTTTAGATTTGATGTGAATTTTATTGCCAAATATTTCAAATGAATTGTGAGGTTCTCTATTTTCATCTTCGTCGGAATAACCAAATGGATCAAGTGATACGATGTCTATATTTCTAATAATTTTCCCTTCACTTTTACCGATTTTTTCATCTATTTTATCTCTTAGATTGTTGTTTGAAGGTTTGCTTCTCTGTGTTGAACTAAATATTAATTTATGGAGAAACTTTCTAAAATTACTTTTATTAGAATACTTTTCGATTTTTTGATACATTACTTTGGTTGAATCCACCGCTTTCGTTTTTGTTGTCTGCGAATGCCCGTTTTGAAAAACAAAAAGAAAAAAGAGTAAACATAATAGCAGTTTAGGATTCATATACAAAAGCTAAAACTATAAATTAGGTTAAATATACCGAAATCGTTAACATTACAATCGAGAATAAAAAGAGTATAAAAACTAATGGCAATACAAATTTTAACCATTTGTCGTAACCTACCTTAACAATGGCTAATGAAGCAAGAATCAAACCAGTAGGACTTATGAATGAAAATAATCCCATGCCGTATTGATAACAATCTACTACTGTTTCTCTTCCAATGCCAACAGTATCGGCGAGTGGCGACATAATTGGCATAGTTAAAACGGCCATTCCTGATGATGATGGAATGAAGAACGACAAACCACCATAAATTACAAAAAGGACATTGGCAAACAATCCTTTGTTCATTCCTTCGGTGATGTGACTTGCATAATATAACATCGTATCGCTTATCATTCCGTCGTCCATTATTACCGTAATTCCTCTTGCAATTCCAATGATAATGGCAACACTTAGTAACTCGCCGGCACCTTTTACAAAGGTTTCTATGAATTTTGCTTCTTTGATTCGGGCAACAAATCCTATGAGAATCGAACCTACAAAAAAGACAGTTGTCATTTCAAGGAACCACCATTCTAATTTGGCTACACCATAAATCATTACTACAAAACACAAAAGGAAAATAAACAGAATTACTCTCAATCTTGTAGTTAATTGAAGGTTTGATTCGGTATTGTTTTTGAAAAGATTTTCAATTTCTTCTTTTTGGTCATAAATAATGGATTGACTGGCATCATTTTTCACTTTCTTGGCATAACGCATGATATAAATAATGCAAATTAATGTGCCTAAAACATAGGCTACAAAACGAGTGTTTAATCCAGAAGTCCAATTTATTCCTGCAGCGTTTGAAGCAATGATGGCGCTAAAAGGATTGGTAGTTGAACACATTGTTCCAATACACGAACCAACATAAATGGAAGCTAACGCTACCATTGCGTCATATTTTGCGGCTAAGAAAACTGGAATTAAAATTGGATAGAAAGCAATAGTTTCTTCAGCAAGACCAAAGGTTGTTCCGCCAACAGAAATTAATGCGGTAACGAGAATAATTAGTATGTATTCTTTTCCTTTTAGCTTGATGGCCAGCCATGAAATTCCTGCGTCAAATGCTCCTGTTTCGTTCATTAATCCGATTAATCCACCAATAAAAAGAACTAGAAAAATAATATCAGCTCCAGCAATAATTCCTTTAATAGGCGATTTTACTAAATCAAAAAAACCTTGTGGTTTGGCATCAACTTCTTCATAGGTGTTTGGTATGTTTATGGGTTTCCAAATATCGCCCGAGGTGAATTTTTCTATTGGAATTTTTATGCCTAAACTATCTAAAGTTTTGGTAGTTCCAGCTACAGTTTTTGAAGCTTCACCGTTTTTGATGTTAAACATTTTGGTTTCTTTGTCATACGAAAGTTGGTTGTATTTTCCAGCGGGAACAACCCAAGTAAGTAGGGTGACCATTGCCGCAATTAGTAATAAAATGGTTTGTGCTGACGGGAATTTTATTTTTTTCATTGAAACAGAAATATAAAATGCCAAGTTAAACAATTTAATGAAATGAAATAAAAAAAACCTCAAAAGTGTTTTTTTGAGGTTTGAATATATTCTAAAAAGTTGCTTTAACTTTTCTGTTCTTTGTTGAAATAGACTAAGTAATAGTACATTTGTTTTTCTTCATCCCAACCTTTTTCTACAAACTTTTCGGCACTTTCAGGATTGATGAAATCCAGTTTTATTTGAATATTGGTGTCTAAATTGATAACGTTTTTTATTGATTTTCGTGCATCTGAAACGGCAGCATTGGCAATCGGGAAATTCGTTACATCTTCAATACTATACTTTTCGCCTTTATCAACTTTATAGTTTTTGAACTCGGGAATCAAATCAGGATTGTTTACTACTTCGTTAAGGAATTTGCTTTCTTCAAACTCATCGTTCTTAGCAAAAAAGTTTACCGAACGGTTCATAAACATTACTTCTTCTTTTTTATCTTCGGCAGGAAGCACCACGTCTTTGGCAAATCCTTGACAAAATTTTAAATACTTTTTAGTGAAGAAATTTTCATCTTGAAAAGCATCTACCGAAAGGAAATGTTCCAGCCAATAACGAGCATCATAACGATTGCTGTCAACAGTCAAAATCTTATAACCTTCTTCTTTTTTGTAGTTGAAAATCAAACAACCTTTGTCTTGTTTGTTCAAACTTATTCCTTGTTGAAGAATCATTTCAAGTGTAGTTCCTTTTTCTTCAAACTGCATAAAATCAGTTTTGATTTCGCTTTTGAAAACACCAATGGCATCTACCACATTATTGTCAATAGAAATGTTAGTGATATAAGCAACATAGACTTCACCATTCTTGATGTGTGGATGGTTGGATTGTTCAAAAAGATGTGATGTTATCTTTTTTGAAATGGAATGCACGTCACTTGGGTTGGTGAAAACTTCCGTTGCCAAATTGTACATTTCGTTATAATCTAAATCTACATCGTGTGCAAACTGGAAATAGTTTTCTTCTTTTTCTCTAAATGGTTTGAAAAAATATTCTTTTAATAATGGAACGATTTCGTCATTCAAGTTATACGGTTGTTCCGAAAGGAAAATTGCTTCGTTTCTGCTTTTGTTCCCAACTCGGTGTATGGACAAACTCTCGATATGAGCGTTGAAAAGATTTATCATTTTTTAAAATGGTTTAAAGTTGTTTAATTTGGTTTAAGGTTGTTTAATTTGGTTTAAAGTTGTTTAAGATTTGATGAATTTAGTTCCTTTGAAATCATTTTTACTTAGGTAAACCATAAAATTATGAATTTTAATATTCAGTTTTTCGTAGTCTAGTTTTAAAATATCTAATGTTTTTTCATCTATATAATCATTGTCAAAAACTCTGTATAATTGTAATCGTGTTTCGCCTGCTGAACCTTTAGCGATTGAAAGAAAATTATTGAATTCAGCATTTCCGCTTCGTTCAAATCCTTCGGCTATATTGTCCATTACAGAACCTGAAGAAGCTTTTATTTGGTCTCTTAATCTAAAATCGGTTTTTAAATCAGTTGTTTTAGAAATTTTAATTATTTCTTGACTAAGTCTTCTAGCTTCTATCCAAATATCTAATTCTTCAAATCTTTTAATAGTAGCCATGATAACAATTTTAAACTATTTTACACCAAATTAAACAACTTTAAACGATATATTTAATTCCAATTTTCCTCGAATCCATAGTCTTCAAAACTATCGTCGCTACCAAAGGCATCTAGGTCGTCTTCGTCTATGTCATCTTCAAATTCGGAATAGTAATCGTCTTGATTTTCGGCTTCAAATTGTTTTTCGATGGCTTCTGCTGGCAGTTCGCCGTGAGAGAATAATAAGGCTGGATAGGTTTCTCCAATTACGGGTTCTTCAACGGCAGCTAGTTCTACTAAGAATGTCCACATGTTGATGAAATCATATACATAGATGATTTTGGTTTGTTCTAAATTCAACACATCATTTAGTGTATAATCTGCCATTGTTTTTTGTTCACCAAGTACATCGCCTGAGTCAAACATTGGAATTTCATCTTCTTGATTCCAAGTGTCGTCACAAGTATAGAACGATGCTACTTCCATACCGTCGAAACCAAAAGCGTTAACGATGGCGTTGTGCAAATCTTCTAAAGTGTCTTCTTGATGAATGGCTATATCTCTAAAAACATCGTCTTCGGCATCAAGAATAGCTCGGAACTTATAAATCATAATCGTAATTTTTTTGAGCTAACAAAGGTAAAATATTAATCTCAAAATGAAATTACGAAAATGGATTTGTTGAAAAGTATTAAAAAAAAAAAACCTAGCCGAAACTAGGTAAAATTTTTATTCTGTTTTGATTGAATTTATCAAGATGTTGAGCGTTTCGCCAAATGGTTTCATTTTAGCATAAACATCTTGTTTTGAACCTTTGTTTTGTGCTACTTCGTCTAAAGCAGCTGCTTCTGATTTTAATTTTCCAACCATTTCTGTTATTGCTGGAGTAACTAATTCTGCAGGAATACTTTTTGTATCAAGTTTTTCGGAATACTTTTTTAATAAAGTGGTGTATTGTTCTATTACTTCAAAGTTTCCTTCGTTAGCTACATAGGCTACTTTAGTATATATTTGGTTTACAGTATTTAAATCTTCCCATTTATCAAGGATTTTTTGAGCATTCATTTGAGAAAAACTCGTAAGGACTAATAGAATTACTATTGATTTTATTGTTTTCATAATTATTTTTTTAATGGTTTCTTTATGCAATACTACTAAATATTTTTGAAAAATTTAGCATTGTGTTTTTGTTTTTTAGTTAAAACTTTTAGAATAGACTTCTAATTATTCTTTATTGCCCAAAGTCCAAACTAGTGCTTTTTCTTTTGTGGCTCTAAAAATAGTTGAATGTTTTTCGTTGGGTTCGTCAGAGTAGGTCCAAGTTATGTTGGATGGTGCTTTAGAATCGAACGTTTTTGCCAACTTGGTAGTAAATTGCGAAATGTCTTCGGCACCAGAACCGGCAAACCAAACTTTTGTGTTTTTAGTAGTAAAGTTTTGTAAATATTTTGCTCCATCACGTTCTAATTCATGATTGTTCCACCAAATGGATGGATCGAAAGCGATGTAGAAATCAAAGGTTTCAGTTTTTTTGAAAAAAGTTTCCATTACAAATAATCCTGCCAATGATTCGCCGATGATGCCTTTTTGATTGGTTGTTCGGTATCTTTTATTGATTTCGGGCATTAATTCGTCGGTAATGAAATCTCTAAATTTATCGGCACCACCAATTATTGGTGCTACTTCTTTGTCTTTTTCTACCATCGTAAAAGGTGTTAAATCTCTGCGTCGTTCAGTATTTTCGATGCCAACGAGCATCATTGGTGGTATGCTTTTGTTTTTAATTAGTTTTGCTAAAGTGTTGGCTATATGTGGAAAATCTTCTTTCAAACCGCCGTCGGGCATGTATAAAACAGGAATAGAGTCGGTACTTTCGGCATACATTGGTGGTGTCCAAACGTTAATTGTTCTTTTTTCGCCTACTTTTTTTGACTGTATGGTAAATTCGTCATGTTTTGGGATAGGATCGTTATTTTGTTGTTTATTGGCACAACTGGTTAAAGTCATGATAACTATTAAAAAACAGATAGTTTTTTTCATCCTCTATTAGGTTTGTTGATTTATAAAAAGTAAAATTAGCGCTATTTTGGATAAAAGTTTTATAGTAAAAAAATAAAAACATTAGACGACCATTTTCAATACAAAAACAATTAATGCTGTAATTCCAAAGCTAATTAATAATAACAGTTTCCAGTAGTAAGTTCTTGAACCATACGATTTCCACATTTTTTCACCAATTTCGGTTTGATATTTTTTTAGAGTTACTTTTGATAATAGAAAAGTAGTCGTTATGAAAATAATAATTGAAACTAACCAAAATGCATTCATGACAATAGCTATTTATTTTATGTTTTTTAATTTAAAAACTAAACTTCTAAGGTACGATTTTTTTTAATTCTATATTATTTTTTCAGATATTATTTTTTTAAAAGTTATCAATTTTCCATTAATATGTTTAGATTTGAAAAATTGGAATGTAGTAAACTTTGGTGTTCAAAGTGTTTGTTTTACAGTGTTTTTAAAAAAAATAAATCTCTAATGGGAACATTTGTTATCAGTAAGCGGGTTAATGGTGATTACAAATTTATTTTTGCAACTAGAAAAGGGAAAACTATTTTTACGAGTATTGGTTGTAAAAATAAATCGGATTGCGAGAAAATCATAGCTGCTATTCAAGGAAATATTGAACAATTTACGTTAACTAGAAGTAAAAATGCTGCTGGAAAATACTTTTTCCGATTGGCAAAAGATGGGTTAGTGTTGGCTACCAGTAGGAAGTTTTCTACCGAGTTTATGTTTCAAAAAGGAATAGACAACATCAAAGAACATTTGCCCAATTCGGAAACGTTGGATTTCTCTGAAAATGAGTTTGTTTTTCCAGATTCGGAAGCGGTTTTTGTGGAGGAAGAGTAGTGGTTTTTTTTTTGCCACAGATTGGACGGATTAGGGCAGATTTTTTTTTGTTGGTTTTTTTTGCCACAAATTATTTTTTGTGTTGGTTTTTTTTTGCCACAAATTACACGGATTAGGGCAGATTTTTTTTGTGATGTTTTTTTTTGCCACAGATTGGACGGATTAACACATATTTTTTTTGTGGTGGTTTTTTTTGCTACAGAATGGACGGATTAGCACAGATTTTTAACTCAAAATGTCGTTTGAGATTTTGAAGGGTATTTGTTGGGTTGGGGTTATTGATACTAAAACTTAAACGCGTTTTAGTAATTCAGCTAGTGTTGCTACAAATCCAATCAATAAAAAATTAATGTTCCATAGAGCCTATAATCCGAGAGAAAGTTGTAATATTCATTTTCTTCTGCTGCTTTTTTTCTATTTGAAATTATCCATTTACTTATTATAAACCCAATTATAATGGAAACAATACTATAAAAAATTAGTGTATATGTGCTTTCATCTTGAATATATGTTTCTAATAGCATTTTTGAAGTTTTTGCGATATTTGTTAAATTAGCGAATGACATCTTGTTGTTTCAACGCGTTGCTAACTTTGGATTGCTCTAGTTTTTTGTTTTTTTTATCAGTTTATACATGTATAAGTCCGATATTCATGCTTTAGTGGTCGTAGCTGATGACTCGTGATATTTGCCATTTGTCATTGGTTTTCTTCCAAAGCATTATGAATTTGAAAGTGCCAATTTCTTCTTTTCCGTTTTCGATGTGTCGAAATTGATGCACGCCTATTTGGATGGTGCCATAATCTTTAATAGGATGCACTTCTAAACTGCCTTTGACTAGTTGCCTGGTTAATTTATCTTCTTTTTTGAAGGTGTTTTCAAGGTTTTCAAAAACGGTTTCATACGGAATTAGTCCTCCGTTGTCTTGATACCATTCTAAATCTTCTGTAAATAGCGGTTTGAATTGCGCCATGTTTTGGTTATTGAAGGCATCAAACAGCAGCGTGTCCATCTTTTCAATCTCCTTAAATAATTCGGGTGTTGTTGGTGCTACTTTTTTTTCTTGTGCTACAACTTGCGTGCTAAAGGATAGTGTAAGCAGAAATACTAAGTTGCGGATATATTGGTGTAAACCCATTGTAATTTTGTTTAAGTGCTAAATATAGGGATTTTATTATTTGAATGGCACTGATTACACTATTGCAAACTACTATTTAGGATACTATTTGATTTGAATTAGTCATAAGCGGGATTAATAACTATCCTTAACTTTTTCTTTTTTCGCGTTCTTGTTTATAGCGGTCTAAGACTTGGTTTTTTTCGTTTTCGGTTAAATCATCCCACTTATTATCAATGAATTGTATCAGTTGATCGTAGTTATTGGCCATTTCTTCTATTTTGGACATGGCATCTTTGCGATGCTTCATACTGTCTTGTAGAAGTATCATGTTTACTATTATTTTTTCTTCTTCTGGTGACATAAGCACTGTTTTTTAATGATACTATATTACTAACGAATTAATTATGGTTTTATTGTGTATTGTTATTTTTATTTTAAATGCATTTTTGTAAAATAAAATCTGTTTAGTTTAACAACTCTGTTATTTGTTTTTTTAAATCATTAAGGGCATTAAGATTATTAAGTTTTTTTGGGTTTTGGGAATTTTTTTGCCACAAATTACACAGATTAGCACAAATTTTTAACTCAAAATCATGTTTGAGATTTTGAAGGGTATTTGTTGGGTTGGGGTTATTGATACTAAAACTTAAATGCGTTTTAGTAATTCAGCTAGTGTTGCTACAAATCCAATCAATAAGATAAATAATGTTCCATAGAGTCTATAATCCGAGAGAAAGTTGTAATATTCATTTTCTTCTGCTGCTTTTTTTCTATTTGAAATTATCCATTTACTTATTAGAAACCCAATTATAATGGAAACAATACTATAAAAATTAGTTGTAAATCTATTTTAGAATTAAGTATAAATATGTAAACTTATTTTAGGACGAGACATTGTTAGTGGAGACAGATTGTAAATAAGTGCTAACGGGTTCTCGATACACTTTTAAAAGTAAAAACTGACGTTTGTACTTTATAAAAATCACTAGAACGGACGGTGCTGAAATATCATAGATGGGGATTAATTTCGCTTTTTTTGCTATGGTCTTGGGATAAAAATTACTCTAACGGACGAGGGTTTTTAATTTTTGGGTAACTGACAGGTCTTCAAAGAAAACATACAGGCGTTCAAAGAGAAAGTTGGGTTGTTAGAGTTTCCCCTGCAGCGCTTCTATCTGGTCTCTAAACTTGGCGGCGTGGATGAAATCTAAATCTTTGGCGGCTTTTTCCATCGCTTTGCGCAGCTCGCGGATTTTCTTTTCAATCTCGGGTTTTGAGAGGTAAAGGCTTTCGGGTTCGGCGGCGTCTAGTGCTTTTTCGTGGTAATAGTTGGTAGAAATAGAGTTGCCGCTCAAGGCATTGCCCAAACTCTTGTTGAGTGCTTTGGGTTCCAATTTGTGTAGCGTGTTGTAGGCCGTTTGTTTTTCGCGGCGGTAGTTGGTTTCGTCTATTGTTTTTTGCATGCTGTTGGTAATCTTATCGGCATACATGATGGCTTTTCCGTTTACATTTCGCGCGGCACGACCAACGGTTTGCGTCAATGAGCGATGGCTGCGCAGGAAGCCTTCTTTGTCGGCATCGAGAATAGCCACCAAGGAAACTTCGGGTAAATCTAGGCCTTCACGCAGCAAGTTTACGCCAATCAAGACATCAAACAAGCCTTTGCGCAAATCTTGCATGATTTCTACGCGTTCTAAAGTATCGACATCTGAGTGAATATAACGACAGCGAATTGCTACTTTGGTTAAGTACTTGGTCAGTTCTTCGGCCATTCGTTTGGTTAACGTGGTCACTAAAACGCGTTCGTCGGCTTCACAGCGCAGTTGTATTTCTTCAATCAAATCATCTATTTGGTTCAGGCTAGGGCGCACCTCAATAATTGGGTCTAATAATCCCGTTGGGCGAATTACTTGCTCTACATAAACGCCATCGCTTTTCTGTAATTCATAATCAGCAGGCGTTGCCGATACATACAACACTTGGTTTTGCATGCTTTCAAATTCCTCAAACTTCAACGGTCGGTTGTCCATCGCGGCAGGCAATCGAAAACCATATTCGACTAGGTTCTCTTTTCGGCTTCTATCGCCACCATACATGGCATGGACTTGCGAAATTGTTACGTGACTCTCATCGACCACCATCAAAAAGTCATCGGGAAAATAATCTAACAAACAGAATGGTCGCGTGCCGGGCAATCGTCTATCCAAATAGCGCGAGTAGTTTTCAATCCCCGAACAATAACCGAGTTCTTTAATCATTTCTAAATCAAAGTTGGTGCGTTCCTCAAGGCGTTTGGCTTCGAGATGTTTGCCAATTTCTTTAAAATAATCGACTTGCTTGACCAAATCTTGCTGAATGTCCCAAATGGCAGCTTGCAAGACATCGGGCGAAGTCACAAACATATTGGCCGGATAGATGTTCAGCTTTTCATAACGCTCAATCACTTTGGTAGAGCGATGGTCAAATGCTTCAATTTCTTCAATCTCATCGCCAAAAAAGTGCATCCGAAACGGGTCATCGGCATAACTCGGAAAAATATCTACGGTGTCACCTTTTATTCTAAATGTTCCTGGTAAAAATTCGGCTTCCGTCCTCGAATACAAACTTTGCACCAAGCGATGCAACAATTTAGTACGCGAAATGACCTCACCCTTAGCAATAGAAACCACATTCTTCTGAAACTCCACCGGATTTCCAATACCATATAAGCACGACACCGAAGAAATAACTACAATGTCACGACGACCAGAAAGTAGGGCAGACGTGGTACTCAAACGCAACTTTTCTAATTCTTCATTAATCGATAAATCTTTTTCGATATAGGTTCCCGTCACCGGAATGAAGGCTTCGGGCTGGTAATAGTCATAATAGGAAACGAAATACTGCACCGAATTATTAGGAAGAAACTGTTTGAACTCTGAATACAACTGCGCCGCAAGGGTTTTGTTGTGCGCCAAAATCAAAGTAGGTTTTTCCACATTCTGAATTACATTGGCCACAGTAAACGTCTTCCCCGAACCAGTAACGCCAAGTAGGGTTTGGTACTTCTCGCCGTTAAGAATTCCGTTAGAGAGTTTCTCTATGGCTTGTGGCTGGTCGCCGGTAGGTTTGTAATCGGATACGACTTGGAATTTCATAATTTATAAATTCAGTGTAGCTGGGTTTTGTCTGGTATCCCAAACGGATAAAATGATTATGTGACTTTCGTTAATTTCATAGAAAACGATAAAATTTTCAATGAGTAAACCTCTAACGTTTAGGGTATCGGTTTTTTTACCAATAAATGTTTGTTGAACTAGAAGTTTAATTTCTGATTGAATAGTTCTTAGTAGTTTTTGAGAATAGGTCTTACTTTTATTTCTGAGATTGTAGTATTCGAGAATGAATTTTAATTCTATTTTAGCCGTTGTTGTCCAAATAATTATTCTTTCAGCCATTTCTCCATTTCTTCGTTAACCGTATCATTGGTTTGATAATTCCCTTCTAAATACTCTTTTCTAGATTTTTGAATACTGGATTTCTGATTGTCTGAAAGCATTAGAATATTTTCAGATTTACTATCCAAAATTGTATTAATCGCTTTTAAATAAGCTTCGTCATTGATTTCATTTATCTTAGAAATCAGTATCTTTTTTAATTCAATTGTATTCATAATATATAAGTTTATACAAATTTAATTAAAATAATCATCATTCGGAAAACTTCCAATTCTTTTGCTGGTCTTCCGAAAGAAATGTCCAAGCCACCATGCGACTTATCTTTTGACCTTGCGCCATATCGATGGTTTTGATTTCTACTGCTCCCACTTTGTTCAATAAACGATAGATGCTTTTCAAATTATCTTTCTTAGACACTAACGTAGTGAACCAAAAGACTTGCAATGGATATTTGACACTTTCGTAAATCATTTGGGTAATAAAACCAAACTCGCCACCAGCACACCAAAGTTCGTGTTGCTGTCCGCCAAAGTTTAAGATGGCTTTATCGGTTTTGGTTTGCAATAGGTTATTTACTTTTCGCAACGCTGCTTTATTGGCATCTTCTACTGAGTTGTGAAACGGCGGATTGCAGATGGTAAAGGCAAATTTATCTTCGGGTAGGATGATGTTTTTAAAGATGAAGCGCGGTTCGGTTTGTAATTGCAAACTTATAGCATCGATAAGTTTTGGATTGTTAGCGATAATCTTTTTGCAGTTTTGCAGGGCATTTTCATCAATATCGCAACCTACAAAACTCCAATCATAAGCCGCATTTCCGATAATTGGATAAATACAATTGGCACCAATACCAACATCTAATCCAATCACCATTTCGCCTTTTGGAATGATTTCATTGTTAGAAGAAGCCAATAAATCGGCAATGTAATGAATATAATCAGCACGTCCAGGAATAGGCGGACAAAGATAACCTTTGGGAATATCCCAATTTTGAATATCGTATTCTGAAATAAGAATAGCGTTGTTTAAGGCTTTCACTGCTTCGGGATTGCTAAAGTCTATTGATTGGTTATCGTGTTCGTTAACCAAAACAAATTGCTTCAGCTTAGGACTATCTATTATTAATTGATCAAAGTCATATCGAAACCGATGTGGATTTCGAAGATGAAAATTGCTTTTTTCTGAGTCTGTATTTTGTATCTTTTTCATTTAATCCCAACATTCCATTAGTAATAAGTCGCCTTCTTGATGTTCTATTTTAACTATGCCATCTTCGGAAACATGATTACTACTTCCGGTACGATATCCAATGGTTAGCTCTTCGTTATTCAAAGGATAAAAAAGGTTTTGAGTGGTAATTCCAGTTACTTTACCAACTGGAATTAACGAAATAATGGTGTTTGCTGTGTACCATTTTTCGAACTTTTTTGGTAACAAAAATACCTTTGAATGATCGTCTAAAAGTACAATTTTTAATTGATTGCGGTAAGCTATAATGTTGGTAATGTTTGTAATAGTATGATCAGCACGTTTTCCGGTTGCCCAAATGACATTCACCGCTTTATGACCTTTTTCAATGAGATAATCGAAGGCTTTTTCTAAATCTGTTTTATCTTGATTTGGTGTATGTACAATTTCGATAGGGTATTGTCGTTCTTTAATTTTTTCAGTATCAAAGTTTCTGTCGAAATCGCCTAAAAGTACATCGACTTTGATGTTCAAATCCAGTACGCGTTCAATTGCAGAATCTAAAACAATCACATACGGCGACCATTCTAATAATTGACCAAGAAGTTCGTTGCTACAACTGGCACCATTGGCAATAATTAAAGCAGGTTCTTGGTCGTCGCGAACAATGTGATGTGATGACATTAGGTTTTATTCAATGATGTATTCTTTGATTTCAGTTTTACTCAACCTGAAATATCCCAAGGCAAAGTTATCAAAATTAGTTTGATTGACGATGTTACCTCTAATGGTTGATGTTGGCGTAGAAAAAGGACCAGCATTTCCACCACCAGCTTGAGAAAGTAAGATATTCATGTAGTTGTAGTAATTTAAAGTGATGCCATTGTTTGTGAATTTTATTGTATCACCTGTTTTTAAATCTTCACTAAAATACAAACCAAACATTTCATTATTTTGAAAAAAACGGTCTTCAAGAACACCAAACTCAGGAATTACTTTGTAGGGATCATTTATTTTTAGAAAATAGTGATTGGTTTCATTGGGAATATCATCAAAAACAAATTTGACCTCAGTAGCATTGCCTAAAATGCCACCATCATTTTTTTGTTCTACTCTTTTCACAATTGGGGTATTCAATAATTTTTCAGTTGAAGTGTAAACTTCATTTTTATACATTACAGTTAATGTGTAAGTTTCATCCAAAACTGGATTAAAATCAGCACAATTATAGATTCCAGGTTCTGTATCTTGCACAAAATTAAATTGTTGATTGCTACTGTTAGTTATAAAAACAATGGCATCTGTAACCGGTGGAACTGTGTTTGAAAAATAATCAGTTGTTGTGGAGAGTTTTATTTTTTGTTGGTTTCCAACTGTACCGTAAACCCAGTTAATTGAAGCTTCAATGACTAATCGTGGTGCTGCAGTATCTAGACCAACATCAATAACTTTTTCGCAAGAAAGAAATATAAAAGAAACTAGAATTAAGATATATTTTGATGTTTTCATGATTTAAAATTTAATGTTGTAGGTTGCACTAGGTACCACTCCAAAAATAGATAATTGGACGGCTTCATTTTGTGCTGTTTTATCATTTTGTCTAAACGTAATCGACGCTGCGTTATAACGGTTATAAAGATTGTAAATCCCGAAAACCCATTCAGATTGCCACTTTCTGCCTTTGTTTTTTCGTGGTGTTAACGTTGCCGAAACATCTATTCGATGATAGGTTGGTAAATTGTTTTCATTTCGGGTGCTGTAACTTGGTACAGTAATTCCTTCGTATTGATATTGTCCGTTTGGAAAAGTTACAGGTTGACCTGTTTGCAAAGTAAATGTTCCTCCAAAACGCCATTTTTCATTAAGTTTATAACTACCAACCAACGATATGTTATGTGTTTTATCAAAGCCAGTTTTATACCAATCACCATTGTTAATTCCGGTTTCAATTGGAGTTCTGCCTTCTACTTGTTGCTCTGTTCTCGATAACGTATAAGATAACCAACCTGAAAATCTTCCCGCATTTTTTCTAAAATATACTTCTAGCCCATATGCACGCGCTTTTCCGTTGAGTATTACTCTTTCTATGGCTTCGTTGGCAATCAAATTAGCACCGTCAATATAATCAACTCGGTTTTTGATTTTCTTGTAAAAAGTTTCTACTTCTAATGAATAGTCGTCGTCTTTGAAGTTTTGAAAATAGCCCAAAGCTACCTGGTCTAATAACTGTGGTTTTAAAAAATTATCACTTGGAGCCCAAACATCCAAAGGAGTTGGCGATTGTGTATTGGAAATTAAATGTAAATATTGTGACATTCTGTTATAACTAGCTTTGACTGATTGATGATCATTGATAGCATAAGAAATCGCTAATCGAGGCTCAAAGTTTTCAAAATGTGCAATGGTTTGATTTTTACCATAGGAAACTGTTCCTGTTGGTTCGGCACTTTCATAAATCTGGAAATTAGGATTGAAAATTACCGCTTGATTGTTTTCATAAGTATTCAAAGTTTGTTGTCCTAATCGAAGAAAGTTACTCAATCGAAAGCCATAACTGATGGTTATTTTTTTGGAAATATCTTGTTCAACATCAAAATAAACGGCATTTTCAAGGGCATATTTTTTATCTAATTGTTCTGGATTTATATCAGAACCTGTTCCAGTTGGTTCAATTTTTCCCGGATTAAAATCATAATAATTACTCTGAAAACCGTAAGTCAATTTTAATTTGTTATTCAAATAATGTTTGAAATCGTATTTGATATTGTAGTTTTTAATGCCACTATTCCAATTGAAACCAATAAATTCTAGAGTCAATCCATAATAATAATCAGAATAGATTAAAGAAAGATTGGAAAATAATTTATCAGAGTACAAATGATTCCATCTAAAGTTGACAACTGCATTTCCATAGGTGTTTACAAAATTTTCGTTTAAAGAAAACACATCTCGACCAAAATATCCTGATAAGTAAATGTTGTTATTTTGGTTTAAATTATAACTAAGTTTCGTGTTTAAATCATAAAAATAAGCAGAATTTGAATTGTTAGCTAATTTCAAAAAAAGATGCGCATAGGTTCCACGACCAGCAACAACAAAAGAACCTTTTCCTTTTTTGATTGGACCTTCGGCTAAGAGCCTACTAGAAATTAATCCAATACCACCATTCATGTGAAAGCTATCTTTGTTTCCTTCTTTTTGATAAATGTCTAAAACCGAAGATAACCTTCCGCCATATCGAGCTGGAATACCACCTTTGTATAATTTTAAATCTTTTATAGCATCAGGATTAAATACCGAAAATAATCCAAACAAATGGGAAGAATTATAAATTGTAGCTTCATCTAACAAAATTAAATTTTGATCGGCTCCACCACCACGAACATTAAAACCCGATTGCCCTTCTCCAGCGTTTGTAACACCTGGCAAAGTTAAAATGGACTTGATGATATCAACTTCACCAAGAATAACGGGCATTTCTTTTATTTCTTGTATCGAAAGTCTGTTCACACTCATTTCAGGTTTTCGAATATTTATCCTTTTTGGAGCATCCGTTATAATTACTTCATCTAGAACTTGACTACTTAATGAAAGTAAAAAGTTTTTTTTCAAATCTTGAGTTAAACTAATTTTTTCCTCAATATTTTGATAACCAATATAACTGATATTTAAAGTATAGTCACCTTTGGGTAAGGTTATTGAGTAAAAACCATATTCATTGGTTGAAATTCCAGTCTTTGTTTCATTAATATAAAGCGAAACACCAATTAATGTTTCTTTATTTTTTGCGTCAGATACGATTCCACTTAACGTAAATTTCTCTTGTGAAAATAATAATGAAGTATTAAAGAATATAATAATGATTAAAAATATTTTTTTAGGCATAGAATTTGCTGTTTATTTTTACAAAAATCTTAATAATTTTTCCTAAATACTAATAATCAGTTGTTAATATTTGGTTAATTAAACCTAGTAAAGTTTACTATTTTAAATACTTTTACAAAAATAAATTTCTACTTATGAAAGCAGTTTATGCTTTGTTTTTTCTATTAATGATAAGTTTTTATGGATATTCTCAGTTTGAAAATCCAAAGAAAACCTTGAAAATTGCTCCTGTTTCCAATCCAACAGGTCAAGTTGCACCTACTTCTTCAAAATCGATAACTTATCCAAGTATTTTTGATAAAAAAGATAAATTATTGGACGGTGTTTCTATTTTAAATAAGAAACCAGATGATACTAAAAGTGTACTGGAAAACGACCAATTTGAGAGTCAATCCAAAGAATATACCGATAGAATGAACAACAAAAAGGACGGTGAGTTTCATGAAAAATTTAAGAGCGATAATTTTTTGGGACAATTTAGAGTTGCTACTAAAACCATTAGTATTGCCTGTCGTGATCATGAATATCCTGATGGTGATTTGGTTCGAATTTGGCTGAATGATAAAATTGTAGTGGAATCAATTTTATTAGATGTTGACTTTAAAGAGGTTTATTTAGAACTGAATGAAGGGTTAAATAAAATAGAAATTGAAGCGTTAAATCAAGGAGATTCTGGTCCTAATACTGCACAATTCACTATGTATGATGCAAAAAAAGGCATTATTACTAATAATAAATGGAATTTAACCACTGGTGCAAAAGCGAAGTTGATAATTTTAAAAGAAGAGAGTTTGCTTGAAGAAAAAAAGTGAAAAAAGCGACCAATTGGTCGCTTTTTAATTAGTTTAACTTTGCTAATATCGAATTGAAAGTTGTACTTGGTCGCATCGCTTTATCGGTTAATTCATAATTAGGATGATAATAACCACCAATGTTTTGAGGTTTTCCTTGTGCAGCGATTAACTCTTCGTTAATTTTAGTTTCATTTGCAGTTAAAGCTTCAGAAATAGGAGTAAAGATAGCTTTTAACTCGGCATCTTTATTTTGGTTTGCTAATGCTTGTGCCCAATATAAAGCCAAATAAAAATGAGAGCCTCTATTGTCAATGCTACCAATTTTGCGCGCTGGAGATTTATCGGTTTCCAAGAATTTTTCTGTGGCTTCATCTAATGTTTCCGATAAAACCAATGCTTTATCATTGTGGAAAACATTACCCAAATGTTCATAAGAAACACCTAGTGCTAAAAATTCTCCCAACGAATCCCAACGCAAATAACCTTCTTCAATAAATTGTTCAATATGTTTTGGAGCGGAACCACCAGCTCCAGTTTCAAATAATCCACCACCATTCATTAAAGGAACAATTGATAACATTTTTGCTGAAGTTCCAACTTCTAAAATTGGGAATAAATCCGTTAAATAGTCGCGTAAAACATTTCCAGTCACCGAAATAGTATCCAAACCTTTTACAATTCTTTCTAGAGAAAAATTTGTTGCATCTATTGGATTCATTATGCGAATATCAAGTCCAGCTGTATCATAATCTTTTAAATAAGTAGTAACTTTTTCAATTAATTGTCTATCATGTGCTCGTTTGTCATCAAGCCAAAAAACAGCAGGAACACCAGTTGCTCTAGCGCGATTTACAGCTAATTTTACCCAATCTTGAATCGGAGCGTCTTTCACTTGACACATTCTAAAAATATCGCCAGTCTCTACTTTTTGTGACATTAATACAGTGCCATTTGCATCTTTAACATTTACAACTCCATTTGCCGAAAGTTGGAATGTTTTATCGTGTGAGCCATATTCTTCTGCTTTTTGCGCCATCAATCCAACATTAGGAACGCTTCCCATTGTTTTTGGGTCTAATGCACCATTCTTTTTACAGAAATCAATTGTTGCTTGGTATAATCCTGCATAACAACGGTCAGGAATAATTGCCTTGGTATCTTGAGATTTCCCATCGGCATTCCACATTTGACCCGAATTTCGTATCATTGCTGGCATTGATGCATCAATAATGACATCGGATGGCACATGAAGATTAGTAATTCCTTTTTCTGAATTAACCATTGCTAAAGCCGGACCATTTTGCATAGCTTCATCTAATGCAGCTGCTACTTCGGCTTGTTTAGGATTACCCTGAATTTTGGCATAAACATCACCCAAACCATTTTTAGTATCAACGCCTAATTCATGGAATAAATCAGCATATTTTGTAAAAACATCTTTGAAATAAACTTCTACAAAAGCACCAAAAAGTAATGGATCTGAAATTTTCATCATTGTGGCTTTCAAGTGTACTGAGAATAAGACACCTTTTTCTTTTGCATCGGCAACTTGTTCTGCAATAAAAGCTTTTAACTTATTCATGTTCATTACTGAACTATCAATGATTTCTCCAACTTTTAATGGAGAATTGTCTTTTAATAATTTAGTATTTCCACTTTCGTCTGTAAATTCAATTGTGAAACTTCCAGCATTTTTTACAGTAAGAGATTGTTCTGTGCCATAAAAATCACCACTTTCCATGTGAGAAACATGTGTTTTTGAATCCGAAGACCATTTGCCCATAGAATGAGGATGTGCTTTGGCGTAATTTTTTACTGCTTTTGGTGCGCGTCTGTCGGAGTTTCCTTCACGCAAAACCGGATTTACAGCTGAGCCTAATACTTTGGCATATTTTGCTTTGATGTTTTTTTCTTCATCAGTAGTTGCTTCTTCAGGAAAATTTGGAATAGCGTAACCTTGTGATTGCAATTCAGCAATGGCATCTTTTAACTGAGGAACTGATGCTGATATGTTTGGTAATTTTATAATATTAGCTTCTGGAGTTGTAGCTAGTTTTCCTAACTCGGATAAAGAATCGGCAATTTTTTGGTTTTCATTTAGATATTCTGGAAAGTTAGATAAAATTCTTCCCGCTAATGAAATATCTCTGGTTTCTATTGATATGTTTGCTGGTTTTGAGAATGCTTTTACAATTGGTAGAAAGGAATGTGTAGCTAGCATTGGAGCTTCATCAGTAATTGTATAAATAATTTTTGCTTTATCAGACATATAATTTTGTATAAAAGTGTTGTGAAATTTACATTCTCGCAAATATAAAGAATTACGAGCTATTTTAAAACTTCCATGTTGAATAGCTGCAATAAAAAAAGAGTTATAGCATTTGCTACAACTCTTTTATACTTTAGATTGAAAAAGAAATTATCTTCTTCTTTCTTTAATTTTTGCTTTTTTACCTGTAAGTTCTCTGAAGTAGTAAATACGTGCTCTACGAACTTTACCTCTTTGGTTTAATTCAACTTTTTGTAAAGCTGGCATGTTTACTGGGAAGATACGCTCTACACCAACAGCACCAGACATTTTACGAATTGTAAAAGTTTCAGTTATTCCTGAACCTTTTCTTTGAATAACAACTCCTTTAAAAAACTGAGTTCTTGTTTTTTCACCCTCTTTGATTTCGTAATAAACGGTGATAGTATCACCAGCTCCGAATTCAGGGAAATCTTTTTTTGTTGACAATTCGTTGTTAACGAAATCTACTAAATTTGCCATTTTGATTGCTAAATTATGGTTTAAATCTGAGTAACATTCACGCATATCGCCAGAGGTTAGTCAAATGTGGGTGCAAATATAATTAAAAATTTCAAGTTTCAAATTCCAAGTTCCAATTTTTTTTAAAGAAGAAATAGTATTATAAAAATTTGATAACTAAATAAATAGAAATATTTACTACTTTGAAATTTGGAATTTTAATATTTTGGAATTTATTCGAGAAGATCTGGTCGTCTATTTTTAGTGTGTTCAAAAGCTTTTTCTTCGCGCCATTGCTCAATTTTAGCAAAGTTTCCGCTCAATAAAACTTCTGGAACTTTCCAACCTTTGTAATCTGCTGGTCGTGTATAAATTGGTCCTGAAAGTAAATTGTCTTGAAAACTGTCGGTCAATGCTGAAGTTTCGTCTGATAAAACACCTGGAATTAATCGAATAATAGCATCACAAAAAACGATAGCACCAATTTCGCCACCAGAAAGAACATAATCACCAATAGAAATTTCTTTGGTGATAAAATGGTCGCGAACCCTTTGGTCAACACCTTTATAATGTCCGCAAAGAATGATAATATTTTTAAACAGCGACATGGAATTCGCCATTTTCTGGTTCAATGTTTCACCATCTGGAGACATATAGATGATTTCGTCATAATTTCTTTGTGATTTCAAATGCGAAATACAATCATCAATGGGTTGAATATTCATCACCATTCCTGCGCTACCGCCATATTGATAATCGTCCACACTTTTCTGTTTGTTGGTTGTATAATCTCGTAAATTGTGAAAATGAACTTCTACTAATTTTTTTTCAATGGCACGTTTCATAATCGAGCCTTCAAATGGACTTCGCAATAAATCAGGTAAAATGGTAATGATGTCTATTCGCATAGTGCAAAGATATGTTTTACTTTTTGGTTGCTAAAATCGAATACACCATCGGAATTTTATTTCCAAAGTGTTTTATTCTGAATTTTCCTTTTTCAAATTCTTCAGTCGCATTGAAACAATTATAAGGTGAATAATCATATTCGTTAAATTGATTTAATGATAATTCGTTAGTTAGCAGCGCATTTAAGATTTCCGAAATGGGATGATTCCAAGTTATGGTTTTGGCTTCTATGTTAGCATTTTTTTCGGCATACGTTCCTGTTTCTTCTTCAATGATTGGTTCGATGTTGAAGTAACTATAAAAAACTTCGTTAAAATTATTATCATACATCCAAACTACAGGATGAAAATCTGCCATAATAAATTTTCCATTAGGTTTTAGAAAATGCGATACAACTTTTGCCCATTTATCTAAATCGGGTAACCAACCAATTGTTCCATAACTGGTGAAAATAAGGTCAAATTTTTCATCTAAAATAGTAGGCAAACTATAAATGTCAGCACAAATAAAAGTTGCTTTTAGGTCTAATTGCTTTGCAAAAGAAGTTGCTTTTTCAATGGCGTTATCCGATAAATCAACACCAGTTACTGTTGCACCCAAACGTGCCAATGACAAACTATCTTGTCCAAAATGACATTGCAAATGTAATATTTTTTTATCAGAAATGTCTCCAAGAAGTTCTACTTCAATTGCATTTAAGCTTGATTTCCCTTTCAAAAAAGCGTCGTTATTGTAAAAATCAGAATTCACATGAACCTCCGTTTTGTTGTTCCAAGTTTGTTTGTTGACCAATAAGTAATCGTTAGTGCTTTTCATTTTTAGTTTTACATTCTTAATACTCAAATCTTACTACTCTCAAACGCCAAACTGTCTCAAATGATGATCGATATGATTCCACATTAATTTATTCCAATCTTCGTGTGACATTTTCCCCCAAAAAGGATGGTTGGTTAAAGTAATTGATTGTTCGCCAACACGAAAGCGACTAAAATTTCTAATTAAGTCTTTTTTAGAACTATCAAAATCATATTTTTCTCTGAAGATAAACTCTGGTGCTGTTGGACTACTTTTTTTAAACTCAGAATTAAAGATTTTGTTTTTCATCATTTTACCTAAGAATTTCATCAAAAAATTGATACGCAATTCTTTTTCTCCAAAAGCTACAACAAGAGCTTCATTTGTATGTTTTAGCATTTGATCTACTGTCATTTTTCCCCAAATTGCTTTGGTTTTGGGTGTTAATTTATTGATACGTTAGATAATTTCATCATTATCAGTTATAACGAAAATGGATTTCATGGTTTTAAGTTTTTGTTAAACAAATTTACAATTTAAAATACTAAATTTGCACTTCATTTAAAAAATCAAAGTATGGAAAATGGAATATATGCTAAATTTAACACTTCAAAAGGTGCAGTTTTAGTAAAATTAACACACGATATAACACCAGGAACAGTCGGAAATTTTGTAGGTTTAGCAGAAGGTCAATTGGAGAATGATTCCAAAGCAATGGGTAAACCTTATTACGATGGACTAAAATTTCACAGAGTAATTCCTGATTTTATGATTCAAGGAGGTTGTCCTCAAGGAATAGGAACTGGTGGACCAGGATATAAGTTTGACGACGAATTTCATCCAACATTAAAACATGATAGACCAGGCGTTTTGGCTATGGCAAACTCTGGACCTGGAACAAATGGTTCTCAATTTTATATTACACATGTGCCAACTTCTTGGTTGGATGGAAAGCATACTGTTTTTGGACACGTTATTGAAGGTCAAGATATTGTAGATGCTGTTGCTCAAGGTGATGTTTTAGAATCATTAGAAATTATTAGAGTAGGAGAGGATGCCAAAAACTGGAATGCTATTGAAGCGTTTAGAACTTTTGAAGGTTCAAGAGTAAAAAGAATGGAAGAAGCCAAAAAGCAAGCCGAAGAAGCAATGGAAAAATTAGCTGCTGGTTTTGATAAAACTGAAAGTGGCTTACGTTATAAAATGATTCAGAAAGGTAGTGGAAAACAAGCCGAAAAAGGAAAAACTGTTTCTGTTCATTATGAAGGTTCTTTGGAAAACGGAAAAGTATTTGATTCTTCTTATTCTCGAAAAAAACCAATTGAATTTCCTTTGGGAAAAGGTCATGTTATCGAAGGTTGGGATGAAGGAATTGCATTATTACAAGTAGGCGATAAAGCACGTTTTGTAATTCCATCTTATTTGGGATATGGAAGCTCAGGTGCTGGAGGTGTTATTCCTCCTGATGCTACATTAGTTTTTGATGTAGAATTGATGGATGTAAAATAATATTAAGATATACTTAAATTATAAAGCGCAATAGATTTCTATTGTGCTTTATTTTTATATTTGATTTCTAACCAACTGTAATTATGAAATATAAAACATCACTTCTTACTGTTTTTGTATTGTTTCTATTTTCTTGTGCAACAAAAACTAAAATCGTTTCGGAAGTAAAACCAGAAGTAATCTCGAATGAATTTGTAACAGAATCATCTGAAAGTGACATCGTAAAAAGAGGTTCGCTTTTATATGAAAATAATTGTGGTAATTGTCATAGTTTGCCTAAAACAAATGAATATACTCTAGAAGATTGGAGACCCATACTTGATAGAATGCAAAAAGAAGCAAAAATTTCTGACCAAGAAAAAGAAGATATCTTCTTTTACATCACTAGAAGTATCTAGATTTTATAATCATCTGAAATTGAAATTCCTTTTCAACTATATAAAATTATCAATTTATGGAAAATAGTCTTTCTTGGCAAGATTTTGAAAAAATAGACCTGCGTGTTGGAACAATAATTGATGTAAATGATTTTCCAAACGCTAGAAAACCAGCTTATCAATTAACCATCGATTTTGGAAAAGAAATGGGACTAAAAAAATCTTCAGCACAAATTACAAAGCTCTATGGTAAAAAAGATTTGATTGGTAAACAAATCGTTGCCGTTGTTAATTTTCCCAAAAAGCAAATAGGTAACTTTATGAGTGAATGTTTGGTTTTGGGTTCGATTGGTTTAGAAAATGATATCGTTTTATTAAGTTCTGATAGAAAAGTGGAGAATGGATTGCCTATTGGTTAGTTTTTTTTTGGCGTTTTAGAGCCATATAGATATTGAATAATGACAAAAGAATAAAAATTATTGGAACTAAGATAGTTTTATTTGGAAACTCAGTATCGTTTTTTGAACTATTTATATAATTTGAAATAATAATATATGTCCAAAAAATTATGAAAAAAGAATTGAAAAGAATTGAGTGTTTGTTAAGAAAAGCAATTATTTTTAGCATGTGTATAGAGCAACAAAACCCAAAAGAAAGTTTTGGGTTTTGTTTTTTTTTTAATTAAATATCGTCAAAATCAATATCGGTAAAATTCTTTTCAGAAGTTGATGATTCCTCATTAGTTTCTGTGTTAAATTCTCTTTTGAAATCTTTTTGATGTCTTTCAGAAATTACTTCTTCGCCTTTGTGTTCTAGTACATAATCGGTTAATTCACCTAAAATTTCAGAAAAAGCAGTAAAGTCTTCTTTATATAAATAGATTTTGTGTTTTTTGAAATGATAAGAACCATCTTCTTCTGTGAATTTTTTGCTTTCTGTAATAGTGATGTAGTAATCGTCAGCTTTTGTTGCTCTAACATCAAAGAAATACGTTCTTCTTCCAGCTCTTAAAACTTTAGAAAAAATTTCATCTTTTTCTAACATATCATTTTCTCTCATAATGTTTTTTTAGTCTTATTGGGTTACAGTAATGCTCAAAAATGGTAATTTTTTTGTTACGAAACAACAATTAATTTAATTCTTTTTCAGAAAGTTGTTTCAAGTATAATTCGGCATAATAGCCAACTTGGTTTAGTAATTGATTATGAGAACCTTCTTGAATGATTTTCCCATCTTCGAGAATGATTATTTTGTCTGCATTTTTAGCTGATGAAACTCTATGACTAACAATAATGGTAGTTTTGTTTTTTGTAATAGCAAATAAGTTGTTCAAAATTTGTTCTTCAGTTTCTGTATCAACAGCCGAAAGACAATCATCCAACAACAATATTTCGGGATTTTTTATAATCGCTCTAGCTATCGAAACTCTTTGTTTTTGTCCGCCCGAAAGTGTAATACCACGTTCGCCCAAAATAGTATCGTATTTTTTGCTAAATTGTATGATGTTATCGTGAACTACGGCTTGTTTCGCTACAGTTATAATTTCATCATCGGTTGCATCTTCTTTACCAAATTTAATATTATTTTTTATACTATCTGAAAATAAAAAAGCATCTTGCGGCACTATTCCAATGCTGTTTCTTAAATCAATTAGATTGATTTGGTCAATTTGATTTCCATCAATAGTAATTGTTCCTGTTTCAACATCATGCATTCGTGTTAATAACGAAAGAATGGATGATTTTCCTGAACCAGTTTTTCCGAGAATAGCCAATGTTTCTCCTTTTTTAATTGAAAACGAAATATTTTCAAGTGCTTGAATATTGGTATCCTCATATGTGAAAGAAACATTTTTAAATGCAATATTTCCATTTATTTCGGTTCTTTCAATAGTATTATTTTTTATTTCTGGCTCAATTTTTAAAAACTCATTAATCCGTTTTTGCGACGCTTCTGCTTCTTGAACCAATGATGAAACCCAACCAATAGAGGCAACTGGCCAAGTTAACATGTTTACGTATAAAATAAATTCAGCTATGGTTCCAATACTTTTAATACTTCCATTAATGTACATCATGCCACCAAAATAAATGACAATCAAATTGCTTATTCCAATCAATGCAATTAATAAAGGTCCAAAAAGCGATTGTACTCTAGCTAGATCCATACTTTTGGTTTTGCTTTCACTAGCTAATGCAACCATGTTTTTTTGATATTGATTTTCTAATGAATACGCTTTTACAACTCGAATTCCAGAAAATATTTCTTGAGTAAAACTGGATACTTTTGATAAATATTGTTGGAATGATGTACTACGAGTATTTATTTTCTTACTCAATTTAAAAATAACAAACGATAAAATTGGTAAAGGTAAAAGTGTATAAAGTGTCAATATAGGTGAAACATTATACATATAGATAACGACAACAGTAAAACTTATAAACGTATTGATAGTGTACATTAATGCAGGACCAACATACATTCTAACTCTAGAAACATCTTCACTAATGCGGTTCATTAAATCGCCTGTTCGATTTTTTTTATAGAAGTTTTGGTCTAATCTTTCATATTGTTTGAAAACTTCATTTTTTAAATCAAATTCAACATGTCTCGACATTACGATTAAAGATTGCCGCATCAAAAAACGTAAAACACCAGCAATAACAGCGGTTAGTAATATCAAAAGTATATTTTGGATAAGTTCTGATTTAACAAAGGCAGTACTCAAACCTTTTTGATAAAAATCTTCAACTGCTTTAAATGATTTACTAATTAATTTTGGCGTAAATAATGAAAAAATTTGAGAGGCAATAGTAAACACAATACCCAAAAGAAATCGGTATTTGTATTTTATAAAGTATTTGTTTAGGTATTGAAGTTCTTTCATGTAAAAAGAAGAAAAGTCATTTTTTTAAATCTATAAATGTTAATTTTTAAACAATTGTATAATTGCGATATATTTAATTTATAGCGTTTTTATTAACAATTTCATAATTATTTTGACTTTAAGCAATTATTCTTGAATAATATCATAATTTTGCATCGCATTTTAGAGAATATAAACAGCAATTAATTTATTTTAATATGAATATAGAAATTACCAATCCAGCTGAGTTGCAAAAAATGAACCCTGTTTTTGGACAAGTATCATTTGATAATCACGAACAAATTGTTTTTTGTCACGACAAATATACGGGTTTAAAAGCAATAATAGGTATTCATAATACGGTTATGGGACCAGCTTTGGGTGGAACAAGAATGTGGAATTATGCTAACGAATGGGAAGCTCTAAATGATGTTTTAAGACTTTCTCGTGGCATGACCTATAAATCTGCAATTACGGGTTTAAATCTTGGCGGCGGAAAAGCAGTCATAATTGGTGATTCAAAACTTGATAAAACCCCAGAAATGATATCTAAATTTGGTGAATATGTAAATTCATTAAGTGGAAGATATATTACGGCAGAAGATGTTGGAACTACGACGGAAGATATGGATAGAATACATGAAGTAACTCCGTTTGTAACTGGAATTTCTGAAGAGAAAGGTGGTTCTGGAAATCCTTCGCCAGTAACCGCTTATGGTGTTTATATGGGAATGAAAGCTGCTGCAAACTATCAATTTGGTACAGATAATCTGGAAGGTAAAAGTGTCTTAGTTCAAGGAACTGGTCATGTTGGCGAAACATTAATTAGTTATTTGAGAAAAGAAGGAGCAGAGGTTTATGTAACAGATATTCACCGAGATAAAATGGAGAATATGGTTGTAAAATATGGTGCTAAAATCTATGAAGAAAATGATATTTATTCAGCTAATGTTGATATATATTCACCTTGTGCATTAGGAGCAACTATTAATGACAATACAATTTATAAAATTCGAGCTAAAGTAATTGCAGGTGCTGCCAACAATCAATTAGCGGTTGAAGAAGTTCACGGAAAAATTTTAAGAGAACGTGGCATTGCCTATGCACCTGATTTCTTAATTAATGCTGGTGGAATTATCAATGTTTATGGAGAAATAGTAAAATATTCTAAAGAAGAAGCAATGCGTAGAACGGAAAACATCTACAATACTACATTAGAAATTTTTAAACATGCTGATTCAAAAAATATTACAACGCAGCTTGCCGCAATGCAAATAGCCGAAGAACGAATTGAAAAGCGGAAAAAAGAAAACGCAGCTAAATAATATAAGTTTTTTAAAATAATACTATTTTTGCAAAGCGGAAGATATTCTTTCGCTTTGTTAATTTTTTAAAGTTCTTACAAGTGTTAAACAGAAGACATATTCGACTAAAGGTGATGCAATCAATATATGCTATGCATCAAAAGAATTCAGATGATATTGAAAAAGAAGAAAAATTTCTTTACAATAGTATTGACAATATTTTGGATTTATATCTAATTATGATTTCGGCACTTATTGAAATTCAGAAAAAAGAAATTCAATTTCTCGAAACTTCTAGTAAAAAGCATTTGGCTACCACGGAAGAAAAAAAACCAAATAAAAAATTTGTAAACAACATGCTGCTTCATCAATTGACTGAAAGCAGTTCCATAAGTATTGCGCTAGAAAACAGGAAAATAAACAATTGGACTTTAAATGACGATTACATTATTATTCTGTTGAACGAAGTTAAAAAGAGTAGTTTGTATCAAAAATACATGCTTGATAAAAGCAATTCTTTTGATGATGATAAACAGTTTATTGTAGATTTATTTACAGTAGTTATTGCTCCAAATGAAAAACTTTACGAATACCTTGAAGATCATAAATTAACTTGGATAGATGATATTCCAGTAGTGAATACTCAAATTTTAAAGCAATTAAAAAACCTCAATCAAGGCGAAGAATTTAGAGTTAGCAAACTTTATAAGGACGAAGAAGATAAAGAATTTGTGAGTAATTTGTTTAGAAAAACGGTTTTAAACGAAGCAATTTTTTCTAAAGAATACGAAAATAAAACACCAAATTGGGACACGGAACGGATTGCAGAAATTGATACCATTATTATGAAAATGGCAATTTGTGAATTTTTAAAATTTCCGTCAATACCAGTAAAAGTAACCATTAACGAATATTTAGAACTTGCAAAAGAATATTCTACACCAAAAAGTAGTATGTTTATAAATGGAATTTTAGATAATTTGGTTAAAGAATTTAATCAAGAAGATAAAATTAAAAAAACAGGACGAGGTTTAATGTAAAAACTAAACTTTTAGAGTACTATTTTTTTCCTAATGAAAAAAAATAAAGAAATAATAAAAACTAAAATTAATACTAAAAGTTCCTGATTTAGGAACATAAATTTTAAACACTATGGGAAACATCCAACAATTTTTGCCTTTTATATTAATGTTTGTAGTCATCTATTTTTTTATGATTAGACCACAACAAAAGAAAGCAAAACAAGAAAAAGAATTTGAAGCAGGATTAAAAGTTGGTGATAAAATAATCACAAAAAGCGGTTTTCATGGAAAAATATCAGAACTATCGGAAACATCAGTAGTTATGGAAACGATGTCAGGAAAATTAAAGATTGAACGTTCCGCTATTTCTCTTGAATTGACAGCATCTTTGAATAAAAAAGCATAAACTTTTTTAAAACTTAAAAAAAATTCCAAATCCCAATTTTAAAGTTGGAGTTTGGAATTTTTTTATTGGAATTTAATCGTTAACGGTATTTATCATTCAAACCTCTATTCTCCATGATTAGAGGTTTTATTTTTTCTAATCGTATAATTTTTGTTTTTTCTTGCTTGGCTGTTGCCATATATTCCCAAAATTCTTTTTGCTTAAATGGTGTTAGTTTTTCTAATGCTTTTTTGAGTTCTGAATTACTATTTAATTCATTTTCAAAGAAAGCACATTTCAAAACTGCTTTCTTTTCAGGTTTAATTGAAAGTCCAGCTTTTTCATTTTCGATAGCTTCATGAATATACTCTAGGATTCGTTTTTCATCAATATCATCTTTCGAGAAAAACCTCCATTGGCGCAATCCTTTGGTCACACCTTCATTGGCATTAACTAATACTCCAGATGTATCTTTTAGAAAAACACCGTTGAAAAACCAAATGGTAAAATAATTTTTAAAACCACCAAGACCAAGTACATTTTTATTGTTTACAGTATATACTTCGCCACCCCATTTATTGGTTTCCACCAATTCGGTTTTATGAACAATTTCTCTAAGTTTTCCTAGTTCTTCTGCCCATTGGTTTACTTTATTCCAAGTATGTTTTTCTGCCATGATTTTGGAAAACTACTTTTTCTTTTTTGTTTTTTTTGACTTAGAAAAATCAGTTGTGGCGGTGAGTTCAGCAATTTTTACAATTACATCTACTGCTTTTTGCATACTTTCAACAGGAACGTATTCGTATTTTCCATGAAAATTATGACCACCAGCAAAAATATTGGGGCATGGTAAACCCATATAAGATAATCGACAACCATCAGTTCCGCCACGAATAGGTTTGATAAGTGGTTTGATTCCCAGTTCTTTCATTGCTTTCTCAGCCAAATCAACAATGAACATTACAGGAACAACTTTTTCTTTCATGTTGTAATATTGATCTTTGATTTCGCAGATTACAATATCTTCACCAAATTGTTTGGCAAATTGTTTATTGATTTTCTTAGTGATTTTATGTACCAATTCTTTTCGTTTGATGAATTTCTTCCTGTCATGATCACGAATAATCATTTCTAGTTTTGTTTCTTCAATACTTCCCTGAATATCTGTAACATGAAAAAAACCTTCGTAGCCTTTCGTTTCTTGAGGTGTTTCTTTTTTTGGCAATTCGTTGATAAAATCATTGGCAATCAACATCGAATTAATCATTTTTCCTTTGGCATAACCTGGATGAACTGACTTTCCTTTGAAAGTGATTTTTACTCCAGCAGCATTGAAGTTTTCATATTCCAATTCACCAATTTGACTTCCATCCATGGTATAAGCCCATTCAGCTCCAAATTTTTTCACGTCAAATAAGTCTGCTCCACGACCAATTTCCTCATCTGGTGTGAAACAAATTCTAATTTTTCCGTGTTTGATTTCTGGATTTTGGATTAGATATTCCATTGCAGTTACGATTTCAGTAATTCCTGCTTTATCGTCAGCACCAAGAAGTGTTAAACCATTTGTAGTAATTAACGTTTGACCTTTGTATTGCAATAAATCTTTGAAGTAACTTGGAGAAAGCACAATGTTTTCTTTTTTATTCAAAATAATATCACCACCATCATAATTTTTGACTATTTGTGGTTTTACATCTTTTCCAGTAAAATCGGGCGTAGTATCAAAGTGTGAAACAAAACCAATTGTTGGAACTTTTTCCTTTATATTCGATGGAAGTGTTGCCATCACATAGCTATGTTTGTCAATCGTTACTTCTTTCATGCCAATTGTTTTTAGTTCTTCTACTAATTTGTTGGCAAGATTCCATTGTTTTTCTGTACTTGGAGTGGTTTCTGAGTTTGGATCAGATTCCGTATCAATAGTTATATAACTGATGAAACGGTCTATAATGTGTTGCATAATGTGTTTTTTTCAAAGATACAAATTCAATTTTTTGTATAAAATAATTCTTTACAAAGGTTTTGCTTTAACTTCTTTGGTTGAAATAGCCGAAACCTTGTCTTCATTGTTTAATGTGACATATAATTCTCGTTTATATAATTTTTTTTGATACGAAATCATATATCTGAAAAGATATTCTTCGAGTTCTGGATTATAAGTAATATCGATTAGTTCCAATCCCAAATATTTGCCATTTCGCATGTTTATTTTTTTGCAAGTAGCAGCAATTCGTTCAGGTGTTGCATTATTGATTACGTTTTCGGTGGCTTCATCTTTTGAAAAAGCTTTAAATTTGGAAGTGTTGCACGTTTCTAAAAGCCGATTTCCCAATTCAAAAGCTCGGTTTTTTTTAAACGATTCAACTTCACTTGCAGTAACAGTTCGAATGGCTTTTGAATCTTTGGTATCACTTACTGTTTTCTTAGATTTACAAGATGCGATAAATAGTAACAAACTAATAAAAAGTACTTTTTTCATGATTTTGGTTTTTAATTAAACGATGAAAATCGGTTTTTAGTATAAAAAAATCCAGATTTCTCTGGATTTTGTGTTAGTATAAACTCGGAAAATCACTTGGATTTACTTCTTGCATGATGGCATAAATTTTCTCAAAAATATCTTCAACAGATGGTTTAGAAAAATAATCGCCATCCGTTCCATACGATGGTCGATGTGCTTGAGCTGCCAAAGTTTGTGGTTGACTGTCTAAATGTAAATAGCCTTTTTGAACTTCAAGAATCTGTTGTAAAATATAAGCGCTTGCTCCACCAGGAACATCTTCATCAACCACTAAAAGTCTATTGGTTTTTTCTAAACTTTTAACACAATCATGATTTATATCAAATGGCAATAAAGATTGTGCATCAATAATTTCTATATCGATACCAAAATTTAATAACTCTGCAGCAGCTTGTTCTACAATTCTAAGTGTTGAACCATAAGAAACAACAGTAATGTCTGTTCCAGTTTTAATAGTTTCAACTACGCCAATAGGTGTTTTGAAATCTCCTAAATTGGTAGGCATTTTTTCTTTTAATCGGTAACCATTCAAGCACTCGATTACTAAAGCTGGTTCGTCAGTTTGTAATAAAGTATTATAAAAACCAGCCGCTTTGGTCATGTTTCTTGGCACTAAAACATGAATACCACGAACAGCGTTGATAATCATTCCCATTGGTGAGCCTGAATGCCAAATTCCTTCCAATCGGTGTCCACGTGTTCTGATGATTAAAGGTGCCTTTTGTCTTCCTGCCGTTCTATATTGTAAAGTTGCTAAATCGTCACTCATAATTTGAATGGCATACAACAAATAATCTAAGTATTGAATTTCGGCAATTGGACGCAATCCTCGCATTGCTAATCCAATTCCTTGTCCAAGAATGGTTGCTTCACGAATACCAACATCGGCAACACGAAGTTCTCCATATTTCTCTTGCATTCCTTCTAAACCTTGATTTACATCGCCAATATTTCCAGAATCTTCACCAAAAATTAGTGTTTCAGGATATTTTGCAAAAATAGCATCAAAGTTATCTCTCAATACCAAACGCGCATCCACTTCTTCTGATGACTCGCTGTAGGTTGGCAGTACTTCTTTTGCAGAAAGTACATTTTTAACTGATTGTGAAAATAAGTGTGAACTAAATTTTGGTTGTATTTTTTCAGTATAATTTTTAATCCAAGTTGCTAAAGTTTGTTGGCCATTTTCACCAGCAATTAATCGCAATGTTTTTCGAGCGGTAACCAAAAGTTCTTTTCGAATGGGTTCTTTTATGGCTGCTAAATCAGTAGCGTTTTTTTGAATAAAAACTTGATTTGGACTTGTATTGGCTAATGAATTTAATAAAGCTACTAATTCATTTTGCTCTTCTTTCATCGGAGAAACAAAGGCATTCCATGCTGCCTTTTTTCCTTCTAAAACTAAATTTTTTGAAATTTCATCAATTGAATCCAATTCAATTTCGGTAGCAATATTATTTTTTAATAACCAATTGCGCATTTGTGTCAAACAATCGAACTCGGTTTCCCAAGCCAATCGCTCCGCATTTTTATAACGTTCGTGCGAACCCGAAGTAGAATGTCCTTGTGGTTGCGTTAATTCTTGAACGTGAATTAAAACCGGAACATGTTCTTCGCGAGCAATAGCTCCGGCTTTTTGATAGGTTTCTACTAATGTTGGATAATCCCAGCCGTTTACTCTAAAAATTTCGTAGCCTTTATTATTTTTGTCTCTTTGGAAACCTTTCAAGATTTCAGAAATATTTTCTTTAGTGGTTTGATGACGAGCGTGAACCGAAATTCCGTATTCATCATCCCAAACACTCATAACCATAGGTACTTGTAGCACTCCAGCGGCATTTATGGTTTCAAAAAATAACCCTTCAGAAGAAGAAGCATTTCCAATGGTTCCCCAAGCTACTTCGTTTCCTTGATTGGTGAAATTTGTAAAACTTTCTAAACCGGTAACATTTCTATATATTTTTGAAGCTTGTGCCAATCCTAGCAATCGAGGCATTTGACCAGCGGTAGGTGAAATATCAGCACTCGAATTTTTTTGTTGCATTAAGTTTTTCCAATTGCCATTTTCATCCAGCGAATGTGTAGCAAAATGACCACCCATTTGTCTTCCTGCACTCATTGGATCAAAATTCAAATCGGTATGACCATATAAACCAGCGAAAAACTGTTCAATGGTTAATTGTCCAATAGCCATCATAAAGGTTTGGTCTCGGTAATATCCTGAACGGAAATCGCCATTTTGAAACGCTTTTGCTAATGCTAACTGGGGAACTTCTTTTCCATCGCCAAAAATTCCAAACTTTGCCTTTCCAGTCAATACTTCTTTTCTGCCTAACAAGCTACATTCACGGCTTATTCTAGCAGTTTTATAATCGTTAAGTACTTCGGCTTTGAAATCTTCAAAAGTCATTTCAGTTTTTAATAGCGTTTCAGTCATAGTTGAAAAAAATTTCTAAGAACAAATTTAGATAAAAAGTAGTGAATATGGGTAAAGATTGAAAAATAATCGATGAAGTAATGATTATATTCGACTTAAATACTTTGAAAATATTGCAGTATAATCAGTAAAATAAATTTTTACCCACTAATTATTTAATTTAAATAGCGTTTAAAACCATTTTCTTGTGAATAATCGAATCAAAGTATCAGGATTAAAAGTTATAATAAAACGAATTCGCTCCTGATAATTTTGCTGCCCAATTTCCCAACCATTTGATGAATATACAGGAAAATATAATTCAAAATAATCGGTTACTAAATTTAATCGTACGCCGCTATCATGAATGAATTTAGATGACAAATTTCTGTTTTTTATCATTCCCAAATCTCCATAAATTTCTATCCAATTCCAAATATTGGTACTTGCATTTATTGTTGTTATCCATTGATTTGCAAATCGATTCTCTAATTTAGATTTAAAAAAACCATCCATTGGAATAATTTGTTGACTAAAAAGACCTTTGGTTTCAGAACGTCCCAAATAATCGGATTCAAAAAGATAATCAGAAGGTCTATCTACACCAAAATCAAAGAAGTTTGAAGTAGTGGTATTGTATAAAAAACTACCGGCAAAAAAACGTAAATTCACTTGTCGATTATTGTTAAATAAATGTCTGTATTGCATTTCGGCAGCTAGTTTTCCAAATGTTTTAGACAGTTGAATATCGCCAAGAAAATTAAAATGATGGGTAACTTCTGTTTTTCCATTATAATATTTAGCATTAAAAACTTGGTAACTTTCGGTGTTTTGATCGGTTAAAAATGCTGATTTTTCTCGGTTGACAATTATTTCTTTAATTTGAAAAGATTGTACTCTATTGTCTCGTAGGTTTTTAGGTCTAAATTGAACCGAAATTGTTGGGTTTAGTTTGGTGTAATAAGCATCAGGTGCATAGTGAAGATAATGACCACCAAGTAAATACTTGATATTGTTAATTTTACTACCTCTATAGTACTGATTAATATATACTACTCCTTTTCCAGAAATATTATTTGTTTTTGTTGAGAATGTTGGATTTAAATCAAAGATGAAAGGTTTGTCTAAAATGGTTTTATTATGTACTCGAAGACCAGGTTGGAATCCATCATAAAGATTATACTCAAGTGTTGGTACATAAAGAATTTGATTGTAGTAGGGATCTTCCAAATCTTTCATGAAATTAAACTTGATTGGACGATTGTTCAGTCGAAAACCACGAAGCGATTGCCAATTGTTTCTCAAATTAAATTCGGGTACTTCATTTTCATAGTTTAATACAATTTTGTCGGCATCGTTTCTTGGAAAAGTATAAACACTATCTTTTGCTATACTGTCAACCCAATATTTGAAAACAATTTCTTTTTTCTTAATTCCATATACTGGAATGGGAACATTGGTTGCAGTTTTATTTTTTATAGTTAGACTTACACTATCTTTTGTTTTAGAAAAACTATTGATTTTGTAGTCTATAATATCTCTAGAGTTGATGATTTTATCAAAAAACCAATCGATTCTTTTAGGTGAATTCTTCTTTAGAATGTTTTCAAAATCAGTTTCTGTAGTTTGTTGTTTTTTGTTTAGTTCAAAAAACTGTTTGATGCTTTCTTGAACACGATTTTGACCCAAATAACTGTCCAAATAGTTTAGACTTAACCCTGCACGGTATTTTGAGGCTATTTTTTCATTAAATTTAATTAAAGAATCTTTTGGGCTACCCAAAGGTTGGTCAAGATTTTTTCTTGCCATCAGCATATAGAAATAGCTGTATTGTCCATTGAAACCTAAACTAATTAGATTAAAACCACGAAGAATACCGAGTTTCGAAAGGCTTCCCATCATTTTACTATCTGGGTGAAATTCGTCAATGTATTTCATCATCAAATACACTTGAATTCCGTCATAAATCCAGTTGTCTTCGCGCTGATTGAGTTGTAAGGTGTTGTGAATATAAGTGTTCAAATAGGTTTTTAAAAACTTAAGTTCATACATAAACTCATCCGGAAACGGACTAATGAAATTGGGCAATTGATTCAATCCATAAAAAGGGTTTCGCTCATAATCAACTTGTGAAATCGTTATTTTTTTATGTGGATAATGACCAAGTTGTTCAGCAACATAGTTTACGATCTTATCAATAACAATTGCGCGTTGAATATCGGTTAATCGACTATCTCTTAAATTGGAAACGACATCAATATCTTCGTTTTTAAAACTTAAAAATTCTCCTTTTTCATCAAGAAATAAACTAAAATTCAATCTGTTTTCTCCTTTGAAATGGTATAACGTTTGGTTTTCTTTTGCCGTTTGATTTATTTCATTCAAATCCGAAGTTAATACTAAATTAGAAGGTACTTTAATGGAAAGTTCAAAATCAGATAAAGCATTAGATTCATCATCTAAATTAACGTTGTCGTATTTTATAAAAGTATTATTTTCAAATCGCGATGGCGTTAAAAACCAATTCTTTATATTGAATGTTCCTTTTTCGTCATATCCAAATTTTGTAAATCTATCGCTTGGTATTTTGACGATGTATGTCAATTTAAAAATCTTCTTTTCATTTGGAAGCAATTTTTCTCGAAGACGAAATTGAATCACATCGGGATGATTGGCATCACGTTCCCAAGTGAGGAAGTTTGCATTTTCATCAAGTATTGTAATGTTTGAAGTAATGCCACGTTCTTTTTCGTTTGCTAAATGAAAACCACGTTCAAACTCATCCGAAAAACGTTTGGCTAAAGGCGAGTTTTTGTTAGAATACGCATTGTTCCAATCATTTAAAACCACGTAACTTAAAGTATCATTACTTTGATTGAAATAGGTCAACTCTTGTATTACTGAAATCGTTTTTTGTTCCGAATCAAATTCAGCAATGAGTTTAGAATTGTGTTGCGCAATAGTGTTTAACGATAACAAAAGCAAACTCCAAAAAACAAGAAGTTTTAAAGTTAAAATAACTTTATTATTTGGAGTATGCATTAGTGTTTTTAATTAAAAGTTAGGGCTTAAATTGTATTTTTTATAGAATCTATCCAATTCTTCAACTACTTCTTCTGCAGTATCAACAATCTTAATTAAGTTCATGTCTTCTGGACTAGCATTGTGTTCTTTTCCAATCATTACACTTTTAATCCAATCGATTAAACCCGACCAAAATTCGGAACCTACTAAGATAATTGGAAATTTACCAATCTTTTTGGTTTGGATTAATGTTACCGCTTCAAACAATTCGTCTAGTGTTCCAAAACCTCCTGGCATTACTACGAATCCTTGTGCATATTTGACAAACATCACTTTTCTAACAAAGAAATAATCAAAGTTTAAGTTTTTATCTTTATCAATATACGGATTGAAATGTTGCTCAAAAGGCAATTCAATATTCAACCCAACTGAAGTTCCGCCACCGTGATGGGCACCTTTATTTCCAGCTTCCATAATTCCAGGTCCACCGCCAGTGATAACACCATAGCCTGCTTTACTAATGTTGAAAGCAATTTTTTCTGCTAACAGATAATATTTATTGTCTGGTTTTGTTCTTGCTGAACCAAAAATAGACACACACGGACCAATTCGCGCCATGCTTTCATAGCCGTTTACAAACTCCGACATAATTTTAAATATTGCCCAGGAGTCATTAGTTCTAATTTCGTTCCAGTCTTTTTGTTTTAGTTTTTCTTGAAGTATCTCATCTTCATTTTCAAAATCGTTATTTTTCATCTTCTTTTATTTTATTCTTATTTTTTTAATCAAACGTGCTAATGTAATTCTTTTTTCAAAAAGGCATCTCTATATTTCTTTTTTGATTCTTTCCCATTCCCATTTTAGCAAGGAATAACATTCCGAATCTTCGTTTTTCCCATCAACAACATAATCTTCTCGCATAATTCCTTCTTTTATAAATCCTTGGCGAAGTAGTAATCGTAGTGAAGCTTCATTCTCTGCTGCTATCAATGCCTCAACTCTGTGGAGTTTCAATGCTGTAAAACCATATTCCAAAATAGCAGTCAATGCTTCGGTCATATAGCCTTGCTGTTTGTTAGCATTATTGTGGATGTTATAAAATATTTCGGCGCGATTGTGTTTGGCAGTCCATGTATGAAAACCACATTCACCAATAGGCTTGTTGGTTTCTTTATCAATCAGCAAAAAGAAGAACAAAGAAACTGAATGCGTTTCCATGCCTTTTTCGTGCATCAATTTATGATGTTCATAACCTATTTCATTAAACCCAAAGTAGTTAATGATTTCTTCTTTCGATTTAGTGTTGAATGCCTCATGAATAAAAGCAGGAGTAATGCTTTTCAAGAGTAATCTTGACGTAGAAAGAGTTACTTGATTTGACATATACTATTACTTTAATTCCTTTTTCAAAAACTGAGCCGTATAGCTTTTTTTGTTTTTAATGATCTCTTCGGGTGTTCCTTTAGCAATGACTTCACCACCTTTTTTGCCGCCTTCCATACCAATATCAATGATGTAATCGGCTAGTTTTATCACGTCCATGTTGTGCTCGATGATTAACACCGAATTTCCTTTGTCAACCAAAGCATTGATTACATCCATCAAAACACGAATGTCTTCAAAGTGCAAACCCGTTGTTGGTTCGTCCATGATGTAGAACGTATTTCCGGTGTCTTTTTTAGACAATTCAGTGGCTAATTTGATGCGTTGCGCTTCACCACCAGAGAGCGTAGTGCTTTGTTGCCCGAGTGTGATATATCCCAAACCTACATCTTGAATCGTTTTTACTTTTCGATAGATTTTCGGAATCATTTCAAAGAAATCTACCGCTTCGTCAACTGTCATGTTTAGCACATCCGAAATGGATTTTCCTTTATATCTAATTTCAAGCGTTTCTCTGTTAAAACGTTTTCCCATGCAGGTTTCACATTCCACATACACATCGGGTAAGAAACTCATTTCAATCGTTCGAACGCCCGATCCTTCGCAGGTTTCGCATCGTCCGCCTTTTACATTGAAACTAAAACGTCCTGCTTTATAGCCTCGAATCATGGCTTCAGGTGTCATGGTGTATAGTTTTCTGATTTCGGAAAAAACATCTGTATATGTTGCTGGGTTACTTCGTGGTGTTCTTCCAATCGGGCTTTGGTCAATGTCGATTACTTTATCGATGTGTTCTAAACCTTCAATTTTTTTATACGGTTGTGGCTTCTTCACCGCATTAAAGAAATGCTCGTTCAGAATAGGATAGAGGGTTTCATTAATCAAAGTCGATTTTCCACTACCCGAAACTCCAGTAACACAAATCAATTTTCCTAAAGGCAATTCTATCGAAACATTTTTTAGGTTATTACCAGTTGCGCCTGTTAGTTTTAATGTTTTTCCATTGCCTTCGCGGCGTGTTTTTGGCACTTCAATTTCCATCTTGCCATTCATGAATTGTGCCGTAATCGTGTTTTCCTTTAGCAACTCTTTTGGCGTACCAATACTAATGATTTCACCACCATATTTTCCTGCTTTTGGTCCAATATCTATTACATAGTCGGCACGTTCTATCATGTCTTTGTCGTGTTCTACCACAAGAACCGAGTTGCCAATATCCCTAAGGTTTTCTAACGAATTAATCAAGCGTTCGTTGTCGCGTTGATGCAAACCGATACTTGGTTCATCTAATATATAAAGCACACCAACCAACTGCGAACCAATTTGAGTTGCCAATCGGATGCGTTGTGCTTCACCACCCGAAAGCGATTTTGAACTTCTGCTTAACGATAAATAATTCAAACCAACATCCATCAAAAACTGTAAACGGGTGTTGATTTCTTTTAAAACTTCGGTAGCAATGGTTTTTTGTTTTTCGGATAAGTGTTTGTTTAAATCATCAAACCAAGCTATCAATTCCGATATATCCATAGCCGATAAATCAGCGATGTTTTTTTCGTTTATTTTAAAGTAAAGCGATTCTTTTTTTAGACGTGAACCTTCACAAACAGGACAATTAATTTCGTCCATGTATTCTTTTGCCCAACGTTTTAAAGAAGTCGAATTCGCTTCATCAAACTGGCTTTTAATGAAATGCGAAATGCCTTCAAAGTCAATTTTATAATCTTTGGTAACGCCTGCTACTTTTGAGGTTACAGAGAATTTCTCTTTGCCACCGTTCATAATCATGTCCAACGCTTCGGCTGGAATTTTCTCGATGGCATCCGTTAATGTAAAACCAAATTTCTCGCCAATGGTTTCCAATTGCTTGAACATCCATGAGGATTTGTATTCGCCCAAAGGAGCAAAACCACCATTCTTGATGGATAGTTTTGGGTTGGGAATAATTTTCTTTTCGTTGATTTGGTGTACCGTTCCTAAACCGTTGCAATTGTCGCATGCACCTTTGGGTGAGTTAAACGAAAAGTTATTCGGTTCCGGATTCGGATAGGATATTCCTGTGGTAGGACACATCAAGGTTCTGCTGAAAAAGCGGGTTTCCTTGCTTTCATGTTCAATAACCATCAAGATGTTTTCGCCGTGATACATCGCTGTGTTGATGCTTTCGGCTAGGCGTTTTTTAGTATCGACGCTATCGTTCACTTCCAGTCTATCAATTACAATTTCGATATCGTGGGTTTTATAACGGTCGAGTTTCATGCCCGAAACGATGTCTTTAATTTCACCATTTACACGCACTTTCAAGAAACCTTGTTTAGAGATTTGTTGAAACAATTCGGCATAATGTCCTTTTCTGGCTCTAATCACAGGAGCCAAAATATTGATGCGTTTTCCAGTAAAATCTTCGATAATCAAATCTCTAATTTGCTCATCGGAATAGGAAACCATTTTTTCGCCAGTGTTATAACTATACGCATCGGCGGCACGGGCAAATAATAATCTTAGGAAATCATAAATCTCGGTAATCGTTCCAACAGTAGAACGTGGACTTTTACTCGTAGTCTTTTGTTCAATAGCAATTACTGGAGAAAGCCCGTCAATTTTATCTACATCGGGACGTTCCAATCCGCCAAGAAATTGACGCGCATAGGCCGAAAACGTCTCGATATAACGGCGTTGTCCTTCGGCATAAATGGTGTCGAACGCCAACGACGATTTTCCCGAACCCGAAAGACCAGTAATGACTACTAGCTTTTCTCGGGGAATGTTAACATCGATGTTTTTTAGGTTGTGCGCACGTGCGCCAATGATTTCAATATATTCTTGGTCTTCCATAGCAATTGGCAAAACGCAAAAATACAATTTTCAACGCAGATTTTAGGTGCACACTTTAGAAGAATTTGTTAAAGATTTTTATATTTGGAAAAATTAGGAAAGAGAATAGAAAATAGAGAAAAGATGATAGATTATATCTTTTAAACTTATAAACACATAAACTTTTAAACTATAAAAAAATGAAATTACTAGGGATAGGTTCACGATTAAAGCATGCAGAACTTGGAGTAGGCGTGGTGACTAACGTTACTTCAAAACATTATTGGGTGACATTTATTGAAAACGGATTGGAAACCATAGACATCGACAGCGACTTTGAAGTGATTGAAGCGCTGGAAGACGAAGTAGATTCGGTGAGTTTTTATGAAGTAGAGAAAACATTAAAAAACCTGTTGATGCGTTGGAGTGATATTTCGCCAAACGTTGCTATTGCCGATAAATGGAAAGGCGGAAAGCTCATCATGGAACCGGGCACACCAACCCAAAACAAAGAAGTGCCTATTGATACGTTCTTTCATAAAATAGTGATGGTGCGCGACAGAGTGCGTGTGATGGAGCAAAAAATTAACTCAAGCAACCTTGAAGAAGCCGACAAGATAGACCTGCAACAATACATCACCAAAATATATGGCAGTTTGACCACGTTTAACGTGTTGTTTAAAGCGCCTTCTGATTATTTTGTGGGAGAAAAAACGAAATAAGGATTGATTTAAAATAGAAAAGGAAGCTTTAGGGCTTCCTTTTTTTGTTTTAGTTTCTTTGTGGGCACGGATTATAAATTTGCGCTAGCGACCGTTGAAGATAGCTATGCTAGCGGGATATTAAACTCGAGAAAAACTTAAATATTACCCTTATTCAAAATTGTTGAAAACTTAATGGTACTTTACATAGGAACGGATGTTAGCGGATGCTTTACTTATAGTTTACGTTCTGTGAAATACTAGCTTCTAAAACATTTTTAACATCTTGTGCGATAGAATTTTCAGGATAATTATTTTCAAAATCTGTTAGGATATATTTTTTTCCCTTCTTATCCTTTATAGATAATCTTAACCATTTGCTAGTATTGAATTTATGTTTAATTGTCTTTTCAATTAATTCGCTTTTTGCAACTTCTTCGAAATCAATTTTTCTTGACTTCAATATGTTTTTAAATAAAATGTGGTTGTTTTCAATAACAAAATATTTCTCTTTTATATTTATCTTTAAGGTATTTCCTCCGAGAATTATTTTTTTTAACTGAAAAATAAATATCGAAATGCATAAGATCAATAATCCAATTGTCAAATAGTCATTTTTATATAGTATTTCATAAGTTAAAAATCCTATTGGAACGATTATTATAAAAATTACATATAATAATGTACCCCAAAGTTCAGAACGATTATCATTTATTTTCAAAATGTTATTCTTAAACTGAATTAAATCATGCTTTTTATGTCTTTCTACATTTCTGGTCAGTTTAAAAATCGCATGTTCTATTTTATCGTTCATACTTTTCAGTTTCTGGTAAAGTTTCCGCCAACGTCAGACTGTGAAAAAACTTTCTCTTCACAGTAAACAAATATACTAAAATAGTTGTACGAAAAAACAGTTTTCTGTATTTTTAACCATGCAACACATCACTAGAATTCAACGCAATCAACTGAGGTTGTCTAGTTTAGAAGACACTATTACGGCAGACAATCCCGTTCGATTTATCGACGTTTTTGTTGGCGTGATGTGAAAATTAAGTTGCTGCGAAGTCAGAGCCATTGGCAGAGCTGGCAAGTTTAACTTATAATTTAAAGAAATACTTGCGATTTGTTGTCAAAAAACCAACCATCCAACTGCAACTAATGCAACTAAAAGTTAGAAAAACGGCTGGCTTACTCAAAACCTATTTTCACGAAATCAAAAGCGGGTTTTTA
>JAIUNZ010000009.1 GCA_020161455.1 Bacteroidota bacterium
CTGCAATAGCAAATGATGGTAAAATACTATTATTTGCAGTAGCCATGTTTACAACAATTGGTGCACAACCTTCTGATTGTACTGTATCACAGTTGTCATCAATGCCATTCCAACATACTTCTGTAGCTGCTGGATTAATAACCGCTACTGCATCATTACAATCACCGCCAATTAATACATAACCTCCTGGATTAGAAGAAGCAATAACAAAATTAGCATCATCTCCAAATGTATCATTATCAGCATCTAAATACCATTTCACACTTACAACTAATGAATAATCTTCCGATTGTCCATAATCAAAAGATCCTCCTACACATGCATCCCATGTTACTGGAGCAGAAGATCCGTATAATTTTTTAATTCTCATTCTAGTTGTGCCTGGTAAAGCATTAGTAGGCACAGCAATACTAGTTACAGCTTGAATAGCATCTAAACCTGTACTACCTTGAATTAATCCTGCATCTATAGATTCTCCTGCATCGAGGAAATCTCCATCTTGATTCCAATCAATAAACACTCTAAAGTAATTTTTAAAAGAAGCTCCATCTGTATTACCTTTTAAAGTCATATTGTAAGATGAACCTGCTGTAACATTACCTGTTATTGAAATAAAATTTTCTAATGATTCAATATCAAGTGTCGCAGGAGAAGAATTGTTAATTCCAGCAAAATTCACTAATGTTATTGGTTCAACATTACTATTGTTAGTTCCATAATCAACCCCTGAACAATATGGCAAAAATGGATTTGCTTGTGTTGTAAAGCTTCGTTCGGAACAACCTACTGCGTCACCACCACCAATAACTGATGTTGGAACAACTTGCCAATAATAAGTTGTACTATAAGCTGGAGCAGAAGCATTATAACTAAACGTTGTTCCGTTGGTTGTAGTTGCTAAAGTTAACGCTCCGGAAGTAGTTCCAAAATATACTTTATAACCCGTTGGAGCTGGTCCAGAAGCTGGAGCTGTCCAAGATAGAGCTACAGTGCCTTTTGTTACATTTGTTGCTGCTGGTGCAGGAGCAACTAAAGTTGCACATTGTGTTGGATTTGGATTAACTGTTAAAACACCACTGTTACTATCGGTTCCGTTCCAAGCATTAAATGGATTTCCTCCATATACATAAGGTCCACCATTTAATTGAAAACGAGAAGCATATCTATAAGTTCCAACAGCTAAAGTTGAACCAATATTTGCCTGATACTCGTCATTACTATTTCCATCTGTTTCTACATTGAATGTAGCTGGAATCCATGTTGTCCATGTATTTGGATTTGAAGATGCCGAAGCTCCTTCTGGGCTAATACCTATCCAAGCTACAATACCTGGTGCTTGACCAGAAGTAGTATCTGTTAAACCACCTTCATAAACTCTTGCATAAACTGTTGTTGAATTACCTGCTAAAACATTTGCTGAAGCTGGGAATTGTAAGTTTACATAATCTGGAGTATCTGTAGGTGCTGTATCAACTGAAACATTATCAATATGAAAATCAATGTCTGGGCTCGTAGAAGTTGTTGTTGCTAAAAACCCAATTTTTACAACACCACTATAATTTAAAAGTATAGTTTCTGTTGCGCCAGTATTACTATAAGAAGCAGCACCTGCGTATGTTTTAATTACGTTAGCATTACTCCAAGTTGCACCGCCATCTGTAGAAACAACTACTCTCACTACGTGTGTTCCAAGAGTAGCTTGAGCCGTAGTTCCATTATAACTTGTTACAGCATAATCATATTTTAATCGTTTTACGCCTGGGGTTGGTCCTAAGTCTATAGGATTAGAAATTATCCAATCATTTTTAGTGCTATAAAGATTAATTGAAGCCCCTTTATTTGAAGAAGATATATTTGCAAAACCATTCGTTTTAAGTAGCCAAGCACTTGTTGTTCCTGTTAAAGTTGAACTAGCCGTTAAAGCACCCGTAGCTTCAGACCAACATGTTGGAGAAGGCGCTGTTCCGGTAAAAGTATCAAAACCTTCTACTACAGTTGGAGTAGTTTCGGCAGCACACAATGTAGTAAAGCTACCTCCAGAAACCCAAACACTAGTATCTGGATTACAATCACCTCGAACCCACCAATAATATGTACTTGCAGCACTTAGTCCCATAGCATTATATGGTGATGCAGTATGATTATCAACCGTTGGCGTTGTTCCAGCTGTTGGAGCTGTGTTAACAGTGCTATAATAAATGTCATAACCGCTCGCTGGAACTGGCGAAGCTGCTGTCCAACTTAATGTAGCTGTACTCGATGTAATTGCACTAGATGCTAAACTTGAAGGCGAAGCACATGTTGGCACTGGAGCGATTGAGAAATTATCAAAATCTAAATAATAATCACCTGCTAACCAACTTGCAATTATTCTAATTTGAACGTTTTGGCCAGAATAAGAAGCTAAAGAAATTGTTTTCGTAGCCCAAGCAGTTGTTACAACATGATTTACATCATCGACAGTTTGCAAATCGGTGAAAGTTACTCCACAATCACTACTTACTTGCACTTTGAAATTACCCCAACCCGCTGCTCTAGCTGTTGCTGGATAGTCAGTGTAATCTAAAATACGATAATCAAATTTTAATTGACCTGTTGCACTAACTGGCCCTACAAAAACTGTATTAAACTGTCCTGTAGTGGCACTACTCCACATATTTTTATAAATACCATTAGTTGTAACCCCATGAGAAGTGGCAAATGACCAACCCGTTGTGTCCCAGCCTGATGGTGTAGAGGCTGTAGTAAACGACTCAGCGTACGGAGTTGCTGTTGGTGCTACAATTACTCTTGAGCTTGTTGTTGTATTGTTTCCTGAATTTCCGTCACCAGTTACAGTAACCGAAGCTGAAATTGCATGTGTTCCAGCTGCTGAAAAGTTAGCATTTGGAGTAACTGCAACCGTTTGAGAAGCACCAGCCGCAAGAGTTCCTGTTGAAACTGTAGCATTTAATGTTTGTGTTGAAGCACCAGTAATTGAAACTGCAATTACTGCATTGTTGGTAGAAAAATCAATTGGATCTGTTCCTTGATTTTTAATTGTAACTGACAAAGGTGCTGAAGCATTAGGGCAGTTTACAGTTGGCACTCCAACAATAGCTGTAGATGCCATATCTATTGCAACTGGAGCTGAAATATCAAATTGCATTTGACTAATGTAGGAAGTTCTTGTACCCGTTAACGAAATGTTGGTTGGATCTGGGTTTGTAGTATCATTTTGATAATATATTCCTCTATTAGTAAGTGGTGTTGTCCATATTCTAAAATAATTTGTTGAACTTCCAGATGTATAACTTGCTGCATTTTCATCCACTGATACTACTAAATTATCTGTATTATTATAAGCAAATGGAGTAGTTAAAGTAATTTCCATCCATCCTGCTGCTGGAGAAGCCGTTACTAATCCAGAATAAACTTGTGTCATAGCACCAGACAGAATCCAATCCGTATTTGTAGTGAATGCTGTTTTAGTAGTATGACCCATGTAGATCGTCCAATTATTTGATGTTGAACCTAATGCTGAACCATTGCTATAAAATCTTAACTTCGTTATATTACCCGAAGTTGCAATTTCGCTTTTAAGTACGATTTGTTGCGAATAGGAATATCCATAATAAGGCACTACGGGAAGTTTGTTTCCAACACTAGACCCTGAGCCAATGGTTACTGTTTGAGCAAAAGAAAAAGAAAACATCAAAAACATAGCCATCAACAACCAATTTGTTGGTTGTGAAAAACTTCTTTTTTTACATTCAATTTCTGATTGCTTACTTTTTTGATTTGCGGAAAGCCTATTTGACATCCGCCAATTGTAGTTTACATTCATAATTTATTGTTTTTATAATTCACTACTAAAGGTACAGCTATTATTGGGTTAACAATAAATTAACTTCGTCAAATCGATGAAAAACAACAAATCATCGATAAAAATCATGCCTTACAGGCGAATTATCATAATTTCATCCTGTTTTTTGGCAATTATTCATTTTTTAGGCATTTTTTTTAAACATGTATTTTATTAGTTTTTAAACCTAAAAAAGAATCTAGCAGTGAGAAAATCCTACTGTTTTTTTTTGAACTTTTTGTAGAATTTAACTGTTTGAAGTATTCCTAACAAAACAAAAACAAGAGGTATAATAATTTTCATTAAATACCTGGAAAGAAAATCAACTTGATTAGCAAAATAATATAAAGACAGGATTAAAATCAACATCCCTAAAAAAGTTCCAACAAGTGTTCCGAAAACATAAAAGTATTTTCTGTTTTTTGATATTTCAATATAATCTCTATTTACTAAATACAAATTCCAGCTGAGCCAAAAAGGAATTTGAATAAAGTTTAAACTACTAAAGAGGATTCCAGAGAAGAAAAAGTTTTGAGAAACAGTAGAAAAAATTGTCTTATTGGTTTGCTCGTCATTTCCATTGGTGTAAAACACATAGGCTAAAACAAACATAAAAAGTATCGAAAACAATTCAATTGTTTTTAGGAGTTTTTCATTTTTATTTAATTTATCTGCGAAAAACAAAGTTCCAAAAATCACTAAAAACTCTACGCAAATTACACCTAATAAATATAACGAAGTACTAATGATTCCAGATTTGTTGTAAATTTCATAACCTACAATATTCAAATAGCCCAAAGGAATAGAGCCAATGAAACTGACTAAAAATCCAACGGCTATGTTCTTTAGGTTTTGCATTAAAAGTTTACAATTTTTTTGGATTGTGCAAGGTGCAAACGGTATTGTTTCATTCCTTCACTATGAGAAAGGTACGGAAATCCGCGTTGGTGGTTTTGAACACTAATTCTGTACATATAAGTAATGTGTCGTGCAAGCTCTTTCCAAGCAAAAAAAAGAGAATGCTTTGGATCGTAAATATGTGTTGGTTCACTAGCTGCTCCATTCAATTCTACAACTTGAAAGTTTATTCCTTGCTCCAATTCTTCCCAAGTATTGTACATAACGTCCATGCGACCAAAATAAAACTCGTCAATTTGCAAACACATTTCATCAATTACTTTTGTTAAGGATTCTGAAATTTTATCGCTGGCATCAATGAACTTTGCGCCTCGAATATGATTTCCAAACGGCACTAAATTGCGTTTTTCCCCTTTTTCTAAAATAATATTTAATCCCCAACCATACTCTTTCATCAATGCTTTTAACTGCATTTCATATCTCGGATTTTTTAAAATTAAGTCTAAAACTGTTGACTTTCCATCTCCTTCAACTATTAAAAATTCTTTGGCAACAATACCTGTAATTTTTCCTTTTTTCTGGTTTGGAAATCGAATGTAAAAAATCCCAACTTCATTTTTATATGGAATTAAGTTTTGAATAATATAATCAAAATTAGCTTTTTGATGGTAACTTTTTAACGCCTCTTTGGATTCAATTTTTTGAACTGCCGAACCACGAAGCCCAACATCTGGTTTTGCTATTAATGGAAACTGAATGTTGCTATTTTGTTTAATGGCAATTACCTCATCAAATGGACAATTTTCTTTTACAAACTCAGTTGTTGGATAATATTTTTTGGGAATTAAATCATAAATTTCTTTTTTGCTATCCATGATGAATCCGCCATTTCGCATCGTTGGATTACACGTATTAAAAAAGAAAATCGTTCGTTGACGTAAAGCATAAAAAGCCCAAAGAAAATAGATTGGAATATAAACAATTTGAAAAGGCCAATATTCCCAATGGGTAAGTTTGTGAAAAAATAGTTTGACGTTCAATGGCTCAATGTTTATACTGTGATGAATGCTGTTGAGAATTCTTTATTCAATTGTAAATCGGCATAGTGAATCTCTACTTTGTTGTTTTCTAGAACAGTTTGTGTAATACTCAACGTTTTTAGAAAATCATTTCTATTGATGACTAGTCCGTTTTCGGTGTTTTCTTGTTCGGTGTAGCGATGAAAAGTAAGCATTTCTGAGGCACTAATTTCGGGTTTAGTGTCTAAAAAAGTATAGAACCACTGTTTTCTTTTTTCGCGTATTTCAGAGGAATACAAGGTTGAAGATGACCAAATATGAGATTGTTTAACATCTAATTCCAAAGTTGATTTTTCTTTTTCATTCCATTGTAATTGATACAATCTTCTATTTTCAAACAGCACAATAGTAAATGGCTCTATGTTATCTAAATCAATAGCATTCCATTGCGCAATAGGCGAATTACTTCCTATTAAATCTAAAACAATGATGCCTCTACTCTTTCGATAGTCTTCTTTTTGAAGATGCTTGTCATTGGCACCATTAAGCAAAACCAATACATTAGAGTACTCATCAACTGCATACCAAGTTCCGCCAGCTTTTTTATCTTTTGGAAAGATAATGTTCTTATTGTTTATGCAATAGTTTTTGGGTTCAATGGCACTTGGTCGGAGTACTTGCTCATCGCGATTGGATGTAATTATGAATTTATTGTTGGAACGGACAAAACTTACTGTACACATTGTTTTCTATATTCTATGGTAGATCGTGCTACTCCAAAATTTTTATCAACTGCCGTTATTCCGTAGTGTAACAAAGCAACTTTTATTAACGCTTGATGGTGAATACAATGTTCTAAATTGTAAAGTAGCTCTCTTTTATAGTTGCTTTGTATCAAAAGGATTTCGCCGTCAACACATTGTTCTAAGCTTAACTCTTTGTTGGGTTTATCTATTTCATTCAAAATTGTTACTATCGCATTTGATGCAAACTTAGCTTCTGTTTGGATTTGAAGATTTCTTTCTCTTTTATCGTAATCAACTACACCATTTACATATTGATTTTCCAAGCATTGAAACATTTCAATGATGTGTCGAGTATGTTCACCAATAGTCGCATTACTAAGCGCTTCGCATGGCTTTGTGTAATCTTCATCTGAAAGTTGGTGGATTAATTCCAACAATTCGTTTAACGTTTTTTGTATAGAAGGTATAAGCATTAGTGTGATATTTTAAAAAATATACGAAACTCATTAAGATTTAGATTTGGATTTGAAAATTAGTGATTAAATTTTAAATTTTAGTAAATCTGGAATTTTATTTCTTTCTTGATAGATTAAAAATAGACTTGCTGTTGCTGTAACTAACGCTAAAACAAACAAGGTTCCTCCATCATTCTGAACATTAATACCTAACACAAAAAGATGTGAAGCTATAGCACCAAGCATAGTAGCAAAAGCCAATAAAGCTCCAAGCAAAGTCGTTCTCGGAATTAGTATCAATATAGAAGCTAATAATTCTACAATTCCAGAACCTATTCTACCATAAGGTTCTGCGCCTAATTGTTCGAAAATGTAGATGCTTTCTGAAGCTCCAGTGAATTTAAAAAACAACGTTTGTCCTACTATTATAACAATAAGAAGTTTAACGATAATAACTACTACTTTCATGGCAAACGCTGTTTTTTATGGTTATTAATGGAATTAAAACTGTTTGGCAACCGCCATCAACAATTCGTTAGACAATCTGTGTTTGTAATCGGGTGCGATATATTCGAAAAGAATTGTACCTTCTTTGTCTAAAATGAATACACTTGGCACTGGAATAATACTTGAATTGACGTTATCAGAGCCTTTTAATAAATATTTCTCATAGTTTTTTGGAGCTTCAAATGCTATTCCAAAAGCTTTGGAGAAATTATTTTTGCTATCTGAAAGTAACGTGTAATTTACTTCATCTTTTGATTTAGTTTCTTGTAAACTTTTTGACGAATCAGGACTAATAGCTATAATTTTATAGCCTAATTTGATTAATTCTGGTTCTGCTTCTGCTAATGCACTTAGGTGCTGATTACAATACGGGCACCATCCGCCACGATAAAAAACTAGAATTGTTTTCTTTTTATCAAGCGTTTCAAGAAATGAAACCGATTTTCCATCAATAGTTTTCAGCGAAGTATTGGGTGCTTTTTCTCCTATTAATAATGGCGCAATGTCGGTTGCAGATTTTGGTAAATCGTTTTGAGCTATACTTAATTGTGTAAAAGCAATTGCTAAAAGGATGATGATTTTTTTCATGAGTAGTTTATTTGTTTTTGTATTACAAAGATAATTCTACTCTAAAAGTCTAAATGTAAGTTAGTTTACAAATGAAGAAAAATTAACTAAAGTTTTGAAATATCTTCAATGATTATCTCTTTTCTACCATAATACATCAAGCCATTTTCTTCAAGTTCTTTTAGCAATAGAGTAGCTGTTTGTCTAGAAGTACAAATAATTTGAGCAATATCATTTTGAGTTAAATAATTATCAATAGTGATTTTATTCCCTTCTTTTCTTCCTTCTCTTTCTGACCAATCTTTTAAGAATGTAAGTAGTCGTGTTCGGGCATCTTTTGACATCAAGTTGGCGTAACTATTCTTTAATCTCTTCATTTTCAGACCTACAAACTTGGTGTAAGACAACGCTAAATTTGGGTATTTCAACAATAAATTCTCAAAATCAGAAAGTAAAAAGCTGCAAATAGAAACTTCACTAGTGAGTGCTTTGGCATATTCGTTTGAATCTTTATCGCTTTCTAATTCTAGTTCGCCGAACAAATCTCCTTTTTGAATAATGTCTTTAATGGTTTCATTGCCATCTTCGTCTAAGGAAACAATTTTAATAGCACCTTTTTTAAGTACAAAAACCCTTGGAACATCGGAAGAAGAAAAATAAATAACATCGCCTTTCTTGGCGGTTTTAAATCCCATAATCAGACACAACTGCTTAATTTGCGCAAAACTTAAGGTTCTAAATAGTTTGTGGTCGCGTAGGTACCAATATTTTAATTCTTCATACATAGAGTAAAAATAGTTATTTTTTTAAAACAAAAAGCCCTTTTCAACAGAAAGAGCTTTTGGTATTCCACTTTATTTTTTTGATTTTAAATCAATCCTCTTGAAATAACAATTCTTTGAATTTCTGATGTTCCTTCATAAATCTGTGTGATTTTACTATCGCGCATCATTCGTTCTACATGATATTCGGCTACATAGCCGTTTCCACCATGAATTTGAACGGCTTCATTTGCTACCTCAAGTGCGATTTCTGATGCATATAATTTTGCCATTGCTCCGCTGTGTGCAATGTCTTTTCCTTCGTCTTTTTCGCTAGCTGCTTTTAACACTAATAGTTTGGCTGCTGTAACTTTTACAAACATGTCTGCTAGTTTGAACGCGATGGCTTGGTGTTTGAAGATTTCTTTTCCAAATGCTTTTCGTTCTTGCGAATATTTTAACGCTAATTTGTAAGCTCCAGTTGCAATTCCTAATGCTTGTGATGCAATACCAATCCTTCCGCCATTTAAAACATTCATAGCAAATGAAAATCCGAATCCGTCGGCACCGATTCTATTTTCTTTTGGGACTTTTACATCTGAAAACATTAAAGAATGTGTATCGCTACCACGAATTCCCATTTTCTTTTCTTTTGGTCCAATATCAAAGCCTTTCCAACCTTTTTCTACAATAAAAGCATTGATTCCTTTGTGTCCTTTTTCAACATCGGTTTGGGCAATTACTAAATAGGTTGAGGCTGTTGCTCCGTTAGTTATCCAGTTTTTAGTTCCATTCAATAAGTAATGGTCGCCTTTATCGATTGCTGTGGTTTTTTGTGAAGTTGCATCACTTCCAGCTTCTGGTTCTGAAAGGCAAAACGCTCCAATAACTTCACCTTTGGCAAGTGGAACGAGGTATTTCATTTTTTGTTCTTCGTTGCAATATTTTTCCATTCCAGCACAAACTAAAGAGTTGTTTACTGACATGATTACTGCGGCAGAGGCATCTACTTTTGCAATCTCAGTCATTGCCAAAACATAAGAAACACTATCTAAACCTGAACCACCATATTTGGGATCAACCATCATTCCAAGGAACCCTAGTTCACCCATCATTTTTACTTGTTCTGTTGGGAATTTAGAGTGTTCGTCTCTTTCAATTACACCAGGTAATAGTTCTGCTTGAGCAAAATCTTTTGCTGCTTGCTGAATCATTAATTGTTCTTCGGTAAGATTAAAATCCATATTTTGTTTATTGTAAATTGAATATTGTAAAATGTATATTGTATTTTTGAGTGCCAAAAGTACGTTTTAAAACTTAAAATTTCAAACGATTTAGTAATTTTAGAATATGTCTAAGGAAAGCTATAAAGTTGTAGGTGTGATGAGTGGAACTTCGCTTGACGGAATTGATTTGGCTCATCTTGATTTTAGTATTGAAGATGGAAAATGGTCGTTTAAAGTTCATGAATGTGAAACAATTGCTTATCCTAAAGAATGGTTAAACAAACTTAAAATAGCGGTTTCTTTTTCGAAAGATGCTTTAGACGATTTAAATAAAAAATACACTCAATTTCTTGGAGCAACCATTCGTGGTTTTATAGATAAACATCAATTGAAAAATTTGGATGCTGTTTGTAGTCATGGGCATACTATTTTACATCAACCTCAGCGTGGTTTTACTTTACAGATTGGAAATCTTCCTGAGTTGGCTACTTTGGTTAACGAACGTGTAGTTTGTGATTTTAGAGTTCAGGATGTTGAACTTGGTGGACAAGGTGCACCACTTGTACCGATTGGTGATCGAATTTTATTTTCGGATTATGATTATTGTTTGAATTTAGGTGGTTTTTCGAATGTTTCTTTTGAAGATGGAACCCGTCGTATTGCCTTCGATATTTCGCCTGTGAATACCGTATTGAATTTTTATGCTAACCGATTGGGATTTGATTATGATGATAAAGGAAATTTAGCCCAAAAAGGCGCTATTGACGATGCTTTATTTGATACTTTAAATGGTTTAGACTACTATCAAAAAACATTTCCAAAGTCGCTTGGTTTTGAGTTTGTAAAAGAAGTTGTTTTGCCTTTGATGGAAACTTTTTCTTTATCTACTGAAGATAAAATGAGGACTTTTGTAGAGCATATTGCTTATCAAACGTCTATTGCATTGCCTAAAAAATCTGGAAAATTATTAGCTACTGGTGGTGGAACTTATAATGATTTTTTATTGGAACGGATACGGTATTATTTACCCGAAATGGAAATTATTGTTCCCGACAAAACCTTATTAGAATATAAAGAAGCTTTGATTTTTGGGTTGCTTGGCGTGTTGAAACTGCGAAATGAAATTAATGTTTTGAGTAGTGTTACTGGTGCTAAACATGACCATTCTAGTGGAGTGGTTTTTGATGTTTGATACTGGTGTTATGAAGATTTTAAACTTTTAACGGATGCTCCAACACTCTGAACGGACTGTTCAACACTCTGAACGGATGCTCCAACACTCTAAACGGATGGTTCAACACTCTGAACGGACGGTATAACACTCTAGTCGGATGCTCCAATACTCTAGTCGGATGGTTCAACACTTTAAGCGGATGCCTTAACACTCTTGACGGATACTGCAACACTCTTAACGGATGCTTCAACACTGATGAATTGTTATTGGACACAAAAAAAGAGCTTCGTTTTTGAAGCTCTACCTAAGATTGGACGAGTGATTTTTTTTATTCTTTTGGACGCGAAAAGACTAATCCGCTGATTTGACGGTACTGCGGTGATGCTGCGCCGAAGACTGATTTTACATAGTTTTTTACTTCGTAGGCAATGTCGACTAAACCCGTTTCTTGGTCGTAAAGCTCGCCATCTCGGGCGATCATTGCGTTGCTGTATGGCACATAGATTATTTTTACTTCGTTGTTTTTGTTGTTTAACTTTTCATGCAGGGTTACCAATGATGTCACTTTTAAATCGTCTTCGTTAGGATTGTAGTTTGGCTCTGTTTGCGCCAAGACTATTAATTCTTCGAAGTTGTCGACTAACCGATCATAACTTTGTTGGGAAACAGAGATTTTGTTTTCTTCGGTTTCTTGGGTAAGTTCTTTAGCTCTTTTGCCTGTTAGCTTTCTGATGATTGTGCGTGCATCTTTGATGACTGTTGATGGCACTTGCTGTGCAATTAATGAGTTAATAATTTTTGTTGCTAATGGTCTTAGCGGCTTGAAAAGGAGTTGTCTTTCTCCAGTTTTTGAGTCGAAAGGTTCTTTGGTGTCTTTGACTGTTCTTAATTTTTCTTTGGCGGCTTCCCATTTTGCTTCGAGTGCTGGGATTGCTAAAGTTGGGTTTGACGGATTGTAGTTTGTTCCGTAGCCCGATGCAAAATTGATGATGATGCCGAAGTTGGCTACATTTTTTGCATGTCCTTTTTCTGATGTTGAGCTCATGAGTAAAAGATTAAATTGTTGTTTGTGAACTATTTCACAATTAAATACTTATCAAATGTCTTGCCAAGTTTTGTGCGTAAAGTATTAAAGTTGTGTTAAAGTTTTGAGTCTAATTTTAAGTTTAAAAAACAAAAATAAAAGCATTCAAAAAATTTATTACATTTGAATTTAAATCAAAAAATATGAGAAATAAATTACTTCTGGTTTTTGTGTTTTTATTATTTCAAAATGCTAATTGTAAAACCCTATTTTTATTAAATGACACTACATCTAAAGAAGTAATTCTTTCTGTGCCTGTTACTCCAACTTTGAGTTCACTAAATGTATGTGATAACAATAATGATGGATTTTCGGTTTTTGATTTAACATTACAAACACCTACTATATTGGCCGCTCAAAGTGGAAGTTCTTCTAATTACGATGTAAGTTATTATAATGACGCCGCTACTACAAGTTTTATTTCTAATCCTAGTTCCTATTATAACATTTCAAATCCTCAAATTATTTATTATAAGATAGTGGATACTACTACATCGGAATATGCGGTAGGTTCGTTTTTAATTATTGTGAATAATAGCCCTAATCCTATTACTAGTCTTCCAAATATAGAAGTATGTGATTCAGACAGCAATACTCAAAACGGAAGCACATTAGTTAACCTAACACAATTGACACCATTGGTTTTAGCTCAACAAATATTACCTGCATCAAATTATACTGTTACTTATTATACTAGCATGAGTAATGCCGAAGCTGGAGTTTCTCCTATTATAAATTCTTCAAGTTATACTGGAACTAATGGACAAACTATTTGGGTTCGATGTGAAACTAATGCAACCGGATGTTTTGGTGTTGGAAGTTTTCAGTTGATAGTACATGCGCCTTTGCAACTAACAACACCTACTTCTTTAGATGTTTGTGATGATTATGTGACACCTAATGATGGTACGGCTTCTTTTGACTTAACCTTGAAAATAAATGAAATTCTACAAGGAGCAGTTGGCTGTACAATTCAGTTTTTCCCTTCTTTGGCTAATGCTCAAACTAATACTAACGAGATTACTACTCTAACTAATTATGTAAATCCAATACCTTTTATCCAAACGTTAGGTGTTAGAGTAATTAATCCTTTGGGATGTGCTAGCTATACCACACTAAACATAAGAGTTTTGCCGATTCCGATAACTCAACAACCTAGTTATCCAACATATAGCTTATGTGACTATGACCAAAGTATAATCGGCTATGAAGTTTTTAATTTACAAAGCCAATTAGCAACCATTTTGATGGGTCAAAATGGAATGAGTGTTCAATTTTATCCAAGTTTACAAGATGCACAGAATGGTATTAATGAAATTACTAATCTAAATTATGGAAATACTAACATTTATGCTCAAACACTAGGCATAAGGGTTACCAATAACTCGGCTGGTTGCTATTCTATTTCGACAATGGATATTGTTGTTTATCCACTACCAACTCCAAATATTACCACTAATACTGGTCTAAATGAAGTTTATGTAGATAGTGACAGTAATGTGGTACAATCGCTTTTATTGGATTCCAATGTTTCAGGAAATTATTCTTATCAATGGTATCTGGATGGAGTTTTAATTCCTAATGCAACTAACTCCACTTATTTGGTAGATACTGCTTCTTCAAATAATGCTGTTAGAAACTATACTGTAGAGGTTACCACAATAGATACTGGATGTTTTGCAATATCTTCTACATTTATTGTGATTCAAATTGTTTCTATTGCACCACCTTCGGGTTCAACAAGTCAATCATTTACAGAAGGTCAAACTTTGGCTGACATTGTTGTTAATGGAGAAAACATTCAATGGTATTCATCGGTTACTGGTACTACTCCGTTACCACTAAATACTCCTTTAGTAAATGGTGTTACTTATTATGCAACGCAAACTATTAATGGCGTTCAAAGTTTAGCAAGACTTGCTGTAACAGTAACTGTTGGGTTGGGTGTTTCTGAAAACGAATTACTGAACGTGATTTTAACTCCAAATCCTGTTAAAAATACTTTTCATTTGCAATCGAGAACCGTTCTAAAAACTGCTGTACTTTATAATTTATTGGGTCAAAAAGTTTTGGAACAACATTTTAATAATACACATATTACTCTAGATGTTTCTAACTTAACTAGTGGAAATTACATCTTGAAAGTTTATTCGGAAACTGGTCAAAAAACATTTCGAATGATTAAGGAATAACAAAAAAGCCAATCGAAACTGATTGGCTTTTTTTATTTATTTAAAACTCTATTTAGTTTTTATGCTAACATCGTTACTGGGTTTTCCAGATAGGTACGCAATGTTTGCAGGAATTGTGCTCCTGTAGCTCCATCGACTGTTCTGTGGTCGCAAGCTAAAGTAACTGTCATTGTATTTCCAACTACAATTTGACCATTTTTTACAACTGGTTTTTGCTCGATAGCTCCCACTGATAAAATAGCTGAGTTAGGCTGATTGATAATTGATGTAAACGACTGGATTCCGAACATACCTAAGTTAGACACTGTGAATGTGCTTCCTTCCATTTCGGCAGGTGTTAGTTTTTTATTTTTTGCTTTTCCTGCTAAATCTTTTACGCTAGCACCGATTTGAGACAATGTCATTTGGTCTGTAAAATTCAACACCGGAACTACTAAACCATCTTCAACTGCTACTGCAACACCAATATTTACATGGTGGTTGATTAGCATTGCATCCGCTGTCCATTGAGAATTTACCTGTGGGTGCTTTTTTAATGCCATAGCACACGCTTTTACTACCATATCGTTAAACGATACTTTAGTATCTGGAACTGTATTGATGACTGCTCTTGCATTCATCGCTTCGTCCATGCTCACTTCAATGGTTAAATAGTAATGTGGTGCCGTGAATTTAGATTCTGCTAAACGCTTCGCAATGGTTTTACGCATTTGCGAGTTTTTGATTTCCTCGGTGTATTTTTCTCCCGCAGGAACAAATGGTTTTACCACTGGTGCTGCTGCTGAAGTAGAAGCTACTGGTTGTGCAACTGGTGCTGCCGCAGCTGCAGCAGGTGTAAAGTTTTCTACATCGCTTTTGGTAATTCTACCATTGTCACCTGATCCTTTTACATTTGCCAGGTTGATTCCTTTTTCTTTAGCAATCTGTTTTGCTAATGGTGATGCAAATATTCTTTCGGAATTGTTTGTTGTTTGTGGTTGATTGTTTGTTGTTTCAGCTGGTGCTGAAGCAGGCGCTGGAGCTTCTGCTTTAGGAGCTGAACCTCCTTTTTTATAATTCTCTGCGATTCCTGAAACGTCTGTTCCTGCAGGACCAATGATTGCTAAAACGCTATCCACTGGTGCTGTTCCACCTTCCTGAATTCCTACTGATAACAATGTACCTGCATTGAACGATTCGAATTCCATTGTTGCTTTATCAGTTTCGATTTCAGCAAGAATATCGCCTTCTTTAACTGTATCGCCCACTTTCTTTAACCACGTTGCAACCGTTCCTTCTGTCATTGTATCGCTCAATCTTGGCATTGTAACTACTACTACGCCTTTTGGAAGTTCGGCAGTTTGTTGTTTATCGTTTGTTGTTTGTGGCTCTGATGTTGCTTTTGCTTCTTCTGATTTTGGAGCTTCTTCTGTTGATGTTCCTCCTGCTAATAAAGCTGAAATATCTTCGCCTTCTTTACCAATGATTGCTAATAATGAATCCACTGGTGCGGTTTCACCTTCTGGAATTCCTATGTGTAATAAAGTACCCGCGTTGAATGATTCAAACTCCATGGTGGCTTTATCAGTTTCAATTTCTGCTAAAATATCGCCTTCTTTAACTGTATCGCCAACTTTTTTTAACCAAGTTGCTACAGTTCCTTCTGTCATTGTATCGCTTAAGCGAGGCATTGTTATTTTGATAGCCATAATTTATAGTCTGTGTGGGATGAAAGGATAATTTTCTTGCTCGTAAACAACGTCATACAGTTGTTGTGCTTCTGGGAAAGGAGATTCTTCTGCGAATGTTGCACATTCTTCTACTAAATCTTTTACTCTTTCGTCTATTGCTTCAATCTCTTCGTCGGTGGCGTATTTTTTTTCTTTAATAACATCTAAGACTTGAGTGATTGGGTCAATTTTTTTGTATTCTTCAACTTCTTCTTTGGTACGATATAATTGTGCATCTGACATTGAATGACCTCTATATCTGTATGTTTTCATTTCTAAGAATGTTGGCCCATCTCCACGACGTGCTCTTTCCATTGCTTCGTGCATCGCTTCAGCCACTTTAACAGGATTCATTCCGTCAACTGGTCCGCATGGCATTTCGTACCCTAAACCAAGTTTCCAAATATCTGTATGATTTGCTGTTCTTTCTACAGAAGTTCCCATAGCGTAACCGTTGTTTTCACAAATGAATACTACTGGAAGTTTCCATAACATAGCCATATTGAACGCTTCGTGTAATGAACCTTGTCGTGCAGCACCATCCCCAAAATAGGTTAAAGTAACTCCGCCTGTTTCAAAATATTTATCGGCAAAAGCCATTCCTGCACCAACTGGAATTTGTGCTCCAACGATACCGTGACCTCCATAGAAACCGTGTTCTTTTGAAAAAATATGCATTGAACCACCCATTCCTTTGGATGTTCCCGTTACTTTTCCTAATAATTCTGCCATTACTTTTCTTGGATCCACACCCATTCCTATTGGTTGAACGTGATTACGATAAGCTGTAATCATTTTATCTTTTCCACCTAAATTCATAACATGTAAAGCACCTGCTAAAACAGCTTCTTGACCGTTATATAGGTGTAAAAATCCTCTAACTTTTTGTTGAATATAAAGTGCTGCAAGTTTGTCCTCAAACTTTCTCCAAAATTGCATTTGTTCATACCAATCAAGGTATGTTTCTTTTGTAATTGGTTTCATTTTTTAATGAATTACTATGATTAGTTACGTAATAATCGATTGCAAGCTTCTGTTTTAAAAGAATGCGAATTGCAAAAGTATGATATTGATTGTAGAAGTAAAAATAATTCCAAATTAAAATAGTATTTTTTACAACTAGTGTTTTTAAAAATATTAACTATATCGATATAGCTTACAACGATGTTTTGTCGAATGTTAGCGGCAACAAATTATTGATTGAATCTGACTTATAAACTTCTCCCGATTCGCCCATGAAAAATATTTCTATCGGTGTATTTTGTTTAAACTCATATTCTGCAATTGATTGACGACAACCTCCACAAGGTGGAATCGGTGATAGTGTTGGGTTGTTATCTGAAGCTGCTGAAATGGCTAGCTTTATGATTTTTGCATCGGGATAAATTGCTCCGGCTTGAAAAATTGCTACTCTTTCGGCACATAATCCCGAAGGATAAGCAGCATTTTCTTGATTGGAACCTAACACAATCTTACCGTTGTCTAACAATATAGCTGCACCTACTCTAAACTTAGAATAGGGAGCATAAGCACTTTTTCTTATCTCGATAGCTTGTTGCATTAATGCTTTTACCTCCGAGGATAAATCATCGATAGTATTAAAAACTTCGAATGTTGTTTTAATTTCAAGTTTTTTCATTCTGTATAGTGGAAAAAAAATCCAAATTTCATAAAACTGAAATTTGGATTGTTATTAAAATTTATTTTTTATTAATATTCATCATATTTATCTCCAAAGTTAAACGTTAGAGAGAAACGAAGTGTATTTTCTAATGGGTTTTTTACTTTTGATGCAGAGAACAAATAAGAAACATCCACTTTTACTACGTTGTACTTGAATCCGGCACCAAGAGAAAAGAATTTTCTAGCTCCTTTAATTGGACTTTCGTGGAAATATCCTAAACGCATGGCAAAGGAGTCTTGGTATAAATATTCGGCACCTATAGAGTATGTAAATTCTTTTAACTCTTCGCTAAAACCACCAGGCGCATCGCCAAAAGATTTGAAGATACCATTTACCCAGGTTACTTTATTGTATTCAGTATTTAGTTGCTGTTGTAAAATCGCTTCTTCTGAGCCAGAAGTTTGATCAATTTTTCCATCACCATTCAAATCGGCACTTTGAGGTGTTGGCACTAATAGTTTAGCTACTTCAAGATTTAAGGATACTTTGTTATAATCGTCAAAAATAAAATCGAAACCTCCTCCTAAACGCATATTTGCTGGCAAGAAGTTGGCACTACCATCGTCCGATTGACCAGCATCGTAATTGATTTTTGGCCCAAGATTTTGAAAGTTGAAACCCATTCTCCATCTACCATTAAAATCGCCATAAGCATCTTCTTCGGACTGATAATAACCCCCTAAATCAAAAGCAAATGTACTTGCTGGTTTTGCATCGCCAGCTCCTTCTGATGGGATTCTTAATTGAGAACGAATGTAACGTCCGGCAACAGCCATCGAAAAACGTTCACTTAACTTTAACGAATAGGAACCGTCTAAAGCCATCTCGAAAGGTTTTACAATCTGAGGAACATCCTCGGCATTCTGCCTTAACTCTATCTCACCTAACCCAAAATAACGTAAACTACCCGCAAAAGCACTTCTCTCATTGATTCGATTGTAATAGGTAACTTGTCCTAGAGAAATATCGTTTACTAAATCGGTTAAATACGGAGTATAACTAACCGAAAATCCTTGTTTATCTAATGCAAAAGCGTACTTAGCAGGATTCCATTGTTGGGAAAAGGTATCGGGAGATGTTGCTACACCTTGATCTGCCATACCGGCTGCACGAGCATCTGCTGCCACTAAAAGGAAAGGCACACCTGTAGTAATTACTCTACTATCATTTGATTGGGCGTTTATCGTTGGGATTGTTAGGAGTAATAAAAATAATAATTTAATCTTTTTCATTCTAATTTTTTAATAAAAGTTAACAAATATAGTGTTTTCCTAAAGGATAACAAGTTTTTCTATTTTTTCGGATTTTTTATTCGTTAAAGTGGATTTTACGGTTAGTTTATAAACGTAAACTCCTTTGCCGATTTTATCTCCAAAATCGTCTTTACCATCCCAAGTGATTTCTCTAGAAAGAAAACCATCAGTAGTGATGGTTTGATTTTTTGTCCAAACGATTTTTCCAGTAATGGTCATTACTTGCACTTGCACTTCTAATGGCTCAAAAGGACGGTTGTGAGAAAACCAAAACTCAGTATAACTTACAAACGGATTTGGATAATTCAAAACATTTTTTAAAGTAATGGTTTCATCACCTACCACAATAAATTGAATTTCTGCAGTTATTGGATTGTTATAAACATCCCAAGCTTTAAAAGTGATTGTATGCAATCCTGGCTCGAGATTTCTATAGGGAAAATAAACTTTTCCTCGAGTATAATCGTCGAGTTCCGTTTCGTAGTAATCATTCATAATATAAGGATTACTTTCATCCCCGTCTAAGATTCCAACAATATCATGACCAATTCCACTTGCAGTGTTGATGCCGTTTTCATCTTCAAGATGTGCTAATAAAAAAGGAGAACGATTGGTTATTCCACCATTAACAAAGGTTTCGTCATTCATATATAGTTTTACCCTTGGGCCAACGTTGTCAACTGCGGCATTTGGGTTAATTCCTCCAATTTTAATATCGGTATTGTAACCCGTTTTATCTAAATACAACTGATTTCTTTTGGCGTAAAAGCTAATTCTTCCGTTATCAACAGGAATTCTAATATCGCGTGGCACCACAAATCCAAATTCAAATTTTCCATTAACAACAGAAGCATTACCTCTAAAAATGGTTTCACCTAGTTTTACAAAAGGCATTGTTGGTGCTGTATTAAAAGAAGCGTCGATTATTGCATCATCACCGTCATTTCGCAAAGTGTTTGCAATTATATTTTTATCAAAAATATTTACTGCTATTTCACCGTTATACGTTGGAAGTTGATTGTTATTTTCATCTAAAACTTCGCCATTTATTTTAACATAAGCTAACGATTTGAAATCGTCTATTGCTGCTGTTATTGGAACGTCATTAACTTTTGTTAATACTACTTTTGGTTTTGGAATGGCCAACATTATAGCGGGATCACCCAGATAAAAAACAACATTAGTTGACGAACTAGGGCTAAAGTTTTTAGCCAAACGTAGCGATTCGGCTATAGAAGTGTAATTGTCACTTCCATACGAAAATAAGTATTCGGCTAATTTGTCATTAAAGAATTGTGCTGGACCTTGACCTATAGAACGAATAGTGGTAATCATAGAAATAGCACCACCTTTTGGATTCCAATAGGTATATTCTCCAGCTGTTGGACGATAAGGATTATCAAATCGAGAGAAATCACAAGTAATAGTAATGAATAAAGGATATTTGTAGCGGTTGTTTAGGTTTTGTCCATCTGATTTTTCCCAAATGCGCTCTTCGGTTAAACCATCTTCACCTCCATGACCAAGATAGTTGAACACTAACGCCCCTTTTTCAAAAGCAGCGAAAATTTCTTCTCGAGCTTTTGGGTATCGTTTTCCACCTGCTGAAGATTCTTGAACATAGGCGTCCAAAAGAATTTTCTTTGCATTGATAAATGGTTTTTGAGCAACGATAGCATCTGTTAATCTATTTTGATAAAATTGCAATTGCTTGTCGCCAGGTTTTTGAGGATTTGGATCATCTGCAATACAGACATAATTATTTCGCCAACTTCCATAGGATTTAATATCGTGGTACTCTATCACTTTATTGACCATTTCTTCGGCTTGTTGGGCATCTTTGACAATCATTCTCCCAACAGCAATGTCGAGTCCTTTGACACTCATTGACCAATTACCAAATGCATTAATAAAGTCTATTCTACCTTCATTTGCATCCATCAAACCATAAAAATCATCGGAAGCAAATGAACTTTCGCCTTCTGTATAACTGTTTAACGATTGATATATAGGCACAATATTGGTATTCCCGCTAATTCTGTCTTTAAAATCATAAGAGGCATCACCAAATAGATTTACATATTTAATTCTCTTATCTGAAGAAGAAGCATTAAAGTAAACGTATTTTATAAAATTTCTAATAGCTCCAATATCTTGTTTGCCAGATGAAAACTCTGTGTAAACATCATCAAGATTGATAACTTTTACATTTAACTGCGAATTGTTTCTGTGAAAATTGGCTAATTTCTCAGCTTGAGAATTTAGATTTCTTGGTGTAAAAATTAAATAATCTACATCTTGAAATTGACCTTGATTATTTTTAAAAACCGTTCCTTTTAAATCTAAATTTGAAACCCGTGCTTTTGATTCTTTCAGTGGGAAATAATAATCCGAACTTACTACAGCTATATATTTTCTTATTTCGCCAAGATTTGTTTTAAACGAAAAAGTATTTGAAGCACCTACATTTTCTGTTTTAGTTACATTAAATATATCGGTTATGTCCCAAACTTCATTAATACTTGATGCATTTGAAATATCGAATTTTCCAACACCTATTAAAGAAGCAGCATCGTCAAATTGAAAACGAAATTGTTTAGACGTACCTTTTAATTCGCATTTTGCTTTTACATTTATATAATCTAAATATCCTTTTGAATTTGGTGCGCCACCATTATCATAGGTAATTTTTACGCTAAACGTATTGTTGGTAATAGGAATATTATTTGAAATGTAATTATCAATAGCTTCTGTACTTGAATTTGCAGAAATAGCACTAAAATTTGATGTTCCAATAATTTGACTGTTTACTTCGGCTTTAAAACTAGTAATAACTGCTGAGGCAGCGGCTAAATGAATTCTAAAATTAACTGGGGAAGAAGTTACTAAATTTGGAAAATCAAAATCAAAATCTTGCGAATTATCAATCGAAAATTGTTCGCCAAACCATACTCTTCCTAGCTTTGCAATGTTTTCTTTATCAACTTCATGGAATTTATAATTGTCAAAGGTATTTATTGTAACCGTTGGATTATCATCTGGTTGCGTTAAATCGACAATTCTTTTACCTTCTGAGCCACTAACTGTCACATAATAATAGGACTTGTTGGCATATAAGTTCAAATTAGTTTGGTTTTCTTGACTCCAATTATCAACGCCTTCTGCATAGAAAAGAATATAATCTTGATCATCAAAAATCCCGTCGGATTCACCAACAAATTTTATTGCATTTTCTTCTAAACCAGCAGGGTATTCTTCAGAATTTAACAACGGTACCATCCGACCACCGTTCCCAAAGATTTTAATTTTTCTTGGGTCGGCATTGGTATTCATCCCTAAACTATTAAGAAAACCTTTAGAAATTTTATAGACACCTGATTTCTCAACATAAAACCGATACCAATCACCAGTTGCTAAGACAGAACTTTCGATTGCAGAAACATTATTACTAACATAAGTTCTGGCTGTACTTTGAGAAATCCTGTATTCAAATGAAAGTAGTTTTTTATAACTATTGTTCTCCTTAATAATAGGTGACACATTAAGTTGACCAAATTGTTTGTCACGTGCAGTAATAAAATTAAAATCTGACTTTAAACTATTAGGAAATTTTTCTTTATTTAAGTCTCCTAAATAACTTTCTGGAATGGTTTCAAAAACGGGGTTGATTATTTCGACATCACTTCTTTGATTGATACCGTTTGTAATAGTAACTACACAAGTCATTGTTTTGTCATAAAAACTAAAACGAAAGAACTCTTGATTGAATTGAGGAATAACATAGTTACTTCTTTCATTAGAATAAATCTCTTTATTTTTCCAATTTAACACAACACTTCCTTTCTCTTGGGCAAACCCCAAAAAACCACACAATACCAGTAGCAAGTATTTCATATTCTTTTTCATATTTATAAAGTAAACGAAAATAATTAATGTTTATTGTATTTTTTGAAATATTTTTTAAAATCGTACAATAAAAAAACTACTTTTGCGTTATTAATTACGTAAACAGTATATAAAACGTTTAGCGAAATTAGTATTAATTAAAAAAATTTGTTGCTAATTAAAGGTTAATTCTTAAATTGCGCCACAAATCTGTAACCTACAATGGATATGAAATATTTTAAAACTATGAATATTAGACTAATACTTTTAGCAATGTTGTCTTTAAGCGTTGTTAGTTGTAGCAAGAAATCCAGCTCAAAAGGAGGATCTCAAGCAACAGGATGGAAAATCAACGACAAAAAAGGTGGTTTCCAGTATGCTTCAAAATTTAAGAAACAAGCCACAGGACCAGGGCTTGTATTAGTAGAAGGTGGAACGTTTACCATGGGTAAAGTTCAGGATGATGTTATGCACGATTGGAACAACACTCCAAACCAACAACACGTTCAGTCTTTTTACATGGACGAAACGGAAGTTACCAATATGATGTATATGGAATATCTTGATTGGTTAAAAAGAGTTTTCCCTCCTGAACAAGAAAATTACAAAAACATTTATGAAGGTGCTTCACCTGATACACTTGTTTGGAGAAATCGTTTAGGATATAACGAGACGATGACCAATAACTATTTAAGACATCCTGCCTATGCAGAATATCCAGTAGTTGGAGTAAATTGGATTCAAGCAACAGAATTTGCAAAATGGAGAACCGACCGTGTAAACGAAAAAACTTTAGAAGAGCAAAAATACTTAAAAAAAGATGCTAAAATTACTGATGTAAGTTCAGACAAAGTATTTAGCACTGAAGCTTATTTGGCATCTCCTTCAACAGCTATGGGTGGCGATTCAGAATTGGTGCTTCAAAAAGGAAAAGGAAGAGGAACTTCAAAGAAATCAAGTGATGGCGGTGCTGATGCTGCGGCTGGAAGCACAAACAATCAAGGAAATAGTCCTAAAAATGTGTATGCACAAAGATCATCTGGTTTGATTTTACCAGACTATAGACTACCAACTGAAGCAGAATGGGAATATGCTGCTGCTGCAGATGTAGGTCAAAGAGAGTACAATTTATACAAAGGACAAAAGAAATATCCTTGGTCTGGAAGCTACACTCGTTCTGGAAAAAGACAAGTTAAAGGTGATCAATTGGCGAACTTTAAACAAGGTAAAGGTGATTATGGTGGTATAGCAGGTTGGTCTGATGACGGTGCTGATATTACAAACAAAGTTAAATCTTATCCTCCAAATGATTTTGGATTATACGATATGGCAGGAAACGTAGCTGAATGGGTTGCAGATGTTTACAGACCTATTATAGATGACGAAGCAAACGATTTCAACTATTATAGAGGAAACGTTTATATGAAAAATAAAATTGGTGAAGATGGAAAGGTTGAACTTGTAACTGCCGAAAATCAAAAGTTTGACACATTATCTAACGGAAAAATTATTGCACGTAACTATCCTGGTGAAATTGCTCAAGTTCCAGTAGATGAAAACGAAACCTACTTAAGACAAAACTTTGACAAATCTGACAATAGAAATTATAGAGATGGTGACAAACAATCCTCTAGATATTTTAAATTTGGAGCTTCGGAAGAAGGTGATGAAAAAGGTCAATTAAAAGACAACCAAAGAATGTATGACTCTCCAAAACACAATGTATCGGTTGACAGTCTTGGAAGCATGGTAAGAAAATACGACAAGTCTAACAAAAGAACAACTTTAATCAATGATGATGTAAGAGTTTACAAAGGTGGATCATGGAGAGACAGAGCGTACTGGTTAGATCCTGCACAACGCAGATATTATCCACAAGACATCGCTACTGACTATATCGGATTTAGATGTGCCATGTCTAGAGTTGGTCCAAAATCAGATAAAAGAAAATCTGCAAGAAATAAAAGATAATATTTTTTTTGATAAATTAATAAAAGCCCTATTTTTAGGGCTTTTATTGTATATTATACATTAGTTATGGAAATAAAACAATTACACGACAACTTTTTAGAATGCCAATCTTTTTCAACCGATACTCGAAAAATAGAAAAAAACTCCATGTTTTTTGCTTTAAAAGGGGATAGTTTTGACGCTAACACTTTTACTATAGAAGCATTCGAGAAAGGTGCAAAATTTGTTGTAATAGACAATCCTGCTTATTATATAGATTCTAAGACAATACTTGTCAAAGATGTTTTAAAAACATTGCAAGAGTTGGCAACTTATCATAGAAACCATTTAGGATTGCCTATTATTGCTTTAACAGGTAGCAATGGTAAAACAACCACCAAAGAACTCATTAATGTTGTTTTATCAAAAAAATTCAAGACCAAAGCAACGGTTGGCAATCTTAACAATCACATTGGAGTTCCATTAACACTACTTTCATTTAACAAAGAAACTGAAATCGGCATTGTTGAAATGGGCGCAAATCATCAAAAAGAAATTGAATTTTTATGCGCCATAGCACAACCTGATTTTGGATACATTACAAATTTTGGAAAAGCACATTTAGAAGGTTTTGGCGGAGTTGAAGGTGTAATTAAAGGGAAAAGCGAAATGTACACTTATCTTTTTAACAATAAGAAAGTGGTCTTCATTAATGAAGATGACACCATTCAAAAAAACAAAACATTAAATTATCGTTTAAAATATTCCTTTAGTAAAATTGACAAAAAAGCAAATGTATTTATAGATTCAATTGACGCAAATCCATTTGTTAAAATAGAAACAACCGGAGTTTGCATTCAATCGAATTTAATCGGTTTGTATAATGCCAACAATATTACAGCTGCAATTACTATTGGAAGTTATTTTAAAGTGCCGTTACAAGACTGTAAAGATGCGATAGAAAGCTATGTTCCAGAAAACAACCGATCGCAACTAATCAGCAAAGGAACTAATGAAATTATCTTAGATGCTTATAATGCTAATCCAAGTAGTATGATTGTTGCTTTAGAAAATTTTCTTCAACTAGAAAAAGACAATAAATTAATTATTATTGGCGATATGTATGAACTTGGCGAAGAAAGTCTAATGGAACATAATATAATCGTCTCTTATTTAAAAGATAAAAATAGTCTAACTTATTTTATTGGAAAGAATTTCTACTCAAATAAAGTTACCAGTCCTTTTTTTCAATTTTTTGCTACTTTTGAAGAACTTAGCAATCATCTAGAAAAGTCAAAACCAGTAAACAAATTTATTTTAATAAAAGGTTCAAGAGGAATGGCATTAGAACGCACTTTAGAATTTATATAAATCAAAAAATCATTTCGTTGGGTTTTGATTATATACCATGACTGTTTTCTGGAAGTTCAGTATCGATATTAAGCATCTGCCACAACTTATCTTTAAGCTGCGTTAATCCTTGATTGGCTAATGAAGAAATAAACATATAAGGAATTCCTTTAAACGCTTGATCGAGTTCTTCTTTCATTTCGGATTTCAATTCCTCATCGAGCATGTCAGATTTTGAAACGACTATCAATCTATCTTTGTCTAACATTTCAGGATTGTAACGACGAAGTTCATCTAACAAAATATCATATTCTTTCTTAATGTCTTCTGCATCCGCAGGAACAAGAAAAAGCAACGTTGAGTTTCGTTCAATATGACGTAAAAAATAATGTCCTAATCCTTTTCCTTCGGCAGCACCTTCGATGATTCCAGGAATATCAGCAATCACAAACGATTGAAAATCGCGATAAGCAACTATTCCTAAATTAGGTTTTAAAGTAGTAAATGGATAATCGGCAATCTTTGGTTTGGCAGAAGTTAACACAGATAATAAAGTTGATTTTCCTGCGTTGGGGAAACCTACTAAACCAACATCGGCCAAAACTTTAAGTTCTAAAATTACATCCAGTTCTTCGGTTGGCATTCCTGGTTGTGCATAACGAGGCGTTTGGTTAGTCGAACTTCTAAAATTCCAGTTTCCCAATCCTCCTTTTCCTCCTTTGGCCAATATATATTCTTCGCCATTTTCGGTAATTTCAAATAGAATTTCGTTACTTTCTTTATCACGGATAACAGTTCCTAATGGCACTTCGATATATTTGTCTTCGCCATCAGCACCAGTACTCCTACTGCTTCCGCCATCGCCTCCATGTCCTGCTTTAATGTGTCTTGCAAATTTTAGATGAAACAATGTCCAAAGTCCTTTGTTACCTCTTACAATTACGTGTCCGCCTCTACCACCATCTCCACCATCTGGACCACCTTTTTCGATGAATTTTTCACGATGCAAATGAGACGAACCTTTTCCGCCTTTTCCAGATGAAACATATATTTTTACGTAATCTACAAAATTTCCTTCTGTCATAATTTAAGTTTTTAGTGATTAACATTCAAAATTTAGTGGTTATTACCAACTAAGAACTGAATATTATCAGCTATTCTTTAAGTGCTTTTACTAGCACTTTATCAATTTTTATACCATCCATATCAATGACCTCTAGCTCATACTTGTTCCAAATGATTTTTTCACCTTGTTTGGGAATTTTTCCCATTTCAGTCATAATCAATCCACTTACGGTTGTAACATCATAGTCGGCAATCATATCATCCATTTCAAAATAAGTCATGAAATCGTGTAGTGAATAATGCCCATCTACAAACCATGTTCCATCTTCTCGCGCTAATAGTTTAAATTCGTCACCATAAAATTCTGAGGCGTCACCTACAAGTGCTTCTAAAATATCATTTAATGTAATTATTCCTTGAAAAATGCCGTATTCATCCGTTACCAGCGCATAATGAATTTTGGATAATTTAAAGTTTTCCAAGGCTTTATAGGCAGAAGTATGTTCAATCATGTAAACGGGTTCTTTGATGATTTTATTTAAATCAAAGTTGCCTTTTTCAAAATTAAGAATCATTTCTTTTAGATAAACCACTCCAATAATTTCATCCAAATTATCTTTACAAACAGGATATACAGAATGTAGTTCGGCAAAAACTTTTTCTTTTATTTCCACAAGGGAATCTTCAATTGTTAGGTATTCAATTGCTTTTCGATGTGTCATTAAAGAGTTTACCTTTCTGTCGCCTATGTGAAAAACTCGTTCAACAATATCTTGTTCAATTTCTTGTACTTCGCCTCCTTCAGTTCCTTCTTTAATGATGGCTTTTATTTCTTCTTCTGTTACTTTTCCATCGGCAGATGGTTTGATTTTAAAAACATCCAAAATAAATTCTGTAGATTTTGTCAACATCCAAATGAAAGGCTTGGTGACTAGCGAAATCACTTTCATCGGAACAGCAACGCCTTTTGCTATTTTTTCAGGATAATTTAATCCGATTCGTTTTGGCAATAATTCACCTAAAACTAAAGAGAAAAAAGTCAAAATCACCACTACAATTCCAACTGCAATGCTATCTGCATATGGCTTTAAAAACGCAAAACCTTCTACAAAAGTACGAACATCGGTTGTAATTTTATCTCCAGAAAAAATACCTGTTAATATTCCAATTAACGTAATCCCGATTTGAACAGTAGAAAGAAACGTATTTGGTGAATTGGCTAATTCAAGTGCTACTTTTGCGTTTTTATTTCCCTTTTTAGCGGCATTTTCCAATCGGTTTTTTCGTGCCGAAATCAGTGCAATTTCCGACATGGAAAACACACCGTTTAGGAGAATCAGAAAAAATATGACTAGAATTTCCATTAATTATGTTTATGCGTTTAGGGAGTTAAAAGGATAGAAGGTTGATAAGATATTATCGTGAATACTTTTAAACTCCTAACCTACTAACTTTTTTTACAAATTATTGATGACTTTACTTAACCGAGCCGTTACTTCTTCTATGGTTCCAATTCCATCTACAGCATAAAATTTATCTTGTGCCTTATAATAATCGGTTAATGGAGCCGTTTTTTGATTGTATTCCTCATAACGGTTTCTGATTTTTTCTTCGTCTTGGTCATCAGGTCTTCCTGAAGTTTTTCCCCTTTCTAATAAACGTTTTACCAAAATTTCATCATCCGCTTCCAAGGCAACTGTAGCTGTAATGCTTTGATTTTTTGTTTCTAAAAATGCATCCAAAGCTTCTGCCTGAGCAATTGTTCTTGGAAAACCATCAAATAAAAATCCTGCTGAATGTGGGTTTTTATCCACTTCACTTTGTAGCATTTGTATGGTTACTTCATCTGGTACTAAATCGCCTTTGTCCATGTAGGTTTTTGCCAATTGCCCAAGTTCAGTTTCATTCTTGATATTGTATCTAAAAATATCTCCTGTTGAAAGATGTGTTAGGTTGTATTTTTCTTTTAAAAATTCAGCTTGTGTGCCTTTTCCAGCACCTGGTTTTCCGAAAAGAACGATGTTGATCATTTTAATCTTAGTTTAATATTGTTTAAAAGTTTAAGTAGTTTAATTTTATTGTGCTAATTGGTAAACATCTGGAAGGTTTCTACCTAAACCATCATAGTCTAAACCATAGCCCACGATGAATTTATTAGGAATTCGCATTCCGACATAATCAATTTTAATGTCTTTAGTATATGCATCAGGTTTGAAGAATAGCGTTGCAAATTTTAAATGCTTTACATTTTTTTCTTTGAAAATTGCTTTCAATTCCTCTATAGTATTTCCAGTATCTACAATGTCTTCCACCACAACGACAGTTCTTCCCGTTAAATCCTGATTTAATCCTATAAGTTGTTTTACTTTATGTGTTGTTTGTGTACCTTCGTATGATGCTAACTTTAAAAAAGACACTTCACACATGCCTCGGTATTCTTTCATCAAATCAGACAATACCATGAACGAACCGTTTAAAACACCAATAAAAACTGGCACGTCGTCAAAAAAATCATCATCCATTTTTTTTGCCATATTTTTTATTGCAAAAGAAATTTCCTCAGATGATATAAAGGGTTCAAAGGTTTTGTCGTGAAGATGTATCATGGCTTAGGATTTTAAATAAGTTGCAAATTTAATAACTATTAAGGATTAAGTCCTAAGTAATTAGACTTTTTTATAAATTTGATAAATTTACTATATGAAAAATGATTTTATAAATCAGATAAGTAATGGAAATGCCAGTATCAAAAGCAGGCAGCATAACACCAATTTAGTACTAGAAAACACTGAATTAACCAAAGATTTAATTGAAATGGCTATCAATATTGAAGATAAATTTCATTTTAAAGCCGTTTGGATAATTGAAAAATTAGTAGAAAAAAATATAGAATTACTAACACCATTTATTGATAAAATTCTAGAAATAGCTCCAAAATACAAGCATGAATCAGCAATAAGAGGAATTAGCAGAGCAATACATTTTTTAAGTAAATCAAAAAAAATAAAACTCTCCGAAAAACAAGAAAACAGTATCATAGAAATTTGTTTTGATTGGTTGATTAATCCCAAAATAAAACTTGCTCCTAAGGTTTTTGCGATTTACAGTTTGGAAGAAATGAGTAAAAAACAACCGTGGATTATAAAAGAATTGACTCCGATAGTTGAAAAAGATGCCGAAAGTCAATCGCCGGGTTATAGAGCTGCCGCTCGAAAAATATTAAAAAAGACCAATCTTTAAGTTTTTTTTGAGATTTGGAATTTGATAATTGGGTTTTGAAATTAGTATCTTTGCAACACAACGACTACAACTACAACAAATGAATTATTTCTCATCCGATTTTAAACTTGGAATCTTAGGTGGCGGACAATTGGGCAAAATGCTATTGAGTGATACTCGAAAATTTGACATCCAAACATTTGTACTCGACCCAAGTGATGAAGCACCAGCAAGACTAGCGTGTAATAATTTTTTTCAAGGTGATTTATTAGATTTTGATACGGTTTACCGATTTGGAAAATTGGTTGATGTTTTGACAATTGAAATTGAAAATGTAAACCTTGATGCTTTAGAAAAACTAGAAAATGAAGGTTTAAAAATATACCCATCGCCAAAAACATTACGTTTAATTCAAAGCAAAGCAGTTCAAAAAGAATTTTACATCAAAAACAAAATTCCAACTGCCAAAGGAAAAGCTTTTAAGAATTTAAAAGAACTTTTGGTTGAATTTATGGATGGAAAATTAAAAATGCCATTCGTATGGAAAAGTGCTCGTTTTGGGTACGACGGAAATGGCGTAAAAATTATTCGTACACCAAAAGACCTTGAAATCTTGCCTGATGTAGAATGCATCATGGAAGAATTGGTTCCTTTTAAAAATGAACTGGCAGTAATAGTAGTTAGAAATGTAAAAGGTGAAGTAAAAACCTATCCTGTTGTTGAAATGGAGTTTCATCCTGAAGCTAATCAGGTAGAGTATGTTATTTGCCCAGCGAGAATAGATTTACCGATTAGTTTAAAAGCTCAAGAAATTGCGTTAAAAGTTTCTAAAGCTTACAAACATGTTGGAATTTTGGCTGTAGAAATGTTTCAAACCAAAGATGACAAAATATTGGTAAATGAAGTGGCACCAAGACCACACAATTCGGGACATTACTCAATAGAAGCCAGTTATACTTCGCAATTTGAAAACCATTTGCGCGCCATTTTAAACCTACCTTTGGGAAAAACCGAAAGTAAAGTTGCCGGAATTATGGTAAATTTGGTTGGCGAAGAAGGACATACTGGAAATGTGAAGTATAAAAACATCGAAAAAATTATGGCGATTGATGGTGTAACACCACATATTTACGGAAAAAGAGAAACGCGACCTTTCCGTAAAATGGGACATGTAACTATTGTTAATGAAAATATGACCGAAGCCAGACGAGTTGCCGAAGAAGTGAAGAAAAGTATTAGAGTAATAAGTAGTAAGTCACAGTAATAAGTCGCAGTTTGCAGAAGCAGTTAACAGCATTTAAATTTAAAATCTAGAAAATATGGAATTAATTTATGATTTCTGGAAAGGAAAACCATCAGAAGTAAACACTTCCTTAAAAAGAAGTATTAGCCAATATACCAGACATTATTCTAGTGTTAAAATAGGAATAACTTGCAGACCAAAAGACAGATTAAGACAACATGAAAAAATGAAATTGGATTGGGAAAAAATGATTATAAAATACGAAACATCTTCTGTAAATTTCATAAATAAAATTGAGAAACAACATATTGATTATCAATGGGAATTTGTAACAAACCTCAGAAGTGGTGGTGGTGGACCAAATGGTAAAAAAGGACCATTTTTTCTTTATGTTTTATTAAAAAAGTAATCAACATCTAATTAAATTATGACCAAAGTAGCCATAATCATGGGTTCAAAATCAGATTTGCCCGTAATGCAAGAAGCCATTGACATTTTAAACGGATTTGATATTGAAACCGAAGTCGACATCGTTTCTGCACATCGAACACCTGAGAAATTATATGATTTTAGCAAAAATGCTCACACACGTGGAATTTCAGTGATTATAGCTGGTGCTGGTGGTGCGGCTCATTTGCCTGGAATGGTTGCTTCAATGTCGCCACTTCCTGTAATTGGTGTTCCAGTAAAATCAAGTAATTCTATTGATGGTTGGGATTCGGTTTTGTCTATTCTACAAATGCCTGGTGGCGTTCCTGTAGCAACTGTAGCCTTAAATGGTGCAAAAAACGCTGGGATTTTGGCGGCTCAAATTATTGGAAGTCACGATAAAATTGTTTTAGATAAAATTATTTTTTACAAAGAAAGTTTGAAAGAAGCCGTGAATAAGTCGTCGGATGAAATGAAAAAATAAAAAATGAAAGTACTTACTCAAAGATTTACTACCAAATACGAAACCGCGCCATTTTCGGTCATAAAAATGGAAGATTACAAGCCTGCTTTTGAAGAAAACATCAAGAATGCAAAAGCTGAAATTGATGCTATCATCAATAATCCTGATGCGCCAACTTTTGAAAATACACTTGAAGCTTTAGATTTTGCAGGTTATCCTTTGGATAGATTATCATCTATTTTCTTCAATCTGAATTCGGCCGAAACAACTGATGAAATGCAGAAAATTGCTCAAGAAGTTTCGCCATTATTAACCGAATTCGGAAACGATATTACCTTAAACGAAGATTTATTCAAACGAATAAAAGCAGTTTATGATGCCAAAGATAGTTTGAACTTAACTACGGAACAACACACTTTATTGGATAAAAAATATAAAGGATTTGTTAGAAATGGTGCATTGTTGAACGAAGAACAAAAGAAAAAACTTAGAGAAATTGACACGCAATTAGCCAAATTAAAACTGACTTTTGGGGAAAATGTATTGGCAGAAACCAACAATTACCATTTGCAAATTACCAATGAAGCAGATTTAAAAGGTTTGCCCGAAGGTGTTGTTGAAGCTGCCAAAGCGGAAGCCGAAAACCGACAATTGGATGGTTGGGTTTTTACTTTAGACATGCCGAGCTATTTGCCTTTTATGACTTATGCTGATAATCGCGAACTGCGAAAAGAATTGGCTATTTCTGCAGGTAAAAAAGGTTTTCAAAACAATGAATACGATAATCAAAACAACGTTAAAGACATTGTTCGTTTACGTCACGAACGCGCTAATTTATTAGGTTATGCTTCGCATGCGCATTTTGTTTTGGAAGAGCGAATGGCTCAAAATCCTGAGAAAGTTATTTCCTTTTTGAATGATATGCTGGAAAAAGCAAAACCGGCTGCTCAAAAACAATTTGAAGAATTGACTGCATTTGCCAAAGAACTGGATGAAATTGATCATTTGGAGAAATGGGATAGCGCTTATTATTCCGAAAAACTGAAGCAAAAACTATTCAATTTGGATGATGAAAAACTGAAGCCTTATTTCAAATTAGAAAATGTACTGAATGGTGCTTTTACCATTGCTGAAAAATTATACGGCATTACTTTTAAAGAAGTTTTTGATATCGAAAAATACCATAAAGATGTAACCACTTATGAAGTTTTGTTTCCGAGCAGTCGGGAATCTGAAGGTGAATTAGTTGCTGTTTTTTATGCTGATTTTTTTCCAAGAAAAGGAAAACGAAATGGTGCTTGGATGACTTCATTCAAATCACAATCTATTAAAAATGGTGTAAACGATAGACCTCATGTTTCTAATGTTTGCAACTTTACGCCACCAACACCAAGCAAACCTTCATTATTAACTTTTAATGAAGTAACTACTTTATTTCACGAATTTGGTCATGGATTGCACGGCATGTTAGCCAACACAACGTATCCAAGTTTATCCGGAACTTCTGTGTATTGGGATTTTGTGGAATTACCAAGTCAAGTGATGGAAAACTGGTGTTACGAACCAGAAGCATTAGCATTGTTTGCCAAACATTATGAAACAGGAGAAATTATTCCTCAAGAATATGTAGAAAAGATTAAAGAAAGCGCCAACTTTTTAGAAGGAATTGCTACTTTACGACAATTGAGTTTTGGTTTGTTAGACATGGCTTATCATGGCAAATCATCCTCCTTCGGCGGACAGGCTATTGATGATGTGAAAACCTTTGAAGAAAAGGCTTTTGAAAACACCAAGTTATATCCAGATGTAGCCGAAAATTGTATGAGTACATCGTTTTCTCATATTTTTCAAGGCGGTTATTCTTCGGGCTATTACAGTTATAAATGGGCAGAAGTTTTGGATGCTGACGCCTTTGCATTCTTCCAAGAAAAAGGAATTTTTGACAAAGAAGTTGCCACAAAATTCAAAGACAATATCTTATCTAAAGGCGGAACCGAATTGCCAATGGAATTGTATAAAAAATTCCGAGGAAAAGAACCAAAACCCGATGCATTGTTGAAACGTGCTGGGTTGATATAATTTTTAAGCCTAACAGGATTTAAAAACCTGTTAGTCTTAAATTATTGCTATTTACTTCAAAAACTCTCTAAAATTATCTTTATTAACAACCATAAAATTGGGTTCGTAAGCGGTTGCGAATGATTTTGGTAATTTTACTTTTTTGTTAGTTGCCCATTTAAATTCAAAAGCAGCAACTTCATCGGCATTAATTTCCACATAATCAATTTCTTGTTGAGTTGTAGTTCGCCAAAAATAGGATTTTGCATTACTTTGTGAATAAGATAGAAACTTCATACGTTCTGCCATCATAAAGTTTTCCCATAAAGCACCTTTATCTTGTCGAAGTGCTAAATTATTGAAGTTACCGATAATCATATTTCGAACACCATTATCATAAAAATAAATTTTCTTGTTGGCTTTTATCTCATTTCGAAGGTTTTTACTAAAACTATTGATCCTAAAAACCACGAAACTTTTTTCTAACAAATCAATATAATTACTAACCGTATTTTTATCAATACCTACCAATTGAGCTATTTCATTATAACTGACTTCGTTTCCAACCTGAAAAGCTAATGCCTGAACTACTTTTTCCAAATATTCTGATTTTCTGATTCCTGCCAATGCCAGAATATCTTTGTACAAATAACTAGAAACCAAGTTTTTCAAGATTTCATGTTCTTCTCCAAAATTATTGATGACATCAGGATACATTCCATATAATAATCGCAATTCTAGTTGTTGTTGTGCTTTGATGTAGCCTACATTTTTTTCAAATTCATTCCAAGAAATAGGATATAAATTGTACTCAAATTTTCTTCCAGTTAAAGGTTCTTGTGTAGCATTATTTATATCAAAAGCTGATGAACCACTAACAATAACTTGAACATTTTTTATTTGATCAACAATGATTTTCAACTTTAAACCTATATTTGGAATACGTTGTACTTCATCAATAAACACATATTTATACGTTCCAATGATGCTTCGCAAAGCTTCCGTATTAGCATTACTGATTATTTCAGCCACAGAATGATCATCACCATCTAAAAAAAGATAATCGTTATCAGCCAAAACTGTTTTAATCATCGTTGTTTTTCCAACTTGTCGTGGTCCAATCAACACAATTACTTTGCCTTTATGTAGTTTTGTTGCTAAAACCGAAGTTAAATCTCTAGAAATCATCTTGTAAAATTTTAACAAAAATATAAAATATTATTTCTATTCACCAATTTTACAAGTTTTTTAGTGAACGTATTCACCAATTCTATATATTTTTTAGTGAACGTATTCACCAATATTACATTTATCAATATAAATTGAAATAACTTTCATTTTTTTTTGAAAGTTTAAAAACTTTAATATATCTTTGTATTATCATATTGAAACAATATCCAAAAATGGAATTCATAGAAGCTAAAAATAAATTCGTTCAAACTTGGGGTGCATTGGGTAGTCAATGGGGAATTAATAAAACTATGGCTCAAATTCACGCTCTATTAATGGTTTCAATAGAACCTGTTTCTATGGAAGACATTATGGAAGAATTGCAAATTTCTCGTGGAAATGCTTCAATGAATTTACGTGCTTTGATAGACTGGGGAATTGTTTACAAAGAATATAAAGCTGGTGAACGAAGAGAGTTTTTTACTGCTGAAAAAGATTTGGATGAACTAGCCATAAAAATTGCAAAAGAACGAAGCAAAAGAGAAATAAAGCCAGCTTTGAAAGTTTTAAAAGAAGTTTCTACTATAGATTCTAATACAACCGAAGAGGAACTACATTTTAAAAATCAAACAACTCAATTGTATGATTTTGTCTTAAAAACAGACAATATACTCGAAAAAATTACCGAATACAAGGACAATTGGCTAGCTCAATTGCTTGTTCGATTTATGAAGTAAAAAAATTTAATTAAAACTTTCAATTTTTTTTGAAAGTTTAAAAATAAAACATTATGAGTTTCTTAAAAGCACAATGGGAAAATTTAGCTTTAATCAATTATGAAATTGACCATGAAATCTTAAAAAACTATATTCCAAAAGGAACCGAAATAGAGTTATGGAATGGAAAATGTTATGTTAGTTTAGTAGGATTTATGTTTAAAAACGTAAAATTATTAGGATTAAAAATTCCGTTTCATATTAATTTTGAAGAAGTAAATCTTCGGTTTTATGTAAAAAGTTTTGAAAATAATGAATGGAAACGTGGTGTTGTTTTCATTAAAGAAATTGTTCCAAAACAAGCCTTGACTTTTGTCGCAAATACAATTTATAAAGAACATTATCAAACACTTTCAATGAAACATTCTATTCAAGAAAGCACAGATTCAACTGAATTTACTTATGAATGGAAAACTGCAAACAAATGGAACTCTATTTTAATTGAAACAGAAAAAAACGAAACAGAAATTGAAATAAACTCTGAAGCTGAATTTATTACTGAACATTATTTTGGTTACACAAAAATAAACGAAAATAAAACATTTGAATATGAAGTAAAACATCCCAAATGGCAACAATTAAAAGTCATTAATACTAAAATAGATGTAGACTTTAAAGCAACTTATGGGAAAGAATTTGAATTTTTAGAAAATCAAAAACCAGTTTCTGTTTTATTAGCAATTGGTTCAGAAATTAGTGTAGAAAATAAAAAAACTAAAAAATTATGAACTTAAACATTCCAAACTGGTTAATTATCACAAGTGGTATTGGTCAAATTTTTACAGCTTTAATATATCCTTACATTCGTCATCAAGTTTTTGATTGGTATAACGATGTAAAACAATTAAAACCTTTAAATCAAGAAATCGCAAAAACTTATGGAAGATATATTCAAGGATTAAACTTCTCTTTTGGATTAATAGCAATTCTTTTACCAAATGATTTGAAAAATCAATCTCAATTAGCCATTGCATTAACTGGATTAATTGCAGCTTATTGGGTTGGAAAAGTTGCTACACAAATTGCCTATTATCCAATGTATGATATTCCGAAAAGATCACTTTTTAAGGTAGGAAGCTATTTTATGAATAGTTTGTTTGTCCTTTTTGCAATTGTTAATACTTTACTTTTCATCTATAACTTAATTGGCTATTATAAATTTTAATTTTATGAATTGGAGTTATTTATTTAAGCATTGGACTTTCAGAATACTACTTTCACCATTTGTGTATGATCTAATTCAATATTTTGTTTTAAAATCTAATGGTGTTTAAGGATTTGGTGTAATTTATCCAATAGTAATTATTTTTAGCTTAATTTTTTCTTCTCCTACCCATGTTGTTTATGCTTTCTTATTTTATTTTCTAAAGAAGAAGAAAATCAATTTAGTTTTATCAAAAATAATACTCATTACATTCTATGCTTTAGGAGTGATTGCTTCTTTTTTAATAATATATGAATCAGATGAATAAGAGTTGACTATTCCATATGTGATAACTTCTATAATTTCAGGTTTGTACTTTAAATTAAAAAAATGACCAAAATCCATCTAATCACAAAAATAAATGCTCCTATAAATCAAGTCTTCGATTTAGCGCGAAACATTGATGTTCATCAACAATCTACGGCGAGTTCATATGAAAAGGCAATTGATGGCATTACTTCGGGATTAATTAATCTAAATGAAACCGTTACATGGCGTGGGAAACATTTTGGAATTTATTTAAAACATAAAAGTTTAATTTCTGAAATGGAATTTCCAACTTATTTTGTTGATGAAATGTTAGAAGGTCATTTTAAAAGTTTTAGACATGAACATAACTTCGTTGAAAAAAATGAAAAAACAGTGATGATTGATACCATAGAATATCAAACTCCTTTTGGAATGTTAGGCAGAATTTTTGACCAATTAGTATTAAAAAATCATTTGACTCAATTTATAACAGAACGAAACAAATTCATTAAAAAATTAGCTGAAAGTCACTAACAAAACCCACCAAAAAATCGGAATGCTTTCTACCCAAAAGCTAGAATAGTATTTCGATTTTTTTTCGTTAGCAAATAACAGAAAAAGCGACGTTGTTATAGCAATTCCAAGTTTTAATAAAAGAATTTCTTGCTTGAAATTTGAATCAAAAAATTCAAGTAAAACAAATACAATCATCAATAAAACTCCAATTATTTTGGTGTTTTTTACTCCTATTTTTTGGGGTACTGTTTGCAAATGCGGATCGTCCTGACGTAAATCGATGATTTCGAAAATTAAAACTAAAACAAAGACAAAAACGAATCGCTGCACTGCAACCAGAAAAACATAATTATCAATCGGAATTTTAGCATTGATTATGGGCAAAACTAGCGTAACTCCAACCCAACAGAGCGTAACGATATAGATTTTTATTCCTGCCCAATTCCGAGCATTTCTTTTATTAGGAAAGAAAGGCAACGTATATAACAGTGTCAAAATCAGGAAAACCAATCCAAGTATTTTGGTTATCGTTTCTAGTTTCAAGAAAAAAAACATTGTTGCTACTAAAGAAATAAAACTCAAGAATGCTATTACTTTCAAGCTCAAACTCATGTTTACTTTTTGAGTTCGGGCTAAGGCATCATATTTCACAAAATTGTAACCTACAATAGTTCCAAAGAAAGCAAAATAAGCACAGCTTTCAATGTTGATTATTCGAAACAAAAAACCAGTCATGTGCACTAATGCAAAAACTGAAAAAGCAACATGAAGACTGCTTTTAATATAAAAATCAAGTATTTTTTTAAAAAAATTCATAAAAAAAGGAGTTTGACTAGCAAACTCCCTTTAAATTATTTTTTAACAATTTTAATAATTTGATATGCTTTTTCGGAAGTTAGCTTTAACAAATATACGCTTGATGGTAATTGATTCACTACTATTTTTGAATTTTGTAACATTCCTTTTTGAATTTCCTTTCCTTCCAAACTATAAATTTCAAATTTAACTTCGTTAAAAGCGTGAATAATATTAATCTCATCCAAAAATGGATTTGGATAAACTTTAAAATCAAGCTTGATATTATCATCAATTCCTAATTCTTCTTCAATTTCAATTGATAAAATAAAAGACACACTTCCGCCTGAATTGGTTGCCGTTACTTCATAATTGGTTGCCGTTTGTAGAACTGTTGGCGTTCCCGAGATGATTCCCGTGGTGGTGCTAAATGTTAGTCCATTTGGTACTGCTGGACTGATAGCAAAACTTAGGTTTTCGCCTGTTACCGTTGGGGTTAAATTCGTGATGGCTTGGTTGATGGTAAACACATTTGGTGTCGTATAACTCAATGCATTTGGTGTGGCATCGATTACTTTTATCGATACTGTGAAACTTGTGCTTCCGCCTGAATTGGTTGCCGTTACTTCATAATTGGTTGCCGTTTGTAGAACTGTTGGCGTTCCCGAGATGATTCCCGTGGTGGTGCTAAATGTTAGTCCATTTGGTACTGCTGGACTGATAGCAAAACTTAGGTTTTCGCCTGTTACCGTTGGGGTTAAATTCGTGATGGCTTGGTTGATGGTAAACACATTTGGTGTCGTATAACTCAATGCATTTGGTGTGGCATCGATTACTTTTATCGATACTGTAAAACTTGTGCTTCCGCCTGAATTGGTTGCCGTTACTTCATAATTGGTTGCCGTTTGTAGAACTGTTGGCGTTCCCGAGATGATTCCCGTGGTGGTGCTAAATGTTAGTCCATTTGGTACTGCTGGACTGATAGCAAAACTATCTGCTGAAGCAGTTAGATTAGGAATTAAATCCGAAATTGGAGTGTCTATTGTATAAACGTTTGGTGTAACATAGGTCAAAGGAATTTGAACTCCTTTTAATGAAAAATTATTAAAAACAACTTCATCTCCGTTGTCAACAGTCATGTTTGAGCCGGTAAACCTTAAACGTATTTTAAAATTTGCATTATTATTTACGGCAATTATTGAAGAAAAATCAACTTCAAACAATTCGAAAGTAGATGACAATGGTAACGAACTTGATGCTAAACCTGTTGTAATCCATGTTGGAGTTCCTGCAGTTATTGAATAATCAATAATAATAGCATCAGCTGCATTATCATTTTTAGCTGCAAATCCAAATTTAATATCCTTATAGTCTTTTGTTGAGAGATTAAATTGTATTGTATTCTCTAAACCATTGTCTTGAAATGGTTGTCTTATTTGAATTCCTCGCATTCCTGCCGAAGCAAAAGGAATATTATTGTTAGCCTCTGGAATGTAATTAATGTTTGTTGGACTATTTTTTCGTTCCATGGATGCTTTTCTCCAATTTGGATTACCGTTTACAAATGGATAACCTGTCAAGCATGATTGATATTCTAAAACACCTTCTACTGGAATTTCAAAAGTTGAATTTAAACTCGTTAATGGAGTATCGTTTGGAATAGCTCCATCAAACAACCAAAAATAAATTGGCTCTTGCGTTTCCACTGCAAAACCTTCTGGAATAAAAACGGCAGTAATCGAAAAACTTTGATTTGTCGTTATTGTAATTTCTTCGTTGGTGCTTGTCGAAAATCCTTCCCAATGACTAAATAAATATCCTGGTCTAGCATTGGCTTTTAATTTAATTGGAATATCCGCAAAATAAATTCCCGTCCAAGGATATGGGTTACCAATAATTCCTGTAGTTCCATCTTGAATATTAATTGTGCTTATTTTAATATAGCCGTGGTCATAATTTGAAACATTCAAATTTGCATTAATATTATTTGTAATTCCAAATTTAGAACGAATATGATTTCTTTGATATGCAGGTCTGTCTTCAGCAAATTCTCTTTCCTCCTCAAGATGGTACTGCCAATCACCATTGTCAACTGGTGCTTTCCATCTAAAATATTGATCATTCATTTCAGGTGCAATTATCGCTGAAATCTCATCAATTTTTGCAATAATTCTAGAAGAGAGGAAGTTAGTATTCATCAAATCGGCAAAACGATTAATAAAGTCATTTTTAAAAGTTGTATTGGCTAATAATTTTCTTAAAATTAAGGTTGACCAGGCTGGATTTGGGCCAACATCAACAGTTGATGTTGCATTATGTAACGAATTATAACTTGCATCATCTAATGTACTATCATTATCGTGAAGTGCCCATCGCCATCTTCCATCATGACCATAAGGTGCATTTGGTTCGTATTGTGCCGTTCTTTTTCTCCAATAAATAATATTATTTCCTGGCCAGTCTGTATTTTGAGTAAAGATATTTGTGATAAAATAATCTATGAAATTATCGGTATCCATTCTCGTTTGAATGTATGTATAATTTGCTTCATTTGTAAAACTATTGTTTTGAATATATGCATACATATTATTGTAATCAACAGCATCACCTTCTTGAATTGCTCCTTGATTTTCTAATAAATCAACATTGTCAATATTATAAACTTGTTTGAAATAATTATCATCATATTTCTCTCTCATATTGAGTAATCCCCAATATTCTCCATTCATAAAAACTACCATTGGTTGAAAAGATTCTGTTTCCATTTTTAAATCCTTCACCAATTGATGATTTAAAGCGTCTCTAAACATAGTGTTGTAAAAATCACTTCCGCCACTTTTCGCGCTTAATCTCTCATAACTTGTATAGGGTTCGTCGGCAAAAAAATTATAAGACAAATTGCCATCACCATATTCGGAATGAGCATAAATATTCCATGATTTACTTGGGTATAATCTTGAATAAGCACCTCTAATTCGTATCCCTACATCTTGATTAATTTTTTCAAGACCATTTACAAAATAATGCATGTTGGCTTTTCGTTCATTGGCAGCACCACGTCTTTCAAAATTTCCAATTTCGCGATCGGGAATTTCTGTTGGATTGGCAGTTCTCCAATTGTCAAAATCTATACCTGCAACAGCTATTCCATCTTCATAATCATATAACTCATTTTCATTAAAACTAAATGATAGAACTGGAAGTGTATATTTACTTGATCCTGCTGGAGTAATAAAGTAATTTTTTGATATAACTTCGCTTGAAACTGCACCTGGTTTTACAACTTTTGCTCTAACAATAGTTCCTTTATAAATTGGTCCATTTGGAAAATAGGGTGGTGTAAAATCATAGGTTGTAGAAATGGCTGAAATTTTATTTGGCTGAGAAGACCTGTCATTAATTGGTATAGATGCCGAATATTGAAACGATTGAAAGGTATTGAACAGAAAAGTACCAAAAGCTTGTCCTGGTATTTTTGGGTATTGATTTTTGTAATTATAGGTTGTGCCGCTTAAATTATTTTCGTCAGGTTCTGAACCGTCAAGTGTATAAATAATTGTTGCCCCAGGCTCATTAGTGGTTATATTTAGATTAAAACCTGCTGTATAAAAACCTGAATTTTGAGAAAAAACTGGTGGATCTAAAGTTGCAATTGGTGTTCCATTAACATTCAAGGCATTTGGCGTTGGAGTTTGAATAAGCACAAAACCGCCTGTTCCGTTTGGCAATCTACCCAAAGATTCATCGGCTTGCATTGCAGTTGCTGGTGCAGTATCAACTATTACACTTGAAGCATTCGTTAAAGTAATTGTTTCACCACTTGAACTTATTTTAAAATTTGTGTGTAATGGATTGGCAGGATTAGTTCGATTTTTATCCGATGCCCAAACGAGCATATACCCACCTGGATTTATGGTAACATTTGGAAACACCCATTTGAACAGATTGGTTGAATCATCTGTTATTCCATATCCTGATAAATTTATAGCACTTGCACTATTATTGTATAATTCAATCCAATCTTGATATGAATTATCTTCATCCGCAATAGTTGTACTATTTGAAGCGACTACTTCATTAATGACTAATGCCTGTGAGAATGTGTTTTCTTGAAAAAAAACAGTGAAAAAAATTACAAAAAAAAGTATTTTTTTAATCATAAAAAAGGAAGTTATAAATTCTAAATTTCACTCAAAATTAACTTGATTTTTTTCTAATAAAGCATATTATCGACAACTTTCCAATAACATCGATTAAATGAAAAAAAAAGCCAATTAGACCTCTTCTTCAAATATTTAAAAAATTTTGATTATTAATTTTTAATAAACTTTTTAGTTTCTGTTTTACCATCTGCCGAAAGTTGCAGTAAATAAATTCCATGTTGAATAGAACTCACATTAATTTGTGGGTTATCTAATTTTCCGCTTTGAATTAATTTTCCATCGATTGAAAATATTGCATAATTCACATCTTGATAACTGTAAACTAAATTCAAAACACCAGTAGTTGGATTAGGATACATGACGAATTCTAATTTACTATCTGCTTCAACAACGCTCAAGTTGTCTTGTTTCCCTTTAATACTAATGTTGTTAAAGGTAACTCTGTTTCCTAAATCTTCTGTTAAATTTGTTCCTGAAAATCGAATTCTAAATTTAAAATTTGGATTGTTATTAACCGCAGTAATAGATGAAAAATCAATATTAAACAGCTGAAAACTGCTCGTTAAAGGCAGACTAGATGCTGCTAAACCTGTAGTTATCCATGTACCAGAACCAGCAGCAATCGAATAATCAACAACTAATCCATCAGCCGCTAATTCATTAACTGCTGCAAAGGATACTTTAATATCATGATAACCTGCTGTTGAACTTGAAAAAATCAACTTATTTTCTTGGCCGTTATTTTGGAAAGGTTGTTTTACTTGAATTCCTCTCATATTGGAAGCTGCAAAAGTTAGGTTGTTATTCACCTCAGGGATATAGTTCACATCCGTTGGATTGTTTCTTCTTTCCATGGAAGCTTTTCTCCAGTTTGCATTGGAAGCATCAAAAGGGTACCCAGAAAGACACGATTGATAGTTTAAAACTCCTTGTGGAAGAACATTAACATTATAAGTTGTATTCACACTGGATAAAGGAGTGTTATTTTCTAAAGAACTATCAAATACCCAGTAATAAATTGGCACTTCTTCTCCACCACTTCCTGCAGGAACAAAATGAGCTGTTACTGAAAAATCAGCTGCTGTTGTAAGCGTAATTTCTGCTGATGTACTGGTAGAAGCACCTGACCAATGACTAAACACAAATCCTGGTAATGCAATTGCTTTCATAGTAACAGGAATGTTTTTAAAATAAATTCCGGTCCAAGGATAAGGATTGGCAGCAACACCTGGTGTAGAACTGTTTATTTCTACCGTATTCATTTTTATAAATCCATGTGCTACATCATCTACATTTAAAGTAGCATTAATATCTCCACTAATTCCAAATTTACCTCTAATATGTGCTCTTTGGTTATTTGGTCTAGTGTTGGCAAAATCTCGTATGGATTGAATACTGTAATCATTCCATGTTTCTACATCATAAAATGGTTTCCATCTTGCTTGATGCTCTGCTATTTCAGGGTTAATTTTGTTTTTGAAGATATCAATCATAGCATTGACTCTTGATGGCAAAAAATAAGTGTTTAACAAATCTGCAAAACGATTGATAAAGTTTAATTTAAATTCGTTGTTTTCTAATAGTCTTCTTAAGATTAAAGTGGACCATTCTGGATTTGGGTAATCTGGTCCACCAGTTGCTGTGGCAAACGCCAATGTATTATGATTACTTCCTTCAGGATATTCTCCCAAGGTATCATCCATATCGTTTATCCCGGTTCTCCATCTACCATCTTGACCAAAGGGAGCATTTGGCTCATAAGCTGCTGTTTTTTTTCTCCAAAATATTGTATTCCAACCTGGCCAATCTGTACTTTGAGCATAAATATTAGAAATATAATAATCTCTCATATTTTCTGGATCTAATTGCGTTTTAATGTAATTGTAATTAGCTGTATTTAACAAAGAATTATTCTGTAAATAGGTTTCCATCGCTGCATAATGATTTCCATCACCTTCTACTGGTGTTAAATCATTTTTTAAATAATCTAACTCTCCATCGGCTATATTGTATTTTTGATTGAAGAACTGCTTGTCATATCGTTCTCTCATATTTAAAATTCCCCAATATTCTCCATTTAAAAATACAATTGTTGGTTGGTAAGATTTCGTTTCTGTATTTAATTTTTCAACCAAAGTGTGAAACAAACCATCTCTAAACATAGTGCTTCTAAAATCTTGACCAGAATTTCTAAGTAGTAACCTTTTATAACTATTATAATTTTCATTGGCAAAGAATGGGTAACTCATTTTATCGTTACCATATTCCGAACGCGCTATAAGACGCAAGGCTTTACTTTGAAAATTTCTAGAATTTCCTCCATTAACTTCTATTCCTATATCTTGATTTAATACTTCTTGTCCTCCAACAAAATAACTTAAATGTCCTTTCTGTTCTTCATTATCGCTAATTCTATAGTAATTTGCATTTTCTTCGTTTTCATTTACACTGCTAAAATCAGCATCAACTGTTGGGTTTGCAGCTCTCCAATCATCAAAATCTTTTCCAGCTACAAAAATTCCATCATTATATTCAAAGAATTTTGATTCAGTAATACTCAAAGAAACAACGGGTAATGTATATCTAGCACTACCTTGAGGTGTTACAAAATAAGTTTTTGTTATAATTGGACTTGGTATAGCACCATTTTTAAAGGCTCTAACTTTCAAGACGGTTCCTTTAAAAACATTGAAAGTTGGAATATAACTAGGTACATTTTGAAAAGTAGATGACATTTTTGCTAAATCATTTGCTATGCTCGACCTATCAACTATTGTTAAAGGACTTGAATATGTAAATGATTTATAACTATTTTGAAGTTGTGCTCCAGCAGTCTGTCCTGCTAATTCGATATACTTATTTTTATAATTATAATTAGTCCCTGCAAGGTTTGTCAAAACAGGATCTGAACCATCTAATGTGTAAACAATCGTCACATTTGGATCGGGGTAAGTTATTGTTACTGGAAAAGATGAAGTAAAAAACCCACTAGGAACATTTATTGATGGCGCATTTAAAACTTGACTAAATCCAGGAGTATTATTTGCTGCACCTGGAGTAGATTGTTGAAAATAAACTTTAGTTATTGCACCATCAGTTTGTCTTCCATAGGAGATGTTTTCTGGTAAAATTACTGCTAGAAAACTATCTTGTAAAGTTCCATTTGGTCTATTAAAATAAATAACTTCACCCGTAGAGCTAATCTTAAAATTCGTGTGCAAATCATTATTAATGTCTGTTCTGTTTTTATCGGAACACCATATCAATAAATGATCCCCCGGTTCTATCCAATATTCTGGAAAAACCCATTTCATTGGTAGAGTAGCATCATCAGAAAGTGCATATCCTTCTAAATTAATAGCGGTTGCTCCATTGTAATAAATCTCTATCCAATCGTTATAGTCACCGTCGTCATCGGCAATTACCGAAAGATTAGACGTCATTACTTCATTAAGAACCAATGTTTGACCGTAGGTTGCTACCATTCCAAAAAAGAATAGTAAAGTCAAGGTAATTTTTTTCATTTGTATAAAATTTTAATCGAAATTAAATAAGTTTTCAATAAGTCGTAAGATTATGTTAATAAATTCGTTATAAAGTAATTAATCCTCGACGAAATGATTTATTGATGTATTTTGTCGATAGAATCTTTAAATCCTATTTTATTAACAAAATCTCTTTATAGTTGAAAAAATATCAAAACATTAGATTTTGATTAGCATAATAATATGGATTTAATAATTACTTTTGTACTGCAAAAAAATTATCCAATTTATTGGGATGATTTGAACACATCTATACACTTTTAAGACACAACACTTTAATGAAAACAGACGCATTTGCACTTAGACATCTTGGACCAAGAGAAAACGATTTGCCAGAAATGTTAAAAACCGTTGGCGTAGAAACCTTAGAACAATTAATATACGAAACCGTTCCTGACAACATTCGGTTGCACAAAGAATTGCAACTAGATGCTCCAATGACCGAATATGAATATGCCAATCACATCAGAATATTAGGAAGAACGAACAAAGTATTCAAATCTTATATTGGCTTAGGATATCATCCAACAATAGTTCCACCTGCTATTCAAAGAAATATTTTTGAAAACCCAGGTTGGTACACGGCATACACGCCTTATCAAGCAGAAATTGCTCAAGGAAGATTGGAAGCTATTCTTAATTTCCAAACTACCGTTATTGAATTAACCGGAATGGAAATTGCAAACGCTTCTTTGTTAGATGAAAGCACTGCCGCTGCCGAAGCCATGGCATTACTATTTGATGTGCGTTCTCGTGACCAAAAGAAAAACAACGTGTGCAAATTCTTTGTATCGGAAGAAATATTACCTCAAACTTTATCGGTTCTTCAAACACGTTCTACACCAATTGGTGTGGAATTAGTAGTTGGAAATCATGAAACATTTGACTTTTCTTCTGACTATTTTGGAGCTATTCTTCAATATCCAGGCAAATACGGTCAAGTAAATGACTACACCTCATTTATTGCCAAAGCCAATGAAAATGAAATAAAAGTAGCCGTTGCTGCAGATATTTTATCTTTAGTAAAACTAACACCTCCTGGAGAAATGGGTGCAGCAGTAGTGGTTGGAACTACACAACGTTTCGGAATTCCAATGGGCTATGGTGGTCCACACGCTGCTTTCTTTGCTACCAAGGAAGAATACAAGCGCTCGATGCCTGGAAGAATTATCGGAGTAACTATTGATACTAATGGCAACCGAGCACTTCGTATGGCTTTGCAAACACGTGAACAACATATTAAACGTGAAAAAGCAACGTCAAACATTTGTACAGCACAAGTATTATTATCAGTAATGGCAGGAATGTTTGCCGTATATCATGGCCCAAAAGGATTGCGTTATATAGCCGACAAAGTTCATGCATCGGCAGTTACTTTGGCAAATGCTTTAAATAAACTTGGCGTTTATCAAACGAACACTTCTTTTTTTGACACCATCGTTGTAAAAGCTGATGCCAAAAAAGTGAGAGCCATTGCTGAGAAAAACGAAATCAACTTCTTTTATATTGATGACGAAACCATTTCAATCGCTTTAAATGAAACTATTTTATTCAAAGACATCAATGAAGTAATTGCAGTTTTTGCAGAAGCGTTAGGCAAAGAAGCTTTTGAAGTAAACGAATATGCGTTGGAGAACAACTATCCAATGCACTTAAATAGAAAAACAGAATTTTTACAACACGACGTTTTCAATAGCTATCATTCAGAAACCAGCTTGATGCGTTATATCAAAAAATTAGAGCGCAAAGATTTATCTTTAAATCATTCGATGATTTCTTTGGGTTCTTGTACGATGAAATTGAATGCCGCTGCCGAAATGTTGCCATTGAGTATGCCATACTGGAATACTATCCATCCGTTTGCACCACTAGACCAAGTGCAAGGTTATATCGGAATGTTGAAAAAACTAGAACAACAACTAAATGTCATAACAGGTTTTGCTGGAACAACATTGCAACCAAATTCTGGAGCACAAGGCGAATATGCTGGATTAATGGCTATTCGTGCCTATCATATTGCTGAAGGAAACAGTCACCGAAATGTATGTTTAATTCCTGCTTCGGCTCACGGAACTAACCCAGCTTCGGCGGCTATGGCTGGCATGAAAATTATCGTGACCAAAACTATGGAAAACGGTAATATTGACGTAGAAGATTTAAGAACAAAAGCCATCGAAAATGCTGAAAATCTTTCTTGCTTGATGGTTACCTATCCTTCTACTCATGGTGTTTTTGAAAGTGCCATTAAAGAAATCACACAAATCATTCACGACAATGGTGGATTAGTATATATGGATGGCGCTAACATGAATGCCCAAGTTGGATTAACCAATCCAGCTACCATTGGTGCTGATGTTTGTCATCTTAATTTACACAAAACCTTTGCCATTCCTCACGGTGGTGGTGGGCCAGGTGTAGGGCCAATTTGTGTGAACGAAAAATTAGTGCCGTTTTTACCTAGCAATCCATTGGTAAAAGTTGGAGGCGATCAAGCAATAACTGCTATTTCTGGTGCACCTTATGGCTCGGCATTAGTTTGTCTAATTTCTTATGGTTATATCTGTATGTTAGGAGCTGAAGGAATTACTAACGCAACAAAATATGCAATATTAAATGCCAACTACATGAAAGCAAAACTCGAAGAACATTATCCTATTTTATATTCAGGAGAAATGGGAAGAGCTGCGCACGAAATGATATTAGATTGCAGAAGCTTTAAAGCCAAAGGAATTGAAGTAACTGACATTGCAAAACGTCTTATGGATTATGGCTTCCATGCGCCAACCGTTTCTTTCCCAGTAGCAGGAACATTAATGATTGAACCAACCGAATCCGAAGATTTAGCAGAAATAAATAGGTTTTGTGATGCCATGATTGCCATTCGACAAGAAATTGAAGCAGCTGCTATTGAAGAACCTAACAATGTTTTGAAGAACTCGCCACATACACTAGCTATGGTTACTTCCGATACTTGGACGTTTCCATACACAAGAGAAAAAGCTGCTTATCCTTTAGATTATGTTGCTGAGAACAAATTCTGGCCAAGCGTTCGTCGTGTTGATGAAACCTATGGCGATAGAAACTTAGTTTGCAGTTGTGCGCCTATTGAAGCGTATATGTAAATGTATTAAGATTTTAGTAGTAAGTAGTAAGACTAAAGGTTTCAAAAAAATAAATTTGAAACCTTTTTTTATGATTAATATCAGACAATAAAATTTCAGAAATGGTAACTTTGTATAAATTTAAACAATGAACGACATCGAAACCCGAGAGGATTTGCTTTACATCATGCGAACGTTTTATGACAAGCTTTTAGCCGATGAAACCATCAATTTTTATTTTACCAAAGTTACTGATGTACACCATCATCTTGAGGAACATTTTGAACTACTAGCCACTTTTTGGGAACAATCTCTTTTTATGAAAGGTGGTTATAGTAACAATATGTTTCAAATTCATAAAGACATTAACGCCAAATATTCATTTACCAAAGAACATTTTGAAACTTGGCTCAAACATCTTTATGCAACTATCGATAACGATTTTAAAGGAAAAAATGCAGAGCAAATGAAAACGAATGCTTTGAGTATGGCTACCGTTATGCAAATAAAAATTGTGCACCAAAATGCCTAAATAATAATCAAATATTTATTTTCTTACCTAAATATTACATATTTCACAATAATATGCGCGCATACTAAATTTTATGTTTGATTTTAATTATTATTCTATACTTTAGCATATTATTTCCCCAACATGAATATAAAAATAACTGGCTCAGGAAGCTATATACCCACAGAAGTTGTTTCTAATATCGACTTTGCAAAGCATGTGTTCCTCAACGATGATGGAACACCATTTCCACATCCGAATGATGTTATTGCACAAAAATTTTTAGAAATTACAGGTATTAAAGAACGCCGTTATGTAACTGATGATTTAGTTACCTCAGACATTGCAACTATAGCCGCAAAAATTGCTATCGATGATGCTAAAGTTGATGCAGAATCCCTAGACTATATTATTTTTGCTCATAACTTTGGTGATGTAAAAAAAAATGCTATTCAAGGTGATATGCTACCCAGTTTGGCTGCTAAAGTAAAACACAATTTACGCATTAAAAACCCGAAATGTGTGGCTTATGACATGCTTTTTGGTTGTCCTGGTTGGGTAGAATCTGTTATTCAAGCGCAAGCATTTATAAAAGCTGGCATGGCAAAAAAATGTTTGGTTATTGGTGCCGAAACACTTTCGAGAGTAGTGGACATGCATGATAGAGATTCTATGATTTACTCCGATGGCGCAGGTGCTACGATAATTGAAGCTACCAATGAAGAAGGCGGAATATTAGCCCACGAATCAGCATCGTTTACCTATGACGAAGCCAACTATTTGTATTTTGGGAATTCTTTTAACACATTTAACGATCCAGATGTTCGCTATATCAAAATGTATGGTCGAAAAATATATGAATTTGCTTTAAGCGAAGTGCCAAAAGCTATGGCAAGTTGTTTAGAAAAAAGCGGTGTTGACATCAACCAAGTAAAAAAAATATTGATTCACCAAGCCAACGAAAAAATGGATGAAGCTATCGTTCAACGTTTTTATCGCTTATACAAACAAACTGTTCCCGAAGGCATCATGCCTATGAGCATTCATAAACTTGGGAACTCTAGTGTGGCAACCGTGCCAACATTATACGATTTGTTACTCAAAAACAATGTAGAAAATCATTCGTTAGGCAAAGGCGATATTGTTCTTTTTGCATCAGTGGGCGCTGGAATGAATGTGAACTCCATAGTATATAAGGTATAAGTTAGTACATCAGCTATGTTAGTTCAAGTTTTTTGAATGAAGTGGAGCATAAACTGGCTCTAGATGAATTAGAATTATGCAAAACTAATAAACTATTTTTGCTTTGATCAAAATTGAATCTTTTTGATAAAAAGATTCTGTGGTGTCATACAAATCACAGAAATATGGAGTATCAAACACATACAAAACTACTAAATGGATAACACAAAAATTTACAAGATGGCGTTTGCAAGTGTGTATCCTCATTATATTAATAAAGCGGAGAAAAAAGGACGCACCAAAGAAGAAGTGCACACTATAATTCAATGGCTAACGGGTTATGATGAAAAAGCTTTGCAAGAACAACTAGACAACAAGAATGATTTTGAAACCTTTTTTGGGCAAGCACAACTCCATACTAATGCTTCCAAAATCACTGGAGTTATTTGTGGCTATCGCATTGAAGAAATTGAAGAACCTCTGATGAAAAAGATTCGCTACTTAGATAAACTGATAGACGAACTTGCCAAAGGAAAGAAAATGGAAAAGATTTTAAGAACATAAAATACAACACACTAAATCTATAACATTTAAAACGCAACCATTCAGAAGGTTTACCATCTAAACAATAAATCCAATTATGAAAAAGATATTTTTTACCCTTTTGGTCGTTGGTATGCTTAGTGCTTGTAATAAAGACGACAACAAATCGAATACCTCTATAGTAGGAAATTGGAAATTGATAGAAGTATTAGAAGATCCAGGTGATGGTAGTGGCACTTTTATGAGTGTGGACAGCGAGAAAACCATAACTTTTAACAGTGATGGCACCTTAACTTCTAACGGCGATTTGTGCGACATGACCACTTCAACGCTCAACCCAACATCGGGAACTTACGATGCAACGAATGCTACTTTTACATCCGATGCTTGTGTTCAAACAACTTTAGGATATAATTATGTGCAAAACGGCACCGTATTAATTATCAATTATCCTTGCTTTGAACCTTGCCAAGCCAAATATCAGAAGCAATAGTTTGACAATCTAAAAATACCGAACACAAACAAAATTCATCTAAATATTATTAGAAGATAAAACTTTGTAACTTTGCGGCTGTAAATTTTCACAGTCACTATGTACGAGAAGACATATCCAAGCAAACGCTTCAACATTACGTTAGATTTTCTAAAAAAACATATCAATCCTTCAGAAACTATTTTTGATTTGGGTGTACCCAATCCGTTTTCCAAAATTATGGAGGACAATGGTTACACGGTCATTAATACCAAAGGTGAAGATTTGGACAACGACCAATCGGCGTTGCAAACTGAAAACTACGAAATCTTTACGGCTTTTGAAATCTTTGAACATTTATTAAATCCTTATACCGTGTTGCAAAATGTAAAGTGCAACAAGGTTTTAATTTCAATCCCAATGCGTTTATGGTTTCAATCGGCTTACAAAAGCAAAACCGACAAATGGGACAGACATTACCACGAGTTTGAAGATTGGCAATTGGATTGGTTGTTAGAAAAAACAGGCTTCAAAATTATAGATCGCGTTCAATTTACACATCCCGTAAAGAAAATTGGGTTTCGACCATTATTGCGATTTTTTACTCCGCGATATTATTTGGTATATGCTGAAAGAAATCCCAAATAAAAAATCCCAAATCCCAAACTAAAATCCATTCAGATGGAATTTGGAATTTAAAAAATTGGAATTTATTATGAACTACTATCTTGTCATTCCTACTTATAACGAAGAGCGATTTATTGCTTTGACATTGCAATCTTTGGTGGCGCAAACGGTTTTGCCTGCTAAAATTGTGGTGGTCAATGATGGCTCTACAGATAGCACAGAAAGTATCGTTCAATCGTTTTGCGATAAATATCCATTTATAACATTGGTCAATAAAACTTCGGATGCCATTCATTTGCCAGGAAGCAAAGTCATTCAAGCCTTTCAAAAAGGATTAGAAACTTTAGATAATCAGTATGATTTTATAGTAAAAGCCGATGCCGATTTAATTTTTCCTGCAAATTATTTTGAAATGATTAGCAAACATTTTCTATCAGATTCAAACATTGGAATGGTTGGCGGTTTTGCTTACATTGAAAAAAATGGCGAATGGATTTTGGAAAACTTAACCGACAAAGACCATATTCGTGGCGCATTTAAAGTTTATAGAAAAGAAACTTTCAAACAAATTGGCGGATTAAAACCAGCTATGGGTTGGGATACCGTTGACGAACTCCTTTGTAAATTCTATAATTGGAAAGTCGTAACGGACGAAACTTTAAAAGTAAAACATCTAAAACCTACAGGAGCCAACTATAACAAAGCGGCACGCTACAAACAAGGCGAAGCGTTTTACAGTTTGGGCTACGGTTTTTTGATTACGGCAATTGCTTCTTTAAAATTAGCCTTGCGAAAGAATAAACCGCTCTTGTTTTTTGATTATATTAATGGTTTTAAAAAAGCAAAAACCGCTGGAAAATCATTATTAGTAACCGAGGAACAAGCAAAATTTATTAGAAATTATCGTTGGAAGAAAATGAAAGAAAAGCTTTTTTAGGTTAAAAAACTTTCAACTCATAACCCATAACTCATAACTTCTAACTATTTTTGACATTATTTCAAAACTATGATGCTCATTCGTTATTTATCGCAGATTGGAAAGTACTTTTTGATGCTAAAAGAAGTATTCAACAAACCTACCAAATGGTCTGTGATGAGAGGTTTAATTTTCAAAGAAATTGATGATTTAATTATTGATTCATTGGGAATTGTAGCGTTTATTTCTTTCTTCGTTGGTGGCGTTGTAGCCATTCAAACGGCTTTGAATTTAACCAATCCGTTAATCCCAAAATACTTAATTGGTTTTGCTACTCGACAATCGGTAATCTTAGAGTTTGCACCCACATTTATCTCCATCATCATGGCAGGAAAAATGGGTTCCTTTATTACCTCAAGTATTGGAACGATGCGTGTAACAGAACAAATTGATGCCTTAGAAGTTATGGGAGTTAACTCGCTAAACTATTTGGTTTTCCCAAAAATAATTGCACTTTTATTATATCCTTTCCTTATTGGTATTTCAATGTTTCTAGGAATTCTTGGCGGATGGATGGCAGGGGTTTATGGTGGTTTCACCAGTAGCACCGATTTTACGCAAGGACTTCAAACCGAGTTTATTCCATTTCACATTGCCTATGCCTTTATAAAAACGTTGCTTTTTGCATTAATCTTGGCTACTATTCCATCATTTCACGGTTATTATATGAAAGGTGGCGCGCTTGAAGTAGGTAAAGCAAGTACAGTTTCCTTCGTATGGACATCAGTAGTGATTATTTTAACAAACTATATATTAACACAATTACTTTTGACATAATGATAGAAGTTAAAAATATAGAGAAATCATTTGGTGACACAAAAGTTTTAAAAGGAATTACAACCACTTTTGAAACTGGAAAAACAAATTTGATTATTGGTCAAAGTGGTTCTGGAAAAACAGTTTTGCTAAAATCTTTATTAGGAATCCATACACCCGAAGTAGGCACTATTTCTTTTGACGGAAGAATTTATTCCGAACTAACCGATGATGAGAAAAGAGATTTGCGTACCGAAATTGGAATGGTTTTTCAAGGAAGTGCTTTGTTTGACAGCATGACTGTGGAAGAAAATGTTGGTTTCCCTCTAAAAATGTTTTCAAAAAAAACGCCAACAGAAATAAAAGAACGTGTTAATCTAGTTATTGCAAGGGTTAATTTGATTGATTCAAATCATAAAAAACCATCTGAACTTTCGGGCGGAATGCAAAAACGAGTAGCGATTGCACGTGCCATTGTAAACAACCCGAAATATCTTTTTTGTGACGAACCAAACTCTGGATTAGACCCAAATACGGCTATTGTTATTGATAATCTTATTAAAGAAATAACAGAAGAGTATAACATCACGACGGTTATCAATACTCATGACATGAACTCGGTAATGGAAATTGGAGAAAAAATTATCTTCCTAAAAAATGGATTATTAGCTTGGGAAGGAAGCAAAAAAAACATTTTTAAAACTGATAACGAAGCCGTTACCTCATTTGTATATTCTTCAAACTTGTTCAAAAAAATTAGAAAAGCCCAAAATAAAGAAGTTTAATTACCACTAACAAAAATCCATCCATTTTTTACTTCATTGGTTTCTAAAGTAATGAGGTAGAAATATGTCCCATCTGGTAATTTTTCCCCTTTTTGATTTTGTCCGTGCCATTCGTTGGAATAATTGTTTTTCTCATAGACTAATCTTCCCCAACGATTGAATATTTCTATTTTATTGACATCAAATCCTATTAAATTTAGCTCTTCATTTGAACCATCATTATTGGGTGTAATCACATTAGGAATTTCACAAAAAGTTCTAATTACATCAATGTCTTTGGTAGTTGTACAACCTGAAGGATTAGTTACGGTTAAAGAATAAATTCCCGTTTTTGCTCTTGTTATTATTATTGGGTTTTGGTTACTACTGAAAGCATCAGGTCCAATCCAACTTAATATTCCACTTGTGTTATTCTCATCAAAAACAGCGGTAACTACATAATCTTTGCCAACACACTCTTGATTTAATGTAAAATCAGGCAATGGATTAACTACTATGGCAACACTATCTTCATCAGACTCGCAATTGTTTTGCGTTACATAAACAGTATATGTTCCATTTGTAGCTTGTGAAACAGTCGTTAATAAAGGGTTTTGTTGCGTAGAAGTATAACCGTTTGGCCCAGTCCAAAAATAATTGGCATTAGTTACCGTTGAAGCATATAAATGAATGTCCGAAGATTCACAAACTATTGCATCGGCAGTGGCAATAGGCGCATTTGGTATTGAAAACAAAGTTACTGAAACAACTGAATTCGCAAATTGGTTACAACTTCCAGTCACACGATAATTAAACAAATAGGTTCCGAAAGTAATCGATGTACTGTTCCACAAATTATTAGTTAACATTCCACTATTGGTTGTTTCTGTCCAAACACCATCCGTTTGATAACTCCCTTGCAATAAAGTAAACAAATCAATAGTTCCCTGCGAACCACAATAAGTATTGGTTGAACCTTGACCAGCATTTGGCGACGAAACATTTAATGCAATGGTATAAGTCAATTCTTGATTAAGACATGAACTTGGATTGTTAGGATAAACTATGCGAACATGATAAGTTCCGTTATTTAAAGCAGTATTAAACGAAGCAATAGTAAGTTCATTTGTAGTGCTTAGAATGGTGGAAATGTTATTGTCTTTCCACCATTGGTATTCTAGAAAACTAAAAGTTGGAACTGTCATGGTTAATGTATCTCCATTACAAACCACTGTTGAAGCAGTAATCGTTATTGGATTTGGATTTATAATTTCAAAAATTCGATTGACAATATTTCCACAAGCATCTTCTATTTGAAAATTATAAATTGCTGGTTCAAGATTGGCAAAATAATTAGAAGTACCATTTTGAATTACAAAAGGCTGACCATTTTTTAATGTAATTCTATATTGTAGTGGCGCAACTCCTTCGGCAGTAACTAATACTTCAAAAGTTGCTCCGCAAGAAATTGACAAAACTTCTTTTATACTTGGTTGTCCTGTAAATTCAAATTCAGCTAATACTCTAAAACAATTGATGGATGCAATGGTGTTATCCATATAGGTTTTATAGGCTTTTAACACTCTAAATTGACCAAGAGCCGTCAAGTTAAAAACTGTTCCATTGCCTATTAATTCTATAGAATTTCCTGCTATTGGCAAAGTTCCATTTGGGTAAACAACATTCGTATCAGGATGAACCCAATCATTTGTAGTTGTATTCAGTTTTTGCAACCAATAGGTATTCTCACTCGAGTTTGAGTCTTCAATCACATTCACATTATATGAACCACAATTTGGAATAATTGAAGCAGTAGAATTTTCTATAAGTCCAAACACCTGAGCTGTAAGTGTATATTCAACATTACAAGCATTTGTAGTTTTAAAAACATAGGTTCCAGGAGGCAATAAACCAATTACTAAAGCACTTGAATTAGAAATTAGACTAGAAGTAAAATTATGTGGAATTGTAAAATTTGAATAGCTAGCTGGTGCAGAGGTCAACGTTATTGTTGTGATTTGTCCTGTTATTTTTAATGAGCCTAAACCTTCATCACAACCTTCTAAAACAGTTGCAATCGGGCTTTCTGATATTGGATTGATAACTATTGTTAAAGGCTTTGGTTGTCCACACATATCGATAGTAGAAAATTGATATACACCAATAGGCAAATTACTAAACCCAGCATAATTGGCAGGATTAATTAAGCTAGAATAATCATGAGGTAAAGCAACATTATAAGTAGCTGGAGCCGTAATCATTATTAATTGTTGTATTCCAAAAATTAAAACAGAACTTGAAACACACGTTCTATTAAACAGCGTATAATAAGGATCTAATGGAGAGTCAATTACTACTTCAAAAGTGATAGTTTGCTGAATGCCGCACACATTGACAACATTAAAAACATAGGTTCCAGCAGTAAGATTAGTAATAACTACCCTACTATTAACAATCTGAGAGCTGTAATTTATTGGCAATGACGTTGAAAATGTTGCTGGTGCAGAAACCAAAGTAACACTTGAAACATTATATAACGTTACTTTTTTATAATCGCAATCTTGACTTTCTAAGGAATAAATAGCGGTGGGAGAAACTCCATTTACAACACCATTTAAAGTATAAGTTATTCCACAACCGTCAACTACGGTAATAGTATAATTATAGGGTTGCTGACTATAATAAGGCACAATAGCTTGAAAATTTGTTCCACTAGTAACAACATCATTATTGGTCGTTATGACGCCTGTTTGAGAGGTAACTAGTGTTGTAACTTGTAACGGATATTTAACAATTCCATCTTCAGTTAAAGGAGCAATTCCAAAACCAACACTAACCGAATTGCAACCTGCCATAGATACAGGTTTTAATGTGAGATTCAATGCTGTATTTTTGTGAAACAATTGATAGGTTTGAACAACACCTTCGCCACAAACATCAAAGACTCTTATTTGATATACACCCGCTGAAAGATTATTAAACACATTAGAAGTTTGAAGTGGGCGAATAATTGGTCCGGAAATAATCTCATAATTAAATACATTTCCAGTTAATATCGTTATAGTTAATTTTCCATCTAAACCACAAACTTCATCGACACCATTAACTTGATAGGTTAAATTTGTTCGTTGATCTGTTATTACAACATCTTGTTGCTTTGTGCTGCTTTGATTCCCTAATGTTTGAGTAGCGACAACTCTATAAGTCCCCGAATTTAACCCTGTAAATGGAGACACACTGGTAACAGTAATGGGCGTAACTAAATTTGGTAACTTGTAGATAGTATAAATTACCGTCGAGCCAGGCAAAGTGTTTGAAACCGAAAAAGTCAGTTTGCCATTTGCCGTACACGTTTCATTTGTTGGTGTAACAGATAAAGTAAAGTTATCAATTTGACTATACGAATTAATATAGCAAATGACAGTTATCAATAGTACTTTTAAACTTTTTTTCAATGCAATTCTCTTTTTAAAAGTAATAAAAGTAACTCAAAAAACAATATACTGATAATTTTTATTAAAAAAATTATAGCTCATTTGCTAATTTTGTAATTCGTTTGATGTCTTGTTCTTTACTTTTTGGATAAATTAATAATATTCCTTCTTTGTCAACAATAATATAATCATGCAAACCATCAACAACGATTAACTTATTAGCATCGGAGCGGATAATATTATTGGAGGCATTTTCAATAACTACTTTTGCATTAATTACACCATTGTTGTTTTCGTCTTTATCAATTTTCTCGTGTAATTGACCCCAAGTTCCTAAATCATTCCAATCAAAAGTAGCAGGAAGTACATAAACATTTTTGGCATTTTCCATAATAGCATAATCTATAGAAACATTTTCGGCATTAGCATAATTAATAGTAATAAAATCCTGCTCTTTATTTGTATTGTAGCTTTCAATACCTTTTTGAAACAAACTATTCATTTGAGGTTGAAATTTTTCAAAAGCAGCAGTAATTGATTTAGCACTCCAAATAAAAATACCACCATTCCAAAGGAAGTTTCCTTGCTCTAAAAAAGATTTGGCAGTTTCATAATCTGGCTTTTCTCTAAATTGGTTTACTTTTTTAATCGGATTTGTATCTGATTTATCAAACTCAATATATCCAAAACCAGTGTTTGGAAACGTGGGTTGAATACCTAAAGTCATCAAAGCATCGTTATCTTGACAAAAATCAAAACACTTTTGCAAATTTCTTGCAAATTCATCTTCATCTTCTATCCAATGGTCACTTGGAGCAACAACCATAACGGCATTAGGATTTTGTTTTTGAATTTTTAAAGAAGCATATAAAATACATGGTGCGGTGTTTCGCATAGCTGGTTCCAGCAACACTTGTTCTGGTTTCACCAAAGGCAATTGTTCTAAAACCAAATCATTGTATTTCTCATTGGTTAAAATCAATATATTTCCTGAAGGAATTAGTTTTGACAAACGACTAAAAGTTTTTTGTATCAATGTAGTTCCTGAACCCAACATATCGTGAAATTGTTTTGGAAATTCAGTTGTAGAAACTGGCCAAAATCGTGAACCAACACCACCAGCCATTAATATTGCGTAATAATTTTTATTCATAGTTTAAGTTTTTTTTTCATACCTACACGTATGTGTTCTTATGATGGATGCAAATGTATTTATTATAAAATTTGTATTTTAGGTCTTCTCTTAATCATATTATCCCGGAATAATTTCTACTTCCGCATTAGCATTAAACAAATATAGCTTTCCTGATTTCACTTCCAAACATTCGTATCGTTTTACTCGTAACCCTTTCTTTTGAAAAATCCTTCCATTTTTTATTCTAAAAAAACTACCACTTGGCACTTCATGGATAAAATGAATATCTGATTTTCGCTCATCAAATTGTTTCAAAGCAAAAGCCAATCGTGCATCGGTATCACTACTAGCCGTTGGGTTTTTAAAATGATTGGCAACCAAAGGCAACACAGAATGCGGAAAAATCTCAGGTCTAATAAAAGGCAACATCAGTCTTTGAAATGTAATCTTCCATTCATTCCCATGGGGTTTTATTAAACGTCCATATTTCTCAAAAGCTACTAAATGAGCAATTTCATGAACCAATGTAATCAGAAATCGATATTTATTCAGATTAGCATTTACAGTAATTTCATGTTTACCATTTAATCCTTTTCGATAATCACCATGGCGCGTTTGACGCTCATTAACAATTTTTAAATGAACCGAATTCATTTTGATTAATTCAAAAAGAGTTTCGACGGCATGTTCGGGTATATATTTTGCTAAAACTTCACTCAAATCTTAAGGTGTAGAGGATGAAACTTGAATTACTTTTCCGTTATGAAATTTATTTCCCGTTAAAGCAAAATTAAAAATATAATCAGCCATTTCTTTAGCAGATGTTGGTGCTTCATAACCTGGAAATGCTTCTTGCAACATTTCGGTATTAACTGCCCCAAGTGCAAGCACATTAAAAACAATACCTTGTTCTTTATATTCTTCAGCCAATAATTCCGAAAGCGTAATCACAGCACCTTTACTAGAAGAATAAGCCGAAAGTCCAGCAAATTTCATACTGCCTTGAATGCCGCCCATGGAACTAATAGAAACCACATGACTTCCGTTTTGAAGATAAGGCAAGCAAACTCTAGTCAGATTGGCAACCCCAAACACATTTACTTTATAAACATTTTCAAAATCTGACTGTGTAGTTTGAGCAAAAGGTTTGTTTACCAAACTACCTGCATTATGGATAATAATGTCAACTTTTTTCCATGTTGATTCAAGAAAATCTTCAATTTTTACCAAATCATTTTCTTTAGACAAATCAATACTAAGGCACGAAATATTTTGATTTTCAAGCAACTCTTGCGGAATTTTTCTAGAAATAGCTAAAACTTGATGTCCAGCATTTACAAACTGTAATGCCAATTCGTATCCTATGCCTCGTGAAGTTCCAGTGATGATGATATTTTTCAAAAGCTTATTTTTTGTAAAAATAGGAATAAAAAAATTCAAATAAAATAACAAGCCTTTTATTTGAACTGCCTAAAACATGTTGACTCAATTATTCTTAGCACTCTTTAACATATCTATAATAGTATTAAAAAGTAAAACAAAAACATATTCCTATATTTGCACAACTTAAAAAGTAACCATGAAAGATTTATTACAACAATTTGAAGATAAACAACCAGAAATAATATTTAACTGGAAAGATAGTGAAACAGAAGCCGAAGGATGGACAGTGATAAATTCCTTGAGAGGTGGAGCTGCTGGTGGCGGAACACGCATGCGAAAAGGACTTGACATGAATGAAGTGTTGTCTTTAGCCAAAACGATGGAAGTGAAATTTTCGGTATCAGGACCAGCTATTGGTGGTGCAAAATCAGGAATTAATTTTGACCCAAACGACCCTAGAAAGAAAGGCGTTTTACAACGTTGGTACAAAGCAGTTTCTCCATTACTAAAAAGTTATTATGGAACTGGCGGCGATTTAAATGTAGATGAAATCCATGAAGTGATTCCTTTTACAGAAGAATGTGGCGTTTGGCATCCACAAGAAGGTGTTTTTAACGGTCATTTCAAACCTACCGAAGCTGACAAAATCAATCGAATTGGTCAATTGCGCCAAGGAGTAATAAAGGTAATCGAAAACCCTAAATTTTCTCCAGATGTATTACGAAAATATACTATTGCCGATATGATTACTGGTTTTGGAGTAGCAGAAGCAGCAAAACATTATTATAAAACCTATGGCGAAAGCATCGTTGGAAAAAAAGCAGTAGTACAAGGTTTTGGAAATGTAGGTTCAGCAGCAGCATTCTATTTAGCCGATATGGGTGCAAAAGTAGTTGGGATTATTGATCGTGATGGTGGAGTCATCAACGAAGAAGGATTTTCTTTTGATCAAATAAAACAATTCTTTTTAACCAAAGACGGAAATAAATTGGTGTCCGACAACATGATTCCATTTGATGAAATCAACGAACGTATTTGGAATATAAAATCGGAGATTTTTGCTCCATGTGCTGCTTCTAGATTGGTAACAAAAAACCAAATTGACAGTATGATAGCTTCAGGATTAGAAGTGATTTCATGTGGGGCAAATGTTCCTTTTGCCGATAAAGAAATTTTCTTCGGGCCAATAATGGAAGCAACAGACGCTAAAGTAAGTTTGATTCCAGATTTTATTTCTAATTGTGGAATGGCAAGGGTTTTTGCCTATTTCATGGAAAAGAAAGTGCAAATGACGGATGAAGCTATATTTGAAGATACTTCTAACATTATTAAAAAGGCAATTCAAAACATTCATACAAAAAACAGCAGCAAAACGAATCTTAGTGCAACAGCTTTTGAAATAGCATTGCAACAATTAGTACAATAAAAACAACTTTTTTTCGTTAATAACTATGTGTATTACTATTTGAAATTAATTTCAGAGGTCTTATAACAAGTATTATTTTTAAAAAAATTAAATAATAACAATATTATGAGTTTATTTCTTCAAGCGGATACTTTATCAGTAGCCAAAGATGCTTTAACAGATGCTGCGCCAGTAGAACAAACATTATCAATCTGGGAATTAATAACCAGCGGTGGACTTGCAGGTCAAATAATAATGGTTGCCCTTTTTGTAATGTTATTTTTTGCTATCTATCTTTATTTAGAAAGATTAATGGCGGTTAGTGCTGCTTCAAAAATCGATAATAACTTTATGATGCAGATTAAAGATCATATCTCAAATGGAAGACTAGATGCAGCCAAAATGTTGTGTGCATCAACCAATTCTCCAGTGGCAAGATTGATTCAAAAAGGAATTTCTAGAATCGGAAATCGTCTTGAAGACATTAATACAGCTATTGAAAATGCCGGAAAATTAGAAGTATATAAATTAGAGAAAAACGTAAGTATGCTAGCTACTATTTCTGGAGCAGGTCCAATGACAGGTTTCCTTGGGACGGTTGTGGGTATGATTATGGCATTTCACAAAATGGCTAGTGGTGGCGGACAAATTGAAGTTGGCGCATTAGCAGAAGGTATCTATACAGCAATGACCACAACTGTTGTTGGTCTTATTGTCGGATTAATTGCTTATATGGGATACAATCACTTGGTGGTTAGAACCGATAAAGTAGTAAATCAAATGGAGTTGAATGCGGTGGAGTTTTTAGACTTACTAAACGAAAGAAAATAAGATGAATTTAAGAGGAAGAAATAAAGTTAGCCCAGAGTTTAACATGTCTTCAATGACGGATATTGTATTCCTTTTGTTGATATTCTTCATGTTAACTTCTACAATGGTTACCACCAATGCTTTGGATTTAGTTTTGCCAAAAGCAAAAGGAAAAACAGACAGCAACAAGAGTATTTCTATTAGTATTGATAAAGACTTGAAGTTTTATTTAGACAAAACGCCAATTGAAGAAGCATCAGTAGAAGCGCAATTATTGGCAGCAATTGGTGGCGATAAAGAAAAACCTGTAATTCTTAGAGCCGAAGAAGGCGTGCCTATCGAAAAAGCAGTTTACGTTATGGATATTGCCAATAGAAACCAATTAAAAATAGTTTTAGCAGTTCGACCTAAATAATTTATACTATGAAATATTTAGAAACTCCAGAAGAAAAAAAATCATTTACTATCACATCTGTTATTTTTGTGATACTGTTTTTGTTGTTCTTTTTCTTCGGATTAACCTATATGGATCCGCCACCCGAAAATGGAATTGCTATCAATTTCGGAACTTCCAACGTTGGTCAAGGAGAAGTACAACCCGAAAAACCAGTGCAATCTGCTCCAAAACCTGAAGTAGCACAACCACAAAAAGCAGTTGAAGAAGACATTGCCACACAAGACAATACCGATGCTCCAGTAATAAAAAAAGCTGAAGTAAAAAAACCTATCAAAGAAGTAAAAGAACCTGTAAAACCAACGCCAACTCCTTCCAAAACAACCACAAGTGCTTTGGAAAGTTTAATTAACGGGCCAAAAACGGATGGTGTAAAAGCAGGACATGGAAATGACGGTGTTCCTGGTGACAAAGGTGATCCAAATGGCGACCGTTATGCCAATAGTTTTTACGGAAATGGAACAGGAAACGGCTCAGGAAATGGAACAAGTTGGGGATTAAACGGCAGAAAATTAAGTACTCCTGCAAAAGAAGTACAAGACTGTAACGAATCAGGAACAGTAGTGGTGCAAGTTACCGTTAACCGAAATGGTAATGTCATTGATGCCAAATATTCTAAAGGAACCACAAACACAAACCCATGTTTGGTCAACCCAGCACTTTCTGCTGCTCGAAAATTCAAATGGCAGCCAGATAGCGATGCACCAGCAACTCAAATTGGTTTCATTGTAATCAATTTCAAATTGGGAGAATAAACTCTTTTACGGATGAACTATCAAGAAGTTTTAGAATGGATGTTTCATCAGTTGCCAATGTATCAAACCCAAGGAGCATCGGCGTATAAAAATGATTTAAACAACATCATTCTACTCGCAAACCATCTAGGAAATCCCGAAAAAAAAATCAAATGCATTCATGTAGCGGGTACCAACGGAAAAGGCTCAACATCACATCTACTAGCATCAATTCTTCAAGAAGCAGGCTTTAAAGTCGGATTATACACATCTCCACATTTAAAAGAGTACAGAGAACGTATAAAAATTAACGGAAAAGAAATCTCCAAAGATTTTATAGTCGATTTTATAAACACACACAAACTTTTTTTTGAAGAAAACAAACTAAGTTTTTTCGAAATGTCGGTTGCTTTAGCTTTTGATTATTTCGAAAAACAAAAAACCGACATCAACATTATAGAAGTAGGCATGGGCGGAAGGTTAGATGCTACAAACATCATTACACCTTTACTATCTGTAATCACAAACATAGGATTAGACCATACACAGTTCTTAGGGAATAATCTAGAAGCCATTGCTGTTGAAAAAGCAGGAATAATTAAAAAAAACATTCCAATAATAATTGGCGAATACCTAGACGAAACCAAAAAAGTATTCCTAAATAAAGCGTTAGAAAATAAATCCGAAATCTTTTTTGCTTCTGATTTAATTTTAGAAAACTATCCTTCCAAATTGTTAGGTGATTACCAAGAAAAAAACAAAAAGACAGTACTTCAAACCATAAAAGCTTTAAACCAGAAGTACAATTATGCAATAACAGAAGAAACCATAAAAAAAGGATTTTTAAACGTTATTAAAAATACAGGTTTAAAAGGAAGGTGGCAAATTTTAAAGCAAACACCATTCATTGTTTGCGACACAGCCCACAATTATGATGGATTCAAAATAACAATCAATCAAATCCTAAAACATAATTTCAACACACTTCACATCGTACTAGGCTTTGTAAATGATAAAGACATCAATACAATACTGGAGATTTTACCAAAAAAAGCAAAATATTATTTTTGCAAACCAAATAATTCTCGAGGGTTAAACCAAGATGTATTGCAAGCAAAAGCAGCTGTTTTTGGACTAAAAGGCGAAGTATATAATTCTGTAACAAAAGCTTATGAACAAGCCGTCAAATCTGCCACAAACGCAGATTTTATCTATATTGGTGGAAGCACTTTTGTAGTCGCAGAAATAATTTAATTTTTTTCAATAAAAATTTGTAGAATTAAAAAACTAGCTTATATTTGCACTCGCAATCAAGCACAAGTCGGGCGATTAGCTCAGTTGGTTCAGAGCATCTCGTTTACACCGAGAGGGTCGGGGGTTCGAATCCCTCATCGCCCACACATTTAAAAACAAATGGTTACAAAAGCCGATAAATCTTAGGATTTATCGGCTTTTTGCTTTTGGGCATGTACCAAATTATTCATTCAATCTTGTTGCGAAAGAGATAAAATCGAGACCCGAAAAATTTTCACAATTTTGGGTCTCGCTAAATTCACTCAAGTACTGTAAACACTGTACTAACAACCAGTTTAATACTGGTTCAAAATATGTACATCTTGTTTGCTAAAAGGTTAAAAATTAAATTGAAAACTAATTAAAAGGTCACCACCATGAAAGCAAAAATCACTGTGCATATTTATGCAAAATCTTCAAAAGCTAACAAAAGCGGTCAATTACCTATTTATTTCAGACTAACGGTAAATGGTGAGCGCTTTGAATTCAGTACCAAAAAATTTATTGATAAATCAAAATGGTCTTCGGAACTATCAAAAATGAAAGGACATTCAGAGGAAGCCAGGTCACTAAATAACTATCTCGATTTAATCAAATCCAAGATTTTTGATATTCAAATGGAATTACTTCATAAAAATAAAGATTTATCATTAGAGAATTTTAAAGCTAGATTAACTGGAACTCATGAACGTGAGCGAATGATCATTCCGATTTATCAAAGTCATAATGATAAAATTAAAGACCTTATTGGAAATGGATACGCTTATGGCACTCTAGAACGCTTTAAAATCTCATTAAAACACCTTCAGGAGTTTATCTTATGGAAATACAACGTAAGTGATATAAATATAAATAAAATCGACTATGCATTTGTAACAGAATTTGAATTTTATTTGAGAAGTGTAAAAAAATGCAACAACAATACGGCAGTCAAATATGTTAGAAACTTCAGAAAAATTATCAAGATATGCCTAGATAATGATTGGTTGGATAAAGACCCAACTACTCGATATGAAGGCAAAATGAAAGAAGTAGAAAGAGACTTTTTAACCGAAGAGGAATTATTGAAAATCTATAACAAGAAAATATTTTCAGAAAGACTACAATTGGTAAGAGACATTTTCATTTTTTCATGCTACACAGGTTTAGCTTACATTGATGTGAAAGGATTGAAAAAAGACCATATTGGTATCGGTATCGATGGCGAAAAATGGATTTTCAAAAACCGTCAAAAAACAGAAACAAAATCTAAAATTCCAATTTTACCAATAGCTGAAGAAATTATTGAAAAATACAGTAATCATCCTAAATGCTTAAATGAGAATAGTATTTTACCAATACTCACTAACCAAAAAATGAATGCCTATTTAAAGGAAATTGGTGATTTATGCAATATTCCAAAAGAAATAACTTTCCACATGGCCAGACATACGTTTGCTACTTCGGTAACATTAACTAATGGAGTACCTATTGAAACTGTGAGCAAAATGCTAGGACATAAAAACCTTCATACAACACAACATTACGCAAAAGTATTGGATAAAAAAGTAAGTGATGATATGAAAATTTTGAAAGATAAATTTAGTTCTAGTTTCAAGTTGAATAGTAAAGAAGCGTAAAAAAAATAAAAAATAAAAATTAATTTTACTACATTTACACAAGTGAAATTTACAAACACCATATTATCAATCCTTTTCTTAATACTTTCGTGCATACCTTGTGCGGACATGAAAGTGAATAATTATGAGCATACGCAATCTGAATTTGCATCTAATCAAGAAACACATTCTCATAATAAAGAAAAAGATTCCTGTTCTCCATTTTGTATTTGTAGTTGTTGTGGTTCACAAATAGTAAGTTATTTTGAATTGAATAATATTGACTTTCCAATACCATCCGAAGGTATAAAAACACAATTACCTACTTACAAATCAGTTTTTACTTCTAATTTCTTCGGTAGTATATGGCAACCGCCACAAATAGCATAATGAAGCCTCGTTAAACCTAGCGGGGTTAGAAACTTGTGACCTTATCACAAAACATGGCAAATATTCTATTTGCTAATTTCTAATTCATTATAAAATTTTCAATGTTAGACAAAATCATACAATTTAGTATAAAGAACAAGTTCATTATACTACTATTTACCCTTGTACTTATTGCTTGGGGGAGCTATTCTGTTAAAAAATTACCCCTGGATGCTTTACCCGATGTTACTAATAATCAAGTGCAAATCATTACGACTGCGCCTACCTTAGCAAGTCAGGAAGTGGAACAATTAATAACCTATCCACTAGAACAATCCGTAAAAACTATTCCTAAAATCATCGAATTGCGCAGTATTTCACGTTTCGGACTTTCGGTAGTTACCGTAGTTTTTGAAGATGATGTAGATATATATTGGGCTAGAGAGCAAATATTTCAGCGCTTAAAACAAGCCGAAGAAAGCATTCCTTCCTATGCAGGTTCTCCAGAATTAGCTCCAATTTCTACAGGACTTGGTGAAATATACCAATACGATGTGTATGCCAAAAAAGGCTACGAAGATAAATATGATGCTGTAAAATTACGAACTATTCAAGACTGGATTATAATTCCACAGTTGCAGGGAGTTGAAGGAGTTGCCGAGGTGAGTGCTTGGGGCGGAAAATTAAAACAATACGAAGTAGCTATTAATCCTAACAAACTAAATAGTTTAGGGATAACCATTACCGATATTTTTGAAGCATTAGAGAAAAACAATCAAAATACGGGTGGTGCTTATATCGAAAAAGATCAATATGCGTATTTCATTCGTGGGGTTGGTATGGCGACAGGAATCAACGATTTAGAAAATGTTGTAGTAAGCAACAAAAATGGCTCGCCAGTTTTAGTTCGTAATGTAGCCGAAGTTCGAGAAGGTGTAGCCTTACGTTACGGAGCTTCAACCAAAGATGGAAAAGGGGAAATTGTTTCTGGATTGGCTCTAATGTTAAAAGGAGAAAATTCGAGTGCTGTTGTAGAAAGAATCAAAGAGAAAATGATTCAAATTAATAAAAGCTTACCCGAAGGTGTAGTAGCAGAAGCCTTTATTGATAGGGGAAAATTAGTCGATAGTGCTATTGGAACAGTGACCAAAAACTTACTAGAGGGAGCATTAATTGTAATTTTCGTACTGATTTTATTTCTAGGAAACTTACGCGCGGGATTAATTGTTGCATCTGTCATTCCATTATCAATGCTTTTTGCAGTGATATTGATGAATTATTTTGGAATAAGCGGAAATCTAATGAGTTTAGGAGCCATCGATTTCGGAATTATAGTCGATGGGGCTGTAATTATCGTCGAAGCCACCATGCACCATTTGCAAAAGCTAAATAGGAAAAAGAATTTGACTCAGACAGAAATGGATAATGAGGTATATCAATCCGCTTCAAAAATCAGAAATAGTGCTGCCTTTGGAGAAATTATTATCTTAATTGTATATATACCAATTTTGGCATTAGTAGGAACAGAAGGAAAAATGTTCAAACCAATGGCAATGACAGTAGGTTTTGCTGTCATTGGAGCATTTATTTTATCATTAACCTATGTGCCTATGATGAGTGCCTTATTCTTATCTAAAAATACGGAACACAAAACTAATTTTAGCGATAAAATGATGGCTTGGTTTGAAGGAATCTATACTCCTTTTCTAGAAAAAGCGCTCCAATTCAAAAAAGCAATTTTAGCCATTTCAATTGGATTGTTTGCACTAGCACTAGTTGTATTTCAAAATATGGGTGGAGAATTTATTCCAACAATCGAAGAAGGAGATTTAGCCCTAAATGCTACTATCATGACCGGAAGTTCACTTTCGCAAATGGTGAAAACAACTACGGAATACGAAAAAATTTTAAAAGCTAAATTTCCTGAAATAAAAACCATTGTTTCAAAAATTGGTAGTGGTGAAATTCCAACCGATCCAATGCCAATTGAAAGTGGCGATTTAATTATAGTACTAAAAGACAAATCGGAATGGAGAGGAGAATATCACAATTGGGAAGATTTAGCCAATGCAATGAAAGAGGAAATGGAAGTCATTCCTGGAGCTAATATTGAGATTTCTCAACCCATTCAAATGCGTTTCAATGAATTAATGACAGGAAGCCGAAGCGATATTGCTATTAAAATATTTGGAGACGATTTAGAAGTTTTGGATACCAAAGCAAATGAATTGATTTCGAAAGTAAAAAGCATTGAAGGTATTGGAGATTTAAAAGCCGAAAAAGTAACCGGACTACCACAAATTACAATAAAGTACGATTATAGCAAGATTGCATTATATGGTTTAAATATTACTGATATTAATCAAATCATCCGTTCCTCATTTGCAGGAGAAAGTGCAGGTAAGATATATGAAGAAAGCAAGCGATTTGACGTTGTTGTAAGAATGGATGCAGCTAGTCGAACTGATATTACCGATGTAAGTAATTTATTTATACCATTACCAAACGGGCAACAAGTGCCACTATCACAAGTAGCCGCCGTTTCTTATGAACAAGGTCCTGTTCAAGTTTCTCGTGAAGATGGTAAACGTAGAATTACTATTGGGTTGAATGTACGTGGTAGAGATATAAAAAGTGTGGTGGAGGAAATTCAGCTAAAATTAGACAAAAATTTTAAATTACCAGCAGGATATTATATCACCTATGGCGGTCAATTTGAAAACTTGATTGAGGCTAGTAAGAGACTTTCAATTGCTGTACCTATTGCTTTAGGCTTGATAATGGTATTGTTATATTTCACTTTCAATAGTTTGAAGCAAGCCGGACTAATATTTACAGCTATTCCGCTATCTGCAATCGGTGGCGTTTTTGCACTTTGGTTTAGAGGAATGCCTTTTAGTATTTCTGCGGGAATTGGGTTTATTGCCTTGTTTGGTATTGCAGTATTAAACGGAATCGTATTAATTTCCTATTTCAATCAACTCAAAGCCGAAGGAATAGTAAATCCATTACAAAGGGTTTTAATAGGAACAAAAACACGGTTGCGTCCTGTTTTAATGACAGCTTCGGTAGCTTCATTAGGTTTTATGCCTATGGCCTTGTCAACTAGCGGTGGAGCTGAAGTTCAAAAGCCATTAGCTACCGTAGTTATTGGCGGATTATTATCAGCCACTTTGTTAACATTAATCGTTTTGCCTATTCTTTATTTATTGTTTGAAGAAGGTATTAAAAAAAGAAAAAAGATGTCAAATTCAATCATTACTATAATCGTATTATTAATTAGTACGTTTTCATTTGCTCAAAACAGTAATTCCATAACTTTAGAACAAGCTATTGCAATGGCTAAAACTAATAATATGGATTTAAAAATCGCAGCTAAAGAAATTGAAAAACAAACGGTATTAAAAAAGACTGCATTTCAAGCTGATCCTTTGCAGATTGAATACATGGGTGGTCAATACAATAGTGTTGATTATGACAATAATGTAAGTATTCAGCAATATTTCCCTATTGGAGGAAGTACAAAAGCAAATAGACAACTTCAGGAAGAAATGGCAAAATTAGTCGAAAAACGAAAAGCACTCTCGGAGTATGAAATTGAAAAAGCAGTAACTATTGCTTATTATCAATTTTTATATGGGATTTCAATCCAAAAGCTAAATGACGAATTATATGATGTCTATTCAAAGTTTCTACAGAATGCTGAACTACGGTTTAAAACTGGAGAAAGTGGTAACATAGAAGTAATTAGTGCAAAAGCTAAAGTAAAGGAAATTGAGACCATAAAAACACAAGTTTTACTTGATTTAGCAATTTATCAAAAACAGTTACAATATTTTATTCAGACAAATGAAAATATTCTTCCAGATAGTAATACTCCTTTAAAATATGTTATACCACTTTCATCAAATGAAAACAAAGTGGAATCATTAGTAAATGAATTTTATACGCAGCAAATTGCAGTTTTTGAAAAAGAATCGAATGCGTACAAGAAAATGAGAGCACCTAAATTAGGCTTGGGTTACTTTGGTCAAACTTTAAACAAAGAATCGTATTTTCAAGGGTTTACAGTTGGTTTACAAATTCCTTTGCTTAGTGGTACCAATACAGCTCGTGCTAAAGCTTCTGAAATAAGTCGATTACAGTCGCAATTAGAATTCGACAAAACAAAATTAACTCTAAAATTACAAAAAGAAAAAATAGTAAATCAATTTACAAAACAAGAAAAAGCAGTACAATATTTTGAAAATGAAGGGATAAAATATGCAGATGAGATAATTACAACAGCTCAAAAGAGTTATGCAAATGGCGATATGAGTTATTGGTCTTACATCAGTTATTTAAATCAAGCAATTGATATTAAAAAACAAAATATCGAAGCCTTAAGCGCTTATAATGTAAGTGCTATTCAAATGCAATTCCCATCAGCCGAACGGAGCGAACTGACAAAGTAATTTCTAATAATTAATAATTTCCATAATGAAAAATATAAAATCAAAATTTAAGTCCTTCCTATTACTAAATACTTTATTTATAATACTTCTTGCTTCTTGTCAAGATAAAAAAAACGAAGAAGATGGCCATGAAGAAGAAAAGTCAGAAAATAAGGTAGCTTTAACCGCTATCCAATTCAAAACAGTAGGTATTCAAACAGGTTCAATAGAAAACAGAAACCTAAACCTTGTTATAAAAGCCAATGGTTATACCACCGTACCTCCGCAAAATATGGCAAACATTTCGACTTTAATTGGAGGAACAGTAAAAGATATTTTGGTTCTTGAAGGTACGTATGTAAAGAAAGGAAAAGTACTCGCTACGCTACAAAATCTTGATGTAGTCGAGATGCAAGAAGATTATAATTCAGCTATAGCTAATATTGAGTACCTGCAATTAGAATACAATCGTCAGAAAACCTTAAGCGATGAAAATGTAAATCCTAGAAAAATTTTGCAGGAAGTGAAAGCAAAATTAGATGTAGAAAAAGCGAGAGCCAAGGCAGCGAAAAACAAATTGCAAGCTTTGAATATGAATACAAATGGATCTAGCTTAGTACCATTAATTTCACCAATATCGGGATATGTTGGAAAAATTAGTATTGCCAAAGGAGCCTATGCAGAAACAGGAATAACACTTTTTGAAGTAGTTGATAATAGCCAAATGCACTTGGACTTGAATGTATATGAAAAAGATTTAGGGTCTATTGCTATAGGGCAAACTATTGATTTTGTTTTGACCAATCAAGGAAATAAAGCCATTAAAGGAACCATATTTGGTGTCAATAAATCATTTTCTAATGAAAGTAAAAGTGTTGCAGTTCACGCCAAAATTAATCCTGCTGATTCGAAAGATTTAATTTCCGGTATGTATGTTTCAGCCAACATTAATATAAAAAATGCAACTGTTCCTGCACTACCTAAAGATGCTGTTGTAAAAAATGGAGATAAATACTTTGTGTATATCCAAGAAGAACACAAAGAAAAAGCTATTGCTAAAAAATCAAAAACTCACGAACACAAGGAAGGCGAATCACATTCCGAAGAAGCTTCTGGAGAAGAGGAAGGACATGATGAAATTCATTTTAAAGCCATTGAAGTGATACCAGGAACAACTGATTTAGGGTACACGGAGGTAAAATTTGTTGAACCCATTCCAGCCAATGCGAAAATTGTAGTCAAAGGAGCATTCTATTTATTAGCAGCTTCAAAAGGTGGTGGTGAACATGAACATTAAAAAAAGATGAAAATTATGAAAATTTCAATTTTAAAATCAAATATTGACAAATTGGGGACAATAGGGCTTTTTATTACAGCCTTATTCTCACCTTGTTGTTTTCCTTTATTTGCCTTTGGTGCATCTGCGCTTGGATTAGGAAGTATAGAACTATTTGGAGGATGGACAATGTGGGTTTTTCAAACGATGGTTTTAATTTCAATTGGAGGGCTTTATATTTCTTATAGAAAACATTTTTGTTCGTATCCTTTGTTAATTGCAATTCCGAGTGGAATAATTATATTTTTTGCTTATTATTTTATCAAAATAGAAAATTCAACTTACTTGATTTATATTGGAATGTTTGGACTTCTCATTGCTACAATCGTAAATTTTTACCAAAATAGGCTTCACGGGAATTGTAAAACTTGCACAACCTATGAAGGAAAAACGGTTGAATTAAAATCATCTTTAACTTGCCCCAATTGTGGATATAAAAAAGTAGAAATGATGCCAACCGATGCTTGTCAATATTTTTACAAATGTGAAAAATGTAAAGTAATACTCAAACCTCTAGAAGGAGACTGTTGCGTTTATTGTAGTTACGGTTCAATAAAATGCCCACCAATTCAAGCAGATAACAATTGTTGTTAAATTAATTTTTAAAAGTAATATTTATTTTCAATATATAAATTATGAAAAACAAAGATAAAATAGATGATGCAGAATGCTGTAGAATAGAAGAAAAAATCAATAAAGCAGAAGAGCAACATGCAGAAGATGATGGACATGATCATGACCATGCTTCTAAAGAAAAATCTACCTTCCAATTATTTTTACCAGCAATAATAAGTTTCGGCTTATTATTGTTGGCCATTGGTTTTGATAATTATTTTACCCAATCTTGGTTTGTGGGTTGGGTTAGAATAGTATGGTATGTTGCAGCCTATATACCTGTCGGACTTCCAGTTATAAAAGAGGCCATACAAAGCATTCGTAAAAGTGATGTATTCTCTGAATTTTTACTAATGTCTATTGCTACTATGGGGGCTTTTGCTATTGGTGAATATCCTGAAGGTGTTGCAGTGATGTTGTTTTATGCCATTGGAGAAATTTTTCAATCATTGGCAGTACAAAGAGCCAAAAGAAATATAAAATCATTATTAGATCAAAGACCTGACGAAGTTACTATTATAGAGAATAATGTAGCTAAAACCATTAAAGCATCAACGGCTAAAATCGGAGATATAATCCAACTTAAAGCTGGGGAAAAATTAGGTTTAGATGGAGAATTAGTATCAGATAAAGCTTCCTTCAATACAGCAGCTCTTACGGGAGAAAGTAAACCAGATTCAAAACTAAAAGGAGAAACAGTTTTAGCAGGAATGATTAATTTGAATTCGGTTTCGCAAGTTAAAGTAACTACAGCTTATACAGATAGTAAGTTGTCTAAAATTCTGGAAATGGTGCAAGAAGCAACATCTAAAAAAGCTCCAACAGAATTATTCATTAGAAAATTTGCTAAAATCTACACACCTATTGTGGTGTTTTTAGCAATTGCAATATGTTTAGTGCCAATGCTTTTTGTGGAAAATTATGTTTATAACGATTGGTTGTATAGAGCTTTAATTTTCTTGGTAATTTCATGTCCTTGTGCATTAGTTATTAGTATTCCTTTAGGATATTTTGGTGGAATTGGAGCAGCTTCTAAAAACGGAATCCTTTTCAAAGGAAGTAATTTTTTAGATGTAATGGCTTCTATTCAAAATGTAGTGATGGACAAAACAGGAACCATGACAGAAGGTGTTTTTAAAGTACAAGAAGTAGTTTTTAAATCGGAATTTGACCAAAAAGAAATACTTCAATTAGTAAATGCTTTAGAAAGTCAAAGTACGCATCCAGTGGCAACAGCAATTCATAATTTTGTTGGTGAAATTGATAGTTCAATTGCACTTAAAAATGTGGAAGAAATAGCTGGACACGGTTTAAAAGCTAGTGTAAATGGTAAAGGGCTTTTAGTTGGAAACTTTAAATTAATGGATAAATTTTCAATTAAATATGATATTGATCCATCAAGTATTGTTTATACTTTAATTGCAGTAGCGTATGACAATAATTTTGTAGGTTACTTAACCATTGCAGATAGTATAAAAGATGATGCACAAATCACAATTGATAAATTAAAAGCATTAGGAATCATAACTACTATGTTAAGTGGAGATAAAAACAATGTTGTACAATTTGTGGCTCAAAAATTAGGAATTACAAATGCGTTTGGAGATTTACTACCAGAAGATAAAGTAAATAAAGTCAAAGAAATTATAGCCAAAAACCAATCAGTAGCTTTTGTGGGTGATGGTGTTAATGATGCTCCAGTAGTTGCTTTAAGCAATGTGGGTATAGCAATGGGAGGTTTAGGTAGTGATGCAACAATTGAAACGGCTGATGTAGTAATTCAAGACGATAAACCTTCAAAAATTCCTATGGCAATAAACATTGGAAAACAAACCAAGAAAATTGTTTGGCAAAATATCATTTTAGCATTTGTTGTAAAAGCGATAGTTCTAATTCTAGGTGCTGGTGGTTTAGCAACTATGTGGGAAGCCGTTTTTGCCGATGTAGGAGTCGCTTTATTAGCAATATTAAACGCTGTTAGAATACAACGAATGAAGTTTTGATTACATTATTAACATTTTCTTTTTAAAAATTAATCTATTTTGATTAACTTTGATACGTTTTATAACAAAAAATGAAAAAGTCATACATCATAATAATATTGCTTTTAGGTATATTTTTTATTCCTAACAGCTCTTTTGCATGTGGTAGTGACAATCAACAATCTTGTGAAAAAGAAGTCTCTACTTCTAATACAAAAGAAAAAAGCTGTTGTGACGACAGCATGGATGATGAAGGGTGTAATGGAAGTTGCGGACACTCAAATTGCACAACAACTTCTTCTGTTAGTTTCAGTGCTTTTTTCTTTAATGAAATAGAATTTACAAATAATAATTTTGATTTTTTTACAAGTAAAACAAAATTTTACCATACTGTAAATTTACTTTCAGATGGTTATTCTTCTATATGGCTTATCCCTAAAATAAGTTAAATTTAAAATTTGACAGCCATACTTATGTCAAATTTATAGCATATGCTATTTTTTAATAACAGTTTGTGAATTTTAAATTGTCATGTTTAACATGCTTATTTATTTCATTATAGCTGTTATCCAATTTAAATTTATTTAAAAATTGTATTCAAAAAAAATTGAATACCAAATTCATATATAATGAAAAAGTCAATCTCAAAAGGTCTATTAACAATAATAGTATCGTTAACTTTCGTTTTGTGTAATGCACAAATAAAAAATGAAAAAAAAGAAATAGTAAAAATTTACGGTAATTGTGGAATGTGTAAAAGTACAATCGAAAAGACCGCAAATGTAAAAAACCATGTCCTTATTAATTGGAATAAAGAAACCAAAATGGCAAGCATTTCATATGACAGCTTAAAAACTTCAAAAGATGAAATATTAAAACGTATTGCTTTAGCAGGTTACGATAGCGATACTTTTTTAGCACCAAACGACACCTATTCAAGTTTACCAGGATGTTGCCAATATGAAAGAGCTGAAAAAACAATTGCAAAAATGGACGAAACAAAAATACAAATGGAAACAGAAGACCATTCTATGCATTCAGAAAAAATGAACAAAACGCAAGAAAAAAACCCACTTTCAGAAGTTTTCAACGCTTATTTTGCTATTAAAGATGCGTTGGTAAAAACTGATGGAAATACTGCATCAGCAAAAGCATCGGAGTTAATTTCTGCAATGAATGAAGTGAGAATGGAAACTCTAAAAATGGACGTTCATATGGTTTGGATGAAAGTTTTAGAAAATCTTAAAGAAGATGCTGAACATATTGCAGATACAAAAGACGCAAGTCATCAAAGAGACCATTTTAACTCTCTTTCTAAAAGTCTTTATGAAGTAATGAAGCTCTCAAAACAAAAAATACCTACCTATTATCAATTCTGCCCAATGGCAAATAATGGAAAAGGTGCAAATTGGTTGAGCAAAGAAGAAACTATTAAAAATCCGTATTATGGTTCAAAAATGTTAAACTGTGGTAAAACTGTTGATACTTTAAAGGAATGAATCAAATGAAAAAACAAATAATATGGTTGACAGTATTCCTTGGAATAATGTCAACTCATACCATATTTGGGCAAAATATTGTTCATTATGATTTAACCATTACAGACACCATTGTAAATTATTCAGGAAAAGAAAAAAGAGCAATTGCAGTTAATGGGCAAATCCCAATGCCAACATTGACTTTTACAGAAGGAGATATTGCAGAAATTGTGGTTCATAATAAATTAAAAGAAAGTACATCATTACATTGGCACGGACTTTTTTTGCCAAATAAAGAAGATGGCGTTCCATACTTAACGCAAATGCCTATTGAACCTAACGAAACTTTTACCTACCGATTTCCTATCATTCAAAGTGGAACACATTGGTACCACAGTCATAGCGGTTTACAGGAGCAAATAGGTATGTATGGCTCGTTGGTTTTATTAAAGAAAAAAGACGACCCAACTTTTAGAAAAGGAATTGACGACTTACCAGAAGTCCCGATAATTTTGAGCGAATGGACAGATATAAAACCTGAAAATGTGCACAGAATGCTGCACAACGCAAATGATTGGTCTGCAATTAAAAAAGGTACTGTTCAAAGTTATTCTGAAGCCATAAAAGCGGGACATTTTAAAACCAAATTAGGCAACGAAATGAAACGTATGTTGGCTATGGACGTTAGCGATGTGTATTACGACAAGTTTTTAATCAATGGAAAAAACGAAAGTCAATTATCTCAATTTAAAGGCGGAGAAAAAGTGCGTTTACGAATTTCAAATGGTGGAGCTTCGTCCTATTTTTGGCTGAATTATGCAGGTGGAAAAATGACAGTTGTAGCAAATGACGGAAACGATGTTGAGCCTTTACAAGTGGATAGATTAATTATTGGAGTTTCGGAAACTTATGATGTTGTTGTTACAATTCCCAAAGAAGATGTTGCTTATGAGTTTTTGGCAACACCAGAAGACCGAACAAATTCTGCCTCAATATATTTAGGTAATGGAAAAATTCAGCTTAAAAGTAGAATGCCAAAACTCAAATATTTTGAAGGAATGAAAATGATGAATGATATGATGAATATGGACGGAAGTATGGATGATATGGGAATGGATATGTCATTACAAAAAATGGATATGAATACGGTTATGTATCCCGAAATTTCAGGGAATAATAAAATGAAAATGGACAACAATATGGACCATTCAAATCATTCAATGACTAAAGAACAAGACATAGTAACTCTAAATTATGGAATGTTAAAAGCACCACATCCAACAACATTACCAAAAGATGCACCTGTTAGAGAATTGCGTTTTGAATTGACTGGAAATATGAATCGTTACGTTTGGAGTATGGATAACAAAGTACTTTCAGAAACTGATAAGATTTTAATCAAAAAAGGCGAAAATGTAAGAATTACACTTTACAATGGTTCGATGATGCGACATCCAATGCACCTTCACGGACACGATTTTAGAGTTTTAAATGGTCAAGGAGAATTTGCACCACTTAAAAATGTGTTGGATATCATGCCAATGGAAACAGATACCATTGAGTTTTTGGCAAATACTGAAGGCGATTGGTTTTTTCATTGTCATATTTTATATCATATGATGGCTGGAATGAACAGAGTTTTCAGTTATGAAAAGCAAGTACCAAATCCATATTTACCAAACAAAAAATGGGCTTACAATAAACTACAAAGAGAAAGCAATCAATTTCATTTTATGGCTGAAAATGATTTTGCAACAAACGGAAACGATGGAATGGCAATGGTACAAAATACACGTTGGAGTATTGGGACGGAATGGCGATTAGGGTATCACGATAGACACGGTTACGAAACCGAAACACACATCGGGCGTTATATTGGAAAAAACCAATGGTTTATGCCATTTATAGGTTTTGATTGGAGATACAGAAAACAAAATGGCGAACTTGAAAAAAACCTTTTTGGACAAACCAATACTAAAGACCAAAGAGCTGTTTTGAGTTTAGGAGCAGAATATACCTTGCCAATGCTCGTGAAATTTCAAGGAGAAGTTTTTCAAGATGGCAATATACGTTTTCAGTTAATGCGAGAAGATATTCCACTATCACCTCGATTACGTTGGGCTTTCATGGTAAACACTGATAAGGAATATATGACGGGATTTAAATACATCGCTACAAGAAATATAGGAATTACAACCCATTACGATAGCGATATGGGATTAGGTTTTGGTGTCTCATTAAATTATTAATAATTAAAAATATTCATTGATAGTAAAAAAAATAATCTTAAACTATTTAAAAATGAAAAAAGTAATTGGAATTTTAGCAATAGCTTTATTAAGCGTAACAGTTTCTTGTAAAGAGAAAAAAGAACATGAACACCATGATGATACTATGCATAACGAAGAAATGCAAATGGATTCACATGAAGGCCACGACCATTCTAAAATGGAAGAAACAGCTGCAATGTATTATTGCCCTATGAAATGTGAGGGTGATAAAACCTATGACAAAGCGGGAGAATGTCCAAAATGTGGAATGGATTTAGTGGTTGTAGAGAAAGAATAAGTCTATGATCAAGTTACACATCAAAAATATGGTATGTAAGCGATGTATTTTAGTAGTTAAGTCTGAGTTAGAAAAACTTGGGCTTAACTATCTATCCGTTGAGTTAGGTGAAGTAACCTTTCAAACCGAAATATCTCAAAAAGATAAAATAGGTATATCTAAACATCTTGAAGCACTTGGGTTCGAAATTTTGAACGATACAAATAGCAAAACAATAGAAAAAATTAAAAGTAGTCTTATTGATTTAATTCAAAATAAAAACAACAACACAAAGGATAATCTTTCCAACTATCTGAAAGAAAAACTACATCAAGATTATAGTAAGTTAAGCAACTTATTTTCTCAAATTGAAGGAATTAGTATTGAAAAATATTTTATCAATTTAAAAATCGAAAAAGTAAAAGAATTACTATTTTATGATGAATTATCATTATCTGAAATAGCCTATTCATTAAATTACAGTAGTGTTTCGCACTTAAGTCATCAATTTAAAAAAGTTACAGGTTTTAGTCCCACCTATTTCAAAAAATTAAAAGAAAATAAACGTAAAGAAATAGATCTATTATAAAATTGTACAAATCATATCCATAATTATACAAACTTAAGTGGCTTGAGTTTCCGAAATTTGTACTATTAAATAACAAAATTATGAAATCGCTTGTAACAAGTAATTTGTGTAAGCAAATACCATTAATCTAAAAAGCGATTTTATTGGTTACCGTCATAAATAAAAATCAAACATATGAAACATACATACCACATTGAAGGAATGACTTGTTCTGGTTGTGAAACCAAAGTTAAAAAAGATTTGTCTAATGTTGAAAATGTTACTGAAGTAGAAGTTTCTAAAGAAGATAAAAAAGTATCAATCTTCATGTCTAAACATGTTAAAATTGAAGATTTACAAAATGCTTTGGGAGAAAAAGAGAGTAAATATCAAATTTCTTTGCCTGATAATTCTATTAAAGAAGTTGTTCAAAAAAGTTGTTGTTCTACTGGAGAAAAAGAACATGAACATCATGATATAAAGCACACCCATCAAGCTGGTAAATATTACTGTCCTATGCATTGTGAGGGTGATAAAATTTATGATAAAGCTGGTGATTGCCCTGTTTGTGGAATGGATTTAGTTAAAGAGCCAGAGGTTATTCAAAACACAAAATATACTTGTCCCATGCATCCTGAAATCATTCAAGATAAATTAGGTAGTTGTCCAATTTGTGGAATGGATTTAGTACCAATGGAACCAACCGAATCGGAAGAAGATAAAACGTATCAAAAGTTATGGTATAAAATGAAAATTGCAACAATCTTTACCTTTCCTATTTTTATCATTACCATGTCTGATATGATTCCTTACAACCCATTGTACCAACTAATGGATTTACAATATTGGAATTGGATTCAATTTATATTAACAATTCCTGTCGTTTTTTATGCTTGTTGGATGTTTTTTGAAAGAGCATGGAAATCAATTGTAAATTGGAATTTAAACATGTTCACTTTAATAGGCATTGGAACAGGAGTTGCTTTTATTTTCAGTAGTATTGGATTATTATTTCCAGCTGTTTTTCCAGACCAATTCAAAACTTCCGAAGGCACCGTTCATTTGTATTTTGAAGCTACTGCCGTAGTTTTAACCTTAGTTTTATTAGGTCAACTTTTAGAAGCTAAAGCACACAGTAGAACTAGTGGAGCTATTAAAGAACTACTAAAATTAGCACCAACAGAAGCTACTTTAGTAATGAATGGCGAAGAAAAAGTAATTTCAATTCACGACATTAAAAAAGGAGATATACTTAGAGTAAAACCAGGTGAAAAAATTCCAGTTGATGGAATCATTACTGAAGGAAATAGTACCATTGATGAATCAATGATTACGGGAGAACCTATACCCGTTGATAAAAAAATAAACGATAAAGTAAGTTCCGGAACAATCAACGGTACAAAATCATTTTTAATGATTGCCGAAAAAGTAGGTTCAGAAACTTTATTATCTCAAATCGTACAAATGGTATCAGATGCAAGTCGTTCGAGAGCTCCAATTCAAAATTTAGTAGATAAAATTTCAAAATATTTTGTGCCAATAGTGGTACTCATATCTGCTATTACATTTTTTGTTTGGTGGATTATAGGTCCAGAACCCAAGTTAGTGTATGGTTTTATAAATGCTATTGCTGTATTAATCATTGCTTGTCCATGTGCTTTAGGTTTAGCAACACCAATGTCAGTAATGGTTGGAGTTGGTAAAGGTGCTAAATCAGGTGTATTAATTAAAAATGCTGAAGCCATTGAAAAAATGGATAAAATTGATGTTTTAATCACAGATAAAACGGGAACTTTAACCGAAGGAAAACCGTCAGTTGAAAAAATCGTAGTAAAAGATGTAGATGAAAACATAGTTTTAGGAAAAATTGCATCACTAAATCAAAATAGTGAACATCCATTAGCAACAGCAGTTGTAAATTTTGCTAAAGCTAAAAACACTCAGTTTTTTAAAGTAGAAAACTTTGATGCTGTAACAGGAAAAGGAGTTATTGGGTTTATTGACAATATAAAAGTCAGCTTAGGAAATAAAAAACTAATCGAGCAAGAAGGAATTAAAGATTTTTCAAATATTGAGCAAGAAGTTATTACAGAACAAAAGTTAGGAAAAACAGTTTCTTATATTGCTATAGATAAAAAAGTAGTAGGTTATATCACAATTACCGATGCAATTAAAAAATCGAGTTTAGAGGCTATTAACGAACTAAAGCGTCAGGGAGTTCAAGTCATAATGTTAACAGGAGATAATGAAAATACGGCAAAAGCAGTAGCTTCTGAACTAAACTTAACCGATTTTAAAGCAAGCTGTTTGCCACAAGATAAATTAGAATACATCAAAGAGCTACAAGCCAAAGGTAAAATAATAGCAATGGCAGGTGATGGTATAAACGATGCACCAGCATTAGCACAATCCGACATTGGAATAGCAATGGGAACAGGAACAGATGTGGCCATTGAAAGTGCTAAAATTACTTTAGTAAAAGGGGATTTAAAAGGAATAGTGAAAGCTAAAAATTTAAGTCACGCAGTAATGAAAAACATCAAACAGAATCTATTTTTTGCTTTTATCTATAATGTTTTAGGAGTTCCAATAGCAGCAGGTGTTTTATTTCCTGTTTTTGGAATATTACTTTCTCCAATGATTGCAGCTTTAGCTATGAGTTTTAGCTCTGTATCTGTAATTGCTAATGCGTTACGATTAAGAACTATAGAAATTTAAAATGTGTATCTTACTTAATACTGTTACATAATAGCTATAAAAGAAGGAGAATCAATATATGGTTCTCCTTCTTTAATTTGTTAGACTTCATTTGTTGAAATAAACTTCATTAGCAAACTAGGCAAAACAATCAACAACAAAGGTAACGCAATTAAAAATCCTCCAATGACAGCAATGGCTAAAGGTTGGTGTAATTCAGAACCTGTTCCAATTCCAATGGCTAATGGTAATAAGGCAATAATTGCTCCTAAGGCAGTCATTAATTTTGGACGTAAACGTGTTGAAATCGCAAATACTATGGATTGTTTTTTGTTTTTAGTTATTTGATAAGTTTCATTAAATTGAAGATAAGTAAAAATGGCGTTTTCGCTAATAATACCAACTATCATAATTAATCCAGTATAACTTCCAACGTTTAAAGGTGTATTAGTAAAAAACAACAATAAATAACTTCCTGAAATCCCTAAAATTGAAATAAAAATAATTAGTAAAGCAACTCGTAAGTTTCTAAATAGAAATAACAAAATACCAAAAACTAATAACGAAGAAGCAAATAAGATAAGCAAAAGTTCTTTAAAAGATTGTTGTTGATCCTTATATGCTCCAGCATAATCAATATAATAGCCACTAGGTAATACTACTTTACTGGAAACTTCTTGCTTAATTTGGTTCATTACTGTTCCTAAATCTTTATTATCTAAACGACCTGTTACAACACTCATCATTTGAAGATTTTCTCTTTGCACTTCGGCAACACCTTTTGAAATAGTAATATCAACTAAATTAGTGATAGGGATAGTTTTTCCATTAGGTAAAAAAAGATACGATTTTCTAATATCCTCTAAATTTCGATTTTGTGTATTGGGATAAATTAACCGAATGGGAACTACTTTGTCCAATTCTAATATGGAACCAATAACATTTCCTTCCAATAACGTTTGTAGTTGAAACTGAAGATTACTCGGAGTTATACCATATAAAGAAAGTTGTTTATAATTCGGCTGAATGCTAATTGATGGTCCAGCATAAACAACTCCATCAAAAACATCAGCAGTACCATCAATTTTTTCAACTATTTTTGCTACTTCACCGGCTATTTTTTGCAATTCTTTTTGATTGTTACCAAAGACTTTCACTTCAATTGGTGAAACAGAACTCATTAAATCTCCTAACATATCTCCAATAACTTGACCAAAATCAATGCGTAAAGCAGGTTGAGATGTTTCTACTTTGTGTCTAATTTCATCAATAACATCATTACTGGTTTTGCTTCTGTCTTTTTTCAGTTGAATCAAATAATCACCTCGGTTGGGTTCAGTAATAAAAAAACCCATTTGAGTACCAGTTCTTCTGCTGTAGGCTTCAACTTCAGGAACATTTTGAATAATCTTTTCTACCTCAACTAAAATTCTATCCGTTTCTTCTAAAGAAGTTCCTGGTGGAGATTCATAATCTAAAACGATACTTCCTTCATCCATTTCGGGTAAAAAACCAGTTTCTAAACGAGGAACTATAACAACTATTGAAATAAGTAATACCAAGCAAAAACCAAAACTAATTAAGGGTCTTTCAACAAAATAGCCAACCCAATTTTGAGTTTTTACATCATGATGTTCTTCGATTTTAGTTATTCCTTTATTATTAGATTGTTTTCGAGTCAATAATAAATAAACTACGGGCAATAATATCCAAGTAACTAAAAAGGAACAGATTAAAGTTATAATCATAGTATCTGTAAGCACTTTAAAATAAGCACCTGCAACACCACTCATTAAAACAAAAGGCAGAAAAATAACAATCGTACTCAACGATGAACCAACCATTGCCGGAAAGAGATAATGAATTGCTTTTTGTACTAATGTAACTGTTTCTTCATCTGGATGTTCTTCATGGGTACGATGAATTTGTTCTACAACCACAATGGCATCATCAATAATTAATCCTAAAGCGGCAGCAATTGCACCTAAAGTCATAATATTAAAAGTTTGCCCAGTAAAATATAAAACCAATAAGGTTAAGCATAAAGTAACAGGAATCACAATTAATATAGTAGCACTTGCTTTTACTGATTTGAGAAAAATTATAGCAACAATTATGGCTAAGAATAATCCAATTAATAAACTATCCGTCACACTTTTTACAGCATCATTTACGAAAGTGGATTGCTCATAATAAGGTGTTATTTTTACATCTTTTGGAATGATTTTTCGTAACTCTTCCAACTTTAATTCCATGTCTGTTGACATCGTAATTAAATTAGCATTAGGTTGTTTAATCACAGCAATTAATACACTTTCTTTACCGTTGGCATTAACTTTAATGTATTCTTTTGCTTCTTCAATAGCAACAGTTGCAATGTTTTTTAAGGTAATAATGCCTTTACCATTATTACTAACTACTAAATTTTCAATATCCGATTTATTCGTTATTTGAGCATCCGTTAAGGTTAAATATAAGTAGCGATTATCTGCTAAATAACCATTAGAAGTAATAAAATTAGTTTGACTTAAAACTTGTGAAACGGCATCAGGAGTAATTCCATAAGCAGTCATTTTATTTTGGTCTAATTCAATCCAGTATTCTTTTTCTTTTCCACCTATAACTCGCACTTCACTAACTCCTTCAACTTGTGAAAAGAAAGGTTTCATTACATAGTTGGCTATTTTTTTTACTTCAATTGGGGTGCGATTTTTACTTTCAATGGCATAACCAATTACAGGAAGAATAGAGGGATTCATCTTTTCTACTGTAATCTGAATGGAAGGTGGTAAATTAGTACGAATTTGATTAATTCTAGATTCTATTTGTTGTTTACTGACATCTAAATCGGATTTCCAATCCATAAAAGCAGATATTTCACAGCTTCCTCTACTAGTGGTACTTCTAACAGTTTTTAGGTTAGGTATTTTTTTAATGGCATTTTCAAGCGGTTTTGTAACCGTAATCATCATTTTATCAACAGGTTGTTGACCCGCATCGGCAATAACTTTTATTTTTGGAAAGGTTATTTCAGGAAATAAACTGGTTTGCATTTTAGAGTAGGTAAAAACACCTCCAATTAAAATCAAGAAAATAAGAGTACTTAAACCACTTTTATATGTTACAAAAAAGTTCTTCATTATTTAAGCTTTTTAATGATTTTTACTTTTAAAGTATCTCCAACTCCATAATTTCCAGAAGTTAAAAATTGATCTTTCAAGTCAAATTTTGGGGCAATTATTTCAGTTCTTTCTTGATTTTTTATACCAATTTGCACAGGAATTTTCACAGCAGTAGAATCATTTATCAATTTCATGGTCCAAAACTCAGTTTCAATTTCATCACTTAAAATAGCAGTTTTAGGCAAAGAAATTAAGGAAGCTTTTTGAGATTTAGGTATACGAACCGAAACGATTAAATTTTCAGGTAAGTTTTCTTTAGTATCTATTTTTAAAAATATACTTTGCATTTGAGAACCCACATCAACGGAAGGAATAAATTGTTTTACAGTAGAGCTTATAACTCTTCCATCTGGTAAATAAACAGATAAAGTGCTATTTAAATTGATGTACTTTTTTAATTCAAAAGGAACATTAATAATCACTCCATAACGCTCTAAATCATTTATAATAGCCAATATATCACCTTCTTGCACATAGTTTCCTTTTTCAATATTCATTGCAGTAACATAGCCATTTGTACTAGATTGAATGGCAACTGCTTTTCCAAAATGCAGATTTGGATCTAATTTGTTTACATCATTACCTAAAGCAAGTGCTTCTTTTGTTTTTATAGTAAATAAAGTTTTACCGCTACTAATTAAATCATTTGTTTTTACAGATACAGAGGTAATATAACCTGTAATAGTAGCTTTAATAGGTGTTTTCGCAATATAGGAAACGGTACCAGAAACTTCTTCAAAATCATCAATACTCGTTGTGTCAATATGAGTTACTGTTACAGGTACTATCACCTCAGTTTCTTTACTATTTGTTTCTTGTTTTTTACAAGAAGTAAAAACGAGTATAAACAAAAGAAAACAAGCGTTTAAAAGTATTTTATTTTTCATTGGTATTCCAGTAATTAAATTCATTGATTAAAAGTAATCTGTTGGTATTGTTTTGAGCAATAGTATTATGAATAGTAATGGAATTGTTTAAAGCCAAAACATAATCCGTAATAATTGCATTTCCAGAAACTAGTAATTTAGTAAAGGCAGAAATTAAGGTTTCATTGATTTTTAATTGTTTTTCTAATTTTTCAAGCAAAAACTCATTTTGATTAATCTTTGTAATCAGCTGTTCTTGTTGTTGCTTATACTGTCTTTCAAATTGACTTTTGTAAGCAATATTTGTTTTTTGAGCTAAATCATTTTTACTAATTTGTAATTTTCTTTGATGACCATCATACAACGGAATAGAGAGATTGAAACCAACACTATATCCAAAATTTTTATAAGGCTGAACCGTTAGTGTAGAATTATAACCTGCATCTGCTAATAAAGATAATGAAGGTTTATAGGTATTAGCAATATTTTTTCTTTGATTTTGAATGCTTAAACTATCAATTTTATATTGATTATTAAAAATGGATTCATCAGCTGTAATTAATCGATTTAATTCAAGTTTGGATTCCAATAATTCAACACTTTCCTTTTCGTTTGTACCACATAAATAATTTAGAACAGCTAAATCATTTACAAATTGTTGTTTCATTTGAAGAGTAATCAAATCTTGTTGAGAAACTGTAGAGAGAAAAAGTAGATAATCTGTCTGCTTATAAATAGATTTCTGGGTTAGCTTTTTTAATATTTCTAACTCATTAGTTAATAAATCAAGTTGTTGTTGTAAAAACACCAATTGTTTATGGTCTGAATAGGTAACAATATATTGCAATTGAACGGCTTTTTTAATGTCATTAATTGTAATTTTTTTATTAAAACTCATCTTGTCTTTCAACAAGGTAAGCGCTTTTAATTGATTATTTTTTTGTTCATTACCAATTATTTTTTGAGAAAAACCAACCAATCCACTAACAGTTTGACCGTTACTTAAAGCAGTATCATAGCCTATATTATTAATTACTGGTGCATAATTGGTAAATAAATTGGCGTTAAGTTGTGGTTTTAAATTTGCTTTATAAACCAAACTGTCAATAGATACTGCACTAGTTTGATTATTCAAATCTTCTAGTAAAGCTGAATTTAAAACTGCTTTTTCAATAAAAAAATCCACACTTCTATTCTGAGAGAATATATTTAAGGAAACAAGGAGTGCGAAAAAAACAAATTTAATACCCATAAAAATTAAATTTAAAAAGAGAATACCTTTATTATAAAAATATTCTCTTAAACTAAACAATAAAATTAAGAATTAATCTCCTTGAACGATTTTCAAAAAACTACCATTAGCATCAAAAAGTAAATCACTGTTTTTACCGTCAATTTTTATTTCAGCTTCATAAGTAACAACATTTTTTGAATCAATGATTTTCGCAGTTTCTTTTATTTTACTTTTTGGATAATTAGTTTTTAAGTAACTCAATGCTGAGCTTGGTAATTCAGATTCGCTTACTTCAACTTCTGTAGCTAATTTGTTACCATTTTTGTCATAATCAGCTGAAGCATCTTTTCCATTTAATTTGAATTCTGCCTCAAAGCCATCATCTTCAATATCCCAAGCTACTTTTGTATTTGGATATTCTTTTGCGAAAGCATCAGCTACCACTTTAGGGACTTCTTTTTTTTCTTTAGATTGTGCACAACCTACTGTACTTATAGCTATTGCAGCTAATAAAATTACTTTTTTCATCATTATAAGTTTTAAATTATAATGTAAAGGTCAAACTTAAATCTATTTGAATTCTATTCGAATTGATTTAATGTAAAAACATGCAATTTGTTTTCAAAAGAATAAGAAATATCAATGTTATAAACTTCTGCAATTTCTTTGACAATCGATAAACCTAAACCAATTGAGTTTGAATTAGTTCCGTTTTTTTCAAAACGTTCAAATATAATTTTGTCGTTTAAAGGGTTTAATTCACCTGAATTGCTAATTGCTATACTGTTCTTTTTTATTAGAACAGTTGTGATACCATTTTCAACATTGTGACGAATAGCGTTTTGTATCAAATTATTGAATAAGATGTAACAGAGTTCATAGTTAATTTTAAAGTATAATTCTTCTGAATCTTCAATACTAAATTTAATATTTTTATCTAAAATAAAATCTTCATTTAAAGCTTTACATTTCTCAATCAAAGGAAGTAGCAATACATTATCAGAATGTTCATATTGTCTGTTTTCGATTTTAGAAAGTAAAAGCAACGATTTATTAATTCTACTCAAGCGATTAGTTGTTTCATCAATAGAGATTAATAAATGAAGTGATTCTTCGTCTAATTTCTGGTTTTGCAGCAATAAATCAATTTTACCTTTAATAATGGCAAAAGGGGTTTGAAATTCATGGGAAGCATTTTCTGTAAATTTCTTTTGATTCTGATAATCGCTAACCATTTTTAAGGTCATTTGATTAATGGAAGTATTTAATTCATTGAACTCATTGATATTGTTTGGCTTTAATGATATAGTTGGTGAAGAGGTTACATTGAAATTTTTTATATAATCTAATGTAAACCAAAAAGGTTGCCATACTATTTTTGAGATTTTAATATTTATAAAATAAATTAAAATAAAGAGAAGTAACAATAAAGTGATAAAAGCAATTGAAACTACTTCCATTAACTCATCAAATTCTATGGTGCTTTTTAAAACTTTAATTTTATAATATTTTTCATTGATTGTAATATTTTCTGTTAGCATTTTATAAGCAACATCTTCTTTTTGTATGTCTGAAAAAATTAAGGTGTCTTTTATACTTTGTGGCATTAAATTATTTTCTTCAACTTCACTAACAAAAACTTCGTTATTATTTTCTAAAACTTTTAAAAGAGAAGTGTTATTGTCTTTTATATAATTTTCGATGACTTTAACCCTAGACTCTAATATTGTCTCATTACTTTCTCCTATTTCATGGAGTAAAAAAAAGTAGAATAATATAGAACTAATAATCAGTACTGGAACAGTAAATAAAAAGTAATAGAAGCTTGTTTTGGTTAATAGTTTCATAGTTCTGTTTTAAAGGTATATCCTATTCCGTATAGTGATTGAATATAATCTGAAGAGCCTGCTGCAATTAGCTTTTTTCTTAAGTTTTTTACATGATTATATATAAAATCAAAATTATCAAATTGATCAGCATTATCGCCCCATAAATGTTCGACTAAGGCACTTTTTTGAATAACCCTATTCTTGTTAGCAATAAAATAAATTAAGAGATCAAATTCTTTAGCCGTTAGATTAATTGTTAAGTTGTGAATTAAAACTTTTCTTTCTTCAGAATAAATAGTAATCTCATTAATGGTTATAATGTCAACTCCATCAAAAGTATTTCTTCTTATTAGGGCTTTTATTCGAGCATTTAATTCGGGTAAATAAAAGGGTTTTGGTAAATAATCATCAGCACCAAGATTTAACCCATCTATTTTATCATCGAGAGAGTTTTTTGCCGATATAACAATGATACCTGTTTTTGGTCTAACTTTTTTTATTGATTGTATCAAATCTAATCCATTACCATTTGGTAAAGTGATATCTAATAAGATACAATCATACTCATACAATTGTATTTTTTCAAAAGCAATTTCAAAATCATTGGCAACTTCTACATTAAATTTTTCAAGTTCTAAAAAGTGTACAATGCTTTTTTGCATTTCTAGTTCATCTTCAACAAGTAAGATTTTCATGATTTATATTATAGATTTTAAAAGTACGTAAAATTAGTGAGCAATTCTGTTCTAATTCTATCGTTGACTATAAAAATATACAGATTTGCTACAGATTTTGAACAGATATTTGTAAAGCAAAATCAATTATTATCATAAAAAAAAGTATCATAGCTTAATAATGTATTCTTTAAAAATATAATAACTCTTTAAAAGACTCTTTACTTCATAAATTAAATTTAAAAAGATACACAAGTAAGCATGTGATTATAATATGAAAAAGTTTATTAATTAAATTAAAAAAAAATGAACTATAAGGCCTTAATAATGGCATTTCTCATTTCTCAAGCAATTTGTTCACAAAATATCAAAAAGGATACAATTGCTTCTAAAAAAATAGCATATAAACAGTTCATCATTCCAGGAGTACTTATTGGATATGGAATAATCGGAATTGAAAGCGATGGCATTAAAGACTTTAATGCCGAAATTAAGGAAGAGGTAAATGAAAACATTGACAAAAAAATAACAATTGATGATATTACCCAATATGTTCCTGCAGCTTCTGTATATGCACTAAATGCTATGGGAATTCAGGGAAAAAATAATTTTAAAGATAGAACCTTAATTTTAGCAACCTCATATCTATTGGTGGCAGGAACAACACTTCCTTTAAAAAGTATAACTAAAGTGGAGCGTCCAGATGGTTCATCTTTTAATTCTTTTCCATCGGGTCATACAGCAACAGCTTTTGCAGGTGCAGAATTTCTTTGGCAAGAATATAAAGATGTCTCTATTTGGTATGGTATTTCAGGCTATATAGTGGCTTCTGGAACAGGATTATTCAGAATATATAATGACAGACACTGGTTAACCGATGTTGCAGCAGGGGCAGGTATAGGTATTTTGTGTACTAAAACAGCCTACTGGTTATATCCAAAAATGCAAAAACTGTTTTTTAAGAAAGAAACTAAGACAGCTCTTTTAGTAACTCCTTTCTATAATGGAAATCAAATGGGAGTTAGTATTATCGGTAAACTTTAATATTAAAAACTTATCGTTAAAAAAAATAATTCATTTTGAGCTTTAGTGTATTTCCAAACAAAAATGATAAAAATAATTTAAATCAAAACTACTTTAATACAATAGTAAATAATCTATTGAAAATCTTTTTTAATATAATTTCTCTTTAGACTTGAAAAATAGTTTGAATTATAGTTTTGATTAATAATTTCGGTATCTAAATCTGAATCATTTACAATTTAAAAATTATCACACAGCTTTTATCCAATCCTTAATTTCCAATGATTATTCCTTTAGCTTTATTAGGTAATACAAATCATTTATTTTAGACGTAAAATAATCTTCTTTACTCTTAATCAATTGATTTAGAAACTTCTTATTTCCTCCTATCCTTCCAACTATCATTATAATACACATTCTTTTTCCACTCATAGATTTTACCTCTGATGTAAACACCAACTATCATAACAGGTATTGCGATTACAATTTCATACCATTCCATATTTTGAAAATTTTACTCAAAATATGTTTTTTAATTTTTTAAAAAGTATGCAATTTGGGAATTTAATTATGCTTTTTTGGAATAAAAAAAGATGCCTTAGCATCTTTATCATTTATTATTTCTTCTTCGGCACAGGTGGCTTTAAAGAAGGTGTATTACCAGGTGTATCTTTATTATCTCGCTGACGTCTATCTGGTTTTCCTGTGGAGTCTGCTATTCTTTTTGGTCCGGGTTTAAGTGCCATGATTTTAAAATTTAATTGGTTAGATATCAAAGATATAAATAAAATAAGCATAATAATAAAATCCGATAAATACTGAATCAATCATGCTAGCAAGTTACAAACACAACGACCAACAATTGAAATTTTAATAAAAAAAACAACAAAAGACCTTAGATTTGTAATCAACTTACAAATTAATATACAAAAGTAATCAATTAATAATTTTTATTCCTATATTTGTAATCAACTTACAAAAAAGGAGATAAAAATGATTATTAATTTTAGTGTTCAAAATTTTGGTTCAATAAAAGACAAACAAACACTTTCATTTGAGGCAGACAAATCGACACATCTTGAAGATGCATATATTATGAATTTTGGCGGGCAAAGAATTTTAAAACTTGCCTTAATTTATGGTGCGAACGCATCTGGAAAAACTACAATTTTAAAAGCTCTTGATTTTCTTAGAGACATTGTTCTTGAACCAGAGAGTAAAAAGACAAATGAGTTAGATTTCAATCCTTTCCTCTTTGATGCAAAAACGCCAAAAGAAAACTCTATTATTTCCATTGAATTTTTTCAAAATAATATTAAATACTTTTATGAAGTTGAATTTTTCAAAAAAGCAATTGTAACTGAGGAATTATATTTTCACAATCCTAACAAAGCCAACGTCTTTAAAAGAAAAACGAACTTGTCAAATCAATTTACCGAAATAGCATTTGGTAGTAAAATTTCGGCCGACAAGGTTTTTGAAAAAACTTTAGAAGCTAATACGTTATGGAACAACACTGTACTTGGTGGATATTTAAAAACAAATATTGATCTCAAAGAATTACAAGAAGTTGTTGAATGGTTTGAAAATTACCTAAGTCCATTAGTCTATACAAGAACAGAATTAGAGGGATTTGTAACCTCAAGAATCGATAACAACGAAATTGCTAAAGCGGATGTTGTATCCATTTTAAAGAAAGCGGACTTTAATATATCAGACATTATCATCCAGGAAGAAGAAAAAGATATTCCTGATGATTTTATTGAGTTTTTAAAGAAGCAGATAAAAGCTCCTGGTGAAAAAATTAAGGAATTACAAGAAAAAGGAAAATTAACAGCTGTAAATATTGAGTTTGAACATACCGTAAATAACACTAAATACACATTGCCTTTAGAATTAGAGTCGCAAGGAACAAGACGTTACTACGGATTTGCTGGTTTATTAGCTTTATTAATCAAAAATTCAACTGCATTTCCAATTGATGAATTGGAGGCTTCTTTGCACCCTGATTTATATTTGCATTTCATTCTCTCATTTCTTTTGAATGCTAAAACTTCTCAAATAATCGCAACTACACATAACAGAGAAATTTTAGACAACAAAGACATTTTCAGAAATGATGCAATATGGTTCACAGACAAACAAGAAAGTTGCTCAACAGAACTTTATTCTTTAATTGATTTTGACAGTTCTGTAGTGCGAAACACAACTAATGTTTTAAACGCATACAAAAGCGGTAAATTAAGTGGAACACCCAACTTGGGCGACACTTTCATTGATTTAAGTCTATGAGAAAGTCCAAAAAAATCATAACCAAAACAAACCCTTCATTCGCTCTTGTGGTTGACGGAGAAACAGAAGTTTGGTATTTGCAAATGCTAAAGAGGAATGAACGAGATATTCGTGTAAGCATAAAACCGGAAATTCCAAACAAAAAAAGTGTAGAAGAGCAATACAAAATGGTTTGCGATTTGTCCAATAAAGAGTTCACAAAAGTATTTTGGATTATCGACCTAGATAGCGTTATAAAAGAAGAAAACGAAGCTCCAAAAGGGAAAAAATCACCGCTCAAAGTTTTTAACGAATACAAAACAGACCTTGCTAAAAATTATCCAAATGTCGCTGTAATTGTTAATAATCCTTGCATAGAGTTTTGGTTTCTACTCCATTTTGAAAAAACATCAAAATATTACAACACCTGTTCAAGTGCAGAAGTACAACTAAAAAAACACTTAAAGAGTTACGAAAAAACACAAAAATACTTTACAAAACAAAATGATGATATTTATTTGAAATTAAAACCAAAAATAAAGACAGCTATTGAAAATTCAATTGCTCTTGGAAATTTTGACATTCAAAATCCAATAAAAGCAATGTGCGAAATGGAATTATTATTTCAATCAGATGAACTAAAAAAACACTTTAAATAAAAAGTTAAACCACCTCCAACAACTACAAACTATTAACTATTATTATCCCAAATTAAAAAGAAATAATAACTATATAAAATGTTTCAATAAAAATAGATAATAATACTTTTCGGAATTAAAATGTTCTAGAATATCTGCGATTAAGGCCAGCATATAAAAATAAGCAATGCCTACTTTAATTAATAAGCATTGCTTGCTAAAATGTTTTATAATCCTACAAATTCAGTTGCTTTAACCGTTACAGCTTTTTCAAGCTTAACTCCGTTATTACTGCATACTGTCTTTAAATCATTCATTGCTTGGTCTGATGATTTTTTTGCATGCCACATTGTTGTGTTTGGCAATTGATAAATCTTAGAGTCATTTGAGTTTTTAAAAGTTTCATGATAACCCAAATTTTCTAAAGCTGTTTTTACCTGTGTGTGAAGCTTGTCAATATCATAAGATATTAATACGTTTCCGACTGTTGTTCCCATAATATTTATTTTAAAGATTAGCTGTAAAGGAATTACATTTCCGAATAATTATTTTACGGATTTCCACAATCCCATAAAATATATTTTAAAAACACCAAAGTAACCCTTTTTCATCACATTCTCAATACGTATAAATACCCGTTTTTCAATTTCCTATAAAAACAAAAAAAAGATGCCTTCGCATCTCTATTTCTTCCTACTTTTCCAACTATCATTCCGCCACTTATATTTATTCTTATAAACATAACTCCGGACAAACGCACCAAAAACTATAACGATAGCCAACCCAATTATCTCCCACCATTACATAGTTTAAATCTTAAAAACAGGAACAAAATAGACTTTAGAAAGTTATTGGTCTATGCATTTCAGATATTTAACTACGTGTTTTTGGAATAAAAAAAGGCTCCCAATTGGGGAGCCAGTATTTTTTGTTATTAGTAGCCACTATAGTTAAGAAATTCAGAGCGTTTATATACATATCATCTCTTAGAGAAAATCTTGGTTGCAAATGTATATAAAAAAATAGATATAAATGCTACATTAATGTTAAAAAATATACTTATAAGTATAACTTTTGGGTTGAATTATTACATTTAAGTATAAATTTATCTTTAAATTAATAGATATTTGATAGTTCGATTTTACAATGATTGTGCCATTCTTTGACTTAAAGATCTTTGAACGATTGTTTGTATAGTAGTATTCATATTTGTTAGTGTAAAGATTTTTTGAAATTGAAAAAAACCCAGTTCTACCACTAATTTACCAATAAATTCATCAGCGAAGGATGATGAAATAATTCCAATTTCCGCGAAGTCAATAATTACTGGTTTTTTTGTTTTTTTGTAAAGATTGATTACTTCTGTTTTTATTTTTAATCCTGATTGTCTTGTTCCTGTGCCAGAGGTTGCATCTGCTACTTTGAAAATAATTCTATCGTATTCGTCTTCCATATTTTCTATGTACATATCTACAAGTTCGCTACCGTTGAGGGCTTCTTTTATGGATATTTCTTTGTTTAAATTGAGGTTAAAATTTACAGTTGTAGCTTGCTGAGTTGAACTTAACATTTGTATTTCCTGAAATGTTCTCATATTTCCTTTTACGAGGCTTAAACCTCCCTTGCCTGATATAATGCTCATCATACCCGAGTTGAGTGTTACTATGTTGTAGAGCCCCCACATTCCATTTCCTTGACCTATCTTTTTATCTCGTGTGACTCCTTCTTGCACTGCTAATGAAATTGCATCGGGTGCATTTTTAGGGTTATGGTATTTTGATTTTTTTAATGAACGGTAAATACCAATACCATAGTCAAAAATGCAAATATTGATATTTTTAGTTGATTTATGAACTGCTGCCATTGCAAAGCCACATTCTGCCTCCGAATGTTGAATTACATTATCCATTATTTCGTTTAATCCCCATGTGCAGGCATCAATTATTCCCGCTTCACATTCTATGGATGTCCTGATACTTCCGAGTATTCCATAAACTAGTTGGTGGACTTCGTTAGAGTCTTTAAATAACCATATTTTGTCTAAACAATTATCATTCTTATTAATAGTAGTTTTTGATACTTCAATTGGTTCAAAAAAGTGAATGTTTTTTAGGTATTTAGGAATATTTTCGTATTCAAATGTGAGGCCTAGTTCATGTTTGAAATAATGAATATATCCTGCTATTGCTGCTGTAGGGTAAGGGTAGATTTTAGTTACCTCAGAAAAGTCTAATATTATTGTAGTATGACCAAATTTATAATATAATCTTTTGATAGAATTAACGAATTCAGGAACCACTCTTTGGTTCGTTAAGTTACCAAATTTTAAAGTATTCCCGGAAACCCATGAATTATAATTTCTGAAAAATTTATCAGATTGTTTATTGTCCATCTAAAATAATGATTTTAAGAAGCTAATATAATGCTATTTTGATTATGAATTTTAAAAAAAAAGACTCCTCTTAGCATCGTTCATTTTTTCCTATTCTTCCAACTATCATTATAATGTATGTTCTTTTTATGCTTATAGATTTTACCTCTGATGTAAGCACCACTAATTATTATAGGTATTGCGATTACAATTTCATACCACTCCATATTTTGAAATTTTTATTCAAAATATGTTTTTTAATTTTTTAACAAGTATGCAATTTGGGAATTTAACTAAGCTTTTTGGGAATAAAAAAAGATGCGCTAGGCATCTTTTCATTTAATTAAAAACTCTTACAGAAAAATAAATCTGATTCATTTTTCCATTTTTTTCGAGATTTGTTACTCTGATGTCTATTTCATCATTTTTGACTTTATGAAAGAATAAGTTATGACCTCTTTTGGCATAGCCAATAAAATCATTTCTTTTGAAAATCTTTACAGCTGATTTATCAAATTTGTTTTCTAGTTCAAGTTCAAACCTTAATTTATCTCCGATGTTGACACAGTCAGTTGCTAATTTTAGATGAGATAATGCTGCAACACTTGACACAAAGTTTATTCCTATGCCATTATGTTTTTTTGGATACTCAGCAAGAAATTCAAAAGTGTCTGTTGCTAATTCTCCCTGAGTAAAGCCTAATTCATCAAACCAATCTAAACCATTGACGTTAGCATTCCAAAAAGACAAATAATTATTTCGATCAGCTCTAGTTTTAGGCATCAATCTCAATGAAAGTGCTGTTTTCAAATTGGTACGATATTCTTTATCAAAATCAGGAAACTCTGGATAGTTATAAAATCCTTTTTCTTTAGCTTTTACAACTTCATCAGCTTGATATTTAAACAAAATATCATCTCCAGATGAATTTTCTCTTGAAAAGACACCTACTAAATAGCGACCATCTCCTTTTCCTGGTCTCCAACTTAAATAGATTTTTTTTAATATCATATTACAAGAATGCTTGTATAAGGCGTTTCGTTCTTGTTGTTATTAATTTACTTATTAGCTCCTTTCTTTTTGGAGAAAGGCTATATATTTCATCTGCAAAGATAGTACCATTATCTATGTTTAAAACAATATCATTAATTATATTTTCATTAAAAAGACTTTCAACTCTTATAATAGATTTTAGAACTACTTCTGGATATATTTTTGATATATGATTAAGTAATTCTATATGTGGCATTGCCGCACCGTACCATTTTAGGTGTGATACAGCTTTTTCACCAAATAAATATTTGTCTAATTTATTTTCATCATCAATAAAATTATGTAAATTTTCTTCAATAATATTATAGGCTAAACAATTTCCGTTGTCAAAAAGAGGAGAAAAACGAACAGTTCTTGTAATGATAGGTAAATTTGTTTGTTTTTTTAAACTAAAATATTTACCGGTTCTTATTTGTACTTTAATCTCTCTTATAATAGCCCAATTTTGTTGATGTCTATCTCTATTTCCTATAATAGCATCAAAAACAAGCATTTCAATAAAATCGTTTATTATTAATTTATGCTCTTCTTCGTTCATAGATTTGAAAAAACTTTCAACAAGTTGAAAAGTATGGTCAGTTCCTTTCTTTGTCTCAAATTCAGGATAAATCCTCAGTAATACTTGCTGTCCATGAATTAATTCTTGAGTAAAATCTTCTGTCATTGATTTAGATAGACATCCACCTATTCCATCTAAAATAGCAGGTTCATACTTTAAAACATTAAATCCTAACTTTTTTCCAACCTCATACGCAATAATTTCATTCCAAAACTCCCAAGGGTATTTTTCTTTTGGTTCTTTGAAATAATATAAATCAAAAGAAGTCGGGTGCAGCACTACTTTTTTAATTCGTTTTCCAATAGGAACGAATCTTTGGTTGCCCGATGGCCAATTAGATATATCGACCAGACTCAATTAGAGGTTAATTAATTTAAAAAACTCTGAAAGCTTTAGATTTCGAGCTTCACAAATTTTTTCTAATGTTTCAACTGGAATTCGATATTTTTTTGCTCCTTTTATCTTCCTAATAGTACTTTCTTCAACATTATGAGCATTAGCAAATGCAGTTTGTGATTTACCATCCTTTAACCAAGGATTCAACCATTCTTTGGTAATGTATCCGCATATTTTGCTATTAACTTCCATCATAGTAACAAAGAAAAAGTTTAAGTAATAAAAAATCACGGTCGTTCGAGCGTAATTAAAAATAATTATGTATATTGCGGTCGTTTACATAAATTTGCGATTCTTCAAATACAATATTGAAGCATTCGCTTTGAATCTCGCCTTAGAAAACTGGTACTTTTGCAACGAGATGATAAGTAAGATGCTCACGCTTAATGGCGTGGGCTCACTTATTGTTGCATCGGTATACCAGTACCTCTAAGGCAATAAGCTGAGTTCTGCGCCTTTTTTTATGCATTCCCGCGAAGGCGGGAACCTCATCTTAGTATTCCAAGCACTCTTCATTTTAAAAGAATCGCACAACATGTCTTTTCTTATACCAGCCTGCGGGCGCCTAATAATTGGGTTTAGTTAGTTGCGTCCGTAGGTAATAAGAAAAAAAAGAAGTCTAACTTAAAAAAATGCCTATGAGGAATTAAAACAACTAAACTTAATAAAAAAAAGGGCCTCTAACTCTTCTTACCGGTCGAATAGAGAACCCTAGACAAACAAAACCAATGTTTCATTTAACCAATCAATTTTATGAATAAATTTTCATTTATCCTAAAAAAGAAAGCAATTAAATGCACGCAGCTTCTAGTAGTAGTGCTGTGCAGTATGCATTCTTTCGCAAGTCCTCTAACAAAGAGGCAACAAACACAACAACAAATCACGGGCATCGTGAGCGATGCCAATGGGCCACTTCCTGCCGTAGCCATAACCATCAAAGGCAAAGCGTTAGGAACACTGACAGACCAAAACGGGTATTTTACCATAGCAGCAACCACAGGGGATGTACTCGTTTTTTCCTTTTTGGGATACAAAACGGTAGAAACCGCAATCAGCAATCAAACCCATTTACAAATACTATTAGCGGAAGATGCCACTTCATTAAAAGAAGTAACCATCAATGCGGGCTATTATACCGTCAAAGAAAAAGAACGCACGGGTAGTATTGCTAAGATTACGGCTAAAGATATAGAAACACAACCCGTAAGCAATGTGCTGGCCGCCATGCAAGGTCGTATGGCAGGGGTCAATATTACGCAAAACTCAGGACTACCAGGAGGTGGTTTTGGCATTCAGGTGCGTGGGAGAAACAGCATTCGAAACGAAGGGAATGATCCGCTATATGTGGTGAATGGTGTGCCTTATTCGTCGCAATCGCTTAGTGACGCAACAGTCTCTGCAGCCGCAATCTCGGGTTTAAACAACCCATTAAACATCTTGAATCCCGCCGATATCGAAAGCATTGAGGTGCTTAAAGATGCCGATGCTACTGCAATATATGGGAGCCGGGGAGCCAATGGCGTGGTCTTGATTACAACCAAAAAAGGAAAGTTCGACCGCACAAGGCTTAACCTTAACTTTTTCTCAACGATAGGCAAAGTAGCTCGAAATCTTGACATGATGAATACACAACAATACCTCGCCATGAGGACGGAGGCTTTCGAAAATGATGGTGTTGCAACATATCCAGCCAGTGCCTATGACATTAATGGAACATGGGATCAAACAAGAGATACAGACTGGAGAAAAGAATTAATCGGGGGAAGAGCATACATTACAAATGCGCAAGCCTCTGTGTCGGGTGGCGGTAACAATACACAATTCCTCCTAAGCGGAACCTACAGAAAAGAAACAACTGTGTTCCCCGGAAACAATGACTATGGTAAAGGTGCCGTCCACAGTTCAATAACGCATAAGTCCACAGACAATCGCTTTAGTTTAAACGTTACTGCCGACTATATTGAAGACAAAAACACGTTGCCCGGTCGTGACCTTACTTCTAGAGCCTATTCTTTAGCGCCAAATGCTCCTGCACTTTTTGATGAAGAAGGAAACCTAAATTGGGAAAATGGAACATTTGTAAATCCATTAGCACCGTTAGAAGGCAAATACCTTATGACCAATCAAAACCTTATTGCCAATGCATTGCTAACTTATAAAATGGCAACGGGATTAGAAGCAAAAGCAAGTTTAGGATTTAACGACACCAGAACGTCACAAAGCGTAACCACCCCACTAAGCAGCTACAGTCCGTTTGACACTTCCACGCACGAAGCACTATTGATGGTATCCAATGGAAACGGAAAATCGTATATTTTTGAACCACAACTACAGTATCAAAAAAAATGGGGTGCTTTGAAGACTGACGTGCTTGTCGGTACAACTTTTCAAAGCCAAAAGACAACGAAGCTGGCACAATCGGGTTCTGGTTTCCCAAGCGACGCACTTATAAATAGCCTAGCAGCAGCAAGTACTATAAAGGTAATAAGTCACGAAACTAATGAATACAAATACAACGCAGTTTTTGCAAGAGTAAACCTGAATTGGGATGAGAAATACATCCTTAATATCACAGGACGTCGAGATGGTTCAAGCCGTTTCGGTCCTGCGAATCGTTTTGCGAATTTTGGTGCAGTAGGTGCTGCTTGGATTTTTTCTAACGAAAAGTATTTTAATCAACAAGATAAACTGCTAAGTTTTGGTAAACTTAGAGCAAGCTACGGAACATCAGGAAATGACCAAATCGGAGATTACCAATACTTAGATACCTACCAACTTTCTCCTTATTTGTATAACGGTGTGGTAGGTTTAACGCCGTCACGATTGTATAATCCTGATTTCAGTTGGGAATCAAATAAAAAACTAGAACTAGCTATTGAAACAGGCTTTTTAAAGGACAAAATATTTTTGTCAGCGGCATGGTTCCAAAATCGTTCATCAAATCAGCTTATTGGTGTTCCATTACCAGGAACCACAGGTTTTCCAACAATTCAGTCCAATTTTAATGCTACAGTAGAAAATACCGGTTTTGAATTCGAATTGCGTACGTGGAACATAAAACTAAAGGATTTTTCTTGGACGACCAACTTTAATCTTACCGTTCCTAAAAACAAGTTGATAGCTTTTCCAAATCTTGAAACCTCTACCTATGCAAATCTATTAGTGTTAGGAGAATCATTATTTATAAGAAAGGTATATGATTTCACAGGCATTGATCCAACTACGGGTACATACACATTTCGCGATTTTGATGGTGATGGACAAATAACGCCCGATAAAGACCGAAGAGCAATTGCCGATACATCGCCTAAATATTTTGGTGGAATTTCCAATCAATTTGTGTACAAAAATTGGGCATTGGATTGCCTACTGCAATTTGTAAGTCAACAAGGGAGAAACTATCAATCAACAACACCAATTGCAGGAACATTGGCTAACCAACCTTCGGAAATGGCAAATCATTTTCCGCAAAATGGAAATAGCGCGGTAGCGCAATTATATTCCACTGGATTAAACAGCAATGTTGTGATAGCCTATTATAATTTATTGGATAGCAATGCTGCTTATGGCGATGCGTCATATATTCGAATGAAGAACATTAGCCTTTCCTATACCCTACCTTCAACGTGGTCAAAAATTTTCAATGGTAAGGTTTACATTCAAGGTCAAAACCTTTTCACGTTTACAAAATTCAAAGGGGTAGATCCTGAAAACCAATCAATGTCCTCATTACCACCATTAAAGCAATTTACTTTTGGTGTACAACTTGCATTTTAACCTAAAATACACAATTATGAAAACAACTATTTTTAAAAATTTACTAGCAATACTGTCGTTTTGGGTAGTAGGTTGCGAAAGCTATATTGAAGTAGAAACACCACAATCACAACTCACTACACCCGCTGTATTTGAAGATATTGTCACAGCTGACGCAGCCATATCGGATATTTATGCACACATGAGAGAATTAGGGATGGTGAGCGGAACCTTAGGTGCGCTTTCCGTTCTTTCTTCTACCTACGCAGACGAAATGCAATTCACAGCGGCCAATATGGAAATACTACAGTTTTACAACCATACGATTGTGCCATCCAACAGCCTAATAACGCCATTGTGGAAAAATACCTATACGGAGATATACGCAACAAATTTGATTTTAGAAGGAGTTGCTTCTTCTACTACATTAACCACGGAACAGAAAGACAGACTCTCTGGCGAAGCCTACTTTTTAAGAGCGTACCTGCATTTTTATTTAGTAAACCTTTTTGGCGATGTTCCGTATGTAACCTCAACAAATTATTCTGCTAATGCAGTAATTTCTAAAACGCCTGCCGAACAAGTTTGGCAAAAAATAACGGTGGATCTTTTGTTAGCAGAAACACTACTACCAGAAGCTTACCCAACTTCTGAAAGAGTGAGAGCAAACAAGGCGGTAGTTAAGGCGTTTCTTGCCCGCGTATTTTTGTACCGTGGGGAATGGGATAATGCAATTACAAAAGCAACAGAAGTTATTGATAATCCTGCATATACATGGGTAACCAATCTATCAAGTGAATTCTTGCGTCAATCAACAGCTACGATATTGGCACTACATCCTGGAACGCCTGGCGTAAACACTAAGGATGGGCGCACATTTATTTTCTCTAGTGGACCACCATCTAAACCATTTCTATCACCTTTGTTTGTGGCTGCATTTGAAACGGGTGATGCCCGTCGTGCACAATGGATTCGTACAGTAACTGGTACCGGAGGACCATGGTACTCATCCTATAAATATAAGAAGACTGGTCCTACGGGTACTTCAGAAGAATATACAATTTTGTTCCGTTTAGCCGAACAGCATCTTATTAGAGCTGAAGCATATGCGCACATCAATAACATAGTGGCAGCACAAACAGATATTAACAAAATAAGACTAAGAGCCGAATTGCCTCCTACCACTGCCGTTACGCAAGAGGAATTACTTGAGGCTGTGGCAAAGGAACGACGCTTTGAGTTGTTTACAGAACAAGGACACCGTTGGTTTGACTTAAAGAGAACTGGCAAAGCCAACGAAGTGATGAATGCTATTGCTCCCAATTGGGAAAGTACACAGGTGTTGCTTCCTATCCCAGCTTCTGAACTTTTACTCAATAGCAACCTACTGCCACAAAACCCAGGGTATTAGATGAAAAAAATAGTTTGTTTTATAATGGTACCGCTTCTTTTGGCGGTACCATCTTTTAGCCAAGAAAGTAAAAAACCCGTTACTGTCAGTGATTATGCCAAATGGAGTACCATTCTTGATGAAAGATTATCTCCCGATGGAAAATGGGTAAGCTACACGCTGAACTATGACTATGGAGCAGATACCACTTTTATACAACAAATCAAATCTGGTAAAAAAACGGCATTTGCAGACACGGGTAATTCCATATTTAGTAAAAACGGTAAGTACTTTGCCACGGTTGGAAATAACGCAGTACTCACTCTATTGAATTTAGATTCAGGAAAAAGGAAATCATACACCCGAGTAATTGATTTTGAATTTTCTGAAAAAACATTAGCCATTTTAAGTAAGGATGAAAAAGACCAAAAATTAGTTTTGGTTGATCTAGGAACGGGTAAAGATATGATGTTTCAGGAATGTATTGAATTTTCAATGGCTAAATCCAGTAAGGTGGCTATTGCTACAAAGAGTTGTTTATACATAGTTGATAATAAAAAAATTGACACACTGCCATTAGCAGTTGAAGAAACAGAGTCTGGCTATAAAAAAATAGTTTGGAATGAGAACTCTAATGCGATTAGTTTTCTCGAACCATTTACTGACGAGAATGGTAATCGCTCGCACAAAGTCTATTATTACAATTTGTCAAACCATAAAATAAGTTGCTTAAATCCTATTATGACGTCAGAATTGAAAGGTCAGATGATTTTTGGGGAAGGAAAATCTCCTTTGAAATTTTCATCGGACGGCAGTCAAGTTTTTTTCTACTACAGCGAACCAAAAAAGAAAGACGTTAACGAGCCTTTTGAAATTTGGGATTCAGAAACTCCGTATGAATACGGATGGAATAAAGTGTATGGAAACCCCAACACCTTAAACAAAATGGCGCAATGGCAGCCCAATAATAATAAAGTTGACTTTATAGGCACCAACATACGTCCCAATGTGATGCTTACAATAAAGGGTAAGTATTCGGTTTGTTATAATATTAAGCAGTATGAACCACAATATGAGCAGGTAGCTCCAGCTGATTTTTATTTGAAGAACAATAAAACTGGTGAGGAAAGTGTATTGCTAACCAAGCAATCTACTGCACCAGGATTGACTGGAGTATCCCCAAAAGGCAACTATATATATTATTTTCGAGACAGTAATTGGTGGGTGTATGATATGCAAAAAGGGATTCATCAAAACGTAACAGCAACTATCCCCATTTTAGTTTCTAATGAGGAACACCAAGTACCTGGACCTGCTTATCCATATATAAGCCCAGGATGGTCGGCTGATGAAAAGTACTTTATAGTATATGATCAGTTCGACATGTGGCTTATTAATATCCTTGATTATTCTGCACGAAGGATTACACGTGGGAAAGAGACGAATGTGCAATTTAGATTGTGCGAGGAACTATATCCATTAGTGAGAACACAGGATAAAGACGAGTACTTCGTTAGAAACATTGATTTTTCCAAAGGATTAATAGTAGTTGCAAGGTCTGGTAATGGTGAAAGCGGCTACTATAGGATGAATCCAGACCTTTCAGTCTCAAAAATGATATTCGGAAATTCGGGTAAAAGCAGACTGCAAAAAGCAGAGCACACAGACGATTATATTTTTATAGAACAAACGGCTGTTAATCCTCCAAAAATTGTGCATTTTAAAGGCAACCAACCTGCAAAACTTGTTTTTCAATCCAATCAATTTGCAGAGTATTATTCATGGGGAAAGGCAGAGTTATTAGAATATAAAAATAAGGACGGAATGCCGTTAAAAAGCATTCTATACAAACCTTCTGATTACGTTCCTGGGAGGAAGTATCCAATGGTAGTTTATATTTATGAAAAATTGTCAGATGGTTTTCATCAATATAGTATTCCAACAGAATATGGCCCAATTGGATTTGCGGCCTCAAATTACTTTTTGGATGGGTATCTAGTACTCTTTCCTGATATTCATTATAAAGTAGGAAGCCCAGGAATTTCTGCGTTGGAGTGTGTTGAATTGGCGGTCAATACTGTTAAGAAATTAAATATTGTGGAAGAGAACCATATTGGTATTATAGGTCATTCATTTGGAGGCTATGAAACTAATTTTATCATTACCCAAACTAATATTTTCGCGGCAGCAGTTTCAGGTTCTGCTCTTAGCAATATGATTTCGAGTTACTTTACCTATTTGGCACAAGCTAGACGTTCAAATGCATGGAAGTATGAAACACAACAAATGAGAATGGGTTTTTCACCTTTTGATGATTGGAACGATTATCAAAGAAATTCAGCTTTACCCAACCTAGAAAAATGCACCACGCCTTTATTGAGTTGGGCTGGGAAAAATGATGGTGCTGTGTATTGGATGGAGGGTGCCCAGTTTCATATGGCATTTAGACGACTAGAGAAGAAAAACGTCTTTATCGTGTACTCTAAGGAAGGACATACCATCAAGACAGCCAGTGTACAGCGCGATTTAACAATCAGAACCAAGGACTGGTTTGATCACTATTTAAAACCAGAAAGTTCAAAGAAATGACAAAAAAAATTAAAATGCCGGAAACCTTTGTTGGAATCCGGCACTTTTTTTTAAGGAGTGACTTTTCTGTACAATTCAATGGTACAATCAGTTTCGCTGCTCATACCAAATAAATCAACACCAGCAGTATTTTTACAAGCTTGGTTATTATCCTGGTCTTGACATAGTACACTGGTAATGTCACAATCCTCTAGAGGATTATGCCCCCAAACATCAATTACATCAGCATTTTTAGCTGAAGGTGAAAAAGCAAATGTTGCAAACACGGCAAAGGCCACTGCAACAAATGAAAAAACGGATTTTAAAATTTTCGTTTTCATAATGTTAAAAATTAAATATTAATGACCTACTCTATTTCAGGTTTTCGGTCTTTCCCTGATACTGCGCTGTATATTTTATACCCTTGAAAGTTTATCTTACTGTATTCCAAGGCGTGTAGTAATCTGTTTTAAATTCCTCTACAGTAAGAAACTTACCGTTTAGAGAGATAACTTTGTCATTTACAACAACAAATTCATCGGTTTTCCTTCCTTGTTTATCATAGATATAAAAACTAAATGAATAAGCATTTTCTTTTAAATCATAGACATCAATTATAGAAGCACGAGTCCACATAATTTTGGGTTCAAATCTCCCCATTAAAGCAGAATTAACAAACAAATAGTTTCCATAAGTAGCCGTTAGCTTGTTTACAGTCAACGGTTGTTTGGATAACGTAGTTGTATTATTTGAGTTTATAGAGGCTACCTGAATTTGAGCGTGACTTACGCTGTCAATTGTTTTTCCAATGGTAGTCGAACGGAATCGTGAATCAGTAATGATAAATTGATTTCGGTAATAATAGGTATAAATAATCTTTCCTATCTGTGAATTATAAAGGAGTATTCCATCAGTGTCAAAAATGCCATCTATCTGTTTTTGTAATAGGTTATTGTTTAGTTTTACCCTTATGCCTGAATTAAATGAAAGTACACCAAGTGCATTTTCTTTTGTTTTGGAACTGATGGCTCTAATAACAGCACTATCTTTATTTATTGGTCTAAAAACAGTATAATAAGCTTTACCAAACATTTTTAGTTTTGCATTCCAGTCCAAGGTATCTCCTTGAAAAACACATGGAACACTACCGTCAGAAAAATAAAAATAAGGGGTTCGAACATACATACGGGGTGCTCGGAAAGATAATTTTAGATCAGGCAATTTGATTCGAACTTCCCGTTTTTTGGTTAGAGTAAGATCAAAAATAGTGACCAGCAAGGGCGCAGTTCGATTGCCCAGATAAATGTGTTTTGAGTCGTAACCTGCCAAATAATAAGAAGAGTAGGAAAGCTCGATGGTTTTTTTACTAGAGGTTGGATGCTTAGGAAAGCGACGAATAAAATTGTTATTGTAATGAATTGTTTCTTCCGAGAATAAAAAAAGAGTCGTAACCAAACAAAAACTAAGGAAAGTTATCAGTCCCAGTAACGCAACTCGCATTTTGTAAGCTAGTGTCCGCTTATGCAATAAAAGTCCAAATACCCCAATTATACTAAAAGCAATATTAAAAATTAAATGTTCATTCCATCCCATATTATCTAGTATTCCGCCACAAGAACAAGGTGTAAAAGGACTAAAGTGGAGCATTATGAAAATATAAGCTGTGAAGACCATCATCATGATGAATGAGGCATATAGCCCTAAGTATCGAAATCGGGGTAGTAAAAGCATAAGGCTGATAAGTAGTTCTGCAGTTGGAACTATATAAGACACAGGCTCGGCAAAGGCGCTTAGTAATGGGGATTGTCCCAACTGGACTTGAAAAGTGTGGAAATCACGAACCTTACTCAACGCCGCATAAGTGAAAAGCACGATATGAAGCATTGCTACAATGTAAATTAAATGACTTCTTAAGGTAGTGGAAAGCTTCATTTCAAAATTATTTTGATAATAACTGTGGTAAAATTCAAAAATTATTTTTTATAAAAATATGCAAATCAGGCATTTCGATATTCAATTAAGAAGCTAGAGAGTTTTACTAGCGCAATGAATCGGGACGACTTAAACGACTTGGTGGATAACTGTAGTACTTTTTAAAGGCTTTGTAAAAATTAATATAACTAGTAAATCCACACAAATAGGCTACTTCTTTTAAAGAAATGGAGGTCTGAGTAATCAATAAATGGGCTTTTTTTAGCCGTTCTTCATGATAAAAATGATACACACTACTACTATAGTGTGCTCGAAAACCAACTTTTAATTTATGCGCTTCACTACCAAACATTCTTGCTAATTCCTTTAAAGTAGGCAAAGGTTCATCAAGATGTTCCAAAATATAATCATGCAATTTCTGTAGCGTTTCTACTTCATCATTATCAAGTGGCAAACGACCAAAGGGTTTGTTTTCTATTGGAGTGATGGACGTAGAAATGGAAGTAACAAGAATAAAGTCCGAAGCAATTAATCTCGAAATGCTACAGTATAAAGGAACAATTTGCTGGTCTTGAGTTAGAAAAACAAGTTCTAAGGAAGTAAAAAATGAGTCATTGTTTTGAAGTTCAGATTGTATTGCGCTCCAATTAGCTTGCGAACGGGTATCGATGAAATCTTCAAGCGAATGGTTTAGCAATTGTACAGAGCTATACTTCATCAAACGAACTACTTCCAGATTAAAATTTAGAAGACGATGTTTACTATCTAAAATAAACAAAAGTTGGGTGATGTTTTGATAAGGATAATAAGGAGGTACCATCCCTACTTCTAAAACTAATGTTTTAAGTTCATGAGCTATGGTCTGTAAATTTTTAATAAGAATGTCATAAACATCATCAGTCTGAACAGGCTCTTTTATTGAAAACAACAATTTTCCAGTAGCCATTTCAAATAGCAGCTGATAAATAGCTTTAATTTTTTCTGTGTTAGATGGCACTGTCATGTTATATATTTTGATACTATTTGGTGAAGTTTAAAGGGGAGTACCGACAACAAACCTATCAAATTATGCCATTGCAAACTAAAATTATAGTATTCAATTCTAGAATTAAACATTATTCTAAATCAAAAACAGTACACTATTTTATAATTGGAATGCACGGGAATACTAGGTAGTAAGTTTGATTTACAAAATGTTGTGAATAGTTAGAAAAAGGGATGCAGTTTTCCATTTGTTACTTTGTTTAAGCACTAGTTTATGTTCTAGTAAAGGGGAAAGAAGTATGCAATTCTGAAAAATATACTATGCAATTCTGGAATGAAAGAAAGCTTCATTTGTTGAAATTAAGTACAGTATATAGTTTTGTCCAGTAATTTAATCAGTTGAAAAGATGAGAAATTTTTCAGAAAGCTTGTGTAATGAAATCGAACAAAAAGTAGAGTCAATTAAAAACAAAACGTCCGGTGATACAATTGAATATTGCTATCAAGCAATAATAATTATTAAAGATGGTTTAGAAAAACTAAGACTCTTTTTTTCAGAACAAATAAATATTGAAGCTAAAGATGAAATAGAATTCTTTAAGAGTATAAAACCCAAATTAACAAGCAAACTTATTTTTTTCAATGAACTATACAACATAGAACGAAACAAGCCTGGTAGTGCCTCAAAAGCACTGAAAAAATATTATAATAAGGAATTAAAAAAACGAGAAGATTTCTTCAGCGAAAATCATGAATTATACAAATATTATAATAATGGACACCAACATCTTGACAATTTGTATTTTTCAAGAAGCTGTCAAGACATTAAATTCTCTGTGGATAGTTACTATTTTAACGCTGATAAAAATTTCTCAACACTTTATGACTATAGAATTGCACTATTAATTGCTAACAAGGATCTTCAAAAATACTTAATGGAGACAATTAAAATACTAAAGAAAAGTGAATGTTCAGGAAGTTCAGATAGTTTAAGTTTAAAATGGACAGGTTCCAAAGTTGGAATAATCGAATTGATATATGCGCTTCACTCAGAGGGTGTTTTCAATAATGGGTCATCTGAGATCAGAGAAATTGCGTATAGTTTCGGAAAAATATTCAACGTTGAAATAGGACAATTTCACAGAACTTTTTATGAAATTTGTGCCCGTAAGTCAGAACGGACAAAATTTTTAAATTCTTTAAAAGAGAATCTTTTAAAAAGAATGGAACAATCTGATGAATAAAAAAGGCTACCAAATAGGCAGCCCTTTAAACGAAAGCACTTTTATAAAAATTACCTGTTCTCAATAATTCCAGCGATAAGTGCTGTGTAAATTGCTTTATGCACATCTCCACTGGCACCAGCAGCAGCGCCTATAACATTGGTCGTTAGCCAATCCCAGTCTGGATCTGTATTCTTTTTTGGTTTCTTTTTTTTAATGTAAACACTATGCCTTGTTATAGAAGTAATGGTTAGAATAATCGCTTTATCATTAGAAGTATAGTCTGTGTTGGCTTCAACCTGTGCTTCATAATTGATAATGTAGTCATAAATCGTTGCATAATCTTCACTAGTTTCTGAGGCAAGTAACAATTCTTGAATATAATACTTCAAACTAATTTTTGCTTTTTCCGAGAGAGTTGAAGAGTCCAAAAATTGTAAAAGCACATCGTTCGGATTGGCAAGTAAAGGTTGGAGATCGCTGATTAAAATAGGAGTTGTAACAGAACTACTGGGGGAAGAAAAAAATGGATGCGACATAGCTTTTAAATGAAATAAACTAATAATGCTATCTGTTTCAGTAGGCAAAGGTTTATGCTCATAGTATGATGTTAAAATTTCATTATGAATCTGCCCAGCACTATCAAAAGAGTTGGAGGGATTAAAGGGATAGTCATTTGTTTCACGACTAATTTTGTTTGGAGTAATAGCAATCTCTGGTTCACTAATTGGCGAATCACAAGAAATAGCAAATAAAACCAATACGAAATACAAATAGTAAATTTTCATGTGGAATGAGTGTTAAATGTTAGTGATAATTTTTAAACCTGTTCTTTGCTTCCCGGGTAATTTGAACAGTACTTGTTGGCTAAACGCCTATTGAATTCCCGACAAATCTAGAACGGCAGAATCACCCCGGCAACTGTTTGCATCATGGGATACAGAATTCGAAATGTTCAATTCCAGAATCAAGTAGTACTAAAATCGATAGTAAATAGTAATAAGAGTAAGGATACTAAAAGAGGTAGAAACTCAAAAGTGATTAAACTCTGAATATTTTTAGTACATTTATTTTTGCTTAAACAAAAAGCTGTTTTAATAGGTAATTTTCTGATTTTTATAATTGGTCTAATAAAATGAAAAAATCCATTTGTCTAATAGTGCTATTAACGACAATGTCAATAATGGCAGAAAACAAGTATGAAAATGAGGCACCTCAATTCAGTAATAACAAATACCTTCTTCTTGAAAATAAAGTGGCAAAGAATAAAAAAGATACAGCTAAGGCATTTCTTTATGCAAATTCATGGTTAGAGGAAGCTAAGAAAGATAAGAATAACGAACAACAAGCAAAGGCATATAAAGTCTTAATGCACTTAGTGGAGAAAAAATTTAGAATGATTTATGCGGACAGTTTGTTGAACAAAGCGTTGGATACAAAAAACGCAGAAACTATTGGTGGAGCATACCTAACTATTGGAATTGCTTATTATGACAATAAAGAGTACCCTAAAGCATTAGACAGTTATCTATTGGCGGATAGTTATATAGACAAAACAAAGAACCAATATTTAATTCACAAAGTAAAATATACCATAGCCCAAACAAAATTTTATCTTGGTTATTTTGATGAAGCTATTTCATTATTTACCGAGTGCATTAATTTTTTTAGAGAAGAAAATGAGACAGCCTATATTAAATCACTTCACGGAATTGCCTTGTGCTACAATCAAATTGGAAGATTCGATCTATGTTCATTTTACAATCTACTAGGGTTAAAAGTCTCCGCAGAATTTGAAAATGACGAAATGATTCCTTATTTTAAGAACTCCGAAGGTATTAATCAATATAAATTAATGAAGTACGAAAAGGCAATTAAACTCTTAGAAGAAACCATGCCAGAAATTGAAAAGAGAAAAGATTATGTTAGTCAAACAATTACTTGGTTTTACTTAGGCAAATGTTATTGGGAAACAAACCAAAAAAAAGCAAAGCCGCTACTTATTTCTTAAAAGCCGATGAAATAATTACCACTGAAAATTTTATCCGTCCAGATTTAAGAGAAAACTACGAACTACTAATTGAGTACTATCGTATAAATAATAATACACAACAGCAATTAATGTTCATAGACAAACTACTCGCTATTGACAAAACACTTTATAAAAATTTTAAATACCTATCATATAAAATTCACAAAGATTTTGACACCAAAAGCTTGCTGCATGCGAAAGAAGAAATCGAAACGAAAATGATGGTCAATAAAAGGATATATACTAGCATTTTCTTTCTCTTGACAGCTTCAATAACAGGACTTACAGTTTGGCATTTTAAATCTAAAAAAAGAGATAAGCAAAAGTTCAATGAAATCATGATGGGTCTTCCAAAAACAAGCACTCAAGTATCCCTCAGCACAAACAAGACCAAGGCCCAGATAAACCCAGATGTTACAAATGAAATTTTGCGAAACTTACAAAAATTTGAAGCCAAGAGAACATACCTAGAAAAAGACATGAGCCTTGTAAAAATGGCTTCAATACTAAACACCAACACAAAATATGCATCTATTATAATATCAGAATATAGAAGTAAAAAACTAACCAATTACATCAACGACCTTAAGATAGACTATATAGTTGAACTATTAAAAAATCAGAACAAATTCCGAAATTACACCAACAAAGCGCTTGCTGAAGAAGCGGGTTTTGGCTCCACTCAAATTTTTACAAAAGCATTTATCAATAGAAATAAAATTTCACCTACCTATTTCATTCAAGAATTAAATAAACAATCGGTTAACAAAGTTTAAAATTCTCGAGTTCTTTTATTAAAAATGTCTTATTAAAAGGCGATTCTTTTGAACTATTTTGAAAAAATGGGATAATAAAAGGCAATATAAAACAAACAAATAACAGGTTATTTGTTTTCCACTTCGGAGTTGCTTCTGAAATAAAAACAACCAAACAATACAATTTTGCACCATAACAATCTAAAACATCAGTTATGGCAATTGAAACCGACAGGTTCGCGAACTCCGCTAACAACAATCGAATGTATCGTGAGCAAATTATTACTCGCGAAGACTTAAACGAATTTCGTAGTCTTCTTCTAAATGATTTAAAAGAAATCATTCAATCCAAACCGCAACAAACAAAACAGTGGCTCAAATCCAAAGAAGTCCGAAAGCTGTTAAACATTTCTCCAGGAACACTCCAAAACCTCCGCATAAACGGAACCCTAACCTACACCAAAATCGGTGGCACACTCTACTACGACAATGCCGACATCGACAAACTACTAAACACCAACAAAACGAACGCAATACCAACTCTTTTTAAGTAAACTCTATTTTGTCAACCTGAACTTGTTTCAGGTTCTTGTCTTAATACTTAATACTCAAATCTTAATACTTCCAAATGAACTACATCAAACACCTAACCGGCTTCTTCGAAAAAGTAGTAATTGACAAAGCACTAAATCCAACCCATGTAAGCCTCTATATGGCCTTATTCCAGTTTTGGAACTGCAACCGCTTCAAAAATCCAATAAGTATCAATCGCGATGAGGTAATGCGAATAAGCAAAATCAGTTCCAAAGCTACCTATCACAAATGCCTGAAGAACTTGCACAGTTTAGGTTACATCAACTACGAGCCGTCCTACAATCCATTTAAGGGAAGTCATGTAATTTTATTCAATTTTTCCGAAGATTTAAAACCAGCTCCAAAAAGTGAGAGAAAACTAAAATATGAACCACTTGTTGAACCTGTTTCAGTACAAGCTCTAAACAAGTCTTGTACCAGTAGTGAAACAGGTACTGAACAAGCAGTAGTACCTTCTATAAACTATATAAACAAAATAAACATTTCAAACGATAAAAACGTTTCAAACTTGAACGAGCAAGCAAAAAAAATTGAAGAAATTAATAATTCTGATTTAAAAACCGAAACCGAAAAAGAGAAAGAAAAAAAGTTCCGCGAAAAAAAGAAAGAAGAGTTTATCGTCACTTCTAGCATAGTCGAGAAGCCAACAATTGAAATTGTCAAAACCTATTTCCAAGAAAACAACTTCCCGGAACTAGAAGCACAAAAATTCTTCAATTATTTCTCCAGTGTCGGTTGGCTAGTTGGAGGCAAAATCCCAATGATCGATTGGCAAGCAGCAGCACAAAACTGGATAATAAACAGCGTCAATTTCAATCACAACACAGACACAACACCGACAAATCGACCAAAACACCTCAACACCATAACCGATAAAAACTATGCCGAACCTTTATAAAATTACTGTCATGCTGGACTTGTTTCAGCATCTAATCCTTTGCGAACCTTGCGTCAACCTTTGTGACCTTTGCGGTTAAAAAAATTCGTTTAGATCCGTCCAATCCGCGTCATCCGTGTTCCAAACCTTCGCTTCAGCGAACAAAAAGCAACCAAATGAATGAAAATATAAAATCACATTACAGCTACACTGAAGTAATCAATTGGCTCCAAGCCAAAGGAGTTGAATTATACGGTAATCATTTCAAAATTTTTGAAACCGATTCCCCAATCGTGTACAAACTCATTGCCTATTTCCTAAGAGACGAGCCAACATGTTTTCAATACGGCATAAACCTCAACAAGGGAATATTATTAACCGGACCGATAGGTTGTGGCAAAACATCACTCATGAATCTCATGAAATACCTAACAGCAACTGAACACAAATTCTACGTAAAACCCTGTCGAGAAATCAGCTTTGAATTCATACAAGACGGTTATCAAATCATTCATAAATACAGCATCGGCAAACTATACCAATCAGAACCAAGAACCTATTGCTTTGACGATTTAGGAACAGAAAACAACCTAAAATACTTCGGTAACGAATGCAATGTAATGGCAGAAATTATATTAAGCCGATATGATTTATTCATCTCCAAAAAACTAAAAACCCACATCACCACAAACCTCTCAGCCACAGAAATAGAAACCCACTACGGCAACCGAGTTCGCTCCAGGCTTAGGGAGATGGTAAACTTAATAGCTTATGACAAATCAACACCAGACAAGAGATAATAGAGCTTCGCGAACTTTGTGCCTTCTTTGTGCTCTTTGCGGTTAAAAAAAAGAACAACATGAAAATAATAAACACCTTCTGGAACCACTTCCAACAAAACAACTTCGTTTTCCTACTCCTAAACGAAATCCCAAAAGAAGAACTAAAAACCCATTTCGACAAACTTATCGAAATACTCCATCAATACAACCAAGACCTGGACATCATCATCAAAAACAAAACAAAAGGAGGTGAATTAATTATTACCGCAAACGGAAATCCTTACCTCTTCAAAGAAGTAGAATTACTAGTCCATCATGCACCAGTTGTAGAACGTTGGAAAATAACCGCATTCCTCCAACCCGAAACCAACCTAACCAAATACGAAAATGGCACAGATAAACCACTAGAATATTACGGCATCACTTTACGAATAAGCGAAATGTATTTCATACCACTAGAAAACCCAAACAAACCAACCGATTTAGGAATAAAAGTGCTACTCAAAAATTATATCATTCATAAAGACAACCCAAGACTTAGAGAAGCAGTTTACGTTCATATCGAACATCTAATCGGTGAAAAATCCTTTGCAAATGATATCGCATTTATTGAGATTGGACAATTGGAGGGAGACGATAAAAACCAAATCGAATTATATAATCTAAAATCATATATCGACATTGAAATGAACAATTAACTTTCGGCAATAAATCCAATTTACTGCCAAAGCTTAACTATTAAATTACTTTATGTATCAGTTTAGTGAGTTCAAACCTCACAATACAACTTCAAAACATAAAAAGTAAATTAATGCTGTCCCAATTATTCACCAAATTAGGGACAAAAAACAAATTAACTTTCGGCAATAAAACTAATTTACTGCCAAAACTTAATTATTAAAATAAAAGTAGTATCTTTCACAAAATTTAGAAACTAAAAGTGACAAACACAATAGAAAATACAATTGAAAGTTATTTCAAATCGAACACACAATTGTCCAGAGAAAAACTGGTTAGTTTAATAAATAAAGACTTCCCAGACCTTTCCCTAGGCACGATAACCGTTTACCTATCCAAACTTAAAAAAGCAGGTGTTATAAACAATCCGGCAAGAGGTGTTTACTCAATTTCCGACAAGCAAATTTTCAATCCGGAAATAAACCAAAACCTAAAAAAAATATACAACAAAATCCACAGAGACTTTCCTTTTATTGAAATATGTGTATGGAATACAAAATGGTTAAGCGACCTCATGAGACACCAACCGTTTAAAAATTTCACCATCATTGAAGTAGATAAAGAGGCAGAAAAACAAGTTTTTAATGTAGTAAGTGAATGGACTAAAAATGTGTACTTCAATCCCGATGAAGAAATATTAGAAAGATACATCAGCACAAATACAGAAGAAGTAACCATTATTAAAAATTTAGTAACAGAAGCTCCAACCACAAAAAACAATAAAATTGAGATACCAACATTAGAAAAAGTATTAGTAGATATTCTAATCGATAGAGAACTTTTTGCAGCACAACAAGGGGAACTGGATTTTATTTTCAAATCAGCATTTGATAAGTACGAGATAAATAAAGCCAAAATGAAAAGGTACGCTATCAGAAGAAACAAAGAGTATGAATTAGAGCGAATGATAAATATGACTTTGGCAAAATAGACGACTTTTTGCCAATAATATATAAACGATGATTAACAACGAAACCCACACATTAGATTGGATTCTTAACTTAAAAAGCAAGTTAGGTAAACGCATCGATCCCAAATTAATCGAAAAAGTAGTTTGGGCACTCACACTATTGGAACAATTAAAAGTAAATGGTTTAAACTTCACATTCAAAGGCGGTACAGCTTTATTACTAGCAACCGAAAAACCAAAACGATTCTCAATCGACATCGACATAATAACAGAACATTCCGAAAAAGAAATAATAGCCGTTTTACAAAAAATTAAAGCCGATAAAGTCTTTTTAGATTGGGAAGACGACAACAACCGTAAGCATACACCCGATGCACCAATCGGGCATTTTAAAACCTATTACAAAAGCGTCGTAGATGGCAATATCGAACCAATATTGTTAGACCTACTCTATACACCAAATCCATTTCCCGAAGTTCGCGAAGTGCCAATAAAACACCCATGGTTATCAACATCAAAAGAAGAAGTTATAATTACAATGCCAACATTTGATGCCATTTTAGGAGATAAACTAACAGCATTTGCTCCTAAAACAACCGGAATTTTATACAGCAAAAACCGCCCAATAGAAATCATAAAACAACTATATGATATTGCATTCCTATTCGACAATATAACCAATTTAGGGATAGTAAGAAGCAGTTACAACAAAGTAGTTAAAGAAGAAATTGGTTTCCGAAAATTAGATATAACAGCAACAGAAGTGTTAGAAGATACATGGAAAGCGTGTTATACACTAGCCGAAAGAGATACAAAATCAGAAGAGTTTAATCATTTACAACTAGGCATTCGAAATTTTACCAATTTCACAATTGACAGATTTAGCATTGATGAAGCAATAACCGCAGCGGCAAAAGTCGCTTACCTAACCAAGCTATTACAAGCCGAAAAAGAAATACAAATAGAAAGGTTTAAAAACCCATTAGAAATAAAAAATTGGATAATTGAGGACCTAGAATACAACAAACTAAACAAATTAAAAAAGAACAACCCAGAAGCTTTTTACTATTGGTATAAAAGCTTTTCTAATAAATAAAATTATGATACAAGAATATCTAAATGCTAATCTCCTTTCATTAACAGATGATGGAGATTTCAAAAAATTAAAAAAGTCTGCCGACGATATCTTTAAAAAATTGGCAAAAAGTAAAGCTAAAATTGTGTCATATACACTATCGGCAATTGACTCTGATACTTCTATTGACAATGCTGACATAGTAGAAGTCAAAGATGTCATAATAAAGAATTGGAGCACATTTGCTACCAATGCAAAAGACACCCCTCTAACCTATATTAGGGCGGTTATGTTGGAGGCTTTAAGCTGTATAAGTGAAGAAGTTAATCATTCCCTACTTATTTGGTTTGCCAGCAGAAATATTGTTCAATATCATAAGCTGATTGGGAAAGAAAAAGAAATTATATTAGAGTTTATTTCCAAGTTGGGCAATGATATCAATCAAAAAGCTAACAGAGAATGGGTATTGTCAGGCAGTGACTCCTTATCAAAAATTAGTTTTGAACTTAAGGAAATCTCAGCCTACCTAATTAATAAAGAGACGCTTCAAAAACACTTGGAAGATGCGTCAGGACAACACAATGCACAGGGAACTGCGAATTTCGATTCTCCTAACCAATATTGGCCTAATCAAGGTCAACACTGGTCATATCAATTTGCTCCCAAAGCTGCACAAGGAATAAAAAGTGCAATAGATCCTTCCTTAAGAGCTATTGCTTCTGTTGTAAATGAGAATAAAAACACAATTCAAAACAGTTTAAATAAAGCATTAGAACAAGTACAAAAGGAAGTTTCGAATAGAAATAAATCATTACAGCTAAGATCAGAACTGTTGTGGTGGAAAGAAGCTGGGTATTCAGCCTCAACAGATAGAAGTTATGATGAACTGGATAAAAGTATTTTGGGAATAGTCTTGGCTTATGATTATTCGATCTTTATCCCAGTGATTTACCCAAAAAGCGTTGATTATTTTCTGAAAGAAACTTATAAAGGATTAAAAGAAAGTACGAGGGAAGAAATAACCCTTGAAGACTTTCTCAAATCTATTCAAGAGCAAACAGAGGAATTGAAACCCATATTTCCCGAGACTGAAGCATTGACAGGAAAGTCAACATTGCTAAACTTCATCAATGGACTCATATGGAATAAAAATCAGTTAGCTCAATTTGAAGAGTTTGTAGGGATACGATTAAATATAAAACTAGCTCCAAATGAGTTGACCACTTGGTTATTTCATGACTTTCAATTAGTAAAAATTCTAAATACAAAGTAGTATGACAGAAAAGTGTTCAAATCCTGACTGTGCTGCACCAATCAGTTGCCATGAAGGAAAAGAAAAGCCTACTGAATGTGAGTTTTGGATGAAGTCAAATACACCGCAATCCAAAACCAAAAGTGCTCCAAAAAAAGAGAAAAAATCCGATTTGCCATGGACAGGGGACGCTTTGACTATAGATGAGTTATCCAAAGTAACCTATAGAAATACACCCCTAATCATCGGTGTAATAGGAAAAGCTGATGCAGGAAAAACAACATATCTCGCCATGCTTTTTACATTACTTCTTAGAGGTATAAAACTTAAAGAATTTGACTTTTGCGGTACGAAAACAATAAATGCTTGGGATGAATTATATCAAAAATTGAGGGTTCAACAAGAAGGTGTCACATTTCCTGATCCTACTCCCGCTCAATACATCCGCTTATTGCATTTGGCATTACGAAATCAGGAAAAAAAATTAAAAGACATTTTAATATCTGATGCATCCGGTGAGGTTTTTTCTATTTGGTCAAAAAATCGTAATGATGAAAACGCGGAGAATGCCAGATGGATTTATGAACATTCAAATGCTTTTATACTCTTTATTGATTGTGATGATTTGATTAATAGAAAGTCTCTGGCAAAAACTGACATCGTGGATATGGCACAAATGTTAAAGCACGATATAAGAAACAGACCTGTTATTGCCGTTTGGTCAAAAAGTGATAAAAAAGAAGAAGTACATGCAGTAATTCGAGAAAAGCTACAAGGAGAGTTGAAAGAACTTTTTGAGAACTATAAAGAGATAGATATCAGCAATTTTTCTTCAGATGATCCTGATGTATTAGTTCATAAGAACAACATTGCTGTACTGGACTGGCTCCTTTCCAGAGTGTTTACTGTAAGCAAGTCTGAAATTCTAATTAAAAATGATAGCACGGTAAATGACATTTTCTTAAATTATAAAAGCACATAAATGGGTACATCTATATTACTTATCGGAAAACCGCATTCATCCAAGACAGTATTCCTTTCACAATTTTACTCAAAATTGCAGAAAAATAAGAGTAAGCTGAAGCTTTATAAATCAGTGGATGATCTATCTCCTATTTCCGGGGCAAGAGAAGCATTAGCATCAGGAGAAGAACCACAGACAACTCCATCTGAAAAAAGTGTGAAGTTTTACTTACCTATTCAGATAGCTGAAAAGCAGGTTGATTTAAAATGTCCCGAATATGGAGGAGAACAGGTTTTAAGTATTGTTGAAAATCGGGAGTTAAATAAAGAATGGACAGCTTCCATACAGGAAAGTAACATCTGGATTTTATTTATCAGGTTAAATAATGTAAACAAGCCTTTAGATATCAGTGATGTTACCTATTTTGAACAACATCATAAAAATGCGAAAGAGCCGGTTCCTGAAACCGAGTATAAAATATCGGATCAAAGCTTTTTTATCGAATTATTACAAATCCTTTTACATGCTAAAGGAACAGACTACCATAAGGTAAATGATAAGCCGAAGCTGACGATTGTCTTAACCTGCTGGGATGAAATGAATACAGAAGAAAAGCCTTATAATGTATTGCAATCTAAATTACCACTCTTACTAAACTTCTTGGAGTCTAACTGGGATAAAAATTATCTGAACATAGTTGGTCTTTCTGCTCAAGGGTTTTCTCTGACTACACCGGAGAACAAAGAAAAATATCAGATTGAGGGACCCGAAGAATTTGGATATTTAGTATTACCTGATGGCGCTCAAACAAATGACATTACAGAACTAATAGAACAGGCATTATTGTGAAAGTAATAATACATCAATCCATTTGCGGAGAAGTGAATAAAGCATGGGGTTTAATAAAAACCACTTTGCCGGATGTTAGTATTGCTAAGAGTATTGCCTTTAGAACCGATTTACAAGATCAAACTAGTGGTGTCAATTGGGAGCCTGCGATTCGTGGATTTTTGGAAGGAGACTTCTTCCTGATTATGAAAACCTTTGAGGATACGTCACCTGATGTACGAAGAGGCAGGAAATTTTCTCATGTTCTGATGATACCAAAAAAAGAAATAGTAGGGATAGATAACATAAAACAAATTATAAGCCTGTTACCCCAAGAAATAAATAAGAATACGGATCTGGAACCGATTTCAATAGAAATATCCTCAAGTAATGCCGTCTGTATAGCGGATGCGATTCGGGGGAAATTCAACAAACTCATTAATGGCTATCTTAACATAAAAACCTATAAAAATACATTAATCTGGATTGGGCAGGAAGGCTTCGATACAGCGGTTATAGAGCTGTGGAAACGTCTAACCGTTATTGAACGACAAAATTTTCATTTTGGGATTGCATTCAATAATGACCATAAAGAAGCTGATAGTGTAAGTTTAATTGCAGTACCTGAAAGTGTTCAAAGCAAGTTTGTCAAATCAGACTTCTTTATTATAAGAAAGAATGATAACCATGAACCTACTGAGTTAATAGAACAATTGTTAATTGGTGATGAGTCCGTTCAACAACGTATCAGTAGTTTCGAGAAAACGATTGGATCAAAGCCGCTTTCGAGAGATGATATCGCCATAATAGCAAAAGGCATTGATACATTTGAACAAGTAGACATTGTAAAAGATCTTAAAAAACTAAATACTCTTTCACATATTGTAGCACAATATGCGCCTTCGGATGAACAAGGTACAGATTTTAAGCAACGATTATTAAGTAAGATTATTCAATTAGCAGAATCAGTTAACTTTTCTGACCTGAATGTATTAAGAAATTTCAAAACAGAGAGCTTTAAGAACTCAAAAAAAACTTTATCAACAGCATTAGTAGATTGGATAAAGAAATATATATTTTCTAATGACGATAAATCAGTTGTCTATACCCTATTTTTTATACAGCTAAAAAAGAGTAATCTGAATTGGTGGGATAAAGTAATAACACAAGAACTTGAATCCTACTTAGTAATCATTCAAGCTTCCAAGATTACTACTGTCTATGTTTGGTTAATGGAATCACCATCCATTCTGTCCATAATTAAATCTTTTATCGACAAATCCAAAAATGCTGAAAGCTGTTTTATTGAAAAATTACCTAAGAAAATTTCAAAAGAACTTATTGAAGAATTACAAGAATTCTCGATTAGCAATAATTGGCTAAGGTTATATGCTCATCTATTGGATAGGCAATTTGAATTAGGTACTGCTCTAACAGAACTATTCAAAATTGATAAGGATGAAAACTATTTTGAAGCTATTGAGGCAATCATAGCAGGAAATGATGATAATTCAGTTATTGATTATGCAGTTAATACTGGTGAATCACGAATGATTAAGATTGCTGGTAAAATCTGCCATAAGGTGCCTAAGCATCTGAAGAAAATGAACGTTTTAAATGCCAATTGGCAGCTAATTTGGGTAGATGCTATTCAAAATGGAAGTGAGGTAAAAGCAGGATTAAAAGAGCCTGAAATACAAATACATAAATTGTTTGACAATCTTATTGGTGGCAATGTGGTTTCTGAAAGACTTATTGATAAAATTTCCCAATCCGAATTTGGAAATCTACTAACATATCCGAATAGGGCTGTTTTATGGGGGAAACTTTCTTTGTCTGTAAAAAACAATTTCTTAATCAAAACGTCAGCTGCATTACTTGAACAACTCAGTAAAAATTCAACCATTGAGATACCGGACGATACTGTTTTGTTAGATCATATTAGTAGAAAGGGTGTTTTCGACTTCTTATATTACAATAGAAATAATATAAAATCAGTAATCCCAGTATTTGAAAAATTTTCTCAACTAAGTGACAATAACCTTCGGGATTATCTAAGTAATTTCTCAGGACAAATTGATGCTATTGATGCCACTCGATTGGGGAAATTCATAGCAGTTAGGCATTTTTCTAATTCTGCATATACGATTAATTCCAAAGCTTCTAAAACCAATAATTGGAAGTATGCATTAACAGAATGTCATCATCTTATGGATTTTATAACTAAAGGAATTTTATCATTTTCAGGGATTTTGTCCACGGTCAAAATTAGTACCGATCAATGGTGGCAAAGTGCAGAGGAATTAATCATCGAATTATATCCAAATGGAACTTCATTAACAACCATTTGGAAAAAGGCAGGGGGAAAAGAATCTGATCTACTCGTAAAAGGAACATCAAGCGAAATTTGGAGTGATGTGTTTTATAAATTACGTAAGGAGCACTTCAAAGGAATAACAATGAACAATTTACTTAAAGAAGTAAAAAAACAATACGGGGAAAACCAGAAGTTTAAAATCATATATGATTTGCGAAAAAACTTTATAAAAACATAACCGATTATGGGTCTAAAAGAATTATACAAAGGAACAAAACTCATTGAAACCATAGAGAATTATGCTTTAGCTGAAGAAGTAAACTCTCTAAATGAGAATATTTCAAATGATGAAAGTTTTTGGTTCTCTAATGATGAAGAGTTTTGGAGAAACGTAATTACTGATCCCACTAAATATTGGAATCAAAAAATTGACTTATACGATTTTGTAGTTTCTGATTGGGTTGCTCGTGTTCCTGGACTTTATTGGACTTCATCATCAGAACAAATCAGGCAGCATAAGAAAGAGGATATCGCTTTACAAAGTAAGCAGTGGATAGAGTTTTACCCTCCAGGAAAATCTAAAAAAGTGATGGGAGGTGTAGGTACATTATTATTACCACCGACTGACGAAGGAAAAATATTACTATCAGTTAGTGCTGGTTGTAATGCATCAACCGGGATTCCTTTGTTATGCTTCCCTGAAGTTTACAATCATTTGAAAATCAAGCAAGGAGATTGCGTTATGATTAGAGGCGCTAAATGGCTACCAATGGATATGCACTGGGCATCAAAATTTGCTTCAACCAAAGATATACCTAGAGGATATTTGGTAATTGATTCTATTGATAAAATCCAAGTGTTAGACAGAAACTATCCTGTCGCTTATCATCCTTTTTCTTTAATGGAATACGAATATCAAGATAGTCTTTTTTATGACTTTGTATATGTAACAGCAGATAGTAAAGTGAAAAACGTTAATAGTGAAATTGAACATTTCTTTAAAGAATATGCAAAGAAAGAAGGACGAAACGGTGAATACCTTTTAAATCCCAATATAGTAAACCCAATTTTTGAATCTAGGTATTCATGTCCATCAGAATTATCGAGTACTTCTGAAAAGGCAAAACTAAACTTACTATATGAGAGAATTCGTAAAGCATATTTCAAGGTTCAATCGGTAGAAGTGTTAATGATAAAGCTTCCGCAATATTATCAATCCAGTGTATCAGTTAGAACTTTGGCAAAAAAAATTGGAGTGAATGTTTCATTATTGGTAGAAGACTCGGCAGTCAATATGTCTTTCCAACTTATTGATTTGTGTATCAAAAAAGAGATAGTAGAAAACCTTGTTGATAGAGTAACAGTAGATTATCCACAAATATTTATATAAAATGGCTTGGACAAAAAAACTTACACAATTAAATGATGTTTTAAGTGATTTGGTTCCTAACAAGGATGGAATCACAAAATATGTAAAAGCTGCAGGGCTGAAACCACAACATATAAATGAAAGTGGTAACGCTATGGACGTTTGGAGCAATGTTCTAAGTGAAGCAGACAAGAACAGTAAAGTTGATGAATTAGTAAAATCTGTATTAGATACCTATCCTGATAATCCATTTCTAAAATCAGCATTATTTGCAAAAGAAATTGATTTTTCGGTAGCTCCCGATATTGACGACGCCTCAGATTGGCAGGATGTTTCAGAAGAAACATTAGAAGTTCTGACAATGGAACAAAGCACATTGTTGCCTGTAAATTTTCTAGCAAAAGGAGTACAAAGAAGTAAATCCGTAGGAAAAGTTGAAATTAAAATTGGTAGTAACAGATATAGTGTAGGTACTGGGTTTTTATTCAAAATAAAGGGTATAGAAGATTTGTTTTTTATCACAAATTATCATGTGATCAATGATAAAAATTACATAGAACGAACAAGAATTATTTTCGATTATGAGCTTGATATTGAAGGAAACACGGTTCCTTCAAGAAGTTTCAAAATCGATGAAACTGGACCTTGGTATTGTTCTGAAATAAAAGAGAATGATGCGACAATCTTTAAATTAATTGATGAGGATGATACACTTGCTGAATATGGTTGGATTGAACTAAAAGAAATTGAAATAACACAGAATGATTTTGTAAATATTATTCAACATCCTGAAGGAAAAATGAAGCAAATTTCACTTTACCATAACATTGTCACAAATACCAATGAAAGAGTTGTTCAATACCTTACAGATACATTAAAAGGATCATCAGGTTCGCCTGTATTTAACTCTGATTGGGAAGTTGTTGCATTACACCATAGTGGTGGAGGAAGTAAGCCAGAGGAACCAGTGTTGCCAAAAGGAATTAAGTCTCGGAATGAAGGCATTTTGATTAATAAAATTATTCAATTTGTAAAAGACAACCATAAAAACTGAATTTATGATAAGTGAAAAATTATTTCAAGGCTATGATGAAAAATTCATCTCAAATCAAACAGTGCCTTTACCCAATCTTAGCACAAAGCAAAATGATGATTTGGTTTTGGGTGAGAAAGGTAATAAAGTTATAAAATATATCAATTACAGCTTACAACAATCTGCATCTCATAAGTTTCCATTCTATACAGCAACAAATATTGATGGAATTCAATTTAAGAAAGTTCCAAGAAAAGATAATTGGCGAAAAGATACAAGATTATCCCAAGAGTTTCAATGGGGTAAAGAACTCTACAGTGCCCCAAAAAGTGATTTTGACAAAGGTCATATGACTAAACGGGAAGACGTACAATGGGGAGAAACTCCTGGGATAGCGTTAAATGCAGCTAACTCAACATTTTATTATACGAATGCGGTTCCACAGCACAAAAATTTAAATAGAGATATATGGCGAAGTTTAGAGGATTACATACTCCATACTGAAACAAAGCGAAATGAATTACGTATTTGTGTTTTTACAGGTCCAGTTTTATCAAGTTCAAATCCATATTTTGTAACACCTATAAATGGTAAACAAATACAAATTCCTTCTCTGTTTTGGAAAGTTGTTATTTTTCAAAAAGAAGATGGAAATCTTTACAGGGTTGGATTTATGATGAGCCAAAATAAATTGCTTCAAGAAAATCATATTATAGAAGAATTAGAATCAGATGATCAACTTTTTATGCAATTTAAAGATGCGGACACTTATCAAGTTAACATTTCTCTAATTGAAGATATTACTGGTATAGAAATCCCTAAAGCAATTGATTCTTATACAGACACAAGAAACACTAAATTAGTATTAGAAGAAATCGATATTGATCCTGATTTAGAGAGTGATTCTATTGAATATGAGTTAGGATTTTGTATAAAAAATATTCAATTATAGCTTTATTGCCACTCCTTGCCAACGCTCCTAAAAAAATTACTGTCATGGTTTTTGTTCCACCGCACATCAAGCACATTGCCTGTTGGCTAGAACATTTTGTTTAAAATAGAAAAAATCGATAAGCCATCAGTCAAAGAGCTTGCCCAACGCTCAAAACAAAAACACGTACGCTTCGCAACTCATGCCAGTAATTTTTTTCCCCAAGCTTAGTTACATAATGTGGCATTATAGGGCATTAAAAGCGTAGTTATTGTTTTTTTGGTTTTTCAATGCCCTATAATAACATTATGTAAAAAAGCCGCTCACCCAACGCGCTTGCCAGTGGCTCCAGGACAACATTTTTTGCAGCTCCCATCGCATCACCCAGCTACAAAAAAAACCGTCCTTCGCCACTGTCTTTAAGAACATTCACCATTTCATAGGAATAGTTTCGGTTACCATCGTTTTTAAGAACATACACCATAACTGTTTTTATCAACTTTGCGTTTAAATAGGAAGTGTTTTCATTGCTTTTGTAAGTTCTAAAAATGGCTTTAACTTTTAGTGGTTTGCCTATGGTAAAGCCATTTTATTACCCACAAAACCAAAATTCCCAGTAAGAGTATCATTTTTTATTTGCCAGAAAACTAGCAGTAATTGCTCCAGCGAAAAAGCTGATGCCATATCGTTTTTTAAGATAATCTGCCGAATACTGAACACTGCGACTGCCAGCTAAATTTCAAACATCAGCTTTTCCACTAAAGCAATCAGAAACATCCCAGTAAGCAAATAAAAAATGATACCCTTACTCACGCTACTGCCACATCCCACTCAGTAGTATAATGCATTGTTTTTTGAAGATGCTTCACGTTTTCATAAGATAAATTTCTGCAAACTGAACACTGCGACTGCCAACTGACTTTCAAGCATCCTCAAAAATCAAAACCGTAAGAAAGAGTATCAAATTCTTTGGCCGGTTGAAAAGCATTTTTATTTTTTGAATTGGTTTTTTCATCCATCCAAAGAATTTGATACCCTTTCCAAAGACGTCTATCTTTCAAATCAACACTCATTCTTTCAAACAAATTCTGGTTATACGATGTCGTTTAGAATTTGAAATCAAAACAAAAAATAAAAAAAAAAGAGAGCAAAGATAAGTTCTAGGTATTCAAAAAAGCAAGTTCAAGCCCTGCGGGTTTCAGAAAAAATCTCCACCCAAACAGTTTCAAAACACATTCACTTCTGATTAGACCCCACCGCTTTCAATCACGTATCGGGTAGTATTTTTTCTGAAAAACTTGCTTTTTTGAAACCTTCCACTTGGACGAATGGCTTTCTTTTTTTCTTTTTTTTCTTTTGAAAAATTTTATAGGCGGAGCGTAGCGAGGCACACCTGCATTCATCAGAAACTCAACAGAAAATTAGAAGAAAACCTAATTTTTGAATCCGAAGCCATGATGAATTTTATCGTTAAAACCTACAAGAAGAACATCATTTACAGCAAACCGCACTTTTTTGTTTTAAACAAAGGAATGAACAGCGGTAAGCCCCAAAATGAGCCATTCACAAACAGTTTCGTAATCATATTTGATAGTGAAACTGATTGCGAAAATATTTTTTGGATTGCATACAGCTTGTGGAAATCTAAATTCTGGCACCAGCATTTAGTGGGTTCTGTAATTTCATTTTTACGTCTTCCTGATTTCAAAAGAGAGTTTTTTCCAAAGTCAAAGCTCTTGATGGAAGAACACGAAGCACATTTGAAGCATGTTGAAGCTTTAAAACTTTTGGAATCAAAAGAAAAACAATTTCACGAAAACATCAATTTAATCAACGATATGCGTAGAGTTATTGTGCATCGCTATTGTAACAGATAATTTATTTATAATCCTTAAAATCAATTCTATGAGTGTATTTCTTTTATTTCAAACCGATAGTTGGAAGTCAAAAGCATCAAGAGTTTTCTTTGGAGCTTTTGATAGCAGAGCAAAAGCATTAGATTATGCAAAATACAACGATTTGTATTGGTATAATTCAGAAGTTGTAGTGGTTGAGGTGATACTCAATCAATTTGGAGAAGTTTAATATTGAAAATGCCTAGTTTTTAGCTAGGCACTTTATTTTTTTATACATTCATAAAAATTAAATCGCTTTTTAAATTTAATTTCCAAGTAAACCAAGATGTTTGAAGCCAACTTCCTTTTTTTTCTTTGATGAAATTAAATCGTTTACTTGGTATCAAAACCTGAACTTTGTGTTGCTGATACATTTCGCTTCGCTTTTTGCCTTCCAGAGTTGTTATAGGGAGCAACATCATAAAAGGTTTGTCCAATTCAAATGCTCTTTTCAAGAATTGATCTTTCAAAGAATAAGGAGGATTTGTAATAATCAAATCATAATGCTGTGGTTCGTATTCAAAAAAGCCCAAACCATCTTTTATATGTGATTTAATTACTTCAAAACCATTAGCTTTTAAAACAGTGACTATTACACTATTCTCAATATCGGTGCATTCCTATATTATTTTAACAGTATCAGGAATATAAGGAAGAATGCACTCTATAGCTTCTTTTGGTGAGTATAATTTGTCAAAAGCACCTCTTTTGATATAATCTATTTTGTTTTGTATCATAACAGTTATTATTAAATATGAAAGCCCATTCCGTTAGGTTTGGGCTTTCAATTTGTTTAACCCAGAGGTCACCACAACTAGAGTTAAATTTATTTTTTGTGCTTCTTACAGAGGTATTTGAGTAACACCGAAATTGAAAAACTCACCACAGCTCCAACAGTTGCTAAAATCACTGTCTTAATCAAATCTTCTGAGTTCAAATTCGGGACTATACTCAAAAACGTACCTCCAGCAGTTCCAACTAAAGTTGAATTACTGTGGCTGTTCATTCTTCTCAACAGTTAACTGACTAACTGCTGAAATAACACCACCAGCAACAGCTACATAACCACCAACGGTTGTCACAATTACTGGCAGAGAAACTGGTGCAGTTAAAACAGCAGTACCAACAGTAGCCAATACCAATCCAATAGTTCGAAGCACTTTAAAAAACGTTGGTGTGGGAGCACTCGCTCTCTCTACAATTTTATTCATAATCTACTTTTTTGTCATCCTGTAAGGATCTATTGAACAATTAATTCGACACTTTCTTTATTGTCCAAAGCTTTATAAACAATGTCTTTCAGCATAGTAAAAGCTATTCGAGACATCAAACCAAGCCCTGGACCAGAAAGTTTTGTAACAGGAGCAATACAACCTTGCAATTCCTTTTGAGCATTATTGGCAGGATGAAAAAGAATAAATTTTCTGTTCTGTACATCCAATACTTCCAAATGCCATTTGTATTTGGCGCTGTATCGCTTTCTAATAAAATATTTCCCCTCAGGAATGCAGGAAACCTTCGTTTTGTTCATCTTTCACGGTAATTCAATTGTGTTACAAATCAATTTACCTTCGCATTCGAGTTTACCATTAGTTCCTTCAGGGAAATAAGTTCTTGATAGTATTAAAACCATCTTCTACAAGCCACTAACTTGTACCAAGGAAAGTGGATTAAACGCTCCATTTTTCAATGGATACATTTGTCCATTAACTTCCTGATAAAACTCTAAACCAAGAGCCAAAAACAATGGTTTAGTGCTGTTAGGTGTAACAGTATTCACTTGGTTAATAGCCAAAGTTGAGATAGCATTCCATGGTAAAATAGCAGTTTCAGAGTTTTCAACTACAAACGTCTCAGCTTCAAAATCAACTTCTGCTCCTGCAGAAATAATTTTAAAATGAGTAGTTCCAGAAGGTGCTGCAATCATGTTTGCAGGAACAAATGGAGCTAATGTAACAGAGATTTCTCCCGTCACACGATCAATTGCACCAGCAAATGGAGCATACAAACTAGTACCAAGTTTTCCACGAATGTTAAATTCAAAACCGGCAAGTAATTCTGCCTCACCATCGATAACATTTCTCAAGCCTCTCTCGCTTACCAAATCAGCTTGGATAACTTTTACCATTCTTTGGGTAAGTCTGCTTACCATTCTACTATCCGCAGAATTCAAAAGCAAAGCTCTCAAAGAAGTTCTCAAAATCTTTCCGGCTTTTCCAGCACGTCCAAACTCAGCCCCATTTTCACGCGTTCTTTGAAACGCTGGATCACTCGCGATTCTACTAGCGTCAATTCCACCTTTTTCTCTCGCTAAATGACCATCTTGAGTTTTGTAAAAGGTAATATCTCCGATAGTGCCTTTCAATTTAATTATGCCTTTTTGTCTAGCCATAACTTCAAAAATTAATTCAACATTTGGTTTGCTTTCACAAACCTCTCACGACTCCATCATTCTAAATTTTGTTGCAACAGTTTCAAATGATCATAACAAAGATTACATCACATTTTACCAAAGAAAAAATTGGTAGTGTACCATATGTCCAAAATCGACACAAGTGTCCATAATGAGCATAAAAACACACAATATCAGTTTAAAAAATTATAAGTAAATTGCAGAAGATTTTCTGCGAGTCAGAAGGTAGTCAAAGCCTAATCAAAGGCATAGATAAAGTATGAAAGCGATAACGAAGAGAATATGTATCTATCCAAAAGACATTGAACGAATCACAGGCAAGAGTTATAGACAAAGCACCAGGATATTAAAAGCAATCAAGAAAAGTAACAACAAACTTGATAATGAATTAGTAACAATTGAAGAGTTCTGTCAATACACTGGTTTGAAAATTGAACAAGTAGAGCCACTCATTTTTGGATAGTATTTTGAAATAACCAAATAGAATATTTATTCTTAAAAAACTGTCGATGAAATTCTTAACTAGTTCATTTTTTAATACGAATAAATTTGGTCAATACCTCGTTATTTATTAACTTTACTCTATTAAGATTTAGTGATAATTGTATTCCAAAAAAGGAGCATTATCGAGACCAAGCAGTTTTTAAAGTTTATATTTTATTGTATATCAAGGGATTGGGAATAAGGTTTTGAACCCTCATCGCCCACAAAAACTCCTTAAGAAATTAAGGAGTTTTTTTTTATTCCTTACTCCTCTAATGTTGGTGTCAGATGAATCAAGGATCAAGAACAAAAGCTGGGGATGAATGTCAAAATAAAATTAGAAATTTGCAATCTAATAATTTCATATGACTCCTATAGATCTTTTAAAATTAATGCTTCCTGATTTTTTAGTAGACCACTTTGAAGTAGTTTCTAGCACCAATACAGAGGAAGTATTACATCTCTATTTTGAAGAAAAAATAAAGCCACCACAAGGGTTTAATGCATTTGAATTGGTTTCCAAAGGTTTTCTCGATGAAATTACTCCCTTAAGAGGTAAGTTTGTCTATTTACATATCAAAAGACGTCGTTGGACTAATAAAGCCACCGAAGAAATTATTAAAAGAGATTGGGCTTTAGTAGCCAAAGGAACACGCATGACTCGGGAGTTTGCGTCTTTTTTAAAAGAAATTAATCGATAAGAGGGTTACAGATTGCCATATCATTGGAGGATTCTTTGGTGTCAACGGTAAAAAACTCCAAAGACAGTATAAAAAACACCTGAGCTCTTTTACCGCTTGGGCTCCACGCGAACATGCCAACCAGTGGATTATTTACCCCCAGAACATGGGAAGTCATTTATCTATTGACGAAGTAGCCTTGTCTCAGGGAGAACTTTATACAATTGTGACTAACAAGAAATTTAAAGGCAAAAAAGGTTCCTTAGTAGCTATTGTTGCCAGAACCAAAGCTGATCAGGTCATAGAGCATATCTGTAAAATTGATTATAAACAGCGGTCTCTTGTTAAAGAAATAACACTCGACATGGCTAATTCTATGAAATTAATCTCAAAGAGATGTTTTCCTAAAGCCATACAGGTTACCGATAGATTCCATGTTCCAAAATTATCATTGGAAGCATTACAGGAGATTAGAATCAAACATCGATACGAAGCTATGGATTTTGAAAATCAATTGATTATGCAGTCAAAATCAGAAAACAAAACATACATCCCAGAGCTCCTACCTAACGGAGATTCTGTAAAACAGCTATTGGCCAGAAGCAGGTATCTATTATATAAATCTCGCGAAAAATGAACCCCTAGTCAAAAGAAAAGAGCTCAAATGCTATTTGAATTGTACCCTGATATAAAAACAGCCTACAGCCTAAATCAACAACTTCGAGGAATTTACAATAACAATAATGACAAACATATTGCGATGACCAAACTGGCTCATTGGTACAGAAATGTAGAGGAGTCGGGTTTTAAAAACTTTAATATCCTACTCAATACAGTAACTTTTAATTACCAATCAATCTTAAACTATTTTAATAATAGGAGCACAAATGCTTCAGCGGAATCTTTTAATGCAAAAAATAAAAACTATTAGATCTCAATTTAGAGGTGTACGAAATGTTGATTTCTTCTTATTCAGATTATCCAATCTTTTTGCTTAATCCCCAACTTTTGAACCTGATCCAATATCAGTTTCTATTACTCTTGAGTAGCGTAACTGAAATAAAAAAAGTATAGTGAATTTTATAAAAACAAAAAACCCTATTCTATAAAGAATAGGGTTTTCAAAAAAAGGCGACTACATACTCTCCCACATAACTGCA
>JAIUNZ010000010.1 GCA_020161455.1 Bacteroidota bacterium
TCACAAACTTATTTTAACCCTTTTTTTAAAGTATTTTTTAATGCCCTCATTGTGCGTACTTTATTCTTGAATTTATTTTGAATAAGCAGAAAAACATAGTAGCTTTGTTGTTACTTTGATTTTAAAATATCACTAAATATACTGTTTTGCTAATGTTTCAAAAATAAAAATTTATTCGAATTTGATAGATTTTGAAGGAGATATTTTTGTAATTAGATAGGAAGGGATTAACAAAACCAATAAACAAACAAGCACTGTACCTATATTAAGTAATAATATATAGCCTAAATTAATATCAACTGGTGCTTCATTTACATAATAGCTTTCGGGATTTAATTTAATTACTCCAAAATACTTCTGAATTAGCAACAACCCAATTCCAATTAAATTTCCATAAAACAATCCTCTTCCTATCAAATAAGTAGCGTTATAGATAAATATTTTTCTAATACTCCAATTATTTGCTCCTAATGATTTAAGTATTCCTATCATTTGGGTTCTTTCTAATATTAAAACTAGCAAAGCAACAACCATATTAATTGTAGAAACTGCTATCATCACAATTAAAATTATCAAAATATTAAAGTCGAAAAGTTTTAACCATTCAAATATATAGTAGTACTTCTCAACGATAGTTTTTGAATCTAACGTTGATGAAGTTTCTTCGTATATTTCTTTACCTTTATATTCAATCTCTGAAAAGTCTTTTATAAAAACTTCGAAAGAGCCAATTTGATTAGGCTTCCATTTGTTGATTCTTTGTACATGCCGAATATCTCCTAATATATATGTAGCATCAAATTCTTGAAAACCTGAGTTGTAAATTCCAACAATTTTAAAATTTCTAAGATTATAGCCTTCGCTGGTTTCTTTCATGAAATAAGTGACAAATTTATCACCTAACTTCAATCCTAGTCTATTAGCAAGGTATTGCGAAATCATTACTTCATTATTCAAATTTTTATTTAAAACAGGTAATCTTCCTTCGGTAATATATTCCGAAAGATTGTCTGACTTATAATCGGTTCCAATTCCTTTAAAAATGATTCCTTCAAAAGCATTTTCGGTTCTAATCATTCCTGCTTTACTTGCAACTGCTTGAACATGATTAATTCCATCTATATTTTTAAATTCAGGATAAAAGCTTTGTTTTATAGAAATTGGCTCGGTACTAACATCGGATTGATTATCATTATAGGAAGAAATAATAACATGTCCGTTGAACGCGGCTACTTTTTGGCGTATTTTTTGCTGTAAACCAATACCTGTAGCTACTGAAATTATCATCATAATCATTCCCAATGCAATTGCAGTTATGGCAATTTTTATAATTGGCGCAGATATGCTACTTTTATGGTCTTTAGCCGAAACTAATTTTTTTGCTATAAAATATTCTAAATTCAACTTAAAATGATTTCAAAATTGGTGTTCAAAAATACAGTTTTATTATTTGTCTTGCTAATTCTTTCTTGCGGTAGTTCGATTAAGAAAATAGAAAATAAAGAAAGGAAAGAAGTTGTTTCCTCTGAAAAAAAATTTCAAGAAATAAAAACTGGCGCAGATAACTTCACTTATAATTTACCTTTATTAAAAGGAAAAAAAGTTGGAATTGTAACCAATCAAACTGGGATATTAAGTAATAAAACACACTTAGTTGATTTTCTATTGGAAAAAAATATAAATCTTCAAAAAATATTCGCTCCAGAACATGGTTTTCGTGGCAGTGCAGATGCTGGTGAACATGTAATCGATGGAAAAGACAGCAAAACTGGTTTACCTATTGTTTCTCTTTATGGTGATAATAAAAAACCAAAACCCGAACAGTTGAAAGGCATTGATGTTATGCTTTTTGATTTACAAGATGTAGGCGTACGTTTTTACACTTATATTTCTTCGCTACATTATATTATGGAAGCTTGTGCAGAAAACAATGTTGAATTGATTGTTTTAGACAGACCAAATCCAAATGGAAGTATTGTTGATGGCCCTATTTTAGAAAAAGAAAATTCTAGTTTTGTTGGAATGCATGTTATTCCTTTACTTCATGGAATGACAATTGGTGAATATGCACAAATGATTGATGGCGAAAAATGGTTGAAAAATGGAATTCAATGCAGCCTAAAAGTGATTCCATGTTTAAACTATAAAAGAGAAATGTCATACAGTTTACCTGTAAAACCTTCACCAAATTTACCAAACGACCAATCCATAAATCTTTACGCTAGTTTGTGTTTGTTTGAAGGAACTACTATAAGTGTTGGTCGTGGAACTGAAATGCAGTTTCAAATTTATGGTTCGCCCTATTTACCAAAAAGTAGTTTTAGCTTTACACCAAAACCAAATTTTGGTGCAAAAGATCCAGTTTATAATGGTAAACTTTGCTACGGAGAAAACCTGACAACTATTCCAAAAGTTTCAAATCTTGAATTGAAATGGTTGATGAAAGCATACAATGAAACTCCTGACAAAACAAAATTTTTCAATCCGTTTTTCACAAAGTTAGCAGGAACTAAAAAACTGCAACAGCAAATTGAAGCAGGTATTCCTGAATTTGAAATTAGAAAATCATGGGAAAAAGGATTGAATGATTTTAAAACGATGCGTAAAAAATATTTGATTTACGATTAATTCTTTACTTCTATACCTGGATTTAACCTAAGCATTTCTTCAATAAATTGAATTTTATCTTTTGGAGAAATCATTATTTCATCGTGTTTATTATAAACAATAGCAATTCTATCTAATGATAATGCTGGTGAACTCAAAGGATTTCTAGTTTTATATATTTTTCTAATTGATGAAATTTCTATTTTTTTATGGACAATAAACATGCTTCTTACTGTTAAGGTATTGTTTTCAATACAATAATAGGTACTTCTATACATAAAAACCACAAAAGCTACAGTTACAACAATAACTATCCAACCTGATTTGTTATGATTTAGTACTTCAACAATTCCGAAATAAATTGGAATTAAAAACGGAATAATCAACCACCAATCGATTTTTGAATTATAGATTTTCATTTTAGAAAGGCATTTTTTTCTTCATTTCTTCTACAATATTATATGCCGCAGGACAAATTGAAACATTTTTAAGTGTTAAATCAGAAATTTGCTGAAACTTTTTTCTATCTGTATGTGGAAATTCTCGGCACGCTTTTGGACGAACATCATATATCATGCAGTAGTTTTCATTGTCTAAAAAACTACACGGTACATTTTGCAACACATAATCTTTGTCTTCATCTATTCGAAGATATTGGTCAATAAATTGTTGTGGTTTTTGTTTAAAATGTTTAGAAATTCGCTCAATATCTGCTGTTGTAAAAAGTGGTCCAGTTGTTTTACAACAATTAGCACATTCCAAACAATTGGATTTTTTAAACTCTGCATCGTGCAAATCTTGCATTACATAATCCAAATTCTTGGGTGTCCTTTTTTTTAGTTTATCGAAATATTTTTTGTTTTCGATATGCTTATCTTTGGCTAGTTTTTTTAATTCGTCTAAATTTGGCTTTATCATCAATTTTTATTCTAATTACAAATTTAAACAACTTTAAACTTGAAACCTGAAACTATTTAAAAATGTTAGATTTATTTGGTAAAGCCATTCTCGATTTTCAAACAAATAATACGCCCGAAGATATTATAACTGAAACATCTATTTCTGAAGCTGATGAAATGAGTGTTGCCTATTTGTTTCGAAAATATGAAGAAATGCCTAAGTTGGAACAAAAAGCATTACAACTTTGTAAAGGAAAAATTCTCGATGTAGGTTGTGGTGCTGGAAGTCATAGTTTGCATTTACAGGAAAAAGATTTTGAAGTTACTTCCATTGATATTTCTGAAAATGCAATTAAAACTTGTCAAGCTAGAGGATTGAAGAATGCCAAAGTTGAAAACATTTTACATCTTGAAAATGAAAAATTTGACACTATTCTTCTCTTGATGAATGGAACAGGAATCTTTGAAAATTTAGCAACAACATCAAAATATCTTCAAAAATTAAAATCGCTTTTGAATGAAAATGGACAAATTTTAATTGACAGCTCTGATATCTTATATATGTTTGACCAAAATGAAGATGGAACTTTTTCTGTTCCAGCTGATAATTATTATGGAGAATTGACATTTAGTATTCAGTACAAAAATCAAACAGAAGAAGATTTTCCTTGGTTGTATCTTGATTATAACACACTTCAAAATGCTTGTCAAGCAAACGGATTGCAGTGTGAATTGATTTTAGAAGGAAACCATTTTGATTATTTGGCAAAGTTATTTTTATAAAAAAACCTACTTTACTATAAATGAAATCGTTTTTGAAAATTCATTTGCACTAAAAAGTACAAAATATAAGCCCGAATTTAGTTTGTTTGCCTCTAATTGAAATAATCCATTTTGAATCAATGTATCTATTGGAATTAATTCTGAAACAATTCTTCCTTGAATGTCTATAATTTTTGAACTAACTTTCATTTTATTTGGCAATTCAAATTTCAAAACGCTTGATTCATTTATTGGATTTGGATAAATTTTTACTGAATTTAAAAATGGATTTTCATAAGATATAGAAGTTAACATTGGCAATGTAATAAATGAAACGGTATTATTTCCAGAATTTGGAACTGCCAATACATTATCAACGGTATTGATGAAAATATCTGCTGGACTTGATAAACCTGACGCTGCAATTTCGGGAGTATTGCTAAAAGCACTATTGTATTTCATCACATTTTGCATTCCCCAATTGGAAATGTAATAATTTCCAGCAGCATCCTTGGCTATTCCATCACAGTTAGAAAAACTAGTGGTAATTAATGTTGTTACGGCATTTGTAGTTAAATCTATTGATTTTATTGGTGCATTTGAACCCCAATTTACAAAAACACATGCATTTGTTGCTTCATTATAAATAATTCCATTTGGAGATTGTACTAAAGATGTTGCTATTGCACTAAAAGTTTGGGTTGCAATATTAATTTTGAATATTTTCTTAGCACTAAAATCGGTTGCATATAAATTTCCAGAATTATCGTGTGTTAATCCGTTTAAAAAACTTGCTCCAATGTTCAAATTAAAAACATTTGTTCCGTCTGCTAAATTATAGCCTTTTATTGAAGCACCGCTGCAGCAATATAAAACATCATCTACAATTTCAATTCCATAAGGTCCATAAACCAAACCTGTAACAAAAACACTCAATACACCTGAACTATTTCGTGCTAAAACTTGGTGCGATGAAGTATTTGCAATGAGCCATCTACTGTTGGCATAATCGTATTCAGCACTTTCGGGTCCGCTATAGGATTGTGAAAAAACAGATGTACTTAATAAGGTTAGTAATAATGTAATTATTTTCATGGTTTGGTTTTTTGTAAATATATAAAAATAAGTAGATTAATAAAGTAAAAGCATTTTCGAAATTATATAAAATAAAAAAATCCCAATTTAAAATTGGGATTTAGTAGTTGATTTTTGGAATTTACACTTTTTATTGCATGTATTTCATCATCATTGTTTGGATTTCTCCTTGCAATTCCATCATCGATGCTTGTTGTTTTTCAGCAATTTTTTCAGATTTCTCAGCCATTTTTTTTCCAACTGGACTTTCATAGAACGCTAACATTGCTTTAATATCGTCTTTTGTATATTCTTCTATGTAAAGATCAGCCGTTTTATCTTGTGATTTTGCAATAATTGCATCAAACTCAATTAAGAAAGCGGCTTGTTTGTCTGCTGGAATCATTGTTAGAATTTGTTTTTTGGCTGCATTCATTTGTCCTTGTGCACCACTTCTTTCAATAACTTTTAGAACATCTGCTTTAGAAGCTTTTTCTTGAGCAAAGCTTACGGTGCTTAAAATTGCAAATGCAACTGCGAATACTAATTTTTTCATTGTTTTTGGATTTATAAATTTATGGAATATTCAAATATTTATGCGTTTGTAAAGATACACGCCATTTTGGATTTTTCATAACATAATCTACAATTTGAGGTGTCATTTCTTCTTTTTTACTCCACTCAGGTTGTAAAAACAATATAGCTTTTGAGTTAACTTTTGCAGCTTGTTCTTCGGCAAATTGAAAGTCATGTTTATTGTAGATAATTACTTTAAGTTCATCTGCAATATCATATGCCGTTTGAACTGGTAATTTATTTTTCTTTGGGGATAAACAAAACCAATCCCAAGTTCCGGAAACTTCATAGGCACCAGATGTTTCAATATGTACTTTTAAATTTTTTGCTTTTAACTTTTGTGTCAACAAAGTCATGTCCCAAGTTAAGGGTTCACCACCAGTAATCACAACCGTGTCAGCATATTTTTCTGCATTAGTCACTATTAAATCTGTTTCTGTTGGAGGATGTAAATCGGCATTCCAACTTTCTTTAACATCACACCAATGACAACCCACATCGCAACCACCAATTCGTATAAAATATGCTGCTGTTCCTGTGTGAAATCCTTCGCCTTGGATGGTATAAAACTCTTCCATTAACGGAAGCATTTCGCCTTTATTGACGGCTATTTGTATTTCTTTTGAAATCATTTTAATTTTTATTCAACGCAAAGATAATCATTTCGATAAGTGAATGGAAACTAAAAGCCGTTTCAAAAATCATGAAACGGCTTTTGTTTTACAAATCTATATTCATTTATTTTTTCCCAATTAGCTTAATTGCTTCTAATGCATAGGCATTTTCAGGATCAAGAGCTAAGGTTTTATTCAAGTATTCTTTAGCTTTTATTTTGTCAAAATTGGCATAATGAGAAGCAATGTTATTATAAGCTTCTATGAATTTTGCTTTGTTTTTGGTAACCTCTTCTGGACCTTTTGCTGTAACGGCATCAACATATTCTTGATAATATTTTGCCATCATTTCATCATTTTCCATCAATTTATTTGTTCTGGCTCTAAAAATGATAGCATCAAAAGTACCTGGCGATGCAGTAATTACGTTTCCAAAGGCAGTATCTGCTTTTTGTAACATTGCTTTATCTACTTTTGCGCCTTGAAAAGTATTGTTGTAATAAATTGAATTTCCTAAATAAAAGTTATCAATCAAGAAATTTTTAGATTCAGGATTGTTTGCAGAAATTTCAAAAACCGATGCTGCTGCTCCAAACAATTTAGCTTCATACAAATCTTTACCAATTTCATTCATATTCATTTCTGCTAACGGGTCAATTTGAATTGCTTTTTTGAAATCTTGTACAGCAGATTCTACTTGTAATGAATCCATAACTTTAGCACCTTCGGTCATCCCTTTTTTCAACTTAGCTTTTCCAAGAAATAGATAATCTAACGCAATCACTTTGCTTGAAGGATTAGAAGTATAATCGTTTAATGCTTTTAAAGCACTATCAACATTTCCATTCTCATAAGCTGAATATCCTAAATATCTTAAAATTCTAGGATTTACTCCTGCAATTTCTTTCATTTTATTTGCTTCAACTTCAAGTGCTTTAAAATCTTTGGCTAAAATTAAAAAGTCAGCGTGACGCATTCTTGAAGTTAAAGAGTAATCCGTCAAGGTCATGTATTTTTCATAGAATGCTAATGCTTTTTTGATGTTTTCTTTATATGTATTAGGTTCGTTGTTTCCCCATAAATAGTAAGTTTCAGCTAATTCTCTATAGACTGGCCCATAATTTGGATTTAGAGCTATTACTTCATTGTATGCTTTTACAGCTTCGGTATATGCTTTTGCGCCTTTTAATAAAACACCTAATTGCATTTTTGCTCTAATTACTGAATTGTCTGCTTGGTAAGCATTTCTGTAGGCAACATAAGCATTGTTTTGATCTTTATTTCCATAATATGCATCGCCTAAAGCTAATTGAACTTGAGGATCATTAGCATTTTTTTCTTTAGCAAGATTTAATAACTCTATTGCTTTTTTATAATCAGGGTTTTCAGAATTCATGTAAGCCCTAGCAATAAAAATATATTCTTCAAAATCTCTTCTTCGCATATCATATATCACCGCATCGAATTTAGCTTTTGCGGCTGATATGTTTTTTGCATCTAAATCCAATTGACCTAAACCAATGGAGTTTAATTTACCTTCTTCTTTAGCTGTTAATCCTTTATTGAAATAAATTTTCGCTGAATCGGGCATATTTTGTGTCAGATAAATGTTTCCCAACAAAAAGGTTGCTCTTCCATTATCTGGTTTTGCTTTTATGATCGATTTTAATAATCCTTTTGCTTTTTCATATTGTTCTGCATCAATTGCTTTATTGGCTTGGTCAACATCTTGTGCTTTGGCCAAAAATCCTGTAAGCAATAATACAAAAGTTAAAAATTTCATCTTTTTCATTTTTATATATTTAATTATTATCATTTAATACTTGTTTTCGAGTTACAATATTTCTACTTGGATACCTAACTGGAACTAAACCTGATTTTAATATAATCCTTTGCCCGCGTTCGCCACCAAGAAAGGATGCAAATCCCATTCCTAATCCTGAATATCCTTGACAGTTTATAATATACAAATGGCGTGCCAAAGGATATTTTCCGTTACCAATATTCTCTTGACTTGGATAAACAAAACCAAATTTTTCGTCTGATTTAACGCTCATAATGCTAACTTTATCTACTGTTGGTTGCATATCTAATGGTGGTTGAAACAACCAATTAACACCTACAACACCAATCATTCCTTCGTTTTGGGAAACATATTTAATCACTTCATTATTGGTAGCAAAAGAAAAAATATTTTTTTGGGGCGTCACTTTTATTCCTGCTTTTTCTGAAAGCAAACGAACAGTACTTGAATTTGGATTATCAAAAACTAATCCTTTAATTCCTTTAACATCTTCACCTTTCATGAATTTCACAATATCTTCTAAAGCAATCAAGCTATCCTTTGACATTTTATTGGTTATAAAAACTACAGCGTCTTTTGCAAAAATTGTTTGTTTTGGAAAAATCTTCTTGTTTGAAAAAGCTTTGTCTTCTGCATCGGTAAGTTTTCGTGGTATGACCGCAATTTTGAGTGTGTCATTCAATAAGGAATTAATAATCTCAGCTTCCGATTTTCTAACTAAACTTAACTTCGCATCATATTGTGTTTCAAAAACTGCTTGCTGGTCTTCAACGATTGGAAAGATGGATTCATCAACCAAAAGTGTCGCTTTTCCTTTTATTATAGTTTCTTCATCTTGGTTATTTTTTTTACAAGCAAAAAAAATGACAAAGACAAATGATAAAACAATAAAGAAAATATGTTTTTTATTCATTATTTTCATCTATATATAAATATCTTAAAAATCTAAAAAATGCATACACAATCATAAGTAAGCCTAATGCAATTTTATAAGGTTGTGTTAAATTAAGCGGTAATTGTTTCCAAAAGATAACTGCCAGACCAAATGTTAAATAAATCAAAAAAAACAGCATTCTTATAACGAGAAGAAACCGCTGATTAAGCGATTTCTTCTTGAAATTATCTATAATTTTTGAAACCATTTAGTAAGCCGATTGAATCGTAATTGGTAATGAATATTGTACCCTTACTTTTTTACCATTTTGTTCACCTGGATTCCATCTTGGACATGCCTTTAAAACTCTGATTGCTTCTTTACCAGTTCCATAACCAATATCTCTTAACACTTTAATATCGGTTAAAGTACCATCTTTTTCAACAACAAAAGTTACAAAAACTTTCCCTTTCAAACCTTCTTCATCTGGTGGAGTATAATTTTTACCAATAAACTTGTAAAATTTATCCATTCCTCCTGGGAATTCTGGTTGTACTTGAATACCCGCAGTATTATAAATACTATTATCTTCTTCTACTACTTTACTTGGACCATTTCCTACTGGTTCAATGGTTAGTGGTGCATCTGGGTCACCCTTAATTGTTTCGGCACCAAGCTTCTTCTCTTTGATTTCAACAATCTTTGGTGGTTCTTCAACAATCTCTTCCGTTTTAGCCACAACTGGTTTTACAAACTTTACCTGATCCACTTTTGGTGGTGGCGGTGGTGGTGGTGGAAGATTTTTTGGAGCTTCTTTCTTTGGTGGCAACTTGATAGTTACTATTTTTTTATCCAAAGAAGTATCTTTTTCCTGACTGTCAGGAATTAAACTAGCAATAAGCGGTGCGCCTACAGCTAATCCAAAAATAAATGCTCCTATTATAAATGAACGAATTGTCGTTTTTGGATTTTCTTGACGAAGTTCATAAGCACCATAGGCTTTGTTTCGTCCTTCAAAAACGATGTCAATCCATTTTTTCTTAAATAAGTCTAATTTCATTTCTTTATATTTTTAAGATTAGCACAAGGCATTACTTATTCATCTCATCAACCAGTTTCATCTCTTCTGGAGTAATATCATTTACTATAGCATACGTTGGTACATTTGCTATGGCCATTTCATCCAATATATCAACTAAATTTCTATATGTTGATTTTTTAGTAGGCTTAATGATAACAATCATTCCTTTTTTTGGATTACCTGTAGCGATAGGAATAGATTTTACTCTTTTTAAAATTTCTTTTCTAATTCCGTCTTTTCCATAAGTAGCATCTGTAGGTTTCCCATTAGGTTCAGGAGATTCTAATAATCCGTGGTACCATTTAATTTTATTGTTTTCTCCTAAAATAATTGTCATCGTACGAACTTGATCTACTTTAATATTAGTATCTACTTTTTCATCTTTATCTGGTAAACCCAAATCCATAGATTGAGGTTTTGATAAGGAAGTGGTCAACATAAAGAACGTAATCAATAAGAATGCCAAATCCACCATAGCGGTTAAATCAACTTTTGAGTTGGATTTTTTACTTCTTACTTTTCCGCCGCCTTTTTTGCCACCGCCGTCGCCGGTATTTAATTCAGCCATTTTTTTATATTATTACAATTAATAATCTTTTCCTCTTAAACCCGTCACTAAATTGAAGTTATTGATTTTTTGGTTTTGCAAAATATCCATGATTTGTTTAATTTGTGGATATTCTTCTTTAGCATCGCCTTTTATAGCAAAATCAAGTTCTTTGGTTGCACCTCGATCTATATTTGCTTTTCTGGCGTATTGAATCCAATCTTGAAGTTGTTGTTTATTTTCTCCTATAGAATCTAAAGGAATTCCTGATTGAACTCCAACTTTTGCTCTATCTGCAGCTTTCATATCTAATATACTGCCTAATTGCTCTATTGGTACACCAAATTCTTCAACCAATTCAAATTGCGCTTTTTGTTTGTCTGTAAAGGTTACTCCGTATTTTTCAGACATATATTCCAAAGCACCTACACGTACATCTCTATCTTTCATCCCGAAGAAAACCTGATTTTTACCATCACTTTTTCCTATTGTTATTGTTACTAATCCTGTTTCAGGCAATTTTGTTTGCACAGTAGAATTAGGCGTTTCAACAGGAAGTGGTTCTGGCGTTTTTGCGGTTGCCGTTAAGATAAAGAATGTAAGTAAAAGGAAAGCCACATCACACATTGCTGTCATGTCGATAGATGTTGACTTTTTGGACATTTTTACTTTTGCCATTTTTTATTTTTTTTATACAATAGTTAGTTATCTAATTATTGATTATGATTTTAAACTTCCTCTGAATTTTCTATAAGTATTTACAATTGTTGCACCTGCTTCATCGATTGAATAGGTCAATGTGTCTATTTTAGAAGTAAAGAAGTTGTAAGTAACAATTGCAAGAGCAGATGTAGAAATTCCAGTAGCTGTATTTATAAGTGCTTCAGAAATACCATTTGCTAACGCAGCTTGGTCAGGTGTTCCTGCAGATGCTAACGCACCAAATGCTTTAATCATACCAGTTACTGTTCCTAATAAACCAGCTAATGTTCCTAAAGACACTAATGTAGAAAGAATTGTCATGTTTTTCTCTAACATTGGCATTTCTAAAGAAGTAGCTTCTTCAATTTCTTTCTGAATTGTTTCAGCAGCATCTTCACTATTAAACCCTTCTTTCTTAACATCTTGATATTTTACTAATGCTGCTTTAATAGCATTGGCTACCGAACCTTGTTGTTTATCACAAGCAGCAATAGCGTCATCAATGTTTCCTTGTTTAATACTTGCTTGAACATTTGCCATGAAAGTATCTAAATTTCCTTTTCCACCAGCTTTACTGATAACGAAAAAACGCTCAAAAGAAAACACAATTACCATTAAGAATAATCCCATCAATACTGGCACAACAGCTCCACCTTTATATACCATCGCTAAGTAATTTCCTGGAAGTGGATGTCCGGTATTAACTCCTCCTTCAAAGTTAGAACCATCACCCATAATGAATTTCCACACAAGGATTCCAACAAGTACACATCCTACAATTACAAGTCCTGAGAAAATATTTCCTCCATTAGAACTGCTCTCTTTTTTTACGTTTGCCATTTTTTTAAATTTTAATAGTTTTAATTTATTTTTTTTAGTTTTAGTTTTTAAGAAACTTGAATAGGAGCAAATTTAATTTTTTACTTCTAATAAAAAAACTTTTTTTAACAATTGTAATTTAGAATTTACTTTAAATTAACATAGAGTCGATATGCAACAACCTTAATTTTTTTGTTTGAAAAAAATAAAAACTAGAATCAATTATACTTCAACAGTTTATAGTATAACGAAATAATATCAAAAAAAGTATATTATAAAATGATTTTTTTAACTTTCAATAAAAGTATAAAAATTGAAAAAAAATAACTTTTATTTTATAACAAATAGTAATAACTTGCCATAAATTTAATTAAAAAACCCTTTCAAATGTCAAAAGAGACTGAATTTTCAGAATATATTAACACTAATTATAATACTAAAGGTGAAAATATTATTCTTGGTGGCGCAATTCTTGATGGAAATGCTTTGTCAGACACACTAGTTAAAATCCCATTAAAAACATTGAATCGACATGGTTTAATAGCTGGAGCGACTGGAACTGGAAAAACAAAAACCATTCAGGTTTTTTCCGAACAACTTTCAGCACAAGGCATCCCTGTATTAATGATGGACATAAAAGGTGATTTCTCTGGTATTGCTGCCGAAGGTGAAGAAAAATCTTTTATTACCGAAAGACATGCTAAAATAAACCTACCTTATACTATACAAAAATTTCCAGTTGAATTAATGTCGCTTTCTTCTCAAAATGGCGTCCGATTAAGAGCAACCGTTTCAGAATTTGGTCCAGTCCTTTTTTCAAGAATACTCGATTTAAATGATACCCAATCTGGTGTTGTTTCGGTAATCTTCAAATTTTGCGATGATAAACAAATGCCGCTTTTGGACTTAAAAGACATAAAAAAAGTAATCAATTACATCACAGAAGAAGGAAAATCTGAAATTGAAGAACATTATGGTAAAATTTCCACCTCGACTACTGGAATTATTTTAAGAAAGATTATAGAATTAGAACAACAAGGTGGCGATATTTTCTTTGGTGAAAAATCATTTGAAATTGATGATTTAATGCGCATTGATGAAAACGGAAAAGGATATGTAAATATTATTCGGTTGACTGACATTCAAGATAAACCGAAACTTTTTTCTACTTTCATGTTGAGTTTATTGGCTGAAATATACCAACAAATGCCTGAAAAAGGTGACGTCGAAAGACCTGAATTGGTGATTTTTATTGATGAAGCACATTTGATTTTTAATGAAGCTAGTAAAACTTTATTAGATCAAATTGAAACTATTGTAAAATTAATTCGTTCTAAAGGAATTGGTGTTTATTTTGTCACTCAAAATCCAATGGATGTTCCTGCTAGTGTTTTGGCACAATTAGGCTTAAAAATCCAACATGCTTTACGTGCTTTTACGGCAAAAGATAGGCAAGCCATCAAGCAAACTGCCGAAAATTATCCTATCACTAAATACTATAAAACAGACGAAGTATTGACTTCGCTTGGAATTGGAGAAGCATTTGTAACTGCCTTAAACGAAAAAGGAATCCCAACTCCATTAGTTGCTACCATGCTTCGTGCACCAATGAGTAGAATGGATATTTTAAGCGAATCGGAAATTGATGCAATAAATGAAAAATCAAAATTAGTTAAAAAATATAATGAAGAAATTGATCGTGAAAGTGCCTATGAAATTTTGACTAAAAAAATTGACGAAGCCAATCAAAAAGCTTCTGAAGAAGCAGCAAAAGCAGAAGAAATCAAAACTACAACAAAAAGAAAAGCAAATGAACCTAGTACTGCAGAAGTAATTGGAAAGTCCGTTACAAAAGTTGTTACAAGTGCTACTTTTATTAGAGGTGTTTTTGGAATTCTATCTAAAATGTTTAAAAAATAGGTGTTTAGTGAAAAGTAATTAGTGAATAGTGATTAGTTTTTAACATTTGCTTTATGAAAGGTTATATTACAATTGGATTACTTATACTTTCTAATATTTTCATGACTTTAGCATGGTATGGTCATTTAAAATTTAAAGAATTAAAATGGTTTGAAAATGCTGGATTACTTACAATCGTTTTAATCAGTTGGGGCTTGGCTTTTTTTGAATATTGTTTTCAAGTTCCTGCTAACAAAATTGGTTATGAAGGAAATAATGGGCCATTTTCTTTATTACAATTAAAAGTCATTCAAGAAGTAATAACATTGGTTGTATTCGTTGGATTTTCTCTGTTTTTTTTCAAAAATGAAACTTTTAAATGGAATCATTTCGTTGGATTTTGCTTTTTGATATTAGCAGTGTATTTCATTTTTAAAAAATAATTATGAAAAAATATTTTATTCAAAAATCGCCTTTTGTTGTTCCTACAATTGATGGAAAAATAATTAAAGAGCATCACGGAAAAGTTGCGACAAATAATTCTGAGATTTCAATTGCTCACATGATGGCTCCTCCAAAATGGAGCGAACCTTTTCAAACACCCGAATTTGATGAATACACTTATATTATTTTTGGAAAAAAACAATTTATCATCGATGGTGAAACTGTGATTTTAGAAGCAGGACAATCCATTAAAATTAAAAAAAATACACGAGTTCAATATTCCAATCCATTTGATGAACCTTGTGAATATATTGCTATTTGTAATCCTGCTTTTGATTTTGAAAAAGTAAACCGAGAATAATTAAAATATTAAATTTTATATTTTAAATTCTCTAAAATTAATTTTTCAACTTCATCGCTATTCCAATTGTGTTGGATATTTGGAAATTGCATTACTTGTTCCATAATTTTATTTTGGAATTCGCCAATAGCTAATGCTTCTGAATAGGGTTGTAAACTAAAAGTAACTCTACTGTATAAAGGCATCCATTTATCTGGGTGTTTATCAGAAAACCATTTTTCTATTTTCTTTTGCAATAAAAAGTTTTCATCGGCCGTTTTAGAACTCATTTCCATAAAATTCCTGAATGACAATTCAGCAATAGCATCGGCATTTGGTTTTCGAGATTGTTCATATTCTTGAAATATTTTCTCCCAATCATCGCCATATTTTGCAATCATTTCATTTAAAATAGTAATATCTTCAAAACCCGCATTCATACCGTGACCATAAAAAGGAACGATGGCGTGCGCAGAATCTCCAATCAGTGCAACTTTATCATTATGCGACCATGGAAAACACTTCATCATTACCAAATAACTTTTAGGGTTTTTGAAAAAATCTTCCACTAAATCGGGAATTACTTCTTTGGTGTCTGGAAAATATTTTGCAAAAAAATCAACAAGGGTCTTTTCGTCTTTTAGTTGCTCAAAAGAGTTCTCGCCTTCAAAAGGCATGAACAAGGTGCAGGTGAAACTTCCATCAAGATTGGCTAAACCCATCAACATAAAATTACCTCTTGGCCAAATGTGTAATGAGTTTTTATCAATTTTATGCGAACCGTCACTATTGGCCGGAATATGCAATTCTTTGTAGCCAATTTTCATAAATTCTTGCGAATAATCAAACATCGATTGACGTTGCATTCTATGTCGTACTCTAGAAAAAGCACCATCAGCCCCAAAAACTTTATCGTATTTTAAATCTGTCCATTCGCCACGCTCAGTTTCGCCAATATGCAATGTTGCTGTGGATAAAGAAACATCCCAAACTTTATGATTAAAGAAAAATTCTACACCCGCTTCTTCGGCTAAATCAATCATTCTTCGGTTTAAAATACCTCTTGAAAGCGAATAAATTGCTTCACCTTCTTTGCCATAAAATTGTGTCGTATAGCTTCCGTCTTGCAAATGGATTCCACGTTTATCGACTGGGATTCCTATTTTTTTGATTTCATCGGATAATCCAATATCTTCTAACGTTTTCCATCCTCGGTTTGACATCACCAAGTTAATCGAACGACCCGAAAACTCTACCGTTCGAATATCTGGACTACGATCGAAAACATGAACTTTATGACCTAATTTTTTGAGATATATTGCTAATAATGTTCCAACAAGTCCGGAACCAACTACTGCAATTTTTTGTGGCGTTTGCATTTATTTTTAATAACGGTTTTGCAAATTTATGGTTTTAGATACGAAAATTAGAAAAATGACTTATTTTTTTGGACTAAAAACCATTTTTGTCGAGCATTTTTCGATTTCTTTTTTATTCAAAAGCATTTTTCTAAATTGCCCATTTACATACATTTCCGCCTGGTCATTATAGTGCTTACTCATTGGATTTCCAGAATTTCCAGAAGGCAGAATACTAACACTATTTTCAACATCTGAAAAATCAATAATGCGTCTTGTTGATGGTCCTGCTTTTACTTGATTAATTTTCTCATCACTATAGAAATACATTAAATTATTAATCACTTCGTTGGCACCAGGCACTTCAAATGGCCCGACATTGAAAAATCCTTTTAATAATTTTACTTGTCCCAATGGATGTTGAAATTCTAAAGTATGTGCTTTTTTCCAATTCCATAATTTTACATCCGAACCAAAATTCGTCTCCAAGTTTTTGATAGCTTCTTTAAAAGCTAAAGTCATAATCTCGGAACGCGTTTCTTTTTTGTTTTTTGTAGTAATATCATCCCACCAAATGGATTGTTCCTTTTGACTTTGAGAACCAAACATTTGTTTCATGATATGTGTTCCTAATAATAATTTGAATTTTTCCTCACCTAATTCATCTTCAAATGTGTTTTTTAAATAAAAATAAATCCATTTGTTGTATATGGTTGGAGCAATATCATTCAAATTACTGCTACCACTCCATTTTTTTAATTCATCAATAGCAACTTTTTCTGTTTCGGAAAATTGATTTTGATTTAAAGTTAAAATCCAATTATTTACTATTTGTGAAGCTGTTGACGAAGTATTGTCTAAAATCATTTGCTCTACATCTTTTCTTGACCAATCGCTTTTCACACTTAACAAAGTATCTATTCTTAATGCTCTGTCTTTTGGTAAATAATATCCTGGATATAAATAACCATTAATTTTCTCAACTTGATTGTTAGATGAATAAACATAATTCCAAGGAGGATTTACTGCAAATGGATTTTCGGAAAACGGTAAAAACTCTTTTTGATCATCAATTCCATTGCTTCCATTTAGAATGAAATTTGGATTAACCGTTTTATCCAATTTGTATAATTTTCCGGAGGTAATCCATGCTATATTGTCTTTGGCATCACCATACATAATATTTAATCCTGGTGCATGAATAAGTTCAATTTTAGCATGAAAATCATCTAAATTCATGGCGTGACTTAATCCATATACAGCTTCAAGGATCTGGTTTTTTTGTTGTGTATAAATCCAAGACATTGCGATAGATTTTTCTTTATTTGCGCCAGCTAAAACATTGGAAATTATTGGTCCATGCAGGGATGATTTTACATTTAAAACAATAGTCGAGCTGTCTTTTACTTTGATTGTTTTTCGTAGAAAATAATACTTTTTATAACCGTTTTTTGTTAGATATTCATTAACGTTTTCTGGATTTTCTTTTTCTTCAAACAAATCCAAATCATCGTTTTCAAACATAGTCAATCCATAGGCATATTCGCGATTGTGTCCTAGCAAAGGAAATGGTGTTCCTGTTAAATAATAACCATACATTTCGTGTTTTGGTGTTACTATATGTGCTTCAAACCAAGTTCCTGGCTGGGCAAACATGATATGAGGATCGTTTGCGAAAATTACTTTTCTATTTTTAGTTTTATTGGCTCCTATAACCCAACTATTGCTACCGATAAAAGCTGGCACAGGTGATTTTTCTAATATGGCAGTAATCGATTTAGAAATCTCAGCAAATTCAGAAGTTTTCCCTTTAAAGCTTTTTAGTTGTTTTTTTCCTAATTCGCCATGAATTCCAAAATCTGCCAGATATTCCATTCCAAGATTATCACGAATATCGGTTAATAGTGGATCTGTTTTTTGTGCCATTGCAAAACTAAACGACATAAAACCAAAAATATTATAAACATCTTTTAGCGTAAATTTTTCGGGACTTATACCTAATAGCGTAAATTCGACCGGCATTGTTCCCTCTGCAATGTATTGATTTATTCCGTCTAGATAGGCTTGTGTCAATTTGTAGGTTTCAGTATTTTTATCCAAATTGGCAATGGTTATTTCTGAATTTTCTTCAATTCCTGAAGTGACAAAAAACTTATCATTCTTAACCATAACTGAACCGAAAATTTCGGATAATTTTCCTGGTGCAATTCTTCGCATTAATTCCATTTGCCATAAACGTTCTTGAGCATGAACATATCCTAAAACTCGTTGTGCGTCAATCTCATTTTCAGCATAAATATGTGGAATTCCGTATGTGTCAAAATATGTAGTCGTTGGTTTGGATAATTGAATTAACTCAATTTCGGTTTCGTAATTTGGTTTTTTAAACTGTAGAAATACAACAATTCCTAGAAGTGTTATAATCATTATTGCAAGGAGTAGAATGGCAGTTTTCTTTAGGATTTTCATTTTTTGGGTATTTCAACAAATTTAATGAAATGAATTTTGAGAATAGCAGAACTGTAAAAATAAAAAGGAATTAATTCCATCCCTGAAATTAACTCCTTTTATAACAAAACATGAATTTTATTATTTCTTCTTTTTATCATCAATAATTGCACCTGTTCCTGCGCCTACTCCTGCACCTGCCAATCCTCCAATTACAGCACCTTCTCCTTTTTTCTCACTTACAATTGCTCCTGTTATAGCTCCAACTCCAGCTCCAATAACAGCACCTTTAGCAGCACCACTCCATTTTTTCCTTTCTGTTGTTTTATTGGTTGTGTTTGACTCTTTTAATACCAATACCTCTCTTTTTTTGGCATTATTCAATTCAACTTCTCTCATAGAATCAATGATTCTTTGTTTTTCAATTTGCATTTTCATTGAATCAATAGTTTCCTGTTTTTCATCAATAACAACAACTTTATCATTTGTGTTTTTGCAAGATAAAATTAGTATTGAAACTATTATTGTATAAATCGTTTTCATGATTGTTTTATTGCTTTTGAATTACCTTACAAATTTATGTTAGTTGATTAAATTTAATGTTACATAATTTTTTGAAAAAATTATATAATTTAATTTACTTTTCAATAGTAAAAGTTATTTTTACAACTAAATACACTATAACTATGCAAACTTTTTTTTTGTTTTTGGCGAAATGGATAGTAGTGTTTTTTGGAATATTTATTACAATAACAGGCTTTGTAATGTTATTTCAACCAGCAAAAGCAAGATCAATTTTAAGAAAAGCTGGAAGCACTAACTTCATCAATTACACAGAAATCACTTTGAGGTTAATTCCAGCATTTGGTTTAATTTACTATGCAGAGGTTTCAAAATATACTTTGTTTTTTCAATTATTTGGTTGGTGTATGTTGCTAACATCATTAGTGCTTTATTTTGTTCCAAGAAACCTTCATCATAAATTTTCAAATAAAAGTGCTGCTATTTTAAAACCTTCTTATTTTCAACTAATTGCTCCATTTGCTTTTTTACTAGGTAGTTTTATTATTTATTGTGTTGTATAATCGCATAAAAAAACCTCTTCAAAAAAAGAGGCTGTGATTTTATTTTCTTTGAAATGTAATTCGGTTTCCTGTTTTCATTCCGTTGTTCTTGGCCAAAACACCACACATGTGAAACAACATTCTGGCACCAACATTTCCATCCCAATCATCATTTTCACCAGGTGCCACTTCCACCAAATCAAAACCTATGATTTCTTTGCCACTCGATGCTAATTTGTTAAACAAATAGGTTGCTTGTTCAAACGAGAAACCTCCTGGAACTGGCGTTCCTGTATTTGGAGAATACCAAGGAAGCATCCCATCAATATCAAAACTAATGCATACTTTTTGAGGTAATGAAGCAATAATTTCATCACATTGTTTTGCCCAAGTTTTTCCTTCAAAGTTTTCAGCTTTTAAATCAGCATCCGTATGTATTAAAACCCTGCCGTTTTCATTTTTAACAACTCCAACTTCTTGCTCGCAAAAATCACGAATTCCAACTTGAACGATTTTTGATATTTGAGGGATTTGCAACGCATTATACATTATTGATGCATGCGAATAGGTAAAGCCTTCATAAGCAATTCGCAAATCCATATGTGCATCGAGATGAAGAATTCCAAAATTATCGTGCTTTGTTGCTAATGCTTCATAATATCCTAACGGTGTAGAATGATCGCCACCAAGTAAAACTACTTTTTTACCTTGATTCATCCAATACAAAACTTTTTCTTTTACTTCGGTATGTAATTCGCGACAAACTTTGTTGATTTTGTGCAAATCTTCCAATAATGCTGGAAAAGTTTCTATATTTTCACCTGCTTCCAATGCTTCTATTATTGGCTGTGCCAATTTTTTATATTTCTCAGAATTGGTTGACCAAGAATCTGGAATTTCGGCAAAATACATTCCTAATTTCCATAATTCAGGAAACTCTTGATGGTTTAAATCTACTTGAAATGATGCATCAAGAATAGCATTTGGACCTTCAGAAGCACCAGAACCATAACTTACTGTAACTTCCCAAGGCACTGGAATAATGATGATTTCAGATTGTTCGGCAGAAAAAGGTAATCCAAAAATGGTAGCATCTGCTAAACCAGGTTGTGATGGATCGAAGTTTTGTATGATTTGTTCTTTTGTCATTATGATTTACTTAAACTTAAAATTCCAGTTTTTAATATTTGACCAAATTTGTACATGTCTTCATAAGAACAATAAAAAGGTGCTGGTGCTAAGCGAATCACATTTGGTTCACGCCAATCGGTAATAACTCCATTTTTCATTAAATAATGAAATAAATCTTTCCCTTGTCCGTGAAGAAAAACAGATAATTGACAACCTCTTTCCTCTTGGTTTTGCGGTGTGATAATTTCAAATTCTGTTCCGTCAATTTCTTTATCAATTTCATGAAGAATAAATTCAAGGTAAGCAGTTATTTGATTTCTTTTTGCAATTAATTTATCCATTCCTACTTCGGCAAACATTTCAACCGAAGCTAAATAGGGTGCTAGTGACAGGATGGGTAAATTGGAAACTTGCCAACCGTCTGCTCCAATTGTTGGGTCAAATTTTGGCTCCATCAAAAACCGTTTTTCTTTTTTTTGTGCCCACCAACCCGCAAATCTTGGTAAATCTGAACTATGATGTTTTTCATGAATAAAACAACCCGAAGCGTTACCTGGTCCAGAATTCATGTATTTATAAGAACACCATGCGGCAAAATCTACATTCCAATCGTGTAAATCTAATTTGATATTTCCGGCAGCATGTGCTAAATCAAAACCAACAATGGCACCAACTTTATGTCCGGCTTCTGTGATGGATTTCATATCAAAAACTTGTCCAGTATAATAATTTACACCGCCAAAGAGTACAAGCGCTAATTCATCACCTACTTCATTAATTTTTGCAATAATATCTTCTAATCGAATATTGTGTTCGCCTTCACGACGTTTGATTTCAACAATTGCATCTTCTGGTTTAAAACCATGAAAATTTACTTGTGATTGAAACATATATTGGTCTGATGGGAATGCTTTTTCTTCGCAAATAATTTTGTAACGTTTTGTTGTTGGTTTATAAAAAGAAACCATCAATAAGTGAAGATTAACTGTCAAAGTATTCATTACTGTTACTTCTGACGGCTTTGCTCCAACCAATTTACTCAATGGTTCAGCAAATCTTTCGTGATAATCCCACCAAGGTTTATCTGCAAAAAAATGACCTTCGACAGCAAGGTTTGCCCAATCACTCATTACTTCATCAACATAATTTTTGGCAGATTTTGGTTGTAAACCAAGAGAATTTCCAGTAAAATAAATTACATTTTCACCATTATGCTGAGGAAAAATAAATTCGTTTCTATAATTTTTTAATTCATCTTTTTGGTCTAATTCTTTTGCAAATTCAAGGGTATTTTGAAAAATCATTGTGTTTTTTGTTTGAAAGTGTAAAAGTATTGAAAAGAGATAAGGTAAAAAAGTTTTAACTAGTTACAGAACAAAAAAAATCCCAAACTAATTTTTAGAATGGGATTGATTTATAATTTGACGTTTATAATTATAAAATTAGCATTGCGTCTCCGTATGAATAGAATTTGTATTTTTCTTTTACGGCTTCTTCGTATGCTTTTTTCATTAAGTCGTGACCACAAAATGCTGAGACCATCATTAAGAGGGTTGATTTTGGTGTATGAAAATTGGTAATCATGCAATCTGCAATACTAAAATCATGTGGTGGAAAAATAAATTTATTCGTCCAGCCTTCAAAAGGATTTAGTGTGCCTTGGGAAGAAACTGAACTTTCGATAGCACGCATAGATGTTGTGCCAACGCAACATATTTTTTTCTTTTTAAGTTTGGCGTTGTTTACAATATCACAGGCTTCTTGTTTGATTTTTAGCTCTTCAGAATCCATTTTATGTTTTGAGAGGTCTTCCACCTCAACTGGATTGAAGGTTCCTAATCCTACGTGTAGGGTTACTTCTGCGAAGTCGATTCCTTTTATTTCAAGTCTTTTTAACAAATGTTTAGAAAAATGCAAACCAGCTGTTGGTGCGGCTACTGCTCCTTCTTCTTTGGCATAAATTGTTTGGTAACGTTCTGCGTCTTCAGCTGTTAATTCTCTATTGATGTATTTTGGGATTGGTGTTTCTCCAAGTTCAAGCAGTTTCATTCTGAAGTCTTCGTATGAGCCGTCGTAAAGAAAGCGTAAAGTTCTACCCCGAGATGTAGTATTGTCAATTACTTCTGCGACTAATGAATCATCATCACCAAAATATAATTTATTTCCGATACGTATCTTTCTTGCTGGATCAACCAAAACATCCCAAAGTCGTTGTTCTGCATTTAATTCTCTAAGTAAAAACACTTCAATTCTGGCACCTGTTTTTTCTTTATTTCCATACATGCGAGCAGGGAAAACTTTCGTGTTGTTTATGATGAAAACATCTCCATCGTCAAAGTAATCTATAACGTCTTTGAACAGTCTGTGTTCGATGGTTTTTGTTTGTCTGTTGACTACCATTAAACGTGATTCGTCTCTGTTTTCGGCTGGATATTCGGCTAATAGTTCGACAGGAAGATTAAAATTAAAATGTGATAATTTCATTTAAAATTTGTTTAAAAGTTTAGGAGTTTAAGCGTTTAAGATTGTTTCTTAAAAAGCTTAAAATCTTTGGACTGCAAATATACTACTGTGAGAAGGGCGTTGTCAAGTAAAACAAGGTTTATTTTTAAAAACTCCTATTTTATTACTGTTTTGAAACAAATTGAAATAAAGAATTCAACTAAATTGTTTTGTATTATCATAAAAATTTAAAAATCAATACGCATAGAGTTGCATAAATTGGCACAATTGTAATTTCAAGTTTGATTTTTAACAAAACAATTCTAAGCATATAAATAAATTTTAAACAAAAAGTACAATCCATTTCTAGATTGTACTTTTTAAAAAAAACTAAAAACCACTCTTACTCAAATACCACTTTTTTGGATGCTGTATTACCTTTCATATCTTCAATTTTCACCATATATAAACCACGGGATAAATTAGAGACTATTATTTGTTTTTGGTTTGATGTCACTACTTTTTGTCCTTGAAGGTTAAAGATTTCTACTGTTTTAACTTCGTTTGTCATTTGTATATTTAACACTTCTTTTGTTGGGTTTGGGTATAATGCAACTTCTAGGTTGTTTTGAGAGAAATTTAATGATGATAAGGTGTTGCTTGTGTATAAACTTGTTATCTCTGCACCTGTTAAAGCATAATTATAAATCTGTAAATCGTCAAGAAATCCAATATATCTAGAACCAGTTTCACCAAATAGAGATCCTAAATAAAATATACCATTATTTGCTGTACTCCAATTAGCAGTGACTGAAGCTCTTAGAACACCATCTGTATATAAACTTGCTGTGCTTGTTGATTGCTCGTAAGTACAAACAATGTGTTTCCAAACATTTAAACTAGTGGATTGAAGAAAAGACAGATTAGTTGTCCAGCTAAAGTTGTAAACTCTAGTTGCATCAAATGAAGCTCCATAAGCTGCGGTGCCTGATGGTGAACCATAAGAAAAAATCCTATTAGAACCATTACTTTGTGTAGGTTTAATCCAAAAAGAAAAAGTTCTAGAGCTATTACCAACTGGAAGATTAGTAAGTGATACTGTAGTTCCTGTACCATTAATGAATAATGCTTTATTTGCGACACCTGATCTATCTGTACCGTATGTCATTCCCGCTTGTAACTCAAAAGCATTGGCTCCATTTACATCGCTCAATGTATTGTCAAATGTATAATTTGCTAAAATTTGTGGAGGAAGAGCAGTTTGGAAACTTCCACTACTTAAAGCGGTTCCAAAAGAATTTATTGCCTCGATTTGGTAAAAATATTGTGTGTTTTGTTGTAGACCAGTAATTAACGCACTTCCTGCACTTGTTGTGTTTCCCGTAGCAGAAAAACCTGATACTTGAGAATTTAGAGCATCTGAACTAGTTCCATATTTTACAATAGATGTTGTTGCGGATAAGTTTGCATTTAGGGAATAATTTATAGTTGCCGAGTTTTCTGTGACTCCTACACCTACTGCAGTGATATCTGGAATTATATTTCCGACTGTTGTGAAGCTAAGAATATTACTAGTTGTAGTACCAAGAGAATTGGATGCTACAGCACGAACATAATAAGTTGTATTAGGAACTAACCCAGACAAATTATATGATGCATACTGCCATGCTCCATTATTAGAAAAGCCAATAAAACTACTTTGTGCTATTAATGTGCTCATGTTTGAAACCAGTGAATGTTCAATTCTAGCATTTGTGTAAGTTCCATTGGTTCTTATTGCATAATTTACTGTTGCAGTTGTTTGGGTTATGTTTGTAATTGTATTTACACCTACACTTGGAACCATTAATTGTGCATTGGCAAAAGAAAAAGCTAATAATAAAAGTAAAAGTAATTTTGTTTTCATAATAAGTAATTTTAAAGTTTGGTTCAAAAGTAGGTTTGGATTGTCTTTATTTTGTTGATGAGTTTATGAATTAGTGTTTTGGGTTTGTGAAACTAGAAAACCCAATTAAAAACGAGTATTGAAGCCAAAGTATAAATTGATATTATTACAATTTCTAAACGGTAATTGTTGATTTTTGATGCTATGTGTTTCATGATGTTAGAATTAATATTGAAACAAAATTAGGCTGGTTTTATTTAAAATATTGGTGTAGTTTATGAAAGGCTGTTTTGAGTTTGTGAAAGGTAAAAATAGCTTTCACAAATTGAAAAACGTGTTTTGTGAACTAGCTATTAATTTACATTCGTTTTTAATTACATTTGTTTTAAATATTATTCTTTGAGAAAAATTGTCTTTTTATTTGTTCTGATTTCCTTTCAATTCTTTGGGCAAAATCCTCATTATTTTACTATTGATAAAACTAAAGGATTGCCGTCAAACACTATCTATGATATTTATCAAGACAAGAATGACATGCTTTGGATTGCTACCAATGAAGGTATTTGTAGTTTTGACGGTAAAAAATTCACCATTTTCTCTAGTACTGTTCAGGTTTCAAAAGCAGGTTCGAATATTGTGGAAGATGTTTATGGGCGAATTTGGTATTGCTCTTTTGATGGGTATATTTATTATATTGAAAATGGTGTATTGAAGTCTTTAAGGCAACAAAAACCTTTGGGTTATCAAAAATTTGCAATTATAAAAGATTGTTTTGTATATCTTGAGGAAAACAAATTGATATTTCTAGATTTGAAAACTTTAAAACCTATTAAAACCATTGCTCTTGCTACCGAAAAAACTACTGCGATGCACACTTTTAAAGGTTTTTATTATTTATATGCTACCGATTTTTTATACGAAATAAGTAGTGTAAACGATGTAAAAAAAATAGAAGTTCCGGAGAAGATTAAAAAGAACTTTGGTGTTAGTATTATAAGTAATACGAACGACAAATTACTTTTTGTCTCTAAGTATTCTAACAAATATTGTTTGTATGTGGATGGTGTTTTTAAAGAATATGATTTTAAAAGCACTATTAATTTTATACAAAATACTAGTTATAGCAGTAATACTAATTGGATTGCAACTACGAAAGGAATTATACAATTTGACACTGACAATCCAACAAATTATCAACGTTATTTTGATGATTTTAATATTTCAACTTTATTAAAAGACAAAGAAGGCAATCATTGGATTGGGACTTTGGGACACGGTTTATTATTAGTTCCAAATTTTAAGACTTATTTAATTCCAACGACAGATACACCTTCTAAATTGGTATATGCTAATAAGAAACTTGTTTTTAGCACTCAGAATGACAAAATATATTCAAGTGTTGATGAAAAAAAGCCTTTTGTTTTTAAACCCATTTATGTAGGCAAGTCTAATCACACTATTGAGCAGTTTCAAATTGACACTATTTACAAGAAGATATATTTTACGTCTAGCACCTTTAAAACATCTGATTTAAATGGTAATATCGCAAAGGAAATTGTTTTAGCAACAAAAGAGTTTACACCAATTGACGCCACTTATTATGCCTATGCTTCGAGCGGAGCTTGTGGATTGTTTAAAGTTTCTGATGAGAAAAGTTGTTGGGATTTAGTATTTGCTTCAAATGAAATTTCAACTAATTTAGACAATCGATTTTCGGCTTTAATTCAAAATGTTCGAGGTAAATCAGTAGCTTATAATCCTGTTAATAAAACCATTTATTTTGCTACAAACACTGGTTTATTTGCTGTAAATGCTTCTAAAAAAGAAAACATTTTATGGGATAAAAAAACCATTAATTTAACCAAAGTAATTTCGTTTAAAAATAGTATTTACGGATTAACTACTAACAATAAATTAATTTCTATTGACGAAAATAATCACGTAAAAACAGTGAATATTGGAGAGCATGAAGATATTCAGAAAATAAAAGTAATTGGTTCTTCACTTTTTTTGTTTACTAGCAATAGTATCATCAATTATAATTTGAATAATCATTCTACAAAGAAGATTTTTAACTTAAACGCTGACAATGAAGTTTCAGATATTATTAAATTTAAAAATTCTTATTTATTGGCTTCTACGAAAGGTTTAATTCGAGTTGATGCTAACGATTTGCATAAAAATTGTATGCCGAAATTTTTATTACAACACGTATTGGTTAATGGTAAAAAAGTTTCAACTAAGAAGCTAAATAACTTAAATAGTACCGAAAACTCCATTGAAATTCAATATTCGGTTATTTCTTTTGTACCCAATTTACAAAACATCCTTTATTATAAAATTAACAATGGAAAATGGCAAGTTCTTGACGATGAAAGTAGAAGTTTAAAATTGTCCTCTTTGGCTAGCGGAAATTATACAATCTCTTTTAAAACAGCATTCAACAACACTTTTTCTCCTATTCAAACCATTACTATTACTATTGAAAAGCCTTTTACAGAAAGTGCGTGGTTTTATGGTTTGGTAACTTTATTACTGCTATTACTTGTTCATTTTTTCTATCGTTATCAAATTCAAAAAATAAAAAGTAGAAATCAACTTTTGCTAGACAAAATTGAGTTAGAAAAAAGCCTTAACCAATCGACATTAAAGGCTATAAAATCACAAATGAATCCGCATTTTTTCTACAATGCATTGAATACAATTCAGTCGTATATTTTATCCAATGACAAGAAACAAGCCGTAAATTATCTTTCTAAATTTTCGTCATTAACCAGAACTATTCTTGAAATGTCAGAGAAAGAAACCGTTACTGTTGCCGAAGAAATTAAAACATTATCTTTTTATTTGGATATTGAAAAAGCACGTTTTAATGATGACTTTGAATATGAAATCATTATTAATGAAGCCACTTTAGAACAAATAAAGATACCTTCGTTACTTATACAGCCTTATGTAGAAAATGCTATCAAACATGGTTTATTACATAAAAACGGTGCCAAAAAATTGACAATTGTGTTTGAAGAAAACGGAAATTATCTTGATATTTCTATTATAGACAATGGCATTGGTAGAACAAAAAGTGAAGAGTTAAAACTACTTAGAAAAAATCCGCATCAATCATTTGCTACAGAAGCCATGCAACAAAAAATTGATTTGTTAAACAAACACAAAATCAATAAAATATCCATTGAAATTATAGACAATTACAGCACTCAAAAAACACCAAAAGGAACAACTGTTCTAATTAAAATTCCATTAGATTTTTATTACTCATGAAAGCAATTATTATAGACGACGAAAAGAGAGCTAGAGTTTCACTTCAATTACTTATGGAAGAATATTGTCCAGAAGTTACGCTTGTTGCAGAATGTGAAAACCTGCCCGAAGGTGTAAAAGCTATCCACAAACATAAACCAGATTTAGTATTGCTCGATATTGAAATGCCTGGTCATAGTGGTTTGGAATTATTAGATTTTTTTAATGAAAACGAAATTACTTTTGCCATTATTTTTACCACTGCCTATAATGAATTTGCTATTCAAGCTTTTAAATTATCGGCTTTAGATTATTTATTAAAGCCAATAATTCCAGAAGAATTAATAAACGCAATTGCACGATTAGAACGCCAAAAAGCTGTTCAATTTAAGGCTTTGGCTGAAAACATTCAAAGTGAAAATTTTGAAAAAATTGCAGTTCCTTCGGGTAATTGTTTGATTTTATTGGAAATTTCTGATATCATTTACATCAAAGGTGAAGGCTCTTATTCAGAGGTTTTTATGAAAAACAATGTAAAACATCTAGTAAGTAGAAATTTGAAGAATTTTGAAGAACTTCTATCCAATGACAAACAATTTCTACGAACACACAAATCATATCTTGTAAATTTTGATGAAGTTACAAGCTATAATAAATCGGATGGTGGCTGGCTTGAGTTACAAAATAACATTTCAGTTCCTGTTTCTTCAGAAAAAGTAAACTTAATTATGGAACGTATTCGAATAGTTAAACGCTAAATTCTTCTATCTGAAATCCAACTTGTTTTAAATCATCCCAAAAAGTTGGGTATGATTTTGAAACTACTTCTGCATCTTCAATTATTAGATTGGTTTTTAATGCCAATGGTGCAAATGCCATTGCCATTCTGTGATCTTGATAGGTTTTTATGGAAATGTTATCTTTAATTCTAGTAGAAGGTGCTAATATTAAACCTGAATCATTAGTTAGTATCATTGCTCCTAATTTAGTTAATTCTTTTCTTAAGGCTTCTAACCTATCGGTTTCTTTAATTTTTAATGTATGTAATCCATTTAACCTGCATCCGAGTCCTAATGCAAAACTTGTAACAACTATTGTTTGAGCAATATCAGGTGATTTAGATAGATCTAGTATAACCGATTGATGGTAATAGTTTGATTTTTCGAGAATAATTTCATTATTTCCAAAAGAAGTTTGTACTCCAAAATTTTTATAAATTTCTATTAAAACACTATCGCCTTGAAGACTATTTTCTTTAAAACTGGATAATTTAATTTTTGTTCTTGCTGGCGATAAAGCAACTATAGAATACCAGTATGAAGCAGATGACCAATCGGATTCGATTGTTATGCGTTGACGGTTGATGATTGATGGTTGGTGGTTAACTTTGATTGTGTTGTTTTCAAAAGAGGTTTTAACTCCAATTTCATTCAATAAAGCTAAAGTCATATTAATATAAGGAACAGAAGTTATTTCGCCCTCAAGTGTCAATTCCAAACCATTTTCAAGTTTTGGTGCTATTAATAAAAGTGCGGAAATATATTGACTACTAACATTTGCACTTAGTGAAACCTTATTTTTTATTAACTTCTTGCCGTTGATTTTTAATGGTGGGAAACCTTTTTTACCTTTATAGGTCACATCCGCTCCAAGTTGATTTAAAGCATCTACTACTATTCCGATTGGTCGGTCTTTCATTCTTGAAGAACCTGTTAAAATTATTTCTTTGTTTTGTTGAATGGCAAAATAAGCGGTGAGAAATCGCATTGCTGTTCCTGCGTGATGAACGTCTATTAGGTTGTAGGTTGAAAGTTGAAGGTTTTGTGTAAGTGCAAGAAGCATCACTTCTGAATCATCTGATTTTGAGACGTTTTCTAACTCGATATTTGGATACAAAGCTTGTAACAACAATAAACGGTTGGTTTCTGATTTAGAACCGGTAATCTTGATTGAAGATTGATGATTAACGATTTTTGATTTTTGAAGTTCTAAATTCACAATTACGAATGTCTTAATACTTAATACTCTAAACTTAATACTTCTACTACTTTAGTTTTTCATTATTCTGATGTCTTTCGTGGTCGCGATTGGTTTTCAAATCTAATTTTTTATCAAAAGCTGCCTGTAAATCAATTCCAGTTTGATTGGCTAAACACAAAACTACAAAAACAACATCGGCTAATTCTTCACCAAGATCTTTATTTTTATCGCTTTCTTTTTCGGATTGTTCTCCGTAACGTCTGGCAATTATCCTTGCTACTTCACCAACTTCTTCAGTGAGTTGTGCCATATTTGTTAATTCGTTGAAGTAACGAACGCCGTGGTTTTTTATCCAGTTGTCAACTTCGAGTTGGGAGTTTTTCAGGTTCATTGTTATACTTTTTTAAGCACGATTTTCTCCGTTTGTTTGGTAATCATTTCTTTATAAAATGTTTTGACAACTTCATACATATCAGAACTGATAATTGGTGTGTTAATATCAAAAGAATACATCAATTGTATTTGATTGCCTGTATTTGAAATACTGTATTTAAAATTGCCTAAATCATCAGGCAAACCTAAAGCTTTTGATGATGGCAAAGACTCTACAGAATAACCTTCTGGAATCTTTATACTTACACTGTACTTGTCTTGATTTGGATACACAAAATCAATTGGATATAATCTTGTTTCTTGTTTAAAAGGATTTTCGGTTTGAGTAAAATGTAGCAAAGGAGAAAAATACATTTTTTCGCCAATAATTTCTACAAAATTATTTGACGAAAATGAATAATTCTCGATTATAGGTTTAGATAATTCAGCACTATTTTGAACATCATATTCGCTAATTTCTAATCCTTGGTGTCTTTTTTCAATTTTTTCAATCATCGTTTCTTTTGTAACTCCATTATAAGTATTTCTGTAATTATAGGCATTATAATCGAAATATTGATCTCTAACCTTGCCTAAAACTTCACCTTGAGCATTAATTTCTGCCATTAAATTAATCATTTCTTTTGAATTAAATTTTGGCATAAGATCTATTTGAGTAGATGTTCCATCTTTTCTAATTAATCTTCCAAACCAGTTCAAATCTCTAATTGGCAGAATATTTGGAGTTGAATATTTAGCAGTTGCATCTAGTAAAGTTACTTGGTTATTTATTTCTACACCAACAATAACATAATCAAAAGCAGTTCTTGAAGGAAATAAAGAAATCCCATTTGAACGTGTACTTATTAGTACAGGATTTGCCTCAAAACCAGCATATCGCAACATAGAGGTAAGCATTAAATTTATTTCAGCTACATTTCCTGTTTTTTCTTGGTATGCTTTTCTAACACCAGTATTACAAGTATAACTGTAGTACTCATTCCAGTTCATTTTAGATTTTACGAATGTAAAAAGTGCTATCAATTTTTCTTCTGGCATAGTTAAACCCGCTAATATAGCATCTATATCTTTTTCAAAATAACCCGTTTTATTTAATTCGTTCCCAAAATTATCATTGTCATATATTGTTTTTACAACGCCTTCCCAAGTATTTGATAAATCTTTATAGCTTAGATTTTTTTGTTTTACTCCTGATAATTCAAAAACGACTGATGAAACATAATTTCTAATATTATTAACATAAGCTTCATCTTTTAAAGCTGGTGCATTTTCGACAATATAGGTTCTTCGAAGTTCATCATAACTGAATTCTTCTTGTTCAAATGAGGTACTTGTTCTAAGTCCGCCGCTTCTTTCTTTAGAAGTAGAACGACTCGTGATTCTTTTGGCTCCTTCAATTAATTTTGGCTGCAAAAACCCTTTAAAAACTGGTGTGTATGTGTAATATTCTGGTGTATAAACTCTATATTCGCTATACAAAACAGGAATACTTGATTGAAAAAACCATTCGTCAAGTGAGCCTAAACTTTCGGATACTAAATTATATTCATATTCAATTATTGAACCAACTTTTACATTTGGCATTGTTATTTTTTTTCTTCCCCAAAAATCGTTTACTTTTTCATCAAATTCACCATCACTTTTAATTTTTGATTTTTCAATTTTATTATTTACTAAATTATAAGTTAATTCATTTTTAAAAGAAACTCGCTCTTTTGTACTTCCGCCAATATAATATCTAACTGTTTTATTAGCCCAATCGTAACCTTCTTTCTTATAAATTTTTATTTTAGTTTTTACATTTGTATTTAGCACAAATCCCTTGCCTTCAATAAATTCAAAGTGAACTTCTCCAATAGAAAACAAGATTGCTGCCACAGCACTTGAATCTGTTGGACAAATTTTCTCTTCAAGTTCTTGAATGGTTACTTTTCCTAACTCTCTATTTTGAGCTATCATATTTATACCAATAAATAATAATAACAATAATGATTTTTTCATAATTGATTAAGTTTTTGAAATGACTACTTTTGAATTGTCTGTTTTGGCAATTGTTTCTCTAAATTTTCTATAATTTTCAAATTTAGAACTTTCATAAAATCCTTTATTAATAATTAATTTTCGTTTGCAAATAATGTTTTTGTTATTTGAAATGATAAAATCAATTTTATAGCTTCCAAATTCTGTTTTAAGCTCTGCTCCATTTGGCTTTGCTTCCACAACGTATCCATATGGCAATGTTACTGTTATTTCTTCTTCATCAGTATAACCACTTTCAATCTCAAAAGGAAGCTCACGTGTACGATGTTTTTTTGGCACATAACTAGATTGATCAAAAGCATTGATTGCAAACATTAATTTTCCATTTACATTTTGGGCATAATTTTTAGCTTCAAGTTCAAATTCTTCTGTGAATTTTATTTTATTTTTATCATTTATAAAATTAATTTTCGAAAAGGAAATATTGTTAATATTACTATATTCTTCTTTGTAATTTTTAATTTGATCTTCTTTACTCAGTCGTTCTTTTTGAAATTGATTATCATACTGAAGTCCAAAAGATTCTATTTTTAAAGTTGCCGTAATTTTCCCATCATCAGAAATTTTATAAGATCCTTTTATTTGTTTTAAATTATCATTTTCATCAAAAGTTTTAGTTCTAACTATTTCTCCTCCGTCTGGTTTAATTAAAAAAGCATTTCTATTTCCAGTAAATCCACCCTGAAAACCAAACGGTTGTATTTGACTTGTACACTCTAACCACAAGTAATCATTTTTGTTTGGAATTGCTAAAATGACATGATTACTTTGAAAAGAAACTAAATCTGAATAAATTTCTTTATTAGTATTTTGACCATAAAGCCTGCTATAAAATGATTGAACGCCTACTTCATTCAGTAATGCTCTGGTATAATTTGTTAACGCTTTACAGTCACCATAACCTAACTTATCTACATCTTTTGCATTCATTGGTTTCCAACCACCAATTCCTTCTTGAATACTAACATATCTAGTTTTATCTTGAACATACTTATATATAATTTCAGCTTTCTTTAATGGATCTGTTTCATTCGCGACTAAATTTTTCACTTTAACCTTAGTTTCTTCTGGTAATTCAGTAGTACCATTTAATATATTGTCATAAAACCATTTACCCATTTCATTCCAGGAATTTGCTACTCCATTAATACCTTCTAAGTGAAATTTATCTAACCCAAAAATAACCAATGGAAACACTTTACTAAATACAGGAGCTAATTCTTCTTTTTTACTTGCTTGAACGTTAGCCGAATAAAAATTAATTTGTCCGTTTGTTGATGTTTTATTGATTAAATATTTTTTTGAAAAATTCAATTCCTTAAAATTGACTTTCAATTCAGGCTTAAAACTTATAGTTAGTTTTGTGTTTTCGGTACTTACATAATAATCATCTACCGGACTCCAAGAAGGAATAAAAGCTGTATTTGAAGTTTCTATTTGACTTTCATAAACCATCGTAAAAGGATAAACAGTTGGCGTATAATCAAGATATAAAACACGATTGTCATTAAAAATTGAAATCCCGTCAGCTACACTTACATCTTTAAAGTCTTTTTTCCTAAAAGATTTAAGTTCTTTTCCAAAGGCATCATATGCAATTGCTTCAATTTTAGAAACTTTTCTATTCTTATCATAATTTTCAGAAAGATTAAGGTTTCTTAAACCAAATTCATTTAACACAGTAGTAACCACTTTAGCAGTAATGATCATTGCATTTTGAGATGAAATAGTTATAGTAATATCGCTTAATCGAATGACTGCATTGGCATTATTTTTTAAACTGTCAGAAATAGTAGTGACAGTATATTCAGATTTTTGAGCAAAAAACAAATTGCTAAAGAATAATGAAAACAGAATAATTATAGTTGATTTCATCTAAATTTAATTTTATCAAATATAAAAAATTTAGTTTTTATTAATACAATTATTCTTTGTTTTTTGTGTCAATAATTATAGTTACTGGACCATCATTTGTGAGTGCTACTTTCATATCCGCTCCAAACCGTCCTGTTTGGATTTTTTTACCCATTTCAGTTTCCATTTGAATAATGAATTTTTCATATAAGGGTATTGCAATTTCGGGTTTTGCAGCTTTGATGTAACTTGGTCTGTTTCCTTTTTTGGTGGAAGCATGTAGTGTGAATTGAGAAACTACAATTATATCGCCATTTATATCTTTTACAGAACAATTCATTACCTGATTTTCATCGCTAAATATGCGAAGATTGGCTATTTTTGAGCACAACCAATTGACATCTTCATGATTATCTAATTCTTCTATACCTACTAAAATTAATAACCCATTTTGGATTTCAGCTACAATTTTTGATTCAATCGTTACTGATGCTGAAGTTGTTCTTTGAATAACGGCTTTCAATTGAATAAAATTATTTAGTTAATTTGTGTCCTATTTTTATAAACAATGTAGATATCACTGTGAAAAGCACCAAAAGTATTATGCTATTTGTCATAACTTTAGTTAATCCTATTTCAGCTACATTCACAAAAGGATATGGGTAAAATCCTGAAAAACAACCTCTTGTTAAAATATAAAACAAATATACTAGTGGATAAATTAACCATAGTAATACACTTTTATATATAATAGCACTTTTATTTTCATAAAAATACCAAAATAAAATCACTAATAAAGGTATTATGGAATGCAACAATTCGTCAACTAATTTTTGTAACCCTTTTGGTTCCCATACATTTCTTAGAGCAAATTGGTACACAAGACCTACAATTGTAATATAAACTGTTATTGAACTTAAATTTCCAGGTTTATTTATAAAAGGAATAATACTTTTCTTTATATTAATAAAAAGCAAAGTAAAATATATTCCAACAAAAAGATTTGTTAGTATTGTAAAAAAACTAAAAAAGCGAATTACTGTTTCTGTTATTGATGCAACTCTGTTTTCAATCATTAAATAAAATTGAATAGCTACAGTAATTAAGGCAAGAATTCCAATACTAATAGATGCTACTTTTTTCATGTTTTATAGATTAAAAAATTACTTCCTCGTTTCATCACTTGCTTTTCTTTCTTCATCGTAGTTATCTGTTCGGTAATGTTCTTCATCACCTTCAAGAATTTTTAGATAACTGTTGTAGCGCGACCAAGCAATTTTGTTTTCTTCTAAAGCTTTTTTTACAGCACAATTTGGCTCTTCTTTATGCAAACAATTGTTGAATTTGCATTGTTCTTTTAAAACAAAAAATTCAGGAAAATAATCGCTGATTTCTGTTCTTTCCATATCTACAATTCCAAAGCCTTTTATTCCCGGTGTGTCAATGATTTTGGCATCAAAAGACAAATCATACATTTCTGCAAAAGTTGTAGTATGTTGTCCTTGTTTACTTTGCTCTGAAATATCTTTTGTTTTTAAATTTAAATTGGGTTCTAATGCATTTACCAAAGTAGATTTTCCAACACCAGAATGACCAGAAAACATAGAAACTTTGCCTATCATTTCGTTTTTTAATGCATCTATTCCAATTGTTTCTTTCGCAGAAACTTTTAAACATTTGTACCCTATTTGAGAATAAACATACTGCAAAAAAAGCTGTTCGTCTTCCATTGCATCATCGTAAGTGTCTATTTTATTAAAAACTAAAATAGCTTCTATTCCATAAGCTTCTGCCGTTACTAGAAACCGGTCAATAAAACTTGTAGTTGTTGGTGGATTATTAATGGTTATTAGCAGAAAAACAACATCAATATTTGAGGCAATTATATGGGTTTGTTTGGATAAATTAACCGATTTTCGAACAATATAATTTTTTCGTTCCCGAATGTTATGAATCTGACCAATGGTTTCGTCGGTAGATTTGTCAAGTTCAAAATCTACAATGTCACCTACTGCAATTGGGTTGGTGCTTTTGATTCCTTTCATTCTGAACTTACCTTTTATACGACATTCAAAAACTTGATTATCATTAGTTTTTACAGAATAGGAACTTCCAGTTGATTTATAAACGATTCCAGTCATAGGGCAAAGATACTGTTTTGATTGAAGAAATTGTAAATAAAAAAAGTTGCTATTTCTAGCAACTTTCAGTATAAATTATGTCATTATTAGTATTTGTAAGCAACTCCAATCATTCTTGTTTGAGAACTTCCTAATCCTTTTTGGTATGTTTTTCCAACTGCATAATCTTTGTCTTCTGTTACCAAAACTACAACACCTCCAAGTTTATAGCAATCTTCTTTTAATCTTTCTTCTGATTTTTTATCAGCATTTGCTCCAGTTCTGTAACTGATGAAAGCTGTTTTTCCTTTAACCTCTCCAATTCTTGTCAAACCTTCAACATCCTCTGGGTTTTTGGTTAAGATTACTTTTTGAAAAGCATCTTTTCCTTCAAGAACAAGTTTTTCAGTAACTACTTGTTTTCTTCCAGATGCATAAGTGATACTGTTAATTGCAATTTTTGAAATTTTTGTAGATACATCTTCACCTTTGTATGTAAAGGTTATAGTTGCACCATCAGTACTACTTACTTTTCCTTCAAGAGTACTACCGTTGTGAAGCGTTACAACGTCTTGTGCTTTAGCTAAGTTTAATCCAAATACAAGCGTTAATACTAAAATAATTTTTTTCATGTTTTTACTGTTTTAAAATATTAATTCAGCTGCAATATTAAATAAAATTTGCTTTAGTTTATATACGACAAATTACGTATTTTACTAATTGTTAATTATTTTTTCCTGATGACTAATACTTTCTTGGTGAATGGCTTTGAATAATTTCAATATAAATTCTTCACTAAGACCTTTGTTTTCGCCTTCTGAAATCATTTTATTCAACACCTCATTCCATCTTTTATTTTGCAAAATGGCTACGTTTTTTTCTTTTTTTAATAGACCTATTTCTTCTGCAATCATCATTCTTTTTCCTAAAATTTCTACTATTTTGGTATCAAAAACATCTATTTGAGTCCTTTTTTTATTCATTTCTTTAGTGAAATCATCTGCGTCATCAGATACTTTTCGAACTCTTAACTCTTTGATAATTTGTTTTAAAGTGGCTGGTGTAACTTGCTGTGCTGCATCACTCCATGCATTATCTGGATCAATATGGGTTTCTATCATCAATCCGTCATAATTCAAATCTAAAGCTTGCTGCGACACTTCTTGAATCAAATTTCGTTTTCCAGTAATATGCGATGGGTCGCAAAGTAAAGGCAACACTGGAAATCTACTTTGTAAATCAATCGCAATTTGCCATTCAGGATTGTTTCTATATTTTGTTTTTTCATAAGTAGAAAACCCTCTATGAATGGCACCAATTTTTTTGATACCAGCATTTTCTAGTCGCTCTAATGCGCCAATCCAAAGTGCTAAATCAGGATTTACAGGATTTTTTACTAATACAATTTTATTTGTTCCATTTAGAGCATCTGCAATTTCTTGAACCGCAAAAGGATTTACCGTTGTTCGAGCACCGATCCACAAAACATCAATGTCATGTTCTATAGCCAATTTGACATGATTGGCATTGGCTACTTCAATTGCCATTAGTAATCCCGTTTGAGCTTTGGCTTTTTGCAACCACTTTAACCCAATAGCTCCAACACCTTCAAAACCACCTGGTCGTGTTCTTGGTTTCCATATTCCTGCTCTAAATATTGAAACATCAGAATCTTTTAACTCGTGTGCAATTTTTAAAACTTGCTCTTCGGTTTCTGCACTACATGGTCCAGCTATTACTAATGGATGCGTCAATTTAAAATCATCTAACCAGTTTGTATGTTGTTCTTCCTTTTTCATTAATTATATTTGATACAAATTTATAATAATCTCATTACTTTTGTTCCAAATAAATCTACTATGTCGATAGAAGTTCAAAATATTTCAAAAAGTTATGGTGCTCAAAAAGCATTAGACCAAATTTCATTTTCTGTAAAAAAAGGCGAAATCGTTGGTTTTCTAGGTCCAAATGGTGCCGGAAAATCGACTTTAATGAAAATTTTAACCACTTTTATTGCTGCCGATGAAGGAAAGGCTTCTGTTAATGGAAATGACGTTGTAGAAAATTCAAAATCGGTGCAACAATCGGTTGGTTATTTACCCGAACACAATCCGTTATATTTAGACTTATACGTTCGTGAATATTTGGCTTTTAATGCCGATGTTTATAAAATCTCGAAATCTCGAATCGAAGAAGTAATCGAACTTACTGGTTTAACGCCTGAAAGTCAGAAAAAAATTGGTCAATTATCTAAAGGATATCGTCAGCGTGTTGGATTAGCTACCGCTTTGCTTCATAATCCTGAAGTGTTAATTTTAGACGAACCAACCACGGGTTTAGACCCAAATCAGTTGGTAGAAATTAGAAATGTGATTAAAAATGTAGGCAAAGACAAAACGGTTTTCCTTTCTACGCACATCATGCAAGAAGTGGAAGCCATTTGCGACCGTGTAATCATCATCGATAAAGGAAAAATTGTTACCGATAAAAAGCTAACCAAATTAGTTTCTGACGAAGCCGAGCAAATCATCGAAGTAGAATTTGACAAACCTATTTCTGAAAGCATTTTGAATACTTTACCCAACTTAAAAAGTGTAAAAAATCGTCAAAACAACATCTGGGAATTAACTTTTACAACCAATGATGATATGCGTTCAATAGTATTTGATTTTGCCAAAGATAACGACTTGAAAACACTTCAAATTTCGTCAAGAAGCAAAAACTTAGAGCAGATTTTTAGAGAGAAAACGAAGAAGTAATTAAGGATAAACCACTTTTCCTTGATACAATTCTTGAACATTCACTATTGGTGGTGTGGTCGTCAAAATCAAATCTCCAGTACTATTCAAAACGCCTTCTATACTTTGAACTGGCGTTACATACATATCGTTCGAACCGCGATGAAAAACATTAATTTGTTGTGCAATCAAGTTTTGTGCTTCAATGCGCCCGTCTCCATAATAAAAATTTAGACTCGCCAAGTTAGTAGTTCCTGAAAGATAAAATCGCGACACATTGTTGTTAGAAATAGTCAAGGAGTTGTTTACAACTTCAATATAAAAATCGCCCGTACCAGCTCCATTTTCGCCATCAGCATCTTTATCTAAAGAAAGAATACTCAAATCTGGAAAAGTAAGCACACCATTCGAACGAATATCTCTATCCGTTTTCGAATAAACTTCGGTCAACGTTGGCGTAGTAATATAAACTTTAGTCTGTCCATAATCTCTAACCCAATTGCAACTCGTTTGATCTTTAAAAACAAGTTGGTCGCCATTTTGTGTTACGCTAATATCGTTTATAAAATTCTCCCCGGCCTCAATTTCGACCTTATAATTCGGTCCTTGGGTAATAATTATAGCAATGCCACGATACACTTTAATTTTGCTAAAAGCAGAAACCGCAATTTCTTTAACCACGGTAGCACCCGAACTTTCAATACAATCACTCGGTTTTTCACACGAATTTAAAAGCAGTATTACCAACACTAAAAGAAGACTCTTTTTCATAATCATAGTTTTAAATTCTATACCCAATTCCAAATTCCAATGCTTCCGCCAAAAATAAATGTGTTTTTATCGAAAATCCACCAAAAATCTTATCCGTAATACGATATTTCATGCCCACTCTGTCATAAACCGGAATGTCTTTCTTAAACGGTTGATACACATAAACACCCAACTGCGCCTCTAACGAAAGCCTATTAATCATTAATTCATGACCAATAAAAACTCCAACACGTTTATAATCAGTATCTGCGTCAATATTTTTATCCGGATACGCCACCGAATAATAATAAATATAATCTCTAATTGATTCCGTCAAAAACAACTCCGTTCCCAGTTGCAACGTCGATTTTCTATTCAAACGCTTATCAACATAAAAACCAATATGATAAAAAGGATGCTGACCACTCCTAATAATCGGACTTTCATTTACCCCAGTTCTAAAAACCACATTATAATGAAGCGGTTCGCGATACGATTTTTTAATCGAACTTGTATCTACTTCACGAATAACAACACTTTCAAAATCATAGTTCACACCAACATTTAACAAATAGGTGTTAATACCACTATTCGGCGACTTAAACCGACCATTTGAATAATGCGTAAACAAAATGCCTGCATGAAACCCTATATTTTTAACCAAATTTTGATGATCATACGCAAAACCAAAATTAGTATTACCCATAAACTTAGTCCCAAAAGCTTTATTCTTACTATTCGCTACTTTATCATACGGCTCAGTTGCCAAAGCAATTCCTTGCCCAATACTCAACTGCAACCTCCGCTTCCAAAAATAAAAATTATACAACCCACCAATTGCATAATTCTTTCCCAAAGGCGCACTATGAAAATCTTGATACAAAAAATAAGCCCCATAATCGGGATAATTATAGGCCTGATGCCACTCCTTAGAACCATCTGTTCTTTTCAAAAAACGCACCATCAAACCATCCGGATGACCATTCACCAACTGATACATATCCTCAGTATGTGGCAAAATATTTCCTCGCAACACTGATGCTTCGACAGCAAAGTTATTGTTTTGAGAAAAACACAATGAAGAAAATAGACATGAAACTAAAAAAAAGAAAGACCTCATCCGAAAAATTTAAGCAACGCAAATATAAAAGAATATTTCAATGTCAGTTATTTGAGGTCGAATGGTTTTTGAAAATATTATATGTTTAAAATTTTGGCAATTGAATTTTAAAAAATCTCTTTAGCAATAGCTTTAATATTCTCGGCTTTTCCCATTGAATAATAATGCAAACATGGAATTCCTGCTGCTAAGAGTTCTTTGCTTTGCTGCAAACACCAATCAATTCCAATTTGTTTTACGGCATCATTATCTTTTGCTTTTACGACTTCCATTACTAAATCGTCAGGCAAATCGACTTTAAACCGATGTGGAATTAGGTTTAACTGCTTTTTGGTTGCTATTGGTTTTAACCCCGGAATTATTGGCACTGTTATACCTGCCAATCTACATTTTTCTACAAAAGCAAAAAACTTTTTGTTATCGAAGAACATTTGAGTTACAATATAGTGAGCACCGTTTTTTATCTTTTGCTTTAAGAAATGAATGTCGCTATCGATGCTTGGTGCTTCCATGTGTTTTTCGGGATAGCCTGCTATTCCTATGCAAAAATTGGTTTCGGCAGAGTTTTTTAAGTCTTCGTCTAAGTAAATTCCGTTGTTTAAGTTTGTAATTTGCAATACTAGGTCGGAGGCAAATTCGTTTCCTTCTTTTTCGGGTTTGAAGTAGGTTTCGTTTTTCATTGCATCTCCTCGCAACGCCACGACATTGTCAATTCCTAAAAAATCTAAATCGATTAATAAATTCTCAGTATCTTCTTTTGTAAAACCACCACACAAAATATGTGGAATGGCATCAACTTCATATTTGTTTTGAATTCCGGCACAAATCCCAACAGTTCCAGGTCGTTTTTTTACAATTTTCTTTTGCAAAAGTCCGCTTGGTAATTCTTTGAATTCGTATTCCTCGCGATGATAGGTTACATCAATAAATGGCGGTTTAAACTCCATTAACGGGTCGATTCCGTCAAAAATAGACTGGATGTTTTGTCCTTTTAATGGTGGTAATATTTCGAAGGAAAATAGTGGTTTCCCATTTGCGTTTTCTATATGTTGGGTTACTTTCATAGTTTTTTGTTGTCGGTTTTTTGTTGTCGGTTATCAGTTTACATGTTCAACTGACAACTGATAACTGTTTTTACTCTGCTATATTCGGTGAAAGCCATTTTGTAGCAACTTCTGTTGAAATTCCTCTGCGTTTGGCGTAATCTATTACTTGATCTTCTTTAATTTTTCCTAGCCCAAAATACTTACTTTCTGGATTTGCAAAATAATATCCTGAAACTGATGATGCTGGCCACATTGCCATACTTTCGGTTAATTTTACTCCTATTTCTTGTTCTACGTTTAATAATTTCCAAATCGTTGGCTTCTCTAAATGGTCTGGACAAGCAGGATATCCTGGTGCTGGACGAATTCCTTTGTATGCTTCTTTTATTAATTCTTGGTTATTCAAATTTTCATCAGAAGCATAACCCCAAATTTCTTTACGCACTTTTAAATGTAAATATTCTGCAAAAGCTTCGGCTAATCTGTCACCTAATGCTTTTATCATAATCGAATTGTAATCGTCTAAATCTTTTACATATTGATTGGCAATTTCGTCTAATCCAAAACCTGTTGTAACACAAAAACAACCCATGTAATCTTGTTTTCCTGAATTTTTTGGAGCAATGTAATCAGCTAACGCTTTGTTTGGTGCGCCAGCTGTTTTTTGTGATTGCTGTCTTAAAGTTAGAAAAGTTGTAGGTTGTAGGTTGTAAGTTGTAGGTTGGATGAGAATGTCGTCATCGTTTACGGAATTTGCTGGAAATATTCCTAAAATTCCTTTTGCGGTAAGCCATTTTTCTGAAACGATTTGGTTTAGCATTTTTTGTGCATCTGTAAATAAATTAGAGGCATGTTCACCTACTATTTCGTCAGTTAAAATCGCTGGATATTTTCCAAACAATTCCCATGATTGAAAAAATGGTGTCCAATCTATAAAATCAACTAATTGGGATAGTTCAACATCAATAATTTTTGTTCCAATGAAATTAGGTTTTACAGGTGTAAAATTATCCCAATCAATTTGAATTTTATTTTTTCGTGCTTGTTCAATCGTTAAGTAGTTTTTATCTCTACTCCTATTTAAATATCCTTCACGAAGTTTGTCATAATCTTCACGAATGGTTTTTACATAATTTTCTTTGGTTTCGGATTGCAATAAATTACTAGCAACTGTTACGGCGCGCGAAGCATCGTTTACATGAACAACTGTTTCTTTATATTGAGGAGCAATTTTCACGGCTGTGTGCGCACGAGAAGTTGTTGCACCACCAATCATTATCGGAATGGAAATGTTTAATTTATCCATTTCTTTGGCCAAATAAACCATTTCGTCTAATGATGGCGTAATTAATCCGCTTAATCCAATAATATCTACATTGTTTTCAATAGCTGCAGCTATGATTTTTTCTGGTGGAACCATAACACCTAAATCAATGATTTCAAAATTATTACAAGCCAATACAACCGCAACAATATTTTTACCAATATCATGCACATCACCTTTTACAGTTGCCATCAACACTTTTCCTGCAGATGACGATTTTCCAGTTTTTTGAGCTTCAATGAATGGCAATAAATAAGCCACCGCTTTTTTCATAACACGAGCAGATTTTACTACTTGTGGCAAAAACATTTTCCCACTTCCAAACAAATCGCCAACCACATTCATTCCTTCCATCAAATTGATTTCGATAACTTCAATTGCTTTTTCAGAATTTGCTCTTGCTTCTTCAACATCTAGTTCTATAAATTCATCTATTCCTTTTACTAATGAATGGGTTAATCGTTCTTGGATTGAACCATTTCTCCATTCGGCAATTTCTTTCTCATTCGATTTAAAATCGCCTTTAAAACTTTCGGCTAAATCTAACAATCGCTCTGTTGCATCTTCTCTTCTATTTAGCAAAACATCTTCCACATGTTCTAATAAATTTTTATCAATTTCATCGTAAATCTCGAGCATTTCAGGGTTTACAATTCCCATTGTCATTCCATTTTTGATAGCATGGAATAAAAACGCCGAATGCATGGCTTCACGAACTTTATCATTTCCTCTAAACGAAAATGAAACATTACTTACGCCACCAGAAACATGTGCATAAGGTAAGTTTTCACGAATCCATTTGGTTGCTCTAAAAAAATCTAAGGCGTTTAATTTATGTTCATCCATTCCAGTTGCCACTGGAAAAATATTTGGGTCAAAAATGATGTCTTCTGCTGGAAAATGAACTTCATCAACTAGAATGTCATAACTTCTTTTACAAATTTCTATTCTTCTTTCGTAATTATCAGCTTGACCGTTTTCATCAAATGCCATAACGATAACTGCTGCACCATATCTTTTTATCAATTTAGCATGATGCACGAAGGCTTCTTTTCCTTCTTTTAAAGAAATAGAATTTACAACTGCTTTTCCTTGCACGACTTTCAATCCAGCTTCAATAATTTCCCATTTGGAACTGTCAATCATTATTGGAACACGAGCAATATCGGGTTCGGCAGCAATAAGATTTAGAAACTTTGTCATGGCATAAACGCCGTCTAACATTCCTTCGTCCATATTGATGTCGATAATTTGTGCTCCGCCATCAACTTGATCTCGAGCAACAGAAAGTGCTTCGTCGTATTTCTCTTCTTTGATTAATCGAAGAAATTTTCGTGAACCTGTAACATTGGTTCGCTCACCAACATTCACAAAATTGGTTTCAGGAGTTATTACTAATGGTTCGAGACCTGAAAGTTTTAAATATTTTGTTTCTGACATTTTATGTTTTTTTGTCACAAAGGCGCTAAGGCACAAAGTTTTATTTTTTTTAAACCAATAAGAACATTAAGATTCATTAAGGTTTTTGCTTTTATTTCGCTAATCCTGCAAGGTTTTTAAAACCTTGTAGGTTTGTTTTATTTTTTTAAACCATTAAGAAAATTAAGGTTTATGTTTTTTAATTTTATACCTACAAGGTTTTAGAAATCTTACAGGAAATCTTATGCTAATTCTAGTGTTCTTGGTTTGAATTCTTTGACAACATCAGCTATTGCTTTAATATGTTCTGGAGTTGTGCCACAACATCCGCCAATAATGTTTATTAAATTGTCTTGCAAATAGTCGCGAATTAAGGCTTGCATTTCAAGTGGTGTTTGATCATATTCTCCAAAAGCATTTGGCAAACCCGCATTTGGATGTGCAGAAATATTCAATTGTGTGTTGTGAGCTAATCGTTTTAAATACGGTTTCAATTGGTCTGCACCCAAAGCGCAATTAAATCCGATACTTAATAATGGAATGTGTGAAATGGAAATTAAAAATGCTTCCACCGTTTGACCTGAAAGCGTTCTTCCAGAAGCATCTGTAATTGTTCCAGAAACCATTACTGGAATATCGATATTTCGTTCTTCTTTGACTTCTTCAATAGCAAACAAAGCTGCTTTTGCATTTAATGTATCGAAAATAGTTTCCACCAAAAGAACATCAACTCCACCATCAATCAACGCTTCCACTTGTTGTTTGTAAGCAATTCGTAAATCGTCAAAAGTTACCGCACGAAACCCAGGATCATTAACATCTGGCGACATGGAGGCCGTTCTGTTTGTTGGACCAATTGATCCGGCTACAAAACGTGGTCTATCCGTAAATTCATCGGCAACTTCACGGGCAATTTTAGCGGATTCATAATTTAATTCGTAAACCAAATCTTCTAAATGATAATCTGCCATCCCGATAGTTGTTCCAGAAAACGTATTGGTTTCTACAATATCTGCTCCAGCTTGAAAATACAAACGGTGCACTTGCTTTACCGCTTCGGGTTGTGTAATGGAAAGCAAATCATTATTCCCTTTTAATGGATGAGGAAAATCTTTGAATCTTTCGCCTCTAAAATCCTCTTCTGAGAAATTATTGCGTTGCAACATAGTTCCCATTGCTCCGTCGAGTACGAGGATTCGTTTTTGAATTTCGCTTTGAATTTTTGACATCTGATAACTTAATTTTAATGGTATTTGTTATCAGAAATTAGGAAAGAATTTCTATAGGGTTATCTGTTTCGCCGTGGCGAATAGAATGTAGCACCTTCTACAGTTGTAGGGTTGCTAAGCTTTCATAGAGTCTAATCTCTCCAGCTTTCGTGATAACAAACGATATGTTTAAGAACACCGCAAAGTAAAGGCATAGAAAGTTTATAAACAAAAGAAATGAAAAAAAAATGAAATTGTTTTTTCTATTCAATTAGTCTTTATACATTTGCATTCGAAATAAAGAGGAAAAATTTGAACTGATTGCAACCTCGTAAAAAAATGCTAAAGCAGAATCTCTTCCTTTAGCCTTAGTTACTTGCAAATCAAATTTTTCTAATTTTCAAAATTTAATTTTTAAATAGAAAAATAAATTATATTATGGCTTATTTATTTACATCAGAATCTGTTAGCGAAGGACATCCAGACAAAGTAGCAGACCAAATTAGTGATGCATTAATTGATAATTTTTTAGCTTTTGATCCTGAGTCAAAAGTAGCTTGTGAAACTTTAGTTACTACTGGTCAAGTAATTTTAGCTGGTGAAGTAAAATCAACTACTTATCTTGATGTTCAACAAATTGCTAGAGAAGTTATTCGCAAAATTGGTTATACAAAAAGCGAATACATGTTTGAAGCAGATTCTTGTGGCGTACTTTCTGCAATTCATGAACAATCTTCAGACATCAATCAAGGAGTTGACAGAGCAAGCAAAGAAGAACAAGGCGCAGGTGATCAAGGAATGATGTTTGGTTATGCAACTAATGAAACTGAAAATTACATGCCATTGGCTTTGGATTTGTCTCATGCTTTGTTAATCGAATTGGCTAACTTAAGAAGAGAAAATAACGAAATTAAATACCTTCGCCCTGATGCTAAATCGCAAGTTACTTTAGAGTACTCTGACGACAACAAACCACAGCGTATTGATGCAATTGTTATTTCAACACAGCATGATGATTTTGCTCCTGAAGCTGAAATGTTAGCTAAAATTAAAAGTGATTTAGTTTCGATTTTAATTCCAAGAATCAAAGCAAAATATCCTCAATATGCTCATTTATTTAATGATGACATTACGTATCACATTAACCCAACAGGTAAATTTGTAATCGGTGGACCGCATGGTGATACGGGATTGACAGGAAGAAAAATCATTGTTGATACTTATGGAGGAAAAGGTGCTCATGGTGGCGGTGCATTTTCTGGAAAAGACCCAAGTAAAGTAGATAGAAGTGCTGCTTATGCTACAAGACATATTGCTAAAAACTTAGTTGCAGCTGGTTTGTGTGACGAAGTTTTGGTTCAAGTTTCTTATGCAATTGGAGTTGCAAAACCTACTTCTATCAACGTTGTGACCTATGGCACTTCAAAAGTAAACCTAACTGATGGTGAAATTAGCAAAAAAGTAGAAGCTATTTTTGATATGCGTCCTTATTTTATCGAACAAAGACTAAAATTGAGAAATCCTATTTATAGCGAAACTGCGGCTTATGGACATATGGGAAGAACTCCCGAAACGGTAACAAAAACGTTTCAATTGCCAAATGGCGCACCAAAAACAGTTACAGTTGAACTGTTTACTTGGGAAAAATTAGATTATGTAGATCAAGTAAAAGCTGCATTCAACATTTAATTAATAAAATCAAAAACATTTAAAACCTCTTAATTCACTTAAGAGGTTTTTTTTATTACTTTGTACAAAAAAAATTGATTGAATTACTAAATAGAATAGAAAATCGACTAAAATTTAGACCTAGTTACTATTTACTTTTTGCGATTTTGAATGGTGCCGTTTTGATGAATTTTCACAACTATCTTTTCAAACACTCAATTGGTATTGTTTTTCTTTTTTGTTTTGTTATTTATACTATTTATAAACCTAAAAATTGGATATCTGTTATAGGAAGTTGTCTATTTTCGGTGTACTACTTATTAGATTTTTTTCCAAGAATTGGCAATCATTCTAGTATCATTTTATTTACTTCTTTAACCATTTTACTTTTATTTATATTCAAATTATTCAGCAAAAAAGAAGTATTAAATTCAAAACTTCTGTCGTATTTCTTTAGAATATTTACGGTAACCGTTTATTTTTATACAGGATTTCATAAGCTGAATACCGATTATTTTAATACTTGTGTAAGTTGTGTTAATGAAATAAATGAATATACACTTTCCAATATTTTTGGTTTTCCAATAAAGATTGAAGATTCACTTTCTAGATTCTTTCAAATTATTGCTTTAATAGTAGAATGTATAGTTCCATTCGGAATAATGCACTACAAAACCCGTAGCTATTCGGTGCTACTTTTATTGTTATTTCATAGCTACTTATCATTATCTGTATTTGCAGATTTTAGTGCCGTTGGGTTGTTTTTATTACTAGGCTGTTTTATTGATTTTGAAGAAAATTCTTTTTCAAAAAAAACTATATTTTATATTCGACTATATTTAATAATGATAATGATTTCTGTAATCAGTCCGATATTTTTAAGCAGAATCTCAGTTCAAACTTCTGTATTTCCTTTTATAAAAGGTTTTATTTTCTTAGTTGGTTATCTTTCATTTTTTATTTATTTCTTTCGAAATCATGATGCCAAACGATATTCTTTTCGGCGAAGCTATTTTATGCCATTATTCATCCTTTGCATATCAATAAGTTTTTGGACGTTAAAAGGTTATATAGGATTAGGAAATGCAGGAAACCTAACCATGTTTAGCAACTTAGTAACAGAGAAATCGATGAACAATCATTTGTTAATTGATACTAAAAAAACAAAACTTTTCAACTTTGAAGAAGACAACGTATATATCATCAAAATGGATAATCCTAATATAAAGGAAAATTACACTGGCTACAAATTACCTATCGTAGAATTTAGATTTCTTGTAAACTATTGGTCGAAAAATTTTGACAAGCCAATTCCTTGTATATTAGTTTATAAAAATAAAAAATACACGTTCAAAGATATAAAAACCTCTGAATTTAAAAACTCAAAATGGTGGTACAAATACTTAAATTTCCGAAAGATTCAAACTACTTCGCCAAACGAATGCCGCTGGTAAATTAGAGCCTATTACTTTTTATTTTCTATAAATTATACTTCAAAGTGAAAATTAAGTATCGTGGTTGAATCGTATATTGTGAATCACTCGTTGAAAACTGCGAGAAACTATTATCCTTCAATGCTTTTGTGTTTAACAAATTGGTCACGCTTACTTTATACTCAAAGTGACTGTCTTTTGTTTTTTGGAAAATCAAACTTGCTGACAAGAAATCGTATTCATTTTCAACCGATTTGTCTTTATTATAGTAATGAAAGTATTCGTATTCACTCACAAACGAAAAACTCTTCAGGAAAAAGTATTCTAACTTCGCATTTGGTCTATCGGTATAAAACGTATCATTTGGATATTGATTTACAGAATAACCATAACCCAATTCTAAGTTTGGAAAGTTCCTAAAATTAGTAGAGGCTTTTAAATCATATGTTTGCGAAAAACTTTCATTCGTTAATAAGACATCTTCTAATGTTATTCTATCCACTTGAATGTTATTATATTTTGACCAGTTCAAATTGGCGCTAATTGAGGCTTTGTAATACTTAAAGAAAGAACGACCGTAACGTAAATTTCCTGAAAGACTTTCATCTGCAAAGGCTGAATTGATTGGCGAAGACACTTGATTCACATTGTTAAATAAAGCTCTGTTTTTGACAGCGTCAACCGTTCGATTATAATTAATAAATGCCGAAATATTTTCGAAATTAAACATGTTGTACTTAAAATAACGCAACGAATGCGACTGTTGTATGGCATTCTCTAACGTTCTGTTTCCGCTAGTTAAACTATTGTAATTATTAAACACATATCCTTCGGCTAAGCGGTTAATATCTGTAAAGTTATTATTGAAAGAGAAATTATAGGTTAACGATTCTGCCTTCTTAATTTGATAAATTGCCAAGAAATCTGGAAGTATTCTACCAAAATTTTGCTTATAGTTGCTTCCCAATTGGGTATTGTTGAGCGAATAGTTATGAATACTAAATCCTGGTGTTAAAGTAAACTTGCCAGTTAGTAATTTATAATGCAAACCAAGAAAAGCATCATTAAACCTGTAGTTTACATCGTTTGTATTTTCAGCATCATCCAAATTGTTGATGTCTTGGTTGTCTAATATTTGAAATATTCTTGAGTTGAAGTTTTGATACGAATATGTATTTCCGAAGGTTACATTGATGTTGCTCTTTGGTGTAACCATATAGTAATAATCTAGCTTTGTATCAATCTTATTGGTCTTCACAAAACGGTCTTGGTTGATGTCGTTTCTGTTTTGTCCGGCAATGTATCCGGATAAATTAAACGGTTGCGTTTGTAAATTGGCGTTGTAAAAAGGATCTTCTTCTTGATACAGATGTTGCATCTCTAATGCAAAAACATGTTTAGAAGTTGGTGTGTAATAAAAACTCAAGTTCTGATTTATTGTAGCAGGGTTTTGGGTTTTATTGCTCAAAATAGTCTCTGTTGTTGAAATATTGTCTTCATCAATCACTTCTCTTAGTAATGAATTGTCTTCATCTTGCTTAGAAAACTTGCTCAACACATCATAATCCATCTGGAAATTAGCATTTGGTTTGTAGAGCGAACTTAACTTCATCAACCCTAATCTACTATTCTGATGCGCTATTTGATTTCTATTTTCGGTAGAAGCTACTTCGGTTGAATTTGGTTTTAAATAATTAGTGTTGGTCACTGTTTCAATATCTGTAACCGAAGATGAAAGGATTCCAAAACCACTTAACGTCCATGTTTTTGAAGGATTATAGGAGAAGTTGGTAGCACCAAACTTGGTGTCAATTTCTTTGGCTCTATTGTTTCTTAATAACGATACGCCCAAATCATTGCTCAACACATTAAAGCTAGAACCACCTTTTGACATCATACTTCTAAATCCGCCAGTGAATTTAAAATAATCCTGAATGGTTAGCGGTAATTCTCCAATGTTATTGAAGTTTGTAATTACATTAATACTATATTTTGGGTTATAATAAAAGAGCTTCGGGTTGATTATATATCGGTCAAACTTGTTTTTATCGTCCATTCCGCCACCAGCAGTAACATCGCCAAACCAAAAGTTTTTCTTTCCATCTTTTAACTTGATGTTCATAGCAAGATTATCTTGGTTGTTTTCAACTCCTTTTAGGATGGAGTTTTCATTAAAGTTTCTCAATACCTGTACCTTGTCTATGGCGTCAGCAGGAATGTTTTTAACGCCTAGTTTTGTATCGCCGTCAAAAAAATCTTTGCCTTCTACCATTAATTTGGTCACTTTCTTTCCTTCTACTTCTACTTCGCCATCGGCATTTACTTCTACGCCAGGCAACTTTTTAAGCACGTCTTCCAGTTTTCTTTCGGTGCCGTTTTTAAACGAATCGGCATTATAAACTATTGTATCACCTTTTATAGAAACTGGCATTTCGCGTACAATTTCTACGCCTTCAAGGTCTATACCACCACTTTCCATAGTGATGTTTTGAGTAATGTTTTCTGATTCTGTAGTTATGGTTAACTCTTTATTTTGCATCCCAAGATAACTCAGCTTAACCGTATAGGTTGTATTGGGTTTCAAGTTCAAAACAAACCTTCCTTTATCGTTTGTTATAGCATACGAATCCATTCCTTTAGTGGCTTGATTCATTGCCATAATGTTTGCCATTTCTAGTGGCTGCTTGTTAGTATCTTGGATGATTCCTTCAAAACGAACGTTTTGAGAAAAACTTAAAAGTGAAGTAATCGTTAAAACAAACAATAGTAATTTTTTCATTCTTTTTGTGGCAAATAATATTAATGTTCTATAGTTTGGAAAATAACATTCCCATCTTCATCTTTCATGCTGTCCATTTTCTTCTTTTGTATCTCATCAAATCTCTTTTGTGACACTTTTTCTCCGTTTTTTGGTTTCTTGATTTCAGATTTGTCTTTAGAGTTTAAGACAATCTTTGAACATAAAATAATGTTGTTCTCTTCGTTTACCTCTAGTATCAATCCGGGTAAACCCCAATAGTTGTTTGGTCCAAAGCTTACTGGAATTTCTGGAGTGTACCAAGCAACAATTACTTTGTCTTTAGGTTCGTCCATCTTAAATAATGCAGGCTTTACTTTTTCCTTTTTCAAAAACTCTTGGTAGGCTTCTTTCTCATTCTCGGTAACCGGAATGATTAACTCAGCTTTAAAGCAGTTGTAATCACCAATCTTTTTTGATTCATTCACAAGTTTCCAATTGGCTTTTTCTAATGGTTCTGATATCAAAAACTCTTTACCAAAAATTTCATCTTCGGCTAAGGTTGTCTTGTCTTTAATATTGATGTATTTTTTTCCAGTTCCCGAGAACTTTATCGAAATGCTCATTCCGTTACTTGGTGCTTGGGGTTGTTGTAGTTGTTCTACTTCTTCATAAACCGCTTCGTACTTGTTGAAGGTTAACGAAAATGTTTTTTGAGACGACTTATTCAACGCTTCTTTTAAAGCAGCCGTTAAATCGGGGTTCTCATCTACTTTATCCGATTTAATATTGTCCTTTTTGAAGATGTATTTAGACATGTATTCTGCTTTCCCCTGAAAATCTTGTGCGTTTGAAAGCAACGTTCCTAACAATAAAAATGGTAGTACTATTTTTTTCATAAAGTTGTTTTATCTTGGTCCAAAGCCACCTCGTCCTCTTCCTCCACCCATTTCTCTCATTTCTTGCATTTTCTTGGTCACCGTTTCATCATATTCTTTTTGCGAAATAACTTTTCCGTTCTTTGGTGCTTTTATTTCGGCTTTTTCTTTAGCATTCAACACTATTTTTGAACAAAGTATCACTGTTTTTCCATCATTTACTTCCAATATTAAACCCGGTAATCCCCAATAGCTTTCTGGTCCTTGATTTACTGGGATTTCGGGTGTATACCAAGCAGTAATTGTGATTTCTTTTGGTAAATCTATCGCATCTAAGAAACTGGTTTTCTTTTCGCCTTCTTTTTCCTCTTTGGCCGTTTCCTCTTTTTTGTCTCCGTCTTTCTTTTCTCCTCTATCCTTCATTCTAAAGTTTCTGAAATCTGACTTACTTGCCGGAATGACAGCAGTGGCTTTAAAACAATTATAACCACCAATCACTCTGGTTTCGCCAGACATCTGCCAATTATAAGTAACTAAAGAATCTTTTACCAAGAACTCTTTTCCCATAAACTCTTTATCAACAGTATATGTTTTATCCTTTACATTTTTATAATACGTTCCGCCGCCGCCCATCATAGAGCTCATCATTCTCATACCGCCTCCTTGGTTTGGCGCATCAAGCTTTTCCTCTTCTTTATATATTGAAGCCGATTTGTCAAAATTTAATATAAACGTTTTTTCAAACATTTTCTTCATGCGCTCTTCAATGTTCTTTTGCATTTCGGGCGTTATGTTTTTGTTACCTTCCAATCTTTTGGTCATTTCGGAGGTGCTGGTTTTTGATTCATAGACTGCCATGCCTTGAAAATCAGCTTGGGCAACTGATACTAATGTGAAGAAAGAGAAAATAAATAAGGCTAAATTTTTCATGTGTTAGATTTTATTTAGAGTAGCAAATATGACGAATGATTTGTTAATGTGTTACCAATTAAGTGTTAAAAATAATTTAGACTCTGTTTTTTTTTAAATGGTTTAGTGTAAATTAGCATTATGATTAAAAAAGTTATCTTCATCCTATTTTTATTAGTTTGCCCGTTTAGTATGAGTCAAAAACTGACAACAACACTTGTCAATTCCACTCCACTAGCAGCCGATTCCTTTTTGGGTATTGATACTATGGGCAATTACTATTTTATAAAAGACAACGTGTTCACAAAAAAAAATGCTTCACAAACATGGCAATATAAAAATGTGGCTCTTGGCAAAATCACTTCAGTAGATATTCTCAATCCTTTGAAAATAATTATTTTCTACGAAAATTTTAACACCACTGTTCTCTTAGACGCACAATTGAATGAAATCTTGCAAAAAAACTTTTCTATCGCTCTAAAAGAAACACTCGTTTCTCATGTTGGCTTGGCTTCTAATAATCGATTGTGGTTGTATAACAATCTGACAAACTCAATTGAACTTTATGATTATACCACCAATGCAAGCCAAACTGTGGGACAACCTTTGACCCAAAAAATAGTATATGCCCAGACCAATTTTAATACCTTTTATTGGATAGACGAAATGAATAACCTCTATACTTGTGATGTTTTTGGCAAAGTTACTTTGATGTGCAATGTTCCAGCATATGAAAAAATTCAAATCATTGATGGAGAAAGACTTCTTTTTTCAACAAATAATAAGTTATATCTATTAAATAATACCTTAAAATCAATAATTGAAATAGAAATTGTTGAGAACTCCTTTGAGAATTTTTATTGTAAAGACCAAAATTTAGCTATTTTTACCAACCAACAAATTAGCAATTATAAAATAATATTACCATAATGCACATAGCAATTGCAGGCAACATAGGCGCAGGAAAAACATCTCTCACACGTTCATTGGCAAAACACTTTAAATGGGAACCTCATTTTGAAGACGTAGTGGACAATCCATATTTGGATGATTTCTATCATCAAATGGAACGTTGGAGTTTCAATCTTCAAATTTACTTCTTAAACAGTCGTTTTAGACAAATCCTACAGATACGCGAAAGCGGCAAAAACATTATTCAAGATAGAACAATTTACGAAGATGCACATATTTTTGCTCCCAATTTGCACGCTATGGGCTTGATGACCAACCGCGACTTTCAAAATTATTCTTCGTTGTTTGAATTGATGGAAAATTTAGTGGGTCCACCTGATTTGTTAATCTATCTAAGAAGTTCTATCCCTAATTTGGTTGGACAAATTCATAAACGTGGTCGCGATTATGAAAATACTATTTCGATAGATTATCTATCACGTTTGAATGAGCGATATGAAGCATGGGTACACTCTTACGACAAAGGAAAATTATTAATTATTGATGTAGATAACATTGATTTTGTAAACAATCCCGAAGATTTAGGGATGGTTATCAATAAAATTGATGCTGAAATAAACGGTTTGTTTTAATCCTCCCCAACCCCTCCAAAGGAGGGGCTTTTTTTACTCTTTTTATTTCCTAAAATATATGCCATTAGTTAACCCTCTTTCGCCCGACCACGACCAAGAAACCAAAGAACTTGCAGCTTTCTTTAACGAAACCCTAGGCTTTTGTCCTAATTCTGTTTTGACGATGCAACATCGTCCTGCCATCTCAAAAGCATTCATCAATTTAAACAAAGCTGTGATGGAAAACCACGGACGAGTAACCTCAGCACTAAAAAGAATGATTGGCTGGGTTACCAGTAATGCTGCTGGTTGCCGATATTGTCAAGCACACACCATTCGTGCTGCCGAACGCTATGGAGCAAACCAAGAACAGCTGGATAATATTTGGGAATATGCCTCGCATCCTGCGTTTTCGGATGCCGAGCGGGCTGCTTTAAACTTTGCTTTGGCAGCTTCGGTCATTCCAAATGCTGTGAACGAAGCTATAAAAAATGACTTATACAGCCACTGGAACGAAGGCGAAATTGTAGAAATGCTAGGTGTTATTTCACTTTTTGGCTACCTCAACAGATGGAATGACTCTATGGGAACCACTATTGAAGATGGTGCCGTTGAAAGTGCCGAACAATATCTGGGAAAAACAGGTTGGGAAAAGGGAAAGCATCAATAAACTAAAACTATAAATAGGCATTCATATTCAACATCCCGTATTTAGGATGTGATTTTGAACTGTTTTGGGTCACAACGAACTGTTTTAAAGATAAAACCCAATATTTTTTGAATTGAACAAAACAAGAGTTTTTATGTAGTTGTTTTTAATCCAAGAAAAAAAACACAAAGCGCAAACTTTGTGTTTTTTGAATAATATCATAATCGTAAAAATTTATCGAATCTCTTGATTCAAAATTAAATCGATGTATAAGTTGATTTTGTTTTTCATTTCTTTTCGATGAGAAATAAAATCTAAGAAACCGTGTTCCAATAAAAATTCAGCAGTTTGGAAACCTTCTGGCAAATCTTTTCCAGTAGTATCACGCACTACTCTTGGCCCAGCAAAACCAATTAATGCACCAGGTTCGGAGATATTAATATCACCTAGCATGGCATAGGAAGCTGTAGTTCCACCAGTTGTTGGGTCTGTACAAAGTGATATATAGGGTATTTGTGCATCGGCAAGCTGTGCTAATTTTGCAGAAGTTTTTGCTAATTGCATTAACGAATATGCTGCTTCCATCATTCGCGCACCACCCGATTTTGAAATCATTACAAAAGGCAATTTATGTTTGATAGAATAATCAATTCCGCGAGCAATTTTTTCTCCAACTACAGCACCCATTGAACCGCCAATAAAAGCAAAATCCATACAACAAACCACCAAATCTTTACCTTTTGATTTTCCAACACCTGTACGAACAGCGTCTTTTAGTTTTGTTTTTTCCTGAACATCTTTTAAACGTTCAGAATATTTTTTGGTATCAACAAAGTGTAAAGGATCTTTGGATGTCATTTTAGCATCTAATTCTTTGAATTCATTGTTGTCAAACAAAATTTCAAAGTATTCTTTACTACCAATGCGAACATGAAAATCATCTTCTGGACTTACCCAAAGATTTTTGGCTAATTCGTCTGTATCAATAATTTTTCCTGTTGGTGATTTGTACCAAAGTCCTTTAGGAACATCTTTTTTATCTTCGGTAGCGGTAGTGATACCTTTTTCTTTTCTTTTAAACCAAGCCATATAAGTTTATTGTTTATGATTTGTTGTTTGTTGTGGGTTTTGGTGTAAACTACAAACTTTGTTTTATAAAGTGTTTACATTGTTTAAATCAGCAAATGCTTGTTCTAATCTTTTGTTGAAAGTCATTTCACCTTCGCGAATCCATTTTCTTGGGTCGTAATGTTTTTTGTTTGGCGAATCGGAACCTTCGGGACTTCCTATTTGTGTTCTTAAATAGTCAATTTTTGAAGTCATATAATCGCGAATTCCTTCTGTAAAAGCAAATTGCAAATCAGTATCGATATTCATCTTGATTACGCCATATCCAATCGCCTCTCTAATTTCTTCTATAGTAGAGCCAGAACCACCGTGGAATACAAAATCAACAGGGTTATTTCCTGTATTGTATTTGTTTTGAACATAATCTTGAGAGTTTTTCAAGATTTTTGGAGTCAGTTTTACGTTTCCTGGTTTGTAAACCCCGTGAACGTTTCCAAAAGCAGCAGCAATAGTGAAGCGTGGAGAAACTTTCATTAATTCTTCATAAGCATAGGCAACTTCTTCGGGTTGTGTGTATAATTTTGAGCTATCAACATCAGAATTGTCAACACCATCTTCTTCTCCACCAGTAATTCCTAATTCAATTTCTAAAGTCATGCCCATTTTACTCATTCGAGCTAAATATTCTTTGCAAATCTCAATATTTTCTTCAATAGGCTCTTCGGATAAATCAATCATGTGAGAAGAATATAAAGGTTTGCCCGTTTCTGCAAAATGTTTTTCAGAAGCGTCTAACAAACCATCAATCCAAGGCAAAAGTTTTTTTGCACAATGATCAGTATGTAATATAACTGTTGCTCCATAAGCCTCAGCCAAAGTATGTATGTGTTTTGCTCCAGCAACTCCTCCTGCAATGGCTGCTTTTTCATTTTCATTAGACAATCCTTTTCCAGCATTAAAGTGTGCCCCGCCATTTGAGAATTGAATAATTACAGGAGCATTAAGTTTTGCAGCCGTTTCTAAAACACTATTTATACTGCTAGAACCGATTACATTTACCGCTGGTAATGCAAATCCTTTTTCTTTTGCGTATGCAAAAATTGCTTGAACTTCATCGCCTGTTGCAACTCCAGGTTTTATATTATGAGCCATTTGTTTTGGAATTTTTAGTTAATAAGAATACAAAAATAGGAATTTCTAAATTTAGAACGGATAATTTATCCCAATATTTAATACTGATTTATCGAATCGAATGTCTTTAAACCATTTTTCATTTTCGGGATTTGCAGGATTATACGTTTTAAATCCAAAGTCAGTTCTTAATACAAAGAAGTTAAAATCGTATCGCAATCCGAAACCAGTTCCAACCGCAATATCTTTTAAGGAGTTTACACCACTAAAAACGGATTTTTCATTTGAAATATTGTCTAAAACGTTCCATATATTACCTGCATCTACAAAAACAGCACTGTATAAGTTTCCAAATACATTAAATCTGAATTCGCTACTAAGTGTTAGTTTCATATTGGCTTCGTTAAAATCCAAAATACTTTCACTTGAACCAGGTCCAAGACTGTAAGATTGCCAAGCTCGAATATCATTAGATCCTCCACCAAAATAACTTCTTGAAAATGGAATGCTATTTGAGTTTCCATAAGGAATGGCTATACCAAAAAATCCTTTGACAGCAAAAACTTGTTTGCTTGATAAACCCCAATGGCGAATGTATTCTAGTTCTGATTTTATATATTGAGAATATTCAACTTCAAAAAATGTGTTGGCACCTGATTGGCTTTTTAATTGTTTGGAAATTCTTGAAAATAAAGACAATAAATTTCCTGCACTTTCAAATTTTGTTTTAAAGGCATAAAAATTATTATCAAATATATCCTTTTTTGATGTTTTAGAGTAAGTAATATTTGAAGAAAAAATCAAATTATTTTCAGTAAGTCTTACTCTTCTTTCTAATATACTTAAAACAGATTTTAAGTCAACGGTAGAGAGATTAAGACTTGGGTCTGTAAAAGCAGCAACTAAAAAACCACTTGTTCCGTCATCAATTTTTAAATTTCCATTAGCATCTAAGAAATCTGTACTTACAGGATAATTTTGTGCAATATCATTTAGTGCGTTATAGGAAGAAGTATAAATATTAAAGTAATTTGTTGGATTTAAGTTTTTTACAAATTGAATATTTATCAAGTCAAATTTAAAACTTACGTTTCTTTTTGGCGTCCAATTGTATGTAAATGAGCTTGTAAAATTTTGTTTATCTAAACCAACATTTCTTTGCTTCGCATATCCAACACTCAAAGTAGTATATGGAATCATTCTTTTGGGTATTATCTTTTCCGTTTTAAATGGTAAAATCAATTTTGGGAAGTTTAATTTGGCATCAATCCCAATTTCAGATATATTGAAGAAATTATCATTAGGATTCGCTAAATCTCTTGAGGAACCAATATTTCCTCTAAAGCCTAAATCAAATGTTTCGGTACCATTAAAAACATTTCGAATACTTAAAAATGTAGTTCCTGAAATACCAAAATCTTGAATATTTGAATGTGTAAAATCGGTTGAAAAACCAAAAGTATATTTTTTTCTAGGAGTTAAATAAATGTTGGCAATTAGTCCGTTTTGATCATTTTTATCTTCAACATATTGTATTAATGGATAATTAAAAACTTTCAAATTTGTTAAATATCGAGAAGTTATAGCCGTTTTAAAGTCTGAAAAATAGTTGTCTTTAGCAATAAAAACACCATTTGTTATTGATTTTAATCTGTATTTCAATTTGTTAACACTGTATATATTGAAATTTTTATAAACAGCACTATCTGTTATTTTTGCATTTGGATTTGCCGTACTATGATCGGTAAAAATATTGACTCTATTAATTTTATATAATTTAAAAGGGGAAATCACGGTAGAATCATTTACTCTTGAAACTTCATCGTCAATTAAAATAGTAATTTTTGGTTTGTGTCCTCTTTTTATAGTATCAATTTCATAATTGATATAGTTTTGTTGAAATTTGAAAGCACCATTATTTCTAAAATCTTCTGTAATTCTATTGCGTTCGTTTTCAAAATTGTTTCTATTGAATTGATCTCCAACTTTAATATAGCTATTGTTTTTCTTTTCTTGATAGATAGAATCCAAAACTTTGGTAGTAATTATTGTTGCTATTGAATCAATAATATATGGCTTTCCTTTAGTTACACTATAGTTCAATTTTGCTTTTTTGGCAGCAATCGTGTCAATAGTAAACTTTGCTTTTGCATCAAAATAACCAATATTTGAATAATACAATCGTAATCTTCGCAATGATTTTTTAGTACTAGCCGTATCAAGAATGACTGGTGCTTCGCCTGTTTTCATCAAAAAATTATGAATACCAGAGTACCAAAAGGATTCTCCCAAGCGTTTTACTTGTTTTCTGGAAAGCCATTTTGATTTTCGATAATACTTTTTTGGATTGTTAATAAATTTTGCTCTATAAATAGAATCCGTTTTTTGCTTGGCTAAATTGTATATATTTAAGCGTAATTTGTATCCAAGAATAGAGCTGTTTTGTTTTTGATACAATTGATTAAAAACTTCTTCCGATTTTTCTTTTTGCTCATCAACCTCAATCGTATTATTTACAAGGAGTTTTTTTCCATCGGGAACTCTTTTTGTTGTATTACAACTGAAAAGGAATAATCCTGATAGAATAATAAATACTATTTTTGTGCAGTTAAATTTCAAAGGAAGCAATTATAAATTCAAAAATACATTTTTTATGGTTAGTAAAAACCAAATAAAATTGATAAATAGTCTTCAGCAAAAAAAATATCGAATTGAACACCAGCTTTTCATTGCAGAAGGTGTAAAAGTAATTCAAGAATTGCTACAATCAAATAGTGTATTAGAACATTTATTTGCTACAAATGACTCTTTTTCTACTTTTAAAGTTCAAGCAAAAACAGAAATTACTACTCAAGAAATGAAGAAAATTTCGGGACTTTCTTCGCCAAGTTCTTGTTTGGCTTTATTTCGAATTCCAAAACCAACGAATATCAATCCTATGGGCTTAATTGTGGCTTTAGACGCCATTCGTGATCCTGGTAATTTAGGCACCATTGTGCGTCTTTGTGATTGGTTTGGTGTTACTCAAATCGTTTGTTCAAATTCAACTGTTGATTTGTATAATCCCAAAGTAGTACAAGCTACTATGGGTTCAATAGCAAGGGTAAATGTAAATTATTTGGATTTAAAGACCTTTATTATCGAAAGTAATTTGCCTGTTTTTGGTACTTTTATGGATGGAGCAACTATTTATAACGAAAAGTTACCCAAAGATGGAATCATTGTTTTTGGTAACGAAGCCAATGGAATCTCCTTAGAAATTGAAAAAAATGTTAAAAATAAAATAGCTATTCCCCAATTTGGAAGTATTCAAAAAACAGAAAGTTTAAATGTGGCAACAGCAATGGCAATTGTGTTGAGTGAATTCAGAAGAAATGATTAATGAAATGTAAAATTGATTAATATTGCTCTGGTTTTCATCGATTGAATATTTCCTGTCCAAGGAGAATTTGGGTCATTATCTCGAATTAATTCATCATTAAGACCAAAAACACCCCGAATTGAAGGCGAAAATTTAAAATATTCAAAATATAAATCAACCCCAAAACCAAGTTCGTAGTTTTGTGTCCACGATTTTACTCTAAATCTTTGCTGAAGGTTATCATCATCAGATTTTGAATTACTTGACAAATTCAAAGTAGCAGAAACTCCACCTACTAAGTATGGACGAATGTTTCCTGTTCTTAGGGAAGAGAATTTTAGCAACAAAGGAAAGTTGATGTAAGTTGCTTTTACTTCTCGAAGACCATCTCTATCGTTGGTAAATTGAGAATATGTTATTGTTCTTGAGGCATAATATAGTCCTGGCTCAAATCGTAAGCTCACATATTCGTGCAAACGCAAATCGCCAACTAAACCCACATTAAAGCCTGTTTGCCCTTTTATGTCAATATTATTTTGTTCTACTTTGTAATCTGTTTTAAAATCAAAACTGCTAAATCCAAGAAAATATCCCCAGTAAACTCTCTGTTTGTCAAAGTTTTCTAAATTTACAATTGGATCTTTGGAAAACATACCTTTTCCAAATTGCGCATGCAATTGAGATGTTGTAGAGATAAGAATTAAAAAAAATAATTTTTTCATTAGTAGGCTTTGCAAAGTTTTAATTATTTTTTTGTTGCTGTATAAATTGTTGCAACACCAAATGTTTGTGGTAACGCTTTACATTCTATAAACGAAACTTTGCGTAAAATATTGTTTAATTTTTCACCAAAAGGAAAATTTGCGGCAGAAGTTGACAAATAACTGTAAGCGGATTTGTCTTTAGAAAAGATTTTCCCAATAATTGGCAATATCATTTTTGAGTAAAAATAGTAGCCTTGTTTGAAAGGAAATTTGGTTGGCACCGAAGTTTCAAGAATTACAAAAATTCCATTGGGCTTCAAAACACGATAAATTTCGGCTAAACCTTTTTCTAATGTTTCAAAATTTCGGATTCCAAAGGAAACCGTAATCGCATCGAAAGTATTGTCTTCAAAAGGGATATTCTCGCTATCAGCTTGAATCATCTCTATTTTATTGGAAAGATTTTTTTGATTGATTTTTTGTTTGCCAATTTCGAGCATTCCTGCTGAGAGGTCTAAACCAACGATTTTTTCAGCTGTAGAATCTGCCATCATAATGACCAAATCTCCTGTTCCGGTAGCAATGTCTAAAATAGTTTTTGGATTTTTATCTGCTACTAATTGTACTACTTTTTTTCTCCATTTTACATCGATTCCTAAAGAAATAACACGATTTAATTCATCGTAATTCCCCGAAATATTATCAAACATTTGAGTAACTTGTTCTTTTTTTCCTAAATCAGAATCTTTATAAGGTGTTATCTGCTTTGACATTGTGTAATTTTATGCAAATATAAAGTATATTATTTACAAATTTTTATATTCTATTCGGTCTTTCTGCTATAGGTTAAAAAGGTAAAATCAAAGTTATGCTTGTTGTCTTTTGGATGAAATTCTTCAAATTCTAATTGCCATAAATCCATATTCAGTTTTGGGAAATACGTATCTGCTTCAAAAGTATGATGCACACGAGTCAGTTCAAGTTTGTCTGCTAAATTTATAGATTGATTATAGATTTCACCACCGCCAATTATATAAATAGCTTCATCGATTGGACATGCAGCAATTCCATCTTTAATAGAGTTAACAATGATGCAATCTTTTGGCGCATAATTTTTTTGTCGGGTGACAATCACATGTGTTCTATTTGGTAGTGGTTTTGGAAAACTTTCAAATGTTTTTCTTCCCATTATAATAAAGTGACCCGAAGTTATCGCTTTAAATCTTTTAAAATCATCTGGCAAATGCCAAATCAATTGGTTATCTTTTCCTAACTCGTTGTTTTCGCCAATGGCTGCAATAAGTGTAATCATTCGTTTGTTGTTGCTTTTTTTTCTAAATCTGCATTTAGTTTTTCAATTTTCTTGGTTTGCAATTGAATCAATTTATCAATTTGAGTGCGTTCCCAATTTTTATTCATAAAAGCATCGGTAATGAAAACTTTAATTATATGAAGCACAAAAATAAAACCCCAAATTGTAACTGCCCAAATCCACCACTTTGTTTCGGGATAAAACCCTAATAGATTGTTGGCAACAATTAAAAAAATACTTCCTAAAATAAATAATACGAAATGAAAATACAAACGTTTTTTTTGTTTGATGCGATTTCTTGCATATTCATAAAGTTCGTGTTGATCTTTTTCCATAAGACGATTTTTGAGGTTTAAAGATAGTTTTTTTTTCGAAAATTTAAAATAGTCTAATTAATAAATCGCAGTAAGAAAACGTTTTCTTAATTAAGGATGTAGAATTTTAATGCGTAAAAATTAACATATCACTTTAAAAATGGCTTAGTTTTTAGTAATTCCCTAAAAATGAAACGGAATGTAAAAGGTATTAAAAAAAGCTTTTACTTTGCATCAGTAATCTATAAATGAATTAGTTATGGCTATCAAAAAACAATTTATAAAATCAAAACCTGTTTGCAAAGTTACCTTTTCTATCGAAGCTAAAGAGGCAAATACTGCTGCTGTAGTTGGAGACTTTAATAACTGGAACCCGTCAGAAGGTGAATTGTCGAAATTAAAAAACGGTACTTTCAAAGGTCTTTTTGAAGTTCCTAAAGCTGCTTCTTATGAATATAAGTATGTCGTTGATGGAACTTATGTAAATGATCCTGAAGCAGATGGTTATGTATATAACGATTTTGCGGGTGCTGAAAACAGTGTGGTTACTGTATAGTTTTATTGGTTTTTGTAAAAAATCCGTCTCGTTTTAGTACTTGACGGATTTTTTTATATCTAAAAATTAATCATTATATAAAAAATAGTACGCTTCTACATTATCAAGATATACTCCATCAAAACCTGTATCAACTATTTTTTTAGCATATGAATTATCGTTGCCATAAATAATGTCTTGCCATTCACTATTCCAATATTCTACCCAAATTTCTTGGTCATAATCTTTATAGGGTTTTTTGAGCCATTTCGGATTGTTAATCTTCCAATCTCTTCTCCAATAAGTTCTATATTTTTCGGCAGCACCAATATTCATATAACCAACTACCAATCTTTTACCCCCATTTTTTTTAATTTTTAATTTCTCTATTTCCTCTTTGTTAAATTGGACGCCATTGTGGTATAAATCGATAAAAATCAAATCATAATTGGTGTTTTTTAAGGCTGTTATAAATGCTGATTTGCTATAATAATTACTGTTATTGATTATATAAAGAAAATTTTTTATGTCACTTAATTTTTCAACATTATTTTTATTTTCATTATGAACTTTCGTCGGAATTAAAGTATAATGATAATTCTCTTCCGTTCTTGTAAAGCATAAAAAGCCAGATTTCTCATTGCGCTCATAAGAATCTTTTACCAAAGCTGTATCTTTCACAAATTCTGAAACTATAATTGTTTCAGATTCTTTGATTTTAGACAATAAATCTATCCTGTATGTATCGGGTTTTAATTCACCATTATAAAATAATTCTTCAATTCCAAAACCATCAATAGCCTCTAAAAATTTTTGGTCTAATTTTTTATCCGTTTTTCCATTTTCAAAAGCTAATTCTGCACCATTTTGTGGAATGATGATAAAATTTGGGTTAATTTTTCGAGTATAATCTGAAATGTTAATAATGAAATCTTGCATTTTTTCAGCAGGATTTTTTTTGGGTTTTGTATTCAAATAACATCCAACAGAAACACTTATTGAAGAAAAAAGGAGTAATAATATTGTTTTTTTCAAAATCATCTTTTTATATTGCTACTACACCTTTAATATGCGGATGTGGATTATAATCAACCAATGTAAAATCTTCAAAAGTAAAGTCGAAAATATTTTTTACTTCCGGATTTAATATCATTTTTGGTAACGGTAGAATAGGTCTTGAAAGTTGCAATTCTACTTGCTCAAAATGATTGTTATAAATATGTGCATCTCCAAAAGTGTGGATGAAATCGCCGACTTGCAAATTACAAACTTGAGCAATCATCATAGTTAATAAGGCATATGAGGCTATATTAAACGGAACACCAAGGAAAATGTCAGCACTACGTTGGTATAATTGACATGATAGTTTTCCGTTGGCAACGTAAAACTGAAAAAAGGCATGACAAGGTGGCAAAGCTGCTTTTCCGTTGGCTACATTTTCTGAAAATGTTTTTGACGTGTCAGGCATTACCGAAGGATTCCAGGCGGATACTAACATTCTTCTGCTGTTTGGATTGTTCTTTAGGGTTTCTATTAATTCGGTTATTTGATCAATCTCTTCACTATTCCAATTGCGCCACTGATGACCATAAACTGGTCCCAAATCGCCATTTTCATCAGCCCATTCATCCCAAATTTTTACTCCATTTTCTTTTAGGTAACTGATATTTGTATCGCCTTTTAAAAACCAAAGTAACTCATAAACTATTGATTTTAAGTGCAGCTTTTTGGTAGTTACCATTGGAAAGCCTTCATTTAAATCAAAACGCATTTGATAACCAAAAACACTTTTTGTTCCTGTTCCCGTTCTATCTCCTTTTTGACAACCGTTTTCTAAAACATGTTGCATTAAATCGTGGTACTGTTTCATAAATAAGTTTAAGAGTTTAAAGGTTTAAAGGTTCATATTCGATAGTATTATTGAGCTAGGTTTGTCAAACTGAACATTGTTATTGCTCACTACTATCAAATACTAACTTTCTCTTTTCGAAATTTCATCTCTAATTCTAGCTGCTTTTTCATAATCTTCGTCTTGAACTGCTGCTTCTAATGATGAATGCAATTCTGACAAACTCAATTTAGAATAACTTTCACTAGAATCAATATCTGTACTATCAAGACCAAAGGTTTCAGGAGTTGATAATACGCCATCATCTTCTACTTCTGTTTCATTTGGGTTGTTTAAATAAATACCAGCTTTGTCTAAAATGTTTTTATATGTAAAAATTGGTGCTTGAAAACGCAGTGCTAATGCTATTGCATCTGAAGTTCTTGCGTCAATAATTTCTTCTATTTTATCTCTTTCACAAATGATGCTTGAATAGAAAACACCATCAACAAGTTTGTGAATAATCACTTGTTTTACTACAATATCAAATCGGTCGGCAAAACTTTTAAATAAATCATGTGTTAATGGTCTTGGCGGTTTTATTTCTTTTTCTAAAGCAATAGCAATAGCTTGTGCTTCAAATGCACCGATAACTATTGGAAGTTTTCGTTCTCCATCAACTTCATTCAAAATCAATGCATAAGCCCCATTTTGGGTTTGACTATATGATATTCCTTTTATGGATAGTTTTACTAAACTCATTTAGATTGTTGATTGTTGATTGTTAATTGTTGATTATTTTTCTAAAATATCAAAAATTGTTATTCATCAAACGTTATTTTTTTACTTTTAATTTAAAATATTGTATTTCAAAAGTTTATGAAAATTTAATCCAGCAACTTCAATTATTGTATTCTCAAAATGAAACTTTTATGGATTGCAAATTATATCAAAAACCCGAATTGCAAAGTAACGAAAAAGATTTGCTACAAAAAAAATAAGCTGCTCAAAAAATAGAACAGCTTACTCTGATTAAGGTTAGTTAATCGTTATGAATTATTTGCTTTAAACTCTTTTAATTTTTGGGTTAATCTCGGAACAACATCAAAAGCGTCTCCAACAATACCATAATCTGCAACTTTAAAAAATGGTGCTTCTGGATCGGTATTGATAACTACTTTTACTTTTGAAGAGTTTATTCCAGCAATATGTTGAATAGCACCAGATATCCCTATGGCGATGTATAAATTTGCTGCAACTGGCTTTCCTGTTTGTCCTACGTGTTCGCTGTGTGGACGCCAATCTAAATCTGAAACTGGTTTCGAACAAGCAGTTGCTGCACCAAGTACTGAAGCTAACTCTTCAATCATTCCCCAGTTCTCTGGACCTTTCAAACCACGACCGCCAGACACCACTATCTCGGCATCGGCAATACTAATTTTTCCTGAACTCTTATCTACAGAATCTACTTTAATATTAAAATCAGCTTCATTTAAACTTGGGGAAAAATCCTCTTCCGTTAATGAGGAAGCACTTTCAACGATACCATAAGAGTTTTTTGCTAAACCAAGAACTTTTACTTCTGATTCAATTTCCGTTATTGCAAATGCTTTATTAGAAAAAGCATTTCTTTTTACTTGAAATGGAGAAGTGCTCAGAGGCAAACCTACCACATTTGAAGCAAAACCTGCTTCTAAGCCTACGGCAACAATTGGAGCCATATATAAACTATCAGTGGTAGAAGACAGTAAAATTACTTTTGCTCCCTCTTTTTGAGCTGTTTGTTTGACAATATCTGCATAGGCTTTTGCATTGAAATTTGTCAACTTATCGTTGCTTACTTTCAACACTTTATCTACACCATATTTTGACAATTCGGAAACATCATTAGCATTAACGGTAACTGCAGTAACAGTTGTTCCTAATGTTTCGGCTACTTTTTTTGCATAAGAAGCCAATTCAAAAGCTACTTTTTTGAATTTTCCTCCAGCCGATTCTGCATATATTAATAAAGACATATTTTTTAATTTAAAAAGATTATAAATAAAAGATTAAAAGTTTAGTAGGTTAAAAGTTTGCTCTCAAAAATTGCTTGAAAACTGTTAACAACCAACGGAACACTTATAACTACAACACCTTAGCTTCGTTGTGTAATAAATTGATTAATTCATCCAAATTATCAGGAGAAATTAATTTTACTGCCGATTTTGAAGCTGGTTTTTCAAATTTTACAGATTTGGTTTTGTTGTCAGAAGTAATAGGTTCTAAAACTGTTAAAGCCTTTGTTCGAGCTGTCATGATGCCTCGCATATTTGGAATGCGTAAATCTTTTTCTTCCACTAATCCTTTTTGACCACCAATAATTAATGGCAGTGAAGTAGAAAGAGTTTCTTTTCCGCCATCAATTTCTCTAATTACTTTGGCAGAATTTCCATCAACTTTTAAATCGATACAGGAATTTACAAAATTTGCATTTAACAATGTTGCCAGCATTCCAGGAACCATTCCGCCATTATAATCCAACGACTCTTTTCCACAAATTATTAAGTCATAATTACCATTTTTTGCAACTTCTGCTAATTGTTTGGCTACAAAAAAACCATCGGTTGGTGTTGCATTTATTCGAATTGCTTCATTTGCGCCTATGGCTAATGCTTTTCTCAATGTAGATTCAGTTTCAGCTCCACCAACATTTATCACAGTAACATTTGCACTTTGTTGCTCTTGAAACCATATTGCTCTTGTTAATCCAAACTCATCATTTGGATTAATGACATATTGCACACCGTTTGTGTCAAATTCAGTATCGCCATTTACAAAATTGATTTTTGAAGTCGTATCGGGAACATGACTGATGCAAACTAATATTTTCATTATAAAATTGAATTAAAATTTTCTGGACGTAAAAGTATAAAATATATTTCTATTTTTTGTATGCACGCATAATATTTTTTCAGTTTTCAATCGTTTTCGTTCATGCAAATAATTTAATTTTGATTTTGCTGCTATAAATTAAAAGCAATTATCATAAACAATATATTCTTATATCGTTTTAAATTTTTATTTTTGCCATTCAATTTTCAAGAAAGAATACGATAATATATGAGAACGATACAATTTAGAGAAGCAATTGCAGAAGCGATGAGTGAAGAAATGCGTCGCGATGAATCTATTTATTTAATGGGTGAAGAAGTTGCCGAATACAACGGTGCTTACAAAGCTTCAAAAGGAATGTTAGATGAATTTGGTCCAAAGCGTGTTATCGATACACCGATTGCAGAACTTGGTTTTGCCGGAATTGCAGTGGGTTCTGCGATGAATGGTTGTCGTCCAATTGTAGAATACATGACATTCAACTTTTCGTTAGTTGGTATTGATCAAATAATTAATAACGCTGCAAAAATGCGTCAAATGTCTGCTGGACAGTTCCCTATGCCAATGGTGTTTCGAGGACCAACAGCTTCTGCTGGACAACTTGGAGCAACACATTCACAAGCTTTTGAAAATTGGTTTGCTAACACACCTGGATTAAAAGTAGTAGTTCCTTCTACACCCTATGATGCAAAAGGATTATTAAAAGCAGCAATTCGCGATAATGATCCTGTAATCTTTATGGAATCAGAGCAAATGTATGGCGACAAAGGCGAAGTGCCTGATGGAGAATACATTCTTCCTCTTGGTGTAGCTGATATTAAAAGAGAAGGAACCGATGTAACTATAGTTTCTTTTGGCAAAATCATCAAAGAAGCATTAACTGCTGCTGAAGAATTATCAAAAGAAGGTATCTCTTGCGAAATTATTGATTTAAGAACGGTTCGTCCGATGGATTATGATGCCATTATAAACTCTGTTAAAAAAACAAATAGATTAGTAGTTTTAGAAGAAGCTTGGCCTTTTGCAAGTGTTGCTTCTGAAATTACCTATATGGTTCAAGAACGTGCTTTTGATTATCTTGACGCACCAATTCAAAGAATCACAACAGCGGATACACCTGCGCCTTATTCGCCAACACTTTTAAAAGAATGGTTACCAAATGCTGAAGATGTTATTAAAGCAGTTAAAAAAGTAACCTACAAATAATATAAAATTATCTATATTTGAAACTTCATTACAGCAAATTGTAATGAAGTTTTTTTTGCTATGAAAAAATTATTTTTTTTATTTTTCTTTAGTATTAGTCTAACTAATCTTATATCAGCACAAACCAAAGTTAGTGGAAAAGTAGTTGACAATACTAATCAACCCATTCCTTATGCAAATATTATTTTTAAAGGAACAAATATTGGCGTTGTTTCTAATGAAGATGGTAAATTTTATATCGAATCTGATCAAAATTATAAAACCTTGTTGGTTTCTTTTGTTGGTTTTCCTACTAAAGAAGTTGTGCTCACAAAACAAGTCAACTATAATTTTATTATTACTTTAAGTGAAGGCGAAAACCTAAAAGAAGTTGTTGTGTTTTCTGGAAAAACTTCTAAAAAAAACAATCCTGCCCTAGATATTCTTAGAAAAATTTGGGAGCGAAGAAGAAAAAATGGATTAAAAATGTTCAAACAATACCAATACAACAAATATGAAAAAGTAGAGTTTGACATGAACACCATTGATAGTGCTATGATAAAAAGCAAACTATTCAAAGGAATGGAATTTGTTTTCAAAAACGTTGACACCTCAAGAGTTACTGGAAAAACCTATCTTCCAATTTTTATAAACGAATCTCTTTCAGAAGTTTATGGAGACAATATAGCAGGGAAAAACAAAGAAATCTTAACGGCTAATAAAAATTCAGGATTAGGAAATGGCGATGGAGTAAATACATTTATCAAAGATTTATACAATGATTTTGACATTTATGAAAACTACTTATATTTTTTTGACAAGAGTTTTACTAGTCCATTATCAAGAACAGGAATTGATGTTTACAACTATGTATTAGCCGACACCGCATTTGTTGATAACAAATGGTGTTATAATATTGTTTTTTATCCAAGAAGAAAAGGAGAACTAACTTTTAAAGGCGATTTTTGGGTTAACGATACTACGTTTGCCATCAAGAAAATTAACATGGCCGTTACCAAAAGTGCTAATATAAACTGGGTAAAAGATATTTATGTAGAACAAGAGTTTGATGTTTTGAATGATTCTATTTTTTTACCAACACGTGATTACATGATGACAGATTTTGCTTTAAGCAAAAAAGAAGACTCCAAAGGCATCTATGGTAAGCGAACTACCTTGTATCAAAACTTCAAGTTTGACATAAAAAAACCTGATGAATTTTATAGAGAAGAAGTAAATTTTATTGATAACTCTGTTTACAATAAATCAAATGATTTTTGGCGACAAAATCGTTTTGAACGCCTTAATAAAGATGAGGAAGGAATTTATAAAATGCTCGATACGCTGAAAACGGTCAAAAAATTCAAACGAATGTATAACTTAGTTTCTATTTTAGGAAGTGGTTATATCGAGATGAATAATTTTGACTACGGTCCAATTTTTTCAACTTTTGGATACAATGAAGTAGAAGGTGTACGTCTTCGTGTGGGTGGAAGAACTTATTTTGGTCCAAATGACACTTGGCGTTTGCAAGGTTATACAGCTTATGGATTTGACGATAATAAATTCAAATATGGCTTGTCTGGAAAATGGATGATTGATAAAAAAAATCGCTTCATCATCTCTGGTGGAAATAGACGAGATGTAGAACAAATCGGTGCTAGTCTTACTACAACTAATGATGTGCTTGGCAGAAGTTATGCTTCTTCAGGATTGTTTACCACAGGTTCTAATGGCAAATTGACCAATATTAATCTATCAACTATTGAAGCGGAAATTGAACCTATAAAAAATCTTTCCTTTCAAATAGGATTTTCTTACCGAACTTTAGCATCGGCTTCAGAAACCTTTAGTTTAGATTATTTTACTGATGATACTTTTACCACTATAAAAAGTGAGGTAAAACAATCGGAGATTAATCTTCAACTAGAGTTTACTCCCAACAGAAAAACCATCGGTTATGGAGTTGAACGCAGAGAAGTAAATAGCCCATACAGTCGAGTTTTTATAAATTATAGTTCGGGGTTTAAAGGCTTTTTTGGCAGTGATTTTGATTATCATAAACTGCAATTGTATTACCGTCAACCACTGATTGTAGGTGCTTTTGGAAGATCTAACCTAACTATGGAATTAGGAAAAACTTTTGGTCAAATTCCATTGGGATTAATGAGTGTTGTTCCGGGTAATCAAACCTATTTCATCATTAAGAATACCTTTAGCAATCTTAACTTTTATGAGTTTATAACGGATGAATATGCCACTTTTCAATGGGAACATAATTTTAACGGAAATATATTTTCCCGAATACCTTATTTAAGAAAATTAAACCTCCGAGAAATTATTGGAATTCGTGGTGTTTATGGCACAATATCTGATGAAAACAGAGCTATTAATGCTTCTGGATTAGTCTATGTTGCTCCAGAAAAACCCTATTGGGAATATAGTGCTGGTATTGGAAACATTTTTAAAGTATTCCGAATTGATTGTGCATGGAGAGCAAATTACAGAAACTTGCCCGATACTAATAATTTCACCATCAAAGGTTCGTTTGGATTTTATTTCTAATGAAAATTGCTTTAGAATACCTAACCACTAAAGACAAAACCCTTGCTAAAATAATAGAAAACTTTGGCGTTCCAATTATCCAAAAGCGAGAGGAAGGTTTTGCATCTCTTTGTCATATTATATTAGAACAACAAGTATCTATTGCATCTGCAAAAGCGTGTTATGCCAAAATAGTTAATGTTTTAGAAACAATAACTCCAACTTCAATACTAGGAGCTACTGATGAAATCTTACGCAATTGCGGCGTTTCTCGACAAAAAACAATCTATTTAAAACATCTTGCCCAAAAAGTAATGGCAAACAAAATTGATTTCGATTCTTTTGCAACCAAAGAAGAAACTGCTATAAGAGCTGAACTAATTCAATTGAAAGGCATGGGGAATTGGAGTATTGATGTCTATCTAATGTTTTGTTTACAGTTGCCTGATATAATTCCTTTTGGAGACATTGCAATTAAAAAAACATTTAAAGAACTATACGATAGTCAAACGCTTCAAGAAATGGAACAAATTTCAAACCAATGGAAACCCTATCGAACTTTGGCTTCCTTTATTGTTTGGCATCATTACCTAAAAAGCAGAAATAGAAACTATTAGGTCATCTTCTCTTAGAATCTTTTAAACTAAAGTTATTTATTCAATATTCCGTTAATTATATTGTTTTTATTTGTTAAAGTTTTGTTACTTTTGCACCCGATAAAATTTATAACGAAAATTATATTTATGGAATCAATGATGATTTATGTGCCAATAGTTATGGCGTTGATTGGATTAGCTTTTATGGCTATCAAAAGATCTTGGGTTTTAAAACAAGATGCTGGAGACGGCAAGATGAAAGAAATCTCAGATTACATCTACGAAGGTGCATTAGCTTTCTTAAAAGCAGAGTACAAATTATTAACTTTCTTCGTTATTGGAGCAAGTTTAGTGTTGGCTGGAATTTCTTTTATAGTTCCAACTACACACATCCTTATCGTAGTTGCTTTTATTTTTGGAGCAATTTTTTCGGCTTATGCTGGAAACATCGGAATGAAAATTGCAACCAAAACCAATGTTAGAACAACACAAGCTGCTCGTACTAGCTTACCACAAGCACTAAAAGTTTCTTTTGGTGGTGGAACAGTAATGGGATTAGGCGTTGCTGGTTTGGCAGTTCTTGGTTTAACAGCGTTCTTTATTATATTCTTCAGATACTTCATGAACGGTGTGTGGACTTCTACAGAAGACATGACAATCGTTCTTGAAACACTTGCTGGTTTCTCTCTTGGAGCTGAATCTATTGCATTGTTTGCTCGTGTTGGTGGTGGTATTTATACAAAAGCTGCCGATGTTGGTGCCGATTTAGTGGGTAAAGTAGAAGCTGGTATTCCAGAAGATGATCCTCGTAATCCTGCTACCATTGCAGATAACGTAGGTGACAATGTTGGTGACGTTGCTGGTATGGGTGCCGATTTATTTGGTTCGTATGTGGCAACAGTTCTTGCGGCTATGGTTCTTGGTAACTATGTGATTAAAGACATGGGTGGAATGATTACTGACGCTTTTGGCGGAATTGGCCCTATCTTATTACCAATGGCTATCGCTGGTTTCGGAATTTTATTCTCTATTATAGGTACAATGCTAGTTAGTATTTCTAGTGATGATGCGAAAGAAGCACAAGTACAAGGTGCTTTAAACAAAGGAAACTGGGTTTCTATTGTGTTAACCGCTATCTCTTGTTATTTCCTTGTAAAATTCATGTTACCAGAACTAATGACCATGAATTTCTATGGCGAAGGTTTAAAAGAAATCTCTTCAATGCGAGTATTCTATGCAACTATTGTTGGTTTAGTAGTAGGTGGTGTAATTTCATCAGTAACCGAATATTACACAGGTTTAGGTACAAAACCAGTTTTGGCTATTGTACAAAAATCTTCTACAGGTGCAGGAACTAACGTAATTGCTGGTTTAGCAACGGGTATGATTTCTACATTCCCAACCGTTTTATTATTTGCTGGTGCAATTTGGGCTTCGTATGCATTTGCTGGTTTCTATGGTGTAGCTTTAGCAGCTTCGGCTATGATGGCTACAACGGCTATGCAATTAGCAATCGACGCTTTCGGACCAATCTCTGATAACGCTGGTGGAATTGCTGAAATGAGTGAATTACCTAAAGAAGTTCGTACTCGTACCGATATTTTAGATTCAGTAGGTAACACTACTGCAGCTACTGGTAAAGGTTTTGCCATTGCTTCTGCAGCGTTAACCTCGTTAGCTTTATTTGCTGCTTATGTAACTTTTACAGGAATTGACGGAATTAATATTTTCAAAGCGCCAGTATTAGCGATGCTATTTGTGGGTGGAATGATACCAGTAGTTTTCTCTGCATTAGCAATGAACTCTGTAGGTAAAGCGGCAATGGACATGGTGTACGAAGTACGTCGTCAGTTCAAAGAGATTCCAGGAATTATGGAAGGAACAGGTAAACCAGAATATGGTAAATGTGTTGAAATCTCTACGAAAGCAGCTTTAAGAGAAATGATGTTACCAGGAATTTTAACTATTGGTTTCCCAATTGCTATCGTTCTTTTAGGTAAATTAGTGTATGCTGATAACAACCAATTAATCGCTGAGATGTTGGGTGGTTATATGGCTGGAGTTACCGTTTCAGGTGTGCTTTGGGCGGTGTTCCAAAACAATGCTGGTGGTGCTTGGGATAACGCTAAGAAATCATTCGAAGCAGGTGTTGAAATCAATGGCGAAATGACGTATAAAGGTTCTGATGCGCACAAAGCAGCGGTTACCGGAGATACAGTGGGTGATCCATTTAAAGACACTTCTGGTCCATCGATGAACATTTTAATCAAATTGACTTGTTTAATTGGATTAGTAATTGCGCCAATCTTAGGTTCAGGACATTCAGATACTGCTATGGCTTCTTGTTGTGTGGTTAACGAAAAATGTGGCACAATGAGCGTTGAAGAATGCACTAAAAAGGGATGTGCAGAAATGACAGAATGCAACTCAATGTCTAAAGAAGAGTGTATGGAAAAAGGATGTGCAAGTACAACTTGTAAATTCATGAACCCAGAAGCTGCTCCAATGACAACAGAAACTTCAAAAGAAGTTAGAATTGAAAAATCTAATGATAACGGAAAAGTTACGGCAACAGTCACTACTGTAACTAACGGTAAAGAAGAAGTTCAAAACTTTGAAGGAACTGACGAAGAAGTTCAAGCAAAGATTGACGGGTTGAAATAAAACACAAATTCTTTATTAAAATATAAAAGCTCCGCACTTGCGGAGCTTTTTTTTTGCTTCAAAATCAAATACCACCAACCACACAAAACAAAAAAACCATTACATTACTTTTTTTGTGGAAATTTGTCTAAACTTTTGGTTGCAGTCTATTATATATAAAAAATAGTTGCTGTTTTTTTTGTAATTATAATTCATTAAAGCTATTGAAACAAGCGGTTTTCGTGCTTGATGTATCAAATTAGGATACGGAAAATTAGATTCTATTAGTTATACTTTAAATTTAAGTCATAAACTTTACATCCCCGTTCGTATCGCTTCCACTGGGTCAAGTTGCGAGGCAGAAATGGCAGGTAATATTCCGGCAATAAGACCGATAACTGCGGCTAAAGAAGTCCCTAAGAGCATGTTTCCAACACTGAGCACAAACTCAAAGTCGAGCATATCGGTGAGCACCATGGCAATTATCCAGACCAAGAACAGCCCAATTATCCCCCCGATTACACAAAGTATAATGGCTTCAAAAAGAAACTGAAAGAGTATGAATTTATTCTTGGCGCCCAATGATTTTTGTATCCCAATTAGGTTGGTACGCTCTTTTACAGATACAAACATGATGTTGGCAATTCCGAAACCACCCACTAGGAGCGAAAATCCAGAAATAATCCATCCACCCATTTTTAGAGTACCAATGAAACTATCTATCATGTCAGTAAATCCAGAAAGAATGTCAAGAAAAAAATTGTTTATTTCGCCTTGTTTAACACCTCGATAGGCACGAAGTTTTTGAGTAATTTCGCCTTTTAAAGCGTCAATATCAACATCTTTTTCAGGTTTAATAACAATTACAGGAAGAAAGTTTTTACTGTTGTCTCCATACAATCTTCTTAAGAAATTGACTGGAAGAAAAACCGAATCGTCATCGCTATCTTCAAGTCCCATGCTCATTCCTTTTTTCTTGGTTACGCCAATTACTTTTACATTTTGACCATAAATACGAACTGATTTTCCAATTGGATCAACGTTATCGAACAAACCTTCGGCAATATTATAACCTAAAACAATTACACCAGCAGCAGCATTAGATTCGGCTTCATTAAAAAATCGTCCGTTGTTAATTTCCATCCGTTGAATATCTGCAAACTCATAAGTTACGGGAACCACATTTACACTCGAAACCGTTATCCCATCATTTTTGACACCTTCTCTAGAAAACATAAAATATTGGTAGCAAAGGTTTTCTACATCATTCAAATTGGATTTTAAGTACTGAAATTCTTCATAATTTACTTCAGGAAATTGGTCTCTTTTCCAACGAGGAATATCTGAAGGACCAAAAGATTGGCTTTTTAAATACATAGTGTTTTTATCCAAAGTACCCAAATCGCCTTTTATTTTTTTGTCTAAAGAATCTACTGCCGCCAAAACAGCTATTATGGAAAAAATCCCTATAGTTACCCCAAGAAGTGACAACATGGTGCGCAGTTTATTGTTTCGCAAAGCATTCATAGCAAATAGGAAACTCTCTTTTAGCAGTCTTAGGTATAATAACATTCCTAATGGTTTTTAAATCAGATTTGTAAATTTCAAAAAAATAAATGGAATATCCTGAAGCTATTCCTAATTGTTTGTGTACAATTATTGAAATTTGTTACACTCATTAGTTGAAAAATGCATTCAAAAAAACTACTTTTGCATGCTTATAACACACAACACAATGAGCACTACAAAAACAATTCAATCGGCACTAATTTCAGTGTTTTCCAAAGAAGGTTTGGAACCCATCGTTCAGAAACTACATGAACAAAATGTTATCCTCTACTCTACCGGTGGCACCGAAGATTTTATTAAAAACTTAGGAATCCCTGTAGTTCCCGTAGAAGATGTTACCTCTTATCCGTCTATTCTTGGCGGAAGAGTAAAAACATTGCACCCAAAAGTTTTTGGCGGGATTTTAAACCGTCAAGACCACGAAGGCGATGTGCAACAAATGGTTGAATTTAACATTCCTCAAATCGATTTAGTAATCGTTGATTTATATCCGTTTGAAAAAACTGTTGCTTCTGGAGCAAGTGAAGCTGACATTATTGAAAAAATTGATATTGGTGGAATTTCTCTAATTCGTGCTGCGGCCAAAAACTTTAAAGACACTGTTATTGTAGCTTCTGTAAACGAATATGCATCTCTTTTAGATATTATTTCTAGTCAAAATGGTGCTACAACTTTAGAGCAAAGAAAACTTTTTGCCACTAAAGCGTTTCATGTTTCATCGCACTATGACGCGGCTATTTTCAATTATTTTAACGAGGATGAAACGTATTTCAAAGCAAGTATTTCAGAAGGTCAGATTTTAAGATATGGCGAAAACCCACATCAAAAAGGATTCTTTTTCGGCGAATTTGACAAAATGTTTAGCAAACTTCACGGAAAAGAATTGTCATACAACAATTTGCTTGATGTTGATGCCGCTGTGAATTTAATTTTAGAATTTAAAAACAACGCGCCAACATTTGCCATTTTAAAACACAACAATGCTTGTGGATTAGCAACAAGATCAACCATGAAAGAAGCCTATGTTGCGGCATTAGCTGGTGATCCTACTTCTGCTTTCGGTGGCGTATTGATTGCTAACGGAAAAATTGATGGCGCAACCGCAAAAGAAATCAGCAGTTTGTTTTGTGAAGTGGTAATAGCACCAAGTTTTGACGAAGAAGCTGTAGCTATTTTATCAGAAAAAAAGAATAGAATTATATTGGTTCAACACGATGTTGAATTACCAAACAGTCAAGTAAGAACATGTTTAAATGGGTTATTAGTTCAAGACCGAAATACAATTACCGATTCTAGAGAAGATTTAAAAGTGGTAACTACTACGGCACCATCAGAACAAGAAATTGAAGATTTGATTTTTGCCTCGAAAGTATGTAAAAACACCAAATCGAATACGATTGTTTTTGCAAAAAACGGAACACTCATCGCTTCTGGAACAGGACAAACCTCACGAGTTGATGCCCTAAAACAAGCTGTTGAAAAAGCAAACAACTTTGGATTTGACTTGAAAGGTGCCGTTATGGCAAGTGATGCGTTCTTTCCATTTCCCGATTGTGTAGAGCTAGCACATAACGCTGGAATTACAGCAGTTATCCAACCTGGTGGTTCTATCAAAGATGAATTGAGCATTAATTATTGCAATGAAAATAAAGTTGCAATGGTATTTACAGGAACACGTCATTTTAAACATTAATTTGTTTAACTTTGTACGTTAAAAATTTATAAACTATAAACCCTTAAAAATCGTATGGGATTTTTTGATTTCATGACCGAGGATATTGCAATTGACCTTGGTACCGCAAACACTTTGATAATACACAATGATAAAGTTGTAATTGACAGTCCGTCGATTGTAGCTCGTGATAGGATTTCTGGAAAAATTATCGCTGTTGGTAAGGAAGCCAACATGATGCAAGGTAAAACCCATGAGAATATCAAAACCATACGACCGTTGAAAGATGGAGTTATCGCCGACTTTGATGCTTCAGAAAAAATGATCAGTTTGTTTATCAAAAGTATTCCAGCTTTAAAGAAAAAATTATTTACTCCAGCTTTACGCATGGTAGTTTGTATTCCTTCAGGAATTACCGAAGTAGAAATGCGTGCGGTAAAAGAAAGTTGTGAACGCGTAAACGGAAAAGAAGTATATCTTATTCACGAACCAATGGCAGCCGCTATTGGTATTGGTATCGATATTATGCAACCAAAAGGAAACATGATTGTTGATATTGGCGGTGGAACAACTGAAATTGCAGTTATTGCTCTTGGAGGAATTGTTTGTGATAAATCAGTGAAGATTGCAGGCGATGTATTTACCAATGATATTATTTACTATATGCGTACCCAACACAATTTATTTGTTGGAGAGGGAACAGCAGAAAAAATAAAAATTACTATTGGTGCTGCCACCGATGATTTAGAAACACCACCAGATGACATGTCCGTTCAAGGTAGAGATTTATTGACTGGAAAACCAAAACAAGTGGAAGTTTCTTATCGAGAAATAGCCAAAGCATTAGACAAATCGATTCAACGTATCGAAGATGCTATTATGGAAACGTTATCGCAAACACCACCGGAATTAGCCGCTGATATTTACAATACAGGGATTTATCTTGCAGGTGGAGGATCAATGCTTCGCGGATTAGACAAACGTATTTCTCAAAAAACAGACTTACCAGTTTACATTGCTGAAGACCCATTAAGAGCAGTAGTTCGTGGTACCGGAATGGCATTGAAAAACATCCCTAAGTTTAGAAGCATACTTATTAAATAAAAAATCCAATTATAGAAAATTCCAAATTCCAAGTATTTGAAATAATCTTTGGTGTTTGGAATTTTAAATTTTATAACTTTTTAAACGATGCAGCAAATTTTTAGTTTCATATTAAAAAACAGTTATCGATTACTGTTCTTGCTGCTATTAGTTATTTCGTTAACATTAACGATTCAATCACATTCTTATCACAAAAGCAGAGTCATTAGTTCCGCTAATTTTCTAACCGGTGGTGTATATCAACAAATAAATAACGTGAATGAATATTTTGGATTACGAAAAGAAAATCAAGAATTGTCTGCAGAAAATGCCCGTTTAAAATCTATTTTATTCAACCAAAAGGATACTACACTTACACCAAATGTAAATGTTAAAGGAATTGATAAAGCTGAAATTATAGTTTCCAAAGTAATTCACAATTCCTATAGCACACATGAAAATTTCTTAACCTTAAACAGTGGTTCTAAAGACGGTGTTAAATCCGATATGGGAGTCATTAATAGTGCTGGAATTATTGGTATTGTTGACAAAACTTCCAAAAACTATGCTACAGTGATAAGCATATTAAATGTTCAGTCAAAAATTAATGCTAAAATTAAGAAATCAAATCATTTTGGTTCATTAGTTTGGAACGGCAAAAATACCGGTTATGCACAATTAATTGATGTGCCAAGACTAGCTTCTGTTCGAAAAGGAGATACTATTGTTACAGGTGGACAGTCTATTATTTTTCCGGAAAATATTGGGATTGGGGTTATTGATAAAATCTACACAGACAACGTAACCAATTATTATACTTTGGATATAAAATTGTTTAATGACATGACGAATTTAGGTTATGTATATATTTTAAAAACAAAAGATAGAGACGAAGTGATGAAACTTGAAAGCGAAACCATTAAAAATGAATAGTACTTTATTAGTAAATATCGCCCGATTTATTTTCTTGCTTTTAGCCCAAGTACTATTGTTCAATCGCATTGATTTGTTTGGATATATCAATCCTTATCCTTATATTTTGTTCATCTTACTTTTTCCAGTAAATGGGAATAAAACAGGGCTTTTAGTAGCTAGTTTTCTACTAGGTTTGATTATGGATATGTTTTGGAATTCTGGCGGCGTTCATGCAACGGCTTGTTTGGTTCTAGCCTATTTTCGACCAGCAATTTTCAAATTTTCATTTGGACTAAGTTATGAATATCAAACCGTTAAACTAAACGATGTATTAACACCCGAACGCTTTTCGTTTATATTAATAGCCGTTGTCATTCATCATTTTACGTTATTTATTTTAGAAATTTTTAAAATTAGTTTCATTTGGGATATTTTCTTAAGGACTATTTTTAGCACTATATTTACTATTATCACCTGTATATTAATCATTTATATTATTAAGCCAAGCAAACGATGAGAAAAGTATTGTTTCCAACAATTATAATCATTGCAACAATTTTAATTGTGTCGAGGCTTTTTTACCTTCAAGTTATAGATGAAAGTTTAAAGTTGAAATCAGACAATAATGCAATTAAAATAAAATATGATTACCCCGAACGAGGTTATATTTATGATCGTTACGGTAAACTTATGGTTGCCAATCAACCTTCGTATGACATCATGGTTATCCCAAAAGATGTTAAAAATATTGACACTCTCGAATTTTGCAAATTATTAAACATCTCAAAAGTCGATTTTGACAAAAAGATAGCCAAAGCTAAAGTGTATAGTCCAAGATTGCCATCGGTTTTTTTGCCACAATTAAACAAAATGGAATATGCCGCTTTTCAAGAAATGCAACGGAAATTTAATGGCTTTTATATTCAAAAAAGATCGCTACGTGATTATCAAGTTGATTGTGGTGCCAATGTTTTTGGATTTATTACACAAGTAAATGAAAACATCATCAGCAAAAACAAATATTATAATAGTGGTGATTTGATAGGAAAACAAGGTGTTGAAGAAAGCTATGAAGAAATTTTAAGAGGTGTCAAAGGAGTAAAATATCTTCAAAAAGACAAATTCAATCGCGATATAGGTTCCTATAAAGATGGAAAATTTGATACTATTGCTGTTCAAGGAAAAGACATTACATTGTCTATTGATGCTGAACTACAAAAATATGGCGAACAATTAATGATTAACAAACGTGGTGGAATTGTAGCTATAGAGCCAAAAACTGGAGAAATATTAGCGTTGGTAACATCACCCTCCTACGATCCAGCCATATTGGTTGGAAGACAACGCTCTAAAAACTACACCATGTTGTATCACGACTCAATTGCAAAACCATTATACGATAGAGGTTTGCTAGCGGAATATACTCCTGGTTCTCCATTTAAAATTCTAACAGGGCTAGTTGGACTTCAAGAAGGTGTTATAGATACCGAAACATCATTTGTTTGTCATCACGGTTTCAGTTATGCACGTGGTCGTTTTATGCGCTGTCACGATGCTGGCGTTTCTAAATTACACAATGGTTTTTATAACTCTTGCAACACCTATTTTGCCAATGTTTATATGAAAACCATAAACAAATATGTAAAGCCTTCGGATGGTGTAGATACTTGGAGCAATCACTTGAAAAGTTTTGGACTAGGACAATTTATGGGCTACGACTTACCAACTGGAAGGAAAGGAAAAATTCCAACCTCAAAAACGTATAAAAAAATGTATCCAGGATGGAATTGGGACAGTAAAACTATTGTTTCCAATGCCATCGGTCAAGGTGAAGTCTTGATGACGCCAATGCAATTAGCCAATATGATAGCAACTGTTGCCAATAGAGGTTATTATTATACGCCTCATATCATTAAGAAAATCAAAGGCGAAATGATTGATAAAAAATTTAGAACCAAACATCAAACAACGGTTGACAAAAAACATTTTGAACCAGTAATTGAAGGTTTATACGATGTTTATAACTTAGGAACGGCAAGAGGCTTAGGTGTTGAAGGCATACAAATTTGTGGAAAAACAGGTACCGCCGAAAACTTTGCCAAAATAAACGGAAAAAGAGTTAAGCTTCAAGACCACTCTATTTTTGTTGCATTTGCGCCAAAAGACAATCCTAAAATAGCCATTGCTGTTTTTGTTGAAAATGGATATTGGGGTGCAAGATGGGCTGGTCCAATTACAACATTAATGATTGAAAAATACATCAATAAAAAAATCACTCGTAAAGATTTAGAAAAAAGAATGTTAGAAGGAAGTTTGCAAGCGGAATACAATAAATACATTGCTAAACCAATTGTTGATACTTTAATTAATACTACTATTTCAAAATCGTTGAATACAGAAATGAAAAAAGAAGAAGAAATTAAAGTAAAAGATACTACTAAAAATTAATTTCTAATTAGTATGAAAAACCAAAGTGTTACAAATAATTTAGACTGGTTAAGCATCGGAATCTATATCCTGTTAGTGATTTTAGGTTGGCTTAATATTTACTCTTCTTCGTTATCAAGCATTGAAGGGGAAAGTTCAATTTTTGATGTAACTCAAATTTATGGAAAACAATTTTTATTCATTCTTTTTACCATTCCATTGATTTTTAGCATCATGGCTATTGATGCGAAATTCTTTGAAAAGTATTCTATTATCATTTTTGCAGTGTCTCTTTTATCACTTGCTGGTCTGTTTGTGTTTGGAAAAACGATTGCAGGACAACGATGTTGGTATGCCATTGGAACGTTCACATTACAGCCATCAGAATTTGCTAAAACAGCTACAGCATTAGCCTTGGCAAAATATTTAAGTGATGTTCAAGTCAATTTAAAAGACATGAACAGACAGGTGCAAGCCATGATTATTTTATTTTTACCAATCCTATTAATTTTACCGCAACCCGACCCAGGAAGCGCCTTGATTTATTCTGTTTTTTTCTTGGTTTTATATCGAGAAGGATTTCCTTCATGGTATCTTTGGACAGGATTTATTGCCATCATACTCTTTGTTTTAGCGCTGCTTTTAGAACCCTACGTTATTGTAATAATTGCATTAGTCGTTATTCTTTTTATTCATTTTAGAAGCAGGATGATTGATAGAAATTGGGTTTTGAGTTCTATTATTTTAGTATTGATCTCAGGATATGTTTTTTCAGTTGATTATGTTTTTGACAATGTATTCAAGCAACATCATCGTGACCGATTTAATATTCTTTTGGGCAAAGAAGTAGATATGAAAGGTGTTGGATATAACACCAATCAATCTGAAATTGCTATTGGATCTGGCGGATTGTTTGGAAAGGGTTACTTAGAAGGAACGCAAACAAAAGGCGGCTTTGTACCTGAACAACACACCGATTATATTTTCACAACAGTTGGAGAAGAATGGGGTTTTTTGGGTTCTGTATTAATTGTTGCCTTATTTTTAATTTTATTTGGAAGAATACTTTATTTGGCTGAAAGGCAAAAGACAAAGTTTAGTCGAGTCTATGGTTATTGTGTGGCAGGCATACTATTCATACACTTTTTTGTTAATATTTCGATGGTAATTGGAATATTCCCAACGATTGGTGTTCCGTTGCCTTTCTTTTCTTATGGTGGTTCTGGTCTTTGGGGCTTTACTATTTTATTATTTATTTTCCTAAAAATGGATGCAAACAAAGTAAACGAATGGTAGTTTTTAAAAAATTCCCACAAATAAATTCCAAATTCCAATCATTGTATTTAGTAAATCTTTAAGATTAGGAAGAATACAAGTTTCAAATCAATTAAAACTCCAATCTTTATAGTCACTTTTACTTTCAAGTTTATTTTCGACTGAATCTTCCCATTTTGAAAAAAAGTCGATGTTCGTTAATTTCTCAATTGCATCGATAGACGTTACAAAAGTATAGAGTGGCTTTTTTGAATCTTCATTTGGCACAAGAAAAGCTATTACCTTAATTTGACCATTGCTTTTTGATGCAATAATTTTATAAAAATAATTCGGAACAGCTACTTTTTCAAAACCAATAGTTTTTAATCCAGATGTTAAAACACCACCCGAAATCACAAAAACAGTTCCATACTTCTCAGCCCAATACCTTGTTTTTTGTTCCAATCGATTCCAAATTCCTGAATTAAAATCATGCTTTTGAGGAGAAATATTTGAGGTTAAAAAAGTATCTTCATATGCTTTTTTAGAAAAAGTCATATCTCCAGCTGGACAAAGATGTCCTTTGTCATATCCCGATTTTTTATAATTTCTCCAATCGGCAGAATGTGTTGTTACTTTTTTATCTTCAACAAAATAGGGTCTTTTAAAATTATTTTGTTTAAAATTCTCTTTTTTCAAAGAATAGGCTACCCATTCAGCTTGTTCAAATTTTTCACTATAGGACAATGTATAAAAATCATGTACAATTATTTGTTTTGTGGTTGACGTTGGTAGTAAATCAATAGCAGATATTGATGAAAATTGTTTTTTGTTTTCAGTCGTATCATCTTTTTCGAGAAATTTGCAAGAAATGATTGCATAAGAAATCAAAAAGATGAAAACAATTATTTTAATGTAATTTTTCATATATTATTTTAGAATTTGGAACAATTATTGCTAAATTTATAGTAAAATAATTAAAAACAAAAACAATGAAATTAAAATTATTATTTGTAGCGTTTTTAGCAGTTTGCTATCAAAACAATTATGCACAAGAAACTAATTCTGAAAAGGTTATTGATTCTGCAAAAGTAAAAACAGCTACAATTGAAGCTCCAAAAGCAACTGAAAAAGAATTGCTTGAAAAAAAAATTGAAAATCAAAAACTTGCAATAGCACAAAAAGAACAAGCAGAAAAAGCCCAGAAACAGCTTGAAAGAGATCAGAAAAAATTAGAAAAAGAACAAAAAAAGTTTCAGAAAGAACAAAAAAAAATTGCTTCTGCTGAAAAAAAATTAATTAAGTATAAAGACAAACGACAAGATGCTATTGACGATTTAGAAAAGATGAAAACTAAATTCGCCAAAAACAAATCAAAAGGAAAATTATCTCCTGTAGAAATTGAGAAAGAAAATTTGAAAATTACCAAACAGCAACTTAAGATAAAAGAATATGAAGAAGAAATTGCTGATTATGAAAAGAAATTGAATAAACTAAGAAACTAAATAAGAGTATCCTGAATAACAAAGCCTCAAAAAAATAATTTTGAGGCTTTTTTGTTTGAATATTTTTTCAATTAAGACTTAACCAATTTTTCGGTTTTAACTTTATCTGTCAACCCTTTTCTGTCTGAACCATTTTGCATATCATTTAAAATATGTAATGCTTCATCAACATATACATCTTTAGATAAACTTTCGTGCCATCTGTCTCGTTTTTCTTTTAAAACAGTGTCGTTTTTAACCATTTCATTTTCATAAGGCAACGACATAAATTTCAAATCATTTTTATAATCTGTAATCGGTTTATATTTTTTATTTTTCTCTTCCAAAGCTTTTTGTTCCGCTTTAAATTTGTCCATTTGAAGGCTATAAATATTTTCTTTACTGCGTTGGTCTATCCATTTTGCGTTATCTTCAATCAATTGCATTTGTGGATTATTTGCTAATCTGGCTTTACTTTCAGCTATCGCCAAATCAAAATTGTGTTGCTTCGTCCATACTTTGTATTCCGCAGGATCTATTTTATCCCAAGGCATTGCATTATCAACATCTTTTTCACCCATTTTTAAATATTCATATTTATCAGGCATCACAATATCACTTTTAACGCCTTCTCGTTGAGTCGAACCTCCATTGATTCTATAAAATTTTTGAGTTGTTGTTTTCAATGCTCCCAAATCTCCATAAGTACTTCCGCGAACAAACTGATTCAAATCGATTACATTCTGAACGGTACCTTTTCCATACGATTGCTTGCTTCCTACAATTACACCTCTTTTATAATCTTGAATTGCAGCAGCTAAGATTTCTGATGCCGATGCAGAAAATTCATTAATCATTACTACTAATGGTCCATCCCATTGTACTTTTGCATCTCTGTCGTACAATACTTCTTTTTTACCTGCTGCAGATTTTATCTGAACAATCGGTCCTTGTTCAATAAACAAACCTGCAATATCAACAACCGTTTTTAATGAACCACCACCATTATCCCTAACATCCATTACAATCCCTTGAACACCTTCTTTTTTCAAACGTTCTACTTCAATAGCAACGTCTTTTCCAGCATCACGACTGTCTTTGTTCTCAAAATCAATATAGAATTTTGGTAAATAGATTATTCCATATTTATTTCCATCAATTTCTACAACACTTGATTTTACATATGTTTCTTCAATTTCAACTTCATCTCTTATAATTGAAATTACTTTTATGGTTCCATCTGGCTTTTTTATTGTCAATTTAACTTCAGTGCCTTTTGGTCCTTTAATTTTTTTCACAACATCGTCCAAACGCATTCCAACAACATCTATAGCTTCGCCGTTTCCTTGTGCTACTTTCAATATTAAATCCCCAGCTTCAAGCTGTTTCCCTCTCCATGCTGGTCCGCCAGAAATTAATTCTGTGATTTTTGTGAAATCATTTTCTTTTTGAAGTCTTGCACCAATTCCTTCTAATTTTCCACTCATGCTTACATCAAAACGCTCTTTCTCATTAGGTGCAAAATAAGAAGTATGTGGATCAAATCGAGAAGAAATAGCATTGATATATATTGAAAACCAATCATCTCGATTCAAATCTTTTATGAATCCAAAATTATCATTAAGTGATTTTAAAGTAGATGCTCTAGTCTCTTTCTCTAATTCAGCAAAAGTTTTTGGAGTATCTTTATTGTCTTTCGATTTTAATTTTTCTTCTTGAACTTTTTCTTTTTCAACCAAAGAAGACAAAGTAGAAAGCTTGACTTGTTTTCTCCAACGGTCTTTTAATTCTTTTTCATTTTTAGCATAAGGTAATTTTTCATAATCCGTGCTAATAGTTTCATCTTTTTTATAATCTATTGGAGAAGATAACGCTTCTTCATAATAAGCTTTACTATCATTCATTCGTTTCATCAAACGAGTATAAGTCAAATCGAAAAAGGTTAATTCTTTATTGTTAATTTGATCATCGATTTGAGTTTCATATTTTGAAAATTCATCAATATCAGATTGCAAAAAGAATCGTTTTGAGGGATCTAATGCTTCTAAATAGTCTTTGTAAACTCCTTTAGAAAAGGTGTCGTCAATTGCAGCAGGATTGTAATGTCCTTTTTCAATAACAAAAGTTAAAAGTTCAATTAATAATTTATCTTTTTCGGGATCGGGTGTATTCTCTTTTGGGATGAAACTCCACATGGCAACTGACAAAGCAAGTACTACCAAGAGAACTTTATAATTTCTTTTCATAAACAGGAATATAGGTTTCATTAATTATTCGACTAATATATACAAAAAACTATGCCAAATTTTTATGTTAACGATATTTTATAACAATTAACCTTTAGCATACGTTGAATTAGTCCAAAGTTAATCAAAATGTTACTTAATAAAACCCTAAAAAAGGTTAATTTTGCCTTAATTGAATTTTTTATTATGATTAACAAGCCTCTAATTTTAGTTACCAACGATGATGGAATTACTGCTCCAGGAATACGAACATTAATTGAAGTGATGTCGGAAATTGGCACTGTTGTAGTAGTTGCACCAGATAGTCCTCAAAGCGGAATGGGACATGCTATTACTGTAAATAACACATTATATCTTGATAAAATATCAAAAGATGGTGCTGAAATTACAGAATACAATTGCTCGGGAACGCCTGTCGATTGTGTAAAACTAGCGGTACATGAGGTTTTAAAACAAAAACCTGATTTATGCGTTTCTGGAATAAATCATGGCTCAAACTCTTCTATAAACGTAATTTATTCTGGCACTATGAGTGCTGCTGTAGAAGCTGGTATTGAAGGAATTCCTGCTATTGGTTTTTCGTTAGCCGATTATAATTGGAATGCTAATTTTGAAGCTACTAAACCGTTTATTAAAAAAATTGCATTAGAAGTTTTAAACAACAAAATGCCTAATGGCACCGTGTTAAACGTGAATTTTCCTAAATTAAATTTAAATGAAATAAAAGGAGTGAAAATTTGTCGTCAAGCAAAAGCGAGTTGGATAGAAAAATTTGACAAGAGAAAATCACCTTATGGAAAAGATTACTACTGGCTAACGGGTGAATTTGTGAATGATGATAAAGGTCAAGATACTGATGAATACGCATTAGCTAATGGATATGTTTCAGTTGTTCCTGTTCAGTTTGACATGACAGCGCATCATGCTATTCAATTGTTAAACACTTGGGATTTATAAAATTTAATTTTTTACTAATGAAAAAAACCTTTTCATTTTTACTGCTTATTCTGACTTCTTCAATTACCATTTCTCAAGAAAAAAATAGTAATACTGAAATCACAAAAATAATTGTTGTTCGTCATGCAGAAAAAATTGATGATGGTAGCAAGAACCCTTCACTATCTGATATTGGGAAATTACGTGCTAAAAAATTAGATATGCTGTTTGCAGACCTTAAGCTTGACGCTTTATATTCTACACCATTTTCAAGAACAACTGAAACATTACAACCAATTGCCAACTCTAGAAATTTGGAAATAATAAACTATAGTCCAAATAATAAAAATTTTAGCCAAAATTTACTTTTAAATCAAAAAGGTAAAACAATAATGATTGTTGGTCACTCAAACACTTGTCCCGATTTGGTTAATAGTTTAATTAACGAAACTAAATTCAATCCTTTAAACGAAAACGAATACGGAAAAATTTGGATTATTACTTTTAAAAACGGACAATTAATTGACTGTGTTTTATTAAATTATTAAAACAATGAAATATTATATTATAGCAGGTGAAGCTTCTGGAGATTTGCATGGTTCGAACCTAATGAAAGCTTTATTTGAAAAAGATGCTACAGCTGAAATTCGATTTTGGGGTGGAAATTTGATGCAAGAAGTTGGCGGCACTTTAGTAAAACACTACAAGGCATTAGCGTTCATGGGTTTTGCAGAAGTGGTAATGAACTTAAAAACCATTTTAAACAACATCAAATTTTGTAAAAAAGACATTGAACAATTCAAACCTGATGTGATTATTTTCATCGATTATCCAGGTTTTAATATGCGAATTGCAAAATGGGCAAAACAAAAAGGTATAAAAACACACTATTATATTGCACCACAAATTTGGGCTTGGAAAGAGAATAGGATAAAAGCTGTCAAAAGAGATTTTGATAAATTATTTGTCATTTTGCCTTTTGAAAAAGATTTTTTTGAAATAAAACATGGTTATCCTGTAGAATTTGTTGGTCATCCGCTAATTGACGCTATTCACAATCGCCAAAAAACAAACGAAACTCAATTTAGAAAAGATAACCATCTTGATGACAAACCGGTAATTGCCTTACTACCAGGCAGTAGAAAACAAGAAATTTCAAAAATGCTCGAAGTTATGCTTAGTGTTACTGATGATTTTATTGATTATCAGTTTGTAATTGCTGGTGCACCAAGTCAAGAATTTGAATTTTATAAGCAATTTTTAAACACTAAAAATGTAAAATTCATTTCTAACAAAACCTATGATTTATTGAGTATAGCCCAAGCAGCGTTAGTAACTTCTGGAACAGCGACACTAGAAACTGCTTTATTTAAAGTTCCAGAAGTTGTTTGTTACAAAGGAAGTTGGGTTTCTTATCAAATTGCAAAACGCATCATTACATTAAAATACATTTCATTAGTAAATTTAATAATGGATAAAGAAGTGGTAACCGAATTAATCCAAGAAAATTTTAATAAAAAAAGGATCAAGGAAGAATTATCAAAACTTTTTGAACCAAAAAACAGACAGGAAATAATTCGTAATTATGAAATTTTAGAAAAAAAGTTAGGCGGAATTGGTGCAAGTAAAAAAACAGCAGACCTGATTATTAATGATTTACAATAATTAATGTGTTTTAAAAAATATTTTTTTATATTTGAAAATCTTAAATAAACGATCTTGAAATACACCTTCAAAATATTTTTCTTTTTATTTTTTTTTATTTCAACATTTGGTTTTGCACAATCAAACAAAATCATTACTACTAAAAAAGAAGCTGAAAAAAAAGGAATTTACACTGCGCCAAGTGTTGATAAAGCCATTGCCTACAACGAACCTTTATCTAAAAATCAAAAAAAAGAAATTAGAGATAAAGAAAAAAAATCAAAAAAAATTAAAGCAATTTTGAATACCAAAAATGCTAAAGACATTATCATCGACAACGAGGAAACTGACTATGTTGCTGAGCAACTTATTAATAATGTGATAGACAATGTAGGTGTAGATTATTCATATGGTGGCACTTCAAAAGATGGTTTTGATTGTTCCGGTTTGCTCTATTCAACTTTCAAAAAATTTGACATTGATATACCGCGAGTTTCTTCAAGTATGGCAGATATTGGTGAAAAAATGAGCATTGATAATGCCGAAAAAGGTGATTTAATATTCTTTGCCACAGCTGGCGGAAATCGTATTACACATGTTGGCATGATCACAGAAGTAAATGGAGATGAAATCTTATTTGTTCATGCTTCAACAAGTGCAGGTGTTATTGTTTCTTCACTATCAGAAACATATTACCAAAACACTTTTGTTCAAATTAACAAAATCTTATAAATTTATTTTGTAAATTCTTTTTTTTCGTAACTTAGTTACGTGAAAATCTTACAATTTCCTTTAGCTAAAATTACACTTTGGTTTGTTTTTGGAATATTATTATTTCCTTCTTTAAAAACAACACCACCAATTGCTTTTATATTAACTGTAAGTGGATTTTGCCTAGTACTGCTTTGTTATATTTTTAAATCCAAAATAGCATTTTATTCATCTTTATTTGGAATAGCAGTACTATTAAATTCTTTTTTTATTGGATTGTCTTCAGCTAGTATTCATAAAGAAAATTATTCCACTAATCATTTTTCTAAGTATCTAAATGAAGTTGAAAATGGTTTTAATGCAACAATTTTATTGACTGAAAAACTCAAGAATACGCAAAAAAACTATCGATATGTTGCTGAATTTCAATCGATACAAAAAAAGAAAGTTAATGGCAAAATAATCTTTAACATTACAAAAAAAGAAAAATACATTTCGTTGCCAATTGGAAGTATTCTTTTCATAAAAGGCGTTTACTACAAAAACAAAAAGCCTTTCAATCCCAATCAGTTTGATTATGGAAATTACTTGGAACACAAAGAAATTTATGGTCAAGTATATAGCAAAACCAATGATGTAAAAATTATTGGAAGTCAAAGTTCGCTCCGTTACTATTTTTCAAACTATCGAGAAAAATTAATCACAAATTTGAAGAAAACATCACTCTCTGAAAATTCATTAACTGTTGTTGTTGCTTTATTATTGGGACAAAAACATGATATGTCACCTGTGATTATGAAAGAATATCAAGCAGCTGGCGCAGTTCATATTCTAGCCGTTTCAGGATTACATGTTGGAATTATTATGTATTTCTTATTGTTTTTACTGAAACCAATGCCCAATACCAAAAGAGCAAACTGGATTAAAGTTATACTCATTATATTGACACTATGGGCATTTGCACTTTTAGCTGGGCTATCACCATCAATAGTTCGATCTGCTACAATGTTTTCCTTTTTAACGGTTGGAATGAACATCAAAAGAACTGTCAATATTTATCATACCTTGCTAGTTTCAATGCTTTTAATTTTATTGATAAGTCCGTCATTTATTTATGATATTGGCTTTCAATTAAGTTATTTAGCAGTGTTTTTTATTCTTTTATTGCAGCCAATTTTAAAATCTATTTGGAAACCAAAAAATAAGATTCTAAATTATTTTTGGGATATAATAACCGTTTCTACTGCAGCTCAAATCGGCGTAATGCCATTGAGTATTTACTATTTTCATCAATTTCCAGGATTGTTTTTTTTAACAAATATGATTGTTCTACCGTTATTGTCAGTAATTATGGCAATTGGAATTTTAGTTTTAGTACTATCCGTTATCGGAACTGTTCCTCATTTTTTAGTGCAAATTCTTGATTTGCTGTTGAAAATCATGAACAACTTCATTCACACCATTGCATCGTTTGACAGCTTTACTTTCCAAAATATTCCTTTTACAAAAGAAATGCTATGGTTGTTCTATTTGATGATAGTTACTCTAATGTTTTGGATAAAAAAGCCAAATTTTAAAAGAATTTCGTTAGCATTAATGTGTGTGATACTTTTACAAGTCGTTTTTATTTATCAAAAAAAAGAAGTTAACAAAAGTGCAGAAGGAATCGTTTTTAATCAAAAGAAAGGCAGTATCATTTCGGAGAGAATTGGTAATAATGTATCCTTATTTGCGAATGATAGTATTCGGAAGAACATTCATGAAAATGTTACTTTTCAATCGTATTTAGTTGGAAATTTTTCAGATTTAAAGAATAAAAATAATATTCCTGATTTGCTTTTTATCAATAGTAAAAAAATTGTCGTTATTGATAGTACTGGAATTTATAATCCTACCATTAATCCTGATATTTTAATTATCACACAATCCCCAAAACTAAATTTAGAACGGCTTTTATTGACACTAAAACCAAAGGTTATTATTGCAGATGGTTCAAATTTTAAAACCTACAGCAAACGTTGGGAAGAAACGTGTAGAAAACAAAAAATCCCTTTCCACAATACACATGAAAAAGGATTTTATAAATTTTAGAGGTAAATCGTTACGATTTTTTATTTTTAAGAATTTGATCTGCACCTTCTAACCAAGCATTCGGTCCGCCAGCTACATAGCCTGTACTTCCTAATTGTTCGAAATTTACTTTTCCATCTATTTTAGATGCCTTAGCAAACCAAACTGTCGGATAACCTCTAACTTGAAAAGCTTGTTGCAATTCTTGATTTTGTTTTTGAATTGCTGCATTCTGAGGTGTTTTTCTAGGAAAATCTAACTCTACCAATACTACATTTTTTTTTGCCCATTTTGCAAATTCTGGTGTTTGTAAAACTTCTTTTTGCAAACGGATACACCAACCACACCAATCGCTACCTGTGAAAAATAGTAACATTGGTTTTTTAGTTTTCTTTGAAATCTTCATGGCAACATCTAAATTTGTTTCCCATTTTAATTCTTGTCCATGCATGGTTATTGTTCCTAAAACAAATACAAATGCGAATATTATTTTCTTCATAATCATTTAATTTTTTTCAAATATAACAAAAAGAATGCCAACCTATATGTAAGATACTTTACAAGTTAGTCCAATTTTAATTAATCCCTTTTTCTTTCATTACTTTGTTCAAGTTTTTAACTAATGCAAACATTAATACTGTAGCAAACAACAAAAGCCCAAAATTTATCCAAAAGAAATTGGCTTTATTGTCATATTGATCCCACATACTTGCTAAAACACCGCTTAATTTATTTCCAATAGAAGTTGCCAAAAACCAGCCACCCATCATTAAAGATGTAATGTTTTTTGGTGATAATTTAGAAACAATTGACAATCCCATAGGACTGAGAAAAAGTTCACCGATCGTTATAATTCCATAATTAGCAACTAACCACCAAACAGAAACTTTCTCAGAACCATTATTACCAATTTCTACAGCAGCAACCATCACCAAAACAGATAAAGCTGAAATTAAAAGACCAAACGCAATCTTAGTGGGTGTTGAAGGTTCTTTTTTTCTACTTCTTAAAAAAGTAAAAAATGCTACTATTAACGGAGTTAAAATAATAACCCATCCAGGATTTATCGATTGACTTAAATTTGTAGCCCATAGTGAAACTTTTGAGCCTTCGGCTGGTAGTTTTTCAGGTTTAACATTTCTGAAATAAACTGGATAATTGTATTCTTTTTGCACTTCACCATTTACTTTTTGGAGCCTAAAACTTGCATCGTATAGGGAAACACTATCTTTTTGATAGGCTACTTCTTGTGAAAACTTTAATCCATTAAATACTTTTTCAGTTGTTCCTGTAATTTCTCTATCAGTATAACGGTCTGCCCAAGTATTTAGTGCCGAACCGTTTAATTTAAAAACTGCCCAAAACAAAATCACTACAGAAAAAATAGCTAATAAGGCACCAATTGGTCTTTTGTCTTCAGTTTTTGCTTTAAAATATAAACTTGCATAAAAATAAACAACAGGAATACAAGCAAAAATAAACGCATCCGTACTATCAGAACCAAAAATATAACTATCGGGATTTAATTCTGATTGCACTCCTTTTAATAACCACCCAATTATTCCAAAAATAATAGAAGGCACCAAAATGTAAAGCACAATTTTATAAAAAGGCATGTCGCCGGGTTGTACCCCTTTTTTCTCTGTTTTGTTGCCATAGTACTTAGTTCCTAATATAAACACGATTACACCAACAAACATTCCAACTCCAGCAGCCATAAATGCATATTGCCAACCTAAAAGAATTTGCAATGCAGCACCAAAGAAATTACAAATGAACGCACCTACATTAATTCCCATATAGAAAATATTGTAGCCTTCATCTTTTTTCTCCTTGTATTCTTCATCATCATAAAAATTTCCAAGTAAGGTAGATATATTGGGCTTGAAAAACCCATTACCAACAATCACTAAAGTCATGGCAATATAAAGCATGGTTTTGTCATGAATTCCCATCATCATATAACCCGCTCCCATCATTAATCCACCAATAATAATTGATTTTTTATACCCAAAATACCTGTCAGCAATCAACCCGCCAATAAATGGTGTTAGAAAAACCAATGCGATAAAAGTTCCATATAAATCGGAAGCTTCTTTCTCAGTCATGGCAAATCCAGCTTCTACATCTTTTAAATAAAGCGTAAAAATTCCAATCATTAAATAATAACCAAAACGTTCCCACATTTCAGACAAAAACAAAAAAGGTAAAGCTTTAGGATGCGATTTCCACATAGTAATTTATTTTAATTAAAAAAAACCTCCAATGCAATTGGAGGTTTGAAAGATATAAAAATATTTTTTAATAGTTGGATTATCTAATCCCGTGCATCATTTTTTTGATTACAGGTGTAAGCATAAATAAAATTGCTGCTGCAATACCACAAAGCACTACGAATACCATAAAGAAATCGTATAGATTTTCAATTGGGAAACTAGCAAATGTTGGATAATGATCACTAATTTGATTTTTTGCTAATAGCTCTAATTGTTCCGCTGTTGGTGTAATTGATTTATCTAATACACCTTGCAAGTCAATTCCAAGTTCAGATGCTTTTTTAAATTTATCTCCAGTTGCTGGAAGAATTGACCCTAAAGTTCCTGATAAAGCATAACCCGCAGCATTTGATATAAAGAATACACCATAAGCTAAAGAGGCAAATCTTTTTGGAGAAAGTTTTCCAACCAATGACAAGCCAATTGGAGAAAGACATAACTCTGCAAAAGTTTGAATTAAATATAATAAAATCAACCATTTGATAGCCAATAATCCTGTGTTTCCAAGATCTTTTACATTGTTTGCTATGATAAAATAACTTACAGCGATTAATAATAATCCAATAGATTGTTTTACTGTAGAAAGAGGTTCTCGGTTTTTTGCTCTCAATTTATCCCATAAAATACTGAATGGAAAAGCAAACATTACTACAAACAGTCCATTAAAAATTTGAACCATTGATGGTGGCATGTTCCAACCAAAGAAATGTCTGTCTGTTTGATTGTCGGCAATAAACGTTAATGAAGAGCCTGCTTGTTCAAAAGCTGCCCAGAAGAAAATAATAAAAAACGACATGATATAAATTACCCAAATCCTTTGAGTTTCTACTTTTGTCAAAGTTTTATCTAACAAAATTAGTGCCGCAAGCGAAATACCACTGGCGTATATAACTGGGTAAATAATCGTTTTTACTATGTTATCACCCTCAGTAAAATAATTGAATACAAAGAAAACTGCGGCAAAAATGACAACTGCTGTTAAAATTGAACCCATTGTAAAATGAGCTTTTTGAGATTCTCCTTCTTCATAGTCGTTATTATCATTTCCTGAAGGTAATCCGCCAATTGGTCTTCCTTCTGGCGTAACCACGTATTTATTTTTTAAAAAGAAAAACACTGCTGTACCTATCATCATGGCAACACCTGCTGCTAAAAAGCCCCATTTGAATGCATGAACATCTCTAATCATAAGTGTTGTGCCATCGGCTTGTAACACTTCGTTATTTACATCACCAACAAATGGACAAATAAATTGACCCAGAAAAGCTCCAATGTTAATTCCCATATAGAAAATTGTGAAAGCAGTATCTAATTTAGATTTTTCTTGTTTTGGATATAAGCTTCCAACCATTGAGGAAATATTTGGTTTGAAAAATCCATTTCCAAAAACAATAATTCCTAATGCGGTCCACATTAATGTATTTGCTAATCCTAGGTTAGAACCAAATATACTTGCACTAAAAAACAACATTAATTGACCAATAGCCATCATAGTTCCTCCTAGTATAATACAATTTCTATTACCAAAAAAACGGTCAGAAATAAATCCACCTAACATTGGTGTTAAATAACAAAGTCCCAGAAATCCACCATAAATGATAGAAGCGTCTTCTTCTCTCATCAATAATGAATTTACCATGAACAAGGTTAGAATGGCACGCATTCCATAGAAATTGAAACGCTCCCACATTTCTGTTCCAAAAAGCACCCAAAGCCCTTTTGGATGTGCCGCTTTTACTGTAGTTTCACTCATAATTATTGTTTTGTTTTTGGTTATTATAGTTTTTCTTTTATAAAATTTGTCATTTTGTTAAACAGTTGAATTCTAGTATATCCTCCATAAATTCCGTGGTTTTTATCAGGATAAATTGCCCAATCAAATTGTTTATTGGCTTGGACTAACGCTTCAATCATTTGCATTGAATTCTGAACATGAACGTTATCATCGGCAGTTCCATGAATTAATAGATAATTCCCTTTTAGTTTATTTACATGGTTAATGGGTGAATTATCATCATAGCCACTTGGGTTTTCTTGTGGTGTTTGCATATATCTTTCGGTATAAATACTATCGTAAAAACGCCAGTTGGTCACTGGAGCAACAGCGATAGCCATTTTGAATACATCAGCACCTTTCAAAATACAATTACTCGACATAAATCCGCCATACGACCAGCCAAATATACCAATTCTTGATTTATCTACATAAGGATAATTTCCAATTACTTTTGCCGCATCAATTTGATCTTCAACTTCCAGTTTTCCTAATTGATTTTGAGTGCATTTTTTAAAAGCTGCTCCTTTAAATCCTGTTCCTCGTCCATCTACACAAGCAACAATATAACCTTGTTGTGTCAACATCATAAACCAATAATCATTGGCGTTCATCCATTCATTAACCACTTGCTGAGAACCAGGACCAGAATATTGGTACATAAATACTGGATATTTCTTAGACGCATCAAAATCTTTTGGCTTTATAATCCAGGCATTTAATTTATTGCCTTTTTCGGTAGTAAGTTCAAAAAAATCTTTTGTAGGTAAATTGTAAGTTTCCAATTTTTTTGCTAAAACATCATTGTCAACGATAGTCTGAATCACTTTTCCATCTTTAGAATTATTTAATGTATATAAAGTTGGAATGATTGTACTGGAATACGTATTTATAAAATACTCGAAATTTGGACTAAAAGTAGCTGCATTAGTTCCTGTTTTTTGAGATAATTTCACTTTGTTTTTTCCATCTAATGAGATTTTATAAACATCTCGAATAGTAGAACCATTTTCAACCGATTGATAATAAATGGTTTTATTTTTTTCATCAAAACCATAATAGGCTGTAACTTCCCAGTTTCCTTTAGTTATTTGGTTTTTTAATTTTCCTGTTTTGTCGTATAAATAAATATGGTTATAACCGTCTTTTTCGGATGTCCAAATAAAACTATTGTCTTTCAAAAAAGTAAGATTATCGGTTACATCAACATAAGCGTTGTCCTTTTCATTCAAAACATTTTTTGAACTTCCAGTTGTTCCATCAATAAACAACAAATCCAAATTATCTTGATGACGGTTTAAAATTTGAGCTGATAAAATATTGGCATCATTTGTCCACTTCATTCTAGCAATGTAGAAGTCTGAATAATTGCCTAAGTTAATATCTTTTTTTATTTTGGAAGTTACATCATAGACATGCAAAGAAACCACAGAATTTTTTTCGCCTGCTTTTGGATATTTAAAAGTTTCGTTTGATGGATACAAGTCTTTTTTATAGATATTCATCGTAAATTCTGGCACTTGACTTTCATCAAATCGGATAAAAGCTATTTTTTTACTATCCAAACTCCAATCAAAAGCTCTTATAAAAATATTATTTCCAGTTGCTCTTGGATCATTAAATTCCTCTTCATAAACCCAATCCGTAATTCCGTTTATTACTGCGTTTTTTAAACCGTCAGATGTTATTTGAGTTGTTTTTTTTGATGCAATTTCATAAATGAACAAATTATTTTCTTTAGCATAACAAATTTTCAAACCATCTGGAGAAAATGTTGGCACTTGTACTTGTTCAAATAATTTAGAAAGTTTTTTGGTCTCAATATCATACAGAAAAAAATCAGCAGTAAAAGAATGACGATAAATTGGCACAGAATTGTTAGCAATTAAAAGCTGCTTTTCATCAGCACTAAAAATATAACTATCAATTCCATTAGACAAAATAGGAAAGTCTTTGGTTGAAATAATAGTAGAAACTTGCTTTAAAGTAGCATAATCGTATAAATCTATTTTTTGTGATTGAGTTGCTCTATCTGAGTTAAGAATTGTGTATTGGTTGGTGTTTTTCATGGATTGAAGCTCATCCATTCCTTTTGTTCTGAAAGCACCTTTATAAATTTCTTCAACCGATATTTTTTGTTGTGCTACTGTTGTTGTTGCTATTAGCAACAAAATTGCTAGTAATCGAATTACCTTCATAATCATCTACGTTTAAAAAACTTCCAATTTTAGTGAATTTTTTATAAATATAGGTACTATTTTTTGTTAAATCCTGTTTTGGTTTAATTTTTAATTTCAAGATTTTTTATAAAATTAATTTCTTCAAAGGCTTATCTTTGCCTATTAAGAATTAAAAATAATTATGAATAAAGAAGTTACTGGCTTTTCAAAATTATCAAAAGAAGAAAAAATCAATTGGATAGCCGATAGATATTTTTCAAACCCAAAAGAAAGTATTTCAATATTAAAACAATATTGGAATAGTGATGAAAGTCTTCAAATGCTTCATGACGATTTCATAGAAAATACAATTTCAAATTTTTATTTGCCTTTTGGTATTGCCCCAAATTTTTTAATAAATGGCAACTATTATTCCGTTCCAATGGCAATCGAAGAAAGTTCAGTTGTAGCAGCAGCTTCAAAGTCGGCTAAATTTTGGGCGGTGCGTGGCGGATTTAAAACAACCATTTTAGGAACAGAAAAAATTGGACAAGTCCATTTTCTATACCATGGTAAGTCCGAAAAGTTAGAAAAATTCTTTTCTGAGACAAAGCCAAAGTTCTTTTCAAACACCGAAAGCTTGACTAAAAACATGCAAAAACGCGGTGGTGGTATTTTAGATATTAAACTAAAAAACAAAACGGCTGAATTAGAAAACTACTATCAATTGCATGCTACTTTTGAAACAAAAGATAGTATGGGTGCTAATTTCATCAATTCTTGTTTGGAGCAATTTGCTAAAACCTTAAAAGAAGAAGCACTCCTTTATAACAACTTTGCAGAAGATGAAAAAGACATTATTGTCATAATGAGTATTCTTTCAAATTTTGTACCTAATTGTGTGGTTCGTGCAGAAGTTTCATGTAAAGTGGAAGATTTAGCTGAGAAACACATCCAAAATCCAAGAGAATTTGCTGAAAAATTTATTCAAGCTGTAAAAATTGCAGAAATTGAACCTTATAGAGCAGTTACACACAACAAAGGGATAATGAATGGCATTGACGCTGTAGTATTAGCTACTGGAAATGATTTTAGAGCCGTAGAAGCTGGAATTCATGCTTATGCTTCAAGAAAAGGAACTTATTCAAGTTTATCTCATGCAAAAATCGAAAATGATATTTTTAGTTTTTGGATGGAGATTCCATTAGCATTAGGAACTGTTGGTGGACTAACTTCTTTGCATCCTTTAGTTAAAATTGCTTTAGAAATTCTACAAAAACCTTCTGCACAAGAGTTAATGCAAATAGTTGCAGCAACAGGTTTGGCACAAAATTTTGCTGCTTTGCGTTCTTTGACTACTACTGGAATTCAAGATGGCCATATGAAAATGCACATCAATAACATTTTAAATCAATTTCAAGCCAATATTACCGAACGAAATAAAGTTAAAATGCATTTTGAAAATCACACTATCACTCATGCTGCGGTTGTTGAATATATTGAAAAATTAAGAAACTAAAAACACTTTTATTCAAACACAGATTTCACATATTCGCACAGATTTAATTTTACAACTCAAACACAGATTTCACAAATTAGCACAGATTTTTTGTCTTTATAGATTATTCAAATTCTAAATCATATGTCAAAAACCTTCTATAGCAATGGAAAGCTTCTTATTACTGGCGAATATGTTGTGCTTGATGGCGCAATGGCATTTGCTTTACCAACAAAATTTGGTCAAAGCTTGGTAGTTGAAGAAAGCAAAGACAAAGTTTTGAATTGGAAAAGTTATGATTATGATAACTCCATTTGGTTTGAAACTGTTATTCCTTTTTCTTCAATCATCAAAAAAGAACGTTTTGATATTAAAGAAAATATAAAAAATAAATTAATTGAAATTCTTCACGAAGCTTATAAAATTAATCCTGAATTTATAAAACACTCAAAAGGTTACACCGTAACAACTGCGTTAACCTTTCCTAAAAACTGGGGTTTAGGAACATCTTCTACCTTAATTAACAATATTGCTGATTGGCTACAGATAGATGCTTTTGAATTATTGCAAAAAAGTTTTGGCGGAAGTGGTTATGATATTGCTTGTGCTCAAAACAATTCAGCCATTATATATCAATTGGAAATAGGCAAACCATTCAGTAAAACTATAGATTTTAATCCAAGCTTTAAAGAAAAGATCTATTTTGTTTATTTGAATAAAAAACAGAATAGTCGAGATGCTATTACTAATTATAGAAATAAACGCAATGAAATATCTAAATCAATTCCTGAAATTAATTCAATAACGGAGTCCGTAGTCAGCACAAACTCTATTGATGTTTTTATTCATCAATTAGAAAAACATGAAATGCTTTTAAGCACTATTCTAGAAAAAGAAACAGCAAAACAATTATATTTTCCTGATTTTAATGGCACCATTAAAAGTCTTGGTGCTTGGGGTGGCGATTTTGTTATGGCTATTTCAAATGACAATCCAACGGTGTATTTTAAATCTAAAGGATTTGACACTATTTTACCTTATCAAGAAATGATTTTATAAAATAAAAAACGACTTCCAATATGAAAGTCGTTTGTTTATTTATCGAAGAAATCTATTAATAGAAATCAGCTCTGTTATCATCGATGTCAGCATTTTCTTTTAATGCTTGAATAACTCTACCTGAATAAGAAGCAACTTGTTGTTTCAATTTGTTTACATACTCATCATAGTTTTGAATTGCAGGTGCTTTAGTTTCTGCTTTAGTAACCAATACATATACTCCTGAATTTCCAACAACTGGTTGAGAAAGCTTTCCTACTTTTGAAGACATCGCTATTCCAACTACTTTTGGTTCAAAACCAGCACCTGGTATCGATGGATTTTCAACTGTTAAATCAACAGCATTCATTACAGTTACTTTATTTGCAGTTGCCAAAGCTTCTAAAGTGGCACCTTTCAGTTTCGCTTTAATCATTTCGGCTTTCTTTTTGTTTTTCAAAATAGGTTCTACTTGTGGTCTTGCATCTTCCACAGCCATTAATCCTTTGTCATAAACTTTTTTCAATTTAACAATTACATGTCCTTTGTTTACGATTTCAAATCTTTTAACATCGCCAACACTTGTATCACTGTTGAATGCCCATTTTACAATTTGTCTTTGGTTTGAAATTGAACCAAAAGATTCGTCAACAGCTTTAACTCTTACGGATGGACTAACTGTTAATTTCATTTGTTTTGCCAAAGCATCAAAATCTTTATTTGAAGCAGCCTCCATTTCAAATTTGGTAGCTTGCTCATAGGTTTTATTGTTTGTTATTTCAGACGGTTGGATTTTTTGAGCAATCGTTGCTAATTTAACCGCATCTTGCTTGTCCGTTACTTGAATAACATGGTAACCAAATTGTGTTTCTACCAAACCAATTTTTCCAATTGGGTTATTGAAAACAAAATCATTAAACGGAGCTACCATTTGACCTGGAGAAAAATAACCCAAATCACCACCTGATTGCGCCGAAGAATCATCAGAATTCATCATAGCCAACATAAAGAAATTTCCAGGATTAGCTTTTGCTTGTGCTAATAAGCTTTCTGCCTTAGCTTTTGCTTGCTCTTTCGTTCTTACTTCTTTTTTGTTAGGCACTTGTGTTCCTTCCCAGCTGATAAGGATATGACTTGCTTTAGATTTTGCTCCAGATTTTCTTCCTAATGCTTTTGAAATACAGTAGTAACCGTTATACATATAAGGAGCAGAAATCTGTCCAGTTGGCAAATTGAATAACATTTCAGCATTTTCTGCTGGTAAATCTTGTTTGGCAACGTAACTTGAATCAAATGGAATATCTGAATTAGCATTTACGAATTCAGCATCGTTTTTGACATTAGCAAAACCTGCAATAGTGTCGTTTTTTCCTATTGTGTTATTGTAGAGAACTCTCTGATTCAATAAACTTTGTACTTTAGATTTAATTTCTGCTTCGTCTTCTGCTGATGGTTTTTCTTCAATCAAGACATACTCAATTTCTCTAGCTTCTTCCGATTTGAATTTTTTCTCTTTAGTTTTCATGTATGCCGTTATTTCATCATCTGAAATTTTAACGTCACTATCTTTTATTGAAGAAAAAGGAACATTTACAAAATCAAAAGTAACTTTGTTTGTTTCTACTTCGTATTTTAATTTTCCTTCGGCTTGTGTAGTATATAAACCACCTTTTACCAATGAATTGTAGATTTGATATTTTGCATTCAAATCAGCATCTTTTTCTCTTTCTTTTAAATACTGAATTCCTTCAGGATTTGCTTTAAAATATTCTTTGAATTTTGCTAAGTCAAATTTTCCAGCTGCATTTAAAAACATTTGATTTTGACCAATATTTGGATCTGCTTTGAATACTTCAACTATGTGTTTTTCTCCAACTCTAATTCCTAATTTCTCAAACTCAGCAGTTAATAAAGCAATACTAACTTCTTGATTCCAAACTTGATTTGAAGCTTGCATAGAAGTCATTGATTGACCATTTTGTTGGTTTTTCTCAGTATTGGCTACTTTAATTTTAAATTCATCAAATGAAATATCTTTACCATTTACACTTCCAACGTCTGTAGAAATACTTTTAAAGCCTTTTGTAAATAAATCTTGCACAACAAATGCTAATAAAGCAAAACCAATTGCAAGCAAAAGCAAGCCAGAACGATTTCTAATTTTTTGTAAAACTGCCATTTTTTATTCTGTTAATTTTTAATTCAGTTTGCGAAAATACAATTATCTATGAAATAATAACAGTCAGAGTGTTATAATTTTTGCCATTTTTAGGATTTTTTTCGAAAATCAATCTAATAACGTCATTTTGACCAATTCTATCTTCTTATTGGTAGCTTCTTCAATAATAAATTGATAATTTCCAATGGTAATTTTCTCTCCTTTTTGAGGAATTTCGGAAGCAAAATCGACTATAAATCCACCTAAAGTCCCATAAGAATCACTTTCTGGAATATTAAGTTTGTATTCTTGATTGATGTATTCCACATCCAATCGAGTAGAAAACATATAGGTTGATTCGTCGATTTGTGTTTCTACAAGTGCTTCATCTTGATCGTGTTCGTCTTCAATTTCTCCAAAAAGCTCTTCTACAATATCTTCCATCGTTACAATTCCCGAAGTTCCACCATATTCGTCAAGTACAATTGCTACACTTTTTCTTTTTTTAGTCAACAGACTCATTACGTCTTTGATGAAAATAGTTTCAGGTACAAATTCGACAGAAATCATTATAGACTTCACACTTCTCGGTTTTTTGAACAATTCAAAAGAATGGATATAGCCTACAATATCATCCAACGTATTTTGATATACTAATATTTTTGAATAGCCTGTTTCTATAAAAAGTTTTCGCAATTCTGCCACCGAACTATATAAATCCACAGCAACCATTTCGGTTCTTGGCGTCATAATTTCTCTAGCTTTTACACCTGCAAATTCTAAAGCATTTTGAAACATTTGAATTTCTGTATCCACTTCATCTTCATCATTTACAGCATTCATCTGTTCCGTAATATAATTTCCCAACTCTACTTTACTAAACGTTAAATTGATTTGGTCACCGTCGGTTTTGAAGAATTTTTTCAGAATAAAATCTGAAATCCAAATCATAAACGAAGAGATGTAGTAAAACAGCTGGTAGAAAATATAGGCTGGCAAGGCAAAAAATTTCATGAAACTATTGGCATAAATCTGAAAAAAGACTTTTGGCAAAAACTCTGCCGTCATCAAAATAACCGTAGTTGAAATTATTGTTTGAAGTAAAATAGTTGATAATTCTGTAAAATGAAACCCAAAATTTTCAAACCACTTTAAGATTAAATCACCCATAAAGAATCCATAGATAACAATAGAAATATTGTTGCCTACAAGCATCGTTGCTATAAATTTAGAAGGTTTCTTAGTGATTTTTGATAAAATAGTCCCTAGAAAATCATCTTGCTTTTTTTCAATTTCAAGATATATTTTATTGGAGGAAACAAAAGCAATTTCCATTCCTGAAAAAAAAGCGGAAAGTATCAAACACAGAATGATGATTCCGATTTCCATGATTATGGTTTTTTGTTTCTATCTTCAAATTTTTTGGCAAATCTTTGTCGGAAGAAAAACATAAAAACACCAATTACTGCAAAAATTGCACTAATAATATAATTTGGGTCTTCAGTTTGCCATTTTGTAAAAGCATCATAGGCAAATACTAATCCTGCTATTAAATAGGCATATTGTGTAAATTTTAAATAATTCATTTGTTTTTTTATTATTCGGATTTATCTATTTCACCCGATATTTTTTGAGAGTTTACTTTTTTGAAGTCTTTGCTAAAATCAATTCCTTCTCCATTAGTAACGCCTTTTGGCGAAGTAAATTTAAACTTTTTTTGGGTAAAAAACCATTCGTTTTTTTGATCAAAATACAATTGTTCTGTTTCCAACAAATCTCCCGAGTCATTACTTATACGAACATTGCCTTGCAAATCAATTAAATCGGTTCCTTTATAAGACGATGCAAAATTAGACTTTACATACGTTTTCTTTCCCTTTTCGTCATACAGAGTTAAGTCAATACCAACAGGAAACTCAGTAAAAGGGAACTCTGCTGTAGCATAATCCAGCATTTTTGGACTAATCAAAACAGCTTTAATCTTTCCTGAATCCGTATATTTTAAATTAATAGAATCTGCTTCTCCACTTGGCGAAAACTCAGACAATCCCATTTTTTGTACTTCTTTAAAATTACTTTCGCAAGAAAGCATTCCAAAAAAAGTGAGAAGTAAAAAGAAAAAATATGTCCTTTTTTTATTAATCATTATTTAGAAGGGAAAGTGATTTTTTCATTAATCCAACAACCTATCGTCATGGTTTTGCCATTCATTTTAGCATTAGAAATGTCACTTTCTGAAAGCGATTCTTTTGAAAAATCCTTTACAAACATGGCAACATTGGTTTTTAACACTTCATCAGCAACAGAAGCTTTTTTAACCGTTTGAGTAGCTAAATAGTAAACTGCTTTTTTTTCAAAATCAGTTTTTGCGCAATCGGAAGCACTGTTGGCATAAAGTTGTGCTAAAAACAAATATGCCTTTCCAAGTTTTGGGTTAAACTCAATTGATTTTAAAAGAAATTCTTTTGCTTTTGGCTTGTCGTTGCTATAAATTCCAGTGGCTAAAGTGTAATATTTTGTTGCTTTACTGGAAGTGTTTTTTTCTAAATTGGCTGATTCTAAAAAATATTTTTTTGCCTCATCAAATTTTCTATTTTTTAATAATGCAGTTGCAAAATAATTTGCTGATTGCGCTGAAACTTTTAAAGCATAATATTTCTCTGCCAACGTTAAAAAAATTGGAGTTGCAGCACATTTTTCATACATCACATTTAAAGACGCTTCTAACCAAGCTGCGTTTTCTTGATTTTGAGCCAATTTTTTTTCGTAGTATTCCGTTAAAACATCACAAGTTAAAAAATTATCGGCTATTGCATTAATTGCTCTACTTGCTGCAACATATGTTTCTTTCTCTGCAGGATTTGTTTCATTTAATGTAACAATACGATTGTTTAACAAAGTGTATTTTTCAATTACTTTGTCATTTGTGACCGATTTGTCTCCATTTTTATTTTTTTCAGTAAGCAATTTAAAATAGTTAAAAATTGCATTTCCCGAAGTTACTTTGTTAAGCGAAGAATTGATTCCGTTATCAAGCAATTGGAAAACCTCATCTTTTGAATCAATTGAATTATCAAATAAAGCCATAGCTTTATACACCTCGTAATCTTCAATAGAATTAGGGAAATTCTTATGATATTGGTCGTAGAGTTTCATCAGTTGTCGAACCGATGTTTCCTTTTCCTCCTCATTTTTAGCATTATCAATTTTATATTGAATAATTTTTACACCCTCTAAATAAAGACTTTCACTTTGAGTTGGACAATTTTTAGCGACAAATCCCCATGGTCCGAAAGCTTCTTCAAAATTTTTTATGCTTAAAAATTCTTGATATTCTTTGGTTTGTAAAGAGCAATCTATTTTTTTTTGGGCATTACTATTTAGACCAAATAATAAAACGGTCAACAATAAAAAAACTCTCATGACATTGTATTTTAGTTGTATTTTCGCTTAACAAACCATCTGTCACTGAATGATAAACCAATACTTAGGTTAATATAATTTTCTTCAATTAAATTGTAATATTTTGTTCCTCTTTTACCAACTTCAAAACCGATGTTCAAGTTAGAAAAAGTTCCGCTTAGTGGTAATCCTAAGCCTAAATTTACAGCAAAATCTTCAATTGACTTGTTTTGAATTACCATACCTGTATTTTCATAACGCAAACCTCCACGATAAGTTACTCTTTTGAAAAAACTAGAATACGAACTATAATTTGGAATGTAATATCCTCCAACACTATAGCGTGTAGAATTTTCAAAAACGACTCCATTTATATCGTCAAATCTATTTTTTAAATTACTACTTGATTGCAAAGTAACCTCAGCACCAACCAACCATTTTCTAACTTCACCAAATCCAGAACCAATCGATAATCTTGAAGGCAAATTAAAATTCAAATTTTGCACTGGTTGATTATCTACTTGATCGCTAACGGTAATTGTTCTTTCGTTTTTAAGTTTCAAATTGGCTTGAGGCGCATAAACTAAAGACCCAAAATAAGTGTACTTATTATTTAACTTTTTCTCATAAGCCAAACCAGTAGTGAAGTTTATTCCTTGTATTCTAGAAACATTTTCTTCTAAAGTTCCACTTTCAATAGTTGTTAAGTATCTAAAACTTTTGGTTTCAATCGTTCCAAAATTATACTGTGCGTCTAAACCAACGCTTAAGTTTTTATTGATTTTATAGCCTAAACCTAAAAACACTTTATTAATACCGCCAATTCCATTGTATTGTGTAGAATATAAATTATTTTCATCTGCTAAATTCAATATTTTATATCCAACCGAAGAATAAGGCATTAAACCAAATGTAAAACCAAATTTACCTGCTGGAATCCCAACGGCTAAATAATCTAAATTAGTTCTTCTGGCTTTTTCGTTTTGTGTTTCGGTATTTAATTTTGTATTTGAAGTAGAACCACCAACGGCAAAAGTTGTTAATTTTAATCCTGCTAATTGCGCTGGATTTTGCAGATTAATATGAATACTATCCGAAAAAACAGAAACGCCTCCCATAGAACGTGTTTCAACAGTACCTTTAAATTTTACGTCTCCAATTCCGTAAAAAGAATAAGGAGAAGAAGTTCCTTCTTGAGCATTAGAAACCAATGAAATAAGCAAACCAAAGCTTACTATAATTTTTTTAATCATTTTTGATTGTATTGAAATGTTTGGTTCAGACTTTCTAATAGAAAATTTGAATTGGCAAATATGGTATTTTTTAATTGCATAGCCAAAAAATCAGCATCACCACCGGTTAAAATTATGATAAAATTAGCGTTTTCAGATTTAAAGTAATCAATATAGCCATCGATTTCAAAAATCACACTGTTAATCACGCCAGAATGAATAGATTCTGAGGTTGATTTTCCAATACTGCTTTTTGGAAATTCTCTTTCTAACAAAGGAAGTTTTGCTGTATAATTGTGTAATGATTCGTAGCGAAGACGAATTCCAGGAGAAATGGCTCCGCCTAAATAATTATCCGTTTCATCTACAAAATCGTAAGTAATACAGGTTCCTGCATCAATTATCAATCTATTTTGTTTTGGAAACTGAAGTACTGCTCCACTAGCCAAAACCATCCTGTCAATTCCCAAAGTTGTTGGCGATTCGTATAAATTGACAAAAGGAAAATCAAACTCTCTAGTAATAAAAACAACTTTTACTTTACTTTTGAATGCTAAAAAGTCACTTTGCTCCAAACTTCCAACAGAAGCGACCACAATTGTACCTACTTTTGGATGCTGTTTTAGAATGAAATCAACTTTTTCTAATAAATCTTCTTTTAAGAATACAAAATGCCCGAGTTGCTTATCTTGCTCAAAAACAGCTGATTTTATTCTCGTATTTCCTACATCAATGACTAAAAGCATGGTGATAAATTTGAATTGCAAAAATACAACAGATTTTTTTACTAATTGTTTTGTATAAATTAAAAATCATTCTATATTTGCACCCGCATTAGAGCGGTACCTTAGCTCAGTTGGTAGAGCAATGGACTGAAAATCCATGTGTCCCTGGTTCGATTCCTGGAGGTACCACATAAAAAATCCCTGACTTTTTTGTTAGGGATTTTTTTGCTTTTAATAATTTATGTTGACTCCAAAACCAATACCCATATCGCTATCATAATGCGTTGTAAATCCCATGTTTTTTCCAACAATATATTTAAAACCAGCCATATACTCTTTGTCTGTATTGACCATAAATGCCATTCGTAAACGTTTTGAAACAGGAATGTCTTCTCGCATTAATTGCATCCTGATATTTCCATCATGAAAAACTTCAGTCTGATAAATAACTAACATTGGTAAGGTGTAATTAAACCCTAAACTAAATTGTATGCGTTTGTCTTTGGTGCTTTTTTGTCCAAAAATATTTTCTTCTATTTCTCCATTTTCCAATTTTCTATAACGTGCATCAAAACCTATAAACGGCATAAACCATTGATTTCTTCCTATATATCTTCCAATATGTGTTTCACTTTCATAACCATGCTCGTCATGATATCCTAATCTCCATTCTGTTCCAAAGCTCCAACGTGTATTTTGTAACATTGCTTGTCCATCATTTCCATTGGTAGCAAAATCATTTTCTGCCATAAAATGAAATTGATTACTTTCAGCTTGTAGTTTTTTATAAGCTTTTTCTTTATTGGGTAAATACGGATTGGGCTCTGAATTTTCATAACTAAAAACGCGGTTCATTCCTGCCATCATATGGTATAAAATATGACAATGAAAAAACCAATCTCCATCAGCATTAGCTTCAAATTCAATTACATCTGTTTCCATTGGCATAATATCCAATACATTTTTCAGTGGTGCAAATTCTCCTTGACCATTCAAAACTCTAAAATCGTGTCCGTGCAAGTGCATTGGATGTCGCATCATAGAATTATTGTATAAAGTAATGCGAACGTTTTCTCCTTTTTTAATTAAAATTTTATCGGTTTCAGAAAGCACGACATTGTCCATACTCCAAACATAGCGGTTCATATTTCCTGTTAATTCAAAACGCAATTCGCGAACTGGTGCATCTTTTGGAAGCGTCGTTTTTGTTGGTGATTTTAACATAGAATAATTTAAAGTCACAATATCAGAATTTATTACAGACATGTCGTGTTTCGAATGATCCATTTTCATATCTTCTTGCTTATCCAGTTTCATTGCTTCTCCTGAAATTTCTGGATACATCACCGTATTCATATCCATTTTTTGAAAACTCATGTCCATTCCCATATCGTCCATGGTTCCGTCCATATTCATCATATCGTTCATCATTTTCATACCTTCAAAATACTTCAATTTTGGCATTGGAGTAGTCAATTGTTTAATTCCTTCGCCAATATAAATTGAAGTTGATTTGGTTCTATCTTCTGGAGTTGCTAAAAATTCATACGAAGTATTTTCTGCTGGAATTGTAACAATTACATCATACGTTTCAGAGACACCAATTATTAACCGGTCAACATCAACTGGTTCAACATCATTTCCATCATTACCAACAACGGTCATTTTTCCTCCAGCATATTTCAACCAAAAATAAGATGATGCACCACCATTTGAAATACGCAATCGAACTTTATCTCCAGCTTTAAATTGCGACAATTGGCTTTCATTTTGACCGTTAATTAAAAACTTATCGTAATACACATCACTTACATCCATTGCTAACATTCGTTTCCATTCGTTTGTTAATTTGGTTTTAAAATGACCTTCTCTTATGGCTTCTGTATAACTTTGAGTAGTTCCTTTTTTAATAGCAAACCAATCGGAAGCATTGTGTAACATTCTGTGGACATTTTCGGGTTTGTAATCTGTCCATTCACTCAAAATAATAGGAATTTGCGGAATATCATCAATACCTTTTCTAAACGTTGGGTCATTTAATTTTTTCTTTAAAATCAACGAACCATACATTCCAATTTGTTCTTGCAATCCACTATGACTGTGATACCAATGTGTACCTGATTGAATAATGGGGAAACGATATACGTGTTCCGTTCCTGGTTCAATCGGCATTTGGGTTAAATAAGGAACGCCATCTTCTTTGTTTGGCAAATACAATCCATGCCAATGCAGTGATGTACTTTCTTTCAACTCATTATAAACATGAATTTCGGCAATATCACCTTCTGTAAAAGTCAATGTTGGCATTGGAATTTGTCCATTTACAGCAATTGCTCTTTTATCTTTACCAGAAAAATTGACAATTGAATCCCGAACGTGTAAATCATAACGCACTACTTTTTGAGCTTGTAAGTTTCCGATGAATAAAATGGATAGTAAACTATATAATAAATATTTCATTTTTAAATTTTTATGGTTCTTAATCGTAAAGCATTAGCTATTACTGAAACAGAACTAAAACTCATAGCCAAAGCCGCAATCATAGGAGAAAGTAATATTCCAAAAACCGGAAATAAAACTCCAGCTGCAATTGGAACACCTAATGAGTTATAAATAAAAGCAAAAAACAGATTTTGTTTGATGTTTTTCATCACCGCATGACTTAAGTTCTTCGCTTTTACAATTCCTTGTAAATCACCTTTTACCAAAGTAATTTTTGCACTTTCAATGGCAACATCAGTTCCTGTTCCCATAGCAATTCCAATATCTGATTGTGCTAAAGCTGGAGCATCGTTAATTCCATCACCAGCCATGGCAACTATTTTTCCTTTGGCTTGCAAGTTTTTAATAAATTCTAATTTATCTTGCGGCAGACAACTGGCTTTAAAATCGGTTAGATTTAATTCGGATGCAACGGCTTTAGCTGTATTTTCATTATCACCAGTCAGCATAATGACTTGAACTCCTTGACGTTTTAATTCATTAATGGCTTCTAAACTTGATTTTTTAATAGCATCAGTAATCGTAATATAACCCACCACTTTTTTACCAATAGCAATATAAGAAACTGTTTTTCCTTGTTTTTGTTCTGAAATAACTTGTTCTTCAATGGCTGAAAAATCTTGACTATTTTCTTGTTCCAATAATTTTTTATTTCCTAAGATTATTAGCTCATTGTTGATGGAACCTTTTACTCCTTTTCCTGTAACCGATTCAAAGTTTTCTACTTTTGAAAAAGTTGCATTATTAGACTTAGCAAAATTAACAACCGCTGTTGCCAATGGATGTTCGCTACTTTGATTTAGTGAAGCTATTTTTCCTAAAACTTCATTTTCATCTCTATCTTTTACTACAATTTTTTCAACAGATGGTTTTCCTTCAGTCAATGTCCCAGTTTTATCGGTAATTAAAACATCAATTTTATCCATTTTTTCAAGGACTTCGGCATTTTTAATTAGAACTCCTGATTTCGCACCTTTTCCTACTCCAACCATAACTGACATTGGTGTTGCTAATCCTAAAGCACACGGGCAAGCAATGATTAATACGGCTATGGCGTTTACAAAAGCGTAAACCAATTTAGGTTCTGGTCCAAATTGCCACCAAATTAAAAAGGCAATAGCAGAAATCAGTACAACTATTGGTACAAAATATCTAGAAATTTTATCTACCAAATTCTGAATTGGAGCTCGCGAACGACTTGCATCTGAAACCATTTGAACGATTTGGGACAATAACGTCAGGCTGTGAATTTACCCTCATTTTCTTTTAAAATCTACTGATTTTCCTTCTCTAAAACTTGATAGAACTCTTTTTAAGCATGCGTTATTTTTAGCAACTCACTTTTGGTTGCGCAAAAAAGTAGGCGGTTATGGTCTTTAAATAGGTCGTTTTTATAAAAAGCAAGACCTTTCTCTTGTAAGGTGAGTTCCAGGTCTTAAGTTTGGCTATCAAATCGGGAACACCCAGGATGTTGATGCTGCGTTTAATGTTATAAACCAACATGATCAGGCTGTGTTCGCCGTTTACTTTTTCTAATCCTATCAAATCGGTGTAGTTGTAACCCCATTTTCGCTTGATGGTGCCAAAGATGTGTTCGTTAATCTCTTGTCGTTTGCGATACAGTTGTGGGTTGTCTTTATAGCGCTGGTGGTTTTCTTCTACGGTGTCGGCATATTGGCTGCGGTCGAGTTCTCGTCCGCCTTTTCTACTGGTGCATTGGTCTTTTACTGGACAGGTTTTACAAGCTGGTGTGCGGTATTTTTGGAATAGGTAGCTCGTGTGTTCGTCTCCTCTTGATTTCTTGTGCCATCTTCCTGTGGTGGTTAGCGTTTGCCCTTGCGGACAGGTATAGGTGTTTGTTTCTTTGTTATAGGTAAACTTTGAGATTAAATACTCGGGTTGGGTGCCGTTTTCGTTGCTCTTACCTTGTTCAGGATGGGCAACTATGGTGGTGATGTTTTGGTTTTTGCAGGTTTCTAGTTCGCGTCCGTTGTGATAGCCTTTGTCAACTAAAGCGGTAAAGGTGTCAACTTCTAAATTCTCTTTGGCTTCGATGGCAATGGCGGAGAGTGCGTTTTTATCGTTTCTATTAATGGTGTGCGTGGCTACTACTAGGTTGTGTTTGTCATCAACGGCGGCTTGAATGTTGTAACTTACTTCTACAACAACTCCTTGCACAAGTAATGCGCGGGCATCACCGTCGGTAGTACTAATTTGAGGTTCGCCACTAGTTTGAAGTTGTTCTGCTAAGAGTTCGTAGTTGATTTTGTTGGTTTTCAAGCGTTCTATTTTGGCTTGAATGTTGGTGATGGTCGTGCTGTTTTCGTGGTCGTCGTTTTGGGCAAGCTGGTCTAAGTACTGCTGGGTTTTTTCTTCAATATACGCTAGGTGTTTGTCAATCTTCTTTGGGCTAAAGTTGGCTTTCTTACTGTTGTGTGCTCTGGATTTGGTGCCATCAATGGCGATGGTTTCGCCGGCAATCAAATCGGCATCTTTTAAGAAGCTCACAAAGAGTTTGAAGAGTTGTTTGAGTGCTTTGGGGTTGTCTTTTCTAAAATCGGCTATGGTGTGGTAATTGGGCGCCAATCCGCACAATAGCCACTGCAATTCCAAATTGCGAAGGCATTCTTTTTCGAGTTTTCTAGAGCTGCGAATGCCGTTGAGATA
>JAIUNZ010000011.1 GCA_020161455.1 Bacteroidota bacterium
AAACACTTTATTGATTAATATTGACAGAACGTATTGTTTGATTTGGTTCAGCAATAATACATCAATCATCGTTTAAACAACAAATAAAATCGACGAAATACATAATTATTTACTTTAAATATAGTTTAATCTTACATATTTGTAAATTGTAATTTCTTTTAGCCACATTATTTTTTAACCTTTTAAAACAAAAAGAAACATTTTGTATATATTTATCTAAATTTAAAAGCAAAATGTCATTAATAACTATTTTTAATAAAAAAATAAAAGCGACTATCAACTCAAAAGGTGCAGAGTTATTTTCACTTCATGATGGTAAAAGAGAATATATTTGGGAAGGTAATCCAAAATTTTGGGGTAAGCACTCCCCTATTTTGTTTCCAATTGTAGGTACTCTAAAAAACAACTCCTATTTGTATAATGGAGAATCGTATAAACTATCACGACACGGATTTGCAAGAGATTTAGAATTTCAAGTTTTAAGTAAAACATCTGATGGAGTTCGTTTTACTTTGGTTTCGGATAAAAAGACATTTATAGATTATCCATTTGATTTTGTATTACAGATAGAATATCAACTATTTGATGCAGAATTAAAAATCACATACCAAGTAATAAATAACGGAAACAAAAAACTTCCTTTTTCTATCGGTGGACATCCCGCTTTTGCATTGCCCAAAAAATTTGAAGATTATTCATTAGAATTTGAAACTGATGAAACTATAAATCGTTATATTCTTAAAGATGATTTAATTTCTAATGAAGTTGAAACAGTAATTTTAGAAAATAAAAAGTTGCCTCTAACCTATTCGCTTTTCCAAAAAGATGCAATGATAATCAAGCAAATGCACTCAAAAGAAATTGAACTACTTGAAAATAACATTCCTTTTTTAAAATTTAGTTTTGCTGATTTCCCAAATTTTGGCATTTGGACTAAAGATAGAGCACCGTTTATTTGTCTAGAACCTTGGGTTGGTTTTTCTGATACTTCTGAAAGTACAGGAAATTTTTTTGAAAAAGAAGGTATTCAAGTTTTAGAGTCTAAATCAAAAAAAGAATATTCGTTTTCAATTACTATTTTATAAAATCAAGAACATTGAAGTTTTGACAATTATTCAAATTCGATCTTCAGAATTAGTTATTCCTAAAAAAAAATAGTAAAATGATACGAAATAATTTATTTATTGTAGTTTGCTGCTTTTGTTAGTACATTTGCAATCCAATGCAAAAAACAATTAACATACTTAATAAAAGAGCTAAATTTGATTATGAACTAATTGAGATTTATACGGCTGGAATTGTTTTAACTGGAACTGAAATAAAATCATTACGATTAGGAAAAGCTAACATCACAGAAGGGTTTTGCGAATTTTCAAACAATGAATTGTTTGCCATTAATACTCAGATTGATGAATACCTCTATGGGAATCAGTTTAATCACAAAGCCAAAAGTGAACGTAAATTGTTGCTCAACAAACGAGAATTAAAAAAGCTTGAAAGAGCTATTGAAACTAAAGGGTTAACAATAATTCCAATTCGTTTATATATTAATGAAAAAGGTATGGCTAAATTGGAAATAGCTTTAGCAAGAGGTAAAAAAACTTATGACAAACGCGAATCTTTAAAAGAACAAGATAGCAAACGCGATTTAGATCGAATTAAAAAATCATTTTAATTAAAAAAATATTGAAATGATTTTTTTGGATAAAAAAATATGACTAAATTTGTCAAGACAATAATATACATAATAATGAAGAATTTATTAAAAAATGCTCGTTTACAAAAAGGATTAAAAACCAAAGAAGTGGCTCAATTGCTTTCTATTGATCAAGCATTGATTAGTAAATTTGAAAATGGCACAAGAAACCCAACAAAAGAACAAATCAATAAATTAGCTTCAGCTTTAGACATTGATTACGAATTATTGATGGTAGCTTGGTTGAAAGAAAAAATTATAAATGAATTTGGTACAGATGGTTATGTATTAAAAGCCATGAATTTGGTTCGAGAAGATATTGAAAACAGTTATAGAATTAGCCCAAAAAAACAATCAAAAAAAATACAATTGTTACTTGAAGAATGCACAAAGTTGAAAAATGAAATTGATGAATTTAGAAATTTTTATAGTTTTAGAATTGCACAAGCATTAGAATTAGAATATACTTTTGAGAGCAATAGAATTGAAGGAAATACTTTGACTTTACGAGAAACGGATTTGGTAATCAATGAAGGTTTAACTATATCTGGAAAAAGTATGCGAGAACATTTGGAAGCCATCAATCATGTGGAAGCTATTCAATATATTAAAGAATTAATTGACAAACATTTTGCATTTAATGAGCGAGAATTACTGAGTATTCATAATCTTATTTTACGCGGAATTATTCCTGAAGATGCTGGAAAATATCGTCGTGTTCAAGTAATGATAAAAGGAAGTGAATTCATGCCACCACAACCCTTTTTAGTTGCAAAGGAAATGGAAGACTATTTTATTTGGTATTCTGAAAATAAAAACAAACTTCATCCAATACTTTTAGCAGCAGAATTACATGAAAGATTGGTTACTATACATCCTTTTATTGATGGAAATGGTAGAACCTCTCGATTGGTAATGAATTTAATTCTTTTACAAAGTGGTTATGTAATTGCCAATATAAAAGGAGATTATGACACTAGAATGAAATATTATCAAACTTTGGAAAAAGCTCAAACCAAAAATAATAAAGAAGAATTTTTGCTATTTATTGCACAAACGGAAAAAGAAAGTCTTCAACGATATTTAGATATCATCAAACCGAAATAGTGGAATTAATTTTTCACTATTTTTTTAGTGTTAATTTTTCCTTACTTCTCAATTTTCATAATGTACAATCCGCTTGAAAGATGAGAGGTATCAATTGAACTGGAGTTATAAACTTCTTCAACAAAAACCCTTTTCCCAAAACTATCGTAGATTTCTACGGTTGTATTTAATGCGTTTTCTATATTTAAAGATTGAGAAAACGGGTTTGGAAAGACATTAAAATTATTTAATTAACTGCCAATGAGCAACTAACAGATGGACCTGTTCCTGATGTTGATGAGAATGAAGCACAACAACATCACCACCATTTGCTTTTTGCAACAGCCACCGCATAGCGTTATCATGTTCCGTTGCGCCACCCATCATGCAAACTCCAAATTCTGGAGTTGTTGTTATATTAGTTGGGTTTCCTGTAAAATAACTCGTGTAACCTTGTGGATAACCTAAAAATGAAACTAAAACGATTAGGAAAATTGTTTTCAAATTCTTTAATTTTTATTTTCTAATAAAGGTACAAATTTAAAATCACCAAATTCATGCTTTTCAAATTGCGTGGCATTTTTTCTTATTAACATGGTCATGATTTGGTCTGTATTACCAACAGGAATAACTAACTTTCCTCCTATTTTCAATTGTGCCATTAAAGCTTTTGGAATAGTTGGCGCACCTGCAGTTACAATGATACTGTCAAACGGTGCATGATTTGGCAAGCCTTTATAGCCATCACCAAAAGATAAATGTTTTGGACGAATGCCTAATTTAGGCAATAAATTTAAAGTTGTTTTGAACAATTCATTTTGTCTTTCAACCGAATATACTTTGGCACCAAGCAAACACAAAACCGCCGTTTGATAACCAGAACCTGTTCCTATTTCTAGTATTTTTTGACCTTGTTTCACTTCTAATAATTGACTTTGAAACGCCACAGTGTAAGGCTGTGAAATGGTTTGACCAGCACCAATTGGAAATGCTTTGTCTTGATAGGCAAAATCTTCAAAACTAGAATTCAAAAACAAATGACGTGGAATTTTTTTTATAGCGTCTAAAACATTTTTATCCGTAATTCCTTTTTCTTCTAATTGTTTTGTTAATTGATTTCTGAGACCTTGATGTTTGTTGGTATCTTTCAATTTGGGAAAAATTATTTCGTAAAAATAGATTTAAAAAATCCAATAAACAAATTGGAAACATCAAATAATTTCGGCTATTCTACAATTGGAATTTGAAATTTTCATATTGGAATTTATTTTATAATTAGTACTTTTGATAAAATTTATTTTTATGCTAAAAGTTGGCGTTTTAGGTGCTGGTCATCTCGGAAAAATTCACTTACGATTATTACAACAATCTACTAAATACGAACTCGTTGGCTTTTATGATGATAACATAGAAAACGGTAAAAAAGTTGCTGCTGAATTTGGTTATAAACAATTTGACACCATCGCAAGACTTATGCATGCTGTTGATGTTATTGATATTGTAACTCCCACGCTTTCGCATTACAAGTGTGCCAAAGTTGCCATAAAGTCAGGGAAACATGTTTTTATTGAAAAACCAATTGCTACAACAGTTGAAGAAGCAGAAGAAATTATAGCCTTAGCCAAAGAATATAAAGTTAAAGGTCAAGTTGGTCATGTAGAGCGTTTTAATCCAGCGTTTTCGGCGGTTAAAAATCAAATCGAGAACCCTATGTTTATTGAAACGCATCGGTTGGCAGAATTTAATCCTCGTGGCACAGATGTTCCTGTAGTATTGGATTTAATGATACACGATATCGATGCTATTTTGAGTGTTGTAAAATCAAAAGTGAAAGCTGTTCATGCCAGTGGCGTTTCCGTTCTAAGCCAATCGCCAGATATTGCCAATGCTCGGATTGAATTTGAAAACGGCTGTGTTGCCAATATTACTTCGAGTAGAATTTCAATGAAAAATATGCGAAAATCGCGTTTTTTTCAAAAAGATGCCTACATATCAGTTGATTATTTAGATAAAATTTGCGAAGTTGTAAAAATGAAAGACGCTCCCGAAATTCCCGGAGATTTCGATATGATTTTACAAAATGCTGAAGGCGAAAAAAAGCAAATTTATTTCAACAATCCAGAAGTTGAACCAAACAATGCCATTTTGGATGAACTTGAAACTTTTGCAGAGGCAATTAAAAACAACACTACTCCAATTGTTACTTTAGAAGATGGAACAAATGCACTTCGAGTGGCTTATATGATTATTGATTCGATGAACGAAAAATAATTTGTTTAAAATTTAACAAATCTAAAAAAATTATATGAAAATAGTTTCTTTTTTTGCTGGTGCTGGAGGTTTAGATTTAGGTTTCCAAAAAGCTGGTTTTAATGTAATCTGGGCAAATGAATACGATAAAGAAATTTGGGAAACTTATGAAAAAAACCATTCTGATACATATTTAGATAAAAGAAGTATAGTTAATATTTCTTCCGATGAAGTTCCTGATTGTGATGGAATAATTGGCGGACCACCTTGTCAGAGTTGGAGTGAAGCTGGTGCTATGAAAGGAATAAGTGATAAAAGAGGTCAATTATTTTATGATTTTATAAGAATATTAGAAGCTAAACAACCAAAATTTTTTCTTGCTGAAAATGTAAGTGGAATGTTATTAGGAAGACATTCTGAAGCATTAACTAACATTAAAGAATTATTTAAAAATGCAGGTATTGGTTACGAACTTTCATTTGAAATGCTTAACGCTTGTGATTATAATGTTCCCCAAGATAGGAAAAGAGTTTTTTTTATTGGTATTAGAAGAGACTTAAAATTTAAATTTCAGTTTCCAAAATCTAACTTTAAAAAAATTACTTTAGAAGAAGTTATAACTGATTTAAAAGATTCTGTTTTACCTGCTTTAAAATTTAATAAAACTAATGGTGTTGAATGTAAATTTCCAAATCACGAATACATGACTGGAGATTTTTCTTCAATTTTTATGTCTCGAAATCGAGTTAGAACATGGAAAGAACAATCATTTACAATACAAGCTGGAGCAAGGCATGCGCCAATTCACCCACAAGCTCCAAAAATGAAATTTATTGAGCAAAACATTAGAATTTTTGAACCTGGAAAAGAACATTTATATAGAAGATTAAGTGTTCGAGAATGTGCAAGAATTCAAACGTTTCCTGATGATTTTATTTTTTATTATAATTCAGTTGTTGCTGGATACAAAATGATTGGAAATGCTGTTCCAGTAAATTTAGCAGAATTTTTAGCTAAAAGTATTAGAAATCAAATAATTCAAAATGAAGTGATGTTACAGAATCTTCATTTATCTAACAACAAAATTAATGTTGCTGTATGAAAAATATTCTTGATGCAATTGTTAATATTTCCATAATTGAAGATTTAACTATTAATGAAATAACTTTTGGAAACAATAGAGCAAACAACATGGGTGAAGGATTAGAGTCATTCATAAAAGATGCTTTCACAAATACTTTTTTAGAAGATGATAAAAATATAAGGCTTAAAAAATACAATGAAGTATTTTCATATCAAGGTTCAAAAAATAATCCACCAGATTTAATGCTTAAAAATGGTGATGCTTTAGAAATAAAAAAAGTAGAATCATTAACGACGGATTTGCAATTAAATAGCTCCTATCCAAAAGCAAAACTTTTCTCTAATAGTACATTAATTAATAATCATTGTAAAAAATCAGAAGAGTGGACTGAAAAAGATTTTATTTATACCATTGGTCATATACCAAAAGGCACTAATAAACTAAGTTCGTTGTGGTTTGTATATGGTTCAATTTATGCAGCTGATGAAAATTGTTACATTAGTGTAAAAAATAGTTTAACTGAAGGTTTAGAAAAAAAACCTGATATTAATTTTTCTGAAACAAATGAAATAGGAAGAGTGAATTTTGTTGACCCATTAAAAATAACAAACCTTAGAGTTCGAGGAATGTGGTTATTACAACCTCCATATAAAGTATTCAAACATATTCATAATTACTCAAATGACGGTAAATTTCAATGTTTTTTATTAATTCCTGAGGATAAATATTATAAGCTTCCTAAAGATAGTAGAGATCGAATTGAAGGCTTAACCATAATTTCGATTGAAGATGTAAAAGTTGAAAATCCAAATAATCCAGCAGATTTAATAAATATAAAATTTATAACTTACAAACAAACATAATGAAACAAATAGCTGTAATTGGTGCAGGAACAATGGGCAACGGAATTGCTCACACGTTTGCACAATCAGGATTTACTGTAAAATTAATCGATATTTCCGAAAAATCATTAGAAAAAGGAATGGCAACAATAGCCGCAAACCTAGATAGAATGGTCACAAAAGGAACTATCACAGAAGATGATAAGCACAAAACCATTTCAAATATAATCACTTACACTGACATGAAAGATGGAATTGTAGGTTGCGATTTGGTTGTGGAAGCTGCCACTGAAAATGTAGGCTTAAAAATGAATATATTCAAGCAATTAAGCGATGTTTGTGACCATAATGTAATCTTGGCTTCAAACACATCTTCAATTTCTATTACGCAAATTGCTGCACAAGTCGTTCATCCAGAGCGAGTAATCGGAATGCACTTTATGAACCCAGTGCCAATCATGAAATTAGTCGAAATCATTCGTGGCTATTCAACTTCTGATGACGTTACCAAAATAATTATGGATTTATCTGTGAAATTAGGCAAAACACCAACAGAAGTTAACGATTATCCAGGTTTTGTGGCAAACAGAATTTTAATGCCAATGATTAACGAATCAATAGAAACGTTATACAATGGTGTGGCAGGCGTTCAAGAAATTGATACAGTGATGAAACTCGGAATGGCACATCCAATGGGACCATTACAATTAGCAGACTTTATTGGTTTAGATGTTTGTCTTTCTATTTTAAATGTAATGTATGATGGTTTCAAAAACCCAAAATATGCACCTTGTCCGCTTTTAGTCAATATGGTAATGGCAGGAAAACTAGGAGTAAAATCGGGTGAAGGTTTTTATGATTATTCCGAAAGTAAAAAAGCGGAGAAAGTTTCTAAGCAGTTTATATAAAATAACATCAAAGTGCACGAAGAAGGCGCAAAGCTCACAAAAATCTTCGCGTACTTTGTGTAAAACTTTGTGACCTTAGTGGTTAAATAACATGAGTAAAATAATCCCATTCAAAGCTGTTCGCCCATCGCCAGATAAAGTAGCATTAGTCACTTGCAGAAATTACGAAGATTATTCGCAAGCAGAATTAGCAGCTTGGTTGAACTTTAATCCTTATTCGTTTTTACATGTTATTAATCCAGCTTATGTAAATGCACAAAAAATCACTCTAGATAAGCGTTTTAAAGGAGTAGCGCATAAATACCAAGATTTTAAAAACGAAGGTATTTTTGTATCAGAAGAGAATCCTGTCTTTTTTCTGTATGAGATTCAAACTAAAAACAGTACATATACTGGTATAGTGGCTGGAACTTCAATTGATGATTATAAAAATAACGTCATCAAAAGACACGAAGACACATTGCAATATCGCGTAGAATTATTTAAAGATTATTTGCACCAAACAGGTTTTAACACAGAACCCGTACTGATAACTTATCCGGATAATGAAGCCATCAATTCTTGGATTGCAAACAAAAAAATTGAACGGCCAATTTATAATTATTCAACAACCAATAAAGAGAAACATCAACTTTGGAAGATTGAAACCAATGATGAAATTTCTTGGTTACAAAACCAGTTTGAATTAATCCCTGAATTATATATTGCCGATGGACACCATCGATCCGCTTCTGCCGAATTGTTATATGATGAAGACAATCATTTAGGAAATACTAATTTAAAGTACTTTATGAGTTTTTTAATTGCCGAAAGCAATGTTAAAATATATGAATACAATAGAATCATTAGAGATTTGAATGGTTTTTCAACAACTGATTTTCTTGAAAAATTAACTGAAAATTTTATTATTAAAGACAAGGAACAAGAATTGTGGAAACCTCAAAGCAAATTTGAATTTGGAATGTATTTGGATGGAAATTTTTATGCTCTATTTTATAAGCAAGAATCTAAGTCCGAAGACAAAAATACAATTTTAAACAATCTAGACGCACAAATTTTATACGATAAAGTTTTGCAGCCATTATTAGCAATCGACGATTTAAGAAATGATGAGCGTATTGACTATATACCTGGAAAACAATCTGTTTTAACTTTAAAAGAGTTGGTTGATGAAGGCGAGTTTGCTGTAGGATTTATGTTGTTTCCAAGTGATATTTCGGAAATAAAAGCGCTGGCAGACAACAACTTAATTATGCCTCCAAAAAGTACTTATATCGAACCTAAGTTCAGAAGTGGCTTGATGGTGTATGAATTGTAAATATATCTTATGAAATATAAAGTTCACCCTGATTTAAAACCATTATCTGCTAATCTTCAAAGATTAGGTATTGGCGAATATTTTTTTGGAAGAGATTTTAAATTGGAATTAGAGGAAAATGATTTTGATGAGTTATGGGACATTGCAAACAATAAAAGAAATGAATTAGAGAGCGTTATAAATCTTATAAGTATTGATTTTAATATTTATGCAGAAAATTTTATAATATGTCTTGATATAATTTATCGAGATTTTATTAATAATCACTATAATAATATCTTTGATGCAACTAGGGATTTTTGTGATTTAATTCTTTTGGGATTTTTATTTTATTTAGATAAAGTAAAAAAAGAAGAAGATTTCAATAGATTTCTTCTGTCTTTAGAGAACATAGAAATATTAGATGAAAAAACAAAAAAGATTATTAAAAAAGCAATATCAAATAAAAATTTTACAAAAATTGATAATGATTTAAATTTAAGAGATAAAATTTCTGGAAATAGTAAGCATCACAAAAAATACCAAATCTTTATATCATCTACATTCACAGACTTAATAGAAGAAAGACAAGCTGCCGTCGAAGCAATCTTAAAAAAAGGACACATACCTGCTGGCATGGAACTTTTTACCGCAGGAGATAAGTCACAATGGGAAGTTATAAAAAAATGGATTGACGACTCTGATATTTATCTTTTAATACTAGGCGGAAGATACGGAAGTATAGACAAGGAAACTGGATTATCTTATACTGAAATGGAATATAATTATGCTGTTGAAATAGGCAAACCTTTATTTACTCTAATTTTATCAGATAATGTCATTAATAATAAAACAATTGAAATTATTAGAGATTATGATACTAAAGATTCAAAATATATTTTGTTTAAAGAAAATGTAACAAAAAAGTTGTGTTCATTTCCAGACAATCTCGATCAAATTAAAAATGAAATAAATCATTCTTTAGATACATTAATTAATGATAATAGAGAAAAAATGCATGGTTGGATAAAGGGAAATAAACAATAAAATGTCAATAGCAAACAATATACAATCTTTAAAATCGCAATTACCCACTAACGTAACACTTGTTGCTGTTTCTAAAACAAAACCAGTTTCCGATTTAATGGAAGCATATAATGCTGGACAACGCATTTTTGGCGAAAATAAAATACAAGAAATGACCGAAAAGCACCAGCAAATGCCAAAAGACATTCAATGGCACATGATTGGTCATGTTCAGTCAAACAAAGTGAAATACATGATTCCTTATGTAAAATTAATACATGGTGTTGATAGTTTGAAACTACTAAAAGAAATCAATCGTCAAGCCGTTCGTTGGAGAAAAAATGTGGATTGTTTACTTCAAATTCATATCGCTGAAGAAGAAACAAAGTTTGGTTTAGACGAGAATGAGTTAAATGATATACTAAATTCAGAAGAATTTAAAGGATTTAATAATGTTAAAGTAATTGGTTTGATGGGAATGGCTACTTTCACTGATAATCAGCATCAAATAAAAAGAGAATTTGAACATTTAAAATCTATTTTTGATAAATTATCAAAGCAACCTACAACCCAAAATCTACAACTTACAACCTTGTCCATGGGAATGAGTGGCGATTACCAACTAGCTATCGAATGCGGAAGCACTATGGTTCGAATTGGTAGTAGTATCTTTGGCATACGATAATCAACAACTTTTTAACCCTTAAACTTTTAAACGATTTATTGCATACTCGACATAGAAACCACAGGAGGACAATTCAACGAAGAAGGAATTACGGAAATTGCCATCTATAAATTTGATGGTTACGAAGTAGTTGATCAATTCATCAGCTTGGTGAATCCTGAAAAACCGATTCAACCTTTTGTAGTAAAATTGACTGGTATCAACAATGCTATGTTGCGTTCTGCGCCAAAATTTTATGAAGTTGCCAAACGTATTATCGAAATTACTGATGGTTGCGTTATTGTGGCACATAATTCCTCATTTGATTATCGAATTTTGCGAACCGAATTCACACGTTTGGGTTATGATTTCGTCAAAGAAACGCTTTGTACGGTAGAACTTTCTAAAAAATTAATTCCTGGTCAACTTTCCTATAGCTTAGGAAAGCTAGTTCGCGCATTAGGAATTCCAGTTACCGATAGACATCGTGCTAGTGGAGATGCTATGGCAACTGTGAAATTGTTTAAAATGCTTTTGGCAAAAGACAGCAAAAAAGAAATTATAACGGAACTAATTAAAAAGGAAATCAAATCCGGACTGACTCCTAAATTATTAGATATTGTCGAAAGTTTGCCAACCAAAACTGGAATATATTATATTCATAACGAAAGAGGCGGCTTAATCTATATTGGTAAAAGTAAAAACATCAAAAAACGAGTTAATCAACATTTTACAGGAACATCTGGAAAAAGTAAAAAAATTCAACGCGAAGTTTTTGCTGTAACTTATGAGGTTACTGGAAGTGAATTGATTGCGTTGTTAAAAGAGAGCGAAGAAATTAAAATCAACAAACCTATTTACAATCGCTCGCAACGGAAAAGTATTTTTCAATGGGCTTTATATGCTGAAAAAGATAAAAAGGGTTATTTGAATTTAAAATTATTAAAAGCTGATGGAAGAAAAAAAGAAATTACTTCTTTTACATCCATTCAAGAAGGCAAAAATGCATTATTCAAAATTACTGAGAAATACAATTTATGTCAAAAATTTACAGGACTATATGAAACCCAAAACGGTTGTTTTCAATATAAAATAAAAGAATGCAACGGTGCCTGTTTGGGAAACGAAACGCCAGATGATTATAACTTTCGTGTAAATAAATTCATGACAGAAATGAAATTTGAAAATGACAATATGGTTATTATTGATAGAGGCAGAAGTATAGAAGAACGTTGCGCTGTTTTAATTGAATCGGGTATTTATAAAGGATATTGTTTTTATGATTTAAATTATCAAATAAACAATGTTGATATTCTAAAAAACATTATCATTCCGATGCAAAACAATCGGGATACGCGAACTATTATTCAAGGATACTTAAAAAGGAATAAAGTAATGAAAATCATAAAATTTTAACATATCTTAGAATAATTAACTAACTCTATAATGAGTAAAGCAAAATCATCTTATACCTTATTTCGTCAAAAAGCGCACATTATCATTTATGGTACAAATACTTTTTGGGGAAGAATGTTTGATTTAATATTGCTAGGCTTAATACTTCTAAGCGTTCTGTTTGTAATGCTTGAAACTGTGAAAGGATTTGATGCTCATTATCATGACCAATTGGTAATAATGGAATGGATAATTACTCTTTTTTTTAGTGTGGAATATATTTTAAGAATCATTACTATTAACAAGCCTTTCAAATATATTTTTAGTTTTTATGGAATCATTGATTTTTTATCGATTCTACCTATGTATTTGTCTTTTTTCTTTGTTGGAACAAGCGTTTTTACAGCTATTAGAGTTTTACGATTATTGAGATTGTTCAAGATATTAAACCATCCAAAGTTTTCTTCTCAATCTTTGCATTTAAAAGACTCCATTATTGCTAGTCGTGGAAAAATAGTAGTTTTTATGTATTTTGTATTAATTAGCTGTGTGATAATTGGGTCAATTATGTATGTAGTTGAAGGTAGAGAAGCTGGTTTTACAAGTATTCCAACAAGTATCTATTGGTGTATTGTTACCCTAACTACTGTTGGTTACGGAGACATTTCGCCAATTACACCTTTAGGTCAGTTTATTGCATCTTTTGTAATGATTTTAGGTTACGGAATAATTGCCGTACCAACTGGAATTGTAACAGCAGAATTAGCTAAAAACAATACTGCAATTACAACTTTAAACACAAAACATTGCTTCGAATGTGGTTCAGACAGTCATTTGAATGAAGCAAAATACTGTCAAAAATGTGGACATATTTTAAATGAAAAATAATTATTTACTAACCCTAATCGGGCCAACTGCAATTGGAAAAACTGCTTTGAGTATTTCATTAGCAAAACATTTCGATTGTGATATTATTTCTTGTGATAGCCGTCAATTTTATAAGGAAATGACTATTGGTACCGCTGTTCCAAATAAAAAAGAACTACATAATGCAACGCATCATTTTATTCAAAACAAATCTATTTTTGAAAATTATTCTGTTGGTGATTTTGAAAAAGAAGCGATTACTAAATTAGATGAATTATTTTTAGAAAATAACATTCAAATTATGGTTGGCGGTTCAGGTTTGTATGTTGACGCAGTTCTAAAAGGTTTTGATGATTTTCCAGATATTGATGAAAACATTAGATTAAAATTAAATTCTGATTTTGAACAGTTTGGAATTGTTTATATGCAGCAAAAGTTAAAAGAATTAGATAGTAGTTATTACAATGAATTAAAAACTAAAAACCCACAAACCTTACAAAATCCACAACGAATGAAACGATTTGTTGAAGTTTGTATCGGTAGTGGGAAACCGTATTCTTCTTTTCTAAATCAGAAGAAAATCAAAAGGAACTTCACTCCTATCATTATTGGTTTAGAAGCCGAAAGAGAAATTATGTATGACCGAATTAACCAAAGAGTTGACATGATGATGAAAGAAGGTTTGCTTGAAGAGGCAAAAAAATTATACCCAAACAAATCCCTGAATGCATTGCAAACTGTAGGTTATCGTGAATTGTTTGATTATTTTGATGGAAAAATAACATTAGATTTTGCCACAGACGAAATTAAAAAAAACACAAGACGTTTTGCAAAAAGACAACTTACTTGGTTTAAACGAACAGAAAATGTAATTTGGGTTGATTATAAAACTGATTTAAAAGAGATAATTTCTAATTTTAAAGATATTTAACGCAACCAATTAAAAAGATTACATCTTCGAATAAATAGTCATATAATAGTTTCATTTATTATGAAAAAAATTTCCTTTCTAGGTTTGCTTTTATTCTTTTCTTGCACAATTCCTTATGATGCAGAAACAAGATTAGTTTTTCAAACGAAAGTTGTTAATTCTAATAATGTGCCTTTAAAAAATATCAGATTAAACATTAATGTTTATAATAACTTTGGATATAATTCAAGTTCTGAAACAATAAGTTATGGTACTTCGGATGAAAATGGGAACATTAGATTGGTTTTTCCATCACCTATTTTTGATCAATATAAAATAAACATAAGTACTCCTTTTGATGAAAATTTAGGATTTGAAACCATTTCGATTAATAATATTGAAAAAAAAGATTTTGAAAATTTTGAACTAATAATTCCTAAAATTTATAAGTTAACTTACGAAGAAGCAATTTATATGTCTGTAAATTATTTTACAACAAATATGAATAAAAAAATAATTTCTTCTAAAATAGAAGGTATTTATTCAAGTGTTGCTAGTTATTATCCTGAAAATGAAAATTATATCAATCAAAGTGCATTTTTTATAAAAAAAAATCAATCCATTCAATTGCTTTATGAAGTAAAAAATATTCAATCTGGAACTATTGAAAGTTTCTCAAACGAATATCTTATTGGCGATGAAAATTTTGAAACAACAATAAATTATTAATGATGAAAGTAATAAAATTGATTTATATTTTCATAATTTCATCGAGTTTTCATAATGCTTTCAGCCAAGAAGAAAAAATATTGACTAAAGATTCTAAGTTAGATTTTAAACCTTATTTTTTTATTGGTTTCAATGCACCTTTCCAATATGGAAATACAGCCTTAGCTGATGCACATTCATCAAATATTGGATTTTCTGCCCAATTGGGTTTGCTCACATTTAAAGGTTTTTATTTCGGATTTGGTACTGATAGTGATGAATATAATGTGGAAAAAACAGAATTAATTGGTAATTATCCAATTTCAAAACACAATTCTTACTTTGCTTTTTTATCATATGAATTTGAAGTAATGAAAAAGATTTCTTTTTCACCTATAATTGGTTTTGGTTCTTCTGAACTAGTAATTAAAAAAGGTGGAAAAAGACGCGGAAAACAAGATGGAAATGAATTTAGGATTGGTGCTTCTATAAATTATAATATAAACAAAAAAAATGCTATTTGTCTAAATATAAATTACATAAACAATGTTTACGAAGTGAATACAACAGAATCGCTTCAAGAATATTTTAGTAGGTCAAATCAAATACAAATTGGTTTAGGATATAAATTCATGTAATCTTAGTATTATTTACAATAAACATCACAACGATATGCCCATTTCACCAGATTTTACTTCAAGGCTCCAAAAAGAATGGAAAATTACCTTTTTGCAATGTTACCCAAATGGCTATTTGAAATATACTGATTTGTGCAATATCCTTCAGCTTACGGCTGCTTTGCATTCAGAAATTGGTGGCATTAGCTTTAGAGATATGCAGGTATATCATCAAGCTTGGGTTTTGAGTAAAATGCGAGTTGAAATTCATCGTTTGCCCAAATGGAAAGATAAAATAACAGTTAAAACTTGGGTTAATTCATTAGAGAATTCACGTTCGATTCGTTGTTTAGAAATCTATCAAGGTGATGAAAAGCTTGTTGGCTGCGAAACATTTTGGGTTGTTATGAATACTAATACCCGAAGACCCGAATCTTTAGCTTTAGCACATGAACATTTTGAGAAGTTTGCTGAAAGAGCCACTAACGAGCCTTTTTCTAAGATAGAATTACAACATGATTTTGAAACAATTGCTACTCAAAAAGTACAACTTTCTGATTTGGATATTGTAAATCATGCTAATAGCGTTAAATATCTTGAATGGTGTTTAAATTACGTCTCCGTAGAAACGATTTTTCAAAAAGAAATTCAAAGTTTTGAAATGAATTATCTTAAAGAATTGTCTTTAAATGATATTTTTGACATTCAAGAAAAAACTGAAAATAAAAAATCAATATACAAAGTGCAAAGCAACGAAAAAACTAATTTTGCTTTACAAATAGTGTTTAAGTAAAGAATGGCTTTCAAAATTTTGAAAGCCATTCTTCTACCCTATTATTTTTTTATCACCAATCGGAAACCTTCACCATGAATGTTTAAGATTTCAACATTTGGATCGTCTTTTAAATATTTACGCAATTTTGCGATATAGACATCCATACTTCTAGAAGTGAAATAATTATCTTCTCTCCAAATCTTGGTTAATGCTAATTCTCTTGGCATTAAATCATTTTCATAAATTGCCATCATTTTTAACAATTCTGATTCTTTTGGCGATAATTTTATTGGTTCTCCTTTATCAAAAGTTAAGAATCTTAATTTTGAATTCAGATGAAACTTTCCAATTTCAAATTCAAATTTAGCAGGTTCATTTTTATTTTCCGATGCTTTGCGTTGAATTATCGCTTTGATTTTCATCAACAAAACATCTGAATCAAATGGTTTGTTTAGGTAGTCATCGGCTCCAACTTTATAACCTTTCATCACATCTTCTTTCATGGTCTTTGCAGTAAGAAAGATTAATGGTATGTCTTTGTTTTTTTCACGAATTTCTTTTGCCAAGGTATATCCATCCTTATAAGGCATCATGACATCCAAGATACATAAATCGAAATTGTCTTTTTTAAATTTTTCAAATCCTTCCATTCCGTTTTTTGCCAAAGTCACTTCAAAATCATGTAGTGTAAGGTATTCTCTCAATACAATTCCAAAATTTTGATCATCTTCAACCAGCAATATTTTATTTTTATTTTCCATAGCGTTTATTTTAATTAATCAGTGGTAACTTTATTATAAATGTACTTCCTTTTCCTTTTTCACTTTCTACATAAACTTCTCCGTTGTGGTCTTCAACTATTCGTTTTACATAGGCTAATCCTAATCCGTGACCTTTTACATTGTGAACATCTCCAGTATGTTCTCTATAAAATTTTTCAAAAATCCTTTTTTGTGCCACTTTGCTCATTCCTATTCCGTTGTCTTTTACTTTGATAATAATAAATTCTTTTACATTTTCGGTAAAAACTTCTATCATCGGAATATTTGAAGAGTATTTAATCGCATTATCTAAAATGTTGACCATAACATTTGTAAAATGTACATCATTCAATAAAACTGATGTTCTAGTTGCATTGAAATGTCTGATAATACTACCTTCTCTATCTTCAACAATCAAATTTACATGTTCAATAGCATCTTCAAGAATATCATGTATATCATTATTTTCTTTTTCTATATCGAGTTCTTTCTTTTCCAACTTTGAGATGCGCAACACATTTTCAACTTGAGCGTGCATCCTTTTATTTTCGTCCTTAATCATTTGAAGATATCGGTTTACTTTTTCTTTGTCTTCAAATACTTTTGGATTTTTAATGGCATCCAATGCTAAATTAATGGTTGCAATTGGTGTTTTAAACTCGTGTGTCATATTATTAATGAAATCGGTTTTGATTTCAGAAATTTGTCTTTGTTTGATTAATTGACTCAAAGCACTAGAATAAGCAATAACGATAATCAGAGTAAATATGGTTGAAAGCACTGCAATACCAATCAATTCAGAAATTAAAAACTTCTTTTTTTGTGGAAAGCTAATAAGCAATTGATATTTATTTGTTCCTTCATTATCTACATAAATTGGAATTGAATATACTGCATCTTTGTCGTACCTAAATGCTTCTGATTGAATCTTAGTAGCTAATCCATTACTATAAATACTATATTCAAAAGGAGTATTTACACCATAAATCTTTAATTCATTGGATAATAATTTCTGTAGAGCATCATTACTTATTCTATCTTGAATTGGCTTTAATGCAGCAATATCTTTATAAAATGTTTCAAACTGAGCATTATCTAATAAATCTAGTTTTCCCGATTTTTCTATCTTTAAATCAGGAGAAACATTAGGTTTTAAGGTGTTATCCACAGAACCACTATACACTTCTGTTTTTCGTTTCGAAGTATAGTTTTTGATTTTATAAGGCTCAATATTTTTATTATAATAAGCAGAAGTTATTCCGTAATCTTCTGAAGTTATGCTGTTTGAATATACAATCGTTTCATTAGTTCTAACATCTCTTTGATAAAAACGCAACTCCAAAAAATCGCTTTTTTGTGGTGTCTTGCCAATACTGTCTTTTACTTTATTATAGATTTGATAAAAATCATAAGCTTCAATATTATTTAACTTTTGGGCAACATTTCCAAGAACTTGTTTTGCATGAAATTTGAATTGTTCATCATTATTTTTAAAAGATGTATCAAACCAATAAACCTGTACAAGGATAATACCAATTAAGGATAGACTCATTAATAGTACCAGTAGTCTGAAAAACAATTTATTCATTAAACAAATTTAGTATTTTAACATTTAAGCTATAAAAACATTAACCAAACATTAACAATTTAGGTTTCTTTTAGAGATTATTCAATAAATTATGAATATCATAAGTTTTTTTTAGTGCTTCATTAACATCTTCATTATGAATAACAAAATCACTTTTTGCAACTTTGTCTGCATCACTCCATTGGTTCTTCATTCTTTCTAAAATTGCCTCTCTAGTAGTAGTATCTCTTTCTAAGATTCGTTGAATTCGAGTTTCAATTGGCGCAACAACAGTAATAATATAATCACAATCTTCATTTGTTTTACTTTCAAATAAAATGGCTGCTTCTTTGATGATATATGAATGTTTTTTTTGCTTTTCAAACCATTTTAAAAAATGTTTTTTCACTTCGGGATGAACAATTTGATTTAATTGACTTAGTTTTTCGGGATTTGAAAATACAATTTGTGCTAGTTTTTCTCTATTTAATTGTTTGTCTGTAACTAATTCTTCTCCAAATTGATTTTTTATTTTGTTTAAAATTTTAGAAGAATGCATTAGTTTTTTAGCTTCATCATCGGCAATGTAAATTGGCACGCCAAATGATTTAAAATAATTGGCAATAGTAGTTTTTCCACTGCCAATACCACCAGTTAATCCAACTATTTTTGTCATAATTTTGGTTTAAAAAATAATTCAGGAAATGCTTTAACAGGTTGTTGCTTTAAGATTCGAACTCTTATAAACGAACTTAAAAATCCTATTCCGTATCCCCAAAATTGGTTGATGACGGCATAAATTGATAAAAAACCAATAGCAATTGATTGGTTTTGAATGGTTGATGTTATTATTATTAGAACAAAATATATAAAATATAAAATGATAAAAATATTCACATCGAAAAAAGTCATAATAAACGAAAATAGAAATCCTAAAACAAAAAGTGTTGGAAAAAAGAAAGTAATTTTACTGTATTCTGGATACCAAGAATCTAGTATTGGTCTTGCTTTGCCAAATTTATTTACTTGTGTAGAAAACTTTTCCCAATCAATTCTGCGTTTATGATATACAAATGCATTTGGAAACAATCTAGTTTTAAAACCCAATTTCCATAGACGAATGGATAAATCTGGATCTTCGCCTGGATGAATATTACCAAAACCATTTGAGGTTTCAAATGCAACTTTAGAAATACCCATGTTAAAACTTCTTGGTTGAAATTTAGTTATTTTTTCAGAACCACCACGAATACCACCTGTGGTTAAAAACGATGTCATAGCAAAATTAATTGCTTTTTGGATATTTGTAAACGAGGAATGTGCTGCATCGGAACCTCCAAAACAATCCACAAAGTTTGATTCTAGTTCTGTTTCAACTTCATTTAAATAATTTGGAGGAATTAAACAATCAGAATCAAAAATAATAAAATAATCGCCTTTGGCTACTTTCATTCCATAGTTTCGAGAATCTCCTGGTCCTGAGTTTGCTTTGTAGTAATATGAAATATTTAGTTTATTTTGAAATTTTGAGCAAATTCCATCCGACATTAAAGTCGAACCGTCTTCAATAATTACAATTTCATATTCTTTGCTATACTCTAATAAAAGTAAACTAGAAAGTAATTCTTCTAATTCTTCTGGACGATTATAGACAGGTATAATTATTGAAAAAAACATTCGTTACTTTTTTAACAAAGATAGTTCAAAAAAAAAAACCACCTATTTCTAGGTGGTTAATTACTAAAAAAAATAGTTTTTATTCTTTAATTACTCTTATGGTTTTGGTAGTGTTATTTGAAGTAACATTAACTAAATAAATCCCAGAAGTATAACTTGTCATATCTACTTGTGCAGTTGTAGCATCAAAAGAATTAGAAGCCATTTTTTGACCTAATAAATTGAATACTTCAACTTGAGAAATGTTTTGGTTGTATGATAAATTTAAAACATTTTTTACTGGATTTGGATAATAACTAAAGTTTGAATTATCAAAAGAGTTATTTGCTAGTGCTACATCAACAGCAATGTTATCTACAAATAGATAAAACTGATCTGCATCTGAATAAGCATTAAATCCAAAATAATAGATACCAGAAGTATCTGGTGTAAACTCTACAATTGCATTAAGCGGTGTAGCATTAACAACTCCTGGATAATCAGCTAAAACAGTTGTCATTGCTGCAGCAGAATTTGAAGTTCCATAAGCAACTTTTAGGTTTTCTGGAAACGTTGTTCCTGTTGATCCATAGTCATAAGAAATTGAATATGCTGTACCACCTGTTAAATTGATTCCTTGAGTGAAAAACCAAGTGTTTGCAGCATTTGTTGTATTCCATTTGTAACGTAAATGTTTAGTTGTAAAACCATATTCAACATTTGCTTGAACAGTCCATAAATTTCCTGTTCCAACATTTTGCTGGGAAGAACAGTTTGGTAAAGCAGGAACAGTTGCTGATTCAAAATCTTGACTAAATGGAACGTTAGCAGCTACACAAGTAGTAGTGAAAGTATATGGTCCTGACCAGTTACTTGTAGAACTACCACAATTTGCTCGTACATAAAAACTATATGCTGTATTTGGTGATAATCCAGGTAAATTCTGAGTATTTGTTGCAGCAGGAATATTTGGTGTTCCAGTAGCTGTAAATCCTAAAGTACCCCACTCTATATCCCAAGATGTTGCAGTTCCATTTTCAGTCCAACCTAAATCAGCTGAAATGGCTGTAATGTTAGTTGCCGTAAGTGCTGTTGGAGGAATACAAGCAGGAGCTGGTAAAATATTTACTGTGAAATCTAAAGTAACACCATATGTTCCTGAATAACAAGGATTTAAGGTTGGCATAACATCAGCGGTTACAATTCTCATTCTATGTTCTCCTAATGCAGCTGTAGCTGACATAATGAATGAAGCATCCAATGTAGTCGGATTATCAGCAGATGAAACACCTGTATATACTACTTCACCAGCATCATCAAAATCAAAATCATCATTAAAATCAATTAAAACATAAGTGTTGTAATCATATCCTGTTGCAAAAGAAATTTGGATATTATTACTAATTCCTTGTGTTAAGTCAGCTACTGTAGCGGTATGATCAAAATAAGTAACATCACCTGTTGGGAAATTTGTTGTACCAACTAGAACATTAGTAATTCCTAAACCATCATTACTTAGTGGCTCAGAAGTACAGTAACATCCTGTAGCAGCAGTAGTATATGTATTCTCGGTACATCCAGTTGCTGGACCAATTTCGTTTACTGGAACAACTGTCCAATAATAAGAAGTACCAGGTACTTGTGTAGGAAGAACATAAGAAAGAACATCACCTATTTCAACTGCATCAAGAACATCTGTTCCTCCAGTAGTTGTTCCAACTGTTAAAATATATCCTGTAACACTACCATTTTCATCCCAAGAAAGTGTAGTAGCAAAATTACCACAAGTAGCATTTGGAGTTGAAATTGGGTTTGCAGCACAATCCGGTACAGCAGTTGGTGCAGTATCATTTACTACTTTATCAACCGAAATTTTCCACATATCAGCAGTAGTAGAATGCATACCAATATAGATTACTTGCCCAACATAAGCCGATAGATCATACGTATATAAAGTATATGTAGGCAAACTACTATCTGGTGCTACTATATCAACAAAATCAATAAGTCCAGCAGCATCAGGTGTTGTTGTAGAGATTAAAAGTTCAAACTCTTCTGGATACAAAGGATCATAGCTTCTTGCCCAAAACGAAAAACGATCGTTAACACCTGCTACAACTTCAATTGCTGGAGTAATCAAATAATCATCATGTGCATCAGATGAAAACGAAATGGTTGCAGAAGAAGTACCTCGCAAAACAAAGAGTGGATCTATATTCTGCTCCCAAGTATTAGTGTCACCACCATTGATGACAGTCCATGTTGGAGGAATTCCTGTTTCAAAACCTTCGGTAAATTGACCAAATGAAGTAGAAACTGAACCAACTAACATTAAAATTAATAATGTAATTTTTTTCATAATATAAATTAGTTTAAAAAGTTAATCCTATAAAAGTAAGATAAAATAAAAAAACTCGCAAGTAATTAATGCGAGTTTTTTTTAGTCTTTAAATTTAAAAAAATTAAATACTTGGAACTAACGTCATTTCGTTTGCTTCTGCTGTATAGTCAACACCTTCAAATCCAAATCCAAATAGATTTAAAAAGTCGTTTTTGTATCCGGCTAAATCTCCAATTTCAGATAAATTATCGGTAGTAGCTTGTTCCCAAAGTTTAGACACTTCTGCTTGCACATCATCTCTCATCTCCCAATCATCAACTCTAATACGCCCGTTTTCATCCAAAGCAATTGTATTTGCATACAACCTATCGGCATACAATCGTTGCATCTGCTCAATGCATCCTTCGTGTATTCCTTTTGCTTTCATGGTTTTATACAACAACGAAATGTATAAAGGTATCACTGGAATTGCCGAACTTGCTTGGGTTACCAATGCTTTGTTTACCGACACATATGCTTTTCCATTGATTGATGCCAAGTCTTTCGTGATTTCGAAAGCTGTTGCTTCAAGATGGTCTTTTGCACGTCCGATGGTACCTTTTCGGTAAACCGCTTCGGTAACTTCTGGACCGATATACGAATAAGCAACGGTCATTGCTCCTTCTGCTAGCACGCCAGCTTCTTTCATTTGGTTCATCCACATAGCCCAGTCTTCGCCACCCATCACTACAACAGTATTGTCAATATCGTCTTGATTAGCAGGTTCGATGGAAACTTCAGATACAGTTCCAGTGTGAAAATCTACGGTCTTGTTAGTAAACTTTTGACCAATTGGTTTCAACGAAGAACGGTGCAAAACACCAGTTTTTGGATGCATACGAACTGGAGATGCTAAGCTATAAATGACTAAGTCAACTTGACCTAAGTCTTTCTTAATCAAATCGATGGTTTTTTGCTTTATTTCATCAGAAAAGGCATCGCCATTGATGCTTTTGGCATAAAGACCTGCTTTAGTTGCCTCTGTCTCAAAGGCAGCAGTGTTGTACCAACCCGGAGTTGCGGTCTTTCCTTCAGATGGTTCTTTTTCGAAGAAGACACCTATTGTTGCGGCGTCGCATCCAAATGCGCTTGAAATTCGAGAGGCTAAACCAAAACCAGTAGAAGCTCCGATGACTAAAACTTTCTTGGCACCGTCTATCTTTCCTTTAGATTTAACGTATTCAATTTGATTTTTTACATTCTTAGCACATCCATCAGGATGAGCAGTCAAACAAATAAATCCGCGCATTCTTGGTTCTATAATCATAATGTTGGGTTTTTATAGTTACTGTACAAAAGTAATCAATTTATATTTTTGTGTGTAAATAAAAACGATACTAGAGGCTTTTTTTTGTTTGATTTTTTAAACAAAAAAACTCAAATGGCTGTTTTTAGAGACTAGCTTAATAAAGCTTTGGCATGAGTGATTGCCGATTCGGTTAAGTTTTTTCCAGAAATCATTTCTGCAATCTCGTTTATACGTTCAGTTTTGTCAAGCTTTTTAATTTCGGTAAAAGTGTTTTCGTCCTTTATATATTTAAAGACTTTGTAGTGGTTTTTGCCTTTAGAAGCGATTTGTGGCAAGTGTGTTATGGCAAAAAGTTGCAAATCTGTACTCATTTTCGACATTATGTCGGCCATTTTGTTAGCCACATCTCCAGATATTCCGGTGTCTATTTCGTCAAATATAATGGTTGGCAATTTCTTTGTTTGTGCCAAGATGGATTTTACAGCAAGCATAATTCGGGACATTTCTCCGCCCGAAGCAATCTTTTTAAGCAGACCAAAGTTAGTGCCTTTATTGGCCGAAAATAACAGCTGTATTTCATCTTTACCCGATTCAAAGTAGGTTTCGGTTGCGTTTATTTCAAACTTAAACCGTGCGTTGGGCATTCCTAAAGGTGCCAAAATTTTGATAAGTTGATCTTCTAAACTCGGTACTACTCCTGCTCTATTGGATGAAATGGTTGTAGCAATACCGTCTGTCTTTGTTTTCAACGCCTCAACTTGAAGCGTTAGTTGCTCTATCTGATTGTCGATATCTTCAAACGAACTGAACTGAGCGTCCAAATCATTTTTAATGGTAATCAATTCTTCAACTGTTTTTACTTGATGCTTTTTTTGCAACGAATACAACAGTTGCAGTTTTTGATTGATGAATTCCAACCGTTCAGGATCGTGGGTTAGTTTATCGTGTTCAGCATTCAATTCCGAAATAATATCATCAAGTTCAATAATTGTGCTCGAAATTCTTTCGAACAAAACTGCATAATCATTAGATAGTGCAGCAATTTTGGCAATAGCCGCTTTAATTTCTTTTAAATTCTGAATGACACCTATTTGTTCTTCGGTTGCAATAGCAATAGATTTTTCTATATTTTCTTTGATAGCTTCAACATTGCTTAGCTTCTCCAATTCCGCTTCAAGTTCTTCTTGTTCGCTAGCAATTAAGTTGGCAGCAATTAATTCTTCTAGAAGAAATGAGTTGTAATCTTGTTCCTTGGAAGCACTATTCTTTTGAGTTACTAGCTGCTTCAGTTTGCCTTTCGCAAGGTTGAAGTCTTCTAGGCTGGATTGATATTCCAAAACCAAAGCCATATTGTTCGCTAATACATCAAGGATTTCAATTTGGAAGTTCTCATCGTTCAATTCTTGGTTTTGATGTTGCGAATGGATGTCTATTAAATGAAGGCTAATCTCTTGTAAAACGTTTAGAGTAACCGGAGTATCGTTTATAAAAGCTCTCGATTTTCCTGAAGGAAGAATTTCTCTCCGAATTATTGTTTCGTCTTCATAATCAATATCATTATCCTGAAAAAGAGTTTGTATGCTATATTTTTTGATAGAAAATGAAGCTTCAACAATACATTTTTCTTGCTCATTTTTAAGCGAAGACAAGTCAGCGCGTTTTCCCATTAAAAGACCTAAAGCTCCAAGAAGTATTGATTTTCCAGCACCCGTTTCACCTGTAATCACCGAAAAGCCTTCTGAAAAATTAATGTCTAATTTTTCAATCAAAGCAAAGTTTTCAATTGAAAGTGAAGCAATCATAAAAGTATTTGTAATAAAGGAATTAAATCTTAATAGTTGCCCATTTATTGGAATTGATTGGCGAAATTCTATTTAAAGTATCAACCATAGTTGCTAAAGTAACGCTTGGTCCACCAGAAAGTATAGAGACAATTTCATCGGCTTTGGCATCAAAAAAAACACGAGTTAGAAAGGCATTTGGTCTTACCGAATATAATTTTGCTAATAAATTAATAGCACTCATTACATTTTCTTTAGCAATTTTAACATCATCGGTCATTAGGTCTAAACCTTGCCTGTGATAGGCATACTCTGTGTCTCTAAAAGAATCAAATGTTCCTGATAACATGTCATTTATCAAGAAAAAGCGATTTTGAGTACCGTCTGATTGACTCCAACCTTTATAACCGCTTTGTTGTGCAGTCGTTAGTATTTGTTGCGCAATTTCAAAGTTTTTTGTGCCACCATTTAAGGCATAAGTATCGCCATCAAAACCTAAAATCATATAGCTATAATAAGCCAATACTGATACTAAGTTGGAATCGAAGGTTGAAGGATTGAAAATTAGATTTTCAAATTCGGTATATCTAAACCCAAAGTCATTGTCATTGTAATTGAATACGGGTGATGAATAAGTAGAATTAAATATTGGTCTTGTTGATTGCACCTGTATTGAAGCCGAAAAATTATTATCCTCAAAACTATTGATGATAATTACCATCGAACAATTTATTTTTTCATGCTGTTTTAATGTTTCACCTGTCCAATCGGTTTTATTTACAAAATCAGTAATGGAAGTTTTCATGTTTTTAAACAACTGAACATTTGTAGTAGCTACTTTATCAGTGTTGATTTGGATGGTACAATTGAGTTGTTGTCCATTTGAAAAATTTGTAACACATAAAAATATAAAAACAATAATTTTTTTCATGATTCGGATTTATAGTATAACGAAAGAATGGAATTAAAAGTATAACTTTTGTTTCAATTATTAAAACTTAAGACAACTTTTTCCAAAATATCTTCTGCAACAAGTTCTTTTGATTTCAATTCTTTTGGCTCAATTTTGAAATTTTTATCTATAAAAGTAACTTTATTAGTGGGTTTTCCAAATCCTGCGCCTTTATCTTGTAATGAATTTAAAACTATTAAATCCAAGTTTTTCTTTTGAATTTTTAATTTAGCATTTTCAATTTCATTTTCGGTTTCTAAAGCGAAACCTATTAAAAATTGATGTTTCTTTTCTTTTCCTAATGATGCTAAAATATCCTTAGTTTTTTCAAGTGCAATAGAAAACTCAGCATCCGATTTTTTAATCTTTTGGTCAGCAACAACTTTTGGCTTATAATCAGCAACTGCTGCTGCACAAATAGCTACGTCAACGTTGCCAAAATAAGTTTGACAAGCTTGATACATGTCTTCAGCTGAAATGACTTTTATTAAATTTATGCTTGAATATTTTAAGGTTTGATGTGTTGGTCCAGAAATTAGAATTACTTCAGCACCTTGTTTGGCAGCTTCATTTGCAATATCAAAACCCATTTTCCCAGAAGAGTGATTTCCAATAAAGCGAACAGGATCAATAGCTTCATACGTTGGTCCAGCGGTAATCAAGATTTTTTTACCTCGAAGTGGCAATTTACTTTGAATATCCATTTCAATAAATGAAATAATATTTTCGGGTTCTGCCATTCTTCCTTCGCCAAAAAGACCACTGGCTAATTCACCTGATTCTGCTGGAATCATGATGTTTCCATACTCCTTTAATCTCTCAAAAGAGTGTAGCGTTGACTTGTGTTTGTACATGTCCAAATCCATAGCTGGCGCAAAGTAAACAGGACATTTGGCAGAAAGATAGGTTGCAATAAGTATATTGTCACAGTTGCCTGTTGCCATTTTAGAAAGTGTATTGGCTGTTGCTGGTGCAATAATCATAAAATCTGCCCAAAGACCTAGCTCTACATGATTATTCCATTGGGCATTCTCATCTTCATCGTTGTAAAAAGTTGAATGAACAGGATTTTTGGAAAGAGTAGATAATGTTAACGGTGTAACAAAATCTTTAGAAGCAGGTGTCATGACAACTTGTATCTCTGCACCTGCTTTTATAAATAATCTTACTAATGTTGCTGTTTTATAGGCAGAAATACCACCGGAAACTCCGAGAACTATTTTTTTTCCGCTTAAAACTGACATTTTATTTAGTCTTGGTTAGTATCTCTGTAATAGATTTTATCATCTAACCATTCTTGAACGGCTAGAGCATGAGGTTTAGGAAGTTTTTCATAAAACTTAGAAACTTCAATTTGTTCTTTGTTTTCAAATACTTCTTCTAAACTATCATTGTAGGTAGCAAATTCTTCCAATTTTTCAATTAATTCTTTTTTAATTTCAGAATTAATTTGATTGGCTCTTTTTGCCATAATGGTAATTGCTTCATACACATTTCCTGTTCTTTCTTCAATTACACTTTTGTTGTAGGTAATTGTGTTTACAGGAGCATTCGTCTTTTTTAAATCCATCACTAATTTATTTTAGAAAATTGTTTTAAATCATTATCTATTCTTGCCAACATCGTATCGGCTTTATCTTTAAATTCCGAAGAATTATTAAATTTAATCAAATTATTGTACATTTTTTTTGCATCCAATAATCGTTCTTCCATTTTAGCAGGAACACTGTTAATAGCTAATTGATATGCCGAATCAAACTTATAAAATAAAGCTTTTTCTTTGTAAGGTGTTCCAGGATAATTTAAAATAAAATTATCAAAAGCAACCATTGCTGATTTAAAATCGGAAATAGTATTGTATTGTTTTGCAATTTCAAATGCTTTTTTCTCTAGTTTTTCACGAAGCTCTTTAACAACACTATTTGCTTCATTCATGTAGGTAGAGTTTGGGTATTTATCAATAAAACTTTGTAATTTATCAATAGCTTTATAGGTATCTACTTGGTCTAAACTATAAACAGGTGACAATTTTGAAAAACATTTTGCGCCAAGAAATGAAGCCTCCTCAACCTTTTCACTTTTAGGATAACTTGCAGCAAAACTTTCAAATTGGTATCCAGCTAAATAATATTGTTTTGTTTTGTATAATGATTGTGAATACATATAAAATAAACGCTCAGCTGTTGGTTTGCCCTTATAGGCTGGTGCAATTTGTTCGAATAAACGAATAGCTTTACTGTACTTTGCAGCATCATATTGTTTTGTAGCTTCAATAAATTTAACGGATATGTCTTCCGATTTTAATGCTTTTTGATACTGATTACAAGAAGAAAAAAGCGTAATAAAAGCAAAAAGGATAAATATTTTTTTCATTTATTGTTTGGTTACTAATGGTTTTATTGACTTTGCACACTTTTAAAACCAACTGCAAATTTAGGTATTAATTATGGAATACAAAATATTTTTTTATGTACTAAAAAATCTAAGCAGAATAAAGGTTGTTTATAAATATTTTAATACGATTTGACAATTCGTCATTCACAGAAACCAATGGCAATCTTACCGTGTTTTCGCAAATTCCGAGATGTTTAAAAACTTCTTTAATTCCCGCTGGATTTCCTTGTTCAAAAATCATGTCGATAGCTTTTGATAATTGATAATGAATTTTATAAGCATCATCTACTTTTCTGTTTAAACCTAAGTGAACCATTTCGGAAAATTCTTTTGGAAAACCTTCAGCTATCACAGATATAACACCACTTCCTCCAGCTAAAATCATGGGTAAAGTTATCATATCGTCTCCAGAAATCACTAAGAAATCTTTTGGTTTATTGTGAATCAAATGCATGGCTTGTACAATATCACCAGCAGCTTCTTTGATGGCAACAATATTTTTAAAATCATTTGCTAATCGAATTACCGTTGAAGGTAAAACATTGCTTGCTGTTCTTCCTGGAACATTATACAAAATAATTGGCAAAGGTGAAACTTCAGCAATTGCTTTATAATGTTGGTAAATTCCTTCTTGAGTTGGTTTATTATAATAAGGTGAAACAGAAAGTATTGCGTCAAAATCTGACAAATCTCTAGACTGTAATTCTTTTATTGTTTTTAGAGTGTCATTTCCACCAACACCAAGTACTAGTGGTAATCTTTTTTTATTGGTTTCAACAATAGTTTTTATAACTATTTCTTTTTCATCAGAAGTTAAAGTAGCATTTTCTGCTGTTGTTCCCAAAATTACTAAATAATCAATTCCATTGTCTATTTGAAAATTCACAATTCGTTTTAAGCCTTCAATATCTATTGAAAAATCTTTGTTGAACGGAGTTACTAGCGCAACGCCAGTTCCAATTAATGATTGCATGTTATATTTTGTTTAAAATCTTTAAATATTTAAAAAGTTCATCGATGAATACCTTGTAATTTTCTGCATTTGTAGTAATCATAAAATGATTTAATCGTTTATCGATTGTAGAAAACCCAACTTTAAAATTGGCTTTTGATTGATTAGTAATGGATAATAAAGCGGCTTTTTCTGTGTCATAATAACTTATCAATAAATCAAAAGGTTGACTGATAAAATGTTGCACTTCTTTTTTTAAAATACTTCCACTCCAACCAATATCATTATAGGTGAAAATAGGATAACTAAAAGTTTCATTTTTTTTACTATTATTTTTAAAAACTAGGATGCTACAATTATTTTCAACAATTCCATTTTTTTTCAATTCATTTAACAAGCCTTCTTTTTCGTAAAAATAATTCTCATCAAAAATAATCCCAACAGTTTTGATTAACAAATCATTAGGTGTGTTTTTGACGTTGGTTATGTTTTTTTTAACTATTTTTTTAAATAGAAATTCCTTGATATGATTTAAAAACATAGTACCTTTACTTAAGTTACAAATTTACTAAAATTTACTAGTATTAGCGATGGTAAAACTAAAAAACTATAACGTTGTATTGAAACAAATTGTTTTAATATTAACATTTTTTATTCTTTTTTCTTGTGCCGAAAAAAAACAGTTGGTCAGTAAAATTGAAGGTAAAAATATTGAAATTACCGACACATTATCAGAAAGCACTGAAATTGAAAGCTTTGTAAAACCATATAGAGAACATATTGATAGCGATTTAAATTTAGTATTATCACATGCTCCTAAAACATTGGATAAAAATGGTGAATGGCAAACACCAATGGGAAACTTCATTTCAGACATTACTTTAGAAATGGCTACTCCTATATTTAAATTGAAAGAGAATAAAAATATTGCTATTTGTTTTTTAAATCATGGTGGTATTCGCTCAATAATTTCGGCTGGAGATGTTACTGCTCGAACTGCTTATGAAGTAATGCCTTTTGAAAATTCGGCCTTTGTTGTTGGATTAAAAGGCGAACAATTACTCGAAATGATACAATACTTTATTTCAGAGAAAAAACCACATCCTCTAAGTGGTATGACTTTTACTATTGATAAAGACAACAATCCAAAAAACATTTTTATTCAAGGAAAAAAACTTGATCTAAAAGAAGTTTATTATGTTGTAACCTCGGATTATTTGCTAAATGGTGGTGATAATATGCTTTTCTTTAAAAAAGCAATTGATAAATATGATTTAGACTACAAATTAAGAAATATGATTATTGACTATTTCAAGACTCATAACGAAATTATTGCAAGTCAATCTATTAGAGTTAAAAAAGAAAATTAGAAATAAATTCATAAAATATGAAAAGAAGAGAATTTATTCAAAAAACAGCGGCTACTTCTGCTTTAGTTGGTTTAACGGGAGTTTCTCTAAGTAGTTTTACAACTTTAAACACCAAGCATCTGACTATTTTACATACGAATGATGTTCATAGTTATATTGATCCTTTTCCTCCAAATCATCCCAAAAACCCTAATGGCGGTGGTGTTGCTAGAAGAGCGGCACTAATAAATGCTATTCGCAAGGAAAATTCAAATGTATTGCTACTCGATGCAGGCGATATTTTTCAAGGAACACCATATTTTAATTATTATGGTGGCGAATTGGAGTTTAAATTGATGAGTATGATGAAATATGATTTGGCAACCATTGGCAATCATGATTTTGACAACGGAATCGATGGCTTATTTGCACAATTACCCAACGCAAATTTTGATTTTGTTTCTGCTAATTATGATTTTAAAAACACGGTTTTAGACGGAAAAGTGAAACCTTATAAACTATTTAACAAAAATGGAATTAAAGTTGGTGTTTTTGGATTGGGTGTTGAATTGGATGGTTTAGTAGATAAAAAGAATTATAAAGAAACTATTTATAACAATCCTGTTGAAGTATCTCAAGATATGGCAAGAATTTTAAAACATAATTACAAATGTGATTTGGTTATTTGCTTATCGCATATTGGTTATCAATATAAAAATGAGCCTGATAAAATTTGTGATTTAAAATTGGCTACATTAACTAAAGATATTGATTTAATTATTGGCGGTCATACACATACTTTTTTAAACAAACCTACTGTTTTAGATAATAATATTGGTGAAAAGGTTATTGTTAATCAAGTAGGATGTTATGGTTTAAATCTTGGTCGAATAGATTTTTATTTTGATGAAAATAATTCAATATCAAGTAAAGCCAAATCAATCGTTGTTTAATTTTTCTGTTTCAATTATATATCTAAATAGAGTGTAAAAAGCGAAAACATTCAACAGCATTGCCATCGGTCTAAAAATTTCTTTTAATTCATAGATTAAAAAATATTTTTCTATAAAAATCACAAATTGAAGTAATACAAAAAGGAATGCACTTATTAATAGAATTGAATTTTGTTTGTTGTCATTCATTACATAATTAGACAGCGCAATTCCTGCAAATATTGACATTAATATGTTTTGTAATACTAAAATGGCATAACTGTTTTCGGGGATGTTTTCTGTTTCTATAAATAAATAAAAGAAAACCAACAGAAAAGGAGCTGTTGCTAATAAAAAAGGAATGAAATCTTTGATAGGGTTTATTTTTACTAACAAATAGATAATAATAATTCGATGTATTAAAAAAGCTATTATTCCATAAAAAAGAAAAACAGCAATACTTGGAATAAACAATAGGTTAGTAAGTATTGAAAAAAACATTGCAACTACATAGAGCTTATTTTTTTTATTGCTTTCAATAAAATATAAAATAATTATTACTAATGGTATTAAAGGTTTTAGCGCTATAATCATAGCCTTATTAGACAAATATTCTGCTGTTATTTCAATAATTGAAATAATAAAATACAATATTGTAAAACCTTTTAGGATGTTTAATTTACTTACCATAATGTTTTTCACAATTCGTTTATAGTATTTGCAAACTCATATTTTGATTTTGGTTTTTCCTTTAGATGCATAAACTTGGTCAATAAGTATTGTGCCACTACAAATTGCAACATCGCTAATGCGTGTAAAAAATAAACATATTCTGAATAAATTTTTAGCACAAATACAAACTGAGATAAAGCGAATAGCATTGTACTTAAAAAGAGGATTAAATTAGTTTTGGAGGAATATACAATATAACTTCCTAAACTATAACCACCTAAAAAGATGATAAATATTCCATGAATGATAAACAAAAAAATGTTTTCACCAAAATCCTCAAAGGTTAAAAAGCAAGTAGTTGCATAAATGAAAAGAAACGGAATTGCCCCAATTAATAATGGTAATTTACTTGGCATTTTTACCATTCGAATCACTAAATAAATAATTATCACTCTATATATTAAGAAAAAAACAGATCCTAAAATGATATAATTTATGGTGTCGTTAATAAAAAAAATATTAGCTATCCAAGAAAAAACAAGAGCTACAATAAATAAAAAACTTCTTTTTCTTGATTTATAAAAATAGTAACCTATCAATAATGGAATCAAAATTGGTTTGAATAGGGTAACTAGAGTTTTATCATTAAAATATTCCGCAACAATTTCTATCATAGCTACTGTAAAGTAAGCAATGATAAAAAGACGAAATATTTTTTTTCCAAGAAAACGTTTCATTTATTCTCTTTTTAAATGCAAAATTGTGTTTGTATTTATTCGTGAATTAAAATAAACAACCATAAAATAATAGGAAGCAAACTGTGCTAGCAAATTCAAACTATCAATAATATAAAAACTAAAAATGAACTTATTGATACAATACAACAAATCTGAAGTCAGCATTGCTATTGCCATCAACAACAAATTAAGTGTGTTAAAGTTTTGATTACTTAAATAAGTATAGGTTGAAATTGTTACTAAAGTTATCAATAAAATTCCATAAAAAAGAAAAAGTATGTTATTATTAATAACCTTATCTACAGGTAAATCCAAAATGTAATAAAGAATTAAACTCAGTAGTACAAACACTAATTCTGCATAAAAAATAGTATAAATACTTTTTGCTTTAAAATTTATATCTTCAAAAATAAATTTCAAGAGAATGATGTATGAAAACATAAATGGTGCTAATATTAAACTCATAAATTCTTGCGAATAGAGCATAATAATCATATCTCCAATAAAAAACAATATAAAAATTAATGAAAAAGAAATATTAATATTATTCTTTTTAGTCATTAAATAATAGAAAAAAATAGATGGAATAATTATTGGTTTAACTAATAAACCAACTATTTCTATTTCCATAAAGTTAGAAATTATATAGACTAAACTTGAAACAACAAATAGATGTAATGGAATTTTAGCTTCTTTATCAGACATCTTAATCAAATTAATGTTGTTAAAATAGTGTTTTTTTTTATTCAATTCCATTTTTCAACAAGTTAACATATTCATTTTCAGAAATAATAGGAATTTTCAATTGATTTGCTTTGTCTAATTTTGCTGGACCCATATTTTCACCTGCTATTACAAAATTTGTTTTCGTAGAAATAGAGCTGCCTACCTTGCCTCCATTATCTTCAATAGATTGTTTTAATTCATCTCTAGAAAACAAACTAAAAACACCAGAAACAACGAATGTTTTTCCATTTAATATTGAAGTTGCATTTGGGTTTGTTTTTTCAATAATTTCCAATTGCACACCATACTTTTTTAATCGATTTATGGTAGTTACATTTTCATCGTTTTCAAAAAAGGCTATCACACTTTGTGCAATTTTTTCTCCAATTTCATCAACCAAAACCAAATCCATTAAAGTTGCTTGTTGCAATGCCTCAATAGTTTTGTAATGTTTGGCTAATTTCTTGGCTACAGTTTCACCAACATAGCGAATACCGATGGCATATAAAACTCTTTCAAATGGAATTTCTTTAGATTTCTGAACGCCATTGACTAAATTTTCTGCCGATTTTTGCGCCATTCTATCTAATGGTAAAATTTGTTCCACGGTCAATTCATATAAATCAGCATAATTTTTTACTAAACCATTATTGAAAAGCAAAGCTATCGTTTCGCCACCAAGTCCGTCAATATCCATTGCTTTTCTAGAAATATAATGTTCAATTCTTCCTATAATTTGTGGTGGACAACCATAAAAATTTGGACAATAATGATTCGCTTCACCTTCTACTCTATTCAATTTGGTGTTACACTCAGGACAATTTGTGATATAAGTTGTTGGTTTCGAGATTGAAGCCCTTTTTTCAAAATCAACGCCAATAATTTTAGGAATAATTTCGCCGCCTTTTTCTACAAAAACAGTATCATCAACACGAATATCTAATTTTTCAATCTGATCGGCATTGTGCAATGAAGCTCTTTTTACAATTGTTCCTGCTAATTGAACTGGTTCTAAATTAGCCACTGGCGTAATCGCGCCTGTTCTTCCCACTTGATACACAATTGAATTTAAAGTAGTGGAAACTCTTTCAGCTTTAAATTTATATGCCATTGCCCATCGTGGTGCTTTTGCTGTGTAGCCCAATTCGTCTTGATGTTGAAAACTATTTACTTTAATCACAACTCCATCAGTTTCATAAGGTAAATCATGTCGGTGCTTATCCCAATATTCAATAAATGCAAAAACTTCTTCTAAATTTGATGCTAATTTTGCTTCTTTTGGCACTTTGAAACCCCAGTTTCTAGCGGCTTCTAAACTTTCAAACTGTGTTTTTAAACCAAGATGATTTCCCACAATGAAATAAAGCAGACATTCGAGTGGTCGTTTGGCAACTTCACTACTGTCTTGAAGTTTCAAACTTCCCGAAGCGGTATTTCTTGGATTTGAGTAGGGAGTTTCTCCAATTTCTATTAATTCTTGGTTCATTTTTGCAAAACCTTCAAAAGGCAGTACAATTTCGCCACGAATATCAAATCTTTTTGGAAAATTCCCTTTCAATTGAAGTGGAATTGATTTTATGGTCTTAATATTATTCGTAACATCATCCCCTTGAAAACCATCACCGCGAGTAACGGCTCGAATTAATTTTCCATTTTCATAGGTAATAGAAATGGACGCACCATCGTATTTCAATTCACAAGTATATTCCAAAGCAACATTTCCGAGTACTTTTTGAATTCTAGTTTCCCAATCTATCAGGTCTTCTTTAGAATAAGAATTATCCAATGAATACATTCTATAATCGTGCACGATGGTTTCAAAATTTTTAGTAATTGTTCCACCAACACGTTGTGTTGGAGAATTTTCATCAAAAAACTCTGGGTTTTGAGCTTCTAATTCTTGAAGTCGTTTTAGCTTTTGATCAAATTCAAAATCGGAAATTGTTGGTGTATCTAAAACATAATAATTGTAATTATGCTGATTGAGATCATCTCTAAGATTGGAAATAGTTTGCTGAATATCCATAAAAAATTGGCTATTTTAGTATCAAATTTGAGTACTAAAATAACCAATTAATTTTAAAATAATCATTCTTTACGATTGAATTATCCCGTTTATTTGAAGATACAATTGCCCATCGGATAAAATAGCACCTTCGGTAATTAATTTAAAAATTGATTCGTTTCGTAGTGTTTCATATTCTTTTTTTCCTAAATGTATTTCAACCTGCTCAGTAAACATGTTGTCACTCAACCATTGCAGTCCTTCTTTATTCATAAAATCAATAGTTGTGTCTAATGATTTTAACACAATTGATTGAATTAATTTTTCTTGACAGTGAAATAAAAATATATGATTTTTGGAAAAATGTTCTAAATAATGAGTGTTTTTTAAAACACCTTCCCAAATTAAATCAGAGAAAACGTCAAGTTCTTGTTCGGCAACCTCGGGCTTATTAGCTTTAATAGTGTCCCATTCTTTTTTATCAATGCTTTGGGTGGCTAAAAAGTTTGAGAACTCAACATGAAGCTCTTCAAATTGTTCTTTAGTAAGTCTTTTGTATTTCAAATTAAAAAATGTTTGGTTTTTAGCAATAAAAAATCCCAAAATTATTATTCATAAAATTGGGATTTAATGTATTTGTAGAAATTTATTATGCTTGCTCAGCAATAATTTCGTATGGTAATTCAACAATTACTTCTCTGTGTAAACGTACTGAAGCAGTATATTTTCCTGTTCTTTTAACAATTCCACTAGTAATGAATTTTCTATCTACTGAATGTCCAGCAGCTTCTAATGCATTAGCAATATCAATGTTTGAAATTGAACCGAATAATTTTTCACCACCCGCTTTTGCCATAAGTTTAATTTCTAAAGCTTTGATTGATTCTGCTAAAGTTGTTGCATCAGCAACAATCTTAGCTTCTTTATAAGCTCTTTGTTTTAAATTTTCGGCTAGTACTTTTTTAGCAGAAGGAGTTGCTAGTGTAGCAAACCCTTGTGGAATTAAATAATTACGACCGTAACCGTTTTTTACCGTTACTACATCATCTTTAAATCCTAAATTTTGAACGTCTTGTTTTAAAATAAGTTCCATGTTGTTGTCCTTTTTTTAGAAGAAGTTAGGTTTCATATTATTGAAAACCAACAACTTTAATTGTTTAATATTATTTTAATAAATCGGCTACATAAGGCATTAAAGCCAAGTGACGCGCTCTTTTTACTGCAACAGAAACTTTTCTTTGGTATTTTAAAGAAGTTCCAGTTAAACGACGTGGCAAAATTTTACCTTGTTCGTTTACAAACTTTAATAAGAAGTCAGCATCTTTATAATCGATGTATTTGATTCCAGATTTTTTGAAACGACAATATTTTTTAGTTTTTGAAGTTTCAATGTTTAAAGGCGTTAAATATCTAATATCTCCGTCTTTTTTTCCTTTTGCATTTTGCTCAATAGTTGACATAGTAATTACGCTTTAGTTTTTAATTTTTCTCTTCTTCTTTCTGCCCAAGATACTGCATGTTTATCAAGACTTACGGTCAAGAAACGCATTACTCTTTCGTCACGTCTAAATTCAGTTTCAAAAGCAATTAAATGCTCGCCTGCAAGTTGAAATTCAAATAAATGGTAAAAACCACTTTTCTTGTGTTGGATTTCATAGGCTAGTTTTTTTAAGCCCCAATCCTCTTTTGATACCATCTTTGCTCCTTTTGCAGTAAGAAAATCTTCAAATTTGCTTACTGTTTCCTTTACCTGAACTTCAGATAAAACGGGATTTAAGATGAAAACAGTTTCGTAATGATTCATAATAATATGATTAAAATTTATAATTGGGCGCAAAAGTAAGAATAACATTTTATTATTTTACTACAAATGTTAATAAATCGTCGAAAAGTAAAATAAATCGATTAAAAGCAAAAAAAATCGACGAAATGTTAGGTTGTTTGATTTTTTCTATATACTTTTACCGAACCAAATCTATAATAAAGTAAATTATGAAATTAAATTGTGTCGTAGTTGATGATAGCTCTATACAGAGAATGATCATTGCAAAGTTAGTAAATAATCATCCAAATTTACATTTAGTTGGAGATTTTTCTAATGCAATTGAAGCTAAAAATTGCATGTCTGTTCATACTGTGGATTTAATATTCTTGGATATTGAAATGCCAGTAATAAGTGGATTTGATTTTCTTGATGGTTTAAAAACCAAACCACAAATCATTTTCATTACCTCAAAAGCTGAGTATGCTATGAAGGCTTTTGATTATGATGCTACGGATTACCTACAAAAACCGATTGCTCTAGATCGTTTTAATGCTTCTGTTAGAAGAGCAATGGAATTCCACATGCTTAAAAAGGAAAACCAAGAAGAGGAAGGAGAACATATTTTTATTAAAAGCAACTTAAAGAAATTAAAAGTATATACTAATAAAATTAAGTGGATTGAAGCTTATGGTGATTATGTAAAAGTGGTTACCGAAGAAGATAGTAACCTTGTTTTATCTACTATGAAAGCTTTTGAAAAAGATTTACCAAGTGAAAAGTTTATAAGAGTTCACAAATCGTATATTATTAATATTGATAAAGTAGAGCGATTTAATAGTAAATTTGCTGAAATTGGTGTTACTAAGATACCTTTGAGTAGAAACAAAAAAGAAGATTTAATCAAAGCATTAGCTATTGCTTAATAAAAATCTACATTTACAGTAACTTTTATAGACCTGTAATGTGCAATCATATCAAAACTATTCAGTATTTTCTGGATAGTTTTTTTTGTGCTTTGCATTGAGGTTTCGGTTGGAATTTTTACTAAGATGGTTCTAATATATTCGTTTCTAATCCTGGAAATTACTGGTTCTTCTGGTCCAAGAACGGGAAATCCTAAATTTTGACGCAACACTTGATACAGCCACATTGCACCTTCTTTATTTTTTTCAAAATTACGGTGCTTTAAAGTAATTTTTATTAGTCTAAAAAATGGAGGATAGTTGTAAATCTGACGTTCATATAACTGTTCTTTATACATACCTATATAGTTAGTATGCGTTACTTGTTGAATGATATTATGCAATGGGTTATAGGTTTGAATAAGTACTTTTCCTTTTTTTTCGGCTCTTCCCGAACGACCTGAAACTTGCGTCATCATTTGAAAACTTCTCTCAAAAGCTCTAAAATCGGGATGATACAGCATGTTGTCAGCATTCATTATGCCAACTAAAGTAACATTATCAAAATCCAGCCCTTTGGCAAGCATTTGTGTACCAACCAAAATATCAATTTCTCTATTTTTAAATCCATCAATAATTTTTTCAAAACTATATTTTCCACGAGTGGTATCTTGATCCATTCGTTTTATGATTTTTTGAGGAAACAATTCGGCTAATTCTAACTCAATTTGTTCCGTACCAAAACCTTTAGTTTCCAAATCGATACTTGAACATGCATGACAATTTGTAGGTTTAGCAATTGAATGGCCACAATAATGACAACGCAATTGATTTTTAAATTTATGGTAGGTCAAACTCACATCACATTGTGGACATTGCGGAACATGACCACATGTCAAGCATTCTAGTACTGGAGAAAATCCTCTGCGATTTTGAAATAAAATAATTTGTTCATTGTTGGATAAAGCTTCCGAAATGGCATCAATTAGCAATAAGCTAAAATGACCTTTCATTTTTTTTCTAAAATAGCTATCTTTTAAATCTATCAACTCAATTTCGGGTAGTTGGAAATTTCCAAATCTTTGATTTAATGAAACTAAACCGAATTTATCTGAAGTAGCATTGTAATAACTTTCGATACTTGGTGTTGCCGATCCCAACACTACTTTTGCCTTAAAAAAATTAGCCAAAACGATAGCTGCATCTCTAGCGTGGTATCGTGGTGCTGGATCTTGCTGTTTAAACGTTTGTTCATGTTCTTCATCAATAATGACAAATCCTAAGTTGGAAAACGGCAAAAATAAAGCAGACCTTGCTCCTATTACTATTTGTGCCTTTTCAGAACTATTTAATACATTTTGCCAAACTTCTACTCTTTCGTTATTGGAATATTTAGAATGAAAAACAGCAACTTTATTTCCAAAATACTTGGTTAGTCTTGAAACCAATTGTGTGGTTAGTGCAATTTCAGGCAATAAATACAAAACTTGGTTTCCACTTTCAAGCTGTTTTTCTATCAGTTTGATGTAAATTTCTGTTTTTCCACTTGCTGTTATTCCATGCAAAAGACAAACATCTTTTGACAAAAAAACTTGTTTAATTTCATCGAAAGCAATTTGTTGGGGTTGACTTAAATGAAGTTCATTTTCGGCTTTATTATTTCTAAAATTAACTCTGTCTTCTTGAATGTGAAATTCTTCAAAAATTGATTTTTCAATCAATTTCTTTAAAACACTAGATGAAATCGAAGCGGTATCGACCAATTTTTTAGTAGAAATTGGTTTGCTTTCTTGAGCTTTTAACTGAAAATAAGTGAGTAATAGTGTTTTTTGTTTATCCGAAGAAATAGTATTTAAAAGTTCATTTAATTTTTCTTCTTTTAAAAATTCATCCGCTAATCGAATGTATTTTATAAGTTTTGGTTTGTATTCTTCTTGAATTTCTTCATGTAATAAAATAACTTCCTTTTGAATTAACTTTTGAATAATAGGCAAAACCGTTTTTTTATTTAGAATTGCGATTACATCTTGAATTTTTAATGATGACTGATGTTGCAACGCTTCATAAATCAAAAACTCATCATTTGAAAAAGTGCTTTCATCAATGGAGGTACTGCTTTTTTGAGTAATAATTGTTTCACTTTCTAGCAATAAAGCCGACGGCATCGCACCTCGATACACATCGCCGATAGAACACATATAATATTCAGCAATCCAAAACCAATGTTTGATTTGAAACTCATTGACAATTGGTTTTTCATCAATGATTTCATGAATATCTTTGGCTTCATAAAGTAATGGAGCTGTTTGATGTAAACCAACAACTAAAGCCGTATAAATTTTATTTTTACCAAAAGGAACTGCTACTCTCATTCCTTTCTTTAAAAACAAATATTCAGCTTCAGAAACTCTGTAGGTGAAAGTTTTATCAAGTGAAAGCGGAACAACTACTTCAATAAAATAATTTATCAATACCACTATTTTTTTCTTTTCCAAGTTTGTGATCTACCAAAAAGTGAAATGCCAATATAACCTCTAACGATAAGCTTGTCGTTTCCATCTAAAATAATTTTGCACCGGTATTCTTTACCATTTTTAGGATCGGTTATAGTTCCACCACTATAAACATCGTTATCTTTTGATAATTTTTTTATAATAATTAATCCTAAAATTGGCTTGTCTTTGTCGGTGCCATTACAATTTGTACATTTTTTATTTCGATGTTCCACTTCTTTAATTTCAATAATTTTTCCATAAAAATCACCACCACTTTCATAAATTTCAACTACAGATTTTTCTACTCCGGTTTCATCGTCAATAGTCGTCCATTTACCCACTATAGATTGAGAAAATGAAAGTTGAGTAAAATAAAACAATAAAACTAAAACTATTTTTTTCATTTTTTGACTAGATGATTAATTAATTTTTCTCCATATTTGAGTTCTTCCAAATAATGGTAAAACACTATATGCATTAATTTCAAGTGTAGAGTTAGACAGCATTTTTATCACGCAAGTGTAACTTTTATCACTAAAAGGATCGATTAGTTTTCCTTTGTATTGATTGTCTTGCTTTTGCATTTTAACAATAACATTTTTTCCAATAAGAGAATTATTTTTGATTTTAGCAGAACATTTTTCGCAATCAGCATGTGAACTCAACACGTTACTAATTTTGAGTAATTTGCCATAGAATTGATTGTCTTTTTTATATATCTCAATAATGGATAATTCTTTTTGGGTTTTAGTATCAATGGTTTTCCACTTTCCTTCAATAGTTTGAGCAAAAATGGAGGTTGAAAACACGATAAAAAACAACACTAATTTCATAATAATTCTAGTTCAAGTTGTTTGTCTCTTTTAATTTTATTGATGGCAGCATTCAAATCAAAACCTAATAATAAAATCATGCAGTTTATCCAAACATAGAACATTACTACAAGAAGTGTTCCAATGGAACCATAAAGCTCGTTGTACTTTGAAAACTTAACAACCCAAATTCCAAAAAAATAAGATGAAATGATGATTAATACGGTTGTAAATACAGAGCCAATGGAAATAAACGCTCTGTTTTTTTCTCTTTTGATTCCAAATTTAAATAGTAATGAAGTTGTTATTAATATCATTAAAATTACAAAAATATATCTTCCCATTTCAATAAGCGGAATATCATCCGAAAGTACGTCTTGTAATTTTGTTTTTTGGATAAAGAATTCAAAAATAACTATTGCAGCAACTGTAATAATCAACACTAATGATAATAAAATGGAAAGTGCTAAGGCTACAAAATATTGTCTAAAAAACTTTCGTTTGGAACTTATTTGAATGTGATTTGAACTTTCAAAACCACCAAGAACAGCATTTACGCCATTAGACATCAGCAATATAGCCATAAAAAAACCAGTTGAAATTAATCCTGTATTACTTTTGGTCAAAATATCATTAATGATAGTAAATATGGCATCGTAAGTTGTTGGTGGAACACTTTGTTGAACAAAGGCTAAAAAATCGTCTTGAAAATGATCTATTGGTATATAGGGAATTAGGTTTAAAATAAATAAGGCAAATGGAAATAGTGCCATAAAAAAACTCCATGCGATAGCAGCTGCACGATATGAAATAGCACCGTCAATAATTCCAGTGATGTAAATTTTCATTAAATCATAAAACGACAAACCTTGAAGCCAAGGCAGTTTTAATTTTTTAGTAATATATAAAACTTGGCGAACTAAGATTAGTTTTTTTAGTTTTTGATTTAATGGAACACTCATTATTAAAATGCTTTTAAACTTAAATCCATGTTGTAAACCGAATGTGTTAAAGCACCAGAAGAAATATAATCAACACCACAATCTGCATAGCTTCGAATAGTATTTTCATTGATGTTTCCAGAAGATTCCGTTTGACATTTGTTTCCAATTAAAGCAACAGCAGTTTTGGTATCTTCAAAATTAAAGTTATCAATTAAAATTCGAAAAACACCTTCGTTTTGAAGTATTTCTTTTATTTCATTTAAAGTTCTAGCTTCAACAATAATTTTTAAATCTAGTTTGTTTTTTGTTAAAAAAGTTTGTGTTTTTTGAATTGCTTTTGAAATTCCTCCAGCAAAATCATTATGATTATCTTTTAACATAATCATGTCATACAATGCAAAACGATGATTTTCGCCTCCACCAATTTTAACAGCCCATTTTTCGCAAGCCCGAAAACCAGGTGTAGTTTTTCGAGTATCTAAAACTTTAGTTTTTGTTCCTTCTAAAAGTTGTGCAAAATGATTGGTTTTTGTTGCAATAGCTGACATTCTTTGCATTGAATTTAAAACTAAACGTTCAGCTTTTAAAATGGATTGTGAACTTCCAGAAACGTGAAAAACAATATCTCCAAAATTGACTTTAGCTCCATCATTAATAAAGGTTTCTACTTTTAAATTTTCATCAACAGCTTTAAAAATCATTTTGGCAAATTCAACTCCAGCAATAACTCCTTTGTCTTTTACCAAAAGTTTTGCTTTTCCTTTAGCTTCTTTAGGAATACAAGCCAACGAACTATAATCACCAGGACCAATGTCTTCCCGAATTCCGTTAATAATTATTAAATCTAACTCTTTTTGAAATTGTGCTTCTGAAATCATTTTTATTGTAATTGAATTGCTAAAATACTACAATAATTTAATGATTTAAAAGAAAGTAATCGATTTGAAATTAATTTTTACAACTCAAAATAAAAGTTAGAACCTTTATTAACTTCGCTAGTAAAATTGATAATTCCTTTGTGCTCGGTAATTATTTTTTTAGAAATAGCCAATCCTAAACCTGTACTTTGTTCTCCGTCTGTTGGTTGCGTTGTGGTTTTTTGAAAATAATTGAATAATTTATAATGTTCCGATTCTGGAATTCCTTTTCCAAAATCAATTATTTCTGTTTTTAGTTTTTTGTCTCTATTGGAGGAAACCTTGATGATGATTTCTGCATTTTTATTAGAAAATTTAATAGCATTTGTCAATAAATTTGAGATGACTTCTCCCAAGTAATTTTCATCAAATTCAAATATGAATTTCTCTAATTCACTCTCAAAAATTAATTTAATATCTTTCTTCTTAGCTAAAATTTGATAATAAAAAATTTGTTTTTTGATGAACTGGATGTAATCTTGTTTATTCGTTTTAATTTCTATAATTCCTGATTCAATTTTTGAAATATCTAAAACATTTTTTAAAATATGTAATGAATTTGAACTTAATTCTTTGATATATCCAATCATTTCTATTGCCTCATCATCCATTTTATCTGAAAAATCAGAGATGAGTAAATCGGAAAACGACGAAATGGTTCCAATTGGATTTTTTATATCATGAGCTGCAATTCCAATGAATTTGTTTTTTTCAATATTTAACAGTTGCAATTGTTTGTTTACGACTTCTAATTTTAAAAAACGTTCATTCAGTAATCGTAGTAACATTCCGAAAAGTAAGAAAACAAATAATCGAACTAAAGCATTCCAAATAGGAATAAGGTCATTTGTATAGTTTCTTGAATAATATTCAGATAAAAACCAAATAACACCACCAATTATTGAATTGATAATTATTAATCTTTTATTGGAATTTCTATGAAGTGATAAGAAAAAAACAGGAATTAAATAAAATAATAAAAATGAAATTTCTGAACCAGTATAATAGTCAACTATACCAACGAGTAATAAGAAAGTTAAAGAAATTATTAGTAAAGTAACTTTACTCAGATTACTATTCAGTAAGTTCATTTTTTTAATTTTTTGCCAAAAATAGAATATTTTATTTTCAAAAAAATAGCATCTAATAAAATTTAACTATATCATTATAAAAAGTTGATGAACTAAAGATATAATCTTATTTTTGCAGCTCAACACACTACAAAATGTACAAATTACTAATTAGACCCATACTGTTTCTTTTTGATCCTGAAAAAGTACATTACTTTACGTTTTCTTTAATACGATTCTTGACCAAACTACCAGGATTTTCATCACTTTTTAAATCAATGTATGTGATAAAAGATAAACGATTGGAAACAGAAGTTTTTGGATTGAAATTTCCAAATCGAGTTGGTTTAGCAGCCGGATTTGATAAGAATGCTTTACTATATAAAGAATTATCCAACTTTGGATTTGGATTTATTGAAATAGGAACAGTTACTCCAAAACCCCAAGATGGAAACCCCAAAAAAAGGTTGTTTCGCTTAAAAGAAGATGCTGCAATTATCAACAGAATGGGTTTTAATAATGATGGTGTTGATGAAGCTGTGTTGCATTTAAAAAAAAATAAAACTATTTTAATCGGTGGAAACATCGGTAAAAATAAAGTAACATCAAATGAAAATGCAGTTGATGATTATATCATTTGTTTTGAAAAACTGTATGCTTATGTTGATTATTTTGTAGTAAATGTTAGTTCGCCAAATACGCCAAATCTTCGTGAACTTCAAGAAAAAGAACCACTTACGAAACTTTTACAAGTTTTGCAAAATTTGAATGCTGAAAAACAAGTTCCAAAACCAATATTGCTTAAGATTGCTCCTGATTTAACAAATGAACAATTGCTTGATATAATAGCTATTGTAAATGAAACTCAAATTGCTGGTGTTATAGCTACGAATACTACTATTTCTCGTGAGAGTTTAACATCAAATAATAAAGTGGAAATTGGAGGTTTGTCAGGAAAGCCACTTACCAATCGTTCTACGGAAGTTATTCGTTTTCTTTCTGAAAAAAGCAATAAAGCATTTCCGATAATAGGTGTTGGTGGAATACATTGCGCACAAGATGCTTTGGATAAACTGAATGCTGGCGCAAGTTTGGTACAATTATATACTGGATTTATTTACGAAGGTCCAAAATTGGTTAAAGAAATTAACAAAGCTATTTTAAAGAATAGTTAGATAATTTACAACAATTGCTAAAAGAAAAGCAATTCCAAAGCTCAATAAAGTTCCAATTAAGACATATTCCGTCAATTTTCTGTCTTTTGCTTCTTTTAAATCTCCAAATCTAAAAATTGATTTTGCCGCTAATAAAAATCCAATAGCTTCAATGTGGTTCGTTAAAACAAAATAAAACACAAATAGGCGTTCTAAAATTCCGATAAAATTTCCAGCATTTTGTAGAGAATTGTCTTTTTTATCTTTGTTTTCGGGTGTCCAAATCGAAATAATATTTTTAATAATAATTGAAGTTGGTTTTGTAATTAACAGTATTGCAGTAACAATCACCCAAAAATTGGTATTTAAAAAAGAATAATCAAACTTTAAATTTAGATAAATAGAGCCAATAATTACGATACTTATAACGTGTAAAACTTGGTCAACTAAAAACCAATTTCGTTTGGTTTTTGTTTTTTGAAAAGTCAATTTAGCATAATCTATTCCTCCATGAAAAATGGCTAAAATTAATCCATATACTACAAAATCAGTTTTGGCAACTAAAATTATAGTAAGCAAAAAATGTAAAAAAGTGTGTGTATATAGATAGAAGCTTTTTCCTCTTTTCTGTTCTTTGTCTTCCACCCATTTACTAGGCTGAAGAATGAAATCTCCAAGAATATGTGCTAAAAATAATTTTACAAATACAACCATTATTTTAATTGTTTTGTTTTTTCAATATAAAATACAATACTCTCAAGCATTACATCAAAATTAGCTCTTTTTCTTCTTCTACTTACCGCAGCTTGATTGATGCCAAGTTTTTGACCAATTTCTTCTTGTGATAAATCTGGATTTTGCATGGCAACTAAAACATATTCTGCCAACTGAGCTGTCCAATTATCCATAAAAGTCAAGCCTAAACGCAACATTAAATTTATTTCGGTGTTAAATTCTTTATATTCAGAATTTACAGAAAGATTTATTTTGTTCTTTTTAAGTCGGTTAAAACCTTCTCCCGAAAAGACAAAAGCACTACCATTACTTTCGGAAATACTTTGTGCGGTATAGGTTTTGCTACCAATACCAATGCTCATTCTTGCATCAAGTTTTATACTTTTTAAGAAAGCTTTAATCTGCAAAGCAATTGCTATTGCTTGACTTGCATCATTAATTTCTAGTTGAAATTCATCACCTCGATAGATTTCCCAATTTTTTGGTGTTGACCCAAATTTGCTTAATAGCACTTTTAATCCATCAATCCAATCAATTGATTTTGATTTTCTAGAACCAATTATGTCGCCTGTTATTATACTATGCATACTTCAAATGTAAAAAAGTATCTTATAATTTCCAAATTTATTACTTAATAATGTAATAATTCTTATTATTACTTCTTTATGTAATATTTTAAATTATTCCTTAATTATGTAATAATCGAATTTATTACATTATTGTGTAATTTTTTATAAAAATTATTCAAAAATTGATCTATAAAATTTTGATTCAAATTGTTTGCTTAAACGATTTCGTAAAATAGAATACTTTAGTATATTTGAAGTCGATGAAAAAACTCAAAATTATAGAGTGTCCACGCGATGCCATGCAAGGTATTAAAGAATTTATTCCTACGGAGAAAAAAGTTGCCTATATTCAATCGCTACTTCGTGTTGGATTTGATACAATTGATTTTGGAAGTTTTGTTTCGCCCAAAGCTATTCCACAAATGACAGACACTGCCGAAGTTTTGGCTCAATTGGATTTGTCGGAAACAGAAAGCAAATTATTAGCCATAATTGCCAATACTAAAGGTGCCGAATTGGCTGCTGCTCATTCTGAAATTCAGTATTTGGGTTTTCCCTTTTCTATTTCAGAGAATTTTCAAATGCGAAATACACACAAAACCATTGCAGAAAGTTTGGTTACACTTCAGGAAATACTTGATATAGCTAAGAGCACCAACAAAGAAGTAGTTGCTTATCTCTCGATGGGTTTTGGAAATCCATATGGTGATATTTGGAACGTAGATATTGTAGCTCAATGGACAGAAAAATTAGCGAAAATGGGTGTTAAAATCCTTTCTCTTTCAGATACCATCGGTAGCTCAACACCAGATATTATTGACTATTTATACTCTAATTTAATTCCAAAATATCCTGATATTGAATTTGGAGCGCATCTTCACACTACGCCTGATAAATGGCATGAAAAAGTGGCTGCAGCATACAACGCAGGTTGCACACGATTTGATGGAGCAATTCAAGGTTTTGGTGGTTGCCCAATGGCAAAAGACGATTTAACAGGAAACATGCCTACCGAAAAACTCCTATCCTACTTCACAGCCGAAAAAGTAGCTACTAATTGTAGCGCTATGAGTTTTGAAAGTTCATATAACGAAGCGTTGAAGATTTTTACAAAATATCATTAAGAATTTCTAAGTCTTTAAACAAAATAAACACTTAAACCATTAAACTCTTAAACTTTTCATTATATTTGCATGCAATTTAACTACAACTACAAATTGCAATGAACGCACACACTTCTAAAATCGTTGGCGAAGGTTTAACCTATGACGACGTACTCTTAATTCCAAGTTATTCTGAAGTTTTACCACGCGAAGTAACTATTCAATCCAAATTTTCCAAAAATATTACTTTAAATGTACCGGTTGTATCCGCAGCTATGGATACGGTTACCGAAAGCGCAATGGCTATAGCAATGGCACAAGAAGGTGGAATTGGTGTTTTACACAAAAACATGACCATAGAACAACAAGCTGCCAAAGTTCGTAAAGTAAAACGTGCAGAAAGCGGAATGATTATCGATCCAGTAACATTGCCATTAACCGCAAAAGTTATTGATGCTAAAAATGCTATGAAAGAATTTGGTATTGGAGGAATTCCAATTGTAGATAAAAATCAAATTTTAAAAGGAATTGTTACAAATCGAGACCTTCGATTTGAAAAAAACCTTGAACGACCAATTGTTGAAGTAATGACCAAAAAGAAATTGGTTACTGTTGCCGAAGGAACATCATTACAACAAGCAGAAGTTGTGCTACAAGGTCATAAAATTGAAAAACTTCCTGTTGTAAATAAAGACTATAAATTAGTTGGTTTAATTACTTTTAGAGATATTACAAAACTTACACAAAAGCCAATTGCTAATAAAGATACATTTGGAAGATTACGTGTAGCTGCTGCAATTGGTGTAACTGGCGACGCTATTGATAGAGCAACAGCATTGTATAACGCAGGAATTGATGCTATCGTTATTGACACCGCACACGGTCATACCAAAGGTGTTGTAGCTATATTAAAAGAAGTAAAAACAAAATTTCCAGATTTAGATGTTGTAGTTGGAAATATAGCCACGGCAGCTGCAGCAAAATATTTAGTTGAAAATGGTGCCGATGCTGTTAAAGTTGGTATAGGACCAGGTTCAATATGCACTACAAGAGTTGTAGCTGGCGTTGGATTTCCACAATTTTCGGCTGTTTTAGAAGTAGCTGCAGCTTTAAAAGGAACTGGAATACCTGTAATTGCAGATGGTGGTGTTCGTTATACTGGAGATATTCCAAAAGCGATTGCTGCTGGTGCAAGTTCTGTAATGCTTGGTTCACTCTTGGCAGGAACAAAAGAATCGCCAGGAGAAACAATTATTTTTGAAGGACGAAAATTCAAATCCTATCGCGGAATGGGTTCTGTGGAAGCCATGCAAGAAGGTTCAAAAGACCGATATTTTCAAGATGTTGAAGATGATATTAAAAAATTAGTTCCCGAAGGCATTGTTGGTCGTGTGCCATACAAAGGTGAATTAAACGAAAGTATGCAACAATTTATTGGTGGTCTTCGTGCTGGAATGGGTTATTGTGGAGCAAAAGATATTCCAACACTACAAGAAACTGGTCAGTTTGTTCGAATTACCAATAGTGGTATCAAAGAAAGTCATCCACACAATGTAACGATTACTAAAGAAGCACCAAATTATTCTAGATAGACTATTTTAGCACATAACTAGTCTGTAAACCCGATTGGATTTAAAGACTAGTTATGTGTCAATTCGTTTAAAAGTTTTTTGTTACCTACAATCCACAATATATCTCCATCCAATAATATTAAAGTTGATTCAGGATTTAAAAATCGATTTCCATTTCGTTCTATTCCTACAACCAATCCGCTAGTTTTTTCTCTAAGATTCGATTCTCTAATACTTTTACCAATATAACTTTGATTTTTTAAGTTAATTTGTCTCAAAACAATATCAGGTTCTTTATAATCTGGTTTTTCTTCAGCTTCATTTTGGTCTAAAAATATTTTTAATTCTTTAACCTGATTGTCAGTTCCAATAACACCAATTTCATCAGCGGGAAAAATTCGTTCGTTTTTACTTGGTATGTTAATTATAATATCTCCACGTTTGATGTATGCCACATTTATCCCTAAATTTTCTCGCAATTTTAATTCCTCTAAAGTTTTTCCAGAAATATTTGATTCTCTTGCAATTTCGAAGGTTGCCATGTGTCCATCCCATGGTGTTAAGTCGCTTCTACTTCTTTTTGCTTTGGCTAATTCTCTACTGTTTAAATTTTTAATAAAACGCTCTTCAATTTTATAATATCGAGCCGTTAGTTTTTTTGGGAATAACCAAAATACCACCAAACAAATTATTAACGCTATAAATGCAATGACTGGCGAGAAAAATACGTTTAGAAAAAAACCTAAAAACACTAATGTAAGTAGTGCTCGTAAAAATACCATCATTATTATCGGACCACGATATTTTCGCTCTTTCAATAATTCATTTACTTGCACAATAGCAACTCTTCGCAAGGATAGCGCATATAAAAAAGGACTAATAATTATTAAAGTTATAAAAGCAACTATAATATGAGCAAACTTTGACTCAGGTAACATTGGTATTAAGTAGTTTGATGAAATTAAAATTATAGAAACTATTATAGTCGAGTGAATAATAACTTGCACAAGGTAAGCTCTTAATACAATTCGCCAATTGCTTTCAGAACGAATGGCTTGTGTATTTGCACTATATCGTTCTATTCTTTTTGTCCATCGTTTTGGTAAATGTTTAACTAAATAATCTGAAAAAGGTGTTGATAATTTCACCATAAAAGGTGTAGTAAAGGTCGTTATTGCTGACACCGCAACTATAATTGGGTATAAAAAATCACTAGTGACTTTTAATGTAATTCCTAAAGTTGCAATGATAAAAGAAAACTCTCCAATTTGAGATAAACTCATTCCTGTTTGAACCGATTGTTTTAAAGGTTGACCAGACAATAATGTTCCAACAGTTGACAAGAATGATTGTCCAATAATAACAACAAAGGTTAAAATTCCAACTGGAATAGCATATTTTACTAACATTTCAGGATCAATTAGCATTCCAACAGATACAAAAAAAACAGCTCCAAATAAATCTTTTACAGGTTTTACTAAATGTTCAATATGTTCTGCTTGTGTGGTTTCTGCAATGATTGAACCCATTATAAATGCACCTAAAGCTGGAGAAAAACCAACATTTGCAGCAAATAATACCATCAACAAACATAATGCTAATGAAACTATTAATAACATTTCATCGGTCAATAAATGCTTTGCTTTCTTTAACAATGTTGGGATGAAAAAAATTCCAACCACAAACCAAATTGTTAAAAAGAAAATTAACTTTAAGACCGATTGTAATAACTCAATTCCAGAAAATTGCTGACTAACAGCAACCGTTGATAGCAAGACCATCATTAAAATTGCCATAATGTCTTGAACTATTAATGCTCCAATTACATTTCCAGCAAATTTTTGTGCTTTAACACCTAGTTCATCAAATGTTTTTATAATAATTGTTGTGGAAGAAATGGATAATATCACACCCAAAAACAAACTGTTCATCTTTCCCCAGTTCATCCAATGACCAACTAAATAGCCTAGTGCAACCATTCCAATAATCTGTGTTAAAGCGGTAATTGAAGCTGTGCCTCCAACTTTCATTAGTTTCTTAAAACTAAATTCCAATCCCAAACTGAACAAAAGGAAAATAACACCAATCTCTGCCCAAACAGAAACGCTGTTCATATCTTTAACCGTTGGGAAAAAATCGGATTGACTGCCCGCTAAAAAACCCGCTAAAAGATATCCTAAAACCAGAGGTTGTTTAAGCACTCGAAATATTAAGACAGCAATTGCAGCAGTGACTAGAATTAGTCCTAAGTCACTAATCAAATTAGGTAAATGAACTACTGAAGCAGCTAAAAATATTGGCATAAAAGTAATTTTTACTAAAATAGTAAACGTTATGAGTTAATCCAATACTATTCGTAAAATAATTAATAGGCTTGGTAGCAGTAAATTTATAAAAATTAAAATATTATATCCCTAAATAATTACTAGGTGTAATTTTTAATAATTCTGCCTTAATTTCATCTGAAACTTCTAATGTACTAATGAATTGGTGAATTGATTCTTGAGTAATAGAGGAATTTGTTCGTGTCAAACCTTTTAAAGCTTCATAAGGATTTGGATAAGCTTCTCGACGCAAAATTGTTTGGATAGCTTCGGCAACTACAGCCCAATTTTTCTCTAAATCTTCTGCAAATTTACTTTCGTTAATCAATAATTTATTTAATCCTTTCAAGGTAGCATCAAAAGCAATAATAGTATGTCCAATTGGAACTCCAATATTTCTCAAAACCGTACTATCAGTCAAATCACGTTGTAATCTTGAAATAGGAAGTTTGGCTGAAAGATGTTCAAAAATAGCATTTGCAATTCCTAAATTTCCTTCGGAATTCTCAAAATCAATTGGATTTACTTTATGTGGCATTGCCGAAGAACCTATTTCACCAGCTTTTATTTTTTGTTTAAAGTATTCCATCGAAACATACGTCCAAATATCTCTATCTAAATCAATTATTATCGTATTAATACGTTTTAATGCATCAAAAAACGCTGCAAAATGGTCGTAATGTTCTATTTGTGTCGTTGGGAACGAATGGTGTAATCCTAATGTTTCTTCGACAAACTGTGTTCCAAATTTTTTCCAATCGATGTTTGGATAAGCTACATGATGTGCATTATAATTTCCTGTAGCTCCGCCAAATTTTGCTGCAAATGGAATATTAAATAATTGACGCATTTGTTCTTCCAAACGTTCTACAAATACTAAAATTTCTTTTCCTAAACGTGTTGGTGATGCAGGTTGACCGTGAGTTCTAGCCAACATTGGAATGTCCTTCCACTCTATCGACAATTCTTTTAATTTTGCAATAACTCCAATTAAACTCGGCATATACACGCTTTCAAAAGCTTCTTTAGTCGAAAGTGGTATGGAAGTATTATTAATGTCTTGTGAAGTTAACCCAAAGTGGATAAACTCTTTGTATTTTGATAAACCTAAGATTTCAAATTTTTCTTTAATAAAATATTCTACAGCTTTTACGTCATGATTGGTAACTTTTTCGGTTTCTTTAATCCGAAGTGCATCATCAGTAGAGAATTCAGTATAAATTTTTCTCAAGGAATCAAAAGCAGTTGATTCGATGCCATTTAATTGAGGTAAATCAGCTTCACACAATGCAATGAAGTATTCAATTTCTACTAAAACTCTATATTTTATAAGTGCTTCTTCTGAAAAAAAAGGTGCTAAACTTACTGTCTTTTTTCGATATCTTCCATCTATTGGAGAAATGGCATTTAATGAAGTTATTTCTTGCATTGTGTCTTGTGTGTTGTTGAAGTGCAAAAATAGTTAAACCATTTTAGAAGAAAGAAAAAAGCGGAAAGATATTTTGAGTAAATTTATTTAAAAAGTGTTTTTGAAAACATTTTTCCAATTTGTAGCAACTACTGTTTTCATTTCTTCTAAATCAATTCCTTTGTAATTTGCTGCTAAAACATAAACTTCTTCAAGAGTTTCTTCAATCATGTCTGTTTCTAAAAAAAAACGATCATTGGGTATCGATTGAAATACTGTTTTCAATTCAGGATTTCGTAATAAATATTTCCCAAAAGAAAGATAAAATCCATTATCCAAAAGCTGTTTGGCAACTTGTTCATTTTTTGAAAAACCGTGTAATACGACAGGAACAGAAATTTTTAATCGTTTATTGAGTGCAATCAATTCATCATAGGCAGCAACTAGATGCAATAGTAATGGTTTTTTGAATTTTTCGGCCAATACAATTTGATGTTCAAAAACTTCTAATTGCAATGCTATCGGAATCTCAATTCGTTTGTCTAAACCACATTCGCCCAAAGCTAGACATTCTGGTAAAGCTAACTTTTCTTCAATGGTTTTTAAATCTTGTTTTAATCGGTTTTCATCAATATGCCAAGGATGAATGCCAATGGAGTACTGTGGTATCGTATTGTCAAATTCCCAAGGATATTGATTAACAAGCTCTACAACTTTGGGATTATTTGTAAAAGTATGTGTATGTAGATTGTAGTATTTCATTATTCGTGAAATTTCTTAACACCAGCATTTATTGCAATTTCTAAGTCGTTTTCTAAGGGAACTATTGGGCAAGAATAGTTATGATTATAAGCACAATAGGGATTGTAAGCTTTATTAAAATCTATTGTCCAAATATTTTCTTTTTGAATTCGCATATCAATATAACGTCCGCCAATGTAACTTTCTTTACCATTGGTTACATCTGAAAATGGCAAAAACAAATAATCTTCGTAATCTTTCTTTTTAATTAATTCTATATTTTGATAAACATTTAACACAAACGATTTTCCTTCTAATTCAAAGTGTAATTCTCCATATTTTTTATATTGTGGCAATCTAGTAGTAGAAGTTTTCATCTGAAATATCTTTTCATTTTTAGATTTTATAAAAGTTGCCAAAACAATATATTTTTCATCAATTGGAAAGAAATCTAAACCTTTAAATACGGCTAAATCTTCTTTGGTTAAAGGACTTTCGTTAACATCGGCATATTCTTTGTTCAAATTGTCTTGAAACTCTTTTGAAGCTTCACTTTTTTTTTCTTGAGCCGAAAGAATACCTATGGAAAATACCAAAAATAATGTAAATAGATTTTTCATTTGAAGTAATTTTAACAAAAATACTTGAAAACTTTCAAAGTCACAACGTTTCAAAGTTTTACCTTTGCCACGATAATCAAAACCTATGGTTAAAGCAGCTTTTTTTCGTTATATTGAAAATTACAAAGGTTTTTCTAGAGAAATTTGGATACTTACTTTGGTTACATTTATTAATCGAGCCGGAACGATGGTGCTGCCTTTTTTATCCAAATACCTTAAAGAAGATTTGCATTTTTCGTATAGTCAAGTAGGCTGGATTATGGTTTGTTTTGGTTTAGGCTCTATGCTTGGTTCATGGCTTGGAGGAAAACTTTCAGACAAAATAGGTTTTTATCGAATAATGATTTTTAGCCTTTTCACGAGCGGTTTAATGTTTTTTGGACTACAATTCATTACTAGCTTCGAAGGTTTATGCATCGCTATGTTTCTAATAATGGTTGTTGCCGATATGTTTCGTCCTGCTATGTTTGTTTCGCTTGGAGCTTATGCAAAACCAGAAAATAGAACACGAGCCTTGACATTAGTACGTTTAGCAATCAACTTAGGATTTGCCGCAGGACCAGCTTTGGGTGGACTAATCATTATGAATATTGGTTATCAGGGTTTATTTTGGGCTGATGGTGGTACTTGCATTTTGGCAATTATTATTTTTGCAATTTTAGTAAAAGAAAAAAAGAAATCTAAATTCATTGATAAAAAAGATCCTGATAATGTATTAACGCATTCAGTCTTTAAAGACAAACCCTTTTGGATTTTCCTTGGAACGTGCCTGATTACCGGAATATTATTTTTTCAATTATTCACTACTATTCCGCTCTATCACAAAGAACAATTCAATTTAACCGAATTACAAACAGGTTTGCTATTAACTTTAAATGGTATTTTAGTGTTCTTTCTAGAAATGCCAATCGTTAGTTATATTGAGCGAAACAAAATCAACAAAGTCAAAATTGTTTGTTTAGGATGTTTTGCCATGGCAATAAGTTTGTTTCTTATGCTAATCAATTTTTGGGCAGGCATATTAATCATTATGATGTTATTTATGACACTAGCCGAAATGTTTGCATTTCCTTTTTCCAATTCATTTGCTATGAGTCGTGCGCCAAAAGGTCACGAAGGCAGATATATGGCAATTTTTACGATGAGTTTTAGTTTAGCGCATATTCTAAGCGCAAAAGTTGGAATGGAAATAATTGCTAATTGGGGTTATCAAGCTAATTGGCTTTTCATGGGTTTACTTGGGCTACTCGGAACAGGAATGTGTTATTGGGTTTTGAAACTAACCAACGCCGAGAAAAAAAATTAGTTGCGGGTATTGATTTCGCATTTCAAGACTTTATACAGTTGTTATTTTTTAGTTTTACTTCAAAATAAATCCAAATACTAAATTTAACTATTACATACAAAATTTGTTTTTAACAACTAATATTCAATGTGTTGATTTTTTTAATTTCATTCAAAACTAAAAAATTAGTTAATTAACTATAAAAATAGTTTAGCAACTAAAAAAATAGTTGTATGTTTGCTTTGTTGTATTAAACAAAAACAATCATCATGCAAAAATTAACGAACAAGGAAGAAGAAATCATGCAAATTTTATGGAAGCTCAAAAAAGCATTTGTAAAAGAAGTATTAGCAGAAATTGAAGACGACAAGCCGCACTATAACACACTTTCGACTATTATTAGAAATCTGGAAGAAAAAGGATTTGTGGCTTACAACGCCTTTGGAAATACGCACCAATATTATCCAATTGTAAAAATGGAAGACTATAGAAAGCGTTTTATGAATACAGCTATCGAAACGTATTTCAATAATTCCTACAAAAGCATGGTGTCTTTTTTTGCAGAAGAAGAAAAAATCTCAGCCGATGAATTACGTGAAATTTTGGACATCATCGAAAAAAAGAAATAAGATGGAAACGATACTACTATATGTCTTGAAAGCTTCTGGTTTGATGGTTGCATTTTACTTCGCTTATATTCTATTATTGAGAAATGAAACTTTTTTCACAAGCAATCGATGGTTTTTAATAACTGGATTATTGACTTCTTTGCTATTGCCTATTTACTTTATTACAAAAGTAGTTTTTATTGAAAAGCCTAAAATCAATTTTCAAAATTTAAACGATGTCACAACTGCAACAATTGAAACTATAAATGAAAATTCTGTAAAAGAAACTTTTGATTGGACACAACTAATTTGGATTGGATACCTGTTTGTTGTTTTGTTTTTATTGATGAAAATGTTCCTGAGTTTTATTTCACTTTATAAAATGATTTCAAAAGGACAAGTAATTGATAGTAAAAGCTATAAACTAATCTATGTAAATGAAAACAGTGCTCCATTTTCTTTTTTTAATACTATTGTAATCAATCCTAAACTTTATTCTGAAGAAGAATTTGAAAGTATCATTTGCCATGAAAAAATTCATTGTCAAGAAAAGCATTCCATTGATGTTTTGGTTACTAAACTAATTTGTATTTTCTTTTGGTTCAACCCATTTATTTGGATATACAACAAAGCTTTACTTCAAAATTTAGAATTTATTGCCGATCAAAAAGCTACACAATTATTAGAAAATAAAAACAAGTACCAAAAAACATTACTTAAAGTAGTAGCTACACAAAATTGCATATCAATAACCAATCATTTCAATAAATCATTAATCAAAAAACGAATCGTTATGTTAAACACCAATCCATCTCAAAAAATCAATTCATGGAAATATTTTTCCATGCTGCCTTTACTTGTTGCTTTTGTTTTCTTTTTTCAAGTAAAAGTTCAAGCGCAAGTAAAAGGCGAAAATAAAATTCAAGCTAAAGAAGTTAAAAAAGTTGATAAAACAAAATCAAACCCAAATGACACTGAAAACACTTTAAACCTAGTAATCGATAAAATTAGTTCAGACATTGATTTAAAAGGTGATTCAGCTGCATTGAAAGAACGTTTTAATATTAATTTAAAAGTAAATTATATAAAAAGAAATGCTAAAGGAGAAATTATTGAACTAAAACTTTCCTATAACGACAATAAAGGAAAAAAAGGTAAAACGGAACAAATAAGAACAATTCCAATTCGACCAATATTTATGAAAGTGTATAGAAAAGAAAATGGGGAAAATGAGATTGGTTTTTACGATAACCACGAAATGAAGACGTTGCCAAAAAATGATGAAAAAGAAAAAAAAATAACATTCATTGAAAATTTAAAAGATGATGCTGTTATTTATGTTGATGATCAATTTCTTATGAGAAAAGAGGATGTTCAAGAGTTAGATGTAAATAGTTTGGTTAGTATGAAAGTATTAAAAGATGCAAAATCTTTAGAAAAATACAATGTTATAGGTAAAAATGAAGTTGTTGTCATTGAAACGAATTGGACGACTAAAAAACCAAAAACGGAAGATGCTAAAATAAATTATGTAATATTTACCAATGATAATGGTGATGAATTAACCTATAGTTTTGAACTAAATTATTTTAAAGTTCCACAATTTCCATCTGTAAAAATCACTGAAAATTCGCCTATACTTATTCTAAATGGTGTGCAACAATCAAATCCTTTAAAAACAATTGACAATATTGACTTTAAGAAAATAAAATCGGTGCGAGTTTCAAATTCAAAAGATGAAGTAGCTATAGGAACACCAATTGAAAAAATTGTGATTACTACAAATTAGTTGTTTATTGAGATAAAAAAAATAAATTTGAAACCGATTGGTTTAACTGACTAAACGTTTTTTTAATTCGAACTCATTATGTATAAAATAATAGCTAAAATCAATAAACTCTTGTTACCCAGTTTTACAAAACGGAATTTAGATTTGTCAAAAGCAAAAAAGTGGCAACTTGCCATTATAGCTTGGCGGTTTTATATCACAAAAAAAGCATTGTAGAATTAATAAATATTAAATTTTATTTTGAAAACCATTTGCACCTTTCACAATAATACCTATATTTGCACCCACAAAAAAAGGCCTCGTGGCGCAACTGAATAGCGCACTTGATTACGGCTCAAGAGGTTACTGGTTTGAATCCAGTCGAGGTCACAATTTAATCCCCAATCTTTAATAAATAGTTAAGGTTTGGGGATTTTTTATTTCTAACTTGTGTCTGTTTTGTGTCAATACAAATTTTATAAACTATTCTTTTTTAGTTATTTTTGAAAAATGGAGAGTGGATGTAGCTTAGAACAAGACTCTAAATTCATCAAAATGTACTTTATAATTGTGAAATAAATAGGTTTTAAATTAATGATAATCAAGCCATAGTAATTGCAAATAAAAAACAAAATGGAATATCTCTTTGCTCCTATCCAAAGACTTTATTATTTAAAAAAAACGATTGCAGTACTTTGTTTATTAGCACTCTTTAGTTGCGCCATCAAACCACCATTTGAAAAAGGAACTTTCAAAAAATCAGATTTAGTAGAATTGGTAAAACTCGACCCAAGTATTCATTTAGACATTCGTTATGCAACGAATAACAACTTTATTGGACGACCAGTATATACTGAAGCCAGAGCATTTTTGCAACGCCCAGCTGCCGAAGCATTAGTAAAAGTTAATACTGAGCTAGAACCTTTGGGCTATGGTTTATTAATTTTTGATGGATATCGTCCGTGGAGTGTAACCAAAGTGTTTTGGGATAACACGCCTGAAGATAAAAAGAACTTCGTAGCCGACCCCAAAAAAGGTTCAAGACACAACAGAGGTTGCGCTATAGATTTGACCTTATATGACCTAACAACAGGAAAACAAGTAGCCATGACCAGCGATTATGACGAAATGAATGAAAACGCTTATCCCGATTTTACTGGCGGAACTAAAGAACAACGCAACAACAGAGATTTGTTAAGACAAAAAATGGAAGCCAATGGTTTTAAAGTCTATAAATATGAATGGTGGCATTTTGATTTTCAAGGTTGGGAATCTTATAGAATTGAGAACATTCCATTTTCTGAAGTGCATTGATTTTTAGTAAAGAAATACTAACCTGTTCTATTACTGAGCTTTATTTAAAAATTGAACAGGCATTTCGTTTAAAGCTGTTCCTCCTTTAATGCCAAAATCTAATGTTCTTATAGGGAATGGTATCATAATATCGTTAGCTTCATAAGCTTTCTTGATGCGTTTGATAGCTTCACTTCCAACTAAGTTATAAATCGGTTGATCGGCAGAATTAATCCACATGTTTAGGGTTAAATTGATAGAACTGCTGCCAAACTCAGTAAAAAACACTTTCACTTCGTGTGTTTTAGATAGACCATCTATATCTTTAACAGCATTCAATGTTATTTCTTGAACTATATCCAAATCATCGCCATAGGAAACACCAATGCTTAAATCAAAACGTCGTATTTTGAGATGTGAATAATTTTCTATTGGGTTTTGAAACACTTCTTTATTTGGAATTATAACCGTTTGACCTTGAAATGTCTCCATCACAGTGTCTCGCAAATTAACTTCAACAATTTTGCCCATATACTCACCAATCTTAACAATATCACCTACTCGTAAAGGCTTTCGAAATGAAATAAATATGCCCGAAATAAAATTGGCAGCTATATCTTGAAAAGCAAAAGCCAATCCTAATCCAAGGATACCAGCACCTGCTAATACCGTAGTAACTGCTTTGTCTAATTTTAATATACTTAAAACAGTAAAAAATACAATGCCAATTGCAGTAAAATAAATTATCGAACTAAAAAGTTTGTTTAAAGTTAAATTCTTTGAAGCTTTACATATTAGTTTATTAGCAGTCTTACGAATGTATTTTGATATAAAGATTCCAACTACTAAGACTATTGCAGCCAATAAAATATTAGGTAGCAATTTAATTAATATTTGTGTCCAATTTGTTAATTTATCAGTTATTAGATTTGTTATAGCATTGATGTTCATAATTTTAAATAGTTTTTTTTGAATTATTGCTAATATACTACTTTTAATGATGGAAAACAAAATTATACAACCCGGATAATACTTCAATTAAATCAATAAAATTAAAGAAATCACTTATTTTTAGTTTTTAAAAAACAAAATTTAAAGCAGTTTTGTGTATTTATACTTTTGCGTTAAATTTACACAACTACAACAAAAACTATCTTATGGACAACAACAAAGAATTAACATCAGAAGAAAAAGAAGGACTGCTAAACACTTTGAAGCTTCGTTTTGAGAAAAATAATCACCGCCATGAAGGCATTGATTGGAACAATGTAAAAGAAAAACTAGAAACCTTGCCAAAAAAACTATGGTCGCTGAACGAAATGGAGCGCACTGGCGGAGAACCCGATGTTGTAGCCTATGATGCTAAAACAAAAGAGTTTGTTTTTTATGACTGTTCGGCAGAAAGCCCAAGTGGTCGCAGAAGTTTTTGTTATGACCGTCAAGCATTAGAAAAACGAAAAGAACACAAACCCAAAAACTCTGTAATGGATAGTGCGGCAGAAATGGGAATTTCACTTTTGGATGAAGCAGCTTACCGAACCTTACAACAACTAGAAAAAGTAGATGCCAAAACATCAAGCTGGCTCAAAACACCCGATGCTATTAGACAATTAGGCGGTGCCATCTTTGGCGATTTTAGATACAACACCATTTTTATATACCATAATGGTGCAGATTCGTACTACGCCGCTAGAGGTTTTAGAGGTTCGCTCAGAGTGTAAAAGCTAATAGTATATGCACTTTATTTCAAAATCTCTTGAAGCTTTTCTTGAAACTCATAATTATCATTAATACCACGATGTCCTTGGCTTTCTAGAGCAAACAAACTGTCTTTTGGTTTAAAAAGCTTTTGAAGTTGGAGTGCATTATCGTATGTAATCAAATTGTCTTGCTTGCCATGAAAAATATAAACAGGTGCTTTTACTTTCACCATATAGTTATTGGTCTCAAAACTAAATTTCTTTAATACATCTGGATAAAAAGGAACTCTATTAGTAGTAAATTCTGTAAAATTAAAATAGGGTGCTTGAAGCAACAACATCTTTGGTTGTTCGACTGATGCTAAATAAGCAGCGATTCCAGTTCCAATTGAATAACCAATTATAATCGTTTTGTTTTTATCATACCGTTTCATCAACGTTTCATAAGCGATGGTAATGTCTTTATATACCTGTTCTTGATCGTCAATTTCGCCTTCACTTTTACCAAATCCTCTGTAATCTAAAAAGAAAATATCGTAGCCCAAACGAGTGTATATATCGGCATGATTTCCCCAGCTGTCTAGCGAACCAGCATTGCCATGAAGATAAAAAATTAATCCTTTTGGGTTTTTGGATTTAAACAATAATCCATTTAACTTAACACCATCAAAAGACAGAATGGTGATTTCCTCGAAGTTATTTTGAAATTGAAATTGGTAATCATTTGGAAGTTTGCTGGCTCTAAAAACCATTTCAGATTGATTGAAATATACATAGCTTAAATAAATGCTGTATATAACACCTAATAGTAATAGTACAGAAGTAAATATAAATCGCAATGCTTTCATGCAGCCTACAATCCCATTTTAAAATCTTCCACTACTTGGTTGACTTTCATAAAATCGTTTTCTTGAATGAAAACTTCTACGGCTTTAGAGCTGTTTAGACTAGGAAATACGTTTGCTTGGTTGTTATTTTTTATCACAACGTTTACTCCAGCATTTTCTATGCGCAATTTTAAATCGATGGCTAAGGTTTCTGGTCCCGAAAAAATTTTAACTAAACCCATGATATTATTTGTTTTAAGTATTAAATGTATTGAAAAATAAAGTAGGCTGCTTCAACTTTATAGAATGTACTATAATGAACTATTTTACAGTACACAAATTTAATTAAATTCTTAAGAAACATCCATGATATTAACAAGTATTTATATATTTGCTTAAACTTTTAGTCTATGAAAAAAATTACTTCTCTTGTGTTATTTGTGTTTGTGCTTTCCGCTTGTGGAGTTCGTCAAACACGAGAATTGTTAACTTCTGGCGAATATGATGCTGCCATTGAAAATGCGATTGATGGTTTGAGAGGAAACAAAAATGCCAAAGGAAAACAAGATTATATTTATATGCTAGAAGAAGCTTTTGCAAAAGCAAAAGAGCGAGATTTAAGAAATATTGAAACTTGGTTTAAAGATGCCAATCCACAAAAGTTAGAAAAGATTTACAACACTTATATAGCACTAAACAACCGTCAAGAAAGCATACGACCTTTATTGCCCTTGAAGTTATTGAAAGAAGGTAGAGATGCTATTTTTCCTTTCGAGGATTATTCAGACCAAATAGTGAGCAGCAAGAATGCTTTGTCTAAATATCTATACGACAATTCAAAAGCATTGCTCGTTACCAAAGACAAGATGACCATTCGGCGTGCCTATGATGATTTGATATATTTAGAAAGCATCAATCCTAACTTTAAAGATACCCGAAAACTAATAGACGAAGCACAATTTAAAGGTACCGACTTTGTTAGCGTGTATTCTAAGAACGAAACCAACATGGTCATTCCTGTTCGTTTGGAAAATGATTTGTTAGACTTTAGCACTTATGGTTTGAATGATAAATGGACGGTATATCATAGCAATAAACAAAAAGATATTAAATATGATTATGTTATAGTCATCAATTTCAGAGATATAAAAATATCGCCTGAGCAAATTAAAGAACGCCAATTTGATAAAGAGAAACAAATTAAAGACGGTGTTAAAACCCTTTTAGATTCGCATGGAAATGTTGTTAGAGACAGTTTAGGTAATGCAATAAAAGTAGATAATATGAAAACCATTCGCATCAGTATCTACGAGTATTCACAAGTAAAAGCGTGTCAAGTTACCGCTAAAGTAGATTATATCGATTTTGCTAACAATCAGTTGTTACAATCATTCCCGTTAGCAAGCGAGTTTGTTTTTACTAATACCTATGCCAAATATCGTGGTGATAAACGAGCATGTGAAGAAGCGTACTACCCTACTTTTGACCAAAGACCATTACCGTTTCCAACCAACGAACAAATGGTTTTTGATACAGGTAATGATTTAAAAACGAACTTAAAAAATATTATTTCTAAAAATAGAATTAGGCGCTAACGTATTCTTCCAAATCATTGGCATCAATGCTTTCATGCGAAGTATGAAAAACCACTACTCCATCCTTAATTACTAAAATTTGAGGCGATTGATGTAGCACTTGAAACTGCTCCTCAATGGCATTTGATAGCGAACGGTGTTCTAATAAATCTAGATAATATAATTCCATTTTATCATTAGGAATGTTGTAGTGCTTCTGAAATTGATTCCAAGACATTCTACTGATGCTGCATCGCGTGCTGTGTTTAAAGATAGTCACAGGTTTTTCAAAAGAAGTTTTTTTTATTTCTTCCAATTGCTGTTCGCTTTCAAGATAATTCCAAAACACATCTGGCATTGGCTCTACTTTACTTTTCCCAAAAAGATTATTAAACAAACTCATATTGACGGGTTTTAAGACATTTTGACTTGAAAAATAGTAAATTATCTTGAAATATCAGCCATTTTGACTTGATTTTAATTATGGAACACATATTGACTAATAATAATTGAAGTTTTAAATAAAAAAATATAGAAACGATTTATACTAACGTTTCTTTTAAAAAATATAAAGAAAATGAATATAAAAAATTTAACCATCAAATCGCAAGAAGCGTTGCAACTAGCACAGCAAATTGCGCAAGAAAACAGCAATCCACAGCTGGAGAATGAGCATTTGATAAAAGCCATACTCGAAGTAGATGAAAACGTTACGCCATTTCTTTTAAAGAAATTAAATGTAAACGTTGACCTTTTCAAAAAAGTAATTGATAGCACAATTCAAAGCTTTGCCAAATCGCAAGGTAGCGAAATTATGATTTCGCGTGAAACGGCAAATACCATTACAGAAGCCAACATTATCGCCAAGAAAATGAACGACGAATACACATCGATTGAGCATTTAGTAATGGCAATATTCAAATCGAAAAGCAAAGTAGCACAGATTTTAAAAGACCAAGGTGTTACCGAAAAAGGATTGAACAGTGCTATCGAAGAATTGCGAAAAGGCGAAAGAGTTACTTCGGCTTCGGCAGAAGAAAATTATAATGCACTAAACAAATATGCCAAAAACCTCAACGAATTGGCACGTACCGGAAAATTGGATCCTGTGATTGGTCGAGATGAAGAAATTCGTCGCGTGTTGCAAATCTTAACCCGAAGAACCAAAAACAACCCAATGCTTGTGGGTGAACCTGGTGTTGGTAAAACAGCCATTGCCGAAGGGTTGGCACACCGAATTGTTGATGGCGATGTTCCTGAAAATCTAAAAGATAAGATTGTTTTTTCACTGGATATGGGTGCATTGATTGCTGGAGCTAAATATAAAGGTGAATTTGAAGAACGCTTGAAAGCTGTAGTGAAAGAAGTAACTTCTGCCGAAGGTGATATTGTTCTCTTTATTGATGAAATACACACTTTAGTTGGTGCAGGCGGTGGCGAAGGTGCCATGGATGCTGCTAATATTTTGAAACCTGCCTTGGCTCGTGGCGAACTGCGTGCTATTGGTGCTACTACATTAGACGAATATCAAAAGTATTTTGAAAAAGACAAAGCACTCGAAAGACGTTTTCAGAAAATAATGATTGACGAACCAGATACCGAAAGTGCGATTTCGATTTTGCGTGGTATTAAGGAGAAATATGAAACCCACCACAAAGTGCGTATTAAAGACGATGCCATTATTGCTGCAGTAGAATTATCACAACGTTATATTACCAATCGTTTTCTTCCTGATAAAGCCATAGACTTAATGGACGAAGCGGCTTCTAAGTTACGCATGGAAATCAACTCCAAACCAGAAGAATTGGATGTTTTGGATAGAAAAATCATGCAACTTGAAATTGAAATTGAAGCTATAAAACGCGAAGATGATGAAACCAAATTAAAAAGTTTGGGAATGGACTTGGCGAATTTAAAAGAAGAACGCAACGAGATATTTGCCAAATGGAAATCGGAGAAAGATGTGGTAGATAACATTCAAATGGCAAAACAAGAAATTGAAGATTATAAACTTGAAGCCGAACAAGCCGAACGAAACGGTGACTACGGAAAAGTAGCCGAATTGCGTTATGGAAAGATAAAAGAAGCACAAGAAAAACTAGACATTTTTCAAACCCAATTGGCCGAAAGTCAAGAAGGTACTTCGCTGATTAAAGAAGAAGTGACCCGAGAAGACATTGCAGAAGTGGTAGCCAAATGGACAGGCGTTCCTGTGATGAAAATGCTGCAAGGCGAACGTGAAAAGTTGTTGCGTTTGGAAAACGAATTGCACCACCGTGTGGTTGGTCAAGAAGAAGCTATTGAAGCGGTTAGTGATGCTGTTCGCCGTAGCCGTGCCGGATTGCAAGACATGAAGAAACCCATTGGTTCGTTCTTGTTTTTAGGAACCACTGGTGTTGGAAAAACCGAGCTGGCAAAAGCCTTGGCAGAATACCTATTTGATGATGAAAACGCTATGACACGTATTGACATGAGCGAATACCAAGAACGGCACAGTGTGAGCCGATTAGTAGGTGCTCCTCCAGGATATGTTGGCTATGACGAAGGTGGACAATTGACCGAAGCCGTGCGAAGAAAACCTTATAGCGTAGTACTTTTAGATGAAATTGAAAAAGCACATCCCGATACGTTTAACATCCTATTGCAAGTGCTTGATGAAGGACGATTGACGGACAATAAAGGTCGTGTGGCGGATTTTAAAAATACGATTATAATCATGACCAGTAATATGGGAAGTCATATTATTCAAGAGAAGTTTGACAATCTAAAAGGTTCGGCAGAAGCCGCTATTGAAGCAGCAAAAGTAGAAGTATTGAGCTTGCTTAAACAAACGGTACGTCCTGAGTTTATCAACAGAATTGATGAAATAGTGATGTTTACGCCGTTGAGCACCGAAAATATAAAAGAAATTGTTGGTTTACAACTAAAAAATGTAACCAAAATGTTAGCCCAACAAAACATTACCATGGATGCTACACCCGAAGCACTAGACTATCTAGCACTGAAAGGCTTTGATCCACAATATGGTGCGCGACCTGTAAAAAGGGTTATCCAACGCGAAGTATTGAACCAATTGAGTAAAGAAATATTAGCTGGAAAGATTACTACTGATAGCATCATCTTGCTCGATAGTTTTGACGGCAAGCTAGTGTTTAGAAACCAAGCAGAATTAGTAGAATAATAAAGGATTGATGATTGTTTTTTGGTTGGAACCTAATGAGTGTAAAAGCTTGTTAGGTTTTTTTTACTTTTGTGATGTGGATTAGACGCTAATGGTAAAGGTTTCTTTTTAAAATATTTAGGGTATTAATCTTTAGTCTTTTTTTTATTTTTTATTTTTTATTTTATGAATTTTTCAAATGTTATTCCATTGAATTTATATGCTCCGTTGCCGTGAGTCCCAAGCCAAAGATCGCCTTTGTTGTCTTTGTATATACAGAATAAAGCAATCTGTCTGGATTTGTTTTTAACTGCATAATGAGTAATTTTTGTTCCATCATATTTCCAGACACCATCAAGATAGGTTACAAACCATAAATTGTTATTGTTATCTTTTACTATTGATAGATACTCGTCCAAATCGCTATTCTTTTTCCCATCTAAACCACCTATGCTTTGATGTCTTGTATAAAATTTATTGCTTTTTAATGTTGTACTATCATAAACACCATATCGATATTCGGTATTAAACCAAAAGTCGCCATTTTTGTCTTCCGTAATTGAACGGACTCCGTTTGCACCTTCATTGCGAAATTCTGTCACATCTTCTTCTGTAATCCATTTAAATGATTTTCCATCGTACCGACAAACTCCAACAGGATTTGTGCCAAACCATAGATTTCCTTTCTTATCTTTATAAATGCTATAGATTCCAAAAGAAGTAGAGAGGTTTGGTGGCTTGGGCAACTGCAATTCATATAAAGTAATACCATCATACCGATATACTTTATTCTCAAATTCATAAGAATGTCTAAACCATAAATCATTTGATTTAAGCTTCCATTCGTTACTGGGGATTGCGGATAATGTAGTAAAAGTATTTCCGTCAAATTTAACTATCGTAGAAGTTGGGTGACAACTAGTGAAGTATATGTTGCCAAACTCATCTTCTTTTATTTCATCAATTCTATTGTTTGGCAGTCCTTACTTTGTTGTGTAATTTATCAATTCTTTTCCATCGTATTTATAAACTCCTGTTTTCCAACTACCAAACCAATAAGTATTCTTACTGTCTTGATAGACAACCATTATACTGCTACCAAGTTCTTTTACCGTGTCGCCTTTTACAATGTTGTCTATTTTAATTTGTTGTTTAGCGGTTTGTCCATTACAAGATGTCAATAAAATTATTGTATTGAAAAATATTAATATGTATTTTATTATCATCAGATTGAAATTTGTATGGTCGTTTTTGAGTTACAATTAATAGCCGGAAACTTGACGAAGTCGTTTGATTTCTTCAAAGTTCAAGTTCAGCAAAGTGTCTGCCTATTGAGTGATAGGCTTACGGACATTTCACTAAACTTATATACATTCGAAACAAACTTTCGCAAATGCACCAAAATCGGGTAGATTGTCGTTATTTTGTTTCGTTTCTCAAATATAAAAAAAAACCAATAACTAATTACCAATCTCAACAACACATTGTAAAGAGCCATACAGTTACTCTGGAGCAACAACAAGAACTACAACCAATAACACAACAGAGTAAAACTCTTAAGCTAACTTTCCTTCGTCAAAGAAACAAAATTTGGCTTATAATAGCTTCTCTGTTTACACTTCATGAGTTGTTTTGGCAAATTTATTTCTATATTCTATCGGTGTTAATCCCGTTATTTTTTTAAATACTTCTCGAAAAGCCTTAGTATCGGTGTATCCAACATCAAACATTACTTCGCCAACATTTTTTCTCGAAGCTTCAAAGAATTTCTTGGCAGCTTCTATGCGCACACGCTGAATGTATTCAATAGCTGTGTTGTTTGTTGCTTTTTTAAATCGTCTTTCAAAAGTTCTTCTTCCAGAATTTATTAATGCAGCTAAACTTTCGATAGTTAGTTTTTCTTCATAATTCTTTTCAATATGGTCTTGTACTTTTTGAATTTCATCGTCGTCATGATTACGCTGTCCTCTAAAAATGGCAAACGAAGCTTGGCTTTCTCTACCAATGTCTAAGGCAAAGTATTTCGAAATCAATACCGCTGTTTCTCTATCCGAATATTTTTCTATCAGATATAAAATCAAGTTCCACAAGCTGCTAGCACCACCGCTACTATATATAGTATCATATTCGGTGATAATGGCACCGTCTTCTACTTCTACTTCAGGATATTTGGCTTTAAATTCGTCAATATAAGCCCAATGAGTAGAACATTTTTTGCCGTTCAATAAACCCGTTTCTGCCAACAAAAAAGCACCGATGCAAAGACTTGCCAAACTACTTCCACTTTTATACAATTTAGTAAAAAGAGGTATGGCATCGGCATTGGCATCAATACCTCTTTGGGTATCACCAAAAGTTGGAGGAATAATTAACAGGTCAGTGTGTTTTACATCCTTTAGCAATCGGTCAGTCTTAACGGTGTACTCGCCATTATTGGCAGATACATACTTGTTTAACCCTACATACTCAACATTAAATTTAGGTTCTTTTCCAAAAGCAACCAGAAATTCATTGGCAGTATTGAATGATCTAAAAGGTGGTGTAATGGCTTCAATAACACCATGCTCGGGAACAAAAACAGCTATTTGCATCATTTTTAATAATTTTAATGTCAAATATATAAAATCTAATTGTCATAATCTACCCCTAAGGTTGACTTAAACACACATTTTAATATACTAAAATAGTTGCCATCTTTGTATAACAATAAAAACTAAAAAAAAATGATTGGAAGAGAAAAAATAACCGTAAAAACAACGATAGCGGCACCAATAGCTAAAGTTTGGAATGCCTTTACTAATCCTATTGACATTATCAATTGGAATACTGCCGATGCCAGTTGGCATTGTCCAAAAAGTGAAAATGACCTTAGGGTTGGAGGACGATTTTTATCCCGAATGGAAGCCAAAGATGGTAGTTTTGGCTTTGACTTTGAAGGCAATTATAACATCATTAACCTCCACAAAGAAATCACTTATACTATGGATGATGGCAGAGTAGCAAAAACATTGTTTAACGAAGTTGATAATAAAACAGAAGTAGAAACAACCTTTGATGCAGAAGAAGAAAACACTCTCGACTTACAAAGAAATGGCTGGCAAGCGATTCTCAACAATTTTGCAAACTATGTAACGAATAAAAAGTAAACAACCTTAAGATAAATCAATATGAAAAAAGACAAAATCATTTATTGGAGTGCTACAATATTTATAGTGCTTTTTGAAGGCTTCATGCCACTAGCCACGCTCCTATTTGCAAAACAATATGCCACTGCAGGAACACAACCTTTGGGGTATCCCGATTATTTTGCTTATGCTTTAATAATCTGTAAAGTGCTGGGATGCATTGCTATATCGGCACCAAATATCTCTTCTAAACTAAGGGAATGGGCTTATGCTGGGTTTACATTCAATTTGTTATTTGCCACACTAAGTCATGCCGTAGTTGACCAAAACATTGGATTTATTCTAATGCCGTTAGTAATATTAGCAATACTGGCAGTCTCTTATTTTTATAACGATAAAATTAAAAAACAAACCATAAATCAGTAATAAAAACTATATATAAAAAAAATTATGGCACTAATCAATCCCTATTTAAACTATAATGGAAATGCAGAAGAAGCATTTACATTTTACAAATCAGTATTTGGCGGAGAATTTGCAAAAGTTATCCGTTTCAAAGAAATGGCATGTCCAGAAAATCCAGTAGCAGTGCATGAAGAAAATAAAATAATGCACATTGCGTTGCCTATTGGCAAGAATGTTTTGATGGCAAATGATGTTCCCGAAAGTATGGGAAAAGTAAATGAAAACGAAAATAGATCTAAAATAGCTATTGCAGCCGAAAGTCGTGAAGAAGCAGACCGTTTATTCAACGGACTATCCGCTGGCGGACAAATCGAAATGCCTATTGCCGATAGTCCTTGGGGTTCTTACTTCGGAATGTTTAGAGACAAATATGGCATCGAGTGGATGGTTGATTTTGATACAAATTACAAAGGAAAAGTATAAAGTCTTCTATAATATCAACAGCGTAATTTAGGAATAGTGACACGCTCCTATTTTTATCAAAATAATAACTTTAAAATTTATATAATGTCAAAGAAAATCTTTATCAATTTGCCCATTTCAGACTTACAAAAATCAATGGACTTTTACGCGGAAATTGGGTTTACTAACAATCCAACTTTTACTGACGAAACCGCTGCTTGCATGGTGCTCACAGAAGAAATCTATGTAATGTTACTAACATATCCTAAGTTTTCACAATTTACAAACAAAGAAATTATTGATGCTAAAAAAACTGCTGGTGTAATTAATTCTTTATCTGTTGACAGTATAGAAGAGGTAAATACAATGATGACCAATGCGATAAAAGCTGGAGCAACAGAACCAAGACCAGCAATGGATTATGGATTTATGTTTCAACGAAGTTTTGAGGATATTGACGGTAATCTTTGGGAAGTATTCCACATGGATGTTACTAAGTTTCCCGGATAATCAACACTCTAAAAAAAACAATAAAAATGGAAAATAACAAAATGAAAATCTGTTTGTGGTTTGAAAGCCAAGCAGAAGAAGCAGCAAATTTTTATAGCACTATCTTTCCTAATACCAAAATTGGAAAAGTATTACGCTATAGTAAAGAGGCAATAGAAATACATAAAATGCCCGAAGGATCAGTAATGACAGTTGAATTTAGTATAAACGATATGGATTTTATTGGCATTAATGGTGGTCCTGTTTTTAAATTTAATGAAGCCATATCCGTAATGGTGAGTTGTGACACTCAAGAAGAAATAGACAATTATTGGAGTAAATTGACTGTTGATGGAGAAGAACTACCTTGTGGATGGTGCAAAGACAAATATGGTTTGGTGTGGCAAATAGCACCAACAATATTACATCAAATGTTATCGGATAGCAATTCTGAAAAAGTACAAAGGGTTACACATGCCTATATGCAAATGAAAAAATTTGATATAGTAAAGTTGGAAAAAGCTTTCGCAGGTAATTAAACGGTATATAAAAAAAATTTAAACATGCCGACAGCACAAACAGTAAAGAGTGCCTTTTTCATTACTTTTAATGGTAATTGTAAAGAGGCACTTTCCTTCTATCAAAGTTGTTTTGGTGGTGAATTGCATATTGATACGTTCACTACTCCAATGAATGGTTTAACAGAAACACCGGTAATCACAGGTTTTTTAACTTCTAATATAATTACTATTTATGGTTCCGATTTGGTAGCAGATAACGGAAGACGTATTGGTAACTTTATGGCTATTTATGTACATTGTACTAATCATAAAGAGCGATTGTCTTATTTAGAAAAATTAGCTCCTAAACCACAACTTTATGTTTCAGAAAAATTAATTGAAATATCAGATGTGTTTGATGTAGTGTGGTTATTTGGAATATAAATTTGATATAAATCGCTCATGTAAAAATACAAGCTGAAATAATTAACATTAATAATATTTATATTTTTTTTGTCATAAAAGATAAACTATTGGTTTTCAAACTAAAATAGCAAATGCTAAAGAAGAAGTCTATTCTTCTATAGTCAGTAAAGGCTGGAAGTATGCTAGTGGCGTTTACTTTGTAAAAGTATTTATAGCTGATGCAAACCAAACTTATAAATTATTGAAAGAATAAAAGTTGAATAGTTAATTACTGAAAAATCCACTAGTTTAAAAACTTTGTGGATTTTTCTTTTTTTATTTGCATATCCAATAAACCTAACTCTTTAATTCAATACAATCTTTTGAGTATAACGAATAACATTACTTTTAATAACAGCAAGATAAATTCCTTTAGCTAAAGAAGAGATTGGGATAGTTTCAATTTGATTTGGTTTGTTAAAAGATTGTTGTATCACCACTTTTCCATTTATATCTATTAACGAAACGGTAGTTGCAGTTGGTGTTTGGTTACCAAAATTGATATTAAGAAATTGAGCCGTTGGATTGGGAAAAACATTCATCAAAGTAGCATCTTTAACCTTATCATTACCCAAAGCACTCGTAGCCGCCACAGCAAAGTGCATCATGGCACCTGTAGCCGCTTTACCTACTCTATAAACATAGTTGGGATCCATGTTTTCTAACAAATCGTTAGCAGTGTGTTTGTATGGTGTTTCGTTGGTTTCAAAAAAACCTGTGATGATTTCATTGTTTTCTTCAAATGGCATATAGTCTGAAGCATATGCGTAAGATAAATCAGTGAATAAATCAGAATAGAGTTCTACACAAGTAATCAATTCGTTAGTAACAGCATTAGAAGCCGCGTTGTTAGATGTTGGGCTACCTGTATCGCGCTCGCAAGTTATGGTGTCGTTATCCATGTCAGCTCTACCGCCTACTTCATCAATATTAAAAACCAATTTAATATTCATTTTCGGATTAGTACTATTCACCACATTAGAAACAAAGTTTTGACTTCCAATAAGTCCGTCTTCTTCTCCGCTGAAATTAATAAACTTAATAGAATATTCGGTTGGAATGTTTTGTAATAAACGCGCAACTTCAAGCAATATGGCTGTTCCGCTACCGTTATCGTTTGTTCCTGTACCAGTAATAGTATCATAGTGCCCACAGATAATGACAAACGTATTGGGATAAGTAGTACCAATTTTGGTTAAAACCAAATTTTTGCAGGTAGCATTGCCATTGCTAAAACTATATTCTTGCATTTGCGAAGCCGTATATCCATAGCTGGTGTATTTGTTCTTTATCCAGGTTAATGTATTCTGCAAAGCCGCAGTTCCTCTACACTTGACACCAAGGTTTTCAAATTCAGTCAAGTCATTCAAGACGTTTGTAACCGATACTTGGTTGGCAATAGTAGCATAATAAGGAATGTATTGTTGACTGTGGGAAGCAAATGCGAATAAAAAAAGAACTGCGAAAAGTAACTTTGACTTCATTAGATTGTAGGTGCTAATTGGGGTAATAGTAAATAAATGAGATAGCAAATATACTAATTCTTTAATGATTTACTAAAAACACCTCATTTGTATTTTGAAACCAACTCTAAATTCCAGTTTGATTATCAAACCATTAAAACGCCTTAATCAAACCTTAAGCATTCGAAACTAATCTTTGGCACAGCTATTGGAATATAACAAATAACAGCAACAAACACTGTTCGACGAAGCCGAAAATCGAAAGAGTAAGCAAAACTCAAATAATAATGATTATGAAAAAAATTACCCTTTTAGTAGCTAGCATTTTACTGGTAGGAAATGTAGCGAAAGCATCAGAAGTAATCATAAACGCTGGTGAAGAACGTGGAACGAGAATGAGCTTTGATGAGCCAATTTCATTTGTAGAACGAGGTATTGAGTTTTTTGTATTCCCAAATGGAGATTTTGACTTTAACACTCGTCCACAAGACAGTCAAGGCGACTATTTTTTTAGAAAAGCTGGCGGCAGAAACACTTCAACACAAGCAAGAGGAAACACAAATTATGGTGGACTAATTCAGCACGATAGTTTTGGCAGAGTTAGAAGAGTTGGCAACACGTTTATCAACTACGACAATCGTGATAGAGTAAGCAGAATTGGAACCGTTTATATGAAGTACAACCGAATAGGAATGTCACAAATTGGCGGAATGCAGTTGGTATATAACTACAGAGGCGATCTTATAAACACCATTGGAAGCATCAAAGGAAGAAGCAACCAAGGTTTTGTGTACACGAACAATTATAATAACAACTATAACAACAGTAGCTGTTGCACAACCCCTCCCAAAAAATAATTTTTCCAAATAAATCAAAAAAACAACCTTGTTTAGTGATTTCTAAGCGAGGTTTATTTTTGGGTTGAAATTGGGATTTTGAAAAATTGGGTATCTCAAAAAGGTGCTTTTTAAGTCAAAAAGAAAGGTTTTTAAACAAGTTTGTGCTTTTCCTATTTGTAAACACATTTCTTGGGCTGTGATACTTGGCTTTTTGGTGATGAACTTCAGGTATTTCTTGAGATTGTAGGTCATGGCAGCCATAAGTACATGCTTGTTGGCTTGCTGTATGCCTCGTGAGTTGATTTTTTTCATGTTTAGGAAGTTGATGAGCGTTCCTAAAACGGGTTCGACCGTTTTACTGCGTATTTTGCTCATTCGCTTGGCATAGAGCGGGTTTTTGGTGAGTTTTTTATGCATCAAGTCATACAAGGGTTTATGGATGCTGTCGTCTATCTTTTTAAAATTAGTTTTCAGACCACAACAGACTTCGCGTAGCGGACAGTTTTTGCAATCGCTTTCGCTACTTCGGTAGGTTTTTTTGGTGTAGCCTTTGCTGTCGGTCTTTTCGCCTTTGAAGTGTAGTTTGGCTTGGTTTCCGCCTTCTTTGATGCAGTCGTATCGATTCTCTTCTTTGTTGAACACAAAGCCTTCTCGCTCGGGTGTGTATTGCCCAAAGTTGGGCATCCAAGCTTCAATGTCGTTCTCGTGTAGGTATTTCAATGCTTCGCCACTACTGTATCCTGCATCGGCTAGTATTTCGCCCAGTTCGATGTGGTTTTCTTCTAGGTTTTCTTTGGTGATTTCTACTATTTGTTCTAAGCATTGACTGTCGCGTTTGTCGGCAAAGTCGGCGCAAGCTCCAGTAATAACGTGGTTGGCATCGTCTACGGCGAGTTGTCCAAAATAATTGAGTTGTCTGGCTTTGCCTGGTTTTACACTTATTCTGGCATCGGGATCGGTTGAACTATAGTGCGTGTGATTGCTCAGGTATTTTGGTCGAATTAGGTTGCCGTGTTCGTCTTTTCTGTCGCCTTTACTGCTACTTTTTGGCATTGACTTATAGGCTTTTTTTTTCCAGTCGTGGTGTTGTTCCACTTGTTTGGTGCGGGTGTTACTTACTTTAAACTCGCTGTTTTCGTTGAGTTCATCGGCATAATAATCGGCATCGTCTAACACTTCTTTTTCAACCAAACTGTCCATAGAAGCATTGGCTTTGATAAACGCACTATCCACCGCTTGCCGTTTGCCGCGAACCATACCTTTGGAAACGCACAGTTGCAAAACGGTTTTGAACAATTCTATAAATACTTCTTCGCCATACAAACTTCGGGTTCTACTAATGGTACTGTGCCATGGTAGTTGCTCATGAATATCATATCCTAAAAACAAACGAATGGATAAACTATCGCTACAAAAAGCTATCAATTGTCTATCTGAATTGATGTTGTTCAAATAACCAACCAATAATATCTTGAAAAAAACTACTGGGTCAATACTTTCCTGGCCTTCCTTGCCATAGTAGTCTTTAGTAGCTTTATAAATAAAATCTAAAGACAAATCTTTAGATAATCGACGGTAGAAATTATCCGTCGGAACTAGGTCATAAATATTGACCGTAGTGAATAGTTCTGGGGTTAAGTGCTTTTTTCCTTGCATCAATAAATTTAATAATTAAATTTGAGTTGTGCAACAAGCACAACAGTTATACTTCAAATTATACTCAGGATAATAATTACTACTACTATAGAACCGACGGAACAAAAGCCGTAATTGAGGAAAGAAAGTAGTCAAAAGAAAAAAGATAGTTTAGGTTAGTTAGGTTTTGATGAAAAAAATCCCGCAAAGTGAGTACAATGCGGGATTTTTGATTTTATGAAATAGACAGTTTTAATGGCTTCCTTCTACTTCAATGGCATCTACATCGATGTTTTGTTTCTTCAATAAACCTTTCACTAAAAAGGCAAATAAAGTTAAATAACCAAAGCAAACTACAGCAATAATATACGATTGATGAATACCAATAATATCAGATAACTTCCCTTGAATTGGCGGAATAATACCTCCACCAAGTATCATCATAATTAAGAAAGCAGAACCTTGCGAAGTATATTTCCCTAATCCAATAATAGACAAACTAAAAATAGATGGCCACATTATACTACACGCCAATCCACCCGCTAAGAAAGCGTAAATGGCAAGAGTACTTGTAGTAGATAAACCTACGACCATTGCAATAATTCCAAAGCTTCCAAAAATCATTAAGGTTTTGGCAGGCTTGTCTTTACTTAAAAAGAAAGCACCAATTTGGATTAAAACACAGAATACATAATAATACAAAGGTGTCATATCTTTTCCTAAAAAGACATTAGCTCCAAGGATAATACCAAAAGCAATAAGCGGAACAACGATTAAAGCTATTGTTTTTTTCATTCCTTTTAAATTGAAAACGCTGATGGCACCAGCCCAACGACCAATCATCAAACTTCCCCAATACATAGATATATAAGGTGCAATGTCAGAAGATTGCAAACTTCCAAATTCATCAAGCTTTAACAATTCTCCTAGGTTACTTCCTATCGCAACTTCTACACCAACATAAGTAAAAATGGCTAACATTCCCAAAACCAACTGTGGATATTTCATAGCTCCCCAACCTTCGGATTTCTTTTGAGCAGATGCATAAGAAAATAATATCCCACCAATCACTACTACTAATGCACCCATTAGCCAATTCATTCTGTATTGTTCTAAAGCTTGCATTTGAACGACATCAAAAGTTGTTGTATCGGTTTGATAGGTTTTAAAGATTGGCACAAAACAAGCCGCTAACAAAATAGTCATTACTACCAACGTTGTTAAGGCTTTGTTAGCTTTCTCTATCGGTTCATCAGAAATGCCACTTGGTACTTTTTTTGAAAAGTAAAACAAGGCAGCCGCGGCTACAAAAAGAAAACCTACACATGCATAAAGTATCACAACTTTACTTAATTCTAGAGCTTTTATTTGCTCATCTGTAATAGAAGCGGTAGTTCCAAATAAAGCTACACCAATAATAAGCGGACCAATAGTTGTTCCAAAAGAATTGATTCCACCGCCAAGATTGACACGACTTGCACCAGTTTTTGGATCACCCAATAAAACCGCAAAAGGATTGGCAGCCGTTTGTTGCAAAGAGAAACCCAATGCTACAATAAACAGTCCAACTAACATTCCTACATATAAATTGGCTTCAACTGCAGCTATCATTGCTCCAGCTCCAAGAGCCGAAAATAATAAACCATAAACTATACTTTTCTTGTAACCCCATTTTCCAACAATGTCTTTTCCGGACATGTTTCCAAAAGCAAACAATAATAATGCACCAATATAATAAGCCGTATAAAAAGCAAAATCTACCAATTGTGATTGAAACTGATCTAAAGAAAAGTAACTTTTACAAAAAGGAATGAAAATACTATTTCCTGCAGCGATAAATCCCCAGAAAAAGAAAACAGTAATCAGCGTATAAAGTGCTGGATAATTGGTTTTTTGGTTTTCAACATTCATAGTTAAAATGGGTTAGTTAGTTATTGGGTCAAAAGAAATAGCGGTTCCACCTCCTTTTGCCAAATGTAATTTAATTTTTGATTTGTTAGTAATATTCAAAGTTTTTATACGATATGATTTTGGATTTTTTTGCCAATCTGCATCTTTTCCATCTTCATAAATTACTGCTACATACTTTTTATTAGGAGAAAGAAAATCAAGTTTAATTTCAGTTTCTCTTGCATTTTCATCAGTAATAGCACCCAAAAACCATTTTTCGGAATGTTTGTCTTTTCGAACAACCGTTAAATAATCGCCTGGTTCAGCTTCCAAATAAATACTTTCTTGCCAATCGGCAGGAACATCTTTAATAAACTGAAATGCATCCATATGTTTCTCGTAGTTTTCAGGTAAATCGGCAGCCATTTGCAGCGGTGAATACATAGTGACGTAAAGTGCTAATTGTTTAGCTAAAGTAGTATGAACCTGCTCTTTTTTTGTAGTATCATAAGCATTCATTTTAATTTCAAAAATGCCTGGTGTATAATCCATTGGTCCACCAAGAAGCCTTGTGAAAGGCAAAATAGTTTCGTGCATTGGTGGATTTCCGTTACTCCAAGCATTAAATTCGTTTCCTCTAGCGGCTTCGGCAGCAATATAGTTTGGATAGGTTCTATTGTAGCCTGTTGGTCGTGAGCTTTCATGAGAGTTGACCATCAGTTTATTTTCTGCCATGCGTTGTGCTACAAAGTTGAAATGATTAACCATTGTTTGTCCATCATGAAATTCGCCACGCGGAATGATTTTCCCAACATAACCCGTTTTGACTGCCGGATATCCGTATTGTTTCATCAAATTCATAGCTCGGTCTAGATGACGTTCATAATTACCTACTGAACCTGATGTTTCGTGATGCATTATCATTTTTATACCTTTCGACTTGGCATAGTCATTAACAACTTTTAAATCGAAATCTGGATAAGGTGTAGTGAAATCGAACACATTTTCTTTCCAATTTCCAAACCAATCTTCCCAACCAACGTTCCAACCTTCTACTAAAACACCATCAAACCCGTGTTGTGCTGCAAAATCGATATAGCGTTTAGTGTTTTCGGTGGTTGCGCCATGTTTACCTGATGGTTTCAATTGGTCTAATGTGTTTTGTGCATTCTGACTGCCAGCATAGTCCCAAGTTGCTTTACCAACATGCATTTCCCACCAAATACCAACATATTTCATAGGTTTTATCCACGAAGTATCGTCTATTTTGGATGGTTCATTAAGATTTAAAATCATTTTAGAACTAACAATATCTCTGGCATCATCACTAATCATAATGGTTCGCCAAGGAGAAACAGCTGGTGTTTGAAGGTAAGCTTTGTCACCGATAGCATTTGGCACTAACTTAGAAGTAAACGAATAATTTTCTTTATTCAACTCTAAATGCATCACTGGATAGTCTACCACAGCAGCTTCAAAGATATTTAGATAAATTCCATTAGTTGATTTCATCATCAATGGCGATTGAACGGTATATTTTCCAGAAATAGACTTTACTCCTATTCCATTATTCAGATCAATTTTTTCGGTATCAATTGCTGATAATAACGTTTCGTTATAGGCATATTCATTGCTATCAAAATCACCAGGAATCCAAAAGGCTTTATGGTCGTCGGTCAATCTGAATTCTGATTTTTCATCACTAATGATAAAGTAATTTAAGTTAGCCTGTTTTGGAAATTCATACCGAAAAGCAACACCTTCATTATATACTTTGAATATTATATTGAGCTTTTTTAAAGTCGCTTTCTGAATTAAATGAACGGTTAATTGATTGTAATTGTTTCTAATGTTAGTTTGCTCACCAAGAACAGGTTGCCACGCTTCATCAAAAGTAATTATACTCGTATCTTCTACTATGAATCCTGAAGTGAAATCGGTACCATCTTTTAAGAGCAAACCCAAGTTGCTTCTAGAAATAACTGGTTTATTTTTATAGTTTACGGAATAAGTTGGTTTTCCATTTGAGAATAATAAAAAGTCAAGACTTATATTGTTTGATGGAGATTTGATATTTTGTGCAGTAGTTAAATAACCAACAAGCATTATACGAATAAATATTAATTTTTTCATTTTACCTTTTTTTAATAAAACTTTTATAAAAATAGAAAATCCTGATGGAGTATCAGGATTTTTTTATCATTAGTTACTTACCATCAACATAATCTTGCAAATATGCAAACCTTGATGTCAATTTTCCGTTTTCGGTCATTTGTGCTCTTTTCAATATACCGTCTTTATCACCATTAAAAAAAGCGGGAATTACGTGTTCCATAAACATTACTCCAAAACCTTCACTAGCATCTTTTGGCAATTCGCAAGGTAGATTATCAACTGACATTACCATAATAGATGCTGGATGCGTGTGTGAAACTTCTTTGTGTTCACTAGGCAAATAACCAAAGAATGGCTCTGCAATTGTAGAAGCCTTTAAAGTACAAGCAATTGGGCCATCAACATCGCATGAAATATCGGCGACTACTTGAATTTTGTTATTTGAAGCATTTAACATTTCTCTAGTTAGTATATCGGGTGCATTGTTACCATGAAAATGTCCAGACATATAAATATCAGCTACTTTGGTAAAACGTTCAAAGTCGGAAATGTAATCTTGTGGATTTTTATAGAAATCTTGTTTATCTAGCTTTACACCATCTTTTCTTTTATTATAATCCAACACATCAATTTGTGTATAAACAGGTTGCGAATAGTTTTTGGTTAAAAAATCTTGGGGAGAAACTTGTTTTATTTTAACACCGTCAAGAATTTCTTTAATTCCCATACCTACTTTTCCGTGACCTGTAACCACTATTTTTATGTTGGGCAACGTATGTCTTTTTATTCTGGCAATTAAATCTTCTTTGCTATGTAGTGTTTCGGCTTTTGGCAAATTGAATAAATCATATTTGATTCCAAATCCTCTAAAACCATTGTAAGCACCAACCAAGCCTGCGTATCTTCCAAAACCAATTAATCTTTTATTATTTGCATCAACAATCGTTTCATGATCATACAGTTCGATGTTTTTTTCGAGAATCGCTTGCAAAAGCTTGCGGTTATAGGGTTGCTTTTTGATAGTATGCGAAAAGAAAAAATATTTTTTATTTGGTATCAAATAATCCACTGGAATTTCTTTAACACCAAAGAAAACTTCACAGTCTGAAATATCATCTGCTACTTCAATCCCTAAAGAGGTATATTCTTCATCTTTAAACACTCTAATGTCTGAGCTTTCTACTTTAATGACAGCTTCAGGATATTTTTGTTGTAATAGTACTAATTCTTCAGGAGAAAAAACAACTCTTCTGTCTGGTGGATTTTTGCGCTCTTTGATTATTCCAAATTTCATTTTCATATTTTTTTGCTTGCCAAAAGTAAGGGTAACGAAAACGTTTTCAAAACTTTTTTACTTAAAATCCATTGTGGAAAACCTGTTGATAGCTTTATTGGAAACCTTTTTTAAAAAATGTTTGAATCGTTATATTTGTTTTTATACAAGTCTCAAAAAATGAAATTCAATTCTCTATATAAATCATTAACATTACTATTTGTTCTAACTATTTTATTCTCTTGTTCTAAGCAGGAGAAAACAGAAGAAGGTGTTGTTAAAATAAATGAAAATGGTTTGCCAATTATGCAACCGCTTCAAGAACCTTTACCTAAACTATCCGATCAATTTGTGAAGGATAAAAAGTTTGGTGTATCCATGTTTTTTGAAAAAACGTGGTCTGAAAAGAATGATAATGTTAGTTTTTTGGTTGCCAAAAATGGTCAAATCATTTATGAAAACTACATGGGTTTTGCCAACAAGCGTACCGATGAAAAAATCACCGCAGATACGCCATTACACATTGCTTCTGTAAGCAAAGTATTGACGGCAACAGCAACTTTAATGTTAGTTGATGCAAAAAAATTAACTCTAGACCAAAAAGTAAACACCATTATTAAAGAATTTCCTTATCCAGAGGTTACGGTACAAACATTACTAAATCACAGAAGTGGCATGAAGAATTATGCTTATTTCACTTATGAAAATAATAATTGGGACAAGAAAAAGATACTGACCAACGAAGACATCGTAAAGGTTATGGTAGAAAAAGAAATTCCATTGGAAACAAAAACTGATACACATTTTAGTTATTGCAATACTAATTATGCTGTTTTAGCATTAATTATAGAGAAAATCACTGGTCTAACTTATCCTGAAGCGATGAAAGAAATGATTTTTGCGCCACTTGGTATGAAAAATACTTTTGTGTGTGAATTTGAAAAAGACAGAGAAAACATTGTACCGTCCTATAAAGGAAACAATACAGAAATTGGTACCGATTATCTGGACGCTATTTATGGCGATAAAAACATCTATTCTACACCACGTGATTTATTACTTTTTGATACTGCTCGTTATGCTCCATTTTTCTTAAATGCTGATTTGATTAAGAAAATATATCAAGGTTATAGTTATGAAAGTAAAGGCATCCGCAATTATGGACTTGGAATAAGAATAAGTGAGTTTGAAAAAGGGGAACCTTTTTATTACCACAACGGTTGGTGGCATGGCAATACGTCTTCGTTTCTAAATTTGAGAAAGGAAAAAGTAACGATAATTGTTTTATCTAATAAATTTACCAAGAAAACCTATCAAACCAAAAAACTTGCATCATTATTTGGTGATTATCCGTTCAAGTTGAATGATGATGGCGAAGAATAATTCTTTTTGAAAGCTAGTTACTATATTATTTTTTCGTAGGCCAATCGCTTGTTGCCATCTTCAAGATAAATAATACCACAATACTTGTAATCTAACTTAGTGAGTATGTGCTGCATTCCAATATTATCTTGATGCGTATCAATTCGCATAGAAACAATATTTTCCGCCTTAAGCAATTGCTCAAAATAATGGAATATAAACTTTGCTGCGCCAGTATTTCGATACTCATTATTTACTGCCATTCTATGAATAACGCCATAAGTTGTGTTATCGTTTGTTAACCAATTACCTTCTATGACGGCATAAGTTAATTCATTTCGAGTAGTAAACATTGTTATGGCAATAATTTGATTTTGTTCGTTTTTTATTAAATAACTTTCCTGATTCGCAATATCTTCTAGTATTTTCTGCTCATTAGGATAACCATTTTGCCATTGGTCAATATTTAATGAAGCAAGATATTCTTGTGCTTGATGAATTATATGCATCATTGCAGAAAGATCTTCTTTAGTGGCTTTTATAATTTTCATTTAGCCTTTATTGTGTATGAATGAGTCAAAATAAATTATCCTTATAAAGCTACAACAATCCATTGTATTTTCTAATAAACCATTCTGCACCAAGCATTGTTACTATCAAAACCAATAACCAAATCCAATCAATTAATGGCGATTTTTTAACAATGCTTTTTTGCATGGCTTTATAACTTTCATCAGCCAATAACTTTTGAATCAATGTTTCGGATTGGTTTGCCAAATAAGCTTTTCCATTAGTTTGTACCGCTAGTTGATTCAATTTATTCCAATCTGGATTTACAAATTGCTTTTCGATATCGAAGTCTAATACTTCAAAATTGCCGTTATAGCTTGAATTGGAGTTCAGTTCTTTAACAGTAAATGAATATTTTCCAGCAGCCAATCCGTCAAGATTTACTTTAAATGAATTGGAAAAACGTACTAAATCGTATTTTTTCTGTTGTTTGTTAGTCGAATTGGTTACCGTTATCGTCAATCTTGCCTTTTCGTCAAATTCATAGTTTTTATTGAAATATTGCGCATTGATTTCAATAGCTTCGCCAGAATTGTAAAAGCGCTCATGCGAAACTACTAATGATTTTTTAGAATCATTAGATGCCAAGAATTGAATTATTTTATCCGCAAAAACATCAAATTTCTCAAAAGACTTGTTGTTGATATAAACATCTGCGCGCCATTTCCAAATATTTTCTCCAAATAAATATGCATTTCTTCTACCTTGATTGTCCGAAAAAGACAATAAGGGTTGGTTGGTTTCAATGTTTCTAATTCTCGAAGATAGCAACACGTTTTGATTGCTTTTTGAAGTAATGGTTCCAAATTGATTTTCTAATGGTGGAAATTGTTCAAACCCAAAATCATCAATGGCGAACAAGTTGAATTGCTTTTCAAAAGTTGACAAATAGTTTTCCGATTGTCCACTCATTTTAAATGTATAATCTTCTTGATTTTGATTTAAAAAAGTATAATCAGTATTGTTTCCTGTGATAATCCATGTATTAATTTTAGCATTTTTGTTTTGATCAAAAACAGTTTTAAAACTTGCGTTTGGCTGATATAAAACCAAAACATTGTAATCAAGTAATGATTTGATTTCATTAGGCTTAACTATCGTCACTTTACGTTGCGAATTAGTCTCAACACTTCTTTTTATAGCACCTAAGTCAGGATGTGAAATAGCACTAATTAATGCTACTTCTGTTCGCTGATCCATTACTTCAATGGCGAAATTCTTGGTATTGTTATAGGTGTTTTTTTCTTGTTCTTTAGATGTAATGCTTGCTCTAAAAACTTGAACACCTACTCTATCTGCTGGAAGTAAAACAGAAAACGATGCCGACTTTTTTGATGATGAAAAAGAAACCGTTTGCTCATTTAGAACAGTATTTCCTTGGCCAATTTTAAATGTTGCATTGATACTTTTTGTACCGCTATAATTTAAAAATACTTCTACTGGAAATTTGTTTTTGTGAAAAGCATACTTATTCACATTCAACTGCGAAATACGCAAATCCATATAAGTCGTTGTATCGCCCACAGCAACTGGATATACTTTATTTTCTGGATTGAAACTAAATACAAAATCTTCCCCTGAGGTTTGATTTCCATCAGAAATTAAAACTGTTGGAAATAATTGGTTTTTATAAATACTTTTTAAGTTTTTGGCAACCAAATCTATTCGAGATTGCTTACCACTAAACGTAATAGAATCGGCAGGAGAAACATCAGAATCAAATTGATACGTTTGTACTTCAAACTTCTCTTGAAGTGCTTTGTTTTCGGATAATGCTTTGAAAACACCTAAGGCTTCTTGGTCTGCTTTTAAATCTTTTACAGAAGCCGAATTGTCAACTATAATTGGCAAAGGCGTTTTGATAACTTCTATTGTTTTCCTTGAAATAATTGGATTTATTAATAATAACAAAATCCCGAAAATGGAAATAAAACGCAAAAAAGCTAAAAGCAAATTAATTTTAGACTTGCTTTTAGCTTTATAATAATATTGATAAAATGACAGTATTCCAGCAATTACAACTGAAAGTAAAAGTAGTAGAATAGTTGTATTTGTCATTATAATGGTTAAAAGTTTAGGAGTTTAGGAGTTTAAAAGTATAAAAGGTGACTTACACCTTAAAATTTGATTTTTGAGATTTGTGTAAACCATCAATTAACATGTTAACTTCTGTAATTTTCTCTCTAATTGTAATGTATTCATTTTCATCAATATATTCAAAATCGACACTTAAGATAACTTGATTAAGCAATTCCAATGACGAGCTATACGCTATTTCAGTAAATCGAGCTTTGTCTTTATAAGAACTTCGACCCGAACCTTCCGCCAAATTTGAAGCAATTGATATTGAACAACGACGCATCTGGCTAGTTAATCCAAATAATTCATCTTTAGGATATTTTTTGGTGCATTTAAAAGTCATTAAAGCTAATTCTCGAGATTTCTGCCAAGCAATCAATTTTTCAAAACTAAATATTCTCATAACTTAATTTTATTACTTTTAACCTTTTAAACGCTTAAACTTTTAAACTCTCCTAAGTCAACATTCCTCCACAAACATTTAATACTTGTCCCGAAACATAGGCACTCATATCAGAAGCAAAGAACAAACAAGCATTGGCTACATCTTCTGGTGTTCCGCCACGTTTCAATGGAATTGAATCTCTCCAACCTTGCACCACATCTTCGTTTAATTTTGCCGTCATTTCAGTTTCTATAAATCCTGGTGCAATAGCATTGCAACGAATGTTTCTTGAACCCAATTCTAAAGCAATTGATTTAGTAAAACCAATCATTCCTGCTTTTGATGCAGCATAGTTAGCTTGTCCTGCATTTCCTTTTACACCAACAACCGAACTCATGTTGACAATTGAACCTTTACGGTTTTTAAGCATTACTTTTTGCACCGCTTTTGTCATGTTGAAAACTGATTTTAAGTTGATTTCGATTACTTTATCAAAATCTTCTTCGCTCATTCGCATTAACAAATTGTCTTTTGTAATTCCGGCATTATTGATAAGGACATCGATAGTTCCAAATTCAGCCATAACGTCGTCAATTAATTTTTGAGCTTCGTTAAAATCGGCAGCATTTGATTTATATCCTTTTGCTTTTATTCCTAAACCTGATAATTCATTTTCTAAAGCTGTAGCTGATTCTACTGATGAGCTATAAGTGAAGGCAACATTTGCTCCGTTTTCGGCAAACACTTTTGCAATTCCACTTCCAATTCCACGACTTGCGCCAGTAATGATGGCTACTTTTCCTTCTAATAATTTCATAAATGTGATTTTAAAAAATACAAAGGTCAAATATACTATTATTTTGAGGTTTTAAAAAAATAGATTTTTAAGATACTCACACAAGAAATGATTATTTTTAGCGTCAATGTAATTAGAGAATCTCATCTTAATGCAAAACAACGCTTTTGATTTAAACTTTTTATATCAAACGTATAACCTATTGGTCTATAACGTTGCGTTAAATTATGTTCAAAATGTAGAGGATGCAGAAGAAATTACTCAAGATGTATTTGTTAAAGTAAATTATTCGCTGAAAAATTTTAATCAAAAATCTTCTCTTAAAACTTGGATATATCGCATAACAGTAAACCAATCGTTGGATTTTATTAAGAAGAAAAACAGTCAAAAACGCTTCTTTATTTTTGGAAAAAGAAACGAAAACGAATATGATTATTTGAATGCAAGCTCTTTTGAACATCCTGGAATTGAATTGGAAAAAAAAGAAGAAGCGGAACTATTGTTTACAACCATCAATACTTTGCCCGAAAATCAAAAAACAGCTTTTATACTTTCAAAAATTGATGGTTTGTCAAATCCTGAAGTAGCAGAAATTATGGAAATCTCTATTTCGGCAGTAGAATCATTAGTGTTTAGAGCCAAAAGCAGTTTAAAAGATAAATTGGCTCATAAATATTTAGAATACCGCAAGAATAAAAAATAAAATACGTCTAAAAAAGTGTGAAGAATATAAAATTCATCATTATGAAAAAAGAAAATTGGATAGAAACAGTAATGGAAAGTACTAATGGAATAACGAAAGTTACTCCAAGTAAAACTTTGTTCTCAAAAATTACTTTTAAAATCAATCAAGAGAAAAAAGCTAGTCCACAAACTATTTGGTTAGTTGCAGCATCAATACTTGTTTTAGTATTATTAAACATAGCTGCAATTAAAACTCAACGTTTTTCAAAACAAGAAACAAGCTCAGTTTACTTATCAGGAACACTAAATCAAAGCAATCAATTGTATCAATAAAATGGAAAAATCAAAATTAAATAGCATTGCCATAATTGTGTTAATTGTGTTAAATCTCTGCACTTTAGGATTTATTTTTTTCAATTCTTCTAAAAATCATCGTCCGCCAATGGACAGAATGAATCCTAAAGATATTATTATCAAAAAATTGCATTTAGATGAAAGTCAACAAAAGGATTTTACAAAATTAATCGAATGGCATCAAAGTGAAATTCAAAAACATGATAAAGAAATAGTGAATGCCAAAAAAAGCCTTTATGGATTGCTGACCAATAACGAAATTGATTTGAAGAGTAAAGATAGTTTGATTACTGTAATAAATTTGAATCAGAAACAAATTGAAGAAACACATTTCAAGCATTTTGAAGACATCAAAAAGCTTTGCAAACCAGAACAATTAGATGATTTTAAAGAATTCTCTAAAGAATTAGGAAGACTTTTTGCACCAAACAAACAACGAAAAGAAAAGAGAGAATCAGAAAGACCAAAACCTTAATATGTTTAAAAATTTTGGAACACCGTTATTAATTGTCTTACTATTTTGTTTACATAGTACCGCACAAACTACGACTATTCCAATTCGTTTTAAGTTGAAGTTTAATTCAAATGATGTCGTTAAAGGTCAAAACTTTATTAGCAAAAATAACGATACTTTAAGCATTGAAACCTTCAAATGTTATCTTTCTAATTTCAAATTAGAATATACCGATAAATCTATTTCTGAAATTAAAAACCATTATTATTTATTAGATAGTGATAGTTTGAAATCCTTTCGGATTGAACTTCCAAAAAAAGAAAACAAAACAATTTCTAAAATTACTTTTGCCATCGGAATTGATAGCATCACCAACACTTCTGGAGTTCAAAATGGAGCATTAGACCCAATTAATGGAATGTATTGGGCATGGCAAAGCGGCTATATCAATTTTAAGATTGAAGGTAAAAGTTCGAGTTGCAAAACTCGACTGAATAAATTTCATTTTCATATTGGTGGATATCTTTATCCCAACTATGCCTTAAGAATTATTGAAATTCCAATACATAAATCCCAAAACCCAACTAAAACTCTTGATTTAACCATCGACTTAGCAACATTTTTCAATGAAATTCATTTAGAGGAAAATAACTCTATAATGATTCCTGGAAAAGACGCCATGAAGTTGGCGGATATGAGTCTAAAATTATTTACTGTTGAATGAAAAAAGTACTATACATAGTGTCGCTAAGTTTTGGAATTGGAATTTTATTTTTTTCTATTTTGGGATTTACCAATATGGTCTTCACTCCTATTTACTTTGAAGTTCCAAAACATTTTCCAAAACCAGTTTATGATTTTTCCAAAAACCCATTAACCGAAGAAAAATTTCAGTTGGGCAGAACATTATTTTACGACCCAATTTTATCTCGAGATAACACTATTTCGTGTGCCAGTTGCCATTTGCAAGCTTCTGCTTTCACCCATGTTGACCACGATTTAAGTCATGGAATTGATGGTCGAATTGGTACACGCAATTCATTGACATTGCAAAACTTAGCTTGGAGCAAAGATTTTATGTGGGATGGTGGCATCAATCATTTAGATGTGCAAGCCATTACTCCTATTACACATCAATTGGAAATGGATGAAACACTTCCAAACGTGATTAAAAAACTGCAAGAAAGTCCCAAATACAATGCGTTATTTACTCAAGCCTTTGGAGATAAAAAAGTAACTTCGGAGCGACTTTTAAAGTCATTTTCACAATTTTTGGTGCAATTAGTAACCGCAAATTCCAAATACGATAAAGTAATTCGCAAAGAAGAAACCTATACATCACAAGAACAAAATGGTTATACGCTATTTCAAAACAATTGTGCTTCGTGTCATACCGAACCTTTATTTACAAGTGATGTTTTTGAAACCAATGGATTGCCCGTTGATGCGTATTTAAAAGATGGCGGAAGAATAAAAATAACCACTTTAAAGAAAGACAGTTTGCTTTTTAAAGTGCCAACATTGAGGAACATTCAATTTTCGTTTCCCTATATGCACGATGGTCGTTTTAAAACTCTAAACGAAGTGGTACTCTTCTACAACACCAATCCAGATGCACAAAAAGCATTGCTCAAAAAGAACAAAAAAAGAATGCAATTAACCGACAACGAGCGTGTTGATTTGATTACTTTTTTAAAAACCTTATCGGACAAAGAGTTTTTATTCAATCCGCGTTATTCTTTCCCTAGAGAATAATTTCTTGATTTTAAAGCCTAAAAGTCATCTCCTAATAGTTTAAAGATGTCTCAAAAAATTTGAAGACGTTAAAAAAGTCGCCCACCATTTGGACACCGTTCTCCACCAAATGGATTCCGTCCACTTTTTCGTCAGCACCGTTCCCCACGGGATGGATTCCGTCCACTTTTTCGTCGGCAACGTCCACTATTTCGTCAGCACCGTTCCCCACGAGATGGATTCCGTTCACTTTTTCGTCAGCAACGTTCCCCACGGGATGGATTCCGTCCACTTTTTCGTCGGCGCCGTTGCCGAAATGGTGGGCGACTTTTATTTTAAATCTAAAAAAGGTGATAAAATGTTTAAAAACAGTTAAAAAACTGTAAGGCAAATTTGAAATTGAAATGATTTTTTTGGTTATTTTTGAAATATAAAGCGAAACAGAGTTTCGCCAATCTACCCGATTTTGGGTGTATAGGCGAAACTTTGTTTCGGGTATATACTAGTTGACAGAAACCTTTGAGCTACACGAAACGTATAGAAACCGTAAAAACATAATTTTATAACAAAAAGTTTACATTATTTAAAATCAATTGTATAACTTTATATAAAAATTAGAGCAATGAAAAAAATAATCTCATTACTACTAATCACTACATTTCTTGCGTGTTGTAACAAAGATGACAACCCAATACCAACTAACCCAGTTAACCAATTACCACCTGCGACCCAAACAGGAGCAAATACTTTTGGTTGCCTGCTTGATGGAGAAGTATTTAAACCAGGATTAACAAATAATTCATATAATTGTTTTTACCAGTTAGTTGATGGAGAATATTTTTTTGTAGTGGGCGCTAGTAATCAAAAAAATGGAATTTTAAAATCCATAACAATAGGAACGGAAAAAAAATCAATATCATTAGGAGAAACACTTAACTTATTTGAAAGAATAAACGGAAATGCATATGGTGCGTATTATAGAGGTAATTCAAACACTGGAACAGATGAGCTACTGTATACTTCTCAAATAAACACAGGCGAATTAAAGATTACAAAATTAGATTTTACAAACAATATCGTTTCAGGTACATTTTGGTATGATATTAAAGACAGTCAAAACGTTGTACATCAAGTAAGAGATGGACGATTTGATATGCAGTTTACACAGTAACTTTTAAACCATTATATTATGAAACATATAATTACATTTCTATTTATCACAACATTTCTAGCGTGTTGCAATAAAGACGATAACCCAACACCAACTAATCCAGTTGACCAATTACCACCAGCAACTCAAACAGGCGCAAATACTTTTGGTTGTCTACTTGATGGAGAAGTTTTCAAACCAGGATTAACAAACAATTCATATAATTGCTTTTACCAATTGGTTGATGGGGAATATTATTTTTTAGTAACTGCCAACAGAACAAAAAATAATATTTTGAAAGGAATTTTTGTTGGAACTGAAAAAAAAACAATCTCTCAAGGACAGACTTCAAATCTTTATGAAAGAATAGTAGGTAATGCATACGGTAGTTTATCAAATTTAGATGATAATACAGGTATATATCAAATCAATAATACATCGCCTCAAAATACAGGCGAACTAAAAATCACAAAATTAGATTTTACAAACAACATAGTGTCAGGCACTTTTTATTTTGATGTCAAGGATAATCAAGGCATAATCCATCAAATAAGAGACGGTCGCTTTGATATGCAGTTTACACAGTAACTTTTAAATCAATATATTATGAAACATATAATTACATTAATATTTATAACAACATTTCTAGTGTGTTGCAATAAAGACGACAACCCAATACCAACTAATCCAGTTGACCAATTACCACCAGCAACTCAAACAGGTGCAAATACTTTTGGTTGCCTACTTGATGGTCAAGTTTTTAAACCAGGATTAACAAATAACTCACTTGATTGTGTATATCAATTTATTGATAATGAATATTATTTTTCTTTACAAGGAAATAAGAGAGATACAAATAATAATATTATTTTGGTAGGATTAAGTACAAAAGCTAAACAAATTGAACAAAACAATACATATCAATTATTAGAAAATATAATTGGAAATGCTTATGGAACATATGCTTATGCAACCATTTTTACTTATACGAATCAAATTAATTCAGGCGAGTTAAAAATTACAAAATTAGATTTTACAAACAATATCGTATCAGGTACATTTTGGTATGATATTAAAGACAGTCAAAACGTTGTACATCAAGTAAGGGATGGACGCTTTGATATGCAGTTTACACAGTAACTTTTAAACCATTATATTATGAATCAATTACGCTTTTTACAAAAAGGGTTGACTGTCTTGTCCTGAATTATGTTTACACAAAAGTGTAAAAATATGGAAATAGATTCCGCTAGAAATTATGCGGGTTTAGATTGGGAGATTGCGGTAGTTTTGTTAGATTTGTTTTGATAATGATTGTGTGCACGGATTGCAAATCCGAGCTATCGGGTTAAGATTGATTTTTCTTGAAGGTTTAACGGCGTTTCAATAAATAAAAGCAAACCAAAAAAGGAAGCCCTAAAGCTTCCTTGTCTATTATTTTTTTTCTTCTTAAAAGTAAAAGTTTCTCCTTAAAGATAGCGTTCTTCAAAAACTTTCTGATGATGATTTTGATGTCCTATAATAATAAAACCGATGGCTCTTACCGATGCTGGGTTATTGGATGCTGTTCCAATTCGTTTTAATTCATCGTCTGACAACGATTTGAAAAGCGACAATGTAGCCTGACGAACAACAGCCAATTCTGTCAACAAGGATTGGATGCTCCTACTCGACCCGTTGGCATTATTTGCGTAATCATCTTCATCAAAACCTGGTAATTCAGTTTTGTCATTTCTAGCTATGCGCAAAGCACGATAGGCAAAAATTCGTTCGGCATCAATGATGTGTTGCAGTATATCTTTTATAGTCCATTTTCCTTCGGCATACCGATAATCAAATTTATCCATCGGGATATCTTGCACAAATTTTATCAAGCGATGAACCGAAATTTCAAGTTCTTCTACTAATGTATATTCATCCGAAACTTGATTAATATAGTTGGCAAAATATGCTGAATGTTCGTTTGGGTTTATGTCTTTTGGTTTCATATAATTTATTTATTAAGCTGAATTTCTACTGGCATTCGTGTTTCCAAACAACGAACGAACTACTAGTTTTTCATAAATTTCTTTTAATTCTACATCATCAATCTTGCCTCTTCGCAATTGTGACAATGCATATTGTTGAATGGTTAACAATGGTCGTACAATTTGTTCTCTAATTTGAATAGAAGCTTTTCCATCAGGATAATTATCCATCAATTCTTTGTGTCCAGCTATTTTCAACAACAAACGTTTGGTTTCTAAAAATTCATCATAAATAATTTGCCAAAACGCGCCAAATTCTTTGTCTTTTTTCATATAAGATGTCAATGGGAAAAATGATTTTGCCAACGACATCATGCTGTTTTCCAACAAGGTTTTAAAGAATAGAGAGTTGTCATAAAGCAATTGCACTTCTTCCCAACGATTGTTGTCTTCAAAATATTTTAAAGCTGTTCCAACACCATAAAATCCTGGAACATTTTGTTTCATTTGACTCCAAGAACCAACAAACGGTATGGCTCTCAAATCGGAGAAATTCAATTTATCGTCTGCATTTCTTTTTGCAGGACGACTACCAATATTGGTTTTTGCATAGAAACGCAGTGTACTTATTTGCTCCAAATAAGGCACAAACTTGGGATGGTTTTTAAAATCAATGTATTTTTGATATCCCAATTCCGCCAATTTTTGCATGGTTTGCTTTTCGGATACCGTCAAATTGTTTTCATCTTTATTAAAAATCTCATTGGTTACACCAGCACTTAGCATGTTTTCTAAATTTAATCTACATGAATCTAATGTTCCAAAATTTGAGCTAATGGTTTGCCCTTGAATGGTTAATTGAATTTCTTGGTTTTCAATGGTTGAACCTAACGATGCATAAAATTTATGTGTTTTTCCACCACCACGAGCTGGCGGTCCGCCTCTACCGTCAAAGAAAATAACTTTAATTCCGTATTTTCTAGACATGGCTGTAATGGTTTCTTTGGCTTCAAAAATACTCCAGTTTGCCATCAAATAACCACCGTCTTTTGTTCCGTCTGAAAAACCAAGCATCACGGTTTGTATATTTTTTCTGCGTTCTAAATGAATTTTATAAACTTCATTTGTATAAAGTTGTTCCAAAATATGATGTGCTTTTTGCAAATCATCCACCGATTCAAACAAAGGCACCATGTCAACTGTTGGATTTTCCCAACCACAAAGCTGAAACATTGAGAATGTTTCCATCACATCCAAAGCACTTTCGTTGTTGCTGATGATGTATCGATTGCAACCCAATTCGCCATTGTTTTCCTGAATGGTTTTTATTGCTAAAATTGATTCAAGCGTTAATTTCGTAATTTGATCTTCAAAATTTTCTGGAGCAATCGTACTTCGAACCAAAAGCAAAGCATCAATTTTTGCAGTTTCGTTCAATTCGTTATAATTTTTTGGAAAACCATTGGTTTGCTGTTCAATTAAATAATTGACAATATCATCAACTACTTTTCCGTGTACTCTGCTGTTCTGACGAATGTCTAAAGATGCGAAATGGAATCCAAAACTAATCACTTTTTGAATCAAAGCATCTACATAATCTACATACAATGATTGGTGATTGTGAATCAATACTTCTTTAATTTTCAATAATTGCGACTTGAATTCATCACAAGTAATGAAGATTTCTCCTTTTGAGTAAAAAACAGAACGATAGAGTTTGTTCTCTAATTCTGATATAATGGTTTCAACACCCGTAAACGTTAATTTTCTTCTAAGCTTCCGAACATCAAAATAGTAACACTTCAGAATAGAAGTTCGCAATCTTTCGGCAACTTTCAAGGTAATTTCGGTAGTTACAAAAGGGTTTCCATCTCTATCACCACCAGGCCAAAATCCTAAACTAATGATTGGGTTTTCGATTATTTTTCCATCATAAAGATTTTTTTGCATGTATTGCATCATGTCGCCAATGGTTTGATAAAAAACATTTTCAAGATACCAAATCAAACTTATGGCTTCATCAAAAGGCGATGGTTTTTCTTTTTTGAAGAATGGCGTTTTTCCCAATTGCGCCAACAATTGTTTTATCTGAACCAAATCATTTTGACGAATAGCTTCCGTTAAATCTGTAATTATTCCAAGTACTGCACCAGGATAAAATTGGGTTGGATGTGCTGTCAAAACCGTTCGGACTTTAAATTCTTCTAAAAATTGAATTAATTCCTCACGCTTATTTTTAGCTTCTGTTTTTTCTTTTATATCGCGAAGCGAACCTCTACCTTCTAAGTTATTGATAATCGAGAAAGCAGCATCTTCAATGGCATCAAACAAAACGATTTGTCGTTCGATATATTGTATGAAACGAAACATCAAATCTACTTTGTCTTTTTCAGTAGCGTTGTCTAAATATTTGTTGGAAAAGAAGTTTATTATTTGTTCGGGCGACCAATTATTTTTATAACCGTTATCACAAATTTCGGCAAATAACGGCAATAAAACACCAGTGTTATCAATTGCATCAAATGGTAATGTCATAAAGACACTATTGTACACCTGATATTTTGATACTACGTTTTGATTGAACCGCTCCATTTTTGGTAAAGTGTACATGCTCTTTTTTTGTGTTAAGTTAATAAAAAAACCTCAAGCACAAAACTTGAGGTTAGAATATTTTTGAATACTATTTCTTAATCTAGTTCGTGGAAAATAGTGTGCATTAAACGTTTTTTATCATTAATGCTTTCTTCCAATGAAATCATTGTTTCTGTTCTATAAACACCTTCAATGTCATCAATCATAAAGATTACATCTTTGGCATGTTTAGTGTCTTTAGCTCTAATTTTACAGAAAATATTAAACTTACCAGTTGTTACGTGTGCTACTGTTACATAAGGAATGTCATTAATTCGCTCTAGAACAAATTTAGTTTGCGAAGTATTGTTTAAGAAAACACCAACGTAAGCAATAAACGAATAACCTAATTTTTCATAGTCTAATGACAAAGATGAACCCATAATTATCCCTTGTTCTTCCATCTTTTTAACACGAACGTGAACTGTTCCTGCTGATATCAATAATTTTTTAGCAACATCTGTAAAAGGAATTCGGGTATTCTCAATCAACATATCCAATATCTGAAGATCAATTTCATCTAATCTAAATTTACTCATTTTTTCTTTTTTTTTTTTTATCATGTATTTTTTCGACCTGCAAAATAAAGTATTCTTAACATTAAAATTTTTAACAAATCAATATTCCATTAACAAATTTAATGTGATTTCCTATTGAGAAATCCGCTTTTTCATCCATTATTGGGAAATTGTTTTGTTTATTGAAATAAGCTGCTCCATTTGCATCAAATTCTTTGTGTCCAAAATAATCATCAAGATTATCAATTTGTGAAATATATGCTTCAAATTTAATTTTATCTTGCTGAAGAACTTCTTTATAGTGCACTGCAAAATTCAAACATTTTTTATTAGAATCATAATCTATATTGACATTTTTGCACACAAAGTCGTGAAAATTAACATTATTTTGAGAAATTCTCAAATAATCTTCAATTTCATTACAAACTATATCGTTTTCGTAAACATATTGGATTCCCGAAAGTATTGCTATAAAAATATATTTTCGAGTAATTTCTCGTTCATAATCATTAGGAAAATGTCCTGCTTCAAACAAAACGGTTGGTACATTTAAAAACTGAAACGTATCGCCAACACAATTTATATTAAAAGAATCATCATAGCGACCAACTTGACCAGGAATAAGTTTTTGCAATTCGTTATTCATAGCTACAATGATTGCTGCAGCTTTTTTTCTATTCACATTCCAATTTCTGTCTTCATCAAATGCTGGTGCCAAAAAAGAAACTGTTGCTGGTTTGCCAGTTGTTCCCGCACCATAAATAGTGCGCTGATCGTGTAAATTATAGCAGTAATCAGGTTGAAAGACATCAAAGACACTGCGCAAAACTTTACTTTCTGGTTGGGATAAGTCTTTTGCATCGCGATTCAAATCGATTTCATTGGCATTCTCTCTAGTATAAGCTGCTGCGCCATCAGGATTGAGCATTGGCAACAAACAAAAGGTAAAGTATTCTAATAAAGCTTTGCTTTCTGGCGAATTTGAATGCAGATAGTTTATAAAATCAAACAATGCTTTGGTAGTGGTGCTTTCGTTTCCGTGCATTTGCGACCACATTAATATCTTGGTTTTTCCTTTACCTAATTCTAATTTATAAATAGGTTTGTCAAGCACAGAACTTCCTATTATTTCGGCATTATATTTTTTTAATAATGGCTCAATGTGTTGCAAAGCAATGTATCTACCCGAAATACTTTCTTCTTTATTTTCTTGAAATAAATTTGTATAATCTCTCATTATAATTCAATTTGTTTTTCTGGATTTTTCCCTTTTACATCTTTAAAAAATATAGCTAATTCCTTTATATCTTGATCATAATTACCCGTTGGATGAAATGGTGTTCCTATTTTCACTTCTTTTTTTCCATAGTCAAATGCCACTGGAATTATAGGAACATTGGCTTTTAGAGCGATGTAGTAAAATCCTGTTTTGAGTTCTGTTACCTTTTTTCGAGTACCTTCGGGTGCTATGGCAAGTCTGAACACTTTTCTTGAATTAAAAATATCTACAATGGTATCGACTAAATTTTTTCCACCACTTCTATCTAAAGCAGCACCGCCAACATTTTTAAAATAATAACCAAATGGGAATACAAACAATTCTTTTTTGGCCACAAAATTCATTTCCATATTCATAATTCCTCTAGTAAAAATTCCAATAAAAAAATCGAAATTGCTTGTGTGAGGCATGACCATCAAAATACATTTGGTAACTTTTTCATCAATAGTTCCACTGATTTTCCATCCCAAGAGCTTAAAAAAAATAAATTTATAAAGTAGTTTTCGCATGGTTGTTATTTTTTGGTAAATTTAGTATTTATGTAGTATATTTGAGAAAACAAGTCTATTAATGCTACAAAAACTATTCAGTTATCTTATACCTGTAAACATCTACAAAAAAAAATCAGATGTAAGTCAATCACTTGAAGTGACTTGGAATAATGGTCAATTGGTGTTAGATAGTAAAAATACAAATTATTCTTATGGCAGTTTGCAGCGAATTCTTAGAAAAGGACTGAAATACATTGGATTTGAAAGAATAAAAAGATTTGAAAATGTGTTAGTGCTTGGTGTTGCTGGTGGAAGTGTTATAAAAACTCTGGTGGAAGAAGTAAAATTCAAAGGCAAAATTACTGGTGTTGAAATAGACAAAGACATTGTAGCAATAGCTGAGAAATACTTTGGATTATCCAAAATTTCTAATCTTGAAATCATAATTGAAGATGCTTTTGAATTTGTTTTACGCACTAAAGACAAGTACGATTTAATCATCATTGATATTTTTCAAGACACTACTATGCCCAACTTTTTATTTCAAGATTTTTTTATCAATCACATTAACTTACTACTTAAAGTAAATGGTTTTATCCTTTTTAACACTATGGTTATAAATGAAAAAGATAATCAAAGAAATGCTGAATACAAATCAAAATTCAATGGTAACTATTCTTTAAGAATGTATCCAAAAGTTGAAGTGCATAATGAGTTGTTTACCATCAAAAAGTTATCCTAATAACTTTCTTGCTTTCTCTAAATCTTCTGGCGTATCAATGCCAATGCTGCCTTGATGGGTTTCAACCATTTTTATGCGTTTGCCAAATTCAAGATAGCGCAGTTGTTCTAACTTTTCCGAGGCTTCAAGCGATTTCATGGGCAAATGATAAAAATCCAACAATGCTTGTTTTCTAAACGCATAAATTCCGATGTGTTTCATATAGCGAACGCCCACATTTTTCTCTCTTGGAAACGGAATAACGGAACGCGAAAAGTATAACGCAAAACCATTTTGATCGGTTACTACTTTTACATTATTAGGGTTGTTGATTTCTTCTTCATCGGTAATTTCAAACATCAACGAAGCCAAATCTACTTTTTTATCAAAATCAGTTCTAAAAACATCCAATACTTTTGCCAAAGGTTCGTCATTAATAAACGGTTCGTCACCTTGCACATTTACCACTATATCAACGTCTAAATTCTCAACTGCTTCGGCTATTCTATCGCTGCCACTCTCGTGTTCCTTGATACTCATAATGGCTTTTCCGCCATGCGAAACAATTTCATCATATATCAAAATACTATCGGTTACCACAAAAACATCGTCAAAAAGTTGCGTGTTTTTTGCCGCTTCATACGTGCGTTGAATAACGGTTTTTCCACCCAAATCTTGCAGTAACTTGGCAGGAAAACGTGTAGAAGCATAACGAGCAGGAATAACAGCGATGATTTTCATTGGAATACAATTTTAAAGTGGCTAAGTTACAAAGTTTGCATCATTTTTTTGGAAGTTTATCATTTGGCTTTATTTTTTTGTGTGGCAAAATGGTTTAATAGTGAAAAGAACCTTTCAAACTACTTGGGAAACATGTTTTACAATGAAAAGAACCTTTCAAACTGCTTGGGAAGCATGTTTTACAATAAAAAGAACCTTTCAAACTGCTTGGGAAGCTTCTTTTCAATGTTGAGAGCCTTCCAAACTACTTGGGAAGCATTTTTTACAATAAAAAGAACCTTTCAAACTACTTGGGAAGCTTCTTTTTAATGCTGAGAACCTTTTGCCAACTGACGGAAGGTTCTTTTAAAGTGTTGAGAGCCTTTTGCCAACTGACGGAAGGTTCTTTTAAAGTGTTGAGAGCCTTTTGCCAATTGCCGAGAGGTTCTTTTAAAGTGTTGAGAGCCTTTTGCCAACTGACGGAAGGTTCTTTTAACTTTTATAGCTAAGTTACTTAGTATCGTTTTATTATTTACTATATATTAGCGGAAGAGAATAATTACGAATTTGAATTAAATTAAATTAAACTCATCAAATCAGATTAATTATGAAATCCATTTATCTTCTACTCATCTTATTCCTTTTTTCGTTTAGTACTCCTAAGATTAGAGATTTTGACAAAGATTATACCCAAGAATTATTAGGCAAAATAAAATCGATAACAATAAAAACTTATGAATATAAATATGTTGATAAGGATACCGTTATGTGGGCAAAAACAATTGTTCAAAATTTTGATACAAATAATACTATTATCAATGAAAAATTTATCTCGGAATTTGATGAATATGAAAATGCATTTAAGTATCAAAATGGTTTGTTAGTTGAGAAAAAAGCGGTTGGAGATAAAAATAATTATACAACTGCCTATAAATATGATGAAAACAACAATCAAATTGAAGAAAAGTCGTTTAATAACAATACTTTTTTTGTGCAGAAAGAGAGAAAATTTGATAAGTACAGAAATGTTATTGAAGAAAAATATACTTCATTTGGTAAAGAAGTAAGAAAAACTGAAATGGAATATGATTATAAAAAGAAATTTTATCTCTCAAAAACAGCAATCGATACTTTTAAATTAATTTTTTCAACTTCAAAAAAAGAGTTCAATAAGAAAGGATATATCACCAAATATCAACCATTAAATTTTTATAAAACATTTGATTTTCAAACCTATGAAATAGACAAAAAAGGGAATTTAACAAAAAAGACTTTGTATAAAAACGACAACACTATTATAGAAACCGTTACCTATAAAAACACTTATGACAAAAAGGGCAACATCATTGTTAGAGAACGTTTTTTAAATAATAAATTGTTGGAAAAAACAACTTATGATATAGTTTATTTATAAAAGTTTATTCCTCAAAACTTTCCTCTTTAAACCCAATTAAATACAATTTGTCTTTGGCACGTGTAATGGCGGTGTACAACCAGCGAACGTAATCAACAGTAATGCCATCGGGCAGATAGGGTTGTTCTATAAAAACGGTGTTCCATTGTCCGCCTTGGCTTTTGTGACAGGTGATGGCGTAGGAGAATTTTACTTGCAAGGCGTTGAAATATTCGTTGCTTTTTACTTTCATAAACTTTCGGTATTGCGATTCGCCTTCGTAATCTTTCATCACTTCTTGATAGAGTTTGTTACTTTCTTCGTAAGTTAATGATGGCGATTCGCTGGTAATGGTATTGAGTAATACGATGGTTTCAAAGGGTTTTTGATTGGGATAATCTACCATTCTAATTTTTACTTTGGCAAAATTAAATCCGTATAATTCTTTGAACGCAAAGATTTCTAATACTTCCACAATGTCACCATTGGCAATAAACCCGGCTTCGTCGGAGTCTTTGAGCCAGAAGTAATTGTTTTTGACCACCATCAAAAAATCGCCAACAGAGAGATCGCTTTCTTTGTCAAGAATTTTGGTTCTAATTTGTTGGTTGTATTGGTTGGCTCTTTTGTTAGAGCGCACAATAAAGCAGGTGTCTTCTATGCTATAGTTTCGATACGCACTTTCTATGGCATCTTGAATATCAAAACCATCTGTCAAACGCACTATGTCTTTAAAGCCACGAAGGTGAAACTGAAACTCGGTAATAAAACTGTCTTTCAACAACTCGCGCAATTGTGTGGCATTGTATAAAATACCCGATGCTTCGGCTTGTCGCATTACTTCATCTAACTCGATTGAAAACACTTCTTTGTGATAATGCATAGACAAAGTATCGCTATTCAATGCCGGACTAATATCTAATTGTACTGGTGGCAACTGCGCCGTATCGCCTATCAAAATCATCTTGCAATCGGTGCCACTATAAACATAGGAAATCAAATCGTCGAGCAACGAACCGTTTTCATACAACTTCGAATCGGATTCGGTATCAGAAATCATGGACGATTCATCAATGATAAATACTGTGTTTTTGTGTTTGTTTTGTTTTAGCGTAAAACCAACCGAACCGTTGCTGCTTTTCTTTGGAAAATAGATTTTTTTGTGAATAGTAAAAGCTTCTTTGTTGGAATAATTGGCAATCACTTTGGCCGCTCTACCCGTTGGTGCCAGCAAGACATATTTTTTTTTGATAGAAAATAAATTATTAACCAACTCCGAAATGACGGTCGTTTTCCCAGTTCCGGCATATCCTTTTAGAAGAAATAGTTCGTCGGAATTGGTATTGGTTAGAAAAACAGCTATCTGCTGAAAAAAAATATCTTGTTTTACAGTAGGCGCAAAAGGAAATTTGTTTTTTAAAACATTGTAAAACTGGCTTGAAGTCATTACTGTATTTAATATATAAGAACTTCAAAGATACGCATAGATATGATAATACAAATTAATACAAACCATTTATATACTCAGTGATTTTAGATTTGAAATAAATTATTCTATTGCAATTGAATTTGAATTTCGTAAGTTTGTTTTTTTTAAAAAAAGGCAACCAAACTATGTGGCAAAACACCAGCATAATCGATAAGATGTATAAAAAGTTAGCAATTCAAGTCTCATTAAGCGGTCTGTCGTTTGCTTGTTTCGATACTCTTACCAATAAAGTCATTTCTTTAAAAAAGATTCCTTTAGAAAAATTTGAAAAAAACACCACCATAGAAGAACTGTTCAGTAATGCCTTTCTGAAGTACGAAGAACTCAAAGCAGGATACGACCAAGTAGTTGTGCTACACAGCAACAATTTATCAACCTTTGTTCCAACACCTCTTTTTGACGAAGAATACATCGGAAGCTATCTCCAATTCAACACTAAAGTCTTTGAAACCGATTTCTTTGCCTTTGACACTTTAGAAAACTATCAAATGCACAATGTTTATATACCTTATGTAAACATGAATAACTTCTTCATAGACCAATTCGGAACCTTTGATTATAAACACGCCAACAGTATTCTAGTAGAAAAAATCCTTGATTTATCAAAGAACAGTTACGAACACAAGATGTACATCCATGTTAGTGAAACTCACTTTGAAATCATCGTAATCAGAAATCAAAAGCTAGAACTCTATAATTCTTTTGAGTACAAAACCCCCGAAGACTTTCTATATTACGTCTTATTCACCGCAGAGCAGTTACATCTAAACCCAGAAAGTTTCCCTTTAGAACTCCTAGGAACTATAGACGAAGAGCATCCTCTATTCAAAATAGCATACCAATACATCCGAAATGTTTCACTACTAGAAGTTGATGCTACCAACAATCAATTCTCCGAAAAAGAATTAAGAGAACATTTTATACTGTTACACTCATGAGAATAATTTCTGGAAAATATAAAGGAAGAAGGATTCAAGCACCAAAGAATTTACCTGTTCGCCCAACGACGGATATGAGCAAAGAAGCCTTGTTTAACATCTTGAACAATCAATTTAACTTTAGTGAACTGACCATTCTTGATTTATTTGCCGGAACAGGAAACATTAGTTATGAGTTTGCCTCACGTGGTAGCGATACCATTGTTTGTGTAGATGGTGATATGGGTTGTGTCAACTTCATCCGTAAAACCGCTGCCGAATTTGAGTTTGATATTGTTCCTATAAAATCGGATGTATTTGCCTTTTTAGAAAAACACCAAGAAAGTTACGATATTGTTTTTGCCGATCCGCCTTATGATATGGCGCAAAAGGACTTTGAAAAAATTCCCGAATTGGTTTTTAAAAACAACCTTGTTGCTAATGAAGGTGTCTTAGTTATTGAACACTCCAAACATACCAAGTTAGACCATTTGCAACATTTTTCTTCTGCCAGAAATTATGGTGGTTCAGTATTTAGTTTCTTTGAACTAAAATCTGAGGAATAATTTATACCTCAAAGATGAGTGATTCTGATTTTGCTCCCAAGTCGAGTAAGATAGTAGTAATCTCTTTTACAAAATCATCTGGACCACAAACATAAAAATGTTGACTAAAATCAATGATGTTTTCAATCAAATAGTTTCGGTCAATTCTGCGTTCTCTATATCCTATTACGTTTTGTCTAGTAAGCACATTCACAAAATCTTTCTTGAGCATTCGAAATAATTCTTCACCCATGATAATATCGTCCATGGTTTTATTTACATAAATCAAACGATTACCTCGAAGCGCATTCTTATTGTATAAATCTCTAAAGATGGATATAAAAGGTGTTATACCAGAACCCGCAGCAATGAAAACACCTGGTTTTTCATAATGTATTGCACCAAAAACATCATGAATAATGAGTTCATCACCAGCATTTACTTTACCCAACAACTTCGTTACACCGTTGTGGTCACTATAAATCTTAATCATAAACTCAAGATACTTTGCATCTCTAAGATTGGTAAAAGTAAAAGGTCTTATTTCATCTTTCCATTCGGGAAGATTTATAGAAACTACAGTAGCTTGTCCTGGAATAAAATCATATCCTTCAGGCTTTTCAACTTTAAATCGTTTTACATCATGCGTTATAAAACGAGCTTCCAATACTTTTACAATGTGAGCACTCATAGTATTTTAATTAATTTTGAATATATTAAAAAAAAGCAGACCTATAAGCCGGATTCTGTATCCGCCGAGGCGGACTCTTATCATTTATCTAGACCAACAATTACTCGTTGGTTCAAGCTTCCTACCCTTCGACAACGGACGAGTAATCCTTAAATGCCGATATACTTGGAATTTCACCGCATAGAGTTTACCTGGTTTCACTACAGCATTACCTGTACCTGCTTTCTGTTGCACTTGTCCTTCCGCTGTGGCGGTGACGGATGTTATCCGTTATGCTACTCTGTGGTGTCCGGACTTTCCTCTCCCAATTACTCAGGAACGATAAGACGGTCTGCGGAACAAAGGTAGAATTTTAAATTTTAGATATTAAATATTGATATTAGATATTTCTTAAGACTTTTGAGTTTTTGATTTTGTATATTTATAAATAAATAATCAAATCATGGAAAAGAGTTATCACTACGCATCTGTAATAAAAGCATTAGAAGAATTAAAAGCTAAAGGATTTACGCTTGACTTCAATCTTCAAGAAGAAGTTATCATACAAAATCCTAACGATTATGAAATCATACACATATATAGATATGAAGGAGAATCCAATCCTGACGATTCTGCTGTAGTTTACGGCATTCAATCTAAACATGGTGAAAATGGTGTCTTCGTAGCAGGTTATTCTGCCAATTCCGAAAGTCAAGCTGCTAAAGTTTTGAGAGAAATCAGTATTAAAAGAAAACTATAATCGTTACATCTTATTCACAAAGTGCTGAAAACTTTTCATCAAATATGTGCTTAACCAATTTATCAAACCAACAAAAATTATATATTTGTAATCCAATAAAAACCTATGGAACAATTTGTAGTATCGGCGCGCAAGTATCGTCCGCAAACGTTTAAAGACGTAGTGGGACAACAAGCCATTACCAATACATTATTGAATGCTATTGAAAGTAATCACTTAGCGCAAGCACTACTTTTTACAGGTCCAAGAGGTGTTGGAAAAACTACCTGTGCCCGAATATTAGCTCGAAAAATAAACCAACCAGGCTATGACGATCCGCTAGAAGACTTTGCATTTAACGTATTTGAATTGGATGCCGCATCTAATAACTCAGTTGATGACATCCGAAACCTGATTGACCAAGTACGCATACCACCACAAACCGGACAATATAAAGTATATATAATTGACGAGGTACACATGCTGTCGGCTTCGGCTTTCAATGCTTTTTTGAAAACATTAGAAGAGCCACCAAAACATGCCATCTTTATATTGGCAACCACCGAAAAACATAAAATCATTCCAACTATATTGTCTCGTTGTCAAATATTTGATTTTAAGAGAATCACTGTAAAAGATGCGAGAGAACACTTAGCCGAAGTTGCTAAGAGTCAAAATGTAACTTATGAAGAAGATGCTTTGCACATCATTGCCCAAAAAGCCGATGGTGCTATGCGTGATGCATTATCTATTTTTGACCGTGTGGTTTCCTATTGTGGTAATAACTTAACCCGTCAAGCGGTTACGGAAAACTTGAACGTGTTGGATTATGAAACCTATATAGAAATTACCAACTTACTACTAGAGAATAAAATTCCTGAAACCTTGATGATGTACAACGATGTGTTGGCTAAAGGTTTTGACGGACATCACTTCGTTGCAGGATTGGCTTCTCACTTTAGAGATTTGATGGTTACCAAAAACCCAAGCACTTTGTCGTTGCTTGAAGTTGGAGAACAAGCCCAAGAACTATACCGACTACAATCGCAAAAGGCACCACAAGATTTTTTGTTAAAAGGCATCGAACTGGCTAATGATTGTGATTTAAAATTCAAGGTGTCGCAAAACCAACGATTACTTGTCGAACTTTGTCTTATGCAACTTTGCTCTATCACACTTGATGGAGAAAAAAAAAAGCTAACTTCATAATTCCACCTATCTATTTTAAAAACCAAGGCTATTCTATAGCCGAAAAGGTTACCAAGGCTGAGGTTACAGTTGCGATTCCTGACGCTAAAGTTTCAACATCAAAAGTAAACGTTGTTAGTGCTGAAATTGAAGTTCCCGAAACCGTGCTAAAAGTTGAAGAAAGCGCTACTATAAAGACCGAAACTAAAGTAAGTGATGGTTTTACTTCTACCAAAGTTTCTGCTTTTTCGCTGAAAAGTATTTCAATAAAAAAAGAATTAGCAGAGAATCAAAAGAATATTTCTAAAGATACCAGCCACCTGCCTAGTGAAATTTTTACGGAAACAGAAATGCAAGAACAATGGTTTAAATATGCACAACGACTAAGTGACAAAGGTCACATGATTATGATGTCATTATTAAGCATCAACGAACCTACTCTAGAAGGTACAACTATTATTCACGAATTGCCAAACGAAGGCTCTAAAATTGATTTTGAACGCGAAATGCCCGAATTACTGGGTTACTTGAGAGGAAAACTACACAACCACGACATCAAAATCACTGTTAGAATCAACGAAGCCATCGAAGCTAAAAAAGCATTTACGCCGCAAGACAAGTACAATAGAATGCTTGAAATCAATCCTAATTTAGAGGTATTGAAAAAAATATTTGATTTAGAACTCTAAATTATCTCTTGATACATTGCTTTAATAATACCGTCCGAAAGACCAATTTTTGGCACGTATATTTTAGTAGCACCACTCCATTTCATAGCGTTAAGATATATCTTGGTAGCCGGAATAATTACATCGGCTCTATCGGTGTTTAGTCCCAATTCGGCGATACGCTGTTCATAAGTTAGCGAGTTTAGGTATTGGTATTGCGCATTTAAATATAAATAAGTTAGCGGTTGTTCTTGTGATTTGCCCGACATCTTAAATATCTTGTTGATGTTTCCGCCAGAACCAATGAGAATAACGTTTTCTAAATCGGTTGTTTTTTCCTTAATCCACTTTTCTATTTCGGTCCAAACAATTTCGTTTACCATATCGTTTAACAAACGAACAGTTCCGTTTTTGAAGGATTTTGAAGCAATCATTTTTCCGTCATTAAAGAGTGAGAACTCCGTACTTCCACCACCAACATCAACATAGAGATAGGCTTGGTCTGTTTTAATAAACGAATGCAAATCGGTAGAAGCAATGATAGCGGCTTCATTTTTTCCGTCAATTATATCAATTTTAATGTCTGATTGTTGGTAAATATAATCAGCTACTTCTTTACCATTAAAGGCTTCGCGCATTGCCGATGTGGCACAGGCTTTGTATTTTTCAATTCGATAAACTTTCATTAAGAGTTTGAAGGCTTTCATAGCATCAACCATTCTGTCGATGTTTTCTTCGGATATTTCTCCAACGGTAAAAGCATCTTGCCCAAGACGGATAGGCACACGAATCAGTGCGCTCTTGTTAAACTGAGTTTCCTTTCCTTGTTGTTCTACAATGTTCGATATGAGCATTCGCATGGCATTGGAACCAATATCGATAGCAGCATATTTCTTAATGGTTATCATGCTTATTTATTTTTCGGGTACGATACAATTTGTGTTTAACACTTCACTATTATGGTCAAGAAAATAATTATAGGTTTCAAATTGAGCTCTAAAAATAGATTCGTTTGTAGTTCTTGCTTTATATTTATTTTCCAAATCCGCAGAATGAATCCGAGCTTTAACGTTTCCACGCCAACCAATATCGAAAGTGTCAATAATAGCTTTCTTTATATCTTCATCATAAATCGGACAGGTTACTTCTACTCTACCGTCAAGATTTCTTCGCATAAAATCGGCAGAAGAAATGAATACCTCGGGATTATCATTATTGCAAAAAATGTATGCTCTCGAATGTTCCAAGAAATTATCAACAATGCTAATAGCTTCTATGTTTTCGCTCATTCCTTTAACACCCGGGATTAATGAACAGATACCTCTTACTTGTAGTTTTACCTTCACACCAGCGTTACTTGCGTCGTATAATTTATCAATAATTGGGTAATCTGACAAACTGTTCATCTTTAAATTTAAGTATGCTGGTCGTCCCATTTGAGCATTTTGAATTTCACGATCTATCAATTTATTGAACTTTGAACGAGTATAATGTGGCGAAACAATGAGGTGTTTGTAACGATGGATGCGATAGTTAACATCAAAGAATTCGAAAATTTTGTTGACGTCTTTTAAAATCTGTTGATGGCAAGTAAACAAAGTTAAATCGGTATAAATTTTAGCTGTTGATTCGTTAAAGTTTCCTGTAGAAATAAATCCGTACCGTTTGATTTTTTCTTTTTCGATACGCTCAATAACACATATTTTACTGTGTACTTTTAATCCTTTGATACCAAAAATGAGTTCGATACCCTCTTGTTGCATTACTTCGGCATAATTTATATTAGAAGCCTCATCAAATCTAGCTTGAAGTTCAATTTGTACAGTTACTTTTTTTCCATTTTTAGCTGCATTTATTAAGGAACTAATAATTTGCGAGTTTTTGGCCAGTCGGTATAATGTGATTTTAATTGAAGTTACCTTTGGATCAAGAGCGGCTTCTCGCAAAAATTTTATTAGATAAGAATAAGACTGATACGGTGTATGTATAAGATAATCTTTTTTAGCAATTCTATTCAAAATACTACCATCAAGAGACAATCCTTCTACTGGCAACGGATCTTGTTGTTGGTATAATAAGTCTTGACGACCTAAATCGGGAAATGACATATAATCACGACGGTTATGGTATTTTCCACCAGGTATGATGCTATCGGTAAGTTCAATACCCATTTTGGTTAAAAAGAAATTGAGCGTATCTTTTTCAATCGATTGGTCGTAAACAAATCGAACAGGTTCGCCAATTCGTCTATCTTTTACCGATGTAGCTATTTTTTCGAGCATACTTTTACTCATATCGCTATCAATGTCTAATTGTGCATCGCGAGTAATTTTTATCATGTGTACCGAAATACTTTCGTAATCAAAAATGTTAAAAATACTGCTCAAATTCAATCGAATAACATCATCAAGCAGTATCACATACTGTTTATTATCTTTTTTGGGAAGCACTAAAAATCGATTAAAAGACTTTGGAATTTCGATTAAAGCATAACGAATTTCTTTTTTTTTCTTTTTTACAATATCTAATACAGAAGCTGGTTTATCTTCATTTTTCATCACCAATCGAACGGTTAAATAACCCGTATTGTCAACTAACAAAGGAAATTCAGCCAAATCATTTAAGATAATAGTAACCAGTTCTTGACTCATTTTTTGAATAAAAAAGTCTTTGATATATTCTTCTTGTGTTTGAGTAACTTGTTTTTCATCAACAATAATGATGTTCTGTTTTTCGAGTTGTTTTTCAATTTCGCCCAGCACTTTTAAACTTTCGTTTTGCTGTTTGATAACGATTTTAGTAATGTCTTTTACTAATTGTTGTGCCGTAATTCCGCCTAATAACTTTTCACCAGTAACACCCGAAAGTGAAAGTCTTCTAACCGCAGCAAATCTCACTCTAAAAAACTCATCTAAGTTGTTGGAAAATATTCCTAAAAAACGAAGTCTTTCTAACAATGGAACGGTATCGTCTGCGGCTTCTTGTAAAACTCTAGCATTGAAAGCGAGCCAACTTTTTTCTCTATCTATATAGGTATAATTTTTTTCTACAGTCATAAATTAATTAAAATCTTTTGGAAGAATAATTTTATTTGTTTTTCCGTTAGAAATTGCTTTCCAAGAATTTGTTTCAAAGGTAATAGAAACAAAGCCTGAAGTAGAAACATTATCAACAGTTACATTACCAAATTTATTAACAAAATGTGTGATTGCTTCGTTGTGTCCAAAAAGTATTAGATTATCAAATTGATCATTACAATTTTTTATTATTGTTTCAAGCTTAGTTAAATCAAAAGTATATAACTCTTTTTTAAAAATAATACTTTCAATAGGACATGAAAAATTTTGAGTAAAAATAATAGCCGTTTCCATTGCTCTTTTTGCTGCACTAGACCATATTATAAAAGTTTCTGGCAAATAATTTATTACTTTACTTGAAATTAAATGTGCATCTTGAATTCCTCTATTAGACAGTGGTCTGTCAAAATCTTGAACAGGCAAATCCCAACTTGATTTGGCATGTCTCACTAATATTAATTGCTTCATGAGATTATTAGTAATAGATTATAAATAAATTTAATTTCATAAATATAGGAATTTGAAATTGAATATTCAGCAACAACATAATATTTATAAAATATAACATCAATACTTTAGAATTAAATTGTTTGTTATTAATATTTTTTTGTTTAAAATTCATAGAAACTTACAAATGTTATAAACAATACGATGTTAATATATTTTTGTAGCTTTTTTACTTTTATAAAATAAAAAATATGCATTTTATCTATGTTTTTATGCGTTTTATCGACGTTTTTCTTTGTCAATTAAAAAAGATAATATACTTTCGACCTATAATTTAACTAAAAACCAAGAAAAATGTTTGAAAAAAATTTAAAAAACAACCAAAAAAAATCCGATTAAATGAATAAAATACGTCAAAATCAACATTTCATCGAGTTTTCTAGCTATTGATAGAAAAAATTAATCATTATGAGAACATGTATCTAAATTAGCTCCAAAATTAATGTTAAAAATAAATAGCAATAATGAGTAGAAAAAAAATTACATGATTGAAAAGTAATGAATTAAAAAATTATTATCATGAAAAAAGTGAACCCAAACCCTTTAATTAACCGTCAAACAACCTATTTGTTTGATAAAAAATGCGAAACTATGAGTAAAAAAGTAATATTACTTTTTATGTTTGTTATGTTTATAACAAACATATCTGCACAAGTTACCAATGATGAAGATGCTCCGGTTATCCGAGAGATTAGTACATTCATTAATCAAGGTGCCTTGATGCGTTCTGCAAAACCTGGTTATTCTGATTCAAAAAATTTAGAAAACTTGGTAACCAAAGTTCAATCTTCGGTTTATGTAAAAAATGGAACTGTAAATAGTTATGGTGAAAAACCAAAAAACCTATTTACTGATATAAGTTCTATTAATCAATTGGGAAATTTATCGATGTTAAAGAACAATATTGAAATTGTTATTATTTCAATTAATACTTCGGCAGAATTAAATTCAATAGTAAATTTATCAATGCTATCAAGTTTCAAAAATTTGAAGTATGTGTACTTTGTTTCCAAAGTAGCTATTACTAATCAAAACATCAGTAATATGATTTCAAACTATAATGATAGATATAGTATTTTCTATAAGTTCGAAAATAGCGATACAAATCAATAATTTACTAAAAAGAAACTATATGAAAAATTTATACACATTGAAAGTAAATACTATGCTTAAGTGTTTGGTTTTATTACTTGTATTTCTTTTAGGAAATACGGTTGATTCCAACGCACAAGTACGAAAAGAATTTACACAAAGATCTTCTACTTATACACCTACCAAAAAGATTTATAATGTAAAAGGAGATTTTACCATGTTAGGTAATACGTGTTTGACACCGCAAAACTATGGTCCAAACACGAACAACAATGGTCAGTTTATGACTTATGTTGATTTTGATAATGATCCTAGTACATTCAATTCATCTTCATCTACATTAGTTTTGTCAAATGAAAATGGAGCAATACCATCTTGTTCTGACATTGTTTATGCAGGATTATATTGGACCGGTAAATCTTCCTCAGATGAATCATTTGATGTAACAAAGTCGATTCAAACGGGTACGCAAAGCGTAAATAATAATTTGAATATTGTTCACAATCAAAACATTGCGAATACAAATTATACTTTATCTATCTCAAGAAATAGCCCAAGTAGTAGCAACAGAAATCCTATTTATAAGTTCTCTGGAAATGGAAATACTTATGAATTTAATTTTTATAACAGTAGTGCTACTAATAGAGTAACTTTATCAGTAAATGGCGCAACTGCTATTAATATTCCCGTTACAGTTAATGGTGCAGGAACAGAAGCTACTCTTAACACTCAATATGTTATTACAGATGGTACAGTAACCTTAAAGATTAAAAAACTATACAGAGATGCTGCTACGAATTTAAGTACAACTTCAACCCAAAACTCATCTAACGCAGATGTAAATGTATCTGGTCTAGCTCCAGTTTTTTCGAATGTTACTAAAACATTTAATAAAAGACAGGTTAAGATAAAAGGACCTAACGCTTCTTCGTATAGTCAAGTAACAGCTTCAACGAATAATATTTATTATCCTTCTGGTAGTGATGATGATATTTTTTCTGCATATGTAGAAGTAACAGACTATGTTAGAACAAATGGAATAGGAGAATATTATGTAGCTGATTTGCCGTTATTAGAAGGTAATGTTGGTGGTACTGGCTACTCAGGTGGATGGGGAATGATCGTAATATATGAGAATTCTAAAATGAAATGGAGAGACATTACTATTTTTGATGGCTATGCTTATGTAAACTCAGGAAATTCTTCTGGATATGACTTACCTGTTTCTGGCTTTAACACTGTTCAATCAGGAAATGTTGGAATGAAAATTGGTGTTATGGCAAGTGAAGGTGATGTTGCATTCACTGGAGATTATTTTAAAATTAGAAACTTAAATACAACTAATTACACCACGTTAGATCATGGTTCTGGAACTGATACCAATTTCTTTAATTCATCTATAAACGCTGGTGGTGCTAGAAATCCTCAACTTTCTAACAATACAGGTATTGATATAAATATTATCGATATTCCTAATACAAACAATAGTATAATAGGAAACAATCAAACATCAACAAATTTTAGATATGGAACAAATGGAGATACTTATTCAATATTTGGAATTGCCATGTCAGTTGATGCTTATATTCCGGAAGCACAAGGTATTTTATCAACTACAACGATAAATAATGTTCCTGCAGTTCTTCCATATACAACTTTACCAGGACAAGAAATAGGTTTTAGTATTGATGTACGCAATTTAGGTACAGAAGCAATAAATAATTATAAAGTAATTATACCTATTCCATACAATGCAAGTTATGTAGCTGGAAGTGCTACAGGAACGCTTTATTATACAAACCCAAATACAACTATCACAGGTACCTTTGATCCATCATTAGGTGCAACTGGTTCCGTGGTATGGAATTTTGGAACATTGCCTTTACCAGCAAATCCGAGTGTATTGTTAGCGCAATTATCATTTAAACTTAAATCAACTACTGATTGTTCAATATTAAATAATGCAACATGTGCTAGTGTTATAGGTGTGAATGGTTTATCTACTGGTACAGGTTCAACAACTGGTGTTGCCTTAACAAATTCTAAATTAATTCAAGGCTTAACTCAAAATGGAAATTGTGTAGGTGAACCTATTGCTACTCCAATCAATATTGGAATCAATGGTGCCAGTTATGTTCAACAAAACTGTCCTAGTACAGATGTTGTGAGACACTTTACTTATTGTAGTACAAGTACAACTGTGCCAACATCTCAAATTGCATCAAATTTCCCTGCTGGATCTATGTATTACAATGAATTTCCAGTAACTATTAATTCTATAGAATATACTGACAGCAATCCAATACCTCTTGTATCAGGCTCAACTGTAACATATTATGCTGTACCTGCTGGAGGTGGAACAGGTTGTAATTTCCCATTTACTGTTAGCAAATGCCCTAAAATAATTGCTCAAGACGATTCTTTTAGTGGTGTAAATGGTCTTACAGGAAATCCAAATCTAGGTAATGTATTTAATAATAATGGAAATGGTCCTGATACTTTAAATGGAAATCAAACAAGTACAAGTCAAGTTACTTTAACGATTCTTAATCCTGCTAATCCTATAAATGGTGGACTAGTTCCTTTTATTAATCCTTCTAATGGACAAATAATTGTTCCCCCTGGAACGCCTTCTGGAAATTATAGTATCACTTATCTAATTTGTGAAAATGGTAATTTGTCAAATTGTGATTCTGCAGTAGTTTATATTACAGTAGTATGTCCTGTTGTTCCACAACCAACAATAGAATGTTACCAAACTGCTACTTTTAACACTAATACATGTTCTTGGGATATCACTGGTACGCAACCAAATCCTCCTACAGAATTATTGTGTTACCAAACTGCTACTTGGAATCCAACTACTTGTCAATACGATGTAACAGGTGAACAACCTGCTGCTCCGACTGTATTGTGTTACCAAACTGCTACTTGGAATCCAACTACTTGTCAATATGATGTAACAGGTGAACAACCTGCTGCTCCAACTGTATTGTGTTACCAAACTGCTACTTGGAATCCAACTACTTGTCAATATGATGTAACAGGTGAACAACCTGCTGCTCCAACTGTATTGTGTTACCAAACTGCTACTTGGAATCCAACTACTTGTCAATATGATGTAACAGGTGAACAACCTGCTGCTCCAACTGTATTGTGTTACCAAACTGCTACTTGGAATCCAACTACTTGTCA
>JAIUNZ010000012.1 GCA_020161455.1 Bacteroidota bacterium
AAATCGCTTTTAAAAAGGTTGTTTTTTTAATTCTTGTCAAATCTTATTTTTTTGGTAGTGGTTGCGCAACAGCTACCGTTGTTAAGAATATCGTGTTTCCTAATTCTTAATCAAACCACAACCCAGTGGCACTTGGCTCACCGTAGAACGTTAATATCGTGTTTCCTAATTCTTAATCAAACCACAACATTTGCATCCAAAAATTTTGAGCGTCTAATAATATCGTGTTTCCTAATTCTTAATCAAACCACAACCCAACGTTCATTTTTGTTTAACTTTTCTAAATATCGTGTTTCCTAATTCTTAATCAAACCACAACGTTATTTTTTTTGTTACATCCGTTGTTAAGAATATCGTGTTTCCTAATTCTTAATCAAACCACAACTCTAATAGTCAGGATTCGAACCTGAGTACTAATATCGTGTTTCCTAATTCTTAATCAAACCACAACAATTAAGTATTGAAACGAGCTTGATACTTAATATCGTGTTTCCTAATTCTTAATCAAACCACAACCACAGCTAAAGTATAAAGGTAATTTTAATAATATCGTGTTTCCTAATTCTTAATCAAACCACAACGACTGTTACACTATTCTTTGAATAAGAGTTAATATCGTGTTTCCTAATTCTTAATCAAACCACAACCACGTTAACATTGCCAAGCGTTCAAAAACAAATATCGTGTTTCCTAATTCTTAATCAAACCACAACTGTTTTACCAGTCAATGTGTAAACTGTATAAATATCGTGTTTCCTAATTCTTAATCAAACCACAACCGTCTTGCTAAATTATCAATTTTAATTTGCAATATCGTGTTTCCTAATTCTTAATCAAACCACAACATAGTGTCACCTGGCAATGATACTTCACTAATATCGTGTTTCCTAATTCTTAATCAAACCACAACAAGACTGACCAATGAGAATTGCTCATTAAAAATATCGTGTTTCCTAATTCTTAATCAAACCACAACATTTCGTTAATTTTTGCATCAATATTTTGAATATCGTGTTTCCTAATTCTTAATCAAACCACAACTAAACATTTAATAATTAATAATACCTAAATAATATCGTGTTTCCTAATTCTTAATCAAACCACAACCGTCTTGCAGTATTGTCTATTTTGATTTGAATATCGTGTTTCCTAATTCTTAATCAAACCACAACTCTGATGACGACATCCAGTTCATTAAAGATAATATCGTGTTTCCTAATTCTTAATCAAACCACAACACTGAGAGCATATGCGTGGTATATAGCATAAATATCGTGTTTCCTAATTCTTAATCAAACCACAACTCCGTCATCAAGTCTTGAAAACCTATTCCGAATATCGTGTTTCCTAATTCTTAATCAAACCACAACGATGTTACCTTTTGAGTTCATGCAGAAATAAATATCGTGTTTCCTAATTCTTAATCAAACCACAACCAACGGTTTTTCGATTTGAAGAGCCACATAAATATCGTGTTTCCTAATTCTTAATCAAACCACAACTTCCGTTCCGATAGTAACACCGCCTGTGAAATATCGTGTTTCCTAATTCTTAATCAAACCACAACAGGAATGCAAGCGGTTAGAAAAATATCAGAAATATCGTGTTTCCTAATTCTTAATCAAACCACAACGCATTGTTTTTGTTTTCAATAATTGCTTCTAATATCGTGTTTCCTAATTCTTAATCAAACCACAACATAAATGTTAACTATGCTAAACATCAAAAAAATATCGTGTTTCCTAATTCTTAATCAAACCACAACCTTTTTGACCTATCTCAAAACTTATAAAAAATATCGTGTTTCCTAATTCTTAATCAAACCACAACACGTATTCTGAAATAGTTTTCAACCTTGAAATATCGTGTTTCCTAATTCTTAATCAAACCACAACATCTAGCTTTTTATTAAGTGCATCTAATTAATATCGTGTTTCCTAATTCTTAATCAAACCACAACAAAAACATTCGTGTTATTTCAAACCCAGATAATATCGTGTTTCCTAATTCTTAATCAAACCACAACTGGTGTAAAAATCGTAGCACTATGGGTAGAAATATCGTGTTTCCTAATTCTTAATCAAACCACAACAAGTTTTGGCAGTAAATCTATTCTACTGCCAATATCGTGTTTCCTAATTCTTAATCAAACCACAACATAGATGCTACTGCTGTTCCCAAAAAAACAATATCGTGTTTCCTAATTCTTAATCAAACCACAACATAAAGGTTGTAGATTTCTATAATTACATAAATATCGTGTTTCCTAATTCTTAATCAAACCACAACGAAGTTCCTGAATTTTCTGCTGATGAATAGAATATCGTGTTTCCTAATTCTTAATCAAACCACAACATAAGTCAATAGATAATTTAACAATTACCGAATATCGTGTTTCCTAATTCTTAATCAAACCACAACAGCTAACAGAAGAAACTCGATAAGTGGAGAATATCGTGTTTCCTAATTCTTAATCAAACCACAACAATTTATATCAATATGGAAATATTTGGAAAAATATCGTGTTTCCTAATTCTTAATCAAACCACAACAAAGCAATCGTTCCTTCCATCGGTAAAGGAATATCGTGTTTCCTAATTCTTAATCAAACCACAACTCTAATTCTGTTTCATCCCTAAGGCTTTTTAATATCGTGTTTCCTAATTCTTAATCAAACCACAACTCACATTCTGAACTATCAACTATTTTTGTAAATATCGTGTTTCCTAATTCTTAATCAAACCACAACGCAGCACGTTGTCTGATAAAGATGATTTAGAATATCGTGTTTCCTAATTCTTAATCAAACCACAACTAATTCTTTTGCATATACCCAATCTATATTAATATCGTGTTTCCTAATTCTTAATCAAACCACAACTTTTATACGATGGATTAACTGGCGGAAAAAATATCGTGTTTCCTAATTCTTAATCAAACCACAACAAGCTTGCAACCACTCAGTAGATAAGTAATAATATCGTGTTTCCTAATTCTTAATCAAACCACAACTAGTTTTCTGGAGCATTATCGGGAGTTTCTAATATCGTGTTTCCTAATTCTTAATCAAACCACAACTAGCTTGAGAAATTTCGGCGGTAGCAATAGAATATCGTGTTTCCTAATTCTTAATCAAACCACAACATAAAGAAGTAATTTATGGCTATCTTCAAGAATATCGTGTTTCCTAATTCTTAATCAAACCACAACACACTTCCAGTGCATTCAATTGCTTTATTAATATCGTGTTTCCTAATTCTTAATCAAACCACAACAAATGATAACGTTAGTAGCTCCTTGAAAAAAAATATCGTGTTTCCTAATTCTTAATCAAACCACAACAATATGAAGTAAAATAGCATCACAAACTATAATATCGTGTTTCCTAATTCTTAATCAAACCACAACGTTCATGCTTACAGTTGTGCTACCTTCAAAAATATCGTGTTTCCTAATTCTTAATCAAACCACAACTGATGAATACGGTTGTCGTCAACAATTAATAATATCGTGTTTCCTAATTCTTAATCAAACCACAACTGTAATAATGCAATTCGTTCGGCTCGATATAATATCGTGTTTCCTAATTCTTAATCAAACCACAACCGCCTGAGCTTGTTCCAACATTTCTAAAGAAATATCGTGTTTCCTAATTCTTAATCAAACCACAACACTGGAGATGCCTGACCAACTGCATTAACAAATATCGTGTTTCCTAATTCTTAATCAAACCACAACGGCAAATGCTTCTTGAGTATCGTTAGCTAAATATCGTGTTTCCTAATTCTTAATCAAACCACAACTTTTTTTACATTTTCTTCTATTTCTTCCAAATATCGTGTTTCCTAATTCTTAATCAAACCACAACTTAAAGTCTGATAGACTGTATGAAGCTTCTAATATCGTGTTTCCTAATTCTTAATCAAACCACAACAAGACGGAAAATTTAAAAAAAAGATTATTAAATATCGTGTTTCCTAATTCTTAATCAAACCACAACGTGGATGAACTTGGCGTGAAATATTATGGCAATATCGTGTTTCCTAATTCTTAATCAAACCACAACGAATTTAAACGTAATTTTTGTTTGTAATAAAATATCGTGTTTCCTAATTCTTAATCAAACCACAACAATATCAATAAGGCTGGAGAAAGCATGAAAAATATCGTGTTTCCTAATTCTTAATCAAACCACAACTATAGTAGAATGGTTAGGTAAAAAATACGGAATATCGTGTTTCCTAATTCTTAATCAAACCACAACATATGTATCAATAACTTCAATGGAAATATCAATATCGTGTTTCCTAATTCTTAATCAAACCACAACGGAAAATCCGTTAACAGAAAATCGGAAGATTTTCCGTTGTGGTTTGGCTGTTTAAGATTATGAAATAAATATGTCAAAGAACCTTTAAAAATCTATTGCAATCCTAACTTCTTTTTAATTTCGATTAAAAGCTCCTCTTTAGTTTTTGTACTAAAACCACTTTTCTCAGCTCTATCAATTTTAGCTTGGATTTTTTCTATTTGTTCTTTTGTTAATTTTGATTCATCCATAATTTACAAATATGTGTTTTTTAATTATTAATTGAATTAATAAAATTTTTACTAAAATTGATATCTAATTTGCCTAATGCATTAATTTTAGCTGGAATTACTCTTAATGTTGATGGACTTCTACGTAAAACCACTTGTGAAACATCATTCAAATCGCTTTCAGCTTTTATTGGAGAAGCAGAATCAACACTTCCACCAGCAAAATTATGCCTTATTAAAACAATAATTCCATTTTCATCGAACTTTACTATTTTGAACAATCTATTTTGTAAGTCTTGAATGTTTTTCCATTCAATTTCATCAGTTGGATTAATGTCAAAAACCAAAAACAAATCGTCTTGATGTAATTTCAAAATTGGACTAAAATCTTCTTTTTCAAAAACATTCTTAACGATATTATGATGGTTAATAACTTTATAGTCTCTGTTTTTGAACTTTCCTTTTTCATTTGGTATTAAATCACCATAAATTCTCGCCTCATAGTTTGTATAGGATTCTTTATCAAAATAAAAATCAAATTTGTGTACAAATCTTAACTTACCATCTTTATCAATGTTTAGATTTCTATCAATATTTCTAATTTCTTTATAATCTTTAAGATTAGACTTTGAAGATTTTAACCTAACTCTTTTAATAATCATTTCTGAAATTCTCTTTTCTGTTTTTTTATCAATATATTCTGGAAGAATTACTACCCCTGAATTTTCCTTTAAAAGTGTTTCCAATCCCTTACTTCTTACTAAATTAGTAATTTCATTAATTATTTTTTTTCTAATTATTTCTTTTTTTGCTTCAATTGATCCATCCAAAACTGAATTTATATATATCATATCTATTAAAGATTCTTTATCAAAATAATCGAATCCAATATTCTCTTTGTCAATATTGTTTTTCAAAAAATCTTTATACTTTTTATCTTTTTTAATTTTTTCATAAATTTTTAAAGCTACTGTCTTTTTCAATTCAATTTGCTTTGTTAAAATTTCATCAATATCAAAGGTTTGAACTTCTATTAATTTTTCCCAACCTTTTGTATCTACTAAAGAAAGTAGCCTCATTTTAATACCCTCATCAATAATGTTGTCAATATCACTTCCATCCAAACCTGATATTGGTTTTCTTTGTGCAAAAATCAACTCACCATCTTTCTTAATATGAGCATATGGATTTTGGCTATTTAATCTTCCTCTTAAATTTAATTTTTTAGCATTTTCTTTTTGTGCATTTATTAATAATGGTTTTATTCTATCGGTTTGCTTGTGATAAACCAAAACTTCTTTGTGTAAATTTTTCATTCGTTCCACAAAATTTTTCATTGGTTCATTTGCACTAATTCGTGGATTTGAATTGCCTCTAAAATAATCATTTTCATATTTGTGATACAACTCTGAAATTCGATTAGCAGTTCCTTTTTCAACACAAGCTACAACAATTGCATCAATACAATGATGAATATGATTGCTTCTGTCTTTAACATCTTCATCACCTTGTAGTCCCCAAATTTTTCGTAAAGTGTCTGTTATTTTTCCAATAACTACATTTACTTTATTAAAATAGGAATTCAAATATGCTCTTGCATATTTTGTTATTATTCTCGTATCTACAAGGTTTGCATTTGTAAATTGATTATTAATTTCTTTAATTTCAAAATTTCTATATTTTTCTCGCAAGTAATCCAATTTCATTTTGGTGTAATGAGCTTTTGACATTACTTCATCGTGAGCGACAGCATCAGATATATTTTCTGCAGCTTTTTTAAATTTCTTATACTCTGATTTTAAATCACTCAATGTAACATTCCAAGCAATATTCATGTTTGGTTTTTTACCAATAAACGAATACGATTTTAAATGTTCATTTCTGTTCAATAATATAGTTTCTTTATCAATTTGTACACCATTAAAATTTATATTTAATAAACTAGGAAGTATTGCTTTTTTATAATTTCTGTTGAAATCATAATTTGCCAAGGTTTTATTTTTTAATGAATTATCATTGTTTTTGCTTCTTGGAATTGTGTGTTCAATATCATAAATGGTTTGCTTATTCAAAAAATCTCTAGGTGTGATTGTCTCAGAAGTATATAAACATCTTCCATTTTGCTCACTGTACAAAATATATTTAGCTACTTCAGTATCTGTCGGAATTTTATTTTTCCTATCTTCTTCTGGATAACATTCAATAATTTTATTTTTTGCCCATGTTCTTATTTCTTCTTGTTCTTTTTGCCAAATAGATAATGCTCTTCTATAACTTGCACTATTGATTTCTCCTGCAACTTCAATATTTACCTCGGTTTCTTTATCTACCAAACCATTTCTAATTAACTCATTACAAAGTCGTTTAACTTGATGCATTGCCCTATCAAAAACAGGATTTTTTATTGAAGTAATTTCGGGATTTCCTAATTTTTTGTCTGCTTTTGGATATGCTTCCATTGCTGATGGATGATACAATTTTGAAACATCAATTTTATCATTTGGAAATACTTCTCTTAATCCTTCTTCAATAAATTGAGGAATTGTTTTTGTTGTGAGATAGTTTACATCTTTAGGTAATTTATCGCATGCAGCTTCAAAAAACAAGTTCCAACAAGTTTCTGTAATTTTTGAAACTTCTTCTTTTTTCATTGAACCTAATTGAACTTCTCCAATCCAATTAGCAATTTCATAATCTAATTCCTTTTTAAAAGCATTAATGCTTAATTCATTATTTCCTAGTGAATTTTCTCGATTATCTTTAAATTTGGAAATGTAATTATTAACAATTCCTTTATTTTGTTTTTCAATTCTGAAATTCTCTAATGCTTTTTTAATGATTTCAGAAATTTGATTTTGCTCAATAACCGAAATTTTTCTTCCTAAAACTTCAGAAACATTTGCCAAGAAAACCGCATTAGTGTATATTTCCCCTTTTTCCAAAAAAGGAATTATTTTCTTTATGGCAGATTTACTCAAACTTCCATATCCTTTGACTAACTTTATTTTTACAAAGTTTTCAATTCCTTTTTCATCAAGTTGTAAATGCTTTTTTGCAAACTCTTCCCTAACAGTTTTCTTGTCTTTTGAACCAAAAGAATCCATTTGCAAACAATGCCAAACATCTTCTATACTTATTTGCTTCTTTCCTTTTTCATCTTTGTAACCAGAATTTAAAAGTTGCATAGCACTATATTTTTCAGTGCCAATAACTTTCTTTAAAGATGAAGTTGTAGGACAAGCAGAAAACTTCTTATCCAATGGAAAGTTAAAACTAATTACAGCTTTTATTTCTGAATCTTTGTCAGTTTTTCCTTTTATATAGACTTCTTCTGGTCTTTTAATATAATTATATGGAAGTCCATTGCTCAACTTATTTGCAATTTTACCAAACTCAAAATCAGTAATCTGTAAAAACTCATTTTTAATAAGCTCTTTTTCTCCTTTATTTAGAAAATTCAATTTGTCTTCAAATTCTCTTTTTATCTTAATTTTATTAATAGATTCCCACATTCTAAATTCTTCGAATAATGGATGTGATAGAGCAATTCTTTTTCTTTTAGGTTCAAGTGTGCATTTCGCAACTAATCCTTTTTGGCTTTTTAATGGTCTTTGATTAAAGATTGCTTTATGTAATTTATCTTTTAAATCACCTGAAATATTTTGAATTTTACATATATGATTAAATTCTGCTTCATAGTGTTCTTCTCTATGAGTATATCTTCCTCTAATTCTATTTATTAATCCTGAATTTTTATCTTTAGTATTATAAATTGAATAAAAATAACATCCCATTGTTGGAAATCCTTTCATTTCTTTTGAAAGCTCTCCAATTCCAGCCATTACTTTTCCTAAATTTTCAGGTTTTTCAAATTCGGCTACAATTAATGTTTTTATATTTTCTAAAATCTGTTCAGTTTTTAAAACTTTACTAATTTTAGAATTCAGTTTTTTTACTTTGTCATCAGATTTATACAAATTAAAAATAACTTCATAAGGTACTTTAAAATCTCCCGAACCAGAACAACTTTCAAGTAATTTAATTACATCTGTTTTAAATAAATCAATTTTATCATCAGATTGATCGTCTTCTGAATTGGATAAATAGCCTCTTCTTTGTGATAAATGATAAAAAGCTCTACCAAGCTGCAATTTGTCATCATTTGTATACATCATTCCAGGTTTGGTGGCTGCCAAATTTCTTAAATAGTAAGGTTGTTTCAATTTTTCAGTTTGACTATTTCCATTCTTTTTTCCTGTTCGTTGCCAATCAATAAAATCAATATTTTCACAAGGATAAATTTTCTTATTCTTCCAACGATTTAATTCTCCTTCTTTAAATTTCGGACACAAACCAAATTCATCAAGAACTTTTAAGGTTGCAATTTTTCTCAAACGAATTCTATCAATTCTGCGTCTTGAACCTCTAAATCCTCTTCGTTCGGATGCTTTTGAATTTTCATTAGCATCGACACTTTTTGAGAAAATATAACTCCCTTTAGAAGGAATCAATTCACCACTACCATCTTCTATTTTTAAAAAATCATAAATACCATCTTGTTTTTCTAAAACCGTCCAACCAATACTATTAGTTCCTATATCTAACCCAAGTTTAATTTTACTCATTTTATATATCTTTTCAATTAATTTATTATATTTGTTCTAATCAAATCACAATAAGGTTCTTGATTTCAAGTGAACCGTGGGAATTATCTCGTAAGAGTACCTAAATAGAGCCTCCGATTTATTGGAGGTTCGTTTTTTTTTTATATAAATCAAATCCTAAATATTTGTAAAAATATAAAAGTAAATAAAAAAAAGTTTACTTGTTTACGGTTTTCCGTAAACGAACTAAAAAAGTTTTTTCATATATTTGCTTTAGATTATAATTATCCTAATTCTTAATCTTATTACAATAATCCGCCACGGCGGAGTAGAGAAATCTTTAGTCCTGCTTCGGTGGGACTTTTTTTATACTATTGATAAACAATGGTATAATTTATGTTTCCATCTATACTCCACGGTTATAATACTAAATAAATAGACACTAAGTCGTTATTTGTTTCATAGGCTTCCATGATGGAAGTTTAGGTGTCTAAAAAGTCTCATAATCTAACGGGTTAAGAAGACTAAAATATCATAACAATTCATTACTTTTGCACAAAATAATAAAACAAGACTTTCATGCTTACGGTTTCAAATTTATCAGTTCAATTTGGTAAAAGAATATTATTTGACGAAGTAAACACTACGTTCACTCAAGGTAACTGCTACGGAGTTATTGGTGCCAATGGTGCTGGTAAATCTACTTTTCTAAAAATACTCGCTGGGGATATCGATCCTACCTCGGGAAGAGTTATCCTAGAGCCAGGCAAACGTATGTCGGTATTGAACCAAAACCACAACATGTTTGACGAAAACACGGTGTTGGAAACGGTGATGATGGGAAACAAAGTACTCTTTGCCGTTAAGTCGGAGATGGATGCTCTATATGCCGACTATGACGATAAGAACGCCGACAGAATAGGTGAGTTGCAAGTACAATTTGAGGAAATGAACGGATGGAACGCCGAGTCTGATGCTGGAGCCATGCTTTCCAACCTTGGTATTGCTGCCGATATGCACTATACACTAATGGGCGAACTGGAAGGAAAAATGAAAGTACGTGTCCTTCTAGCACAAGCACTCTTTGGAAATCCCGATGTTCTAGTAATGGATGAGCCAACCAATGACTTAGATTTTGAAACCATCACCTGGTTAGAGAATTTCTTGGCAAACTATGAAAACACCGTGATTGTAGTATCTCACGATAGACACTTCTTAGATTCGGTATGTACCCACATTTCCGACATCGACTTTAGTAAAATCAATCACTACTCCGGAAATTATACTTTTTGGTATGAATCGAGCCAATTAGCGGCAAGACAAAAAGCTCAACAAAACAAAAAAGCAGAAGAAAAGAAAGCAGAATTAGAAGAGTTTATTCGTCGTTTTTCTGCCAATGTAGCCAAATCGAAACAAGCTACTTCTCGTAAAAAAATGATTGAGAAATTAAATTTAGATGAGATTAAACCATCCAGCCGTCGTTATCCAGCTATCATTTTTGATACAGAGCGCGAAGCGGGTGACCAGATATTAAACGTTCAAGGGCTTTCGGCTAGTGTAGATGGCGAAGTGTTGTTTAAGAATGTAGATTTAAACATGGCAAAAGGCGATAAGATAGTAGTTTTTTCTAAAGATTCGAGAGCTACTACTGCCTTTTATGAAATACTAAACAACAACCTAAAAGCAGATGCTGGTACTTTTGAATGGGGAATTACAACAACCCAATCCTATTTGCCAAACGATAATAGTGAGTTTTTTACCGACGGAAGTTTAAATCTAGTAGATTGGTTGCGCCAATGGGTAAAAACAGAAGAAGAAAGAGATGAAGTATATGTTCGTGGTTTTTTGGGTAAAATGATTTTCTCGGGAGAAGAAGCTCTAAAAAAATGTACGGTACTTTCTGGTGGAGAAAAAGTACGCTGCATGTTGTCAAGAATGATGATGATAAGAGCCAATGTATTAATGCTAGACGAACCAACCAATCACTTAGACTTAGAGTCGATTACGGCTTTTAATAATTCGTTAAAGAACTTCAAAGGTTCGGTATTGTTTACTACTCATGACCACGAGTTTGCACAAACAGTTGCCAATAGAGTAGTAGAACTAACTCCAACCGGTGTTATTGACCGTTATATGACTTTTGATGAATATCTTGATGATGAAAAAGTAAAAGAGTTGCGCAAGAAGATGTATTCATAATATAGCATAAAAAAACATTTCAATTGAAATAGTTTTTTTGTATAAAAATCAAAAAGCAGCATTTTATTAAAAAATGCTGCTTTTCTTCAACCTAAACAAAAACCAATCTGCTATTTTTTTGCTTCTGCATTTTCTTCCGATTTTGCACCCATTCTATTCAATGTGTACATTGGAGCAAACTTTAATTTTAATTTGGCAATTTTTAAATTGTCCGAAGATGTTAAACCTTCTTTTTCAACAGTATTTTTTCGGGTGTCTAAAGCTTCATACATTAATTTAATTTCATCCCAATCTTCTCTACTATAACTGTCTTTGTTTTTTGAAGCTGTTGTAACAAATAGGTCATAAACAGATACTATATTGTCTTTGTTTACCCAATCAAAATTCATGTCATCACCAATTTCTTTACCATCAAAAAATGTTTTTCTAAAATTCATTTTTCGATTTGATGCTTCCAATTTTTCTGCATCTATTTGAAACTTTGCTTTAAATTCATCGTATTTTGAATTTACTTTATTTAGTTTTTCATTTAATTCGGGGTTTTCACCAAGCGATTCTATTGAACTTTGTGCTTGTAGTTTTTTTTCAGTATATGCTTTTTCTACATTTTCCCAATTTTCTTTTAATTTTTCTGTTGAAACAACAGAAACAGAATCTACATAATTTGAAAATTGTGCTACATTTTTTTCTGCTTCTTGTTTCTTGCTATTGTCACAGGATAAGAAAGAAGCAATGACGAAGATTGCTAGTATTGATAATTTTAGTGTTTTCATTTTTTTTTATTTTAAATTTTTTTGCTAATTGTATTAAATCATAACAAATCAATTTTATTTGGTATCATTGGTACAATTTTAATTGTTTTTCTGATGTTTGAAGTTGTTAAACTTGTTTATTAAAGTCGATATGGAATATTGTAAAACATTTCCAATAACTCTTTTTATAGTATTATTTGATTTTCCGACTAAGATTTTTTTTGATAAATAGCCACCAAGAAAACTAGTTGCCAATTCCAATAAAGTTTCTTTTTTTAGCGAAGTATCTTGTAGGCTAGAGAAAGAATTTTTTATAATGTTTATCGGCTTTGCGCTTTCAATTACTATATTGTATTGATTTTTTAAATCCATCAATTCAAAATCCCTTTTTTTAGTAAGCTCTAGAATTTTTTGATCGAGTAGTGTCGTTTGATTAATCTTTTTCATAGCAATTATTTTAGATTATTATCATTACGTTCACGAATTTTCTCCTCTAAAAGTTTGCCTACAATCAAATTGTCTATAGGCTCTTTGATTAATTTTTTTCTATAAATAAACACTATAATGGCTAATAGAATATAAAATCCTGAAACAATAAAAAATCCTAACGAGATATTATTTAGTGTTTGCCCTATCCAAAGTGCAATTCCAACATTTAAAAATAATGTAAACATTGCAACAATAAATACAATTGAAATCACAACAGCCAGCGAAGATATTATTTCGGAAATTTTATCAATCGCTTTGAGTCTTACCAACTCATAAGATGTTTTAGCATAAAGCGTTGCTTTGTCATAAAGTTTTTCAATATTTGTTGCAATGTTTTCCATTTTAAATGATAGATTATCGTTTTAATTCTTTATTCATTTTTTCAATATTGTCTGAAAGATCATCAACTGTTTCTGATGCTTTTGAAGTTAGATCTTTGTATTTGTCTTCTACGTTCGATATAAAATCGTTAAAACTATCTTTTACATTGTCTTTTAAATCAGAACTTTTTTTGGCAATTTTTTTTCTTGTGTTGCTTCCTTTATCAGGTGCAAACAAAATTCCTAAAACTGCTCCAGCGGCTAATCCGCCTACGATTCCTAAAACTATATTACTTGCTTTCATATTAAATTATTTTAATTAATTAGTACTTATTTTTTTGTTTTTTATACAGGTTTATTTCCTTTGATTAGTCTTAATAGTATTGCGATTATTGCTATTACTAAAAGAATGTGAATGATGTTTCCGAAGCTATAGACAAAAAAACCTAATGCCCAAAGGATTACTAAAATTACAGCTACTGTGTACAATAAATTACTCATGATTTCTATTTTTTAATGGTTAATGATTTTAATTTATACTTGATATTGCAGTGTTTCCGTTAAAATTTAATGATTTTAGCATTCTTGATTTTTTGATATAGGGAAACTCTTTTTTATGTTCTTTTATTTTTTCTTGTGGATTATCTCCAATATAATTTCTAATTGGAATTCTTGTGTTTTTAAATAATGAATAACCACCATAATATTCGGGTAACTCGGATGATGTTTTCCACTCATTATTTTCTTTATAGATGTATTTATTAGTTTCTAAGTCATAATAAGCAAACATATTAGGAAAATAATAATATCTAAACTCATCTTCTTTTGCGCTGTTTTCAGATACTTCCATCGAAACAATTTGATTGTCTTCTAAAGCTACAATTTGATTATTTTCTTGAATTGTATTGTTGGAAGTATAAGTTGTTTTTTGCGAATATGATGATACTGTCAGCAAGACTAAAACCATCGATGTGTATAATTTTTTCATAGCAAATTTTTTATTGGGTTACTATTTTATTTTGATATTACAAAGTTCTTTCAAATTTGATAGTTTCATGTTATATGATTTTATCAGGTTGTTATAGAATTTCAATTCGATTCATTTTAATCTATAAATTTTGCACTAACTATCAATGAACATTACAAAGTTGCGAAGTTTTGCCACTTATTTTGTTACACTATTTTTGGGTTTTGTTATAAAATTTCGTCAAAAAAAAATCCATTATAAAAATGGAATTAGATTTGATGAATTTTTGAGGAATTTCTTAATCAGTTTTGGTGTTGTTTTCTGCTTGCTGCAGTGTTTGTGCTTCTGAGGATACTTCCACTTTTTTTACTATTTCTGCAAATTCAGAGGGCTTTATTGCTGTTGAAAATTCTATGGCATAGCATTTGGCAAAGGTTGCTCCTAAATATAGAATAACAGAAGAGTAGTACACCCAAAGCATTAACACCACTATAGATCCGGCTGCTCCATAAATAGTATTTACATTGGAACTTGTAATGTAAAATGAAATTAAAAATTTACCAATTAGAAATAAGACGGTTGTTGCAATTGAGGCTAATCTAACTTGTCGCCATTTTATTTTTGCATCTGGTAGAATTACAAATATGGAAGCAAATAAGAGTGAAGTAATAAAAATGGTAAACAGTATATTGATACCATAAATAACATAAAGGACTGATTCCGAATAACGCTCAGATAAGTAAGTGCTTAACGAATCTAATAAAGTTGAAAACCCAAGTGCCACTAATAATATAAAACCTAAACTTCCAATTACACCAAAAGACAGTAATCTTGATTTAATAAACAACCATATCCCTGATTGTTTTTTGGGACGAACACCCCAAATGGTATTTATTGAATCTTGAATTTCGGCAAATAAGGAAGTAGCACCAAAAACTAAGGAAACTACTCCAATTACTGCTGAAAAAGTAGAATTATTGGTAAGGGTTAAATTTTGAATCATCTCTTTTAATTGACCAGCAGTTGCACTTCCAACAAAATCTTTTGCATTATCAAAAATTAGATTTTCAATCATTTCTTTTCCCCAAAAAAAGTCAAAAATAAATAATACGACTAAAACCAAAGGAGCCAAAGAAAATACTGTAATATAGGCTAATGAAGCACTTATTTTTAAAACTTTATATTCTAAAAAACCATTAAAAGTGTTTTTTAAAACTTTAATAAAGGATTTAAAATAGGTTTTGATAGCACTCATTTTTTATAAATCAACAGGAATATAGATAATAATAGTTGCGCCTTCATTTGGTTTTCCAATGGCTTGAATGTAACCATTATGATTGCTGATGATTTTTTTGCAAATAGCCAAACCAACACCAGTTCCTGGGTAATCAGTTTTTCCATGAAGACGATTGAACAGCAAAAATATTTTTTCTGCATGTTCAGGTTCAAAACCAATGCCGTTATCATTAACTATAAATTTATGATATAGGCTGTTAGAATCATCTGCAATGTTTTCGGTTTTTGCTTTTACTTTTTCATAAGCAATTGATATTATCGGATTTACTTCGGGTTTCCTGTATTTTATTGAATTACTAATTAAATTAATAAACAATTGTTGAATTTGAAATGGAATTCCTTTTATAGTTGGTAGTTTAGGTAAGTGTATAGTCGTTTCATTTTCTAAAATAGTTTCAGACAAATCTTGAGTAACATTTGATAAAGTTTCGTTCAAATTTATTGTTTCAAATAGAGCATCTGATTTATTGGTTCTTGAATATTGGAGTAAATCGTCAATAAGTATTCTCATTCTACTAGCAGCATTCACTATTCTATCCATGTATTCTTTTCCTTTTTCGCTAAGATTTTCAATTTCGTTGTCATTAATTCTAGAAATAAAGGTTTGAATTTTTCGTAGTGGTTCTTGTAGATCATGACTTGCGGCATAATTAAATTCTATTAATTCTTTATTTGAACGTTCTAATTCCAGATTTTTATATTTTAAATCATTAGTTTTTAGTATTTCTTCGGTTATATCTTGAGTAGTTCCAATCATGTTTTTAGTGCCTAGCGAATCGGTATAAATTTTTGCAGTTGTTCTAAAGTTTCTTAGTTCTCCATCTTTTCTAATGATTCTGTAGTTAATGGTTGGCAGCTCTCCTTTGTCAATAATGCTTTGATTTCCATTAACGATTATGTGTTTGTCATCTGGATGTACAAATTCTAACAAATTCTCAATTGATGGATTAAAAGACTGAGGTTCACAACCCAATAATCGAAATTTATTATCAGAATAAATAAATTCTAAAGTCTCAAAATTTAATATCCAACTACCATAATTACCTAATATTTCTGCTTGTTTACTCGATTCGTCATATATTTTTAATCGTTTATTATATTCAATTAATTCTTCATTGTTTTTTTTGATTTTTTCAGTATATATTTGGTGGTCAGTAACATCTTGAGTTGTTCCCACAAGTATATTTTCTCCAAAATTATTTTGTATTAAAATTCCAGTTGCATGAAAAAATCTAATTTCTCCGTCTTTTTTGATAATTCTATAAGTGTATCCAGGTAATTCTTTTAACTCTAAAATATTGGCTGATTTAGTTTTAACAAAATCTAAATCATCAGGATGAATTGTTTTTAAATATTCTTCAAGTGTTGGTTCAAATTCTTGAGGTTCATAGCCAAGTAATCGATAAAGGTTATCTGAAAATTGATAACTATTTCTTTCTAAATTAACTTCCCAACTTCCAAATTTACCAATAATTTCAGCAAGTTTTTGAGATTCGTTAATCACCATTAAACGGTCGTTGGAACTTCTCAAACTAATTAAATCTTTGTTAATTCTTATATAAGCAACAACAATTAGAAAGAGTGTTATTATGATGATTAGTAAAGCATAAAATGGAGTGTAAAAGGAAGTGTCTTTAAATGATTTCTCTCTTTTTTCAAGTAAATAATCTTCAAGTTTTGACATTTCGTCCGTTTTTTTTCGAACATTGTCCATTGCTTTTTTGCTGTTGGCTATAAAATATTTTTGGTATTTATAATCGCTTTTAATCTCTCGGTATTCGTCAAAATAGGAATATCGAATTGCTATGAGTCGGTACAACTCTCTTAAATTTTTTTGTTGGGTTTTATTTTCTTTTGTTAGTCTTTTAATTCTAATAAATGCTTTATCAACATTTTCTCTCGAATTATTGAAAGGGTTAAGAAAAGCTTTGTCTTTGTATAATAAATACCCTCTAAAACCAGTTTCGGCATCTTTTAGCTCCGACATTAAATTTTCAATGTTTAGTTTTACCTCATACGATTTCATCACCAAGTCTGTTGATTTGTTAAGTTCAACAATATGTTTGTAAGTGATAGATGCTGTAAAAAAAATACTAGCAAGAGATATTACAAAAGCAATATTTAGAAAAATCCTTGATTTAAAGGTGTTTATTATTCTAATCATAAGCGCAATAAAAAGTTTTCTTTATTTAATCCTGAGGTATGATATTGCCAATTTAAGGTTACAACTTCAGATAACACTTTTTTTAAAGTGGCAAAATCACTAGGTTTTTTGATGTATATATTGGCACCATGAACAAATGTATTTTCAATATCTTCTTCGCTTGAAGAGGTAGAATAAATGGCAATGGCAATATTGTCAAACCGACTTTCTTTCTTAATTTCAAGAAGGCATTCAAAACCGTTTTTTCGAGGCATATTTAAATCTAAAAATAAAATATTGGGTAAAATCGTATCAGGATTAGAAAGATACTCCATTAGTTCGACACCATCATTACAAGTGGTAACATTGGTATTTATTTTAAGTTCTTCAAAAGCATCTTGAAAAAAAAGTCTGTCGTCTTCATCATCATCAGCAAGGGTAATGGTTAAAAATTCTTTTTGCATATTTGTTTCTAATTAAAGTGTTTTTATAGAAATTTCTCTTCTTTTTTTTACTATTCTTTGAAAAGCCGACGGTGTGATTCCAGTAATGTTTTTAAATTGTGTGCTCAAATGTGCAACACTAGAATAATTAAGTTTAAAAGCAATCTCAGTTAATGTTAATTGATTATTAATGATTAGGTTTTTTGCCACTTCTATTTTTTGAATAATAATATAATTTTCGATAGAAGTATAGGTTACTTCGGAAAATAAATTAGATAGGTAACCATAGCTGTGGTTTAATTTATCAGCAAGAAAAACCGAACTTTTTACAGCAATTGGTTCATCGCTATTGACCATTTCTGTGATAACATCTTTAATTTTTTGAACTAAAATACTTTTTTGATTTTCAATAATTTCAATTCCATATTCATTTAAAACAGCAGTTATTTGATTAATTTTTTCTTCGGAAACATTTTCTAAAAATTCAATTTCTCCAAAACCTAAAACTCTAAATTTTAAATCAAAAGGTTTGAGTAAATCTTCTAATAATTTTTTGGTAACAATGTTTATATCAAATTTGATAAATGTTTTCATAAATAAGCTATTTCTTGTAAATTTATATATTTATTTTTAGAAAAAAAATTAACTAATTGCCAATAATTTTATTTAATTTTAAGTTATCCTGAAAATGAAAACTTAAATAAATTATTTTTTTTGGTTTTCTTGTTTCTTTTCTGCTTCTTTTTTTGCTTTCTCGGCTGCTTTTCTTTTTTCTCTCTCTTTCTTTTTAAAATAGCCTCTAAGAAGAAAATTATGTTTTGCTGCTTCCATGTTTTCATTTAAACCCTTAGAACTTTTTCTTAAGTTTTCCATAGTAGCGTCTAAATCTTCGGCCATATCTTCATCTGTCATTAGTTTACCTAAAGTTCCTTCTCCATCATTAATATTGGTTAGAATGGTAGCTAGTTCATGAGTTATTACTTCGGCATTTTCTGCAGAAACTTTAACATTTGCCAAAACATCGCTAAATTCTATAGGTTCAAATGAGCCAATTTTTTGCCCATCACTAATGGATTTTGAAGTAGAGCTTCCTTGAGAAATGACCAATATTTTATCACCTATAACACCTTCGGAAGTGATAGATGCTTTACTGTCAGTTTTAATGAATTTTTGGGTGTCGTTTTTAATGTTCATTTCTACTTTTACAGTCGAATCGTTTACAATTTCAATATTGTCAACAGTTCCAATAGCAATTCCAGAGAATCGAACAGCATTGCCTACTTTCAATCCGCTAGCATTTTTAAAGGCTGTTGAAATTTTAATTTTAGCACTAAATAGATTTTGTTGTCTTCCAATTAGAAAAATGATTCCAACAAAGAATATTAATCCAATAAAGACAAATAAACCCAATCTTTGTTTATAATTTGTGTTTTCCATATTGTTTTTAATTAAAAAATGATTTTATATATGCATCTTGATCGTTTTCAAATTCTTGTAATGTACCTTCTTTATAAACGGTACCTTCTTTAAGCATGATAATTCTGTCGGCAACTGATTTAACACATTTTATATCGTGCGTAATTATTATAGAAGATGTTTTGTATTTCTTTTTAGTAAAATTAATTAAATCACTAATTTCATCTGATGTTATAGGATCTAAGCCAGTTGTTGGCTCGTCGTACAGTAAAATTTTTGGATTTGTTATTAATGTTCGTGCTAAACCAATTCTTTTTTTCATTCCACCCGAAAGCTCCGAAGGCATTTTATCAATAGCATCGGGAAGACTAACATTTTCTAGGGCTTCAATAATTTTTGCTTCAAGGTTTTCTACATTTAATTTCTTTTTACTACGTGTTAGTGGAAAAGCTAAATTTTCTCTCACAGTCATAGAATCATACAAGGCAGCACCTTGAAATAGGAAGCCTATTTTTTCTCTAATGGCTAATAAATTTTCTTCATCGTTTTTAGTAACCTCCAAATCAATTACTTTAATTAGCCCAGAATCTTGCTCCAATAAATTAACGATGCATTTTATCAATACTGATTTACCAGTTCCTGATTTGCCTAAAACAACCAAGTTTTCGTTTTCATAAAGTTGCATAGTTACACCTTTAAGCACCTCATTTTCTCCAAAACTTTTGGTTACATTTTGAATGTCTATCAATATTTTTGAATTGTTTGTTTTCATAATAAATCGGTTATTTGAACAGCCACTAAATCAACGATTATTACTAATAGTGAAGCAGTTACTACTGCAGAATTTGCAGCAACACCAACACTTTCAGTTCCACGTTCGGCATTGTAACCTTTGTAGCAACCTACAATTCCGATTACTCCTCCAAAAAAGAATGATTTTATTACCGCTGGAATAATATCTATAAATTCTACTGAAGCAAAAGCTTGATTTATAAAAAGAGTCAAACTCACATCATCTTTAATATTAACACCGAGCCAACTGCCAAATATTCCAATAACATCTGCATACAAGGTTAGAAGTGGAATCATAACTGTTGCCGCCAAAACTCGAGGAACTACTAAATATTTTATGGGATTTGCATTGGAAACCTCCATAGCATCGATTTGTTCAGTTACTCGCATAGAACCTAGTTCTGCTCCCATACTTGATCCAATTTTTCCAGCACAAATTAACGCTGTGATAACGGGTCCCATTTCACGAATTAGCGAAACTGCGACCATACCAGGTAGCATTGCAACGGCTCCAAAATCTACTAATGGTGGTCTTGATTGAATGGTTAAAACCAACCCAATGATAATTCCAGTAATTGAAATTAACCCAGCCGATTTGTTACCAATAACATAACACTGTTTTAAAAATTCTTGACCTTCAAAATTTTTAGAAAACGTATTTTTGAAAATGATTTGTAAAAACGCAACTACATCTGCAATCTTTATTAAAAATTCATTGAACTTTTCTCTAAAATTGCTTAGTCTCGATTTGCTGCTTTTAAAAGAGTAAATTTTTTTCATAATTTAAAATGAAATTACTGATAAACAAAACTATAACAGTTTCAATTTTTACTCTTATGCAATTATCATAAAACGTTACAAAATATCAATGTTGTCTTCGTAAAAAAATAATATAACTGTGGATTGGTGAAATTATTTTAAGAAAAGTGATTTTGAATATTTTTTAGTTTTATTTTTTATACTAATTGATTTTTGCAAATGCATTGCATCATTTTTTTGTGTTATGAAATAATATTTTAAAACGGATAACCAATAGCTAGATTAAATACTAAATTGTTTTTTTGCCAAGAATTGTCAAATAAATTTATGGAATTAAATTCTTTTGAAGAAGGATATTTTAATGGAAAAGCCAAATCGGTTCTAAGAATTAAAAATGAAAAATCAAATCGTAACCCAACACCAGTTCCTATGGCCAACTGTTCCAAAAACTTTCCATTAAATTGTGAACCTGGTTTTAATGGGTTATCATTTAGCAACCAAATATTTCCAGCATCTATAAAAACAGCACCTTTAATAAAATTGTAAATTTTTCCTCTAAGTTCTGTGTTCAATTCTAATTTCACATCACCAGATTGATCGGGAAGAAAACCTGTGTTTTGTATATTTCCATCAAATGTTCCTGGACCAATTGATCTTGCTCTAAAAGCTCGAATACTATTAGTTCCTCCAATAAAAAATTGTTTAATAAAAGGCAATTCTCTCGAATTTCCATAAGCAAAACCTAAACCAAAAATGGCTCTACTGGCCAATTGCAGTTCACCGCCTAAATTCAAGTAATGCCTAAAATCTGATTCTATTTTAATAAATTGACTGAATGGAACATCCAATATTTTTTTAGGTTCGGTTGATGAATTGGCACCCATAAGTAATCCAGCAGCATTGCCCGATAAATCCATGCTTCCTTTAAAATAAAATGTATGTTTTTTTTGTTTCAGCATGGTGTTGGTATAGGTATAGGAATAGGTTGGTCCAAAAATCAATTGTTTTTCAATGACTTTGGCTAATGACTCATTATCAGTAATTTGCTGGTTGTATAAATCGGTAACATTTGTCGAATTGACAAAAGTAATTTCGGTTACTTTTAATTCATGCTCTTTTCGTTCATTTTCTTTCCACAAATAACCAAAAGAACTTTTGAAGGTATTCAAATTATAGAGTTGTTTTCTGATTTGTTTTTCATAAAGCAAATGCAGTTTGGTTCTTGGTACAAAACCACTAGATGATTCTATTCTAAAAGGTGTAATAAATCTTGGCCAAATCAAATTGGCTTCTCCACCAAATCGATAGACATTAAAGCCGTTATTTTGTCCCGAAATTTGTACTTCAATTCCACCAAAAGCACTTATAGTTAATAATTCTGCCGCTCTAAAAGTGTTGCGATTACTCCAATTGACATTAATTTCTGAACCATTGTAATTGGCTGAGTTTGTTTTGGCCAATACTTCTACACGAATTGATTTTCTTGGTAATGGCGTTAGATAATAATTAGCATCCAAGTAGCCATCTTTTCCTTCAACAGTGGTGAATTGATTTTTTACAAACTTAAAAGTTCCTAATGTGATCAATCTATTTAAGGATAAATTATGGTTGGTTCGATTGTATAAATCTTCTTTGTGAAAATATAATGCTCTGTCGTAAATCTTGGGTTTAAAAAGTCTTTCTTTATCATAAATCGTGAAATCTTTATAGACAATAACCGAATCTTTACTAGTTTTTAAAGTATCATTTATAGTAAAATTGGGATAAATGTTGATGTTGTTAATTCGATACTGTTTTTGGGCAATTGCTGGAATTTCATTTTTCAATTTCAAAATTAAATCTACTTCATGATTAGCAACAGTTGAATCTACTTGGAAGAGAATGTAGTTTTCATCAAAATAAAAGAATCCTTTTTCTTTTAATCGAATGTCTATTCGGGTTCTTTCGTTTTTTATGTATTGAAGATTATAAGGTTTTCCAACTTTTAATAACGTTTTGTCCATCGATTTATTAATCTCCTTTGAAAGAATTGTAGAATCATTTGGTAACGTTATCGATTTGATTTTATATTGTTTTCGGAGTGTAATAGCATATTCTGCTTTGGCTTTTTTACCATTTTTTGTTGAATCGGCAATTGTTGTGGCATTAAAATACCCAATATTTTCGATGTAATTTTGAATAATATCTGAATTATAATCTAAATCTACTTTGCTAAAAAGAACAGGTTCTTTTCCAAGTTTATATTTTAACCAATGCCTGAAACCTTTTTCTTTTTTTACATCACCAGCCAAATTGTAAAAAAACAAACTAGGACGCAATCCCAAAATGGATTTATTTGGTTTTGGCACCAATAATTCTTTAATTTCCGTTTCGATTGCTTTTTTTTCTTTTCTAGCAATGTCTTTGTCTTCAATTTTAACTTTTGCACCTGTATAAAGCAAATCGCCTTCGGGTACAGCTCTTAAACCGGTACACGATGAAATAATGAAAAATGTTCCAATTGCTAAAAAAAGTCTATAACTTTTCATCCGACTTATTTTTTTGGGTTTTAGACTTTACTTTTTTATCTTTTTTGGGACTATGAAAAAGTTCTCTAAATTTATCGTAATCCATAGTAATTACAAATGCTACACCAGTTTCTACAACTTGACCTTGCAGTGCTACTTGATAATTGTTTTTTCGATAAGCTCTAACTTTATAACGACCATCTTTTGTTAGCAAATAATCGGCAGAAATATCGCCAGCAATGGTACTTGCTTTTTCGTTTTCTCTTGGAGTTCCTTCTAAACCAATATTGCTTCCAACGGTAACTTTCAATCGGTCGTTTAATAGTTTTTTGGTCAAACCTACATTTAACTCGGTTTTGTTTTCTTTGATTCCAGAGGTATAGTCTTCTGTTGATTGTAAATCAAAATTCAATTCAACACCGCTAATGACATCGCCAGCCAAATTATTCAATTGTTGGGATAAAATTTTACTAGCACTTTCTCTTGCTAAAGTAGAAGCACTTATACCGCCAGCCTCACTTTCAAAAGGATTTTCTCCAATAAATCGTCCCAATAAAAGCATGGCAAAAACTTGCTTATTCATCACATCTTCTTGCTGTCTTATTTGGTCTAATTTTGCTTTGGTAGTATTGATAACTTCTGCCGAAACACTATTGTTTCCTTCGGGCAGGATGATGTCGAAACTAATTTTGGGTTGTAATAATTCGCCATTCATTTTGAGTTCTGTTTCAAAAGGAATTTTTTGCTTGAATGTATTTCTAGTTTCTGCAGAAACGTTTCCTAATTGATCGGCTACCAAATCTATTGGAGCTACATCAGTCTTATAAACCGCTGTGACGTTAACATCTGCCAATGTTGGTTCTCCTTTCCAAAGAATATAACTTCCTGGTTTAATATCAAATTTTCTTTTAATTAAATTGAAACTCATTTCATAAGAACCACCAGTAAATTCATATTTTCCAGTTAAAGAAGTTTTTCCAGAAGCATCAATACCACCAGTCAATTCGGCTTCACCTTTTAACTTTAAGAAATCACCATTGGCTTTGTCTATAATAATAGAAATTTCGGCATCTTTATCAACCTCTATATTTACCGAAGCTTCAACTCCAGTAATGTTACTTTGATTTAATTTCTCGGCATCTTTGTTTTTGTCATACAAAATTGGTTGGTCTTGGTCGATAAATTCAACAACACCTTCACGAGAAGCAATTGATGGTTCGGTTTGTGGCAATACTATCGAAAACTTGGTGTCTTTATTTATCTTGACATCACCATTAATGATGGGTTTGTTCAAACTGCCTTTAATGCTTATATCGTTGTCTAAATACAATTCTCCATAAAATAAATCATTGTCTTTTTCGGAAGAATTTATTAGTTTAAAGTTATTTGCAACCAAAGACAAATCTAAGCCCAAATTTGAAAAATCGGCTATACTAATAGCTCCATCTAATACTAAATTATTGTCATTTTCATCTTGTAATTTGAAATTTGTGAAAACCATTTTCTTATTGTCAAAAGCAACATTGTCATTTAATAATTTGAATTTAGAATTGAGTGTTTTAACATCGAAGCCTACTTGATTGAATTTTATAAAACCATTTATATTTGGTTGTTTTGTATTTCCATTTATATCTAATTTACCGTTTAAAAAACCAGTGCTATTGGTTAAATTTCCAAGAGTAAACGCTTGAATGCTTTTCATTTGGAATTTCTCGATATTCAACTTTAAATCAAAAGTACTAGAGCCAACTTGATAATTTCCATCAAGGAAAACAGAATTTTCTAAACCTGATATTTTTACAGCAGCATTATAAATATTGGCTGTTTTATTGTCAATTTTTATATTCAAATTGCCAACAGTATCTTTTTTTATAGCAAAATTTTCGATGTTTATATCGGCAATAAAAATTGGCGAAGTATTGATGTTTGTGATTTTTGTGGTACCATCAATTTTTCCACCAACTTCAAAATCACTTTCAACAATACTGGTGAGTGCATTCAAATCAAAATCGTCGAATTCGATGTTTATTGGTGAATTTGAAACATTTTTCTCTGAATTTATGGCCAATTTATTAGAACCATTTGTTAATATAAAATTGTTTATATAGACACCATTTTTATCAATTCTAATGCTATTATCATTGTCAATAGTCCATTTTTTATAGTCAAGTTTTAAGTTATCATTTTTGATTGCAATTTCTGAATTTCCATTAACATTCTTAAGTGTTCCAGCCAATAAATAGCGTTCTACATTTTTAATATCTTTTAATAAAAGTTCGTAGTCGATGGTGTTATTTTCTATTTTTCCAAAAACACTTGTATAGGGTAAATGAAATGAATTATTTTTTATGTCATCAACTTCAAAATTATATACTAATGCATTTTCTTCTTTATTAATTTTAAAAATAGCATTTGTAATTATGTTATCCTTGTAATCCAATTTTGGGACAACAGCATGAATTTGAATGGTATCGTTTACAGAATTATATTTTCCATCAATTTTGATTGCTGATAGATTTTTCAACTCTGGAAGCATTTTTTGGATTAATGGCTCATCCTTCAATTGAATTAAAAAGTCAACTTGTTGTGGTTCAATTTTGATTGCTTTTTTATCATTTAAATTATAGTAATTTGAAATCGAATTTGCAAAAGCCTCTTGAAGCTTTGAAAGTTTATATTTTCCGTTGATGTCTGCATTTGCAAATTGCGACTGCAGTTTAATAGTGTTCATTTCAGAAGTAGATGTGGCTATCACATTAATACTATCTATTGGAAATTGTTCTGTTTCCAATGCAACTAATGTATTTGTGATACTTAACTTTCCGTTTAAGTTATCTATGTCTATTTGGTCAAAATCAGCATTAACATCACCTTTAATTTTTAAATAACCAGCATGAAGATTTAGTTTTCTCAAATCGGCAATATCCAGTTTTAAATTCAATTTCAAAGTTGGATATTTATCTTTAAAACCTCCATTAGAAACTAAAGCGAACTTTAGGTTTTGGTCATTAGAATTAATGGTTGCATTATACAAACCGTTTTGTAATGTCGCATTGGCATTAATATCATGATAAGCATATTGATTAAATTCGGCTTTTGTTATAGTTGAATTAACCGTTGTATTTGCTGTTTTTGGATTCAAACCAATTCCTTTAACATCGGCTTGAACGGATAGTTTTCCTAAATTTTTATTCTTTAAAAATGCACCAAGATTGAATTCGTCCAACCAAGCTTTTGCAGTATATTTTTCTTTATCTTTTGTAGTTTGATCAAAATTAGCTTCTACTTTTGCATTTCCCATCGAACTGTTAACCAAAAGGTTTACGTCAAAATTTGAAATGCTACCTTTAAAAGTTCCTTTGGTACTGATAGTTTTTGGCAACTGAATGTTTTCTGGAATTGTACTTTTTGAAACCAAACTATAAATATCGTCTGAGGTTGTTTGAATTTTTTTAATAGTGATGTCGTAATATGATTTTTGGGCATCAGGCAAACCTTTTATTTTTCCAGAAATTGCCGCATACGTTTTTCCAATTCCACTGATTTCTATGCTTGGAATGTTTAAATTATTTATTTTTCCAAATACAGTTCCATCAATTTTTACAATTGCATTTTTATTTGAAATAAACATTTTTTGATTGGCCAATTGAGGTGCAAAAAGTAAAATATCACTAACCGCAATTTTACTTTTCTTAATGACGGCTTTAACTCCAAGTTGATTCAAATCAGTAGATAAAGTATTTATGTTAGTGTAGTTTGCTAGGATTTGGTCTTTGATTTCTGTTTTTGGAGTTTTGATGTAAAGATTTTTTAAATACGAAGCTGTAGAAGAATAATAAAATTTAGTTTTAAATTCTTCAACAACCAAACCGCTTTTTTCAGAAACCGAAAACGAATTAATTATCCCAGAACTCAAAGTTTGTGAATATTTAATATCATTGGCATCAAGTTTTAAATTGGTTAAATTCAAATGAGAATAATCAATTCCTTTTGACTTTTTTATAGCATTATTGTCATCAAAACTAAAGTTGACTTTGTTTAAATCAATATTGTTCACTTCAATTTCCCATGGATTACTATTCGTAGCAGTTTGTTTTTGAATGGTTTTTTTTTCAATTTTTCCTAAAACTACATTGCCATTGGTTTCTGAAAGAGAAAGTTTTTTAATGTTTATCTTTTGATTTAGTAAATCGATTGTATTAAATTTAATATCAAGATGTTTGAATTTTAATTTAGTATCAAATTTTGAGTTTTCTTGTCTGTAAGCAATATCAATATTAGAAAGTGTTACTTGTTCATTAGAAAACTGAAATGTTTTCTTTTCTACTTCATTTTTAATAGCTTTTGTTGATTTTGCGGTTGCTTCTGCTATTCCTTGATTTAATCGAAGTTTTAATCCATCCAGCTTTATTTTTGGAACTTCAAATGATAAATTTTCTAAATCAAATTTCTTAATTTTTGTGTCAAAATGATTTAATTTCATCGAAAAATCGTTTTTAGATTCCGCATCATCAAACGCTATTTTAATATCATCAAGAATTATTTTTGATAATGAGATTAACATTGGTTTATCCTCTTTCTTTGGCTTTTCTTTTGATGCAAATGCATCGATAATGTAATCAAAATTGGATACTCCATCTTTATTTTTGGTTACTTTTGCGCTGATTCCGTTCAAGTTAATAGAGTTTATTTCAAGTTCGTTATCAAGTAATTTGAAGAGGCTAATATTTGCAATTATTTTTTTGCCATAAAGCAGTGTATCATTTTTTTGATCTTCAATATAAACTTCTTCTAAGATGATATTTTTTGGTAAACCAATTTCTATTTTTCCAACGTTAACTTTGGTTTTTATTTTATTTTCAATATAAGTAACGGCTTTATTTTTTGCAAAATTTTGGACAACAGGAATTTGTAATGCAATTACTAACAACAAAAACAATCCTATTATGGAGCCAATAATCCACAATAGAATTTTTGTAATTCTTTGAGTAATTTTTTTTATTTTATTTTTTTCCATACAAGGAATTAAAGTAAGTAATAATTTTTTAGAATTTATAATAAGATTACTTTTTTATTCAAATTACTATTTGTTTTTTCTAATTTGTTTCCAAATCTTTAATCTTCTCCTAGCTCTACTTTTTAAAAATTCTTCGGTTGGTTCGCCTAATAAAAAACCATAAATTTGAAATCTTGGTGAATGATCAAACAACACTTTTAAACTTGCCGTTATTGGTAATGCTAAAATCATTCCTGTTGTTCCCCAAAGCATAGCAAAAACCACTATGGAAAGTATGGAAACAAAGGCATTTATACTGACTTTGGAACCTGTAATTTTTGGTGTAATAAAGTTTCCCTCTATAAATTGTATAAAACTAAAAATTCCAATTACCCCAATGGCATACCAAAAAGAATCCTTCGTGGCTAAGGCGACTAAAGCTGGTAAAAGCGAACCAATAATAATTCCGATATAGGGTATTAATAAGAGTAGTGCACATAGAAAACCAAAGAAAAAAGGATAATCAATGCCGAGAAGCAATAGCCCAATTGAATTTAAAACACCAACAATAAACATCACGGTTAATAACCCAACCAAGTAATTTTGTTGTACATTATAAAGCTTGGTAAGTATGTTTTTAGCATCTTCTTTGGAACATTTTTTTTCGCACAAAGAATAAATAAAACTGATAAAAAATTTTCGATATAAAAGAAAGAAAAACATGTATAATGGTACTACAACCATAGTGCCTAATATGCTTCCTGAAGCAAACAGAAAATCGGTAATATTTGAAAAATGGTTTTTGACTACTTTTTCCATTTTTAAATTGTCGGGTTCAATAATTTCTTTTGTTTTTATTCCAGTCGATTTTTCCGCTTGTTGAATAAGTGGTGTTATTTTGCTTTCGATCTTAGAAACATAACTATCACTTTTTGAAATAATTTCATCCAACTGAATACCAATAGCTGTAAAAAGTGTTATGATTAATAAACATAACAATATCACCGAAACAATGGCTGATAGGATTCTGCCAAAACGTAATTTTCGTTCTAAGAAAGATACAATTGGATAAAGTAATACGCTCAAAATTATAGAGAATAATAGCGGTACAATTATATCCTGTAGTATATATGCCGTGAAAACAGTTGCAATAACAACAAAAAAATCAAGTGCAATGTGATGGTTCGTTTTGGTTTCCATATTGGTTTTGGTTATTTAAAAAAAGGAGTTTTCTATAAAATAAAAAACTCCTTTTTCTTGATTGCCAATTTATTAAATTTCAGCAATCATTTTTTTAATTTCATCTTTGGTTTTTCCAACTTTTTGTTGAATTCTACCATAAAATTCATCTTCTTTACCTTCTTCATAAAGTAAATCATCATCCGTTAAATCGGCATATTCTTGTTTTAATTTGCCTTTAACTTCGTTCCATTTTCCTTTTAAACTTGTAGTGTTCATGATATTAAATTTTAAAATTACTATTAATTTGTATATTTTCTTAATTGCCATGAAATATTTTCATGCATTTTCAGTATTCCAGTTAAAAAATCTTCAGTCACAACATCATTTGATTTATCTCCAATTTTGTCAATAGCTTTTCTAATTTGAACCATTGTTTTTTGATGATCTTCTAACAATTCGTCTAACATTTGTTTTTGAGTATTTGAATCTTTAGTATTTTCTTCAATTTCTCCATGCTTTAGAAAATTCTTCATACTTCCAATGGCATTTCCTCCCAAAGCACTAATTCTTTCGGCAACTTCATCGGCAGTTTTTGCCAAAGAATTATAATGTTGTTCAAATAACTTGTGCAATTCCATAAAGCTATTTCCTGAAATGTTCCAATGAAATTTTCTAGTTTTTACATATAGTATCATTTCATTTGCTAATAATACAGTTAAATCATCAATTGATTTGGTTAAATCTTTTTTTGGTAATCCTATTTTAGCTTCCATTTTTTATGTTGTTTTTATTATTAAATCTTTGATACAAAGGTAGATTGTACATTGTTTTTATTTGTTATAGCATTATTTAAGATTTTTATACAATTTCAATATCTATTAAAATCGATACCCTAAGGTTACTTGAATTACTTGATTTTTATAACGTGGTTTCTCTGAATTTCCGTCAGCATCCGATTTGCTAATATCCCAGCCCAATCTTCCTGATAAAACTAAATTATTGAAATTTGCATCGGCACCAATCACGAATCCAAAAATGTTTTTCTTGTAATTATCACCATTAATATCTTCTTCAACGGTACTTGAAGTATTGTTAAATTCATTTTTTGTTTCTAATAAATACGAAAACTGTGGACCAGCAACAATGGTAAAATAACTTGAAGGTTTTACTTGAAACAATAGCGGAATGTCTAAATAGGTTGATGTTCTTGTATAATCATAATTGAATCCTAAGACGCTTCCTTTAGCTTTAAATCCTTTTTGGGAATAGATAGCTTCTGGTTGAAATCCAAAAAGTTTTCCAAAAGGAATTTGTGCAAATACACCAGCTGCAATACCTACTTTACCGTCAGCTACAAAATCTTGACCTTCTTCGTCATAAACATTTGAAAAATTGGCTCCAGCTTTAAACCCAAATCGCATCTGATCTCTATCGTCGCTCGTAGTGTCTTGAGCACTTGCTAAACCTGTGGCTAAAATAACCATTGCTAACGCTAAATTTTTTGTTACTTTTTTCATAATATTTTTATTTAAAATTTATGTTACAAATATCAAAAGCAAATCAACCTTTTGTGTTATATAAATTTTTGAAAAGATTATAAAATTTATAGAAATGCAGAATATTTTAATTTGTAATTAGTAGAAAACTTGGAAACGTTGTAACTTTGAAAACGCAGAAACAACACTATGACAACACAACAACTTATCGAACAAATCAAAATCAAAAAATCGTTTCTATGTATAGGATTGGATGTTGATTTGAATAAAATTCCAAAGCATTTGTTGGAGTTTGAGGATCCAATTTTTGAGTTTAACAAAGCCATTATTGATGCTACTCATGATGTATGTGTTTCCTACAAACCCAACACTGCTTTCTACGAAGCCTATGGATTGAAAGGTTGGCAATCACTCGAAAAAACGATTAATTACATCAACGAAAAACATCCTGAAATCTTCACCATTGCCGATGCAAAACGTGGTGATATTGGTAATACATCAACTATGTATGCCAAAGCTTTTCTGGAGGATTTAAATTTTGATAGCGTAACCGTTGCGCCTTATATGGGGAAAGACTCGGTAGAACCATTTTTGGCTTTTGAAAATAAACATACTATACTATTAGCATTGACTTCCAACGAAGGAGCTTTTGATTTTCAAACTCTTGAAGTTAACGGAAAAGAAATGTATAAGCAAGTGTTAGAAACTTCAAAGCATTGGAAAAATGCACATAACTTAATGTATGTAGTTGGTGCTACCAAAGCCGAATATTTTACTGAGATTCGAAAAATTGTTCCAAATAGTTTCCTGTTAGTTCCAGGAGTAGGCGCACAAGGTGGCAACCTGTATGATGTTTGTTCTTATGGAATGAACGATGATATTGGTTTACTGATTAATTCTTCTCGTGGCATCATTTACGCTTCAAACAAAGAAGATTTTCCTCAAAAGGCTAGGGTAGAAGCTTTGAAACTGCAACAGGAAATGGAAGAAATATTAAACTCTATTTAGTGGCTAAAACGTTCACAGATCAACTCGGAACTTCTCATTCTTTTGAAACGACTCCAAAGCGAATAATTTCTCTGGTACCTTCACAAACCGAATTATTATACGATTTGGGCTTGGAAGAAAGTATTGTAGGGATAACAAAATTCTGTGTACATCCTTTTCACTTTAAAACAACCAAAAAAATAATTGGAGGAACAAAGAAAGTGCACTTCGAGAAAATCCGTTTGTTGCAACCTGATATCATTATTTGTAACAAAGAAGAAAATACTAAAGAAATAGTCGAAGAACTTTCAAAAATTTGTCCAGTTTGGGTAACAGATATTAGTACGATTGAAGACAACCTTCAAATGATAACCGACTTTGGTTTGCTGTTCAATAAAAGAGTGGAAGCACAAAAGTGGATAGACAAAACAAATCATGCGCTAATTGATTTTCAAAACTTCATCAAAGACAAACCAGTTCAAAAAGCAGCCTATTTCATTTGGGCAAATCCCTATATGGTTGCGGGTAACAATACTTTTATCAACGAAATGTTGAAATTAAACAATTTCGAAAACATCTATGCTAACCGTGAAGAACGTTATCCGGAAGTAATTTTTCAAAAAATGCAAATTCAAGGCGATCCGGATATTATTTTACTATCGTCCGAACCGTTTCCTTTTACAGACGAACATGCTTTTGAATTGGGACGTTTTACACATCATGCCAAGGTGATTTTTGTTGATGGCGAAATGTTTTCCTGGTATGGAAGTCGTTTGGTTAAAGCAGTTTCTTATTTTAAAACTCTTCAAGAAAAGATATAAAAAAAAGTCGTTAAACCTTTAATTAACGACTTTTTAACTAACCTTAACCAAATGTAAAAAACCAAATTTTACATTACAAAGGTAAATAATATTTACACCAAACATTGTTAAGGAATTGTTATACTTATATAATTGATTATTAAAAAATTATAATAACATTTTATTTTACTTTTTGTCTTGCATGGCAAACACTTTTTGAAGCAATGTTGATGTTCTTGCATTTAAATTTGTTCTGATATTTTGCTCTTCAACGGCTATCATTTTGAAAACACCTTCCATTGCCTTGTTGGTAGTATAATCCGTTAAATCGGGGTTTACATCTTTAACGAAAGGCAACGAGTTGTATTTGGTGATAATGGAACTCCAAACTTTATCGGCACCCACTTTGCTAAAAGAGTTTTTAATTACCGGATTGAATTTGGCATACAATGCCGTATTGGTAGTACTTTCTAAATAAGTAGTAGCCGCAGTATTATTTCCCATCAAGATGTTTTTGGCATCTGTAAATGACATATTTTTTACTGCATCCACAAAAATAGGTGTAGCTTCTTTAACGGCGTCTTCTGCGGCTCGATTTAAGACTTTTAATCCTTCATCAGCCAAATTGCCCATACCTACTTTACGCAAGGCACTATCTACTTTTTGTAATTCATCTGGCAAAAGAATTTTTACCATTTCATTTTTGAAAAAACCATCTGTAGCGGTTAGTTTTGATACTTGTTTACTAATTCCGTTGTTTAAAGCTTCTTTTAAACCAGCGTTAATGTCTAAACCACCTGTTTGATTTAATTCTGGAAATTGATTAGCAACTTGTTGTAATTCAGCACAACTCATAAAAGTAAAGGCTGTAAATAATAAGAATAGATTTTTCATTTATATAAATTTAGTTTTCAAAGTTAAAAATACTGCTAAACTTTGATGTTAATTTAAGTTAAAAGTTCCAAAAATTATGCCAAGGAAACACTGAATATTTTTTATTAAAATCGTAAATTGCGCACTCAAAATTATCAAATTCGCAATATGGAACCACAAACTCCTTATATTCCTAAAAATAAAGTTAGAATAGTAACGGCTGCTTCTCTTTTTGATGGTCATGATGCAGCCATCAATATCATGCGACGTATCATTCAAGCTACAGGTGTAGAAGTCATTCACCTTGGTCACGACCGAAGTGTAGAAGAAGTTGTCAACACAGCCATTCAAGAAGATGCCAATGCCATTGCCATGACGTCTTATCAAGGTGGTCATAATGAGTACTTTAAGTACATGTATGATTTACTGCAAGAAAAAGGAGCAGGACACATCAAGATTTTTGGTGGCGGTGGCGGTGTGATTTTGCCTAGCGAAATTGCAGAACTACAAGACTATGGAATAACTCGTATCTATGCGCCAGATGATGGTCGTGCTATGGGATTACAAGGCATGATTAACGATTTGGTGGAACGTTCTGATTATCCTAGTCCATCCTTAGTCCTTACCAAAGGGAAAGATATTCAAAGTTCTATTCAAGAAAAAGAAGTAACTACCATTGCACGGCTAATTTCATTTGCTGAAAATAAGCATGATGAGTTTGATAAGTTATTTAAATCCCTTCCTTTGAAAGGGTTGGATAAGCCTACTCCTGTTTTGGGAATTACAGGAACAGGTGGTTCGGGAAAATCGTCTTTGGTGGACGAATTAGTACGTCGTTTTTTAATTGATTTTCCAGAGAAAACCATTGGTTTAATTTCGGTCGATCCATCCAAACGTAAAACAGGCGGTGCATTACTTGGTGACAGAATTAGAATGAACGCCATCAACAACTCCAGAGTATATATGCGCTCGTTGGCAACCCGTCAATCTAATTTGGCGTTGTCTAAATATGTAGCCGAAGCCATTCAAGTGTTGAAAGCAGCCAAATATGATATTATTATTTTGGAAACCTCTGGAATTGGGCAAAGTGATACCGAGATTTTAGAACATTCGGATGTTTCTTTATATGTGATGACGCCCGAGTTTGGTGCCGCTACGCAATTAGAGAAAATAGATATGTTGGATTTTGCCGATTTAGTGGCAATTAACAAATTCGACAAACGCGGTGCATTGGATGCTATCCGCGATGTGAAAAAACAATACCAACGCAATCATAATATGTGGGATGTAAATCCTGCTGACATGCCAGTAATTGGAACCATTGCTTCTCAATTTAATGATCCAGGCATGAATACGTTGTACAAACGCATCATGGACAAAATTGTGGAGAAAACAGATGCTGAATTGGTTTCTACGTTTGAAATCACGCGAGAAATGAGCGAGAAAATCTTCGTCATTCCACCACATAGAACAAGATATTTATCCGAGATTGCCGAGAACAACCGTCATTATGACGAAGTAGTTTTAACGCAAGTAGAAGTTGCGCAAAAGTTATACGGTATTTTCAAAACCATTTGTACTGTAGCTGATGTCACATCGAGCGCAGTCGAGATGCCACAATTGCTTACAAAATCGGGTATTGATGATTCTAAATTAAAAAGAACCGAAGACAACAAAGTATTCCTTGAATTGTTACTACAACAATTTGATAAAGTAAAAATGGACATGGACGCCTACAATTGGGAAGTCATTTTGAAGTGGAACGATAAAGTTGCCAAATACAAAAACCCAGTTTACAGCTTTAAGGTGCGTGATAAGGAAATTAAAATCCAAACACATACCGAAAGTTTATCACATACTCAAATCCCGAAAGTGTCTTTGCCAAAATACCAAGCTTGGGGTGACATTTTAAAATGGAATTTACAAGAAAATGTTCCGGGTGAATTTCCTTTTGCTTCCGGATTGTATCCGTTCAAGCGCGAAGGTGAAGATCCAAGTAGAATGTTTGCTGGTGAAGGCGGACCAGAGCGTACCAACAAACGTTTTCATTATGTGAGTGCAGGATTGCCTGCCAAGCGTTTATCAACAGCGTTTGATAGTGTGACGTTGTATGGTAACGATCCTGATCTGCGTCCAGATATTTATGGAAAAATTGGTAATGCTGGAGTTTCGATTTGCTGTTTAGACGATGCCAAGAAATTATATTCTGGTTTCGATTTGACGCATCCACTAACTTCGGTTTCGATGACCATCAATGGTCCTGCGCCAATGTTGTTGGGCTTTTTTATGAATGCTGCCATCGACCAAAGTTGTGAAAAATACATCATCGAGAACAACCTTCAAGTAGAAGTAGAGGAACGTATCAACGAAATCTACAAGAAAAAAGGATTGGCTCGACCAAAATACAACGGTGTTTTACCCGAAGGAAACGATGGACTAGGATTAATGCTTTTGGGTGTTACAGGTGACCAAGTGTTACCAGCTCATGTATATAATGACATCAAAATAAAAACCCTTTCGCAAGTGCGCGGAACGGTGCAAGCCGATATCCTTAAAGAAGACCAAGCCCAAAACACCTGTATTTTCTCTACAGAATTTGCGTTGCGATTGATGGGCGACGTGCAAGAGTATTTTATCAAAGAAAACGTTCGTAATTTCTACTCGGTCTCTATTTCGGGCTATCATATTGCCGAAGCAGGAGCCAACCCAATTACCCAATTGGCGTTTACCTTGGCAAATGGGTTTACGTATGTAGAATACTATTTGAGCCGTGGCATGAACATCAACGATTTTGGACCTAACTTGTCGTTCTTCTTCTCTAACGGAATCGACCCAGAGTATGCGGTGATTGGTCGTGTGGCGCGAAAAATTTGGGCAAAAGCCATGAAAAACAAATACGGTGCCAACGAAAGAGCGCAAATGTTGAAATACCACATTCAAACTTCAGGTCGTTCGCTACACGCACAAGAAATTGACTTTAACGACATCCGTACGACGCTACAGGCGTTGTATGCGATATATGATAACTGTAATTCGTTGCATACGAATGCTTATGACGAAGCCATCACTACGCCAACCGAAGAAAGTGTGCGTCGTGCTATGGCCATACAGTTGATTATCAACAAAGAGTTAGGATTAGCTAAAAACGAAAACCCAATACAAGGTTCGTTCATCATTGAGGAATTGACCGACTTGGTGGAAGATGCCGTATTGCGTGAGTTTGATAGAATTACCGAACGTGGCGGCGTGCTGGGTGCTATGGAAACCATGTACCAGCGTAACCAAATTCAAGAGGAAAGCATGTATTATGAAATGCTGAAACACACGGGCGAGTTTCCTATTATTGGGGTAAACACGTTCTTGAGTTCTAAAGGTTCGCCAACGGTGTTGCCTGCCGAAGTGATTCGTGCTACCGAAGAAGAAAAGCAATTCCAGATTAACACTTTGAAAAACCTTCATGCCGCCAATGCGGGTATCGAAGACGAACACATTGCCATATTGCAAGAAGCTGCCATTAAAAACCAAAATATCTTTGAGAAACTGATGGACGCTACCAAATACTGCTCGTTAGGACAAATTACTTCGGGCTTGTTTGAAGTAGGAGGACAGTATCGTAGAAACATGTAGAGACGCGATTCATCGCGTCTAAAAACACATATCCCGTAAAAACGCGATTCATCGCGTCTTCAAATTATTCATCCAATTAAAAGACGCGATAAATCGCGTTTCTACAAAAAACCTCGCATAACGCAAGGTTTTTTTTTGTAAATTTCCTAGGTAAAAAATTAAATTATGCGTGACAAATTTCAAAACAAATACCGAATCGCATCGGCACGATTGCACAATTGGGATTATAGCAGTAACGGTGCTTATTTTATTACCATTTGTACCCAAAACAAAGAACATTATTTTGGAACTATTAATGACGGAAAAATGGTATTATCCGAAATAGGGAAATTAGTAGAACAATTTTGGATTGAAATCCCAAATCAATTTCTGTTTATTGAATTAGGAAATTTTGTTATAATGCCCAATCATGTACATGGAATCATCATCATCAATAAATTACATACAAATTCCCAGGTAGAGACGCGATTTATCGCGTCTAACAACAGCAATACAACAGATGAGACGCGATTTATCTTGTCTAACAACAGTAATACAACAGATAAGACGCGATTAATCGCGTCTCTACAGGAACAACCAATAAAAAATGGCGGATTTGCAGGCGATAAAAACCCCATGTTTCATGAAAACATTTCTAAAATCATCCGATGGTATAAAGGAAGATGTTCATTTGAAATTAGAAAAATCCATGCCGATTTTGGTTGGCAATCCCGTTTTCATGACCACATAATTAGAAATGCCAATTCCTTTGAAAACATTCAAAATTACATTCAAGAAAACCCAGAAAGATGGGAAAACGACAAATTTTTCACGTAGAGACGCGATTTATCGCGTCTGACATATTAAAAAACCAAAACCCTTCGCGATTTTATTGCTTCTAAACATCGGATGTGTTGGTTTGGAGACGCGATAAATCGCTTCTCTACGATCAAAAAAAACATTTCCATCAAATCATTATATTATTTTCTACCTTTTTTTTGAAAAAATTAAAATTGAAGTAAAAACATGTCTTTATAAAAACGGCACTGTGAGGTGTCGTTTTTTTGGGTTTTTATAGTATGCCACGCGAAAGAATTCGCGCGTGAGCGGCGCTGTTGATTCGAATATATTGGTTGATGGTGCTGCTTTTGCACCTACAAGTTTTAAAGTTGTAAACGGAACTTCCAATCAACCTGGTGAAGCGTCGTTGGTTTTTAGTTTGACAAAAGGAACTTTAAACACAGCTGGCTATGAAGCATTAAACTTTACTGTTAAATATCCTTTAACTTCTAGCAGTGCGCCAAATGGTACTTATGAATTTGGTATTGGCGAAATAGCCACTACCTTGTTTGCTAATGGTTCGTATGCAAAAGGAACAAGCTACTATAGTTTGGCAGGCTATTCGGTAAAAGTTACTGCATTGGGTGGTAACAAATACCGATTGGAATTTCAAAACATAGAAGCCGTGGAAGTGCCAATTAGTGGTACTACTAAAATTATCTCGGGCTATTGTGAAGGGGATTTTGAATAATACCTTTTATACGACTTTGTAAAATCAAAAACCTCACAGTGATGTGAGGTTTTTTGGGTTTTTATCATAGAATGTGCTATCGTGGGATAAAATTAAATGGTTATTAAAGAAATAAAGTTATAAAACGCTTGTTTTTAGTGTTTTATTTAAAAAAAAAAAAAATAGATGAAAGTATTGTTTCTTATATATTTTTATAATATTGAAATAAGTTGACTTAAGTTTGTAGAACTAATTTAAAATCAAATAGTCATGAAGAAAAATTTACTCATTTATGTTTTTGCATTAACTTTTTTAAACGCATTTTCTCAAACTGTGCCTTCTTATGTTCCCTCTAGTGGGTTGGTTGCTTATTACCCTTTTAATGGAAGCGCCAATGATGTAAGTGGAAATGGGAATAACGGTAATGTTGGCGGGACAACACAATTAACGATTGACAGATTTTCCAATTTGAATGCGTCTTATATTTGGGATGGCTCAAATAGCCCAATTACAGTAGTAAATAATGCAACTCAAAATTTTCAAGGAGGTGTGACTTTTTCTGTTTGGTTATATCAAACAGGAATGTATTGTAATACTTGTACACAAACTAATTATTTAACTAAAGGACGAGATGTTGATATGGGAGGAATTTCTCTTGGATTAGACCATAATACTCAAAAATTCTCCTTTAAGGTAACAGGCTCTCCCCTAAGTACAACTCCGCCAGATAGCTATTTTCTGTCTGAATCTTTAATTTCATATAATACATGGACTAATTTAGTTGGCACATATGATGGCAGTACAATTAATATTTATATTAATGGTATTCTTGACAAATCTTATAATTATTCTTCTAGTGTTTCTGTGAATACGGACAATATGCTAATTGGCAAACAAAAGGGAACAGGTGTTTTTGCTGATAATTATAATATGCTAGGGAAACTTGATGATATTGGGGTTTGGAATCGTGCTTTAACACAAGACGAAATAACAAATCTTTATTATGCTGAAAATACATGCCAAACGTTAGTTATTAATACAGGTATTTTAGGATTTAATCCTGTTACTTATAATAATTCTGTTACGATTTATCCTAACCCTGCGAATACTCAAATTACTATTGATTGTGGAAATTTAGCCAATGTTACTGGTTGGAATATTAAAATAACAAATACACTAGGACAAGAGGTGTTTAATGCACCAATGGATACACAGCAATATGTAGTTCAATTAAATACTTGGACAGGAAATGGATTGTACTTCGTTAGAATTTATGATTCGGTTGGTAATGTTGTAAATACTAAGAAAATTATTTTGCAGTAAAGAAATATATTTTAATAAAAATATAATATATGGAGGATATATATGGTTTAATAGTTGAAACCTTTGAAGTGGGAATGCCTATTCAGTTAATACGAAATGGATATTTTTACAATTACGTAGGAGTTGGAGTTACAAGAGTTAATAATGTTTTCTTTGAAAATGCAATTCAATATCAAATAGCTGGAAATAATTTTAAGAGAATAACTTCTCAATTTATAGTATTGACTTATCAATATTTATTAGAACATAATGATTATCCAAATAGAAATTGGTATATAAATCATCCTGAACTGAATTTTGAGTTTGCATCACGACCTTGTAACAAATCAGTTGCTAGAGGATTAATACAAGTAGTAATATAAATTTTTAAATTATAAAATACTGAGGATTAAGTTGTATTTCTTTAATACGCTTGTCCTCATTATTTTTTTGATAGATAAACAAATCATCCTCATTAATATCTAAAACAAAAGCTAGCTTTTGTTTTAGACTATTAAGAATGATGTCTTTTTTCTTTGTTAGTGTATTGTAACTTGTATCATCATTTTTTGAAATGAAATCAACTACTTCGTTCATTTGAATGTGTTTCCACAACTTGTTCCCCAAAAGCTTGAATCTAGTACTATTTAGTACCAGTCCATCGCACTTTATTTTATCAATTCTTCACATTTTTAATCAAATTGCAGTAAAAAATTAAAAACGTACACGTCTTCAAAAGCCATCGACAAGCCTTCAAAACCAATCGTTTTTTATAAAAAATAAAGCATTACTCCCAGCAATAAAGGACTCAAAGACAATAGCATCACCAAAAATAAAGAAATAAGTCAGCCTAGCGCCATCTTAGAGCTGTTAGTAGCAAATTAAAGGAGACGTTATATATTTTTGTTTTTATGAAGTTAAAAAAAAAGAGTTATGCAAACAAAAATTGGAGTACATTTATAAAAGCAAAAATTGTTTTTATGAAGAAATCTTTACTAGTACTCAGCGTATTGTTTATTGCATTTTCTTGTAAAAAAGAAACGGCACCTATAGACACTATTCAAACCCAAAATCAAAAGAACATTCAAAAGTGGTTTAATGCTTCTATCAGTTTGTCAAAAGGTACACCCGATACGATTGCTTTTTATGCCAATAAAATGGAGCAAGCAGCATTAAAAGAACCTAGTGTTTATAAAGCCATGGCAGCGTTGATAAAAGGAATTGAGTATGCCAATACTTCTTCTTATGCAATTTCTACGAAGTATTATGATAGTGCTTTGAGGTTGTTAAAAACTACTACTGCCGATACGCTTTGGGCAAAAGCCTACAACGGATTGGGAAACAATTATAAAATTACAGGCGATTATACGGCTGCACTTAAAAACTTGTTTAAAGCCTTAGCGGTTTATGAAAAAAAGCAGGATAAGATTGGTATTTGTAATGTGCATGCAGGTTTGGGCGAAGTTTATTTTCAAAAAGACAATCTCGGGGATGCCAAAAAACATTTAACGATTGCTATGAATACGCTTGCGCATGATAAGTCAAATCAGGCCTATTTGTCGGCGGCACATATTTTGGCAAATGTTTATGGTATGAGTGGTGATTTTGATAGTGCGTTAAAAATTGATGAAGTAGGATTCAAAATAACCGATAGCATCAACAACCCCAAAATTAAATCTTCTTTTTTAGACAATAAAGCCAATTGTTTTTTGTTTTCTAACAGACTAGACAGTGCTCAATATTATTTTAACGAATGTTTAAAAATAGACCTTGCGGGTGGCAATAAAAAACAGTTGGCCGATACGTATAGTAATCTTGGTGAATTGTTTTTGATGAAGAATAACTTTGCCAAAGCCGAAGAATATGCGCTAAAAAGTGTTGGTGTGCTTAAGAGTATTGATGGAAAACCAAACTTGGGAAAATCGTATGGAATTTTGACCGAAATTTATACTAAGCAAAGAAAATTTGAGAAAGCATTAGAAATTCAAAAATTGCAGTTTGAGAACAAATCGCAAATGATTAATCTCAAAAAAGAAGCTTCTGAAGCCGAATATAAAATTGTGTATGAAACCCAAAAGAAAGAAAATAAAATACAATTTCTCCAAGAAGAAGAGAAGATAAAAGAATTGAAAATAAAACAACAACACTATCAAATAGAACGAAGAAACTTTTTGATAGTATTTTTTATTCTGTTGATTGGAGTTTTGATAGGAGTAGGCTATTTATGGAGAAGTAAGCAAAAGCTTCGAGACAAAATTAGAAAGAACAAAATCATTCAAAAAACCGAAGAGCAAATTAGACTAAAAATGGCCAAAGATATTCACGATGATTTGGGTTCGGGCTTGTCTAAAATTAATTTTCTGAGCGAGATTATTTCACAAAAAACCAAAGATATTCCAGAGATTATAAGTAGTAGCGAGTCTATTAGAGAAACTTCCAAAAGCATGATTGACAATATGCGCGACTTAATTTGGGCGTTAAATCCTGAGAACACTACTTTATCTAATTTTATAGCCAGAATACGCGAATATACCACCGATTATGTTGAAGACTATTCGATAGAAACACAGTATGATATTCCTGAAAACATTGCGCCAACACCAATTAAAAACGAAATGCATCGCGCATTGTTTTTGGTGGTAAAAGAAACCATCAATAATATTGCCAAACATTCTAAAGCCACAAAAATTGATTTTTCGGCACACATTTCTCCCGAGTATTTGATACTAACTATTGAGGACAATGGAGTAGGTTTTGAACATTCAAAAACAAACGGAAATGGGTTGAAAAACATGGAAAGTAGAATAGAAGATATTAACGGAAAACTAACCATTCAAAGCACTATTGGAGCAGGAACCAAAGTGATTATTAAAATAAAATTAGAAAAAATATATAAAAACAAATAAACGTTGTTGTGATTTACTTTTGCAGATTACTACAAAAGTAGTAGTGTTACTTTCTGTAAATAAGTAACTTTGACAATACAAATGAAGTTTTTATTTTTAAGTCTTAATTTTTTTCAATGACTATAAAAGTGGGCATAGTAGAAGATGAAAAGCAAATCAGAGAAAGTTTGATGGTGCTCATTAATGGCAGTGAAGGATTTTCATGCGTTCATACTTTTGAAGATGCCGAATCGGCTATTGCCAGTATTCCAACTTTAGATTTGGATGTGGTACTGATGGATATTCATTTGCCTGTAAAAGATGGTATAGCCTGTGTGCAAGAGTTGGCGGTTATTAATAGTGCCGTAAACTATGTAATGTGTACATCATTTGAAGACACCGATTCCGTTTTTAGAGCTTTAAAATCAGGAGCAAAAGGCTATATTACAAAAACCACCCAACCATCCAAAATACTAGATGCCATTGTAGAAGTATATCATGGTGGTTCGCCCATGAGCAGTAATATTGCTCGAAAAGTAGTGGCATCTTTTCATAAACAGCAACAAGAAACTGCAGAAATGAAAAAGCTAACCGAAAGAGAAAAAGAAATTCTACACTTATTATCGGAAGGTTTGCGCTATAAAGAAATAGCCGATAAACTTTTTTTGAGTACCGAAACGGTTCGAACGCACATTAGAAATATTTACGAAAAACTTCAAGTAAATTCTCGTACCGAAGCCTTAAATAAAACATTTCCAAAATAATCAGTATTTAAAAATTACTACTTTTTGGTGATTGTAGTTTTTCAATTGATGGAGTACTTTTGATTAAGTAATAGCATTACGCATTTATTTAATTAACCTTAATAACACAATTAAAATGAAAAACACAAAATCAATCTTAGCAGTACTAACGATATCGGTATTTTTATCGATAGTATGTATTAGTTTCAATTCATGTTCAAAAGATAGCTCAAGCACACCGTCTTACGAATGTACAACATGTGCTTCTACACCAGATGCCTTAGCTGAAAATGACGGAAGTGCCAAAGGAGTATATAAAGGAATAGTAGTTGGGTCTTCGGGTTCTTTGTATATTGATATTCAAAACGGAACTGATCTTATAACAGGAACATTAATAATCGATGGTGTTAGCGTGGCATTAACTTCAAGTGTTTCTTATGTTAGCGGACAGCCATATGTAGCACCATTTACAGGAATTTATAATGGTAGTCCAATATCAATTACTTTTTCAGTTGGTTTGAGTGGCGGTACACCAACAGTTACTTCTTCGGATATTCCAGGACATCCAAATACGGTATTTACATTGTATAAAGAAACTTCAACTTCACTAATAGAAGCATTTGAAGGCGTATATACCAAACCAGGCAAAACAGGAACGTTTAACATTTTACTATCAAGAGGATTAAACCTTTGGGGTGGTATTGCTAAAGGTAATGAAGCAGGTGCAGAAGTTGACGAAATTGATGGTACTATTGATAGTAGTAACCGATTAATTGAATCGTCGAATGGAACTATTTTAGGCACTTTATCAGGAGATGAAATAAATGGTAGTTTTCAAGATTGTAATGGTGATACTGTTACTATTCATGGAGAAAGAACATTGTAAAAAAAAAATTTTTTATAAAACCAAAACCTCACAACGATGTGAGGTTTTTGGTTTTATAATGTGTTTCTACTTAAAATTTTTTAAGGATTTCTATAATAAAAAAAGCTACTAATTTTTTAAAAAGTAAATTCTAAAGTAGCATAAAACGTTCGGTTATCAGAAGGAATGATTCCTGGTCCGGGATAGCCCGTTGCTCTTCGGGTAAAATAGCTGTTGTTGGTAAAATTGTTTATGCCGGCTTCTAGCTTAAAGCGTTTCCATTTGTAAGATGTAGAAATATCGGCAACATAATAGGCAGGTATTTGCCCAAAAATACCGTAGGTGTTGTCGTTAGTGTCGGTTACACTATTGTTTGCTTCCGAAAATTGAGAAGAAACATAGGTAAACTGAAGGCTCGCCATAAAGTTTTTGTAGCCAATGGCACTTCCTGATTTGATATTATAAAGCGGTACAAACTCCACTTTATTGCCTTCAATATTTGGCGCATTAGATTTTAAATATTCTGAATTGGTTATGGCAGTATTGGTAAAAAGATTCCAACTAAAATCTTCATTTTGGTTGAAAAAAGTGTTGCTCAAACTCCAGTCTATCATGGTTTCAAATCCATAGGTTATTGCCGTTCCTATGTTGTCTCTAAACCGAACCACTGCTGCAGCACCATTTGGGTTTTGGGCTTCATATTCGCCAATTTTGTCATCATAATACAAGGCATACACACTAGAATCGAATGTAATTTTGTTTCCAATTTGCCCACGAACGCCAATATCAGAAGTATATCCTTTTTCATCGGTAATATCATTGGCAATCACTTGACTTGGCGATACAGTTCTGATATCGTTGAAGGTTACTGAGCGATAGTTTTGAGAAACATTGCCATAAAACTCTATTCGATTTTGTGGTTTGTAGCTAAACCCAATACCCAACAAAAGGAAGTTTCGGTCTTTTTCATTGTTTTCCACTATAGTTTCATCAAGGATAACATTTCCAGCCAAATCGAGATTTATTTTTCGATATGAACCTTCGGCTTTCGTTCTTATTTTCTCAAATCTAAAACCAGGAGTAATCGAGAATTTAGGCGAAACCTTAAAGATGTTTTCTCCAAATAAAGAAATATTTATATTCGGAAAAACATAGTCGGATTGGTTGGCATAAAACGGAAAGTCATCGGTTGCCAAATGAAAATTAGCATCGCTACCAGCACTTCCCGGACCTTGAATTCCGGTATTTCGAGATTGATAGTATTTTGCACCAATCAAAAAGGCGCTGTTGTTACCTTTTATTTGATACCTTTTCAAATAGCGTGCTTCGGCACCATAATTTACAAAGTCTCCCGCTATTAAATCGCGAACGGTTCCATCAATATCTTCACTAGAAACACGATTAGAACGGTATCCAACCGTTTTTCGGCTGGCATCCAAACCAAATAATTGCAAAGAGAAATCGGCATTGTTGGCAAATTTGTGTTTCAATCGCAACGCAAATAGATTCCAATTTACTGCAAACCAGTTGCGGCTTCTGTTGCTTTGCTCTGGGTTTTCATTAAACATTACGTCGGTTAATCCACCCGCTTGCTGCGCCAGATAATTGAAATAGGTATAATCAAAATGCAAAGAGGTATTGCTAGTGAACTGATAGTTTAGATTGGCAAAATAATTTTTGCTGTTGAAATCAGAATTGGGTCTAAAACCATCACCTTGTTTAAAATTATAAAACGAATAGTAGCTAAACTTTCCATTTGTGCCACTTATTGAAGTGAAATTGGTAACTAAATTATAAGAACCAACGGTGTTTCGAGTGATAAGTTCAAAAGGTTTTGTAGTAGGTTTTTTTATTTTAAAATTAACCAAACCACCAAATTGTGTTCCATATTGCAAGGAAGCAGCACCACGAACAATTTGAATTTCTTCCAAAGCCTCGGTTGGTGTAGCATAATAACTTTCGGGATAACCCAAAACATCAGCACTTATGTCATACCCATTTTGACGAGTGTTAAAGTTGGACGTTCTATTTGGATTCAAACCTCTACCGCCAATGCTCAATTGCAATCCGCCATCGGAACTTTCGTTTATGGTAAGTCCAACAACTTGCGCAAAAATTTGTCGTGTATTGTTGGTCGATTTGTTTGCTGTAAGCTTATTTACCGCTATTACTTCGGTTTTTTTGCCGGCATAGATGGCAGTTTCTTCAATGTCTCTTAATTTGTTTAAAGCAAATACTTTATCGCGTTGCTTGTTGATGACCACTTCGGAAAGTGCCGTGATTTTTTCTAAAACTATTTGCAAATTGCTATCGGATGTTGTGACAGTTTTTTCGACAATACCATAATTTTCTTTATAAAACACCAATTCGTAGTTTTTATTTTCATCCACTTCAAATGAAAATTCACCATTAGAATTGGTTGAGGTTTTTGTTGCCGAAGTTTTATTGTAAACGGCTACGGCAGCTACTTTTTTACCATCAGCACCCAAAACAACCCCATTGATTGTGAATTGAGCAAAAGTGTTTGCAGTAAAAAATAATAGCAGTAGTAAACTAAAGTCCTTTAATTTCATCGTTAAATGGTACTATCCAGTATTTGGGTTTAAATGATTCTTTTTCTTTGGCTAAATCTACGTTTGGATCAATATATTTTTGACTTAACCTTCCGTTAAGTGCTACGTAACTTTCAACATATACTTGTGGGTTTGAAACGCCTTGCTTCTCGTAAAACTTTTTTAGAATGTGTGCGTACTCTAAAATAAAATCAGGTTGAAATGCCATTTGTTTTTCTTGAAAAGTGGTTAGAAACAGCGAATTGTTAACTCTAATTTCTTTTTTAGTTTTGGAATCTACTACTTTAAATTGGGTGTAACCTGCTTTTTCCATAAGCATCACGCGCCAAGAAAACCGAAAACCTTCTTCGGTCCAAAACAATTCATTAGGGTAGAGTAGGTATCGAAAAGGAGAAACCAATTGGAATCCGATAAACACTATTAAAAAGCCTTTAATTGCTTTAGAAGCCATTCTGTTGGTTTCATAATATAAAGCATTTGTAAAACGTTCCATATTGATTTTAAAAAAAGCAGCAATTTTTCGCAGTATATTTTCATGAAATGCAGGTTCAAAAAACACCAACGAACTAACTATCATCACAAAAGGAAAAACTCCAATAGGAAACAACATTCGGGTGACAACATGAAATACAACCACTAAAACAAACGCAAACTTTCGAGTAGGTTTATACAATAACAGAAATGGAATGGCTAAATCATAGAGCATTCCAGACCAACTAAACGCAAAATGCACCCAATTTTGATTTAAAAAAGTCTTTATAAATGGCAAATCAGTATTGGTGGGTAACCATATTTTTAAAGGCATGGCTTCTAGTAACCAATCTGAGTTTATCTTAGCTAAACCTGCATAAAAATACACTATAGCAATGAATACTTTAAGAATGTCAACATTCCATTTAGGAATGTATTGAAAACATAATTTTGGATTTTGCTTGGCATCCACCGAAAAATAAGCATTTGCAGGAAGAAATATCAAAACAAAACTCACTATTGAAATGAAGTAATAATGATTTAGATAGGTGGTTTTGTCTAAAAGTTCGATGTAAGTAAAGCAAAGAAAAAAAGTAATAATTGCAATTCTATATTTGTATCCAATAGCAACACAAAATGCGGCTATGGCAGCAAGTAAAAATAGCAAATAGGTGTAATCTCCAAGTCTTGGAATCCATTCAAAACCATAATAGGTAAAACGATTAGTGGGCAAAATATAAAGCTTTTCTATCCAACCCAAAGCGGTGAATCGAATTAAACTGAAAAGCATCATTAAACCAAACGCTAACCTGTAAAAAGCTAGCGTTGCAGTTGATGTGTATGAATTAAAATATGTTTTTAGTTTGTGTTTCATGACTAATCACCATCACCATCTACATAATCAATAGTAATGTTTAAAGCTTGCATCATGTCTAATTTTACATATACTACATTTTGTTGCAAAGCATCATAAGCAGCAAGCATTTTCGAATTATCAGAAGTAATTTGACTTGAAAAATTGTTGTCTAATAGATTGTTAGCAGTATAAATACTTGAAAATTGATTGTTGATGATAGTACTCAAGTTTTGACCGTTTCGAACAGCGTTTACATAATCTAAATAGGACTTTAAACTCGGACCAGTAACGGTGCTGTTGAAGTTTTTTCCGTTGAAAAAATCTTGTTGCGCTTGGGTTGCAATGTTTAATAAATCTTTAGAAATATCTTTTTTGTAAAAAGCTTCTACTTTCTCTGGAAATAAAGTTCCACTAGAAAATACTCCAGCAGGAATACCAATTTTTCCGCTTCTGATGTCTTTCTCTAAATTCTTAACAAACAAGTTGGTCATTTTATTTACCGAACTGCTTACAGTGTTTCCGCTACTAGAAATGAAAGTAGTTCTATAAGAAGAATTCCAATCGGCAACAACGACATTACTATTTGATTTTAATTTGTTTGTAACATCAATTAAATAGTTTTTGTAATTAGTTGCGTTTGCATTTGAAGTATAAAAAGCTAAAATAGCAGTATCGGTAGTACCCAAACCATTGATAAGATAATCTAAAGCAGGAAAGCCTTGTTTGGAATATTGTGACAATAACTCTAAATTATAATTACCCGATGCAATGTTAGTTTCAATTCCTGCTGCATCAGTAGGATATGTGTTTGTAGTTTCTTTTAAATTTATTTCCATTGCTTTACCAACATTGAAAATAGTTATCTTTTGATACGCTTTATAAGCATTTATCCATGAAGTTCTTACTAATTGAAGATTGGCTTCAGTAGGAGTAGAAGTAAAGTTAGTAACGTCAGAAGATAAGGTTAGCACTTTGTTGTCATAGTCAACATAACTTGGAATGATGATGTTGTCTGCCCAATGTGTAAGCATTGCTGTTCTATCAAAGTTATCAGTTTTTGAACCACCATCATCACTCAAAGAACAAGCATATATAAGCGATACAAGACAGACAAATAAAAATAGTTTCTTCATTTTAAATTTTATTTTTTGCAAAAATACAAATGTTTTTATTCTTATCTATAATTATTCTAAATAAATTTAAAATAATTTTATCAACAACTATAAGACTTTGTTGATGCTATTTTGATTTAATTATTGAGTAAAAAATAACCTCAATAAATTAAAAGTATATTGAGGTTATTATGTCTCTATTTTTAAGAAATAATTAATCTACAGTTGCTGCTTGAGCAACAGTAAAACCAAATTTTGTTGCAATTTGAGTAGAAATGGCATCCAATTTTGGAGATAAATTATCAATATCCCATAAACCGTTTGGTCCACTTAATAATGAATTTAACATGGTATCTACTTCCGCTTTTGTAAAATATGGATTGTTTGTTCCTGGTTTGTTAGTATATCTTAAAGACATAATAAATCCGTATCCTTCAGATAAGGCATGAAATGCTTTTGCACCGTTATCAGTAACTAATTTTTCTTTTCCTTCTTGTAAATAATAAACGGCTCTTACCGCAGGAACTAAAGCTAGTTTTTCTTTAATAATTGCAATTTGAGCATCACGAGTAGTGTAGTCATTTGCTACAATGGCAGCTCTTCCTTTTCTAAATGCCAAATCAATATCTGCTTTTAAAGTATTAAAGTCAGTGTCAGCATTTACTTGATTGATATAACTTGACCAAAATCTATACACATTATTTGTAGCATCATCTGCTCCATAAATGTAACCGTAAGCTTCATCCCAGTTATGCTCCATTGTTGTGAAGTTTTTGCCTGCTTCTAAAACTTTATTAGTATTGTCAATTTTGTTTGAGCCAGCATCTAATTTATTTACACTTAAATAATTATTTACGATTTGATCCATAAATGAAGCACCCATCATTCCTTTTAATAATACTTGTTGTGGTTCTAAACCATTAGCAGCAAAAAGACGATTAGATGACCCATCTATATATTTACCTGCAACACCAGCCGAGGCATTATTTCCTTGACTTGCATTGTTTCCTTCTGTAAATTGATTTTCAAAAAAAGAACGTACGCTAACTTGTTCTGCAGTTGTTCCGCCACCATATAATAAAGAAAAGTAATCAACAGATGCTGCTGTTTTGTCTTTTAATTGTTTTCCTGATGTATTTAAATTTGTGTCTGAAAATGGATTTCCTGTATTAGAATACATATTACTTAATTCAGATGCATCGATTGCAACTCCTGCATTTGCTTGTGTTTTATAATAATCGCCCATTGCTTGTAACATTGCAATTCTAGTAGTTTGTCCAGAAAAATCAATTGATGTTGCGTTGTTTCTTTCAAAAGTGTATGTAGCTGGAACTGTATATTCTGGAGTAGCAGATGATGAATCATCATTTGAACAGGATATTAAAAAAGATGAAAAGGCTACTAAAGCTAAAAATTGTTTTGTTTTATTCATTGTTTATTTAGATTTAATTAAAATAATACTGCAAATATAAAACGCGCATTTGAATACACAAAATTTATTTAGAATAAATATAAATAATAATTTATAAGCGGTTGTTTTACTGAAAATTGTAAATAAAAAAAAACTCATTGAAAAAGGTTTGTAATCTTAAAATATACAGAAGTAATGTAAAAAATGAAATTATTTATAATTCCATCGAAAAAATATTATTATTTATCTTTATTAAACTTTTTGATTATAGCTTTCAGTTTTTGAGTGCGTTCTGCCTTCTTAGCCTTAGTCTTGTTTTGCGCTTTGTGAAGTTTGTCGTTATGTGCTTTACTATTCTTTTCATTATTTCTTCCCATGGTTTAAAAATACGTTAATTTTGTTATTCAAAAAAGTTTGGCACAACAATTGGTATTTACAAAATATCATTAATCATTAAAAAAATAAACACCATGAAAAAAATTACCCTAATGTTAGCCGTTATCGGGATGATGACACTACAAAGTTGCACAGTTAATGAAGACAAAGGTCCGGATAATGATACTATTAGTGTCGTTTGGGAATATGGTAATGTAAACTTTCAACCAAACTCTTATAGCGTGGTTTTGAATTTTCCTTACACTATTGTTTCTTCAGATATGGTCTTGATTTACCGTTTGACTGGAACAACTAATCAAGGAAGCGATATTTGGAAGTTAATGCCAGAAAGCTATTTCTTTGATGATGGAACTTTAGATTATAGATTCTCAAATGATTTTACAAGAGTAGATGCAGAAGTTAGACTAGAAGGTTTTGATTTAGCTGGTTTGCCATCGAATATAAGATTAAATCAAATATTAAGAGTTGTTGTGATTCCGGGTTATTTTGGAAATAGATTGGCAAATGAAGTTGACTTTACAGACTATAAAGCTACACTACAAGCGTTTAACATTGATGATAGTAACATTACAAGAATTACATTGAATAAGTAATATTTGAGGTTGTGTTTATACAAAAAAAAGAGGTTGAATTATTCAACCTATTTTTTTTGTATGTAGTTTATTTGTTTAAACGTTTTCAACGTTTGCTTCGGCAATCTTTTTATACGTGCCATTAACTAACTTTTCTCTAATAGCATCAAAAGCAGTTAAGGTTACTTCGATGTCTGTTAGTGTGTGTGAAGCTGTTGGTATCATTCTTAATAAGATGATTCCTTTTGGAATAACTGGATACACAACGATTGAAAGGAATATTCCATAGTTTTCACGCAAGTCATTTACCATAACCATGGCTTCTGGAATAGAACCTTCAAGATATACAGGCGTAACACAAGTGTTCGTGTCACCAATATTAAATCCGTGTTCTCTTAATCCGTTTTGTAATGCGTTTACATTTTCCCAAAGTTTGTCTTTCAAACTTGGATTATCTCTTAATAGTTGCAATCTTTTCAATGCTCCAACCGTTTGAATCATTGGTAATGATTTGGCAAACATTTGAGAACGTAAATTGTATTTTAAGTAATCAATAATATCTTGATCTGCAGCAATGAAAGCTCCAATACTAGCCATAGATTTTGCAAACGTAGAGAAATAAACATCAATACCGTCTTGGCAACCTTGCTCTTCGCCAGCACCAGCACCTGTTTTTCCTAAAGTACCAAATCCATGTGCATCATCAACCAAAAGACGGAAATTGAATTTCTTTTTCATTTCTACAATTTCTTTCAACTTTCCTTGTTGACCACGCATTCCAAAAACACCTTCGGTAATGAATAGAATTCCACCTCCAGTTTCGGTTGCCATCTTGGTAGCACGTTGAAGATTTTTCTCCATGCTTTCCAAATCATTGTGTTTGTATGTAAAACGTTTACCCATGTGAAGACGTACACCATCAATAATACAGGCGTGTGAGTCAACATCGTAAACAATTATGTCGTTTTTTGTTACCAATGCATCAATGGTAGAAACCATTCCTTGATAACCAAAGTTTAATAGATAGGCAGCTTCTTTATCTACGAATGCGGCTAATTCATTTTCTAATTGTTCGTGAATTGAAGTATGACCACTCATCATTCGAGCACCCATTGGGTAAGCAGCACCATATTGAGCAGCAGCTTCAGCATCTACTTGTCTCACTTCTGGGTGATTGGCTAAGCCTAAATAATCGTTAATTGACCAGTTTAGGATTTCTTTTCCGTGAAACGTCATTCTTGGTCCAAGTTCGCCTTCTAATTTAGGAAACACATAGTATCCTTCGGCTTGAGAAGCCCATTTTCCTAATGGACCTTTATTGTTTTGTATTCTTTCGAATAAATCGTTTACCATTTGTAAAGTATATTTTTTAAAACGAGGCAAAAGTAATCATAAAAAAAGTTTACTCCTAATGATTTGAACCTTAAATTTCTAATCAATTAGGAGTAAACAACAGTTTATTATAATTGTTTGACACCGATTATACTAATGCTTTGATGTTTTCAAATAAAACATCTTTGTTAACGGGTTTTGATAAGTATTTGTTCATTCCAATTTCCATTACACGTTCTTTAGTGGATTCCATAACATCAGCGGTTACTGCTATAATTGGAATGTTTTTATTATTTTCACCTGCTTCTCCTTTTCTGATGGCAATTGTTGCTTCGTAGCCATCCATAACAGGCATTTGCAAATCCATTAAAACGATGTCAAAGGGATTGTTCTTTAGTTGATCAACACCTTCTTCGCCATTATTAGCAAATTCTACAACGGTATTCAACCATTTTTTGGTAATCATTTTAATCACCATTTGGTTCATGGCATTATCCTCAACAACCAGAATTCTTTTTCCTTTCAAATCGTAATCTTCTGTCGGAATGATTGCAATCGTTTTGTTTTCTGTTGGTGCAAGATCATAGAAAAGGTCTATCGTACAGATAGTACCTAATCCTTGCTGACTTTTGATGTCAACAGTTCCTTTGTGAAGATCAACCAAATTTTTCACGATGAATAAGCCAAGTCCAAGTCCGCCAAATTTTCTTTTGTTGTTGATGCTTTCTTGAGAAAAAGAATCAAAGATGCTATTCATTTTTTCTTTCGGAATACCAACACCAGTATCGGTAACCTTTAATTCTAATTTAATTTGGTTTCCACTAGTTTTTTTCCAGTTTAAGTTGATTTTTACATCACCTTCATTAGTGAATTTCAAAGCATTGTTAATGATGTTATTGGCTATTTGCCCAAAACGAGTTGCGTCACCATTTACATAAAGCGGCACTTCATTTTCAATTGTATATTTGATGTTTACACCTTTGTCTTTGGCTACAGATGTAGCGTTATTTTTAATTTGGTCTAGAATTTTTATAGGTTCAAATGGTGCAAATTCTAATTTTAATTCCTCTTTTTCTATTTTAGAAAAGTCTAAAATGTCGTTTACAGAACTCAACAAACTTTGCGAAGAATATTTAATTATTTCACAATTCGATTTTACTTTTGACGCATCTGATTCATTCGCTATTACGTCGGTTAAACTCATAATAGCATTCAATGGTGTTCTTAACTCATGGCTAATATTAGAAAGGAAATACGACTTCAGCTCATTCATTTCTTCCGAACGTTGAAGTGCTAAGGTTTGCAATTCTTCACGTTCTTTCTTTAAGCTTCTAATTAAGTTTGCCATCGAAAGTGAAAGGAAAATAACTTCCATTCCGGTTCCAAGCTTAGAGCCATTTTCCGTCAAAAAGGTTTGCGGTAATATGCTAAAATTTTTCAATATAAAAACAACAAAGCCGCTGATTAAAAAGAAGATACCGGTTGCAAAAAGTTTGTCTATCGTTTTTGTTTTAGCAAAAATCATTACTTGCGATGTAATGATTAATAATAATAAAACCAATCCTAAGAGATTCGCAATAGGATAGGAGTACTCCAGTGTTTTTGGAGCTATTAAAAGAGCTACAAACAGAATGGCATCTAAAAAGTATAATACATAAAAGGCAAAATTTACAGCTTTACTGTATTGTTTTATTTTTAAATACACTTGAGCATACCTACCAAGAAAGAAGTTAGCAATGGTTGCAAATAATATCACGGCATGTAACGATAACCAACCCGATTGTGGCGTAACAAACTTGTAGAAATAACCATCAACCGAAAATTGTAACAATCCAATGAATAACACGTACATACTATAGTAAAAAAATGTTCTGTCTTTCATAGCAAAGAAGAAGAACAAATATAATATACCAGCAATCATTAATATGCCATAGAAAAAACCAAAAATAAATTGTTCAAAAGAACTTTGTTCTAATAAACTTTCGTCATTGTGCAATACTAATGGCAACGACAATTGTTCTCCATCACTTTTTACATGCAAATAATAACTCTTAGTTTCTTTGGGTTCTAAATGGATTTTGAAAATTGTTTTGCGCAAATCAAAACTTCTTTGTGCATATGGAATAGAATCGCCGCTGATGTATTTAGTAACTTTATTATTTTTATTAATTACAAATAGTTCTGCCAAATCAGTTATTGGTCTTGCGGTTTCAAAGTAATAATCTTTATAGGTTTCGGAAGTGTTTTTTAATTGAAACGTAACCCAAAAATGATTGGAAGTAAAGCCAAAATCGGTGTTCTCTTTGGGAATTGCAATAAACTTGTGATTTCCAGTTCGAACTTCTTCTAAAGTTAATTGTTTCTTGCCAGCATCAAAATAGGTTGCTGCTGTATGAATGGATATTTCTTTCGATTTGTTGCTCGAATCTAAGGAATACTGAGCACTAACATGATGATTTGTTAAGAATAACAACGAAATAATCCATAACCATCGGCTACTTATTAAGTGAGTAGTTTTGTTTTTCATGTAGGGTTTGTTTAAATTTGGTATCTGATATACGAAAGTAGTTTACTTTTGGTTTTTTATTTTTTAAAAAAATGTTTTCCCCATGAAATTAGTTTTCGCTTCCAACAATACAAACAAAATAAAGGAAATACAATTGATGTTGCCAAAGAATATTGAAATTCTTAGTCTCGAGGATATTGGTTGTACAGTAGATATTCCAGAAACGGCAAAAACAATTGCAGGAAATGCCATTTTAAAAGCCGATTACGTGACAAAACATTTTGGTTATAATTGTTTTGCCGATGATACGGGTTTGGAAGTAGAAGCACTAAAAGGCGAACCAGGCGTCCATTCTGCACGTTATGCTGGTGAACAGAAAAGTGCAGATGACAATATGGAGTTATTGTTGAAAAATTTAGATGACAAAGCCAATCGAAGAGCACAATTCAAAACCGTAATAGCTTTAAATTTGGATGGCAAGCAGCACCTTTTTGAAGGAATAGCCAGAGGCAGAATTATTGAAGAAAAAATAGGGAATAGAGGATTTGGATACGACCCAATTTTTGTTGCCGATGGATACAATAGAACTTTTGCCGAGTTAACTTTGGGAGAAAAAGCAGCCATTAGTCATCGCGGATTGGCAGTTCAAAAACTCATAGAATTCATTAATTCTAACTATAAATTGGAGTCGTAAAGACAATCTATACTCTCAATTCTACTATACGATTTTATAAATAACTGTAAATCAATTTAAAACAAATTAGTAATTACAGTTATTTAACCCTACCTTTGCACCCAATTTAAAATAATATATGAACAAATTTGAACAATTAGGTCTGAATGAGTCGTTACTGCTGGCGATCAAAGATCTAGGATTTGAGAATCCGTCAGAAGTGCAAGAAAAAGCCATTCCGGTTTTATTGGAAGAAGATAGTGATTTAGTCGCTTTAGCACAAACAGGTACAGGGAAAACAGCAGCATTTGGTTTTCCGCTTATACAAAAATTAAACGCTGATGATAAAACTACACAAGCGTTAATCCTTTCTCCAACTAGAGAATTGTGTTTACAAATTACCAACGAAATCAAGTTATACTCCAAGTATGTAAAAGGCTTACATACAGTGGCGGTTTACGGTGGTGCTAGTATTACAGAGCAAGCACGTGAAATTAAACGTGGCGCACAAATCATTGTAGCAACTCCAGGTAGAATGCAAGACATGATCAATCGTGGATTGGTAAACATCAAGAACATTAACTATTGTATCCTTGATGAAGCCGATGAAATGTTGAACATGGGATTCTACGAAGATATTGTATCGATACTTTCGGATACACCAGACGACAAAAAAACGTGGTTATTCTCGGCAACAATGCCTGCAGAAGTAGCCCGTATTGCTAAAAAGTTTATGCATGAACCTGCCGAAGTTACGGTTGGTGCAAAAAACTCAGGTTCCGCAACAGTTTCGCATGAGTTCTATTGTGTGAATGCTCGCGACCGTTATGAAGCTTTAAAAAGATTAGCCGATGCTAATCCAGATATTTTCTCTGTAGTGTTTTGTAGAACAAAACGTGACACACAAGCTGTGGCGGAGAAGTTAATAGAAGATGGTTACAACGCTGCCGCTTTGCATGGTGATTTATCACAAGCACAACGTGATGGTGTAATGAAATCTTTTAGAGGAAGACAAATACAAATGTTGGTAGCAACAGACGTTGCAGCTCGTGGAATTGATGTGGACAACATTACACACGTAGTTAACTATCAATTACCTGATGAAATTGAAACCTACAACCACCGTTCTGGAAGAACAGGACGTGCTGGAAAACTAGGAACATCAATTGTTATCATTACCAAAAGTGAATTGCGTAAAATATCTGCTATTGAGCGTATTATCAAGCAGAAATTTGAAGAAAAAACGATTCCTCAAGGAATGGAGATTTGTGAAATTCAGCTTTTGCACTTAGCCAATAAGATTAAAGATACCGAAGTTGACCACGAGATAGACAACTATCTTCCTGCCATCAATGAAGTTTTTGAAGGATTGGATAAAGAAGAGTTAATCAAAAGAATGGTATCTGTTGAATTTAATAGATTCATCAATTACTACAAAAAGAAACGCGATTTATCGGGTGATAAGTCGGATAGAAGCTCATCAGAACCTAGAGAAGTTAGAGCAGGAGACCCAGTACGTTACTTTGTAAACATTGGTGCTCGCGATGATTTCGACTGGATGCAATTGAAAGATTTCTTAAAAGAAACATTAGACTTAGGTCGCGATGATGTATTTAAAGTTGACGTTAAAGAAGGATTCTCTTTCTTTAATACTGACGGAGAACACACGGAAAAAGTAATGGAAGTATTGAATGGTTTCGAATTAAACGGAAGACGTATCAATGTTGAAATCTCTAAAAACGATGGTGGTTCAAGAGGCGGTTCTTCAAGAAGAGATCATAACGGAAGAAGCTCTAGCGGAGGAAGAAATTCTAGCGATAGAAAACCAGGTGGCTTTGGTCCAAGAAAAGAAGGTGGTTTTAATAGCGATAGACCAAGAAGAGAATCTGGCTTTGGTGGAAGAAGTGAGAATAGAAGTTCTGGCGGCGAAAAAACTGACCGTCCGGCAGGTCGTTCTTTCGAAGCAGCAAAAAACAGAAGACCTAGAAGAAGTTAATATTCTTTTATAGGAATACCTAAATTCCAAACAGCAAATAGGAAACTATTGTTGTTTGGAATTTTTTTTAAAGCAAATAGTCCTGTTTTGTTAATTTTCTTCTAATTCTCATTCTGATTTATCAAATATCTTAAAAGAGTTTCATACTTTTAAACCTTCAAACCTAGCTATGAAGTATTTTACTTTTCTTTTTCTACTATTTTTTACCTGCCAAATCTTTGCGCAAGAAGAAACTACGGTGCAAAAAGTTACTGGAACTATCGTAAACGACGCCAACTTATTTCCGATTTCTAATGTCAACATCATTAATGTAAATAAAGTAAAAGGAAGCGTGACCAACAACCGTGGGTATTTTGAAATTGAAGCTACTGTTAATGATACGCTACACATTACCTTGATGGGCTTTCAGTCGTTGCGAGTGAAAGTTACCAATGACTGGATTAAAAACGGGACAGCCAAGATTCAACTGACCGAAAAAGCCATTGCACTTGAAGAAGTAGTGGTGCGCAAATACGACTTAACAGGTTACCTTGAAGTGGATTCTAAATTAATTCCCGAAAAAGAAAATTACCGCTATAGTATTTCAGGATTACCAACAGCGTATGAAGCCGGTGCTAATTCGCCTAACGCTTTTACACGTGTTTTGGGTTCTATATTCAATCCTGCCGACATGCTCTACAACTTTTTTGGAAACAAACCGCGAGAGTTAAAGCGATTAAAATCGATGAAGAAAGACGACACGGTGCGAAACCTACTTGAATCGAAGTTTGACCGCGAAATGATTGCCGTTTTGCTTGGTGTAGATAAGAAAGAGATTGCCGAAATATTGCAACGTTGCAACTATTCTGAGGCATTTATCGAATCGGCTAATGATTTGCAAATTCTTGATGCCATCAGCGAGTGTTACGAGAATTATAAAATTTTATCCAAAAAGCACGAGAAGTATCTAAACGATTAGTCTTTCTTTTCGTTTTCAGAAAAATAGCGTTCCTCAATGCGTTTAATGTCTTTTATGGTGTTTTTTGCCCAATCCAATCGTTTTTCCAACCGTTCTTCAGCAGTCAACTGCCAGCGGATATCCGAACTGCGTAGGCGCGTAGTGAGGTCTTGAATAATAATAGCCGCCGACACCGATATGTTTAAACTTTCGGTAAAACCCACCATCGGAATTTTCAAAAATCCATCGGCTTGTTGCATTACTTCTTGTGAAAGCCCTTCTTTTTCGGTGCCAAAAAACAACGCACTCGGTTTGGTAATGTCAAACTCATGAAGCAAACAACTATCATCATGTGGCGTGGTTGCAATAATTTGATAGCCATTGTTTTTCATGGTGTCTATGCAGTTTTGAATGGTAGAAAACTTTTTAATATCAACCCATTTTTGGGCACCCATAGCAATTTCGCTATCAATCTTTTTGCCAAATCGATGTTCGATAATGTTCAACTCCTGAATACCAAAAACTTCGCAACTGCGCATCACGGCACTCGTGTTGTGCAACTGAAAAATGTCTTCAACCACCACGGTAAAATGCTTGGTACGCTGTGCCAACACTTCTTCAAAACGAGTTTTTCGGTTATCGGTCAAGAAACCTTCGAGATAGTCTAAGTAATCTAGGTCAATCATAACTGTACTGCTTTTGGCAAAAATAGGAATTTTGTTTTTTATGGAAGAAATCAACTTAATTTTGCTTTAAAGTACTTAAAAATCGTTAGGCAAAGATTTTATACCAGCGTTCTTTCATAAGTAGTAACATATAAGGATTACTTTACTCTTCGCATTATTATTTTCTCCTTTCATCATCCATCATCCACCAATCAACTATATAAAATCTGCAATTTAAAATCATCAACAACCTATTCGTTTTCTCCAATTTCCTATAGGTGAAACCATTTTTCCTATAGGTGAAACGGTTTTTCCTAAAGGTGAAACACATTTTCCTAAAGGAGTTTTACAACTTCCTAAAGGTTCAACCAATTTTCCTGTCGGAAAATCGTAATCTCCTTTAGGTGAAACCAATATTCCTATTGGAAGTTTGCCTTTTCCTTTTGGAAAATGTGTTTCACCTTTAGGAAAATGTGTTTTTTTGAGCGTAAAATTATTTTTTGCTTCAAGAAATAACCTTACAAAAGGCTTATAAATAAAGGGCTTTGTGAAAAAGTAAAAAAAAAACAAAAAATAATTGTCTTTTTATACAATAAAAGTATGTACTTCAACGTTATATAAAACAGACGTCTTAGTTAATTCTGCAGAATGATTAACGGAATGTTTAACCAATTCATAGAAATTATGAAAAAAATTGTTTGTAGGCGAGATTACCACAAGTATGGTACTTCTAGCTTAGATACGTTTGTAATTGAAGTGAGAAATGGTATTTATACCAATAGCACCACTTTTAGTACCCCACCATTTCCTGATACTGATTATGAGACTGTTCAGGAAAAGTATAACAACGCGGCTTCTGACTATGCCCAATATGGGTTGACTAAGAAGATAGCTTTCATTGATGCAAAAAATGAAATGATTCAAACACTAGACACGCTGGCTACTTATGTTGATACGCTAGCCGATGGCAATGTATCAACCATTGCTTTGTCGGGGTTTGTGCCTACCAGTGATACTGTACATCCATCAGCACCGCTAGGCAAAATTGATTCTTTTGAAATTAGTTTAACTAAAACAAGTGGAGAAGTTTCGGTTGTTATTCCGCCTTTTTCTAATCAAACCGGTGTAAGTTACATTTGTGTTTGTGTGGAAAACAAACCGTTGGTTAATTCTTCTATTATTAACGGTCAGTTGTTCGTATCGGAAGATGATGGAAGCGTTAGTATTGATTGTAACCGTTCGCGTCAAAAGATGTTTACGGGTTTGACTCCTGGCACAAAATACTATTTTTATGCGTTTGCTATTAATGCTACCAGTGTAGCACCTTTGAGCAATCCGCAAAGTATTTATGTTTCTTAAGGATATTTATAGAAACTTTAGCAACTCTGCCCATTAGGCGGAGTTTTTTTTTGTAAAATTTTGATTTACTAACCAAAAAACAAGTCACAATTATTGCTTATATTTGTGTCCGCTTAACAAAAACCACAAAAAAATGGCAATGAACAAGAATACCGTCTTAGGATGGGCAACATTAATAATGATTATCATGGGACTTATCATTATAGGGTTAGGAATTTATAGGTATGATGATGTTGCCGGTTGGGGATTTGGCGCTGTTGGAATAGGATTTTTTGCCAACGCATGGGTTTTTAGTGCCTTGAAAGGTAGAGTATAATAGATATGTGAGAGAAGTTATGAGTTATAAGTATAGAAATTAGAATCGAGAAGGACCAAAGCAAATAACCAAATAACTATAGCAACTAATCAACAACAATTAAAAAATATATATATGTCAGACGATAAAAAAGTAATATTTTCAATGCAACGCTTGAGCAAGTCCTATCAAGGCAGCGACAAACAAGTGTTGAAAAACATCTATTTGAGTTTTTTCTATGGTGCCAAGATTGGTATCTTGGGTCTAAACGGTTCGGGTAAATCATCTTTATTGCGCATCATTGCTGGTGTTGATAAAAACTTTCAAGGCGATGTGGTTTTTCAACCAGGATATACCGTAGGGTATTTGGAACAAGAACCACAACTAGATGATTCGAAAACGGTTATTGAGATTGTTCGCGAAGGTGTAGCCGAAACCATGGCTATCCTTGACGAATTTAACAAAATCAACGATATGTTTGGGCTTCCCGAAGTATATGAAGATGCCGACAAGATGCAAAAGTTGATGGACAAGCAAGCACAACTACAAGACCAAATAGACGCTGCTGGTGCATGGGAAATAGACAACAAACTCGAAGTGGCAATGGATGCATTACGCACGCCAGAAGCCGATACTCCTATCAAAAACCTATCGGGTGGAGAAAGAAGAAGGGTTGCTTTGTGTAGATTGTTATTGCAACAACCGGATGTATTGCTACTCGATGAACCTACCAACCACTTGGATGCAGAAAGCGTTCTTTGGCTAGAGCAACATTTGGCACAATATGCAGGAACGGTAATTGCCGTAACACACGACCGTTATTTCCTTGATAACGTAGCCGGATGGATATTAGAATTGGATAGAGGTGAAGGTATTCCGTGGAAAGGAAACTACTCTTCGTGGTTAGACCAAAAGTCGAAACGCATGGAACAAGAAGAAAAAGTGGCTTCCAAACGCAGAAAAACGTTGGAACGAGAGTTAGACTGGGTTAGACAAGGCGCCAAAGGGCGACAAACCAAACAGAAAGCCCGTTTGCAGAACTATGATAAGCTGTTGAACGAAGATCAAAAGGAATTAGACGAGAAGTTAGAGATATATATCCCAAATGGTCCACGACTGGGAACCAATGTTATTGAAGCTAAGAACGTAGCAAAAGCATTTGGCGACAAGTTATTATATGATAACCTAAACTTTACCTTGCCACAAGCAGGAATTGTTGGGATTATTGGACCAAATGGTGCTGGTAAATCAACCATTTTCCGCATGATAATGGGAGAACAACAAACCGACTCTGGAGAATTTAATGTAGGTGAAACAGTAAAGATTGCCTATGTAGATCAAGCGCACTCTAATATTGATGTAAACAAATCCATCTGGGAAAATTTCTGTGATGGACAAGAGTTAATTTTAATGGGCGGACGACAAGTAAACTCAAGAGCCTATCTTTCGCGTTTTAACTTTGGTGGAAGCGATCAAAACAAAAAGGTTTCGGCACTTTCAGGAGGAGAACGCAACCGTTTGCACTTGGCAATGACTTTGAAAGAAGAAGGTAATGTGTTACTACTAGATGAGCCAACCAATGATTTGGATATCAACACCCTAAGAGCATTGGAAGAAGGACTAGAAAATTTTGCTGGTTGTGCCGTAGTCATCAGTCACGACCGTTGGTTTTTGGATAGAATCTGTACACACATCTTGGCATTTGAAGGAGATTCGGAAGTATATTTCTTTGAAGGTAGTTTTTCGGAATATGAAGAGAACAAACGCAAACGATTGGGTGGCGATTTGACACCAAAAAGAATAAAATATAGAAAGTTGATTAGAAATTAACAATTCTTTAAAAAATCCTGAAATTTTCAGGATTTTTTTTTGTAAAATACTTTATATTTGAGCATTGAATTTGCCCTATGATTTACCAAAACAGATATAGAATTTTGTTTTTGTTATTGTTTTTTAGTGTCCTATCATTGGCACAAGAAGTTGCTTTGAAAAAAAAGGAACAAGAACAAACAATAAAAACAGCTTTAGACCAAGCTGTGCATCATTTCGAAAACACCCATTTTGACAAAGCTTTGAGAGCGTCAAAAGCTGCTTTGATTAAGTCTTTTGAAATAAATAGCAATTCCTATATAGCACAGTCCTATAACACCATTGGTGTGATATATGATGAATGCAACGATTCCAAACGTGCTATTGAGTTTTATGAAAAAGCACTCCGATTTGCACGACAAATAAACAATGATACCCTTAATAATTGGATATATAATAATCTTGGAAGTGCTTATTACTTTAACAACATTGACACCGATAAAGGAATAAGCTATTATAAAAAAGCACTTTATTTTGCAAAAAAGTTAAAGGACGAAAATCAAATTATTCATATCAATTTGAATCTTGCTAGTGCATATTTGGCAACAAATGAAGACCAGAAAGCTGATAGTATTCTTAAAACTATTAAAGAAGCTGTATTTAAAAATAATACGGATGAAATAAAGCTATCATATTATGTGCTGATGGGTATAAAAAATACCCATGATAATAAAAAAGAGAATGCCGAAGAATTTTATTTTAAAGCCAAAGATTTAGCCGAAAAGAACCACTTTAGTTCTAATTTGTTGAATGTTTACGAAAATCTTGCCAAGCATTTTGGGTATTTTAACGAGCAGACCAAGCAAGAACACTATGATGCAAAGCACGACTCATTATATAATGTGATTTACTCTGATGAGAAGATGGACAGCATTGAGAAACAAGCTCTAGACATAGAACTTGACGAGTATAAAATACAATTGGAGAAAGTAGAACTACAAAGTGAAAAAAATTCCAAGATAGTTGAAACTTCAAAATTGGTTTTGGTGCTTTTTATGCTGATTGTTATCACATTGTTATTATTGTTGCTAACACTTTATAAAAGTATCAAGACACGAGAAAAACTGAATTTAGAATTAAAGAATACGAACGAAGCACTTAGTATAGCCAAAGAAAAAGCAGAAGAAGCTTCACAAATGAAAACACAGTTTGTATCGACAATTACTCATGAGCTGCGCACACCTTTATATGGTGTTATTGGGATTACTAATATATTATTAGACGAACACAAAGAATTGGCAAATAGTCCGCATTTGAATTCACTAAAATTCTCAGCAAAATACTTATTGTCGTTAGTGAATGACATTTTGCAAATCAGTAAAATCGAAGAGCGAAAAGTGGTTTTGGAAAACCTGATTTTCAATTTGACCGACGAGATAGATGGTATTCGTAATTCGATAGAATATATTGCAGAAAGAAACAACAATAAGCTTATTATTGAAATAGATACCGCCATACCAGAGTTTTTAATTGGCGACAAGTTACGTTTATCACAAATTATTATGAACTTGGTGAGCAATTCATTGAAGTTTACCAAGAATGGAGAAGTTATCATCACTGCCGATTTGGAGCGAGTAGAAGATACTATGTATTATATTACGTTTAAAGTAATTGACAATGGTGTTGGAATTGCCAAAGAACACCAGCAAGTGATTTTTGATAAATTTGTACAGATTGAACGCAAGGAAGAAGACTATCAAGGAACAGGATTAGGACTTTCTATTGTTACCAGTTTAATAAAATTGTTTAAGAGTGAAATTCATCTTGAAAGCGAAGAGAATGTTGGTACCTCATTTACATTTACAATAGGTTTTATCCACGATGAAAAACAATGCGTAGCGTTAATCAATGAAATTGAAGTTGATTTGTCATCACACCATACATATACGATATTAGTCATTGAAGACAATAAAATCAACCAATTGGTTACTAAGAAAATCATTCAGAATAGCAATCTTACATGTACCATTGTAGATGATGGTTATGCTGCTTTGGTGGCTCTAGAACGAGAACATTTTGATTTAATATTGATGGACATAAACATGCCGTTGATTAATGGTTTTGACACTACAAGAAAGATTAGAGAAAAAGGATATACGATGCCAATTATAGCGTTGACTGCTTTTGACAAACAAGAAGTTTCGGAAGAAGTATATGCTAGTGGTATGAATGATATCTTAATCAAACCTTTTGAACCCACGAAGTTATATCAAATCATATCAACCCATATACCCAAAAAAGAAAGCGATGATTAATACCATCGCTTTTTATTTTTCTTAGAGGCTTCCGATTTTCTCGAAGTGTTTGCCGTTTTATTTTTATTCTTATTTCGTAAATCTGGTTTGGCTTCAGGATTTGGAGTACCTTCTTTCCATGGAAACGGATGGTCTTTCATCGTTTTAACGTTGACTTTTATCAATTTCAAAATGTCTTTCCAATAGGGTTCTTCGTCGCGACCACAAAATGAAATGGAAATACCGTCGTTACCAGCACGACCTGTTCTTCCAATACGATGTACATATGTTTCTGGAATGTTTGGCAAGTCGAAATTAATGACAAAAGGCAAACTTTCAATATCTATTCCACGAGCTGCAATGTCTGTAGCTACCAAAACAGAAATATCTTTGTTTTTAAACTCATCCAACACACGTTGACGTGCGTTTTGTGATTTATTGCCATGAATAGCTTCGGCATTTACGCCATGTTTTTTCAAAGCTTTTACCACATTGTCGGCACCATGTTTGGTTCGAACAAAAACCAAAACGTTCTTTAGGTTTTCATTGCGTATTAAATGGTATAACAAGCCACGTTTGTTTTCTTTATCTACAAAGTATATTTGTTGTTCAATAATTTCTGCCGTAGAAGAAACCGGTGTTACCGATACATACTCAGGTTTGTTTAAAAAAGTTTCTGATAATTCTCTAATCGCTAATGGCATTGTTGCCGAGAACAACAAAGTTTGACGATTGGTAGGAACGAGTTTGACAATTTTCTTTACATCATTGATAAAACCCATATCGAGCATCAAATCTGACTCATCAAGAACCAAATAATGCAAATGGTCGAAGTCAATAAAACCTTGTTTATGTAAGTCTAATAATCTTCCAGGTGTGGCAATCAGTATATCAATACCTTTTTTTAACTGATCTACTTGTGGTACTTGAGAAACACCTCCAAAAATAGTGAGTTGTCTTAGGTTAGTATATTTTCCATAGGTGTCAAAGCTTTCGCCAATTTGAACTGCCAATTCTCTAGTAGGAGTAACCACAAGACAACGAATGACTTTCGTTTTCTTTGACGAGCCTACCATTCTGTGGAGATTGTGAATAATTGGGATAGCAAAGGCTGCTGTTTTTCCGGTTCCAGTTTGTGCACAACCAACTAAATCTTTCCCTGCTAAAATATGAGGAATTGCTTTTTCTTGAATTGGTGTTGGTTGGGTATATCCTTCTTCAAAAACGGCTCTTTGAATACTTTTTGATAATGATAGATCTTCGAATAACATAATGAGTACTTACTTTAGTTGTAAGTCACGGCAAAGATAAGGTTTTTAATTTTTACCATTTGTGGTGGTCGCTTCTCTTTTCGATTTCACAAAATCGGTAACGAAGTACCCTATTAATTTACCAATTAAATGGCTGTTCTTTTCGTCTCCAAGATCGGGTGCACCTTCACAAATGTGAATGTATTTTGAGTTTTTGTGTTTTCCAAAATGATTGATGAAATTACGAACTTCTTCTACCGAAAAACCGCTTAAAGTCATGGCACTACTAGGAATGTTTGGTAAAGCATCTAAATCAATTTCAATTCCAAAAGGTTCAGATTTTATAAAGTTTAAAGCTTTATTTAATTCTTCCTCAAATACTTTTTCTTTTCGAATACCAATTTCATCATAGGTATTATAATTGATTCGATCTTCAAGTTTTTTTAAATTATCCAATACATTTTTGGAAGTATAGTTTTCGTGTAATCCAAAAATGAAATATTTTTTCAAGAAACCTTCTTCAAATGCATACGAAAAACCATTGCCGCTGTGCCTTCCTTCGAGAATTCTAAAATCAGAATGCGCATCAAAGTTGATGACATTAATTGGTTTTCCTAATCCGAGTGCCGTTCCTTTGATATTACCATAAGCATTGTTGTGTCCACCACCAATGATGATTGGAATTTTATTGTTTTTTACAATACAACTAATAATATGTGCTAAATCTTTATCAATTTGTGTAACCAACTCATTAAGTTTTTTTCTATCATGAGTGTCATTAAACTTTAATTCTTTTGCTTGTTCCATTTGCTCAGAAACATCAAGTATTCCTAAAACTAGAATTTGACTTCCTTTGCAAAAACGGTTGTGTTGAATGTTAGCTATGCCTTTTATTGCACTTTCCCAAGCAGTTGCTGCTCCAGGTCTTCCATAGTTGGCTCTTACTCCAACATCTTCAGGAACGCCTATTAAAACAAACTTGGCGTCACAATTTTTTAAATACTCTAAAGGCGAAATATCTTTTGGGATAGTTTGCATCTTTTCACCAAATTTTAGTTCACCACTTCTGTGATTAGTTGCTTTAGCTAAATCATTTAAAGAAAAAGGAATTAGTTTTTCCATCAAGTTAAAGTTTTCCCAAAAATATAATATAAATGTATATCTTACGTTATTATGTTAAATATTATTACTTTTGTTTAAACTAAAACAACTTTTTTATGGAAAATCAGAATAGCAATTCTAAATTGAAATCAATAGTAGCCATCTTAGCGGTATTGTTGGTTGGAAGTTTGATTTATATTTTTAAATTGACTTCAGATGCAAAAACGATGCAAAACATTGTTACAGTTACAAAATCGGAGAAAGAAGATGTCTTAAAAGATTTGGCAGAATTAAAAACTTCTTATGATGCAGCCATTTCTGAAAACACATCTATTTCTGATGAATTAATTGCTGAACGCGATAAAGTTGAAAAACTAATTCAAGAATTAAAGACTTCAAAAGGCGATAATGCTTCTCTTAGAAAATACAGAGATCAGTACAAAGCATTAGAACAAAAAATGAAGAACTTAATGGCTGAAGTTGAAGTATTGAAAACTCAAAACCAACAATTGACAACTAATTTAGATAGTACAAAAGTTGTTCTTGAAGATTCAAAAATTTACAACCAAGTGCTTGTAGGCCAAAATGAAGAATTGGCAAAAACGGTTGAAAAAGGACAAAAACTTTCAGTTACCAACTTGAAAACTGCTGCTTATAAAGTAAGAAGTTCAGGAAAACAAATTTCTACAGACAAAGCCAGTAGAGCAGACATGTTGGAAGTTAAATTTACAATTGCTGAAAATAAAATTGCTAAATCTGGCGATAAAGTTTATTATGTTCAAGTAATTGACTCTAAGAACAATGTTCTTGGAGATAAAGCAACTATTTCGTTTGGCGATACTTCTTTAACATATAGTTTTACTACTAATGTTGCATATCAAAATAAAACAGTTGAGGTTTCGGAGCAATTACCAGGAAAAGATTTTGCCAAAGGAACTTATTTTGTAAATGTATTTGATAAAGATGAATTGGTTTCGAAAAGTAGTTTTACTTTGCGATAATCAATTAAAATAATTAATAAAAAGTCTCGATAATTTCGAGACTTTTTTTGTTATATACAGTTTCCATTAATGAAAACTTTTTCAATCAGGTTTGAAGTAAACAGATAAGGAATTTCATAAAAGGAATTCAATGGTTTTGTAATGATGAAATTGGCTTTTTTACCTTTGGTAATGCTACCATGTGTTTGAGAAATTCCCATAGCATAAGCACCATTTATAGTGGCAGCATTGATGGCTTCTTCGGGTGTCATTTTCATTTTGATACAAGCAGTCGCTACCACAAAATTCATGTTACCAGACGGTGTAGTACCTGGATTAAAATCGGTTGCTAATGCTAAAGGTAAACCAGCGGAAATCAATCTTCGTGCTGGAGTATAAGGAATGCTTATAAAATAGGAGCAACTTGGCAAAGCAACTGGCATGGTTCCACTATTTTTTAATACTTTGATATCTTCATCGGTAACAATTTCTAAATGATCAACGGATAAGGCATTGTGCTTTACACAAGCTTCAATACCGTTAATGGCTGTAAACTGATTGACATGAATTTTTGCCAATAATCCATACTTTTTACCTGCCAACATGATGCGTTCCGTTTCTTCTACCGAGAAATAGCCAGTTTCTAGAAAGGCATCAATATAATCGGCTAATTTTTCTTCAGCAATCTGTGGAAGCATTTCGTTAATAATTAAATCAATATATGCTGCATGATTTTCTCTATATTCTAACGGAAAAGCGTGTGCTCCAAGAAAAGTAGCTTTAATTGTTATTGGATAGTTTTGGGCTAATTTTTTAATAACACGTAGCATTTTTAATTCACCATCAACAGTTAAACCATAACCTGATTTTATTTCTACAGCACCAGTTCCTTGTTGCATGATTTCTTCCAACCTAAGTTTAGATTGGTTGTAGATTTCTTCTTCGCTAGTTTCGTTTAGCTTTTTGGACGAATTTAAAATACCACCACCACGATTGGCTATTTCTTCATAACTCAAACCATTAATTCTATCAACAAACTCTTGCTCACGGTTGCCAGCATAAACCAAATGCGTATGACTGTCGCACCAAGTTGGCAAGACAATTTTACCTTTAGCATCAATGATTTTCTTATTGTCAAAATTTGTACAATTGTTCATTTCTCCAAAGTCTATTATACTATCATTCTCAATCAATAAGAAAGCATTTTTTATACTTGGTAAAATAGCCATTTCAGCTCCAGAAACTTTATCAATATGAGTTTCTCTAACTTGAAGTAATTCTTTTATGTTAATAATTAAGGTTTGCATGATTTGATTTTTGGTAAAAATAAATTTTAAAAAGTAATTATTCTTAAATTTATACAAATTTACAAAGAGTGCGAAAGATAAAATACAAAAAAGGAAGAAAGGTTCAAACCAAACTACTTGAATATACTGGAATTCATCAAGAAACGTTGGCAGAGTTGCAACTGTTTGTTTATGATTCTAATGACTTAACAGAATTCAATGATTTTAAAGTCTCTCAATTAGAGAAATGTATTGATGTTTCTAAGAATAATTGGTTAAATCTTCATGGTTTAAATGACGAATCAATAATCGAATCGATTGGTGATTTTTTGAAAGTAGATAATTTTATGTTAAGTGATGTTGTTAACACAACAAAACGCTCTAAGCTTGAAGAGTATCAAGATGTTATTTTCTTTAATATAAAATCTATTTTGCCAGTAGAAAACTCGGATAATATCCAAGTGGAACAAATTAGTTTTTTATTAAAAAAAGAAATCTTAGTATCATTTCAAGAAAAACGAAGTGATTTTTTTATGCATGTTAGAGAAAGAATTAGAACACATTCGGGATTGGTTAGAGATAAAAAATCTGATTATTTATTGTATTTATTACTTGATGCAGTGATGGAGAATTTTTACATCACATTGGAAAATGAGGAGAATAGAGTAGAGGCATTAATCAATTTAACAAAGACCAACACACAACTTCAAATTTTAGAGAAAATTGAAAAGCATCGCGATAATTTTAATTTTTTGAAACGTTCAATTATTCCGCTCAGAGATTCTTTGTTTTCGATTAAAAGTATGAGAGAAGACAATGTTTTTAATGTAATTGAAGACGATACCTTTAGTTTTTTTTCAAGATTACATCAAAAATCAATAGAACTTTTGGAACAAATAGAATATGATTTGTTATCATTAGAAAGTGCTACAAACTTTTATTTTTCTACTCAAAACCAGAAATTGAATGAAGTAATGAAAACTTTGACAGTTGTTTCGGTTTTCTTTATGCCATTAACTTTTGTCGTTGGCGTTTATGGAATGAATTTTGATAACATGCCAGAACTCCATTGGAAATATGGTTATTTTGTGATTTTGGCTTGTATGTTTGTTCTCTTATTAGGAATGATATATTATTTCAAAAAGAAAAAATGGTATTAGTTTTATTAAATTAATTATCATTAGAAACTTCATCAATATAATCTTTTTTCAATATTGATTTTAAGAAGAGCAAACCAATTAGTGCTACTGTAATAGACGAAAGTAAAATCATTATTTTAGAATGGCTAATGTGGTCAATATCATTGAACGCTAATAGTGTTATGAATATTGACATCGTAAAACCAATTCCTCCAAGAAAACTAACTCCAATAATGGATTTCCAATTCAAATCTTCAGGAAGACTGGAGAGTTTCATTTTTACTGAAAAATAACTAAACAACGAAATTCCAATTGGTTTTCCAACGATTAATCCAAGTGCTATACCAATTGTATATTTATGAGTTAATGCATAGTGCCAATCTGAATCTATAATTATTGCAGTGTTAGCCATTGCAAAAAGAGGAAGTATTATCCAAGTTACGGGTTTGTGCAATGCATTTTGTAATAGATAGGAAGTTGATTTTTTTGAACCATTTCCAAAAGGAATTGCAAATGCCAATAAAACTCCAGTAATCGTAGCATGAACTCCAGAATTTAACATGAAGTACCACATGAAAACTCCAAGCACCAAATAAGGAATAAGGTTTCTAACTTTTAATCGGTTTAGAACTAACAAAAAAGCAAATATACCTAATGCAATAGATAGATTTCCAAAGTCTAAATTTTTGGTATAAAAGATTGCAATAACTAAAATGGCACCTAAATCATCAATAACAGCTAATGCTGTTAAAAAAACCTTTAGCGATGTTGGTACTTTATTCCCTAATAGTGATAAAACACCCAAAGCAAAAGCAATGTCTGTAGCCATCGGAATACCAGCACCGGATTGGGTATCAGTTCCATAATTTAGAAAGAGATACAAACCAGCAGGAACTAACATTCCACCAATGGCAGCAAAGATGGGTAATGATGCTTTTTTAAAGTTAGATAACTCACCAATATAAATTTCTCGCTCTAATTCTAAACCTATCAGTAGGAAAAAAATAGCCATTAATCCATCATTTATCCAATATTCAACAGGTTTTCCTGCAAACGGATGGTGCCAAACGTTTAGGTATTCATTTGAAAAAAATGAATTTGCGAATAGTAATGAAATTATAGTGCAAATTATAAGTAGAAATCCACCGACTTTTTCGCTATCGAAAAAATCTTTAAAAAGCTTAGTTATCTTCATAGTCGCAAAAATAAAAAAAAGCACTCATTTCTGAGTGCTTTTTAAGATTTGATTATAATTTATTTTAATTATAGTTCAGTAATGATAAATTGACTTCTTCTATTCAATTGATGTTCAGCTTCTGAACATTGAACACCATCAGCACATTTGTTTACTAATTGTGTTTCACCATAACCTTTTGCAGTCAAACGGTCTTTTGAAATTCCTTTTGAAACTAACCAAGCCATAGTTGATTTTGCTCTTCGGTCAGATAGTTTTTCATTATATGCGTGTGATGCACGGCTATCTGTATGCGAACGAATGTCAATTTTCATTGTTGGATATTGTTCAAGTACATCCAAAACTTTTGCTAAATCAATGGCTGCATCTGGACGAATATTCCATTTATCTAAATCAAAATAGATTAAGTTGATTTTGAATACATCAGCAATATCTCCTCCAACAGGAATTGGTTGTGCTGTTTTATCAAGTTCAATATTTACTTCAGTTCTACCATCTTCTTTACCAGTTATTACAGGAATTTCTTTAACGTCATATTCAGGTTTTTCGGTTCTCAAATAGTATTTAGTATTTGGTTCTAGTTTTAAGAATTCATAATAACCTTTCTCATCTGTAGTGGTTTCTGCAATTTTATTGAATTTCTCATCCAATAATGTAATTTTAGTATTTGGTAAAACTTCGTTAGTTTTAGCATCAGTAACTACACCAAAAATAGCTTGTTCAATAAATAATTCTCTTGTTTCAAGGAATTTGTATATGTCATCATTTCCTTCTCCACCATCACGGTTTGAGCTTAAGAAACCTCTTTTAGTATCTGTATTGATAATGAAAGCGAAATCATCTTTGGGACTATTTGCTTCTTCACCAATGTTTTGGATGTTTGTAAAGTTTCCATCTTCTGGAATTTTTGCTGCAAAAATGTCCAAACCTCCTAATCCAGGATGACCATCAGAAGAAAAATAAAGTTCATTCTTTGCAGTAACAAATGGATAGGTTTCTCTACCTTCAGTGTTTATAGTTTTACCTAAATTTATTGGAGTTCCAAATGTTCCATCTTCTGAAATGGCAACTTTGTATAAGTCTGATTTTCCTAATGAACCTGGCATATCAGATACAAAGTACATCATTTTACCATCTGGAGATAGAGTAGGATGTGCAGTTTGATAGCTATCACTATTGAAAGGTAATGGAGTAATATTTTCCCATTTTCCTTTTTCATCTAAATTTGCTTTATAGATTTTTAAAAGTGTAACTTTTCCATCATCATATCCTCTTTTGTCAAGATAGTTGTTTCTTGTAAAATAAACAGTTTTTCCGTCTTTAGAAAACACAGGTGTATCTTCGTGATATTTGCTGTTTAATTTATTTCCAAATTTTTGAACATCGCTAAGAGAGCCATCTTCCGCTAACTTTGCACTATATAGATTCGTGAAATATTCACCAGTCCATGTGTGAATTCTTTTAGAGAAATTTCCAGTATCACGGGCAGAACAGAATACTACTTTATCATCAACAAAAGCAGTTCCGTAATCAGAATACTTTGAATTTATTCCAGCATTTTCTAATTTAAATCTTCCTGAGTTCCTTTTGATTTCAGCTAAATAATCTTTGTTTTGATTAAATAATGCTGCACGAGAATCATTGCCACTTTTTGCATTGAACTTTAACATCATTTCATCAGCTTTTTTATACTCTTTAATACCTCTTAAAGATTGTGAATAGCGATAATAATACTCTGCTTCTTGGTCAGGATTGGTTGTGTAAAGCTCATCATAATATTTTGCTGCTTTTTCTAAATCAGCTTTAAAATAATAGGAGTTACCTAACTTTAACAACATGTCTGGTGATTTATATCCTTTTTCATACAAACGCTCATACGTCTTGATGGCATCAATGTAGGCATATTGTTCATAATCTTTATTTCCTTTTTTCTCTTTACCAACAGTTTGTGAAAAACTATTAAAAGCGATAAATAGTAAAAGTGCTGTATATATAATTTTATTTTTCATAATTGTTGTGTATTAGAAGAATCTAGGTGAAACTAATTTTTTAACTCTGTTGAATAATTCAAATCTAATAAAAATTTCATGAGAACCTGAGTTATAATTTCTAAGATTTGTAGTTTCTCTATCATATCCATATCCTATGAATAAACCATCCGTTACTTGAAATCCTGCCATTCCACTGATTGCTGCATCCCAACGGTATGCTGCACCAAGCATAAATTTGTCAAACAACAAGAAATTTCCAGATAAATCTACTTGTAAAGGAGCGCCTGTTACAACTTTTGTTAAGAAAGCCGGTTTGAATTTTACATCTGGAGAAAGGTCAAATACATATCCTCCAATAGTGTAAAAAGTCATTTTTTCTTTAAATACGGTTACAGAATTATCATTGTATTTATTGTCTTGTAAAAAGTTAGGTACCGAAACTCCAAAATACAATTTGTCTGAATGTAAATAAATACCAGCTCCAAAATTTGGTGAAAACTTACTGTTGTAATTTTGTAAGTTGGGATCATCAGCATCTTGTGGATTTAACTTATTAACATCTAAATTAAATATATTTCCAGAGGCTTTAATTCCAAAAGACAGTTTATAGGTTTCAGAAGTTTGAATGGTATATGATAAGTCGGCCGTAATCGTATTGTTATTAGTTGGACCAATTTTGTCATTTAAAAATGATATACCTAAACCTAGATTACTATCATTTATAGGAGTGTTTATGGAGAAGGCATTAGTGGTTGGAGCACCTTCTAATCCTACCCATTGAGTACGATGTAATCCAAAAATACTCATAACTCCTCTAGATCCTGCATAGGCTGGATTTACATTTATGGTGTTGTACATGTATTGGGTAAACTGCGAATCTTGCTGAGCAAATGAACAGTAACATGTTAACATCAACGCGAAAATTAAAATTTTTGTTTTCATTTATTTTCTTTTTTTAACCTGAGGATGTTACTCCTCAGGTTTATTAGTAGGGTTTTATTATCTAGTAAGGTATAAATATCCGTTTTTACTAACTGTATTTCCTTCAGTCGTTGTGTACTGAATAATATAAAAGTAAGTTCCTGTTGGTAATTCAGATGATTTACTAACTGTGACTCTTCCTTCAGAGATACCTTCAAATCTTCTTGTAACGTTATCGTAGTTTGTAGTTTCATAAACTAGAACTCCCCAACGGTTGTAAATTTCAACCTTATTCGTTGGATAACAATCAAAGTCTTCAATGTGTTCGATACTAAAGAATTGGTTTAATGAATCACCATTTGGTGTAAATGCATTGTGAATGATTATATTTTCACACGGTAAAACACCACAATTAGTATTAACATTTACTAAAACATTAATTTTTGCTAGACATGGTTGATTTACATCATATTCATAGCTGAAAGTGTAAGTTCCTACAGGTATTTCAAATCCATTAAAAATAGTTCCATTTAAACCAGCAACATTGTCAACATTAGTCCAAGTTCCACCTTGTGGGGTTCCAGTAGGTAATAAAGAAGCTAAATCGATTGTGTCAAATTGAGCCTCATTACAACTTTCTGCAACTACTTCTTGAGCAACAGGCATAGTACCCGTTACATCCCAAACACAAGTTGTTGTATTGAACGTAGCTGTTTCGTAACACGCTAAGTCAGTAGGTTGTGTTGGCAT
>JAIUNZ010000013.1 GCA_020161455.1 Bacteroidota bacterium
AATACAGAAAACTGTTTTTTCGTACAACTATTTTAGTATATTTGTTTACTGTGAAGAGAAAGTTTTTTCACAGTCTGACGTTGGCAGAAAATTTTGACCAGCGTTCGGGCCAAAAGAAAACATTCAGAGAATTAAATACTGAAAAAAATTGATATTCAGTCGGAAAAACCGAAACAGCGACTAAAAGTAATCTGAAAGTAGGTAAATTTAAAATTCACTTAAATGAACAATTCTTTACTTTTATTTTTAACACTAATTTCAACTTTTGGATTTTCACAAACGAATTGTTGGAAAGAAGTTAGCTCTCTGAAATCACATACTTTAGCAATAAAAACCGACGGAACTTTATGGGCTTGGGGAACTAATAGTTATGGTGAACTTGGAAACAATACAACAGTTAGTAGTACTAATCCAATTCAAATTAGTTCCTTGACAAATTGGAAACAAGTTAGTGCTGGTGCGGAACAATCATTTGCTATAAAAACTGATGGGACATTATGGGTTTGGGGAAGAAATAACGGTGATAGGCTTGGGGTATCAGCTTCTATCGATACAAAAATTCCAGTACAATTAGGAAGTTTAACTACATGGAAAAACGTATACGCAGGTACATATTATTGTCTTGCGACTAGAACTAATGATATTTTATGGGGTTGGGGTGAGAATAGTTTTGGACAATTAGGTTTAGGTACAAATACTGCGGTAGTTACTTCACCAACACAAATTGGGACGTCAACTTGGAAGGATATTTCAGCGGGTTACTATATCACATTGGGAATTAAAACAAATGGTACTTTATGGGGTTGGGGTTACAACGCAAATGGACAAATTGGAGATGGAACAGTAGTTGACAAAAATATTCCAATCCAAATAGGAACTGCAACAGATTGGAAACAAATGGACACAGGTTATTATCATTCAATAGCATTAAAAAACAACGGTACTTTGTGGGCTTGGGGTTCTAATATTTCTGGACAGTTTGGTAATGGTTCAACCACTTCTTCTAATTCACCTATTCAAATTGGAAGTGCAACTGATTGGAAGATAGCGAGTTTAGGTGGTGAATATAGTGTAGCTACAAAAAACGATAACACAGTTTGGTCTTGGGGTAAAAACACTTTTGGTCAATTAGGTATTGGTAATACCACTAATTCATCAACACCTAATCAAATTGGAATTGCTACAAATTGGGATAAAATATCCGCTAGTGCTTTAACCACCTATTCAATTAATTCAAATTTTGATTTATATTCTTGGGGACAAAATTACACTACTAGTCCTACTACTATAAGTTGTACGTCTTTAGGGATTTCTAACAACACCAAAGAGTTTGTCAAAATCTATCCAAATCCAATAAAAGAAATAATTTACATATCAAATTTTACAAATATTGAATATGAGATTTTTGATATTATTGGAAAATCAGTTTTAAAAGGAAAAACTAATGAAAATCAAATAAATGTAAATTCATTATTAAATGGTATTTATATCTTAAAACTTAAAAATGAAGGTGAAATATTTACTCAAAAATTTATAAAAGAATAAAGTATGAAAATTCCAACGCATCTAAAACATAAACCAATTATTGTAGTAAATGATTATGAGCAAATTGATTCAATATATGCAAATCATTCCGATGTAAGAGCATTATCAATTGGAGAAGCTCAATATGACAACAAACAAATTTCTTTAAAAGTTTGGAGGCATACAGGAAAAAAATGGAGTCGACAAAATGAAGAAATTCCTATTCATAGAAATATAGATTTAACAATCTTACTGCTAGGCTCATTATTGACTGATATTTCTGCAAAATATCCAACAACAAGTTTAAGAGAAGAAATAATAAATGAAACTAAAGTTCTTGATATTCAAAATTATTATAAAAAAAATGAGAACTCTTTGAAACCGAGGTTAGAAGAACTGAAAAGTGTGCTCGACAAATTTTTATCTAAATAGTTAAATCTTCTGCCAACACGCGTTTGGCGCAATTGCGAATTTTGTGGTAAGTTCACGTTTATGTTTCGCAAGAATTTTTATCTTTAACGGAAAATAATCAGTTCCGAAGTTCGCAACTGACGCCAAGCGCGGGAACGTACAGCATTTAACAAATGAAGATAACAGAACAAGAAATACAAGCAGATTACAAAAATCGAATTAACCGAGTTTTTGAATTTATTGACGAAAACTTGGACTCTGACTTGTCTCTAAACAGTGTTTCAGAAATTGCTTTTTTCTCACCATTTCACTTCCATCGAGTTTTCAAGTTTATTACAGGAGAAACATTGAATGAATATGTAACAAGAAGTAGAATTGAAAAATCAGCCTTGGATTTGTTGCATAAAAATATCACGACAACAGAAATCGCTCATAAATATGGATTTAGCGATAATTCTTCGTTTTCCAGAGCATTTAAAAAATATTATAGAATAAGTCCGACCGGTTTTAGAAAACAAAATCCAAATCGACATAGCAAGATTAGTCAACTTCAAAGCAAGAACGGACAAGACTATCCAGACTATGGCAAATACATTTGCATCATTGATAACCTTAAAAATTGGATAAAAATGAATGCAAAAATTGAGATTAAAGAAATGCCAAAAATGGATTTGGCTTATGTTTCAAGTATCGGACCGCAAAACCTTGAAAACGCTTATGGAAAACTAATTCAATGGGCAACACCTCAAGGTTTGATGAACGACCAAACAAAAATGGTAACGATATATCACGACAGTTTTAAAGTGACAGAAGCCAACAAAGTTAGAATGAGTGCTTCAATTTTGTTAAACAAACCTGTAGAAACAGATGGCGAAATTGGACTGACTTCAATCGAAGCAGGAAAATTTATAGTTGGTAACTTCGAGATAGGAATGAACGAATTTGAAAAATCGTGGACAGGACTATTTTTATGGATGAACAAAAACGGATATAAAAAAAAAGACAGAAACCCTTTTGAGATTTACCATAATAATTTTAAAGAACACCCTGAAAAGAAAGCAATAGTTGACTTTTATATACCAATCGAATAAAAAAACGCTGTACAACAATGTATATAAAAAATAGGCGATTTTGTAATAAAATCAATGCTTTTAGCTCGTATTAAACTTGGTGCTTAACCGAAAGTTTTGTGCTTCGAAATCGCCTACTTTTCATATACTAACCGTTAAAAAAACCAACCTTTAAAAGAAATCTTAACGCCATTTAATAAAACTTTTAGTTTTTTAATGAGTTGGTTATTCACTTTACTTATCATTTTTCAAATTGGGCTTGGCTATTACAATGCGTTTAGAGCCAATTATTCCAAACTAGGAATTGCCTACAGGGTAGTTTTGTTTTATGGATTACTATTTCTAGAAATATTGATACTGCTTTTTATTGCAATAGGCTATGTAACCCATTGGAAATATGGTGAAATATCGCTAACGCCTTTTGGTTAATTCTTCAAAATAAAAAAATCTTTTAGCAAACCTGTCAGGCTTAAGTTTTACTCCAACACTTCGAGTAAGACATCGCTTTCGGTACCGTTTGGAAAAGTGATTTGCAGTTTCTGCGCCAATGTTGGTGCTATTTGTGTGATTACTTTTTTGGCATGGGTTTCGCCGTGTTTTATTTTCCAACCAAAGAATATGAGCGGCACATGGGTGTCATAGGAATAAGTAGAGCCGTGCGTTGTTCCTGTTTTCCCATATTCGATAATACCGGGCTTAAACTGAAAAACTAAATCGCCGTTTTGGGTAACATCATAACCTTTGGCAATACAATTTAAATAATAGTCGCTTCTGGGATTGTTAAGAATTTCTTCTTCGGTAAATACACGTTTTATTTGAGGTTGTGTCATCAAAAAATTAGCAACTATTTTTTTTATGTTAGAAAGTTCAAGGTTTTTAGATTTAATTTTTTCTTTATCAAAATAAACATTAGAACTAGAATAATTAAGAATCAAATCTTCACCAAAGGTGTCAACAGAAAACTTTTTAAGCAGTGTTCTAATAGTGCTAAATTCTACATTAGTAACATCATATTTTTGATCTTTTAAAAACTGGGCATTTTCTGCCCCAGCATGATCGGCTGTTAAAAAGACTAAATAATTTCCTTTTCCTACTGTTTTGTCGAGATGGTTTAAAAAATCAGCAATGGTCAAATCTAATCTTAAATAAGTGTCTTGCAACTCTATAGAACGAGGACCGATGATGTGTCCTATATAATCTGTTGCCGAAAAACTTACGGTTAAAAAATCTGTATAATCATCCTTACCCAGTTGTTCTTTATCTATAGCTTCTTTAGCAAATTCGTTTAATAAATCGTTACCAAAAGGAGTTACACGCATTACAGCGGCGTCATTTTTTTCATAAATAGCTTTTAGGTCGTATGGAAAAACAGGTTTTGGTGCGTTATAAATAGTTCCTTCATAAGGATTATCGTCTGTTAAACTTTCGTCATATGTAGCTATTGGTTTTAGCATATCCCATCCTTTGTTGATGTATTTCATGTAGTTTTTCTGAGCATTAAAATCTTGAACCCATGTTGGTAGTTTTTCGCCATAAAAAGTACTTGAAATAAAGTCGCCCGATTTACTGTACCAAAATGCCCAATTGGCAAAATGACCTGCAGGAAGAATGGCGCCTCTATCTTTCATGCTAATACCAATTACTTTTCCTCTAAAATTGGTTGACAATCGAAGCTCGTCTGTGATGGTAGTAGCAAGCAAGTTTTTCGGCGACATGGCTCCTTCTTCAACCGAACCGTTTCCTATAGTTTGCACAGATGAATCATCAGTACAATACCGTTGTTTTCCTAAATCTCTACTAAACCATTCGTTGCTAACAATTCCGTGTACCGATGGTGTTGTTCCTGTATATATAGAAGCATGGCCTGGTGCTGTATAGGTTGGAAAATAGTTGTAGTGTGTGTTATGAAAGGTATAACCTTCGTTCATCAATCGTTTAAAACCATTATCTGAGAAATCATTTTGAAAACGGTATAAATAATCCATCTTCATTTGGTCAACGACAATACCAACCACCAGTTTAGGTCGTTGGTTTTGTGCCACAAAACTAAAGGAAACGAAGAACAATAAACTAACGAGTGTACTTTTCATATCAATATTTAAAACGACAAAAATAACACTTTGATTGGTAAGATTTTTAAAAGTTGAATTAACATACGATTAAAAACACAAATGCATACTTAAAAGTATGCATTTGAACCCAATAATAAAAAAACAATTAATTATATGTAAACTATTTTAAAATTCTAAATGTACATCTACGATTGATGGCATGTTCTTTTTCTGTACAATCGTTTTTTGGACAGATGATTAAAGGCTTGGTTTCGCCATAACCAATAGAACGCAGACGCTTTCTATCAATTCCTTTTTCAACTAAATATTCTAATGCCGATGCAGCACGACGGTTTGATAGTCTTAAGTTGTATAAATTAGAAGCTCTGGCATCGGTGTGTGCTCCAATTTCAATTTCCATGTAAGGATATTTTTTAAGTAATGCGATTAATCCATCCAAAACTTGTGCGGCTTGTGGTTTAATATTCGATTTGTCTAAGTCGAAATAAATGTTTTCCAACTCAATGAATAATGAGCCTTCTAAATCTTTCTTGATGTTCTTTTCTACATCGGAATACGACTCGATTTTCATTTCTAAATTTATATATACTTTTCCTTTTACACTGGTATCAAATGATGCTTCGGCAGGAATATAAAAATCTCGAAATGCCATGACTTTATATTTCTTATTTGGTTCGGTGTTGAAAGTAAAGTCACCATCTTTTCCAACAATAACTTCTTCTAGCAATTCGCCTGCTTCGTTATAAAGTTTCACCGTTGTTCCTGGCAATAACTGCAATGAATTTTTATCTCGAACAACACCTTCAACAGCAAACAACAGTTTATTTTCTTCAAGAGCAACAGTATATAGATTATCATCGCCCGTTCTGTTGGAAGAAAAATAGCCTTTGCCCGTTTTGTAGTCTAGTATCAAATTGAAATCATCCATGCCACTATTGATGGTTTCTCCTAAGTTTTGAGGTTTATCAAAATCAATATCGTTTAGCTTAATAGCCATAAATATGTCTAAATTCCCGTTGCCTTGATGACCATCGGAAGCAAAGTATAACGAACCATCATCGGCTATAAATGGGAATTGTTCTCTATGAATGGTATTTATCGTTTCGCCTAGATTTCGAGGTTGACTGTAGGTTCCGTCTTCGTTTATATCCACCACAAAAATATCAAAAGAACCTATTGTTCCTTTCATATCGCTGGCAAAATACAATTGTTTTCCATCTTTAGACAAAGCAGGATGTTCCACTGAATATTCATCGCTTGAAAAAGGCAGCATCGTAACATTGGTCCATTTTCCATCAACAAATTCGGCTTTATAGAGTTTTACGGTTGCAATGCGTTCATTTCCTATTTGCACTCTTTCACCTGTTCTGCTGAAGTACATAGTTTTCAAATCTTCGGTAAACACAGCATTACTTTCGTGTTTTTTAGAATTGATTTCTTCAGGAAAAGGCTCAACGTTTGTTAGTTGACCTTCGTTATTAACCGTTGCAGAAAACAAATCTAAAAAAGGTCGGTCGTTCCAGCCATATTCACCTCCATCAGCATTTCGAAGCGATGCAAACACCACTTTATCACCATAGAAAGAAATTCCAAAGTCGCCATTGGTTTTATTTTTAGACATCATTACCAGCTTGTAGGTAAATGCACTATTTCTAGTAATGTTCTTCATGAATTTAGGTGTGTTTTGTTCAAAACCTAAATACTCACTCATAATAGCATCGCCTTTGTTATAATCGTCAATTCCTTTGAGGGCATTGGCATAGCGGAAAAAGGTTTCTTTATCCAAACTATCTTTATACGAAAAGAATAATTGTCCATAAGCACGAACGGCATTGGTCATTTGGAAATTGTTGTAATAACTATCACCCAATTTTTGTAAAATGTCTTTCGTAGGTTTCAATTGCTCATAAATCTCAGCAGCTTTTACATATTCCTTTTTTTCATAGAATTTATTTCCTTGTTTAAGCGTCGCTTTCTTTTGACCAAAAACGGAAGTTAAACAACCCAAAATAAATAGTATGTAAAATAATTTTTTCATATATAATTATTAAAAGAATCGAGGTGATTTGTCATAACCTTTATTCGATAATTTTGCAAAATCTAAATCAAACAATAAAAACACTTCATGCGAACCCGAATTGAAATTTCTTAAATTGGTTAAGGTATAATCATAAGAATATCCTATTCTCAAAGTTGGTGTTATGTAAAAACTTGCTAATCCAGAAACAGAATCACCATTTCGATATGCGGCACCTAACTCAAATTTATTATTGATTAATACGTTCGTTGTAATGTCTAAAGAAAGTGGCGCACCCGAAACTGCTCTGGCCATGAAAGCAGGTTTTAATTTGAAATTATCATTTCCATTAAAGGTGAATACATATCCACCTGTTAAAAAATAGTGCATCTGCTCAACTCCTGTGGTTGTAATTCCATCTGTTCTTTCAAGATGTTTTGTCATCAACAAATTGGGAACTGATACTCCTGCATAATAATTTTTGCCAAACAAATACATTCCAGCACCAATATTTGGGAACACTTTGCTAATGTTATTTTGAAATGTTGGATCTGGCAATGGGTCGGAATAGACAAAACCATTAAAGTTTGTATCAAAAAATGTTGCTCCGGCTTTGGCACCAAAAGATAATCTCATTTCTTCGGAAAGCGGTAAAACATAAGCAAAATCGACATATACATTGTTTTCATTAACAACATCTCCAATTTTATCATTAACTACTGAGATACCCAATTCTACTCTTTTGGAAATTGGTTTGTGTGCAAAAAATGTTGCTGAAGTTGGTGCTCCTTTTACCCCAACCCATTGCGAACGGTACAAACCTCCGATATTTAAAACATCTGCGTTTTCTGTTGCATAAGCAGGGTTTATTACACTCATATTGTACATATAATGTGTAAACATTGGGTCTTGTTGTGCGCTTGATTTCATTGAAAAAAGCACCACTATCAGCACAAGGAGATATTTAAAAAATCTATGTTTCATGTGTGTACTCATTTCAATTATCTATTTAAATAAACGCTACCTTGGTATGGATCTCTAGTGCCATCGTTAAAGTAGATTATGAAGAAATAAACGCCGGAAGGCAGCACATTGCTACCCAAACGCAAACTCTTTTCGGTAGTTGTTCCATTCCAACGTGGTGTGTTTTTATTTCCAATATATATTAAGTTTCCATAACGGTTGTAAACTTCCAACTTGAAATTAGGATATAAAACCTCAAGATTCACTATATGAAAATCGTCATTAATTCCATCATTGTTTGGTGAGAAACCATCTGGAATAATCAATTCTTCACATATAGTAGTATCAACAGTTACTGCTAATCTTGTAGCTCCTTCGCAACCACTTTGGGAAACCAAAGCCGCATAATAAATGGTACCATTTATCAATGCATCCGTTTCTGAATAGGCCGTTCCGCCAGTTACAGCATCATACCAAATTACTGCTTGACCACCTGCAATATTTGCAGACAAATCGGCTACCGTTGGATTATCCGTTTCACAAAATTCATTTCCTTTATCAATCAATGTTGGGGTTCCAAGGTCTGAAACCGAAAATGTAAATGGTGTAAATAATGCACCTGTTGCTGTACACAAAGTAGTGTCAGACATTATATCTAAAATGCTAATTGTTGTATCGCCAGCATTGACTAAACTAGTTGCAGGAATAGTAAACGTTGCTACTCCTGAAACGACAGTAATAACTACGGTTGCCGAAGTCGTATTTGCTCCAGATAAATCATAAATAATGGTGTAATCACCATCTGCTAATCCTGTGGCGTTGCTTATTGTTACTTCGCTAGTAAAGTTCAAACAAGTAGCATCTGCCGATAAATTGGCTCCTGCGGTACTTGGAATTGGATTGATTACTATCGTTGTTGTTGCATTTGGAGTTGGATTGGCACAAGTCGTTGATATGACAATACCATTAATCGTTAAAGTATAACTTCCTGCTGTTGGGAAAAGCGTATTTGCTAATTGGAACTGTCCATTTCCAGCAGTAATAACTACATCACCCGAATTTCCTGAAAGTACTACTGCACCCGAAATGGAATAATTAAATTGATAAGTAGCATCAGGTAAGTTTACTGCATTTGAAATGGACACAATTATATTTTCACCAAAACAAACCGCAGCAACACTCACGTTGGAGCTCAAAATATCAGCTAAAGGTTTAACCTCAAATTGCGATGTCACATTCACAACTGTGTTAGTACAGTTTGAAACTGTATTTACAATATTGGTGAATGAAATTACAGTAACCCCAACATTTGGCAATGAAGAAGCAGGAATTAAGAAACTTCCGATTCCAGCAGTTATTGTAACTGAAACCGTTTGTGCAGTTGCCGAGTTACTACCTGTCAAATCATAGGTTAATGTATAACTTCCATCCGTCATTCCGTTTAAATTCACCACAACATCAGCACCCAAACACGCTGGCGAAATAGTAATATTTGGTGTTGAAATTTGAGGATTTGGCAAAACCGAAAATTGAACCGTTTCGTCATCCGTTCCACAAGCATTTGAAACTGTATAAGTATAACTATAAGTTCCAGGTGCAAAACTGATAATATTTAATGGAGACGTTACGGTTTGGTTTGTTGCATCTGTCCATATTCCACCTGCATTTTCATTATCTAAAAGAGATGCTAAATCCAGAGTTCCTGTTGATGGACATACGGATATAATTCCATTAAATGTTCCTGCAACAATTGGTGCAACTATTTCAAAACTCATAGAAGTTGAAATGGCTGGGTTAGAACATGCCGTTGATGAAGTAATGGAATCTATTTGAATGGTATAATTTCCAATGGTTGCAAAAACGGAAGCTAAAATGGTAAATTGTCCATTTCCAGAAGTTATAACAACATCGCCAGAATTTCCAGAAACCACTACTCCACCAGATATGGAATAATTAAATTGATAAGTGCCGTCTGGTAAATTTGTAGCATTTGAAATTTGAACAACAACATCTGTATTTAAACAAGCATTAGCCACAGTAATATTCACACTATCAATAGTTACTAATGGGTTAATCACAATAGAACCCGTAACATCTGAAGGTGTAGCAATACAATTTGTAACCGTATTTCCTAATGAAGTAAAGGTAATTATAGTTGTTCCACTATTTGGAATATCCGATGCTAAAATGGTGAAGCTTGCAGTTCCACCAGCAACTGTAATTTGAACAGATTGATTGGTTAAAACATTACTGCCAGACAAATCGTAATTCAAATTATAAGTTCCATCCGACATTCCAGATAAAGTAACCTCTGCATCCAAACCAATACAAATTGGCGTTATTGAAACATTAGTATTTAAAATAGTTGGAACTGGTAGAATCGTGAATTCAACAGTTGTAAAATCAGTTCCGCAACTATTTGTTACAGTATAAGTATAAGAATACGTTCCTTCGGCAAATGCTGAAATAGCAATTGGAGAAGTTACCGTTTGATTGGCTGAATCGGTCCAAATCCCACCATTATCTTGACCTGTTAATAATGTGTCTAAATCTAAAGTTCCAGCAGAGGCACAAATTGGAGCAATAGTTACAGAAGTTCCCGGATTTGGTAATGGATTAACAATAACAGTAACAATGGAAGTATCTGTAAAACATGGATTAGTTCCGCCGCCAACGGTATATGTAAAAGTATAAGTTCCCGGTAAAACTAAAGAAGGATTAAAAGTTGTTCCTGATAAAGCACCAGTAGCATCGTCATCAGCAAAAGTTCCAGCACCTTGAGTTCCGTCTAAGCCTGATGTTAAATCAATAGTTGTATCATCAGCACACGCTTGAATTTGTCCATCAGCACCAGCTATTGGTGATTGTACAACTGTAACCGTAACTTCTGCTGTTGCTGGCGTACAGTTTGTTCCACCAACCGTATAAGTATATACAGCGGCAGCATCTAGTAATGGGTTGAAAACTCCTGTACCACTAGCTAAAGTTGGCGACCACGTTCCACCTGTTTGTGGTGTTCCGTTTAAAAAATCAAATAAATCTTGAGCGGCATCATTGGTACAAAATAGATGAGCACCATCCATACCAGCATCTGGAATTGGATCTATGGAAACTGAAATTGTAGCCTCATCATTATCACATGGGTTTGGTCCAGTTAATGTATAAGTATAATCGGCTGCGGCATCCACACTTGGATCAAAAACTCCTGTACCACTGTTTAACGGTGGTGACCAAGTTCCACCTGCTTGAGCATTTGGACCTAAAAGTAAAAACAAATCTTGTGGAGCACTATTTAAACACAACGATACCGAACCGTTATTGCCCGCTTCTGGTCCTGGAATTACTGTAACTATGACATTAGCAGTATCATCAACGCAAGGCGAGATACCCACAATAGTATAAGTATAAGTTCCAGAAACATCAACAGCTGGATTGAAAATTCCTGTTCCGCTATTTAATGGCGGTGACCAAGTCCCACCTGTTTGAGGTGAACCCGTTAACGAATTAAATAAATCAACAGAGTTTTGATTAGAGCAAATAAATAAGTTGCCATCTGTTCCTGCATTAGGAATTGGATTAACTGTCACTTGAACTGAAACAGTTGCAGGTGGGCAAAGTGGATTTCCAATAACAGTATATGTATATGTATTTGAGACATCAACAGCTGGATTGAAAATTCCTGATCCGCTATCTAATGGTGGCGACCAAGTTCCACCTGCTTGAGCAGTTGCGCCTAATAAAGTAAACAAGTCAATACTTGGCGAGTTAACACACAAATTTATTGGACTAGGAGAAACTCCAGCAACTGGAGGCTCAACAGTTGTAATTGTAACACTGCTTGGTGTGGTGTTTACACAGCTTGGTGTACCTGTTGTAGCTACACTTACAATGTTAATAACAGTATTTGCTGAAAAAGTATTGTTTATCGTGGCTGTTCCCGTTGCGTTTAATGTGATGGTTTGGTTTGTTGCGCCATTGATGTTATAGGTTACTATCGAATTTGGTGTGCCTGTAAACGTTATTGTGGCTGGTGAATTGGCACAAATCGTTGTTGGCAATACACTAACACTTGCTGTTGGTAATGGCAATACCGTTAAGATAACACTACTTGGTGTCGTATTTACACAGCTTGGCGTACCTGTTGTAGCAACGTTTACGATATTGATAACAGTATTTACTGAAAAAGTATTGTTTATTGTGGCTGTTCCTGATGCGTTTAATGTGATGGTTTGGTTTGTTGCGCCATTGATGTTATACGTTACAATAGCATTTGGTGTACCTGTAAACGTTATCGCTGCTGGCGAATTGGCACAAATCGTTGTTGGCAATACACTAACACTTGCTGTTGGTAATGGCAATACCGTTAAGGTAACACTACTTGGTGTCGTATTTACACAGCTTGGCGTGCCTGTTGTAGCTACGCTTACAATGTTAATAACAGTATTTGCTGAAAAAGTATTGTTTATCGTGGCTGTTCCCGTTGCGTTTAACGTTATCGTTTGGTTTGTTGCGCCATTGATGTTATAGGTTACTATCGAATTTGGTGTGCCTGTAAACGTTATTGTGGCTGGTGAATTGGCACAAATCGTTGTTGGCAATACACTAACACTTGCTGTTGGTAATGGCAATACCGTTAAGGTAACACTACTTGGTGTCGTATTTACACAGCTTGGCGTGCCTGTTGTAGCTACGCTTACAATGTTAATAACAGTATTTGCTGAAAAAGTATTGTTTATCGTGGCTGTTCCCGTTGCGTTTAACGTTATCGTTTGGTTTGTTGCGCCATTGATGTTATACGTCACAATAGCATTTGGTGTGCCTGTAAACGTTATTGTGGCTGGTGAATTGGCACAAATCGTTGTTGGCAATACACTAACACTTGCTGTTGGTAGTGGCAATACCGTTAAGGTTACACTACTTGGTGTGGTGTTTACACAGCTTGGCGTGCCTGTTGTAGCTACGCTTACAATGTTAATAACAGTATTTGCTGAAAAAGTATTGTTTATCGTGGCTGTTCCCGTTGCGTTTAACGTTATCGTTTGGTTTGTTGCGCCATTGATGTTATACGTTACAATAGCATTTGGTGTACCTGTAAACGTTATTGTGGCTGGTGAATTGGCACAAATCGTTGTTGGTAATACACTAACACTTGCCGTTGGTTGTGGAATTACATTTACAGTAACCGTTGAACTCGCATTTGGACAAGGAGGATTGGTTACTGTATATGTAAACACATAAGGACTGCTAGCAGAATTTAAAGTTGAAACATTTAACGTTCCTAAACTTCCATTCGATGTAGCAATTGGACCCGCCCATGTTCCATTAGAATTAGGACTTCCTGTTAATTGATTAAAAAGATTAATAGAAGGCTGAGTTGATATTGTGCTTTGACAATAACTTTTTAGACTACTAACACCTGCATTATTTGGTTGATTTAAAGTAACCGTTACCTGAAATCTTGAGGTACTAGCACACGGAAAAATATTGGATTCAGCAAAATAAATCTGCCCATTTATTAACGGTATGCTTGGATCTAACGGAAAGCCAGATGTTTGTGATGTGTACCATAAAATATTCGTTCCATTTGCAACTAAATTTGAAACAGTTGGTAAATTAGCCGCACAAAAAACCTGTATAGTATTACCAGTTGGCGGTGGAACAATTAATATTTGTACATTAATTACATTTCTAGTTGTTTCACAACCAGTAATAGGATTTGTTTGGCTTGCATAATAAGCACCATTAGAAATTGGATCTGTTGGATTTAATGGAGATCCCCCAGTAGCCGTAGTGTACCATTTAACATTATTACCAATTATATATAAATTTAAATCTGAAACAACCGATTCTTGACAAAGTATAATAGCTGCTAATAATCTAATTGGTCTTGACACAATCGACACCGTGACCGATTGTCTTACTCCACAAGTTCCAGTATTATCATCAGCAAAATAATCTTCCCCTGACTCTAAAGGAGTTGACGCTAACAATGGAGTTGTTGACACTGCAGTATCATACCACACTACACCACCACCATTATTTGTTGCCACCAAATCCGCAACTGTTGGCGATTGAGAATCACAAAAAGATTGTGTTGTATTTGCAACCGTTGGACATTGAGAAAAACCATTAGCACCTACTCCTAAAAGAAATAGCAAAAAGTAAAACGAAAAAGTATTTTTTCTGAAACTAGTAATTTTCCCCATACACATAAATATAAAAGCTATTTCCTAAAAAATTGAAAAATCAGTTTCAAATTCATGACTAAAATTTCAATAAAAACAACCGTTTTGAATTAATGCAGAATAGCTTTTATAATATTACGCTTTATTAAAGTCATAAAAAAAGAGTTATTAAAATGTTATAAACAAACTAATAAACATAAATCATGAGAAATAAAAATTTAAAAAAACACATAAACACCTTTAAAACAAGTGTTTAATAAACAAGAAATATTTAAAATAAAGTTATCAATACTATTTTAGATTAAATATTTAAAAAAATATGTTAATAACTTATGACGGAAAATTATTTGTAAGAATGAAATTTAATGCAATTAAAAGCTGTTTTTTTGTAGCTCGTCTTTTGCAAAATTAAATTCAAAAAGAACAGAATCAATAATTTGTTCTACAGTTGAAATGTCGTGAATAATACCTGCAATTTGTCCAATCTCTAACTCACCTTCTAATAAATCTCCTTCAAACATTCCGCGTTTTGCCCTACGTTTTCCAAGCAGCTGTTCTAACGCTTCTTTTGAAGGACAAGTGGAATATAATTCTTGTACATCGTTATAGAATTTATTCTTAATCAATCGAACTGGTGCTAATTCTTTTAAAGTTAATTGAGTATCACCTTCACCAGTTTCAGTTATTGTTTTTTTAAAATTTTCATGTGCTGAACTTTCAATTGAAGCAGCAAATCTACTACCCATCTGTACCCCATCAGCACCAAGTATCATAGTTGCCAACATTCCGCGTCCAGTTGCAATACCACCAGCAGCAATCAATGGAATTTGAATTTTTTCTTTAACCATTGGAATTAATGTTAATGTTGTCGTTTCTTCTCTTCCGTTATGTCCACCGGCCTCAAATCCTTCTGCAACTACGGCATCTACTCCAGCTTCTTGGGCTTTTAAAGCAAATTTGGAACTACTCACAACATGAACAACTGTAATGCCGTTTTCTTTCAAGTGACTAGTCCATGTTTTTGGATTTCCAGCAGAAGTGAATACAATTTTAACACCTTCTTCTATAATAATTTGAATAATTTCTTCAATATTAGGATACAACATAGGAACGTTCACCCCAAAAGGTTTGTTTGTTGCTTTTTTGCATTTTTGAATATGTTCTCTTAAAACCTCTGGATACATTGAGCCTGCTCCTATTAATCCCAAACCGCCAGCATTACTAACGGCACTTGCTAATTTATAGCCACTGTTCCATATCATTCCGCCTTGAATAATTGGATATTTTATATTGAAAAGTTGTGTAATTTTATTCATTTAAAAACCTTTAATTTTTAATTATTTTTCCCGATTGGAAATCACTTTTAGATTGAAAAGTATAAAAATATATTCCTGACGAATTATTTTCAAGTGAAATTTGAGGAAATTCATTTTTAATGTTTTTTTCAATTATTTTTTGACCCAAATTATTATATAAAATAAAATTTATCTCATCAATAGTATTTGGAAAATTTATTGAAATTTTATCATTTGTTGGATTTGGATAAAGTGTAAACTTTTTAATCAAACTTTCATTTGTTGACAATTGTGCCATAGCAAGCGCGATTTGAAAATCAGGTATTCCATACCCAAATTGATCGTCAGGAGACAAAAATCGATCTGCAGATTGTTTAACAAAATCAAGTACTTGCTGGTTCGTTGCCCAAGGAATAGCACTCCAAAAACTTGTGATGGCACCTGCCATTATAGGACATGAAAATGATGTACCGTTGGCCGAAGTTATTTGTCCTGCAGTATTTGCAACAGTAGATTGTTGTCCTTGTGCCATAACATCCGGCTTTATCCTTCCGTCGAAACTTGGTCCAATTGAACTAAATAATGCATAGGTTTCATTGGCTTGAACAGCACCAACTGCAAGTACATTAGTGGCTTCTGCTGGCACTCCAATATTTGGATTGTTTGTTGCGCCAGAATTTCCTGCACTTGCTACAACTATCATTCCTTTGGAAAAAGCTATATTGGCTCCTTGCGAAATAAAAGCATGGTCACCCGTTAAATCACTATATTGATAACTATAATTTGGATTATCATATTCAAAATATCCAAGTGACGTTGAAATAACATCTGCTCCTAGTCTATCTGACTCTTCGGCTGCTTGTACCCAGTAACTTTCTTCTACTGGATTTTCGGCAGCAACATCTTCGGTTACAAAAAGATAATAGCTTGCATCTGGAGCTGTACCAACAAGTTGACCATCTACAAATGCTCCCATACATGAAAGTGTACTCGTTCCATGATTGTGAAGCGAATAGACATCTGAATTGTGCGAAACAAAATTGTAACCGCCAAGAATCAAATTATTATCAAACAATCGTTGAAACGGTGCAGTAGAGTTAACATTTATAAAACCTGAATCCAATACTGCAATTATTTTTCCTTGCCCAGTATAATCTTGTTGATGCAATATTTGAGCATTCAACATTTGAATTTGATTCGTTGAATTTCCGTAATTAAAATTGGATTGAACATCCAATTGTTTGTTTATAACCTGAATTGGATTTGGATTTGAAAATCTATTATTCAAAGAATTATCAGCAAAACGAATGTGATTTACAAAAGAAAAATTTGTCAAAGATTGAATATTTGTAAGTTCTCCTCGAACGTGAACACAATTTAACCACTTGGATTGTGCCATTACAGTTATTCCATCTGCATTTGAAATTTGATCAACATAAGGTTCGTAAATGGGAGTATCTTGAACTGTCAACGTTATTCCTTGATTCTCCCTTCTGTCTAAAGCTCTTTGAGATAACATTGACAAAGGATTGTCCAAAAAAGTTTGTGCATTTGGTTTGTCATTAAAATAAACCCACGCATCTTCTTGAGAAAATGCATTTAAGAATGATACCAATAAAAATGATACTAGAATTTTTTTCATAGCTTTCTAAATTGAAAGCACTAAATTACGAAATTACTCCTGAACCAACTAATTCTTCATCAATATTCCAAGCTACAAATTGGCCTTCAGTAATAGCAGATTGTGGATTTTTAAAAGAAACATATAATCCAGATTCAAATTGATATAGTGTAGCATTTTGTAATTCTTGTCGGTAGCGAATTCTGGCTTTCACATTTAAAGATTCTCCATTTTTTAATTTTAAATCTTCTCGAATCCAATGAACTTCTGAAGGTTGCACTTTTAATGTTTTTTTAAACAAACCAGGATGATTGTGACCTTGACCCGTATAGATTACATTAGAATTGACATCAGTTGCAATAATAAACAGAGCTTCTTTTGTTCCGCCAACATTCAACCCTTTGCGTTGTCCTATGGTAAAATAATGTGCACCTTGATGTTTTCCAACTACTTTTCCGTTTTCGGGTAAATAGGTAATCGAAGTTGATTCAAAAATCAATTGTTCTTCTAAGGATTTAAACTCTGGAATTGCTTTTGAATAGATTTCACTTTGAGCATCAATTTCATAGATAAATCCTTCTTTGGGTTGTAATTGTTGTTGCAAGAATTCGGGCAATCTAACTTTTCCAATAAAACATAATCCTTGAGAATCTCTTTTTTCGGCTGTAATTAAGTCTAATTTGCCGGCAATTTCTCTAACTTGAGGTTTTGTCAATTCTCCTATTGGAAACAATGCTTTAGTCAATTGATTTTGAGATAATTGACAAAGGAAATAAGATTGATCTTTATTCTCATCTTTTCCAGCTAATAATTGAAAGACAGGTTTTCCATCCACTTTAATTTCACCTTTTCTACAATAATGACCAGTCGCAACAAAATCGGCACCAAGAGAAAGCGCGATTTTCATAAAAACATCAAATTTTATTTCCCTATTACACAATACATCAGGATTTGGAGTGCGTCCTTTTTCATATTCGTTGAACATATAGTCAACGATTTTTTCTTTGTATTGTTCGCTTAAATCAACCGTTTGAAATGGAATTCCGAGTTTTTCGGCAACCAAAAGCGCATCGTTACTATCTTCTAGCCAAGGACATTCATTGGAAATAGTGACCGAATCATCGTGCCAGTTTTTCATAAAAAGCCCTATGACTTCATATCCTTGTTCCTTTAACAAATAAGCAGCAACACTAGAATCAACACCTCCTGAAAGTCCAACTACAACTCGTTTCATTTTATTGTAAAAAAATTTACAGCAAAATTACTTTAATATTTATTGTTCTTCTAATGGTTTAACTCTTTTTTGGAATTTCTTTCCTTGAAGGTTCATGTTAACATTTTTCAAAGTTTCTTTTTCAAGAATTTTCCAAATACCAACTTTTTTTCCATTTTTAAATACACCTTCAGCTGAAATTTGATTGTCCGAAGTTCTAAAAATGGCTTTTCCATCATATTCTCCATTTTTATAATTAGTATCTTCTATTACCACACCATTTTCGAGATAAATCTTTGAAGTTCCGTTTTTAACTCCATCAATGTAATTGGTTTCTTCGGCTAATTCTCCACTTTTGAAAAATACTTTTCGAACACCATTTAATTTTCCTTTTACATAAAATTCTAAAGTCATAATAATGGGTAAATCTTCATGATAATATTTCCATTCACCTTCAAATTGCTTGTTGATCACTTTTCCTTCGCTAACTTTATTATTTTTTTGATTGTAAAAAATAGTATAGCAAGAATCATCTTTTGGGTTAAATTCTCTAGTAGCAATAACAGTTCCAGCCTTAGTATCATCAAAAAATTTAAAAACACCTACTTCTTTGCCGTGATTAAATGTTCCTTCATATCTTGGTCGTTGCGATTCTTCGTGAACACCTTTCCACAAACCATTTTTTTTTCCGTTATTATCTAACTTGTTTATATCTTGGGAATAAAGAATTGAGGTACTTAGTATATACAGCAATAATATTTTTTTCATTATATGTGATTTAAGAGTATTATGAATAATAACGTAAATAGTATGAAAAAAGTATATTTTTAAAGATATTTTTTTTTATTATAAATTGTTTAACTTTTATACAACAACAAAAAAAAAATTGTAGCAAAAAATGGTTACATACTGATTTTCAAAATCATTTATGCTAAACAATACTGTTAATTTATTTATAAAAATTTATTTTGTTTAACATTTTGCTTTTTTTATTAAACATTTGTTTATACTTTTACAAAAAAAATTAAACAAAACATTAATTTAAAATCAATATCTATGAAAAATCTATTTAAATCTTTAATGGTTTTTGCAATCGCAATTACTCTACCGTCATGTAGTAATGATGACAACAATTCACAACCAAAAACTATTGCTGAAATTGCTTCAGCAAATGGAGACTTAAGCACTTTAGTGGAAGCACTACAAAGAACTAATTTAGTAAATACATTTAACAGTAGTGGAGATTTTACTGTTTTTGCACCTACAAATGCTGCATTTGCAACTTTTTTAGCTACAACGCCTTATGCAACCATTAATGATGTTCCAGTTCCAATTTTGACTGAAATCTTGAAAAATCATGTTTTATCAGAATCATTTACGAGTTCTGAACTAATGACTGGTTACTATAAAACTTTAGCAAAAGGAACTGCATCGTCAACAAATACCTTAAGTATGTATATTGATTTAACTGCTGGGGTAAAAATTAATGGAGGTGTTAATAATGGAGGTGCAAATGTAATTTTAACTAGTGCTAATATTCTTGCATCAAATGGAGTTATTCACGTTGTTGACAGAGTGATAGGATTACCAACAATTAAAAACCATGCAATTGCAAATCCTAATTTAAGTATTGTTACTGGTTTATTAGTTGACCAAGGGTTAGTACCAACTTTAGATGGAACTACTGGTTCACCATTTACAGTTTTTGCACCAATAAATTCGGCATTTGATACCGCTACTTTAAATTTATACACAGGTTTATCAGATGCGAACAAAACCGCGGTTTTATTATATCATGTAGTTGGAAATGCAAATGTTTTATCAAATGCAATTCCTACTGGAGCCATCACTACTTTACAAGGACAATCATTTAGTATATCGGGAACTTCAATTGATGATTCTGGATCAAGTGTAAATAAAAATATTGTTTTAACAGATGTACAGTGTTCTAACGGTATTGTTCATGCAATTGATAAAGTATTATTACCAAATTTGAACTAATAAAATTATTGCTATGAATACCTAAAGCTCCAAATTTTTTGGAGCTTTTTTTTATAAAACCTAATTCTTCCTTAAGTTTGCTTGCTACTAAAATTCCTTAAATAATTTTGTTTTTCAAAAACATGGAGTGCACTTTTGGTTGTTCCTCCTTTTGAAGCTACCCTTATATCCGTTCCGTATTTGAAAGTGTAATACTGTTTTTAATTAATAATAAACCACAAAAAAGTTTGATTACCACAACTCTGCTTCTGATTCATTAAATCCAAGTTCAACAGCTGCATTTATCATACTTGTATAAAATAAAAAACATAAGCTGGACCAGAACCAGAACTGGCAGTAGCAGCATTAATTAAATTTTCATCTTCTACAAAGACCGATTTTCCAGTAGTATTGATTAGGTTTTGAATAATAAATAGTTCTTTCGGTCAACAGTAGTTGATGCTATAAAAACAGTCATTGTCCTATTTGCGTTGGAGTATTTGGCATGGAAGGCAGTACTTTTGAACAATATACTACTGTAGAAATCGTCTTAATAGTTACACCTACCATGACAGGAAATATAACTGATTTTTTAAAATGATTTAATTTGTTTTGCTACCGACTTGAAATCTTGTGGTTTAACAGAAAGAATAACAATATCAAAATCACCTAAAATAATGGACGGTTTTGTAATTCTATTTTGATTAAGAAGTACTTCATTATGATTTGAAATTGAATTTTCTTTTACAAATGCAAAAATATCCGTTGTTTTAAGAAACCTAGAGCTAATAAAACTGTTAGCATAGGTTTTCCTCATATTTCTATAACCTACTAATTACCACTTTCATTTTTGGTGAAAGCAAAAAAGTTCTGTTTGTTAAAGATAAACTTCAAAAAACAGAACTTTTAATAAACATTAAAAAAACTTTACTTTTTATTTTTCAATTGCTTTTGTGCTTCAGCTTGTTCCATCATTTCACGCATTTTCTTTTGGAACTTACTTTCTTTTTTAAGTTTTGTTTTGTTTTCTTGAATTTGAGCATGAATTTTATCGCTATCAATAAAATACTTTTTGATGACCAGCATGATTCCAATAGTAATTAAATTGGACATAAAGTTATACAAACTCAAACCAGAACCATAACTATTGAAGAAAATCAACATCATTAATGGTGAAATATAAATCATCACTTTCATGATTTTGCTCATATCGGGCATTCCTTCTTGTTGTGGTTGTGCCATAGCTTGATCTCCCGAAGTCATTTTCATATAAAAGAAAATTGCAATTGCTGCCAAAATTGGGAACAAACTCACATGGTCGCCATACATTGGAATTCTAAAAGGCAATTTGAAAATTTGATCAAATGAAGACAAATCATCTGCCCAAAGGAAACTTTGTTGGCGCAATTGTATTGCAGATGGGAAAAACTGAAATGACGCATAAACAAAAGGAATTTGAATCAATGCCGGAATACAACCTGCCATCGGATTTACTCCAGCTTTGTTGTATAATTTCATGGTTTCCTGTTGTTTTTTCATTGGATCTTTTTTAAATTTTTCACCAAGTTCTGTAATTTCAGGACGCAATACTTTCATTTTTGCTTGTGACAAAAATGATTTAAATGTAATGGGCGACATGGCAAGTTTAATCAAAATTGTAAATACAATAATTGTGATGCCAAGCGACATGAAGTTACTTAAAAAACCAAAAAGAGGAACGAAAATAAACTTGTTAATCCAACCAAAAATTCCCCAGCCTAATTGAACAATGTGCTCTATATTTCGGTCATAAGAATTTAAAATTTTATAGTCTGTTGGTCCAAAATACCAATTCATTTTATAATCTAACTCACCATTTTTATAGGCTAATGGTAAAATAGTTTTGAATTGTTTTGTAAAGATGGTGTCTTTATCTTCATCATGAACCAAATTTGTTGAATGAATGCTTGCTCCTTCAATTGGCGTTTTTGTCAATAAAATTGAAGAGAAAAAATGTTGTTTAAAAGCAATGAATGTTGCATTTTCTAAATCTTTATCTTCTTGTGAGCCAAGACCAGCGTAATCAACTTTTCCATTTTTATGTTCAAAATACAACTCTGCATATCTGTTTTCATAAGAAATACTTTTTTCATTTCGATAGGCTTTTAAATCCCATTCTAAATTAGAAGGTTTAGACGTATTTAAAACTTTAGCTAATCCTTGTGTTTGAATTTCAAAATCCAACATGTAGTTTTTGTTGTTCAATACATATTTATATTCTAAAAATTCATTTGGACCAGCTTTTAACTTCATTGAAAGAATCTGACTTTCGTCATTTTTAGTCAATGTTGGTTGAAAATATAAATCTTTTGAATTTAATATTCTATTGTCATTTGTTTTTAATTCTAAATTAAAATTTGAATTGTTATTCTTTATTAACGAAACTAATTCTTTAGAGTTTTTATCAAAGCGCTTATAGTCTTTCAACGTAACTTCGCTGATATAGCCACCTTTATTAGCTACTTTTAAAACTAATAATTCGTTTTCTATGGTAGTAATACTATCTTTTGCAGAAGGCAACGATGCAGAATAGGCAAAACTTCCTAAAACAGATTTTAATTTTTCAACCTTGGCAGTATCTGTAACTGTAGAGTCTTTTAGTGTTTCAGCAATTGTTTGTGCGGGAACGGTTTTCTTTTCCTTATCAACTTGTTCTTGTTTTACTTTGTCTAGTTGTTTTTGCTCTTCCGAATTTTTACTATTGGTCATTATCCAAATGATAATCACAAAAATCAAGGCAAAACCTATTAATGAATTTAAATCAAATTTATTTTTTTGTTCCATAATAATGCTGAACGCGTTCAGTAACTTTTAATTGTTTTTATGTTTTTTCATTGCCGCCACAAAGCTAACAAAAATTGGATGTGGATTGGCAACGGTGCTTTTATATTCTGGATGATACTGTACACCAATGAAAAACGGATGGTTTTCTAATTCGATAATTTCTACCAAACCAGTATCCGGATTTACACCAGATGCTTTCAATCCATTTTCCTCTAATTGACTTCTATATTTATTATTGAATTCATAACGATGACGATGACGTTCTTCAATTTGTAAATTATTATATATCGAATGTGCCAAAGAGTTGTTGTCTAAATCACATTTCCAAGAACCCAAACGCATTGTTCCACCTTTATCCGTAATGTTTTTTTGTTCTTCCATAATCGAAATTACCGGATTTGGTGTGTTTTCATTCATTTCGGTAGAATTCGCCTCTTTCAATCCAACTACATTTCTAGCAAATTCAATTACTGCCATTTGCATTCCTAAACAAATACCAAAAAATGGAATATTATTTTCTCTTGCATAACGAACGGTTTCAATTTTACCTTCTATTCCGCGTTCGCCAAAACCTGGAGCAACAAGTATGCCGTCTAGATTTTTAAGTTGCTTGTCTGCCGAATTGGCATCCAAGTATTCAGAATGAATAGAAATTACATTTACTTTAGTTTCATTGGCAGCACCTGCATGAATAAAAGCTTCCAAAATCGATTTATAGGAGTCTTGTAATTCAACATATTTTCCAACCAACCCAACATTAACAGTGTATTTTGGATTTTTTAATCGGTCAAGAAATGTATTCCAATTGGTTAAATCGGGTATTTTTTGTTCGGATAAACTTAATTTTTTTAAAGCTACTACATCCAAACCTTCTTCAAGCATTAAATTAGGCACTTCATAAATTGTAGATGCATCGATAGATTGAATAACTGCTTCACGTTTTACGTTGCAAAATAACGCCAATTTTTGACGTAATTCTTCAGACAATTCATATTCCGTTCTGCACACTAAAATATCAGCTTTGATTCCACTTTCCATCAACGTTTTTACGGAATGTTGTGTTGGTTTTGTTTTCAATTCGCCAGCAGCGGCAAGAAATGGCACTAGCGTTAAATGAATTACAATTCCATTGTTTTCGCCCAATTCCCATACTAATTGACGCACTGACTCAATATAAGGTAGTGATTCAATATCACCAACTGTTCCACCAATTTCTGTAATTACAATATCAAAATTGCCCGATTTTCCAAGCAATTGCATTCTGTCTTTAATTTCATTAGTGATATGAGGAACAACTTGAACTGTTTTGCCTAAAAACTCTCCACGACGTTCTTTTTCAATTACTGAAAGATACACTCTTCCTGTAGTAACATTATTGGCTTGCGATGTTGGTACATTCAAAAATCGTTCATAATGACCTAAATCCAAATCAGTTTCTGCTCCATCATCTGTTACAAAACATTCGCCATGTTCATAAGGATTTAATGTTCCTGGATCGACATTAATGTAAGGATCAAATTTTTGAATAGTTGTTCGGTAACCTCTGGCTTGAAGTAGTTTTGCCAAAGACGCAGCAATGATTCCTTTTCCAAGAGAAGAAGTCACACCGCCAGTAACAAAAATGTATTTTGTTTGATTCATTAGTTTAGTTGTTGTGTTGTTGTAGTTGTGAAAAACGAGGCAAAAATACGATTAATTAGTCAATGTGCCAATGAGAAATTGGTTCAATTTTGAAATTGTTTTTTCTTGGAGTTTTTACTTTGAATATTTGTTTCTAATCGTTCGAACAATTTCTTCTAAACCGTTTAATTTGAGTTCGTAAATAAGTTTGAGTTGTTCGCCAAGCTTACCTTTTGGTAGTCTATTATTGTTTAACCATACTATATAATATTCAGGCAAGTCAATGAGATATTTGCCTTCATATTTACCATAAGGCATTTTTGTTTGTGAAAGTTTGATGAGTTGTTCTTGTTGGTTATTCATTTTTTTTGAATCACATAATCATAAAACCAGTTTGGAACATTTTCTTCATCTATAATTTTTATATCGTTCCCATTGGTTATTTCTGCAAATAAAACTGCTACAATACTAGAATTATCCCAAATATATGCTCTATCTGTTAACAAGATTGCATTTTTCAACAAACTTAAACATCTGTAATATCGCTCTTCTATTTTAATATCTTCTACATTATGTCCGTTTTGAGAAACTCTAATTCCAACTCTATTAATATTAATTTTTGGATCTTCAGTAGCTGAAAAATATAAATAAATCTTATATCCTAATTCTTTTGCGCTTTTAATAAATTGCAATTTAGACTCATGACTCATTACTGTTTCAAATGTAAATGACAATCCATTTGAGAGTAATTTTTTTCTAATAAAATCTGCTAAATCTGCTGCTAAATAGGAATTAATTTCGCCCGATACAAATAATGTATTCTCTTTAATAGTTAATTTTTTATATAGAGTTGAATTGTTTGTTTTTTTAGGAGAAAATTGACTTTGTTTAAAGAAAGTTTTAATTTCATCTTCATCAACAATTATTTGATAAAAATCAAAAATTAAAGAATTGGTTTGTCGTAATGATTTTTCAATGTCATCAGCGTTGACATAAACTCCAAAAGGAATTTCTTGAGTTAATTTTTTAAGTATTGTAGTTTTCCCTGAACCATTTGGACCAGCAAATATTCTCAATCTTTTTACTGACATTTATTTTAATTTGTAGCTTTTTTTCGGAACAATATTAAGTCTTTCTAGGTTTTTCAAAACCCTTCTTTTTCCGTTATGCTCTTCATAAATCACTCCATTTTCTTCATAAACTAAAGTAAGATTTTCTTTTTTTGCGCTTTCATGCGCATTAAACGTTGCAAAAAGTGCTGCTCCAGCAATTGCACCAATTGTTGCTCCTTTTCCTTTGTCGTTTGAAATTAAAGCACCTAACGAAGCTCCAATAATCCCACCTACAACTAAATCATCAATAATTTCTTTTTCGTTATTCATAAGCGCTAATTTACAAAATAAATCACTTCCAATTAAAAGTGACTTTCTTTTTAATATCTGGATGCAAACTTAATAATACTGGACAAGTGTTTGCCTCTCTTTCTAATATGATTTTGGTTTTATCATCTGTGGAAATTGACATATTCAAAACCACTATAATTTCTGCAATTTTTCTAGGTTCAGATTGCATAATTTTGGTTACTTCAATTGTTGAGTCTTTTAAATCAACTCCTAAATCTTTAGATTTTATTGCCATAATGGAAACCATACAACTTCCTAAAGCAGTGGCAACTAAATCTGTTGGTGAAAAGGCTTCTCCTTTACCGTGATTGTCTGTTGGAGCATCAGTTAAAATTTCTGTTCCTGATTGTAGATGAATACAAATTGTTCTTAATTCTCCTTGATAAGTAATTTTTGAGGTTGGCATTATTTTGCTTCTTTAATGGTTAAATCAGTATCATAATATAAAACGAAAACACCATTATTTACATAGCCCGCTTCGGATTGATCATAATCAAATTTGTTTTCTACATATTCCGTAGATGCGGATTGAATAGTTTCTTCAAATGTTTTTTCTTGAGACAAACGCAATAAAGTATCAAAGGTAACATCAAATCCTCTAACAGCAAATTGATTAGGAAAAACATTGTTTTGTTTTTTATAACTGTTTTCAAAACCAGTATTCATAGCACTATCATTTGGTTTTGTAATCGATGGATACATCATGTTTAAATTGGTCAAATTGGCCAATTTTACTTCTTCAAAATCAAGTGTTTCATTGTATTCTAATATTGCCAATTGCATTTGATACTCTTGTTTTAACTTTTGCATAATATTGGTTGTGTTCAATATCATAGAGGTTTTTTCGGTAACTAAAACCACGTAATTTGGTCTTGTTTTAGAAAGACGAACATTCAAACTATCAGCTACCAAAGTGCCTTTTTCACTCAAACCAATAATTTTTACATCCGGTTGATTTTTAGAAAAGTAATCATAAATACTTTGTTTCTTTGAGTCTATTACTGCAACAATATTTCCTTGTTTGCTGCGCATGTAATCAAACATCGTGTTCCGCATTTTGTCTTCGGATGGCAACGATTGATAAAGGTTTGGATAACTTTTACCGTATTCTTTTGACAATGGAGAAATAATTGGCGTGTTAGCATTAATCAACCATTCTGCTAATTTTTCAACATTGGATTGATAAAAAGGTCCAAGTATTGCATCCGCATTTTCAAAACTATGATTCGTATAAAGTTCTACCAAACTTGAGGTGTTTTTAGTTTCTTGCGAATCATAAATTTTTACGTCTATATTCAACCCTAACGTTTTAGCAGAATCAATTGCCATCAAAGCACCTGAATAAAAATCTAAAGTTAGGTTTAAAAACTTGTCGCGTTTTAATCTAGCTTCGGTTGAATTTACTGTATCACTTTGAATTTTGGAAACATTAAACGGCAACAACATTACCAATTTTTTCTTTTTATCTGCTTTAATGGTTTTTACCAAATCCAATTTTTCTTTTATAAAAACTTCCTTTTTTTGACCTTTAGGAACACGAAGAATCATCCCAAGTTTTAATGCTTTTTTCAATTCTGGATTCAAATAAAGTAGTTCTTGTTCGGAAATGCCATAATCCCTTGAAATACTATAAACCGTTTCATTTGGTCGAACAACATATTCTTCTAAATATCTTTTGGTCGAAAAACCAGAAGAATTACCTGTTGTTGAAGTTGATTTTGTAGTATCATAAACGGCTTGTGTAGCAGGATTTCCTGAAATAACCAAACGCAAACCTATTGGAAAACTACTTACGATTTCTGGATTTAATCGTTCTAATTCTTGAATGGTAATGCCATACATCTTTGAAATCCCAAATTTGGTTTCTTTAGGAGCGATGACATGAAATTTTTCCGTTGAATTTGATGTTACTTGTTGTTTTGACTCTTGTTTTGATTCGGGTTTAGAAACTGATTTCACCACTTCTTTTGGAGCAGATGTTACACTGTTTTCTGAAAAAGCAGAAGTTCCATCACTAGCAGGAATGACTACATTTTGACCAATCTTTAATCCATTCTTCAACAACTCTACATTTGCATTTTTAATTTCATCAACCGAAACATTATACATTCTCGACAAACTAAAAAGCGTTTCTTTTGGCAGCACTAAATGCGTTGTAGCTTTTCGAGTTGGCAAAACCTGAGTTTTAACTTGAGAAGTAGTTACAGAATTTCCATTTGAAGGAATTAGCAATACTGAATTTAACTGTATCCCTTTTTGAGAATCAGGATTTAACTTATAGATATCAAATGGAGTAACTTTATACTTTTGAGCAATTTGTGTAATGGTTTCTCCTTGACTAACAGTATGTTTTAAATATTTATCTTGTTTTGCAAAAACAAAACTAGTAAACACTAAAAGCAAGAAAGCTATGTTGTTTTTCATATTCTCAATCATAATAAATTAACGTCTAAAGTTAGTAAAACTTTTTAACATCAATGATAAATGTATTTATTTTCATTAACTATTTACTGTTAACAAAAACTATTCCCATTCTATAGTGGCTGGTGGTTTTGAGCTAATATCATACACTACTCTATTAACACCTTTGACTTTATTAATTATTTCATTGGAAATTTTCATCAAAAAATCATAAGGCAAATGTACCCAATCTGCTGTCATTCCATCAGTAGATTCAACCACACGAAGCGCTACAACTTTTTCATAAGTACGTTCATCACCCATAACACCAACACTATTTACTGGAAGTAAAATAGCACCCGCTTGCCATACTTTATCATACAAACCATGTTCTTTCAAACCGTTGATAAAAACAGCATCGACTTCTTGTAAAATTTGCACTTTTTCTGGAGTGATGGCACCTAAAATTCTAATCGACAAACCTGGACCTGGAAAAGGATGTCTTCCTAAAAGCTCTGCATCAATACCAAGTGTTTTTCCAACTCTTCGAACTTCATCTTTAAATAACATTCGGAGTGGTTCTACAATTTGAAGTTTCATAAAATCAGGTAATCCGCCAACATTATGGTGTGATTTAATAGTGGCACTTGGTCCTTTTACTGAAACAGACTCAATAACATCAGGATAAATTGTTCCTTGTGCCAACCATTTTACATCTTCAATTTGATGTGCTTCGTCATCAAAAACTTCAATAAAAACTCTACCAATAGCTTTTCGTTTTAACTCTGGCTCTTCAATATCGGCTAAAGCAGAAAGAAAACGTTTTGAGGCATCAACTCCTTTAACATTTAACCCCATCCCTTTATACTGTTCTAAAACATTTTCGAATTCATTTTTCCGAAGCAAACCATTGTTTACAAATATGCAATAGAGATTTTTCCCAATTGCTTTGTGCAATAAAACCGCTGCAACTGTCGAATCAACACCGCCAGAAAGCCCAAGAACTACTTTGTCGTTTCCAACTTTTTCTTGTAATTCTTTAACACAATCTTCTACAAACGCATTTGGCGTAAAATTTTGAGGAACTTGAGCAATTTTCACTAAGAAATTTTCAAGAATTTGTTTTCCATCTGTTGAATGATATACTTCTGGATGAAACTGAATAGCATAAGTAGTTTCGCCATCAATTCTATAAGCAGCATTTTCAACATCTTTGGTACTCGCTAGTTTAATACCATTGTTTGGCAAATGCTTTATGGAGTCACTATGACTCATCCAAACTTGAGAATTTAGGTTAACATCTTCAAAGAAAATTTCGTTTTCTTTTATATAAGTCAAATTTGCTCTTCCATATTCTCTAATAGTAGAAGCAGCTACTTCACCTCCTGAAAAATGAGCCAAATATTGCGCACCGTAGCACACTGCTAATAATGGCATTTTTCCACGAAAATTGGACATATCAATTTGCAAAGCATCTTCAGAGCGAACAGAGTAAGGACTTCCGCCAAGAATTACTGCTTTGTATGACGACAAATCAGTTGGAATGTTGTTGTAAGGAAAAATTTCGCAGAATATGTTTAATTCGCGAACGCGGCGTGCAATTAGTTGTGTATATTGCGAGCCAAAATCTAAAATAAGTACGTTGTGTTGCATGTGCAAAAGTACTATTCTCAATTGAATTTAAAAATTGATTTTTTGAGTTTTTGCAAAAAAATGAATAAAACCAAATTATTAATTAAAAAATCTGATTTAAACGATGTTTCTTAAATACTTTCAATAAATTTGCCACTTATTTCAAAAATTTTGGAGAAAGAAATAATTGTAATTACTGGCGGACCAGGAACTGGAAAAACAACAATAATCGATGGATTAATCGAACAAGGTTACTCATGTTTTCCCGAAATTTCTAGACAAATAACACTTGAGGCCAAAAAACAAGGAATTGAACAGTTATTTCTTGAAAAACCACTTCTCTTTAGTGAATTATTGTTAGAAGGTAGAAAAAAACAATTTGACAAGGCTGTTCAGGACGCAAACGAAATTGTTTTTTTAGACCGTGGTGTTCCTGATATTTTGGCATACATGCATTACATTGGCGATAGTTATCCCTCTTTTTTTGATAAAGCTTGCAACGATATTAGATACTCGAAAATATTTTTATTACCTCCTTGGGAAAACATATATGTGAGTGATGAGGCACGTTATGAAAATTTTGAACAAGCCAAATTGATATACGATCATTTAAAAGAAACTTATAAAAAATACGATTATCAATTGATTGAAGTTCCAACTGGAACTATAGAAGAACGTATTCAATTTATTTTGAGTGAATTGGATTAATACCTAGTACATTCTTTTTTATTGTAAATTTCATTAGCTTTGATACTTTCAAAGGAAATCAACTTTTATACATGTCAAAAGCATTAGAAATTCTTAAACTTTATTGGAAACACGAATCTTTTAGATCACTTCAAGAAGACATTATCAATTCGGTAGTTGAAGAACAAGATACTTTTGCTTTAATGCCAACAGGTGGCGGAAAATCAATTTGTTTTCAAATTCCAGCACTTATGAAAGATGGATTGTGTTTGGTCATTTCACCATTGGTAGCTTTGATGAAAGACCAAGTTCAGAATCTTCAAAACAAAGGGATAAAAGCCATCGCATTAACGGGTGGTATTCATGAAAACGAAATCATCGAATTACTAGACAATTGCCAATATGGTAATTATAAATTTTTATATCTTTCACCTGAACGGTTGCAAAATGATTGGATTTTAGAACGGATAAAAAATCTTCCAATAAATCTAATCGCTATAGATGAAGCACATTGTATTTCGCAATGGGGAAATGATTTTCGTCCTGCTTATTTAAAGATTAACCAATTAAAAGAATATTTTCCTAAAGTACCTTATTTAGCATTAACAGCTACTGCTACAGAACGCGTTCAAAAAGATATTATTGAAAAATTGGAACTTAAAGATTGTAAGGTTTTCACAAAATCTTTTGCTAGAGAAAACCTTGCTTATATGGTTTTTGTAGTCGAAGACAAACTGTTTTTGGTAGAACAAATTCTGAGAAAAAATCCGCAATCTTCTATTATATATGTTACCAATAGAAAATCGTGTATTGATGTATCAAATCAACTGGAAAAAATGGGATTTACCGCCACTTATTATCACGGAGGATTACTAGCAAAAGACAAAGAAAATCACATGAAACTTTGGATGGATGAAAAAGTTCAAGTGATGGTGGCCACAAATGCTTTTGGGATGGGAATTGACAAAGACAACGTAAAAACAGTTATTCATCTGCATCTTCCGAGTAATTTAGAAAATTATTATCAAGAAGCTGGTCGTGCTGGAAGAAATGGTGACAAATCTTTTGCAGTCCTTTTGGTAAATCCATCCGATTTACTTCATGCTGAATCGCAGTTTATCTTCGTTTTACCCGACAAAAACTTTTTGAATTTAGTTTATAACAAACTCTGCAATTTCCTTAGAATAGGTTATGGCGAAGGAATTGAAGAACAATTTAATTTTAATTTTAACCTGTTTTGCCTTCAATATGAATTGCCTATTCTAAAAACCTATAACTCACTACAATTCCTAGACAATCAAGGGATAATTACTTTTAATCAAGAATTTTCAGAAAAAATATCACTACAATTTACTATTCCTTCCAAAGAAGTTATTCGTTATATAAGCCTAAATTTAAACGATGAGGAAATCATGTTAACCATTTTGAGAACGTATCCTGGAATTTATGATATGCATACTGTTTTTAACACGCAATTAATTGCCAAAAAATCAAATTCATCAGAAACGAAAGTTTTGAAAGTTTTAGAAAAATTAAAAGAGAAAAACATCATCGAATTACTTTCTAAAAAAAATGATACATCAATCACTTTCAACGAAGTTCGAGAAGATGAAAGAACCATCAATCGAGTTACTAAATCTTTAGAAAAAATAAATACTTTAAAAATAGCACAACTAAAATCGGTAGTTGCTTATGCTTCCAATACAAAAGAATGTAAAAATAAAACGCTACTTGCCTATTTTGGTGAAACAATCGAAAAAGATTGTGGCATTTGTTCTTTTTGTATTTCTAAAAAAAAATCTCCAAAAAAAAATGACAAATTACCGTCAAAAATTATTGAATTATTAAAAAGCAATGATTTTAATTCAAGAGAAATTCAAAAGAGCACTAAAGCTAATGAAGATGATGTTATTTTTGCACTTCAAACTTTAATGGAACACAACAGAATCATCCTAAAGTCAACTAATTTATATTCGCTAAAAAAGAACTAAATGGAAAAGCTACGCATCGTTTTTATGGGAACACCCGAATTTGCTGTTGGAATTTTAGACACCATCATTAAAAACAATTATGATGTAGTTGGAATAGTTACTGCAGCAGATAAACCCGCTGGTCGAGGACAAAAGATTAAATATTCAGCTGTTAAAGATTATGCTTTAGAGAACAATTTGACTCTTTTGCAACCAACGAATCTAAAAGACGAAAGTTTCTTGGCGGAATTAAAAAGGTTAAATGCAAATCTTCAAGTTGTTGTTGCCTTTAGAATGCTTCCCGAAGTAGTTTGGAAAATGCCTAAATTAGGAACATTCAATCTCCATGCTTCTTTACTACCAAATTATCGTGGTGCAGCTCCAATCAATTGGGCAATAATTAATGGTGAACTAAAAACTGGCGTGACTACATTCTATATTGATGAAAAAATTGATACAGGTGCTATGATTTTATCCAAAGAAATAGAAATTACTCAGAATGAAAATGCAGGCGAATTGCATGATCGATTAATGAATTTAGGAAGCAAAGCCGTTGTAAAAACACTAAATTTGATTGAGAATGGAAAAGCAAGCACAACTATTCAAAAGGATAACCCAGAAATAAAAACTGCATACAAACTCAACAAAGAAAATTGCAAAATTGATTGGAATAAAAGCGGAAAAGAAATACACAACTTAATTCGAGGCTTGTCACCCTATCCATGTGCTTGGTGTTTTTTTGTGGATAAAGACAACGAATGGAATGTAAAAATTTATGATGCTAACTTTATTGAAGAAGCTCATGATTTGGAAACAGGCTTACTCCTTTCAACCAAAAAAGAATTAAAAGTTGTTGTCAAAGATGGATTTATATTACTAAATGAATTACAATTTCCTGGAAAGAAAAAAATGACTACTACTGAACTTTTAAATGGACTTCAGTTTTCAGCTTTAGCACAAGTAAAATAGGGCATCCAAATTATAAAAATCGATGAAAAGCATTGGTTTATCAACAAATGTTTTAAGTTATCAACAAAAAAGCTAAAAAAACATCAAAACTCTTGCGTGGTAAGCAATTCCTATTAATTTTGTTTATTATAACTTAATGTTTAACCAACAATTAATAACTATTATTATGAACAAATCAGAATTAATCGATGCAATTGCAGCTGACGCTGGAATCACAAAAGCTGCTGCAAAATTAGCATTAGAATCATTTTTAGGAAATGTAGGTAGCACTTTGAAAAAAGGTGGAAGAGTTTCTTTAGTAGGTTTCGGATCTTGGTCTGTATCTAAAAGAGCGGCTAGAGATGGTAGAAATCCTCAAACTGGAAAAACTATTAAAATTGCTGCAAAAAATGTAGTAAAATTCAAAGCTGGTGCTGAATTAGACGGTTCGGTAAACTAATAAGTAGCTTAACAAAAATACTCTTAAAAGCCACATCAATTGATGTGGCTTTTTTTGATTTATTGATTGAAATTAGTTTTTTTAAATACTTTTTATTAGATTTATTAAAAATTTTATGAATATGATTTCAGAAAAATTAAATAAAGGAAGTTTATTAATTGCAGAACCTTCAATCATTAACGACTTATCTTTTAATCGTTCTGTTATTCTTTTGGCAGACCATAACGTAGAAGGTTCGGTTGGTTTTATAATGAATAAACCTTTAGATTATAGTATTCAAGATTTACTTCCCGAAGTAAATGCAAATTTTACAGTTTATAATGGCGGTCCTGTCGAACAAGATAATTTGTATTTCATTCATAATATTCCAGATTTAATCCCCAATAGTATTGAAATTTCTAATGGCATTTTTTGGGGTGGTGATTTTGAGACTACCAAGAATTTAATTAATAACAACGCTATAAAAAAAGACAATATACGCTTTTTTCTAGGATATTCAGGATGGGAAAGCAATCAGTTAGAAAATGAAATGTTGGCCAATTCTTGGATTGCAATCAAAAATGATTATGGAAATGAAATCTTAAAAAAATCAGTTAACGAATTTTGGAAAGAAAAAATCATTGAACTTGGTGGAGATTATCTAATATGGTCAAACGCTCCCGAAAATCCAATACTTAATTAATTAAAATTGTTTGGTTTAATTTTTCTAACAGTTTTTTAGTGAATATATTTTGAAATTCTTTTTTTCTATATTTTGATATAGGCTGAATTCCCATTATTACATTTGTTAAAAATAATTCGTCGGCTTTTTGTAAATCAAATGGTGAAATAATTGCTTCTTTGAATTCAATTTCAGGAAAAAACTTTGCTAATCCAAGAATCTGTTTACGCATTATCCCATTCAAACAGCCTTCAGAAATTGGCGGCGTTATTAAAACAGTATCCATTAACATAAAAATATTTCCCGAAATTGTTTCCACTACATTTTTTGAATCATTCAACATTATGCAAGAATCTAACTCATTTTCTTTGGCAAAAACACTTGCGGTTACCTGTACTATTTTGCTGGTTGATTTTAAAGTGGAAAGAATTTGTTTTGAAATTAAATTGTCTTTATACAAATCAACTTCAAATTTTTGATTTACAAAAGAATAATATTTACTTTCAATAGCATTTGCTTGAATGATGTAAGAGACAGCGTTAGTTACTGGCGAATAGAAGCCACCGTCATTTCTAAAAACTGTAAATCTTACACGAGCAGCTTCTAAAATTGCAAGTTGGGAAACTAAATCTAAAATTTGATTTTCTATAAACTCTAATGTAAAATTCATTGGGATTTCCATTCTTACAATTCTCATCGAAGCCATTAGTCTAAAATAATGATCTTCAAAAAAAAGAATTTTTCCATCCACTATTTTCATGGTTTCAAAAATCCCATCACCAAATAAAAAAGAACGATTGGTGATTGACACGTTAAAATCTGAATTCTGTATAGAGCCGTTAAAATTTATCATAAAAAAAACCGTTTAGTATTAATACCAAACGGTGCAAATATAAGTTTTTATACTATTTTAACTAGAACCTATGACATGTTTTAAGTCAGAAACTTGATTTTCCCATAAAAGTTTTGCTTCTTCTATTTCATCTTCTAAAGCAAAATCAACCACCATTAAAGAAACATCTTTTGTAATTTCATCTTCAAGAATTCTAAGTTCAAAATAAAACTCTGTATCTTTTTTATTGTCATCAATCCATTTAAATTTTATTTTTTCTCCAGATTTTTTGGATGCCAATCGTGCAAACTCTTCTACATCATCCCATATAAAAGTAAAGAACTCACCTCTAGAATTTACTTTATCTGCAAACCATTCTTGTAAACCAGAAGGATTAGAAATATATTGATACAATAACTGCGGTGAGGAATTTATTGGAAATTCTAACTCATATCTTATCTTAGTGTCCATGATTAATCTTAAAATTTTTGGAAATATATAGAATAATCCCCCAAAAAAAAAGCATTTTTAAAAATAAAAAAAATACTTAATTAATGTTTGCAACCATTAATAATAATTTTATATTTGCACCCGCTACCAATTGGCGAGGTAGCTCAGTTGGTTAGAGCGCAGGATTCATAACCCTGAGGTCGGGAGTTCAAATCTCCCTCTCGCTACATTTGAAACGTCACTTATTCCAAAGTGGCGTTTTTTTATTTCCCAAATTAAATACTCCCAAACTTACAATTAAATTAAAAGAGTGCATTTTATCGGTATAATTTGCATTTAATGGATTGTTTTTAAATTTTGAACATGTAATACTATACTTAATTTTAAGCAACAAAAGATGTATTTCATCGATTATTTTATACATTTTATCGATTATTTAATCAAAACAATCTAGTTTTGGTGTGTCAAAAAAAATAAATTGTAAAAAACATGAAAACAAATTATTTAAAAATCGTAATCTTACTGTTGATTGCCTTTTCAAATCAAAATCTTAGTGCACAATGTACTTCGGGTTGCCAATACACTATTACAGTACCTAATAATGCAACGCACAATTTGACATCGGGTCAAGTGGTGTGTATAGTTGGTACAGGAAATTTTACCGGTAAACTAAATAATTTTAATGGAAACACATTATGCATAGGGCCAAATGTTACTTATAATCCCTCTACAACTCCAAATTATAATGGAAATTGGACTATAAATAATTATGGGAATTTTGCAAATACTGGAAATTTAAACTTTAATTCTGGCACCAATTTCTATAATGCTTCAACGGGAACAGTAACGTTTTCAAACTTAAGCTTAAATGCTTCTTTTGTTAATGAAGGAAATTTGACTATCTCAGGATCGATTAGTATAAACAGTAGTGCAAATGTAACTTTAGGTGGATCAACAACGATTGGTGGTGCTATGAGTAATAATGGAACATTAACTATTAAAGGTTCTGTATCTGCAAGTACAATTAGCAATAACGGTACTGTTATTGGTGGAAATGGTTCGGATTGTAATTCAATTAGAGCTACAGGTTCATTTAGTAATAGTGGTGTTTTTGGCGGTTCGGGTTCGGGTTTATTTGTTGGAAATACTGGTGGATCAATACAAAGTCCTGCCACAACAGGATTACCAAGTGCACCAACAAGTCAACCAACAAATTTGAATTTGACTCTAAGTGGAACAACCATGAATGGTTCGTTTACACAAGCTTCAAGCACAGTTAGCGGATATGTAATATTAAGAGCTATAAATACTGGCACTGCACCGTCAACGACGAATCCAACAAACATGACTTCTTTAGTAGTAGGTCAAACGTTGGGTAGTTGGACAGTTGTAGCAATAAATAATGGTCAAACAACCACTACTTTTTCAGATAATATTGGTGCTACGTGTGATAATGTTCATTATAGAATATATAGTTTCCGTTCTGCTGGAACTACTTTATGTCGAGTTTACAACACTTCAAACCCATTAACAAAAACAGAAATATTAACCCCTTCAATTACTTCAACCACTCCTGGGTCTAGAAATGGAACAGGAACTGTTTCGCTTTCTGCAAGTGCTTCAATGGGTTCGGTAGCATGGTTTACTAGTTTGACTGGAGGAACTTCAGTTTATACTGGAACTAATTTTACAACACCCTCAATCACAAACACTACAACTTATTATGTTTCTGCTGTTTCTGGCAGTTGTTCTTCAAGTTCAAGAACAGCAGTAACAGCAACAGTAAACAATCTTCCAGAAATCGACATTACTGGAAATTCAGTTTCAATTGCAAATGGCGATACAACACCTGATTTGTCAGACTGGACTGATTTTGGATCGTTAGACATTTCAACAGGAACAGTAATTAGAACTTTTACGGTCTATAATAATGGCTCTTCTACATTAACGCTTTCGAATCCTACAATTAGTGGCCCAAATGCTTCTGATTTTAGTGTTAGTACAAACATTAGTGGAACATCTATAAATGGTGGTTTTTACAGAATATTCAGGATAACTTTTAATCCAAGTGCAATAGGAATAAGAACAGCAATAATCAACGTTGTTAACAACGACAACACTAAAAATCCATATACATTTACTATTCAAGGAACAGGAACAAATGCTGAAATAGATGTTTTAGGCAATGGAATTTCAATTACTGATGGTTCAACAAGCGCATCAGTTTCCAACAATACTGATTTTGGAGTAACAGACATAACTTCGGGTACAATTACCAAAATATTTACTATAAAAAATTATGGAACTTCTCCTTTACTAATATCAAACCCTACCATTACAGGTGCACACGCATCAGAATTTACTATTTCATCTCCTCCTTCTACATTATCCATAAACCCTGGAGGTTCTACAAATTTCTCAGTAACATTTGATCCAGCTGCAATAAGTGTTAGAAGTGCTGTTATTAATATAGCTAATAATGATGCAAATGAAAACCCTTATGATTTCGTCATAAGAGGAACTGGAACAAATGCAGAAATTGACATTACTGGAAATTCAGTTTCAATTGCAAATGGTGATACTACACCTTCTTTAACAGATGCTACAGATTTTGGTTCACTTTATTTAACTGGTGCCTCACAATCAAACTCATTTACTATAAAAAACATGGGCACAACTACTTTGAGCATTTCAAACCCTGTAATTAGTGGTCCAAATGCTTCAGACTTTACAGTAACTGTAAACCCAGCGACCACAACTGTGAATGGTGGAACAACAAAATTTTTTACTATTAAATTTGTTCCAAGTGCGGGTGGAATAAGAACAGCCGTAGTTACTTTAAACAATAGTGATTATGATGAAAACCCATATGTTTTTACTATTCAAGGCTATGGGGTTAATCCAGAAATTAATATAACAGGCAATGGGGTTTCCATTGTAAATTATGACACCACTCCAACTAGTGCAGATGGTACTGCTTATGGAAATGTTCTCGTTCCTAGTGGAACTTCTTCAAAAACATATGTAATTCAAAATCTTGGAACATCACCGTTAACAATTTCAAATCCTGTTATCTCTGGAATAAATCCTTCTGATTTTACCATAACATCTTATCCTTCCACTCTTTCAATTCCTGCAAGTGGAAGCACCTCTTTTACTGTGCGTTTTTCAACGTCTGTTTTAGGACAAAGAAATGCTGTCATAACAATTGATAATAATGATTATAATGAAAACCCTTATGAATTTTATATAAACGGATATGGTGATAAAGACACTGATGGTGATGGTATATCCGATTATGAAGATGAAGATGATGACAATGATGGAATTACTGATGCAATCGAGTGTAAAACATGTGTTACCGATCCATTTATGAATGGTGGTTTTGAAAGCCCAGTCATTGCAGCTTCAAGTTATGCTATTCTTCCAACAGCAAATGTTTCTGGATGGCAAACTAGTGCAGAAAATTTTATAGAAATTTGGAGTTCAGGATTTAGTAGTGGTAGTGGTGGACCAGTTCCTGCAGCCGTTGGAAATCAATTTGCAGAATTAAATGCCAATGTACCAGGTATATTATATCAAACGTTTTGTTTAAATGGTGCTGGTGGAACAATAAACTGGTCAATCAAACACAGAGGTCGTGGTGGAGTTGATCAAGCTTTCGTAAAGTTTGGTTCTTCATTAGGAAATGCCATTGCTTCTACCCCTATTGTAACCATGGTTGATGGAAACACTTCATGGGGAACCTATTCGGGATTATATGTTATTCCAGTAGGTCAAACTCAAATCGTGCTTACTTTTCAAGCGGGCTACACTGGTTCCGGAAGCCAATCAGTAGGAAACTTTATAGATGATGTGCAAGTAGTTATCAATCAAAAATGTGTTGATACAGATGGTGATGGAATTGCTGACATTGCTGATGTGGATGATGAAAATGATGGTATTCCAGATATTGAAGAAGCTGGATTCAAAGCCTACAGTAATAACAAAGCAACTTTCGACATGAGTAACCCTGCTTTATGGAAAGATACAAATAACAATGGTTTAAATGATTATATTGAAGCCATGATTTCTGCTGGAACCTATATCATTCCTGACAATGATAATGACCTTGTGCCAAATCATTTAGATTATGACTCTGATAACGATAGTGTGTTTGACGTTGATGAAGCTAGTCTTTTAAACGGAGATGGCGATATTAATGGTGACGGTGTTGGTGATGGATTAGATTCTGATGGAGATGGATTATTAGACTTATTTGATAATTCACCTACTTTTGGAACCATTGGCAGAGCTTATGCACAAGATACTGATGGAAATGGAACACCTGACTTTTTACAATTAAAAAGTGATGGAATTGTATTTGACATTTCAAAAACATTATATGCTAATTTAGATGCAGATAATGATGGAATTATAGATGGTTTTGGTGACTTAGACAGAGATGGAATTAAAGATACATTTGACACAAACAATACTATTAAAGGCTCTCCAAGAGATTTAAACAGAAAATTATATTTAGATTTTGATGGCAGAAATGATTATGCTGAAGATTCTCAAATTTTGAGTGGGCTTTCCAATGCAACTTTAATGGCTTGGGTTGATTTAGGAAATGGATTCAACTCAACAGGATATGTTGTTGGTCAAAATAAATTTTATATTAGAGTCAATTCTAGTCGAAAAATCCAAGTATTTGTAAACGGTAGTAATTTACAGTACAATACCCCTTTAGACAAAAACAGATGGTATCATATTGCAGCAGTACTAGGCAATGGAGAATTAAAAATCTATTTAAACGGAACTGAAGTTGCTTCAAAAGTTTATACTTCTAGCATAGCAAGTGATACAACATTATTAACATTAGGTAAAAATCCTTCTGCTTTAAATAGTTTCTTCGAAGGAAAAATTGATGAAGTAAGAGTATTCAATGAAGCACTGACCGAAAAACAACTTCAACGAATTGTACACCAAGAAATTGAAAATAATAGTGGTGAAATTAGAGGAACTGTAATCCCAAAAAACATTGGATCATTACCTTATAATTCTTTGTTACGTTACTATAGAATGGACACATTTAAAGATGATATTATCGATGATTTGACAACACCTACTGTAGATTTAATTACTGGTATGAAAATGTACAATCACAAAGTTATCAATTACCAACAAGCACCAATGCCTTTTGTAACGCTTAGAGACGGAACATTTGCTACTGCTGTAAATGACCCTTCAAAAGATATTAAAGGAATGGATGTTATTGATAATGATGCCACAATTATACAAGTAAATCACAACATTACTGAAACTGGTAATAACACTGATATAGGTATGATTATCAATGCAGGTGCAAGTGTTAATGTAACCAATGACACTAAAATGCAAAACGAATGGTATTTAAAAATGGATGGAAAAATAGACTTAGTTGGTAAATCACAGTTAATACAAACAGAAGAGTCAGAATTGGTTGCTACTAGTGCTGGTTCTCTTGAAAGAGACCAACAAGGTCAATCAAATAGGTTTAACTATAACTACTGGTCTTCTCCTGTAAGCTCTATAAATAACACTACTATTAATCATGGTTACACTGTTGCTGGTGTGATGAAAGACGGTACAGATGTAAACAACGTTAGAAACTTACAATGGACAACAGGAACTAATAGTAGTGCTACTTCGCCAATTACTTTGAGTAGCTACTGGATATTTAAATTCCAAAACGTAGGAAACAATTATTACAATTGGGTTTCTGTTGGAAAAGATGGCACGCTTCTTCCTGGTCAAGGTTATACTTTAAAAGGTAGTAATGCTGCAACTCCTACTCAAAATTATACTTATGTTGGAAAACCAAATAATGGAACCATCACAAGTCCAGTTGGAGCAAATAATCTAATGCTAGCAGGTAACCCTTATCCATCAGCTATTGATGCCGATAAATTTATAGAAGACAATACTGCTTCAATCACAGGAACATTATATTTCTGGGAACACTATAGCACTAACGCATCTCACAACACCGTGGCTTATCAAGGTGGATATGCAGCCTACAATAGAACTGGTGGAACTGCTCCAGTTGCTCCTTCCATTATTAGTGGATTAGGTTCAAGTAGCAAAACTCCTAAGAGATTTATTCCAGTCGGACAAGGATTCTTTGTTACAGGCTCGGCTACTGGCGGAACAATAACTTTCAATAATAGTCAACGATTATTTGTAAAAGAAGACAATGCAGCTTCATTTACAATGTTTAGAAATGCAGCCGAAAGTTTAACTACTGCTACAAACAATTCTGAAGACACTTATACTACTGAACAATTTATGAAATTCAGATTGGGATACAATTCTGCCAATAATTACCACAGACAAATATTGTTAGGATTTATGAACGAGCATGCTACCGCTGGAATTGACCCAGGATATGATGCGCTAAACTTTGAAACTTTAAGCAATGATATGTATTTTATAAAAGGAACAAATAAGTTGAACATTTGTGGCGAAGGAGTCTTCAATATAGACAATACATATCCGTTGGGTGTTAAAAATGCTGTTGCTGGTAATGTAACTTTTGTACTTGATAATTTAGAAAATGTAGATAACAACCAACAAGTTTATATCTTTGATAATGTTACCAATACCTACAACAGTATTAAAGGACAAAACTTCGAGGTTACGCTACCTGCAGGAGTAACTGATAATCGCTTCACATTAACGTTCAAAAACGGAACACCTGATCTGGGAACGAGTGAAAATGAATTGACAAATGGCATACTGGTTACAAATTCGCAAGTAGCCAACACGATTAACATTAAAAATCAATTAATGGAAGCAACTGCCAAAAGTGTAGTATTGTTCAACATACTTGGTCAACAAATCACTTCTTGGGATGTTGAAAACCTTGACCAAAGCAATATTGTTCTTCCAACCAATGGTATCAGCACAGGTGCTTATATCGTAAAAGTAATTACCGACAAAGGTAATATTAGCAAGAAAATCCTAATTAAGTAGTTTTTTATAATTTTTTTTGACGAAAAGATTCCCCCCAAATTTCAAAGATTTCCCCAAATCTGAAAAACTCCCTCCTACACAAGGGAGTTTTTTTATTTCCTATACCCTATGAGCGTAGCATAGTATCCTAAAGCGTTTAGATATATATCCTACGAGCGTAGCATAGCATCCTAAAGCGTTTAGACATATATCCTATGAGCGTAGCATAGCATCCTAAAGCGTTTAGACATATACCCTACGAGCGTAGCATAGTATCCTAAAGCGTTTAGACATATATCCTATGAGCGTAGCATAGCATCCTAAAGCGTTTAGACATATACCCTACGAGCGTAGCATAGCATCCTAAAGCGTTTAGACATATACCCTACGAGCGTAGCATGTAATTATGAAAGTTTTTTGATAAGATGTGTTACATCTAGCACCAATTGTTCGCCTGTTTTTAAATCTTTCAACGTAACGTTGTTGCCTTCTATTTCTTTTACCACAAAAGGAATTCCCCGGCGTTCGGCGTGTTTAAATTGTTTGTCTATTTTTGAAGCATCTGGGTACAACTCGGCTTTGATGTTTTCTTTTCTTAGTGTAGTGATGGTTTTCATAGCTTCAAAAGCCTCTTTTTCACCATAATTTAAAAACAAAACCTGCGTAGTATTGGTAACTGTTTCTGGAAATAAATTTAGTTCTTCCAAAACCAAATAGATTCTATCGAGACCAAAAGAAATACCCACGCCACTCATGTTTTTTAGACCAAAAATTCCTGTCAAATCATCATATCTTCCGCCGCCGCCTATAGAACCCATGGCTACTTCTTTGGGTGCTGCTACTTCAAAAATGGCTCCTGTATAATAATTTAATCCGCGAGCTAAGGTTACATCTAAGTCTAAATTGGCTTGCTGCAAACCTAATTTGGACACGTTTTCACAAATAAAGCGCAACTCTTCTACGCCTTTTTTTCCTTCTTCTGAATTAGAAAGTAATGCCGAAAGTTTTGCTAATTTTTCATCAATAGTTCCAGTGAAGTTAAATAATGGCTGCACTTTTTCTAAAGCTGTTTCAGAGATTCCTTTTTCGAGCATTTCTTTTTTAACGCCTTCCTCGCCTATTTTGTCTAGCTTATCTAGTGCCACTGTAAAATCAATCAACTTATCCGAAGCGCCAATTACCTCAGCGATTCCCGATAATATTTTACGATTATTGATTTTGATAGTAACACCATTCAAACCTAAATTGGCAAAAACAGCATCGTATAATTGTACCAACTCTACTTCTTGCCACAACGACGTAGAACCTACAACATCGGCATCGCATTGATAAAATTCTCTAAAACGTCCTTTTTGTGGTCTATCAGCACGCCAAACGGGTTGAATTTGATAACGCTTAAAAGGAAATTCAATCTCGTTTTGGTGTTGCACCACATATCTAGCAAACGGAACGGTTAAATCATAACGAAGTGCTTTTTCGGAGATTTTCCCGGTTAGTTGTTTGTAGTTTATTGTTTGTAGTTCTTCAAAAGGCACTTTATCTAAATAATCCCCAGAATTCAATATTTTAAAAATCAAACGGTCGCCTTCTTCACCATATTTTCCCATCAAGGTATCAGAGTTTTCAAAACTTGGTGTTTCAATAGGTTGATAACCATAGTTTTCAAAATGCTTACGCATTACAGCAATAATATAGTTACGTTTTGAAACCTCAACTGGTGAAAAATCTCTTGTTCCTTTAGGAATGCTTGGTTTTTGTGCCATTTTATTTTAGATAATAGATTTAAAGATGATAGAAAATAGACTTCAAAAATTGAAAGCTACTATACAACATCTGATATTGACAGTGCAAATATCTTATTTTTTACTCCTTTTTAAAATTGATTTTGGATAAACTTGTAACAAAAACTGTATTTTAGTGTCAAATTGATGTTATGTTTAAACTTTTCTTAGAAAATATAAAAATTGCACTTGGTTCAATTCGCACTCAATTATTGAGAACGATATTGACTATTCTAATTATCGCTCTAGGAATTTGGGCGTTAGTTGGTATTCTAACGGTAGTTTCTGCGCTAGAAAACACACTATCGGCCAATTTTGCATCAATGGGTTCGAACACTTTTAATATCAATCGCTATGAATTTACCGCTAGAAGAAATGGTGGCGATGAAGTTCAAAAAGTTAATCCAATCATTTCCTATCCGGAAGCCAAGGCTTTTAAAGAGCATTTTGATTTTCCTTCAACCAATACTTCTATTTCATTTTATGCTACCTCAACGGCCGAAGTAAAATTTGAAAACGAGAAAACAGATCCTGAAATTTCTGTAGTTGGCGTGGATGAATTCTATATACCAAACTCTGGATTAGAAGTTACACAAGGAAGAAATTTCAATAAATTTGACATTGATAACAACACCTATAGCTGCGTTGTAGGTTCCGATTTTGCCACAAAAGGTTTGCTAAAAGACATCAATCCGATTGGTAAAATACTTTCGGTTCGTGGTGCAAAATTTAAAGTAATTGGCGTTTTAAAAGAGAAAGGTTCCACCTTTGGAAACAGTCAAGATTTGCGAATGATGATACCTATTCAAGTAGCACGTTCCATGTTTTCGGCTCCAAACATAAATTACACAATTAGTTCGATGGTGCAACAAAAAGAGTTTCTTGATGCAGCTATTAACGAAGCATTGGTTACGATGCGACAAGTGCGTAAGCTAAATCCAGTAGAAGACAATAATTTTGGTATTTCAAGAAGTGATGATTTAATCAACAGAATTGCCGAAATGACTGGTGTGTTAAACATTTCGGCTTGGGTAATTGGCATCATCACTATTTTTGGTTCTTCTATTGCATTGATGAACATTATGCTCGTTTCTGTAACCGAAAGAACACGTGAGATTGGAGTTAGAAAAGCACTTGGTGCCAAACGAAATACTATCGCTTTTCAATTTTTTGTCGAAACATTAATCATTGGACAATTGGGTGGATTGGTTGGAATTCTACTTGGGATTACTACTGGTTATTTGATAGCGGTAGCCATTGATTTTTCTTTTGTGATACCTTGGTTGGCAATTATGGCTGCTGTTTTGACAACCTTTATTGTAGCAGTGGTTTCGGGCTCTTATCCAGCTTTAAAAGCATCAAGATTAGACCCAATTGAAGCATTGCGCTACGAATAATTATTAGTTTTACTACAACTTATCATTCTATCGTTACCATAGATATCTTGCAATAACTCAATGTTTTTGAAATCCATTTTTTCAAGTAGAGTAACGGTTTCTTTTCCTAAATATTGATTGATTTCGAAGTATAACTTACCGTTTTCTGTTAAACTTTTCTTGGCGAGTTGAGCAATTTTTCTATAAAAAATTAAGGCATCATTATCTTCTACAAAAAGTGCTAAATGAGGCTCATATTCTAAAACATTCGTTTTAATTTCTTCTTTTTCCAACATTCTAACATACGGCGGATTTGAAACGATAATATCAAAAAAAGTTGGACGTTGGAAGCTAGAAGTTGGAAGTTTAATCAATTCATCAATTTCTAATATATTTTGTTGAATAAAGTTCACTTCTACTCCATTCTGTTTTGCATTTTCTTGTGCTGTTAGTATTGCTTTTTCAGAAACATCGATAGCAAAGACTTTTGCATTTGGTAAATTTTTAGCCAACGAAATTGCAATACAGCCTGAACCTGTTCCAATATCGATGACTTTCAAATCAGTACTTTGCACTTTTTCTTTCGTGCTTTTCAAAATCAATTCTACTAATTCTTCTGTTTCTGGTCTTGGAATTAAAACATTTTCATTTACCAAAAATTTTAACCCATAAAATTCAGTTTCGCCTAATATGTATTGAATCGGTTTTTGAGTTTTTAATTCAGTAAGTTTGTTTTGCCATCTAACCATATCGTTTTCAGAAATTTCAAAATCTGGGTTTAAAGCTAAATCTATTCGTTTTAACTGATATAAATGTTCCAAAATTAAATAGAAAAAACTGGTTGCTTCCATTTCGTCATAAATAGTCGAAAGCTCTTGGAGAAAATAGGATTTATATGTTTTAATCAACATTGAAATTTGGAATTTAAGTATTGGAATTTAGTTGTTTTATCATCCAAACAGGACAACTTGTATGAGCAGTATTTCCCATGGGCGCATTGATGTATTCAAATCCAGATTTTATATATAAATGTTGTGCCGTTTTCATTTGGGGCAAAGTTTCTAAATAGCATTTTTCAAACCCAAATTCTTTTGCTTTTTCCAAACACATTTGAATGATTTTAAACCCTAATCCTTTTCCTCTTGCTTCATGAAGAAAATACATTTTCTGCAATTCACACGTATTCTCTTGAGAATTTTCTAATTGAGAAACGCCTGCGCCACCTATTATTTTTCCATCATTTTCTATTACATAATAAATTGCTCTTGGCTTATTATACGTTTCAAACATACAATCTAATTGTTTATCAGCAAAAGCAGTTCCAGTTTTTGGATAATTATCCACAACAAAAACTTCACGGATAACCTCAGCAATTTGCTGGTTGTCTTTAGATTGAATTTCTCTGATTACGATTTCACTCATTATCGTTGTAATAGTTTATTTTTGTGATGTGAAAATACATGAAATTTATATAAAACGTTGCATTCAATTAGCTAAAAATGGTTTGGGGACAACTTATCCAAATCCATTAGTTGGTTCTGTTATTGTTTACAACGGAAAAATAATTGGTGAAGGTTGGCACAAAAAAGCAGGCGAAGCACATGCCGAAGTCAATGCTATTAATTCGGTTAAAGACAAATCATTATTATCAAAAGCTACTATTTATGTCTCGCTTGAACCATGTAGTCATTTTGGAAAAACACCACCGTGTGCTGATTTAATTATCAAACATAAAATTCCAAATGTAGTTATAGGGACTATTGATCCAAATCCGAAAGTGGCTGGAAATGGAATTAAAAAATTAATTGAAAACGATATTAAAATAACCGTCGGTGTTTTGGAGAAAGAATGTTATGACTTGAACAAACGTTTTTTTACATTTCAAAACAAAAAAAGACCTTACATTATTTTAAAATGGGCTGAAAGTGCCGATGGATTCATTGCGCCATTAACTAAAGAGAAAAAAGAACCCTTTTGGTTAACGAATGAATTTTCAAGACAATTAGTACACAAATGGCGAAGCGAAGAACAAGCTATTTTAGCAGGAACAAACACTGTTCTTGAAGATAATCCAAAATTAAACGTTCGTAATTGGCATGGTAAAAATCCCGTTAGAATTGTACTAGATAAATCTGGAAAAATAGCTTCAGATTATTTTGTTTTAGACAATCAAATGAAAACGATTATCCTAACAGAACAAGAAAATTTACAGTCAACTGAAAATTGTATTTATGAAAATACTATCTTTGATACTCAACTTGCTGAAAAAATTGGAGTTATTTTATGGAAACATAACCTCCAATCAGTAATTATCGAAGGTGGAACTATTACTTTAGAAACATTTATAAATGCCAGTCTTTGGGATGAAGCAAGAGTTTTTAAAAGCAATTTGGAAATGAAAAATGGTGTTAAAGCACCCGTTTTAAATCATTATTCTACTTTAAGTAAAATTAAAAACGATAACCTAACCTTATTTTACAACCATGATTGAAGCAATTATTTTTGACTTTGGCGATGTTTTTATCAATTTGGAAAAACAAAAATCGATTGACGAATTTAAAAAATTAGGTCTTAACGGTCCAAATGAAGATTTAATAGCGCACAATGATCTGTTTGAAAAGGGTAAAATCTCAGAAACAGAATTTATCAATTGTTTCAAAAAATACATTCCCGAAGCAACGAGTGAAGAAATAATTTCCGCATGGAATTCTATAATTGGAGAGTTTCCATTACATCGTTTAGAATTTTTACAATTACTCTCTACAAAATACCGCTTGTTTTTACTTACAAACACAGATGCTATTCATATTAATTGTTTTGAAGAAAATGTTTGTATGTCTTTCTACTCTGATTTCTATCGTTGTTTTGAGAAAGTATATTATTCATACGAAATGGGAATGCGAAAACCACAACCTGAAATTTTTACCACAATAGTAAGCAAACACAATTTAAGTCCAAACCGAACACTTTTTGTTGATGACAAAAAAGAAAACACTGATGCTGCTGCAGCTTTGGGATTATACGTTTGGAACCTACAAGTTGGAAAAGAAGATGTAGTTGATTTGTTTGAAAAAAAAGAATTTCCTTTATAAAATTACAAAAGTTAAATTCCAAATTCCAACAATTCTAATTATTGCCCAAGAATTTGATTTTGATTATGAAAGATTCTTATTTGACGATTGCCTGTCCATCTTCTGAAATCCTATTTAAAGAAAAAAATAGTAAATTTTTTGGCTATGCTTTTCCAGTTACTTCCGAAGAAGACGTTAAAAACTGTTTGGATGATTTAAAGAAAGAGCATAATAGTGCACGACATTTCTGTTATGCCTATCAAATTGGCACCGAAGAAAAACAGTATCGTGTTAATGATGATGGCGAACCCAATAATTCTGCTGGAATGCCAATATATGGACAAATTCAATCTTTTGATGTTACTAATATTCTAATTGTCATCATTAGATATTTTGGCGGAACTAAATTAGGTGTTGGAGGCTTAATTTCTGCTTACAAAACTTCAGCACAAATGACTTTAGAAACCGCTGAAATTATTAAAAAAACTATTGATATTGAGTATAAAATTTCTTTTGATTACAAAAACATCAATAAAGTAATGCGAGTAATTAAAGAGAAAAATTTAGATATTGTTTCACAAACCATGAATGAAAGTTGCGAAATAACCATTTCAACAAGAAAAAAAAATGCCGAAATGATTTTCGACATTTTTAATAATTTGTTTGAAATTGAAGTAACACAACTTTAAATTAACCCTCTTTTATCAATTCAAAAATAGCCTTCGGCGGCGCAATAGCTTTTCCTAATTTTATATCTACAAAAACCAATATAAAATGTGCAGTTGTTAACAATTCATTATTTTCATTGCGAATTTCACAATCAAATTCTATCTTCACAGAGGATTGACTTTTGAATTTAGTAATTACTGTAAGTAAATCATCATACCGTGCTGGTTTTTTATAGTTTAATGTCATCGAAACAATTGGCAAAGCAACGCCACTTTCTTCCAACTCTTTATACGATACCCCTTTGTTTCTAAGCCATTCCACACGACCTATCTCAAAATAAGGCACATAGCTACCATGATAAACCACACCCATTTGATCGGTTTCTGAATACCTCACTCTTAACTGAACTTGATGTTCTTTCATTTTAATTTATATTTAATTTATCTATTTAGAAACACTCAATACAACAATATTTTCAAAAAATCAATGGTGATTTAATTTTTTTTAACGAAATTTATTCACATATTTGTTACCCCGAAAAACAAAGAAAATTTGATTGATTTTTTTTGTAAACATAACCTAACAAATATACTATAATTAAAGAATTTATGAGCAAAACTGCGCAATCGGTATGGGAAAACTGTCTATCTTTTATTAAAGATAACATTCAAGAGCAAGCGTATAAAACTTGGTTTGAACCGATAAAATCAGTTGAACTTACAGATAATGCACTTTACATTCAAGTTCCTAGCAAATTCTTTTACGAATGGCTTGAAGAACATTATGTAAAGTTATTAAAAGTAGCATTAACAAAAGAACTTGGCAAAAATGCAAAGTTACTTTATAAAATCAAAATGGAAAACACTTATGGTAATAAACAACCTTTTACGGAACAGTTACCAAGTGCACATAGAAGCCCGATTAAATCTCAAGATGTTGATGCTCCCTATAAGAACATTAGCACCGAATTAAAAAATCCATTTGTAATTCCTGGCATTAGAAATTTAAAAATCGAATCGCAATTAAATCCTAATTATAGTTTCGACAATTTCTTAGAAGGTGATTCTAACAGATTGGCTCGTTCTGCTGGAATGGCTGTTGCTAATAAACCTGGTGGAACTTCGTTTAATCCATTATTGATTTTCGGCGGTGTTGGTTTAGGGAAAACACATTTAGCACATGCTATTGGTGTTGAAATTAAAGACAAATATCCTGAAAAAACGGTATTATATATTTCAGCAGAAGTTTTTACACAACAATATATAGATTCTGTAAAAAAGAACAATAGAAACGATTTTATTCATTTCTATCAATTAATAGATGTGTTAATTATTGACGACGTTCAATTTCTTTCAGGAAAATCAGGAACACAAGATGTTTTCTTCCATATTTTCAATTACTTACACCAAAACGGAAAACAAGTAATTCTTACCTCGGACAAAGCACCTGTTGACATGCAAGATATAGAACAACGTTTGTTGTCTCGTTTCAAATGGGGTTTATCTGCGGAATTACATCAGCCCGATTACGAAACAAGAATTTCAATTCTGAAAAACATCTTGTATCGTGATGGTGTTGAAATGCCTGAAGAAATCATTGAATATGTTGCCCGAAATATAAAAACGAATGTTCGTGAATTAGAAGGTGCTATTATTTCATTAATTGCACAATCCTCTTTTAATAAAAAAGAAGTTACGATTGATTTGGCTAAAAGTATTGTTGAAAAATTTGTCAAAAATATCAAACGTGAAATTTCTATTGACTACATTCAAAAAGTGGTTTCAGATTATTTCCAATTGGATTTGGACACATTGCAATCAAAAACAAGAAAACGTCATGTCGTTCAAGCCCGTCAATTAGCCATGTTCTTTGCTAAGAAATTTACAAAAGCTTCCTTAGCTAATATCGGATCTCAAATTGGAGACAGAGATCACGCAACCGTATTACATGCTTGTAAAACTGTTGACAACTTAGTTTCTACCGACAAACAGTTTAAGAAGTTTGTAGATGATATACATAAAAAACTATCCTTATAAAAGCGAGTTTTTTTACTCGCTTTTTTTAAATCAAGTTGAATATGGCTGTTAAAATTTTAATGGTTTGTTTGGGCAATATTTGTCGTTCACCATTGGCAGAAGGAATATTAGCCTCTAAACTTCCTAAAGATAAATTTATGGTCGATTCTGCTGGAACTGGAAATTATCACATTGGTAAACAACCAGATTCTCGCTCTATTGCTATTGCTCAAAAAAACGGCTTAGATATTACCAACCAACGTGGAAGACAATTCTCTTCTAGAGATTTTGATAATTTTGATTATATACTAGCTATGGACAACTCCAACTATAACGACATCATAGAATTAGCCAAAACAGAAGAACAAAAAGAAAAAGTAGATTTAATTTTAAATCACTTATTTCCAGGAGATAATGTTGATGTACCCGATCCTTATTATGGATTACAAAATGGTTTTGACATGGTGTATGAAATGCTAGACGAAACCTGCGCAATTTTAGCAAAGAAATTAATCGAAAAACATTCATGAATCCAAAAGGCAAATTATACTTGATTCCAACCACAATGGGAGAAATGAATCCAGATGAAGTATTGCCAAGTTTGGTTTATAGAACCGTGGAATTACTCACCACCTACATTGTTGAAAACGAAAAAACAGCACGTAAATTTATAAAGTCAGTTCAACCATCAAAAATTCAGGCGGATTTAAAGCTTTCTTTACTCAATAAAAGAACCGAAGATTCAGAATTACAATCCATGATTAAACCTTGTTTAAATGGAGAAAACATTGGTCTAATGAGTGAAGCTGGTTGCCCGGGTGTTGCCGATCCAGGTGCTGCCATTGTAAAAATTGCTCATGAACATGGAATTCAAGTGGTGCCTTTAGTTGGCCCATCCTCAATCCTATTAGCAATGATGGCAAGTGGTATGAATGGTCAAAGTTTTGCTTTTAATGGTTACTTACCTATTGACAAAAGTGAGAAAAAAAATGCTATCAAAAACTTTGAAACACTATCGCATTCAAAAAATCAATCGCAACTTTTTATTGAAACACCTTATAGAAACAATAAATTAATGGAAGATTTATTGCAATTTCTTCAACCCAATACCTCACTTTGCATTGCTTGCGACATTACTTTACCTTCGGAATATATCAAAACGTATCGAGTGGCAGATTGGAAAAAAATAAAGGTCGATTTACACAATCGACCTACAATTTTTATTATTCACAAAATGTAGTTTATTTTATCCTAGCGTTCTTAATAGCTGGAATATTTTTAGTTTCATATCCTGCAAATTCCTTTAAATACGAACGGATAGAGGTTCCATATTCGTCTTTAACACGTCTTTCTCCTTTTGATTTAAAAAACTTAATTACCGAACCTGCTCCACCAAGATGAGCTGCTGCTAAAATCCCTGATTCAGTGATTTTGATATTAGAAATTACTTTTCCTTCGTATTTAGCAATATAATTTTGAAGAATAAATTTGTTTCTAGACAACAATGTAACAAATGCTTTTTCTTGTAATTTAGGATTGTTTATAAATCGTGCACTGTCAGAAACGCCAATTGATTTTAAGGTTTCCATACCAAATTGGTATTTTCCCATATAACCCAAAGTATTTACTTTTTGGTATTTATTTTGAGATTCTTTAAACCCAATAGCTTCTTTATAACCTATAAAAAATTTGCCCGTAAAAGGTGCATTCAAATAAGTGTAATCCGTGTTTTGTTGAGAAGGAAAAATATATAAAGCTTCATCGGAAGAATCGAAATCAAACCATTGATTAATTTGATTATCATAGGGCTTAAACCCAAAACTAATAAAAGTAACTATTAGTAAAATTGAAGTGTAAAATATACTTTTTTGTATCATTCATCTTTATTTCCAAGCACTGTCACTATCTTGATATTTCTGAGTGCAAATATACAAAATATTTCATTGCAATGACAATCAGTCAATTAAAAGTAAAATAAGTGAACCTTAACACCATGTGAACCATTGATTTCAAGCGTTGGAGCAGGAATTTTGAGTGAATTAAAAACAGAAAATAATGTCTTTAAAACATGAGATTTGGTTTCAATTTTAGTCAAATCAACGTCAAAACTGAGATAAAATTGTCTATATCTTTCATCTTTTGAAATAAAAATAGCATTTCCTGTATCTTCGTCGCCAGTAATCATTCCTTCAGCTCCATAGCCAAAAGCGACATTTAACCATTTTGGAATTTTAGATTCTTTAAAAAAAGAATGAATATTACATGACAACCAATAAGTTTGGCCGTTATAATCCTTTAAAATTTGCTCATTTAATGAACTTCCCAAAACATCTGGCCTTAGTGAAGCATATCGAGTTGTATGAAAAGAGAATTTTGGTATAACTCGTTGCTCCTTCCAAAGCAATTCTTGAGAAATATATAATGCTGTACCAGAAACATTAGCCACAACATCGCCAAATGACGCACCCCAATTAGCGGAAAAACCATCAAAAACTTCAACAGTAGTTAAAAATGCTAATCCTAGAGAGGAACCATAAATCAATTGATTTTTTTTGGAAACACCAGACCATTTTAGAGCATCAGCTCCGATTTTACCTAGATGATAAGAAGAAAAAAGATGCCCAGCTTTGTCTATTTGCAACCATTCCTCATTATCATTAATAAAATGAAAATTTGATTTTGGATAATCTGCATACCAAAGTTGATTTAGACCAATCAAAGTGGCAGAAGCTACTACTGTTTCAGAAACAATTACAGCATTGAGTCTTTTTTTATCAAGAGTATCAGAAGGCTTTAAATAATTATCAATGCCATTTTGTGACCATGCGTTATGGAATCCAATAAAAAGTAAAACAAATAAAACACTTTTTATATTACTCAATTTTTATCTTTTTGTACCTAATTTATTCAACCAAGCACTATATTTCCTAGCATTTACTTGATGTTGTTCGTAAGTTGCCGCAAAAACATGATACCCAAATTTCTCCGTACTAGCACAGAAATATAAATAATTATGTTTTTCTGCATTCAAAACAGCATCAATGGCATCCACATCAGGCATGGTAATTGGTCCAGGAGGCAAACCTGTGACCAAATAAGTATTATAAGGAGAACTTATAAATAAATCATTATACAAAACTCGTTTTATGATTTGATTAAAATCGTTGTCTCTATATTTTAAAGCATAGATTACTGTTGGGTCTGCTTGCAATGGCATTCCTTCTTTCAATCGGTTTAGATAAACACCTGCAACAGTTTTTCGTTCTGATTTTTTTGCGGTTTCTTTTTGAACAATTGATGCTAATATTGTTACTTGAATTGGTGTTAATTCCAAAATTTCAGCTTTGTTAATGCGCTCTGGATTCCAAAATTTTTTGTATTCGTCGAGCATTTTCGTTCTAAACTTTTCTGCAGAAATGTTCCAATAAACTTGATAGGTATTCGGAAGAAACATTGAAAAAACAGTTTCCTTGGTAAAACCATTTTGTTTTAAAAAAATGGAATCTTTAAAAGTTGCCAACAATTGCGTTGTATCAGGTTCAATTTGTGCGCTCAAGCGTTCACAAAGATTTTCCAATCGTTCTTGATTGTTAAAAGCTAAATTTACGGGAACATTTTTTCTTAAAGTAGCTACTTGATCAAAAGCACTCATTCCTTTTTTCAATAAAAATCGTCCCGCTTTTACATTTTCATTATACGAACGACGTTTTGCTATAAACTCAAAACTGTTCATATTATCTACAAAAGGTTCCATTATTTTTTTTACTTCTTCAAAAGTTGCACCAGTTGGTATTTTTACGAAAATCTCCTTTTGGTCTATTTTTGTGTTGTTTGTAAAGTATTTAATATAAACAAATCCAACTAAAATAATCAGAAGCGTCACTATCGTAAATAGAATTTTTTTAAGTTTTGAATTCAAAATCAAGTTATTTTAAATGATGTATCAGTTGAAAAAGTGCTTCGTCTTGGAAGGATTTTTTGTTAAAATTCCAATCTTTTTTTACTCCTATTTTTTCAAAACCAAATGTAGTAAAAAGAGAAATACTTGGTTCGTTTTGAGTATCAATATTTGCAAATAATTGGTGTAATTGCAGTTGCAAAAACGAATAATCAATTAAAAGTGACAATGCTTCTTTTCCAAAACCATTATTTCTATCCGTTTCATTTTGGATGATAACACCAATTCCTGCACGTTTATTTTTGGGATCAAAATCAAACAGGTCGATTAAACCTATTGCCTCATTCGAATTATTTTTACAGATTGCCAATCGCAATTGTTTGGCTTCATAAATATCTTGATGGGCATTTTCCAGATACTGACGAATTAAAAATTTGCTATAAGGCGTTTGTGTATTGCTGACTTCCCAAATATTTTCATCGTTTTCTATTTTATAGATAAACTCTAAATCTTCGGGTTCGAGTGCACGCAGGTAGATGTTGTTTCCTTTTAAGGTTATCATTTATAGGTACAAAATTAGAAGTACAAAATACGAAGTTAATGATATATAATTATAATTTAATTTCTCCTACAAAAACAAAAGTTGCTGGTCCAATTAAATGCACTTTTTTATAGGTTTGATTTTCTTTTTCGAAAGAAACTTTTAGTTTTCCTCCTTGAACATCAAGATCAATTTCTCTAGAATTTGTTTTACCTAAAGCATTCATTGCAATAGCAACAGCTGTAACGCCAGTTCCACAAGAAAGTGTTTCATCTTCTACGCCACGCTCATATGTTCTAACGGCAAAGTGAGAGTCATTCAATTGCTTAACAAAGTTGACGTTACTTCCTACTTTTCCATACAAATCGGAATACCTGATTTTTGCACCATTCGTCTTTACATCATAATTTTCCAAACTATCAATCAAAGTGACATGATGTGGCGAACCAGTGTTCATAAAAACATAGTCACTTTCAATTTTCACTTCATCAACATCTTTCATTTGCAATGACACTGTTTGTTTGTCATTAATAGTAGCGTGATGTAAACCATCTGTTGCAATAAATTGGGTATTATTGGTAATTACACCAAGTTGATTGGCAAAAGCCACTATACATCTTCCGCCGTTACCGCACATCGAGCTTTCATTCCCATCAGAATTAAAATAAATCATTTTAAAATCCGTTTTATCATCGTTTTCTAAAAGGATTAATCCATCTGCACCGATTCCAAATCTTCTATCGCAAAGTTTTTCGATGAGTTGAGTATTTTCTTTTGGAAAAAATAATTGACGATTATCAATCATGATAAAATCGTTTCCAGTGCCTTGATATTTGAAAAATTGTAGTTTCATTTTTTAAAATAAGTACACAAAGATAACGATTATTAAGATTAACTTAAAAAATGTTAAACGACCGTTAAAAGGTATATTTCCAATATTCTAAATTTTTAATTTTACTGTATTAATTTTATAAATCTCAACAAATATGAAAAAAATATCAAGTTTATTTTTAGTTTCTCTATTTAGTGGCGCAATAACTCTTGGTGCGTATAAAGTATTTTTTGAAAAAGAAAATAAAACAGGAATCACAACTTTAGCAACACCCAATTACTCAAAATCGGTTGGATTAACTTCAGAAGGAATGGATTTTACTTTAGCTGCTGAAAATACAGTACACACTGTAGTTCACGTTAAAAACGTATCTGTTCGAACGGTTTATAACCCTATAATGGAATATTTTTATGGTTCACGAGGTGGACAGCAACAAGAACAAATCGGAACAGGTTCTGGAGTCATCATTTCTGAAGATGGTTATATTGTGACGAACAACCACGTGATTAAAGACGCTACTGATTTAGAAGTTACGCTAAACAACAACAAATCATACAAAGCAAAACTGATTGGAACCGATTCTAAAATGGATATTGCCTTATTAAAGATTGATGCAAATGGAAAATTACCATATGCTACTTTTGCAGATTCGGATCAAGTGAAAGTTGGCGAATGGGTTTTAGCCGTTGGAAATCCTTATAATTTAACTTCAACAGTTACTGCAGGAATTGTTTCTGCTAAAGCAAGAAATTTAGATACCAAAGGTATTCAGTCATTTATACAAACTGATGCTGCCGTAAATCCTGGAAATTCTGGTGGTGCATTAGTAAACTCTCGTGGCGAACTAATTGGAATTAACACCATGATTTCTTCTCCAACAGGAAGTTACACAGGCTATTCATTTGCAGTTCCATCTAATATCACCCGAAAAATAATTGAAGATATTATGGAATATGGTAATGTTCAACGCGGTATTCTTGGTGTTGAAGGTGGCGAGTTGAACAGCAAAGTTTCTAAAGAATTAGGTGTTAATGATACCGAAGGATTTTACATTAATAAAGTTACCAAAAACTCTGGTGCTGAAAAAGCAGGTTTAAAAACGGGTGATATTATTAAAAAGTTAGACAATCAAAACATTAATTCTTTTGCCGAACTTTCGGGATACATAAGTACTAAAAGACCTAATGATTTAGTAAAAGTGACTTTTCTTAGAGATGGAGAAACCAAAACTACCAATGTAACTTTAATCAAAAACGATGTCTTCACAACAGAATTTAAAGGCTTGGAACTTGAAAATATTGACGCGACAGACAAAAAGAAATTCAAAATTGATTATGGCGTAAGAATTAAAGAAATCAATAACGAGAATTTAACACCATATTACGACCAACTTAAAGGAAATATTATTCTTTCGGTTGATAATGTAAAAGCAACCGATGTAGAATCAATATCAACATTCTTAAATAAAAAAGACGAAAACAGAAGCGTTAACATTAGAATGATTGACAAATCAGGGCAAGTTATTCAGATTATTATATAAAAAAAGGGTTAAAAATCATTAAAACCAGTTCCATTTTGAACTGGTTTTTTTGTTGTTAAAAATAATAACGAAATCGTTTTCGTTAAAGGATTGAATTTACTATTTTTGCGCCAAATTTATTTCAACACAACAACTTAAACCTTTTTATGAGTACAACAAACTTATACGAAAAAGAACTTTCTTTTCAAGCGGACAGAAGAAAAGCTGGCGTAGAATTAATTAAAATCGTTAGCGATTTATGGTATGACAAATCAATTGAATTGGTGCTTTTCAGAAACCAATTAATCGACAGAAACGTAAGTGATATCATTAATTTTCACGAATATGCGGTTGAATTTGTCAAAAAACCAATTAATATTTTTGACTCAGTAGAAATTGCTCGCGCTATTCAAAACCTAGATTTACCACCATCAAAAATAGACATTGGCAAATTAACTTACGAGTATCATCTTGAAGATAATAAATACAATGACAGTAGAGCTTTTGTTATTGACAAATTAAAAAATGCTAAAAAATTCAATGACATAAAACCAAAAGACGTAGTGCTTTATGGGTTTGGTAGAATAGGAAGACTGTTGGCTCGCGAAATGATGAGTAAAATGGGAAAAGGCGAACAATTACGTCTTCGTGCTATCGTTACTAGAGATAAAAACGATGCTGTTTTATTAGAAAAAAGAGCTTCCTTACTACGTTACGATTCAGTTCATGGAGATTTTGAAGGTTCCGTTCAAGCCGACATTGAAAACAATGCATTAATTATTAATGGCACAACAGTTCACATTATTACTGCCAATACTCCAGAAGAAATTGATTATACAAAATACGGTATTGATGATGCCTTATTAATTGATAACACCGGTGCATTTACAACCGAAGAAGCTTTGAAGAGACATTTAGTCTCAAAAGGAGTTGAAAAAGTATTACTTACTGCGCCAGGAAAAGGCGTTCCTAACATCGTTTATGGAGTTAATCATACCGAGTACAATCCTGATGAAGTCACTATTTATTCAGCGGCATCTTGTACTACCAATGCGATAACTCCAGTTTTAGCAGTAATTGAAGAAACACTTGGTGTAGTAAAAGGTCATATTGAAACGATTCATGCTTATACCAATGACCAAAACTTGGTGGACAATATGCATAAAAAATACCGTCGTGGTCGTTCGGCTGCATTAAACATGGTCATTACCGAAACTGGTGCTGGTAGTGCAGTAGCAAAAGCTTTACCTAGTCTTGCCGGAAAACTAACATCAAACGCCATTCGTGTTCCTGTTCCAAATGGATCTTTAGTCGTTTTAAATCTAGATATCGCAAAAGAAACATCCTTTGATGGTATTAATTCAATTATGAAAAAATATGCTTTAGAAGGCAATCTTGTAGAGCAAATTCGTTATTCTTTAAACAACGAATTGGTTTCTTCTGACATCGTTGGTTCTGCTCAACCTTCTATCTATGATAGTAATGCAACTATCGTTTCTGCTGATGGAAAAAGTATCGTTTTATATGTTTGGTATGATAATGAATACGGCTACAGTCATCAAGTAATTCGACTGGCAAAATATATTGCTAAAGTAAGAAGATATACTTATTATTAGTAGGTAAAAATTATTAATTCATATTTTAAAAAATCCGTTTCGATTGATAATTGAAACGGATTTTTTTTGCATTCCTTTTTATTCAAATTGCTGTTTTCAATTTTTTTTTCTTCAAAATAACCGATAATAATACTTTATTTATCGATAAAATGCACTTTTTTGCTCAAACTAGAAGCTTTAAATCACAGGAAAACAAAATCTTAATCCTACAAAAAACGATAATAACACATCAAATATCGATAAAAAGCATGTTTTTGAGAAAAAAGTAAGTGTTTATTTTGATTAAAGTATTTTTTAATCAAAATTATTTCTATTTTGCATCGCCTTTTAAATCCAACACATCTACTATATGAAAAAAATCATCTTCGCATTATTCTTGTTATCACAAGTTAGTTTTTCTCAACACAAGTCAAATGTTGAAAGTTATAGTTTCGGTCAAAACGGAATGGAAATTATAGCAAAGTCAAAGCAAAGTATTGTAATCGTTAGCACCTATAATGCTAAAATGACAATTCGTGAAGAAATTGCAAGAAAAATTTATTCAATGTATGCTGAAAACAAATTAGAAGACAATAAAAAATACACCATTGCTGGAAATGAGGCCAATGTTACTGGTAATTGTATTATCCGTAAAAAAAACAACCTCATCGCTATTGATTTTTATTATGAAAAAGTTGAATGGTATTCTGGCTTAGTTGAAATTTACAAAAAATTTATTGGATAAAAAAAATGCCTCGTTACTCACGAGGCATTTTCATTTATAAGTATTATAGTAAATTACGCTTTTCCAGCAGCAATCAAGTTTAAAGCGGAACCCGCAACAAACCAACCAATTTGTCCTTCGTTATAGGTGTGATTTGCCTTAATGATGTCTTTTGAACCATCAGCATGAACAAACTCTAAGCTTAATGGTTTTCCTGGTGCAAATTCGGTTAAATCTAAGAAATTGATTGTATCGTCTTCTTGAATTTTATCATAATCTGCTTCGTTGGCGAAAGTTAAAGCTAACATTCCTTGTTTTTTCAAATTCGTTTCGTGAATACGAGCAAATGATTTTACTAATACAGCTTTTACGCCTAAAAATCTTGGTTCCATTGCTGCGTGTTCTCTCGAAGAACCTTCACCATAATTATGATCACCCACAACTATTGAAGGAACGCCAGCAGCTTTGTATGCTCTTGCAACTGCAGGAACTGTATCAAATTCGCCAGTTAATTGATTTTTAACTTTATTTGTCGCTTGACCAAAAGCATTAACTGCTCCAATCAACATATTGTTAGAAATATTATCTAAATGTCCACGAAAACGCAACCAAGGTCCGGCCATTGAGATATGGTCGGTTGTACATTTTCCAAAAGCTTTGATTAATAATTTTGCACCAGAAATGTTTTTCCCGTCCCAAGGTGCAAATGGTGCTAACAATTGTAATCTATCCGATGTTGGAGAAACTACAACTTGCACGCTGCTTCCATCTTCTGCTGGTGCTTGAAAACCTGCATCTTCTACATCAAACCCTTTTTTAGGTAATTCGTCACCATAAGGTGTTTTTAACATTACTTCTTCACCGTTATCATTGATTAATGCATCGGTTAATGGATTGAAATCTAACCTTCCTGAAATTGCTAATGCTGCCACCATTTCTGGCGATGTTACAAAAGCATGCGTATTTGGATTTCCATCGGCACGCTTTGAGAAGTTTCTGTTAAATGAGTGTACGATGGTGTTTTTTTCTTGTTTGTCTGCTCCTGCTCTATCCCATTGCCCGATACATGGTCCACAAGCATTGGTAAATACTTTTGTTCCCATTTTTTCAAAATCGGCAATGATTCCGTCTCTTTCAATAGTGAAACGAATTTGTTCAGAACCAGGATTGATTCCGAATTCAGCTTTAGGAGTAATTCCGTGCTCAACTGCTTGTCGAACAATAGAGGCTGCTCTCGACATGTCTTCATAAGAAGAGTTTGTACACGAACCGATTAATCCCCATTCTATTTTCACTGGCCAATCATTAGCGGCAACTTCTTCCTTCATTTTAGAAACTGGAGTTCCTCTATCTGGCGTGAATGGTCCGTTGATATGTGGTTCTAATTCTGATAAATTGATTTCTATTAATTGGTCGAAATATTGTTCTGGATTTGCATATACTTCGGCATCGGCGGTTAAGTAACTCGCTACTTTATCTGCTGCGTTGACTACATCTTGACGTCCAGTTGCTGCTAGATACCTGCGCATTGAATCATCATAACCAAAGGTTGAAGTGGTTGCTCCAATTTCGGCACCCATGTTACATATAGTTCCTTTTCCTGTACAGGACATTGAAGTGGCTCCTTCGCCAAAATATTCTACAATAGCTCCTGTTCCACCTTTTACAGTAAGAATATCAGCTACTTTTAGAATTACATCTTTTGGTGCTGTCCAACCCGAAAGTTTACCTGTTAATTTTACTCCTATTAGTTTTGGAAATTTTAATTCCCAACCCATTCCTGACATTACATCTACAGCATCTGCTCCACCTACACCAATTGCCAACATTCCTAATCCACCTGCATTTACAGTATGTGAATCGGTTCCAATCATCATTCCGCCTGGGAAAGCATAATTTTCTAAAACAATTTGATGAATAATTCCTGAACCTGGTTTCCAGAATCCAATTCCATATTTATCGGAAACGGAAGAAAGAAAATCAAATACTTCTTTTGATTGGTCATTGGCTAGTGCTAAATCTTTTTTTGCACCGTCTTTTGCTAGAATTAAATGGTCGCAATGTACTGTTGTTGGTACTGCTACAGTTTTTTTTCCTGCGTGCATGAATTGCAATAATGCCATTTGAGCGGTTGCATCTTGACAAGCAACTCTATCTGGAGCGAAGTCAACATAATCTTTTCCTCTTGTGAACGCTTGAGAAGGCATTCCTTCCCAAAGGTGTGAATATAAAATCTTTTCAGATAAGGTAAGTGGACGGCCAACTAGTTCGCGAGCTTTGTCAACTCTTGTTGCTAGGTTAGCATACACTTTTTCAATCATTTCAATATCAAATGCCATAATAAAATAGGTTTATTTATTTGTGTTGCAAATTTACGAAATCGATGTACCAAATAAAAAATAAATATAGATTATCTTAAAAAAAGATGATGATTTGTGAAAAAATGAATTTGGGTATTGCTTTTATGTCAATATCGGATTTAAAGACCTAAAAATTAAGAATTATTTATTTTATCTCTAATATCCATCATTGGTTTTTCGTAAAATTGATATAATAATGCACTCAAAATGAATACAATTGTTAAATAAAGTGCTGTGAATAGGTATAAATTGATTGAAGAAAGGGAAGTTGTATCTATAAATTCCTTCATAAGATAGAGAATCAGGCTGTAATGAAGTAAATAAATGGAGTAGGAAATCTTGCTAACGAATTCAATTGGTTTTTGAATGGTTGTTATTTCTGTTTTCCAAAGGGAAAGCAATGGCAAAAATAATGCAACACAAATGGAGGTTAGTGGTAAATAGAGTACATTCCAAAAATAGTGGTGTGTTTCAATTAATAGACCTAATTTTCCTAAACCGAAAAAGAGGAAGAAAAACAATAGCACTCCGAGAATCATGGATGTATATTTTAGTTTTTCCCAATTGTTGGAATATTTATTATACAACCAGCTTGCTAAAACGCCAATATAAATGGAATCTAACCGATAGATGACTACTGATTTTAGCGAAAGGTTCCATTGGTCTAAGGATATATTTGTTGTAGTTTGAGTATAGTTTATTTTGGCTAAAAAGGAGGCTATAATTAGAATTAAAACGGAAATTATATATAATGTACTTTTATTTTTTTTGGCGAGACTGTTGGTTATCACTAATAGTATTGGCAGAAAAATATAGGCAAACTCTTCTACGGATAAACTCCATGATTCGGGAAAGAAGGGTTGCATGGTGGTGTTGAAGTTTTGCAGAAAGAGAAAATAGTGCCAAGTTTGGGGAATTTGATAGCCTACTAGAAATGCTATGATTACGTTGATAATTAATATTAAAAAATAATTGGGCAAGGTTCTAAACCAACGTCTTTTTAGAAAGTGTAAGGCTGTTTTGAACGTGAATGTATTTTGAATAAAAAGTTTGAGCAGTATGTTTCCGATTAAGAAACCGCTTAGTACAAAGAATACTTCGACGCCAAAGAAGCCGAAAAGTTGTAGTATTTGCGAAATTGTATTGTTGCTTTGGGGAAATATCCAAAGGCAATGTCCAAAAAGCACCATAAGAATTGCGGTGGCTCGCATTAGATCGAGACCGAAGATTCTAGAGGATTTTGTTTGGTTTTGCATCGGTTAGTTTTCAGTTTTCAGTGTTTGGTAAACAGTATTTCGTTTTTTTTGAATTATTTCTCAAGCCTACAAATGAGTTTATCAAAGCTACAAATAAATTACACAAGCCTATAAATTAGTTTCACAAGGTTTCAAACAAACTTTTCAAGGCTATAAATGAGTTTCACAAAGTTGCAAATTAATTGCACAAGCCTACAAATTAGCTTCACAAGATTACAAACAAGTTGCTCAAGGTTACAAATGAGTTTCACAAGGCTGTAAATTAATTTCACAAGCCTACAAATTAGTTTCACAAGGGTTTTAAAAAAAGTGTTAAAATCTACACTCCTACGAAGGGCAGTCTTAGTTATTGAAGCCCTTCGACTGCGCTCAGGGTGACAAATACATTCGTAAATTTAAAAGTAAAATAGTATAGTTTGTGGAATAGTTCTCGATTAGCTTCGTACTGTTCGGCTTTTGCCTTGGGTCAATTTTAGGTTTCAAAAATAAAAATTTTTGAAACCTAAAATCAATCGAAGTAACGCTAACTATTCTTCTGGTTGAGTTTCTGATGGTTTGACTTTTGAGAAATTTAGTTTTTTGGATACTTTATTGAAACTGAACAGGTCTTTTTTGGTTTTTTCTTTTGTGTAAAAGCGTGTTGCGATTTTTGCAATTCCGATGACTTTGTTATATACGCCATTGAGTGCGTTAAGGGCTTCGGCGGTTAACTCTGGTCGGGTACCTTTGAAACCTTCTTGTGTTACATTGGCTGCTTTTAGGGTTTCGGCGATGGCAACTATAGTGTCTAATTGTGCTTCGTTAGTTCCTTTGTTTACAATTTCTGTTTTTAGCTCTGGGGTTAGGTTGGTTTTGAATTGGTAGAGCAGGTTTATTAGTCCTTCTTGATCTCTTTTTTGTGCTTCTTTGAAGTGGGATGTATAGCCAAGCTGGGTTAGTATTTCTTTTTTACGGATTGGGTTTTCATCAAAATCGACTTCTATTTGGATTTTTACTTCTGATAATTCTGAAATTGCAGGTTCTTGAATGGCGATTAAAGCTTGTGTTGACTCGCGGAGTTTTTTGGCGGCATCGGCACCAAGGTATTTTTCGGCAACGTCGTTGATTTCTGTTTTGATGGTTTCGAAAAATGGGTCTGCCCATGCTGAACGTTTGGATTGCAAGAATGTTTTGTTTGCAATGGCGGAGTCGATGATGGTTTCTATGGTGATTACCATATCTACATCCTTGGTTTTGTACTTTCTGATTGGAATGTTCATGATGTTTATTATTTAAAGTTAATTTATAGATAACGTAGATTTTTTGATGGTATTGTAGGGTTATTAGCTAAATAATTGTTAAATTTTTATGAAATAAAAAAACCACTTTTTAAAAGTGGTTTTTTTGATGAGATTTAATTGGAGAGTGAAAAAGTAGTGATGGTGTAGTTTTCTTCAATACCTTTAAACTCTTTAGAGTATTGTTTTATTTCTAGAGGATAATACTTTTCGATAATTTCCTTTTCTCTTACTATTGGATGGAAAGGAGATTTTATTTTATTAGTTACCCAAATTTCTCTTGTTTGAGGATATTTTTTCATGAAGTTGGCAAATTCATCTGTTTCATCTAAACCATCTTCAATAAAAGTATAGATTACTTTGAAACAATCAAATCCATTAACCTTTTTGGTCTCTTTTTTGTTTTCTTTAATTTCAATTATTTTGTTGTTTGAGTAATAATAATCATATTCTTTTCTTTCGCTATAAACATCGTCATTGTTTTCGATTAATTTTTGAATAGCTGCTCTGAATTTGGTCTGCGGTTCTGGAAAAGCTTTAATGTTTATAATATTTTCAGAGCCAATAACTCCATAATCGTTTGTCCAATGATAGTTTATAGAATCTTTGTAGTATATCATAACTACAGATTTATTTTCTTTTGGTTCGTTGAATGTTAATTCTTCAAAAAAAAAGTCAGCACTTTTTGAAAATTCTTCTATCATTTGGTTCAACTGTAATGTGTCTTTTGTTTCCATTTCTTCTTTAAGACTTTTACCGTGGACTAAAAACATATCTTTTAGCATTTTTTTATTTGACGCTCGATATGCTAAGCTGTCTGTAATTATTTCTTGCACTTTAAAACTTATGGTACCGTTTTTAGGGGTAATTGTTTTATTTTGAGCGGAAACCATAGTGTTTAAAAACAATAAAACTATAAAAATGCGATTATATTTTTTCACTTTTTTTGAATTCATTATTTAATTATGTCTTGATTAAACTTTTATGTATTCTGTATTGTTAAAACTACATTTTCAAAATTTTTATTTTGTAAATCATTTTTATGAATACCAAAATAAACAATACTATCACCGAAATAATCAAAATTTATTTTTGAATCGCTAAAGTTTAACTGTAGTAGAAGTATAAAATTTTCCTCTTCTTCGTGAATCTTAGATATTTCTTCCTTTGAAAATTGTTCCTTTTGTTCAATTTCCAAATAGTTCATCGCCCACCAGAATCTTACAGTTCCTTGTACTGCTTTCGGATGCCCTAATAATTGATGTTCAATATCATAATCATTTTCTAAAGAGTATCTAATTTCATTTTCAATGTCATCAATGATTTCGAGTTCTGAGGTTGTAATATTGTTTCTTTCTATAGTGCTTTCTTGGTAAGAAGGAAAAGTATAATTTTCATAAAAATTAATTGCAAATTCATTTATTTGTGTACCGAGATTTTTTTTTAATTCATTGTTATAAAAGGCTTGTTGTTGCGGATCTTCAATATATACTACTCTAAACTCACCTTTTTTATCAGGATATCTATAACCAATATCAGTTGTTAAAATAAAAAAATATAGCATCCCATTTTTTGGTAAAATATTATTTAATTCGCTTATTTGATTAAGTGATATTTGCCCTAAAAATGTTAAAAAATGGTTATCAATAATAGGCCAATCTTTATTGAATAGGTCTGGACTTCCTCCTATTTTTGAGTAATTTTCCTTATTCTTAAATAAATTTTGAGACAAATTAAAACTTAAACAAGGTAAAAGTAAAGATTTTAAACTTTCGCTTTGATTAATTTTCATTTTTATGAATTTTATTATTTCATCTTTTTTCATAATTAAAAATTTAGATCATATGAAATGCATTACCACTTTTTGCTGATTTTTGAATTAATAAATTACTTCAACCTTATCCAATGTATTAATTTCTGTAAATTCCATTCCGGAAAAACCGTTTTCTTCAATTGCCTTTTTTAGCTTTTCAGATACAAAATATCCGCCTGGAGGAGCATTTATAATTCTAAACATATCTTCTGTAGCCTTACTTAAGTCTAAAGTAACTTTACTGTGAAGCAACATTAATTTATCTTTCCTTAACAACTCTTTTTCTGAAACATACTCATCATAGTTTTCAACCAAAACTGGTTTTTGAATACTTGAATTATCCCAATCACCTAGCTTTTTTGAATAAAATGAAGATTTTTTAAAATCTATATATTCAGCTTGTTTTGTGTCATTTATGAGAAATAAATTATACTTCTCTATTAATTGATTATTTTGCCAAGTTTTTATTTTCCACTCCTGATAATTACCAAGATTAAATTTTTTTAACAATTCTAATAATTTATCTTCAATTACTAAAAATATATAAGAATGTATAGAAGCTACATCTAAAAAAGAAACTAGTTTCGATTTTTTTTCAATAATTGGTTCAGGTAGATTAAAATCGAAATCTATTGCCCCTTGCCAAGGGATAAAATCTTGTTGAATGTCGCCAATAGTAACAACTTTATAACTTTGTGGGATTTTACCAACCACTTTTAAATTACTACTAAAATCTACTTTATAATATTTCATGTTATGGATAACTAATTAAGTTTGCTATTTGTCCTGAATTTAATGTTGGGTTATTATTAATCAAAGTTCTAATATGATTTGCTAACCCCGAAACAAAATCATAAGCTTCATCTACACTTGCGTTAGGATTAAGACTATTAAGAGTTTGCAATACTTTAGTATTATATGCGGAATGTCCAGTTAAATGTAAATTACTAGGTCTTGGTATGCCGTTTAATGCTTCATTCATATGAAAGGCATTACCTGATTTAGCAGCTTTTTGAACAGCAGGATGAGTACTTCTTTCCCAAGGTATTAGATGATGAGCCTGTCTTGCATCAACTGCGGTTGTACCCATACCTAAAACCTTTCTTAATTGATTTCTGCTACCAAATTCAACTCCATTAGCAGTAACTTTCCAAACTAATTTAACTTTTGTTGAAATGCTGTAAGCAGTTTGAGATGATTCTATTACTTTTAAACCAAACTTTGTAGCAGCACTTCCATATCCAACTATTGGAATTGCACTTGAAAAACTTAAAGTTGCATCTAATTTTTCACCTTCAATAGCATAAAGCACACCATTTGTTAAATCTGCAACTTCACCTAAAATAGGTATGAGGCCAAATGCATCCAAACTAAGGTGTACTATACCTTTTGTTGCTTCCCAAATACATTTAGCTCTAGTCCATTCTGGATTTAGTTGCCTAATTTTTCTATAATCTAGAAATGTTTTTAAAGTTAAACTAGTTAATGGAAAATCTGGTGGTATTGTAGTATTATACAAATCTGTATATGGCAAAATAGATTCTGCAAATGTTTCAGTAAAGATATCGTCGCTTTTTTCGAACAGTAGTGATAAATTTAATATTTTATCTACGTCGATTTGGTCTTGCTCTGCTATTGCTAAATCAATTAATTCGTTAGCAAAAAGATTACTTTCATTGGTCCAGTTGCTTTGAATTAAATATTGAATAATTTGATTGTAATTTTCTGGGTTTTCTGTCGCCCATTGTTGTGCGCCTGGCACATGAACTAAGTTTTGGAAAAAATTTTGAGCTTTGTATTGATTAATATGTTCTGTATCAAAAATTAGATTTCCTTCTGTATTTGGTAAAAATTGATAGGGGTTTACAAAACCACCACCATTATTGTTTGGGCTTCCAGACGTTGGACTAGAGGATGGGTTTCCCCCCATACTAAAACAAGCTTCAACTATAACTGTTCTTACAATGCATTGTCCTGTGGGACAACCAAAACCATCACAGACTCCTGAGCATGAACCATCGCAGTGGATTGAATAATTTTCACTAAAACACAATTCTGTATTTATATCTAAAGAAATGTTTTCGAAACGAGTATCATAAAGTTTTTGAAATTCTTCAAATCTATTTTCGTTTTGGGATGCATTTAGCTTTTCTTTAAAAGCTATAATAGATTTTTCCCAAACATCATTTTCTTTACTGTATATTAAATTGTATTTTTCATCATATTGTACATTGGACACTAATGAATAAACTCGGAAAGAATAGGTTGTCTTTTGGTTCTCGGAAACATATTTTTGAATTGCAATGGTATCAACTATAAAATCTGATAGTTCTGCAGTTCTGTTTAGCATTCCACTGGTAGAAATTGGAACTTTGAATACTGTTTTAAAATCTTTTATTTTGGTTTCATTTTTAAACTGTGAAAGTGAAATTCTATTCTTGTTTTCGGAATGAGAATGTTCTTTAACTTGATATGTCTCTTCACTACAACCTAACAAGGTTAATAGAAATGGTACCATCAGTAACCGAGTCATTGTTTTGGTTTTTGTTTTCATAATTATTTGGTTTATAAAGTTAATAAAAATTGTTTTACCAAAACTAGAAAACGTTTTTGAGATATGAACTAGTGAAATCACTAGTTTCTCTCTATAAAGGACTAGTGAAATCACTAGGATTACAGTATAAAAAACTAGTATTTCTCACATTGTGTTTTAGATTTATTTTTTGTATGTGCCAAAATAAAGAAGGCTTGTTATTGCTATGAAGATTTATAAAAAAAGCACTCGGGTGGAGTGCTTTTTTTTATTGTTATTCTCTGAAGTTGGGAGATTTTGTTAAATTATATAATTTCTTTGATATTAATTTTTTACATCAAACAAGAATTCTGTTTCAAGTATTTTAAAATAACCAAAGTTTGAAAGGTCAATATAGACTTTTGTTATATATGATCCTTCATCAACTATTTTTTGATATATATCAAACCAAATATTTTCATAAGTTATATGCTTACCTTTATTAGTTTCATAAACAACTCTTTTTGTTAGATTTACAGTTGGATGTCGAAAAATATCTGTTTTTACAATTTTTTGAACGTATTTTACAAATTTTTGTTTTTCTTTTTTATAAATAACAAAAGTCATTTCTACATTATTAAAATCTGTATTATTTCTAAACCATTGAGGCAAGTTTAATTCTTTAGTTCCATAGTTTGTAATCTTCATTGAAAATAGTTTTTGTTCTGCTAAATTAAAAACTAACTTATTAGGTTTTGATACAATTTCTATATCATAAAAATCAGTAGTATTTGATCTTATACTATCCATATTAATATTTCCAGCGGATTCTTTTAGCTTTTCAAGATAATCATCAGGTAATAATTCTTTACTATCGTTGAGATATGCTGAATATTTTTCGTGATTGTTATTTTGAGTCGATTTGCAACCACATATAAAAAATGAAATAACTATTAGTACGTATAAATTTTTATTGATTAATTTTTGCATAGTTTATTGATTTATTACTGTATGCTTAGTTATTAAAAGCACTCTTTCGAGTGCTTTTTTGTTGTAACTATGATTGTAAATTAGCTTTATTTATTATTCTTCAAAATACCTAAAATTTTCAATTCTCATTTCTTTTAAAATCAGTTTATTTTTAAATATATCTTTTTTGTCAATCAGAAATAATTTTTTTTTATAAATTAAAAAAAAGGTTTCTCTAAATCCATTCTTAATAAAAAAATTTATATCAAGTATTTGATTCTTTTTTTCTTTTAAAAAACATTTATCAACGACCATTTTAGTTGCTTCTCTTTTATTATCATAATTGTCGTAATCGAGATATTTCCCAGTTTTTAAAAAAATATTATTATACGAATCAGGACTAAACCTGTAGATTTTTGACTTTAGAACATCGGTAATATTTTCTTCAAGAAATATATCTTGATATTTACCATAATCAAAGTATATATATAAAGTATCTGAAGATTTAATTGTTTCTAAAGTTTGAGAAAAAGAGAGATTAAATAAAAGATACGCTAAAATTGTTAAAAAAACTTTCATTGTTACTGACATTCTTTTGTTACCATATTAAATAAAGACGAATAAAATAAATATTTAGAATATTTTATACTATCGGATTGAATATTAGTCTGAAAAGCACTCGTGTTATTAAGACCATTTAAGCTCAGGTTATAAAAAAAATCATTCCAATTAAAAGATTCACTCAAATTAGAATTTGGATAATAATAAACTTGATTGTTTAATTGTTGAGTATGATTTTGACTAATCAATAAACCTTTCACTTCATTTAATATATTTATAAAAGTTGGTGTTAAATAATCTAGCATAAACACATGTTGACTTTGCGGCACTCCATTCACATTAATATGACAATTAAAATTTTGATAGAATAATGAAATAAGTTCTTGTAAATCTAAATTATTTAATTCTGGTATCGTTGATCCTAAATTACAATTCATTCTTTTGATATTTAAATAGGCATGAATACATTCATGCAAAATTGTTTTTGCTATAATTATATTTGATATAGATCCATCCAATAAATTTGAGTTTATTTGAATTAAATTATTATAACTCCCATCAGGTGCCACTGTCATTTCGCATCTACCATTATTCCCAACAGGGAGCTCAGAACTTACCTCAAACTTAACATTAATTCTATTATTATCCCCAAATGTATTTAAAAACAAATTTTTAAAACCTCCTGATTGAGTTAATTTTTCATAAACACATCTAAATTTTTTTTCTGCTTCGGTTGTTCCTTGAACATTAGATAAATCAATATTAGCTGGAGATTTTTTTGAGGCTTCAAAATCTAAAGTAAGGTTTTGGTTTAGATAGGATTGGGTTATAAATTGTAGAGCAAACTCATTTGCTTCATCACAATTTGGACTATTTTTTATATAATTCATAATGTCATTGTGTACTTCATTATGAG
>JAIUNZ010000014.1 GCA_020161455.1 Bacteroidota bacterium
GCCAATATCGAAGGTGATTTTACTCACTTTGGTATTTCTGTAACTATCGACCCAGAAACAGGCAGAAAATTTTACACTAATATGTTTATAAAAAAATAGTTTGATTATTGTTTTGTTTGATTTTGACAGATCTTTAGAAACCCATTCCTTGTGAGTGGGTTTTTATTTTACACCATATTTTCAGGTTTTACCCATGCATCAAAATCTTCTTCAGAAACATAACCAAGTCTAATAGCTTCTTCTTTTAAAGTAGTACCATTTATATGTGCAGTTTGTGCGATTTCTGCAGCTTTATAATACCCAATTTTAGGATTTAATGCGGTTACCAACATTAATGAATTGTCTAATAACTCTTTAATTCTTTTATAATTTGGCTCAATTCCGTTAGCACAATGTTTTTCAAATGAAAAACAAGCATCGCCTAATAATCGTGCTGATTGTAAAAAATTAGCAGCAATAACAGGTTTAAAAACATTTAATTCATATTGACCTTGCATACCACCAATTGTAATTGTAGTATCATTTCCAATTACTTGCGCACAAACCATAGTTAATGCTTCACATTGAGTAGGGTTTATTTTTCCGGGCATGATGGAAGAACCAGGTTCGTTTTCGGGAAGATGTAGTTCTCCAATTCCTGATCTTGGTCCAGATGCCAACATTCTAATATCATTTGCAATTTTGTTTAATGAAACAGCCAATTGTTTCAATGCACCATGACTTTCTACCATTGCATCATGAGAAGCTAATGCCTCAAATTTATTGGGTGCAGTAATAAAAGAATGTCCAGTAAATTGGCTAATATATTCTGCTACTTTTATATCATATCCTTTTGGAGCATTTAATCCAGTGCCAACTGCTGTTCCACCAAGTGCTAATTGCGATAAATGTGGAAGCGTATTCTGTAAAGCTTTAATACCATAATTTAGTTGTGCCACATAACCTGATAATTCTTGACCTAACGTTATTGGTGTTGCATCCATTAAATGTGTTCTACCAATTTTGACCACATTTTTATATTCTTTCGATTTTGAATTTAAGGTGTCTAGAAGTCTTTCAATCGCAGGAATAGTGTGCTCCATTATAATTTTATAGGAAGCAATATGCATAGCTGTTGGAAAAGTATCATTGGAAGATTGCGATTTGTTAACATCATCATTGGCTTTTAGAATTAAATCGTCTTCTCCAATTTTAAATCCTGCTAAAACTTGTGCTCTATTAGAAATTACTTCGTTTACATTCATATTAGATTGTGTACCCGAACCTGTTTGCCAAATCACTAGTGGAAATTGGTCTGATAATTTTCCATTCAAAATTTCATCACAAACTGTGCTTATTAAATCTCTTTTTTCTTTCGAAAGAATTCCTAAGTCACAATTAGTATAAGCTGCCGCTTTTTTTAGATAAGCAAATGCTTCAATAATTTCTTTTGGCATCGAAGCTTCTGGTCCAATTTTGAAATTATTTCGAGAACGTTCTGTTTGCGCTCCCCAATATTTATCTGCAGGAACATTTACTTCACCCAAAGTATCTTTTTCTATTCTATATTTCATAACCGTCACAATAATATAATTTCAAGTAAATTTACGGTTAAAAACTATTTAATAAAAATAGATTTCATATTTGGTTGAATTAAATATTAGGCTTACATTTGCTTATAATTCAAAAAAATTCCGGAAAACATGTTTGAATTTCAACAGTATTTAGGTTTCTTAGCTTTCTTAACCATTTTAACTATAGGTTTTTGGTTAATGATTTTTTTAATTACTATGATTATTCCTTATTGGGTAATTGGTGGAACAAGAGAGTTACTGAAAGAAAGAAAAGCTAAAAAAGAGTCAGAACAGTAATTAAATTTATAGTTCTAATAAAAAAGTCTCAACTTGGTTGAGACTTTTTTTATGTTTATTATCCTGGAAAATCGCCACCACCATCATTATCTTGTTGATTTCCTCTGCCTTCTTTTTCGTTTTTCTTTTTATTAAATCGATAGGTAAATGATAAAGTAATTTGTCTTGAACGCCATTGAAATTCAGAATATGAACTAATTTTTTCAAGATTCGTTTCAATTTTTCTAATTCTAGAATTGAATAAATCACTAACATTTAAAGCGATAGTTCCTTTTTCTTTTAATACATCTTTACTTAAAGCAATATTGGCCGAAAGAAGTCCTTTTCTTGTTCCTTGTGCTGTTTTTTGATCACCTTCATAAAATAAATTTGTTTGCCAATCAATACTGTAAGGTAAATTTATTTTTGAATTTAAACGAGTTGACCATGTTGTGGTTTTGTTATTTAGGTCTTGAATAATTGTAGAACCAGTAAAATCTATATACGTATTTTCTCCTTGTGTTTCTAAACTAAAGAAATTAAAATTGGTATTCATTCTCCACCATTTGTATGGATTATAATTCAATGTAAACTCAAACCCAGCTCTATATTCTGTAGCTAAATTGATTGGATTAAATAAAATAATTGGAATTCCATCTGCTGTTGTTTCGCCAGAATCTCTTCTTACAAAAGTGAATACATCAGTTGTTTTATTAACATAGGCAGAAGTGTTAAAAGTCAATTTTTTTCCAAATTTTGTTAAATAACCAATATCAAATGCATCTGTCATTGCAGGATCTAAATCAGGATTTCCTTGAAAAAGATTAATGTTACTTGAAAAATCACTAGATGGATTTAAAAATCTTCCTCTTGGTCGACGGATTCTTCTACTATAACTAATGGATGCACTACTTTCATTATTAATCTCATAGGTGAAAAAAGCACTAGGGAAAAAGTTGTTGTACTTTTTATTATTATAATCATTTGTGTCTAAAAGATTTACATCAATATTTGAATCTTCCCAACGAAGACCAAGTAAGAACGAAAACTTTTTAATTTTAGTGCCAAACTGTGTATAAAGTGCATTTACTTTTTCTTTATATTCTAATGTACTAGATAAATTAACGTCTAATACATTATCTTCAAAAATACCAACATCAGTATTTTGAGTTGTAAAATTACCGCGATAACCCGCTTCAAACTGAGTTCCTTCACCAATTGGTAATACATAATCTGTTGCAATTAAATTATTGTTTTGCCTTTGTATACTAAAAGTATTTGCATTTGCAAATTGACTATCAATAATTTCAGAAGAGTTATCATCTTTATTCAAAGAAGTTTGAAAATCAACAGTTAATTTGTGACCATCTTTTTTAAATTTTTTGATGAAGTTTGAATTGAACTCTACATCTTCACCATTACCCAAATCATTATTAAAACGATTTCTGATACTGTTAGGTAAACTATTATAGATGTTTGTATAAACTACGTCGCTTTCGTTTGTAGAACTATTTTTTCTATAATTAACACTGTTTGTCCAACTAGTATTATCATCAAGAAACCATTCAAAACCAAAACCACCATTATATCCCTTGTTTAATCTGTCATTATTTCTTCTTTCATAAATGTATGTTGGTGAAGAAGCACTTGGGTTTAAATACTCAGTATCTACATTTGAATATCCAGGATTATTTCTATAGTTATACCCTTGAGTAGTGAAAAGATTAAACTCATCTGTTTTATAATTCAATGTACCTGTTATTCCGTGATTGGCTGGGTCACCGGCTGTACCAATTATTGTTCCATTTAATCCATTTGTTTTTCCTTTTTTAAGGATAATATTTAATAATCCGCCACCACCTTCTGCATCATATCTTGCAGATGGATTAGTAATAACTTCAACTCTATCAATAGCATCAGCAGGTATTAAACGTAATGCGTCGCTTACATTTATAGCCGTTGATGGCTTTCCGTCAATTAAAACTCGAACATTATCATTTCCGCGAAGTGCAATTGTGCCATCAACATCTACGGTAACCGAAGGAATATTGTCTAAAACATCACTAACGGTTCCGCCTTTTACCATCAAATCCTTACCAACATTATATACCTTTTTGTCTAATTTAATTTCTACACTTGTTGTTTCGTTTCTAATTATTACTTCGTTTAATAATTTTGCACCTTCATCAAGTGAAATTGTTCCTAAATTTGTGTCTTCTGAAATAGTTTTGTTTTTTATTTCTGTAGGTTGAAATGAAATAAATTCAACGACAATGTTATATTTTCCTTTGTCAACATCAATCGAAAATTCTCCTTTATTATCTGTAATTCCGCCAAATATTTTACTTGGATTGTTTACACTTTTAATGGTAATGGTTGAATACTCTAACGGAAAGTTAGAGGATTTGTCAATTACTTTTCCTGTAACTTTTAGCTTGTTTTCACTTTCTACTTGTGCAAAACCTATGAAACCAATTAAAAATAAAATGGTGAAGAAATTTTTTTTAGGGCTTTTCATTAAATTAGAATTTCAAAATAAGCCACAAAAATACATTTGTACCTACAAATACGTTCCCAAAAGATTGTTAAATAAGATTTTTTAACATATTTTCATCTCTTGCAATATAAGCATTGTCTCCATCAATCACAATTGGTCTTTCTATTAAAATAGGATTTTCAGCTAATGTTTGAATGATTTCAGTATCGGTTAAATTTTTGCTTTTAAAATGCTCCACCCAAATCGATTCTTTTTGTCTAACTAATTCAATAGGAGTAAGTTTTAATTTCGCCAATAGTTTTTTTATTTCTTCAAAAGTTAATGGGTTTTCTAGATATTTAATAATGGTAAATTCTTTATTGTTTTCTTCAAGAAAAGCCAAGCATTGTCTCGATTTTCCACATCTTGGATTGTGCAATATTGTCATAATATTTAATTAAAATAATGAACTAAATGTAAAATAAAAAAATGTAAATTGTGCAATAAAAAATAAATTATGTTTTTAGAAAAGACAATTGGCCCTAAACGAAATTTTTGGAATTATTTACTTGGTTCATTAATAATAATAATTGCAGCTTTTGTTGGTCAAATTCCACTTGCTGTTGTTGCCATTGCCAAGTCATTTTCATCTGGAAAAGGAATACCAACTGATGAAAAAGCATTGATGGAATCGTTAAACAAAAACCTTAGTTTATTTTTAATTCTACTTTCGTTTGTTTTTGCCATGTTGGCTATTTATTTAGTAGTCAAATATCTTCATAAACAAAGTTTTTTATCGCTTACAACCGCAAGAAAGAAAATAGATTGGAGTCGCATTTTATTTTCTTTTACGATTTGGGGATTTTTTACTATAGGTTCTACAATGTTGACGTATTATATGAGTCCAGAAAATTTTGAGTTAAACTTTAAATGGCAGCCTTTTATACTTCTTTTTTTCATTTCAATTGTTCTAATTCCAATTCAGACTAGCACAGAAGAATATGTTTTTAGAGGCTATCTTATGCAAGGATTTGCTACTTTAGGTAGAACTAAATGGTTTCCATTGTTGATGACGTCTGTAATTTTTGGTGGAATGCACATAGTTAATCCAGAAGTTAGAGAACTCGGTTATATTGTTATGTTTTATTATATCGGTACAGGTTTATTCCTAGGAATCATAACATTAATGGACGATGGAATGGAATTAGCTCTTGGTTTTCATGCTGCCAATAATCTTTTTGCAGCTTTGTTAGTTACTTCTGATTGGTCTGCGCTGCAAACCGATGCTGTATTAAAGGATATTTCAAAGCCTTCAGCTGGATTTGAAATTTTAGTGCCTTTATTAGTTGTTTTTCCAATTCTTCTTTTTATTTTTAGTAAAAAATATAATTGGAACAATTGGAAAGAGAAATTGACAAGTAATATTGAAACTTCAACTACAACTATTAATACTGAAAGTTATGAATAATCCAACCTATGAAAATGTACATAATCAATTTAAATTAAATGGATTTCATCTAGATAAAGACGATTTATGTCGTGTAGCTTATAGTTTTATTAAAGAAGGTGAAGAATTTGAAAAACCAGTTGGTGACTTTCTATTAGATTGGTTTGACAATAGTGATTCTATCGAAATGATGACTTCGGGTACCACTGGAATTCCAAAAATAATAACCGTTAGCAAGCAAGCTATGGTTAATTCGGCATTGGCAACAGGCGATTTTTTTGACTTAACACCTGGTGATAGAGCTTTGCATTGTATCCCAATTAAATATGTTGCTGGAAAAATGATGTTGGTACGTGCCATGATTTTAGGCTTTGACCTAGAGTTTGTAGCACCAAGTCTAAACCCATTAGAAAATGTAGATGGAAACTTTGATTTTGTAGCAATAGTGCCACTCCAAGCACAACATTCTTTGAAAGAGCTAAAACGAGTTAAAAAAATAATTATTGGTGGTGCAAAAATCAATACTATTCTTGAAAAACAACTGTTAAAATTGCCTGTCCATGTATATGAAACCTATGGAATGACAGAAACCATTACGCATATTGCTGCCAAAAGAGTAGGAGATAAAGCCTTTAAAGTTTTACCAAATGTAACAATATCTTATGATGATGATAAGTGTTTGGTCATTCATGCACCAAGAATCTCAGATGATATTATTTATACCAATGATATTGTAGAATTGGTAAATGAAAATCAATTTGTGTTTTTAGGTAGAAAAGATAATGTCATCAACAGTGGTGGAATTAAGCTTATTCCTGAAATTATTGAAGATAAACTAGCAGGAAGGATTGAAGGAAATTATTTCATTACTTCTAAAGAAGATAAAAAGCTTGGACATAAAGTAGTTTTAGTTATTGAAGGCGAAAAACAACCTATTGACGAAAGCATTTTTGATGTTTTAGATAAATATGAAAAACCTAAAGAAGTACTTTTTGTAAAACAATTTAAAGAAACCAATACGGGTAAACTTATTCGTAAAGAGTCACTACAACCCGAATAAATTAGTCAAAGTACTGGATTGTAAAGACCAATTATAAATACAATTGGTAATGATTATTTTTGCATTTTAAAATAATAATCGGCTGAGTATTTTCCGCTACCATAAATAGTATAAAAAATACTTACTGCTAGTGTTAAGGTAGCAATCAATAAGTTTATGCTGTTCATTTCACCAAGAAAATTAATTAATACTGCACCAATTAAAATAGGTAATTGCGCTAGCAAAGCCCAGCGCGTTAATAACCCAAAAACAATCATAATTCCACCCATAATGTGAGCAGAAGCAATGTAGTGAAAAGTTAGCATTCCACCCATAAAGTTGCTTACCGGAGCTATTAAATCTTCAAAACTTCCGCTGTTGGTAATAAAGTAAGCACCTTTGTAGATTAGAAAAAAACCAAGAGCAATTCGAATGGTGTTGAATGTAATTGTAGAATGAGCATTTGCCCATTTATTCAAACCTTTTACTGTAGTATCCATAATAAATAAGTTTAAAATTATATCTAATTTACTATTTATAAATGAGATAAGAACCCTTTTTTAGAAAAATTTATCAATTAAACGATACGCTTTAACATTTAAAAAAGTATATTTTTGTTTAAAAATCAACTATCAAAAGACTATTTGATATAAAAACCTTCTTTTAGGATTTCTACTTTATCATCAGGTTTTACTTTAATCTTGGATACTGTCCAAGTCGTTTCGGGATAAATTCTTCTCTTAGTACCATTTATAGCGATGTCTATCGGCATAGAAAAATCGGGTTCGTTCGTTTTCCAGCGGTATTCTAAACATTTTTTGTTTACTTGATATTCTAAGGTTGGAATAGTGGTATGGCGCAAATATTGATTGAAAATAGGCGTGAGGTTCATACCACTTTCTTGGTTGAAGAAACCAATAACCGTTTCGGTGTCTATTATTTTATGGCGAAAGGTTTGAGAATAGTCGTAAATCATTTTCCACCATTTGGTGTCGTCGTTAATCACATGTCGTAAGGTATTAAGCAACAAAGCACCTTTTGGATACATATCGCCCGATCCTTCATTGTTCACTCCGTAGTTGCCAATAATAGGTCGGTCGTTCGCAACATTCTTACGCAAACCGTTAGCATACTTCATGGCTTTTTCATACCCCAATTGACATTCGACATATACAATTTCGGAGTATTGGGTAAATCCTTCGTGTATCCACATATCGGCAATGTCTTTGGAAGTAACGCTGTTGCCAAACCATTCGTGACCGCTTTCGTGGATGGTTATATAATCAAATGTTAAACCAATACCAGTCATGGATAAATCAAGTCCACGATAGCCTTTTCGGTATTTATTACCATAAGCCACAGCGCTTTGGTGTTCCATACCTAAATAAGGAGTTTCAACCAATTTATAGCCGTCTTCTTTAAACGGATATTCGCCAAATTTACTTTGAAAGCACTCCATCATCGGCTTTACTTCTTCAAAATGTATTTTAGCTTTTTCTTCGTTTTCTCTCAAAACATAATAATCCAAATCCAATCCTTTATAGTTGTCATGAATATGGGTATAGTCGGCAATGTTTATGGTAATGTTATAGTTATTAATGGGGTTTTTAACTTCCCAATCCCATCGTGTATAGCCGTTTTTCAAATCTTCACTACCCATAAAACGTCCGTTGGAAACATCCATCAATCCGTTTGGAACCGCTACTTTAATACTAGCACCACGGTCGGGTTCGTCGGTTTGAGTGTCTTTTACGGGATACCACAAACTGGCACCTGTACCTTGTACTGCGACACCAACCCATGGTTTTCCTTGTTCATCTTTGCTAAATACAAAACCACCATCCCAAGGAGCGCGTTTAGCAATTATCGGGTTTCCAGAATAAAAAACTTCAACGCTTTGCTCGGACATTTCTGGAGTTAGCATTTCTGAAAAATCGATAAAAACAGCATTACATTCTCTTCGGTACATCAATTTTGTATTCCTATGCACGATACTGTCTATTTGCATATTTTCAAATAAATCCAGTTGTATCGTCTTGGTGCTGTCCACTATTTTAAAACTAATGGTGTTACTACCTTTGATGCTTTTTTCATCAATATTGACTTTGATATTCAAATCATAGCGTTGCACATCAAAACAACTCCGTTCTTGACGCATACCACCATGCAAGCTGTCTTTTCTTGTAAAAACTTCTTGGGCAGCCAGTTGCCAGCCAATACTTAGCAATCCGAATAGAAAAAATGATTTCATTTTATAAATATAGAATTAATTTTTATATGTATCATATTGGATGTTTTGTTACATCTTTTTTTTCTTTAAACAGTGTTAATAAAATTAGTCTAAAACACCACTGATGGTTTCTACAACTCAATGGGTGACGACTGCAACTGCTTGGGTGAAGCCACCCACTCAATTGTAGAGCACTGCAACTGCTCGGGTGAAGCCACCCACTCAATTGTAGAAGACTACAACTGCTCGGGTGAAACCACCCACTCAATTGTAGAAGACTACAACTGCTCGGGTGAAGCCACCCGTTGAACGGTAGAGGACTGCAACTGCTCGGGTGACGTCACCTAGAGAACCGAAGAAACTATTTTTTTAAAAGAAAGCGGCTCACAATACTTATCAGAAAGGAGCATGACAATGAATGGTTAATGTTTCTTTGCTGATAGGATGGATAAACGTGATGCTCTCGGCGTGCAAATGCAAGCGATGGGCTTTTGTTCCATATAAATCATCGCCAACTATAGGTGTGTTAAGTCCAAGTTGATGTGCGGCATGAACACGGAGTTGGTGTGTTCTTCCAGTAATCGGGTAGAAGTACACCCTAGTTTGAGTAGCGGTTCTTTTTATAATTTCCCAAAGGGTAATAGCTTTTTTGCCATATTCATAACACACCAATTGGTTCGGTCGGTTGTCTAAATCTACCCGCAATGGCAAATTGATTTCTCCCTTTTCGCCGGGTAGCACACCGTCTAACATGGCAACATATCTTTTTTTGATGCTGCGTTTAATGAATTGTTGTTGCAACTTTTTATAAACTTCGGTGCTCTTAGCAATAAGCATTATCCCTGAGGTGGACATGTCTAACCGATGTACTACTAACGGACCAGTGGCGTCGGGATATAGTTTTTTTGCTCTTCTGGCTACCGAGTCGGTGATTTGTTTACCAGGAACCGAAAGCATCTCGGCAGGTTTATTGACCAATGCCAGATAGTCATCCTCAAAAATAATTTCTAGTTCAGTAGTTTCGGCAAGGCTTTGTTCAAAAGGATTGTCCTCAAGCGGAATACCTTGGAGCATGTGTTTTAAAATAGGTTCGCACTTTCCGGTACAAGCGGGATAAAACTGACCGTGTTTGCGCACTTCTGATTTTGGCGATTTACCCCACCAGAATTCGGCCATGGCAATGGGTTTCAATTGGTGTTGAAAGGCATAATGAAGTAACTTAGGCGCAGCACATTCACCAGCACCCGCCGGTGGATTGTTGTTAAAAATTTCACCCAAACTTTTTAATTCATGGTATTGGTTCAAAAAGGCATATTCCTTAAACAGTTGATGCTGTAAAGCAGCCGATTTTTGTTTGCGTTCTTCTTTAAGATTTTCAAGCTTTGCTTCAAACGGAGCAACCATTTCTTGTGCTGCAGAGGATTTATGGTGCCAATATTGGGTCATTTTTTTAAGTAAAATGCCTTCGTCTTGACTTTCTTTATTCAATGCATCTTCTTCCAAAAGGGTTAAGGATTCTGTTCTTTTCTCGGCACGAAGTTTTTTATTTTTCTTAATACTTTTTTTTTGCTCAGCAATTTCTAATTCGGCTTGCTCTTTCGTTTTTTGAAGCTTTTCTAAAGCAATGTGATAGTTTTTGTTCTCTTCCAACAACTTTATCTTATAATTAATATCGTTGAGCACTACTTCTTCTTTCTTGAAGAAACCATCGTCGTGCAGCATGTCATATACCGTAGGAACAAAATGAGGCCATTGATTGCTTTCGGCTAGTTTTCCCGAAAATGCCCAAAGATAGCCTAACTCGTTTTGCCGATTTTGAACCACCAAGACACCAAACATTTTCCCGATTTCCAATCCTTCTTCATCAGGAGTAAGCCCAAAATTGTGGTGCCATTCTTTTTGTGTTTTCAAATGTTCTTGCAAGGCCTGTGCCGCTAACACACTTAAAGGATGTGGCTCGTAATAAAACGGGAAGGTAAATTTGGTAGGCAACGATGCTCCTAAAACAGCAGTGGGAAAAGGTTGGAATAGGGAAGTGCTCATTTATTTGATTTCGGCAAAAACTTTGACTTGCTTTTTGTTCAATCTTTTTTGTAACCACAACGTCATTTTTTCTGCTTCGGCAGCTTTCAGGTTTTGGGTGCTTTGATAAATCATAACGGGAACCACTCGTGCGCTATCAGTGCCTTGGTAAAACTCATGGTTGGAAAAGGAAACCGATTGAATTTGAGGATATAATACTTTTATTTCGCCAAATAGTGTCGTGTTGTTGTATTTGTTATCCGATATGATTTTTTCCAATTGAGAGATGCGAACATCTTTTTGATTGATATTCGATTCGCGCATGTTGATTTCGGATAAAATAGCATTGCGGATGTCGGTAGTATCTTGTTTGATGATTAATTCGGCATTAGAGATTCCGTAATTTTCTAAAGATTTGTTGAGTTGTTTTACTTCGCTGTTGGTAAACTTTTTGTTCAAAAAAGCCACTTCAATTTTCTTAGGGCTAGTATTGGTTTTGATGTTTTTAATCACCATGGCATAGCCTTTAGAATTAAATTCTACGTTAATAAAGTTATCTACTTTGTAGTTAAATTTCTTTTCGTCTAATAATTTGTAGGCGAAGTAAATACTAGGAATAACTAAAAGTAATACAACAGCAGTAATCATGTATTTAATTCTCTTTTGTTGTGCTTCATCAATAAATTGGAACGATGGATATTTTAAATATTTAACGATGATATAAGTAGAAATACAGATAAACACACAGTTGATAGTATAAAGGTATAAAGCTCCAAAAAAGTAACTAAAATTACCAATGGACAAACCATATCCAGCGGTGCACAATGGCGGCATCAAAGCGGTAGCAATGGCAACACCTGGAATAGGATTTCCTTTCTCTTTTCGGGTAATAGCAATTACACCTACCAAACCTCCGAAGAAGGCTATCATAACATCATAAATGGTTGGCGAAGTTCTAGAAAGTAGTTCCGATTGTGTTTCTTTAAATGGGCTAAGAAAAAAGTAAACTGTAGAGAAAATTAAACCGATTAAGGTTACGTTTAATAAATTTCTTAATGACTTTTTCAATAAGTCAAAATCATAAATCCCGAGGCTAAATCCTGCACCAACAATTGGACTCATCAATGGAGAAATTAGCATGGCACCGATTACTACGGCAGATGAATTTACATTTAAACCAATAGAGGCAATGACTATGGCACAAGCCAATATCCAAAGATTGGAGCCACGAAAGGAAATGTTGTTTTTTACATTTTCTAAAACAACATCTTGGTCGTCTTCACCATTCGAAAGATTGAAAAACCGCAAAATTTTTAGTAGCATACCGATTTATTTTGGTGAATGAACAACGCGCTGTGGGAATGGAATTTCAATAGTATTTTCATTAAAAAGGTCAAATATCTTAATGCGAATATCACTTTTGATGTTTTCGATTCTAAAAACTTCATTGGACCAAAACAAGATGGTGAAGTCGAGAGAAGATTCGCCAAAATCGCTAAAACGGATGATGGGTTCTGGTTTTTTTTCTACGTCTTTATGACTCAAAGTTGCCTCTTTCAGGAGTTTTATCACTACGTTAACATCAGAATTATAACTGACGCCAACTTTTATTTCAAACCGCGACAAAATATCGTTGTGCGTCCAGTTAACTAGTTGATTTTTTGTTAAATCAGTATTTGGAACAATGATGTATTTGTCATCGCGAGTAACTACCATAGTGGTTCTAAAATCAATTTGAACCACTTTGCCCACTAATCCGTCCACTTCAATAACATCATCTACTTTTACGCTAGAGTCAATGAGAAGGATAATCCCTGAGATAAAATCGCTAAATAAATTTTGCAACCCAAAGCCCAAGCCTACTAATAATGCCGATGACCCAAGAAGTAGGTAGGATACATTAAAGCCAACAATGTGAAAAAAAGCTATTGCTGTAATAACATAAGCAACATATTTTATCAATTGATAGACCGAATATTTTTTGGCTACATCAAATCGGGTACTTTTGGTAATACCAGTTTTTATTATGTATAACAGCAATTTTACAATAAAGAAAACAACAATAATCTCCAATAAAGTATAAACTTTGAAGTTAAAATTATCGTATTCTATAAGAGTGTAGTCTAAGAATTCTTTCAAGTGAATTGTGTTTTTATTACTGTATGAATGTACAAAAAATTATACTTGCAAGACACCTAAGTTAAATTTTTTATCAATAGGAGCATGATTTGCGGCTTCAATTCCCATCGAAATCCATGTTCGGGTTTCTAATGGGTCGATGATGGCATCAGTCCATAAACGAGCAGCAGCATAATAAGGAGAAACTTGTGCATCGTAACGGGCTTTTATTTTATCAAATAGTTCTTGTTCTACTTTTTCATCTACAGGTTGTCCGCTATTTTTAAGAGAAGCGGCTTCAATTTGTGCCAATACTTTTGCGGCTTGCGTTCCACCCATTACAGCTAGTTCGGCACTTGGCCAGGCAAATATTAATCTTGGGTCGTATGCTTTTCCACACATGGCATAATTTCCAGCACCATAGGAATTCCCAATAACAACGGTAAATTTTGGTACTACAGAGTTAGAAACAGCGTTTACCATTTTGGCACCATCTTTTATAATGCCACCATGTTCACTTTTAGAACCTACCATAAATCCGGTGACATCTTGAAGAAAAACTAATGGAATTTTCTTTTGGTTGCAGTTGGCTATAAATCGAGTGGCTTTATCTGCAGAATCGGAATAAATCACGCCGCCAAACTGGATTTCACCTTTTTTAGTTTTAGAAACCGTACGTTGATTGGCTACAATTCCAACAGCCCAACCGTCAATTCGTGCATAGCAAGTAATGATGGATTTACCATAATCTTCTTTATACATGTCCATTTCGGAGTTGTCCACCAAACGTTTGATTACTTCCATCATGTCGTATTGGTCAGAACGAGATTTAGGGATAATACCATAAATATCTTTTGCCTCTAAAGTCGGTTTTTCACTTTTTACTCTGTTGAAACCTGCTTTATCATAATCGCCAATTTTTCCAACAATGCTTTTTATTCGGTCTAAAGCATCTTTATCGTCTTTGGCTTTATAATCGGTAACCCCTGATATTTCACAATGTGTAGTGGCACCACCAAGGGTTTCGTTGTCTATATTTTCTCCGATAGCGGCTTTAACTAAATAACTTCCTGCCAAGAATATACTTCCTGTTTTGTCAACTATCATAGCTTCGTCACTCATAATTGGTAAATAAGCACCACCAGCAACACAACTTCCCATAACAGCAGCAATTTGGGTTATTCCCATGCTAGACATCACGGCGTTATTTCTAAAAATGCGTCCAAAATGTTCTTTATCTGGGAAAATTTCATCTTGCATAGGTAAATATACGCCGGCAGAATCGACAAGATATATTATGGGTAAACGGTTTTCCATAGCAATTTCTTGTGCTCGTAAATTCTTTTTACCTGTAATTGGAAACCAAGCGCCAGCTTTTACGGTGGCATCATTAGCTACAACAATGCATTGTTTTCCAGCGATGTATCCAATTTTTACAACAACACCACCAGAGGGACAACCACCGTGTTCGGCATACATTCCATCTCCAACAAAAGCACCAATTTCGATACTCTCTTTTTTAGCATCTAACAGGTAATCAATTCTTTCGCGGGCTGACATTTTGCCTTCTTGATGAAGTTTGGCAATGCGTTTTTCTCCTCCACCAAGTTTTACTTTGGCAAAGCGTTGTTTTAAATCAGATAATAAAAGTTTATTGTGATCTTCGTTTTTATTGAAGTTAATATCCATAGTAAAGAATAGTTTATTTTATAAATCGAAGGCTAATGTACGAAATCGTTTTAATTTTAAAAAAGTCTTTTAATTATGTTTCGAAATCAAATGTTAAGAAATTGTAAAATAAGAGTTTTTTATAGTTGTGTAAATTAATATTCAATTAACATAAGAGTAATACATTTGCACCAAAATTAAATAAGTATGACTTTAAATAATCTTTTCCAGTTTTTAGTGCCGAAAGATAAAAAATTCTTTCCTCTTTTTGAAGAAGCCTCTTCCAATTTAGTTTTATTAGCAGAAGCATTGCATGAAGGTGTAAATGCACCAAAAGGAGAAAGAGAAAACTATTTTAAAAGAGTTGAAGAAATAGAGGCTGTTCTTGAAGAAATAACCCATAAAACTCACCTTGAATTAAGTCGTAATTTTATCACTCCTTTTGATAGAGAGGATATTCACGGATTAATAAAATCAATGGATAACGTTGCCGATTTTATGCATGGTGCTGCTAGTAGAATGCGTTTGTATCAGGTAGATAAAATTACTAAATCTATTCGTAAACTGACAGAAATAAATGTGGAAGCTTGTCAATTAATTCATGTAGGTATCTTGCAATTGAAAGATATGAAAGACCACAAAGCTATAAAAGATACTTGTAAAAAAATAAACAAATTAGAAAGTAAAGCCGATTCGGTTTTTGATAAAGCAGTTGCCGATATTTTTGAAAATGAGACTGATGTTAAGAACATTATTAAATACAAAGAAGTTCTTGCGGCATTAGAATCAGCTTCAGATAAATGTAAAAGTGTTTCCAACGTAATGGAACAAATTTCAGTTAAACATTCATAAATAGTTCTTCAAAATCCAACTTTTATGGACTTTACTTTACTTCTTGTAATAATATTTTTATCCTTAATATTCGATTATATTAATGGTTTTCATGACGCTGCCAATTCTATTGCAACTATTGTTGCAACAAAAGTTTTAACCCCGTTTCAAGCGGTGATGTGGGCAGCTTTCTTTAACTTTATGGCATATTGGGTTTTCGGCTTTGGAGTAGCCGACACCGTTGCCAAAACGGCACACACCAGTAGTATTGATTTAACAGTTATACTTGCAGGAGTTATAGCCGCCATTATCTGGAATTTATTAACATGGTGGAAAGGTATTCCTTCATCATCATCACACACCTTGATTGGAGGATTTGCAGGAGCTGCCATTGCCCATGGATTTAGAGACGTAACAGATCCTGAACATTTTGGCTTTAAAATTGTCAATTGGTATAAAGATGCAAAGGCAGGTGAGTTATTACCTTCCGGAGTTTTTATTATTATTTTATTTATCGTTTTCGCTCCACTTTTAGGGATGATTATATCCTATTTCTTATCGTTATGGATGATGTATTCTTCTAAGAAAAATATATATCCAAAGCTATTAACAGTGGTTTTGATGTTGTTAGGAATTTGGTTTTTTGCATCAGTTTTAAACTTTAATGTAACTCCTGAAAAGGCAATTTTTCATAATAAGTTTTGGTATTTTATTAGTGAATCGCACAACATTAAATGGTTTTTGGTAGCAATAATCTTTTACAGTTTAGCAATCTTTAATTTATTCTTCAGTAGTTTGTCAACAGCCAATGCTGAACGTGTTTTGAAAAAAATGCAATTAATATCTTCTGCTGCATTTAGTTTGGGTCATGGAGGAAATGATTCTCAGAAAGTAATGGGAATTATTGCAGCTGCTGTTGCTGTTTATTTAAAAACAAATCCTACGACTAATATGTCTGATGGTTGGCTTGATTTAAATGTAGTATTACCTTCTGTTAAAGATGGTGTCGAAGTAGCAGGGGTTATGCCAGAATGGATACCATTAACATGTTATACCGTAATCGCTTTAGGAACACTATCTGGTGGATGGAAGATTGTGAAAACAATGGGTTCTAAGATTACTAAAGTTACGGCATTTGAAGGTGTTGTAGCGGAATCGGCTGGTGCGTTAACGTTATTCTCAACAGAACATTTCAAAATTCCAGTTTCTACAACACATACTATTACAGGTTCAATTATTGGAGTAGGTGTAACAAAGAGAGTTTCTGCAGTTCGTTGGGGTGTTACTGTTAAATTGCTTTGGGCATGGGTGCTTACCATTCCAGTTTCTGCAGTTTTAGCAGGATTAATTTATTATATACTAAAATTATTTTTATAAAAAAAATCGGTTTTAAAAAGCTAACAGTAAGTGTTGGCTTTTTTTATATCAAAAATGGTATAGTTATCAAATCTTTAATTTAAAGTAAATTTAAAAAATGAAGAAAATCTACTTAGTATTAATCTTGTTTCTTTCTATTGCTGGAAACGCACAAGTATCAATCGAACAAACAAAACATAATAATGACATAAAGTTATCGGCATTACCCTATTATAGCTTTGGAAAAGGAATTGGAATTACATCTCCTGATAGCTTGTTTCAATTTAACATTCGATTCAGAATGCAAAATCGTGTTACCTATATTGAAAATGATGGTGAAAACGGAGCTTATGATGGACAAATTCGCAGACTTAGACTACGTTTTGATGGTTATGTTGGTAATCCTAAGTTTCTTTATGCGGTTCAATTATCTTTTGCACCTGGTGATGTTGGCGAAATTCATGATGGTGAAAACATTAATATTATTCGTGATGCAGTTGTTTTTTACAGACCAAATAAGCATTGGAATATTGGTTTTGGTCAAACAAAGTTACCAGGAAATAGGCAAAGAGTTAATTCTTCAGGAGGATTACAATTAACAGATAGGACTATAAACAATGCTAAGTTTACGATTGATAGAGATTTTGGTTTTCAATTTCACAATATTAATGAATACAAAGATAAATTCTCCTATAATTTTAAAACAGCAATTTCTACGGGTGAAGGTCGAAATGTGACTGGCAAATCTGATGATGGTGTAGCCTTGACGGGTAAAATAGAATTGCAACCTTTCGGAGCTTTTACTAAAGATGGAACTTATTTTGAAGGCGACGTTGTTCGAGAAAAAAAGCCAAAATTATTAATTTCTGGTGCTTTTCAACAAAATAATCAAGCACAAAGAACACAAGGTCAATTAGGAAGTGATTTGTTTGAGAAAAGAACAATGAAATCCTTTTTTCTTGACGGAATGTTTAAGTACAATGGTTGGGCAGCAATGATGAGCTATATGTCAAGAACGACTTCAAAAAATGCATTGACCTATAATCCTGAAGATGTAACCGAGTTTAATTATGTATATGTAGGTCATGGTTTCGACTATCAAGCAAGTTATGTAACGAAATCAAACTATGAGTTTATAGCACGTTATTCTACCCAAAATGTTGGAAAAGATATTGAAGCTTATGCACCAAATACACGCGAATATTCAGTTGGTGTAACAAAGTACATTTGGGAACATACATTTAAACTTCAAACAGAAATAAACTACGATTCATTGAAATTCTATAATGGTTCCACAAAAAATAATTGGTACCTAAGATTTCAAGTAGAAATTGGAATTTAACATTTGTCTATATTGTATAAAATTTTAATTTCTTATTTTTATAAAAAAAAGATGAGAACTAATTTTATACTTCTACTATTTAGCATGTCATTGTTAAGTTATGCGCAACTAAAACCTGTTGATTATAATGATGAAAGTCAAAAGTTGAGTGGTTTTTCTGCTATTCCAAAAAAATCGGTAAACAATAATGCAGGTATATTAATTCTTCCAGCTTGGATGGGAATTGACAAAAATTCTAAAGAAGTAGCACAAAAATTACAGGATTTAGGTTATTTTGCTTTTGTAGCCGACATTTATGGTGTTGACAAACGTCCAACTAACGCTAAGGAAGCTGGGCAAAACGCTGGTTACTATAAAAAGAATATCTCGGAATATCATAAAAGAATTCAATTGGCACTCGATCAATTAATCAAACAAGGAGCAAATCCAGATAAAATTGTTGTAATTGGTTATTGTTTTGGTGGTACTGGTGCTATCGAAGCAGCAAGAACGAACATGAAAGTACAAGGCGTTGTTTCGTTTCATGGAGGTTTAGGTAGAGATGAAACAAGAGAAATCGTAGAAATTAAACCTAAAGTTTTAGTACTGCACGGTGCAGATGATTTTTATGTTCCAAAAGAAGAAGTGGAAGCATTTCAAAATGAAATGCGAAAAGCTAATGCCGACTGGCAAATGAATTATTATTCAAATGCTGTTCATGCATTTACTCATAAAGATGCCGGAAGTGATAATAGCAAAGGAGCAGCTTACAATGAGAAAGCTGATAAACGATCATGGATTGCTTTTATGGATTTTTTGAAAGAAGTGTTATAATATTGACTGATAAATTTAATTTTTAACTCTAATCTCAAAAGTTTTATTCCAGTTTTTTCCAGTAACAAAAATCGTTTTTGTCTTTTTATTATAAGCAATACCGTTTAAAACTTCAGCTTCTTTGTTGGTTACTTTTGACCGTAATGCTGATAAATCTAATACACTTTCTACAGCACCAGTTTCTGGATTAATTACAGCTATTGCATCTTTTTGCCAAATATTACCATAAATTTTTCCGTCAATCCATTCTAATTCGTTGACACTTTTTATTTTACTATCGTTAGTGTAAACATTAATATAATCAATTAGTTTTTGTGTTTCTGGATCCATTTTCCATATTTTCTCTGTTCCGTCAGAATGATAAATAAATGTACCGTCATTGGTCATTCCCCAACCTTCGACTTTTTTATCATAGGTGAATGATTTTATCTTTTTTAATGTATTAGCATTATAAATAAATCCAGTTGCATTTTGCCACGTCAATTGGTATATTCTGTCATTAATAACAGTAATTCCTTCGCCGAAATATTGCTGTTCTAAAGCTACTTTTTTATATATTTTACCAGTTTTATAATCAATTTTAGCCAGATAGGATTTTCCATTTTGACCAGTGCTTTCAATCAAAGTGTCACGATAAAACTCAAAACCTTCGGTAAATGCATCTACATCATGATCGTAAGTGTTTACAATATCATAGTTCAAAAGAACAGGAGCATTGTCAGCTACTAATTCGATTCTTTTGTATGAAGAAATAGTATCGCCACCGAAATAGATTAATGCTTTCAAATTTTGATAGCCTAATTTTTTTCCTTTTAAACCAAAAGAGAATTTACCATTTCCTTTAGTAGTATTTATTTTTTCATTGTTCATAAAATAAACAATACTATCGATAGTCTTATTTTTGTTGTTGACTACTTCCAAATTTACTTGGTCGGTGCTTTTGTATTTAGGTTTTAAAACGGTTTCGTTAATACTAAAATAATTTTCTTTATCTTTCAATGTGTCGCCACAACCTACAATGGTTAAGGCTAATAAAATGGTAATTAAAGCGTTATGTTTTCTCATTTTTGTTCTAAAATTTAAACTTCACAAATATATTTATAATGCACTTAAAATATTGCAAAAAAATAAAAAGATTGTATATTTGCACCGGCAAGTCCTACACGACCAGCTCCTGCAAAATCCTCCAGGATGGGAACATAGCAAAGGTATGTGGTTGAGCGGTGCGATGTAGGTCGCTTGCCATTTTTTTCTTCAACTGTAATCCGAAATCTTGTGCTGAATTTATTTCAGTAGCCTTCGGATTTTTTTATACCTTTATTTTTTATGAAGTTATCATGGCAAATAGTAAAATTCAAACTCAAAGAAACCTTTGCTATTGCTTATGGAAATTATAACTACCGTGAAGCATTAATTGTTTCGCTGAAGCATCATGATAGTATAGGTTATGGCGAATGTACTGCTATTGATTATTATCAAATTAATTTAGCTGAATTTGAAAATATTCTTCTAACCATTCAATCAAAAATAGAAGCCCAAAAAATTGTAGAACCAATTGATTTTTATACTTTACTTTTGAATTTGAACCTACCAAGCTTTCTTCGTTCTGCAGTTGATTGTGCTTATTGGGATTTGTTTGGAAAACTAGAAAAAAAATCTTTTTTAATGTTAAACGGGATTAATTATAATAAATTACCCGAATCGTCATTCACAATAAGTATTGATGCTATTGATAATCAGTTAAAAAAAATAAATCAATTAGATTGGAATACTTTTAAAGTAAAATGCAACCAACTAGATAGAGCCACTGTTTTTTCATTATTGAATACCAATAAAAAAATTGCTTTAGACTCTAACGGAAGTTTTACAAACGAAGATTGTCTTTGGTTGGAAAATCAAGAACTAACATCAGCCTTTTTGTATTTAGAACAACCCATGCATCCTGAAAATGAAAATTATAAATCATTATCAGATTCAAAACATTCCAATTGGATGGCGGATGAAGATTGTCAATCGATTGATGATTTAGAAAAATTGCAATCACATTATAAAAGTATTAATATTAAATTAGTAAAGTGTGGCGGATTAACACCAGCTTTGAAAATGATTGAAACTGCAAGAAAATTAAATTTTAAAATCATGATTGGATGTATGACTGAGTCTAGTATTGGGATTTCGGCAGGAGCAGTTTTGGCACCATTATGCGATTTTGCTGATTTGGATGGGGCAACATTGATTGCAAATGATATTGCAAAAGGATCACAAATTGTAAACGGAAAAATAAATTTAAGTCACGAATTTGGTTTAGGAATTCGCATGATATAAGTATCTTTAACTAAATTTTTAAAAAATACTCCATGAGTAAAGTTGTATTAATTACGGGCGGTTCATCTGGAATAGGAAAAGCAATTGGAGAATTTTTGCTTCAAAAAGGTTTTACAGTTTATGGAACAAGCAGAAATCCAGAGAATAACACTAATTCATTATTTCCATTACTACAATTAGACGTTCGAAAAGTGGAAACAATTCAAAAAACAATTGCAGAAGTCATTCAGAAATCAGGCAGAGTAGATGTTGTCATTAATAATGCTGGTGTTGGGATAACTGGTCCAATTGAAGAAACACCAACCGATGAAATGCGAAATAATTTCGAAACTAATTTTTTTGGACCAATTGAAGTGATAAAATCAGTTTTACCACAAATGCGTGAACAAAAATCAGGTCTGATTATCAATATTACTTCTATTGCGGCTTATATGGGTTTGCCTTTTCGTGGAATTTATTCTTCTTCAAAAGCGGCTTTAGAAATCATTACCGAAAGCATAAGCATGGAAGTAAAATCTTTTGGAATAAATGTGGTTAATGTTGCGCCTGGAGATTTTGCAACGAATATTGCCTCAGGACGTTATCATGCGCCAGTTATTGAAGGTTCTGCTTATGAAAGCAACTACGGAAACACTTTAAAGCAAATGGATGAACATGTTGATAGTGGGAGTAATCCAAATGAGATGGCGTTCGCGATCTATCAAATCATTAACGAGAAAAAACCAAAATTGCATTATAAAATTGGTGTTTTTATGCAACGTTTTTCAATAATCTTGAAAAGAATTTTACCCGATAGAATTTACGAAGCAATGTTGATGAATCATTATAAATTGTAAACGACAATTGAATTTGATTTCGTAATTTTGCAAAACTTAAAAAAAACACAACTTATTTATACTTAAACAAAAAACGGATTATGAAATTTTTTATTGACACAGCCAATCTAAAAGAAATTAAAGAAGCACAAGAATTAGGTGTTTTAGATGGTGTTACTACCAATCCATCGTTGATGGCAAAAGAAGGTATTGCTGGAAAAAACAATATTTTAAAACATTATGTTGACATTTGTAACATTGTTGATGGTGATGTAAGTGCTGAAGTAATTGCAACAGATTTTGCTGGAATGATCAAAGAAGGCGAAGAGTTGGCAGAATTGCACGAACAAATCGTTGTAAAAATCCCAATGACCAAAGATGGAATAAAAGCGTGTAAATATTTTTCAGACAAAGGAATTAGAACCAATGTAACTTTAGTATTTTCAGCAGGTCAAGCATTATTGGCGGCAAAAGCTGGAGCAAGTTATGTTTCGCCTTTCCTTGGAAGATTAGACGATATTTCTACTGATGGATTGTATTTAATTCAAGAAATTCGAGAGATTTATGATAATTATGGTTTTGAAACTGAAATTCTTGCAGCATCTATTCGTCACACTATGCATGTAGTTAATTGTGCAAAAATTGGAGCAGATGTTATGACTGGACCATTATCATCTATTCTTGGTTTGTTGAAACATCCTTTGACAGATATTGGTTTAGCACAATTCTTGGCAGATTATGCCAAAGGAAATCAATAATTGATATTACTTACTATATAATTTAAAAAAGGCTTTCCAATTGGGAAGTTTTTTTTATACTCTTTTATAAATCTTATTTAAAATTATTTTCAAAAGTAGTGTCAAAAATATTGGTAAATGCATTTTTAATTTTCCCGTTTTCATCCAAAATAATGGTTCGATGAATTTTATTGATTGCCCATTTCGATTTGATATCTTCAAAATTATCACAACGCAATTGCGTTATTCCAGTTAATTGATAGCTTTTAAGAATCTTCAGCCAATCGTCTTGTGAGTCATTTAGATTTATAGCTATATATTCAAAATTTGGATATTTTTGTTTGAATTTTAAAATTTTCTTATGAACAGCCTCAAAATGAGCAATTAAGCTACCTGTCCAAAAATAAATTACTGTTTTCTTGTGTTTAAAACTATCTGAATCTAATTTGTTTCCATTACTATCAATCAAAATCACGTTTGGAAGCGCATTACCAACCCTTAGTTGCTGTATAGCATTACCAATTTTTGCAATCTCGTTTTGTTTACTTTTATCAGTAGAAAATTTATGATAAGATTCTAAAAAAGCTTTGTTGTTAACCATGTTTTGATCTTCTAAAAAATAAGTAAACGCAATATTATCCAGCATTATATTTTTTAGTTTCTCATTTTTTATCAAAGTATCTGCAATTTGCATTTTATTGATGTTGGTTTTCAATGCTAAATCAGCTTCAGTAAAATGATTGTGATAATTGATAGCACCCATGTTGTTAAGCATATGAGAAAGATACATCACAAATGGAGCATAATTTTCTAAGGCTGCGTTATCAAAATTTATTTTTTTTCTATAGTCATAATAATTAGATGGAATCTGTTCGAAAACATCATTACCAGTCCTAATTTTGTGAACATTAGGATACAATTCTTTTTTGGTATAATATTGAAAATTAACTGCAGCTTTGGCAAAAACATCAAAATCTTCGCTCCATTTTATTTCTTGTTTTTTTAACTGATAAAACTTTTCATTGGCAAGATTTGAAGAATCAATGGTTTTTGTGAATTCTTTCAAACCATAGTCAAACACTTTAAACATAGAGTTTTTATCTTTTTCATTTCTTAAATATAAATCCATTAAAAAAGTGTTTTTTAAATCACCACGACCACAGAAAGCAACCGAATTGTCAAAATCACGAGAATTTACGCGAACCATAATGCTATCATTTTTATCAAAATATACATATTGATATTCTGGTTCGTGCTTGAAGGAATACATACCTGGTGCAAGCGAATCAAATTTTATAAAAAAACGATTATTACTATCCAGTTTTAAAGAATCAATAACAATATTGTCTTTGCAAAACAATACATAAGGATTGTTTGGATTAACTATTTCTCCGCCAAAATAGGCAACAAATTCACCATCATTATTCTTATTGACACAAGAACAAAAAATGAAAGTAAAAATATATAGGGAAAGTAATTTTATTTTATAGGCAAATTTCATTTAAATAATTTCGTTGTAAACAAATTTAAGTAGATGTATTGATAATAGGTGTTAAGCATTAGTTAAAGTTGGAAAGACTTTAGAATCTAGAATATAAGCAATCTTTTATTCTTTAATTTATTTTCATTCCTACATCTATATTCAGTTTTGTTTTCAAATTTAACAAAACTTTATGTTCGGTTAGTTCGGTGTTTTGCGAACTGGGATTATCTTTGTAAAAATATTTTGAAATATGGAAGACGAAAAACAAGAAATAATTGAAATGTTTGGTGTTCATTTTGAACAACAATACAACATAGCACCACTAGCAGCTAGGGTTTTAGGAGTTTTAATTGTTGATGGTTGTAAATCTGGATTGACATTTGAAGCATTAGTTGAAAAGTTAAAAGCAAGTAAGAGTTCAATATCCACAAACTTAAATTTGCTTCAAAAGATGAATTTAATAGACTACTTCACAGTTGTTGGTGATAGAAAGAAATATTTTAAAGCGGCACCTTTAAGCCAGCGATTAAAAAATTATTTGAATCTAGTGGATAGTGAAAAGTTATTAATAGAAAGGATAATTACTTATAGAGAAAAAAACAATTCCTGTTCTCAGGAAAACGTTAACCTTCAAAATAGTTATGCCTACAAAGAACATATTCTTAATGTAGAGCAGCTATTAATCAATTCCATAAATAAATTTAAAGAAATAGAAATAAAAAATCAATCGAGTAAATAATTATCACCATGAAAAAGAAAATAAATAGCATTAGCGTCTTAATCCTTGCAGTAAGTCTTTTTTCTTGCAATAAAAAAACTGAAGAAAAGAAAGAAGTAGTTGCAATGCCATACAAAGTTGTTGAAATTGCAAAAGCAAATACTACCTTGATTGCTGAATTTCCAACAACTTTAGAAGGTGTTACCGATATTGATATTCGTCCAAAGGTAGATGGGTATATCGAAAAAATTTACATCGAAGAAGGTCAAGAAGTAAAAAAAGGACAACTTCTTTTTAAATTAGAAACACAAACAGCAACACAAGATGCAGCAGCAGCAGCAGCAAAAGTTACCGTTGCTCAAGTTGAAGTAAATCGATTAATTCCATTGGTGGAACGAAACATTATTAGCAATGTACAACTTGAAACTGCCAAAGCAAATTTAGCAAGTGTAAAAAGCACTTATCAAAGTATTGTGGCTCGAATAAATTATGCATCTATTAAAAGTCCTGTTAATGGTATTGTTGGAACGCTGCCTCTACGATTGGGGAGCTATGTAAGCAGTCAAACTGCAGAACCTTTAACACGTATATCTGATGTGAGCACTGTCTATGCCTATTTTTCAATGAATGAAAAACAGCAATTAGACATCATGATGAATACTAATGGAATGACTTTTCAGGACAAGATTGCTAAAATGCCAGCGGTTAATTTGATATTAAGTAATGGTAAACAATACGAACAAAAAGGAAAAATAGAAACTTTTAGCGGTCAGGCGAATACACAAACAGGTTCGTTTAATGTGCGGGCAAGTTTTCCAAATACTAATAAATTATTGCGCTCCGGCGGAAGTGGAATTGTTCAAATTCCAACAGATTTAAAAGACGTTATTATTATTCCTCAAAATGCTACTTTAGAACTTCAAGACAAACGCATCGCTCTTATTGTTGATAACGATAATAAAGTGAAAGCTGTGCCTATTGAAGTTCGTGCAGTAGCTGGTGGAAAGTTTTATGTTGTTGATAAAGGGTTAAATATTGGCGATAAAGTACTCATAGAAGGTGTAGGCATAGTTCAAGAAGGAACGCCTATTAAACCAGAAGTTGTAGATTTTAATACCATCATTGCTCCTGAAACAAAATAATAGCAACACTAATCATTTATAACATAGCATATGTTTTCAAAATTTATTGACAGACCTGTATTGTCAACGGTGATTTCTATTATCATCGTAATCTTGGGAGTTTTAGGGTTAATCTCGCTTCCAGTATCACAATACCCAGAAATAGCTCCACCAACTGTTACTGTTTCGGCAAATTACCAAGGCGCAAGTGCCGAAGTTGTTATGAGTTCAGTTGTAATTCCGTTGGAGGAACAAATAAACGGTGTAGAAGACATGACCTACATGACTTCAACTTCAAATAATGATGGTTCTGCATCGATTAGTATTTATTTTAAATTAGGTACTAACGCCGATTTAGCAGCCGTAAATGTTCAAAATCGTGTATCTCGTGCCACAGCATTATTGCCTCAAGAAGTTACTAGAGCTGGAGTGACAACATCCAAAAAACAAAGTGACAATATTCTTATATTTTCGCTTTATAGTGAAAACCCTGCGTATGATGATACTTTCCTTCAGAACTATGCAAACATCAATATTTTGCCAAAGATAAAACGTGTAGCTGGTGTAGGTGAAGCTGTAATTTTTAGTCAAAAAGATTATTCGATGCGAATTTGGCTTAAGCCTGATGTTATGGCTGCTTATGGCTTAGTGCCTTCTGATATTACTGCATTATTGGCAGAGCAAAATATCGAAGCGGCACCAGGACAATTGGGTGAAAACAGCAGTCAATCGTTTCAATATACTTTAAAATACAAAGGTCGTCTTCAAAGCACCGAAGAGTTTGAACAAATAGTAATTCGTTCTACAACTAATGGAGAAGTGCTTCGCCTGTCTGATGTTGCAAGGATTGAGCTTGGTTCTGTAAACTATGGAGGAAACGCTCGTACTAATGGCGATCAATCGGTTGCAATTGCGATTGCTCAAACAGCTGGTTCAAACGCTCAAGAAGTAATTGAAGGTTCTTTGAAAGTACTTGACGACTCTTCGTTAAGCTTCCCGAAAGGTGTGAAGTATGCTTCTTTAGTAAATGCAAATGACTTTCTTAGTGAGTCTATTACCAAAGTGATTGTAACTTTACTTGAAGCTTTCTTGTTAGTATTTATCGTCGTGTTTGTCTTCCTGCAAGATTGGCGTTCTACGCTTATTCCAGCGATATCGGTTCCTGTAGCTATCTTAGGAACATTCTTTTTCTTAAATCTATTTGGTTTTACCATAAATCTATTAACGCTTTTCGCTTTGGTGCTTGCTGTTGGAATTGTTGTTGATGATGCCATCGTGGTGGTGGAAGCTGTACATGCAAAGATGGAAGCAGGTGAAAACAATCCTCGAAAAGCGGCACACAGTGCCATGGATGATATCAGTGGTGCCATCATTTCGATAACATTAGTAATGTCTGCCGTGTTTATTCCAGTATCCTTTATTAGTGGTTCGGCTGGAGTTTTCTATAAACAGTTTGGCTTAACCCTTGCCGTTGCTATTGTCTTGTCTGCTATCAATGCTTTGACGCTTTCACCTGCTCTTTGTGCTATTTTCTTAAAACATGGCGATGACAAGAAAAAAACCTTCATGCAACGATTCTATACTGCTTTTAATGTTGGTTTTGAAAAGACTACAGGTAAATATAAAAAATCTGTAGAGTTCTTCATCAAGCGCAAATGGCTTGCCTTTGCAGGTATTGCTGTCTTTGCTGGGATATTCGTGTTGTTGTTAAACATTACACCTAAAGCTTTTGTGCCAAATGAAGATACAGGCTCAATCCTTTCCGACGTTTCATTGCCACCAGGAACTTCGCTTGAAAGAACAGAGGAGATATTATCGCAAATAGAAGGTAAAATTAAAGACATTCCTGAAATAAAAGACATTCTAATCATTTCGGGAAGAAGCTTGATTAGTGGTACAGGTAGTAATTATGGAATGGTGATTGTTAAGCTTAAGCCTTGGTCTGAAAGAAAAGATGCTAATCAAGAGGTTTCCATGGTAATCAAAGAATTATTCAAACGGTCTGCTGCTGTTAAAGATGCTAAAGTGCTTTATTTTGCTCGTCCTACAATCGTTGGTTTTGGATTTACGAGTGGTTTTGAGTTCCAGTTGCAAGACCAGAAAGGTGGAACAATTCAGGAGTTAAGTGAAGTAAACAACAAATTTATTGCCGATCTTAATAGTCGTCCTGAGATAAAATATGCTGCAACTTCTTTCTCGCCAAACTTTCCTCAATACAATATTGATTTGAATGTAGCTGCTATCAAAAAGTCGGGCTTACTGGTTACTGATGTTCTTGGAACGATGCAAGGCTACTATGGTGGTGTTTATGCCTCTAATTTCAATAAGTTTGGGAAACAATTTCGTGTCATCTATCAAGCTGATCCTAGTTTTAGAGCGGATCCAGAGTCATTAAACAAAATAATGGTCAGAAATAACAAAGGTCAAATGGCACCTATATCTCAATTCATCACACTTAAAAAAGTCTTTGGACCACAAGCTATAAATCGTTTTAACTTGTTTACATCTGTAAAAATACAAGGTGCTCCAAACGATGGTTATACTACGGGTGATGCTATTAATGCTGTTCAAGAAGTAGCAAGTCAAAGTTTGCCTATTGGGTATGGTTATGAATATTCGGGAATGACACGTGAAGAGATTAATGCCGGCGGTCAAACAATGTTTATCTTTATGCTGTGTCTTGTTTTTGTGTTCTTCTTATTAGCCGCACAATATGAGAGTTACGTGTTGCCATTTGCTGTTTTGATTTCATTGCCAATTGGTTTAGCAGGTGCTTATATCTTCGCCTATTTGTTTGATGTAAGTAATAACATTTACCTTCAAATTACGCTCATTATGCTTATTGGACTACTGGCTAAGAATGCTATCTTAATAGTAGAATTCTCTGCAAATGCAAGACGAAACGGAGCCAGCATATCCCAAGCTGCTATACAAGGTGCCGTGGCTCGTTTACGACCAATATTGATGACTTCTTTCGCATTCATCCTAGGGTTGATGCCGTTGATGTTGGCAAGAGGAGCAGGAGCAGTTGGAAACAAAGCGATTGGAACAGGTGCCATTGGCGGAATGCTAATCGGAACAGTGTTGGGAGTATTTGTTATTCCGGTTTTGTTTATTGTGTTCCAAAGTTTGCAAGAAAGGATTAGTGTTAAACCATCTCTAGAAGAAATTGAAAAAGTATAAAAAACAATCATGAAGAAAGTAAATATAATCAAAGGAAGTCTTTTAGCGTTTACCATCATGGTGGTGCAATCGTGTTTTGTTGCTAAAGAATATAAAGAACCTCAGGTCAATACAGACAATTTATACCGAACGACTCAAGTAGCTGATAGTGCTTCGTTGGCGATGTTGTCTTGGGATAAACTATTTACCGACCAACAGTTGCAAAGCTACATCAAGGAAGCTATTCAGAATAACTTAGATATGAAAATTGCGTTGCAGAACATGGCTGCTGCCGAAGCAACCCTTAAACAAGGAAAAGCAGGTTATTTGCCAAGTATCAATGCTACGGCAACCGTTACGCACCAAGAGTTATCCAAGAACAGCCAGTTTGGAAGTATCTTTAATGGCTCAATAGACCAATACGATCTTTCTACAAAGCTTTCTTGGGAAGCCGACATCTGGGGAAAAATTAGAAGTAACAAACGAGCATTAGCTGCCAAATACTTAGAGTCTAATGTAGCAAGACAAGCCGTTCAAACTGAATTAATCGCTAATGTGGCGTCGGTTTATTACCAACTATTAGCCATAGACGAACAGATTAAAATAGCTTCATCAACACTTGAGAATAGAAAAGTTAGTACTCAAGTAATCAAAGCATTAAAGAGTTCAGGAAACGTAAATGAAGTGGCGGTAAAACAAACTGAAGCACAAATGTATGCCGTGCAAATCATCCTTGAAGATTTGAACTTTACTATCAAGATTTTGGAAAGTTCCTTCAATCAGTTATTAGGAAAACCTGCAAGTAAAGTAGCAAGAAGTTCTTTTGATGACCAAAAAATAGATGCCGAAATCAAAACTGGATTACCATCTTACTTACTAAGCAAACGACCGGATGTAGTTGCTGCCGAACTTAACTTCCGAAACGCATTTGAGTTAACTAATGTAGCAAGAAGTACGTTCTATCCATCCTTAACGCTTAATGCCACAGGCGGGTTTCAAAGTCTTGAGTTAAAGGAATGGTTCAGCACAAATTCCTTGTTTGCCACATTGATTGGCGGATTGGCACAACCCATCTTCAATCAACGTCAGAACAAAACACGATTGGAAGTTGCCAAAGCTAACCAAGAGAAAGCGTATCTAATGTTTGAAAAATCTTTGTTGGTGGCAGGTAAAGAGGTTTCAGATGCCTTGGCAAGTTATAACAATGAAACCAAGAAGCTGAGCATTAGAAAAAACCAAGTAGCATCCTTAAAAGATGCCGCCAATTTCTCTGATGAATTGTTACAGTATGGCATGGTAAACTACCTTGAAGTGCTGACTGCAAAAGACAACGCTTTGAATACTGAGATAAGTTATATAGATAATAAATATAAACAACTAAACGCCGTTATTGCTTTATACAAAGCATTGGGTGGCGGAAATTAATTTTCTTAAAACTAAAAAAAATAGTATTTTTATTCCTTTAAAAACAGAAACCAAATGAAACTACAATTAAAACTAGCCATCATCACAACATTGCTTTCAATAATGATGTACGGACAAGCATACGATAGACCAAGAACCTTCAACTATTCCGGTATAACTGCACCCGAAAGATTCATATCCAAAATTTCGCCGGCTACCCAAGGTTCTCCTTATATTTATACCACCTTTTTGTTGGCAAAAATTGAAAATTTTGAAGGAGTGGCATTATTAAGATACAATGCCAACAATGATGAATTTGAATTCATCGATCCGTCAAATGATACTTTAGTACTCAAAAAAGTAGTAACCTTTAGTAAAATTTCTTTTGTTGCAAACAAATCTAACTACCGTTTAGTCGAATATACTGACAAACAAAAGCAAAAAATATTTGGATACCTTGTTTGTCTTCAAGAAAATAAAGATTATTCATTAATCAAAAGACAGAAAATAGATTTCTACGAACCAAAAGAAGCCAAAACATCATATGATACTAGAATACCACCAAGATTTGAGCGTGCCAAGGACACATATTTCCTAAAATACAAAGATCAAGACATCGTTGAATTTCCATCAAACAAAAAAGGACTAGTCAAATTGTATCCCGATAAGAAAGAAGCAATCGAAACTTTTATAAAACAAAACAAAATCAATTTTGATAAAGAAGAAGACTTATCAAAAATAATTGATTTTCTGGCTACTTAAAATTAAACCAACACAACAACTAAGCAACAAACCCAAAAAATTTGTTGTTTTTTTATTTTCTATTCAAAAGAAACAACACACATTTGAAAATATTAATTTTCAAGAAAGTCTTTAGCAGAAGCAAACCATTGTGTAGGCAACAATACAAGTGCTTTTATCATTTTTCATTACTTTTGCACTTTCAAAAAACGATTACCATGGCACAGTGGCAAGAACGAGCAGCACTTTTATTTAAAGAAAAAGGAATTGATAAACTAACAAAAGCCAACATATTAGTCGTTGGACTTGGTGGCGTTGGCTCTTTTGCAGCTGAGTTTCTAGCAAGAGCAGGCGTAGGCAAGATGACCATCGTTGACGGCGATACTGTTGATATAACCAACATCAACCGTCAATTACCAGCACTACATTCAACAGTTGGAAAACCAAAAGTAGCCATTGTGAGCCAACGTTTGATCGATATTAATCCTGAGTTAGAGTTAACATCGGTTGAAGAATTTCTTTCTCCCGAACGTGCCTTCAAAATAGTTACTCCTGAGTTCGATTATGTAATAGACTGTATTGATAGCGTTACACCAAAGTTAAATTTAATTATTGCAGCCAAACGCAATCACGTTAAGATAATTTCATCAATGGGTGCTGGTGGAAAAATGGAATCGGCAAAAGTAAAAGTATCTGATATTTCTAAATCTGTAAACTGCAAGTTGGCTCGTACCATTCGTCGCCGATTGAAAGAACACAAAATAGACAAATTGAAAGTGGTCTATTCCTCCGAAATTCAAGATGAAAGTAGCTTGAAAATGACAGACGGAAAGAACTTTAAAAAATCATTCTACGGAACTAATAGTTGGATGCCATGTCTTTTCGGACTTCATGCTGCAGAAACAGTGGTTACTTATTTACTTAAAAAAGAATAAAACCCCAAACAAACGCATAATGATACAAACAGTAATTTTCGATATGGACGGTGTAATTGTAGATACCGAACCAGTACACAAATATGCCTATCATGAGCATTTCAAACAGTTGGGAATAGAGATTACACCCGAAATCTATGCTTCGTTTACAGGCAATTCTACAAAGAATATATTCGAACGTTTAAAGTTTGAATTCAATTTAAAAGACGATGTGCAAACTTTAGTTGAAACCAAACGCAACTTGTTTAACGATGCTTTCGATAATAACGAAGATTTACGTCTTTTAGATGGTGTAGAAGCGTTAATAAAGGATTTGTATGCCAATGGAATGCAATTAGTCTTAGCTTCTTCTTCGGCAAAGGTTACTATCAATAGAATTTTCAATCGCTTTCAGCTACATCAATATTTCACACATATCGTTTCGGGTGAAGACTTTCCGAAGTCAAAACCACATCCTGCCATCTTTGAACATGCTGCTTATCTTTCGCAAACACCGGTTGAAAGCTGCATCGTTATTGAAGACAGTACCAACGGTATCATAGCTGCCAAGGCTGCGGGTATATATTGCATTGGTTATGATAGTTTCCATTCCAAAATGCAAGATTACAGTTTGGCCGATGAGGTTATTCGTGATTTTTGTCAATTAAATTTTGAGAAGATAAAAGCCATTAATCCTTAACTCACGGCTTCTTTATACACTTTTAAACATTTCTCTCTGGCTTCTTTGTGATTAACAATTGGAGTAGGGTAATCTAAAGAATTCAATTCGGGTATCCATTTTTTGATATACGCTAAATCCTTGTCAAACTTTTTTATTTGCTCCGTAGGATTAAATATTCTAAAGTACGGTGCAGCATCAACTCCCGAACCTGCAGCCCATTGCCAATTACCAACGTTACTGGATTGTTCATAATCTAAAAGTTTGGTTGCAAAATACGTTTCACCCCAACGCCAATCAATCAGTAAGTGTTTGCACAGAAAACTCGCTACTATCATTCGAACTCGGTTGTGCATGTGTCCAGTTGTATTCAATTCTCGCATTCCTGCATCTACAAAGGGATAACCAGTTTTTCCTTCGCACCATTTTTGAAATAATTCTTCATTGTTATCCCAAACTATATCATCATATTTTGGTCGGAAACTCTTGTTTACTGTATTAGGAAAATGCCAAAGAATTTGCATAAAGAATTCGCGCCAGATGAGTTCTTTTAAGAAAGTTTCATTTTTGCTTTCCAAAGCTTTCAAAACCATCTTTCGGATAGAAACCACGCCAAAACGAAGGTAGATGCCTAAATAAGATGTTTTGTTTTGCGCTGGATAATTGCGTGTCGCTTCATAGTTATCAATTAAAGAATTGGAAACATCAAAGGGCATAACTTTAATTGAGGATACTTCAAAACCAATGTCATTTAAAGTTAAAAAAGGATACGAGTGCAAAATAAAATTTTTTATATAATCTTCTGATTTATATGTTTTTATGATTGTATGTTTAAGTGTTTCTTTCCACTTGTTAGAATATGGAGTATAAACCACATAAGGTGTTCCATCATCTTTGGTTACTTCGTTTTTTTCAAAAATAACTTGATCTTTGCTAGTCTTAAATTGAATATTATTTTCTTTAAACAATTGAAAGAGTTCTAAATCGCGTTTGCGAGCATAAGGTTCATAATCGTGGTTGGTAAAAACAGTATTTATCGAATTTTCCAAAATTAGTTTTTGAAATATTTCAAAAGGATTGCCATAAAAAACAGCTAAAGATTTCTCCAACGATTGTAATTTGTGTTGAATGTTTGTTAGTTGTTGGTATATGAATGTAACGCGCGCATCGTCTTTAGGTAATTGTGAAAGAATGTTTTTATCAAAGATAAAGATTGGAAGTACTTTTTCCATGTTATTTAAAGCATGAAAAAGGGCAACATTATCCTCTAAACGCAAATCGCGTCGAAACCAAAATATATTCATGAATTTTGTATTAACCGTTTACTAATAAAGTTGACATTCCACCATCTACGTGGAAGATTTGTCCCGAAATCCAATTGCTTTTTTCACTTAAAAGAAACGAAGCCATTTGTGCTAAATCTTCTGATGTGCCAACTTTCTTTAACGGATTTCGTTGTGCTGACTTTTCTTTTTTTTCGTCCGAATTTAAGAATTTATTCGCTAACGGTGTATCTGTTAAAGCAGGAGCAATAACATTTACTCTTATTTTTGGAGCATATTCAGCAGCCAATGCTTTGGCAAACCCTTCGATAGCACCTTTTGCTGCCGCAATACTAGTGTGAAAAGGCATTCCCATGCTGGCTGCTACGCTACTAAAAAGAACAATACTTGATTGGTTGGACGCCGTTAAGTTGTGTAAAACCGTTTGAACGACCTTTACCATACTGATAAAATTAATGTGCATATCGCTTTCAAAACCATCAATTTTCAAATTCTTGAAAGGTCGAAGTTGAATACTTCCTGGACAATAAACCAATCCATCCAATACTTCAGGTAATTTTGAAGTATCCAAGGTGTCTGTTGTAGCATCAAAAGGAATGTAGTTAATGTTCATATCGGTAATGGTTTCGTTTGTTCGTGCGGCAATATATACTTTGTTGTCGAATTGTAATTCTTTTGCGAGAGCAAGTCCGATACCATAAGACCCACCAATTAAGAGTATGTTTTTCATAGCTTGATATTTTTATATTCTCCAAATAGTTCGATTAGTTTTTTTCTTCTATATTCAAATATTTCTTCCAATTTAGGTTTCACTAAATAAGGATGAACCAATTGACCCAAAATGCCCATTGGTATTTTATAGTCAATTAAGTCTTCCATTTCAACACCTCCAGGAATTTCTTTAATAAAATGCTTGTGATGCCACATTGCGTAAGGACCAAAACGTTGTTCATCAACAAAATACTGTCCGTCCACCACATGTGTAATTTCAGTAACCCATTTGGTAGGAATTCTTAATACAGGCGTAACGATATATTGTATTATTTGCCCAGGATACATGGATCTATCTGCTCCAGAAAGTATTTTAAAACCCATATATTTTGGGGTAATTAATTGTAGGTTTTTTGGATTTGAGAGTAATTCCCATGCTTTATCCATGGTAATGGGTAAGTTTTGTTTTTTATGTAATTGATATATTTTCATGAGAAATTATTTTTTGTAAAAATACAAATTGTTTAACTATTTATCATTATTGTTAAACAATAATTAAGTTCATTTAAGTTTTAATTAACATTTGAAGTACAAGTATTTTGTAAATTTGACAAACTAATTTAAACAATATGAAAAGAATACTATTTACATTGGCTATTTTAATTGCCAATCTAACAATTGAAGCACAAGTAAAAACGCCTGCTCCTAGTCCAAAAGCAGTTGTAAATCAAGTGGTAGGATTAACCGATGTAACGCTCGATTATTCAAGACCAAGCGCTAAAGGGAGAATTGTTTTTGGCGATTTAGTTCCTTTTGGAAGATTATGGAGAACTGGAGCAAACGCTAACTCCTTAATAACATTTAGTGATGATGTGATTATTAAAGGTTCCATTTTGCCAAAAGGAAAGTATGCGATCTATACAACACCAAAAGCTGACATGTGGGAGATTATCTTTTATTCAACCACGGATAATTGGGGAACGCCTGAAAATTGGGATGTTAATAAAGTTGCACTATCTACCAATGTTGATCCAGTTATGCTAAGTACACCTGTAGAAACATTTACAATGTCTATAAATAATTTAACCAATGACAGTGCTACTTTAGATATTGCTTGGGAGAAAACAATGGTTTCTCTAAAATTTGAAGTACCAACCCAAAAAACGGCTATGGCAAGTATAGATAAAGCATTAGCAGGACCAACAGCTGGTGATTATTATTCTTCTTCTCAATATTTATTTAATTCGGGAGCTGATGTGAATAAATCATTTGAATATATCAACAAAGCTATTAGTATGTCAAAAGCTGGAGAAGATGTTCCATTTTGGTATTTAAGGTTAAAATCTCTGATACAAGCAAAAATGGGCGATAAAAAAGGAGCTATCGATACTGCAAAATTATCATTGACTAACGCAGAAAAAGCTAAAAATAATGATTATGTTAAAATGAATAATGACAGCATTAAAGAATGGTCTAAGAAATAATTTATTTACTTTTCATAAATTAATAACCGTTTCAAGTTAATTTGAAACGGTTTTTTTTTACACTGACTTCCTAAGTCTTTTAATTTTTCGATAAAAAACTTTTAATTAAAAATCTTAAGCAATTTGCTCTTTTCCTTTTATAAACCCTTGAAACAACATCGAAAGCAAGACAGTTAAGGCAGCACCAATAAAATTAAGCCACAGATAGCCTAGTTTTTCTTCTCCATTTGCATAGATATGTATGGTATAATAATAGATTACAAAAATGGTAGTCTGGCTGACTACGGCTGCCCAAAAGATGGCATTTGCTTTTACAAATTTGATATAGAATCCCACCAAGAAAACCCCAAGCACAGTACCATAGAATATGGAACCTACTATATTGACCAACTGTATTAAATTTTCGAATAGCGATGCAAAACAAGCAAAGAAGATGGCTATAACGCCCCAAAGTAGTGTGAAGTTTTTGGCAGCAGTAACATAATGCTTTGGCGATTTCTCCACTCTTAAATTCCTTTTATAGATATCGATAGCGGTGGTTGAAGCTAGTGCAGACAAACCCGATGCCGATGACGACATGGCTGCCGACAGGATAACCGCCAGTAATAAACCAATCAATCCGCTTGGCAAGTAGTGAAGGATGAAGTAGATAAACACATAATCCTTATCGTTTGTTTCCGCCTTTGGGTCAACTTTGCTAATGATATCTTTGGCTTGTTCGTGCAAATCGGCTTCTTTGTTCGATAATGATTTTAACTTGCTTCGCAATATTGGATTATCAAAGTTCTGATTTAAATGGTCGATATACAAGAGGTTATACTCTTTCTTTTCTTCACTTAAAGTGGCAATCTTTTGCTCTAGCGAATGGTATTCCTTTGCATAGATTGATTTTTCAATAGCACCTTGATTAACTGGGTTAAAGTGCAATGGAACCGGATTAAACTGAAAGAAGACAAACACCATCACACCGGTTAACAAGATAAAAAACTGCATTGGCACTTTTAGGAAACCGTTCATTATTAGACCCATTTGGCTCTCTTTGTCTGACTTTCCAGAAAGGTATCGACCTACTTGTGATTGGTCGGTTCCAAAATAGGAAAGCATCAAGAAGAAACCACCCGTTATTCCACTCCAAACGGTGTATTTATTCTCTGGATCGAAAGAAAAGTCTAGGATATTCATTTTATCATTGGCGCCAGCAATGTGCAAGGCATTCGAGAACGTCATGTCGTTGGGTAATAGGTGCAATATCAAGAAGAAAGTGATAAACATTCCACTCATAATGATGAACATTTGTTGCTTTTGTGTAACGTTTACGGCTTTAGTACCGCCGGTATAAGTGTAGATGATGACTAGTACGCCAATAATAATGTTGAGCATGGTTAGATTCCAACCCAAAACAGCAGAAAGTATTATTGACGGAGCATAGATGGTTAACCCTGTACCTAAACCACGTTGTATTAGGAACAAAACAGCAGTAAAAGAACGTGTCTTTAGGTCAAAACGTTGTTCGAGGTATTCATATGCGGTATAAACCTTCAATCGATGATAGATAGGGATAAACGTCATCGATATAACGACCATGGCTATTGGTAAACCAAAATAGAACTGCACAAAACCCATTCCATCGTGATAAGCTTGTCCTGGTGTTGAAAGGAAAGTAATGGCACTGGCTTGCGTTGCCATTACAGATAGACCCACAGTCCACCACGGCGTTTCCTTGTTTCCAAGGATATAATCTTGTACATCGGCACTACCTTTGGTTTTGTAAACACCGTAGGATACAATGAATATTAGGGTTACAGAAAGTACTATCCAATCGAGTTGCTGCATGATTTAGGAGAATATTTGTTTTAACAGAAAAAAGACAGCGATGTATATGGCATTCGCAATTAAAACCCAAGTGTAGCTACTGTTCCAAGTTTGTTTACTGTTTTTCATATTATTTGCCTATTGCGATTAAGTTGGCCATCAGTCGAAAAGCACCAGAAACGCCAACAGGCAATTCTCTGAAGAAGCTTAATCCGGTGTAAATATAATTCCCTTTGCCATATTTGGCTACCAATAAGGCACCATCTTTGGGTGTTTCTCCTTTATCGTTTGATGAAAGGATAGGAGTAAAGGCAGCATCCCATTCGCTAGGATAGTACAATCCTTGCTCTTGCGTCCAGCCTTTAAAGTCATCTGTAGTTATCTTATTTGGATAATTAAGAACCTGATGGTCGGGTGCTAAAAATCGCACTTCTGCATTTTCATCGGTTACTCTATCACGGGAAATCTTTAGTTTATAAGGCGAGAAGTTGTCTGTTACAAAATCTCCCAACGTATTGTATTGGACTATCATGGTTTTGCCGTTTTTTACAAAGTCTAATAGTATTTTCTGTTTAGTAGCCAATGCGTTTACAGTGTTATAGGCACGAATACCAGTCATAACCACGTCATATGGAGCAAGCAACTCTGTAGAAATATGTTCGGGCTTGATTATCACAACCGAATAGCCCATTTGCTCAAGACTTTTAGGGATTTCATCACCAGCACCCATGATGTAAGCAATCTTTTCATTCTTAGTTTTAATCTTCAATCGAATACCTTTGGCAGTGGCAGGTTGCAACACCATTTGCTTAAAAATATGTGGATAGTCAATGTCAATTTTCTCTTTGTCAAACACTTGGTCGTTAACGGTGACAATGCTTTTAATATCTACTTCACTAGCTTCTTTAGATGGTGATACTTTAAATACAGCGAGTACTTCTCCGCCTTTTTTATTTATGATAAAAGGAATTTCAGCAGGAGAAACACTCCAATCCTCTGGAAGTGAAAGTTTGATAGTACCACTTATGGCGTTTTTACCAGCTTTTGCTTTTACAGTAACGGTCTTACTTCTGTTAGAATTAAAGATGTAAACTTTCTCATTGAGTTTTGACGTCACTATTGGTACGATGTCTAGTGGTTGATAGACTTCGCCTTTCACATCGTCGTTATATTTATAAACAACATTGCGTTCAAAAGGAATCGTTGTTCCATTAATGTCTATTAGAAAAGTAACTTTAATTTCTCTTAAAACATCTGGAATTCCAATGTTTTCTTGGCTATCTACACGATACATTCCTATTGTTCCTGGTTCTTGTAACCAATATGGATATGTGTACTTTGTGTTTTCAGGAAGTAACAATTCAATGGTTTTTGCAACTCCTTTATTATTCTCTAAAGGTGATACTTCTTGAGTAATCATAACGTTTGGAACGGTTTGAATAGTATTCCAATTCATTTTGATTGCGCTTCTATTGATGGCTTCCAGCTTTACTTTTATAGTACTGTTTGGTGTCGCTTCTTGAACATCTGAAACAGCTTCAAGAAATAAACCTGCACAACCTGCAATGATTTTTTTAATCTCTTCGATCTTGATTATTTTCCAATGAGTGTCTTTAAGGTTTTGAATTAGATTGTAAGCTTTAATCAATTCAGGTATCGAAGCGGAAGGATTCTTGAAATCAAAGTTTTTCTCCACATTCGTTAGTATGTCTCCAATGGTTTTTCCGCCTTCAATACGACTCCAAGTAGTATTGATACCTTCAAAAATATTGTTCTTATCGGTTAGTTTTTCACCTTTTAAAAACTCTAGATATTCATTATCATCACCACGACTTCCAGTAGAACCAAAGCCTTGTGATTGATGACGGCTTCTGCTCAACGCTGCTATTTCTTGATTGGATTTCCCTAAAGTAGTGTAGTAGGTTCCGGTGTTTATTTCTGCTAAATTAGTTTTATCGGCATTTTCAAACTTTTCTCTGCTTCCATAAAACCACCACGAAGTATTAAAAAACAAACGTTTGGGTTGCCAAGTCGAAACGTATTTTAATTGATTGGGAAAAACAGTAGCATCGTTTACTTTGTCAAAAGCTTCAAAACTCAACATTGCCGAAGAAGTGTGATGACCATGTGTTGTTCCTGGAGAACGATGATCAAAACGGTTGATGATTACATCGGGTTGGAATTTTCGAATTGCCCAAACAACATCGCTCAGTACTTCTTCTTTATTCCAAATATCTAAAGTTTCATCTGGGTTTTTAGAATAGCCAAAGTCATTGGCACGAGAGAAAAACTGCATGCCGCCATCTATTTTTCGAGCTTCAATAAGTTCTTGAGTTCTAATTACACCTAATAATTCTCGAAGTTCTGAACCGATAAGATTTTGCCCACCATCACCACGCGTCAATGATAAATATGCAGTTTGGGCTTTTTTGTCATTAGAAAGCCAAGAAATTAAGCGCGTATTTTCATCATCAGGATGTGCTGCAATATAAAGCACCGAACCCAAAAAGTTTAATTTTTGAATTTGATTATAAAGTGCTACTGACGAAGGTTTAGCTGGTTGTTGCGCAAGACAATTGGATACAGAAAAACTAAATATAGTTAGTAAGAAGAAGTAAAGCTTTTGCATATAAGAGTTTTAAATTGCAATAGCTTCAAATATACAGATTAAATAAAAAGCATTCTTTATTTAGTCAGTTTTTAACAAATTATTAGAAACTATCGAATAGCTACTGTAGTATATGTAAAATGACCTTTGGAACAATAAGGATATTGTTTTCTATGTTGTTTGATTTGAGTGAATGGATTATCCTCATCATAATCAGTGATTTCAACACCTATATTGCTGTATAATGAATAGCCACCATATAGTGTTGGAAGTTCATCTGCCTTTCTCCACTCACCTTTTTCTTGGAAAATATATTGATTTTCAAGTTTGTCATAATAAGCACTCATGTTTGGAAAATATATGTACCTAACTTGACAGCCAGACGAAGCATTAAACTTAAGATTGTTGTTTTCTAAATAAGAAACTTGTGCAGTAATAGCGGTACTAAAAACAAGAGCCAAAACTATTAGTAATTTTTTTGTTTTCATAGTAAGTAATTTAAAAGTTACTAATTAAAAAATAATTGTAAACGTTTGGTTAAATATCTGAAACAAAAGTATTAATTATTAACGATAAAATGCAAAAATCATCGATAAAATACACTTAAAAGCTAATTTAGTAGGTTAAAAGCTATAAAAAAATAATTTAAATAAGATTTAATATAAATATTAAAATAATAAGAATAATTAAATTTACGAAAAAAAAAGGTAAGTTTTACATTTTTGTACCTCTAAAATTGAAAGGATATAATTTTTTATGGGTATCAAGATTTTTATACGGTTCATCATCATCATAATCTCTAATTGATACATGATTCATTTTATATAAAGAATATCCACCATAATTTTTGGGAAGTGTTTCACTAATATTCCAACTTCCGTTTTCTTGATAATAAAAAACATTTTTTAATAGATCAAAATAAGCTTGAAGGTTTGGGTAATAATAATAACGAATTTGACAGTTGGTTTTTTTGTCAATTAATAATTTAGTACTAGTCGCTCCAGTACTTTGTGCAAATGAATTAGAAACACCACTAATAAATAAAAAAAATATAATAAAAGTAACCTTTTTCATGAAATTATTTGAAGGATATTAAATGTGCTTTTGAGGAAACAAAGATAGAGCAAAGGTTATTTTTACACAAAAAACATCGATGAGTTGCATGTTTTTGCGTATTATAAGTATATTATTATAGAAATCAGTGGTTAGATGAACTTTTGACGCTAATCAAAAAAATCTTTTTCATCTGCTTTTTTTATTATTATTGAAATTCCTTTTTGAAGAAGAAGGTTGTTTGGAAAAGTAATCAATTCGCCATCATGAGTTTTTAATAGGATATGAAAAGCATTAATGTCTTCAATCTCGGCTTGTATCGGAAAATCTTTGTCGTGAATTTTGATAGTATCTCCAATTTTAAAAGGAAAGAAAAAGAAAAGAATGATGCCCGAAGTAATATTACTAAGTATTGACCATTGTGCAAACATGGCCACACCAACAACAGTTGCTGCCGATGAAATTGTAATAAGAATATCCTTTTTTTCTACTCCCCAAATGATTATTAATGCTATTATTGTTAAAATATTAATCAGTAAATGAACATATTTAATTACTAAATTGGTTCGATGTTCCAAGTTAGTATGATTTTTGGCATAATTCTTTATTACTCTTGTCATCAATAATCTTGTAATAATCATCAAGATGATTAAAATTCCAGTCGCAATTATTTGTTTAATATAGTTTTCAAAAAATGTCATTCTAAATTCTTTAAATAATTAAAAACCATTTCTGTTGGTAATCCAACTACATTGGTGTAAGAACCTTCTATTCTTGAAATACCAATTAAACCAATCCATTCTTGAATACCATAGCTACCAGCTTTATCAAAAGGCTTAAATACATCTAAATAATAGCGTATTTCTTTTTCAGTTATTTGACTGAAGGTAACTTTAGTGATACAGTTTAAAATATCCATCTTAGATGCTGTTTTAAAACATACGGATGTAATGACTTCATGAGTCTTTCCTGCCATTTGTAACAGCATTTCTAATGCATGGTTGAAATCTTTTGGTTTGCCTAAAGCTTTGTTATCCAACCAAACAATGGTGTCGCTGGTAATTACTATCTCATTTTCATTAATATCATTGTCAAAAGCGCTTGCTTTTAAAAGTGCCAAAAAATTAGTTATTTCAACGCCTTGCAAGTTTTCGGGATAGATTTCTTCTACCTCTTTTAAACGTATTTCAAAATCTAAGCCTAACTCTCTAAAAAACTGTTGTCTCCTTGGAGAACCTGAAGCTAAAGTGATTTTGTAATGTTTTAGTTTATCCTTTAACATTATATTTAATGTTTAGCGAAATTATTAAAACCGATAGGATTCCAAAAAAGATTATCATTTTTAAGACACTGCTTAACAATCGAAATTCTTTTTTAGATTTTGCAGTCCATGATTTTACTGTAATAAATAGCATTGGGCTAATTACGAGTAATAGACAATAGGCAGAAGCCCAAAAAAGTTTAGAATCCATTAAGTTTTTGTTTACATACCACAATAAAACTAATGTAGCTATAGCGGCAAAAACAGAAACTATCTTGGCGGTTCTTTCTTTTCCAATAGCAATAGGTAAGGTGTTCATTCCTTGGTTATAATCACCATCAATATCTTCAAGATCTTTAACTATTTCTCGAATGAAGTTAATGAAAAAAGCAAAGATTGCATAGTCTAAAATAATCCCCAAAAGTGTTTGTAGATTGATACTTTGATCGACGCTTACAAATGATAATAACGGAATAATATCAAACATTCCGATAATAACAACGCTTAATCCTAAAACAAAGGCTACAATTAAATTGCCTACCACTGCTATTTGTTTAAAACTAGTAGCATACAAATAAAGTAATACTGAAATAATAATAAATATTCCGAAAAATGATGTCTTGTTGACATAGTTTGAAAGATAATAGCCTATCAAAACACCACTAATTGTTAGTGCAAAATAGATATAATAAGCTGTATCTTCTGAAATAGATTTGCCAACAATTACATCATTTGGTTTGTTTGTTAGGTCGGTTTCTTGGTCCATAATGTCATTAATAACATAACCTGCTGCTGCAATCAATACCGTTGCCAATACTAATAATGCATATTGCCAATCTTTTAATACCAGCGGAACGTCTTGTTGTGCTAAGAAGCCATATCGAAATAATAATTGCATTAAAGCAATTAGGAGTAGGTTTTTGTATCTTATTAGGTTTAAGAACTTCATTTTTTAAGGTTGTAAGTTTATAGTTTATAAAGTTATGAGTTTAGCATTGGTTTAAAACTTCCAGCTTCTAATTCCCAACTTCCTGCTTCTTAATCGTGTTTCCCATTATAATACATGTGCCATTTACCTTGAACTTTCATCACTTGTTCAATTACTTCTCTCACAGCACCTTTTCCACCATTTTTATGCGAGATGTATTTGGAGATAGCTTTAATTTCAGAACTGGCATCTTGCGGACAGGTTGGTAATCCTACTAATTGCATTACATGATAATCGGGAATGTCATCACCCATATAGACTACTTGTTCGGGTTTGATATTGTATAATTCTATATATTCTTTGAATGTTTCCACCTTGTCTGGCGAACCCAAATGGATGTCGGTAATGCCGAGATTTCTCAATCGAATACGTACGCCTTCGTTTTTTCCACCAGAAATGATACACACATGATAGCCACTTTCTATAGCTGCTTTCATAGCAAAACCATCTCGTATGTTCATGATGCGAAGCATTTCTCCACTTTCGGTTACATGAACAGAGCTGTCGGTTAGCACACCATCAATATCGAAAATGAAAGTGGTAATGTGGTTCATCAGTTCTTTATAGCTTTTTTCCATTGTCAATGATTGATTGGGTTAGGAGTTTATAGATGTCTTTTTGGGTATGATTTTTTAGAAAATTTAGATGTGCGTTTATGGTAACAGTATCTTCTCGTTTTGCTGGTCCAGTTTGCGCATCAGTAGGCGATAGGGTTATTATTTTGTCGGCAGTTTCTAGGATTAATGGTTTTAGTAAATCAAACGACAGGTTGTTTTCGATACATATATCGTTTCCTATTTTATACAAATGGTTGGTGAAATTGCACACAAACACTGCGGCTATGTGTAAAGCTTTACGTTGCTCGGAATTGATGTGATGTACTTGAGTTGAAATAGCATTGGCTACGGTTTCAAGCACAGTATAATCACTTTCGTTTTCTGCCTCTAAAGCAATGGGTATTTGACTAAAATCTAAAGGTTTTGCTTTAGAAAATGTTTGCAACGGATAAAAAACACCTTTACGGTTCTTGCTATCCAATACATTAAGTTCCATACTGCCCGAAGTGTGAACAACTAGTTTGTTCTTGAATGGTATTTGACTTGAAACAGTAGCAATAGCATTGTCTGAAACGGCAATGATGTATAAATCGACTTCTTTCAATTGGCTGTATTCAGTAACGATACCATGCGAACCAAGTAGATGAGTGAGTTGTTTTGGTTTTCGTGCTAGTACTTGAACAAGCTGAATATCTTTGGCTTTTTGAAAAGCTAAGATCAAATGTTGGGCTACATTACCCGCACCAATAACGGCTACTGTTATCATTTAGCAAAAGTACTAAAAATAGCAGGTATTTAAAAAGAATTTTAGGGAATGAAAATCTAACTTTATGTTCTTTTTTATTTCACTAAAAAAAAATCTTTACAATATTCTCTCAATTTATCTTCAAGGTTTTTGTCATTTTTAAGATTTTTAGAAATATCATTCCATTAAAATAGATTTTAGTTTTTTATTTTTTAGAGGAATAATTGTCAAATTAATATTTTTTATAGATGAATAGTCTTTTTTCCATCATTTTAAATGTATTGTGTTAATTTTTAAATTTAGAAAATAGGCTACTATCAAAATGTTTATATTCGTAACATCATAATCTATCACTAATGCGTTTACTAGTTTTTTTATTACTCTCAACTTTTTCTTTTGCACAACAGATTCAAAAAGTGGACTTTAAAACCGCAAAAGGAAACATTGTCATTAATCCCAAAGAGAAAAAAGTTTTTGGTTCGGTGCGTTATGTTTTTACCGTAAAAGAGACTATCGACACGATTAAGATTGATGCCGTAAAAATGAATTTTACTTCGGTGAAGATTAACAAAAAAGAGGTCAAATTTACCAATTCGGGCAAAACGCTAAACCTGTTTGAAGGTTTTAAAAAAGGAAAGAACACGGTGACTTTTGACTATGAAGCGTTCCCCAAACAAACGATGTATTTTACAGGTGTAGAAGACAACATGCAGATTTGGACGCAAGGTCAAGGAAAATATACCAGTCATTGGTTTCCGAGTTTTGACGATGTGAATGAGAAAGTAATTTTTGATATGAATGTTACTTTTGATAAAAAATATAATGTGATCGCCAATGGTTTTTTGAAAACGACTTACACTTCTGGAGATTCAAAAAAGTGGTATTATGAAATGAAAAAACCAATGAGTTCCTATTTATTGGCATTGGCTGTTGGTGATTTTAGAAATAAAGTTATTGCTTCTAAATCTAGAACGCCGTTGCAGTTTTTTATTCAGCCCAAAGACACTGCGAAGTTTGAACCAACATATCGCTATTCGAAACAAATCTTTGATTATTTTGAAAAGGAAATAGGAGTGAAGTATCCCTGGAAAATCTACAAGCAAATTCCGGTGGAAGATTTTCTTTATGCTGGAATGGAAAATACTACGGCAACTATTTTTGCACAAGACTTTGTGATTGACAGCATTGGGTTTAACGACAGAAATTACGTAAATGTTAATGCACACGAATTGGCGCATCAGTGGTTTGGCGATTTAGTTACTGCCAAATCGGGCAAACATCATTGGTTGCAAGAAGGTTTTGCGACCTATTATGCCTTGCTTGCCGAACGGGAAGTTTTTGGCGAAGATTACTTTTATCACCAATTGTATCGTTCGTCTTTACAGCTTAGAAATGCTGCCAAAACCGATACCATTCCGGTGATGAATGAAAAAGCGAGTTCGTTGTCGTTTTATCAAAAAGGTGCTTGGGCTTTGCATTATTTGAGAGAATCAATAGGAGCAAAGGCTTTTCAAAAAGCGGTGAAGTGTTATTTGAATAAATATAAATTTAAAAATGTTGAAACCGATTATTTTTTGGCTGAAATAAAAAAAGTAGCACCAACATTTGACACTGCTAATTTTAAGAAAACGTGGTTAGAAGATTATCGTTTTCAAATGGATGTTGCGAATGGTTTACTTAGAAAAAATCAATTTATAACAACACTTTTTGAAACCCAACAATTGCGAAAAAAAACATTTGCTGAAAATAAATCACAGTTTATAGAAATCCTTCAATCAGATGTTTATTATCCTGTTAAAACGGAAATCTTATATCAAATAAGAGAAATTTCCTTTGAAGATAAAGCACCACTTTTGCGATTGGCATTGCAAACCAATGATATAAAAGTTCGACAAGCTGTAGCCGAGTTTACGAATGATATTCCTGCAGAATTTAAAACTGAATATGAAACATTGCTTAGCGATGATTCTTATGAAACCAAAGAAATAGCGTTTATGAATTTGTGGAAAAATTTTCCAGAAAATAGAGCTATTTATTTGGAAAAAGCAAAAGATTGGGTTGGTGGAAACGATAAAAGTTTACGCATTTTATATATAACCTTTGCTCTTGAAAGTGACGATTTGAGTTATGAAGATCAAACTGTTTATTTTGAAGAATTACTAAATTATACTTCGGCAAACTACGAAAGTAGCGTGCGTCAAAATGCGTTTGTTTCTTTGTTTTCAATGAATGTTGATGTTGAAATTCTATTAAAAAATTTAGTAAATGCTACAACTCATCACAAGTGGCAGTTTACTAAATATGCAAGAGATAAAATTAGGAATCTAATCTCAAATGAAAAGTACAGAAAAGAGTTTGAAAGTATTTTAGTAACTTTGAATGAAGCTGAAAAAAATAAATTACAGAATCTTTTAAACGAAAAACCATGAGAGCATTAGTAATTTCAGGCGGTGGAAGCAAAGGTGCCTTTGCTGGTGGTGTTGCTCAATATTTATTACAAGAAAACGGCAATAAATATGATATTTTGATTGGAAGTTCTACTGGTAGTTTACTCATTCCACATTTAGCTTTGGGAAAAGTGGAGAAAATTTACAATATTTATTCTAACGTAGATATGCGACGGATATTCAATTTGTCGCCTTTTATTGTAAAGAATAAAAATACGGATAAAGAAATAGTTACAATTAATCATTTAAACGTAATAAAACAATTTTTTAATAAAAAGAGAACTTTTGGCGAAAGCACAAATCTTTTAGACTATATTAAAGAAAGCTTTACGGTTGAAGAATTTAAAGCACTACAACAAGCAGCATGCGATGTAATTGTAACAGTCACTAATTTTTCAAAAAATGAAGTAGAATACAAATCAATTGATGATTTTGAATACGATGATTTTTGCGAGTGGATTTGGATATCTTGCAATTATGTACCTTTTATGAGTTTGGCTACCAAAAATGGTTTTGATTATGGCGATGGCGGATTTTCGAGTTTGGTTCCCATACGAGAAGCCATTCTTAGAGGTGCAAAAGAAATTGATGTTATTATTTTGGAAACAGAAGTACAGGTAAAGCCCAAAAGTATCAGCAGAAATCCATTTACATTAATGATAGATTTGTTTCAAATACTACTAACGCAAGTAGAGAAACAAAATATTACTATTGGAAAATTGGCTGCCAAAAATAAAAGTGTAAAACTCAATCTTTATTATACGCCAACACAACTAACGGATAACGCACTTATTTTTAATAAAGAAAAAATGAAAGCCTGGTGGCAGCAAGGATATGACTATGCCAAAAACAAGAGTGAAATAATGAGTGATAATGTGCAGTAACATAACCCACGAATGTAATCTCTATTACTAATTTTGTTTGACTACGCGAACGATTTCGCACTTTTACTTTGTATTAGATAAAAAACATTAAATTTATTCCTTCATGATTTTGTCTGATATAATAGTTCCGTTATTTAAATAAATTTTTAGTGTATATATACCTTTTGAAAAGTTTTGGAAGACTATTTTCTCGTCTTTAAAATCATTTTTTAAAATTAGTCTTTTCCCATTTAGATCATATACTTCAACCTTTTGAATGTTTTTATAATTTGATAATTTTAAATAATCTTTTGTTGGATTGGGATAAATAGTTACGTTATTTTCATTTGAAAAATCAATGGTACTTAAATTATCCGGACTAAGTTTTACTACCCAAAAATCGCGATCACCATATTGTACTGTGACATCTCCACTGTAAGAACCTGTGGTACCAGCAACGATATAACCACCATCAGTAGTTTGCTGAATACTTCGTCCCCAATCTGTTCCAGATCCACCTAACGTTTTTTGCCACAGGACAGTTCCAAGATTGTCCAACTTTACTACCCAATAATCAGCATCGCCATGATTACCCGTAACCATTCCATTAGACGAATTGACATAGCCACAAGTAATAAAACCGCCATCAGAAGTTTGATGAACACTTTTTCCATAATCATAAGTTGAACCGCCTAATGCTTTTTGCCATTCTAACTCTCCCAAACTGTTTAATTTTAGTATCCAATAATCATCACTTCCGTTATTATTAGTTACATTAGTGTTACTTGAATCGCTTGATCCGGCAACGACATAACCACCATCAGTTGTTTGCTCAATGTATTCTGCCATATCAATTGAAGTACCACCATAATATTTTTGCCATTGTGTAACGCCAGAACTGTTAAGCTTTACTATGTGATAATCGGTATTACCTAAAGGACCATAAGTGTAGCCAGCAGCAACATAACCACCATCAGTAGTTTGTTGAATACAATTCATATAATTGCCAATTCCTTTTTGCCATTGAATTGTACCTGTACTGTTTAATTTTACAATCCAACCACCTGTTGGCGTAGTAACGGCGCCATTTGTAGAAAAGGTATAGCCACATAAAATATACCCACCATCAGTAGTTTGCTGAATACTAAAACCTTCTTCTTCACTCGAACCACCTAATGGTTTTTGCCATTCTATAACTCCTGTACTACTTAATTTTACTACCCAAACATCACTACCGCCATAATGGCCTATTACATCATAATTATTAGAACTTGTTACTCCAACTACTATATAACCACCATCGGCAGTAAGTTGAACAGAGTTAGCTCTATCATATCCAGAACCGCCTAAGTTTTTTTGCCATTCAAGCCCACCAGTAGCATTCATTTTTACTACCCAACAATCATAACTACCATAGCTATTTGTAATCATACCACCAACAGGAGAAACCGTTTCGCCCACAATTATGTAACCACCATCAGTAGTTTGTCTTATACAATGTTCATACTCTTGATTTGTGCCACCAAATGATTTTTGCCATTCAATGGATGGAACTTGAGCAAAGCTAATTGCCGATAAAAAAAAGAGTACTGAATCAAAGGTTATTGTTTTCATTAGGATGTAGTTAAATTTTTATTTGTTAAAAGTATTCTTTTTTTAAATAAGTTGAACAATCCTTTACAAGTCTTTTGTTTTTCATCATAGAATGCGCAGTCGGGACAAAAGCGAGTTAATGAGTGATAATGTGTAGTGATTATCACTTTTTGTTTGTAAACCTGACAGGTTTGTTTGTTGACCACACGAAAGGATTCGTGCGGTATCTGGGGATTTGTAGCTAAAAAACCAACCATCCAACTGCAACTAATGCAACTAAAAGTTAGAAAAACGGCTGGCTTACTCAAAACCTATTTTCACGAAATCAAAAGCGGGTTTTTAAGCCATTCTATTTTTGCAAATTTCTATGTAAAACTTAAAAACAACCTTCTTTAAATCGCTTTTAAAAAGGTTGTTTTTTTAATTCTTGTCAAATCTTATTTTTTTGGTAGTGGTTGCGCAACAGCTACTGGTGTTAGCAGAAGTAACTATTTTATTCTGCTATAGCTTTTTTAGTAGAAATTAAAATATCATTTTGAAATAATTTAATAATGTAAATACCACTTGATAGATTTTCTCTATTTAATACTATTTTATTACCATCAATATTTTTTATTTCTTTCACGACTTGTCCAAGATAATTATAAATAACAATATGAGCTTTTTCAAGAAGTACAGAAGAACTAATATGTAATTCCGTTTTAAACGGATTTGGAGATAATACGATATTATTTTCAGAGAAAATTTGTGTATTAGTTCCTAATGTTAGATGGCAATCTTCTAAAGTTCCACTATTGACAAGCCCTCTATTGTATATCATATTGCCATTTTGGTAACTACAAACCATACTATAACCAACCTGCCCAAAATATGAAGAAAGAAAAGGGTTTCCTATTCCGCCAACTCCTTCTATAAAGGGGCTTGGATTATTTAAAGGAACACCACTACTATTATAATATTGAAATTTTCGTCTTGTCCCCCCATTTACATTAATAGTGGTAATATGTATAGTGCCATTGGAATTAACGTCACCATCACTTAACGAGAAATCAAGTGACAATAGTTCGCCGATACTAGGCCAATATCTATATACTTTTTTAGCTAATGTGTCTTCTCTTACATACCATCCGTTATAATTTTTATAAACTTGACCAGCAATTGTTATGTCACCCAAATAAGTATATGTGGTGTAAGATCCATAGGGCCCAGCTGATTCGTAAACTGTCCATTGTGCATCATTTGTAAGCATTGGTATGTAATTTTGTGAGTAGCTATTCCAAATAGATAAGAGACTAAATAATGTTATTAAATATTTTACTTTTTTCATAATTTTTTTTAGGATATTAATTAAGTTATTGAATTCTCCCCATTCTGTGATATTATTTCTGCTAACGTCAGACTGTGAAAATACTTTCTCTTCACAGTAAACAAATATACTAAAAATAGTTGTACGAAAAAACAGTTTTTTGTAATATTAACCATGCAACACATCACTGGAATTTCACGCAATCAAATGAGGTTGTCTAGTTTAGAAAAAACCAGGAAAGGATTCGTGCGGTAGCGGGGTTGCTAAAAAACCAACTATCCAACTGCAACTAATGCAACTAAAAGTTAGAAAAACGGCTGGCTTACTCAAAACCTATTTTCACGAAATCAAAAGCGGGTTTTTAAGCCATTCTATTTTTGCAAATTTCTATGTAAAACTTAAAAACAACCTTCTTTAAATCGCTTTTAAAAAGGTTGTTTTTTTAATTCTTGTCAAATCTTATTTTTTTGGTAGTGGTTGCGCAACAGCTACCGCTGTGCTTGTTGCACAACTCCTCAAATATACCAAAAAAAAGTTGCATAAAAACTATCGTTTTTGTATTTTTAATCATG
>JAIUNZ010000015.1 GCA_020161455.1 Bacteroidota bacterium
CTGCAATAGCAAATGATGGTAAAATACTATTATTTGCAGTAGCCATGTTTACAACAATTGGTGCACAACCTTCTGATTGTAATGTATCACAGTTGTCATCAATGCCATTCCAACAGATCTCTGTTGCGCCAGGATTAACCGCTGGGTTGTTGTCATTACAATCACCACTTAATGCTGCATAGCCTACTGGTGCTACACAAGCTATAATTGTATCCGAATCAACACCATAACCATCGCCATCCGAGTCTGCATAAAAAGTTGCATTAGCAGTAACTTGCAATACCACCGTATTGTTTTCGGTTACAAGTAATTCAGGACTAACAATGTCTGTTCGTTCCACTTTTGTTACAGTAAGTGTTTGACCATTATTTGCAGCCTGTAAAACAATTCCAATTTGCGCTAAACCAGAACCATTCGCTACTACATTTGTAAGTACTATATCACTACCGCCATTTATATTGTATGTCAATGTTGAAACACTATTTGGAATCAAACCAACGACAAAAAAGTTAACAGAAGTATTTTCACAAGCTATATCACCACTTTGGAGTATGGTTCCAAAACTTGGTGGGGCAGCACTAGTCATAACCGTTATTACATCTGAGTTACTTGAAAGACTATTGGAACTTTCAGCTCTAACTCGATAATAATAATTAGTACTAGCCATTAACACACTAACCACTTGACTGTTTCCAAAAACTTGTAAATTCTCATAACCCGCCACAAAAGAAGGTGAAGTATTGTCAATAGAATGCGATCCTAAATTAGTTGTTTGATTTGTATTATTGTAGGTAAACGAAGAAACAATCCATTCAGAATTATTTACATTAGTACCAGCAGAACTTGACCAATCGGTATTTGGCGCTAAAACAGTTGGTTTTCTAATCAATATTTTATCTGCGGTAGCGTTATTTATGCCTGCTACAGCCCAGCCTGATCCTGGGTCGTTACCATCTTCACCAACTGCATCTAATAATGTAAAAGTTGTACCACTACCACCATTCCAAGCTAAACCTGTTGCATCATCACCATTAAAGGTTAAAGCACCTGAATATAAATCAGCTCCAAATACATCGGTAGCATTATTTGCTATTACATAAGTAGTATTGTTTGGCAAAGTACCGCTCAATGATATAGTGCTTTCTGGCCATGAACCTCCATTGTTAATTGCCCAAATTTCATAATTTGATAAATTAACTGCAACTCCAGTTCCATTATAAATTTCAATATATTTTTTACTTCCACCATTTCCTTCTCCATATTCTGAAATTATTAAATTGGAGGTTGGGGTCGTAATTCCAAAAGTTGATGAAGTGCTAACATCTAAACGGTACGAACTTGCACCATCAACAACGTCCCAATTGGCTGTGAATTGGGTTTGCTCAATATCGGTACCAGCATTTGCAGTGGGTGCAGTGATTGCTAAAGTGGTAAAAGAATCTGAGTTACCAACAATTGTTCCAGTAGCATCAGTAACAACAGCTCTATAAAAATACTGTGTATTGGGTGACAATCCTGTCAAAGATGCAGGTAAACCATTAACAAAAACACTTCCACTAAAATCATTTGATATACTGTATTCTATTCCTGAAGAGATAACAGCTGAACATCCCAACACAACATTACCAGTTGCCGAGGCTGTAGTGGCAGTTATAGATGAACTTGTTCCTGTTACAATAGTAGCAGCGGTACTAATACCAGCACCTAAAGTTGCTACATTTATTGATGAAGCTCCACCTCCAGATATTGAAATATTTCCATTATAAGATTGAACTAATGTAGGTGTAAATTTCACATAAACTGTTTCTGCTAAATCTCCATTTATATCCGCTGTATAATTTAAGGTCGAAGTATAAGTACCATTTAGAGTAGTTGAAAAAGTAAATCCATCAATTGGACCAACCGTTACTGTTGAATTGTCTAAATTATAACCTATAAAAGTAAAAGTATTTATTCCATTAGCGTTTAAACAAACGTTTCCAAAATCCGCAAGTAAATCGGATTCAAATGTTGGAGAGGCATTTGCATCAGTTGTAGCATTAGTTACACCACTATGAGCAGTTTCTATATTTGCTCCATTTCTAGCAACAACATCAAATCCATATTCTGTATTGGAAGAAAGTCCAGTTACCGTAATAGTTGACCAAGCTGAAGCTGTTTGCCAAAATGGAGTTGCACTCAAGCTTCCATTAGATTGAACAAACAATCCTCCTCCTGTTTCATAAATTGCATATTCTGTTGAGGAAGGGTTTCCATCACCTCCAACGATTAACACATCCAAACTACTTGTTGTTGGTGAAGTTACTGTTGGTGAAGAAGGTGTATTTGCAAAAGTATAAAATGTTTGAACGTTTCCATAACCCGTATTTATAGAATTTGTAGCATAAGCTTTATAGCTGTATGAAGTATTTACATTCAATGAAGATTCACTCACTGAAAAAGTTCCTGTTGTTCCAGTGGTCGATGAATCAACAACTCCTGTACCGCCAATCAATGGGTTAGTATTGGTTGCTGAGGCAGCATATACAATTCCTCTTCCTGTAACAGCACTACCACCATCACTTGTGACATTTCCACCAAGAGTTGCCGATGTTGTTCCTATAGAACTTGGTGTAAGATCTGTAGTAACAACTGGTGCAGTTACAACTGCAGCTAAAGTGCCATTAAATATTAAATTACCTTGAAGTCCACCTGTTCCACCAGTTGATTCTGACCCATAAGCATAAACTCTAAAAGTAATTGAGGTAACACCAGTTGCAGAAGAAGTTGCAGTATTGCCTGTATATCCGTTATTGGCATCTGGAATTTGTAGAACATTAGAAGTTATAGAAACACTTCCATTACTAGAGGTTAATGGCAAAAGAGTTGCATAATTATCTACACTGCTTCTCCATTGAAATAATCTTGGACCAGTCGAACTTCTTCCTGCTCCAAAATTTATACTCATATTAGATAAAGTATATCCACTAGTTGCTGATATAGTAAATTGAAAATATTTACTCAAGTTAACACTACCTCCAGCAGCACCTCCATCAGTGGATCCAGTATCCCAATCATTTGCTCTAAAATTACCAGAACTTGAAGAGGTGGTTACTCCTTCTTTAGTTAATGGCGATACTGTTAGATTAGTTATAGTCGAACCGTTATAGGCAAAACTACTCACATTTCCACTAGATCCTGTGAAGGTATATGTTCCAGTAAAAGCTTGACCAACGCTATTGCTGGGCAATAACAAAAACACCAAAGAAAAACACCAAAAAGTGAGATGCAATCCTTTTTTAAATAATAATTTTCTTTTCATAATTAATATCGTTTTATTTTTTGACAGTAACAAAATTATACAAATTATTCCTTTTAAAAGCAATAAAACTTTAACTAATTGTTAACTATTCAACCATTTAGCTTTAAACGATTATTTTCGCTTTTAATCGATAAAAAATATTGAGTTATAAACACTCATTTCTATTTTTGTTGAAAAAGAATTATAATATCAATTCTTAAAAAACAAAAAACCTATCAATTTCTTGATAGGTTTCAATAAATAGTTGGTTATTTTATCTTTTTATCATTCTGAAATTTTTTGTATTTGCATCTTGAGATACTATGACATTATAGATTCCACTTGAGTAATTTGCACCAATAAATTGGTATTCTATTTCTGAAGCTTTGCATTCTCTATCCTCAATTAGCTTTCCAACTAAATCATAAACTTTAATAGTAACAATAGATTTACTAGAACTTTCAAGCTTCAAGGTAAATTGATTGCTAAAAGGATTTGGAAATGAAAACACATTAAATGGTGTCACTCCAGCTCTTTCAACAACTGCTGGAAAAGTTCCTATATCACAACTCTTTCCGTAAGGTCCAAATGAGTTGTTAATTTTAATTGAAACAGAAATGCTATAACTCTTATTCAATTCTGTACCTGTAAACATATTTAATTTAAAGTTGGATACGTTTCTAAAAATAGTTCCTACTAACAATAATTCTTCACCATTCTGTTCCCAAAGTGTAATTTTATACATTGGAAATCCTGGATAGGGAACAATGTTAAAACTTTGGTCTAGAGTTGCAGATTCTATACCACATTGATCGGGCTGTACTTCTGTAACTGGAAACACTGGTGTTGTTATTGTGCATTCTGGCCCAAAGTTTGACCATATCTCAGAACCATTAAAATTAATTTTGTAGCGAACAGAAATTGAATATTGCGTTACATAAGAATACACAATTCCTTGAAACGCACTTAACGTTGAAAATCGACTTGCATTGGCATTGGTAAAATAATATGTTGGTGTTGGTCCATTATCGCTTGATTCTCTAATTCTAAATTCATATTGTAAGGCACCAGAAGCTGGCGTAGCAGAAATTGAAGCACCTAAACTTGTAACATTTGAACCACATATAGGCGTATTTAGACCAATTAAAGGAACATTTGGCGTTGTTATTGTACATTCTTCACCATATCCAGATAATGTAGGAAAACCAGTAACAATATCCGTAAATTCATACTGAACTGCCAAGGTATAACTGGTATTATATTGAGTTAATAAACCAGTAAAAGAATTTAATGTGGTAAATCGAGATGAAGAAGCATTTGAATAGTAGTAAGTTGGCAATGGTCCATTATCGCTTGTGAGTCTAACTCTAAATTTATAGGTAATTGCACCAAACATGGCGTTTGAAGAAATAGTACTATACAAAGTATTCAATGTGGCATTACAACTTGTTGGAGACAATTTTGCTAATGCAACAATTGGACTAAAAACAGTAATTGTTGAGCCTGAATATGGAACCAATTCACCATCAATTATTGCAGAGACTTTAATTTCATAACTAATATTATAATTTCTAATTGATACCGGAATAGCAGCAAATCGAGTAGCAGATATAACTTCTTCGGTGACATTAGTTTGATTGTTTTTTATAGAAAATCTATATTCTTTTGTAGTTGCCCCAGGATAATCATAGGGATAAGCAGCTACTGCTGTGGCAAATGATGGTAAAGTACTATTATTGGGAGTTGCCATATTTACTATTATCGGAGAACAACCTTGCGACATTGTTCCGTTACAATTTTCTAAAATATTGTTCCAACAAACTTCTGTTGCTCCTGGATAAACTGTATTTTTTGTATCATCACAATCTCCATTTTGAGTTACATACATTCCTGGTGAAGGATTGGAACAGGCAGCAATTGGCACGCCACTACCAAAACCATCATTATCTGCATCTAAATAATAGTTGGTTTGAGGAGTAACAACACCCGAAACTACAATTGAAGCGCTGGCAGTACATCCATTCGCGCCGGAAACTGTTACGGTATAATTTCCCGAAGAGGTTATGTTCTTAGATGCTCCAGCACCCAAACCATTGTTCCAAGAATAACTAGTTCCACCAGTAGCTGTTACACTAATACTTGTTTGTGTACAAGACAAAACTGTAGTTCCACTATTGTTAGTGATTCCTGCTGTTGGAACAGGACTTACTGTAAATGAAAAATTAGAACCTGAATTATCATCGTATCTAAGTGTAGCCAACGTTCTATCTGTTTCACTATCAGCATTAATTTGAACTAATGTTCTTGTACTTGTGTATATATAATAATAAACTGTTTCACCACAGGTTTGAGTTGGCAATGTAGCAGACCAAGATGTTCCCGAACCAGTAGCTTGAACTACTGCTGTGTTAGAAGTAAAATCATTACTAGCTGTTCTATATCTAACATATATATTTTCTCCAGATGATGGGGCTGCACTTGTAGTAATAGAAATTATTGGCTGTCCACCCGAATAGGTAACTCCTCCGTTGGAAAGTGTTACTGGTGTATTTGAAGTGTAACCTACATAATATTTAGCATTGGTATTAGTATATCCTACATCATTAAACACAAAAGTATAACGACCAGTAGTATTCATATTCAGTCCCATATCATTACCGCTATTAAAAGCAGAAATTCCATTAATGGCATTTACAGATCCTGAACCTATACCTGAAAAAACCCATTTATTTTGAAAACGATTTCCTGATGGTCCCGAAATAAATAAAAATCCATTTCCACCTCCTCCAGTCATATTGATAGGAGTAGCATCTCCTCCAGAATTCTGAATGTTTATAGTAGTAGCCCATTGTCCTCTTCCATCATTTGGATTACTTGTGGTAGTAGCTACTTTTCGGTAAGCACTTGTTCTGTAATCGGAATTATAAGGTGTGGTTGAATATCCATTAAACGAACCAACAACTTGAACAGGTTCACCACTAAAAACGTTTTGTGCTCTACCATTCGTGGACAATAGAAATACAAAAAAAGAACACAAAAGAAAATTAAGTACTGTTTTTTTCATAATTATTGACTATTAAATTAATGATTTAACAATTTTTGAATTAAATAAGTTATATATCTTTTTTTTCAATTTAACATAAAAAATTATTTAAAATTAAATAAATATCTTAATAAGTAATTTTTATTTAAAGAAAACCTGCCAACGAAAACGTTTTCGTGTTGATAAATAACAACATTATAAAAATAGAAAAAAAGAAAATACGCATAGAAAACAATTAAATAATTTCTATGCGTATTTAACAAAGGACTAGCTTTAGACTTTATGTTTATTCATATTGATTACTGTAATAATTTTGATAATCTCCCGAAGTCACATTTTTTAACCATTTTTCATTAGAAAGATACCAATCAATAGTTTTAGACAATCCTTCTTCAAAAGTGACCGAAGGTTTCCAACCTAATTCTTTATTTATTTTAGATGCATCAATTGCATAGCGTAAATCGTGACCAGGTCTATCTTTAACATAAGTTATTAAACTATTAGATTCTCCTGGTTTTCTACCTAGTTTTTGATCCATTTTTTGACAAAGTAATTGAACCAATTCAATATTTTGCCATTCATTAAAACCGCCAATATTGTATGTTTCATGATTTTTTCCATCGTGAAAAACCAAATCAATAGCAATAGCATGATCAATTACATACAACCAATCACGCGTATATTTTCCGTCTCCATAGACTGGCAGTGGCTTATGATTTATAATATTATTTATGAATAATGGAATTAACTTTTCTGGAAAATGATTTGGTCCATAATTGTTTGAGCAATTGGTTATAACATAGGGTAAACCATAGGTTTCTCCATAGGCTCTAACAAAATGATCTGAACTTGCTTTTGAAGCCGAATAAGGTGAATTTGGGTCATACGGTGTTGTTTCGGTAAACAATCCAGTTGCGCCTAAACTTCCATAAACTTCATCTGTTGAAACGTGATAAAAACGTTTGTCAACAAAATTATCTTTCCAAATCGTTTTCGCAGCATTTAGCAAATTCATGGTTCCAATAACATTGGTTTTTACAAAAGCTAGAGGATCGGTTATAGAACGATCTACATGTGATTCTGCAGCCAAATGAATTACGCTATCAAATTGTTCTTTTTGGAACAATTCGTTTATAAAATCAGCATCAGTTATATCACCTTTTACAAAGGTATAGTTTGGTTTGTTTTCTATATCGGCAATATTTTCAAGATTACCCGCATAAGTAAGTGCATCTAAATTATATATTTTATAATCTGGATACTTATTCACAAATCTTCTGACAACATGAGAACCTATAAATCCTGCACCTCCGGTTATTACTATTTTTTTCATTACAATCTTGCGTCTGCTTTTTCGTTTAACACTCCTTTAACGTCAAATACAATTCCAATATCTTTCTTTAATTTATTAAAATCAAGTGCTTTAAATTCATTATGAGAGACTGCTAATACCACGGCATCATATTGCTGATTTGGCAATTCACAAATTGTTTCTAAACCATATTCGTGTTTCACTTCTTCAGGATTAGCCCATGGATCATAAATCGTTATTTCAGTTTCAAAGTCTTGTAATGCTTTTACAACATCAACTACTTTAGTATTTCTAACATCGGGGCAATTTTCTTTGAAAGCAATTCCTAACATTAAAATTTTAGACCCATTCACTTTGATTCCTTTTTTAATCATCATTTTGATGACTTGGTTGGCAACATAATCACCCATACTATCGTTTAATCTTCTTCCCGCCAAAATTATTTCGGGATGATATCCTTTTTCTTGAGCTTTTTGAGCCAAATAGTAGGGATCAACCCCAATACAATGTCCGCCAACTAATCCTGGCTTAAAGGGTAAAAAATTCCATTTTGTTCCTGCAGCTTCCAGAACAGCATGCGTGTCAATTTCGAGAAGATTAAATATTTTTGCTAATTCATTAACAAAAGCAATATTAATGTCACGTTGAGAGTTTTCGATAACTTTTGCTGCTTCGGCTACTTTTATGGATGAAGCTAAATGGGTTCCAGCTGTAATAACTGATTTATATAACTCATCAACTTTTTGACCAATTTCGGGAGTTGAACCAGAGGTAACCTTTAAAATTTTATCAACCGTATGTTCTTTGTCGCCTGGATTAATTCTTTCTGGTGAATAACCTGCATAAAAATCGACATTGAATTTTAAACCGCTTACTTTTTCTAGAACAGGAATACATTCTTCTTCGGTAACACCAGGATAAACGGTTGACTCATAAATAACAATATCTCCTTTTTTCAGTACTTTGCCTACGGTTTCGCTAGATTTATAGAGTGGTGTTAAATCAGGTCTATTGTTTTTATCTACTGGAGTTGGAACTGTAACTATATAGTAATTACAATCATTTAAATCGTTTAAAATATTGCTACAATAAAGTCCGTTATCTAGTGTTGATGATGTTACTAAAACAGCTTTTAGTTGTGCTTCATCAACTTCCAAAGTAGCGTCTATTCCGCTATTTAATTCTTTGATTCTTTTTTCATTAATATCAAAGCCTACAACAGGATATTTTGTTGCAAAAAGTCTTGCCAATGGCAAACCAACATATCCTAATCCTATTACTGCTATTTTAATTCCCATTTATTAGTTTTGTTTGTTTAGATTTTTTTGAGTGTTTACAAATATAAATATTTTATTAAGAACCAATAGATTGATATACAAACCCAATTTCATTCATCTTTTTAGCATCCAATAAATTTCTACCATCAAAGATGAATGCAGGTTTTAACATTATATTATAGATTTTTTGCCAATCATATTCTTTAAATTCATCCCATTCTGTTAGAATAGCAATTGCATGGGAGTTTTCACATGCTTCATAGGGATTTTTAAAATTTTGAATACTGTCTTCATTTTGGGAAGAACATCTTGTTTCTAAATAATTCAAATCTGAAAGTACTTGAGGTCGTTCTACTTTTGGGTCATATAGAGCGATTTTTGCTTGTTCATTAATCAAATCATCGGCAACATATATTGCTGCAGATTCTCTTGTGTCATTAGTGTCTTTTTTAAAAGCCCAACCCAAAAAGGCTATCTTTTTTCCAGAAACAGTGTTGTATAATGTTTGAACAATGTTTTTGGAAAATCTTCTTTTTTGATGGTCATTCATAATGATGACTTGTTCCCAATAATCGGCTACTTCATTTAAACCAAAGGCTTTAGAGATATATACCAAATTTAATATATCTTTTTGAAAACATGAGCCTCCAAATCCTACAGAAGCTTTTAAGAATTTAGAGCCGATTCTACTATCCATTCCTATTGCTTTGGCTACTTCATTAACATTAGCTTCTGTTTTTTCACATAGTTCAGAAATAGCATTTATAGAAGAAACTCTTTGCGCTAAAAAAGCATTTGCTGTTAGTTTTGATAATTCTGAAGACCAAACATTGGTTTTCAAGATTCTTTCTTCTGGCACCCAATTTGCATAAACTTCAACTAATGATGCTATTGCTTCATCACCTTTTGGAGTTGTTTCGCCACCGATTAATACTCTATCTGGATTTAATAAATCTTGAACGGCTGTTCCTTCTGCAAGAAATTCTGGGTTTGAAAGAATTTGAAACTGAACACCATTTCCAGTATTGTCTAAAATGCTTTTTATTGCTTCTGCAGTTCTTACTGGTAATGTTGATTTTTCAACAATAATTTTATCTGTTTTCGAAACTTTTGCAATTTGTCTGGCGCACAATTCGATGTGTTTTAAATCGGCAGCCATTCCTTTTCCTGTGCCATAGGTCTTTGTTGGTGTATTTACCGAAATAAATATTAATTGTGCTTCATCAATTGCTTTATCTACTTCTGTTGAAAAAAATAGATTCTTGCCTCTAGATTTTTCAACAATTTCATTTAAACCTGGTTCGTATATTGGAATTTTATTGATGTCAGGATTGTTCCAATCTGCAATTCTTTTTTCATTCAAATCTACAACGGTAACTTTAATGTGTGGACATTTAGCAGCAATTACTGCCATTGTTGGTCCGCCAACATAACCAGCACCAATACAACATATATTTGTAATCTTCATTTATTTTATTTTAAATTTTCCCAATACCATTTCACTGCTTCTTTTAAACCATCTTGAAAAGAATATTGAGGATTATAATTTAACAATTCTTTTGCTTTTTCTATACTTGCCAACGAATGCGGTATATCACCTGTTCTGTTTGGCCCGTGAATTACTTCAATCTTACTAATTTCAGTATCAAATTCGGATAAATATTGTTTTAAAAATTTCATTAAATCATTCAAAGTCGTTCTATCTCCAAAAGCTGTATTATAAACTGTATTTATGGCTTTTGGATTTTGTGTTAACATCGCCAATTCATTCATTTGTATCACATTATCAATATAAGTGAAATCTCGAGAATAATTTCCGTCTCCATTAATAATTGGGCTTTCATGATTTATCAGTTGCGTCACAAATTTTGGAATTACAGCAGCATAGGCTCCATTTGGGTCTTGTTTTCTACCAAAAACATTAAAATATCGCAATCCTATAGTTTCAATTCCATAAGTTTTGCTAAATATTTCTGCATACAATTCATTTACATATTTTGTGATAGCATATGGAGAAAGAGGTTTCCCAATTGTATCTTCAATTTTGGGTAAACTTTCCGAATCACCATAGGTTGATGAACTAGCCGCATAAACAAATCTTTTCACATTTGCGTCTTTAGCAGCTATTAGCATGTTTAAAAACCCATTTATATTCACTTCATTTGTAGTAGAGGGATCTTTTATTGAGCGTGGCACCGAACCTAACGCAGCTTGGTGTAACACATATTCAACATTTTCTACTGCTTTTATGCAGGTTTTACTATCTCTAATATCGCCTTCGATTAATTTGAAATTTTTGTTTTCTAAAAAAGGAATAATATTTCTTTTATGACCTGTTGCAAAATTATCTAAACAAACTACTTTATATTCTTTTTGCAAAAAGTACTCGCAAAGATTTGTTCCAATAAATCCTGCTCCGCCTGTTATTAAAATAGTTTTTTGATTAGACATTATTTTTGTTTTTTAAATAATTTAAAAAGTAGTTTATTAAAAAATCCTTTCGGTTCTTCCTCTTCATGATAACCGTTTGAATAGCCATAACCATATCCGTAGCCATAACCGTAGCCGTAGCCATAACCAGTTCCGTATTTGGCTTTGTTTTCATAGCCATTAAAAATTATACTAATATTATTTAATTCACCTCTTTTGGTTCTATTGTTCAATAAGGTTAGCATTTCTTTTTTTGTGAAATTTTGTCTTACAACATATAAAATCACTTCGCTATATTGCGCTATTTCTAATGCGTCCGACACTAATCCAACTGGAGGTGTATCTAAAATAATATAATCGTATTCTTTTTTTAAATCGTTCATCATTTCTTTCATTGCCTCGCTTAAAATCAATTCGGAAGGATTTGGTGGAATTGGTCCAGAAGTAATAACGTCTAAATAAGGAATATGTGTTTTTTGGATAACTTCGTCTAGAGTTTTTTGACCAATCAGGTAATTTACAGCTCCAATTTCATTTCTGATATTAAAATCATCAAATATTTTTGGTTTTCTTAAATCCAGTCCTAAAATAATGGTCTTTTTTTCACTCAATGCAAAAACGGTCGCAATATTTATAGAACAAAACGTTTTACCTTCTCCACTAATTGATGAAGTTAACATTAATGTTTTTGCACCATCTTTGCTTTGTTTTTTATACAAAAACTGAAGTGATGAACGAATGGCTCTAAAAGATTCTGAAAGGGCTGATTTTGGTCTTTCAAATACTGAAAGGTTATTTTCATTGTGCTTTATACCAACTATTCCAATAAGTGGAATTTTTGTTACACTTGATATATCTTCTATGTTTTGGATGGAATTATTAATAAAGAAAAATAAAAAAATTATTACCAACGGGATAATAATACCTATTAATAATGCCAGAACGTAGTTTACTTTTGTCTTTGGGCCAAGCAATCCTTCTCCAACATCTTTTGCAGGATCAATAAATTTAATATCAGATAAATTTGCTGCTTTTACAATAGATGCTTCACTTCTTTTTTGCAAGTAAGTATTGTAAATATTATCGCTTAAATTGTATTTTCTAGATATTTTTAAATATTGCTGTGAACTTTCGGGTAATTTTCTAATATCGCTTTCTATTTCCGCTAATTTAGAATTTACTTTATCTAAATCATATTGTAAAGCAAGTCGAAGTGAATTGATATTTTCTAATAAAACTTTTTTTATAGATTCAATTTCACTGTCCAATCGTTGATAAAAAATGTTTCCTTTTGAAGTATATTTTAAATCCGATCGTTTAATAGAAAACTCGATTATTTTAGCAACATTATTTACAATATTTGGCTCTTCAATTCCAGCAACAGTTGGTGCTGGAAGTTTGGAAAAATCGACACTTTTTGTTAGATAATTTTTTAAGGTGTTTAGATAAGCTATTTTGCGTTCAACTTCATCTTTTTTTACATCATACTCAAGTAATTGTCCTTTAAATTGCGCACCTTTATCCTGAATATCAAGCACATTGTTATTTCTGCTAAAATCTTTTAACTCGTTTCCAGAATCTTTTAACTGATTTTCCATAGATGAGAGCGTTTCATCTATGAATGCGATAGTGTTTTTTGCAAATAAATTTTTGTTGTCTAATTGCTTTTTTTTCAAAATTTCAACCGTAGAGTTCAAATAATCCACCATTCGTTCCTTATTTGTTCCTTCTAAGCTTAGTCTTAAAATCGAAGCTGCTTTTTCATCAATGCTAATGTTTATCTTTCGGTATTTACTAACGGTCTGATTAAAAGAATTAAATCGCACCAATACTTCTTGATTTGTTTTTAATGCTACTTTATCGTTAATCGTCAAAATGAAACTCAAAAACGGCAAATCTACAACTTGATTTACTCTATAATTAGCAACAAACTCTTTTGGATTTACTGAAACAAATTTTGTTTCTCCATCAGCATATTTAATAACTTCAACTGAACTTTGAGTAAAAGGAATACTAATTTGAAAAGTATTTGAAGAAGTCATTTTAAATTTTACAAACTGATTGTAGAGTTGAAACTTCGATTTATCAATTGTTACTTTAAATGGAATTTGACCATAAACATCTTTATAATAATAATCCGTTTTAATAAAATAATCGGTATAAAATTGCAGACTATCTACAACCATTTCATTATGTGATCTAGATTTAAAAGTGGTTGCAATGCTTTGCACTTTATCGGAAGTTCCACCCCAATTAAAAACCAAACTGGTATTTGAAGTAAACAAAGGGTTGTTTTCGTCAGATACTCCAATAGTAGTGTCAATTCCGAAAATTTTTTGCTTTCTAATATTAACCTGATAAGCTATAAAAAATGTTATTGCTAAAGAAACTATAAACCATTTCCAATAGCTAACAATTTTTATCAAAAAACTTTTGAAATCAAAATTATTTTGTTTTTCAAACAACGAAAAATCTTTAACGTCTAACATTTAATTATAATTATCTTTTGAGTAATAAATAGGTAGTAGTGGCCAATGAAAGCAAGGTAATAATTGTTGATATAGATTCAACACCTGTTCTACCTGTACCCCATGTTTTTTGTTTCAATGGTTTAACATAAATATAATCATTAGGTTGTAAATAATAAACTGGTGAGTGTATTGCTTCACTTGAAGTTAAATCGATATGATACGTTTCATTTCCTTGAGGAAATCTTCTCATTACGATAACATCTTTTCTATTTCCTGTTACCTCAATATCATCAGCATTGGCAATAGCTTCTAAGATGTTTACTTTATCTTGGAAAATAACTTTTGTTCCTGTGCTTCCAACTTCGCCATTAATAGTATATCTAAAACCACTAAGCTTTACACTGACAAAAATGCCTGCCTCTTCTTTAAAATATTGGTCCAACAATCTACCTTCTACCTCTTCTCTAATTTCTTCTGTTGTTTTACCCAAAACATTTATTTCTCCTAAGATTGGAAATCGTATATTGCCATGATCATCAACAACATAACCATTAAAATAAATTGCCTGCTCACTACTTCCTGAAGTAGAACCGGTAGCTGTGACATTAAAAATTTCTACCAATTTTGGGTCAATTGCTTTTATAGAAATACTTAATATATCATTTGTCTGAATACGATAGGGCTTGTTGACAATTTGTTCAACAGATTGATTTTCTTTTTTCTGATTATTATTTTGAAGGTAAATCAACTCGTTGGTCGGGATACAAGATGTAAACATAAGACCTATTATGGATAATAGCAGTAAATTATATTTGTTCATTAGTTTTAAAAACTTGTTAGCCAACAAAGATAGTTTTTCAATTCTAATTACAAAAATGTAAAAAGTGTTTATTTTAATGCATTTTGTTTACAGAATTTTCAAATGGAATTCGATTCAAAATACTTCTACCCAGAGTCACTTCATCGGCGTATTCTAATTCGTCGCCAACAGCAATTCCTCTTGCAATGGTAGATGTTTTTATGGGTAAATCTTTAATGTGTTTAAAAATATAAAAATTAGTCGTATCGCCTTCCATTGTGGAACTTAAAGCAAATATCAACTCTTCAATATTTCCTAATTTTGCTTTTTCTATTAAGGAATTAATATTTAATTGACTTGGTCCGACACCATCAATAGGAGAAATCTTTCCACCCAAAACATGATAAATTCCTTTAAATTGATTTGTATTTTCAATTGCCATTACATCGCGAACATCTTCAACTACGCAAATAATTTGATGATTTCTTGCCCCATTATTACAAATTTCACAAACCTCAACATCTGAAATATTATGACATGATTTACAAAACTTAATTTCTTCACGCATTGTGGTTAATGCATTTGACAAAAATTGAGTTTGTTCCATTGGTTGTTTTAGCAAATGTAAAACCAAGCGCAATGCCGTACGTTTACCAATTCCAGGCAATTGTGCTACTTCATTGACCGCTTTTTCAAGTAATTTTGATGAAAACTCCATAGTTTCTAAAATTCCAAAAAACAAATTCCAAATCACAAAGTAAATTAGATACGTTGAATTTTGTATTTTGCACAAAAATACATTTTATGACGCCAATAACCATACTTATCATCATTATAATTTATTTTGGATTATTGCTTTTTATTTCAAATGTAGTTTCCAAAAAAGGAAGTGATAATGATACTTTTTTTAAAGCCAATAAAAATTCAAAATGGTATTTAGTGGCTTTTGGAATGATAGGAACAGCTCTTTCTGGCGTTACCTTTATTTCGGTTCCTGGCGAAGTTGGAAATCCTGATTTGCAGTTTAAATATTTTCAATTTGTACTTGGAAATGCACTCGGAATCATTGTTGTAGCTACTGTATTGCTTCCTTTATATTACCGAATGAATTTGACTTCCATTTACAGTTATATTGAAAAAAGATTGGGGTTTATTAGCTATAAAACCGCTGCTACTATTTTTCTAATCAGCAGAACGATTGGTTCCGCTTTCCGATTGTATTTGGTGGTTATCGTGTTGCAAAAATTTGTTTTTGATAATTTTGGAATTCCATTTGCCGTCACTGTTTTGCTTTCATTGGCATTCATTTTTGCTTACACCTATCGTGGTGGTTTAAAAACAATTATCATTACCGATACCTTGCAAACGTTTTTCTTAGTTTCGTCTGTTTTCTTAACTATTATATTCATTTGCAACAGCTTAGATTTATCTTTTGTGCAAGCATTTGAAACCGTAAAAGACAGTAATTATTCAAAAATTTTCTTCTTTGATGATTTCTTAAATCGTAATTATTTTTGGAAACAACTTTTAGGTGGAATGTTTGTGACGATTGCAATGGTAGGCTTAGATCAAGATTTAATGCAGAAAAATTTAAGTTGCAAGAACATTGGTGAAGCACAAAAAAACATGTTTGTATTCACCGGTATATTTGTCATTATCAATATCTTTTTTCTAAGTGTTGGTGCGTTGCTTTACATATATGCAGAGAAAAATGGTATTTCAATTCCAATGGTAGATGGTTCGCCAAGAACGGATTTATTATTTCCAGAAATTGCGTTTCATCATTTAAGTTTAATTCCAGCCGTAATATTTTTATTGGGATTAACGGCAGCAACATTTGCTACTACCGATTCGGCTTTAACCGCTTTGACAACATCGTTTTGTGTAGATTTTTTAGGAATGGATAAAGCAGAAAATTTCAAAGAAGCAACTCCAAAAACTAAAGTAGAAATCGAAATTAGAAATAAAAAATTAGTAAAAACCCGTCATTTGGTGCATATTGGATTTTCGTTTTTGATGTTTTTAGTAATCATTATTTTCAATTCCTTAAACGACAAATCAGTAGTAACGATGATATTTAAAGTAGCTAGTTATACATATGGACCACTTTTAGGATTGTATGCATTTGGATTATTGATGCAAACGAAAACCGTTCATGATAAATTTGTACCACTTATTTGCATGATTTCTCCAGCAATTTGTTTTTTTATTGTAAAGTATTCTGAAACACTTTTAGGAAAATATGCCATTGATAACGAATTAATCATTGTTAATGGTTTTATCACCTTTTTAGGATTACTTTCAATTAGCAAACCTGCAACAGAAAATACACGTTTTTAATATTGATTGGTAGCCAATAAAACTAAAGTACATGCTACCTCTACTTCTATTCCATTGGATTTTAGTAACTGATAGAACTCTGGATTTTCAGTTCCAGGATTAAAAATAACGCGTTTTGGCTTTGTTTCAATGATGTAATTATAGTAATCTCTTTGACGCAATGGATTTAGATACAAAGTTACCGTATCGATATTTTTTAACGGAATATTTTTAGTGTAAATTTTTATGCCTGCTACTTCTCCTGTGTTTTGACCTAAAGCAATTACAGAATGGCCATTATCCACAAGTTTTGTTATGGCTTTAAATGCATAACGATCTGGTTTTGTACTAGCACCTAATACCAGTGTTTTTTTATTTTTCATAATCTTTATATAATTTATCAAAGATAATAGTTAGGTAACATAAGTAGGATTATTTTAACTGCTTTTTACAATTTATATCAAATAGAGGATTTATCTTTGCAAAAAAAAAATGGAAGTCTTTCTAATTCTTTTAGGTGCATTATTTTCGGTTCTAAATCCAATAGGAACTGTTCCTATTTTTGTGAGTTTAACGCAAGATTTTACGAAAAAGGAACGCTCAAATTTGTCGTTACGAACTGCAATTAATGTTTTTATAATCTTAATTATATCGTTTTTTATTGGGCAATATGTGCTTACATTTTTCGGCATAACCATTCCGGCTTTGCGTATTGCGGGTGGAATTATCATTGCAAGTTCTGGTTTTTCATTATTGAATGGAAAATTTTCAAAAAATCGTGGAATTAATAAAAAAGTAGAAGAAGACATCAGTACTCGAAATGCAATAGCTTTAACTCCTTTAGCTATGCCAATGCTTGCTGGTCCGGGTTCCATTTCACTTTTAATTGCTTTTCATCAAGAGCATGATGCTACTTTTGAAGTTTTTATGTCTAGCTTATCCATTTTAGTAGTGTCGATAGTAATTTTTTTCATTTTAAGAAGTGCACATTATTTAGCCAAAATACTTGGTGCATCTGGAATTGTTGCTGTATCAAGAATCATTGGGTTTTTAACCATCTCCATTGGAATTCAATATATTATAACAGCTGTAACTGATATTTTTGTTAAAAATTAATTTCTTGGTAAAAATATTTCCGCCATCATACATCTTGCACTTCCACCACCACAAGCTTCGATAGTATCCAAACTAGAATGAATTATAGAAACATGTGCTTCTAATTGACCTATTTGTTTTTTAGTTAAACTTTTATAGGCAGATTCGCTCATGATAAGAAAACGTTCGTCGTTTTTACCTTTTAGCTCCAACATGTTACCAGCAAAGTTATTCATTTGGTCTTCGGTAATCAAAATGATTTCTTTTTCATCTCTTCTAAGCGAATCCAATACCATTTTTCGTTCTTTTTTATCATCAATACAATCAGCACAAATAACTGCAAATGTATCACCTAAACACATCATTACATTGGTATGGTAAATCAATTTCCGCTCTCCATTAACGGTTTGATAGGCTTCAAAAATAACTGGTGAAAGTTCAAAATCTTCACAAAACTCAATCATTAATTCTTCATCAGCACGCGGTGAAAGTGCACAATAGGCTTTTCCGTTTTCTCTATCTAACAATAAACTTCCGGTTCCTTCAAGAAAAATCGCATCTTCTTCGGCAGAAGTATAATCCATGATTTCATTGATTTGAAAACCTTCGTCTTCAAGAATATCTAATATATCTTCTCTTCGTTCTGCACGTCTATTTTCGGCAAACATTGGATATAAAACTACATCCCCATTTTGATGAAACGAAATCCAATTGTTTGGAAAAATACTATCGGGTGTATTGGGTTCTATAGTGTCATCAACTACAATAACATTTATACCAACTTTTTGAAGTTTAGCTACAAAATCATCAAATTCTTTTTGAGCTTTTTCATTTACTGTTTCTGGTGAAAGCCCATCTAAAACTTTTTGATAGTAATTGTTTACTGCTGTTTGTTCGTTCATCCTGAACGCTACAGGACGAATCATTAATATTGAATTTGTAGTTTGATTCATTGTTTTTTATTTTGTTATCGGTTTTTAGTTGTCGGTTTTAAATTAAGTTTTCCAGTTTTTTTTCTACATAAACAATAAAGTTAAATATTTTTCCACCCAAATTATCATAACTCGATATTAACTCATCAATATTATCAATTGTTCCATGATAAAGAACTGATATTTTGAATAAATGATTTTTAGTTTCTAAGCAACTTGAAAGTGAATAAACCAAAAATTTAATGAAATCAGCCTTATATCTTTTTCTTCCATAACCTTCGACAATATTTGACACTATAGAGTCTGAAGAACGTCTTATTTAACTTCCTAATTCATACATTTCGTATTTAGGTAGTAAAAGCGATGCAGGATGTACTTTAAAAAATAAATCCAAACTAATTTTATAAATATCTAAATCTGCATAATCGCTCATAGTCGGTTATCGCTTATCGGTTGAAACAGTCAAATAAACTGTCAATTGTCAACTTTTTTTTAATCCCTTATCAATGGTAATGTTGAACAACGCAAAAGTCCTTCTTGCTTGGCAATTTCTGCATACGGAATTTCCTCAACGATAAAACCATTATTGCGTAACCAAGCATTTAAGCGAGTGAAATTCTTTTCAGAAACGACTACGTTTTCATCTATCGAGAACACGTTTGAATTCATGTTGTACATTTCATCACGTGTAATGTGGAATAAATTTTCTTTTCCAAAGAGTTTTACCAAATAAACATAATCTGCTTCTTCTCGAAAGCCACTTTTATAAATTATTCCTTTGTTTTTCCCTACTGGTTGAAAACAACAATCGAGATGCAATGCATTGTCTCTTGCTTCTAATTTTGATTTTACTAAGTCAAATTCTTTTACAATTTTGTTTGGAAATAATGCTTTGATATAGTTTACTCCTTCCATGTTGGTTCGCGCTGTTATATAATCTTTATAGTCAGAACCTTTGTAGGTTCCAATAAAAACATAATCATTCCAAAGCATTACATCGCCACCTTCTATATGAACTTCTTCTGGCGGACGAACAATTTTGGATGGATTAATTTGGTCTAAAACATATTGAATAGCATCCAGTTCTCTGTTTCTGTCAGGAAGAATATTTGCTTTTACAAAGACATCGTCAATTACAAAACCTATATCACGTGTGAAGATTTGATTGTAATTTTCAATCATTTCTGGACGAAAAACTTTGACATCATATTTTTGAAAAACTTGATTAAAAGCTTCCATTTCTTTAATCATATCTTCTTCAATTGGATACGTTCCAGCAAGAATATGTTCTAAAGATTTTGGATCATACGCTTCTTCAACTGATGGCGTTGGACCATTATTCAAGGCTGAACCAAGCACAACGGCTCGTAGTCGTGATGTTTCGTTTTTTACATTTAATTGTAACATAAAGTTGCTTTTGGCATTTGGTCAAAGATAAAAAAACTCCACCGATTGGCGAAGCTTTGTTTATAACTGTTTTTTACTTGTATATTTTAATTTGTTTCTGAAAATAAAATACTAAAAATCGTTTTGCTTTTATAGAACTTTTTAATGTAAATCCAGCTTTTTCAATTCCTTTAATCGAAGCAAGATTGTTAGCGTTGACGGTTATAAAAACCTCATCTGTCTTTTTTTCAAACAATTCCTTTTTAGCAATGTAGTTAATCACATAGGGATAAATTGATTTTCCTTTAAATTCAGAAATTGTAGCACATTCACCAATTACTGGTCCTTTTTTGTGTATGAGTTTTAAAATATCTATTGATTTGAACAAGTAACTTTGATGCACTTTTTTCCCTTCAACTTTTATAAAATATTCAATTTTATTTGGATTACTTTTATCTTCTTGAATGTCAAAACCTAAAACCGTACATGGTTTGTATTCCGATGCGTTCATAGAATAAAACAACATATCGATAGATATAATCTTCCATCTTTTTAAAATTTTTTTTATCATTTTTTAAAAACAGATAATAGGTTAGCAATCCTTTTTTTGTGTTTTTTTAATTTTTTTTCAACAATCGTATAAAATTTAAAATAGATTGGTTTTAGAATCCAATGGTATTGCCCATCTTGAATATAATAATGAGTTGTGTTAAAGCTATTTTTAAATTCAAAAACACCTTTAGAACCACCAAGAGAAATATTGTATCCGTCTAAACCTTCATTTATGGATAATTTAATGGCTTCCCATTGTAAGAAATCACCAGTTCTCAAATCGGGGGTTTCTTTTTTAGATCCACCCAAAATGTAGGTGTAATAATTTCCAGATTTTATTAATAAAATAGCTCCTTTTATTTCATTGCTTTTAAATACTGATAAAATTTTCAACAATCCTTTTTCGTTTAATCCGAATAAAGTATTCTTTATGTCTTCCCAATTTCTAATAGTATAATTGGCATTGGTAGCATTTTCTAAAAATAATCGATATGCATTTTCAATACCTTCTTGGGTATCTAAAACTTTAAATTCAAGTTCTTTTCTGTATGAATTTCTAACATTCCGTCTGACAGAAGGTTTTAAGCTCATTATCATTTTTTCTTCATCTAAATGTTTTAAATCAACCCAGTTTAACCCACTTGAAGAATAAACATATTTAAAAAGATGACCTTTTGCTGCTTTTTCTAAAAAAGGAATTTTTAGAGAATTGGTTAGTAAATGTACATTGTCTTTATCTGAAAATGGAAGATTTATTTGAGCATAGCAACAGTTTCTTTTTTTCGCTCTATTATAAACTGACTCAATAATTTCATTTAATTTTTCTTCATAATCACTCGAAATAATGGGTCCAAATGGTACAATATAAAACTTAAATACCATTGCTTTTGCAATTACCGCAGCAAATCCGCCAATAATTTTATCGTTTTCTAATGCTAAACAAATCTCAAATTCAAAACCATACGATTCAAATGATTTATTCCAGTCAGACAACATTAAATGACTGGCTCTATCTTCTGTTACGATATAGTCATCCCATTTTTTTAACCATTTTGGATCATTTGTAAATAGTATTTTCATATTAATAAAGTTCTCTAAATGGCAAATCAGAATGAAGTAAATTTATAATGTTTCCTGATTTATCGACATCTAGTTTAATGGCTTCAAATTTATTTAAAAAAAGAACTAATTCGTTCAAAGTTGGATTCCAAATAGTTTTTTCGTTTATTTTTTTACTCAAATACGAAAAATTTTGAGCAACTGATTCATCAATTGTTGTTGGCGTTTTAAACAATTTTCCAAAATGATATTCCATTGGAACAGAAAAATAAGTATGAGCTATAAATATTCCGTTTTCACCTATAAGTTTATCAATGTTTCTTGGATGCAATGATTTTTTAAAATCAACCATTTCAATAGTTTGAAAAATATTGAAAATGGAATCCTGAATTTGATGTTTGAAAACTAAAGGCGAATATTTTGCTAGTTTGAAAGGTTTGTTTTTAACGGAGTTCCAAAGTAAAAAGACTTTTAATAATGGAATAGAAATTGAGGCTAAATTTTTAAAAAAATAAAACAATTCTTTTAAACTTTTGGTTTTGATAAATTTCTTAAAACTTGATGAAATACTTTTGTATCTTGTAATCATCTGTTCGTCAGCATAAAAATGAAATAAAATAATTTTAATTTTAAGTGCTATTTTATCTTTAAATTTCAAGTCTTGAATTCCAGCAAAATAACTTTTTAATGTAAAATCATTAGAATTTAGTTGGTTTAAAACGCCTAACGTTGCTGTTCCAGAATCGATATAATTCCAAAGAGTTGTTATCTTGTTTTTATTTAAAATTGCTGCAAATTTCTCTTGTTTAAAGCCTAAATTTTCAAACAACGAAAAATTATACGGTTGATAACCGTGATCTATCCATGTTGGAACAACCTCAATTGGTGGTTGAAATGACTCAAAATCCTCAAAACTTTCTTTGTTGTGTTTTAAAGATTGTGAAAGCGAATGGTAACACAATTCATGTCCAGCTTTTTGCCATTTTAATAATTCTGTACTGTTGTTTTCAAAGGATGCATTTTCGTTACGTTTTGAAAAATGATTTAGAAAAAACCCTTTGGTTATTTTAATATTGTTCTTCTCAAAAAAGGTTCTTTGCAATTCTAAATTTTCCTGAGTATCAAAATCACAATGATCTGTAAAGCATGCAATGGCCGAAAAAGGAATTGGAGAACGACTAAACTCGACAGCATTTTTATCCGAAAACAACAAGGCTAATTCTACCGAAAAGTCAAAAGTTGGAGTAACGGATTGTACTATTTTTTCGTTCTTTTTTCCAGTATATTTTGTTATTGAGGCAGCATATTCAGGGTTAAAACGCCACAGTAGTTTGTTTTTAAATTTTGGATTGAATTCCCAAATTCCGATTTGAATATTGGGTTGAACAAAAAAACCATTGTTGAGTTTTATTATTTTTGGTGTAAAAAGAGAAGCTACTAATTCTCTATCGCATTTTATCCATTGATAATTGTGATTTCTAAAAAAATTGATTTCGTCTTTAAAAGTAATTTCAATATCAAAAGTATTGCATTCAGAAACTTTTTGATTTTGTAATGGAATTAAAAGTTTTTTTTCAAAAAATGCAACATCTAAATGCTCACTTTTATTTGAAAAAATTAACTTTAAAGATTGTACCATTAGTATTAATTGTAGTTTTTACAAATATATTAGAAATTATAGTATAAAAATAAAAAGCTCCGCTGAATTGCGAAGCTATTATTATAGAAACATTTATAAATTTACAAAAACTATCCTGCAAACGTAATTATTTCATTTCCACGAAACCTAACCGTTTTGAAAGGATAATTCATTTTTTTGAAAAATTCTTCTACTTTAATATAAGTAGGCTGGTTGTCAATGATATGATAAGAAGCAATTGCAAATTTAGGTTTTAATGTTTTTATAGTCTCAACACATCCTTCTATTGCTTCAATTTCTGCGCCTTCTATATCCATTTTAATCAAATCCAATCTGTGAACATTGTTGTTTTTGACCCAATTATCAATAGTTACAGCCTGTTTTTTAACAATATTTGCGTTCTCTGAAAACCATTTGGCAGAAGAAGCAACCGTTCCTGATTCTTCAAAGTCTAGCAATGTATCTTCATTCCACAATAACATATCTTGTATAATTATGTTATCCTTTAGGTCTGAATTTAGTTTAATATTATTTTCTAAGGATTTAATGTTGTGTTTGTCTGGTTCAAAACAAAATACTTTACCATTTTGACCAACACATTTTGAAAAAAACATAGAAATATGACCAACATTGGCTCCTGCATCAATTACAAAATCTCCATTTTTAGCTTTATAATTGTGCTGATAATAGCCAAAATCAACCGCTATTGAGTATAGAGCTTCGTTTGTATATAAAACTTTATTGTCAAATGTAGTTTTGTAAATAACTTTACCTTTATCTATTTTTATATCAAATGAAATTGCTTTATTACTAAATAGTTTGTAATAAAAAAGCTTAATCTTTTCCTTGCTATTTCCTTTAGGTATGAAAAAGCTAATTGTCTTTTTTATTTTTTTCTTAAGTTTCATTATTACTAATTTTAGCCAAATATAACAAAAAAAGCTTCGCTAAATTGCGAAGCTTTTCCAAAAATAAAACGTAACTAAAAAATTTAATTTTTGATTAATTTTTTTGAATAAACATCTCCATCGTCTGTCAATAGATTAACAATATAAACACCATTTGCATAACGACTTACATCAACCCTAGCCTTGTCTGTGAGTTCAATATTTTGATCAAAAACCATTTTCCCATCTATTGTTGTAATAGAAATGTTTCTAAATTGATTGCCTTTCATTATCAACTCAATAGAACTACTAGAAGGATTAGGAACTATAAGAAATTCGATATTCAGTTTTGTTACATTTAATTCTTCAAGCAAACCTTCTACTGTTGAACTTGAATTTGTATCTGAGTTTCTATAAATATAATTCGACGAACAGCCTTCAATATAGGCTGAAAACTGTGAACCTGTTACAGCTTCAAAACCTGGGTTTAATTCTACATAATTTCCTGCATGATAGACGACACCATTTTGAAATACAGCATCTCCAACCTCAACAATATTAGTTGCTTTTATCCAATCGGAACGTTCTTTTTGAGTTGCTGTTGTTGCATCTAAATTGGTAACATTATCTGCTGGTGCAATCAAAATTAATGTAGGCAAACAACAATCAATAAACGTAACATCCGGACCAACATTTGCCGAATTGTCGGTCATATCATAAATATAAGTTCCAGCCGGACAAGCTACATTAAATGTTGCATTTACTTCAAATTCAAAACTACCCGATGGATTGGCTCCAAAAGCACTTGGCAAGAATGAAAAACAAAAAGTATCTGATGTCAACTGCGTTGGCGCATTGATTGTAGTTATAGTATTTCCATTTTGAATAATATTCAACGATAGTGTATTTAAAGTAGCATTTACGGGTGGTTGATAGGTACCACAAACGTTTACTGGCACTTCTGGAGTTGCATTAGGACAATTTATATTTGTAGGATCTAAACTCAAAGCACCTAGTTGTGGTGTTGCACAAACAAATCCACATAAATTATCAATATAAACGGTTCCAAAATGTTGAGATGGCTGACAATCGCTTACCGAGAACTCAATGGTTCCTGGTTGATTTAAAATATCTTGAACATTTAATCGAGCACAAACCCATCCTGTGTAGAGAATTCTTCTGCTGTTACTAACATTTATTCTGTTAAACAAACAATTTTCAGGATCGGCAATAATACATATTTGATCTACAACATTATTGTTTTGGTCTAAAACTCTCACTCTAAAATAAGGTTGAATGTCTTGACCATGTGCCACTTTATTATCCATTACTAACGAAAAATTAAAATCAATTGTAGGTTGATTTATAGAAGGCATATACCTTGACATCGTTGTCAAATCGGACGAACCATAGCCTTGAGTATTATTCAGTTTTATACATTTGCTACCACTATTGGTGTTTAAGGTTGGAATATTTTGTCCGAAACTTGCCAAAACAGGATCGAATTGCTGATAGTTTGGTGCGGTATTATCAATCAACGTTATTGTTGAATTAAAATTATTTACCGAAGGTGTTACAACATTAGTACCTGTTACTACAGTTGGTGTTCCACAAGATTGAAAAAAACTTGAACCCGAAGCTGGTTGAGGATGTGCATCCGACCAAAAAGAATAACTGGCTGTTCCGTCTTCAAAATCTCCATTGACACAGCTTTGTCTTATTGAACTTGAAATTGGGTTAGCAATGTATTCTTTTTTCTTGTCAGGAAATGTTTTAAAAAACAATTTTCTAAGTTCAACAACTTTTGCTTTTTCAATAGCAACTTCTATTTCTTTGATGGAAAGTTCCTCAATTTCATCATTCAAATGTTGAATTGTTTCTATTTCTATTTCATTGGTTAATTTATATTTACCAATATTTTTCACGATAAAAGCCTGTACTTCTTTTTCAATATTTTGCGCTTTTGTTATTCTGTTTTGCTCCAGTTTTAAATAATCTTCCACTTGCGCAAACGAAGTAATTGAACTTAACCAAATGAAACAAAACAGCAGTAGTTTTACTATTTTCATACTATTTCATTTTTTGGATTAACAAACTCATTTGGGTTTTTAACGTTTGAATTTCATCATTTTGTTTTTCTAATTTTTTATTTTGCTCAATGATGTAAAGTGTTAATTCTTCAATTTTTTCCATTTGTTTCGATTGCATTTCAGCGACATCTATCCCGTTTTCTGCTAATTCTTTGGCTGATTGAACACCAGGTAAATGCTTGTTTATCTTCACAAATTTTTCAACTTCATTTAATGGTAAAAGTTTATAGTCTTTTTCAAAAACATAATCAGCCCAATTACTTGTATTTCGTAATGCAACTTTTACTTTCTCTGTCATAATTCCACCTTCTACAAATAATTTATAGTTTCCAGAAGTTGATGGAAAATTTGGAGTTGAACCAATATATAATTTCCCATTGGATGTACTATTTGTTGTATCAAACCAAAGGTTTCTATTGTTCAAATTTACTTTTCTGTTGTTGTTTGTTGTAGTTGCTTGATTGATTGCTCCATCATTCGCATACAAACTTGTATCAATAGCGTTAATTTGAAATGGCGATGTTGTAGATCCATTTCCAGAAATAGTAGTATTCGTTCCAGGAATTACTGCAAAAGTTGGTGTTGGAATGGTTATTGAATTTCCGCCAGAAATGGATAAGGTATTACCGTTTAAGGTTAACGATTGTGAATCGGTATTTGTAAATGTTGGAAGTGTTACAGAGTTTCCGTTTAAAATTGAAAGTACATTTCCGTTTAATGCCAATGTTTGTTGGTCAGTATCGGTTAATGTTGGTAAAGTAATAGTGTTTCCTCCCGATATAGAAATTGTATTACCGTTTAAGGTTAACGATTGTGAATCGGTATTTGTAAATGTTGGAAGTGTTACAGAGTTTCCGTTTAAAATTGAAAGTACATTTCCGTTTAATGCCAATGTTTGTTGGTCAGTATCGGTTAATGTTGGTAAAGTAATAGTGTTTCCTCCCGATATAGAAATTGTATTACCGTTTAAGGTTAACGATTGTGAATCGGTATTTGTAAATGTTGGAAGTGTTACAGAGTTTCCGTTTAAAATTGAAAGTACATTTCCGTTTAATGCCAATGTTTGTTGGTCAGTATCGGTTAATGTTGGTAAAGTAAAAGAACCACCACCAAGTGATAAAGAAACTGTATTTCCATTTAAAGTCAATACTTGAATTTCATTAGTCACACTTTCATCAATCTCGGAAAAATCTGGAATTGGTAAGGTAATTGGTGCACTAGAAACACCATTAACTGTAGTAACCAATTGATTATTGGTATTAAACGAATTTGAAATTGTATTTACAATAGGTGCGTTTGCATTTGAGCCATTAACGAAACTATTCATTACATTTCCAGTTGATGAAAGTCCGTTTGTAATGGATGGGTTTGCCATTTTTTGTAGAATAACATCACCATTTTGATTAACACTCAAAAATTTATCAGAAGTTTGCGAAGAAGTAGGAACATAACTACTGGTTAAATTAGTAAATCTAAGTCCCGAATTTCCCGAAGTTCCATGAGTAATTTCAAGTTTATTATTTGGGTTTGAATTTCCTAAACCAACTTTACCTTCAACCAGCAACCCATTGACAGGCGCAACATAACTACCCGTATCAGAATTGCTTGGAACGTAGTTTTTTCCAATTACTACACCACCGTTTACATCTAGCCTATTAATTGGGATAATATTATTTCCCAATCCTAAACCCATGTTTCCAATTCGACTAATAAAAATTCGTTGATTCCCAGCACCATCTGCTAAAATAATTGATCTATCCAAAGAGTTTCCTGCTATTCTATTACTAGAAACAGTGTTATTTAATCTGACACTGCCAATAAATACATTTTGGTTACCATTTGTTAAGTTTAATCCATTTTCATTTCCTATAAAAATATTTGAATTTCCCGAGATTAAACTTCTTGGTGTTTGATAACCTAAAGCAATATTATCATTACCATTTACTTTTACTAAAGTGCCATATCCAACAGCGGTATTTCTATTACCAGATGTATTAGACCCTAGGCTTCGATGACCAATTGCAATATTACCGCTACCGGTTGCATTGTTTTCTAAAGTTCTTGTACCCAATGCAACATTTAAGGTACCTGAAGTATTTAGTTTTAATGCATCATTACCAAAAGCACAATTGTAACCTCCTGTAGTCTGTATTAAAGTATTGAAACCAAAAGCATTATTACTATGACTACTATTATTGATTAGTGAATTGGTACCATAACCAGAATTAAAATTTCCGCTATTATTTGTTCCAGATTCAACTCCAAAAAAAGTATTTGCTGTTTGACCAATAACTGTAGAAAAATTTAAAACTAAAAAAGATCCTACTACAAAGTAATTTTTTATTTTCATACTATAAAAGATTAGGGATTAAACTCATTTTTTTTAATAATTATCTATAATAGTCTGAATGACTATAAATAATTATTGGTTAAAAAGTTTAATTTTTGTAGTGGTAGATTGACAATTCAAATATATAAAAAGAGAACAATATTATCTATTAAAAGCATATTTTTTCGATTAAATACGCTTTTTTAATTAAATAGGAAGATTATTTCTTATAAAAAACACTGAACTTTAAAAAACAAGCTATTTGGCAAAGGATTTGTTGTCAATAATTAAATTTCTATTTGCAATGTAGTAAGCGAATAAAAATATTAACATTGGTCGGAATGGAAACATATAACGTTGTTCAGAATGAAACAAAAAAACATAAACTAAAGCCGAACCCCAATAAAGTAATATTGGTATAAAAAACCTCCATTTTTTTCTTTTAAACAATTTATACATCGTTATTAAACCAATTATTACTAATATAGAATTGATTAAATTGATGTAAATGTGTATGCCGTACTTAAACCAAACTGGTTTATGAGATTTCATTAATGGAGTAATAATGAAGGATTGAGATTGAAAGAACTTTAAAAAATATTGTCTAAGTGTTATAAAGGGATGATTAACAATATCGTCTTTTACCCATTTAATATAATATTGTGTTCTGTCATATTTATTAGTTAAACAAATAGAATCTAATTCGTAACGTTTTCTTAAATTATTTTTATAATCATTAGATGCGAAAGAATCGTTTCCATGTTGTGGCAGCCAATTAAATGGTTCGTCTCTAAGTTCAAATCTTGACCATAAAATTTGATTTCTAAACACTTTCTTTTTAAACTCATTATCATTTTTATCTAGCTTTACTTCAGTTAGTATCAATAAAGGAATAATTGTAAGTGTGAGCAAGAAAATTGTTTTGTTCTTAGTAGTATAACTTAAAAATAAAATATACAAACCAAAAGCAATCAAGAATGGAAGAGCTGTTGGCTTAATTCCATATAATAATACAAAAGCAAGTGCTAAATAAACAAAATCACTTGTTTTAGAAGTTTCAGAAAAATTAATTTTTACCCAAAAATAAATCATTACAGAAACTGCAAAAAAGGCGAAAATTTCTCCAATAATACCCATTGCATAATAGACATGTATTGGAAACAAGCAAAGTATCAGTAGTGTAAAGGCTTTTGATTGGTTTGAAAACCCTAAGATTGTAAAGGCTTTAAATAGATAAAAGATGGAGAGACAAACAAAAACACAGCTAAATGCTACACCACTAAATAGATATAAAGCATCATTGTGAAAAGAATATACCAATCCATAGGGAATTAAATAACAAAATAGGGTTAGAAACCCTTTATTAATCATTATTTCACCATGGAAGCCATTTTTAATAAATTCAATTAATTGAATAGTACCAAAATGAAAATCTCCATCGCCAAAAGGTTTGGGTTTAAAAGGTAAAAAATAAAACAACACACAAACTAGAGCGGTAATGAATACAGGGTTTTTTGCTGAAAAATCAATTATTCTCTTCTTCATTTACAAATTTATCTTTAATAATATATATAGGTCTTTTTCTAGTTTCATCATACGCTCGCCAAACATACTCTCCAATTATCCCAAGCATTACCATAATCATTCCGCCAATTATCAATAATAAAATCATGATTGGTGCCCATCCATTAAATGGTGTGTTATTTACAAAACGGCTATAAATTATAATGAGGGAATACAAAAATCCAACAAATGAAAAACAAAGTCCTAGAAAAGACATTAATCGGATGGGAACATAAGACGTATTAAGCAATCCGTCTATAAAATATTTTATTTTTTTAGAAAGTGTCCATTGCGATTTGCCTATGGCTCTTTTTATTCTTCTATAAGGTATAAACGCCGTATTAAAACCAAGCCATAAAACATCTCCTTGAAAAAACCTGTTTCGCTCATCAATCTGATTTAAAACATTTACTGCTTTTTTGTCCAATAATAAAAAGTCAAATCCTCCATTTGGCATTTTTGGATTGACATATTTCATTAATTTATAAAATATTTTCGAGGTATTGTTTGCAATAAAACCGTCCTCTCTATCAGTTCGATGGCATATTACAATTTCGTTGCCTTCTTGCCATTTTTGAACCATTTGCTCGATAAGTTCTATAGGTTCTTGCAAATCGGCAGACATACTGATTACTACATCGCCAGTTACTTCTTTTAAGCCAGCAATTACAGCAGCAACTTGTCCAAAGTTTCTTGAAAATGACAACACTTTTACGTTAGAATCGATTTTAAATAGTTCTTTTAATTCTTCAAAAGAATTATCGTCTGAACCATCGTTTACAAAAATTAATTCGTATTCAAATTTATTTTTTGTTACTAAGTCTTTAATTTTAGTAAATGTTGGGATTAAAGAACCTTCGTTTCTATAAACTGGAATTACAAATGATAATTTCATTATAAGAATTAATTTTTTAACGTGTAAATATAAAAAAGCTTCTCTAATGAGAAGCTTTTTATGTAAAATTTTGCAATTATCTTTTCTCTAACGGAACAAATTCTCTTAATGGATAACCTGTATAAACTTGTCTAGGTCTTCCTATAGGTTCGTTGTTTAAACGCATTTCTTTCCATTGTGCTATCCAACCTGGTAAACGACCAATAGCAAACATTACGGTAAACATATCGGTTGGAATTCCTAATGCTCTATAAATAATACCTGAATAAAAATCAACATTTGGATATAACTTTCTTGATACAAAATACTCATCTACTAAGGCCGCAGCTTCTAATTTTTTAGCAATATCTAGAATTGGATCATCAACACCTAAGCTATTTAAGACCTCATCAGCAGCTTTTTTGATAATTCTTGCTCTTGGATCAAAGTTTTTATATACTCTATGACCAAATCCCATTAAACGGAATGGGTCGTTTTTATCTTTAGCTTTTGCCATATATTTGTCAGCATCACCACCATCCGCTTGAATGGCTTCTAACATTTCTAAAACCGCTTGATTGGCACCGCCGTGTAATGGACCCCAAAGTGCAGAAACTCCAGCAGAAATAGAAGCAAACAAACCAGCATGTGAAGAACCTACTATTCTAACGGTTGATGTTGAACAATTTTGTTCGTGGTCGGCATGTAAAATAAATAGTTTGTCTAATGCATCAATTACGGTTTGATTGTATTTATAAGGCTCCGTAGGTAATTCAAACATTAGTCGCATAAAGTTTTCTACATATCCTTTTGTATTATCATAGTTATTTAATGGAAATCCTTTTATTTTTCGGTAAGTCCAAGTTGCAATTACTAAAAATTTAGCCATTGTTTTACACACGGCATCATACATTTCTTTTTCATTTTCTACGTTAACAACTTTGGGATTGAAGGCTGTTAAAGCACTTGTTAATGATGCCAAAACACCCATTGGATGTGCTGTTTTTGGAAAACCATCAACGATATTCTTCATTTCTTCATTTACTAATGTATAGTTATGAATATCACTTTCAAATTTTGCAAGCTGTTCTTTGGTTGGTAACTCTCCAAATATTACTAAATAAGACACTTCAAGAAAATTTGCACTTTCGGCTAATGATTCAATTGAATACCCTCTGTAGCGAAGAATTCCTTCTTCACCATCAAGGAAAGTGATGTCACTTTTACACGAACCTGAGTTTTTATATCCGGGATCTAAAGTTATAGCACCTGTTAGTGCTCGAAGTTTTTCAATATCTATGGCAGTTTCATTTTCGCTTCCCGTTACTAATGGAAATTCGTATTTTTTGCCGTCAAGTTCTAAAGTAGCAATTTTTGACATGTTTATATATGGATTTAATCTTAAAATGTTATTAATTCCACAAAAATAATGAATTGTAAACGAAATAAAAAAGAATTACAACATCGTTTTAGTTAATAATTTGATAAATCTTTTGACATTTTCCTTTTTGATTTCTTTGGGAGGAATCTACAATGGAGTTAAATGGATAAAAAGCATTATTAGACGATATAAAAAACCGGTTGTAAGCTTCATTACCCCAACTGAATATTTCATTTAGCTGGCTGGATACTCTATTTAGCTGTCTGGATGCTTTATTACTCCAACTGGAAATTTCATTTAGCTAGTTGGATGCTCTATTTAGCTCGTTATAAACGTCATTACTCCAACTGGATATTTTATTTAGCTTGTTGGATGTTCTATTTAGCTCACTGGATGTTTTATTACTCCTATTGGGTGTTCTCCTTCTGTTGTTGTATTTAGGTTAAATAGAGACTGTCAAAAAAACTGTGTGAAGTCATAGGTAATATTTAATCAACTGCGTAAAGTTACATCGTTAAATAAATTAGTACGTGATGTAAATCTATCGGCTTATTAAGTGCTTTTTGTTACGTTTATAACACAAAAAATCCTGGGTAAATACTCAGGATTTTAAAAATAAATAACTAACCAATTTTTACTCTTTTACCAATTTTTCCACTTTTATTCCTTTTTCGGAAACTATTTTTAGGAAATACATTCCTTTTGATTTTGAAGTTATGTCAAAAGTTGTTTCTGAATTATTAATTATATTGGTTTGCAATAATCGTCCTTGAACATCGTACAACTCGATTGTTTTTATATTGAAGTTGCTTTTGATATTGATTATTGAACTCGAAGGATTTGGATAAATACTAATAGAATTATCTTGTTCAAAACTTGGATTGTTCAAGGCTTGGAAGACGGTATCGGCTTCGTTGGTTTCTATTGGGAAATTGTAATCAAAATAGATGTTTGCTTTTTTAGCCACTAAATCACCTTGTATTAAATTTGGTTGACTTCTTATTTTTAACAACACATTACCATGTCCGCCAGAGTCTAACATGATGTTTTGAATTAGAATTTAAAACTATTGATGTGATTTATTTGCCACAGATTTTCACAGATTAAACGGATTTTTGTTAAGTATTTATTTTAACATCTAACGAAATAGACTTTTATTACTAAATAAGGTGTTTTACTTTTTACAGAAAAAACATAGAGACATAAAAATGCAAAAATATAATCCGTGCTAATTAGTAATATCCGTCTTATCCGTGTCCCATAAAACAAAAAATCCCGAGCCGAAACTCAGGATTTTGATATAAATAATACTTTTTCTTTTTATGATAAAGCCGCTTTCACTTGGTCTGCTGCTTCTTGGAATTGTACTGCCGATAAAATTGGCATTCCAGAATTGTCGATTAATTCTTTTGCAATTTCAGCGTTGGTTCCTTGTAATCTCACAATGATTGGTACTTTAATAGCATCACCCATGTTTTTATAAGCATCAACAACACCTTGTGCTACTCTATCGCAACGTACAATTCCGCCAAAGATATTGATAAGGATTGCTTTTACGTTTGGATCTCTAAGAATGATTCTGAAAGCTGTTTCTACACGTTTTGCATCGGCTGTTCCACCAACGTCTAAGAAATTTGCTGGTTCAAAACCTGCATATTTAATCAAATCCATCGTTGCCATTGCCAAACCTGCACCATTTACCATACAACCTACTGTTCCGTCAAGGTCAACATAGTTTAATCCTACTTCTTTTGCTTCTACTTCGATTGGGTTTTCCTCACGAATGTCACGCATTTCTGCAATTTTTGCCTGACGGTACAACGCATTGTCGTCAATATTTACTTTAGCATCTACTGCCATTATTTTATTGTCTGAAGTTTTCAATACAGGATTGATTTCAAACATAGACGCATCAGAACCGATGTAGGCTTTGTACAAACAATCTACAAATTTCACCATTTCTTTGAACGCATTTCCAGAAAGACCTAAGTTAAAAGCAATTCTTCTTGCTTGAAAACCTTGCAATCCAACTGCTGGATCAATTTCTTCTGTAAAAATTAAATGGGGTGTGTGCTCTGCAACTTCTTCAATATCCATTCCACCTTCTGTAGAATACATTATCATGTTTCTTCCAGTTGCTCTGTTTAAAAGAACCGACATATAAAACTCTGAAGTTTCACTTTCTCCAGGATAATATACATCTTCGGCAATTAATACTTTGTGTACTTTTTTTCCTTCTGCAGATGTTTGAGGTGTGATTAATTGCATTCCGATGATTTGTTCTGCAATTTGCTCAACTTGTTCCAAGTTTTTAGCCAATTTTACTCCTCCACCTTTTCCTCTTCCACCTGCGTGAATTTGAGCTTTGATAACGTGCCAACCTGTACCGGTTTCAGCTGTTAATTGTTTTGCGGCAGCAACTGCTTCTACTGGATTATTAGCAACAATTCCGCGTTGAATTCTAACGCCATAACTAGCTAAAATTTCTTTTCCTTGGTATTCGTGAATGTTCATATTGACTATTTAGTGTGTGTATATTATCGTTTTTGCACTCATCTTTACTAAATGCGTAGCAAAAGTAATTAATTAGAATGAAACCAAAAAAAGTAAATTCTATTAGTTGATTAAAATTTACTGTTTAATTACTAAATTAATCCCAAATAGGTTTGAATTGCAACTTTTGGAGTCTATTTTTGCGAAAAATTTTTTAAAATGAAAACAACAGACTTACTTCAATTAGCCGAAGAATTTGGAAATCCGCTTTATGTATATGATGCCGAAAAAATTAAACATCAATACAAACGTTTAACAGGTGCATTTTCTAAGGTTGAAAAATTGAGAGTAAACTATGCCATGAAAGCATTATCTAATGTTAGTGTGTTGCGTTTATTAAAAAATTTAGGCTCAGGCTTAGACACGGTTTCCATTCAAGAAGTGCAACTAGGGTTGCATGCTGGGTTTACACCCGATAAAATTATTTTTACACCAAACGGTGTTTCGTTTGAAGAAATTGAAGAAGTAGCCAAACTGGGTGTTCAAATCAATATTGACAACCTTTCGGTCTTGGAACATTTTGGCACCAATCATCCAAAAACGCCTGTTTGTATTCGTATCAATCCACACGTTATGGCGGGCGGAAACAGTAATATTTCGGTAGGTCATATTGATAGTAAGTTTGGTATTTCGGTACATCAGTTGCCGCATTTATTGCGTATTGTTGAAAACACCAAAATGAACATCAACGGTATTCACATGCACACGGGTTCGGATATTCTAGACATTGATGTCTTCATCTATGCTGCAGAAATCTTGTTTAACACTGCCAAACATTTTAAAAACTTAGAATTCCTTGATTTTGGTTCAGGATTTAAAGTGCCTTATCACAAAGGCGATATCGAAACCGATATTGAAGAATTGGGTAAAAAACTAACCAAGCGTTTCCTAGCGTTCGAAAAAGAATACGGTCGCGAATTGACCTTAGCTTTCGAACCGGGTAAATACCTGGTAAGTGAAGCGGGTTATTTCCTTGCAAAAGTAAATGTGGTAAAACAAACTACCTCAACGGTTTTTGCTGGAATTGATAGTGGTTTCAACCATTTAATCCGACCAATGTTTTATGGTTCGCAACATGGTATAGACAATATTTCAAACCCAAAAGGCAAAGAACGTTTTTATACCGTTGTTGGTTACATTTGCGAAACCGACACGTTTGCCAACAACCGCAGAATTGCCGAAATCCACGAAGGCGATGTATTGTGTTTCCGCAATGCTGGTGCCTATTGCTTCTCGATGGCATCAAACTATAACTCACGTTTCAAACCTGCCGAAGTATTGTGGAAAAACGGAAAAGGTCACTTAATTCGTGAACGAGAAACAATGGATGACATCTTGAAAAATCAAATTATAGTTGAAGTATAGACCACTTAGACTGTTTAGATAATTTAAACTGCTTAGACTTTAGTTTAAGCAGTTTTTTTTTCTAGCTTCTCGATACTATTTTTAAAATTACAAACTAGCGTTTGCATTTTTAAAAATCACTCGAAGTGACGTAGAGTGCGCAACGTTTTTCCACGCCGTCTGTTCGAGTGGTTTTGGGTTTTAAAAATGCTAATTTTTGAAACTCAAAAGTGTATCGAGAACTTTTTTATTTAAACTTCTTTTTGGCAAGATTTGGCAAAGCATCATATTCACCATTTATTAAAGCTAATTTCTTTGCTTTTGACCATTTCTTTATTTGTTTTTCTTTATCAATTGCAAAGTTTATATCGGTAAACTCACAATAAAAAACTAGTTGAACTGGTCTTCTTTTAAATGTATAACATTCTTGATAAAATCCGCTTTCATGTTGAAAAAGCCTTTGTTCTAATTTACTAGTAACACCAGTATAATAGGTACCGTCTGAACAAAGTAAAATATAAACATAAGATTGTTGCATAACGCTAAATTAATAATTTTTTCTTTTCCAATTATTGCTTCTCGATACTATTTTTAAAACTACAAACTAGCGTTTGCACTTTTAAAAATCACTCGAAGTGACGTAGTTTGCGCAACGTTTTTTCCTCGTCGTCTGTTCGAGTGGTTTTTGCGTAATGAAATGGAGCAAAAATTGTATCGAGAACTTTTCCCTTTTCATTACTGCTTCTCGATACTATTTTCAAAACTACAAACTAGCGTTTGCACTTTTAAAAATCACTCGAAGTGACGTAGAGTGCGCAACGTTTTTCCACGCCGTCTGTTCGAGTGGTTTTTGCGTAATGAAATGGAGCAAAAAGTGTATCGAGAACTTCTTTCTTAACAACGCTTCTCGATTAGCTTTGCTCTATTCGGCTGCACCTCGAGTCTATTTTTAAAATTACAAACTAGCGTTTGTATTTTTAAAAATCACTCGAAGTGACGTAGTTTGCGCAACGTTTTTCCACGCCGTCTGTTCGAGTGGTTTTTGTGGAACGTAGTGGAGCAAAAATTGTATCGAGAACTTCTTTCTTAACAACGCTTCTCGATACTATTTTTAAAAATACAAACTAGCGTTTGTATTTTTAAAAATCACTCGAAGTGACGTAGAGTGCGCAACGTTTTTTCCTCGTCGTCTGTTCGAGTGGTTTTTGTGGAACGTAGTGGAGCAAAAATTGTATCGAGAACTTCTTTCTTAACAACGCTTCTCGATTAGCTTTGCTCTATTCGGCTGCACCTCGAGTCTATTTTTAAAACTACAAACTAGCGTTTGCACTTTTAAAAATCACTCGAAGTGACGATAGTGGTATATATTTACGTCTGTTCGAGTGGTTTTTGTACCTTCAACACAACATTAAGCTCCATTCATTTTTATAATTCATTTATTTTTTGTACTTTTACTAAAGTGATTTTGATTTACTAATGATGTACATGTTTTGAAACTGGTTAATGTATCAAAACGGTGTGTGTGTAAAACGTTTGTCGGTTCTTTTTAAAAAAAGAAAAGAATAGTGAATCAGAATTATAGAACGGAAAGACATACTGAAAGGTATGTCTTTCTCGTTTACAGCATTTACTATTAAATCAAATACCCTTTCACTGCCGGATGCGAAAGGGTTTTTTAAAAAAAGTAAACAGCCTATTATCTTCCTACGGTGATGGTAGCCACATTGCTCCAATCGCCTACTTTAGCATCTTTTATAAAATACATCACCTGATATTTCCATATTTCACTGTGTCCAACGGGTAGTGGTGTTGGGTCTATGAAATTAGGATTAATATCTCTGTCAAAAAACACAAACCCATTTCCACTGTCTTTTTCAATTACAATACCGTCAAATTCGCCTTTCTTCCACTGCAGCACTACTTGGTTTCCTTCTGTTTTTACTTTGATTGCAGGTTGCACATCGCTTGGAGTTGCTCTGTTTTGAGCGCTACTTTCAATACCCAGAATTTGCCCAATAGCTTCTGTGTAGTTTTGATTAGCCTTGATGCGATTCACCAAATTTAAAAACCGCACCTGAATTCCTGGTGACACTTCGCCTGGCACAGGCAAAACCTCTACTGGCTCTGGCACCGGATTTTCAGTTAAATAAGGAACTCCATAACGGATGATGTTTCTATAAGAAGTCCATCCTTTTTTGGTTTCTGCCACTTGATTAGACATACCAAGACTCCAGCTAAAATAAGCACTGTCTTTTTGAACACTTGTAACTTCTTCATTAGTAATACCAAACATGGTTTGATAGATTGGAATTTTGTTTGAAAAATTTGCCAATTGTAATGCAAACTCCTCATTGTTTCTTTTTAAGAAATACATAAGCATCTTGTTTTAAATTAAACCTATTTTTAAAATTTCAAGTAAAAGTTTTTTCATGCCCAATCTATTTTGCGATTTCTATAATAACGCAAGTTATTGTGTTTTATTGTATGAAAAAAGAGAGGTAAACAGTCGATTTTGCAGGAATAATTTTGTGTCGATTGAAAATGCTCAGAAAAATATTTTAAAATTTTTTCAAAAAAAATGAAATTTTAACATTTAAGTTTAAAAAAAGTTTGTTTAAGATGAAAATTTAATTGCTTCTCGATACATTTTTGACGTTGTCAAAAACACTCGAAGTGACGAAGAGTGTACAAATTTTATTCAGTTACGTCAGTTCGAGTGATTTTGGATTTTGAAAATACCAGTTTTTAAAATCCAAAATAGTATCGAGAACTTTCGCTCTTATACTGTTAATTTTTGCCGTCGGTAAAATAGTTTTTCCTTATCGAAAAGTAATTTTACCATCATTCCCAATTATTTTACCTGCCCGTAAAATTATTTGTGGAGGAGAACAAATTATTTGTTCTGCTCGTAAAATTACTGGGAACGCAAAACAAATGATTTTCAACGCCCGTAAAATAGTTTGTATTTATAGAAAATGATTTTACCAGTAGAAAAAACTATTTTACCTCCCCGAAAAACTACTTTTCCTGCCCGAAAAGTTATTGGTGATGCCAGTAAAATAATTTTACGGGCAGAACAAATTATTCGTAATGCAGAACAAATAATTTGTTCTCGAGGAAAAACTTACTTTTCTTGAGGTAGAATTGCTTTTTAAATGGTTTTTTAGTTATTTTTATACTACTTAATTCATTGGCTTATGAAATGGGAAGCAAAAATCATTCAATATAAAGGAGAAAAAAGAATAGCTGTTATTTTTAAAAAAGATGCTGCCTTAATTGCTAGGATTAAAGAATTTCAAGGAGCGCGATGGAGTCAATCAAGGGTGCTATGGCATTTGCCAGATACTGATGAAAATCGTATCCATTTTAAATTACCTTTATTAGCTTCAACACAGCCCAATTCTGAAGGACAACAAGCACTTGAAAAATTCAAACAGCATTTGCGCTCCAAGCGCTATAGTGAAAGTACCATAGGCACATATAGTGAAGCTTTGCGTAGTTTTTTAGTCTTTTATAATACTAAGCCAATTGCTGAAATAACGAATGAAGACATCATTATATATAATAATGAGTATATTTTAAAAAACAATTTGTCAGCTTCCTATCAGAACCAGATAGTGAATTCAATAAAATTATATTTTGCAACAGTTCAAAACCGAAAAATAGATATTGAAAAAGTGCATCGCCCAAAACGGGCTAAAGTTTTACCCAACGTTTTGAGTAAAGAAGAAGTAAAAGCAATACTCGAAGCGCATAGCAATGTGAAACACAAAATGATGTTGAGCATGATTTATAGTTGTGGTTTACGGCGCAGTGAATTATTAAATTTAAAACCAAGTAATATTGATTCTAAACGGAATATTGTTTTATTAAAAAATGCTAAAGGGAAAAAAGATAGAATAGCGCCATTGAGTCCTAAAATATTGAAAATGCTTCGAGAATACTATGCTGAATACAAACCAACTGTTTGGCTGTTTGAAGGACAAACAAAAGGCGAACAATATTCTGAAACAAGTCTTCAGAAAATACTAAAAACAGCAGTATTAAAAGCTCGAATTTTAAAACCTGTAACCTTACATTGGTTACGACATAGTTATGCCACACATTTATTAGAAAGTGGCACTGATTTAAGATATATTCAGGAATTGTTAGGACATAACAGTAGCAAGACCACAGAAATCTATACACACGTAAGCACAAAAAGCATTCAACAAATAAAAAGCCCGTTTGATGATTTATAATGATTTTTTTTTATATTTGAATATTAAATAAAGTGCACCAAAAGGTGCACATATACACCCAAAATAGGTAATATATGTGCACCTTTAGTACACATATATACAAGTTAGCAGTAAACTTATGACAACAGAACTTATAAAAATTAACAATTTGAAGTTAATTCTCTCTCTTTTAATCGGGTTTGGGCTAAATGCTCAAAATTTAGTTTCAAATCCAAGTTTTGAAATACATAGTGCGTGTCCTGTTAATCCAGCGGATTTATCATCATTAACTTCTTGGTATCCAATGCAAGGCCATTATGGTACTCCAGATTATTTCAACTCTTGCGGTTCATCATTTGTAGGTGTACCAAGTAATACATTTGGAAATCAAGTTGCATTCGATGGAAATGCGTATGTAGGTTTAACTACGTATAATTATGGTTTTACAAACTATGAATATATTCAAACATATTTAACAGCGCCAATGATTGCGGGTCAATCCTATAATATTAGCTTCTACGTTTCTTGTGCAGATAACAGTAGATATAGTTCAAATAACATAGGAGCTAAATTTACTCAAGATTTTTTATATGGCAATTGGTCTTATGATTCACTAAATATAACACCTGATGTAAATTTTTCGACACCAATAACAAATATTGCTGGCTGGACTTTAATTTCTGGTACTTATATCTCGTCAGGAAATGAGCAATTTCTTACTATTGGTAATTTTTACAATGAAAATTCAACACAAATAGTAAATATAAATCCAATTGGTTCTTTAGGAGCTGCTTACTACTATATTGATCAAGTAAGTGTAGTACAAACACCTCTAGGAACTAGCGATTTTTTTCAAAATAGATATCAAATTACACCAAATCCAGTTAATGATAAATTCACTATTATTTCAAATCAAAATGAAGTGATTACCAACATAGAATTATATTCAACATATAATAAAGTAAAGTCATATAAACCTATTGACGGTAATTATAATATGGAAAATTTACCATCAGGAATATATTATTTAATAATTACATCTGAATCGAATCGAAAAAGTACTCACAAAATTATTAAATTATAAAGTCTACTGCTAACAGCGGTAGCTGTTGCGCAACCACTACCAAAAAAATAAGATTTGACAAGAATTAAAAAAACAACCTTTTTAAAAGCGATT
>JAIUNZ010000016.1 GCA_020161455.1 Bacteroidota bacterium
GAAACTACAACAATAGGTGAACGTTACCCATCGGGTGTTTACAATGTAATTGTAACACAAGCTGACGAAACACGAACTGTTAGAGTTGTAAAAAGATAGTGTAAAAAATTATTATACCCCAATCAAGAAATTTGATTGGGGTTTTTTTATGGATTCAATAAATAGTTATCTTTACATTCTAATCCAAAGATATGTTTGTAATCAATAACATTAAAGTTCTCCATTTAGACTCAAACCATCCATTACTTTGGAATCAATTGGAACAAGCTGGTTTTTTGAATGAACATGATTATACCTCAACTAAAGAAGAAGTTGCTTCTAAAATTCACAGCTATGATGGCATTATAATTAGAAGTAGGTTTAAAATAGACAGAGAGTTTATTGATAAAGCCACAAATTTAAAATTCATTGCAAGAGTAGGTGCTGGTTTAGAAAGTATCGATAGTGAGTATGCTATAGCTAAAAAAATTCACTTAATCGCAGCACCTGAAGGAAATAAAAACGCTGTTGGAGAACATGCGCTAGGCATGTTATTGTCTATAATGAATAAACTTAACAAAGCCGATAAAATGATTCGCAATGGTCAGTGGATTCGTGAAGGCAATCGAGGTTATGAGTTAGACGGGAAAACAGTTGGAATTATAGGATACGGAAATATGGGAAAAGCTTTTGCAAAAAAACTTCGTGGTTTTGAAGTGGAGGTACTCTGTTATGATATTCAAGAAAACGTTGGCGATGAAAACGCAAAACAGGTTTCATTGAGAGAATTACAAAAAAGAGTTGATGTTCTAAGTTTGCATGTTCCTTGGACACGCGAAACGGATAAAATGATGAATAATGAATTTATTAATTCTTTTTCCAATCCATTTTGGTTCATCAATACTTCGAGAGGTAAAAATGTAGTAACAGATGATTTGGTTAAAGCATTAGCTTCAAAAAAAATTCTTGGTGCTGGACTAGATGTTTTGGAATATGAAAAGCTATCCTTTGAAAATTTATTTGTTGATGCCGAAAGACCAAAAGCATTTGAATACCTTCTTCGAGCTGAAAATGTATTATTAACACCACATGTTGCAGGTTGGACCTACGAAAGTCATGAAAAACTTGCAGAAACGATTGTGAGTAAAATTATCAAATTATATGAGTAAAAAAGACCTTAAAAGAGTAACTGGTTTGGGCGGGTTTTTCTTTAAATCTGAAAACCCAGACCAAATTAAAGATTGGTACAAAAACCATTTGGGAATCCCTGTAGATGATTATGGCTGTACATTCTGGTGGAAAGATGAAAATGGAAACAAATGTAGCACGCAATGGTCGCCTTTTGAAGCGAAAACGGATTATTTTAAACCAAGTCAAAAGCAATTTATGATGAACTTTCGGGTTGATAATTTAGTTGCTTTGTTAGCTGCTTTAAAAGAAGAGGGTGTAACAATCGTTGGTGAAATGGAAGAATATGAATACGGAAAATTTGCTTGGGTTTTAGACCCAGAAGGTAATAAAGTGGAACTTTGGGAACCAATTGACGCGCCTTTTTTGTAACAAAACATTTTTTTTTCAACTTATATAAAAAATGAGTATCATTTTATAAGAATATTATATATTCGTGAAAATATTTAACCAACCAAAAATCAATAAAAAATGGAAGCACAAAAAGTAGATATGTTCATGATGATGAACGCAAAGTTTTTTGAAAGTCATCATGTTCACGCTGTTAGAGAAAAATTATTAAGTTTAGACGAATCAAAATGGGGAATCGTTCAGTCACTTCAGTTTAAAGACCCAACAACATCGTTAATCGTTTCGTTACTTGGTGGAGGATTGGGTATTGACCGTTTTATGATAGGCGATACAGGTTTAGGTGTTGGAAAACTTCTTACTTGTGGTGGTTTGGGTATTTGGACTATTATCGACTGGTTCATGATTATGGGTGCCACTCGTGAAGAAAACATGGAAAATTTCCAAAATTCACTTTATTAATAAATGACACGAAACAGGTTATACGTTATAATTCTTATAGCCTGTTTTTTTGGTACACTTTATTTTTTATATCATTCAACTGTAGCAAATTCAACAGATTTAAGTGTATGCTTAATTAAAAACGTAACAGGCTATCCTTGTCCATCATGTGGTACAACTCGAGCAATGATGTTATTAAGCAAGGGAGCACTGTTGGAATCATTACAGCAAAATCCATTTGGAATACTCGTTGCTTTTTCCATGCTGATTTTCCCTTTTTGGATTGTTTATGATGTACTTAAAAAAACAGATACTTTTTATCATTTTTATTTAAAAACTGAATCAGTTATTAGAAAACCCAAAGTAGCTTTGGTATTAATTTTGCTAGTTATTTTAAACTGGATTTGGAATTTATACAAACATTTATGATTACAGAAAAACCTTTTGCATACAAGCCTTCAGAACACGAACGCGAAAAAGCATCCAACAGTTATTTGATGTCTTTAGTTGCGTTAATTGCTGGTTTGCCTTTGCCAATTATTAACCTTTTGGCAACCTTTTTCTTTTTCTTAGCCAACCGAAAAGGAACTTATTTTGTGCGATGGCATTGCACACAAGCCTTGTTGTCTCAATTGGCACTTTTAGGAATTAATAGTGCTAGTTTTTGGTGGACGGTTTCTATAATCTTTGGTGATGAAAAAGTATCTAATCAATACTTTGCCTATATTTTTACGGTGATTATTTTTAATATTTTAGAAATTATTTCTACGATATATGCTGCCATTCAAACTAGAAAAGGAAAACATTTAGAGTTTTTGTTTTTTGGCAGAATTACTAACTTAATTTGCAAACCTAGAAAATGAAAAATACAGTAATACAAGGATTAGTCATTCTGTTGAGTTTCTTCCTAATTTGGTTTGGATTTTCGCAATTGGACTATATGAAATTCTTTAAAATTAAAGAACGAACACTAAATGTAGAAAACAAATTAGGCGACTTAATTTGGGATCAAATCTCAAGAACAGAAGATGTTGTTTTAAATGATTCTATAACAAAAACGTTAGATTCATTGCTTTTACCTATTTGTAATGCCAATGGAATTGAACGTGATTCATTGAAAGTTCATATCGTAAAAAAAGACGAAATAAATGCTTTTGCATTACCCAATAAACATTTAGTAGTTTATACAGGGTTAATTATCGATTGCAAAAAACAGGAAGCACTACAAGGTGTTTTAGGTCATGAAATTGCGCATATCGAAAACAATCATGTGATGAAAAAATTGTCTAAAGAGCTTGGCTTTTCAGTATTAATGACTGCCGCTTCTGGTGGAAAAGGAGGACAAATGATTAGAGAAGTATTCAAAACACTTTCTTCTTCTGCTTATGACAGAACTTTAGAAAAAGAAGCGGATATGACGAGTGTAGATTATATGATAAAAGCCAATATTGATCCTAAACCAATGGCAGATTTTATGTATCAAATGGCATTAGACAATCAGATGCCAAAAGGATTGGCTTGGATTTCTACGCATCCCGATTCTGAGGAACGTGCTAAATATATTTTAGAGTATATCAAAGGAAAGAAGCTAACTATCAAGCCCACTTTGATTGAGAAAGATTGGAACCATTTTCAAGAACAAGTAAAAGATTTATAAATAGAAATCCTGAGCAATCGGGATTTTTTTATACAAACTATTAATTTTTTTCTTTTCGTTCTAGTTCTGCTTGAAATTCTTCCATAACGGGTTTCATGGTGCTTTCTGGAATATCAGCAATTCTAATATACATCAATCCATCGATAGCATTGTTGAATAATGGATCTACATTAAAGGCTACTAAACGAGCATTCTGTTTGATGTATTTTTTAATCAACACAGGCAAACGTAAATTTCCCGGTTCTAATTCGTCTATGATTTTATCAAACTTATTCAAATCAGCTTCGGTTTCATCAAAAATAAAGTCCTTATCTGCATCTTTAAGCTTTACTTTGAATTCTTTTTTAGGGTGTACATATTGTGCAATATAAGGATCATAATAATTAGATTTCATAAACTCAATCATCAAAGACTTTGAGAAATCGGTAAACTGATTGCTAATACTAACACCGCCTAATAAAAATTTATGTTCAGGATAACGCAAGGTAGTGTGAATGATGCCTCGCCATAAAAGAAACAAAGGCATTGGTTTTTGTTGGTATTCTTTAATAATAAAAGCACGTCCCATTTCGATAGATTTTGACATCATATCGTGTAATTCGGTTTCAAAACGAAATAAATCATTCAAATAAAAGCCTTCCATTCCAAGTTTAGGAAATATTTCCGAACCCAATCCCATTCGGTAGGCTCCAGCAATTTGTTTGGTGTCTTCATCCCAAAGAAACATATGATGGTAATATTGATCGTATTTATCTAAGTCGATAGATTCGTTTGTTCCTTCGCCAACTTCACGGAAAGTAATTTCACGTAATCGCCCAATTTCGTGCAGTATGTTTGGGATTTTGTGTGCCTCAGTAAAAAAAACTTCATAGTTTTTACTCTGAAAAAAACGACAATCGGTTTGTCTTAGTTTTTCTACTTCGGCAACCATATTATCCTGATTGGCTGGTGTAACTATAGTTTTTGGAGACTTTGGTGTCTTTAGGTTGGGAACATGAATCAACTTACTTTCTTCGTTAAAAGAATTGGCCAACATATAGGTTTTCTTTCTTAAAAATTCAGAATAATCCTCAATGGTTTTATGTTCATTTTGTTCGGCTACCGAAATTGGTTTGCCTACACGAACTTTAATCACTCTATCCTTTTGAGTCAACAATTCCGATGGCAATTTTGCCGTGCGAAGTTTTGGGTTTAATTTGGATAAGAAGTAAAAGAACCTACTGTTTTTAGCATGAAAATAAATAGGAACTACCGGAACTTGTGCTTTTCGGATGACTTTAATTGCGCCTTCTTCCCATGCTTTGTCTACTACAAATTTACCGTCTTTATAAGTAGAAACTTCACCAGCAGGAAACATTCCTAATGGTTTGCCATCGCTCAAATGACGCAAAGTTTCTTTAATGCCAATAACACTTGATTTTGCATCTTTTCGGTCTTCAAAAGGATTTACCGGCATGATGTATTGTTTCATTGGTTCAATGCGATGTAATAAGAAATTAGCAATAATTTTAAAATTTGGCTCTCGTTCTAGCATTAGTTTTAAAAGCAAAATCCCATCAATTCCTCCTAATGGATGATTGGAAATGGTAATATATGCACCGTCTTTTGGTAAACGTTTTAAATCTTCTTCAGGAATTTCAAATTTTATTTGAAACTCATCCAAAATAGCATTTAAAAACTCTACTTCGCTCAAATGCTTATTTCTATCATAGACGTCGTTTAAGGTAGAAATTCGGAGTGCTTTCATTAATAGCCAACCACTAAACGTACCGAAAACTCCGTACTTGTCCATATTTATTGCTTTGGCAACTTCTTTAGCTGTAACTAAACCCATGTAGTAGTATTAAATTTTGAGCAAAAAACAAAGATAACAATTCTCTTCAAAAATTTTCTTTTAATTTTAGAAAAGACATAAAATCTATTGCTCATAAGTTTGTTAAAAAAGTTCGCTATTTTAACTAAGTCTTTAGATATTTTTAAAGAAATTTACACCTATGAAATCGCAACTAACAATAGAAGTTGCAAATAAATAGATTAGAATGGCGATACCATATGTTACCGCTTAAAAATAAAATCAAAACATATGAAAATTATTTCTTATAACGTAAACGGAATTAGAGCAGCAATAAACAAAGGGTTTGTTGAATGGCTAGAGCAAGCCAACCCAGATGTAATTTGTTTGCAAGAAATTAAAGCCACCGAAGATCAGGTGCCAGTGAATGAACTGACACAAGCAGGTTATCCTTATCAATATTATTATTCAGCCCAAAAAAAAGGGTATAGTGGCGTGGCTATTTTATCAAAAATAAAACCAAATCACGTAGAATACGGTACTGGAGTTGACCACATGGATTTTGAGGGTAGAAATTTAAGAGTAGATTTTGATGAACTATCAGTAATGAGTTTGTATTTGCCTTCGGGAACAAACATTGACCGATTGGATCATAAGTTTAAGTACATGGATGATTTTCAGCACTATATTCTTAGCTTACGAAATACCATACCTAACCTAGTTATTTGTGGCGATTATAACATTTGTCATGAGGCTATTGATATACATGATCCAGTTAGAAACAAAACGGTTTCGGGTTTTCTTCCTGAAGAACGCGCTTGGTTGGATGGATTTATGAAAACAGGTATGATTGATTCTTTTCGACATTTTAATAAAGAGCCAAATCATTATAGTTGGTGGAGTTATCGTGCCAATGCTAGAAACAACAATAAAGGTTGGAGGATTGACTATTGTTTGGTGGCACAACCACTAGAAAACAGGTTGAAACGAGCCGTAATTTTACCCGAAGCAAAGCATTCCGACCATTGTCCTGTTTTGGTTGAATTAACTTGAAACCCCAAATCACTAACTATAAAATTAAAAAAAAATGATTAAAAAAACATTATTAACTGGATTGCTTTTGTTGACCTTATCATCGTGTGTTTCCAAAAAAATATACAATGATTTAGAAAACAAATACACCGATTTGAAGAAAGAAAATAATAACATGGCGGATGAATTAGAAAGTTTGCGTAAAACAAAAACCGAATTTGAAACCGAAAACGCTTCTTTAAAGTCAGAATTAGCCAAACTAAAAGCGGAACGCGACAAACTGCAAACCGATTGTACGGCAACAGCTAATAATCTAAAAGCTTTAAAAGAATCGTATAATGCTCTAGAGAAAAATAGTAGTGAAGCATTGACTTCTAACATGAACAAAAATAGAGAATTGTTAGCACAATTGGATACTAAAGAGAAAGCACTAGCCGCCGAACAAAATCGTTTGAATAAATTAAGAGATGAACTTTCTGCAAGTTCAAAGCGTTTGAGCGAATTGGAAAGCATGATAGCTAACAAAGATGCTGCCATGAAGAAGCTAAAAGAAACGTTATCAAAAGCTTTAAATGCCTTTGAAGGAAAAGGATTAACCGTTGAACAAAAAAACGGAAAAGTATATGTTTCTATGGAAAACAAATTGTTGTTCCAAACTGGAAGTTGGGCTGTTGGTGTTGAAGGAAAAAAAGCAGTAGTTGAAGTAGGAAAAGTGTTGGCTCAAAATCCAGACATTACGGTTTTGATTGAAGGCCATACCGACAACGACAAAATTCTAGGAACACTGGGTGGCGGAATAGAAAACAACTGGGATTTATCGACTAAGCGTGCTACAGCAATTGTAAACATTTTAGCAGAAAATGCAGGAATTCAAAAGAAAAATTTAACAGCAGCCGGTCGTGGCGAATTTGCACCTTTAATGAGCAATGATAACGCTGAAGGAAAAGCAAAAAACCGAAGAATTGAAATTATCCTAACCCCAAAATTGGATGAAATTTCTAAAATGTTGAACGATTTTTAAGAAAAAATAGTATTTAAAAAAAGGTTTAGCAACGCTAAACCTTTTTTGTTTTGTTTTCTTTCAGAAATGATTTTTTTCGAAAATAATCTTCCATTTTTTATTATTTGGTAGCAATACCGCAACTCTTGGGTTCCATCCCCCAACTCTCGGGCGGCAACCCAAAAGAAGGTTTTTATAACCCTTTATGTTGTTAATTCCACCCGCCACCAAGGGCTTTGTAGATATTGGTTACTGCTATTAATTGATTTTTCTTGGTTTCTATCAATTCTAATTTCGATTCCAAAGCATCGCGTTGTGTCATCAATACTTCAAAATAATCAACTCTTGACGATTTGAATAAATCATTAGAAATAGCAATTGCAGTAGTTAACGCTTGCACTTCTTTGTTTTTTAGAGTATAAAATTGCTCTAAATTAGAAATATTTGACAATTCGTTTGACACTTCAACATAACCGTTTAAGATGCTTTTTTGATACTCATACATGGCTTGAAGTTGCATCGCATTGGCTTTGTTAAATTCAGCTTTTATAGCATTTCTATTAATCAAAGGTGCTGTTAAATCGCCCACTAAATTATAAATCAATGACTCGGGAGTGGTAAAAAGATAGGAAGTTTTAAACGCATTAAACCCAACACCACCCGAAATAGTAAACGATGGATAAAACTCGGCTTGCGCAGCTTTTACATCACATTTTGCGGCAAACAATTCCAATTCGGCTTGTTTAATATCCGGACGATTGATCAACAATTGCGAAGGAATTCCGGCTTGTATTTGTTGAGGAATCTCAGCCATAAAACTGGTTTTGTCTCTAACAATTGGTTGAGGAAAACGCGCTAATAAGAAATTGATTTTATTTTCATTTTCTTTAATCTGTTGCAGAATTTCATATTCTCTACTTTGCGAATTCAACACTTCGGCTTCAAACTTTTTTACCGCCAGCTCCGTTACTCGTGCAGCCTCTTTTTGCACTTTTACAATCTCTAAAGCATTTTTTTGCAAAGCAATTGTTTCTTTCACAATATCCAATTGATTGTCTAAAGCGACCAACTCATAATAGGAATTGGCTATTTCGGCAACCAAGTTTGTTACTACAAAATTCTTGCCTTCTACCGTTCCTAAATATCTAGAATAGGCTGCTTTTTTGGAGTTGCGCAGTTTTTTCCAAATATCCAATTCCCAAGTTGCTTTTAGCCCAAGCATAAAATCTTGCAATACTTCGGGCACTTCATTTCCAGGGGTTATCTCGGTAGAGGCATCACCAGCACCAGTACTCGTGTAGCGACCTACTTTATCAACACCAGCCGCTGCAACTGCATTTACGCTGGGTAGCAACAATCCTTTTTTTACCCGAACATCATTTCGGGCGATTTCTATTTCTTGCAACGTTACCGCTAATTCGATATTGTTTTTTAAGGCAATATCAATTAGATTGTCTAAGTTTTTATCCTTAAAAAAATCTTTCCATTTAATTTTTGCCGAATTCAGGGTGTCTTTTGAAACAGCAAACGATTCTGGTACTGGTTGTTTTTCTATAGCTGAAACGGGTGCTAACATTTTGCAACTTGTAAAAAAGAGGCAAACCAATGCTAGTGCTACTATTTTATTTTTTTTAATGTATTTCATTAGAGTTCATTTCTTCGGTTATAGGATTTTCTTCTTCATCTTCAACGAGTAGGTGTTTTTCAGAAATTTTGGCGAAAAGGAAATACAATCCTGGAATAAGAATTACACCAAAAACAGTTCCGAATATCATGCCACCTGCTGCTGCTGCACCAATAGTTCGGTTTCCAACGGCTCCAGGTCCAGTAGCAAAAACCAACGGAATTAGTCCAGCTATGAACGCAAAAGAAGTCATCAAAATTGGGCGCAAACGAGCAGTTGCTCCTTGTATTGCCGCTTTTTTGGCAGACAAGCCAGCAGCATGCCTCTGGACGGCAAACTCAACTATCAATACGGCGTTCTTTCCTAAAATTCCAATAAGCATTACCATCGAAATTTGTGCATAAATATTGTTTTCTAACCCAAGAACATTGAGCAAAAAGAATGCACCAAAAATTCCGACCGGAAGCGATAAAATGATGGGTAATGGCAGCATGAAGCTTTCATATTGTGCCGATAAAACCAAATAGACAAAGACTAAGGAAATTAAGAAAATATAAATGGCTTGATTCCCTTGTCGAGATTCATCAATAGAGATTCCAGCCCATTCAATCCCGAAACCTTTGGGTAATGATTTTGCAGCTACATCTGCAATTACTTTTAAAGCCGTTCCGCTACTGTAACCTGCGGCTGGGCCACCACTAATTTCGGCAGCGTTGTATAAATTGTGACGTGTTATTTCGGACAATCCATATACTTTTTCAACAGTCATGAATGCGCCATAAGGCACCATTTCTCCTTCTTCGTTTTTGGTATATAGTCTTAAGATGTCTTCGGGAACAGCTCTATATTGAGGCAAGGCTTGTACCATTACTTTATATTGGCGGTCGTATTTAATAAAACTCGTTTCATACGTACTACCAATTAAAATCGATAAATTATCCATAGCATCATCAATAGAAACTCCTTTTTGTTGTGCTTTATCGTTATCAACTTTTAACATGTATTGTGGAAAACTAGCACTATAAAAAGAGAATACCGAAGTAAGTTCTGGTCGTTTAGACAGTTCTTTTACAAAATTCTTAGTGACACTTTCCATTTTTTTATAATCGCCACTACCACCTTTATCTACTACTCGAAGTTCAAATCCCCCGGCTGCACCATAACCTGGAACGGCTGGAGGTGGGAAAAACTCAATACTAGCGCCTTTGATGTTTTTGGATTTTTCTTCCAGCTCATCCATAATTTGTTGTGTATTGTGTTTTCTGTCGTTCCAGTCTTTTAGATTGATTAAACAACTAGCCGAGTTGGAGCCTGTTCCTTCCGACAATATTTCGTATCCTGCCATGGTAGAAACCGATTTCACTTCATCCATTTTTGAAGCAATTTCTTGAAGTTCATCAGCTACTTTGTCGGTTCGTTCTAAGGTTGAACCAGGTGGTGTTTGAATAATGGCATAAAACAATCCTTGATCTTCATTGGGAATAAAACCCGAAGGAACGCCAGTACTTAAACCCCAAGTTCCCAAACAAAAAGCAACTAGAACTAGAATGGTTATAATTCTACGGTTTACAATAGCACTAACTAGTTTTTGATACTTAGTTTGGAGACCATTGAACCAATTATTGAATCTCGCTAATAGAGTGTTTAAAACAGTCTTCTTTTTTTCTTGACCATGATTGTTTTTTAGCATCATGGCACATAAAGCAGGCGTAAATGTAAGCGCAACAACTCCAGAAAGAATAATTGCTGTTGCCATGGTTACCGAGAACTGGCGGTAAAAAATACCCACTGGTCCCGACATGAAGGAAACAGGAATAAAAACGGCAGCCATAACTAAGGTTATTGCAATAATAGCTCCTGCAATTTCTTTCATTGCCATTTTTGTAGCTTCAAGTGCATCAATATTATTTTCTTCCATCTTGGCATGCACTGCTTCGACGACGACTATGGCATTATCGACTACAATTCCAATGGCTAATACCAAGGCGAAAAGTGTAATTAAATTAATGGTTATGCCAAAAAGTTGCATGAAAAAGAAAGTTCCAACTAATGAAATTGGCACAGCAATAATGGTTATAAAAGTAGAACGCCAATCGCCTAGAAAGATAAAAACGACTAATGATACTAATAATGTAGCTTCAATTAATGTGTGAATTACTTTTTCTATAGAAGCATCCAAAAATTTTGAAACGTCATATCCAATTTCATAATCCATTCCTTTTGGGAATGATTCCGCCTTAATTTCTTCTAATTTTTTCTTTACATTTTCAATTACTTTACTTGCGTTACTTCCATAGGATTGTTTAATAACAATAGCTGCTGAAGGTTTTCCGTTTAATTTGGAATATAAATTATAAAATTCATTTCCAAATTCAATTTGGGCAACATCTTTTAATCGCAACAATTCTCCATTTGGATTAGAACGAATTACTATATTTTCATATTGTTCTTGGGTGGTATATCTACCGGGATATTTGATGACATATTCAAAAGCTTGGGATTTTTTACCTGAACTTTCTCCTAATTTTCCTGGTGAAGCCTCAAAACTTTGACTTTCTAATGATTTCATCACTTCTTCGGATGAAACTTTGTACGCCAACATTCTGTCGGGTTTTAACCAAATACGCATCGAATATTCTCTATCGCCAAGAACATCGGCAACTCCAACACCATCAACACGTTTTAATTCAGAAAGCAGGTTTATATCGGCATAGTTGTATAAAAAGTTTACATCAAGATTTGGATCTTTACTGTATAAATTAATATACATCAACATATTGGATTCTTCACGTGTGATTTTTACACCTTCACGAACAACAATTGGCGGCAATTTATTTACAACAGCTGCCACACGATTTTGAACATTCACAGAAGCGATATTAGGATCGGTTCCTAACTCAAATACAACTTGTATCGAAGCTTCACCATCATTTCCAGCATCAGAAGAAATATATTTCATTCCAGGAATTCCATTTATGGCTCTTTCTAACGGAATTACAACTGATTTAATCATTAATTCGCCATTGGCACCAGGATACTCGGCAACAATATTCACTTTTGGTGGTGAAATAGACGGAAATTGAGTAATAGGTAATTGTACCAAAGCCAAAAATCCTAAAAACAAAATAATTAATGAGATTACAATAGACAATACTGGTCTTTGTATGAATTTATTAAACATAGCAACGAGGTTTTAGATTGTTTGTATGAACTATTGTTGAATTAACTGTAAATCCTTAAGAATTTTATCTGGAGATACTTCTTTTGGAATAATCTTTTCGTCTTCTTTAACCATTTGAATTCCTTCAACTAAGATTCTGTCTTTCTCTGAAATTCCCGATGCTACTATATAAATATTTGACAAGCGTTGCTTAACTATAATGTTTTGTGAATGTACCTTGTTATTCACATCAACTACATAAACATAAATTTTATCTTGAACTTCAAAAGTGGCTTTTTGAGGAATAATCAAAGCGTTTTTAACGGGTGTTGTCATCAAAACTTTACCCGTTTCACCGTGTTTTAACAAATAATCAGGATTTGGAAATTTAGCTCTAAAAGCAATGTTTCCAGTATTATTGTCAAATTCGCTTTCTACTGTTTCAATAACACCTTTGTATTTATGCAAATCATTATTTGAAAGTAATAATGAAACTGAATTTGTAATATCATTTTTTGGTCTTGATTTATACTCTAAATATTCAGGTTCGGACATGTTGAAATAGGCAAAAATATCTTTGTTGTTAGAAATAGTAGTCAAAACCGTTCCTTCGTCAATCAAACTTCCTTTTTTGAAACGAATTCGGTCTATAGTTCCATCAAATGGTGCTTTGATTTTGGTAAATGACAAATGTGTTTCAGCCATTTCTAATTCGGCATTGGCTTGTTCAAGTTTTGCTTGTGCCATGGCCAACTCAGATTTTGAAACAATATTTTTGTCAGCTAAAGTTTTGGTGTTTTGTAATTCTAATGCGGTAATTTTAGCTTCAGCTTTAGCTTTTAAATAATCGGCTTCATAAAGCTTTGGCATGATGGTAAATAGCAATTGACCTGCTTTTACATTGCTTCCTTCATCCACATATAAGTTTTCTAAATAGCCTTTTTCTTGTGCTCTAAGCTCTACATTTTGAATAGATTGTATTTGAGCAATATATTCTTTGGCGTATGTTGTGTCTTTTACAATTGGGTTGGTAACAATATATTCAGCTACTTCTTTATTTTCTTTTTCTTTGGTTGTGCAACTTGACAACAGCGACAATGCACAAAAACTGATTAGTAAGACTAACTTGTTCATGTATTTATATAATATAATTTTTAATACTAAAATTTTGATTGATTTATGTCTAAAATCAATAACTCATAAGTAATTAAAATTATATCACAATCGTAAAACTTGGAGAATGATAAATGTAAACCGCGGTAATCTTGAAGAATTTATCGAAAAATAGCCTTTTCGAGGCGATTTTAAACAAATAAAGTTTGTGTAATTAGAAGTTTTTTTTAAAGCGGTTACGCCAATTACAGTATTTTTTTTGCCGATGGATGAGTTGAAATTTTCACTATCATCATTATCATAATTGTAAAGTATAGTATCGCTATTTGGCGATAGATAATTTACAGATTTAGTTATTTGATTAGAATTTACAAAACTATTTATGGAATTTGAAACTAAGACTGAATTAGTTGCAAATGAGAAAGTGTGGCTTGTTACCAAAAGAAACAAACCCAAAGTAAAAAAATATGTAACTATTTTTTTCATAATTCACTGCAAATATAATTCGCATTGAAATAGAAAATACTTCTTTAAGATTTTGTGTAATCAATTTAAGCAAATCTTTAGAATGTATTTAAAAGTATAGTAAATTTTGAAAGCAATGAATTTTTATAATTTATAACTAACCGAAAACAAAAAAACTCTAGGCAAAATAAACGTTCGCCTTTCACTAATCACAAAATCAGAAAAAGAATAATCGTTTTTAGCTTTGATATTAAACAAGTTATTGACTGTGAATTCAAAACCAAATGGACTATTTTTCTTTTGATAATGTAACGAAGTATTGGCGGTTTCAAAGAAATTACTTTGATTAGTATTGTTCGTGTTTTTAAGGTTTTCATAGTTGAATTTATACACCCAATATTTTAAAAAAGTGGTTTCAAAACTCGCATTCAAAGCATCCGATTGAAAATCAGATTGTGTAATTCCGTTGAACTGACTATATTCTTTGGTGTAACCCACACTGATTTCGGGCCATTTTTTATACGATGTTTTTACCGAAACTCCAATGTTTTGATTGTTTCTGTCATTTTTTGTCGCCACATCATTTAAAACCTGAATGTAATTGAACCAACTCAAACTCGAATTCAGCTTCAAAGTAAAGCGATAAATCTTTTTACTCATTGAACCATAAAACCTGTAATTCATCTCTGGATTATCAGTTAAAATAGGCGTGTTGAATTGGTTGATGCCGTCTAATTCAATCACGTTTCTTGTTGTACGCACTTTTTTGTTGAAACTCGCCATCGCATTCAGCATAATACCACGATACATATTAATCTTTGAGTAACGCAAACTTGCCGAATGATAGCGTTCGTTTTCTAACAATGCGTTTCCTTTAAAAACGGCATTGTAGTTTTGTAACGTGAAGCGATTGGCCACTTGACTTACTTCGGGGAAACTGTTTTCCAATCGGTAATTGAAATTCAAACTTTCCGATTTGTTGAATTCAAATTCGCTGTTCCATTGTGGTTGAAATAGCGTTTTCGACAACGAATAATCACCATCAATTTGTTGTTTTTTCAATTGAAACCAATGAAAATACAATCCTGGTTTGTTTGTCCATTTGCCTATTTTGAATTTATATTCGATACCAATGTAGGCATCATTTAGCAAATAATCAACATCATTGCCAAAACCAGCAGTTGTAAAGTCGTTGATGTTACCATCAGTTAACGTTTGTTTTTCAAAGGTTTGAAAATTGGCGTTTCCTAAATTATTCCCAAAAATAGTATACAAATGATTGAAATTATTAATAATCCAATAATGCTTGAACAAGGCATCTATGCTGTTGTTTTTTATCTTTTTGATTTGATTAATCGTGTAGGTTGTGTCATCTTCAAGTGGAAGTAATCCTGCCAAAAACGGCTCATCGGTAAACCATAAATTTTCGGGACGATTATTTTCATAGGCTTGATTGACCACAAAAGTCGTCGTGTGTTTGTCGTTATAACTTTTATGCCATTCGATGTATTGCTTCACCGAAACATTGTCTGCCGTGCTGATGGTTTCAAAAGTATTGGTATTCAAATTCGTAATCGAATTAATCGTTGAATTAAAATCGTTCGTACTCGATTGCAATTGTGCGTTATAATACCATTTCTCTTTTTTGTTGGGCGAATAATCTAGTTTGATGTTACCAATGCCTAATGTAGTTCTATTGTCGCTGTTTTGCAATTGGTTTTCGAAAGCAATTGCACTATTTTGAAGGTATTCGTTGTTATTTTCAGATTTTGACGCCATCAATACTTTAGAGAAAATACCATAACCCGAAATGGATAGTTTCTTAAAAGCATCTACACTAAAATTGAGCGCGCCAAACTGCGATTTGTTTTCCACCACATCGGTATTGTCATTGGTAAACGAATACAAATTCGTAAATGATTTTCGTCCTGATAAAAAACTACTCACGCCGCCATCAAACCGCATCAAATCTTGAAACGTAAACGTACTTCGCCCAATATTGTTGGCATCACCAATAAAGCTCACGTTGAGTTTGGGTGAATAGTAAAACAAACCAGCGTGTAATAAAGTATATTTCTCATTGCCAATTCCCACTTCGATATCCCCAAAAATAAATTTTTTTTTGTCTTCTTTCAGTTTGATGTTCATCGCAAGTTCATCACTATCAGACACTTGTTTCATAAAACCTACTTGATTAAAATGGTCTATCACTTCTACTTTATCTACCGCATCGGCAGGAATATTTTCGACACCCAGTTTGGTACCACCACCAAAAAACGATTTGTCTTCTACCAAAAACTGGGTTACTTTTTTGCCTTGCACGGTTACGCCACCGTTTTTATCTACTTCTACGCCAGGCAATTTTTCGAGTTGTTCTTTGAGTTTGCGTTCGTTGCCATTAGTAAACGCCTTAACATCAAAAACCAACGTGTCTTTTTTTACTACTATGGGTTTATACTCATGTTTGATGACGATTTCTTTCAGTTGTTCGCCTGTAGGTTGCAGTTTGAAGTTGTGTGAAGTAATACTGCTCATATCTTTGTTTCTAATTTAAATATAATAAAAATACCTTTGATTAATAATTAACAATAAACAAAACAAAGTTG
>JAIUNZ010000017.1 GCA_020161455.1 Bacteroidota bacterium
CTGTGTAATCACACTCATGCAAATCTGCTGGAACTGTAGCTTCTGGTGTTGGGTTGACGATTAATTGGAGGTTGACAATTTCAAAACATGTACTAGTAGTCGATTCTACTCTAATATATATAGTTTGTGTCCATGGGTTAATACTAAAATAAGCCGTCGGATTAGGAATAGTAGTTCCATTAATGGTAGCATCGGTTAATGTTTCGTGATAGGTTACATTATAACTTGTTCCACCTGTAATTGAGTTTAAAGCACTAGTCAAATCAAATATAGAAAACCCATCATTATTTGGATCACAAAGTGTCAAAGCAGGTGGATTTGGATTAACAATTACATCATTAGCAATAGTTGTAATTGTAAAATTGGTAGCATTAGAAACACAGTTTGCAGGAACTTGATGTGCTACAACAGTATGATTGCCATCAGCTAAATTTATGAAAATTGGACTAGCTTGATAAGGAAGTCCATCAAGTGAATATTCATAATCATTTCCAGTAGGATTAGTAACTGTAACGGCATTTGAGTTACAAGACACAACTATATCAACTACAGGATTTATTTGAGGAATAACAACTATTTGCAAAGTCGCTGAAACAGCACATTGTCCTACTGTTGGAGTAAAAGTATAAGTAGTGGTTGTTAAATTGTTAGGAGCAGGAGACCAAGCTCCCATTATTCCGTTATTAGAATTAGTTGGTAAAGCAGCTAAAGGTTGACCACTACAAATTGGTGCTACCGCTGTAAAAGTTGGAGTAACGTTTGGATTAACTGTGATTGTTAATGTAGCCGTTGAAGCACATTGACCAATAGTTGGAGTAAAAGTATAAGTAGTAGTAGCGGTATTATTCAAAGCTGGTGACCAAGTACCTGAAAAACCATTGTTGGATGTTGTTGGCAAAGCAGTTAAAGTTTGTCCACTACATATTGGCGCTACAGCGTTAAATGTTGGGGTAATATTTGGATTAACAGCAATCGTTAAAGTTGTTGTGGTGGCACATTGCCCAGTGTTTGGTGTGAAAGTATAGGTCGTAGTTGTGGTGTTATTTAAAGCTGGTGACCAAGTACCTGAAAAACCATTGTTCGATATTATTGGCAAAGCAGTTAAAGTTTCACCGCTGCATATTGGTGCAACAGCCGTGAAAGTTGGAGTTACATTTGGAGTAACAGTAATCGTTAAAGTAGTAGTGGTGGCACATTGACCAACAGTTGGCGTAAAAGTATAAGTTGTTGTTGCTGTGTTATTCAGAGTTGGTGACCATGCTCCTGTAATACTGTTTGTTGAAGTGGTAGGTAATGCAGACAATGTTTGACCGCTACAAATTGGCGCAACAGGATTGAATGTAGGAGTTATATTTGGGTTTACCGTAATTGTTAAAGTAGTTGTAGTAGCACATTGACCAGCATTTGGTGTAAAAGTATAAGTTGTAGTTGCAGTATTATTCAGTGCAGGTGACCATGAACCGGTAATCCCATTTGTAGAAGTGGTTGGTAATGGTGATAAAGTTTGCCCACTGCAAATTGCTGCAACAGCATTAAATGTTGGGGTTACATTTGGAGTAATATTTATTGTTAGCGTTGCAGTTGAGGCACATTGTCCAGATACAGGAGTAAATGTATAAGTTGTTGTTGCAGTATTATTCAATGCTGGTGTCCATGAACCGGTAATCCCATTAGTAGAAGTGGTTGGTAATGGTGATAAAGTTTGTCCAGCACAAATTGAAGGTACAGCATTAAATGTTGGTGTTACATTAGGATTTACAACCACTGTCATTGTAGTCCGTGAAGCACATTGAGAAGCATTTGGAGTAAATGTATATGTAGTAGTAGCTGTATTATTAATTGCTGGCGACCATGTTCCAATCTTGCCATTTATTGATGTAGTTGGTAATGTAAAAGTTTGTCCTGAACATATTGGAGCTACTTGGTTAAAGCTAGGAACAGTAGTTGAGGCGGTTTGTGTCGGAGTACAAACACCATTCCATGTTAATGTAAAAGTAACAACTTGTCCTGGTAAAACTCCATTGACGGTAAAATTAGTTGGTGAGGTATGAATTCCAGTTACAGGCGGACCACCATCAATTGTATAACTGTAGGTAAAATTAGTTTGACCAGCATTATTGAAATCAAAAGCTACAGAGTTTGGTCCTGAATTTGCCGTGTCACAAAACAAACTAGGTGTTGCTGTGGGAGGTTGATTTGTAACAATAACAACTATAGCAGCCCTAGTGCTTTCACATCCACCAACCGTTTGACTTACATAATAGGTAGTTGATCCTAATGCCGCGGTAGATGGAGTTGGTGCTGTTGCACTAGCAGTTCCTCCAGTTGCATTTGTACCATACCAATTTAAAGTTCCTCCAGTACTTGGTGTAGCCATTAATGGTGTTGCAACTGCATTTTGACAATAGGTTATCGGCGAAATAACTGTTGGTTTAGCAGGCCCAATAGATATAGAAACGGTTGCGCTAGTGGTAGCATTGCATGCATTTGTTGCAGTAAGCGTAAAAGTTATTGTTCCTACTGCATTTGTTGGAACCGTGTAGGTTGCATTTAGATTAGTTGGATTCGTAACAGTTCCATTAGAAGTTGTCCATGCTAATGATTGATATCCTTCTGCCACTCCTGTTAAGTTTATGACCGTACCTGGTGCTACACAATTGTTTGGGTTTGCAGTTACACTAACTGTAAAAGGTGTTACAGGAGCAGTACAACCATTATTTATATAGGAAGGAACTCCTGCAGGTGTAAAATTTACTGCAGCACCATCTTGTTCCGCTGATGTTCCACCTGAACCTCCTAGACTATTTATTAAGTTGCTTCGTTCATAAGTCACGGTATCTGAACAACCTCCGCCAAAAGTCATTGACAAAGTTCTAGTTCCTGGAGTTGCATTGTAATTTCCAAAATGACCGCCTGTTGTCGTCGTATTATTTTGAAAAATAATATATAATGTACTATTTAAGGATGAGAATGAATTAAAATTAACTGTAAAATTTTGACTGGTTATAAGTAATACTTCTGAATTGGCTGGCAAAACACCTCCAGTTGGTTCTAGTACTTGACCACAATTACCAGCGGCAACAATAGCATTATTTATCGTTGAAACTTTGGAAGCTGTTGTAGCATTTTGAATTAACCCTGTCCATGCATTTGAAGGCCAGTTTACGGATAAAGTAGCCGTGTTTAAAGCCGTTGGTCCAATTTTAAACCGAACCATTTCGTTAAACCCTTCATCATTTGAAGGAGACGTTGCAGAACAAGCATCGACTAAAATTGTTTGAATTTCAAAACATTGTGAAAATCCTTGAAAGGAAGTCATTGTAATAAAAATAAACAGAAGTTTATATAGAAAAGTATTCATTTTCATTTTTTAAAATTGCTTTTATTTCCTCTTTTTTATTTTACAAAAAGGAGCCAAATATATTGAATTCAAATACAACATATAATTATTTTGCAGTAAATAATTATATGAAATCTTGAAATTGAACAAGTTTAAAGCTATCTATTCGCTTTTCTTCTTTCTTTTTCTGTTTTCAATAAATTCAATTCTCTATTCGTTTGTCCTGCTACTGATGTATTTTCTTCTGCTCTGCGAATTAAATATGGCATTACATCCCTAACGGGTCCAAATGGTAAATACTTGGCTACGTTATACCCTTTTTCGGCTAAATTATAACTGATGTTATCGCTCATACCATATAATTGTCCAAACCAAATTCGAGAATCACTTGGCGTGATACTTTTTTGCTGCATCATTTTCATCAATTGATACGAACTTTCTTCATTATGTGTTCCTGCAAAAATGGACATTATCTCTAAATGCTCCATCATATAAAGAACAGATGCATCATAATTGTCATCCGTGGCTTGTTTTGAAATGCATATTGGTGATTTATATCCTTTTTCTTCGGCACGTTTATTTTCTTTTTCCATATATGCGCCACGAACCAACTTCATGCCAATTAAAAACCCTTCTGACTTGGCTAACTGATGCAGATTTTTCAAGTAATCAAGTCTGTCCCAACGGTACATTTGCAAGGTATTGAACACAATAATTTTTTGTTTATTGTATTTTCGCATCATATCAGTAACAATGGCATCAGCAGCATCTTGCATCCAACTTTCTTCGGCATCAATCAATAGAGCAACGTCTTTTTCATGTGCTGTTTTACAGATAATATCAAATCGTTCCACTACCCTATTCCATTCAATTTGTTCAGAATCGGTTAGCGTTTTTTTCTCTCCTATTTTAACATATAAATCAAATCGTCCGATTCCTGTTGGTTTAAAAACAGCAAACGGAATAGCTTGACGTTCTTTTGCAAATTCAATAGTCTTTAAAGTCATTTGCAAAGCAATATCAAATTGTGACTCTTCTTCTTTTCCTTCTACCGAATAATCCAACACAGATGAAACACCTTTAGTGTACATTTTGTCAACAACCGAAAGACAATCTTCTTCATTCACTCCGCCACAAAAATGATCAAAAACCGTGGCTCTTATCAATCCTTCAACTGGCAAATGTGCTTTGATTGCAAAATTAGTAACCGCTGTACCAATTCGAACTAATGGTTCGTTAGCTATCATTTTAAATAAAAAATATGCTCGATCTAATTCTGTATCAGTTTTTAGAGCGAAAGCAGTTTCGGTATTGTTGAATATTTTTTCCATATCTTAAAATAATTACGCAAATATAATCAGACTTTATAATTATTAAGCAAAATTTACCTTATTTTGCCTTTTAAATTAATCAAGAATGCAATCTATAAATGCTAACGAATATTCCATCCATTTTTCACAAAATGCCTATCAATTTTTAAGTGAAATAATTGAAAACGAAAATTATTCCAATCTATTTATATTGGTCGATAGCAATACTAATGAATTTTGTTTACCTCATTTCTTGCCCAATCTGGCTACAACAAAGACAATTGAAATCATTGAAATTGAAGCTGGTGAAGAACAAAAAAACATTAATACTTGTGTTGAAATATGGAAGATACTAACCGAACTTGGTGGCGATAGAAAAAGCTTACTAATCAATCTTGGTGGTGGCGTAGTTACAGATATTGGAGGTTTTGTAGCTTCTACTTTTAAAAGAGGCATTGATTTCATTAATATTCCAACAAGTTTATTGGCAATGGTTGACGCATCGATTGGCGGCAAAAACGGTGTCGATTTGGGAACTCTAAAAAATCAAATTGGCGTTATCAATGTTCCAAAAATGGTAATTATAGATACCGAATATTTAGCCGATTTACCTCAAAACCAAATGCGCTCTGGACTTGCAGAAATGTTGAAACACGGCTTGATTTATGACAAAACGTATTGGGAGAAATTCCTTGATTTATCTCAATCTGATGGTTCGGATATCGACACGCTTATCCATCGTTCTGTTGCCATTAAAAATGAAATTGTTTCTCAAGATTTAACCGAAAATGGTATTCGAAAATCATTAAATTTCGGTCATACTCTTGGACATGCTATTGAAAGTTATTTTCTAGAAAACGACGCTAAGAACACCTTGCTACATGGAGAAGCAATCGCTGTTGGAATGATTATGGAAAGTTATATTTCTTTTGAAAAAAAATTGATCTCTAAAACCGAATTGGAACTTATTAAATCAATACTTTTACATTATTTTGAAAAAGTAATTTTTATTGAAAATGACATAGAACCAATCGTGAATTTACTCATTCATGACAAAAAAAATGAATATGGAAAAGTGCAATTTTGTTTGCTTGATGGAATTGGAAAAACAATTTACAATCAAGAAGCAGACAATGAACTGATAAACAGAGCATTCAATTATTACAACTCTTAACTTTTTTTTAATCATTTTATTGGATTTAGGAAATATTATTTTTTAAATTTGCCCTAATGAAAAAACACAAAAACATTACCATTTTTAATGTTTCAAGTCAAGAAAATATTTTTCTTCAAACTGATTTGCACTTAGTATATTCAAGTTTAATAAAGAATTTGACTGCCTTGGTAAATCCATTTGAATTACTTTTCAAAGAGAAGCTACCCATTATTTATGCCAACATTAGGGTTTGAATTGCAATAGATTTTAGTCTCAAACAATCTATACACTTCATAAAAAAACTCAATGAACACTAAATATTTCGACTTAATAAATCAAACTTACTATTTCCCTCAAGAAGAATTTACTTTAAACAAAGACAGTGCGCTTCAATTTCATAACATTGATTTAATGAAATTGGTAGAGCAATATGGAACACCATTAAAGTTTACCTATTTACCTCAAATTTCCAACAACATTAAAAGAGCCAAAAATTGGTTTAGAAATGCCATGGAAAAAAACAAGTATGAAGGAAAGTATTTCTATTGTTATTGCACAAAAAGCTCACACTTTGAATACATAATGAATGAAGCTTTTAAAAACAACATTCATATTGAAACTTCTTCTGCGTTTGACATTAATATTGTAGAAAATTTGCTTGAAAACGGCAAAATCAACAAAAGCACACACATCATTTGCAATGGTTTTAAAAGAGACCAATACATTACTAATATTGCACGATTAATCAATAACGGACACAAGAACGCTATTCCAATTATTGATAATTATGAAGAATTAGATTTGCTTCAAGCAGAAATTAAAGGAAAATTCAAAATTGGAATTAGAATTGCTGCCGAAGAAGAACCAAAATTCGAGTTTTATACTTCACGCTTAGGTATTGGATACAAAAACATTGTTCAATTTTACAAAAAACAAATTCAAGAAAATGACAATCTTGAATTAAAAATGCTTCACTTCTTTATTAATACTGGTATCAACGATACCGCATATTATTGGAATGAATTGGTAAAATGTATTAAAGTTTATATTCAACTTAAAAAAGAATGTCCTTCGTTGGACGGATTAAATATTGGTGGCGGTTTTCCAATAAAAAATTCTTTAGCTTTTGATTACGATTACCAATACATGATTAATGAAATTATCAATCAAATCAAGATTGCATGTGACGAAGCCGAAGTGGATGTTCCAAATATTTTCACCGAGTTTGGTTCGTTTACCGTTGGCGAATCGGGTGGTGCTATTTATCAAGTTCTGTACCAAAAACAACAAAATGACCGTGAAGCTTGGAACATGATTGACAGTTCATTCATCACTACTCTACCCGATACTTGGGCAATCAACAAACGATTTATCATGTTGGCAATAAACCGCTGGAATGATACTTACGAAAGAGTTTTATTAGGCGGAATGACTTGTGATAGCGATGATTATTACAATTCCGAGCAAAACATGAATGCCATTTATTTGCCAAAATACAATAAAGAAAAACCATTGTATATTGGATTCTTCAACACTGGTGCTTATCAAGAAACTATTGGAGGATTTGGTGGTTTGCATCACTGTTTGATTCCGCAACCAAAACATATTTTAATCGATAGAGATGAAAATGGCATTTTGGCTACCGAAGTTTTTTCAGAGCAACAAACGGCGGATGATGTATTAAAAATATTAGGCTACACTAAAAAATAGTATAAAAATTAACAAAATAAAATAGTAATAACTGTTTGTGGTTTTAGAAAAAAAGTTTTTCTTTGAAGCACGAACTATTCGTAATAAAAAACAAAATGAGCAAAGGACCAATTAGTCAATTCATAGAAAAAAATTACCTTCATTTCAATGCAGCTGCTTTAGTTGACGCTGCAAAAGGCTATGAAGAACATTTGCTTGACAATGGTAAAATGATGATAACATTGGCTGGTGCTATGAGTACAGCCGAATTAGGAAAATCTTTAGCCGAAATGATTCGTCAAGACAAAGTGCATATTATTTCGTGTACTGGTGCCAATCTTGAAGAAGATATTATGAACTTGGTGGCGCACAACTCCTATAAAAGAGTGCCAAACTATAGAGATTTATCGCCTCAAGAAGAATGGGATTTATTAGAAAACCATTATAATAGAGTTACGGATACTTGTATTCCCGAAGAAGAAGCTTTCCGTAGATTACAATCGCATTTATTTGATATTTGGAATAATGCCGATTCAAAAGGAGAACGTTATTTTCCGCATGAATTCATGTATCAAATGATTAATTCGGGTGTGTTGCAACAATACTACGAAATCGATCCAAAAGATTCTTGGATGGTTGCTGCCGCCGAGAAAAATTTACCAATCGTTGTTCCTGGTTGGGAAGATAGTACAATGGGAAATATTTTTGCTTCTTATTGTATTAAAGGAACGTTCAAACCAACAACCATGAAATCAGGTATCGAATACATGATGTGGTTGGCAGATTGGTACACTAAAAATTGTGAAGGAAAAGGAATTGGTTTCTTCCAAATTGGTGGTGGAATCGCTGGCGATTTCCCAATTTGTGTAGTACCGATGCTTTATCAAGATATGGAAATGCACGATGTTCCTTTTTGGAGCTACTTTTGTCAAATTTCAGACTCTACAACAAGTTATGGCTCCTATTCTGGAGCAGTACCCAATGAGAAAATCACTTGGGGAAAACTTGATATTACTACCCCTAAATTTATTGTTGAATCGGATGCAACCATTGTTGCTCCACTAATATTTGCTTACATACTAGATTTATAATTTATGAAAAGAATTATCGTTGACTATGCAAAACTTACTGGTGACATCTTAAATTTACTAGTAGAAAAATTTCCGGAAGGATATGACGACTCCGATATTATTCGTTTTAGAAATGCACAAAACGAATTGATTGAAGCAGTAGAAGTACGAACTGAAGACACTATTTATTTAGTAAAAGTGAGTACCAAACTGGCTAGCAGAATGGAGAAATACGATGAAGATGATGATATTGACTCTGTAATTGAGCCAATTGCGCCTGGAAAAGGAATTGATCTTGATGATGATGATTTGTCAAGTGATGATGAAGACGATGAAGTTGATTTACTAAAAGACAAAGGCGGTTCCGATGATGACGATGACGCTGATGATGACGATGATTTTTCAGATTCGGATAACTTTGACGAAGATGACGACGGCGAAGAATAAATAGCCTAAAATCCAATATAAAAATTCCAAATTCCAATTGAATAAATTGAAATTTGGTTTTTTTTTAAACAAAACAGCCAACTACTTTTTGACAAAGCACAAAAAAACCCTTCAGTCGCAATCCAAAAGGGTTTTTACAAAAAAAACGGAATTAAAATTTATGCCGCCATCAATTTGCGAACGTCGCTCAAAGGCGAAACACTCGCTGAATTGATAACATAAACATAAAAGAAGTAAGTTTCAGTAATTTGCAACCCACTAAATACTTTTCGCGCGATTTGTTTACATCATGCCGAACCGTGGCTGTACCTTCTGGTAACACCAATTGCCCATTAATAAAGCTTACATCTTCCAAGGGTTTTCCTTGTACGCAAATGCACCCATAATTTACAACACCAAAATTAATCACTGGAGCAATAGTTACAATAATTTCGCCAGCAACAGCTGCGAAAAAGCATCTAGGCTGTGGCAGAAAACTTCCTGAAATTTAACCTTCAAAATCTGATTCTCATAGTATAAATTATTTAGTTAGTAAATTATAGAAAAATCTCAAATCCTATTTCAACTATATAACGTAAAACCTATTGCGTTTATTATATCAATTGGTATAAAAAAGTAAATATTTATATAAAATTTAACATTTAAGGTCAAAAATTAGAGCTGTCAGGTCAAAAATTTGAGCCAAAACCCAAAAATGCGTTACATTTTGGGTAAAATGTGTTCACTTTGGGTGAAAATACATTACACTTTGGGTAAAAATGTGTTACATTTTAGATGAAATGTGTTCACTTTGGGTGAAAATGTGTTACATTTTAGATGAAATGTGTTCACTTTGGGTGAAAATGTGTTACATTTTGGGTAAAATGTGTTACATTTTGAGTGACTTGCAACTTTTTTTATACGCCATGCGCTAACTTTTATACGCTATGCGCTAACTTTTTTAGTACTTGCGACAATACTTTGGCTTGAAACAGCAATTATTTTAGGTGCGTAAATGAAAAAAGGGGGATTTCGCTCTTTTTTATTACAATGGTATTGTTTAGTTTTGATAAAATAAATATAAAACGCTACTGAGTAGCGACAATCTAACCTATTTTGGGTGTATAGTCGCTACTTTATAGCGGGTATATACAAGTTGTGCGATAGCTTAAAAAAAATGACGAAAAACGACATAAAAAAAAAGAAAATTTTTGATATTTATTCACAGAATTTAAAGTGGATAAAAGAAAAAACGAATGCTAAATTCGATACTGAATTTGAGTATGGAGTTCTTTGCCCATTATGTCTTAATGTTTTCATCGAAAAAGATTTAAAACCAAGCGAACTAAATCATTTAACTTTAGAACATAATCCACCTAAATCACTTGGCGGAAAAGATAATATTTTGACTTGTAAAGAATGTAATAATCGAAATGGACATAAAACGGATTTAGAATTACTTAATTATCTATTAGAACAAGAATTTAAAAGTTTTAGTCCAAATTCAAATCATAGAACAAAGTTAGTAACTAAAGATGGTGCTAAAGTAACTGCTGATTTAAGTTTTGACAATAAAGGTAAAATGACTTTTAATATTCATTCAAAATACTCAAATCCAAAAGATTACAAAAGTTTTATTGATAGCGAAGAGAAAGGTTTTTTCCCAATTGAAGGTGAAATTGGAAAATTTGCAACCAAAAGATATAAATTTGAAATTCCAATTCCCGATAAAGGAAATATGCGATTAGCATCAATTTCACTTTTAAAAATTGGTTATTTATTAGGATTTGAAAAGTATGGTCATATATTTTTATTTAATAAAAACAATGAAAAAATAAGAGAACAAATTTTGAACCCAGAAAAAGAAATTTTAACTGAACCTTTTTGGATAAATTATGAATTTCCTGAAATGTATGTTGGAGTAAACATTATAAACGAACCAAAAGAATTAATTTGCTTTTTAAACACGTTTAATCTTAAAACAAAATCTAGAAATGTGCAAATAAGTATTGCCTTTCCTGGTTACTATGAAGAAGATTTTAAAATTTACGAAAATATTAAAAAAACTTTGTGTTCCAGCGAAAAAGGAAATGTTAATATGGAAATTACTACATTAGAACCTTTTTTAGATTTAAAAGATGAAGATAAAATTTTTAGTTCTGCGTTAATTTGGGACAGAAAGAAAGCCATCGCACAACAGCGGTAGCTGTTGCGCAACCACTACCAAAAAAATAAGATTTGACAAGAATTAAAAAAACAACCTTTTTAAAAGCGATT
>JAIUNZ010000018.1 GCA_020161455.1 Bacteroidota bacterium
AAACACTTTATTGATTAATATTGACAGAACGTATTGTTTGATTTGGTTCAGCAATAATACATCAATCATCGTTTAAATAACAAATAAAATCGACGAAATGCATAATTATTTATTTTATTAATAAATTAATCTTACAAAAGAATATTTTTTAAATAGTGACAATTTAAATATTAAAATAATAAAAACCACTTAAAAGTGGTTTTTATAATAATTGAATAGTAAATTCATGGTGACAATCGTTCAATTTTCCAAGTAAAATCCTCCTGAATTTTGTAACGAATTCTATCATGTAGTCTATTGGCTCTTCCTTGCCAAAACTCAACTTCAACTGGTCTTACTAAAAAACCTCCCCAAAAATCAGGTCGTGGAATTTCTTTTCCGTCAAATTGCTTTTCCAATTGTTTTAACTTTTCATCCAAATAATTTCGAGACGGAATCACGTCGCTTTGCGATGAAACTATTGCGCCAAGCTTACTTCCATCTGGTCTTGATTGAAAATAATTATCCGATATGATTTCAGAAGTTTTCTCTGCCATTCCTTTTATAATAACTTGTCTTTCCATGCTGTGCCAAAAGAATGATAAACATATATTCGGATTGTTTAAAATGGCTTTTCCTTTTTCTGAACTGTAATTGGTGTAGAAAATAAATCCTTCTTCGTTAAATTTTTTCAAAAGTACTACTCTACTTTTTGGAAAACCATCTAATCCAATTGTTGCTACTGTCATGGCATTTACTTCTTCAATATTTCCAAACTCTTCAGTTTCGTAAAACCATTTGTGAAATAAATTGATTGGATCTTCGGGAATATTGGTTTCCAAAAGTTCACTTTTTTCATAAGATTTTCTATAATTGCTTAAATCTTTCATTTCTATTGGGAATTAATTTTCAAAATCAAATGATTTTCCATCGTCGGCTAATAAAACCTTTGAGAAAACAGTTTCGGCTTCATTCTTAAAAAATTCAATCGATGAATATCTAGTACTATAATGTCCAAGAATTAAATTTTTCACATTAGCTTTTTTAGCAATGGTTGCCGCTTGAATCGCTGTACTATGCATTGTTTTCTCTGCTTTATCAGCTTCTGCTTCTAAAAATGTAGTTTCATGATACAAAACATCAACTTCATGTATTAACGAAATTATCGATTCATCATACATAGTATCGCTACAAAAAGCATATTTCATTGGAGCAACGGCGTCAAAAGTTAATTGGTCATTTGGAATTAATTTTCCACTTTCTAACAAAAAATCTTTTCCGTTTTTAATATTCTGATAATAGCATCTGTCTATTTCGAGTTCTTCTACTGCAGCAATGTTTAATTTTCGTTCTCTTGGCTTTTCTTCAAAAAGATAGCCATTGGTATAAATCCTGTGTTTTAATGGAATTGTTTTAACGAGTACTTTATCGTCTTCATAAACTACTTCACTTTCTTTTGAATCTAATTCGTGAAAATATAAATTATAGCCTGTGTATGAATTGGAATATTTTAACTGGAGTAGTATAATCTCTTTAATTCCTTTTGGACCATACACATGTAAATCCGTTTGCCGGTTCAACAACATAAAGGTTGAAATCAATCCTACCAATCCATAAAAATGATCGCCATGCAAATGAGAAATAAAAATATGATTGATTTTGGAAAATTTAATTTTATTTTTTCGAAGTTGCACCTGTGTTCCCTCTCCACAGTCTATCAGAAACATTCGATTTCTAATTTCTAAAACTTGTGAAGTTGGATTGGTTATCGTTCTTGGTGTAGCGGCATAACAGCCCAAAATGGTTAATTTCATTAATTGATTGGATTGTTTTTAAAAGCCTAAATCTCTTTCTATTTCTTCCATTTCGATGATATCATGTGCTTCGAGTATAGAAGGAACTAAAGTAATACTAGCTGGAACGGTATTAAAATCAAAATCATTTGCAACCAGAACGAATGATTTTTTGTTTTTTTTATGTTTTTTAATTAAATCTGAAAAAGACTTTACATCAACAAGTTTTAAACCAGCATCAAACGAAATATCAACGATCAGGTTTTTATCTTTAAAAGTAGTGTATTCCTGCGATAGTTTAGACAAAAACTCAGCTGTTTTATATTGCGTATTTTTAATAATCGTGTTGTTTCCTTTTTGTTCCACTTTCATTTTCTTAATCTTTACTTATAATAGTATGCTAATTTACTAAGATTTTACGAGTTTTCGGTTATTCTGATTCTGTTTTCCTTTTTAAGGATGTAGTTCATAGAATTTTTTGGAATTTCATCGATGAAATACACGTTTTTTTAACATTTTATAGATGAAGTGCAAATTTAATACGCTGAAAACCCTTGATGTCATTGGTTTTGTCGATTAAACGACAATCTGGGTTAGTTGTCGAAAAAATTGTGCTTCAGAAAGGTGTCAACCTATCTTTGACATGTAATTAAAACGAAAAACACAGAAATTATGAAAACATCTAACACTACAACTCAAAAAAATTCTAACATTAAAATGTTTGTTTTATTTGTAGTATTGTTTTTATCATCTTCTACAATGTTTGCTCAAGAAACTAAAGAAACAGTTTCTATCGTTGAAACTACAACAATTGTTTCTACCGAAAATACAGTTGCTTCTACTTCTACTGAATTTGCAATTTGGTTTGTTGGAAGTACAACTTCAACTCCTGAAGCTAAAACTTCAACTTTATCTTTCGGTAAAAAACATTTAATTAACTCTGGAATTCAAACAAACAAAATTTTACTTAAAAAAGTTTTAAAAACTATCGTTGGACAAGAAAGTAATATCGCTTAATAAATTTTTAGTTTTTTTTAAAAATAAATTGGTTAGTTTTAGTTAAAAGTTAAAAAGTCTTGATTTATCGAGACTTTTTTGTTTATTTATTTTGTTTAAAATAGATTTCAGTTGCACCTTGTCCGTATTTTTGATAATTAGCTTCTCGAAAGGTAACACCTTCATATCTACCTAAAAGAAAATCAAGTTCGGATTTTAGAATGCCTTCACCTACACCATGAATCAATACAATTTTTGGAATTCTATTTCTGATAGCAAAGTCAATATGTCGTTTTGCCGTTTCCGACTGAATGGTTAAGATTTCGTGATTAGATAATGATTTATAGTTTTTTACAAGTTTTTCAATATGCAAATCAAAATCTGGAACAGGTATTTCTTTTTTAGATTTCTTTTCTCGATTTACATAGTTTGGTTTTGCTATTTCTTTTTGATTAACAATTTCACTTTTATTAAAACTGATGTTCAATTTATTGCTTCCTATTATGATTAATTCGTTTTCTTGAAAATTTAAATCAAATCCATCTGTTGTTTCAACCGTAATTGTTTTACCAGTAATTCTTTTTACAACACCATCTATGGCGTCATCGAGAACTGAAACGTTATCACCTATTTTAATCATTGTCTTTAATTTCGTTTTCTTGGTCTTCGTCACTAAATTTACTTGGAATTTTGACATTCAACTGAAACATTCCAACCATGAATAGTATGATTACTAAACAAACTATAAAAATATTTGGTTTCTCTTTTGTGTATTCATATGTACCAATAATTAAGGCAACAATAATAAAAGGTAACGCTAATTTTTTCATGGAATTTAATTTTAACAAAAATAAAAAAACCAGCTGAAAAAGCTGGTTTAATTTGAACTTAATTTTATAGTATTACATCATGCTTGAAGCCATAGTTGCCGCAAAAATCATTGCACCAATAATTATAACTATGTATAATGAAATCATTACAATGGTCATAATTCCTAAAAATTTGTGATGTGATTTTAAATATACCAATGATTCGGCTACCATCTCGCTGTTTCTAAAATTCAATGCTTTTTTCATTCCAGAAGCATATTTGAATAAATAATATACTGGAAAAAAGTAAATTACTGCAATTAAAACATAAAGCAAAGGCATAAATTTCAGTACACCTGCCATTGGATTCATTGTTTGCATGCCTTGTAGTTCCGATTGACCAGACATTGCACTAAAAGCTGTGCCAATGAATAGAGCTGCAATAAGCATAAATCCAATACCTATAAATCCAATTATGGATAAAAAAGTACTCCATTTTGCACTTACTCTTAATGAATCAATAGCTAATTCATTCAATTCTAATTTGTTTAGTTCATCCATAAAATTTGGTTTTTGTTTGGTTATAAAAAGGTTAATTGATTACTTTTCAAATTGCTTCAATGTATTGATAATAATAGAAACACAATCTAATAATTGTTCTTCATTCATTACTAATGGTGGCGCAAAACGAATAATGTTTCCGTGAGTAGGTTTTGCCAATAAACCATTGTCTCGCAATGCTATACAAATATTCCATGCGGTATCACTTTCCTCAGTATCATTAATCACTATTGCATTTAGTAAACCTTTTCCACGAACTAGAGTTGCTATTGTAGATTTTTCGATATAGTTAGCAATTTCTGAACGAAACAATTTTCCCAAATGTTCTGCATTTTCCGAAAGCTTCTCATCTCTTACCACTTCTAATGCTGCGATGGCAACTGCAGCTGCAACTGGGTTTCCGCCAAAAGTAGAACCATGTTGTCCTGGTTTGATTACATTCATAATAGCATCGTTTGCCAAAACCGCTGAAACTGGATAAGCACCACCAGAAATTGCTTTTCCTAGTATTAAAATATCAGGCTGCACATTTTCATGATTAACTGCTAATAATTTTCCTGTTCTTGCTATTCCAGTTTGTACTTCATCAGCAATAAACAGTACATTGTTAGCTTCACACAAAGCCTTTGCTTTGGTTAAATAGCCTTCACTTGGTACATAAACTCCTGCCTCACCTTGAATGGGTTCTACTAGAAATCCTGCAATATTTTTTGACGATTTAATTGTTTTTTCTAAAGCATCAATATCATCATAAGGTATTTTTATGAATCCTGAAGTGTATGGTCCAAAATTCTTTCTGGCATTTTCATCATTTGAGAACGAAATTATTGTGGTAGTTCTTCCATGAAAATTACCATCACAAACTATAATTTGTGCTTCGTTTTCTGCAATTCCTTTTTTCTCGTAGGCCCATTTTCTGCAAATCTTTATGGCAGTTTCTACAGCTTCTGCTCCAGTATTCATGGGCAATACTTTATCAAAACCAAAATAATTAGTTACAAATTCTTCATAAACTCCAAGTTTGTCGTTATAAAAAGCTCTTGATGTAAGTGTCAAAGTTTGCGCTTGGTTAATCATTGCATTCACAATTTTTGGGTGGCAATGACCTTGATTCACAGCTGAATAAGCCGATAAAAAATCATAATATTTTTTCCCTTCAACATCCCAAACATAAACACCTTCTCCTCTACTTAATACGACTGGTAATGGATGGTAATTATGCGCACCGTATTTGTCTTCTAAAGCAATTGCATTTGCTGAACTCATTTTATCTAAAACTGACATTTTTTTTATTTTTTTGTCTTTACATACTTTTTAAAGTGTTACAGACTATTTTTAAATTTTTATTCCTTCTTTTTGGGAGAGAAATCATCCACTTTAACAAATGTATAAAAAGTTTAAGAGTAATTACTAATTAAAAATATTGATTTTGTTATATTTAAATTTTTTAACATTTATTATATCCATTTTTTTTATTTAAATATTTAAATTTGTATTCTATACTTTTTTATGAAAAACAAAATCCTATTACTTCCTATTTTTATATTGTTGATATGTGCATCTTGTACAAAAAGTGATGGTCATGATAGCTCAAGAACATTAAGTGCAAAAATAGATGGTACTATTAAATATTTTAAAGATATTACAGTAGAAGAAGATGTAAATCCTGATTATACTGATTTTATTATTACCGGAAAACAAGCAGATGATCCATCAAAAGTAATTATACTACGGATGGAGAAAGGTGTCACAGGTACTCAAAGTATGTATTATATCCAATATTTTAATAATTCTGATTATTTTGATAGTGTTACTTCTGGTTTGAACGCAAACATTTCTGAAAATTCAGACATCAAACTGATTGCTACTTTTTCTTCCAATTTAGATGATGGAGATGGTAATGTTGTTCAAGTCACACAAGGAATTTTAAATATAAACTTTTAGTTATTCTGTAAACAATTCTAGTAATTTATTGACTGTATTCCAGTTTCGTGTTGTAGATATTACATTCACGTTTTTTTCTATCCACTTATTGTCCAATCTTGTTTTAGCAGGAGAAATATCGTATTTTAAATAAATTCTTTTACCATCTAGTTGAATTTTATCGGGCTTTATATAATTTAAATTCAATTGGGTAATCATATTTTCTGGTAATTCAGAAGAAATAAAAGAAACATATAATTTTTTCAAATCTATATCGGGTTCATTTAAAAAATCATTTCTATCCAAACAAGCTTGTAAATCCTCTTTTGTAATCATAATAATTGGTACATCGTGTCCAAAAGTTTTAAAAATTTCTTGTTTAATCAAAAAACCAACTTTAGCAGCACTTTTCTCTTCACTATCTAAAAATACATTACCGGATTGTATATAAGTTGAAACATTAGTAAAACCAATTGCTTCCAATGCTTTTTTCAATGCATCCATTTTTATCATTTTATGACCCGATACATTAATGCCTCTAAGTAGTGCTAAGTGTTTCATTTTATTTATTTAATCAAAGATAACAACTCTAAAATTATTTCTTTAGGAAACTATTGTTATTATTTTAAATATTGTGATACCATTACATTCAAAAGAAATTTGTAATTTTGTGGTATATTTTTTGCTAAACAGTAATTCTTTGGGGTCGACTGGTTTTGACAGCAAGATGAAACGGACAGTAAGCACGTCGAGCATTGTACTTTTTGCTCGTAAATCCAAAAGCACAAAAACATAAACGGCGAAGGAAACTACGCTCTTGCTGCATAATCTGAATTTATAGTAAGATTAGCCTCGTCCTACTAGGTAGGAAAGCAGGATTCACCTCGAAAGCTTTGGTTTGTGGCGGTCGGTAAAGGTGAATCGTAAAAATAAACCTAAGAGCAGTGAAGCTTCGGAGCTGCTACGAAAAATATAGAAGATAAGCTTTTTGTGGCTGTTTTTGGCCTAGCAAAATGTCGAAAATCCAATCAGAAACTAAACGTGTAGAAAGCTCTTTGCTTCCTTGTTTGGACCCGAGTTCGATTCTCGGCGACTCCACTTTTTAACCTTGTAATTCATTGATTTACAGGTTTTTTTTTAATACGCTTGATATATTTAGGTTGTTTTTAATTTTTTGTATTAATCTAAAAAATTTAAACAAACTTTCTTTCCCGACTTCAAATAAATAAAAAACCCACTTATTGCTAAGTGGGTTGCTTGTTTTAGTTTGTATTGCTTATCGTTTCAACGAGAAATGTGCTCTAAATTGTTTCATGACTCCTTGCTCTAAATAATCTACTCTAAACCAATAGTCTGTAGCTGGCATAAGCTGTCCGTTGAAGGTTCCATCCCAGCCAGGACTAGCCGGACTAATTTGTTTTAATAGTTTTCCATATCTATCAAAGATATATATTGTGGTAGTTTGCGCATAATCTCCTAACCCAGCAATATTCCAGGTATCATGTATTCCATCACCATTTGGGGTAAAGTAGTGAGGATAATC